>CATQHC010000001.1 GCA_958295775.1 Chloroflexota bacterium
TTATACAAGCTCGGACCGTCAGCCGATGTCAAGCGTCCTTCCCCCTGCCCTGCCGGAGCACTGGAACTGCCCCCACTGTGGCGGTCCGTTGCGGCTTCCCCCGACGGCGCAGCCTTGGAGCGGAGCAGCCGGAACGGCTGCGCGAGCGTCTCTTCACTGTTTTCCCTGGTCATCCCATTCCCCTTCAGCAAGAACTGACCTGGCCACTCGTGCGCCGGGCCGTAGTTACTGGCGCACCCTTCCAGATACCAGCCCTGCGAATAACCCGCAGTGCCCGTGTTCCACCAATCAAACCGCCACAGCCCGATAAATCTCGCACAGAAAAACGGTCCCTCGGTCGGCGCGGGCGGGATCCTCCGGCCCTCAACCAGCGGAGGAATTCGTTCTGTCTCCAGACCCTCCGGTTCATGACAAAGGAATTCGAGACAGTTGTATCGCTCGAAAACAAAACGGTGTAAACGTCCCCGAACGGGGGATAAATGGGCCTTGAGGGGATTTGAAATGGCAGGTGTCGGTCCGCATCAGTCGCCGATTATTGGGCGTCACGGTCAAGTCGGCGGCGTTCTCGGACAGCTGGCGGTCGGCGGTCAAGGTCAGCGCGTATCCTTTCCACGAGGTCGGGGTTCCCATGTGCGACGAAGCGGAGCCGTTGACTGCCTCCGCGTATTCGTTGTCGCTGCCCGTGAAACGCGCTCCCATCGCTGTGACTTTTGGCGATAAGTGGCACGCTTCTTTCGGTGCTATGTGGCACCTGGGGAATCGTCACGAGGAGGCAGCGGTGCGGTTTAGAGCGTCCGGTAGACGGTGGGTCTGGAAACAGCGAAGACCTCGGCAAGATCACCGATGGAGTACTCGCCGGTGGCGTGCATGCGGCAAAGCTCCCTCTGCTGCTTTTCGGATAGCTTGGACTGTTTGCCCCGCAGCTTACCCTTGGCCCGGGCAATGGCCATTCCTTCACGCGTGCGCATCCGGATCAGGTCGGCCTCGAACTCGGCAAAGGTGGCCAGGATATTGAAGAACATCTTGCCCATCGGGTCCTCGGGGTCATGGATGTTTCGACCCAGAGCGAGTTTCAGCCCCTTTTCCTGCAGTTGATCGGCGATGTGGCGGGCATCGGGAACCGATCTGGCCAGGCGGTCCAGCTTGGGCACCACCAGGGTATCGCCCCTGCGCATGGCGGCCATGGCTCCCTCCACGTCGGCAGAGTATCCGCGCAGGCGTATCGCCCCTGCGCATGGCGGCCATGGCCTGGTCGACGCCGGGCCGGGCGCGGTGGGTGCCGGTCAGCCCCTTGTCCATGTAGATGCGCTCCGGAGCGACACCGAGCCCGGCGAGTTCCTGTCTCTGTGCCGTCAGGTCCTGCCTGTCCGTTGAACAACGTGCGTAGACGACCAGGGTTTCAGTCATCTGCGGAGTGTCCGTAAGAGGAGTGCCAAAGTCGACACTTGGGTGCAGCGGATTCTGTCGTTGCGTCAGACGTGTCGGCAACTGGACCAACGGAGATTCTCGGTTGTTGGTTGACGCCCTTGAGGCGTTCATGGACGACTGTCTGCCTGACCTCTCTTGGCTACGACAACCCCTCATAGCACGACCATCTGAACGCTTACGCCCAGCGCCCGCATCAACAACCCCGCCAATCACGAGACTTTCAAGTTGAAAAGTGTAATACCCATAGCGCGGGCAACGGCCGTCATCCGCCGGTCGTAGCTGGCGAGCACAACCGACTGACCTTGTTCAACCAGATACCCGCAAGATGCCAGATGGAGCGCATCGAGCGTTCGTAAAGGAGTCGCCCCAGGGAAGGCATCCAGCGCCCGTGCAATAACCGGCGGGACGAGTTCCAGCATGGCAAGCCGCCCGATCAGCCGGCGGGCGGTATCGCCATGGGACTCGGCGAGCCCGCGGCCGTGGAGCGAGGTCCACAACTCGTATTCGAGCAGACGGCTGGAAACGAGGGTTTCTTGCCAGAGTGAATCCGGGGGGCGGCGATCCTCGGCAAGGAGATAGGCAAGGACGACCGACGTGTCGAGGTAGATCACCGGTCGCGCCGCTTCTCGTCCAGTTCGGCGAGAATCTCGTCTAGCGGGCCGACCGGTTGCGGAACCGGCGGTGGCCCTGAGGCAGCCAACGTCGGCGGTGTCAGCACGCCGGACCGCACAGCGTTCGCCAGGAGGGCGTCAGCAAGAATCGGACTTCGCGCCTCCCTTATGGGGCCAAGCTCCGCCACCACACGGTCACGGTCCGTCACCAGAATGGTTTCACCCGACGCCGCCAGCCGGATGTACTCGCTCAAGCGGCTGTTGAGTATTTTGATTCCGACCGATCTCATGCCCAGCAAGGTAGCGACCAAAGGCTACCTTGTCAATCATCTCCACCATTTACGGTTCCAAATCGGAACGAGCTGACATCTCAATCGAAGAAATTGGAGTTCTTGTTGAATTGAAGTACGTCCATGGCCTGGAAGATCAGAAGCGCCTCTTTGCTTGAGTAATGCTTTGACCCGGGGGGCGAGCGGTGTCGGTCGCTTGATTCCATCGGAAGTTGGCGTGCTCTCGTCGTTTTTCCCTGCCGCTTCAGTCACTCCAAATCATCGAAAGCCTTCTCCAGATTCAACTTGAGCCCCACCCACAGTCGAATCGTCGAGCCCTGCTCTGCTGCATTCCTGGAAAGCCGGTCATAGGTTTCCCTGTCCACTTCGGCCGTGATGACGTATTTCGGGTCGGAGACAGTGTTCCAACGCCTCGGCTTTGGCCGCGTCCCATCGTTCACGTGTCCACGCCCTCAGCAGGTTGTTCCTGTCCTGTCGCCTCGCGACATCTTAAGGGCATCTCTAAAAATACTCACTCTGCCATTTCCTGCCTGGTTTATAATCACTGACCCCCGTTAACCAACAGGCTGAAGGAGTTGAGCATGGGCCAGATGGGCTTTTTCGATATCGAAAACCGTTACGCCACTCTGGATGCCAAGCATGATCCGTCGTAGCATTGTTGGAAACCTTCCACGGAGGTCTTCATGATCCGGCTTTCGGGATCCGTGAAATTGTCCTGCGGCTCGCCGTGATTGCGCTTGTAGAGCCGACCGCCCTTCGGGTTGCGTTTTTGCCCAGGCTGCCGGCCGCGCGCCTCGTCAACCTCGCGGGCACGCGCCTTCAGGCGCACTTTCGCCGCCCGTATCGCCGCAAGGCGATCCTCACGACGTCGCAGCTCCCCTGGCAACTCGTCGCCCTGCAACGCCTGCCCGAATCGCTCGTTCTCCGACTCGTCCGTCGCCCGCGCGGAACGGTCTCCTGTGCTTCCACCACCTCTTTATGGAGAGCAGGCAGGTGTTCGCGTTTGGTCGGGAGCCCCCAAATCGTCAGGCAGCGCCTGCCCCATACCTTTTGGAGTTTCCCTACTTCAGAGCCGCTTTCACCTTGGCCGCGACGTCGGCCGGCAACCATGAAGTCCACAGATTCTCATGCTTCAGGATGAAATACCCGGCCATTTCATTGCCTTCGGCCTGGTTGTCCTCGCCCCATGCCAGCACCTCGTTCATCACGTCATTGGGAATCGAGATGTTGCCGAGAAAAGCAAATTCATCGGGATAATTGTCCGCGAACGCCTTCGTCGTCACCGCCAACACCGCTGACGGCGGGTAGCGCCCGGCGTACGGCGTGTCACATTCCTCACGCGTGTTGCACGTATGGCCCTCGGCGTCAAAATCTGCAAGCTCGATCATGACCATGGGGTACTTGCCCAGGATGGCGGTCGGTGCCCAGTAGTAGCCGAACCACGGCTCCTGACGCTCGTAAGCCTTAGCGATTGCGCCCGACAGCCCCTCGGCCGAGCCGGGATCGAAGTTGTTGAAGGTCTCCCCCATGCCGTAGGCGCGGAAGAGGTTGGTGTTGATGATCTTGCAGCCCCAACCCGATGGACAATTGTAGAAGCGCCCCTTGGACGGGTTCTCCGGGTCCCGGAACAACTGAGCGTTGTCCATCACCTGCTGCAGGGTGCGGATGTCGGGGTGCGCCTCGGCGAAGTAGGCGGGCACCCACCATGCCTCTACACCCCCATCCGACAGAACATTGCCGGCCGACACGATGCGGCCCTCGGCAACGCCGCTATCAAAACTCTCCCTAACGGAATTTATCCAGATTTCGGAGGCAATGTCGGGCTCGCCTTTCTCTACCATTGAGGCCATGGCCGGCACGGTCGAGGTCTGCACCAGTTCGACCTCGCAGCCGTAGCCCGTCTCCAGGATGAACTTTTCGACGTTGGCGATGACGCGAGCGGAATTCCAGTTCATCTCGCCTACAGTCACTTTGCCGCATTCGGCCAGAGCTGCGCCGGAAGCAGCCAGCAGTGCCGTCACGGCAACGGTTGCCACGATTCCAAAACGTCCTTTTGCAGGGTTCATCGTATTCTCCTTTCAGATGCACGAAGCTAGAAGTAATAGCGGAAGTTGAAATTTAGGCGCCAGTTCCACGAGTCGTCCTCGTTGCTGCCAAAATCCCCGCCGGCACTGTCAAAACCGACAAAGTAGTTGCCATCGGAAATCGCCACGTCGCTGTACATGTACAAAGCGCCGATCGTCCAAGCCGCCCCCACGGTTACCAGCTGGCTGTCGTTGAACCCGTCCGCCTGTTTCAGGATGGAACTCCACTCGACATACGGCGTCACGCTGTCCAGCCATGAAGCACCCGACGTATCGAAGCCGTTATAACGCAAAGACACCGCGGGTATGATTCCCTCAGATGCAACCAGATCGGCGTAATTGTATGCCCCCATGTATATCAGGTCGCCGGTTCCCCAAGGCGTCGCATCTGTAATGTCGTAGATGTAGTAAGTCAACTGTGAGTAGAGGCTGAAGCCCCCGAAGTCGTTTTTCATGTGACCTGAAAGGGCGTGGTGTTCGCCACTGTCATCGCCGTCTATGTTTGTCCCCTGCAACAGCCCGTATTGCAGCGATCCACCGAGTTCTGTTCCGGTTTCAAGCGTATAGATCGCTCGAAAGTTGAACTGGTGCTGTTCTTCAAAACCGATTTCGACTTCGCCTCCTGTTCTGACCACATCATAGGCATACCGCGCGCTCTCGAGACTGCTCCCTTTGCCTCGGAATTCGCTGCTGGGGTAGTAGCCCACATCAAGCGCCAGTCTGCCGGAGGTCCCCTGCCAACTGATACCTAAATCCATGTCATCGGCGAGCCCGACATAAAAATGCTGATCAAAGAACCAACTGCTGGAGACCCCATAAGCCGTCGGTCCGAAAGGAACCCGCACGATACCGGCCTTGAGGGTGCCCGAATCCCCCAGACCTACCCCCAGCCATGCCGTGTGAAACATGCTGTAATTGCTGGAATCGTTGTACCAACGATATTCGACCCGGCCGATGACATTCTGGTAGTTCAGATCGGCATTCAAGCGAAAAAGTTCAAGTTCAGCCCGACCGATATCAGTACCGCGAGGATGGGGCTCATCGTAACTCCCATAGACATAGTTCACCCCTATTACCCCACCGAGCTTGATCGGCGGTTTCCCAGATTCCTGCGCCAACACGAGCGGAACCGCAACCAGTAGACAGGTAATGGCGAGACTGAATATCCACGCGTATCTGTGGTCATTCACCTTATTTCCCCTTTCTTCAGTAATAGTTCATCCTCACTGGCCGGAATTCCCTTTGATGCCCCCTAAAAGCGATAGCGCGCCGCAAAGGTCAGCCGAAGCCCGTATTCGAGGTCGACGTCGACTTTCTCTCGTCTGGCGCGATTCTCCAGACGCAGATTCTGTTGGAGCGTCGCTTCCACCACGAGTGCAGGGAGCGGCTCCCAATCAACACGGGCGCCAACCTCAATGCCATTGACCTCGGTGACGCCATCTGGAAAACCCCCGACTGATCAAGCCGAAACAGCCTTCGGCCAAAGAAGGATCCTACGGCAGCGACAGAAAGGCGTTGTCGCGGGTCGAGAAAGTAAGTGAACGTGATGTCCTGTCTACTGCGCAACGCCAAGCGATCCGTTATCTGCCAGTCTAACCGTACAAAGGGAAGGACGGTGACGGTCTGCTTCCCCAGCGGGCGAAGGAGGAGGACACCGAATCCGATGGACAGGTGCCCCGGCAAGCGCCGCATCATCCCCACTCCTGCGACGCCACTCAGGGCACCCTCCGGCGCGGCCCCGACCTTGAAGGCCCTCACAACGGTGCCAAGTGCCAGGCTGCTCCACGATTCTGACCGCGGCACGAGAAACTGCCCGGACAGTCGCACATCCCGGACATGTCGAAAGGGTTCTGAACCCGCCAGCCCCAACCGGGTACCAACATCAGGATCCTTCTCTTAATGTTCCATAAATCAGCAACCGTGTACGACTGGACGAGGGGGCTTCTCCAGTTTCGCGACACGTCCTATTGGATTCAGCATGCGCCGCACCTCGCTCTCGGCCATATCGAGATCGGAGGCGAGATGGCGTTGCAACATGCTGGCCTTGTGCAACGCTTCGCACAGGGCCGCCTTCAATGTAATCGGCACAGGCGGGTCCACCAGATGCCTCCTAGTCCTACGCGACGGTTGGTCGAGGCCCGTCAGGCCCCGTTTTCTCACCTTTCACGACCGACACCGCCTTTGAGCAGGTATTTGACGGTGAGCAGCAATGACCCGTAGTTGATCGCGGTGTCGCTGACCCCCGAGATGCTGGTGAAACTGCTCATCCCCGGGACAGGGTGATAGGCATAAGCGTCGCGTTGACGCGCATCGTCCATCCAGTTGGAAGTCAGCTTCAGGCCCAGAAGCAGGCTGTCGCCAAGGAGATAATCGACGCCGACGTGGGCATGCACCGATGGGACCGTATCGGTCAGGTCGACATTCTGGCGGCTGTCGTAGCGTTCCGGTCGTTCGCAGCGGGTGTCGTCCGTGCATGAATACCGGCTCTGGTAATGCAGCCCTGACAACTCGGCAAGGGAGAGACCCACGCCGGCGCCCAGATAGAGCGTGACGCGGCTGTCTGCCAACGGAACATCATAGTAGGCGCTGAACATCAGGGTGCTGATCGTCAGGTCGTCAACGCCGGTCGTGGCGCCGGAAGTGTATCCGCTGTCCTCCGCACGCACCCTGGGAGCCCCGTCGAGATAGGACAGGCCCGTAAATTCCTGCTCTACGTCGAATGCCCGCCGGCTGGCCGACAGTTCGAGTCGGAAGGGCTGAAACGTGCGCCCGACTGCAAGCTCGAAGGCGGTAGCGATGTCTGGATGGAGGAAGTAGGACCAGCGGTAGCCGGAAGGCATGCCGCCGGGAAGGTGGCTGCAATCGTCGTTGGGGTAACAGGTGGTGTCCCGGTTGCGGCCCGCCTGCTTCATCATGGCCGCCCGGCTGACACCGGCCCCGACTGCAATATACCAACCGGCGGTACGAGCGCCTTCAGCCATGGCGCCGGATGCGCCCGCCCCTGACAAGGCGACAACGACGAGCAAGGCGGCGATGCCGAACCGGCCACGTCTGAACGGATTCAAGGTGCTGACCTCAGGTGAACAGGATTGAGGGTGGTCATTTGCCATTTCTGTCAGGCTCAGTCGCGTAAGGAAGGGCGCGTCGGCTGCGGCACATTCAGCGTGCCGGGTGCGCCTTCAATTGAAAGAGGTTGGCAATGATGCTGCCTTGTTCGTATCGGTTCTCTGGCATGTTGGCCTTCTTGAAGGTCAGTATCGAGAATACGACGGGCCGCAGATACTGGCAGGCCCTCTCCGGGGCTCCCCGCGAGACAACTTCCAACTCGTCGCAAGAGACTGCGAAGGTAAGCTGTCAAGTGGACAAGCTCTGTAGACAAGGTGGGCCGGACATTATGAGAAAAGAAGCGTGTCCACAGCGCGCCTGAGGAGTAGAGGATCTTTCTCGCCGCCCTGTCCTCGGAACGCAGTGGCCGGCGGAATAACCCCCGCCGAGTCAATTCGTTTCCCCCGTATCCTCTGGCTCCTTCAGGTCCTTTTCGTCCTCGACACCGTTGCCACAGGGCAGCAGCAGGACAAGGCGCCCCAGTTCGGTCTTGGTCGAGATGTTGAGCCTGCGGTAGATTTCCTTGACATATTGCCGGATCGTGTTTTCCGCTAGCCGAGCCTGCAGCTGCTCATGAATTTTGCAAGAGGCTCTTTCGTTTCGTGAACGGGGGCGTTGTGGTTACCGAGTCTTATGCGCTCGCGGCTTGGCGCGTCTGGTGCCGGCGTCCAAGCACCAGCCATGCGAGAATCAGCCCCACCACTGCGGGGAGCGTCGGGTCTAAAGGCCCTCCGCCACCGGGAACCACCGGCACGGCAACGCACCCGCCGTCGCCGACGTTATCGACGTTCACCTCGATGACGTCGCGGATTACGGTGTGACCGTCGTCTTCGGTGTACAGGGAGACAACCTCGTAGTCGTCGTCGGGTAGGTCCAGGGTGTCCCAGGTGAACGAGGCCATGGCTTCGCGATTGGCAGCGGCTCCGAGATAGGTGTAGGGCTCTTCCGCAAGGCCCGCCAGACGGTAGGCGAAGTGGACCGTGTCGGTCGGCGCGCCCTCGACCGTGATAGTCACGGCGTCGCCGGCTACGGTATCCCCATCCCCCGGTGCGGTAATGCCGAACATGATCGAGACCTGTCCGTCGTTTAGTGCTTCGAGAAGACGCTGGACAAACACGCTGTCGGGCGTGAGGTAGAACCCCGAGTTGATGATGAAGTCGGCTGCCAGTGTTTGGTCATTTGGCAACGGGATGTTGGCGGTGAAGACGCGGGCGTAGCCCAGCTTCGGGACATCTTCGCTGTCGGTGTCGTCGACGGGACTGTCAAAGTGGTATAGCCAGTATCCGCCTTCAGGCCTGCTTTCAGCGGCAGCTACGAGCTGGTCGAAGACGAGTTCTCCGGTCGCTACGTCACGGGAGATCCCGGCTCGTCGAAACTCGAACCTGTCGGGGAACGCGCCGTGAAACACGATCAGCTTGCTGCTGTATTCCGTGATGCCGAGGTACACGGGGTCGTGTCTCCAGGGTCCGTCGGGGTCCCGCATGGCGATCCTGGTTTTCGAGAAAGCGGACAAGTCGGCGGATTCCAGGGATGACGTGGCGTACTCCACCGCAGCGTTGACAAAGGCCTTCAAGGTTGCGCGGTCAACTACGTCTTCGGCCGCAAGGGGCGGGTCGCCGTAGTCGAGCATCTCGCCTTCGATGGAAATCAAGTGGGACTCGCCGAGGTCGAAGCCGGCGAGCAGCACCATTGTGCGCTGTAATACGGGATGGCGAAATACGGTGGCATAGCCGGAAGCACCCGGAATGTCGGGAACGTCGAACGAGCCTCCATCGCCGGCGACCGCTTCGGCGAAGGCGGCCCCGGCAGCTGCCGGGGCGGTCAGGGCGGCGGGGCTGATTCCCAATGATTCAAGGATGGCCTCGTAAATTATGGGCCTGAGCTTCCTGCCGGACAACGACATGTCCTTTGCGTGAATCGACACCCTGCCAGCCTGCAGTTGCACAAGGTAGGTCGCCCCGGAACGCCAGGGGCTTCCCTCCTGTCTGACCAGACACCAGAGGTATATCGACTCTGCGGTCGTTCGTTCGATCGTCATTTGTTCTTTCGCGGCCAGCGTGAAGTCCATTAGGCCGGCGCTGCCGTCTTCCACTTGGGCAGCCGTTACTTGCAGGTTCGATGTGTGCGTGACACCACCGGGAAGTTCGCAATCGAGCTGCGCGGATGCCGGGCCTGCTCCGTAAATCATGGCGGCGAGCGTCAAAAGACCGATCACGGGGACCAAGGACGTTCTGGTTTTTCGTGCTGTGGTTGCCATGGTGTGGGGCCCTTCTGTTGCAAGGCGATTTGCAATTCAAATTGGCGATTACACTGGGAAGCACCAAGTCGATTGTGAACCGAACCCGTCCCTTGGTGAGCCGGGGGAGATGAACTTGGCCTCATCGGTACCCATATGCCGCGCATCCTTCCCCGACGCGAAGGCGGTCTCGACAAGATGTTATGCGGTTGACATGGCTTTTCAGTCGCAAGCTGGACGGCCCGCTGTCTCTCTGACGATTGGTTCGGAAACGCTCTTGAGGGGAACCTGAATGCGGCCATCCAAGACCTTCAGAGCACTTCACTCTGCACGGCCATTCACGGCTTAGCGTAATTTCAGCTACAAACATTGCGATGAGGCATGGTGTGTTGCATGCCCTCGCCTCTGTACGTTTGGGTTTTGCCTGGCAGCGAAGAAGATTCGCCGCAGAGAACACCGAAATATGGCACGGCGAGGGAGCGTTGTAATCGTCCCTGAACAGGGGATAGAGGAACGCTGACCAGATGAGTTGGTGTGATTGCCGGCGGCGACGATAGGCGTTTTTGCCGTCTCAGAGCGTCATAGGCGCGAAAAAGTTCTCAATCCCCGTCACATATCCAGAGAAAAAACGTCTCCTGAGCCATTCCGGGGTGAAATTCGGCCTATTGTGACTTGGTGCCAAGGCGTGGGTGCCATGGCCTGGGCGGAATCATCAGGAGGAAAGGCACATTCCATCAGCGGTGGGATGCCCGCCCCTCTTTCGCCTGATTTCGGCATGAACGCCCCTGCCCAGACGACTGCTCGAGGACGCGCACCGGCGTCTTGCAGAAATCCGTCCAGCTCGCGGCCGCTCGATTTTCCCCACTGGACTACCGGAATACGGCCATCCCTGGCGGTTCCATCCCACCAATCCAACCCGAATACGGCCTGATTGCGCCTTCTGGTGGGGCGTCCTCGGGGCCTCCGGGGCAGGTACGCGCAAGTCCAGCAACCACGCAGGTTTCCGCGCTTCCGAAAGTTGACATAAGGGGCCTTGGGAGAAGTTGACGACCGGACGCACGAATGCCCCGGAAGGCGACTCTCCCTCCAGGGCATCGATTACCACAACAACGTGTCGCTTCGTGGCTTCACTACGAGTGCAGCGAGGGGCAGGACACGACGGACGGCGGATCGCAATGGCCGCAGGGTTACACCCCCTTGAGGCCTCCAAGGGACCTATCAGGAAGATTTGGCAGTTCTGTATCTCAAGTTGAAACTTGGACCATCCGTTCAACCCAATCACCCACTTGTCATCGCTTTGGCTGAAGCCATGGCGGACAGCACTGTAGAACCCGTATGTCTCCGCAAAAGAAACTTGGATTTCTTGGAGTCGGAAACGGGTTTATCCAAGGCGTCACAGCAAACTAAAGAGGTGTGGCGCAGATACCAGGAAGATCCTGAAGATACCCTTGAAGAAGCGCGGGAGGCCTATTCGGCTTTAACAGATGGATACGATCAGGAGGACGGGGAGCCCCTTTACGGTTCTCAGGCCGGCGAGAGGAGTCGTCGACGACGTACCGTTCATCGAAGGCGAAGTGCTTAGGCTCACACTGTCATACTTTAGGCGCTGGCTGCGCGCTCCGCGACTTCACCTTTTTCACGAACACCACTTCCTGGAATCTCACCAAGTTCAGCTCAACGTCCACGTGGTGCACGACGCCCACGATGATCCATGCGAGGCATATCCGACCGAACGTCTCCCCGTACCGAGCATCCTTGGCTGTGTTCAGCAGCGTTAGCGGCGCGATCGTCGTCTGTGTTTGTAGAACAGCTAGGGGAGCCAGACGTGGCAGGTGAACAGCAGCCAGGCACCAAGCCGCAGGCGTCCCCATATCATTTTCATGCTGAATCCCATTCCGAATGCGTGCCGGCTGGCACAATGGCCACCCTTCCGGAGCTGCCAGACGTCGTCCGATGCGTGTGGCAGATTCACAGACCTGCTACCTCTTCAGGGCGCGACCGAGAAATAAAGCCTGCATGGTGCGTTGTGTCATCAAAGGATCGATTCTCAAGACAGCCGCGGGCAACCGCCGAAACCCCCTGAAAGGGCCCGAAATGTGTTTCATCATAGCGTCTCACCATTTATAATATCAACAACTGGATAGTGCCGCGCATTAATGAAACAGAGGAGGGAAACCCGGCATGGGAAGGCTGATCGGCTATGCTCGTGTCAGCACCGGCGAACAGGACCTGCAACCGCAGATGGACGCTTTGAACAAGGCAGGGTGCTCCGACGCCGATATCTATACGGACAAGGCTTCCGGAGTTCGGGGCAACCGCCCCGGACTCGATGCCTGCGTCAAGGCCTTGGAACCGGGAGATACGTTGATGGTCTGGCGCCTGGACCGGCTGGGGCGCTCGATGCCGCATCTGGTTGGCCTGGTCGAGGAGCTGCTTGGCAAGGGCATCGGCTTCCGGTCGCTGTCGGACGGTGCTATCGACACGACCACGGCGTCGGGCGAACTGATGTTCAACATCTTCTCAAGCCTGGCACAGTTCGAGCGCCGGCTCATCCAGGAGCGCACCCGGTCAGGCTTGGCCGCAGCACGGGCACGGGGTCGCAAGGGTGGGCGCCGGCCGATTCCCGCAGACCATCCGCGGGTCCTAACCGCCAAGCGCCTGCACCAGGACCGCGGCCTGAGCATCAATCAGATCTGCAAGACGCTGGGCATCTCCAGGCCCACGTTCTACCGCTACCTGGCGCTGCCCGATGCCGCTGCTTGCTAACCCACGTCCGCAGCTTCGTTCACATTCGCCAATCTCTGTCTTTCGCCAGTGCGCTGGGTTCGACCTTTGGCGAATTGCTCGAACAAACCAGCCTCGGCGGCATCTACCTGGACCGACGCGGGCGTGTGGCGCACACCAATGCCCGCGCGCGACAACTCCTCCTCCGGCAAAACGGCCTGTGGGCTGAGGATGGGTTCCTGCATGCATGGCTGCACGCCGATGAGGTTCACCTCAAACGCCTGGTGGTCGCGGCCTTGCCCACACGCAGCGGGCAGGCCAGCGGTGGCTCACTGCCCGTCAGGCACCCTTCCATTGTGCCGAGACTGACGCTGCACGTTCTTCCCGTGACCGTTCGCCAACAGGAATCCGGCGCCCTGGATCTGGGAGCATTGGTGCTGATTGACTTTCCGGAAATGCCGCCTGGCATCAATGCGGGGCTGGTCGGTTCGGCGCTTGGCCTCACGCCTGCCGAGAGCCGCGTGGCGGTGCAACTGGCGGAGGGTATGACCGTGCCTGACATCGCTTTCGAGACCCGCCGGGCTGAGAGTTCGATACGCTCCCACCTCAAACGCATTCACCACAAGCTGGGCATCTCGCGGCGTGCGGACCTGGTTCGCCTGGTTCTCGCGGCCCCGCGACACACTGCCTCCGAGCACGGTCCCTGATGTACCTGCCCGCGGACTTAACCACCCTGTTCATTTCGCCGACACGTGTCAGGATCCATCACCTCGTCATGGCGCCCTCTTCCTCCCCCGTTAAGGGGTAATTACAACTTTGCATTCCCATGTTATACCTCCGTCAGAAGTAAGCTCGGTGCGGTTCTGGCATCACCTCTTCGGTGTTTTTCGTGTGTTTGACCGTCGCTGCCAAGGTGTTGCCCCTGAACTTGCCCACCGCGCGTAACTCTCTGGGCGGGTCCTGCAGGAAAGTAGAGCGAGGTTGGTACGCGAAGCTTGGAAAGCGTCGCGAGCGCCTGGGGCGTTCCTCAGCCAAGGGCCCGCAAGGTACCCGGATGGATCGCGACACGGTGTGTTGGTTGAGCTTGCCGTGACACACCTGCGCAGCATCTGCCCTGGCAGACAACCGAGTACAGTGGCGTGGAGATTTGGTCTCAGTCCATCGAAATCCGCATTGTCCATTGCCTCGAATGACCTGTCGGCAATGAGGGTGAGGCTGTGGGCTCGGGCGATGTAGGGAAAGGGGGGAGGGCGGCGGAAAGAGGCCCGCGAGAGGAAATCTGCACGAGGCACGCAAGCGTTCCGGGGGCAACGTACCCGAGTACCTATGTCACGGGAGCCCGCAACGTTCCCGTCTGCAAGAGCCTCACGCCGTATTGGACTGGCGCGGGCTTGCAATGGCATGGGCCCAGCATTTGGCGTCAAGCGGTTCTACGCTGCACGGGGCCGGCCATAGGTGGCGGGCTGGGCGCTGTAATTTCAATCCCGCTGTTGGGAAAACCGGGGCTTCTATTTTCGCTGCGCCTTCTCGGCTATGAACCGAGGAGCTGAACGCTTTTTTCGGAGCAGTCGTTACGTGAGAGGAGTTGAAGATATGCAGGCACCCCTTGACGTAGTGGCAATTCGCCAGGTCACGGGGCGTTGCAGGATCGACTCGGCGCGTCGGTTCAGAACAGTCAAGCCCTTTTATTGTGCAGAGCGCTGTTGTCCGCGGGGGCGTAGGTGCCGAGCTTACTTCCGGGCCGTCGGTTGAAGGCACTGTCAACTGGCATTTGGTATTCATTTGGAGGGAATCGGCGGGTGGCCTCGAATTTCAAGCGTTGTGGTTTTGTGAGAACTCAAGCTAAAGCGGGTGTGTGGCAAACCCGCATGGGCGGAGGTGAAGGGAGGCAAAAATGGCGACGGTGAAAGAGCAGCTAACGGATCTCAGACAATACATCGAGGACTTTGAGATGGGCTTGACGATACGTCTGGACGCTTTGGGTACCCGCCTTCAGACCATCGAGAACAATATGGCCCTGCTTGGGACACGTCCCGCCGTGGACATGCGGTCCGAAGGGGAAGTCATGGGGACATCTCCAGATGATTTAGGCCTCTGACGATAAATTCCGGGGAGAGGGCCAGTCCAAGCGCCGACAGCAACAGCGGCTGCCCACCCAGAGTAGACATCCCATGGAGCCGCCATGGCCGGACCCGCATCTGCCTCACTATGCCACCTTCGCGGCAACTATTCTCGCTGCGGCAAGTTTTTTCGGAAGCTGCTGAGAACGCATCCTGCCTTCGAGCGGCCGACCGGTCGTGGGAACGGGCAGCAGTCGCATCCCCTGGAGGCCCCTACGCTTGAGCCAGTTCGACACCTTTAGCGATATCCTGACGTCGCTGCATCAGGCCATGCTCGACGATGCCTACTGGCCGGCCACCTCAGCCCTGATCGATGAGGCGTGCGGTACGACGGGCAACGCCCTGCTGGTGGGCGAAGGTACCGGGGATGACGTCCGAGTCGTTTTCGTGGCGGGGTACTTCCGGGGTCAGCGCCGCGAGGAACTGGAGCGTGATTATCTGGAAAACTACCACCCCTGGGACGAACGCGTGCCGCGTTTCAGAGTGCTTCCAGACAGTCGGGTGGTCCACGTCACGGAACTTTATACCCCACGAGAACTGAAGACGTCCCGGACCTACAACGAACATTTGCCCCGCGCCAGCAGTCAGAACAGCCTGAATGTACGCTTGGTCGCACCTGATGGCTCACACACCGCCTGGGCTATCCTCGACCCGGTCACACCGGGTGGCTGGGAGTCTGCTCAGCTCGAAACCGTGCGACACGTCCTGCCCCATATCCGGCAGTTTGTGCGGGTGCGACAAGCCTTGGCCGCAGCCGATGCCAAGGCTGCTTCTCTCGTCAGTCTGCTCGACAGCACTCGAATCGGCGCCATCCACCTGGACCGCCGGGGGCGGATCATTGATGCGAATACCCCTGCCCATCGCCTGCTTAGGCAAGGCGACGGCCTGTTCGACCAGGACGGCTTCCTGCGTGCCAAAATGGCGGCGAACGACGCCCGCCTGCAGATGTTGATAGGGCAAGCGTTGCCGGCTTTTGCGGGCGACACGACAACCAGTGGTTCCACGACGGTCAGGCGAACACCCGGACGGCCCCGTCTGTCGGTTCACGTCTGCCCGCTCCCGGTACGTCAGATGGACTTCGGAGCCAGTCGCCCGGCCGCCCTGGTTTTGTTGGTGGACCCCGCGAGCCGTCCGCGAATCAGCCCGCAGCGCCTGGAACTGGCGCTCGGTCTCTCGCCCGTGGAGGCGCGGGTGTCGGCTCTGCTTGCCGGAGGGATGACGGTTCGTGATATCGCCGCAACGACTAGGTATCAGGAGGGCTACGTCCGCTGGCTACTGAAGCAGGTGTACAAGAAGCTGGGCCTGTCGGGGCAGGTAGCCCTGGTGAGAATGGTCCTGGCTACGGACACCCTTCCACTAGGGTGATGGTCCTCTGCCGTGCAGTTTCTGATGTCATTGCGGTGCGCGCGCTGGCCGAGGCCTCCCTGACAGATCAAGCTCCGGAAGACCGTATCGATAGGAAGTCCGGCTGCTTGTTGCTTCCGAACGCAGCGGCTCCGGGCGATAACCTGCTCGATTACTTGCCGGTTGAAATCGCCCGCTGGGACGGCCTGCGCCCTGCCGGCTTCCGGGAACCCCATGTCGCCGAGTGGGGCGACGATATTCGCGGCAAGATGCTGGACCTATGAGTCGAGCGGCCGAAGGAAAATCTGCTCGCGAAGCACTTGCCAGCGCCCATCTTCAAAACGCCACTCAATGTTGCACAAGAGCTTCATCTCCTCGTTGTTCATGCCACTGTGTTTTCGAGTCAGCACGCAAACCGCGGAATCGCCGAGGACATGGAAATCATGCCACTCTGCCCAGGGATTGAGCCGGGTCTTGCCTTCTTCCGCCTGTTTGCGGAAGTGAGCTATGAAATTCTCCTTGTTGTAGGTAACTACGGCACTATCGGGCATGACCAAAGTCGTATGGAAATCCCTGTGGTAGATCGTTTCCAACGCATCTACGTCGAAACTTGTCGCGCGATCGATAAGGTGATCCATGGCTTCGCGGATAGCTTCTTTGGTGTGAGTAAAATCGGCCATGTTGCTGAATCCCTCCGTAAGTCGGATGAAATGATCGGGTCTCCAATTGACCGCAGAGAAACTGCCGCCCTTGAAAGTCCTTCACGGACTCTCTCGGTTTGTGCAGAGGCGTGAGCGGCGACGCTGAGAGAATCGCTATTGCATGAGATGAAGTGGTGATTTGACAGGGTGGGTTCGTCCAGGTCG
>CATQHC010000002.1 GCA_958295775.1 Chloroflexota bacterium
ACCACGCATAGCTGGGATTGCGTGGCGGGCTTCGCGCAGGCGGCGGTTGAAGCGGAGGGCGTGGAAGGCGCGCTGGTGCGGCTGGAAAGCGACGGCGAGGGGATTCGCGCCGTGGAATACTCGGAAGAAGATCTCCAGGTCGTGGCCGAGCAAGGCATCGAGGTGCGCTAGCGCATGGCGCGACCCACCGGCCCGCCGCCCAGCCGCGTGCTGCTCGTGGAAGGCGTGGATGACAAGCACGTGGCGGGGCACATTTGGCATCGCTACGCGGGGGATCCTCCGTTTTCTCTCTTGGAAAAGGAAAGCGTTGAGAAACTACTGGCCTCCATTTCACGGGAAATCAAAGTATCCGGTCGTGTGGCCGTGGGCATACTCGTCGACGCAAATTCCGACGTTGCCGCCCGTTGGCAGGCGGTGAAGGACCGGCTCGCGCTAGCGAACGTCGCATTGCCCGCCAGCCCGGTTCCTGCCGGCGCGATCATCGAGGGCCGTCCGCGCGTGGGCGTGTGGCTGATGCCGGACAACGCCGCGCCGGGCGAACTGGAAGACTTCGTTGCACAGATGATCCCCGCCTGCGATGCGGTCTGGCCACTGTCGCAAGCATACATCGACGGCATACCGTGTGCGGAGAGGAAGTTCAGCGAGAAGAAGCAACCACGGGCGCAGGTCCATGCCTGGCTAGCGGCGCGCGAGGATCCTCGCCTCATGGGCGCGGCAATTGGCGCGCGTGACTTGAACGTTGACGGCCCGCTCTGCCAGACATTCGTCGCTTGGCTTAAAGCACTCTTCACCTAGGGGCCGGCTGCGTAGCTTCTGATTCCTTCTCTGAGTCGGTGTTTGCGTGGCTCTGCCGAACCGTAGGTTAGACCGGATTGAAGACATTCCCCTCACCCTAGCCATCTCCCCAAGGAGAGGGAATGGCCCCAGCGGTTCGTTGCTACCCTCTTACACTCGTATCATCCCGATACTGCGAACGGCGTACGGGGCAGGCTCTAACCCTCTTCCCAGAAAGAGGGAATGGCGCTGGTGGATCGTTGCTCCCCCCTCACCCTAACCCTCTCCCCAGGGAGAGGGAACAGACCCGGTGGATCGTTGCTCCCCCTCACCCTAGCCCTCTCCCCAGGGAGAGGGGATAAGATGGCCTCATCATCGTGCTTATGACCATGGTCATGACTATGGTACACTTGACCAAATTCCTCCAGACCAGAATGGCGGGGCATGGCAGACGACAACAGCATTAATTCCGGTGGCGCGCGGGTGGTGAAGGCGTCGGAGTTCAAGGCGAAGTGCTTGCGGCTGATGGACGAGGTGGCGGCGAGTGGTGAGGAGATCATCATCACCAAGCGCGGCCGGCCGGTCTCGCGTCTGGCCCCTTACCAGGAGCGGCCCAAAAGCCTCTTTGGCGTTGACAAAGGACGCATCGAGATACTGGGAGATATTGACTCGCCCTTGGACGAAGCGTGGGAGGCCGAGAGCGAGCCGGACCGGGTGTTGGAGCCGTGATCCTACTTGACACGCACGTCTTGCTGTGGCTCAGGGCAGGCAGTGAGCGCTTAGGCACGCGTGCCCGACGTATAATCGACGAGGCTTGGCAATCGAGTGGGGTTTGTGTCTCCGCGATCTCCTACTGGGAAGTTGCGCTGCTCAAAGAAAGGGGGCGAATCAGGTTCCCCGAGGACATCGGCCTGTGGCGGCAGGAACAACTGGCGCAGGGCATGGTCGAATTCCCCGTAAGCGGCGCTATCGGCATCCGCGCGGCTCTTCTATCAGACTTGCACGGCGACCCGGCCGACCGGCTCATCGTTGCCACCGCGATGGAAGGCCACACCTTAGTCACCGCCAACGAACGCATCCTCGCCTGGCCGGGGATGCTGAATTGCCTGCGCGCCACGGAGTGAGGGCGGAACCGGAAGAGTAGCTGGGGAACAGGACGCAGACGCAGGTTACAAACCTGCGCTACCAGAAGAACAGGCGGTAGGCGCGGGATGCGAGCAATCGAGACTGAAGCGCCGACCTTAGGTTACAAACCTGCGCTACCGGGCGAACGGGCGGTGGGCGTGGGATGCGAGCAGAAGAGACTGCAGCGCCGACCGCAGGTTACAAACCTGCGCTACTGGACAGAGACCGCGGGCGCTTGACCCGCCAGTGTGCATCCTGGACTTCAGAGCGGAATTAGTAGATTTGGACTTAGACCATAGAGATATGATTGACAACGTACGAATCAACGCATAAGGTTGGCTCCTTGCTATGTCATTCTGAGGAGCGGAGCGACGAAGAATCTAGAATCGGGAGCTTTTTAGATTCCTCGCTACGCTCGGAATGACAGGAAACACATCCCGCGATGCTGCCAAGTCTATAGCGACTAATTCCCCTTCTGAGACTACTTGACACGCCGCAACATGTGTGTCATATACTGGCACAATTGGGTGTGCGGTTAGGCGTATCCGCCCAACTTAGCCAGAGCTAGGAAGCCCTGATTACTGCAAACCAAAGGAGGTTTGGCGGCATGGCAATGGTCAATCGCGTCTTGGCGGCATTCATCGTGGTAGTTGGATTCTTGGCGTGGGCCAACCTGATTGCGACGCCGATCTACCACGACGGCTCGCCGGACTATCCGGTGTGGCAGCTTTTGAATTACTTCATGGCGGTCTCCGCAATCATCATCCTGGTCAAAGGGTTCCTGATGCGGCGCGCCCATGCGCATGAGGACGGCGAGTGCCCCAATACGCTCGAACACCTGCGGGTCAGCATTGCCTTCTACGGGGCGGTTGTGCTCACCATGCTGTTCTTCTGGGAATGGATCTGGACCCTGAACCCTGAGAGCGAGACGGGCGACGCGGTCACCTCGCACCTCATCTACTTCCCGATTGTGGACGCGCTGTTGGTCGTGCTCGCGCTGCTGGTCGGACGCCGCTTGTGGAAGGAAGGTAGCGGCAGTTAGTGCTCGGTTACGGCTTCATCTGGCAGGGATTACTTGACCAAACTTAAGTGATCCATACGCATGGCGCAGAGAGGATGGCTTCCCGCTTTCGCGGGAATGACGACTCGTAGCGCCTCTCCTTTTCCGAGCCTCGCTGTGACAAGCTAAGACGGGACGCCGTCTAGTACAGGCTGTCCTTGGTGGTGGAGTAGCAATACTGCGACGTCAGCAAGAAGTGGACCAGCGCTTCATTGGCCTCCGGCGTGCCGATACGCTGCAACGCATGCACGGCCTTGCCCCGTACGTAGCGGTTTTCGTCATCCAAGGCATGCGCCAGGGCGGACGTAGCTTCCTCCGCTTGCTCACCGATCCGCGAAAGTGCCAGGGCCGCGCCGCGACGCATGAACTCGTCCTCATCTGAAAGAGCGTCGATAAGGGCCGGCACGCCGTTGGCGGAGTCCTGCAGTGAAATGCCGAGCGCGTCCACGGCATGGCGGCGCACCTCGATAGAATCATCGTCCAGCGCCACTCTGAGATAGGGCATGACTTCATTGCCCAAAAAGCCGAGGTCGGCCAGAGTTTCCACAGCCATGCAGCGGGTGCCCTCGTTATCGTTGCTGCTGGCATCCAGCAGGGCGGGCACAGCGGCCTCACCGATCGAACTCAGGGCATAACTGGCGTTGCGGCGCACGGCTTCATTCTCGTGCTTGAGCGTATCGATCAACGCGGGCACAGCCGCCTCGCCCATGGATCCCAGTTGGTAGGCTGATGCCAGGCAGGTGGTTTCGTCGTCAACCTTGATGTTCGCAATCAATTCCGGAATTGAGCCGCTGCCATTGGCGGACAGCGCGCCGTTGTTCGCCGCGCCGGTGTACCAGCGCCACATGTGACTCCACAAACCATTGAGGCTGTTGTCGTCCTCGGCGACCCACTCGCTATCCTGGCTATCCCAACTCGGCGCTTGCGGCTCCTCGATGCGGGCGAACATGAACTTCATCATGTAGCGCTTCTTGTCAGTGGAGTTGCCCATGCCGCGATGCCAGAGGTCGTAGTGGACCATCAATACCGTGCCGGCCTCCACCACCACAGGCACCTCGCCCTCGGTGGTGTCCAGCCGCATGTTGAGGCCGATCGGACCTACCAGCCAGTTGTAATAGTGAGTGCCGGGCAGCACGCCGGTTGGGCCCATCTCCACGGTCGTATCCTGCGGGTAGTACATGGCCAGCAGCCAGCGGGTGCGGTGCCGCCGCCGCGTGAAGGAATCGCGGTGGATTTGCTGACCCTCGCTGTGCGGCGGCCGGTAGTGGCAGTGGCGGTGGGGATGGACGAAGTAGTTGTTGCCCAGTACGCCCGCCAGCGCGCCGTCTACGGCCGGATCGTCGAGGATCTGGCGAATGCCGGGTATTCTGGCCATCAGATTGTTGCCGGGGTTGCCGTCCTCCTCGAAGAGGGCTTCTGTCTCGTTCCAGATGTCCTGATGAAACTCGCGGGGATGCCCGGTCTTGACCGCGACATACCCATTGCGGATGAAGTCGCGCATTTGCTCATCGGTAAGACGTATCATGGCTCTTCGTGACCTCCTGTGGTGCTGGTAACGGCTGCTGGCGTGGCTCTGCTTACGGGACGATTCACGTCTCACTTGTAAGTGTCTGTTTGCAAGGGGATACTGGACGAAGAGAGGAATTTATATGACTCTAGTACGGAAAGCGGCTGCTGTCAAAATACGTAGGGACTTGTGTCGCAGGGGAAGGCTATCAGCCGAATTAAAGAGGGGAAAATGTGATTGATCCTGAAATTTTAGGTGAAGTATTGCTGGTTACCGGCGGGATTAAGGTAGATAGGGTTGCAATTGTGTTCCTTTGAACAAGACTCACCCCCACATTATCATGGCCGTAGCTCTAGGTGTAGGAAACGAACACATAGTTTACATAAGGAGAAAGAGCATGTACATCATTGTCGCGCCGATCAAGATCAAGGAAGGCTACAAGGACGCCTTCATCGAGGCAATGTTGGGCGATGCGAAGGGTTCGGTGAATGACGAGCCCGGTTGTCTGCGGTTCGACGTGGTCCAGGACGGCGGCGATCCGAACCGCATCTGGCTGTACGAGGTCTACGTGGACGAGGCTGCCTTCCAAGCGCATCTGCAGACGCCGCACTTCATCAAGTGGCGGGACACCGTCAAGGACTGGACGGAAGAGCGGCCCGAGGGCGCCGGCGCCGGTGCGGGGAGTACCAACATCTGGCCGTCGGATGATGAGTGGCAATAGGTTTCTTGTGAGACCAGGGCGATACTTGCGGTCATGCCGTCACTCCGGAGAGAGTCGGAGTCCAAGAATGTAGTGAGAATAGGATGGATTTCCTAGACTCACAAACGAAGTGCAACACCCTGGTAAGGTGTTGCTATGGGAGCACAGTATCGTCAACTTTCCATTGAAGAGCGGTGTGAAGTCTGGCCAGTTCCCAGATGAAGCAATTTTCAAGTACAACACGCGCCGGTCGGAGATGCCTTTTGGCGACTTCATGCTGAGAGAGGCGAGGTGGCTGAGGTTTTGCTGAGTGCTTCGTCTCCTGCCTAATCACTATTGCTGGAAGCTGTGTCGAGATGATTTCAGAGTGGTTTCTTTGGCGGAATACTCTAGAGTAACACTAGACACTCGGTGTTCTCATTCTGAACCTCTGTGGGGGAGTGTACAGACTGGGGACATAGGTAACAGATGTTCGGGTTGATAGGTTACAGATGTTGTTTTCTGAGGTCTATGGATTTGATGCGCTGTATTGAGAAATGCACGTCCCAGACGCCGTCGGTTGTGGTGGGTCTGAGCGCGACGCGTTTGTGCCGGAAGGCCTTGCCGAGAGCGAATACATTGCCCTGGAAGGAGATGCGGCCGTTGACATCGACGGAGCGCACCTGGTCGTCGGGAGCATAGGCGAGGGCAGGCAAGGTTTCCGGGAAAGGCCTCGGGCTCGGCGTGTATCTGGGGATGGGAGGGTCTACTGTGGAGCACGTTGATGCCCAGCTGCAAGAGCCAGACGGTGAGAGGCGTGAAGGGCTGGCCGCTGTCGTTGCCCCAGGGGGAGCCGTTATCCATGAGCATGGCCTGGGGCAGGCCGTAGCGGTGGAAGACAGTGGTGAGGCGGTCTTGGACTGTCTCGCCGCGTTCGTTGGCACAGGCTTGTAGGGCGAGGTTGAAGCGGGAAGGATCATCCAGGAGGGTGAGGGGATGGCAACGGTCATGGTGCATGCTGAAATGCCCTTTGAAGTCCATTTGCCACAGTGCGTTGGGCTGGGGTCGCTCGAAGCGCACGTGGGGTGTGTGCTTGGCGCTCTCCACGGGATCGATAAGCCCATGGCGCTTGAGAATGGCCTGGATGGTGCTCTTGGCCGGCACGTCGGTGCAGCCTTGGTCTTGCAGCAGCCTGTGCAGCACATGCGCGCCCTTCGTAGGATGCGCCAGGCGCAGCGCGATGATCCTCTCTTCCAGCTCCGGGTCTGTCCGGTGCGGACAGCTGTGCGTACGGTGCGAACGGTCACGCAGGTTCTGCGCTCCCCCCGACGCATACCGCCGCAGCGTTTTGTACGCCGTCTTGCGGCTGATCTTCATGCGTCGGCACAGTTCACTGATGTTCGATCCGTCCGTCAGTGCCAGGGCAACGAACTCCTTGCGTTCAGACACAACCGTACTCTCCTTCCACGGCATGGTCATCCTCCTGCTGCAAGATTTCCCATGCCTTTAGGTGTAACCCATCAACCCGAACATGTGTAACCCATGTACCCGGTCTATACACCTGTCAAGGGAGAGGGAACGATCTCGCTTCCGCTAGGGTTACGCAAGGGTCTCCTATGGGAGAGGGGACTGTCCTGCTCCGCGAAAGGTACCGGAAGTAACTCGGTTGGTGGAGGGGGAACTTCCTCAGGATTTCCCAAGCCAATCAGGAATCTCTTCGAAACCTAGAGTCTGCTCTGTTGCCAATATTCGTGGTCAGCCTGCAGCGACGGCAGCCGGAGCGAGTGCGCGGTTGATCTCTTCCCGGTTTGCCAGTACTGCCCAGTGTTGGCCGACCAAGGCAGGGAACAGGTGCTTTGAAGTTTCGTTGCCATAGAGGATGCAGTCTTCCAGCCAGAGCCGTTTCTTGTAGCCGAACTCCCGGCTTTGAATGAGGGAATAGAAGACACAGGCGCTGCCGTACTGGCCGCACAGCACCACGTTTTCTATGCCGGCTTGGTGCAACAGATATTCCAGGCCTGTGCCCGTAAAGACGGAGCCGGTCGTCTTGCGGATTAGAATCTCTCCGGGTAGCGGCGCCAACTGGTCGATTATTGACATGCCGGGAGTATCGAACAGATCGTAGTCCCTTTCACGCATGTGGAGCGGAGCATCCCGCTTGTCAAGAGTCCATCTGGCGCAAACGGCGTGGACGACGAGCGCGCCGGCCGCGCGAAAGATGTGGAGCGCGTCGGTGACGTTGGGAATCACGTAGTCGAGCTCGCGCGCAAACCACTCGGCCTTTGCGTGGTTGCCTTGGGCCAACCACACCGGGTTGCAGAACCGGTTCATCATGTCGATGATGATCAGCGCGGTCTTCTCCGGTTCAAGGACTTCATCTTCTGCGATGCGCTGCGTGATGAAGTCGTTGGTGTCGATAAGCATGCGGCAAACTCCTTTGCAGCTAGATTGAAATAGGTGTTGGGTACATTGAAGCGGATTCCTAAACGACTGGGAAGAGTGAGCAAGCAGTTCTAGACATCAGCTATGCACTATTCTGTCGCCCTCACCCTAGCCCTCTCTCCCAGGAGAGGGGACAAGAACGAATCCTTCGAAAACAGAGGGTGCAAGAGTGGAGCCTCTGACAACAGGGGGGAGGCCAGAAACGGAGTCTTCGACAGAAAAGTAGCAAGAACGGAATGTCCGATTAAGAGAGAGCAAATTTGGTTTCTCCCACAGGAGGCAGAACAAAGTCGGAGTCTCGCGAGACTCCAAGTCTAGGACTGGACGGCGCTAGACTTCCACCTTGGTAGGCCGCTCACCCGGCTCTTGACCCGAATGATCGACCCAATAGCCGTAGTCTAAGAGTTCTTCGTACGTATCCGGCCGGCGGTGGTTCCAAGCGTCTTCGCGGAAGCTTGCCAGGCCGGTGCTGCCGCCTCGGTAGACCATGCGGGGGCGGTCGAGGTCGAGGGAAGCAGCGACCATGCCCCAATAGCGGCCGCGGTCTGCCAGCGTGATGCCGTCCGGCCCGATCACGCTGCTGCGATTGAGGCACATGCCCGGCATCCAGGGTTCATGATCGGTGAAGCCGTAGTTCACCGGACAGACGTACACGCAGTTATCGATGGCGCGGGACTGGATTACGGCTTCCCAGCCGACCTCGCCGTACATGCTGTACATCGTGGGATGGTAGATGATGTCGGCGCCCTTGAGCGCGAGTATGCGGTACCCCTCCGGGAAGAAGACATCGTAACAGATGGTAATGCCGATCTTGCCGAAGTCCAAGTCGAAGACCGGCCAGGAGTCGCCGGCGGTGAGGCCCCACACTTCGTCTTCAGTAACGGTGAGATGGACCTTGTGGTAGCCGCCGATGTAGTCGCCGTTGCGAGCGATGACCATCGCCACGTTACGGTGAATCCCGTCCTCCACGCCAACTACCGGCGCAACGACGTACATGCCGTGCTGCCGGGCGATGGCTGCCATACGTCGAAATGTCTCGCCGCCGGGCACCGGTTCCCGCCAACGGTGATTAGTCCCGCCGTCGCTGATGCCGCGAATGGTGAAGGCCTCCGGCAAGCACGCGATGTCCGCTCCTTGCGCCGCAGCCTCGTGGAGCAGTGCTTCGGCCTTGCTCAAGTTGAACTCGTAGCGCTCCTCATCACTTTCTCCCAGCACCGTGTTCGGCGTGGAACAGACGGCAACTTTCGCTAAGCGAGCCATGATTTGCTTCTCCCCCGTTCTCAGGATGCCAGGCACAAACCGGACCGATGTCTCTTGCCGCTGCAAGTGTGCATGAGGGTCCAATGCTTGCATTGTACAAAAACGAACCGGGGGAGCATGACCTGCTCCCCCGGCTCAGTAGACAGGTCTACCAGAGACAACCGCGTTCGTCCAGCCAACCTTGCACTTGGTCCTGCGTCTTTTGCAGCGCTTCGGGCACCGTTATGGCGCCTTCCAAGATTGCCGGCCACGTCTCCTGTTGCCACGTTGTATTGAAGTCGCCCTGTTGGATGAGCGTCGGCGTCGCATTGGCGACTTCCGCCATCTTCTTGTAGACGCTGGCATCCTCGTAGTCCTTGGTCGTGATCGGCTCGCGGCGCAAGTCCGCGGGATAGCGGCCGCCGCCCTGCGGGACCCAGATCTCCTGCAGGTCGCCGATCACCGTGTGTTTGATGAACTCCCAGCCACCCTCGACGTTCTCGGCCTGAGAACCGAGGTGGATGGCTACCACAGCATACGCAGCCTTGCGACCGCCCGGCCCATTCGGAGTCGGCGCCATGCCGACCTCAAACAGGTTCGTCGGCGTGACCTGCTCGTTGATACGCCGGATTTGAAAGTGGCCGGTGTGATAAATGGCCGTGTTGCCCTCGAAGTAGTTGCCGCCCTGCACTCTGTGCTTGGTAAAGGTATCCGCTTGGTACTGCACTGCATCGCGGAAGGCATCGCTACCGAAGCCGGCCTGCGAGCAATCCGGATTCCAAAAGTCGGCACCCCAAGCCCAAGAGTAGTACGTCAGCACAGAGGGAACATGCGGCTGGGTGCCCATACCGCCTTGGACGACTTCATCACCTTCGACCTTGGTCAGCTTTATGGCCGCTTCCAGAGCGGCATCCCAGGTCCAGTTGCCCTCAGCCTCAAGCTCGGTTGGTGTCTTGAGACCGGCATTGACGATGAGGCTCTTGTTGTACCAGATTTCTCGCGAGTTGATCCACCAGGCAACGCCGTAGTTCTGGCCCTTATGGATCCACTTGGCTGCATCGTGGAAGTTAGCGGGATCGATGGCCGGGTCGGTGGCAATAATGGGATCGAGGGGCTGGACAATGTTGCCCGCGACAAAGGTGCCTACCCACCCAAAATAGCCGTAGATGATGTCAAATTTGAGCCCGCCCGCTTGGGCCGCCGCCGCTTTGGTCGGCAAATCGCCAAACGCAGAGTCGGCAATCTCTACCTTGTGACCGGGATTCTTGGCCTCAAACGTCTCTACCACCTCTGCCCAACCGTTTTGCCAGGTCTCATTCTGGCCTTCGAGCACGTGGAGGAAGTTAATCGTCTTTGGGCCTTCCTCCTTGGGCGCTTCCGCCGCCTTGGGCGCCTCAGGGGCTTTTTCCGTCTCCGCCGGCGTTACAGGTACAGCGCCACAGGCTGCTGTAATCGCGACCGCGCCGCTCACCAGCGCGCCGCGCAAAACTGTACGCCGAGATAGTGTATCCGCCATGGTTTCCCTCCCTTTAGAGGAAGACACTGACTATGGGAATCACTTAACATAGTGCGGCCAATGCTATCTATTACTTCTCCTTCCTTTGCTCCATCAAGCCTCTTAGGCACTACCATAGCAGGAATCTGCTTTTGTTTGCAATTGTCAAGGACTTGACTTGCTGGAAAAATGAGAGAAAGTGCAGCCGGCCATAGGCAACAGATGGTATGTGTTATCCTTCGTTCAGACTGATGGCGTGAGGTCAAATTAACGACTACCCCGGCCTCTTATGAAGAAGGATTAAGGATGAAACGACTCTCACAGGCGGCATTTCAGCGGGCTATGGCATTCGTGGAAGAGCAGGGCAGGGACCTAGACCGAGCGCTGCTTGCTTACCACTTTGCGGGAGGTCCTGCCGAGGAAGTCCTTAGCGCGCTGGCGGCATATCAGAATGACGACGGCGGTTTCGGCCACGGTCTGGAACCGGATCTTAGGACGCCGGCATCATCTGTTATTGCGACGACGGTGGCTTTTCAGAACTTCCGCTCCTTGCACGTGCCGGCGGAGCATCCAATTGTGCGGAATGCGCTGACGTATCTTCTTGAAGCCTACGACGAGTCCCGGCAGGTGTGGCCGATAATTCCGCCGGAGGTTGAAAGTGCGCCCCACGCCCCGTGGTGGGACTACGCAAGCAGCGAAGCGAGCTTTGGCGGTTTCTTGATAAATCCGCGGGTGGAGATTGTCGGATACTTGCACGACTATAGTGACGCAGTGCCGGCGGAACTGCTGGAGACTGTGACGACGGCGGTTTTCGAGCACCTGGAAGGGCTGCCCGATGAGGTGGAGATGCACGACATCATTTGCTTTGTCAGCTTCGCGGAAACTGAATCGCTGCCCCAGTCCTACAGAGACCGCGTCTGGGCGAAACTGGCCAAAGCGGCGGAGCATGGTGTCGCCCGAGAGCCGGAGCAGTTGACCGGCTACGTGCTGAAGCCCCTGTACTTGGTCTCATCCCCGGATTCACCGCTGGCGGTCGGTCTCGCAGACGAAGTGGCGATGAATCTGGACTTCGAGATCGACCAACAGGGCGAGGACGGCGCGTGGTCGCCGAGCTTCTCATGGGGCGATCAGCATCCGGAGGCGTGGGAGATCGCCAAGCGGGAATGGCAGGCACGGATGACCTTGAAGAATTTACGGGTGCTTCGAGATTTCGGCCGCATTGAGACTGGTTGAGATAGGGCAGCGGCAGGGGGATAGAAGAGATTAGTGAAAATCAGACAGATTTACCCCTCTCTTTGATTTGGGAGTGGGATGTCGCTGAGGCTGTACGTGAAACGACTGCACGCGCTTCTTCTTGATTTGGACGATACACTGCTGGACGGTAGCTTTTTTTCGCAGTCTGTCGCGCGAACCTGCGAAGAGCTTGCGTTGCTGCGGCCGGAGCTAGAGGCAAAGCGACTGCAGGAGGCCAATCATGCAGTGTTCAGTACCTATCGACCAGAGCGTCTTGACGCTTGGACGCTCGGCAGATTGAGCGGCGCAGATCTCACTCTCGAAACCTGGCGCAGGACACTTCAGGCGTGTGGCTGCAATGACGAATCACTCGCTCAATTAGCAGCTAAGATTCATTTGCACTTTGCCTGGGACTCATATCAGCCTTTCGCTGACGTAGCGGGACTGTTTACTGCAGTGAGGCAGGCACGGGTCCCAGTAGCTCTGGTGACGAACGGCGCCTCCGACACACAGCGGAATAAGATTGAGGCTTTGGGAATCGCCAGTTGGTTTAGCGCATTTTCCATCTCCGGGGAGACTGGCGTGGCCAAACCGGATAAACGTGCGTTTATTGTTGTACTTAAAGATCTTGGTGTATCCGGCAAGAGAGTATGGCACGTGGGAGATAGCCTGGCGTCTGACGTTGCCGGAGCGAATGCGGCCGGTCTTAGCTCGGTGTGGCTGAATCGGGAGGGAACAGTACGAAGCCAGAATGATGCCCAACCCGATTTAGAAATTACATCGCTTCTTGAATTAACTCCCAATCTCTTGCGATGAGTGCGAAGGGTGGCTGTCTCTGACGCGATGTGGCCCCCAGTCAGTAACCACTGAACGGACAGACCACACAGCGGGTGCTTTACAGCCCTAAGATGCGGTACGTCACATTGTCTAGCTCATCCGTCCTAAGGCACGTCCATGGTGCGTAGGCGATACAACGCCAAGAGGAAGAAGGCCACGATTACGACACCGGTGCCGACGATGGCGGCGGGAAACTCAATCACACGCCCTGTAAAGGCCGCAAAGCTTTCCTCGTCCATACCATGCAGCAGCGCGAGTGTGTAGCCGCGGACGCTGAGATAGCCAACGCCGCTTACGATCGTGCTGAGGAGGCCCTCCCACACCAGCACGTAGACCAGACCGTAGGCCAGCGCCCGCGGGGTTAGGAGTCCGGCAAACGTGAAGATTGCGGCGTAGGCGGCTACGCCCGCCGCCAGAGCGAGGGCAAGCGTGCCAAGGGGCCGGGTCTCCGCGCCTACAAGGGCGGACGCCACGACGCCGCTCGCCATTACCAAAGGCACGGCTACGACCAAAGTGGCGAGCAATTTTGCCAGCACGATGGACACCCGCGAGACTGGTTTCAGCACCAGGTAGTAGAGCGTTTTGTCTTCGAGCTCGTTGCCGAAGGCGGCAGTCGCCAATGCCATGGTAACGATGGGCAGGATGCCGCCGACGATCATGCCGTCGATTATGGGGTTGATGATGTCGTCATCTGCGAAGGTAAATTGCGCCTCGCTCAGAAGTTTGATCAATAGGATGAGCAGTGACGGCAGGGCGGCGAGCAGCAGGATGACGAGCACGCGCCAGCGGCCGAGGATCTGCCTGAGTGAGAGCCTGAAGATTTCAGCCATCTAGCCCTCCACAATGTAGCTGAAGACGCTCTCGAGCGAATCATCCAGCGGTTCCACGCGCTCGAGGCGAAGGTTGTGACCCTGGGCGATGCGGGATAGCGAACGTTGCAACACGGCCACGTTGGTGCTGAGGACGATCACGTCATTTTCCGCGCCAAGCGAGACCGATGCGATACTATCCAACACGACCAGCGCCGCGGCTAAGCGCCGTGGGTCGCTGGAGACGATGCGCACCGTGTAGGGTTGCTCGTCGAGCTTGGCGCGAATGGCCCGGTAGTCGCCGGACGCGGCCAGCTTGCCGCTCACCATGAGCAAAATGCGGTCGGCCAGCGTCTCCACTTCTTCCAGAATGTGCGAGGAGATCAAGATCGTGCGGCCCTCGTCCGCCAGGTGGCGCATGAGATCGTGAAACTCAATGCGCTGGCGGGGATCGGTACCGTTCAGCGGCTCGTCGAGGATGATCGCTTCGGGCTCATGCACGATGGTTGCCGCCAGGCGCATACGCTGGCGCATGCCGCGCGAGTACGTGCCGAGCGGTCGATTCTGCGCGTCGGCCAGCCCCACCCGCTCGATAGCGCACGCGGTTGCTTCTGCGCTGGCAGTGACGCCGTGCAGTTTGGCTGACCACTCCACGAACTGTTTGCCGGTCTGAAAGCCGTACACGGCCTCGTGCTCAGACATAACGCCAACGCGGCGATGGAGCGCTGGGTTGTTGCGCGGCGTTTCCCCAAAGATGGTCACAGCGCCGTCCGAGGGAGCAGCCAGTCCTTCCACCATCTTGAGAAGCGTGGTCTTGCCGGCGCCGTTCGGACCCAGCAAGCCGGTGATGCCTGGCCCAATTTCGAGTGATACATCATTGACGGCCACGACGCTGCCGTACCACTTCGAGATGCTTTCCACGGCAATGACAGGGACATTGGGGCTGTTCATATCTTCATGCTCCGGTACCGCCACAGCAGCAGGCAACCCGGTCCGAGCACCAGGAACGCATACCAGGCTATGGGCACAGCCAAGGGAAGTTCGGTGACAAGGGCCGCCGCCTCGTCTTCAGCGTCGACGCCATCGTCAACCAGATCGAAGTCTTCGGCATCGTCGAACATTAGGTTGATTAGGTGCATGGGCGCGCGGCCGACGTCGAGCAACGTAAACCACTTGGCATAGTCGCCGGTTATGCGGCCGCATTCCTCGACACTGTCTCCTTCGCTAACTTCACCGTTCCGCACCGTATACGTGGTCGACCACTGGCACCACTCCATCGAAAGTAACGCCGACATGGGTGTGGTGATGACAAAGGCGGCAATGACGAATGCCGCAGCATATGCGCGTCGCTCGGTGAACGCCGCTACTGCGAGCGGAATCGTAGTGACGAACACCGTGATGACGACGCCGGCCAGAACAAAGCGCGGAATGTCGAGCCAGTTTTCCTGCAGGTAGTCCCAAGGCATTTCGGCTAAGAGAAGATTGGCGATGAGCACAAGCACCTGCGCAATGAGCGTGAGGACAAGCACAACGCCAAGGAACGCCGACCAGCGCGCCAGTACGTAATCGAAGCTAGTCAATGGCCTCACCAGATAGAGAGTCGTAACACCGTTGCGCCGGTCCGGTATGAGTAGTTCCGGGGCGATGATGGCTGAGAAAAGCAGCAGCAGAAGTGATATCGCCTCGTAGAACTCCGCATGGCTGGCCGGTTGTGCGATCGGAACTATTGCAGACATCACGAGGAAGACCGCTGACGGAGCGATGACGACGAGCGACATGAGCACCGGCAGGATCTTGGCGCGGGCGCCCCGGCCTAGGCCGAGAATGGTGCGGAAGCCATTGATCCAGAGCGACCAAACGGCCTGGAATCTGCCCCCGCGCGGCCCGTCGTAGTGCTGGTAGCCGAGATCGTAGATTTCGCCTTGCGCTTGGCTCACCCGGCACTCCTTCGAAAGATATCTGACAACTCGCCGCGGCTGGGAGCAAGTCTGCGCAGGCGGGCCTGTGCCTCCACGAGCGCATTGCGGATAGCGTCGAGCTGGTCATCACTGCGTAAGAGGACGACGACGGACGCGCCACTGATTTTCGGTTTTAGGCCCCTCAATTCAAGCGCGGTCATCAGCTCCTCTCTGCGGTCGTCCACGTCGATCAAGAAGGTCTCCGTCTCCTGCGTGAATTCGGAGACATCACCTTGCTCGATGATGGCGCCGCCTTCGATCACGATGATGCGGTCGCACGTGCTTTCAACGTCACCCATGAGGTGGGAGGACAGCATGATGTTGATGCCGAATTCCCTGCCCGTGCGCCGCACGAGTTCCAGCATCTCTTCGCGCCCGCCCGGATCAAGGCCGGCGGTCGGCTCGTCGAGCAATACCATTACCGGATCATGCACGAGCGCCTGTGCCAGCTTCACCCGCTGCTTCATGCCGGTGGAATACTCTTTGATGTGACGGTAGCGCTCTTCGTCCAGTCCGACATGCCGGAGCATGTCGGCGGCGCGTGTGCGCGCGTGCTTGGCAGGAATGCCGCTGACTTGGGCCATATGGCTAAGGAACTCTGACGCGGTCATGAAGTCCGGCAGGCAGTCGTGTTCCGGCATGTAACCCAGGCGCATGCGCACGGCGACGTTTTCGTATGGCTTCTCTCCCATGACCGTTGCCGCGCCGGCCGTGGGCTGCAGCAGTCCCAGGAAGAGTTTCATAGCAGTGCTCTTGCCCGCGCCGTTCGGCCCCAACAGGCCCGTGATGCCATCGCGAACCTGCATATCGACATCGTGCAGCGCGATTGTCTTGCCGTAATGCTTGGTAAGGCCTTGTGACTCGATTAGGGGAGTGCCTGCCGCCGCTTCGTTCATGGTCTCCGCTTTTGCGATTGGCTTTCTAATAAAAGAATTGTGCACCGCAATCAATCATAAACATATTGTTTATGATTATAGACCTAAGACGCAACAGATGTCAAATTACACTGAATACATTATGCAAAACATTGATAGAGTAATTGTACTCACTCTTGACACAGATAGGGCAGAAGCATATCAATGTGCGCGCTTAGAGGTGGCGATACTTGAAGGTGGGGAGACAGACGGATTGTTCTGGTGATACCAGTTCGCTTGCACGTTGGAGAGATCTTGAAAATTGCCAGAGTGACAGGTTGAGCGTGGCGCGGGGCATGACCCCCGCTCTCAGAGTATGTTCAATAAACCGTTTTGTTTGCACGAGCAACGTTCACACTGAGCTTGTCTAAGGATGAATGGAACCACCGAATGTTGGCAAATAGCCGTTCGTGCCTCGGCCCTTCGACAGTCTCAGGACAGGTAGGCTCAATACGAACGGTTTTCATCAGCGTTGCAGTCTCCCTCCTAAGAAGATCGTAATCAGGCTCCTAGACCAAAGGCTGAATGCCTAATGGTCGATGCTGCGTCAAGCTTGCCATATGGTGACTCCAACGTTGGAACGTTGCTTAGCGGTACCAGCTCGCCTGCATCGCGTAGCGGCCGTTGGCCGCCATGAGTTCTTCGTGGGAGCCGCCCTCCAATATGGCCCCGTCCTCCAAGACGAGGATTTTGTCCGCCATGCGTACGGTTGAGAAGCGGTGGGAGATGATGAGGGCGGTCTTGCCGGCGACTAACTCGCGGAAGCGTTGGAAGAGATGGTATTCGGCTTCGGCATCCAACGCGGCGGTGGGCTCGTCGAGTATCACGAAAGCAGCATCGCGCATGAAGCCGCGCGCCAGCGCGAGTCGCTGCCACTCGCCGCCTGAAAGCTCCCTGCCGCCGAACTCGCGGCCTACTTGGGTCTCAAGACCTTCCGGCAACCGGTCGATGACCTCGTCTGCGCCGGATTGGGTGGCAGCGGCGAAGATGCGTTCATGGTCATCCACACTCTCCACCTGACCCAGACCGACGTTCTCACCTGCCGTAAGTTCGTATTGGACGAAATCCTGAAAGATAACTCCCATTTCGCGGCGGAGTTCGGCCAGGTCGTACTCGCGCAGATCAACGCCATCTAGCAGAATGCGCCTGCCGCTAGGAGTATAGAAGCGGAGCAGCAACTTGATAATCGTCGTCTTGCCTGCCCCGTTGTGCCCCACGAGTGCGGTGGACTCGCCGGGCCTGAGGTGAGAGGAACCATGGTGTCCAGCGCACTTGTCTGGACCGGCTATCCCATTGGATCGGGCTTTTCACAAACTGCCTTGGTGGATGCCGGCTAGCCGAGCGGGACAGGCATACAATAGTTCGATTGGGAATTACTGATTAACGTAGCTCTGCAGCCAATGCGTCGCTTGCCGGATGGCTTGCTCCACGGTTGCTGCTTCGCGAGCCAGCGGCAGCGTGACGTTTGTGTGCAGCCACTGGGACATTGCCCAACCGCTGGCCACGTAGGAGGCTTGCGCCCTGGCCATGGACTCCAGAGCAGTCTCTTTTACCGGTTCCGGGAACACCAAGGGGACGCCGAGCGTCGCTTGATCGGCATAGTTGTCGCCAGCAGGGATAGGGGTGGTCACATGCGTCAAGATCGCCTCCTGCGGCAGACCGGGAATGCCGCCCTTCTCCCACTCCTTAAGCACGTTCTCGGCATCGCGAATTGTATCGCGATTGTCGAGCACCGCTAGCTTGGTTTCCTGGGACTCCTTGACAGCATCGCTGCCAGTACCTGTGCGACTGGGCGGCGCTAGGTCTGAGCGCTCTTCGTCTTCATCGTCACCGCCGCAACTCGCGAGCAGCAGCGCCTGAGCGCCGAGCAGCGCCCGCGCCAGCCATTCTCGTCTTGTCATAGCTGAGTTATTCCCCGTGGTGGCACTGTTGTGCTGTTCGTCTCTTGAGTGGAGTCGAATGAGGCGTACGTGACGGCATTGTAGCAGGCGGATGGTCACATGAATAGTGATACTGTTGTATGTGTCCAACCTTGAGGGGCGGCTTGCTCCGGCCCGTGCTGATGTGGCTGTAAAAGCATAGGGCCGCCCTCAGGGCGGCCCTATGCTCACAACTATGGGGTTTCAAAGCCAGCCGACGAGTTGCGCCAGGTTGACACCCGCCACTTCTGTGAGCACGGCGTAGAGGACGAGGTCCCGCCGCGGCATGCCGAGAATGTGACGTTTGTTGTCAGAGCCGGCGGCGCGGTGTCCGTCCAGCTCTCGCGTAACGCGGTCAATGCGGTTGTCGAGCAGACGGTGCGAGCCAACCGCTTCCCGTTGCATCTCTTTCTGGTCACGACGAATCTCACGAATGTCCGCGCGCACCTGGCGAATGACTTCGCCGATGCCGCGGTCTGTGGAGGCGTTACTCATACGGGATTACTGCAACTCTTCCGGCTGTCTCTTGGTGGCCTGGCGGCCGATCTCATACAGCCCGACCGCAGCGCCGCCGGCCAAGATGCCCAGCGCCAAACTCGTATACCAGTCCGTCCCGCTAACATATCCGCCCATGCTGCCGGCAACGGCGCCGAGCAACACCGCCGTAAGCGGAGCGAACCGTTTGGGGAGACCTGCTTGCTTGAGCGCGGAGACCAAAATGCGGACGCCGACAGTGATGCCGCCAAGTCCGGCCAGTTCGATACCAGTCATGTAAAGCCCTTTCAGTCGTTTACTGTAATGCTTCTGAGGTGTTCGATATCTTTGTGCCGCTGCAGGCTGGCGAGGTCGGGAGCGATAGTGCAGGGGCCATGAGCGCGTGCGGCTCAAATCTTGCCGGCCCATTTTGTATTCAACTCCCGCAGCCGCTCCGCGCGTGACATGCCGCCGAGATCCTTGGGATTGGTGGCGCCGTTGGCAATGCGAATGGCGTACGCAAGGTCGGTGCGGTCGGACATTAATTCCCTTTGAATCTGAGCGAGCATGGCATCCCGCTGCGCGATAAGCTGCTGTTTCTCGAGCTCCCACGAGGTCTGCGTCGAGGCAGGTGGCGGAAGGTGCGTCCTGACTGCGTTAACGATCCCCTGCGCAAAGCGCTCAGGTTCTTGATGCAGCCGCAGCGCGTCGGCTTCATGGTCGAGAAAGGCCAATTCCAGCAGCGCATCATGCGCGAGGCGTGAAAAGGTGTACCAGTTTGTGCGAGTAGCCGCACTTCCAGCCTTTAGTCCCCGATTGGGCACCAAGTTCAGGTCGCTGACGCCTTGCGCCAGCGCTGCGGCAAATGCCCGAGAAGGTTCGTTTCCTTCCTGGTACCAGACCTCGCAACCCGTACCGCCGCCGGCATTGGCATGAATGCTAATGTAGGCGTCTACCTGTTGCGCCAGCGCCAAGCCGGTGCGGGCATGCAGCGGCACCTCCACGTCCGCTTCACGGGTCAAGAGAACCGTATAGCCGAGTTCGCGCAGAGCCACAGCGGCGGACAGCGCTACCGCGAGCGTGACATCCTTTTCCTTGATTCGCTCACCTGCACCCGTTTCGGACGCTAAGTTTGACAGCGGCACGCCGATGGCGCCGGGATCGCGCCCACCGTGCCCCGGGTCTAAGAGGATCTTCAAGTCTCGGGACTCCTAATTCAGCTCGATTGATGGGTAGGGTCGAAGAAGTGTAGGGAGCTACAGCCGTGCTGGGCCTTGGATTGCAGATCGCGAGTGCGTCCCAAGCAGGGATCAATCCTGGGTCCGAAGGCAATCACAAACTGCGGATGCACGAATTTCCAATTGGTTAGTTACCAATGGCGCATGGCGGGGAGCGGCTGACTTTTCCCTACAAAGGTAGATATTCAAGGCCGACCATCGAACGCAAAGATCCTGGGGGCCAATTCAGCAAGAGTGAAATTGAGATCTCAAAGCATTCGATACTGCAGACCGCGAATACAATAGCATCGACACACTCGAGAGAGTCGGCAATCTTGCAGCACCAAGAAGTCTAAGGAAAAACTTAGAGTTGTAAGCTCACATGTGCTACACGAGAGTTGAAATGTCGAGTATATTTTATATGTGAGGACTTTCACAAAACGATTTGCTGGGAGGCAGCCTTGATCGAATTTGTCACCAATCTCGCGTTGCGTCGCCGCTCGGTTACGGTGTTAGCCATCTTTTTGGTGCTGGTCTCCGGTGTGTACACCTACAACCGGTTGCCAGTGGAGCTCTTTCCAGAAGTAGAATTTCCGCTGGTTACGGTTACGACGTTCTATCCATCTTCTAATCCGGATTCGGTTGCCCAAAACGTGACCGTTCCAATTGAGAATGTGGTTGCGGGAGTGGATGGTCTCGATGTTATTCAGTCTATTTCCACAGAGAATCAATCTGTCATCATTGCTACGTTCGATTTTGGCACTGATATGGAAGAAGCGGCGAACATCATCAATTCAAGGGTGTCCGGGCTTCGTTTCCCTGATGGCGTAAACGAACCAATTGTAGGCCGCTTCGACCCGGATTCCTTTCCGGTAATCCGCATTAGCGTCACAGGCGACAGAGAGGTCAGTGAGCTTCAGCAGATTCTGGAGACGAGTATTCTCCCGAAGATATCGGGCATTGACGGCATTACGAGCATAGATATTGCCGGTGACGTGCAGCAACGTGTATTAATCACGGTTGACCCGGACCTTCTCTTGGAGCGCGGCGTTTCGCTATTTCAGGTTTCGCAGGCGCTTCGAGAAAACAACCTAACCTTCCCCGGCGGGGCGATCACGAGCAACGGCCAGACTCTCCCGGTAAAGACGACCAATATCTTTGGGTCTTTGGATGAGATCAAGGAGCTGGTTGTCGGATATCCACGCACAGCCGGCGGGCCGCCGTCCCAGTCTGCCGCACCCCCGCAGCCCGTGAGGCTCGCAGACGTGGCCGACGTGCAGCTTGGCGCGAGTACAGCGCGCACGATTTCGCGCACGAACGGCAAGCCGAGTATCGGCGTTTCTCTCTTCAAGGAACCGGACGCCAACACAATTGACGTTACGACCGCCGTAGAAGAGGCTTTGGCAGGTCTGAATAGTCTGCCGCCGGACGTTGATGTGGTCATTGTCTACAATGACGGACCGCAGATTCAGGCCCAAATCGACACGTTGGAGCAGGAGGCGGTTTTGGGTCTGACCCTCGCCACTATAGTCGTCTTCGCCTTCTTCCTTACCCTGCGCCCAAGTGTCTTGAGAGGCGTGTTTCGGACCCTGCGGCCGACCCTTGTGATCGTGCTTTCCATCCCTCTCAGTATTTTTGCCGGCGTATTGCTCATGAACTGGCAGGGCTTGTCGCTGAACTTCATGACATTGGGAGGCTTGGCGATTTCTGTCGGTCGCGTAGTGGATGACAGTATCGTCGTGCTGGAGAATGTCTACCGGAATATCGACGGCGGCAGGGAGCGCTGGCGCGCTGCCCTGGACGCAACCGTGGAAGTCGGCCCTGCAATCACTGCATCTACATTGGCGACGATAGTCGTATTTGCGCCCCTGGCGTTCATACAAGGGCTGGTGGGCGCATTCTTCTTCCCATTTGCGTTGGCAGTCAGCTTTGCCTTGATCGCATCGCTCGTGGTGGCCTTGACGGCGGTACCCGTGCTTGGCGCGTACTTGCTCAGGCCGGGCGACCTGCCGGAGGGAACCGGTGAAGAGGACGAGATCCCCGAGACGAACACGTGGATGCAGCGTCTCTATGTGCCAATGCTGCGGTGGTCGCTGGGGCATAAGACACTGACTCTGCTTGCTGCCATCCTAATTGCCGTGGGGAGCCTGGGCTTGCTGCGGTTCATTCCCGTCAACCTGTTCTCATCCGGTGGAACGGAATTTGTCACGATAAACATGGTCCTCCCGCCGGGTACACCGGCTGAGGTCACGCTGGCCGAAGTTCGCGGTCTAGAGGAACAAATAATTGACGTATCCGAACTTTATGACACCGCTGTGGGCGCGGCCAGCGCAAATGGTGGACAGAGTTTTGCGACTGGCCTGAACCAGTCAACGACTTTCATCAGATTGAATGACGACGTGCCGGAAGACATCCTTGAGATCCTGCGCGAGCGGCTGCCGAGCACGGAAGACCGGCGGATAACGATTAGTGATATCGGTGGCGGCCCGCCGGCAGCCGGTCTGGAGATTACAATCACAGGCAACAACTACCGTGACATTGCACCAATTGCGCTTCTGCTCGCGGATGAACTGGCAACCATTGACGGCGTGGAGGACGTCACCAGCAATGTGAGCGAGGCTCGTGACGAGGTGATCGTGAATGTTGATCCTGCGCGCGCCGCGTCAATTGGGCTTAGCACGCAATCGGTCGCATTCCAGATCAATCAGTTCCTGGTGGGACAGACAGTCACTCAGATTGAACTGGAAGGCAGACCGGTTGAGGTTGTCCTGAGCGGAGCTGCAGACCGGGTCAATAGTGTTGAGACCATCAATTCCCTCGTCATTGCCGGCCCGCTCGGGATAGCCGCCCTCAGCGACCTGGCCACGGTTCAGATTCAGTCGGGCCCGGTGGCAATCAGCCGTACGGATCGCCTGCGCTCCGCGAGTGTCAGCGGCGACATAACGGCGGATGACACCCAGGCAGTGGGGCTGGAAATCCAGGAAAAGATCGACGCCCTGATACTGCCGCCAGGCGTGACCGTCACAAATGCCGGGGTGTTCGCGCAGATCACGGAAGGCTTCGAGGATATTTTCATCGCCATGGCGGTCGGCATCATCTTGGTGTACCTGGTCATGGTTGGCAGCCTCGGGTCACTGCGGAATCCGTTCGTGATCGTTACCAGCTTGCCGCTGGCTTTGATTGGCGCCTTGGCGGCGTTGGCGATCACAGGACGATCGCTCGGCTTGCCTGGAATGATGGGAATCCTGTTGCTTATCGGTATCGTGGTAACGAACGCGGTCGTGCTTGTGTCCTTTGTCGAGCAACTCCGCGAGCGCGGCATGAGCGTCTTTGAGGCGCTGATGCAGGGCGGGCGGGTCCGGCTGCGGCCCATCCTGATGACCGCCATCACCACAAGTTTCGCACTTGTCCCATTGGCCGCGTTTTCCGAGGACTCCGGCGGCATTCTCGGGGCCGAACTAGCCACCGTAGTGATCGGAGGCCTGGTAAGCTCGACGTTCCTGACCTTGCTCGTCGTGCCGGTGGTCTATACGTTGGCCAATCAGAGCATCCCCGGTCTTTTCCGCCGCAAACCGCGGCGTAGACTTCCAATCGAGCGGCTGGAGATCACAGATGAACCGATTGTCTAGCGGAGTCAATGGCGGTACATGGTCACTAGGCGGCCGCAGTGAGTCCGCAACACGTGCATACGTTTGAAAATTCTGCGCTGCGCTAGGCCCGACGCCTCAGCATACGAAAACACCGAGCGCCCTTCCCGCGTAGGAAGGGCGCTCGGTGCGCGTTCAACAGAATCTCCTCGCAGCGCCTGAATCTCCGTGCGCAAGAGAGGAACAGACTACTGCTCTAGCAGTGGGTTGATCCCTCTTACATTCACGCCATAGTCATACACCAGGTCCCCTCCGGTCAGCCCCGAAACCGTAAGCAACGCAATGCCAATCAAGATGACGATCAGATACAGCGGCTTGGTACCGGCGTCCGCCTGACGCCGTCGGGAAAGCCACCGCCATACGGTTAGCGCAATGAATAGGCCGGTAACCGCAAAACTCCAGTTCTGATGTGTGGTTATCACATCGTGTAATTCCGTCTCTTCATAGGGAAAGTGGGCGATGAGCCCCGTAACCGAAGAGATGAAGGCACTTAGAGTCCCAACCCAAAGCAAAACCCAGGTAGTGTGCTGCAGACTGGGACGAGGCTTGATAAATAGGATGAAACTGAGCGCCGCGCTCACGATGAGAAGCGCGATGGGGAAGTGAACCGAAATCGGGTGCAAGTCCTTGACGGTATCTGAGAGTAGGTCCATTCGCTTATTCCTTGCTCAATGTGTCCTTGGTTAATTCTTCAAGCTGCAATCTTTACGCCCTGCGGTGAGCACAGAGGCGTTCAGCCAGTATTCCTGCGGCTGCCTCCTATAGTTCTACGGTACACGGTTCTGGTGCCACAGTGGAAATGGTATGCTACGCGTTCCCGCGCGTGCTCAATGCCGGGTGATAGCGTTTGCCGCGCATTGGGCCTTTGTACATTCTTCGCGCTAAGACTTGGCGCCTCTCGGTTGTGCGGTCGGCTAAGGCCACACGGCAAGGCAACCCCCGCCCTTCTTTAGCTTCCTCGCCTCTCTTCGAATTTCCTTGAACTTTCTTCAGTACGCTCGAATCAGAGGCGAACAGAAGTGTACGCAGCATTGGAGGTCTTACATGAGAAAAAAGCATTGGCTCATCGGCTTGTTTGCGCTGATGGCGTTGGTCATCGGGGTTGGCGCCGGTACCGCGCTGGCTCAAGAGGGTGGAAATGACGAGAAGAGTCCAATTCGGGGCGTGATATCACGAGTTGCCAACATCCTGGGTCTGGATGAGCAACAAGTGCAGGATGCGTTCGACCAGGCGCAGCAGGAACTGCGTGACGAAAGATTCGAAGAGATGATCGGCCAGAGGCTTGCAGACCTGGTTGAGAGCGGGCAGATCACCCAGGAGCAAGCGGATGAACTCCGCGAGTGGTACACTGCGCGTCCAGACTCATTCTGGCTCGCAGGTGGGACGCAACGTGGCAAGAATGGCTTCATGGATCGAGGACACACGGTCGGCGGCCGCGGCTTCTTCTCCGCCAAGGGGCAGAGCGGCGCAATGACCGGCATGTCCGAGGAGAGACTGACGGCGTACCTGGATAGCTTGGTCGAGAGCGAGCAAATCACGCAGGCGCAGGCGGACGAGATCCGCAATCTCCACAGTTCTCGGGTTCAGGGATTTGGTCGAAGTTTCGAGCGAGGCAAGGGCTTCGGTCGACAGCATGATCGCGGGCACTCCTACCAAAGGGGCTTCTTCAACTTCAGGGGTTACGACTCAGGTAAGGACAAGACTGTCCCGGCAATGCCAACGACAGTCCCCGCTTCAGCAACGCCCACGACCGCTCCGGCCGCAACGCCAACTGCTCCCGCAGATTCTACCGACGACAATTAAACAGAGGACCTGAAGCGCCACATCCCGCCTCAACTGGCCCTTTAGTTCCGAAACAGTCAGCAAGAGCCCCTGGCGAGACCGCAGTTGCAGTCCTTGCCAGGGGCACTGCCTTGGCGAATACCCTTCATAATTTCTTCAAGGTTCTGGGTATTCTTAAAACTAGAGGAGAGAAAGCTCGTTTGGGCATTTGAGCGCAAGGCCCACCGGGCGAACTTTGCCAATTGAGACTTTCTTGGAGACGGCTGCTTGTTGGCAGGCTCGGAGGGTTTGAGAGGTAAGGTATGGAACAAGTGGGAGTCCGGGCCGGTATAGTTCGTGCGATAGTGGTTGCAAGTAGACTATGCTGCTAAGTTACGGAGAGCACCAAGAATGGCGAGCACAGTACTAATCGTTGAAGATGATCCGGATACGGTGAGGCTTGTCAGCCTCTACCTGGAGCGCGACGGGCACAAAGTCCTGTCCGCGCAAGACGGCATCGGAGGCTTACGCCTGGCCAGAGAGGCACGACCCGATCTGGTGGTCTTGGACCTCATGCTCCCGAAGCTGAGCGGCATAGAGATTTGCCGAACGCTGCGGCAGGAGTCCACGGTGCCAATCGTCATGATGACGGCGCGGGTCGAGGAAGAAGACCGCTTGAAAGGGCTGGACCTGGGCGCCGACGACTACGTCACCAAGCCCTTCAGTCCCAGGGAGCTCGCAGCCCGCATTCGAGCCGTGCTCCGCCGCACCGCCAAAGATGATCTGGAGCGCGGCCCGGCGGAAGTTGCCTTCGATGGTGTAACGGTAGATCTGCATCGCAGAAGGGTCTTTGTGGACGGTCAAAAGATTAAGCTCACACCGACCGAATTCAAGATCCTCGTAATGCTTATCAAGGAACCGGAGCGGACTTTCTCGCGCGAACAGATCATAGACCGCGTGCTTGGGTTCGACTTTCAGGGCTTCGATCGGACCGTAGACGCCCATGTTGCCAACATCCGGCGCAAGCTCAGGCCGGCGAAAGGTCAGGATCACATTCAAACCGTGTATGGCGTGGGATATCGGTTCAGCAATGACTAGGTGGTTTCATAGCCTCCAGTTTCGGCTCATTGTCGGTTTCGCCTTCGTGCTCTTGCTGGCGCTGGCCACGGTTGGCATCTATGGCAATCTTGCTGCGCAGCGGGAAGTACAAGACTTGCGCCATGCCGCGGATGAAGCCCTATTTGCCAGGATTCACGAAGCTCTCACAGAGTACTACACAACCGGAGGCAATTGGAGCGGTGTTGCAGGTACGGTAGAGCGGGTCAGCTATCTGACCGGGCGGGATATCACACTCCTCGATAGGGATGGCAATGTCCTCTTTGCGACCACGCAGTCGGGCAATGGCGAACGCCAGCGCAAAGATCGAGACTACACGTCGTCTCGCATAGTTGTGGCTGAAAACCACGTCGGCTCTGTTCTGATCGGTCCCGCAGCCTCGCGGCGGACATTCAGACCATACAGAGGACCTGATCGGTTTCCCATCCCAGAGGGGACTCCGGGCGAGATTCACGAGCCGTCGCTGCGGCGCTTCACCGATACCGCGTTCCGTTCGCTGCTGTGGTCGGGTCTGGTTGCGGGTGTGGGCGGCATCGTGCTCGTCTCTTTGTTGTCGCGCAGGCTGCTCAGATCGGTCCACAGGTTGACAGATGCCGCGCAAAAACTGGGGAAAGGGGACCTATCGCAAAGGGTCGCCGTCTCAGGACGCGACGAAATTGGTGAGTTGACCAGCACCTTCAATGCCATGGCTGAGGGCCTTGAGAGCGCAGAACGCCAGCGCCGCAACATGGTCGCTGACGTGGCGCATGAACTCCGTACGCCCCTGACGAATATCCGCGGCTACATCGAAGCCGTGAGAGATGGTGTCCTGGAAGCGGACGAAACCACGATTGCCAGTATCCACCAGCAAACGATGTACCTTTCAAAACTCATTGACGACTTGCGGCTGCTTGCAGAGACTGAGGCTGCCGACTTCCAGCTTGACCTCGAACCGGCGTTCCTGGCTGAAGTGGTCCTGCGGTCGGTGGAAGGGTTTCGCCAGCAGGCGCAGTCTAACGGAATTGAATTGACATGCGACCCTGGGTCCGATCCGGCAACTCCGGTAAATCAGGTGAAAGTTGACCGCACCCGCATTGAGCAGGTCATGAACAACCTGCTGCAGAATGCAGTCGAGCACACGCCTGCCGGAGGCCGCATCGACATTTCTGTGCAAGAGGCTCAAGAGACTATCTCTGTGATTGTTGCAGACACCGGTGAAGGAATTGCCGACGAACACCTTCCTCACGTGTTTGATCGGCTCTATCGCGTCGATCCTTCACGCACCCGCAGCACCGGCGGCGTGGGACTCGGCTTGACCATCGCGAAACAGTTAGTCGAGGCGCACGGCGGCACAATCAGCGCAGAGAGCACCCTTGGTGAAGGCAGCAGGTTTACGTTCACCTTGCCCACTGCATGAATCGGCACTTCAGCCGCGTGGCGCACTGATTCTTGGCTGCTAAAGCCGACTGCGCGGAGACTTTCCAAGCAAGCACAGCTTGTCTTCCTTGTTCCAGGCCACAGCATCTCTGAGCGTGTCGGGCAGACCACAACCGCTGCAAGACTGCTCCCTCGCATTCGTTTCAATCTGAATGCGCAAGCCCTTGCCACATCCCGCAGAGAGAACTGCGATCGGCAAATCTTACACACAGCGAGGCGCAGCAGCATGCACGTATTGTCTTGACAACATTTACATAACAATAGATACTCGAAGAAGGGGGATCCCAATTTGGGAGAAACATGTGCGAATCAGGAGGTGCCGCATGCAAGCGGAAAGACCATTCATTTCGCTATGGCCGCAGACTTCGGCGGAGCCGCAGACTTCGGCGGAGCCTCATACCACGGACCAGCCGCGGGCGTCGGCGGGGGCACTCTCCAGAAGAGTAGTGCTTGGCCGCGCGATGATTGGCGTGCAGGTACTGCTCCTGGCTGCTTGCGGCGGCGATAACGAGGACGACGTGGAGCAACCGCGCGCCCAGCCGACCGCGCCGCAGGCCTCTGTGCCAAAAGTCGCACGAGATCCGGTGACGCTGCGGCTTGCCGCCGTGCTCGATCGGCACGGCAATTCCGTCGGCGATGCCATCGAGCGCTGGAACGAGGGCGGGGTCTCGGGCGCTCCTGAAGATGTCCGGCTACAACGCGTCAAGATTGGCATCGAGTGGTCGTACGACCTGATGGAACTCACGGAACGTGCGCAGACCGAAGTGGCGACAATCCTGAGCGAGCAAGAGTCTGCCGGCATACCGCCGGACCTGCTCATGGTCAACACGTTCTTTGATTTCCCTTGGGTCTTTCGGAGCGGTCTGGTGCAGCCGCTCGACCGGTTCCTGCAGCAAGATCGCACCGAACCGTTAGGGAAGTTTCTCCCCGCATCGCTCGAGTTGGTGCGCTATCAAAGCCAGACGATGGCGCTGCCGGTTGCCCTGGACGTAGGCGTGGCACGGTACAATCCTAAGCACTTCTCCAGTGCCGGCATTCCCCTGCCGGACAAGGGCTGGAGCCGTGAGCAATTCATCGCTGCTGCCCAGCAGCTTACCAAGGATACCGATAGCGACGGGAATGTGGATGCGTGGGGATTCTATCCGGCGAAATTGTTTTCAGGCTGGTTGCCGTTCGTGTTGCAGGAGCTGGACGAAGACGTGATAAACCTCGATACCGGCGCAGTGCGCCTGACGGACTCCGCGGCGCTACGCGGCCTTCAGTTCTGGGATGAATTGGGGCGCGTACATGGCATCATGCCGCATGGCTCAACCGTGACCGCGGGCCACTTTGATGCGGACTTCACCACTTTGTTATCCGGCATGCTCTTCTGGATATATCTACCTCCCAGCAACATGCTGCCGGGCCAACAAGCCCCGCTGCCGGCCGGGCCCCGGGACGTGACGCCGCTCGCGGTCTCGCAGGCAGTGGCAATCCCTACCGTTGCGCGCGATGCCGCCCTTTCCTACGAGGTGTTGCGGCCGTTTGCCCTTCACCTTGGCGAGCACCTCCTCATGCCGCCCGTTATTGCGGGACAGCAGCACATTGAGAAACCCTCTACTGAATACTTGGAACTCATGCTGCCTCCCCAGGACAGGGAGCTCGTGTTTCATCTGCTTGATACCGCCCGGGCATCACCGTTGGCGACCAGCCTCGTGATGACGATTCGGCTATTTGAACGGCTGACGCTGCCGCTGGCGCGTGGTGAGGTAGGCGTGGAACAGGCCGCGCAGCAGGCGCAAGACTGGCTGGAATCCTACGTGAAGGAGTGATCCTATTTATTCCTATTTCTGAGTGCGAAACTTAGCGACTCTTGTGGAGATGGGGTAGGATAAGCACAGAATAGGTGCAGTGGAAAGACTGCGAGGAGGTCGCGTAACATGCGTGATTTCAATAGGCGAGAGCTCGTAGCGGCAACCGAAGACGATGTCTTGATCATGGTCGCGGATGTCCGCTCGACTCTGATCGCAGGATTTGTAGCGGGTATAGGTGTATTAAGTGCCTTTATTGGCCTGGCCGTGGTTCTTGCCAGCCTATGGGAGCTCTTGCGCCCCTTTTACTTTGGCATACTCATTGCCGTCGTGGGGCTTGTGATCTTTGTTGCATTCCTTGGCATCACGGGCTTCTTCATTCCAGAATTGCTGTCGGCGAGGGTGGTTGGAATCTTCCTTGTCGTGATGCTTGTGCTGGCTTTTGCCGTGGCGTCGTTGACGGCAGATACCACGGGCTCTACCGTGTTGACAAACGCCGGCGAACTCTTGCTTAGTATGGCGCTCGGCATTCCGGTCCTCATCGGTCGTCTTTGGGTTGTCGTGATCGCGGGAGGAATTCTTGGGACTCTGGTGGCTGCGGTCCAACGGAACGCACTGCAACACGAGAAGCGGATGCGCCTCTACTTTACGTCGATTTTCACGCTGGATGTCGAACCTCACACCTTCCTCGCAATCATGGGTGGCAATGTGCTGGCGATTAGCGCGATCACTGCTGCCTTTTCGCCGCCGCTCAATGCCGGTCTCGCGGCCTCCGTGGTGTTAACGCCCGTGTGGGTGCAGGCCGGCTTTCTCTTCCAGACGTATTGGCGTCCGCTCATGCTGCGCGTGCTTGACCGTCGCGTAGGCCAAAGCGTCTGGTTTAGGCGGAACATCGGCTTGATGGAACTGCTGCAAGGCGAAGACTCGGATCTCACGGGCGCTACCTTCATGTCGGCTGGCGTGGATTCGGAAAGAATGGTGGCGCGGGTAAAAGGGTACTTCCGACACCCGGACCAGATGAGGCGAGTGCAAGATAGCGCCATGCGCATTCGGGGGCTGACAGCGGTTGAGGTGGAAGACCTCGCCGTCAAAGAAGCCGAGGAGGATTTGGCGCGTGAAGACTCAGATGTCGTCGGTTTGCGGTGTCCACGCTGCCGGGCTGCAGTAACCGACGGGCGCTTGTTCTGTTCAGAGTGCAAGACGTTTGTACAGAATGAAGACCTTGGCCACCGGGCCCATTTGTTCCCGCGTTTTCTTGCAGCGTTATTGGACTTCGGCGTGCCGGCAGGGCTCATACTACTGTTCGGACTGACTGGCTTCAATCCGGCGGATGGCTACAATTTTCTCACCGTCTTCTGGCAGTTCCTCTTCATGCCCATTGTCTACGGCGTGTTTTTCATCTCATTCTTAAGTCGCGGCACCACGCCTGGCAAGTCGCTGTTTGGCCTGGAAGTGGTCCAGTTGCGACAACAAAAGTACCCTGATTTCAAGACCATGTTACGGCGCGAGATCGTTGGCAAGTTCGTGAGCGGCCTGCCTCTCACCTACGGCTTCATTTCGGCACTATGGGATAAGAACGCTCAGACCTGGCACGACAAGATGGTAGGCACGGTCGTCGTGCGCGATCCTGACGTGTGGTAGGGAACAGCTAGGTTGGGATTGACTTCAGCCACCTCAGCGGTGGTGGAGTTGGTTAAAAGTCCGGCAGACAATCCATGCGGCACTGACATGCAAGCCCGCCCTATAGGAGATGCCCGCGCGCAGACATCCGGCGCCAGAGCGAGAGTTGGCCCGTTCTGTAGTAGATTGCGGCCCTTTGCGGGGCTGAAGGCGCAGGCAATTGCGCTTGCGTCGGGCAGTGAGATGCGTCAAAATTAATGCAGGTCAAGTGTGACAAAGCGAGGTAAACAAGGCACACAATGATCCCCCGACGGAACTCCAAACAGCTAAAAATTGGCGACGTAACAATTGGCGGCGGCGCGCCAATTCGTGTGCAATCCATGACCACGGCGTTCACGAGAGACGTGGAAGCGAGCGTCGCCGAGATTCTCCGTCTGGCAGAAGCCGGGTGCGAGATTGTGCGCGTGGCCGTGCCCCACAAAGAAGATGCCGACGCGCTGCCGGAAATTCGCAAACGCTCGCCGATTCCGGTGATTGCCGACATTCACTTCGACTACCGCCTGGCCTTGCGCGCCTTGGAGGCCGGTGTGGACGGGCTCCGCTTGAACCCCGGCAACATCGGCAGCAAAGAGAAGACCCGCATGGTGGTGAAAGAGGCCAAGGACCGCCGGGTGCCGATGCGTATAGGCGTCAATGTGGGCTCGCTGGAATCACGCCTTATTCCCGAACTGATGATGCTCGAAGGTGACGAGAAAGTCGACAAGACGGCGGCAGCGATGGTGGAGTCCGCCCTCGACCACGTCAAGATTCTGGAAGACATGGACTTTACCGACATCAAAATCTCGCTCAAGGCATCGGATGTGCCGACGACAATCCTCGCCTACCAGCTTATTGCCGACCGCGTCGAATATCCGCTCCACCTCGGCATCACCGAGGCAGGCACACCCAAGGCCGGTATGGTCAAGAGCGCCGTGGGGCTGGGCGTCCTGCTGTACCAGGGCATTGGCGATACGTTGCGGGTCTCGTTGGCGGCAGATTCGACGGAAGAAATATTCGCGGGATATGAGATTCTCAAGTCACTGGGACTCCGCGAACACGGCCCCACGCTGATTGCGTGTCCTACCTGCGGCCGCTGTGAGATTGAGCTCATTGAGTTGGCCGAACGGGTTGAGAGCTTCCTGCAGAGCGTCAAAGAACCGGTGAAGGTCGCCGTGATGGGCTGTGTGGTGAATGGCCCGGGCGAGGCGCGCGACGCCGACGTCGGCATCGCCGGCGGCCGCGGCAAGGGGGCGCTCTTCCGCAAAGGCAAGCCCGTACGCAGTTGCCGGGAGGACGAACTCTTCGATCTGCTCATCGAGGAAGTCGAGGAGATCGTGGCGCAGAAGCAGGCAGAGCGGGCTGTTGCTACGTAGGCAGGGAGAAGCATCGAGTGATGGCAGCCATAGATACGCCCAAGGCATTCGAGCGTCTGACTGCAGCGGGCTTCGACAGGGAGAAGGCGGAGGCCATATTCGATCCACAGGGCGAAATAGGGGATTCATTGGCTACCAGGTCCCACCTGCGGACTGGAACAAAGAATGACTATCCGGCTTGGCGAGCTTGTCGCTGCGGGAGTGGCAGTGTTGGCTGTCTTGAAGTTATCCATGCGATATGAGTGACAAATCGGGAGCACTTTTTGACCCGGTTTGTAACTAGACTTCTGTAGGAAAGTGGTGAGGACGTGTGACATGGCAGAACAGATTTACGTCGGCACAGAGCGAGGTATCTATCGGCTGTCCCGTGAAGGTGAGGTTTGGTCACTGCAGGCATCCGGCCTGGGCGACCAGGAAATCGAGGCGGTGGCCGCGCATCCCGACGGCCGGCAGGCCATTGCCGGTACTCACGGCGCCGGACTATTCGCGACGGCCGACGCTGGTGAGACCTGGGAGGCAGTGACTGACTGGCAGGGGAGTCCCTACATCCGCTCGCTTGCGTACCACCCGCACGACCCGCGAATCGTCCGCGTTGGTACCGAACCGGCCCGTATGTGGTGCAGCCGCGACGGCGGTGGGACGTGGCAAGAGGAAGGCGGCTTTACCGCCCTGCCGGGTTGCGCCGAGTGGTTTCTGCCGTATTCGCCGCGCGCCGGCGCTGTGCGCAAGATCATAATGTTGGGTGGGGGTGAGGCGGCCGTCTGGGCTGCCATCGAGGTAGGCGGACTGGCTGGAAGTCGCAACGACGGCGACACGTGGAGGATCACCGACAAGGTCGGCCAGTGGGAATATCCGGCGAACGGTCTTCACCCAGACGTGCATAGCATTGACATAAATCCCGCCCAGCCGGATACGATCATGGCGGCCACGGGAGGGGGCGTGTTCCGCTCAGTCGACCGCGGCGAGTCATGGCAGCACCTGATCGATGACTACACCCGCGGCGTGTGCATTAAGTCTGACGAACCCGCCACTGTCGTTGTGGGGCCGTCCCGGCGGGTCGGACACTTGGGTCGCATGATGGTGACCCACGACGGCGGCGATTCATGGCAGGATGCGGAGCAGAACCTCACGTTTCCCCTGGAACGCATGTGCGAGCACATCATCTGCGATGCACAGGACGTCTTTGCCGTCGTGCTCGACGACGCGGTCTATCACGCAGAATTCGCCGACCTTGCGTGGCAGCCGGTTGGCAATGGACTCCCGTCGCCAACCTGCGTCGCGATTATTGCCTGAGACATCTACCTTGGCTGGCGCCTACGAATGCGATGCTGTGGCACTCTCAGTCTCGGGAACAGGGCGTGCCGCGTCTTTTCGTTGTAGGAAGCCATTGACCACTTCCAGGAATTTCTCGGCTTCTTCCTCATGGGGACAGTGACCGCACTTGGGGAAAACTACCAATTCGGCGTTGGCAATGTCCTGCTGGAAACGGTAGCCCCAGTGCAACGGAATCACGGCGTCGAATTGGCCCCACATGACGAGCGTAGGCGCGGAAATTTCCTTGAGGCGGTGCGCGAGGCTGGTCTGTCCAAAGTCGCGGGCGAGTAAGGGGACAATGCCCTCCGTGCCCGGCGTGAGCAGCGGCAGGAAATAGCCATCGATCACGTCCGGCGTGCACATGCGGTCGGGATCGTAATAGCAATTCCGCAGATACCACGCCACCATGCGCCGCTGCCGCAGCACGAGCGCGACGACCGCGCTCCCCAAGGGCGTGCCGGCAAAGCGGACGAGCAGCGGCATCACATGGTAGTTGAGGGCGTACCCGGCGGCGCTGATGAGCACCAAGCGCTCGACGCGCGCGGGGTGCCTGATCGCGAGCGCGGCTCCGACAGCTCCGCCCATGGACAAGCCAATGATGTTAGCGCGGTCGATCCCCAGCGCATCCATGAAGTGCGCAACCAGGTCGGCCATGCCGAAAGGCGAGTAGTCGCCGGAACTCGGTTTGTCTGAAAGCCCGTGCCCCTTGAGATCGAGCGCGTAGACGGTGTAGTTCTGGGCAAACCGGTCGAAGACGAGCCGCCAGGCAAAAAGGCTGGCGCCTATGCCGTGAATCAGGATCAGCGGCGGCCCCGAACCGGCCGTGCGATAGTGAATCCGCAAGTCGTCTACGGTTACGAATTGACCGTCAGTGTGCAAGGCTTCAACCGGTATCGGCCGCGGCTTAAGGCGCGTATACGCAATGTAGGCTGCCATTGCGGCGGCGGCCACAATGAAGCCGCGTTTCAGCCAGTTCAGCACTGCTCTTCTCCTCTGATCTCAGGTCGTATTGCAGCCAGCGCCGCGATTCTGCGCATGGCCTTGCCGGCAAAGATTCTCCAACAATAGCGGCACTCACTGAGCACTTTGCTTAATGGTACACTAATGCCGCCGCAGGATTGTGCTTCATCGCTTTTTCTCCGTAGGAATGTTTCCAAGGGTTTCTGTGGAGTGCCCTCCCGGAGACTTAGCGCCTTCAGTTTCCAGAGGATACCTTTGCATAACTCCGTCAATCCGGCGGAAGCCGGAATCCAGAAGCGCGTTCACACCTATGGATAGCATGATGTCACTACATTTTACCTCCGTCTCAACCTACCCCACTAGGGAAAGAGGTTTCGCAAAGGGTCTCCAGAGTGTGAGGACTGCGGTACGGGTATTCCTGCCGATCGTCGCCTGTTTCAGCCGGTCCGGCACAGCTTCTTAGAGGTTTCCGATGTCAGAAGGCTTCCCGGGATTTCGTGTTCGCGTTCCGGCTACCACGGCCAACTTGGGACCGGGTTTTGACGCCTTTGGCATGGCCTTGACGATTTACAATGATTTTACGGTGCGCTTCAGCGACAATGGTCCGGTCGTTTCGATTGAGGGCGAAGGCGCGGGAGAGCTGGCGCGCGATGCGGACAACCTGTTCGTGCAGGCCTTTGCCCGTGGCTTTGCCGCAGCCGGTTCAGCGCCGCCTGCCATAGAACTGCGCATGCAGAACCACATCCCGCTTGCGCGTGGCTTGGGCAGCAGCGCGAGTGCGGCGATCGGCGGCCTGGTCGCAGCCAATCGCATTTTGGGAGACGTGCTCAGCGTCGACCGCCTGCTCCAACTCGCGTGCGAAATCGAAGGGCATCCGGACAACGTAGCGGCGGCCCTGTTTGGCGGCCTTGTCGTGTGCGCCGCCGAAAGCGGCGCGCTGCCGACCTATACGCGCGTGTCAGTGCCGGGGCAGCTCCAGGCCGTTGTGTGCGTGCCGGAGCAGCACCTGCCGACGGCGTTGGCCCGCAAGGTGGTGCCGCAGGAGGTTGCCCTCAGCGACGCGGTCTACAATATCGGACATGCCGCGTTGCTCCTTACGGGCATAATCAACGCTGACGAAGTGTGCATTCGCGTGGGTATGAACGACCGTTTGCACCAGCCCTACCGCGCCACGATCTTTCCCGCGATGCAGCCCATCATGGCGGCGGCTTTGGCGGCAGGTGCGTGCGGCAGCGCGCTTTCCGGCGCCGGGTCGTCAATTCTCGCACTGACGTTTCGTAATCCGGAAGTTATTGCCGGTGCGATGCTCGCCGCCGCGCAGGCCCACGAGACTCCCGCGCAGACGCTTACACTTGCCTGCGCGGAACAGGGCGCCGTCGTCACACGGCTTTAGCCTTGCGACCGCATAGAATAGCATTTTTCTTGGACAATTCGGAGTCGGCCCTAGACGCCCATCCTAGCAATTGGCGATTGTATGCCTATTCGACCACGAGGGGCACGGGGGCAAACGCGTCCACGTCAACCAGGCCGCGATTGGTGATCTTTAGCTGGGGAATTACCGGTAGAGCGAGGAATGAGAGCAGCAGGAAGATATTCTTGCTCGACGTGCCCGTCAGTTGTGCGGCCGCCAGCAGGGCGTGAAACTGCGTCACGACAGAGTCAATCTTCTCAATTGACATAAGCCCTCCGATAGTCAACGGCAGGCCGGTTACGTTATCTCCAATGGCTGCAGCCATGCCGCCGCCGATTGTCACCAAATGATTGGCCGCTGCCGCCATAGCGTGTTCATCCGCGCCTGCCACGATGAGGTTGTGGCTGTCGTGGCCCACGGTGGAAGCAACCGCTCCTTGTCTAATGCCCAAGCCGCTCACGAAGCCCACCGCGTGCAGCCCGGTGGCGTGATGCCGCTCGATCACGGCAATCTTCACCGTGTCCTGGGTGAGATCGGCCTGAATTTCGCCCTCACGCACCGGCAGCGAAAGCACTCTGTGTTGCGTTGTGAGGCTGCCGTCCGCCGCGCCGATGACGCGTGTAGCCGCTGCGTCGCCTGAGTTACTGCAGGAAACACGGAAATCTGCTGCCGTAAGCGGCTGGGCGACCGAGACAGTTTGCAGAAGACCCTCATAGACCGTGTGTACCTCACGCCGCTCCGCGCAGCCATTCGTCACCACAATGTTCCCGTGGCTGATTACGCTTGTGCACTTGAGGCTGTCGAGTGATTCAACGATCGCTAGATTGGCAACTTTCCCGGCAGCGATTTCGCCGCCCTCCGGGTAACCCTGGTGGCGGAAGAAGCGTGAGAAATAGCGCGCCGGGTGGAGAGTTGCCATGGCGATGGCCTGGATCGTGGCTCCTTCCACGTCCAGATTGCCGTGTTGCACCAAGATGTCCCTCGCGCGGCGCACGATCCGGTCCACGTGACCGTGTTCCTGCAATTCACCTGCATCGAGGTCGTCACTGCAGAGCATGAATCCATCCAGATTCACCCCCTGCTCCGCCAGGTAAGGAAGAATCATGTCCAGGTCTTTGGCGGCGCTGCCGTAGCGGATGGCTACGGTCATGCCTGCCCGGCGCTTCTCCAGCGCTTCTTCACCCGTGCGGGACTCGTGATCGGACATGATGCGGACCGCGCCGTCGCCTCTACCGTTGGTGATGTAGAGGGTGAGATCGCTGCCCGAGACTCCCGGCGCGTGGCCGTCAACCACTTTTCCCAGGTCGTACGCACATTCAACTTTCGCGCGCGCTTCGCCGACTTCATAGATGATGCCGGGAAAATTCATCATCTCGGCGAGCCCGTAGACCTGTGGATGGGGTAGAAGCTCCTCGACGTCTGCGAGGGATAGCGCGGCCCCGGTATCTTCAAATGAGGTGGCGGGGACGCACGAAGGCACACCGATGAAAATATCTATGGGAGCAACGTCAGCATGGCGCAGGAAGAGATCGATGCCGTCTCTGCCGGCTACGTTTGCGATCTCGTGCGGATCGACGAACACCGCGGTGGTGCCGTGTCGCACCGCAGCCTGGGCAAATTCGAGCGGACTCAGCAGGCTGCTTTCTATGTGAAGATGGGGATCGATGAACCCCGGTATGACGTATTGCCCCGCAATGCAAAGTGTCTCAAAGGCTTCCGTCGCGGATAGAGAGGGCGCGATGCTATCGATAAGCCCGTCTTTGATGAGAATGTCGCCCGGATAGCAACGCTTCTCAACCACGTCGACTATCGTGCCGCCCTGCAGTAAGAGATCGGCTTTCATCACCTTTCTCTTCCCGCATAGAGCTGCTCCTGCACCGTAACGATGTACGGCAACATGCGAAACTCTTCGCTGGCGTCGGTACCGTAGCCTACGACCCACCGATCAGGCACGTCAAAGCCGACAAAGTCCAGGTTCAACGCGGCGCGATTGCTTGCCACTTGCGGTGAGGGCTGCGTGAGGCGTTTGGCGAGCAGAGCGCAGATTCGCACCGAGCGGACACCTTCTGCCAGGACACGTTGCTTCAGAGTGGTGAGGGTGTATCCTTGGTCGATCAAGTCTTCGACCAGAAGCACGTCTTTGCCTGCCAGGTCCGCGGGCAGCCGCGCCACGCTCACTTCGCGGGCCTCTTCATCCTGCTGCTTGATGGAGTGCCCGTAGGCGCTGGTGCGAATGAACTCATAGCGAAACTCCAAGTCCCCAAGCCGCGAGATAGCGCGGCCAAGGTCCGCCGCAAAGACGAACGCCCCCTTCAGGACGACCAGCAGCACAAGCTCGCTGCAGTCGGCACAACTGTCGTGGATTTGCCGCGCGAGACCCGCAACCCGCTGTTGCAGCGCCCATTCGGGTATGAGGATACAGTCAACTTTGTCCGCCATCCCCACCGGCAAGCGGTCGTCGTGCGCCGTCGCCAGACCTCCCTCCGGTACCGTGATGGTTCGATCAAAGCGCATTGCAGGCCGATTCTCTTTTCGTGACTGAATTGGATGCGTGGACCTGCATCGCTAGGACGTGGCCGCGGTCTCACGCGCGAGTTCCACGGCGGTGTCCACGAATAGGGCTTCGGCTTCGCCGGAATAGCCTGCCGGGTTCTGCGCACCGTGGCGGTATGCGTTCACCTCATAGCCGCCGCGCGGAATCTCATCCGCCGTCGGCACATAGCCGATCATGCCGTTGGCAAGTTCCACGTGCAGGGCTTCAAGTCCCAGTTCGTTCTTGACCCGTTCTTTCACCGCCAGGCCGAACTCGAGGAAGACTTCGCCGGGGAAGCTCGCGAAGACGAGATTGCCGGCGCGTATCACTTGAATTTCGGCCTGCGGCTCGTAGCTAACGGCGCCGGCCTCGAACTCAGCGATACGGTTGCGCACCCACTTCATGGAGTCACGCCCCACGCTGTCTTGCGTGTCCGGCCAAATGCCGGTTTCGCGCGCTTCCTGGAAATATGAAAGGTCGTGCACATCCCGCAGCGGCACGGTCACAACCCGCTGGGCCACAGAAACACCGTCCAACGGCGCACAGTCAATAGTCTCACGCACGTTCACGACCTCCGCGCCGAGGCCGCGCCAGACGCTCTCGAGTTCGTCGAAAGTGGCGGAGCGGAAGTGACTGCCGTCGCTGGTGAAGTTGGGGCGAATGTTGCCGCAGCAGCCCAGTATGAACGCCGCCGTGTGACCGGCGCCATAGGTCTGCTCCACAAATGCTTTGGCGCCACCGGAGTAATCAGCGCTAAAGGCGTAATTCGAGCCGCCCATGCTCGTGGAATGACAAGCGTAGTGGAAGGCTGTGGCCACCGGCGCGCCGTCTTCAGCATCGAAGCGCAGGACAGAAACCGTGTGATCGACAACGCCTTCAAGATTGACGCGCATCTCCGTCTTTCCGTCCGTGGTCAGACGCCGGTTTACGGCAAGCGGGAAGGTGCCGGTGCCCAGCCCGGCTACGACGTTTTGCAGCTTTTGGTTAGCCACTTGCACGCCACCCGCCAGCTTGCGCTCAAGTTCGTGTATGTAGGCATCGTTGAACGGGGCATCGTAGCGCCACTCGCGCGTTGACGGGCCGGAGTGGGTATGTGAGCACGTAACCATCACGTGGCTGCCGGGAATATCCGTCTGCTCTTCCACCTGAGCGCGCACCGCGGCCGTGCTCTCTTCGGTGACACCGACCAAATCGCAAGTGACGATGGCGGCTTTCGTCTCGCCATCGGAAAACACCAAGACCTTGGCATAGAGGTCGTCGTGAATGTCCGTCGCGCCGTGGGCGCGGGAGCTGTACCCGCCCATCCACGTGCCCACGGAGGGGGTAATGTTGATGCTCGCAGTCCCCAACTGTACAGGTTTCGCCATGGTGCGCGCTCCTTCATCTGGTGGTGTCTTGGTGCCCAATGCGCCGTGTTGTCACGGCTGTCTTTAGTGTGCAGTATTTCCTGCCGGTGTGCCAGTGTACGCAAGTTCGCAGGATGAGTCGAAGAAGCCCGCAACTTCCTGCGCGCGGCGTTCAATCTGGGTGCGTTGGCGCTTGGCGATGGCTTCGAATGGTTCTATAGAGACTTGCAGTGATTCCCCCCGGCGGGTGTACGACCAGACTCCGGCAATGCGTCCGTCGATCAGCAGCACTGGCGAGAGCCAACCGGCCGCACGGTAGACGCGCTTGTAGCGGTCGTCGGTGACGAGGTGTAACTTGCTGCGGTGTCCCAGCAAGTACACATCAAAGCTGGGCAGCAGATGCACCACTTGTCTACCGAGCGAGGCCGCTTGCAAGGTCGGTAGGTCGCTCTGCAAGACTGCGGCGTCTATTCCTTCAACCGATATGGTCTCCATTTCAGGTTGCAGCCTTTGCCAGATGTGCCGCGCATCGCGCACACTCAAACCCGCCCAGGCGGCAAAGTCTTGCACAATAGCCGGCCCGTACGCTGCCAGGTATCGCCTGAGCAGCCAGTCTTCAGCCTGTTTACCGGGAGTGTCCTGCCAATCCGCAAGCCAGTGGTCGCGCCGCACAAAGGTAGTTTCCTGCCCTTGGTTGGGTCCGACGCAGAGTTCGCCCTGCAAGCAGACGTATTTTCCCAGTCCACCCCACCCATGCTGGACTAAGTCCTGAATCTGTGGCGCACTGTGCTTGAGACGTGGCTGAAGCGCTTGCGTGAGTTGGCGGCGCGTGAGCGGACCGTCTCGCAAGGCTGCGAGGATGGCAACGGCCATCGCTTCGATCGCGCGGTCGTCAACGCCGTACCGGGCCAGCCAACGTCGCTCTTGCTTAAGTCGATAGGGTTTGAGCGCGGCTACGTAGAGGGAGAGCTCGCGCGCAGGCAGCAGATGCAGCGTGCCGCGCATGCTCCACACTTTGACCAAGGTGTGGTCTTGCCACAAGGCTCGCTCGATGTCCCGCACGGAAACGGCGGCAGTTCGTGTGCGCAACGCCAACTGCGCGGCAGACATGACCTGCGCTTGCATGCCGCACGTACTGCTCACGACATCAAGCAGGTCTGCTGATGGGGCAGGTTGCGCGAGGAAGTGGCGCTGGAGCCGAAATGCATGTACCTGTTGCCACGTAAAGTCACTCATGTCGATATGCCAGTGTGTGCGGATAGAGAATGCAGTCTAAGGCAGTAATAACAATAGCTACGTGCCGTGACTTGCGGCACGTAGCTATTGGGGTTTTCTGATATGAAGCCTACGCTCGCACGCAGGGACTCTTGCAGTCACCTAGTTGTCGACATACCGCCAAACGGTGCCGCCCAGTGAAACGGCCCAAACGGCGTGATCATCGGCGTAGTTTGGCGAGACCAGCAAGGATACAATTGCCTTGTTGTCCAGCCCTTCGTTGATGTTGTGCCAGGTGAGTCCTTCGTCAGCGGACTTATAGACGCCGCGGCTGGTCCCGGCGTAAATGGTGGTATCGTTCTCGTAGTCAGGAGAGATCGCGAGGCAGACCACCGCCGCGGTGGCTTCGCCAATGGCATCGCCTACCCACAGGTTCTTGCCGCGCCACATGGGGCGGAAGAACCGGGTTGCCGTCGCGATGAAGAAATTGCTGTAGTCTTCATCGGAACCGGAATAATTGGGCGGCATGGCAAAACTAATCCATTGCGCTCCCGTAGCATGGACGAGAATTCGCTTCCAGATTTCCCCGCCGTCTGCCGAACGCCAGACCGTAATCGTGCTGGCGTAGTCACCTTGGGAAGCGCGGAAAGTCCCGAGCAGCAGGGTAGTGTCTTCAGCAAAGTTTGGCGAGAGTGAAACGCCGATAACGTCTTCCTCGCCGAACGTCTCTTCGGCCCGCTCCCAAGACCGGCCCGCATCGCGGCTGAAGTAGAGTGCGCCCATAGGTCCGCCTGCCACGACAATGCCGTCATCTGCAAAGCTGTCGCCAACCGCAAGCACGCGGAGGTCGTCCGCATCTTCTTCTATGCCATCGTTGCTGGCTTGCCAGCTTTGTCCCCCGTCCGTGGAAATTGCAATGCCCTGATGAGTTGCTGCAAAAACGGTCGTATCACTTGCGTAGTTCGGCGAAACCAAGAGCGACGCAACTTGCATCTCTTCGATGCCCGCGCCTGCCGGCGCCCACGAAACGCCTCCGTCCGTCGAGCGCAGTAGGCCGTCTTCGAGACTTGTCGCAAAGAGCGACCCATCTGTGTGGCAATTGGGGGAGAGCGCCGTGCCGAGCAGCGAGCGCGCCGCGAGACCCGCGACGGCGGGCTCCCAATGCGCCGCATCGCCATCGGCGCGCAGTACGCCTTCGCGATGAACACCCACTAAGACAATGTCGTCGGCACCGGTTCCGGTGGTGAGCAGGCAGAGCACGGATGCATCCTGCTCGATGGTGCTTTCCCAAGTGGCGCCACCGTCCGTAGAACGGTACACGGCGCCTTCGGCCGTGCCCGCGTACGCAAGATCGTCCGCGGCGAAATTGGGCGACAGGCAGAGTGCGTTGATCGAAACGCTATCCAGGCCGCTGTTTGCTTCCTGCCAGTTAGTGCCGCCGTCGGTAGACTTAAAGACGCCCATGTCTTCAGTGCCGACGAGAATGGTGCGGTCCTCCGCAAAGTGCGGCGACACAGCAATAGCCTGGATCGCCATGCTGTCAAGGCCTCTATCAACCAGCCGCCATGCGCGCCCTTCGTCGACCGTGCGATAGAGGCCGTCACCGCCCGCTACAAACGCCGTCTGGTCTTCCTGGAAGTCCGGCGAGATAGCGACTGCTTGGATATTCAACTCCATGATGCCGAAGTTTGCCGAATTCCAGGTACGCCCGCGATTTGTGGACTTGAACACACCGTCATCCTGGGTGCCGGCAAACATGACACCGTCATCAGCGAAGTTTGGTGACACCGCCAAACTCGTCACAGACGCGGCGCCCTGCCAAAAGTCAAGCTGCTGCCACGTTTCGCCGCCATTGTCAGACCGATATACGCCGCCTTCCAACGCGCCGGCAAAGGCTACTTCATGATTCGCGACGTTTGGCGCAAATGCGAGTGCCTGAATGTAGGGGCTAGTAATGCCTTCATTTGAAATCTTCCAGGTTTTTCCTCCATCGTCAGAGAGGAATACTCCGGCCATGGTGCCGGCCAGCACCAGGTTGTTCTCGCTAAAACTAGGCGAAACGGCAAGCGACGCCACTGTTCCACCCAGGCGTTGGCCCACAACTTCCCATGCTTGCTTCTCCATCACTGTCAGCCCGGACTTACTCATCGATGCTCCTTCCTGAACCAGTCACTCTCATAGTTGATTGCGTAATTGGCGCTTAATCCACTTGATCTCGATTTGGACACTCCAATACCAATACACTACGTATTGAATGGGAGTATACAGAGTGCAATGCGCAATTGGCAAAGCACATTAAAACTGCACCCGCCGTACGGGGGCGCGAAAGATACTCTTACATATGCTACTGTAATGCTACCAGACCGACAAGACAATTACGAATTTAGCTGCCAGGCAACCTCACGCATTGCAAAACCGCTAGCAATTGTGGCATGTTTGTGCCGGTACTCCTTTAGTACCGAATAGTTACGGCTTTGCTAGCATTTGGCGCCGGGTTCATAGTCCCCGTACAAGCAAGGGCTGCAATCTGTGCTTCGCGGTGGAGGTGGAGATGCTGGCCAAGTTTATGGCTGCCATGCTTGTAGGGCTGGACAGCGCCCAAGTTGAGGTAGAAGTTGATTGTGCTGGCGGCCTGCCGCTTACGGTGGTTGGCGGCGTGCTCGCTGGCTGGGTTTGGGACTTGATTATGCGGCCGCGGGCCTAGAGACGCGCGCGGAAATTGCAAAAAAAAGGACGGGCCCTACTTGCGCCCAATTGGCCGTGCGCACATGTCGAGCACGGCAGGCACGGGTCCGAATTACGTGAGACCTATTGTTTGCCGGGCTTCAGCAGCCTGACTGGCGCACTGCACGCAGGTGCAGTAGGGCGGATGAGCCGCCCGCCGGTGTGATCTGTCGGCCATGATGCAAAGTGTAAATCAACCTGGATGGACATATTTCGGGCGAACCACGGGAGTGCCAACGTGAAGGTATCCAACGTCAACACCACCGACATCAAGTCGGCGATCAAACTTGGTTGCCGGACGATGTCGAATGTGTTCAACGCCGACGACAACGACATCCCGTTCTTCGGTTCAGAGGTCCTTCCCAACCCCCGGCTCAGCTTTAGCAACGTCCACTCTGAGTCGCATGTGCCGGGCAGGCACCTGAACGCCCTGCTGAATGCCGAAGACGCGGCTGGCGTCTCAATCTCGGAAGAGGCGGTCGAAAAACACGCCGCAGCAGCCTTCTTCTCCTACTCCGGCCCCGTGCCTCTGCCCATGAACCGCGATCGCGTGGACGGACCAATCGAGAACTTCAACGATCACAACGTGCGAGAGGGAATGCATGCTCTTTACGCCCTGATCAAGTATCGAAACTCCGATAGGGCGAGGGAAGTGGCCGAATCCAGCATCGAGTTCATTCTCGATGCGTGGGACCCGGTGGACGGCTGGGACCGCGAAAGGATTGCGGCGGCCCACGGCATTCGCTGGACCCGCCAGAACACATTCATTACGGGAGTCGCCCGCGCCATCGGCCCGCTGGTCAAGTATTTCCGGGCCACCGGCTCGGGCAAGGCGCTCGAACTGGCGTCTCTCCTGGCCGAGAAGGCCACGACCGAGTTCTTCTTGCCGGACGGGTCGTATGACCGCGACAAGTTCGGCGCGCACACGCACTCGACGACCTGCGTCATGTCCTCTCTGGCGCAGCTTGCGGACCTGACCGGCGACGCCGCACTTCTGGTGCAAGTACGGGCCTTTGCCGACAACGGGCTGTGGGCGATCCGCGACGAATTGGGCTGGGTGATCGAGAGCAGCGCCGACGACAGCCCGGCCGACAAGGGCGAGGGCAACAACACCGGCGACATCGTCGAAACAGACCTGATACTCGGCCGGCACGGATATCCCGGTTGTTTCCAGGACGCCGAAAGGATACTACGCGGGCACCTGTTGCCGTCCCAACTTCGCGACGCGGATTTCATCCCTGAACCTGCCAATCCGGCAGACGAAGATGGTCTGAGAAGCGTGAGAGAACGGCACTTGGGAGCGTTTGGGTTTCCGGCGCCGTACGGCCACCGCCCGCTTGGTCTCGAGCGGGTCAGCTTCAATATGGATATAGTCGGCGGAGTAGTCGGGACCCTCTGCGAAGTGCTTAGGGAGGGCGTCGTGACAGGGCCCGATGGCGTACGGGTGAACCTGCTGTTGGACCAGGATACGCCGGACGCGCGGGTGCAGGCGGGCGAATCGTCAGGCCGAGTGAGCGTGACGACCAGACACGCGGCGCCACTTTGGATCAGATTGCCGCGGTGGGCCGACAGGTCTGCGTTGCAAGTCATTGGCGCCGACGACTACCTGGTATTGGGAGAACACTTGTTCATTGCCCAACCTGATCCGGGTATACCGATTTCACTGGAATACCCGGCGGCACGGACTGAAATTACGCTCGCTCACCGCACGCGTAACATCCGGACGGCTCTTGAAGGAGACGCGGTGGCGGCGATGGACAATTTCGGCGCTGCACTGACGTTTTTCGACCCGCTTCACTGACTGTGACACGTTGGCTGCGGCTGCGGGCCGACAGCGCGTAACATTCCTTCGGCGGAACAAATATTCGATTAGTGCCGGAGCCGGCGGTTTCCGCCGTTTGGGGGCGAAATTGCTTCTCGCTGGACAGGCGCTTCCCGCGAAGGGACTATGCACCATTGACATCGGCGATATGCGGCAGAGAGCGCCGACGTAGCCATTTGCTTCATTCCTTACTTACGTGTACAAGTCCCCCGTACCTCTAGTGATGCATGTGTAGGACCGATTTAGCTGGACACTAGGATTCGGTATGCTCGCCAAGATTATGGCTGCCACGCTGGTCGGGCTGGATAGCGCTCAAGTCGAGGTAGAAGTTGACCTTGCCGACGGGCTGCCCTCGTTCGTCATCGTCGGATTGCCGGATACGGCGGTGCAGGAAGCCCGCGAGCGAGTGCGCGCGGCCGTGCGCAACGCTGGCTTTGTCTTCCCGCAAAAGCGCGTTACCGTAAACCTCGCGCCTGCCGACGTTGCGAAAGAAGGCACCGGGCTCGACGTTGCCATTGCCATCGGCATCCTGGTAGCCAGCGGCCAGTTGCCCGCAGAGGGGTTGGAAGAATCGCTCTTTCTCGGCGAATTGGCGCTCGAAGGGGCACTGCGGCACACCAACGGCATTCTCCCGCTCGTGTCCAACGCGCGTGGCTGGGGCATACGGAACGTGTTCGTGCCTGAAGCCAACGGCGCGGAGGCGGCGATCATTGCCAGTCTGGCTGTCTATCCTACAACGCACCTGCGCCAACTGGTCTTACATTTGAACGGCTTGGAGTCGCTCGCCAGGGCGGGACCGCCGGATGCGTCTGACGATGACGCTGTTGAGTACGACGTTGATCTGGCCGACGTGAAAGGCCAGGAGCACGCCAAGCGCGCCTTGGAAGTGGCCTGCAGCGGCGGCCACAATGTGCTCTTCTCCGGCCCGCCGGGCACCGGCAAATCGTTGCTGGCTCAAGCGGTTTCGTCGATATTGCCGCCGCTCTCGCTGGAAGAAGCGATTGAAGTCAGCAAGATCTACAGCGTGTGCGGGCTGTTGCAGCCGGATGAACCTTTGGCGTTGAAGCGTCCCTTTCGCGCACCCCATCACACCGTGTCACACGCGGGACTCGTGGGCGGCGGGCGCTTCCCGCGACCGGGTGAGATCAGCCAGGCGCATCGCGGTGTTCTGTTCCTCGATGAGATCCCCGAGTTTCCGAGCAACATGCTCGACATGTTGCGGCAGCCGTTAGAATCCGGCGCGGTGACGATATCGCGCGCGTCGGGCTCGCTGACGTTTCCGGCGCAGTTCTTGCTCATCGGCGCTATGAATCCCTGCCCGTGCGGCTGGTACGGTGATCCGGTCCGCAACTGTACGTGCAATCCGGCCATCGTGACGCGTTACCAACGGAAACTCTCGGGTCCTTTGCTCGACCGCATTGACATTCACGTTGAAGTGCCGCGCGTTGAGTACGAAAAGCTGACCGAGGACCGGCGTGGTGAGTCTTCGGCAGAGGTGCGCAAGCGTGTCATCCGCGCCCGCCAGGTGCAACTAGAACGCTTTGCCGACCTTTCTTTCACGACCAATGCCGAGATTGGGCCCCGCCACGTTCGCGAGTTTTGCGCGCTTCAAACCGAGGCGCAAGACTTGATGCGCTCGGCAATGGATCGGATGCACCTCACTGCCCGCAGCTTTCATCGGGTGCTCAAGCTCGCTCGCACCATTGCGGATATGGACGAGGCGGATATTATCGCCGTCCAGCACCTCGCCGAAGCGCTGCAATACCGACCCAAGCTAGACTCCCACTAACCCCTGTCCGCCCCTCGCTTGTGCCTGCAAGCCGGATGGCTATGTACGTCAACGCTCACTCTAGATATAGACGGGGCTATTGGCCGCGCGTGGGGCCCCTTGCGCATACTTTCACCAACTCCGGCCATCCAAGCCATTCTCTGTGAATCCATCGGTCTCATGGTGTGCCTTTGGCATTCAGAGACTAGGGCTGCGCGGTGCGCTATAGTATTAAGTACTCTTCGCGGAGCCCCGTTGGAGTAGACCGCTCTTCTGTTGCAGCACCCACGTATCGGATGCCGAGGAACCACCAGTGAACAACGACGCCAACGACCTCAAGAATAAGAGCAGCCACGCATCGCCTGCGGAGCACAGGCGGTTTCGTGTCTTGGGGTTATTCCAGGAATTTGCCCATGCGGAGGCATCCAGCGGCATTGTCTTGATGCTCTGCGTGATCGTGGCAATTGTGTGGGCGAATTCTCCCTTCGGCTCATCATACTATGACCTTTGGCATCTGCACTTTGCCGTTGGGATAGGGGACTCTGTCTTCGATAAGCCCCTTGAATACTGGATCAACGACGGCCTGATGGTGATCTTCTTCTTCGTGGTCGGCTTGGAAATAAAGCGCGAGGTGATTGCGGGCGAACTGGCCTCACCCCGTCGCGCGATGCTGCCGATTATGGCCGCCGTCGGTGGGATGGTGGTGCCTGCGGCTATCTTCCTGTGGTTCAACCTGGGCGAACCGGGACAACGCGGCTGGGGCATACCCATGGCAACAGACATTGCCTTTACGTTGGGTGTCATGGCGGTCCTGGGCAGCAGAGTGCCCACGCCCATCAAGGTTTTCCTCACCGCCCTGGCAATTGTGGATGACATCGGCGCGGTGCTCGTAATCGCTATCTTCTATACCAGCGACATTTCGCTCATGGCGCTGGGCATCGCCGCGGTTTTCGTGCTGTTGCTCATTGCCGCCAACCGCTTGGGGATTCGCAGCACGCTGGTCTACATCCTCTTGGCCGCAGGCGGACTGTGGCCGGCCTTCATCCTGTCGGGGGTTCATCCGACAGTGGCCGGTGTTATTGCCGCCTTCACGATCCCAGTGCGTCGACGCATCGACAGTGCGCAGTTTACAAACCTAAGCCGTGTCTACATCGACGAGTTCGACCAGGCTTCGGACGACGGGGAGAGCGTGCTGGTCAATGAGGAGCAAGTCTCGCTGATGCGGTCGATCGAGCGTACTGCCTTGGGAGCCCAGTCGCCGTTGCAGCGCTTCGAGAGTACGCTCCATCCCTATACGGTCTTTGGCATAATGCCCCTATTTGCGCTGGCAAACGCCGGAGTCGCGATAAGTGCAGACTTGTCGAGTCTCGTGGAAGAGCCACTGGCGCAGGGCGTGGCGTTGGGACTGATCGTGGGCAAGCCCCTTGGCATCATGCTCTTTTCCGTGGTGGCAGTGCGGCTGGGCCTGGCCGCGCTACCCAGCCGCGTGCACTGGACTCACGTGCTGGGCGCCGGGTGCCTCGCGGGAATTGGCTTCACAATGTCGCTGTTCATTGCAAACCTGGCGCTCGGCGGCACAGAACTGCTTGAGAACGCGAAGGTCAGCATTCTCGTAGGGTCGTTGCTCGCCGGCGTGCTCGGCTGGATGGTATTTCAATTTGCCCCGCGCTTTGGCAGCAGCGAGGGCGACTAGCGCGGGAAGAAGCGGAACGCAAGGTTGCCGGGCTCCAGGCGATCCGAAGCGGTCCTATCCGAAGAGGCGCGTGAGATTGCTGGGGATCTTGCCGGATGCGAGCGACTTCATCATCGTCTGCATCTTGCGGAAGTTGCCGAGGAGTTGGTTGACTTCGGCTGGCGAGGTACCGCTGCCGGCTGCAATCCGCCGCCGTCGCGATCCGTCGATGATAGTTGGGTTGCGTCTCTCATCCGGCGTCATGGAATAGATTATTGCCTCAACGCGTGCGAATTGGCGTTCGTCCATGGCCGCGGCCATGGCGGGGTTGCGCATGAACTGGCTCGCACCCGGGACCATCTCCATGATCTGTCCCAGCGAGCCCATCTTCTTGATATGCTGCAACTGCTCGACAAAGTCCTCCAAAGTAAAACTGGCGGTACGCAGTTTCTTCTCTATGGCGGCAGCTTGCTCTGCGTCGATGGTCTCTTCCGCGCGTTCGATGAGACTCAGCACGTCTCCCATGCCCAATATGCGGGAGGCCAGGCGGTCCGGGTAGAAGGGATCGAGCGGCTCGATCTTCTCGCCGCTGCCCAAGAATCTGATGGGGATGCCGGTGACACTGCGCACGGAAAGCGCCGCGCCTCCGCGCGCGTCACCGTCGGTCTTTGTAAGGATAAGTCCTGTAACGGACACCTGTTCGTGGAACGCCTGCGCGACGTTTACGGCTTCCTGGCCCGTCATGGCATCGGCTACCAGCAGGACTTCCTGCGGTGAAATGGCCTCAGCGATTTCGCGGACTTCAGCCATCATTTCCGCATCGATCTGGAGCCGACCGGCGGTGTCAACGATCACGACCCCTAACCGCTCGTCGCGTGCGCGCTCGACGGCTTTTTCGGCGATGGTGCGGGGCGACTGTGTCGTGCCCATCGCGTGCACCGGCACGTCTATCTGCTTGCCAATGGTCTGAAGCTGATCGATCGCCGCAGGACGATAGATGTCCGCCGCGGCAAGCAGGCACCGCTGCCCTTGCTTGCGCAGCGCAAGCGCGAGTTTGCCGGCCGCGGTGGTCTTGCCCGAGCCCTGGAGGCCGACCAGCACAATGACGTGCGGCGGCGAGCCGGTAAGCGCGAGGGGGACAGGTTCGCCCAGCAAGCTGATGAGTTCTTCGTGAACAATCTTGACGACTTGCTGCCCCGGCGTGAGACTCTCCAAGACCTCGGCGCCCACGGCACGCTCGCGCAGCGACTTGAGAAAACCGCGCACGACCTTGAAATTGACGTCGGCCTCGAGCAGCGCGAATCGAACTTCGCGCAAGGCTGCGTCCACGTCGGATTCGCTCAGTTTGCCGCGTCCGCGCAGCTTCTGAAAAACGCCTTGCAGGCGATCGGAAAGAGTTTCAAACATCGCGGGCACTCACGATCAGGTATCGAGCTTATTGGCCCCGTGCTCGGCCACGAGGGTTTGGGATTCCAAATACATTTCAAACGATTCGCCGCAGTCCGCCCAGAACCCCTCAAGGATATCGTACTCCAGATTGCCCTCTTGAAGATAGTAGTTATTGACGTCGGTAATCTCTAGCTCACCGCGCCCGGAGGGTCGGAGATTGGCAACGATTTCGAATACGCGCTCATCGTAAAAGTAGATGCCGGTCTGCACCAGGTTTGACTTGGGCCGCGCCGGTTTCTCCGTAATGGTCTGGATGCGGCCGTCCTCGATCTCAACCACACCGTAACTTGACGGATTCTCAACCCGGGTAAGCATCACGCGCGCGCCCTGATCCTGTGCTTCGAAGTTCTGCCGCGCAGCAACCAAGTTGCCTTCAATGATGTTGTCGCCCAGCATGAGAAGCAAAGAGTCTCCCTCCGCAAAGTCGCGTGTCAAGCCGAGGGCATGCGCAATGCCGGCGGGGCGGTCTTGGTAGGTGTAGTGAAGGCGCTTCAACCCAAATTCGCTGCCGTTGCCCAGCAAGCGCAAGAAATCGCCGGCATTGTTGCCGCCGGTTACCAGCATGATGTCCGTTATGCCGGCATTGACGAGCGCCTGAATGGGATAATAGACCATGGGCTTGTCATAAATCGGCAAGAGATGCTTGTTGGCTACCCGTGTCAGCGGGTCCAAACGACTGCCGCTGCCTCCGACCAGAATGACGCCTTTCACGTTGAGAATTCCTTTCCGCTGGCGCTTGTCGTTTTGCCTCGCGCTGCAGTTAGCGCGTATTGGGGTTCACGTTGGCACGGTCTCGCTGAGCAAGGCTCGCACAAAGCGAACGCTATCAAACATGTCCATGTCATTCAACTGTTCGCCCGTCCCGACGAGTTTAATGGGTAATTCCAGTTCGCGGGCAATGCTGAACACGCTGCCGCCCCGCGCCGTGCTGTCAAGCTTGGTGAGCACTATCCCCGTCACGTTGACGGACTCGCAAAAGATTTTCGCTTGCTTGAGCACGTTTTGCCCCGCGATGGCGTCGATGACGAGAAGCGTCTCAATCGCGGGAGCGCCGACGCGGTTGGCGACAATACGCTGGACTTTGCGCAGTTCGTCCATGAGATTTGACTTGGTATGGAGCCGGCCGGCAGTGTCGACAATGAGGTGGGAGACATTACGCGCCAGCGCGGAATCGAGGGCGTCGAACACCACGGCGCCGGGGTCGGATCCCGGTTGCTGGGCGATCATGGGAACATCGATGCGTTCCGCCCATATCCCTAGCTGATCGATGGCGGCAGCGCGAAAGGTGTCTGCCGCCGCCAGCATGCACGTATGGCCTTGTTCCTGCAGCCAATACGCCAGCTTTGCTGACATGGTGGTCTTGCCGGAGCCATTGACGCCCACCATCAGAATGGTAGTAAGCGGTTGTGCGGTAAGAAGCTGCGATGAGCCGCTTACAAGCTGCCCCACAAGCAACTCTTCAATGAGACCGTGCGCGTCCGCTGCCGAATCCAGATTTGTCTTGGCGATTGCCTCACGCGCGCTTGCGGCAAGTTCATCGGCAAGGTAAGGGCCGACGTCGGCCATAATGAGCGTGGCTTCAAGTTCCTCCCAAAAGTCCTCGTCCAACCGGACTCCCGGCCGAAAAAGCTCGCGGAGTGCCAAGAATGCGCCTCCACGGCTCTTTTCAACGCTATCTTCGAGTGAATTGCCGCCGAATATCTGTTTGAATCGCTTCAATGTCTGGCTTTCCAATCGGATGATGAATTATTGCGGTTGGGCGATGGGTTTGCACATGGGCAGCGGAACCGGCCGGCCCGCACCGCCAGGACACGCTTGCTCGTGCCTTGCACGTTGCGGTCATTCAGTGAGGTAGACTCCCACCTCAGCGAGCGACGTGAATTCTGTACTTCCATAGTTATTCAGGATTTCCAGCTTTACGTACCAAACAGGCTGCGTTTCGAAAGTGAATCGTTGTAAGAGCGAGCTTTCAGCCAGTGTGAACGTGCCGACCTCTTCCCAGGGGCCTTCCGCAGAATCTGTGCTAACGAATAGGCGAAACTCACGCACCCACGTCTCCGGCGGGCTCTGATCGCTCGCCTGAAGCGTTACCGTGTTCGCGTACACCTGGCTTCCGGCAAGGACGTTGCGCTCAATGGCAATGACGAACTCCTGCGGGAAGGTGGCATTTGCAGTGCGCCAGTCCGGAACTCTCGCATCAGCCCACCCGTCCACAAGCCGTTTCGCGAGATGGTCTCCTGTCTCTTGCTCGCTCGTCGCGGCGACCACCTGTCCATTCACGATGGCTTCGGCGAGGTTAAGTCCTTCAGTGGTTTGCAGAGTGCCGCGAAACGCACGCGCCACCCGTGCAGCTTCTTCCGGCTCAAGCGTGATAGAGGCAAGCTGTCTGCCGATTATGCCCGCGGCGGCTACGATCAAGATAACGAAGACAACCGTAAACACGACCGAGGAGCGACGCGGCGCAACGTCCTTCAGCTTTTCGCGAAAAGGGCGTTGGCGGCGCGCCTGTATGGCGTCGTAGTAACTGGCGCATTGGTGGCACATTTTTCGTTGGCCGCGCGCCGTCAGACACTCTTGGCAGTACACGGTGCCGCAGCGGTCGCACCGGTCGGTTGTCTTACGGTGCGGGTGGTTGTAGCAGGCATACTGCTCACGCAGTAGAATCTTTGCCATGAAGGTTGCCCAGGAACGTCTAAGAGGTGAGATCTCTCATTCTGCGCCGCATGCCAGTTGCCCCCGGACACAGGCCACAGCAGACGAGACTAGCGAACGGGACGGGGTTCCCGCTCGGCATCGGTGACACGTTCGTTGACGTAGACGTCTCCATTGCGAATTTTGAGATTAAAGAAGCAGTCAGGATTCGTGCATACCCAAGCTTTGAACGTCACCGAAGCGCCCTGACCGCCAAAATCGGAAAACGGCACAAGCACACCCGTATTGCACTTTTGGCATTGGGGAAAGTTGACAATGGTCTCCATGAAGTTCCTCTCCCTGCGAACTCAGCCACCACGCCCCCACATTGTTGCTTAGCTGAAGCTGAGTGTAGATGCTTAAAATTATACCATTGGGAAACTGACGGCTACTATACCGAGCTAAGAAACCGCGCCTGCCCTCGGGTTAGCGGCTTTGCAAATCGTTTGGGAGGTGACGAAATCAGCTATTGTAGTGTGTGCGGCAGGCTCTAGGAGGGATTGTTGCCGCCACCAACTTGGCGGAACCAAGAACATCGTTTGGCGCGGGGATCAAATGTGGACCGTGCGTCCGCCGTCCACAACGAAGGCCGCGCCGGTCACGTACGCGGCTTCATCTGAAACCAGGAATGTCACAGTATTGGCGATGTCCCGTCCTGCGCCAACCCGGCGCATGGGTGTCTTCTGGATTGCTCCGGCAATGCCTTCTTCGAACGTAAGGCCGTCTTCCGCCAGGTTTTCCCGCATCATGTCCGTATCGATGGCGCCGGGCAGCACACAATTCACGCGAATGCTTTCGTCGCCGAATTCGATCGCCATGGCTTTCGTAAGCGCAATCACCGCACCCTTGGTGGCGGTGTACGCGGTGGTACGGGCGGTCGTGGCAATCGCGCGCACGGAGGCAATGTTTACGATGCTGCCGCCGCTACTCTCAACCATGGCCGGTATGCAGTACTTGCTGCAGAGAAAGATGCCCGTCAGGTTAACTGCGAGTACCTGATTCCATTGCGCCAACGTGGTTTCTAACAACGGCGTGTAGAGGCCGATGCCGGCATTGTTGACCAAGACATCGATGCGGCCGAAGCGTGCGAGCGCAGTCTGGGCGAGGCGTTCTGCGTCCGACTCCTTGGAAACATCTCCTTGCGCGTCGACGGCCGTGCCGCCCGCAGCGTCAATGGCGCCGGCAACCGCTGCCGCGGACTCCGGGTTCACGTCGCCCACTACAACCTTGGCGCCCGCTTCCGCCAGACGTTCAGCCGTCGCGCGGCCGATACCCCGGCCGGCTCCGGTTACAATTGCCACTCTGTCAGTAAGTTGCATAAGGAATCTTTCTCCGTCTGGTTCGGCGTCATTAGCGGAATGTGAGGCTCTCCCATTCCGCCGCGCTCTTGACCGCGCTGCCGGGATTGCTCCGGCTCCGGGCGATGTGTCCCTCTTCCTGGCGCAGCGTGGGTTGTCCCGCGTCTTGATAGCGCCAGTCGAAACTCCAGCGAATTTCATTGCTGTGGTTCGGCTGTCCGCGGTGGAAGAGCATGTTCTGAAAGAGGACGACGTCACCGGGGTCAAGCTCGATGTCGACCGCGGTCTTTACAACCGGGTCCAACGACTCTTGCGCGATTTCCAGGTAGTACTCGCGGCGCTCATGGGGCACGCTGCCGAGCTTGTGCGTGCCCGGCACAAACTGCATGCAGCCGTTACTTGCGCGGGCGGGGACCAATGGCGTCCAAACGTTGACCATGCGCTGCAATTCCACACTCCCATCGGCCTCGGAAATCTGTTCCGTATAGCCGCCGTCCTGATGCCAGAGGACTTCGGTGCCTTTCCACTCGGGCAGTTTCGGACGAGCGGTGTAATTGGGATAGAGGCGGACTTCCGGTCCAATGAGGATTTCGACCACATCGAGAAGAGCGGAGTTGAAGAAAAGGTCGAAGAGGCCGGGCAGGTGCAGCTCTCTGCGGAACGACTTGGGGGCATCGTCCAAGTGGTCCTCGTAGATACGAAAGAAGCGGGTCTCGAAGGGCTCGTTCGCCATGGCGCTTTCGTTCTTACCGGCTGCGACGAGTTGCTGTGCTTTCTGTTCCACGAGCGCTTCCATCGCGGCCTGGGCTTGGGCCACCACGCTCCCATCGAGAAAGTCAACGAGTTTCACATAGCCATCCTCGTTGAACTGCCGGCCAAGGTCGTCTCGGTCCATCTCACTCCCCCTATTCACTTGCCGCGATCGCTTGCGGGCAAGCAGGCCCGGATTGCGTATTCTTAGTCGATTGCCATGCAGGTGCATAGTAGCACAGGCGCGGCAAGGGCAAGCCCAGGGCATCGTGTGCGTCGGGACGCCTTGGCAAGTGCCAAGTGGGATGGGGCAACGGCCAGGGCCGTCAGTAGCTGGTGCGAGGTCGTTCGGCTATACTTGACACGATGCACAGTTCCAACAACAGATTTGGCGGCTTGCACAAAGCGGCACGCCAATTCTGGGAGCTTTGCGAGGCTAGGGTCACGTTGCATACGGAGAGGTAAGAGGAGAAAATGCGCAAGATCGGCTTAGTGGATTTCGATACGTCACACGTCGTGCAGTTTACAAAGCGGCTCAATCACCTGGGCATCGATGAAGACCAATGGGTGGACGGCGGCGCCGTGGTTATGGGTTACCCGGGTGAGTCGCGAGTCTCGCCCGAACGCATTCCGGGTTTTACGGAAGAGCTCAAAGAAATGGGCGTGCAGATTGTAGACAGTCCGGTAGACATGATCGGCCACGTCGACGCCGTGTTTATCGAATCCAATGAGGGCAACTTGCATCTCGACCACGCGAAGCCTTTCCTGGAGGCCGGATTGCCGCTGTTTATCGACAAACCCTTCGCCGCCACCACCGCCCAGGCCCGTGCCATTGCCGACTTGGCAGCGCAACATAGCATGCCTGTCTTTTCAGCCTCCTCGCTGCGTTATACCGAAACAGTGATGGAGGTCCAAGCGTCACTGGCGGATGAAGGCGGCGCGGTTGGCGCTTTTGTGCATAGTCCGGGCTCCGAGCACTACGCAAATCCGGGACTGCTCAATTACGGCATTCACGGTGTCGAGGTGCTCTTTTCCCTGATGGGGCCCGGCTGCCAAGAGGTGTGGTCCGCGCGTACCGACGGCGCGGACCATGTGACCGGACTCTGGGATGGCGGCCGCTTGGGTACCGTACGCGCAATTCGAAGTGGCAGCGCGGGCTATGGGTTGACGGTGTATTCGGACAAGCGCACCGTAACCACCAGTATCGACGCCAGCAATAACTACCGTAACCTCTTGCGCGAGATCATGAAGATGCTGGATTCGGGGACACCGCCGCTCGCTATTGAAGAGACTATCGAGATTATTTCGTTCATCGAGGCGGCGTATCGCTCCACTCAGAACGGCGGCGCAGGGACCAAACTGGAATCGGCGTCCTAGGCTGGCAGCGCCAACGAGTCACCGGCCTTGCGTTTGAATATGGGGCCGGCATATTGCGGCAATAGCAACAGACGGTAGGGGCACGGCATGCCGTGCCCCTACGTAATTGTGCGGGCGGTGTCCATTCGCAGCGCATTTACCTTGGTCTGTGGCGCAGCAGTGCCGGTCGCGGCTGCTGGATTCGATCAGAGTTGTCCCTAGTCGGCTTACCGCACCTTCCCTACGTAGGCGCCGATCTACCGGCAAGATAGGCAACACCTTCAGGAGCGACCGGTAGGCCACGATTGGGAGCGGCTGGCTTCTGCGTCTTGCTCTATCGGCGCTATGTTCTTCGCCAAAGAAGCCATGGCACGTCACGGGACACATTTTCATATCTGGGAATCAAGGTGCTACCATGTAATCAGAGTTGGAGAGCGCTTTACCCACGAGATGGAGGAGACGTGGCGCAGAGAATCTTGCTTTACACCGGCAAGGGCGGCGTCGGCAAAACGACGTGTGCGGCTGCGACAGCCATGCGCTGCGCCGAGCTTGGCTACCGCACAATAGTGCTCAGCACCGACTCGGCCCATAGTCTTGGGGACTCCCTGGATATAGAACTTGGGCCTGAGCCAATGTACATCGCGCCCAATCTATGGGCGCAAGAGACTGACGTCTACTACAACCTGCGCAAGCACTGGGGCACGGTGCAAGCGTGGCTCAGTGCGCTGCTGGCCTGGCGCGGCATAGACGAAACGCTCGCCGAGGAAATGGCAATTCTGCCCGGCATGGAAGAATTGTCGAGCTTGCTCTGGGTAAACATGCACCATGAGTCCGGAGAGTACGATATTGTCGTCGTCGATTGCGCGCCGACTGCGGAAACGCTGCGGCTACTGGCTTTCCCCGAGGACGCCCGTTGGTGGCTGGAGCGCATCCTGCCCCTGAAGCGCCGAGTGGCGCGGGTAGTAAATCCTGTCCTAGAGTCGGTATTGGGTGTGCCCACGCCAGGCAGCGAGGTGTTCAACCAAGCTGAGGACTTGGTGCGTCAGTTGGGGAGGCTCCGCGACCTTTTGGCGGACCGGCAGTGCGCTTCCGTGCGCTTGGTGCTCAATCCGGAGCGCATGGTAATACGTGAGGCGCAGCGCACGCTCACATATCTGACCCTCTATGGATATGGCACCGATCTCGTTATCTGCAACCGCGTCCTGCCGGATAGCGTGCGGGATGCGTATTTCACCGCATGGCATGAGTCGCAGAAAAAGCACTTGCAGTTCATCCACGAGGCATTCTCACCGCTGCCCATTCGTCAGGTCCCGCTCTTTCCACAAGAAGCAGTTGGGTTCGAGATGCTCCAGCAGACCGGAGCCGCCCTCTTTGGCGAAGACGACCCGCTTGCGCTCTACTACGACGGTCAGAGTCATTCGGTCCAGCGAGAAGACGGTGGGTATGTCTTGGATATAGAGTTGCCTTTTGGTCAGAAAGGCGACATCGACGTGGTGAAGCGGGGTGATGAGCTCACGGTGCGCATAGGCGTGTATCGGCGCAATATCGTCCTGCCCACCGTGCTTGCGCGGCTAACGCCGGGCACGGCGCGGCTCGATGACCGCAACCTGCGCATCCCTTTCATCGAGCCCGTCGGGAGTGCGGTCTAGCCCATGGGTGCGCGAATGCGGGCGGTACGGTACTTGTGCCATGGGACTGCTTGCGTCGCGGAGACCAAGCGAAAGCGACTTTGAGAGGGGCCGCCGCCAACGGCAGCAGGGCTTACTGTAGAATGGATAGACTTGAAAGATACCGATGAGCACGTGCACGCAAGTGCTCTCATTCAGCCGGCATTCAAGGAGCCAAACGCATGAATCTCAAACTGAGCGACAAGACCGCAATTGTGTCTGCAGGGAGTAAGGGTTTGGGAAAGGCGATTGCCCTTGGCTTGGCGATGGAAGGCGCGCGCGTTGCGATTTGCTCGCGCAGTCCCGACAATCTCTCCCAAGCGGCCCAGGAGATTCAAGCCAAAGCCGGTTCGGAAGTGCTGGCGGTTCCAGTAGACGTCATGAAACCCGATGCAATCACCAACTTCGTTGAAACCGTCGTACAGCGTCAGGGCAAGATAGACATTCTCGTGAACAACGCAGGCGGTCCCCCAATGGGGAACTTTGCGGACTTCGATGATGAGGACTGGGAAGGCGCTTTCAATCTGACCTTTATGAGTGTCGTCCGTTTTGTGCGCGCCGTGCTTCCCTACATGCCCAAGAGCGGCGACGGCAGAATCATCAACGTGGCATCCACGTCGGTAAAACAGCCTTTGGAAAACCTCTTGCTTTCGAATTCAATTCGTCCCGCGGTGATGGGCCTCGCAAAGTCGCTCGCGAACGAACTGGCCGCGGACAACATCCTGGTGAACAACATCTGCCCCGGCAGCATTCTCACCGACCGTATCAAGGAAAACGTGGCTGCGCGCGTGCGTTCCTCCGGCCTGGCCGAAGAGAGCATCATGCAAGAGTACGAGACCAAGATCCCCTTGGGTCGCCTGGGACAACCGGAAGAGTTGGCGGACCTGGCGGTATTCCTCGCATCGCCGCGGGCGAGCTATGTGACGGGCGCCACTTTCCAGGTGGATGGCGGCTTGATCCGCTACATCACGTAGCAAGCATCAGGCGGTCGAGAGTTCAGCCTTCTGGGGCAGCGCAGCGCCGATTATTTCTTGAATGCTCGCCAAACCCTCTTTGGCGCAGTAAGCTTCAAGACCTGCGATGATCTCCAATGGCGCGCGGTGGTTGTAGAAATTCGCCGTGCCTACCTGCACGGCCGTTGCTCCCGCCATCAGGAACATGAGCGCGTCCTCGGTGGTACCGATTCCGCCGATGCCAACAATTGGAATGTCAACCAACGGCGCTACGGTGTAGACAAAGCGGAGCGCAATGCTGCGCACCGCAGGACCGGAAAGGCCGCCGGTCCCAGTCGCCAGCGCCGGACGCTTTTGCTCAATGTCAATCGCAAGGCCGGAGAGCGTGTTCATGATGGCCAGGGCATGGGCGCCCGCGTCGGCAACGGCAGTTGCGACCGGCCGCATGTCCGTGACGTTTGGCGTGAGCTTGACAATCAGCGGCAGCGAACTGCGTTCGCTCACTGCCTCCGTGACTGCGCCGGCCATGGTGGGATCGGTGCCAAAGTCGAGTCCATGGGCCACATTGGGACAGGATATGTTTAGCTCCAATGCGGCGATTCCCGGTACCCCGTCCAGCATTTCCGCAATAGTCACGTACTCTTCCAGCGACGCTCCCGCGACATTGGCAATGACCGGCACGTCCCACGTCGCCCAGAGCGGCGCTTTTTCGCGGATCAAGGCTTCCACGCCGACGTTCTGCAAGCCAATGGCATTGAGCATGCCGCCCGGTACTTCCTCGATGCGGGGCATAGCGTTGCCCCTGCGGGGCTCTAGCGTCACGGCTTTCGCCGCAATCGCGCCGAGGCAACTCACATCGTAAATGGACGCGTACTCAGTGCCGTAGCCGAACGTGCCGGATGCCGTAATCACGGGGTTCTTTAGCGCCAGGCCCGTCGGGTGCTGGGGCGCAATGTTCACTGCCAGCGAAGGCATTGCATTCTGCCTAGCGGTATAGGGTGTGAGAAAAAGCGGTGAAGCTGCGAGCACCGTGTGCCCGTGTCTGAGGGCTTGACTTTGCGCACGCGCCCGGGAGGTTGTTGCTACTCGTACAGCGAATTCATGGCTCGGCGACATCAACTGTACCACATGACAAGCATGGGGTATACTATTAACGCATGCGCTTCCCTGTGAGCCGTTGCTTGCGGTCAAGGAGACGGTTGCGCGTCAGAAGGCGGCACGCTTGGATTTCCCGGCCCGATCGGTAGGAATTCGGCGAGAGAATTCCGGTAGCCGCTGGCTAGGATGACGCAGCGGCGACATTGGGCTTTGCAGGTTTCGAGTGCGTGTCGCTTAGTTTAGAAGAGATTGAATGCGCCTACACGACTTGTAGGCGTGCCTGTCGAGAAAGAATAGAATAATGAAGTCTGGTATACATCCCGCGTATCACGAGAAAGCAACCATCGTCTGCAGTTGCGGCAATCAGATTACGACCGGGTCCACATCTGAGTCGCTGCGTGTCGATCTGTGTTCGAAGTGCCACCCTTTCTATACCGGCCAGCAGAAGCTGGTGGATACGGAAGGTCAGGTTGACCGCTTCATGCAGCGAATGCGACGTTCGAAGCGGCTTCAAGAGTAGCTGCAGCAGCCCTATCGCGAGGCGAAGAGAGTCCTGCGCGCAGCCGAGTCCCGCAGGCAGGTCGTCGCTGTCACTTGCCCTCGCTGAGTATTGTGCGTGACATGCATGCACACGTCTCTGACTGGGCAAAAGATAGAGATTGGGGTTGCATTCTTCCTCGCACGGCTAAGGACGTATGGCACGGCCTCTCTACGGTGGACAAGCAGTTCTTGAAGGTGTAATGATGCGCGGTCGTCGCCACATGGCGGTGGCCGTACGCCATCCTGAGGGGCATATCGTCACCTGTTCCGAGCCGCTGCCGCCACGACTGTACGGCGGTCGCTTAAGCAAGATTCCGTTTGCGCGCGGCATCGGCATGCTGTGGGAAGCCTTGACGCTCGGCACGCGCGCCCTCTCATTCTCGGCCCAGGTCAAGACCGCCCATGAAAATGCTGAAGATGAGCCGACAGCCCTGCCTGACAGTTCTTCTGTGCGGCAAACGAAGCTCATCTCCCTCTCGGCAGGGATTTGCCTCTTCTTCGTTGCACCGATGCTCCTTGCCGGAATACTGCACGGGCAGGCGGAGAGCGCAGTGCTCACCAATCTCATCGAAGGCTTGGTGCGCCTGGCATTCTTGGTTGGGTATCTATGGTTGATTGGCAGTGCGCCGGACATCGCCCGCGTCTTCGCGTATCATGGCGCGGAACATAAGGTGGTCCATGCGGAAGAACAAGGAGTCTTGTTGGAACCTGCATCTGTCCAAGAGTGTTCCACAGCGCACCCGCGCTGCGGCACCACGCTGTTGCTGGTCGTGGTGGTGTTGAGCGTCGTTGTATTTGCGCTCCTCGGACATCCGCCGCTTTGGCTGCGCACACTGTCACGTATCTTGCTCGTGCCGGTACTCATCGGGATTTCGTACGAGTGGCTGCGCTTTTCCGCGACCCACTTTCAGCAGGCGCTGGTGCGAGTTTTCATTTGGCCGGGCCTGCTGCTGCAGTCGTTGACGACGCGGGAACCGGACGACGAGCAAGTAGCAGTAGCCATCGCTGCCATTCGAGCTGTAATGGCGGCCGATGAGGATGCGCAGCCGCAGTATGCGGCGGCGCCAATGAATTCTGCTTGAGGACTTGAGAGAGACCATGATTGAAAAACTCGCCGAAATTGAAGCACGCTACCAGGAACTCAATCAGCTTATGGCTGAGAGCAGTGACAACATACCTCAATTGACTGCGTATGCGAAGGAGCATGCGTCGCTGCAAGAGGTGGTGCTCCTTTACAACGATCTGCAGCGTGTAGAACGAGAGACAAAGGGGGCCGAAGAACTGCTGGCGGAAGAGGATGATGCTGATCTGCTTGAGATGGCGCGCCTTGAGATTCAGCAGCTTGAACGTGAGAAAGAGTCGCTGCTCGAGCGCGTGCGGGCTGCCCTGGTGCCCAAAGACCCAAATGACGACCGCAACGTGATCATGGAGATACGCGCCGGCACGGGCGGCGATGAAGCGGGGCTCTTTGCTGCGGACCTCTTCCGCATGTATAGCCTCTTCGCGGAAAAGCAGGGCTGGAAGACGGAATTCCTGTCATCCAGTCCGACCGGCATCGGTGGATATAAGGAAATCATCTATTTGGTCAAAGGGCAAGGGGCCTTTAGTCGGCTGAAGTTTGAGGGCGGCGTGCACCGTGTGCAGCGCGTTCCCGTAACCGAGACAAGCGGCCGCATTCATACCTCGACCGCCACGGTCGCAGTTCTGCCCGAAGCGCAGGAAATCGACGTCAGCATCAACGCGGAAGATCTTTCAATCGACGTCTATCGCGCCAGCGGCCACGGCGGCCAAAGCGTGAATACTACCGACTCAGCCGTGCGCATTACCCACCTCCCGACCGGTCTGGTGGTCACGTGCCAGGATGAACGATCGCAGCAGCAGAACCGCATGCGGGCGCTCGCAGTCCTGCGGGCGCGCCTCCTCGAATTGGAGCAGCGCAAGCAGCGAGATAAAGAAACCGCCATGCGCCGCAGCCTGGTGGGAACGGGGGAGCGGAGTGAGAAAATTCGCACCTACAACTTTCCGCAGAATCGCCTGACCGACCATCGAATTGGTCTTACTGTGTACAGCTTGGACCAGATCATGGACGGTAACTTGGAGAGCACTGTGGATGCCCTTACGACCACGTACGAGTCGGAGCGCATGGCTACCGCCGGTGCGGGGACTTAGGGCTGCAGACAATTGTCGTGCGATTATTCTTTAGAGACTTGCATGACTTCCCCTGGCAATTACCTCCCTGCTGATCAACCCCTAATTCGACCCCGGGCATGGCGCAACCGTGTCAGCATCTGACGACAACCGGACGTCGCTCGACCCGCGAGAGGCGCTCCGCTGGGCCTCGCATCAGCTTGAGACAAGCGGCATTGACTCGCACGCCCGTGATGGGCGCATTCTCCTGCGGCACGTGCTCGACTGCACCGAAGAGCAGTTGGCCGGAGGGAACGTCGCCCCGCTCTTGCCCGCACAGGTTGCCGCACTGCGCGGCCTGATAAAGCGGCGTCGGCAGGGCGAACCTATCGCCTACATCGTTGGCAAGAAAGAGTTCATGGCGCTGGAGTTTGCCGTAGACCGGCGGGTGCTCATCCCGCGACCCGAAACTGAGCTTCTTGTTGAAAAGGCGTTAGATCTCTTTGCTTGTGACGGCGAAGACGACCGCGTTCCGCAGGAATCGCCAAGGCTAAATGAGGTCTCGCGCCCGCTCATCGCCGACATCGGCACCGGCAGCGGTGCGATTGCCGTGAGTATTGCCAAGTACCTGCCGCATGCTATTGTCTACGCCACCGATATCGCGAGCGAAGCGCTGGCGGTAGCCCGCAAGAATGCCGCCGCCCACGGCGTGGCGGAAAGGCTCGTCCTGTTGCAGGGCAGCTACCTGCAGGCGCTGCCGCAAGCGGTTCACATGGTTGTCTGCAACCCGCCGTATATTCCGCAAGGTGAGATTCCCGGGCTTGACCGCGACGTGCGGGAGTTCGAGCCGCGCATCGCGCTTACCGGCGGCAGCGACGGCCTGGATGCATATAGAAGGCTGTTTGCGGAGCTTCCGGCCTCCCTCCTCCCTGGCGGCATCGGGCTCTTTGAGATAGGATTTGACATGGCCGCGCCCTTACGCAAGCTGGCTGCGCGGCGCCTGCCCGGCGCGCATTGTGAGGTGTTTCAAGACTTGGCCGGCTTTGATCGCATTCTGCAAGTGTCCCAAGTTGCGCCGACCGGCCGGAGCGAGTAGAGAAACCTTGGCGGAGTTGAGAATGTGGATGGCAGTCTCGCCACACTAGGATAGACACATATGCGCATTACCAACGTACGCGCAATCTGCACAGCGCCGGAAGGCATCGCCCTCGTCGTCGTCAAGATCGAGACCAGTTCTCCCGGTCTCTACGGGCTGGGCTGCGCCACGTTCACCCAGCGTCCTCTTACTGTCGTAACCGCGGTGGAGCAATACCTGCGACCTTTCCTTGTCGGCAAAGACCCTGCGGCAATCGAGGACATCTGGCAATCGGCGTACGTCAGTTCGTACTGGCGCAGCGGGCCGGTCCTGAACAACGCGCTGGCAGGTGTGGATGGTGCGTTATGGGATATCAAGGGCAAGTGCGCCAACTTGCCGCTCTATCAGCTCTTTGGCGGTAAGTGCCGCGACTACGCCGCGCTCTACGCCCACGCCGCCGGCGAGAACGTACACGAAGTGGAAGAATCCGTACGCGCATACATGGAGCAAGGGTACGGCTATGTGCGGTGCCAAACGGCAGTGCCGGGCTTTGCCACGTATGGCGCCCGCCGAAACGTCACCAGGTGGCAGCGTTCAGCCCAGGGCGAACCCGGTGACGGCAACCGGGAACAGGCCGATCCAGAGCGGGATGCCGGTGAAGAAGCGCATAAGGCATTGGAGGGCGCCTGGGAGCCGATGCCGTACACGCGCCTCGTGCCGCGCCTCTTCGAGCACCTGCGCAACCAATTAGGCGATGGCGTGGAATTGCTCCACGACGTGCACGAACGGATTCCGCCGGTGCAGGCGCTTGGCCTGGCGAAAGAACTTGAGCCCTACAATCTCTTCTTCTTGGAAGACCCGCTGGCGCCGGAGGACTGCGGGTACTTTCGCACCATGCGGCAGCAGACCACCACGCCCATCGCCATGGGCGAACTCTTCGTCAACCAAGCGGAGTATGTACCGTTGATCGAGGGACGGCTCATCGATTTCATCCGGGTCCACGTCTCCGACATTGGCGGCATCTCAATGGCGCGCAAACTGGCGGCCTTCTGCGAGTTTTACGGAGTGCGCACCGCCTGGCATGGGCCCGGGGATGTCTCGCCTGTGGGTCACGCCGCCAATTTGCACCTCGATCTGGCCTGCTACAACTTTGGCGTCCAGGAGCAGCACGTCTTCAATCAAGCGGCGCAGGACGTGTTTCCCGGCACTCCCGAAATCCGCGACGGCGCGCTCTGGTCGAACGACCGTCCCGGATTGGGCGTGGAGTTGGATGAAGAATTGGCTGCTCGCTTCCCGATACCGGAAACGCCTTACGGCGGCGGCTGGCCGCCCATTCGCCGCGCAGACGGCACGGTAGTTCGCCCCTAGGCAGGCGGTGGCGCTTCGTGCACGACTGGGCAGTCAATCTTGAGGCTAGGCTGGGCTCAGGCGGGAGGTGCTCAGACATTGCGGGTCTCAAATTTCGCTTGATTTTCCGGTCACCCGGCTAGCCTGAGACAGAGATACCTTCACAGACCTTGCGCAATTGCCCATTTTCGGTGCAATGGGCTTGCGCACTACTCGCGGTGTTCGACCTCTTGCCTGCTATAATTAACAAGCAACCAGCTTGCGCCTGTAGCTCAGTGGACAGAGCATCGGTCTTCGGAACCGAGGGTCGGGGGTTCGAATCCCTCCAGGCGTACCAGCCGCTTTAGCAGTCTGATCCATTCGGGGAGCCGTCTCCCCGAAGCTCTCTTGGGATGTCCCCAACGGCTAGCAATCCCCAATTCTCGTTGTCTCGGTTCAAAGGAGCGGATGTGAAGGGCCAGAGTGACGGGCCTGTAATTCGCGCGACGGGCATATCTAAGCAGTTTGGCGAGACCGTCGCAGTGGACGGAGTTTCTTTCGAGGTTAGCCGCGGCGAGACCTACGGCCTGCTCGGCCCGAACGGCGCGGGCAAGACCACCACCATGCGCATGGTAAGCGGCTTATCTCCTTTGACTGCAGGGGAACTGACTGTTGCAGGTATCGACGTGTCCCGGCAGGCGAGAGAAGTCCGCAACATCCTGGGTGTCGTTACCCAGGAGGACGGCCTCGATACTGATCTTGATGCCAAGAGTAACCTCACTACGTACGGCTTCATCGCCGGGCTTTCACGCAAGGAAGCCGAAAAGCGAGCGGACGCCGTGCTAATGTTCTTCGACTTGACCGACAAGGCGGATGGGGAAATCGACTATCTTTCCGGTGGCATGAAGCGGCGTCTCGCGATAGCCAGGGCCTTCATGACGAACCCGCAAGTAATCGTGCTCGACGAGCCCACAACCGGCCTAGACCCGCAAGGCCGCAATCGCGTCTGGCAAGAGTTGGATACGATGAAGCAGGCAGGCGTGACTATTCTCATGTCCACGCATTACATGGATGAAGCCACGGCCTTGTGCGACCGGCTTGCCATTATGCACCACGGCAAGATCCTGGCTGAGGGCGCGCCGGACGAAGTTGTAAACAGGCACGCGGGGCCGGAGGTGGCGCAGGTACGGGTGTCTAACGGCGTACGGCAAGACGTTGTGGGCTGGATCGAAGGCGCCGGATTCGACTATCGGGAAGCCGGCGCGATAATCACCGTAACATCCCGTAACGGCGAGCGTCCCGATCTCTCCGGCTTGGAAGGTGTACGCGTCTCCTACCGGTCTTCGAATCTCGAGGACGTTTTCTTGGCCATGGCGGGCAGGAAGCTGACGGACGAGTGAACATCGCCGCTCCCAACACCTACCTCGCCGGTTTCAGGCTGCGCAGCATTACCGGGATTTGGTACCGGCACGCCCTGGTGCTCAGGCGCAACTTGCTTACATCCTTATCTTGGTATTTCGTAGAGCCATTCGTCATCCTCATGGCCATTGGCATCGGTGTTGGCACGCTGGTGGATAGTGTCGATGGGGTACCGTACGCAAAGTTCGTTACTCCCGGAGTCATCATTGGCTCTGCCATGTTCCATGCCATTTTCGAGTGCGCTTGGGGTGGATTCATGCGCATCCAAAAGGGTGTGTATGAAACAACGCTGACCGCACCGGTGAGCACGCGTGAGATTGCTATGGGCGACTTAGCCTGGTCCATGACCAGGGCGGTCCTCACGGCTGTGTGCATCGGGACGGTGGCGGCACTGTTTGGGTGGATTGACAACGTGTCCGGCGTGGGCGTCCTGCTGGCAGCGGCGCTGGTTGGCATGCAGTTTGGGGCGCTGGGCCTCATATTCGCCGCGCTCTCGCCAAATGTGCACATCCTCTCCCTGACGTTTACGGTGGTGGCGAGCCCCCTATACTTCTTCAGCGGCGCATTCTTCCCCATTTCCGTCATGCCGGACTGGGTGGAGCCGCTTGCGTGGGCCGCGCCCCTAACTCCCTCCGTGCATTTGGCACGGGGATTTGTGACCGGGGACTTGGGAATGTCGCACCTGTATTCCGCTCTCTACGTAGTCGCCCTAACCGCCGTGCTGTTCCCTATCGCCGCCAGCCTCTTGCGCAGACGTCTGGTCAAGTGAGCCGGGCCGCCTGCACTTGACTGAAGAATTGCCCTGCTCTGTGAGTGGAGAATACCTCGAGGCTATGCTCGCCGTAATGTGGGCAATGGGCTTGCCACGAGCTGCTTGCCAAGTATTCCGCTACTCGCCAACCAGACGCGGGCAACTGTAAGCGAAGCTACACAAGGTCCACCGTCAAGGTGCTACAGTGGAAATAATAGCGTACTGGACTGGTGTCAGGCCGGAGTGTGCGACAAAGCCTGTTGTGCGGCTAGGTTGATCTGCGTTCCAGCGCTGAGCCAGCGCGAACCGTTCCTAGAAAACACCGGCGTTTTCTTGTAACTCTTCCAAGGAGGAAGGACTATGCGACTCTTTCGGAAACCTGCGCCACAGAACCGGCGCGCTACGCTAGCGCCGCAGGCCGGCGGCCTGTGGCGGGCAGGGCTGCAGCCGCATGCGATCGTTCTCGCCCTGCTGGGTCTCATGGCCGTGCTGGTCCTGTCCTCCTGCGGCGTATACACCACGGTTGAACCTACCTTACAGCCCGACCATGTCGAGCATGTCGACACTCACGACCATGAGACCGTCGTGGCCGAACTCAAGGAAAGTGCCAAGGGGTTTGCGTATGCAATCGGCAAGCACGGCGGACAGGCGACCTACTCTACCATCGGCGAACCGCTGACTTTCAACTTGGCGCTTGCCAATGACGCTTCGTCATCCGGCTATCTCAGCTATCTCTTCGAGGGCCTCACTGAGACCTCGTGGTTGACGAATGAGGTCGAACCGGCGCTGGCGGAGTCCTGGGAGCATTCCGAGGACGGCCTGACGTGGATCTTCCATTTGCGCAAAGACGTGACGTGGCACGACGGTGAGCCTTTCACGGCCAGTGACGTAGACTTCACTTTCAACCGCATCATCTATAACGACGAAATTCCCACCAGCGACCGTGCTGCTTTTACGTTTCGCTACATCGATGAGGAAACCGGCGCATGGACTGAAGGCCGCATGACTGTGCGGGCGCTTGATGAGTACACAGTCGAGTTCGTGCTTCCTATTCCTTTTGCGCCGTTCCTCCGCTCCATGGGCGCGGCAATCTATCCAAGGCACATCCTTGAATCATATGTGAATGACGGCACCTTTGAATCCGTATGGGACATCGAGACGGACCCGCGTGATGTCATTGGCACCGGGCCGTTCACCATCGAGCGTTACGACACCGAAGAGCGGCTGGTGCTGCGCCGCTACCCGAATTACTGGCTCAAAGACGCCGCGGGCAACAGCCTGCCGTACCTGGATGCCATCGTCTATCACATTGTGGAGGACTTCGAGACCGAACTTGAGATGTTCAAGGACGGTGTAACGGACGTCCACGGTGTCTTGGGCGAAGAGTATGCACACCTAAGGCCGTTTGAGGCGGAGGGCAACTTTACCATCTACCGTCGCGGCCCCGGGTTTGGGACTTCGTTCCTCACCTTCAACCTGAACCCCGGCGCCAACGCCGAGACCGGTGAACCCTACGTTGCGCCGGAAAAGCTGGCGTGGTTTCAGAATACGCAGTTTCGCCGGGCGATTGCCCACAGCGTCGACAAAGCCGCAATAGTTGCGGAGATCCAGCATGGGCTCGGCTACCCGCAGTGGTCGTCCGTCAGTCCGGCGGCCGGCGATTTCCACAATCCCGGCGTGCGCCGCTATCCCTACGATATCGCCGCGGCCAAGCAAATCCTGGATGAACTCGGCTGGGTGGATACCAACGGCGACGGCATCCGCGAGGACCAAGACGGCAACACCATCGAATTCACTTTGGCGACGAACGGTGACAATAGCGTGCGCGCGGCGATATCTCAGCGCATTGCTGAAGGCTTGGTGGCAATCGGCATCAAGGCGAACTATGAGTCGGTAGAATTCGGCGAGCTTGTCGGCCAATTGACGGCTTCCTACGATTGGGAGGCCATCGTCATCGGCTTGACCGGCAGCACGGACCCGTATAGCGGCATTGTCATCTGGCATAGCAGCGAGTCCCTGCACCTGTGGCACCCCAACCAGCCGGAACCCGCCACAGAGTGGGAAGCCGAGATCGATGATCTCTATATCCGGGCCGCCCAGGAACTCGACCACGCCAAGCGCGTGGAGCTCTACCACCAGGCCCAAGACATCATCGCCGAAAACCTCCCCCTTATCTACACCACCCAGTCCGAACGCCTCACCGCCTCCCGCAACGTGTTTGGGAATACAACCCCGACGCTCTACGGGCTGTGGGATATTCGGTATCTGTATCGGTTGGATTAGTGAGGGTCTTTTGACTGGTTGCCAAATTACGGAGCGACGCTGGCAAGTGAACTGTCAGTGTCGCTCCGATCTATGTCATTGCACATCGGGGCAAAAACAGCCAAAGAGACTAGCGCTTTAGTTTCCGACAGGGCTGTTGCTACCTCCAGATGCACTTCCATGTCATGCCATATAATGGATGTAATTCAGCTAAAACAGAGCGCGAAATGAGACTGGCATTTGTCGGCTAACCCTGACATCACTGAGAAGAGTGACCCAGAACTCCTTAAGGCTCGCATTTTGGCGTCCCTTGAGAAGCAAGGTTTTGTGCTGAGGGATAACCAGTTCTACTTGCCCAGCGACTTGGATAAGGACACGATTAGATCCCTGCATTCTGAAGCAGTTTGCCATAAATTGAGTCAGCGCAGGAAAGGACTTATCAAGCATGAACCCTCACTATTGCAACGTTTTGCTTCTGGCAAAGACATTGAAATCAATAAAATGTACCCCAGGCTGGTCGAGGTTCATCCGAATTCAGATGATGAATTGTTATTCCGATATGCGAGTTTGCACTGGAGCATTCCGGTATCTTCGGGGTATGGGCGAAGATTGAGATTCCTCGTAGTGGATCAAAACTCGGACAAGCTGATGGGCCTATTCGGACTAGGGGATCCCGTATTCAGTTTAAGGAACCGGGACCAGTGGATAGGTTGGGAAAAGGAAGGTCGAATTGAGAGGCTTCACCACGTTGTAGATGCTTACGTGCTGGGAGCGGTTCCCCCGTATTCTTTCTTGCTAGGAGGCAAGCTCATTGCTTTGCTGGCCTCAAGCAATGAAGTGCGAGAGGCATTTAGGGTCAAGTATGAAGGAAGGGCATCCTTAATTCAGCAAAGAGAATTACCCGGGCAGATTGCTTTGGTTACAACAACCTCTGCTCTGGGTAGGTCGTCGCTCTATAACCGTTTGAGATTCAATGATCGATTAGTGTTCAGGTCGGTAGGGTTCACTCGTGGATATGGTGAATTTCACATTTCCAACGGGATTTACGAGTCTATGGTGGAGTTTGCTAGAACAAATTCAAGAGCTACTGCTAAGCATGAATCATGGGGAAATGGATTCAGGAACAGAAGAGAGGTACTTCAAAAGGTGCTCACTGCATTGGGGTTGCCGCAGGAATGGCGGAATCATGGAATCAATCGAGAGATATTCGTCTCTCCGTTGGCGGAGAATGCTCGCCAATTCCTAAGTGGTGGTGCCTCGAAGCTGGACTACTATGATCAACCTGTAAGCGAACTCTTCGGTTGGTATCGTGAAAGATGGCTGATGCCACGTAGTCAACGTGAAAAAAGGCACATTGACTGGAGCCCTCAAGAGTTGCAGCTATGGTCAAACGGAGAAGGCAATGGACGAACAGTCTAGCTTTAGGGAATTGCCAAAGTCGCTTGTTGACGAGGTGCTTAGCCGAACAAAGGGAATTGGGAAAGAACTATTGGAATCCTTTGAGGAGTTACGCAAGAAAAAGCAAGAATGGCGCGACCAGCTAGTTGACTCTGGCAAGGCAAAACGTGACTCCAGCCTGCCACGAGTGCAAAGCCCCACCACTTGTGGCGTAGACGGGTCTTATGCCGTTGAAAGACTGCTCGCCACGGATTTGGTCGTAGCGGGCGCGGTAGCGGTCGAAGGTTTGACTCCTCCTTCTGAGAAACGGTTCTGGCCCGAGCCCACTCACTTTGTTCATGTCGAGACTGAAGCCCATAATCCTGATACTGGGTCTGTCTTGCGCGCAGGGATGATTGGTATGGAATTGCACTTGGCCGCAGACGCCCCTCACGAGCTTGTACTTTTGGATGGTTCATTTACCACGCCAGCCATATACTTCAATCAAGGATTCAACAAAGCTAGAGAGTATCCAAACCTCAAGACCGTTGAAGAATACTTAATCAGGAAAGTCAGGTTTTTCTTGGATGCTTATTGTACTGTGTTAGCAGCCCAGCGTAGTGACCGTCAGTGGGTAGCGGTGCCGAAGTACACAACTCGTCGAGAAATAGGGAGTGAATTGGGCTGGCCAGAGTCTTATGATGACCGTGGGCTACTTAGCTCTGTCTTGGAAGCAGGCGAATACACGTCACCTACTCAACTATTGCAACCTTCTCAGCCATGGCACATCGACACTTCAGTGGTCGATGGTAATGTCGAAAACGCTGAACGAGATGAAATCAACAAACTGGTCGCCCAAGTAACTAGTCTCTTGGGCGACATCTATGTTCTCTACTATCGTCCCCACTCCTATATGCCAGCTTTGCGGTTGGAGATGAGCCGAGCCATTGCCAACAATCAAGGTCGGTTGAGTATGGTTTTGCAGGGCGTCAAGGATCAATGTGGTACCGCGGCCATCATGGAACCATACCCACTCTATCTGGCGGACAGAATGGTAAAGCACTTGCCCCAAGCTGTTCCTGCATTTCGCCAAATTGCCAGTCAGTATCTTGCTGAAGACTACCAAGGTAACATTGATGATGTATTCGTTGGCCTTCATAGCTATCGGACAGAGTCAGGGAGGTGAGAGTGACAAATCAGAAACTGAGCCAGTTAGCTGACCAGTCTGAGAGAATAGGCGTAATAGGCTCTCCGTCTTCTACTTCGGAACTCTCTCTTGACATCTTGGCTAGTGCAGTTAGTAAGAAGCTTGTAGGTGAGCTGGCTTTATTTCGCTATTTGCAAGATAACTCTGATCACTATGCGCTTGGACAGATCACTGAGATTGTGCTGCGAAACATCTGGCATGAAGACCCTACTATGCGGAGCCTGATTCGCCAGCGTGGCACGGTCGATGCTGTGAGTGAACGGCAGGATACCCACCAAGGTGAGATGGGCGTCAGCGCAGTTTTCTCTGACCAGAATGGAATGTACCGCCCCAGCAGTCTTGGGACAGTCCCGGCTACAGGAACGCTCGTTCATCTAGTTGATGATCAGGTCCTAGATGTGTTGCTCGAACCATACAAGGAACAGATCTTTTATTTGGGTCATGTTTACGGCTCTAGACCTAAATTGCCTCTATGGTTCAAGCACTTCGATTCCGGTGTAGATGGAGCAGGTGAAGCCTACCATCTGGGGATATTCGGTAAGACCGGTTCAGGAAAATCAGTCTTAGCGAAGATGATCATGCTTGCCTACGCCCGGCACAAGAAAATGGGAATTTTCGTGATTGACCCACAAGGGGAGTTCTCTCAAGATGTTACAGGAACAAGAGCCCGTGGTGGTTTGCGACTTCCAGTAATGGAGACCTTAGAGCGACTCAACAAGCCAACACGGTTGATTGGCGTACGAAATCTAGTCTTGGACAGGTGGGATCTCTTTGCTCAAATTCTCTATGAGTCATCCTTTTTTGAAAGACTCACCATGCCAAAAGGGGAGAATAGGGAGTTAGCTGCAAGTTCCTTGTGTGACAATTTGAAGAAAGCCAAGGTCAAGCTGAAGGCTCTACACTTACGGGAGTCTTTTGACAAAGCTTGGTCAATTCTTGGGCAAGAGGACGTCCAGAAGGTTTTCTACCGCACGCCTGGATCCCGTGAGCGCTTTAATTCCGTGTTTGCCAGTGCTGACCGGCATGAATTCTACGATGAAATTTGGGCTCCGATCGCTCGACTATTCGACGCTAGTCGGCCCGATGTGCGAACAGTTGACTCTATTCTGAATGAGTTGTTCGATGCACAGGAAAAGCCTCTGACGGTAGTAGACTTGTCTGTCAAGAGCGACACTAGTATCTTTTGGAACGATGCTATTCAAGCGTTAGTCATCAAGCGGCTCTTGGAAGGGATTCGCGGATCCGCAGAACGTGCATACGCTCAAGAGCAAAGCCTCAATACCCTGGTAATGATGGATGAAGCTCACCGTCTGGCCCCCGCCGGGAACCCCGATGATGAAACAATGAAGCAAGTCCGCAACATATTCATCGACTCCGTGCGTACTACTCGAAAGTATGGGGTAGGCTGGATGTTTATTTCACAGACCCTATCAAGTTTGCACCGTGAGATCGCTGAGCAATTGCGCATTTACTTTTTTGGATTTGGTCTTTCAATGGGAACGGAGTTTCAGTCCCTCCGAGATCTCGTTGGCGGACGAAATAAGGCTCTTGATCTCTACCAATTATTCCGTGATCCCCAGTCATCTTTCGACATAGCTACGCGCGAATACTCGTTCATGACTATTGGACCCGTTTCCCCACTTTCATTTGCCGGTACACCACTTTTCCTAAATGCCTTTTCCAGCCCTGAGGAGTTCTTAGGCGCAAATTCAATCTCACTGCAGTCAATCGAAGCACTGCCCTAGACTGTCAATTGGGCCGACAGAGCCTTACATCCGCGTGCCCAATTAAAGGCCACTCAAGAGAGGGTACTTACTCCAAGCTGCTGAAGCGGTTGGAGAGGATTTCGTCGATGATGGCGACGGAGAAGAGCAGGGCGAAGGGGATGGCGAGCATGAGGAAGATCGCGACGAGCGAGATGAAGAAGAGCACGGTGTCGGCTGCGCTGAGCGTTGACATCCACTGGATAAACATGCCTTGCCTCCACTGGCATTGTCGCATGGCAGTGCGGGAGCTCCTCGACACACGGCAATAGCGTCCCGTACTTCACGAAAGAGCGTAACAAAGGGCGGCATGCAAGGCAACCGCTGTCGTGGCTGCTACTCTTCCATGCGTGCAGGGCAGAGAAGATAGATTCTCTAGACTCACAAACGAAGTGCAACACTTTGCTAAGGTGTTGCCATGGGAAAGAGATACACGCATTTTACCATTGAAGAGCGGTGTGAAGTGGCCAGACTTCTCGCCGCGGGGCAGTCGCAGCGGAAAATTGCTACAGCTCTGGATCGCGCGCCATCGACCATTACGCGGGAGGTAATACGCAATGGGTCCGGGAAGCAGGGGTATCAGGCGAGATATGCCCAGGAACAGGCGTTGGCGCGGCGTTGGGGCGGCGGCAAGCTGGAGCGAGATGCTGCCTTGCGGGAGGTGGTGCTGGGATACTTGCGAGCTGGCTGGTCGCCGGAGCAGGTATCCGGACGCTTGGCGCGGGACGCCAGCGGCCCGGTCATCTCCCACGAGACCATCTATCGCTTTATCTACGCGCAAATGGCACGCACCAAGGACTACACGTGGCGGCACTACCTGCCGCGGGGCAAGTCCAAACGCGGCTGGCGGGGGCGCAGAGGCGGCAGTCCGGCCTCGTTCATTGCCCAGCGCCGACCGCTGGCAGAACGGCCCCAGACGGCGGCAGACCGCCAATCCCCCGGTCATTGGGAGGTGGACCTGATGCTCTTTCGCACCTACGGCCAAGCCGTCTTGACCTTGCACGAGCGCCACTCGCGCTTGCTCATCGCCACGCGACCGCCCGGCAAGGCCGCCGAACCTATCGCCACTGCCATGCACGACCTGTTCGCTTCCTTGCCTCCAGAGTGGCGTCAAACCGCCACCTTCGACAACGGCACCGAGTTCGCGCGCCACTACCGCCTCCATGACCTGGGGATGCAGACCTTCTTCTGCGACACCCACTCTCCCTGGCAGAAAGGCGGCATCGAAAATGCTATCGGGCGCCTGCGGCGCGGGCTGCCGCGCAAGACCGATCTGGCGACCGTAACCGAGGAACGCTTTGCGCAACTCGTGCAGGCCTACAACCACACCCCGCGCAAGTGTCTTGACTACCAAACGCCAGCAGAAGTATTCATGAACCAAGTGTTGCACTTGAAATGTGAGTCCACCTTCCCGCGTGCGCGGGCATGACGGACGTTGCGCCCTCGCGTTTCCCCCTAGCATTCGCGGGAGTGACGGACGACGCGCCCCTCGCGATACCCTCTCACACTCGCGGGAATGACGGACGACGCGCCCCTCGCGTTTCCCCCTCACATTCGCGGGAATGGCGGACGACGCGCCCCTCGCGTTCCCCCCTCACGTTCGCGGGAGTGACGGACGATGCGAGCCTCGTGTTACCCTCTCACACTAGCGGGAATGACGGACGACGCGTGCCTCGCGATACCCTCTCACATTGGCGGGAGTGACGGACGATGCGCCTCTCGCGTTACCCTCTCACATTGGCGGGAATGACGGACGACGCGTGCCTCGCTTTACCCTCTCACACTGGCGGGAATGACGGACGACGCGCCCCTCGCGTTACCCTCTCACATTGGCGGGAATGACGGACGATGCGAGCCTCGTGATACCCTCTCACCTTCGCGGGAGTGACGGACGATGCGCCCCTCGCGTTACCCTCTCACATTGGCGGGAGTGACGGACGATGCGAGCCTCGTGATACCCTCTCACCTTCGCGGGAGTGACGGACGATGCGCCCCTCGCGTTACCCTCTCACATTGGCGGGAGTGACGGACGATGCGCCTCTCGCGTTACCCTCTCACATTGGCGGGAATGACGGACGACGCGTGCCTCGCGATACCCTCTCACACTAGCGGGAGTGACGGACGATGCGAGCCTCGTGATACCCTCTCACACTAGCGGGAATGACGGACGACGCGCCCCTCGCGATACCCTCTCACATTCGCGGGAATGACGGACGACGCGCCCCTCGCGTTCCCCCCCTCACATTCGCGGGAATGGCGAACGATGCGCCCTTCGGGTTGCCTTCTCACACTCGCGCATTTGCCTGTCATTTGCAACGAACAATTGACGACATTCCTTGCGCAGTTCTCAGGCCGCCGTCGCGCCCGAATCACGTGCGGGGCAGGGGGTTGTTGGGGTTGTCGAGTTAAGCTATACACTCAATTGTGTGGTTGGCGATTACGCCTCTTCCGGCCAGTCGAGCATCTGCACGGTGACTTCGCTGCCTGGCTCGACACAATCTGTATGCTCGGAGATGATGGCGAGGCCGTTGGCTTTGGCGAGTGACGTGAGCAGTTGCGATCCCTGCTCGCCAGTGAGACGGGCAGTGTAGCCGTGGTCGTCGCGCTCGACGATCACGCGCACGAACTGGCGCCGCCCGTGGTTTTCCATGGCGTCCAGGAAGCGGGCCTTGACGGTGGTCTTGTGCAGGCTGGTGTGGCCCTGCATGACGAGGAGCGCCGGGCGGACGAATTCCTCGAACGTGACGTAGGCGGAGACGGGATTGCCGGGCAGGCCGACGACGGGCACCCGGCGGCTGTGGCTTGCGGATGAAAGATGGATTCCCGCTTGCGCGGGAATGACGGGACCAGAATCCTCCGTAGGAGTGACGCCCTCACCCTGGCCCTCTCCCCCGGGAGAGGGAAGGAAACCCGCTTGCGATGGGATGACGCCCTCACCCTGGCCCGCGCCCTTGGGAGAGGGAAGGATGCCCGCTTGCGGGGCAGCGATGGAGCCTTGCTCACCCATAGCGGACCCTATATGGTCTTTCACTTGAAACTTCTCAGTTTCCTTGGCCGACGCAAGGGATGACTGGATTCCGGCTTTCGCCGGAATGACCGAATCGTCCGCTTCCGCAGTGGGTTGATTTTCTATTTCAACCTCTTGAGCGGATGTTTCAATGTATCCAAATGCCAGCGGTTTGCCGGGCCGCATGCGGATGCGCCAGAAGTCGATTTCACCCTCCGCGCCCAGCACGTTGCGCACCAGATCGTAGTCGCCCATGGAGACACCGCCAATGGTCACAATCAGGTCGCAATCGTGGCAGGACTGCAAAGCCTGACGGATTTCCGCCACCGTGTCGCCGACCACGGGCAGGCGACGTGGAAGACCGCCATAGGTTGTCACCAGCGCTTCCAAGGCATGCGCCGCGCTGTTGCGCACCTGCCCCGGCTGCAGGGGTTCTGTGATATCCACCACCTCATCGCCGGTGGGGATGACGGCTACCATGGGCCGCCGATAGACCGTTGCCTGCGCCTTGCCTAGAGAGGCCATTACGCCAATCTCGGCAGGCCGAATGCGCTTGCCCTGCGCGAGCACGCGCTCGCCAACCTTGATGTCTTCAGCGCGAAAACGCACATTGTCATAATATTCCGGCGGCAGCAGGATGCCGACAGTGGCGGGATCACCGCTCGCGCCGGGCGGCGTGCCGAACTTCGCCCAGTCGGTGCGGTCGGTATCCTCGAACGGCACCACGGCGTCGCTGCCCGGGGGCACCGGCGCGCCGGTCATGATGCGCACCGCCTCGCCCGGCCCCAGCGGGTTAGTAGGAACGGAGCCGGCAGCCAGGTCGCCAACGACGCGCAAGTGCACGGGCTGCGCCTCGCTCGCCGCCTGCGTGTCTGCGAAACGCACCGCGTAGCCGTCCATGGCCGAGTTATCGAACGCCGGCACGTCTTCCGCGCTGATTACGTCCTCCGCGAGCACGCGCCCGAGCGCATCCAACAAAGTTACCGTCTCAGTCTCGAGCACAGCAAACTGGGAGACGATGCGCGCAAACGCTTCCTCGACGCTGAGCATACGGTCTTCGGGCATTGTTTTCTTGTGCCTTCCGGTTGGGCTATGGGTGACACCGACTTCGTGAAACGATGCATCTCGCAATGGGCGATGGCCTACCCGCGCGTTGGTCTTCTAAGGCGTGCCGAGATCTCATTGCCGCAATCGATTGGGCATTGCGCGAAAAGCTCCGCGCTGGACCACTCTTCACAAGAGGCGGGGGACAAGCCCCCGCGCTACAAGCAAGAGACCTTTCAAGGTGTCACGGATTGAGCGCTGTTGCGCCAATGTTTCCGAAATTTCTGGGTTCGACAACTCTTGGGTTCGACCGAAACGCGCTACTCTTTATCCTTGCAGGTTGAAGACTACCAGCTTCAGGTCGGTCATTTCTTCAATGACGAACTTGGGGCCTTCGCGACCCATTCCGCTTTCTTTCACGCCGCCGAACGGCATCTGGTCGGCGCGGTACCGTGATGTGTCATTGATCATCAGCGCGCCGATACGCACTTGCCTGGCGGCTTTCCAAGCCGTCTCCAGATCGTTTGTAAAGATACCGCCCTGCAAGCCGTAGCGTGAGTCATTTGCAAGAGCAATGGCCTCATCAATGTCGTCAAAGACCGTAACGGTTACTGCCGGGCCGAAGAGCTCGTCCTTGAAAATCTGCATATCGGAGCGTACACCGCTAACCACGGCCGGTGAGACGAACTGGCCCTCGCGCACGCCGCCGCAGAGCACATTCGCGCCGTCCGCAGCCGCTTCTTTGAAGCAAGCCTCGACGCGCTCGGCGGCGCTCAGCGTGACCATGGGACCCACGTCGGTGTCGTCTTCGTAGGAGGGCCCTACCTGCATCTTCTCAACGTGCGGCACCAGCGCCGCGAGGAATTCCCCCTCCACGTCGCGATGTACCAGGATGCGCTGGGCGGAGGTGCACACTTGGCCGGCGTTCATGTAGCCGCCTTGTGCGACCGCATCGGCAGCTACGGCCACGTCGGCGGTCTTATCTACAATCACGGGTGAGTTGGCGCCCAATTCCAGGGTGGCGCGGCGGAGTCCGATGCTGTTGCGCAAATGCCTGCCGACCTCTGGTGAACCGGTGAAGGAATACATGGCAAAGCGCTCGTCTTGGATGAGCCACTCGCCGACGGTCGCGCCGCCGCCGACTATCAGGTTAAGGTGACCCGGCGGCAACCCGGCGTCGAGAAATGCCTGGCAGATCTTCGCTGCCGTGACCGGCGTGGCGCTGGCGGGCTTGAGCACCACCGTGTTACCGGCCGCAATTGCGGGCGCGATCTTATGCGCTACAAGAATGGCGGGGAAGTTGAACGGCGAGATGCAGCAGATCACGCCAATCGGCTGGCGCAGCGTAAAGGCCAGGCGGTCCTCCGATCCTACCGCGGCCTCCACCGGAATCTGCTCACCGTGGATGCGCTTCGCCTCTTCCGCCGCGACCAGGATTGTGCTGGCGGCGCGGGCGACTTCGATGCGCGCCTCTTTGATGGGTTTTCCGCCTTCCATGCTCATGTGGTAGGCGATGTCCTCGACGCGCTCCAGGAGAAGCTGTGAGACCTTGTGGAGGATTTCATAGCGTTGGTAGGCGGAAAGCTCTTGCTTGTCATACGCGCGCTGTGCCGCCTCGATGGCGGCGTCTATGTCGGCTTGTGTCGCTTCCGGCAGCGTAGCGAACACCTGGCCGTCGTTGGGGCTGCGTACTTCCAGCAGCTTGCCGTCGCGCCGTTCGATCCACTCGCCGTCGATTAGCAATCCAAAATGCTTTGGTTCTGTCGTAACCGCCATAGTATTCGTTCTCCTTGCATTGCCTTGTGTGCTTAGTGCGTATTCCATATCACCATAGCATAGGCTTTCGCATTCGTACACGCGCTCTTGGCCCCAGAGCGGGTGACCCTGGCGACACGCGCGTCGGTCGCCCGTTGCCAGCAGGCAACAGTGCTATCATGGCCGTGATGAGCTGCTACTGAGGGCCACGCCATGAGCTAAGCAAGCAATCTGTTTCTGTGAGATCTGCGCAGCAAAATTCCATCAAGAGGGGAGAAGACGCATGCCATTATTGCCATATAAAGGCATCATGCCGCGTGTGGGCAAGAATGTCTTTATCGCGGAAAACGCCTATGTGATAGGAGACGTAGAACTCGGCGACTATGCCAGCGTGTGGTATGGAGCAGTCTTGCGGGGTGACTTTGCGCCCATCATCATTGGACAGCATACGAGCATTCAAGAAAACTGCGTGGTGCACACCGACCACGGCTGTCCGTCCAAGGTGGGCTCCCATGTAACAACCGGTCACACTGCCGTCATTCACGGCGCGACCGTGGGCGACCACTGCATCGTGGGCATGGGCGCGCTGCTCCTCAACGGCGCCACGGTGGGATCTGACAGTATCGTAGGTGCCGGCGCGGTGCTTGCGGAGGGCAAAGAGTTCGCCCCACGGTCATTGATCCTCGGTGTTCCGGGAAAGGTGCTGCGGGAGGTGACCGGCCAAGAGATCGAGCGCATTTACAGCAATGCCGAGACGTATTTGGGGTACGCTCGCGAGTATTTGATTGCGCGGGGCGAGTATGAGGCAGAGGACTAGCTGAGGGCACTTGCTACGGAAGCGGCTGCCGACTCTTTGCGGCGCATGAGGCTGACTGATGACGGAAGGTGCGCAAGATTCTTCGACTTCGACCTCGTGCGCCACAGTCGCTGCCGCTGACGGCGCCTTGAGAACCGCACCACTTGTCTAGTCTGCCTCAGCACTCTCCAGGGGCTTGCCGCAGTGGGGGCAAGCTTCGGGCTCTTCCCGGCGTTTATCCATCTCCCGGGCAAAGCCGGAGGCCAGAATACCGGCAGGCAACGCAAACATGCCGACCCCCATGATGGCGACGATCGCGCCCAGGAATCGACCCAGCGGCGTGATCGGATAGGCGTCGCCGTATCCAACGGTTGTCAAGGTGGCCACGCCCCACCACATGGCTGATGGGATGCTTGAGAAGACCTCAGGCTGCGCGTCGTGTTCGACAATGTAGAGAAAGCTGGAGCCGATAATGAGCAACACGCCGGCGACGAAGAGCGCCACCAGCAACTCGGCGCGTTCGCTGCGCAGCACTTTCCCAAAGATTCGCATCGATTCGGAATAGCGGCTCAGTTTCAAGAAACGCAGGAGACGGAAGAAGCGCAAGGCCCGGATCATGCGCAGGTCTATTGCCAAGAACATGGGGAGATAGAACGGCAAGATGGCCAGCAAGTCTACGATAGCAGGCCATGAACCGGCAAACTTCAGCCGGCCTAATATTGGATGCGCGTAACGCTCATCCTGGGTGCACGTCCAGAGACGCAATACGTACTCGACTGAAAACACCGCAACCGAGAACACCTCGAAAAAGAGAAAGATGGGCGCGCATTGCGTCGACAGGTCCTCCACAGTCTCCAGAATTACGGCGAGCACGTTTAGGGCAATCAAGACGAAGAGAAAGAGGTCGGTTACCCGGCTGGACGTGTCGTCCGGGTGGGCAACCTCCAGTAATTCAAAGATTCTCTGCTGGATGCGTTTCATTGCGGCTGTATCTCCTTGGCAGTCTTCCTAATCGCGCCGTCTCACCAATAGACAAGAGAAACGCGTCATCGCTTAGTCGCTCAGGTTCGCGAGCTTCTCTCCCCTGCCTATTCTACCTTTCCACAATGTTCGGTTGAATGGCAGCCGCCTTGACGCGCACAGGTCGCTGTGCAAACATAGTAGGCGTTCCCCTGCCGTAAGTGAAGCACCCCCTGTTTTCATGTCTTCTCAAGAGCCGCCGCCCGAGCCGCCGCTAAAGCTCTTCTCATTGCGAGAAGCGAATGCCCTCTTGCCGCGCATTGCGGCAACTGTCACCCGACTCCAGGAAATCTTTGTCCAATTCAAGGAGTACGCAGAGGGGCAGTCGTACCCAACCTCACTGCTGCGCAGCAACGGCTACCCCCCACCCGCGTCTGGATCATCCTTGCCCTCGCTGCGCAAAGTCCAAGCCCTGCGCGCCGAGGCCGAGTCGCTGATAGAGGAAATCGTTGCGCAGGGCGTTACCCTCAAGGACATCGAGCAAGGGCTGATCGATTTCCCTGCGGAACGCGATGGACGTGTCGTCTATCTGTGCTGGAAGCAAGGTGAGGACGAAATCCGCTTCTGGCATGAATTAGACACCGGTTTTGCGGGCAGGCAACCCCTCTAGGAGACCTTTGCGATACCTCTTTCCCCTAGAGGGGAAGGTGAGATGGAGGTGAAATGGATTGACATGATGCTAGTTATAGATGTACAAGCGCTTCTGGATTCCGGCTTTCGCCGGAATGACGGAGTTATGCAAGGGTCTCTCTAGGGAAAGATGGCGCCAACCGCCCTATGAAGATTCTCCGTCGACTTCTTGCAGCGTCGTTTAAGCACCGTCGCGTAGCGCTGCTTGCCTATGGGGCGTGGCTCATAAGTACTCTCTTAAGTCTTGTCGCACCCACACTCTTTAAGGAAGTCATCGACAACGGACTGGTGAAGGGCGACCTGCGCTTCATCGCCGCGATGAGTGGCGCGATTGTTGCGGTTGCCGTTCTCGCGGCGCTTTTCCTCTTCGGGAAAGCCTTTTTCACTGCCGTTACCTCCCAGAAGACCGGTTACGATCTGCGCCGGCAGCTTTACGACCACTTGCAGCACCTTTCCTTTGGATTCCACGACAAGATTCAGGCCGGGCAGATGATTTCGGTCGCATTGAGCGATATCGAATTGGTCCAAGGCTTTGGCACCCAGGCCATCATCAATATCCTCGACACCTTTCTCCGCTATCTCATGGTGTTGGCCATCATGTTCTTGCTCAGCGGGGAGCTCGCCCTCTGGTCGCTGCCACTGCTTCCCATCCTGGGTGTCATTGCCTGGTTTTACCACAAAAAGGTGCGCCCGGAATACTCCTGGATCCGGCAGCAGCGCGAGCAGGTGGTCATAGCGTTGGAAGAGGCAATCAACGGCGCCCGCGTCGTGAAGGCTTTTGCGCGCGAGCCGCACGAGAGACAGAAGTTCGAACGTGAGGGGCGCGAGCTCGTGCGCCTCATGATGCGCGCGGTCAGCCTCAATGCGACGTTTGGTCCCTTGATGAACATGGTAGCCGTCTCCGGCGTTGTCATCGTGCTATGGCTGGGAGGGCGCCTCGTGATAACCGGCGAGTTGTCAATCGGCGCGCTCGTCGCCTTCGTGAGTTACTATCAAATGCTCGTGCAGCCGACCCAGCAACTCCCGAGCATCATGGACAGTATCGCGACCAGCATTACGAGCGGCGAGCGCCTCTTCGGCGTGGTGGACACGCGTTCGCCGGTGCGCGATCGGACCGGCGCCCATGACCTGCCGCCAGTTGAGGGAAGTGTGGCGCTGGAAAACGTCACATTTGAGTATGAGCGCGGCCAACCCGTCCTGCACGAAGTCGAAATGGAAGCTGCGCCGGGCAAGATGGTTGCGATAGTGGGGCCGACTGGCAGCGGCAAGAGCACGTTGTTGTATCTCATTGCGCGGTTCTATGACGTGCAGCAGGGCGCAGTGAGGATAGACGGTCACGATGTGCGCGACGTGACTCTCAAGTCGCTGAGAGAGCAGATTGGCGTCGCATTGCAAGAGCCGCTGCTCTTCTCCGAAACCATGGCGAATAACATAGCGTATGGCCGCCCCGACGCCACTATGGATGAGATAATTGCCGCTGCCAAAGCGGCCCAAGCCCACGACTTTATCATGGAGTTTCCCGAGGGCTATCAGCACCGCATCGGAGAGCGGGGCGCGGGCCTTTCGGGAGGCCAACGCCAGCGCACGGCGTTGGCGCGCACCTTGCTCCTGCGCCGCCCCATTCTCATGCTGGATGACGCTACTGCCAGCGTCGATACGGAGACGGAATACAGGATTTATCAGACTCTGAAAACGTATATGCAGGACTGTACGACGTTGGTGGTAGCGCAGCGGGTATCGACCATCAAAGACGCAGACCAAATCCTTGTTATGGAGGAAGGCCGCATCGTGGACCGGGGCACGCATGCGGAGTTGCTCACACGGGAAGGGTTCTACTCGCGCATCTACGATATCCAGCTTAAGGACCAGGAACGAACGGCGGCGTTGGCGCGAGAGGCCGGGCTAGGCGGGAGAGACATTGGAGCCGCCGATGTCTGAACGGGAGCGCCAAACATCCCGCAGTCCTACTGACGGCTCCAGCCCCTCGCCTCAGCCTTCTCAGAAATCGCTTGACGGACAGGCGGAAGTCTCCGGTGAATTCGACTTCAAGATTATTGCCCGTTTGCTTGGTTACACAACGGGATTCCGCCTGCAAATTGCGGGCGCAGTTGGTGTTACGCTCGTCAATACCGTGGCGAGCGTCCTCCGACCGTACCTGCTCAAGCTCGCTATCGATGGGCCGCTTGCCAACGGCGACCTGCGTAGCTTGGACATTCTTGTCGTTCTGTACCTCGCGGCCGGCATTATTCTGTTCGGCGCTTCAGGGGCGCGGCAATGGATCATAAGCTGGCTCGGCCAACAGTTGCTCTTCACACTGCGCCAAGACCTCTTCAGACACCTGCAGCGACTTTCCCTACGCTTCTATGACCAGAACCGCGCCGGCAGCGTCATTACGCGCGTAACCAGCGACGTGCGGGATATCAGTAGGCTCGTGACGAATGGCATCGTGAGCACCTCAAGCGATCTCTTCGTGTTGATTGGCATACTCTTTGTAATGCTGTACATGCATTGGCAACTCGCGCTGCTCACGTTCATCATCGTCCCCGGATTGGCCGCAGTGGCCTTCTTCTTCAAGGGCAAGTCGCGCAAGGCGTGGCGTGTAGCCCGGGAAGACCGCAGCGTGATGAATGGTAACTTTGCCGAGAGTATCCTGGGTGTGCGCGTAACTCAGGCGTATTCCCGGCAAGCGGAGAATCTACAGCGGTTCATGGACCTGAGCGACCGCTATGTTCACTCGACAGTGAAGGCGCAAGGGCTTACGGCGGCATTTTCGCCAACAGTGAGCATCATAAACGCCATCGCTATCGTGATAATTATCTGGTTCGGCGGCGTGGCTGTCGTCCAGGGGAGCATTACGCTCGGTATTGTGGTCGCGTTCCTCACGTATGTGCAACGGTTCTTCCAGCCGCTACAGAGCATTTCGTCTCGCTTTAACCAGATGCAGTCCGCCATGGCGGCCAGTGAACGCGTCTTTGCGTTGTTGGACCAGAAACCCGACATTCTGAATGCGCCTGATGCGAGACCGCTGCCTGCGGTTCGGGGTCAGGTGACGTTTGATAACGTCGTCTTTGGCTACGATCCGGATACGCCTGTCTTGCACGGCATCAGCATGAATGTAAAACCGGGAGAATTGATCGCGATTGTCGGCCATACCGGCGCGGGCAAGACCTCAATTATCAACGTACTCTGCCGCTTCTATGACATTCGCTCTGGCGACGTGACTATTGACGGGCACAGCATCGGCCAAGTAACGATTGAGAGCCTGCGCGACCAGATTGGCCTCGTGCTGCAGGAACCATTCCTATTCTCCGGCACGGTCAAGGAAAACATCCGGTACGGAAAGCTCGACGCATCGGATGAGGAAGTCATGAAAGCGGCCAAAGCGGTAAGTCTCCATGACTTTGTAGAGGCGCAACCATTTCGCTACGAGACCCTTGTGGGCGAGCGCGGAACGCAGCTTTCCATTGGCCAGAGGCAATTGCTCTCGTTTGCGCGGGCGCTCATTGCGGACCCCCGCATACTCGTCCTGGATGAGGCCACGTCCAGTGTGGACACCGAGACGGAGCAGCAGATTCAGGAAGCGCTGAAGGTGCTCATGCAAGGCCGCACGAGTTTCGTGATCGCGCACCGCTTGTCCACTATCCAAAACGCCCATCAAGTGATAGTGATGGACAGGGGAGAGATAGTCGAGCAAGGCACCCACGAGGAGTTACTGCGGCAGCGAGGCGACTACTTCCAGCTCTATACGATGCAGTTTGCCGACCAGGAATAGGGCGTCCGGAGCGCGCCGGCTGCGAGAAGCCTTCAGCTCAGGCCTCGCGGGCGCAACGAAATGCTAGTGCGGCCAGGCGCCTTTCAATTCCAAGCTCTCGTGTCCGGCCCTGGGCAACTCAGGTTGGGCTATCCTCGCCATCTTTCTGGCGCTTCTGCAGCAGCCCAAGAGCAAGCAGAGCGAGCAAGGTGAGCGGCACGAGTCCAGTGATACCGAGCGGGGCGCGAATGAGCGAGTTTGTGTCCTGCAAGAGGAGCAGCGGTAAGCCGGCGACGGCGTTGAGTAGTCCGTGGCCGAACGCGGCAGCCAGTACGCTGCCTGCTACCTGACGCAGCCACGTAAAGATTACACTCCACCCAACGGTGAACCAGACCATGAGTAGCGCGCCTGCAAGCGGGTATCCGGGATAGTTGTACCCCATGAAGATGGCTGGGGCGTGCCACACACCCCAGATTAGGCCGATGAGGATGCTCGCGCGCGCCATGCCAAGCGGCGCCATCTTCGCCAAGAGGAAGCCGCGCCACCCAAGTTCCTCACCAAGCGTAAAGAGGCTGTTGAGGACCGCCGCTAAGGTAAATGCAACGACGATATTGATGAACGTCACTAAGATCGGATCGTCGAAGGGATAGGGTTGGTCGACAAGCTCGCTCCGCAACGGCTCCAGAGTTGCATTGACTTCCTGGAAACCGAGACCAACACTCAGACCCATCGCCGCGATGAGAAAGAGTAGAACAAAAAAGTAAATGCTTGCGTAACGTTCGAGAATGCCGCGGCGCAGGCCGAGTTCGCGCCGGGACATAGGCGTTACATACCTGCTGCAAATGATCGCGGCGATGCCCGGGCACCACATCGCTAGCAGCGAGCCGGCGGTGAACGCTAGCAAATTCTCCATGCCGCCCAGCAGATAGACTAGCGCCCACACTCCCCACGAGAGACCGAACGCAACGGCGATGAAGATCCCAATGCTGCGCCACTCCAAGGCCGAAATGGCGAGGGCCTGTGCCGGTTGCGGCGCGGAAGGCGCGCTTGGACGCATGGTGTGGCTCCTTAGCGCTGCAGGATGGCAGCCCGCTCGATGGACTTGCCCTGCCACTCCACGGATATCATCGGCCATTCAGCAGAGGCAGCAGAGAGCACTTCAATGCCTTCCGCGGTAACGAGAGTCGTATCCTCGCTCTTTACGCCCGCAATGCTCGGATTCCATGCGAAGGCTTGGTTTAGTTGCACGACTTCGGTGCTCACCGGGGACGCTTTGTAGTCGCGCGACTCGTAGCCGCAGGCGCCGCCCTGGTGGTGGAACCGCCACTCGTCCGCGTACCCGGCCTTTGCATACTCGTTAGCGGCATCGGCAAAGATGTCGCTGGCAGGCCGGTCCGGTTCCGAGCCGAGGATGAACGCCGCATCTACTTGGGCGCAGGCAGCCGACTTTTCCTGGATTTCGGCAGGTATTGCACCAAAGTGCACAAAGCGCGTGACGGAGCAAATCAAGCCGTGCTGCCTGGCGCACAACACGAGCATGGCGTATTTGTCCAGTGTTTTGGCCGTTGGAATCGGATGCCGGTACTTGAAGATGCGTTCGTCAGTCGCCACGAGTGTGAGAGCCGCTTGCAGGCCCCGGGCGATGGCTTTACCGGCTATTGTCCCAGCAATTGCATGCTCCGTCATGCCGGGCGCGATCGCGCGCGCGGCCTCCTCGAGAACTTGGGCGGCGGCCTGCCCCAAAGCGCGGTAGCGTACGATTTCTTCAGGTAGAAGCTGGTAGCGCAGGCGCGCAATGTCACCGATGAGTTTCTGGGCGCCGGGGAAATCGCAGTCACTGCCGGTGCGCTTGCCTTGGGCAACGGTATTCCAGTTGATTACTTGCGGCCGGTCAATGTGCCAATGCGGCACTATGGGAGTCCATTCCGGCGGAACAAGACCCTCCTCGTCCTGAAAGCGGGGCATCTCTATCCGGTCCGCAACCAGTGCCTTCTCGTCAGGCGTGTAGATGAGGTGTGCGGCCGCATGCTCGCCAGCAATCATGATAAAGCCGTCACGCCCGCCGGTGGCCCAGGCGAAGTTTGCCAAGCGCCCGATCACCAATGCATCGAGATTCCGGTCGTCAAGGAATTGCGCGATGCGGTCGTGTTTGGCTTCGAGTTCCCCAGTCATGTGGATTTCCTCTCTCTGAAGTATGTCCAGTTGTTTGGGAAGCACTTGTTTGGCTGCTTCCGGTCGGCCTTTGGGATACGGAGAAGGGCGGCCAAGCCTCTCACACGTATTGTCGTATGAACGCACGCGCTTTCTCAAGGGCGCGGGCGCGGTGGCTGATGCGATTCTTTTCGTCAGATGAGAGTTCCGCCATGGTCAGTCTGTGTGCAGAAAGGAAGAATAGCGGATCATAGCCGAACCCACCGTCGCCCCGTGGCACTTCCGCAATGAAGCCTTCGCACACGCCACCCGCTTTGAAGAGAATCTCATTGCCCTTTGCCAGCGCCAGTTCACACCGAAAGCGCGCCTGGCGCTGCGGCCAGGGGACGCCCCTTAGTTCGTGAAGCAGCTTTGCGTTGTTTGCCTGCGCATCGCCTTGGGGGCCGCTGAAGCGTTTTGATAGCACTCCTGGCTTGCCGCCGAGGGCGTCGACTTCCAGTCCGGAATCTTCACCGAGCACCAGATGGGACGTCTGCACCGCAACAAACAAGGCCTTGTGTACAGCATTTTTATGAAATGTTGCATATGGCTCATCAGGAGGCAGCCTCAGGCCGAGAGCCGCAGCAGTTGCAAGTTCCACATCAACATTCTGCAAGAGCTCTCGGAGTTCTACCACCTTGCCGGGGTTGCCGGTCGCTAGGACGAGGCATGGTGTCTCGCGGCGTGTCAACGGGCGCTCCTTTGCGGCGTCACAAGCCCCGCCTTTTCAGATTGCACAGTTGGCTTGGATGTATCAATGGAGAGTTGCTCGTCCAATGGGCGGAGAAAGTGTGCGTTGCAGCCTTCAAACTGTAGTGCTTGCACAAGCTCCGTGCACGTCGCCTTGGACTGGCTGGAGCGCACGCGGCAAGCGACGCAGCGAGTGGGGACGGTACTGCTGGACGGCAAGCGGTCGAAAGAGATGGGTGCTCGCGCCGATGGGAGGATGGGGCCAAAAGAACCTTTGCAGCAGCGGAGTCTAAATGCTCCCGTTGGCTTCAAATCTCGTGCCCGGCCTGGAAAAACCCTTTTTCGCCTCGCGCCGGTCTACTGGGCAGGCCGCAAAATATGCCACACGCTGGCCAACTCTTGCTGGAGTTCGGTGCTGTGCTCAAGTTCCTTGTTTATCTTGTCGCACCCGTACATGACCGTGGTGTGGTCGCGGCCACCGAGAATTCTGCCGATTTCCGGCAGAGAAACTTGTGTTTCTTCCCGAATCATATACATTGCGATTTGCCGGGGGCGGACGATGGACTTGTCTCTCTTTGGCCCAATGAGGTCGGCTAAGCGCACACGGTAATGGGTAGCAACGGCGTCCAGGATTTTATCCGGCGTAAAAGCATTCTTGCCCACGTTAAAGAGTAGCCCGTCCAAGACTTCCATCGCCAGCTCTTGCGTCGGCACTTGGTCGCTCAGTTTCGCAAACGCCAGCAGCCGGGTGAGCGCGCCCTCCAGCTCTCTTACGTTGCTCACTAAGTGGGTCGCTAAGAACTCAAGGACCTCATCCGATACTTCCGCATTTTCTTCTTCCGCCCGCTTGCTGAGAATTGCGATGCGGGTTTCCAGGTCCGGAGGTTGAATATCTGCAATGAGACCCCACACAAAGCGGCTGCGCAAGCGCTCCGTGAGCGTCTCGATGCTATTTGGGGGCCGATCGCTGGAGAGCACAATCTGCTTGCCATATTCGTGGTACGCATTGAAAGTGTGAAAGAACTCTTCCTGCGTCTGCTCTTTTCCGGCTAGGAACTGTACATCGTCGATCAGGATAATCTCAGCGCTGCGGTAGCGGTCGCGGAAGTCATCGATTCGCTTGTTTTGAATTGCGCGAATGAACTCGTTCGTGAAAGTCTCACACGTTATGTACACGATGTGACAGTCCGGTCGAGTTTGCAGAACATAGTTGCTGATGGCATGCAGCAGGTGCGTCTTGCCCAAGCCTGCTCCGCCGTAAATGAACAGCGGATTGTACGCATCCGCTGGCCGTTCCGCTACCGCTTGCGCGCCTGCGGCAGCCAAGCGATTTCCCGAGCCAATTACAAAGCGATCAAAGGTGAACTTCGCATTCACCATGTTGCGGGTAATGGCGCCGCGAGACAGTTGCTTCTGGTCGCTCTGCGAATTAGTAGGCGTTCCAGCCGCTGCGCCCGCTGCAGGTGTGCCTTGACGCGTGTCTTCCGGGACAGACGAAGAAACCTCGTACACAACCGAGACCTCCTGTTGACAGAGGCGTGCCAGAATCTCCTGCACCAAGGTGTGATAGTTCCGCTCGACTACTTCTTTCGCAAAAGTATGCGGTACGCCAACTCTGATGGGCGAGCTATTGGCATCAATGAGATTGGTGTTTCTTAACCAGGCAGCAAACTGACCTCGGGGTACCTCTAGTTCAAGTTCCCCTAATACAGTCTGCCAAAGCGTTCGGGGGTCAAAGTTAGACATTAAATAGGGGGAAAGGGAGAGAGGCTATAATTCTATCAATATATGCTAGCAAATCGGTAGTCCACAGGCAAGCATTTGCCTGAGGGTAGTAGAGACTTATTGAAGGCCCAAATACGGTGGTCGGAAGCCAATTGGTTGTCGTGTCGACACGTGGTTGCGAAGCTAGCCCCACGAGAATGAGATTGCTTGCGAGAAGAGCGAACCGGATGCGCACCAGAATTAGTATTCTTCACCAGTGTACTGTGAGCCCTTCACGGGGATTTCGGCGACAGTCCAAGGGGAATCTTAGGGTTGAATTTCACCACGGTCTCTGCCATAGTGAGATTAGGAAGTACGTCACTATGGATACGATGACAAGTCGAGAAAGAGGAAGCAATGGCTGAACCAATTGTGGTGACTGATGACAGTTTCACGAAAGACGTAACGGAATCCGCTCTTCCTGTAGTGGTCGACTTTTGGGCGTCTTGGTGCGGCCCGTGCAAGATGGTAGACCCAATTGTCAAGGAGCTCGCCGGCGAACTTGACGGTAGGGTCGTCTTTGCCAAAGTCAATACGGATGACAATTTGGAAACCCCAACGCGTCTGGGCGTGCAAGGAATTCCTACGCTCATCTTCTTCCGAAACGGCCAAGAGGTCGGCCGAGTCGTCGGCTTCCGTCCCAAGGCGCAATTACTCAAAGCCATCGAAGCCGATCTGCTGCAGACAGCATCGTAGGTAGATTGCGAGTATACGCTCTCTGAGAAACCAAGAAGCTGGCTGGCTCTCGAGAGCCAGCCAGCTTTTCTACTCCCGTCCCACGCGGGGGCGCGGGCAACTCCGTCGCCGGGACAGCCACGCGCACACGAGGCTTCGCCGTTTACTCTCCCTGCGCCACGTCTAGGATCATCGTGTGAATCAACTGTTCGACGGGTGCGAGATCGTCGGTAAAGATCTGCGTTTCCACCGTAGTAATCTCGCGGTAGTGTTCCGAAGTCACAGCCAGTACCAAACGCAGACGTTCGTCGACATCCTGACTCGAGAGTAGGGGTTGCACATTGTCCAAGAAGTCTTGTGGTGAGCTAGGCTGATTGGTTGCAATCACAATGCTGTTGATGGTTCCGGGAATGTCGATGATGAAGACGTTCGGAAATACCGACTTCATGTTGCCGGCAATCGTATGCACCAATCGAAAGTCGGTTGACGTGCGCCCGACATTGATCACCGCGACCCCGTTTGGCGTCAAGCGATCACGTACGTGCTGGAAGTACTCCTTAGTAGTCATCTGGAACGGAATGTACGGCTGCTGATACGCGTCCGTGCCGATCAAATCATACTTGCGGTCGTCGGTCATAAGGAAGTAGCGACCGTCCTGCACAACTACCTCGAGATTGGGTTCCGTCATATCGAAGTACTTGCGCCCAATCTCGGCAATTCTCGGATCGATTTCCACGCCGACGATGGCGATGGGACCGTAGATCTGCGTCATCTGCTTTGGCACCGTGCCTGCGCCAAGCCCGATCATGAGCACCTGCTGTAGATCCGAAGGCTCAACGTTGGGAGCAAAGTAGGGCGCCACCAGGTAGTAGTCCCAGGGTCCGCCGGTGAGCAGCCGCTCGGGATGGTAAATCGAGTGCGTCGCTTGGCCCTCGTTGAGTTCAAGGTGGCGCGTGCTATCGGCCAACTCAATGACACGAATGTAGTTGTAGGCCGATTCTGTTTCCTCGATTACTACGCCTCGCTCTGCGGGCTTAATCGTCACTTGAGGGACAATTGCCAAGCCAATCACGATGACGAGGAACAGCATTGGATAGAGCTTGCGCTTGCCCAAAGCGATTATTGAGAGAACGAGGAGCGTGACCGCAAACGTGAGAAACGTGTTCCGTGTGCCGATGTTTGGGATCAAGACGAGCGTTGGCAAGAAAGCGCCAAGCAGGCTGCCTACTGTTGAGATGGCGTAGAGTTTTCCTGCCACGCTCCCTGATTGCTTCACGTCGCCGTCTTCAAGGGACAACCTTATCGCGTACGGCGAGACGCAGCCGAGCAATGTAATTGGGACGGCGAGCAGCAGCATTACCACCAAGAGCGAGCCCCAGAAGACTCCTAAGGAGTATGTGGCAAACGCCTCCTGGGAGTATTGCAGTATGGGACGCGACACAAACGGCAACAATGCGATCAGCAACGCCGCCACCGCTGTGAGCTGGTAGAGAATCTCTTCGCGAGGGAACCGGTCTGCCAGACGACCTCCCAGGTAATAGCCCAATGTCAGATAGAACAGCACAAAGCCGATGACATTGGCCCAGACGAAGAGCGAGGTACCAAAGAACGGTGCGATCAGGCGGGAGGTGGCGATTTCCGTACCAAGACTGGATATGCCACCAACGAATACGATAAGAATTAGAAGTGTGCGCGATGTTCCCGACATGTTTGCTGCTCTAGCTCCTCCCTAGGCTGTCTGAGCGTGCTTATCCTGCGCGTTCTGGCGCAGCCAGATTGCGAGCAAGATGCCGGCGATCGCAACGAGGATGCCGGTCACCTGTGCCTGTTTTAGTTCCCAGATGACTACTTCATTCAGTCGCCAAACGAAGATTATAACCTGTGCGAGGGAATATCCAACCAGATAGAGAGCGAAAACCATCCCAGGCGTACTGAAGCGGTGCCGCAACGGCCAGAGTATGGCGAAGAGGACGACGTTGCCTAGAAGTTCATAGACTGCCGCCGGATGATATGCGACCGTTGTGCTGGGCGCGAATGTGGCGGGATGGGTGTAGAGAAACGCCCACGGTGCTTCAGAAGGGTAGCCGATGACATCGCCATTGACGATGTTGCCGATACGCCCCACCGCCTGCGCGGGCAGCGCGAGCAGCGCCGCCGTATCCAGCACCGGCCAGAGCCGGATGTTGGCCCGCCAGCAAGTAACCAAGAGCGCAAGCACAACCCCAAAGATGCAGCCGTAGAAGGCCATCCCGCCTTCCCACGTGGCAATGATGCGCCAGGGCTGTTCAAGATACGGGCCCAGCGGCTGCTGAATTACATAGTACAGCCGCCCGCCAATGAAGCCCGCAATCGCTGCCGGCCAAAAGAGCGTATTGATTTGATCGTCGTTGATGCCGCACTGGTTGGCATACTTGCGAATAATCCACATACCTCCCACGATCCCCAGCACGTACATTAGCCCGTACCAGCGAAACGCGATCGGGCCAAGCTGGATCAGGACCGGGTCCAGGTGAATTGTTATGACTGAGGGCAAAAGCATGGTGTTGGCTCTTGGCACATCGCTCCGTGTGCGTCTTGCATGGTCATCCGGTGGCTAGTTCACTCACCGTAAGGGCGAGATTTCCGCCTTCGCGCGCGCGGCGCAAGTCGTGCAGGGCATCTTCGATTGCGGCAACTGTCTCCGCAACGTCGTCTTCCGAGTGCGAATATGTGACGAAGTTACAGCCACCCCGCCGCATGAGCACCCCGCGCTGGGCGCACCCGGCGAGCAGGAAGTGCCACATGAGCGCATCCTCTTCGGCATCTACGGCATCGAGAAAACGCTCGCCACTCAATGGCGCCAAGCCATACGCTTCCAGCGCCACTCCCGCTCGGCGAGCCGCGCCGTTAATGCCGTCCTTGAGTAGTTCTCCGATACTGTGGAGGTGGGCATGGACGTTGTGCGCCCGCATGACCTTCATTGTAGCCACCGCGGCGGCCAGCGACAGAGCTTCTCCCCCGTAGGTAATGCTGATCATGCAGTCCGCGGCCGTGCGCATCACCTCTTTGCTGCCGACAACGGCGGCCAGCGGCATGCCGTTGGCCGTAGCCTTGGCAAACGTCGCCAGGTCCGGGGTCACGCCAAAGAACTCTTGCGCTCCGCCCATGGCCAGACGGAAACCGGTGACAATCTCATCGTAGATTACCAGCGCACCCTTGCGATGCGCCAGGTCGTTGAGATCCTGCAGATAGCCCGGCTCCGGCTCTTTGCCGAGGGAGGCCGCATCCAAAATCACAGCCGCAATCTTGCCGTCGTAGGTGTGAAAGAGGTCTTCCAGGTGGTTGAGGTCGTTGTACCGAAACTGCTTTACGTACGATTCCAGCGCAACGGGAATCCCACCGTCGTTACGACTCGCATTCCAACCGTCCGACCAGCCGCGATAGCCGTTGTTCAAGATAATCTCGCGCTTGGTGTGGGCGCGGGCGATGCGTGCCGCCGCATTGTTCGCCTCGGCGCCGCCCTTGAGGAAACGCACCATTTCGGCAGCCGGCACGGCAGCGATGAGGCTATCCGCCACCTCTACTTCGAGCGGCGACAGCAACCCGTAGATGATGCCTTTGCTCAGTTGCTCGGCAATGGCGGCATCAACTTCGGGGTAGGAATAGCCGAGGACAATTGGGCCAAGTCCGTTTACGTAGTCTATGTACTCGTTGCCGTCTATATCCCAGATGCGCGAGCCATTGGCGCGAGACGCGTAAATGGGGTAGGCGCCATATGCATAGCCACCCGGACGCTTGCTACTTGTCTGGGAACCACCCGCAATTGCCTCTTCAGCGCGAGCGAAGAGCTCCAAGGACTCAGTGAATCGTACGACAGTTTTCTGTGCCATAGCCGACTACTCCTTATCCATGATTGGAATTTCAGCGGCTGTTTCGCGCGGGTAGCCGTTCTCCACCCAGTATCCGTATTCGGTCAGCTTCCTGTAAGTTTCCGGCCGGCGGTGCTCCCACATCTTCTCCCGGAAGTTCGCCTCGCCTGAGGCGCCCATGCTGCGTACGATGCGGGGACGGTCCAAGTCAATTTCAGCCACCGCAGTGCCCCAGTAGCGTCCCAAGTCCGCCAGGAAGATGCCGTCGGGACCGATGACGCTGCTCCGATTGAGACACATGCCGGGCATCCAGGGCGCGTCTCCATCGATGCCGTTATTCACGGGACAAACGTACACACAGTTGTCAATCGCCCGTGACATGATAACCGCTTCCCAGCCAACCTCGCCGTACATGCTATACACCGTGGGATGGAAGATGATTTCAGCTCCCTGCAGGGCGAGCACACGAAATCCCTCTGGAAAATTCACGTCATAGCAAATCGTTATGCCGATCTTGCCAAAGTCTAGATCGAATACCGGCCAATCTCGTCCCGCCACAATGCCCCATTCGTCGCTCTCAACCTCCGTGAGGTGCACTTTCTGATAGCCGCCGAGATAGCGGCCGGTGCGGTCGAATACCATCGCCAAGTTGCGGCGTTCACCTTCCTCGATGGCGAGAATTGGCGCAACGACGTTGATGCCGTAGCGCTGCGCGACGTGCGACATGCGCGTGAAGGTTGGGCCGCCCGGAACGTCTTCGAACCAATTCTGCGCCATGCCGGCACGGCTGATGCCCTTCACGTTGAAGACTTCAGGCAGGCAGGCGATATCAGCCTGCTGCTCCTTGGCACGCACGATGAGGTCTTCGGCAATGTCTAGGTTGTGCGCGTGTATTTCCGCATCGGAGCCGTCCGGAACGCGTATCGGCGTGGAACAGACAGCTACCCGAACAGTCCGGGGCATTCAAACCTCCTTGGAATGCATCCAAGCACTAGTCTACAGTACTAGAGAGCGCATCGCATGTCACCTCGTACTCTTGCTGAACGAAGGTGTAAACGAGCTTGACGGCAAGATGGTGGTTTGTCACCATCGTCCTGTTCCCTCAATCGCTCCCCAAGCGCAATTCAAGTCGACAACAAGAAGCAGATTAGGCATCAAGTGAGCAAGAATAGACGTCTCAGTGAGGTAATCTCCTACTTCTTCGTGCTGGGCTGCGTGGCGTTTGGCGGACCGGCCGCGCACGTCGCCATGATGCACCGCGAGTTGGTGGAGCGGAAGCAGTGGCTCACAGAGCAACAATTCGTCGACCTGTGGGCGGCCACCAACCTCATCCCCGGCCCAAATTCCACGGAGATGGCCATCCACATCTCATCTCTGCGCAGTGGCTGGCGCGGCCTCATCGGGGGCGGCATAGCCTTTATTCTGCCCGCGGCGCTCATGGTCACCGTTCTGGCGTGGGCCTACACCGAGTTTGGTCACCTGCCACAGGTTTCGTGGATACTCTATGGCGTAAAGCCGGTCGTCATTGCGATAGTTGTCCACGCGTTGATTGGGTTGTTGGGTACTGCGTGGCGTAGCATTCCGCTGGCTGTGCTGGGCCTCGTCGCAGGCGGGCTGGCGCTCGTTGGCGTCAATGAACTGCTCGTGCTCTTCGGGGGCGGGGTGCTGGCGGCAGTCGTTGTAAACGGACTGAAGAAACTGCGTGGCGAAATTGGAAAAAGCAGTCTGCTCGCGCTGCCGCTTGCCGCTATCGGCGGGTTCTCGCCCATGGCCAAGCCGTTCTTGGCGATCCCGGCGACCTTGCTCGCGCCGATTGCCGCGCCGTTTGGCCTCGGCCAACTCTTCTTGACTTTTCTCAAAATCGGCGCCGTGCTGTACGGCAGCGGCTACGTGTTGCTGGCGTTTTTGCACGGTGACTTCGTTGAGGGTCTCGGTTGGCTGCGCGAAGACCAGTTGCTCGACGCCGTTGCCGTGGGACAGCTAACGCCGGGTCCGCTCTTCACCACCGCGTCTTTCGTCGGCTACCTCATCGGTTACGAGAATCTTGGGTCAGTCCAAGGGGCATTGCTTGCGAGCGGGCTGGCAACTGTGGGCATTTTCCTGCCGTCCTTTCTCTTTGTCGCAGCCGTAAATCCACTGATACCAAGAATACGTAATTCGCAGGTCTTTAGTTCTGCGCTGGATGGCGTGGTGAGCGCGGCGATGGGACTAATGGGGGCGGTAGCGGTGTTTCTCGGTCAAGCGGCCTACGTGGACATTCCCACCGTGGCCGCGGGCGGCATCGCGTTAGTGCTGCTCTGGCGCACCAAGATCAACTCAATCTGGTTGGTGCTTGGCGGCGCAGCCTTCGGTGTGGCGGTGCAGCTTGCCCTGCCCTACGTCTTGCCTTAGGCAACTCGCGAGCGCCTGCGCCTGTTGAGTGTTAGAATGGTGGCAAGTCAGCAGCCAAAGAGGAGTCAGCCATCATGCAGCAAGTTGTGCTCGGAGACTCTGGGATTGAAGTCTCCCGACTGTGCATCGGCACCGGTACGGTCGGTTGGAGCGGTTCTTCAAACCAGACGCGGAAACTTGGCACTCAGGGACTGATCGACCTCCTGTGCTATGCCTATGATGCCGGTGTCCGCTTCTGGGATACCGCCGATCAATACGGTTCACATCCGCACGTGCGTGAGGCTTTGCGCATGTTGCCGCGCGACCAAGTCGTGATTACGACCAAGACTACGTCACGGACCCCCGCCGAAGTGCGCGGAGACGTGGCGCGCTTCTTGGATGAGCTTGGCACTGACTACGCGGACATTGTGCTCCTGCACTGCCTCACGGAGCACGACTGGACGACCCGCTACGAGGACAGCATGGCGGCGCTCTCACAGTGTAAGGACGAGGGCCTGATCCGTGCGGTGGGGGTTTCCTGCCATGACTTTGCGGCCTTCAAGCTGGCGGCCGTTACGCCCTGGGTGGAGGTGGTGCTTGCGCGCATAAACTATGCCGGCGTGACCATGGACGCCTCGCCCGAGGAGGTCATTCCCGTTATGGACCAAATGTCGGCGAACGGCAAGGGCATTTACGGAATGAAAGTCTACGGGGCAGGCAAACTCCTAGACGATCGGCGGCGCGCCCTCGAATATGTGCTCAATCTCGCCAGCGTTGACGCGGTCGTACTGGGCATGGAGAACAAGGCCGAAGTTGACGAAAACGTCGAACTGATGGAAGCGCTTACCGGCGTACCGGTCTAGATGTGCCGCACCCTGCCATAATCGCGTTCAGTAAGACTCTACTGAGGGTCTTGTTCGCCAGCCCGCAACCGCTCTAATGCCTGCACCAGGTCTGTCGCCGCGACATTCTCCTGTGTGCTCGACTTCAGGTCCCGCAGCAAGACCTGTCCCTGTGCCAGTTCGTCATCGCCAACGATGACCGCGCAGTCCGCTGCTTGGTTGCCCGCTTGCCGCAGTTGGGCTTTAAGGCTGCGCTGCTTGTAGGTCAGGAGCGCGCGAATTCCTCGCTGCCGCAGGTCGTTTGTCAAGCCGATTCCGTACGTGCCGGCCCGTTCGCCAAGGGTCGCGATGTATACGCTAAACGGCTGACGCTCATCCGGCGCAACTCCCTGACGTTGCAGATTGAGGATGATGCGCTCGATGCCCGTGCCAAACCCAATGCCGGGCACATCTCTCTTGCCAATATGTCGTGCCAACCCATCGTAGCGGCCGCCGCCGCCCAACGCGCTTTGCCGTCCCACCGCTTCCGGCCAGACCTCGAAGACTGTGCGCGTGTAGTAGTCTAATCCACGCACCAGCGTATGGTTCAGCGTGTACTCGATTTCCATAGCATCCAAAGAGCGCTTTAGGGTCGAGAAGTGCGCATCGCAGTCGGCACACAGGTTGTCCAGGGTGTGTGGGGCCTCCTGGATGAAGGGCTGGCATGAATCTTCCTTGCAATCCAGCAGGCGTAGCGGATTTCGCTCCAGCCGGGCTTGGCAGTTATCGCAGAGGGCATGGACATGAGAGCGATAGTATGCGGTTAAGTCCTCGATGTATTGCGGACGGCAGGCGGCGTCACCGATGTTATTGAGCTGCAATGAGATACCGGTGAGCCCAACACTGCGGTAGAGGGTAAGGAGCAGACTAATGATCTCAGCGTCGATGGTGGCCGCTTCTTCGCCGAGAGCTTCAACACCGAACTGATGGTGCTGGCGCAGCCGTCCGGCTTGGGGTCTATCGTACCGAAAGATCGAGGCAATGTAGCTGAGCTTTACCGGCTGCGGCAGCCGGTGCATGCCGTGCTCCAGATAGGCCCGTACCACCGGCGCCGTACCCTCCGGACGCAGCGTCAAGCTATCGCCGCCGCGATCCGAAAAAGTGTACATTTCCTTTTCAACGATGTCTGTGCCTTCGCCCACAGTTCGTTGGAAGAGCCGGGTGTCTTCGAAAACGGGCGTGCGAATTTCGCCGTACCCGAATGCTTCGCAGATGCTTTGAAAGTGAGCGGTCACGTAGCTCCAATATGCTTGGTCGGCGGGAAGAAGGTCGGCTGTGCCTCGCGGTGTCTGCAGCACGTGTTAGTCTCCTAGCTCAAGAGCATTGATGCGGTTCGACACAGTAGCGGCGGTAAGGCCCTTTACGTAGACCAGCTTGCGGCGGGAAGCAGCGCCCCGTCGCAGTTGAACCGCAGACTTCGGCACGCCAAGCTGCTTCGCAAGAAAACTGATGAGTTCCTCATTGGCCTTGCCGTCTACGGGAGGCGCCTGCAAACGAACGCACAGTGCTCCGTCAAGCGTTCCGGCAAATTCTGAACGGCGTGATCGCGGTTTGGCGAGGACGGTCAGTTCACAGCCTTCTGAGGCATCGTGTATGTGAAGGGCCGTGGGCAACATACATCAACTGCAGATCAGTCTGACCAGGACTGTTTCCAGTATCTGAAGCAGGATGAGCGCAACCAAGGGTGAGAAGTCCATCATGCCCGTACTTGGCATGAAACGGCGCACAGGCCCCACAATTGGCTCGGTAATGTCATGGAGCATCTGGACGATGGGATTGCTCTGGTCTTGTACGAACCACGAAGCCAACGCCCGGGCAATGATGGCAAAGATCAGCGCTCGTGTGAGAAACTCGATGAATGTGCAGACTACTTCGGTTGTCATGCGTTCAGGGTATCCACTCAGGTGCTTTGAAGTACGCTATTCGGTTCAGCCTGCGGCTGAATCTGCGGGCGCTCGCCAAAGAGGGCGCGACCGACACGAACTATTGTAGCCCCCTCCTCAATCGCAATCGAATAGTCATTCGACATGCCCATCGAGAGCTCTTGACAGGGGTGATCGGTCATGACAGACTTGAGCTCTTCGCGAAGTTGCCGCAGCGCTCGAAACTCAGCGCGCAGCACCGCTTCGTCGTCAGTGAACGATGCAATCGCCATGAGACCGGCGATGCGTAGACTACGATGCGCTGCAATGTCTTGCGCAACGGTCGGCAGAGCGTCTGGCTCGAAACCGAATTGGCTTTCTTTCCCAGTGACGTTTACTTGAAGCAGTATGGGAATGCTGCGATCTAAGCCTGCCGCGTGCCGGGCAAGCGCTGCGGCAATCCGCTCACTATCCACGGAATGGATGCAGTCGAAGAGCGCTGCCGCTTGCCGAGCTTTGTTCGACTGCACATGTCCAAGCATGTGCCATGTAAGCGCTGCAGGGAGCGACGAGATCTTGCTCTCTGCTTCTTGAACACGATTCTCGCCAAACACAGTGAGCCCTGACTCAGCAGCTTCCGCTACCGCCTCTCTACCAAAGCCCTTCGAAACGGCTACCAAGGTGACTTCTGTGGGATCGCGCCCAGCGCTCGCTGCGGCTGCGGCAATACGTGCTTGAACCCGCGTGATGTTCTCCGCTATGCCCATGGCAGTGCGCGCCTTGCCTTCAAACTCTCAAAGGACTCTACTCAGAGGGTAGCCTCGACGCCTCTAATGTAACAAATTCTCAGTCATTGTGCATGCCCGCTGCGTAGCTCGAAGTGCTGTGGCCCGCACCGCCCTGAGCTATAGTCAAAGCGCATGGCCTGGAGTATAATTAACTGCAAAGACCGACAAGTACGCTAGGGAAATGAGTGTTTTACCCTCCAATATAATAGTGTAGCATATTAGCTTATTTCAAACTCAAACTAAGAATCGTTAATGTTGGCAAGGAGAAGTTCTATGCGGCAGAAATGGGTTGGCGACGGCGGGCTGCAGATTCGTATGATTATCACGATTTTCCTGCTTGGCGCCGTGTATGTCTTTTTCCTCGCTGCGCTCTGGTCGCTAGGCGCAGGCGCTATGACTATGCTCTTCTTTGCAGGCGCCCTGATGGCAGCGCAGTACTTTTTCAGCGACAAAATGATTCTCTGGTCCATGGGCGCAAAAGAGGTTACGCCGGAGCAGGCGCCGGACCTTCATGCCATGGTGGAGCGTCTTGCTGCAATGGCCGACATGCCCAAACCGCGCATTGCGGTCGTGGAACATTCAATGGCGAACGCCTTCGCAACTGGCAGAGACCCAAAGCACGCCGTGGTGGCCGTGACAACGGGTCTCGTCCATCAATTGAATCGTGAGGAATTGGAGGCCGTTCTCGCGCACGAGTTGAGCCATGTGAAGAACCGCGACGTGATGGTCATTACGCTGGCAAGTTTCTTTTCTACTCTCGCATTCATGATTATGCGCTTTGGGATGTATATCGGCCTATTTGGCGGGTTTGGTGGACGGGGACGTGACAACCAAGGCAGCGCGATCATCATGGTCTACTTTGTGGCCGTGCTCGTCTGGATTGTCAGCTTCTTGTTGATTCGCGCACTTTCTCGCTACCGCGAGTATGCTGCCGACCGCGGTTCCGCAATGCTGACGGGTTCGCCTTCTCACTTGTCCTCCGCTCTGCTCAAGATTAGCGGACGGATGCAACGTATCCCGCAAGATGACCTGCGGCAGGTGGAAGGCGCCAATGCCTTCTTTATCATGCCGGCTTTTACCAAGAATTCCATGATGGAAATTATCTCTACCCACCCTAAGCTCGAGAATCGGCTTAAGCGTCTCGCCGAACTCGAGCAGCAGATGGAGCGGGCATAGTGAAGTTCCTGGACGCACTGCTGGGCCGCAGCCGCCCGGTGCGCTCCCACTTGGAACACATGATGAGTATTTCCACTGCCGCGCTGGCCTTTGCGGCGAGTAATGGGCTGGCGTGGACCGGCAGCGCGGGGATTTGCTTCCGTTCTCTCTCATCCAGCCAGTTTGCCGACCTCCAACGTGAGCTTGCCGCTCTCCTCGACGTGAGCGGCCGAGAGACGGGCACCGATACCCTGATCAAGGAAGATTCGTTCGGCTATCACTGGGTGGTGCTGAATGACCCCGACTTCGAAGACCTGGTCACTACCATTCACATGGTAAGCCTCACCCTCTCGGAACACGGCTTCCGCGATCAGTTGCTGGCGGCGGCGTTCCACTTTGAGGATGCCGAGAGCACGGGAATCTACTGGATTTATAACTACAAGCGCGGATTGTTCTACCCGTTTGTACCTACCGGCGCGCGCACCCGCGACAACGCGCTGGAGCTTCGCATGCAGGCAGTAGCGGATGGGGAGTTACCACTGGAAACCGACCAGTCGAAGTGGTACGCGCTTTGGGAATTGCCCGTTTAGAGTATCGCGCAACTCTGAATTTCGGGACGGCCCCAAGCAGTTTGTCTCAGATTCCCATTGGGTTTGAGGACTTAGCACTACCACGGTTCGCAGGTTCCGTCCCGCAGCGCCGGTGAAGGTTAAGACACTTCGCCCAAGCGCAACGCGGTCTCGTCGGCGTGGCTGTTGCGAGCATACTTTCACTTCGGTCAAGTCCGTCGCGGTTACTGCAAGGTGGACTTCTGCCTGACGAGTTCAAGATACGAAGAGAGACGAGGTTGGGAATTTCCCAACCTCGTCTCTACTTTGTTTTCAGCTTCACTCCACGCTAATGGTAGAGCAGTCCAATAGCAGCAAGTCCGCTATTAGAAGATTGATTCTTGTGTCCGCATGTCGAAGGCGTGGCAATTGTCTACGTCACACACCATCTCGATGTCGCGTCCGACGATTGCCTCAGCGCGCGGATCGAGGCGTGCGACAAAGTCGATATCGCCGGCGAGGCAATAAACGTACATTTCAGAGCCAAGGGTCTCTACCACGTCGACGCGAGCCGTCATGGTGTTGCCTCCCGAAATGTCGAGTGCGGCGGGACGGAAGCGCGGGTCGAACATATCCTCCGGGCGCCAACCGAAGTAAATCTTGTCCACACCCGCCTTTGCCAGAGCGGCTGCCTTATCCGGCGGCCAGCGGAGCTTGAAGCCACCGGTCTCTACCCACATCTCGTCGGCATCGCCGCTGAGGGTAGCCTCCTGGAAGTTCATCGCGGGGCTGCCAATGAAACCGGCCACGAACATGTTGGAAGGATGGTCATAGATGTTCTGCGGCGTGTCTAACTGCTGCAAGACGCCGTCGCGCATCACGGCGATCCGGTGGCCCATCGTCATGGCCTCAACCTGGTCGTGGGTCACGTAGATAGTCGTAGTTTCCAGGCGGCGGTGAAGCTTGATGAGCTCTGCCCGCGTAGTAACACGGAGCTTGGCGTCGAGGTTCGAAAGGGGCTCGTCCATCAAGAAGACGGCCGGGTCACGCACAATGGCGCGCCCCAATGCTACACGCTGTCGTTGGCCACCGGAAAGCTGCCGCGGTTTACGATTGAGCAACTCGCCAATGCCAAGCATTTCAGCACTCTCACGGACACGGCGGTCAATCTCTTTCTTAGGCGTGCGCCGCAGGCGCAGACCGAACGCGAGATTGTCGTACACCGACATGTGCGGATAGAGCGCGTAGGACTGGAACACCATAGCGATGTCACGGTCCTTGGGCGGCACGTCGTTTACCAAGCGGTCGCCGATGAAGAGACTACCTTCGGTGATCTCTTCCAGCCCGGCGATCATGCGCAGGGTAGTAGACTTGCCACATCCGGAAGGTCCAACCAGGACTAGGAACTCCTTGTCCTTCACTTCCAGATTCATGTTGCTTACGGCGACGACCTCGCCAAAGCGCTTTGAGACGGACTCAAGAGTTACACTAGCCACTTACAGCAACTCCTTCTTTATTCCTTCGTTTTCCACCCTTTTTGTCACACAACGGCGGCATGACAGTCTATACGCTTCTACCGTGTCGCGCGTGCGCAATACAAACCTACTTCCGCCCATGCGCGGCACAGTACACGTGAAGTGTAAGGGATAGTTTCACAATCGTCAAGTGCGTCCCCGGCATGAAAGACGAACGGTTTTCCATGCTATTCCCACGGGCATCGTGCCTTCGATGCTATGGGGAGACAATCGCAAAGAACAATACGACCAAGACGAGGAGCACGGTCGCCACGATGATGGCGATGTTGATGGGCGTCCAAAACCCCAAACTCTCAGGCGCTTGTTGAGAAGGTGGAACTTCGGCGAACTCCGGATGACAATTGCGGTGATATGCCGTAAACGTGCGCGGCGCGGTGTATCCGACCGGGGCGATTTGGGCGGGTGCGCCAGTTTCGTCGGCTGCAACTACCAGTTCGTCCTTTGACGTGATGGCGCCACCGCACCACTGGCAAATGGGGAAGCCCTCAGCGGTTTCATCAATAGAATTGCCCGCCGGTGGCGCGTCATCGGGAGGCCGCTGCGATTCCTCTTCGGCCGACATCTGGGTGGAGTCACTGCTCATTACTGGGCTCTTCCTCTGCGCGAATTCCATTCATTACTCGGCATTGCTTACAACGGTAACCAGGTGCGGCAGCAGTCAATGAGAATCGGCACGTCAGACGCCGATGCGCCGCTACTAAATCGTCATGTAGTCCGCGCTAGCCGCAAATAGCTGGTCAGTCATGGCGCGCACGTCCTCCAGCGAACATTGCGTGGTCGTGAGCGGGTCCAAGGCAATGGCATCGTGAACGCGGCGCCTGTCCTGCTGAAGGATTGCTTGTACCGTAAGCTCTTGTACGTTGACGTTGGTGCGGTTGATGCCCGCGCACTGCGCCGGCAAGTCGCCCACGTGGCATGGATGCATACCTGCGCTGTCCACGAGGATCGGAACTTCCACATTGCACCCAGCAGGTAAGTTTGTGATCAGATCCGTGTTCGGCACGTTGCCGTTGAAGCGATAGGGTGTATTCGTCTCCACGGCGTGCAGAATATACGAGCAATACTCGTGGGTGCGGGTGAAGGGCAAGGGATCGGGGGTCTGCAAGTCGCTCTGTTGCTTGGCAAAGTACTCCTCACGCCGCTCCTGGCGGGCGTACATGAAGGACTCCCGAATCTGCGCTTCGTCGTCCAAGTCCTGCAATGCAAACTCTTTGTCAGTCTGCGCATGCTCTTCAGCCCAGCGTCTAAGGTGGTCGGGAATGTACCGTGCGCGGTCGGCCGCGGTTCTGCGAAACCACGGCGTATACTCCGACATGTGATGGCTCGACTCTGTCACGAAGTAGTCGAAATGGCGAAAGACCTCAAAGCGGACGCTATCTTTGGCGTAGACATCCGGGTCGTCCATCGCTGTGCGCAGGCGCGGATAGAGGTCTTCACCGCGATAGGTGTTGCGACAGAGCTGTAGGAACCATGCTTGGTGATTGATGCCGGCCACCCAGTATGATACGTCCTCCGGCGCCATGCCCATGAACTGTGCCAGTCTACTTGCTGTGCCTTGCACGCTATGGCAAAGGCCCACAGCGCGAATTTTGCTCATTGCGCCAATTAGCCACATGTTGATATTCATGGGATTGGCATAGTTAATAAGCAAGGCATTGGGGCAGAGCTCTTCCATGTCTTGCGCGATCGCGGCCAGCACCGGCGCGGTCCGCAGGCCGCGGAAGACGCCGCCGGGACCGATGGTGTCGGCTACCGTCTGATACACACCGTACTGCGCCGGAATTTGCCAGTCCAGCATGCGCAGGGGCTGGCCGCCAACGTCGATTGCCGTGATGACATAGTCCGCGCCCGCAAGCGCCTCTCGTCGCTCCGTGGTAGCCGTCACTGTCGCGCCGAGATTCTGTTCTTGGATCAGCCGTTCCACGAACGCCGCCGTAATCGCCAATGTCTCGGCATCAATATCCATGAGCGCCAGCGAGCTCTCGTTGTGCTCCGGCCATGTCAGAATGTCGGTGAGTATGCGACGCGCAAACGTCACACTACCGGCGCCAATGAAGGCGATCTTTGCCATGAAGTGTTGCTCTCCTACTCTCACTTAGATTCATGCGCGCATGGTAGTTTAGTTGCCGCAACGGGTCAAGCAGCCGCTGCAGCCCAAGACTGAGTTAGCGGGCAAGACGACGACGGACTTCCGCATAGCGCGGAATGAGCCGGGTGAGCGCGTAGTACGCCGGGGCATTCAACACACGGTCATATGCGCCGTGTCGACGGACATAACGCGCGCCGAATCCAGCCTTGAAGCGATACACTCCCCACAAGGGGTCGCTCTCATTCAACACACTTGGCGCGCCCCAAAGGTCGTACCAGCGGTAGCCGTGGTCTTTGAGCCATTGCATGGTGTGCCATTGCAAGAGGTAGTTCGGCATCTTGTCGCGTTGCCGCTGGGAAGAGGCTCCCGTGAAGAACCAGCCGGTGTCGCCAATGTGCATGAGGAAGAGCCCTGCCACGGCCTCACCGCCAACACGGGCGAGAAAGGCCTCTCCCTGGCCTGACTTCTGGAACGAACCCCAGAGCGCGTGATAATAGCCTTCTTCGCGGATAGCAAAGCCATCACGCTGTGCGGTCTCCGCGTAAAGCTGGAATAGTGCCTGCCAGTCGGTCGTCTGTGTGACTTCAACGCCGCGGCGCGCTGCCAGGCGAATGTTGTAGCGAGTCTTGGGTTTCATGGCGGCGAGCAAGGCATCCTGCCCGAGACTGAGGTCGAGCATTGCCGTGTGCGGAAACTGAATCTGCTCCTCACTTTTGCGCCAACCGTGCGCGCGGTAGAGTTGCGTTGCAGTAGCGTTATCGTCCGCAAGGTCGGGGTCTATCTTTACATAAACCGACCGTAATTTTCTTGCTGTACCGATGGTGTGGTCGAGAACGTCGCGAAGGAGCGGCGTGTCGGCGTAGTCCAGCAGCGGACCCTTGGGCACATAGCCGATAGTCCACGGGATCAGCGGCAGCCTGCGGGTGAGTAAGGTGCACGCGGCCACCGTCCGGCTATCGCGTTCAAACAAGATACGTAGGACGCGCCAGCCGTACTGTCCCTTTAGAGCGCCCCACTCCCACGTTTGGAGGAAATGCGGTGATGGCAAGGCTTGCAGCGCGTCGGTCCAAGCCGCATGCGTAACATTTGTAGTGATATGTAGGGCTGAAGCATTCAAAAGGCTACGTTCTCTAGGCGCGCGGCAGGTGGGGTATTTCAAAAGCCAGGCAACAGCTTGCGCGCAAGCGGCGCTAGGCGCTGCCAGATCTGGAAGCGGCGCGAGTCCAGCGCTGCCACGGCAGTGGGAGCATAGTTGATCACCTGCGGTGAAAACCCTTGCTTGAAACGATAGACCCCCGCGAGCGGGTCAGCCGGGTCCGGCGAAGCCGGCATACCCCAGAGATCGTATGTGTGACAGCCGCGCGCTCTTGCCCATGTCATGGCGTGCCACTGCAAGCCGTGCCCCACGCGCACGTCTCGTGCTGCTGTTGCGCTCGCTCCGAACAAATACACAGCCGTGCCGCCATACACTGTGAGGAGCAGACCGCCGGCACGCTTGCCGGCGTGCTCGGCCAAGAAGAGTTTCGCAATCCCATTTGTTGCCAGAGTCTCGCGCATCGCCGCAAAGTACGGCCAGGTATGGATGCCGAATCCGTCGCGCTCTGCCGTTTCTGTCAGCAAAGAGAAAAACTCCCGCCAGTCCGCCTCCGAGGAACCTTCCCGCACTTCCAAGCCGCGCCGGGTAGCCAGACGGATATTGCGGCGCATACCGCGGTGAAAGCCGGCGAGCACCCGGTCGCTTTGCGGGCGAAGATCCACGAGGCCCGTCGCGGGCGGCTGAATGTAGTCAGGGGTAACGGCGAAGGCGGCAGGTAGTGGATGTCCTTGGTCTCTTTCCCAAGGTGGTTCCACCCAGAGCGCGAATGCACCGGCTCGCCGCGCTTCCACCATTGTTTTCCGGATGGCGAATTTTGCCGAGTCAGGTCTATCGGGCGCAGTTACCGGCCCGCGGGGGATGTACGCGAGCGCGCCCAAGAGAGGAACGCGACGCCGCAGCCATTGCACGGCGGCCTCAGGCTGCCCGTCACGCAGGCAGAGTAACCGCTCGGTGTGCCAACCGGTTTGAGACTTGAACTCGCCCCAGCTCCAACTCTGCAGCAGTTGCCCGCCCCAGGAACTGACGAGCCCGTCCCAGTCCTGTTGTGACGGTGAGTTGTCGTAGAGAAGATCGGCCGCCGCAGCGTCTGCGGCGACTTCTCTATTCTCCACAGGCTATCCCTCAGCAGGTTGTGCCGCGCCTCGCGGCTGATCATGACGAAGTTTGCCAATGGCGAGCATCAAACCGCCCAGTCCTAGTATTGCAATGATCAGGGGCGCCCACGATCCCAAGTAGGGCACGAACGAAATGCCGAAGAGTATCAGCAGTCCGATGAGAAGCCCAAAGAACTGAATCAAGCGGCGGTTCGCATCAGCAAAGAAGCTGAATATCAGCCTGCCGATGGTCAAGCCGACGAAGACCTGCGCTGAGAAGAGCGCAATGCCGTAGAGCAACAGCGTAATCAGTCCCAACGGAATCCCGACAACGGTGATCATCACGAGCACGGCAACGATTGGTATAACGATGAGGAAGATAATTCCCATCCCAACACTCATCATTGGTCTCTCGAGCAACTGGTTTGACGCCGTCACCGTAAGCCGCGGGAACACAACGAGCAGCACGGTGCCGTAAACTGCGGCCATGATTAGTCCGGCGATGCCAAATGCTATCGAGTCCAAGGAGAAGCCGGTATCGACTTCCATGTCGTCCATCATCTCAAGGGTCAAGTCACCGCCGATTTCAGCGCCGCTACTAATCTCAGCTTCTTCATCCGAGCGGTACGTAAGATTGCCGCCAATGCTCGCATCCTCGGTGACGGTGAGTGTTTCGACACTAATGTCAACATTTGTGTCAACACTACCGTTCAACGTCACCGTTTCAGCGTTTCCGGCTAAGCGACGTTGGACCGAACCATCATGTGTCAACGAAGATACAGTTACGATGAGGTCACGGCCGATAGTCGCGCTGCCGAGAATGGCTGCGGAGTTGCCGAGCAGCAAAAGGTCTTCGCCAATCGACCCCGAAATCGACACACTGTTCGCGGTTATGCGCACTCCCTGAGAAACGGTACCGCTGATGCTCACTTCCTGGCCTAAGAGGTACACGTTTCCGTTTACTGTCCCGTTTACTGACAATGAGTTGCCGGCAGCAAAAACATCCCCATTGACGGTGCCATTAATCGTGATAGTTGTGCCAAGCAAATACAGGTCGTCGTCTATTACTTCGTCATCGCCAATGCTTATCGAGGTATCGGTGCGGAAGTCAGCCGCAAAGGCGGCCGGCGCACCGACAAGCGTAAGTAGAAAAGCGACCAAAAGCGCGAGGCTAAGGCGTCGTTTCATCGGGATCTTCTCCTTGCTGGACAGGTGTGCGATCTATCTGTCTGCTCTTTCATCAGGTTACCTTATTTGCGCTGTGCAGTGCTACCGTTCCAAGTCCAAGGTAGCGGTACGATACATCGGCGAATCCTGACGCTCGCATTGCCTCGGCCAGGTTTGGCGCATTCGGGAAAGACTGCAGAGAAGTAGGTAAGTACGTGTATGCTTCCTGATGCCTCACCAACAGATTTCCGAGTACGGGCACGACATTGTTGAAGTAGAGCGCAAAGGCACTGCGGAACACCGGAACGGGGGGATGCGTAATTTCCAATGTGATGAATTTACCCCCCGGTCGCAAGACGCGGAGGCACTCGGAAAATAGCACGTTCAGGTCAACCAAGTTTCTGAGAAGGAAAGCATTTGTAATCACGTCAATGCTGGCGTCGGGCAGGGGCAGCGAGAGCACATTTGCTTGCAGGAAGACTATCGGAAAGCGATGCTCCGGTAGATTTCCGTGCTTATCTTGGGCGAGGTTGAGCATCGGACGCGAAAAGTCGGCGCCAAGTATCGTGCAGGGAGCCATGGCTTCCTGCATTACGGCGAAACTCAAGTCACCGGTGCCGCACGCAAGATCCAGAACTACGAGGGGATCATCGGCGACAATCTGACGAGCTGTGGTGCGCCGCCAAAGATGGTGCGCGCCTGCCGTCATCACGGTGTTCATGAAATCATACGTGGGCGCAATGGCGTCGAACATGCGGCGCACGTATGTTGGCTTTTCTTGTTGGTTGACCATCGCTCTCTCAGCAGCGTCTGGCGGGCAGGTAGGCACGCCGTGATGGCTCCTGGATCCGCGTCAACAGCCTAGCCCGCCCGCAACGCGGCAACCACGTTCTCGTCCAGCGGGAAGATCGGCCGCACACAGTGCGTATATGGCAGCGCTTCGAGATTGAGGCTGGCGGAGCCTGGAGAGTCCAGGTGGACGATGCGGGCTGCGATGGACTCATACCAGGTGCGAAATCCATTTGGTGACTTTGCAACGACAATCGAGAAGTCCTGCGGCTCCAGACCAAACGCTTGGAAGACCCTGCGGCCTACAAACAGAATCAATCGCTCGGTGGTAAGCACTACAATGTTTCCGATAGCAAGCACTGCCGTACGGCCGGCCTGTTCAATGACACCGTTTTCGTAAGCAAACTCGCCGTCGTGCAAACTCTTTACATATGCTGTCACCGTAACGGGCGTGTGGCGTCCCGGATCCATGGTGCCGCCGAGTGGCAGCGTGATAGTACTTCCTACCCCGGCGTCAAATGCGGCGGCCACAGCGGGCGCATCGATCAGCGGGATAAGCGCGCGCCCTGCGTAATCCTGCGCCAGCAACTCCTTCAACACGGCATTGCTATCACCCGGGGCGCCGGAGGACGTCGCGTCCGCGGCGTCGGAAAATAGGGTAAGGCCGGGGGTCTCTTTCGCCTGGGCAACCGCTTCCGGGAGCGGTGTCAGTTCCGCGAGCCATAGGTCACGGTTCTCCCACATGAACGTTGCAATTCGTTCTGCCTCTGCTTTAGCGCGCGCCTCGTCACCATCAGTAGACACAATGACGTAGGACTGAAGGTCGGGCACGTCGGTAAATGGATTGGAGAGATAGATGTTGGCGGCTAATCCTCCCGGGGATTCTTCGAGCGCCTGGCACATGCCGATTGCATCGCCGAAGCGTCCGGTGGCTGTGAGCAGCTCATCACCTCTGGCCATGAGCGGCAGGCAGACGCGGGCCGTGGTCGGCGTTGCGTTATCTATCAGCATGCGCATGAGATTCCGTGCTGCCCGCACGCCTGTTTCATAGAAATCTGTATGCGGATACGTGTGGTAGCCGACCAGCATGTCGGCGAATTGCAGCATGCGGTCCGTAATCACCGCGTGGAAGTCAAGCGAGGCGACAATCGGGATGGCGCCCACACACGCGCGCACCGCTTCCAACAACCTGCCCTCGGGGTCAAACTCCGTTTCACTTGCCATGGCGCCGTGGAGCACGAGCAGCACGGCGTCCACGTCGCGGTTGCGCTCCACATCGTCGAGAATTTCTTGGATGAGCCGGTCGAGAACGGGATCGGCGACTGGGCCGTGGGGCACTGCCCAAGCTGCAAAGGTTGGGACAATCTCAACGTCCCCGTGCTCGGCAAAGACGTCCAGCGCCCCCGCAATTTCAGTGTTCGTGCCCCGCAATTCATCCAAGATGGCTGCGCCGCGCTCGATACGGAAATCTTCGTACTGGGTCAGATGCGGGTTGAAGGTTGACGTTTCTTGTTGCATTTCGGCGATCAGGACTCGTGCCATGGGAACTCCCTGCTTTGAAGAATCACATGCTACTGTCGTCGCTCGACGACATAATCTATGAGCATACCGAGGGAATCGCGACTACTGCCGGCAGGCAATGCGGCGAGAGACGAACGCGCCTGCTCGCCAAAGTGCCAAGCTTTCTCGTAGGCGAGGTCAATTGCCCCGGACCGGCGAATCGCCTCCACTGCTTCAAGGACAGAGCCCTCCGCACCGGCCTCTTGCTTGAGCAGCCCGGTGACGGCGGCATGGGCCGGCTGTTGGCGCAAGAAGATGATGATTGGCAGCGTTGGCGTCCCTTCTCGCAGGTCGCCCCCGACCGGCTTCCCCAACTCCTCTTCGGAACCGGCAATATCGAGTATGTCATCCACGATTTGAAAGGCGGTTCCTAGATTCTCGCCGTACTTGCGGAGCGCACGCCGTTCAGCGTCGGTAGCGCCGCCCACGAAACCACCCGATTCACAACACAACTCGAGCAACGACGCGGTCTTGCCGAGCACCTTTTGGTAGTACTCGTCCTCCAGACGTTCCACGTGGGCGATGTCTGAGAATGCGGTAGTCTCGCTAGCCACCATGCGCATCACGGTGCGCGCTAGCAAGCGTACCAGCACGGGATCGCCAAGTTCCGCCACAACGTGAGAGCACTTGGCGAAGAGGTAGTCGCCGGAAAGCACGGCGAGCGCATTGGACCACAGGGAATTGGCAGTTGGCTGGCCGCGTCTGACGTACGCATTGTCGATAACGTCATCATGAAGCAGCGTGGCCGCATGCAGGACTTCAATGGCCCCGGCAACTCTTACGGCTCGTGCATCTGCCGGCGCATGGAGCGACGCGCTGAGCAACGTGAGCAACGGCCGCAGCTTCTTGCCACCGGCAGATAATATGTGCCGAACCAACTGCGAAAGCGCAGGATTAGGGGACTCTTCCCAAATCGACGCCAGGAAATCTTCTACAAGGTCGAGGTCTGCCACCACCGGCGCGCTTATCTGGGCGATTGACGCCACAGAGTCAGTGTGCCCCGCGGCGGGGGCTGATTCCGAAGAACGTCTGGGCATTTCTGTCAGTGATCTCTTCTAGGACTTCCGGCGCAATGCCGCGCCGTTGAGCAATGGACTCCAACGTATAGCGCATGTGCGCAGGCTCGTTCCGCTTGCCGCGGTAGGGAACCGGCGCCAAATAGGGGCAATCCGTCTCTATCAATAGCCTATCCGATGGTACCATTTTTGCCACTTCATGTAACTTCGCCGCCGCTGGAAACGTCACCGGACCTGCAAGCGAGATCATGCACCCGAGAGCCATGAATGCCGCGGCGTGCTTGGGGCCTCCGGAGAAACAGTGCAGTACCACTCGTGGTGGGGGCTGCGCTTCCGCGAGCATGCGGTAAACGTCTGCGGAGGATTCGCGCATGTGCACGACTACGGGCAGATCAGACGCCGCGGCAAGGGCGAGTTGTGTTGCAAAGGCATTCTGCTGCGCGGGCTTGGCAGCCAAGTTTCTGTAATAGTCGAGGCCGGTCTCGCCAATAGCCACTACCTTTGGCGCCCCAACCAGCGCCTCAAGTTCACGCCATGTTGCCGGGGTGCAGGCATCGGCTTCGTGGGGGTGGACGCCAACCGTCGCCCAGCACATGGGATACCGCGCGGCAATGTCAACAGCCGCTAGGCTCGACGGAATATCTACGCCAACCACAACGATGTGCCTGATGTTCGCAGCCGCGGCACGCTCGAGTACGGCAGGCAAGTCTTTGGCGTAGCGCGGTGAGTTTAGGTGGGCGTGGGTATCCGTCATGCGCGAACCAGCACGGGACGACTACGTGCTCTCCGTGAGCTCCGCCACTTCCAGGCGCGGGAACAGCGGCTTTCCACTCGCAATTGTGCGTCCTGGCGTCAGTATGCCCCAGGCGAGGCCGCGCTCCCAGGCGCCGTCAGCGAGCACGGGCTCGCCAACTCTCTGCAGGACGGTATCGGCAGTGGCGGGAATGTAGGGGCCCAGCAGCACTGCTAATATGCGCACGGCTTCAGTCACGTTGTAAAGCACCGTTCCCAGGCGTTCACGCTGATTGGCGTCTTTGGCGAGTGCCCAAGGCGCATTCTCCTCGATGTATTGATTAGCCCGTGTGACGAGGGTCCAGATGCTGTCCAGCGCGGCGTCGAGGTCCCAGGCTTCAAGTCCGCGCTCAGCTCCCTCAATTGCACTTTCGGCAACTTCCCGCAGGGATGCGTCAAGCGGGTTCTCAGGGCCAGGTGCGGGCAGGGCGCCGTCAAAGTAGCGGGAAATCATGGAGGTCGTGCGATGGACGAGATTGCCAAGGTCGTTGGCCAAGTCCGCATTGTACCGGTTATAGAAGCTCTCCCACGAGAATACACCGTCCTGGTCGAAGGGGATCTCCCGCATCAGGTAGAAGCGAACGGCATCGGCGCCGAATTCATCAACCATTTCAAAGGGGTCTACACCCACGCCCCGCGACTTGCTCATCTTCTCGCCGCGAAACATTATCCAGCCATGCGCCCAGACGGTCTTGGGGAGCGCCACTCCGGCGGACATCAGCATTGCCGGCCAGTACACGCAGTGAAAGCGAATGATGTCTTTCCCTACGACGTGCACGTCACCCGGCCAGTAGCGGGCAAACATGTCATCGTCATGTCCAAAGCCCACGCCGGTGATGTAGTTCGTGAGCGCGTCGAACCAGACATAAATGACCTGTTCCTCGTCAAACGGAACGGGGATGCCCCAGGTCTTATTGGCGCGCGAGATACTGAAGTCCCGTAATTCACCCCGCACCATGTTGACCACCTCATTCCGCCGATAGTCAGGCAGAACGAATTCAGGGTGCTCCTCATAGAGCGCCAGCAACCTATCCTGGTATTTCGAAAGAGCAAAGAAGTAGTTGTCCTCCTCCGTCCAATCAGGCACGGCATCGTGGACGGGGCATTTGCCCTCTACCAAGTCGTCATCGGCGTAGAAGGCCTCACACGGGAGGCAGTACCACCCGGCATAGGTTCCCTTGTAGATGTCGCCAGCGTCAAAGCACTTCTGTAACAAGAGCCGCGCCGCGTGTTTATGCTGCTCCTCGGTGGTGCGAATAAAGCCGTCAAAGGAGATGTTAAGCCGCTCCCAGAGATCCCTAAAGTACTCCGCCATTTCGTCGCAGTAGTCCTGCGGATCCCTGCCCTGGCTTCTGGCTTGGCGCTCGACATTGAGGCTATTCTCATCGAGGCCCGTGAGGAAGAACGTATCGTATCCCTTCAAGCGTCGATAGCGCGCCTGCACGTCACAGCCGATAGTACAAAAGGCCGTGCCAATGTGCGGCTTTGCGTTAGGGTAGTAGATCGGAGTTGTCAGATAGTAGGTGGCCATGTGCACAAACCGAAAGTCTCGTTAAGAATCAGGAAGAAAACCTGTAGATTTGCCGTCACACCATCATACCACGCAGCCTAACAAGACCCAAGAATTCGCGTCTCGATCCCAAAATTCCGCGTCAGTGAGCATGCTTTTAGCCGCTGGCTCAAAGACGACTACGATTATCTCTGATCCCTTGTTGGCCGAAGCGCTCCCCCCTTCTCATGTCTGAGGCGTCCGCCCGGTATTGACCGCCGGACTACGGAAGCCTTACCGTTCATATAGTAACCTGGACGCTCTGCTATAGTCGCCAGAATGTCCTGTCAGGAGGCTCCAGTGATTTTGGGAGAGACTATCTTCAAGAAACGTCTCCAAGAGCAAGTCGGCGCAGTGGAGAAGGGACATCATGGTCATCGATGTAGTGTCGCTGACCATGAGAGCTACTAGAAGTCCTCAAAGGACGGACAACCAAGCAATGGCAGTTAATAGAGACAAGCCAGACCGCTGGAAGGTGGACATCGCTCAATCGGTGGATATGTACAACGACTGGTTCTTGGAGTTTGCCCCAGATGCCTACAGGAGAACCCGCGTTCAGACCACCAGCGATGTTGAAGCTGCCCTGAAAGCCACCGCAAACCTGACGGGCATCGGGGTCGCGTTGCTAAGGGCGAATCCTGGTGTCTTACCAACATTGCGCATGGCCACCTGCCCGCCTCTGGCAGCGGACCGGCTTGTCGGGCTTGCTGGAGTACGACCGAACCTAGTCAAAGTTATGGAAAAAGACAAGAAACTGCCCTCTCGGATGTCGCAGCAGGAAGCGGACATGGCCCTTGGGAGGATAGCTGCGGTAATTCAAAAAATGGCCGACCCCGACATTCTAGTCTGGCTGGAACGGCGGAATGCGCCTTCGGGGCAGGAGCAATACCGAGCGGCGACGATCATCGCGGACCGCTTGTGCGGTGCTGTGGCAAATCCTATTATTCGGAACGCTCAGGAGGGGCGGCAACTCGCCGCGATAGAGGCGTGGCTGAAGGAAGAGGGATACGCCCATCTTTCGGCTGGAGAACGGAAGAGCTATGACAATATGCCGCCGGGGACGTTCTCATTCCGGATGAACGTACCGGCTGAGCAGGAAGGAACCGCTCGGCAGGTCAATATACCGATCGATGCGGTCATCATGCCAAAGACATCACGACTAGGAGACTTTCCGTTGCTTATCGAAGCCAAGTCAGCGGGCGACTTCACCAACGTCAAGAAGAGGCGCAAAGAGGAGGCTGCGAAGATGAGCCTACTGCGACATACCTATGGGGAGGACGTGAGATACGCCCTCTTTCTATGCGGCTACTTCGACAGCGGCTACCTGGGTTACGAGGCGGCAGAAGGTATAGACTGGGTGTGGGAGCATCGCATCGGAGACCTAAAGGAGTTGGGCTTGTAGATGACGGACCCCATGACCAAGAAGGAGGAGCGTCGGCTTGCGATTCAAGTCAAACTTGATTCCGCCAAAAGCCAGGATGAACGGAACAGGATGGGGCAGTTTGCCACACCCACGGAACTTGCCTTGGACATCCTCGAATACGCGAGCAGGCGATTGGTCGAGAGTCCGACGGTACGGTTCATTGACCCGGCCATCGGGACAGGCTCCTTCTTCTCAGCGCTGCTCAAGGTATTCCCGGCGGGCCGCCTGGCAAGTGCTGTCGGTTACGAAGTCGATCCTCATTACGGCGAGCCAGCGGCAAGACTCTGGAACGAGACAATCTTGGATCTTCGCCTAGAAGACTTCACCTTAGCAACGCCGTCTTCGGACAGAGACAGGTTTGACCTATTGATCTGCAATCCGCCCTATGTACGACACCACCACATCACCAGCAGCGAGAAACTGCGCCTGAAGGCTCTCACAAAAGAGGCTTGCGGCATCGACATGAACGGGCTTGCCGGCCTGTACTGCTATTTCCTCGGCCTGTCTCACCGGTGGATGGTTAAGGGTGGATTGGCTGGCTGGCTGATTCCAGGCGAGTTCATGGATGTCAACTACGGCGCGTCGGTAAAGAGCTACCTTCTGGATAAAGTGACATTACGGCACATTCATCGCTTTGATCCGACCGAAGCGCAGTTCGGGGATGCCCACGTATCTTCGTCGGTAGTTTGGTTCAGCAATGACGAACCGCTCCCCAACCACAGAGTGCGCATGACCTATGGCGGCTCACTGCTACAACCAAGGCTGGAAAGGGAGGTGCCAGTAGAAACGCTTCGCCGCGACCCGAAGTGGACGCGCTACCCGTTGAAAGAGACCTGTGCAGAGTTGCCCTGGCCGACACTCGCTGCATTCTTCGACATCAAGCGCGGACTGGCGACCGGAAACAACAAGTACTTCATCCTTTCAATCGAAGAGATTGAAGAGAGAGGATTGCCTATTGAGGCGTTCCGCCCCATACTTCCAAGCCCCCGATACCTGCCCGAAACCGAAATCCTTGCGGACGGTAATGGCAACCCCGTGCTGAGCCGCCGATTGTTTCTCTTGGATTGCCGATTGCCAGAGGAAGAAATCAGGGAGCGGCTTCCAACGCTGGGAACCTATCTTGAGGAAGGAAAGGCAAAAGGCATAGCAGACCGCTATCTGTGCAGGCACCGGACCCCCTGGTATGCTCAGGAGCGTCGCCCACCCGCTCCGTTCCTCTGTACGTACCTCGGAAGGAGTGACAAGAAGAACGGTCGGCCATTTCGATTCATCCTCAACCACTCACTGGCGACCGCCCCCAATGTCTACCTGATGCTGTATCCGAGAAATATCCTTGCAAGGGCTATCGCAGAATCTCCTCACTTGAAGCGTCGGGTTTGGGAGTTCCTTAATCGCATAGGCTCCAAGGACATGCTGAACGAGGGGAGAGTATATGGTGGAGGTCTGCACAAGCTTGAGCCTAGGGAGTTGGGGAGGGTTCCGGCTGGTGCGCTTGCAGACTTTCTGCACGATTCGGGTTGGGAGTACGAACCGATACAGTCGGAGTTGTTCGATTGGGTGTCTAGTTAGAAAGCCGGCAGCCCAGGCGGGCCTGGCGGGACTCGACCTATGATACACTGCCAGACGTAGGATCCCTAAGATTTCTTGCTAGACTTTTCGTGTTCAATGTCGAAACCAATGGGAGGTACTCACCGTGTCGAGTATTCAGACCCTGGTTGACGCCAAAGTGCCGATGCGGGACGGCGTTGCCTTATCCGCTGACATCTTCTTGCCAGCCGCCACGGCGCCTGCGCCCACCGTGCTCGTGCGCACGCCGTACGGCAATAATACGGACTTACACATTGAAAAAGGGCGGCTCTTGGCGAGCCGCGGCTACGCCGCCGTCATTCAGGACGTGCGCGGACGTTGGGACTCTGACGGTTCGTACTACCCGATGGTAAATGAAGCCGATGACGGATACGACACGTTGGAGTGGATAGCGGGGCAGCCGTGGAGCACCGGCAAGGTGGGCATGGCAGGTGGGTCGTACCTTGGCATGACGCAGTGGACGGCTGCTTGGCGGGGCAGCCCGCACCTGACCACTATAGTGCCGCGCGTGGCGCCATGCGACTTCTATGACTCGCCCGGCTACACCCAAGGCGCGCTGCAGATTGGCGTGCTGGCGACGTGGGGCTCGCGCACCCACGGCCGCACGGCGCAGAACATCGAGTATGAAGACTGGGGGCGGGCGTTTCGCACGCTGCCTGCCGACAAGATTCCCGCCGCAATTGGGCGTGACTTAGATTTCTGGAAGGACTGGGTGCGCCATCCCCATTACGACGAGTATTGGGAGCAATACAGCAACAGCGGCAAGTGGCAGGACATTAATGCGCCAGCCTACAACATGGGCGGCTGGTTCGATCTTTATTCCAAAGCCACATTCGACAACTGGAATGAACTGCGCCTGCACGGCGGCTCGCAGGAAGCGCGGCAGAGCCAGCTCATCATGGGCCCTTGGCCGCACGCGTTATCCCTTTCGCGGGTAACGGGTCAGTTGGACTTTGGCGCGGATTCCATGGTCGATCTCGATGCCGAGGAGTTGCGCTGGTTTGACTATTGGCTGAAGGGAGAGCAGAACGGCATCCTCGAGGAACCGCCGCTGCGTCTCTTCATCATGGGGCGCAACGAGTGGCGGAACGAGCATGAGTGGCCGCTCGCACGTACCGAATGGCAGCCTTGGTATTTCCACTCCAACGGCGCAGCCAACACGCTCAACGGCGACGGTGGACTCTCCACCGCTGGGCCGGCGGATGAAGCAACTGACGGCTTTGTGTACGACCCAACAGCGCCGGTGCCAACGTTGGGCGGCAACAACTGTTGCTCGCCCCACATTGTGCCCTGGGGACCGTACGACCAGCAGAATATCGAGATGCGCCAGGATGTGTTGTGCTACACCAGCGAGCCGCTGCAAGACGACATGGAAGTTACCGGTCCTATCAAGGTAGTGCTGTACGCGGCTACCGATAAGCAGGACACCGACTGGACGGCAAAATTGGTGGACGTGTACCCGGACGGCCGGGCGTTAAGCCTCTGCGACGGCATTGTCCGCGCCCGGTTCCGCGAAGGGCGTGAATCTTCATCTCTCATCCAAGCCGGAAAAATATATCAATACGAGATCGATCTTTGGGTAATTGGCAACGTCTTCCTCAAGGGACATCGTTTGCGTGTTGAAATCTCGTCGAGCAACTTTCCCCGCTTCGACCGCAACCTCAATACCGGCAGCGAAAACAATGGACTAGAAGACCGCTGGGAGAAAGCGCGGCAGACAGTCCACCATAGTAAAGCCTATCCTTCCCACATCCTGCTGCCTGTGATCCCTACCGCATGAGACGTGCCTCTAGGTGAAAGCAGGGCGTACGCAGAAGATTGCAGGCGGCTCTTGGAGCTACCGCTGTAGAATTGCAGAGGGGCAGAGCGTGATCGCTCTGCCCCTTCATTCTCTTTCGTTACGCCAACCGCGACGGCACTTAGCGTTCCTGGCGATTGATCCGCTTGCGCAGGAATGTCGGTACTTCGAGGTCGAGGTCCGTCTCCCCTTCATCCAGTTCATCTTGGCTGATGGGAACGACCGCAGGACGACCTCCCGAGTCCGGACTGCGTGGTTCGACAGTGCTGCGTATATTACTGCGGCGGATGTCTTGCTCGTCAAAGCCGGTGGCAATGACAGTGATTTGAATATCGGAACTCATATTCTCTTCAATCACCGAACCGAAAATTATCTGCGCATCCGGGTCCGCCGCGTTAGAGATGATTTCAGCGGCTTGCGAGACCTCATGGAGGCTCATGTCCGGCCCGCCGGTGAAGTTTAGCAAGATGCCCTTGGCGCCATCTATCGACATTTCAAGCAGCGGATTTGCCAAGGCATCGCGCATGGCGTCAGAGGCGCGATTCTCGCCGCTGCCATAGCCAATGGCCATGTAGGCAGTGCCGGAGTTCTGCATGATCGCCTTTACATCGTTGAAGTCGAGATTGATGAGGCCGGGTTGCGTAATGAGATCGGCAATCCCTTGCACAGCTTGGCGCAAGACCTCATCCGCCAACCGAAATGCCTCGGTAATGGGCGTATTTTTGGGAGCGATCTCAAGAATCTTGTCGTTTGGAATGGTGATGAGCGTATCCACATGTTCGCGAAGTTTGCGAATGCCCTCTTCGCTAATGCGTCTGCGCGGAACACCCTCCCAGGAAAACGGCCTTGTGACAACGCCGACCGTGAGAGCGGCAGTATTACGGGAGATTTCACCTATTACTGGCGCGGAGCCCGTACCGGTCCCGCCACCCATGCCCACGGCAATGAACACCATGTCCGAGCCGCGGAGCGCATCCTGCAACTCTTCGTAGGCTTCCTCTGCGGCTTTCTCTCCAACCTCAGGCTTGCCGCCCGCGCCAAGGCCTTTGGTGAGCTTATCGCCGATGCGGATTTGCCGCTCGGCTTGCGAGCTCATCAGGGTCTGCGCGTCGGTGTTCACGGCAATGAACTCAACACCACTAACCCCACTCTCGATCATACGGTCAACCGCATTGCCGCCGGCGCCACCGGCGCCAACCACTTTGATCTGAGCCCAAGATTCCTGTCTCTCTCTTGGATCCGATCTTGCCGGATCGCTACCGGCACTCGACGGAAGTCGAGAAATGCGGTTATCTGCACCATTAGCCATGCGCACCACCCTGCATTAAATTAACTCATTGGGATAAACGATCGCACTAGCGATCCAAGTCTCGCTGCCATAGTCCCAAGGGCAGCGCCAATAGGGGGCTGCGACCGCGCCTGTTGCAGTTTCGCAGCGTACATGGTCAAGCCTACGCTGGTTGCAAACTCCGGTCGCCGAATATCCTCACTCATTCCCCTCATCGCTGGGACAATCCCCTGTCTCGCGGGTAGTCCGAGCACCGCCGTCGCCAATTCTTCCAGCCCTTGCAGTTCCGAACCGCCGCCGGTAAACACGACACCTGCCGGCAGGACATCGAAATGCCCGGTACGCCGGATCTCGTCTTTTATGAGCTCCAGGAGTTCTTCCATTCGCGCCACGACTATAGTGGCGAGATCCCGTTGCTCAAACATTGTCCACCTACCGGGATAGAAACCCGGTGCGTCAATTTCCGCTTGATCGTCAAGTGCTCCTTCACCAACGGTAGCGTACTGCAATTTGATTTCTTCCGCAACATCCTGTGGGAGCCTAAACCCATATGAAATGTCTTTAGTAATATTTATACCGCCAAGCGGGATACTGGCAGTATGCCACGGAACGCCGTCTGTGTAGAGCACCATGTCAGTGGTGCCGCCCCCAATGTCCACGACCACGACCCCGAGCTGCTTTTCCTGTTCCGAGAGCACTGCCTCGGCAGCAGCGAGCGCCTGGGCGGTGAGATCACTGTCCACTGCGAGTTCTGCAGCATTTACGCAGGACGTAAGGTTGCGGATCGGGCCGACGTCGCCGGTTACCAAATGGACTTCCGCTCCGAGCACATGTCCGTACATACCGGCAGGGTCACGTATTCCCTCAGTGCCATCCAGCATGTAGCTTACGGGAAATGCCGTCAGGACTTGCCGATCATCCGGTATTGACGACCGCTCCGCCATGTCCAAGACGTGCTCGATCTCAGCAGGCGTAATCGCGCCTCTGGCTCGTTTCACAACTGTCTCAACCCGCACAATCTGCGAGCTGATGTTGCACCCACTCACACCCAAGTGTGTAGCAAGCGGCATATGACCGAGCGACTGCCGCAGCGATTGTAGGCAAGCCTGAACTGAACCGGTGGTTGCCTCCATATCGATCACGGCGCCACGCATCAAGCCATTGGTTGGTGCGATGCCTGCGCCCTTGACCCGCAAGTAGCCACCGGGATCAATATCACAAGCGAGCGCGCGTGTCTTGGTGGTGCCGACGTCAAGGCTGACGAGAAGGTTGTTCTTAGCCAATATCCACTAACTACCTCTTAGGAAAGTAATGCCTACATTATACTTTGGAAGACTCTGATTCGCAAATCTCGAATAGTCTCGCTGTCAAGAGTTAACTTTGTCTATTTGGCATCAAAGCTTGAATGTTGGGCTCTTGCTGGGCTGTAAGTCAATTTCAGATAGCACGAGCTGTCGTTCTTGGGCAACGCTGAGTACGGTCAACAGTTCTTGCGTTTTTTCAACAATCCGGCTGGCATTGCCATAAATGGCTATCCAACCATCCTCCGAAACTACAGATAGTCCCTCTTTCGCGGAATAGCGAAACGACTTGACATTTATTCCGGCAAGAGCCAAGAGATCGTGCAGCATGAACGCCATCTGCACAGCGCTGGGGTCCACGCGGTCACCGTAGCGGAATGGGATGCCTGTATGATCGACAATCGTAACCGAGAGTTTCGGCGCATCGTCGCTGCCAAGGATCTCACCCTCTCGCGATATCAGGAAGACATTGCCATCGGCAATCCACCGGGCTTCCGGTTGACGTTCCGCCATCTCAACAATTGCCTGGCCGGGAAGCACGAGAAAGAGTCGCGCATCCGCTACTGCAGGCAGTCGCGCAATCTCTCCGGTCACTTGATGTGGATCAAGCAAGAAGATCGACTGACCTACAAGCCCGGTGAAGGATTGGATGCGCACGAGAGAATAATCACCGGCAAGCGTAGGCGGTGTGATTCGCCGAATTTCCACAATAGAAACTTCAAATTCAGGTGACGAAAGGATACCCCAGAGGGCAAGTGAGACCAGGGATCCCACCACCAACGAAATCCAGCGGTGGCCGAAGCTGCGCACGCCCCGGCCTACCCAGCGCAATGCTCGTCCTATTTGGCCGAACAATCCGGGTGTGTCATGTCTTTGCACTACCGCTGCCATCGTTCTAGGAAAGGTCTGAACAACTCTGTGTAGGCTTGGTGTTAGTGGTGTGTGCGGGATTATGGGGCGTTTTGGGGTGTGTTTTGGCGTTTCGGTGGGGCTGTTTTGCCCGTGTTTTGGCGCTGCTGGGAGCGTTTTTCGCTCCCGCTCGTGTTTTGGGCGCACTACTGCCGTGTCACGCAGTCACGTAGCGTGCGGCCGTCACCACATTGGTCAGCCCCAGCAGCAACGCCAGCCGTTGCGTGTTCTTGGACAGACCCCGGTAGCGCACCGTGGCGTAGCCGAAGTGCCGCTTCACCCACAGGAACGGATGTTCGACCTTGGCTCTGACTGACGCTTTGCGCTGCTCGGCCAGCGCCGCCGCGCTCTCAGGCGCCAGTTGCCGCCGCTGCCCCGGCTTGAGCGCCACCTGCCACGCTACCGCGCGCCCCTGATGCTCCAGCCGCTTCTGCACGCCGATGTACCCGGCGTCTCCCCACACCTGCTGCTCCCCACCGTGCAGCAACGCTCCCGCTTGCGTCACGTCGTGCACGTTGGCCGCTGTGGTGCTGAAGCTGTGCACGAGCCCCGTCTGTGCGTCGGCGCCGATGTGCAGCTTCATTCCAAAGTAATACTGGTTCCCCTTCTTCACCTGCCGCATCTCCGGGTCCCGCTGCCCTTCGCGGTTCTTGGTCGATGTCGGCGCTGCGATGATGGTCGCGTCCACGACCGTCCCTGCCCGCAGCCGCAAGCCTTGCCTCGCCAGATGCGCGTTGATCTCCGCCAACAACCCCTCTCCCAACCGATGCTGCTCCAGCAAATGCCGAAAGTGCAGGATCGTCGTCTCGTCCGGCAGCGCTGCCGACAGCCGCAGCCCCACGAACCGCCGCACCGGTTCCACCTCGTACAGCATGTCCTCCATCCCAGGATCACTCAGATTGTAGAACAACTGCACGCAGTGTACCCGCAGCATTACCGACAAAGGATACGGCCGCCGCCCACGCCCCGCCTTGGGATAGTACGGCGCGATACGCGCCTCCATCTCCGCCCACGGGAGCAACGCGTCCATGCGCTCCAAGAACTTCTCCCGCCGGGTCTTCCGCTTCTTCTGCGCGTACTCCAACTCGGCAAACGTCGGCTGCTCCATTCCCCATCTCCTCGCCATAAGCTGCTTTCTTGCTATCATACTATGCCAAGGGCTTGTTCAGAGTTTTCCTAGATTCCCCAATCGCCAAAGAACTCCACCTCGCGCCGGAGCGTAACGTGCAGACGGGACTTCACGGCTTCTTCTATTTCCTCAATGAGCCCGGCCACGTCAGCCGCGGTCGCAGCGCCACCATTTATGATGAAGTTGGTGTGCATTTCGGATACGTGTGCTCCTCCTCTTTTTCTGCCCCGCATGCCCGCTGCATCGATGAGCTTCCACGCACTGTGTCCGGGAGGGTTGCGAAATACGGACCCCGAGCTCGGCGCGGTGGGTTGTGTGCGGTGCCGCGTTTGCAACCGCTCTGTGATCGTTGCAAGAATCCGGTCTGCATCTCCTCGCACCATACGCAATTCGGCCCCAAGCACCACTGCGCAACCGGGGTTTTCCTTGATTGAACTCGTCCGATAGCCGTAGCGTAATTCATCGGACGTCATCCAGCGTTCGCCGTGTCTATCGACCACACGTACACGGGAAACTGAGTCCGCCGCGGTCCAACCGTAGGCGCCGGCATTGTTCACTACCGCTCCACCAATCGTACCCGGTATTGTCGCAGCTCCTTCCAGACCGGAAAGCCCCAGGTCTGCGGTCCAGCGCGCAGTGCTAATGAGCGAGCAGCCCGCGTCTGTCCAAATTGATATGCCGTCATCGCACAGCTTGCGTTTCCCGCCATGATTTCGAATTACCAGGCTGCGGATGCCGGCCTGAGCAGCAATGAGATTTGTACCGTCTCCGATAACTCGGAACGGAAGGTCTTGCTTGTAGGCTTCCAACGCCAACGCTTTCAGCCCATCGCATGAGCGCACACGAATGAGCAACTCCGCAGGACCTCCCACGCGCACAGAGGTATGCTTGGCCATTGGTTCCCGCCACAATGGCTTGAGGCCGAACTGCTCGCGCTCAGCCATGGCTGCGATGCCTGCCAAGGAGCCGGCGCCCAACTCTTCTCTTGCCGCGGCCTTGCCATGTACTGAATTCATGCTCACGACCATTGTTTCGCAGGGCTGAGGGTGTGAAGGTGGTCCAAGAGCGGCTCACACAGCGACGTGACATCACCGGCCCCCATCACAATGACAAGATCGCCGGGTTTCACCAGGCCTGTTACCTGCAACAGCGCGTCCGTGAGCGTAGCTGCGTATCGGGTGTCGCTCGGTCTCGTAATGGCAGCGGCTAAGTCTGCACTCGACAGGGTTGGCGGGTCTTCCCGACCGGGCGGCTGATAAATCTCGGCGAGCACGAGCTCGTCTGCGCCGCGAAACGCCCCGCAGAAGTCTGCGAAGAGTTCGGCGGTGCGACTGCCTAGGTGTGGTTGATACACACAAACGATGCGACCGTCGTGCCATTCTCTTGCGGCGCGCAGTGACGCACGCACTTCGGTGGGATGGTGGGCATAGTCATCTACGACAGTCACGTCGTTTACCTTGCCCCGCAGTTCAAAGCGCCGCCGCACTCCCTGAAAGTGGCTGAGCGCCAAGACCGTAGTACTTGCGGGCACGCCCAGGGCGTCGAGTGCGGTCACGCACGCCAACGCGTTCAGAACATTGTGTAGGCCGGGAATCGTGAGAGAGAGCCGATGACGCTCTCCGGAAGCACTCTCGATGGTCGCTTCGTACCCACTGCCTTGCCGTGGCGAGAGCTCCGTGCACACCCAATCAGCATTTCCTCGTAAAGACCATGATCTCTTGGTACAGTCTGCGGCGGCGGTAACGCGGCCGCATGCTGCACTATCGGCATGTATCGCCACGGTACCGTCACTGGGTAGTTTCTCCACAAAAGCCCTAAATGTGCTTTCCATGTTTTCTACTGTGCCGTACGTATCTAGGTGATCTGCTTCCACGGCGGTAATGACGGCAACGGTAGGAAACAGCTCAAGAAGAGCGCGGTCAAACTCATCGGCTTCAACGACCATAGTTGCGCCCGATCCCCAATGGGAACTATGCGGGAAATTCAGCGGATCGCCGCCGATCATGAAGGACGGGTCATGTTGCGCCACGCGCAGCACGTGCGTGATCATGGTCGTCGTCGTCGTCTTGCCGTGGGTGCCGGCAATCGCCACCGTAGTCTTCCCAAGCGTGAGCGCTCCCTGCAACACTGCGCGCTTAACACAGGGAAGGCCCATTTGCCCGGCAGCGGTGAGTTCCGGGTTGTTGGCTGCGATTGCGGAACTGAATATGACAATTTCCGCGCCAGCAACGTGCTCGGCCGCGTGTCCCACGTCCACACCGACGCCCAGCGCGCGTAGTTCGTCCAGTCCGTCGGCATCGTTTACGTCAGATCCGCTGACCAGATGACCTTGCAGTGTAAGAATGCGGGCAAGTCCTGACATAGCGGCGCCACCCACGCCGATCAGGTGGATGTTGCGCGATTGAGATTCTAGAAACTGCTTTAGATCGTGTGCATTCACCCAAGTGTCCTACGCTTTTGGTCTCGTGACCGGTCGAGTGCTCCAGCGGTGATCGCGCTTTGCCTTCTTCACGGTAATGGTTTGAGTCGAGATGTTGAGCAGAATTCCCATGGCAATTGAACTAGCCAGGAGCGACGACCCCCCCGCACTAACGAAGGGAAGCGGAATTCCGGTGAACGGCAGTAGGCCGGTCACCACCGCCATGTTGAGAATTGCCTGCCCAAAGAGCCCGCAGGTAATCCCAAGGGCAAGCAACTGTCCAAACATGTCCGGCGCTTTGGCGGCAACGCTGAATCCCCGCCAGGCAAGCAGCACGAACAAGATTAGCAACGCCAAGGTGCCGACGAGACCCAACTCTTCGCCGATTACGGCATAGATGGTGTCAGTATGCGGTTCGGGCATGTAGAAGAATTTCTGCATGCCTTGCCCAAGTCCGACGCCGGTGATCTTGCCCGAGCCAAAAGCGAGAAAAGCCTGGAAATTGTGATGGGCGACGTTATTTTGGTACTGAGGATTGAATGGGTCCAAGAAGGCAGTCAACCTTTGCAGCCGATAGGGTTCCAGTATGATGGCATACCACGCCGCAAGCGCACCGGCGATGCACACGCCGAGAAAGTACAGCATTGGCATGCGCGCCGCGACAAGAATCGACATGCCAATGAGTAGAATCATGATGGCGGTGCCAAGATCCGGCTGCTGCGCGACGATAGCAGCAATGAGCCCTACTACCAGTGTAGGTATCAAGAAGTAGACGAGCCTGCCTACGCCCTCCTCGCGCTTTGCAAGCACGTGAGCGAGGTAGAGCGCGATAATCGGCTTTGCCAATTCGCTTGGCTGAAGGCTCACCGAACCCAGCCTTATCCAGCGAACCGAGCCCCGCGCTACGTGGCCGATGTCGGTTACGGCCATCAGGACCAAGACGATCACTACGGCCGCCAAGAGCCAAAATGTAAGATTGACGCCCAGGAATTGAATGCGGCCGAACCAATGATAGTCAATTCGCATCATGGTGAAGGCTGCAGCGAAGCCTACGATGAGGTATAGGAGCTGGCGACGAAAGTAGAAGTGCGGGTCGCCCGATTCTGCGTATGACACCGCGATGCTCGCGCTGTAAATCGCTATCAAGCCGACGAGTGGCAGTGCAAGCAAGAGGACGGTTAGCGGCACATCAGGCCAGCGCCTGCGCTGTGTTTCGTCGGTGATGCTGATAGGAGAAATTCGCGGTAAGATGCGTAACATCTGCTCTAGCCTGACGTGTCTATTGCAGTTATCTTCTGCGCCGCAGTAGTCTTCTGCGCTGCAGTAGTCTGCTGAGATTCAGTAGTCTGCTGCGCTGCGGAAGGCGGAATGTGGTAGTAGCGGAATAGTTCCGAAGCAATTTCGCGAAATACCGGCGCAGCTACCAGCGAGCCCCACGGTTCAACGGTTGGCCGGTCAATCTTTACTAAAATAACGAATTTTGGGTCTGCTACCGGCCCAAAGCCAATGTACGACGCGATGGTCAGATCCTCGTGATATCCGCCCGTCGTCAAGGGTATTGAGGAGGTGCCGGTCTTGCCGGCAACTTCGTATCCCTCAACCCGGTGCATCTTACTCTCAGAGCGTTTGCTCGCATCCACGAGCATCGACACAAGGGTGCGGGCGGTCTCTTTGCGGACTACCCGGCGTATAGACTTTGGTTCAACGAGTTCGATTCCTGCATCTGAATGAACTTCCTGCACCACGTACGGCTGCATGAGCACACCATCATTCACTAAGGCAGCCACGGCGGCAGTGAGTTGCAGCGGCGTTACGGCAATGCCCTGGCCGTAAGCGTTGGTGGCAAGGCTGGATGGGTACCAGCCCTGTGCTTCCGGATAGAGGACGATACCGCTAACCTCACCCCAGAGATCGATCCCGGTTGGCGCACCGAAGCCAAATGCGGTCACATATTCATAGAACAGGTCTTTGCCCATCTGACTGCCCACCCACACTGCGCCGACGTTGCTGGAGTGGGCGATAAGGTCGGTCATGTCGCTCTGACCGTGACCCTTTTCATTCCAGTTCTTGATTTCTACGCCGCCATACTCCACGCTGCCGCCGTCAAAGAATTCGGCAGTAGGAGTAATCACTCCTGCGTCCAGCGCTCCGGCTAAGGTGATCAACTTGAAGGTAGAGCCGGGCTCATAGAGCGAGCTGATTGCCGGATTCGCGTAGGCGTCCCGGTCGGGAATGTGAAATTCCTGATAGTTGTTGGAGTTGTATGTCGGACGGCTCGCCATGGCAATAATGGCGCCGGTCTTAGGGTCCATGACGATCACCGTACCGCCCGCCGCACCGGAATGTTCTATGGCGAGTTCAAGCTCTCGTTCTACGATGTGCTGGACGGAAGCGTCCAACGTGAGCACCAAGTCTGCTCCCGGTTCCGCGGGTTGCAGCACCCAAGTTGCCTCTCCGGCCTCATTGCCGAAGGGTGCACTCGAACTCAGCCGCCGCCCCGGTGCTCCTTGCAGCAACTCCTCGTAGTAGCCTTCCACGCCATATTGACCGCTGCCGCTTTGGCTGTAGAACCCAACAACGTGCGCGGCAAGCATCCCTAACGGGTACGTTCGATACGGCATCACATTAAGTGAGATCCCGGGTGCATGACCCGTGCGCCTTAGTCTCTCTATGCGGTCGCTCACGTCCGGCGGGACGCCTTTCGCCAGGAGCGCATAGGGCCTGCTGGGCTGATCCAAGAGCGCGATGAGCTGCTCTTCGGACTTGTCAAGCAGTTGCGCCAGTTCACTTGCTAAAGACTGTGCCGATCTTCCACTTGAGCGCACCTGGCTCGGGTCCGCCTCCACGTCGTTAAGATATTTCGCAGATGCAAGCAAGGTGCGATTCGCGTCCAGAATGCTGCCCCGCTTGGGCACGATTTGGGTGTCTTTCTGGTATTGCTCCTGAGCTTGCGAAGCCAGCTTCTCGCTCTCGACAATGTGCAACCGGACAAGGCCGGCGGCGACAATTAGGGCGCCGAAAAGAGCGAACCCCTGGAAGACGCGAATGCGAGTTGTGTTCATAGTTTCGCGGTTCATTGGGACGCCTCCCCGCCGAACAGTGCGTGATACTGTTCAACAATCAGATCCCACCGATTGCTGAACGGCAGGTCTGCTTCATCTGTATTGTCATGGGGGGGAAGCTGTAGCTGCTGCGCGCTTTGCGGCAACTGTGCAAAGTGCAGCCGCTCGGCCGGAACCATGCCGAGTCGCTTTCTGGCGTTCTCTTCTATGACGCGCAGATCGCTCGCTTGAGCAATTCGCGTGCGGAGCAATTGGTTCTCTCGTTCAATTTGCTCGATCGAGCGCTCCAAGTACTGAATGCGAAAGCCGGCGTCTGCCACCTGTCCCGTAGGCATTAAATAAAGCATTGCAATGAGAAACAACACGAGAATGCCCATGTTAACTGCAACCTGCGGGCTTAGTTCGTAATACCAGGGCTTGCGCTCGGGACTGTTTGTCTTGGCTGCGGCGCGGGGGAGAACTGTCTCTTGCTGTGCCATAGATCGCTATCAAGCCTTCAAATACGTTCGGCAATGCGCAAGCGCGCGCTGCGGCTGCGTGGATTCCGCGCAATCTCGACCTCGTCGGCACGGATGGGTTTTCGCGTCAAGATACGCATTGTCTGTTGCGGATTGCAGGCACATTGGGGCACTGTGCTCGGGCAGATGCACTTGCCGGCGGCGCGTCGCATGAACTCTTTGACAATGCGGTCTTCCAAACTGTGAAAGGCTATCACCACCAGGCGGCCGCCTGTGATGAGGAGATCGCGGGCCTGCTCCAATGCAGTCTGGAGGCTTTCAAATTCACCGTTTACGGCAATGCGCAGGGCTTGAAATGTTCTTGTGGCGGGGTGAATGCGCTGCCTGCCTCTTCCATAGGCGGCGCGCGCAATGTCGGCCAGGTCCGCTGCCAGCCTCAGTGGCCGCTCCTGCCGGCGCTTGACGATGCGGCGGGCAATGCGCCGCGCATGGCGTTCTTCACCGAACTCCCAAATGAGATTGGCCAGAGATTCCTGGTCCCAGTCATTCACGATGGTTGCTGCCGTGAGCGATTGGTCAGGGTTCATGCGCATATCCAGCGGACCTGCGTGCTGCCAGGAAAATCCACGCTGAGGACTTGCAAGCTGGAGGGAAGACATCCCGAGATCGAACAGGACGCCGTGTACTTCGCGAAACGCAGCTTGCTCGGCAGCAGCAAGAAGCTGCGCGAAGTTGCGGTGCATGAGAGTTGCCCGCCCGCCAAACCCGCGCAGCCGCGCTGCGCAGCGCGCTAAGGCTTGGGGATCTAAGTCCAGACCCAATAGACTACCCGTGGGAGTGCTGATTGAGAGGATTCCCTCAGCATGTCCACCCCCGTTTACGGTGCAATCGACAAAGCGATCGCCATTGCCTGCTTGGAGCCCATCGAGTACTTGAGGAAGAAGGACCGGTATGTGCCTGGGCGAGGCTTGTGGCTCCATAGAGTGTTGCCTGATGTTTCAGAGATGTAGACTAGAACTCGGATCGCTTTGGCGGGATCGGTCGCACACACCGATTTACCGGCTATGCGCGGGCATGTCGTCTCTTTCGTAGATCAAATGCCGAGGTCGGCAAGTTGCTCCGCAAGACTGCCGCCCGCGGCTTCCGTGGTTGTCTTGACGGCGTTCCAGTCCTCGAGGCGCCAGACCTCAATGCGTTGGTAAAGACCGATCACGGCAACATTGGCAGCGATGTCGGCATATTCGCGGAGATACTGGGGCAATACGGTGCGGCCTTGACCGTCTAGCGAGAGGTCCACGGCGCCGGAGAACAGCAAGCGGCTCAGCGTGCGCACGTTTGGTTGTGTTTGCGGTAGTTGGCTGACTTTCTCAGCAAGCCGAATCCACTCGCCCCTGGGATAAATGACCAGGCACTTGTCGAGACCCCGCGTAACTACGGCGCCGTCGGCCAACTCCTCTCGGAATTTGGCTGGAATAGCCAGGCGGCCCTTCTGATCTATGGAATGTTGAAACTCACCAAGAAACAAGACGGGCCATCCACTATGAGGAACTTATCCACATTTAGCCCCACTTATCCCCACTTCTATCCACAAGCCAAATTATAGCGGCAGTGAATCATGAAGGTCAAGACAAAAAGGCCGGTTTTGTTGAAAGAAAATTTACAGTAGGGCGGGAGGTGCACGGTTGCGCTCTATTTCGCTCGGCCCGGAAAGTCTCGGAGCTCCCCTCGACCTCCTGTATTTGCGCTGGCTAACTCCAATTCGCGGGAGACCAGTATGGATGGCGGGCGGAGATTTCGATGCTCGCTGCCGTGCGTATGGCATTCCGGCGGAACAAGCACGTTGCTGCCCGTGTCCTTTCTACAGAATTTCCCCGTAGCTCATTGCACGGCGCGTTGACCACCCACCAATTGTGCCTCGAAGCCGGCGGCAAGTCACGAATGCTGATTGGGAATGTGTTGAATGGCTGCGATACACTATGAATGAGCGACAGAAGGTGGGACTCTCATTAACAGTCAAGTTGAGAACTAGGAATCTCCCTGGCGGCAAATTCATCGCGAATGACTATTACGGAAGAGATCATTGACCACGCGAAGGGACTCGGCTTTCGGCCGGTCGGCATTGCGCCGGCAGACCCGTTCACCGAGACCCGGGCCGCGGCGCAGGCGCGACTCAAGGCCGGCCATCTCGACGGCATGGGCTGGTATACGCCCGCCCGCGTGGAACGCGGCACCCGACCGGCTTGGCTCCTGAAAGACGCGCGTTCCATCATTGCCCTAGCCCTGCCCTACTATGTAGGCAAGTTTCCCGTGGGAGACGCGCGTCCCGGCGCACCGCACGGGGTCGTCTCACGCTACGCGTGGGGCAGGGACTATCACAATGTGCTGAGAAAGAAGCTCAGGAGCTTGGTGGCGCTGCTAGAGTCCAAGCATGGGTCCGCCCGCTTCTTTGCCGACACGGGTCCGATTCTCGATCGCGCGGCAGCCTTTCGCGCCGGCGTGGGCTGGTACGGCAAGAGCACGATGATTCTCACAGAGGAACAGGGCACGTGGGTCTTTCTCGCCGAGGTCATCACCGACCTGCCATTGGCATACACGAAGCCCCTAAAGAAGAGCTGTGGGAGTTGCACGCGCTGCATTGACGCTTGCCCTACCGACGCGATCGTGGCGCCCTATCAGGTTGATGCGCGTCGCTGCATCGCGTATCTCACCATTGAAAACCGCGGCGGCATTCCCCGTGAGTTGCGGCCAAAGCTGGGCACGCGCGTCTTCGGGTGCGATATTTGCCAGGACGTGTGTCCCGTCAATCGCTATCCATCGGCGGATGCAAGCGAGGACTTCCTGCCGCGACCCGGCGTGGGCCCCTCGATCCCGCTGATTCCATTGCTAAAGATCACTGAGGAAGAGTTTCGAAGCCGCTTTCAGGGGACGCCGCTCATGCGCGCCAAGCGGCAGGGGCTGCGGCGCAACGCCATCGTCGCGCTGGGAAATGCGGGGGATGCGACTGCGGTTCCGGTGTTAAGACATGTCCTACTCGACGACAACGAGGATGCCATGTTGCGTGAGCACGCGGCATGGGCCCTGGGCCGGTTCAGTGACGTTGCTGCGCAAGCGGCTCTGCGGCAGTCTTGGGAACTGGCACTGCCTGCTGAAGTCCGCGCTGAAGTTGCTTTAGCTCTTCACGATGAACATCGGCGTTGCGAAGGTGAAGGGCAAGACTTGCACACAGGAGCGCACTCCGTAGATGAAAGTCCGCTTGGCACGAGTCTTTAAGGGGAAAGTACGCGCTCCTGCGCACTTCGAGATTGAGACACAGAATACCCCAATCGGCCGAGCCTCACTTGACCTCGTCGGCTGATCTCGCGGTCGATAAAGACCATGAAGTTACGAGTCGATCTCGTCATTCCAGCGGACGGCGGCGAAAGGATCGTAGGCAAAGTGTTCGACTACGTGCCCTTTTTCCAGGTGCTCGGTCACGATGGTGCGCACGTCACGGGGCAGTATATTGCAGTAGAAAGTGCCTTCCGGGTAGACTTGCATTACCGGCGCCCGCAGGCAGTGGCTCAGGCACGTTGCCGTATACACATGAACGCGGTCAGGGCGCTCAATCCGTTCGATTTGCTTCTTGACCTCAGTCAGGATGCCCCGGCTCTTCTGGTCGGAGCAAGACGACCCGATGCAGACGAACACACGCTGGGGCCGGTCCTCCTCATTGCTGCCAAGGGTACTGCTCTCCTCAGATGCACTTCTTGGCGTACTTGCCCTGGTGTTCCGCCGTGATGATGAAGATCTCTTCCTATTCTTACGTGATTCACGTCTTGCCATACCCAACTACCCTTCAACGTCCCCACAGGCTGCGTCAAGCCCTTCGGCATCCACATGCCAATTGACCGTGAGCCTAAAGCACTGCGGCAGTGACTCTACTCCGCAGGCTGAACGAAGATCCAATTCGCCGCTTGCAAGCTGATGCTGACGGTCTGTTCGCCAACCTGTAACTCTATCGCCCCCGCAGCGGGCGCGATATTCGCAACCGTCACGCGGGCGCCGGGAACAATGCCATTGCGGTGAAAGTATTCGAGGAGTCGGCTGTCTTGCTCCGCCTGTTCCGTGATCCGTTCCACCATCAATATGTCGCCCTCATCCGCAACGTCGAGATAGTGGCCCGAGTCGAGGTTGGGCGAACCCGAACCGGGGATTGGATTGCCGTGGGGGCAAGTGTCCGGTTCGCCAAGCAGCGCGGCCAGTTTTGCCTCGACACTTGGTGAAATGGCGTGCTCAAGACGGCTGGCTTCTTCGTGCACGTCGTACCAAGGTACACCGAGCAAGTCTGTCAGCAGCCGTTCGGAAAGGCGATGACGCCGTACGATCCGTTCCGCAATCTCACGGCCTCTTTCGGTAAACTCAATTTCCCTGCGCGGATTCAGTGTTACGTAGCCCTCTCTTACCAGGCGGCGAAGCGCCTCGGTGACCGTTGGCGCGGCCACCCCAAGATGCTCTGCGAGACGGGCAGCAATCACGTCACGTCCTTCATCGCCAAGGGCAAAGATCGCTTCCAAATAGCGTTCTGTGCCTGCGGTTGTGGGACGGGTTTTCTCTGCCTGCCCTTCATCGGCCATTACGTCTCGCATCCTTGCTATCGGCGCCTGCGCTTATCGTTCGCATAATGCGCTTGCTGGCATTTAGTATAGGGTGCCCCTCGCGGGCTGTAAACAGACTGCCGGTAACCGCTTGTCGGATGCGCGCGCGCTGCCGTAGCTGCCTGGGCAGGGGCACAATTGCCGAATGCATCTCACCCTTGCATCTCCAAATGCAAGCCCTCATCTTGCTCCCAATAAGAACAGCAGCAACTCGCTTTGTCTAATGAGCGTACCGATACTAAACCCCCTTATCTCAGCGTTGCGCATGACCCACGATCATACTTTGCTAACCACCCCTTGAGCGCGAGGCGGCATAGCCAGCGCGAACTCCTCGGTAGAATTCGGTGATGCGCCGGAAGCAACGACCTTGTTTAGTTGAGGGTAGCGATGAGGTCAAGTATCTTAGTTAGCAGCATTCGCGCTCGGGAGCTGAATGCGGGAGAGAAAATTATCACCTTCGACTACATAGTTATCGGCAGTGGCATTGCGGGGCTCTATGCCGCCCATTACGCTCGTCAATTTGGTTCTGTACTGATTCTGACCAAGGGGCGGCTCTCTCAGTCCAATACCCGCTACGCGCAGGGCGGCGTGGCGGCTGCAGTGGATGCGGAGGACAGCCCCGCGCTGCACTGGCAAGACACGGTAGTTGCCGGCGCGGGGCTGTGTGACCCGCATGCCACGATGGCGTTGGTCTCCGAAGGTCCGGCCTGCGTCAGGGAGCTGATGGCGCTCGGCGTAAACTTTGACACACTGCATGGTGAAATCAACCTGGCGAGGGAGGGTGCGCACTCGGTGCCCAGAGTGCTCCATGCGCGGGGTGACGCTACCGGCGTAGAGATTGAGGGCGCACTCACACGAAACGCACGGCGTTCGGCCGTGACGATCCGGGAGAACTTCCTCGCCACGAAATTGCTTGTGGACGGCGGACGTTGTGTTGGAGTCGAAGCTCTCGAAGGGCGTACGGGGACACCGCAGACGTTCTACTCTCGAAACGTAATCCTCTGCTCCGGTGGGGCCGGACAGCTCTTTGCGTACACGACAAATCCGAGCATTGCTACCGGCAATGGGGTTGCGTTGGCATTTGAGGCAGGAGCGGGCATTGCAGACATGGAGTTCTTTCAATTCCATCCTACGGCTCTGCGGATTACCGGCGCACCGTCATTTCTGATTTCGGAAGCGGTGCGGGGAGCGGGCGCCTACTTGCGAAACAGCAGCGGCGAGCGGTTCATGACTCGCTATCACGAACTTGCGGAGTTAGCGCCGCGCGACGTGGTTGCGCGCGCCGCCGTACAGGAAATGCTGGTCACAGGCAACGACAGCGTTTATCTCGACCTGCGGCATCTGGATGCGGCAGAGACCCGCACACACTTTCCCACGATCTACGCACGGTGCCGGAATTATGGTATTGACATAACAAAGGAGCAGATTCCCGTTGCGCCGGCGGCCCATTACATGACTGGCGGCGTGCTCACCGACATCCATGGGCGAACGTCTGTGCCGGGACTCTATGCGTGTGGAGAGGTGGCGTGTACGGGCGTCCACGGGGCAAACCGCCTTGCGAGCAACTCATTGCTGGAAGCGTTGGTCTTCGCCCGACGCATAGTGTTAGATTCTCAGGGAATCGCTGTGCCGCAGTATGCCTTACCTGAAGAACGGGAAACTGCCCTTGGCCCTAGCGTACATGTAAGCCTAGCGCTGCCGCCGGCAGCGGCCGGGCGCAAACGCGCTGGCGGGGCTATGCCTGCACTCCGGCAACTCATGTGGCACAATACCGGCATCACGCGAGAGGAACGGGGCTTGATGAACGTAGAGGCGCAAGTCTTGGATTGGCTGGAGCGCACACCCGCGCCAGCCAGCCGCCGTCTACATGAATACCGCTTTTCGCTGGTGTTAGGGCTGCTTCTTACTACTGCGGCCCGCCTGCGCAAAGAGAGCCGGGGAGCTCACTACCGAGCCGACTTCCCCGAGCCCAACGATGCGTGGCGGCATCGCATAGTTATCTCCTTGAAAGGAAGCGAGAGTGCGTAGGCCCACACGCGACACATTCATGACGTTTCAAGGTGGACTTGGCCGTGAGTGATTACTCTCTGCCCTTTTCGCTTGATCACGTTGACGAGATTCTGCGCCGAGCCTTGGCAGAGGATGTTGGCGCCGGTGACGTCACGACACTTGCGCTAATTCCGGCCGACCAAGTTGGAAGTGCGGTCGCGCATAGCAAAGAGCCCGGCGTGTTGGCCGGTAATGCAATAGCGGCAAGGGTCTTTACCCATCTAGATAGCCGCGTGCGCACGACCAAACTGCTTTCTGACGGAGCGCTCCTTGCGCCCGGCGCCGGCTTCCTGCAAATCGAGGGGCCGCTGCAGGCAATCCTCACCGGCGAACGCGTTGCGCTCAACTTCCTGCGGCATCTTTCCGGCATTGCCACACTCACTCGTGATTTCGTCCAAGCCGTTGCGGGCACGGACGCCCAGATCATCGATACGCGCAAGACCACTCCCGGCCTGCGGCTCTTGGAGAAGTATGCGGTTCGGGTCGGAGGAGCTCGCAATCACCGCATTGGGCTCTTTGACGGCGTGCTCATCAAGGACAACCACATCGCCGCATGCGGTTCCATTGCCAGCGCCGTAAATAGCGCGAGGTCCTCCGTTCATCACTTAATCAAGATACAGATTGAGGCAAAGACCTTGGAACAGGTGGCGGAGGCGCTGGAGGCAAGCGCTGACGGCATCCTGCTCGACAACATGCCGCCCGAAACGATGTCCGCAGCAGTTGAGATGGCGCGAGACAGGGCATTCACGGAAGCTTCAGGGGGTATTACGCTTGAGACAGTTAGAGCGGCGGCGCGCACTGGTGTAAACTTGATCTCGGTGGGCATGCTCACCCATTCGGCGGCGGCGTTGGACATAAGTCTTGATATCAAAGGATAGTGGAATGGGTTCGGCCCTGGTCTTCGAAAGACAGTACCGCACCTCCTCGTCGGAAGGCTATCGCGTCCTCAGAGACGGCGCGCGACTGGCGCAGGTTGAATTGCATTTTGCGCACGCAGTGGTCTACTGCACCCTCATTCTCTTTGAGAATCTCACCGAGCACGAACATTTCGCAGTTATCGAGGAAGTTGACGAATACCTCGTGCATTCGGCGGAGGTACCGCGCGAGGACCTCATGGTAACCGTGTACCACGGCCAGGAAGTCGGCTTCTACAATGACGACATGTTTAGCCACGTGCACGCTGATGCGGAAAGACAGAACGCGCCGACCAACGGCGACGATTCAGAGTCCTTTGGGGGCTGAGCCGAACACCGGACACTGAACCCTACCCGGCCAAAAGTAGCTATTTGAGGTGCACCGACTCTAGGGAACCCTCGAGCGCGAGGAGCCTTTCTTTCCAAGGCAGGCCGCGCGTATAGCCGCCAAAGCTGCCGTCGCTCGCGATAACGCGATGGCAAGGAACAATGACCGGCAACGCGTTTTTCCCCAAAGCATTGCCCACAGCCCGATAGGCCTGAGGCCGTCCAATGCGCCGGGCAATGTCCTGATATGAAGTGAGCGAGCCGAACGCGATGGCATTCGTCTCGTTCCATACCGCTTGTTGGAAGGCTGTGCCCTGCAAGTCGATGGGGACGCTGAAGGTCACGCCCCCGCCGGCAAAGAACGCGACCAACTCGTCCACCGCACGCGCGGCAAACTGTTCCGCTTTGCCTCCTTCGGTGAGAACAAGCGCTCCCAGCTTTTCCTCCAGGTGCTTACCGGCTTCCAAGGAACTCGCATGTCCAAAGGTAGCGCCACAAACTCCGCGGGAATTCGCGGCGACCGCCAGCCATCCCCACCGCTCTCCGGTTTCTGCCACACGCACCACGCACTCCAGGCGCTGTGTGTGTGCGGAGTCTCGTCGTGTGGGGAGCCGTGTCAAAGTGTCTTGCATTGCTTAATCTCCGCTCTTCACTAATCTCTCGCAATCAACGTGTCAAGAGCCGCGCTACACCCGGGCGCCGGGGACAGGCACGGACTCCAAGAGTTCGAGCACAACGTCGTTCGTGCTGGTATTGCGCACTCCGGCGCCGGGACTCACAATCAGCCGATGAGACAACGTGGGCACGGCCATGTACTTCACGTCGTCGGGCGTAGCGTAATCGCGTCCCATGAGGGTGGCCCGCGCCTGGGCAGTATGGTCGAGCGCCAAGCTGCCGCGAGGACTCGCCCCTAGATAGACGTCCGGGTGCTGCCGGGTTGCGTTTACGAGTTCCACAATGTATTCGCGCACCAGGCGGTCGACGTACACCTCACGTGTGCGCTGCTGCATTTCTACCAATTCGCTAACTTCCACAACTTGCCCGATCTCATCGAGCGGCTGCGCGCGCTGTTGCGTCTCGAGCACGGTCATCTCATCGGCGCGGCGGGGGTAGCCAAGCTCGATCCGCATGAGAAAACGGTCGAGTTGCGCTTCAGGCAGCGGGAACGTGCCCTCGTACTCGATGGGGTTCTGCGTTGCCAGCACTAGGAAGGGCTTGGGCAGCGGAAACGTCTGCCCCTCAACGGTGACATTTCGTTCTTCCATCGCCTCAAGCAGAGCGGACTGTGTCTTGGGCGTGGCGCGGTTAATTTCGTCCGCGAGGACGATTTGCGCCATGATCGGACCTGGGCGGAATTCAAACTCACTTGTCTTCTGGTTGAAGATAAACACGCCCGTGATGTCGCTGGGCAACATGTCGGGAGTGAACTGAAGCCGCTTGAAACTGCAACCGATGGAACGGGCCACAGCTTTCGCAAGTGAAGTCTTACCGACACCGGGCACATCTTCCACTAAGACATGCCCGCCGCAGAGCAATGCGATGAGAGTTAACTCTACTTCCGCGTGCTTGCCAATGATGACTCTCTCCACGTTTTCCATCACGCGCTCTGCGAAGTCTAGGATCCCTTCCATGTCGGTGTCCTCACCCTTCTCCAACCAATACACAAGACGCTGTCTAGAGTATACACGCTGCGCTTACTGCTACGGCGGCAAGATAGGTGTCCGGTTCTCGTTCTTCCCACTGCGGAGCAAGTCCGCCCAGATTCACCCGGTGATGCGTCACGCTTGCCTAGCTCTATTTTAGCCACTATGCTGAATAAAACCTGAGATAGTCCAAAGGAGAACGGTTGTGACGGTTGAGCAGATTGGTTTGCGGCGGCGAATTGCGCGAAACGAGACTCTCTATGGTGTGTTCGTGGATGCGCCTACCATCTCGCATGTTGAAACGCTGGCAATTGCGGGCTTTGACTTCGTTATACTCGATCAAGAACATGGGCATATCAATGCCGAGAGCCTGGTGCATCTCGTCAGCGCGTGCGACCACTTCGGTATTGCCTCTTTGGTCCGCATTCCAGCCCTGGAGTCCTGGCTCATTGGACCTGCTCTAGACTGCGGCGCCTCCGGTGTACAGGTGCCGTTCGTCTCTAGCGCGGATGAGGCCCGGGCTGCCGTCGCCGCTGCTCGCTTCGCGCCTGAGGGAGAACGCGGCGTGCACGTTTTCTTGCGCGGCGGTCAATATGGCGCGCTGGGCGCGGATGGCTTCTTCCGTGTCTGCAACGAGAACCAAGCCGTCGTGCTCCAAGTTGAAGGTACGCGCGGTGTCGAAAACTTGGAAGAAATCGCCGCGGTGCCGGGGTATGACTCCATCTTTATCGGACCGTATGACCTCTCCCAGTCACTGGGCGTTCCCGGTCAGACAGGTCATCAGCAAGTAGTTGACGTAATTGAACGCACAGTGAAGCTCTGCCAGCAGCAGGGCAAGGTGGTCGGCACTTTTGTGAACACGCCGGAGGATGCCGCCGGTTGGGCAAAACGCGGCGTGCAGATGGTCTCGGTATCCTGCGACACGAACATCTTCTATCGAGCCTGCACCGACTTGCGGCAAGCGATTGCGGAGGCTGCCGGTGCGTAGCCGCGCGCCCTAGAGTGGGATTTCCAGGAACTCCCTGCCGAGAATGATCTCGCCGCCAAAGACAGAGGCCACTTCTGCCACCGCGCGTTCCGCTCCCCCTGGCTGGGGCGCGCCCAAGGTTTCGGCGCCTATGGCGCGCGTGTGGTGAACCATAACCAGACGCTTCACACCAGCTTCTTGCGCAACCCGGCCCGCCGTGATTGTCCCAAGATTGGAGTCGCGCTCCTCTTCACGCACGTCGGACTGTGGCATATGGCACATTGCAACCAACGTATCTGCGCCTCCTGCAAGTTGAATCAGGCTCTCCCCCGGCCCCGCGTCACCGGTAAAGACTATTGAGCCCTCGGCGCTATTCAGGCGATAGGCAAGCGACTCCAGCCACGGCTGTACATGGCTTGTCGCAGTCGCTATGACCTCCCAACCATCGCCGGCACACACGCTACCGGGCCCAATGTCTTGCGCAGCCGCCGTGGGAGGTCGGCGTGGCAATGTGCCGCCCCGTTGCTGGAAGCCGCGTGCGCTCACCGGATGGTTGATTCTGGCTTGGATATCCGGCGCAAAAGCGCCAGCCTCGGGGTCAATGAGGCGCGTCGTAAGTTGCTCCGTGTGCTTGGGACCAAAGACCTGCAGTTGCGGCACTTCACCGTAGCCTGTATCCCAGCGCGAAAGCAAGAATCCAGGATAATCCACATTGTGGTCGTAGTGATGGTGCGTGAAGAAGAGGTAACCGATTTCAGAGGGGGCTATTCCCAACTTGAGAAGCTTGTACGTTGCTGCCGGCCCGCAGTCGAACATCATGTGGTCAGAACCGATGCTCACGACATAGGAAGAGCCATACTGCGTGGAACTCAAACCGGGAGTGCCTGATCCAAGAATAGTCAATTTCATTCCAGCCTCCAGGTAGAATTGTTGGCGCAGCTTACCGTTGTAGTTAGATGATTCTTGGTCAAAAGATGGGACCGATCCAAGGCAACTGTATTCTCGCGGGGAGCTTTCCAGTCAAGTCCGCGGACTGCGTAGAGCTTGATTGGAATGTGCTCTCGGCACTGCCCGGCATAGACGAGACGGACATTGCAATTCGCTCGTGCAGCTCAACGCAAGTCCCGCTTGGCGCACCCACGCGACGGAGAATTGCATATATTAGCTCTTCCACCAAACGCTCCAGAAGTCGCTCTCCTTGGCCGGAAACTTCAACCGAGCGGTCGCGCAGCCGGTGGGCCCATTCTCAAGGTGAAAAGTGCCGGACAGCTCATGAGTTACTAATTGATCGACAATGCTGAGACCGAGGCCGGCGTGGGTCGACATCGAAAAGCCTTCCGGCATGCCAATGCCGTTGTCCCACACTTCCACAGTGATCATGCCACTGTCTTGTGTCGCGGTCATCCGAATGCTACCGGGTGAGCGGCCGGCAAGTCCGTGGGTTGCGGCATTTGAGACAAGCTCATTGAGGACGAGAGCAAATAGCGTGGCTTGCTTTGAGTCGAGCCTGATTGGCGCAGGTGCTATCGTGAAGTCAATCTTCTGGCTGGGCGGGACCAGGTCGTTCACGACAATATCCATGATCCGAATGGCAATCTCTTCTATGGTTGCCAAGCCGATGTCCTCTTCCGAGAGGATTTCATGGACGGCCGCAATGCTCTCCACGCGTGCTGCGCTCAGACCCAGCAATTCGATAGCTTCCGCGGTTTCGGCCCGCCGCATTTGCAACGAGAGCAGCGAAGCCACAGTCTGCAGGTTATTCTTGACTCGGTGTTGCATTTCGCGCATGAGAATGGCCTGCGTTTCCAGCGCTCTCTGCGCTTCCTGATAGAGCCGTGCGTTCTCAATGGCAAGCGCCGCGTCATACGCAAAGGTGGAGACAAGCTGGATTTGCTCATCGCTAAACACGTGGCGATCCAAAGTGAATACGCTGATGCCGCCGAGAACTCGGTCACGGGCAATTAGCGGCACGCAAAACATGGATCGGATCCCCTCTGCCACGATTTGCGGATGCGCGGTGGTGAGAATGGGATCGCTAATTACATCTTCAACCTGAACCGGTGTGCGACTAGCTACGGATCTTCCAACCGCGCCTTCTCCAACCCTAACGCGCATGGTTTTGTACCTATCGCTGAGGTTGTATCCGGCCACAATGAAGAGGTCATGGGCTTTTTCGTCCAACTGAAAAATCGCCGCTCGATCGGCGTTTGATAACTCTGCGGCATGGCGGGCAATTATCTCAAGTACCTGGTTCAGGTCCAGACTGGAGGCCATTGAAGCCCAAACGCGTTGCAGTGCCGTGAACTGACTAACTTTCTCTCTCAGCTTCTCATCAGTCTGCTCGTAGAGCCGTGCATTCTCAATTGCGATTGCGATTTGTCCGCAGACCGTCTCGGAAAAACCAATCTCCTCGCTTGGAAACTTTCTGGGCGTCCGGCTATGCAAATTCAGTACCCCGATGAGCTTATTTACGGTGAAGAGTATGACTGGCACTGATAGCATGCTGTAGGGGCTCATTTCCGCAAATTCGGTTAGATAGATAAAACGAGGGTCTTCCCGGACACTTTCCACGGCTACCGGCTCGCCGTGCTGCGCCGCCCAGCCCGTGACGCCTTCCCCGAGGTGGACGTGCACATGGCCGACAGCATCAGCGACGGGCGCGGTAGTAGCGCGAAGTGTCAGGCGGTCCTGTCCCTCGTCATACAAGTAGATTTCGCACACGTCCAGCTCGAGCACTTCACTCACTGCCTGCATGGTCAAGTCCAACATTTGCTCTAGGTCTAATGTCGAGTTGGCAACGTTGTTCACCTGCTGGATTGCCGTCAGGTGGCCGACACGGGCTTCAAGCAGAGCTGTGGTAGCAGCGCCATCACCCGACGATAGCTGCCGCAGTCGCTCTACTAACGCACGGGTGACTGCTTGAGAGAAGTGCGGCAGCTTGTCGGTATGCTCCACAGGCATGCGGCTGGAGTGAGAAGCCAGCAAGGTTACGCGTTCAGCAAAGGTCTCCATCGCATCGGTCACTGCGGCAGCGTGGGGGAGTTCCTGCACTAAGGAATCAAAGTCAAAGGCCGCAAATGCATCTTCTTCCGCACTGACTCTGTTTGCGAGCGCGCGAATTTCCAAGGGAGAGAGCGATATCGCGCTATCGAGAAACCAGCGCGTGCACACCTTGGTTCGATAGTCTAGTGACATGGCGAAGCATCTCTGGCCGGGCGCGAAGCGAGGACCGGCGCGTTTGCCGTCGTCCCGACTGCAACTTCCCGATGAAACGTGCTGCCCCGGCTGCTCACACAGCATGCCGCAGAGGCAACCTGCACCACCGGAGCGGCTCAAATCTGATACTATCATGCCACAGTACCGGTAGCGCTCATAGCGTGCCGTGCTGTACTTTCATGCGCTTTTCTTGCCTAGCAATTAGAGGACCAATGATGGAGCCGCGCTTTTCCTGGGAGCCGTACGGCGACTACCTCGCGCGTTCGCGTGTTCGAGACTTCATGGAGCGTCACGACATTGCGTCCTGGCAGGAGCTTATCGAGGAATCGCAGCAGGATATTGCGTGGTTTTGGGATGCGGCCATGGACCACCTTGGCGTCGAATGGGAGACGCCCTACGCGGCCGTCTACGACGATTCTCAGGGCATGCCCTGGACACGCTGGTTCCCAGGCGGCAAGCTAAACGTCACGCACAACTGCATTGACCGGCACATTAGAGATCGACGCGGAGAAGAAACCGCCTTGATCTGGGAGGGCGACGGCGGAGACTCACGTGCCGTGACGTACCGTGAACTCTACGACAGTGTGTGCCGTACCGCCGCCGCTATGGAGAGCATGGGCATAGCCGCCGGCGACGTCGTTGCCCTCTGCGCGCCGGTCTCTCCTGAAGCAGTGGCCGTGATGTTCGCTGCAATGAAGATCGGTGCGGTCTGCATGCAAATCGGCGCCCGGGCCGTGCCGCAAGACGTTGTAGACTCCCTGCGTCGGGGAGGCGCATCCGTGCTTTTCACGGTGGACTCCTATCCCCGCGGAGGAAAGTGGAGCGACTGCTCGCCTATGTTGCGTGCGGCAGTAAGTGATGTGCCAACACTGGAACGTGCGGTTGTCATGCAGCGGCGCAATGAGCCTGTTGAATTGTCAGACAAGATACTCACCTGGTCTGACTTTCTTGCGCAGGGCAGTCAACACGCCTCCTGTCCAACAGTGCCGGTAGACTCCGAACACCCGAATTTAATCCTGTTCACCTCCGGCACCACCGGCAAATCAAAAGCAATCGTGCATACCCATGGTGGTTCACTGGCACAGGTCATCAAGGAGGTAGGGTATGCCTTCGATTGCCAGAGCCAAGATCGCTTCTGTTGGTTTACGAATTTCGGATGGATGATGGCGCCATGGGAACTTATCGGTGTGCTCTTCTTTGGCGGCACTGTTGTGCTCTATGAGGGCACGCACGTCTACCCCACTCCCCACCGAGTCTTCGAATTGATTGAGAAACATCGCATTTCGATCTTTGGCTTTGTGCCCACGGCGATACGACAACTTGCCGCGCTCGATGAAGACTTCAGCAATCACGATAAGTCGTCGCTAAGGATCCTCGGTTCTACGGGGGAAATCTTGGATAGCAAGGCATGGACGTGGTACTTTTCCACGTTCGGCGAGGGGCGCTGCCCGATAATGAACATCTCAGGCGGTACGGAGGTCATTGGCTGCTTGCTCTCTCCTCTGCCGGTCATGCCGCTCAAACCGGGAACTCTGGGCGGCGCGGGTCTCGGCATGGACATTGCCGTGGTAGATGACGAAGGCGCCCCGCTAGCGCAGGGGCCGGGAAATCTTGCCTGCCGCCAGCCATTTCCTTCCATGACACGCGGATTCCTGGGGGAACCGGAGCGCTTCCTTAAGACATACTTCCCAAATGGCCAAGACCTGTGGCTGCATGCCGATCGCGTCGAGTGTGATGAGGATGGCATGTGGTACATTCTCGGCCGCACCGATGACCTCATCATACGCGGCAGCATTAACCATGATCCGGGTAAGATCGAGCAGGCCCTGCTGAGCTATTCGGGTTCGCACCGCGTCATTGAGGCTGCGGCGATTGGCGCTAGTGACCAACAGTTGGGACAGCGCATCGTCTGCCTTGTTGTGTTGGAGCATCCGCTCACAACCGCTGATGAAGGCGCCTTCTTGCAGGAGTTGCGCACGCACGTGGGCACGGTCTACGACAGGGCAGGCAGACCTGATGCGATATACGTTGTGGATGTATTGCCCAAGAATATGGCGGCAAAAATTCCTCGAGGGATCATACGACGAGCCTTTGAAGGCATGCCCTTGGGGGACACCTTGAAGCTTGACAACCCACAGGCGCTGGCCGCAATTCAATCCATTAAGACCGAAGCAAGGACAAGGAAATGAACTCTGACGGAATCCGCGCGGCTGCGGTAGTGGGCGCCGGCCTAATGGGCGCCGATATCGCCGCCGTGCTTGCGCTGGCGGGTATCGATGTCACGTTGATAGACATAGACGATGACCAATTGACTTTGGCGCAGGCACGCATGCGTACTAGCATGGCTACGCTGAGCGAGAACGGTCTCGTGGCTGCTGAGGAAGCAGCACACGCGCTTGAGCGGGTGGAAGGCACGTTGGATCGGGCTGCGGCCTTGAATAGTGCAGACTTTGTCGTCGAGACGGTGTTTGAAGACTTGCAACTCAAGCAAGAGATATTTGCCGCTATGGATGCCGAGGCGCCGCCGGAAGCAATCCTCACGAGCAATACGTCGTCGCTCTCGATCACCGCCCTCGCCGCCGCCACCAAGAGGCCGGAGCGCGTGGTCGGCAGTCACTTCATCCTGCCGGGCACCGTGCTCCCGCTCGTGGAAGTCGTGCGAGGGGAACTAACGAGTGACGATACGATGCAGGAAACCTATGATCTCTGGCAGCGCGCCGGCAAGCAGCCGGTGATGGTGCAGAAGGACATTCCGGGCTTTATCCACAACCGGCTCCAGCACGCGCTTAGCCGCGAAGCAATCTCCCTGTGGGCCAGCGGGGTGGCCTCCGCGGAGGAGATCGATGCGGTGGTGGTGAATGGTTTCGGCTTGCGCCTCGCGCGCGTCGGCCCGTTGGCGCAGCGCGACTTGGGCGGCATGGTGATGAATGTTGCCATTGCCGCTTCACTCTATCCTGATCTAAGCACCCTCACCGATGCGCCGCAGGCGATGAAAGACCTGGTTGACCAAGGCGCCGTGGGATTGGAGGCGGGGCGGGGCTTCCAAGACTGGGGTGATGCCGATCCTCGAGAAACGCGACGCGAAGTGGAACGCAGGTTGCTTGCGGACCTTCTGCATCGGCAACGCACCTAGACGAATCCGGACTGCGAGGCCGCCCTCATTCACGGCCAATCGGCCGCCTGAGAAGTTTGTGGTTGAGGCGTCGGTACGCGCACTGCCTGAGCATGTTTCAGGCGCGCAATGGACCAATTGACCAGGCCCTGGGGTGCGCCCGTGCACTCTCAACCTTGCAAGTCGCCACGCAAGGCTATGCGTCATCGAGCGCTGCAACGCCCGGTAGGGTCTTCCCTTCCAAGAACTCCAGGGTAGCGCCTCCTCCCGTGGAGATATGCGACATGCGTTCGGCAACACCCGCGGCTGCGACTGCCGCGCCGGTTTCTCCTCCGCCAATTACGGTCACTGCCGGTGCAGCCGCGAGGGCCAGCGCGAGGGCGCGCGTACTCCGCGCGAAGCGCTCCTCTTCGAATAGCCCCAGCGGTCCGTTCCAAAGCACAGTCCTCGCGGAACTGAGGGCGGAGCGGATAGCTGAAATAGATTCCGGGCCGACGTCGCCAATCATCATGTCACTCGGGACGGCGCGGCTACTCACGACTCTCGCCCCACCGGATGACGCGCCAACCGCACCAACGACGACGTCGGAGGGCAGCAACACACGCACACCAGCCCTCTGCGCCTGCATCAGAAAGTCCCTGGCGACATCGAGCTGTTCGTCCTCAACCAGGCTCTGCCCCACTGCTAATCCTTGCGCCTTCAACAGCGTATTCGCGATGCCGCCGCCTGCAACGAGGAGGTCGACTTTGCTGAGGAGGTGCGTGAGGACACCAATCTTCGTGGAGATCTTGGCGCCGCCAATCAGCACGGCAAAGGGGTGTGCCGGCGCATCCAGCAGTTGGGAAAGCGTGGCGATTTCCTGCTCCATGAGCATACCGGCTACACTCGGCAAGTATGCGGTCACACCAACGGTGGACGCGTGCGCCCGGTGGGCGGCGCCAAATGCATCATTCACATATATCTCTGCCAGAGATGCGAGTTCCTGCGCGAATACCGGGTCATTCTTCTCCTCTTCCGGGTGGAACCGAACGTTTTCCAGGAGCATAACCTCACCAGGCCCCAGCGCCTCCACTGCCGCCTGCGCCGCGGGTCCCACACAGTCCGGCGCAGTGAGTACGGGTCTGCACAGCAATTCGGACAGTCGCGCCGCAACGGGCGCCAAGCGCAGACTGTCCGTTGCCACACCCTTAGGCCGTCCCAAGTGTGAAACGAGAACAATCCTTGCGCAGCGCTCTCGCAGGAGCTCGATCGTGGGCAGTGTCGCCCGGAGACGCGTGTCGTCGGCGACTTTCCCAGCGGCAAAGGGCACATTGAAATCGACACGAACCAATACGGTTTTGGCGTTTACGTCAATATCGCGAAGCGTTTTCTTATTCATGTCTCTTGCCTACACGGTCGTAGTTTCCGATTAGCCGGTGCAACTCTCTAGATAGAAGAAACCGTGGGCATCGTACCCACGGCTCTTTCTCAAGAATCGCCTGCGTCTCTGCGAAGCGTAACGCTACACCGCAGCCTCTTGGGGGATAGTCTGCGCCACGCGGGCCGTCAAGTCGGCAATGCGGCAGGCGTAGCCCCATTCGTTATCGTACCAAGAGAGTACTTTTACCAAATTGCCTGAGACCTGGGTCGAGGGCAGATCTATAATCGAACTCCGTGAATCTCCCCTAAAGTCCATGCTTACCAGTTCCTCGCTGGAGCAGCCGAGAATGCCGTTCAAGCGCCCTTGCGCGGCGGCGACAAAGGCATCATTCACGGCTTCTGTGGTAACGTCTTCCGCTACCTCGCACGTAAAGTCAACCACCGATACGGTGGGTGTTGGCACGCGCAGCGCAAACCCGTCGAGTCTCCCCGCAAGATCAGGAATAACTTGCACCACGGCCCGTGCGGCTCCGGTCGTTGTAGGAATGATGTTGAGCGCTGCCGCGCGCGCACGGCGCATATCCTTCTGGTCAAGGTCGAGGATGCGCTGGTCGTTGGTGTAGGAGTGAATCGTATTCATGAGTCCCTGACGCACCGTAAAGGCATCATGCAGCACCTTAACCACTGGCGCGAGGCAATTCGTAGTACACGAGGCATTGGATACAATGTGATGCTCTGCCGGGTCATAGGCCTCATCGTTCACACCCAGCACTAGCGTAACGTCTTCCTCCGTGGCCGGAGCCGAAATTATGACTTTCTTTGCCCCTGCTTCAAGATGCTTTGCGGCTGAAGCGCGGTCCGTGCCGACACCGGTCGCTTCTACCACTACATCGATATCCAGGTCGCCCCAGGGCAATGCCGTCCAATCGCGTTGCGACAGTGTTTGCAGGTGCCGCCCGTCGATCACGAGAGTGTGGTCGCTGACCTCGATCTCGCCGTCAAAGCGGCCGTAATTGCTGTCGTACTTGAACAGATGCGCATTGGTTTCCGCGCTCGCGAGGTCGTTCACCGCGACCGGGGCTACGTCCGGAGCCCGCTCGAGGATTGCCCGCAGCGCCAATCTACCAATGCGGCCAAAGCCATTGATTGCAACTCTTGACATGTATTTCTTGTCCTTCTCCACATACTGGAGTGCTAGCCACAGTCCTATCAGGACACCTTCATCGATTCAGATTCAGCCCGTTTCCGCTCGCGCTTCGACGCGCCATGATCACTATACACTTGCATTACCGCTTGGGCGAGCTTGACCGCACTGTGCTGATAGGGTGTTTCCACATCGATCACGTCGGCGGTTATTACGGGCAGCCCATTGATTTCATGCGTATTTGAGGGCAATTGCACAAGCTCAAATGAGCCATTCGCCAATTGGACTGACGTCTGGTTGTTCGCCAGCAAGAGATTGCATACATCGGATGGCGCATGCTGTTCGAGCGCCGCGAAATGCTCTTCCACCCCATAGTGTGCCGTTTCTCCAGGCTCTGTGGCAACGTTGCAGACGTAGAGCTTGAGGGCTTTAGATTCTGCGACAGCCTGAGAGACTTCCGGCACGAGCAAATTGGGAAGTAGGCTCGTGTAGAGGCTGCCAGGGGCAAGGATGATGAGGTCTGCGTCGAGAATTGCCTGGCATGCCTCACCGAAGGCGGTTGGATGCTGGCGATCAAGATACACGCGCTTGATGGCTGAACCGGCGTCGCCAACGGCCGATTCACCGGAGACGGTGCGACCGTCCTCGAGCTCGGCACACAGCTTTACACTTTCGAGAGTTGAAGGCAGTATTTGGCCGCGAACCGCCAGGACCCGGGAGAGCTCGCGGATTCCCGATTCAAAGTTTCCCGTCAGGTCGGCCATGGCCAACATCATCAGGTTGCCGAGGCTGTGGCCTTCCAAGCCGTCGCCCTTGCTGAAGCGGTAATTGAGCATGCGCGTCATCAAGGGCTCGGCAATGGCTAAGGCGCCGATGCACTGACGCACGTCGCCGGGAGGCAGCCCGCCAAAATCCCGCCGCAAGCGGCCTGACGACCCGCCGTCATCGACTACGGTCACGATAGCGGTGAGGTTATTCGTATACTCTTTGAGGCCGCGCAAGAGCACGGCTTGGCCGGTGCCGCCGCCAATGGTGACGATCTTCGGCCCTGTTCTCAGCAACCGACGGGCGTATACCAGGTCGACCAATCGTTCACGTTTGTGGGGCTCGGTGACGACTTCCATCAACGAGCCGTAGAGTTTGCTGATCGCGAGGACAGTGAGCGCGAGACCCACTCCGCCTACCAAGAACTCCCGAAATGGGTGCGGGATAAACTGCAGCGTGACAGCCTGAACGGGATCGGTGAAGGGTTGCGGAACGTCTACATTCCTGTATGCCCAGGCAAGCGCCATGGCGCAGGCGAGGGCGAATGCCATAAAGCCGATCATGAGCAGCACGATCCAGCGCTTGACGTGCATTCCAGGGTAGAGCCACTTGCGAGAGGGGAGCATCGTAAACTTGGCCTTTAGCGGGATTGGGGATTGAGAGCTTCGCTGACCTCAATCCAATGGGTATGTAGATGACTTGTCGTAGTTATTGAGCGGCGCGACAAATCGGTGGCGATTGTTGCTAGAGTGAGACCATAGCCTATATGTGTAAGATTAGAAACTCTCCTCATTGGGGAGCGGGATTGCTTAGCTGACCTATAAGCCTCGGACGTGTGCAATTTGCCCTCGTTTCGCTTTGAATTGTCCGCAGACAATTTCCAAGTGAACTCAAGCAGATTGGCTAGTATGCTGAACAGGCGCGAGCAACTCAAACATATGCCTGTCTGCACGTGGATGACCCGTTACTCTATACCTGCGAACTAAGATCAGTAGGGGACGTAGACAGCGACTTTGCGTAAAAGACTGACGCTAAGCATACGCAATCTTACGAAAACTGCAGTTCTTGTGTGCGCGTTGGTTACTACGAACGCGAAGACGGCCTCATTTGCAAGGAAACCGGCTTGGGAGCCGCTTCATTTTCACATGCGCGATCGATAGGAACTTCCGGTTCATCGTCACTAGCCTGGACGTAACCGTGGTCGATGAGCCAACTCTCGACTTCCTCGCCGGAAACGTCAATCAGCACATGCTCGTCAACGGCGATGCAGGGCTGCATAGTCTGGCCGGTGCGCCGGACCATTTCGGCATAGTTTGCTGCGATGTTGATAATGTCACGATCGTCAAATGAGAGGCCGTATTTCTGGAATACGGCGCGCACGCCATTGCTCCAACCACAGAATGGCTTCATCCACGCAATGATGGTTGGGTTTTCAGTCTTGGTATCTTGAATATCAGCTTCTGCCTGGGCCATCAACAGATTCCTCTTGACGTTTGTGTTTACTTGCCAAAGCACCTTACCAATGTGCAGCTAATAAGTATACACCACTCTATCGCAAATTGCTACCAATCGGCCGGAATATTAGACCTCCCTTTGCTCTATCCAAATGGGGCTTGACCAAGCGGCATTGCCGTCGACCTGGAGTACGCGCACGTAGTAATAGCCTGGCTGCTCCGCCGGGGAGTCTGTCCACTCGTATTCGAGCAGTGCGCCATTTCCCGTAACGGTGTGAACTTCCTGACCATCGCGAATAACGTCGATGCGCGCGATATCACCGTTACCAATCACGGCAATCCGGAGCGCAAATGCCGCGGCCGGCGTGACGGAACTGCCCATGCATGCGCCATTTACTGTGACGTCCAGCAAAATGTGTTCGCAGGTGGTGGCGTACGTTCTGCGCGCCAGCAGGGCTTCCCATAGCGATTCGCGCGTGTTCTCGTGAGCGAGCACTGCGGTGATCCCGCCTACGGGTCGCAGCCGATAGTTGATGCCGCCCATGGTATCCATGCGCGAACCGGGATGCCCGCGATGATTGTCAGTGCCGCCCACAAAGCCCAGGCGTAGACCCTTGGCAAGGGCGCTGCGCGCCGACGAGCCGTTGCCGCCCAGGATGACGGGGGCGCCGATCTCTTCGACTTCGAACGATCCGCGCAACTGACAGATTTCCACGTGCCGCTGGAATTCGGGGTGATGCACGGCCCAATCCGTGGGTTGCCAGCGCCCAAACGTAGTCCCGCCCTCGGAATGGGTGTTCGGGTGATGCGGAATTACCAGGGCGCGGCCCGGCGGCAATTGCCCCCAAAGCTCATTCGGATCATCAGGCGTGGGACAGGGCATGTCGTCGTCCAAATAGTAGACGTTCCGGTGGCCGTAAGCGCCGGCCCGGCTGTATTCGTACGCCAGAAACGTGGTGAACTCGCCGGGAACATAGTGTTCTCTTACGCACGCTTTGCTGCGTTCCCAGTCCGTGCCGCCTTCGTGGTCGGTGACGGCGACAAAGTCCAGCCCGCTGATGTGCCGCGCGTACCAATAGGCGTCGTCTATGTCTCGCACGCCATCCCCTGAGAGATTGGTGTGGTTGTGGATGTCGCCCCAGTAGACGTTGTAGCCGCTCGGGCGAAAGTGCGGCGCAATGGGCCGGCTCTTGCCAATCACGCCGCTGCGCTCGTCCCGCGCCCGCACGATGCACACGCCGCGCTCCGCCGGCACGTCGATTTGCGCCCGCGCCAGGCCGCGGTGCTCGGTTGTGGCAACCGCTTCCGCTTGGGACGCGCCGCCGCTGCTGGCGACTGTTTCCAGCTTGAGCTCTCCTTGAAAGCCGTCGAGCACGTTGCCGAACGCGTCTCTGGCATGGACGTACACCTGGGCGGTGTCTTCATCAGGACGATTCTGCGGTACGCACACGCCGAGCGCCGCAGGCGCCGCGGGCAGAATGTCAATGGCCGGTTGCACCTGCAAGGGAAAATGACGCCCCCCGCCCCGGACCGGATAATCCGGATTGCTGTAGTCGGTGTTGCCTTCGATATCAATGCCCACCTCAAAGAAGCTGTCCACACTAAGGATGTCTTGGGCCTGCGCCGGCTGACGAAAGCCGGAAACATAGCTGCCGGGATGGCCAAGCGTGACCGTAAGTGTATCGCCGCCGCGCAGCGGCTTCCCTTCGAGCACGGCATAGATGACGGGATACTGCGAGTGGTGGTAGGAGAGCGGGTGTCCGTTCACCACGTTCACGCGCACACTGGTACCGGGAACACTTGTGGCGGCAACCACGTTGCCCACGTCCCAGCGCTGCTTCTCCCGGTGCGGCGGCGCAATGCGCACCCCGCCCCCGATCGCAATGCCCTGCGCGCCCACGGACACAACGATGTCCCACGTGCCCTGCTGCCCTACGGTGATGGGAGTGGACGGCGTGATGCCTGCGGTATAGTCGGCCGGCGCCTGTCCGGCGGTCTGTTCATGGATGGAATCGGATTTCACGGCAAGCCTTTACACTGTTCAACCTTCTTCTGACAACCGGCTACGTCGCTTCATCACACTTAGGAATGACCGGCAGCACGATGTGCGAGGGCCGTTCCGGCTCGTGAAAGACTCTGTTGTACGCTTCTTTCAGACGTGTATGGCGTCCCAGCGGTTCGCCGGTATTCGGATTGACGTCGAAGCGCGGAAAGTTGCTGCTGGAGATGTCGAGCCGGATGCGGTGTCCTCTTACAAATACATTGCTCGTGGGATACATCTCGATGGTTAGCGGCGTCGGCGTATCCGGCGTGAGAAACTCGGCGCTCTCGCGGCTATTGCGGTAACGGGCGCGCTGGATGCTATCCGTAATGTTCATGGCAAAGCCCTGGGGATAGTCACCATTCGGCGGATGCACGTCGAGCAGCTTGACCGTGAAGTCCGTATCCGGCGCGGTTGAGGCAATCCAGAGCTTCACGGTGAGCGGCCCGGTGACTTCTATGTCCTCCTCAAGAGGCGGAGTCTGGAATACGAGGACATCAGGACGCGCGGCAAGCGGGAGGCTGCCGGTATAGCCAAAGAAACGTTCGTCGCCGCGCTGGTCGTAAGCGCCCGCCACGAGCACGGGATCGCCCGCCGAGAGATTGCCGCCGATTGTCGGCACCGGATTGGCGGGGTCGAAGGTAAATGAACTATGACTCTCTTGCTTAGTGGGTGACGGCGTATCCGTGCTCAGGCCGCCGCCGGCGTGCAGGTAGAAAGGCGTCCACTGGGTGCGTGCCAGCGGCCATTCGTCTTCCGCCCGCCAGTGTCCGCCGTGATCAAGCCGGCCGTCGCTGTTGCGCGTGCCGCTGCCGCCGCCCATGACGAATATCTGCACCGGCTTGGTGTGGGCCGCGCCGGTTTCCTCTCCTTTGAGCCAGTAGTCGAACCAGTGGAGCCGCAGTTCGTTCATGTCGTAAACCGCCGCCTCGCGGCCAAAGTCGACGTCTCCCGCGTGGGAGACCTCAGCGCTGCCGGTGCCATGGGTGAACGGGCCCATGATGAGGGTCTGTTGCGATTCCTTGCGCTCGGTTAGCTCGACATAATTCGTGCAGGTTGAGCGGGCGTAGGAGTCGTACCAGCCGCCAAAGTAGACCGTGGGCACGTCGGCATGTTCGTCGTAGTAGAGTTCCGGCCCGTAGCCGGGACGGCGCCAGTATTCATCCAGGTCGCCGTGGGTGAGCACGTCCAAGTGCCATTGCTCGTAGCTGGGGACTTCCGCCAGCGGCGAGACGCCCTTCTTGAGCGGCGCGTTCGCCACCCACTGCGCGACGTTGGCAAAGGCGCTATCCAGGCTCTGGCGCAGGCGCGGGTCGCTGAGCGCTTCCTTGCTGGTGGTCGCCATGCGAAAGGCGTAGACCATGAAGCGCATCTCGCACGCGCCGTTGTGCCGCATGGAAGCGGTGTGGTAGTTCCACGGCCCTTCCTCGACGAACATGCCCGCGAGACCGGGCGGATCGAGCGACGCGAGGGCGCTTTGCGTGCACCCGGCGTAGCTGCACCCGGTAGTGGCAATCTTGCCGTTCGACCAGGGCTGCTCCACAATCCACGCGCAGGTATCGTAGCCGTCCGGCCCCTCGTCGCCAAAGGCGTACCATTCGCCCTCCGAGGTAAACCGCCCCCGCACGTCCTGTACCACCACCACGTACCCCCGCCGCGCGTAGTAATGCCCCTTACGCCTTAAGCCGAGACCGGTCTTGTCATACGGCGTGCGCTCGAGAATGACGGGGAATTGTCCTTCAGCCGCTACCAATCCATCTTGGGTCAGCCCAATAGTGCCCTGACTGCCGTGAGAGGGTACCGCCGGCCGGTAGACGTCCGTGCCGAGCTCTACGCCGTCTCGGGAGGCAATCATCACGTTTCTTTCAACCACAACGCCGTATTGTTGTGGGAAACCTTGCTCTTTTGTCACGGCATTGCCTCTTTTCAATTCTTAGCACAACAACGGAAGTCACGGCGGGCATGTCTTGCTATAGTTGGTCTACAGTGTGCCAGATTTTGCTAGCTCTGTGTGGGGAATGGACACCATGCCTATTTGGAAGACTTCTGAGACCGGTTTGCAGCAGATTTCAGAAACGACTCTCGAGCAGCAGCAATTTTTGGAGGAACATTTGGAGGATTGGATCGTTGCAAATCCAGATTTCTTGGAGGAGCCGCTCCTAATCATTGGACGACAAGTGCTTATACCGGGCGTAAATGACAAGATCGACGTCCTTGCGTTAGATCTCGAAGGAAATTCTGTGATAATCGAACTGAAACGCGGTCAACTTACAGATCCTGTAGATATGCAAGCCTTGCGCTATGCGAGTTACGTGTCACGCTGGAGTGCTTCAGATTTTGAGGATCACGCTCGTAACTACCGCGACCAAAGAGCTAAGGCTGAGTTCAGCCTTAGCGATGACTTTGCGCACTTTTGCGCGGAACAAGGAATTGATAAAGTCCCTGATTTGAATGCTGATCAGCGCATCATCTTGGTGGGTTCCACCATTCGCGACAAGTTGGGCAGCGTGGCGCTCTGGCTGCGCTCTCACGGCATTGACATAAAGGCGGTTGAGGTTGAGGTCTATAAAGAGAGAGAAGGTACGTTCTTACAGCCGAGGGTCATTATTCCCTTGCCGGTAGACCGGTTTCCGAGTGTGGTCCCCGACCCATCGCCACGGCCTTGGATTACCGACGGCAGAAGGTGGCATTTGCAAGAACGCTGCGGTCCAAAGGCGAGTGAGATGCTCACTAAACTCATCAATCTCGTAGACGAAACATGCGAGGGTGTTGAAGGCCCGCATTGGAACCAGAAGCTCTATGTCTCGTATTCGATAAACAGCCATCGTTGGCTATACATAAATACTCAGAAAACCTCATTGGTATTGGATTTTCACAGAGGGACTGAAGGTTTCAATCAAGCGGACATCGTGAAAAGGCTAGGTGTGGTCGAGTTTCCAACTGACGGTACACTGGCGGAAAAATTAAAACTGCCCAGTTCGATTTCAATCGGCCCTCAGAACCCATGGGGTAGGCTCAACATTAAGGAAGACTTCGACTTGGATGCGCTGGAGTTTCGTGAGTTTCTAAAGGAAGTACAGACGGCATTTCCCAAAGCATGACATTGGATGATCCTTTAACCGCCGATACGGTGGCTGGCCGCTACTTCTTGCGCTGTCTGAGAATCTCGCGTTCCTGTCTCTTTAGCTTCGGTAGTTCGCGGTCGATGACCGCCCAAGTGAGGTCGAGGTCCACTCGTGCGTACGCGTGAACAAGCCGGTTTCGCATGGCAATGATACGGGGCCAAGGAATCTCTCGGTGTGCGGTGGTGAACTCAGCAGGGAGACGGCGAGTTGCTTCGCCGATGATCTCTAACCTGCGAATGACGGCGTCCTGCTATTCCTGTGAAGCGAGAAACGCCGATCTATTGAGACTCTCCGTGTAAGCCTCAATCAGTTCAATACTTTCTAGGATGTCGCTGAGATAGACGGTGGGGTCTGTGGACATTGGATCAGAGAATGGCCACCAGTTGTGAGAGGATGCGGTCGCGGAGGCGCGGGTGGATGGAGCGGTAAGTCAGAATGTCAACTTTGCGGCCCAGCGCCTGTTCCAAGTCTAAGCCGAGGCCGGCGAGATCAAGCAAACTTGCACCCGCAGGCATATCCACTAGCAGGTCAATATCGCTCTGTGGCCCCAGCGTGCCTTCAGTCACCGAACCAAAGAGCCCGGCCTGCCGAACATTGTACCTCTTCAGTATCGGCACAACGGTATGTCTAATTGCTGTAATGGTGGGCAACGGTGCCGGTCTTTCTTCTGGTCGCATAGGCCTTCAATCCAGTCAACAAGCAACATTCTCTGTCCGGCGCACATACTCATCGTCTGAGGCAGCACCCCAGCCTTCAGAGTACACTGCAATCATAGCTTGACAAGGGCGCTTGAGTCCATATGCTGCCTTAAGAATCTTGAGGATTCCGTCCATTCGGCTAATAGCTCTATCGTGCTGCCACGTTCTTCGTCGAGGGTCAGTCTGCCAATGGTTCGACATCTTCACTACAAACTGACTTGGCAGTATCAACCCTTAGTCAACTAACGCATCGATTGGATATCTCAAGAAACAAAGTTCAGGCAAACTGGCATGGCAGAATGGCCTGGAATGCAAGGTGCAAGGTATACAATATTTCTGACTTTGCCCCGCCGGCATGTTTCACCTAGCGGGCTGCAATACTCTTACTCGAAGTCTTCAAAACTAAACTCTCGTCACCCATACCGGGCTGCTCCAGGCTTGGGCGACGCGGCCGTGGACGAGGTCGCGTTGGCGCACGCGGACGTAGTAGATAGCGCGAGCGGGCGGCGTCTCGTCGGTCCAGTCAAAGCTGAAGTCAAGGGGCGCGCTGCCGCCGGGGAACCATTCCTTGTGCACGACACTGAAACCCGCGTCCGGTCGGTTGAGGTCGGCGCGGAGCACATGAATCCAGCGCAGAGGGCCCGTGCCCAGCGCCTCCACGTGCACGGCCACCGGCTCACCGGCGGCGATAGTCGTCTCGCCGCCCATCGGCTCGCCGTTCACCGCAAACTCCAGATAGATGCGGGAGCCGGTGGAGCCGTACGTGCGGCGATTGCGGATGGCGTCAAAGGCCGCCTCGCGCGTCAACTCCGGCACCCAGACCGCCATGGCGCCAAAGCCTTCTTTGCCCGGCTGCGCGCCGTGGTTGTCCGAAGAGCCGATCACGCCGAGTTTGAGACCCGCCAGCCAGGCATCCACCGCGTAGTTGCCGGGATCGCCCGGGCCGTTGAAGGTAAAATCTGAAACGTCCATGGAAATGGGGTGGTCCGGCGCGTATTCCTCGCTCAGGCCGTGGGAAGAGTAGATTTCGATAGTGGGGCGGAACCGGGGGTCATGGATGCGCCAGTCGTGTTTGACGCCGCCGCCCGGACGCGCAAAGCCACCGGTGTGATGAGGGATAGTGAACATCTCTCCCTCAAGCTGCTCACGGGCCGCCCGCTCCCAGATCTCTTCCGGATTCTCCTCGTCTTGATAGTGGAGCGGTCCCGCGCTGCCGCGATAGTAGACGTTGTGATGGCCGTAGGGCGCGCCGAAACTCGCCTCGTAGCCAAGGATCGTGGCAAATTGGCCCGGCGCATTCCACTTCCCGGTATAGGCGACGTTTTGCTGCCAGTCTTCCTGGCTCATGCTGCGCCTGTCGTTGTGGTCGGTCGCGCAGTAGATGTCGAGCAGGGAAGCGTAGCGGGCGTAGCGAAAGTGGTCGTCGCGGGTGCCGGTGCCATCCCACGAGTACTGACTATGGGAGTGAATATCACCCCAGTAAAGGCCGCCCACGGGCTTGCCGTCCGTCTCATCTGAAGCGGCAAAGACCTTGCTCGGATTGGAGAGGCCATACAATTTGCCATCATTGGAAGTGCCGCGCAGGCGCAGCACACCCGCCGCCGTGGGTGTGATCGTGAACTCTCGACAGCCCCACGTGCTTGCATCGCCCAGCTTGACAGGACTCGAGGGAAGAGTAGCCGCGCCCGCTGCGACGACGAGATAAATCGCGGTATCCGGCGCAGGCACCGGATTGTGGAATTCGTCCAACGCCACCATGCGCACGCGCATCTCTCTGCTAGCGACACTACGCGACTCGAGTACTAGCAACAGTTCTACCGGCGGCCCCGGTTCGCTATGCAGCAGCGGCAAGGCTCCATCCGGCAAGAGCGTGAAAGTGCCCACCCCAGTGGCATCGACTGCCGCGCGCACGTGCTCCGGTGATCCTGGCCAGAGCGGCGGCGTAAAGCCGCGACCGCCGTGGCTCATGTCGCCATAGACCACATTGATGGTGTCACCCGCATGAAGCGCACCCTCCGTCACCGCGACGGAAACGGTCCACGCGTAGCGGCTTCCGGGCGGATAGCCCACGTTGGTGCGGAACGTCTTGACGTATTCAGCTTCGCTCGCGTCGAGTACTTCGAAGTGCAAGCGCACGCCCGGCCGGTCGGTGTGTGCGGTCACGTAGTAAGGTGCGGTGGGGTCCACGCTCTGCAGGCGGCGCGCGGAATTGCGCCACCACTGGTGCCAGCGCTCCGGCAGCGCTACCTGCAATCCACCGCCCGCGGCAACGCCGTCTTTGCCTACCACATACGTTGCAATCCACGTACCCCAAGTTCCCGCACGGCCGTGGTTCGGTGCGATAGATACGGTACCGAGTTCTTGACTGTCTTCAGAGGATGCCATGAGTTTCTACTTTCCATTAGCTGGTGCGGCAGGTTGAACTCTCGTATGAGGCAAAGGGAAGTCTGCGGTACTCCCATGCGCTCTCCCGCGTTTTAGTGGCGGCAAGGAAACGTCGAATTACGTGGACGCGTGGTCGCGAACGCAACGGCACACCAGAGGCGCTCTGCAATTGGCTTGGTTCGCGCGTGCTGGCCCGCCTCCTTTGACACTTGCCGCGTATATAGCACAATAGCAACCGAAGTACCTACATACAAGGAGCGCCGCGAGTGATGGCAGGATCTACCGATAGATGCCTCCGGAGAAGTTGCCTGCGGTCATTCTTAGCGGAGCGTCGAACAGTGTTCGCGGGATATCAGGTGCTCGCTGAGCAGCAACGTTGCTTGGCTGGAGACAGCTTAGGCACTTCACGTTGTTCAGGGTGACAATCGCAAGGCCCTGCGAGAGATGGGAGCTCTTAGAGTTTGCCCCGTACGTGATACGGGGGCGAACGTTTCTGGTGCAGACAAGACGAGCGTAAACAGGTTCTAAGGGAAAGGTGGGCCCCTGAGAGAAAATACACGAAAAGCGCTTGCCGCTGAATTCGTCGGCACCTTCTGCTTCTTCTTCATCGGCGCGGGAGCAGTAGTCGCCGACGCATTCATGGTCGCGCGCGGCGGTGGTGGATTGGGGCTCGTGGGCATTGCGCTCGCCAACGGTCTGGCGCTGGCCGCCTTGATTACGGCATTCGGCGGCTTTTCGGGGGCACACTTCAATCCAGCCGTTACGGTAGCGGCGTTGATCGGCCGCCAAATCACCGCCGTACACGCCGGTCTCTACATTCTGACCCAACTGCTGGCGGCGGTGCTGGCAGGTTTTGCCTTGCGCGCAGTCTTTCCTACCGCAATTTGGCAAGCCGCGAATCTCGGTACCCCCGCCGTGACCGCAGGCGTTTCGATTGCCGCCGCCGTTCTTTTGGAAGCCATTCTTGCCTTCATTCTCGTCATCGTCATCTTCGGCGCCGCCATGGACGCGCCCGCCGGCAAAGCAGGGGGACTTGCCATCGGGCTAACCGTTGCGGCGGCAATCCTCATGGGTGGGGAGCTCACCGGCGCGGCGATGAATCCGGCGCGCACGTTTGGTCCCGCAGTGGCGGCTAACTTCTGGGAAAACCATCTCGTCTATTGGGTCGGCCCACTGTGCGGCGCAATCCTCGCAAGTCTCATTTATAGCCGTTTCTTCATGGCAGCGAAGACAGATTGAATTCTCGGACGTATATAGAGCGCGCCATGTGGTAAAATCCCTGTCAAAGTGTATTGTGAAATGCTGCACAAAAGCCACGCAACGGCTGGCGTCCCGGGGCAGAGGTAACGTATGGAAGTTCAGGCTACTGCGGAGAGTGTATCGCCTACACAGCAGGCGGGCGCACAGCGACGCATTGTCATATACGACACGACGCTGCGTGACGGCGCACAGGCCGAGGGACTTTCTTTCGCCGCTGCGGACAAGATGAAGATTGCCCGCCGCTTAGATGAACTTGGCGTGCACTACTTAGAGGGCGGTTATCCGGGTTCCAATCCCAAGGACCAGGAATTCTTCCGTTTAGCGCAGGAGATTGAATGGAAGAATCTCACGATTACGGCCTTCGGCAGCACGCGACATAAGTCAACAGACGTCGAGAACGACCCCGGGGTGCAGGCGCTCATCGAGACGGGCACACGGACCGTGTGTATCGTTGGGAAGTCGTGGGACCATCACGTTACGGCCGTGTTGGACACGACGCTGGCGAACAATCTGGCAATGATCGGCGAGACCATTGCCTATCTCAAACGTCACGGCCGCGAAGTCTTCTTTGACGCTGAACACTTTTTCGACGGTTACCGGGCAAGTCCGGAGTACGCCATGGCGGCGCTGCGCGCCGCCCATGAGGCAGGGGTCGATTGCCTGGTGCTGTGCGATACCAACGGCGGTAACACTCCCGAATACATTGGCGATGTCACGCGTCGGGTACACGCTGAATTCGATGTTCCGATCGGCATCCACGCGCACAACGACGCCGATCTTGCTACCGCCAATACACTGGCGGCGGTGGCGAGCGGCGCCTCGCATGTACAGGGCACTGTGAATGGCATCGGCGAACGCTGCGGTAATGCAAACCTGTGCACGGTGATTCCAAATCTGCAACTGAAATTGGGGTATGCGGTAATTCAACCCGACCAGTTGCAGCATCTCTCCGACGCCGCACGTTTTGTGAGCGAAATTGCCAATATGGCGCTTAACCCCTTCATGCCCTATGTGGGACACTCCGCGTTTGCCCACAAGGCGGGTTACCATGCCGACGGCATGGCGAAGAGTCAGATTGCGTATCAGCACGTCGAGCCGGCCCTCGTGGGCAATGAGATGCGGGTGCTAATCTCCGAATTGAGCGGGCGCAGCAGTGTACTCTCCCGTGCCGAGCGGCTCGGCTTCCGCCTTTCCCGCCAAAGCGAAGACCTCCACGGCCTGGTAGAGGAGATCAAAGACCTGGAGCAGCGCGGTTTCCAGTTCGAAGGCGCCGAGGCATCTTTCGAACTGCTCATCAAACGGCGCCAGCCTGACTATGTGCCGCCCTTCTCGCTCCTGGACTTTCTTGTCTTGGTTGAAACCCGCGGGGGACAAAGCATTCTCTCGGAGGCCACGGTCAAGATTCGCGTGGGCGATGAAGTCCAGCACACTGCCGCAGAGGGCAACGGGCCGGTTAATGCGTTGGACACCGCGATGCGCAAAGCGCTGATTTCTTCATATCCCCAGCTAAAGCAGGTGCGTCTTCTTGACTATAAGGTGCGCGTGCTGGACGAGAGCAGCGCTACCCGGGCCGGCGTGCGGGTGATGATCGAGAGCACGAACGGCCATTCCGAGTGGAGCACGGTAGGTAGTTCCACGAACATCATCGAAGCGAGTTACTCAGCGCTCGCAGACTCCTTGGAATACGCGATCCTCGTTACCGCTTCTTAACTCAATGCCAAGCAAGGTTGGTGCCGCGCGTGCGCTACCGGTGTTGTATCTTTGACTTTGCAGGCACCCTCGTCGACTTGCGTCCGGCTTTCATCGAGGCAACCCTTGCCGCTGCGGCACAGTGGGCGCCGGGCAAACTGTCCCGAGAAGACTTAACCGCACAACTTTCAGGCCCAGTTGCCGATCCCTTTGTGGAACTCGCCGCAGGCCGCGAATCGCTCGCGAATGAGATGCGGCACGTCTTCTTGCAGCACTTGGAAGCGCACCGGCAGGATTTCATAGTGCCGTTTCCGGGCGTTGTGGAGATGCTCGCCGCGCTGGGTAAGCTGGGGGCTAAAGCTGTTGTCACTTCCGGAAGCACCCGCGCCACGGGCAGCAGAGAGTTGGAAGCTAGTGGCATCGCGCCTCTCGTGCACGCCGCGGTGTTTCAAGATGACGTTTCACGGCCCAAGCCCTTTGCCGATGCCGTGGTGCGGGCGCTGTCAGTGAGCGGCGCGTCCGCTAATGAGGCGCTGCTGATCGGCGACAGCAACTTGGACGTGCAGTCCGGTCGACTGGCCGGCGTGCGCACCGGCGCCGCGCTCTGGGGAGCATTGGACATGGAGGCGCTGCTCGCGGAGAATCCCGATATTGTCTTTGCGGGGCCTGCCGACGTGGTGGGCTTCTTCGGCAAGCCAGGTCCATAGCCGAATGTTACTCGCAAGGTGGACTGATGCAAGTCTTGCATCAGTCGTTTTCAGCATTGACAAGCAGGGCCGTATTCGCAGTAGACGTGCCTATGGGGAGGCAATGCGGGAGCCCGCGCGCATGCGCTCTATCCACATATCGGGATCATTGATCTCAGCCAAGGTTGGCACCGTCTGATCAGATTCCCAAACGTGGTTGAGAAAGGTCATATCTTCGTTGTTCACAACGTGGCGCACAAAACGCTCTCCCAGGCGGTATTGAGCCAGTTTTAGATCGAAGCCCAGCAGCCGCATGAACGCGCGTTCCAATGAACCCCGCTTGCGTTCTTCCAATCGCTTGCGCATGGCAGGAAATCCGGGGATGAGCTGTTCGCCCAATTCGTCCATGATGTAGTTGCCGTAGCCTTCCACGAGGCTCATCACGCCCTGTATGCGCACGAGCATCTCCCGCTGTTCCGGCGTAGTGAGAACGCCCATCAACCCACCCAGGCCCTCTCTTTTATCCTTGGCTTCAGCGCCCGGGAGCAACATCGCTCGCAAGGGGTGCGAGGACTCCTGCAGAATCTCGCGGAAACTCTCAATATACGCTTCGATAAGGCTCCCCAGATATCCTGCCAGCCAGGGCGCTACCTGAAACTGAATTGCATGCGTGGTCTCGTGCAGCGCAATCCAAAGCCGAAACGCCTCGGGAGGAATTTCGAGGCGAGTCTGCAAACGACGGATATTCGGTTCAACAAAGTAAATTCGGTTTGCCGATGCTGCTGCTGATCCCTCTGCGGAAGCCGGCGGCGCCAAGAACGGCATGTCGAATTGACCCAGGACATGCCGGGACAGGAAGCCCAACACGACGCCCATTTGCGCGGAGAGAGTAAGCTGCATGCCGCCGTGCGCCAGCCGAAATAGCGTACCCTTATTTGATCCCACACTGTCGAGATATACGTCTTCTAGGGGCCGCAGCAATCGTTGCACCGTGCCCAAATTTCGCTGTACCCAGAGGGGACGGTCCAATACCTCCACTTCGTGACGATCGGACACTGCGGGGAGTTGGATGAAGGGGACGATCTGTTCGTGGCTGATGCGAACGAGCGCTTGGTAGTCGGCCAAGAGCGCTTCTCGCGCCTGGGAGGGAAGGACGCTGCCAGGGTCTCGGGCGGCGATGTGCAACGCAATTCGCTCTGTCCGCGGCCAGTCAACGATATCCGGCTGTACGCGTGCGGCAACGCGCCGGGCCAGTATATATCCTCCACTGAGCAGGAGGCCGATTGCGACGCCGAGTAATGCCGCCTTCTTCTGGTTGCGCATCACGCGACAACTGCAGTCGCTGCAGCCAGTAGTTGCCAATTGGATTTGCTTGGAGCCAAGCTCTACCTCCCTTATGCGTTGCGTTCCCAGAATATAACATACCCACGCCAAGCGTGGGTATGTTATTCATCTTCCAACCGCCGCCGGATGTTCGCCCCTATGTATGGACACCCGGCAGAACGCGGTGGAGCGCATTTCGTAGCGTACCAACCATGATTGCGGTTCAGGTGGGCGTAGCGACCGTCTCTTTGCCGGATGCGGCCTTTACCTTTGCCGCCAACTCACTGTCGGTACCGGCATCAACTGCAATCTGCATGAATTCGTCGCCACTCATGCCCAGATCGCGCAACACTTGCTGGTCCATCGGGCACGGATAGATGTACTCGCCGATGTAGCCGCCGTGCTTCGCGCGGGCTTTATCGGCCATGCGGCCAATCCACTCCAGTCCGTCGATCACGATTTCGCGTTCCCGCGGTTTCCACTCTTCAGCCATCGGACTCTCCTTCCTCAGAAACAGTCTTGCCTTAAACCCTGTGCGAATACTGTGGCGATGAGCCTGCGTACCGATTCCGCCGGAGACTGGGATGCGAGCGGAAATAGCGCCAATTGCAGGGCCTGTTGTAGCTTCCGCCGCAGCAACTCATCCTTGGAACCCGGCCGGCCTTGCTCCCCGTTCAGGAGCAACCGCACCACCTCGCTCCAAAGTACCACGTGATGCATATCCAACTGCGCGCTTTCAATGCATCCACTTTCAACGTACCATCGCTCCTCACCGTGGGTCAAGAGTGACTGAAGCGGCGCGCTGGGCTCGCGGGCGCCCACTGCGGCGGCATATTGCGCCAGGCGCGCTTCAGGCCAATCGAGGCCGATAACGGCGAAGTCGATAAACCAAACCGCGCATCCGTCTGTGAGCACATTGCGGGGCGTGCAGTCGCGGCCGCCAAACGTCAAACGACCTGAGCAAATTGCATCAGCAACTGCCGACCACGCCTCGCGCAAGGTGGATTCCCAACCCTGCGGCGGCGAGTGCTTGCAGTAAGCGGCAAGACGCGCAAACGTCTCAGGCGCGCGGTCACAGCGCTCGCGCATCGCTTCGTGGCGGCGGGTCTGTTCACCGGTTCCGCTGAGAGGCAGCCGTGCGGCGAGCCCCCGGAAGGCCGTTTCAAGGGCGTCACAACCCCGCAACAAACTTTGGGCCAAGCCGCTGTAGTTGTGAGGTTGTTCGGCATGGCATCTCCCTGCGCCATGCATTGCATCCGCGAGCGTAAGCGACCCCAGCCACTCGGTAACTACGAGGCGCTGCTGCGGGTCCCATTGCAGTGGGCGCGCGATCGGCGCGCCGAGCCGGTGAAGCATCTGCAGGATGCCGAATTCGATCTCACCGGCGCCGTCATGCCTGTGGCGCTTGACGGCCACCTGTTCGCCAGACGCCAAGACCGCGTGCCAGACGTCTGCTCCTTGAGCGCCTCCTCCGGCCACTGGCCGCAGCGAGCGCACTGGGCCCATGGCAGAATCCAGATGGTCGCCCAGCGTGCGGCCTACTTCACTCTCGCGGGGTCTATCCATCGACAACTGCGTCCCTCTGTGCGCACTGTTTCCCCCACTTTAACCCGTGCAAGTCTTGCCATCAGGGGCAGCGTCGTCGCCGACACAAACTGGGAATCCGGAGAGCCTGGGCTTTTGTTCGCGGTATTTGGCCTATGGTATCATCACAGAGATGAGCGTGGCGGAGGCGAGGCGGCACGAATTGAGCGTAGGTGGCACCGTATGGATACACGTGAACTCGTTGCAAGGCTGCAGTCCGTCCTAGCCGAAGAACACGTTGTGCACTTGCCTGAAGACCTCATCGTGTTTGAGCGCGACGCCTCCATTGACGCCCAACTTCCCGCCGCTGTCGTTTTTCCCCGCACTACTGCGGAAGTCAGCGAAGTCTTGGCGCTGGCGAGCGAGTTGAAAGTGCCGGTGGTGCCCAAGGGTGCTGGTACGGGGTTGTCCGGCGGCGCGGTGCCGGAAGAGAACGGCATACTGCTCTCCGTCAGCCGCATGCGGGATATATTGGAAATCGATGTAGAGAACCGCACTGCGCTGGTTGAGCCGGGTGTCGTGAATCTCGAACTCTCCAGCGAAGTCAAGCACCTGGGTTTGTACTATGCTCCCGATCCCTCGAGCCAGTACGCGTGTACGTTGGGCGGCAATGTCGCGGAAAACTCCGGTGGCGCCCACTGTTTGCGGTACGGCTGTACCATCAACCATGTGCTGGGCCTAGAGGTTGTCTTTCCCGGTGGCGAGGTAGCTTGGGTTGGCGGCAAGGCCCCCGATGCGCCGGGCTACGACCTCATGAGCGCAATCATTGGCTCTGAAGGGACAATGGGTGTCGTCACCAAGATCCTGGTCAAACTCCTGCCGGTTCCCGAGGCGGTTGAGACCTACCTGGCGATTTTTGAGAACGTGCCCGATGCGTGTCGAGCAGTCTCATCGATCATTGGCAATGGCATAATCCCGGCAGCCTTGGAAATCATGGACCAGGTAGTTACCAAAGCGATTGAAGAGGCCCACCAGGTCGGCTACCCCGCTGATGCCGGCGGTGTGCTTATCATCGAGATTGACGGCATGCAAGAAGAGCTTGATGAACAACGGGATTCGATTCTGAGCTTGTGCCAGGAAGCCGGCGCTCGCGAAATTAGAGTGGCACAAACGGCCGCCGAGCGAGAGACCGTGTGGAAAGGCCGTAAAGGCGCCATCGGCGCCCTCGGTCGGTTAGCGCCGAACTACTACATACAGGATTGTGTCGTGCCGCGCACCAAGTTGCCTGAGATCATGGGCTTTGTGGAAGACGTGGCGGCGCGCTATGACATCATCATCGCAAACGTATTCCATGCCGGGGACGGCAACCTGCACCCAAATCTGCTCTTCGACGTGCGCGACGGCGACCAAGTCCAGCGCGTAATTGCGGCGGGAGAAGAGATCATCCGCGCCTGCATCGACGCCGGCGGCTCGCTCTCCGGAGAGCACGGCATTGGCACTGAGAAGCAAGAATACATGGACTGGCTCTACGGTGAAGAGGACTTGGAAGCCATGCGTAAGCTAAAGCGGGCGTTCGATCCCGATTGGCTTTTCAACCCCTCCAAGGTGTTTCCCACCGGTGAAGGTCCGCACGCGGCGAAGATCCACATTGGCAAGGCCCCGGTCCACGCTACGGCAGCTGCGGTCTGGAAGTAGGAAACATAGACGCCTTGCTGACCGAGACACTCCACTCCCAGCTTGCCGAGATCGTCTCACAGGAGGCGATTACTTCCGATAGTCCCACCGTGGATGGCAAGCGCCCTGCGTTAGGCGTCGCGCCACGATCGGTCGCTGAACTGGCAGCGGTTGTTGCGGAGTTGCACGCTGCTGAGACCGCGACCATTCCCTTTGGCGGCGGCACCATGCTTGATCTCGGCGCGCCGCCGACGGCTGCCGAGGTAGCCCTCGGCACCGGCAGCCTAAACGCGATCTCGGGCTATGAACCTGCCGATCTCATAGTGACCGCAGAGGCCGGTGTGACCGTTGCAGTCCTGCAAGCGACCCTCCGCGAGCATGACCAGACTTTGCCGCTTGAGGTGCCGTGCCCTGACCGAGCCACGATCGGTGGGGCCGTGGCGGCAAACGTGCATGGGCCGCTGCGCTATACGTTCGGAACCGCGAAGGACCTCGTCATGGGCATGCAATTCATCCAAGGGGACGGCACCCTCGTCAAAAGCGGCGGCGAGGTGGTAAAAAACGTGGCCGGGTTTGGTCTCCACAAATTGCAGGTCGGCGCTCTTGGCACACTGGGCGTAATCGCCACAGCCACATTCAAGGTATATCCCTTGCCCAGGGCGGACCAGTCGCTTATATTTGCGTTTGAGGACAGCGACGCGGCCTTTACGGCGGCAGCCGCGGTGCGCGCCCACCAGCCGGCGGCGGCGTTAGTTGGTGATGCGGTGGCTCAGCAGTGCTTGTTTGGCGCGGTGCGCGGCGCCCACGTGTTGCTGGTGCGCTTCATGGGCGCACAGGGAGCCGTCGCGCGGCAAGTGCGCGCTGCCACGGCCGTGGGAACTGAAGCGGGCGCTCGTGCTACGGAAGTTTTTGGAGAGACGGAAAGCGCGACCCTGTGGCAATTGTGCGTTGACTTGGGGTCGGACAGTGCCCCAACGAATGTCTTGTTCAAGGCGAGTGCCGTGCCCTCAGAAATGCGGCACGTCTATGCGGACCTCTTGCGGGCCGCAGAGCCGCTTGATGAACATGCGGGCTTCGTGGCCGATCCACTCAATGGCTCCTTGAAGTGCGGGATTCACGCGGCGGATGCACAGCCTCAGGATTCTTCCGTAGACGCGGACACCTTGGCGCGGCATCTTAGATTTCTGCAACACGCGCGCGCAGTCAGCCAGGAGCATGGGGGCAGTCTCGTGCTGCAGCGGGGCACGGTGGCGCTCAAGGCTGCCTTCGACGTTTGGGGACCGAGCCCGCAGGGACTGCAATTCATGCAGAACCTCAAGCAAGCATTCGATCCTCACCGAATTCTCAACCCCGGCCGGTTTGTTGCCGGCATATAGCGAAAATTTCTACCAAATCGAGCAAGCAAAGCCAACGTGAAAACCGAAGTCGGTCAACCAGGGCTCGTAATCCCTGAGAAAGACAACGAGCGCGTGCGCTTTGAGGGTCTCACCGACGAAGACCTGGCCCAATGCGTGCACTGCGGTCTCTGTCTCAATGCGTGCCCTACGTACCGCGAGACCGGCTTGGAGATGGAGAGCCCCCGCGGCCGCATCTATCTGGTAAAAGCGGCCAAGGAAGAGCGCATTCCCATCAATGAGACGTTCTTGCAGCACATTTTCCTGTGCCTGGACTGCCGGGCGTGCGAAACCGCCTGTCCGTCCGGCGTGCAGTACGGCAAGATCATCGAGGCAGCGCGTGGAGAAGCGATCAAGGCGCAGCCTGGCGGCAGGCTGCCGCGCTTTCTTCGCTGGCTCGTTTTTAAGCAGATCTTCCCGTTTCCTGGCCGGTTGCGCCTGTTTGCTAACCTGCTGCGTTTCTACCAGAATTCCGGGGTGCAAGGTCTCGTGCGCAAGAGCGGGCTGTTGAAGCTCTTCGGCGGTTTTGGACAGGCGGAAACGCTGCTGCCCAAGTTGTCGTCCGAGTTTTTTGCCGCTCCTGAGGCAGAAGTTGTGCCTGCGCGCGGCGAGACCAAACGCCGGGTGGGGTTCGTGACCGGCTGCATCATGCCTTACTTCTTTGGCGAGACCAATCGCGCAACCGTAAGCGTGCTCACGCGCAACGGGTGCGAGGTTGTAATTCCGAAGAGTCAGCGTTGCTGCGGCGCGCTGGGCGTGCACGCCGGCGCCCGTGAAACCGCACAGGAACTCGCCCGGCGGAACATCGCTGCCTTCGAACCCTACGGCCTTGACGTAATCATCAGCAATGCGGCGGGTTGCGGGACTGCATTGAAAGAGTATGAGGTGCTGCTGGAGAATGATCCTGAGTACGCGGAGCGCGCGGTCGCATTCTCAGAGAAGGTGAAAGACATTAGCGAGTTTCTGGTTGACATCGAAGTAGATACCTCGTTTGGGGCGATGGACAAGCGTGTCACGTATCAGGATGCGTGCCACCTTGCGCACGGTCAGCGTGTGCGCTCGCAGCCGCGAGAATTGCTGCAGTCGATACCGGGTCTTGAATTCGTAGAGATGAAGAATTCAGATCATTGTTGCGGCAGTGCGGGAGTCTATAACATTGTACAGGCCGATATGGCACAGCGCGTCGTGGCGCCGAAAGTGCAGAACATAGAGAACACGGAAGCCGACTATGTGGTTGTTGGCAATCCGGGCTGCATGCTGCAGATGGATAATGCCCTGGCTGCAAGCGGCGTTTCCACACGGTCGATCCATACGATGGAATTGTTGGAGCAAGCCTATCAAGCCGCCGAGTCCAATGGACATGCAGATTCCGATGCTTGAACGAGTTCAACGAGCAGTGGAGGCGCAAATTGAAAACGGACGTCATTTCGCGGTCAAGGACGACCCGAGACGAACATTAACCATAGGTACTTTGAGAACTTAGGAAGGAGCCCAAACCATGGGAGAAAATGGTGAAAAGGGCGAGAATGACGTAAAAGACCTTACGATAATTGGCGGTGGCCCCACCGGGCTATTTGGGCTCTTCTACGCCGGTGTGCGCCATCTTGATACGCAGCTTGTTGAAGCGATGGACGAATTGGGCGGCGCCCTTTCAGCCCTCTACGCGGTGAAGCACATTTATGACATGGGCGGCTTCCCGGCGATTCTTGCCAAGGATCTTGTTGCGGCTATGTACGAACAAGCAGACCAGTGGAAGTATCCCATACATCTCTCGCAGAAGATTTTGGAAGTTGAAGAGCGTGACGGCATATACGTACTCCACTCCCAGAGCGGAGAGGAGTTCAAGAGCAAGACCGTACTCATTGCCAACGGCAATGGCTCGTTGGCGCCGCGCAAGTTGAGGATTCCCGGCATTGAGCCCTTGGAAGACAAGCAAATCTTCTATACCGTCAAGAATATGGATACTTTTCGCGACAAGCGTGTGCTGGTCATTGGCGGGGGAGACTCGGCACTCGACTGGGCGCTCGAACTTGAGAAAGTCTCAAAAATGGTCACGCTCATTCACCGCTTGCCCGTCTGGCAGGCGCATGAAGCAACGGTCCGCCAGCTCATTAATTCGGAGGTGGACGTGCACTTCCCCCGACACGAAGCCACTCAATTGCACGTGACTGACGGCAAACTCACCGGGGTCACAATCCTCAACATCACGTCGAAAGAAACGTTCGACCTGGAAGTGGACATTATCCTGATTTGCATCGGCTTTCTGATGGACACATCGGTCATGCGGAAGTGGGAAATTGCGTTGGAAGGCAAGAAGGGCATCAAGGTTGACCCGGCAACGATGGCTACCAGCCGGCCCGGCGTCTATGCCGCCGGCGACATTGCTGCCTATGAAGGAAAGATCAATCTTATCGCCTGCGGCGCATCCGAGGCGGCAATGGCAGTAAATCAGGCAGTGCGGTATATTAACCCCGATGCGCGGCTAGCCCCAGGTCACAGCAGCGACATGGATATCTTCAAAAAGCCGGATAGTTAGGCAGTCGCACTCGTCATCCAGTCTGCGCGCAGAAAGCCATAGCGGAGGAAGATAATTGGCCACGCAATCGGGCGAAGTAGAGAGTGTCGAGGCCGCTAAATACGCGGCCTTGCAGGTCGAAATTGAAGAGTGCAAGGCAGAGCCGGGCACGACGCTCGATATGCTCCATGCGGTGCAACGCCAGTTCGGATATTTGGAGCCGAGAGCGGTCGGCATGGTGGCAGATGCGCTGGGGATAACGAAAGCGCAACTCTATGGCGTGGCAACCTTTTACACGATGTTCTTCTTTGAACCGAAGCCTCCGGTAATTGCCCGTGTGTGCGTGAACCTCTCGTGCCATCTGCGCGGCGCGCAGGATATTCTCCATACATTGGAAGCAGCGGCTACGGCGGACCGCAGCGGATTCGAAGTAGAAGAGGTAATGTGCCTGGGACTCTGCGAGCAAGCGCCGGCGCTGCTCGTAAACGAAGTTGCCGTGGGGCAGGTTTCCGCAGCGGAAGCGCTTGAGAGGGTTCAAGCGAGTGTTGCAGCGTGTAATGAAGGCGGCTAGGGCGCGGCATTAGCATGGTGACCGCGAGGAGCTAAATGCATGGAACAGGTCTGTCTGCGACGCATCCATAACGAGAATTCCCAAGACATCGAATCCTTCATGGCCCACGGTGGCTATGCCGCGCTGCGCAAAGCGCTGACAGAGATGACGCCCTCAGACGTGCACGAGGAGGTGCGGGCGTCGAATATGGGCGGCCGCGGCGGCGCCGGCTTTCCCACGGCGATGAAATGGAACTTCCTGGTCGGGGCAAAGGGAGAACCCAAGTACGTACTCTGCAATTTTGATGAGAGTGAACCCGGCACCTTCTCCAATCGCATCATTGGCGAAGAAGACCCCCACCTTCTGATCGAGGGCTGTGTACTCGCGGCCTATGCTACCGGCTGCTCATATATCTTCATCTACATCCGCGGCGAGTATTTCCTCGCGTACGAGCGCGTGAAACACGCGATTGAGCAGGCGTATGCCCACGGTTTCTTGGGGCAGAACATCATGGGCTCTGACTTTTCCGTCGAGTTGTACTTGCGGCGCGGTGCGGGCGCCTACATTTGCGGTGAAGAGACCGCCATTATGAACTCTCTTGAAGGAAAACGCGGGTATCCCCGCGCCCGCCCGCCGTTCCCGGCCAACGAGGGGCTATTTGGAAAACCAACGCTCATCAACAACGTGGAGTCCCTAGCGAATCTACCGGACATCGTGCTGAATGGCGGGGAGTGGTGGCAGAACCTAGGCGTAAATGAGGGCGCCGGACTCAATATCTACTGTGTATCCGGCCACGTGGAGCGCCCCGGGGCGTACGAACTGCCCATGGGCACTACAGCCCGGGAACTGATTTTCGAGCATGCCGGCGGTGTCTGGCAGGACCGTGAACTCAAGGCTTGGAAACCCGGCGGGGCGTCCAGCGCCATCCTGCCCGCCGATATGCTCGATCTTGTGTTGGACTTCAAGCCGGTGCAGGCGGCCGGCACCATCCTCGGCACCGCGGGCGTTATCGTTATGGACGACCACACGTGCGTTGTTGATGCCGCCATTCGGGATGCGACGTTCTTTGAAGAGGAGTCCTGCGGCTTCTGCTTCCCGTGCCGAGACGGCACGCGCGTGTTGCGCATGTTGCTCGAGCAGGTGCGCCACGGCGTTGCCCCGCCCGACACCATGGACCTCATCGAACACTCTTCAGCCGATATGATGGGCGCCTCGTTCTGCGGTCTCGGCCAGTTTGCGCCGTGGCCGGTGGTGAGCACCGTGCGTAATTTCCGCAGTGAGTATGAGGCCCATATTATCGAAAAGAAATGCCCTGCCGGCGTGTGCCCGATGGACGGCGTGGAACCGAACGAGCACGTCGACCGTCGCACCTTGCAGGAGATGCTCGTAGCGCAAAAGGGCGGGGCTCTAGCCTAACGAATTTTGCCGCCGGCGCTGCGTACACGCTGCCTGCGCGATGTTGCCGCCGCTAGTTGGTTTACCTGAGCGACACGGTAAGACTTGCCGTTGCCGAAGGGTGCCATGCTCCGGGCATTCTCCATATGACCGGGCCGCAACGCGCCCAAACCGGTGGTTCTCTTTGTCACCGGACCCCTTCACGAGTTCCGCGCGGCGGTGCATTCCCGTTACTCTCCCGTGAACGCTTTTGGCACTTTCAAGATGATGGCGGCGCTCAGTGCGAAGAATGACGCCATCATCACGAATACCGCCGTGTAGCCCAGCAGTGGTTGCATGCCATTGAAAGTGTCCAACACGATGCCCGCGCTCAAGCTGGCGAGGGCATCGCCGCCGCCTGTTGCCAAGTTTGTCAGGCCCATATAGAGACCGGGCGCCCTCGGATCGGGGATAAGGTCGATCGCTAACGCCCAGTCCGACGAAACGAAGATACCCACGGAAACCCCCAGCAGCGCAAAGCCGACCAGCAGCATGGAGAATTGCGTCGTAAAGAGCAAGGCAATGGCTGCGAGCACCCCGACGCTGCAGGCTGCGAACACCAGCTTGCGTCGGTCCGTCCGGTCCGACAACCAGCCGGCCGGCACCACGACCACGGCCGCGACCACAATGAGCACGCCGAGCGCCATGGTAACATGCAACCCTGAGTTTTCGAGAATGCCCAGGCGTTCCTCTACAAAGAAGAGGAGTATCTGGTCTGCGGCCAGCAGTCCCATAAAGAAGAATAGACGCGAGAGAAGAATCCAGGAGAATCCGGGCCGCGCTCTGAGTTCGGCAAAGCGTGTGCGCAGTTCCTTCGCAATGCCGGTAAACTCCGGCTTTTCCTCCAGTGGCTCTTCGCGTATGGTCAAGGCCGAGACCACCGCCACGATCACGAGTACCGCGGCGGCAACAAAAAGGTAATGGCCGGGCTGGCCCCGATCGAGGAATTGTCCCGCGATAAGCGCTCCCAGTAAGACGCCCAGATTGTTGGCGAGGCCAAAGAAGCCTGAGGCGCGCCCGCGCCGGTCTTGCGGTACCAGATCGGGGATGATGCCTTGATAGGGTCCGTGCGCGCTGTTGGATGAGACTTGCAGCAGGATAACTACCGCGAATAGCAAGGCGTATGTGCTCACGGCGGCCATCAGGAGCAAGAACAGGGCGCTGAAGAGCGAGCCAAGGAGCATGAAGGGCTTGCGGCGTCCCCACCTTGCGGTCGTGCGGTCGCTAATCCCACCCATGACAGGCTGTATCACGATTGCCACAACGAGACCGACTGAGACGAGGACGCCGAGATAAGTGCCTTTCTGCGCAGAACCAACAAGCGTTTCCACGCGGTCGGGCAGGTAGACGATGTTCAGGCCGGCCCATACCGTGGAGAGGCCGAGCCAAAAGAGACTGATCCGCGCCAGGAACGGCAGTGAGACGCGCTTGCGATTCTGGTCAGAAGACATAGGCACTCCTCACTCCCTGTGAAGTCGGCACCAGCCGGAGCCGTAAAGGGCAGTGACTGCCTTGCGCGCCAGCGCTCTCCGGTCTTCACCTGCCCCAATAGCGACCGGTGCCTACCGCTTTTCGTTCACTAAAGTGACCGGACTGTCTGCCGCGGCACTATCGTAGTCCCGCAATCGCTTGCCGCCTTTATAAAATAGGTAGCAAGCGCCGATTTGAATGACATGGTAAAGGTCGTTGTGGTTGAAATGTCGGTGCGGCGCAATCTTGCGCATCTGGATGAGAGCGGCGCCGAGGGAAATGAAAACGCCGCCCAGAATGAAGCGGGAACTGGCGGCGCGCCGGCGCAGCGCTGCCGGTCCATGAAACGCGACTACCCCTGCCATCGCCGTGCCGTAGTCAATGATTACGTAGACAAATTTACTGTGGGACGCCGTCCAAACGCAATAGGTCAGCAGCTTTACTGCCGTGCCCGCGAGCAGCCTGCCCTTCAGCGGCTGCGAGGTCGATGCAATCGCTGTGCTGGCAAACATGCTGGCGCTCGTGAACCCCGTCGCAAGTGTTGTCCCTTGCCACAACTTCTGCCGGGTTGCGGGGGCTTGATCGCCCACGGCATGTGAGAGGCCCCCTAGCACCGCAGCGATGGCGGCGGCAATGAAGCCGATGCCCCAGAGCACCTGCGAATTCTGCCGCTGTGCACGTCCTTGCCGGAGCAGGTTGATTCCCCACCGGGCGTTGCAGTATCCCAGCAGCAGGTCGGTGAGGACGGTCATAGGTTCATGAATTTTGATGGGGTCCTACTCCTCGCCGTATTGAGTCACGTTTGTGCGAGTGCAATACCGGTCAGCCCTGAATGATGTCGAGGATTGGTGATGTTCCCGTGAATCAGCCAAATCTCAAAGAGAATGTTCAACTGCAAGCACCTCCGGCGACAACTGCGGGAGGGACTACGCGATTCCTATTGCGGAACCGCTGGGGGCTGGACTTGTCGCGCGTGCGTTCTCCGAAGGCTAATTCGAAGATGAAGTTTGCCCACTGGTGCAGCCACTTCCCGGTTTGGGCCACCTCTTACCCCTATGAGTCAGCAAACAGTGCAGTGTAATGGCGATACCAGTCACTTTGGAACCGCTCAGCCGGATCATAGCGTTGTTTGAGACTGATAAACTCTGAGAACTGCGGATAACACTGAGCGACCTGGGAGCGTGTGGCATGTTTGTGATAGGTCAGATAGTAGCTGCCGCCATAGACTATGGCCCGGTCGATCAAGCGCCGAAACGCGGCTGCGGCGTGTTCTTTACCCTCAGGAGTGTGAGTCACGTGTAGATTGAAGATAACGCACGCGAAGCTCTCTCGCGCCCACGCGAGAAAACTCTCTTCGTCGCGCTCGACAAGCCGAATGGTGCCGTAGACAACCTCAGTCTGATGCTGCCGGAAGTCTTCACGAACGTCATACATGAATGACGCCAAGGACTGGCGCGGCACATAGATTTCGGTGATTACCTCCGTCCCGGGCGCTGTGGCTCCCAGGTGGTGGTCGAGCATACGGTGGTAATTTTCCTCGTAATAACCGAGTTGATGCAAGTCCGACCAGTAGACTTGGCCGTCGGTAGCAAGGTAATGCGCGACGTACTCCTTGAAGGCCTGGGGCTTGTTCGCGTGCGCGTAAAGGATGAGGCGGCGCCAATCGTCAACTGTGAGCTCCCGCTGGCCAGCGGGGATTGGTGTGTCCGCCGCCACCGGACCATAGCAGGAGAACACGCCCCGCGTGAGGTAGTTGGGGGAAGAATCGTCTATTGAATACTGAAAATCGCCATAGAGAAAACCGTCTTCGACTTTCTGTGCAAATGCCGGCATGAGTTCTGTGATGTCAATGATACTGACGGCGCGTTGCAGCTTCTGGCGCGGTAGCAGGCGGAGCGTCACGCTATAGACCACGCCGAAAAGGCCATACCCTCCGATTACTAGCCGAAAGAGCTCGTAGTTTTCCTGACGGCTGCAATGCCGGACGTTGCCGTCGGCATCAACGAGAACGAACGATTCCACATCGCCGATGATAGGGCGCATCCGCAAGCCGCGGCCGTGGACGTTGGCGGCGAGCGCGCCGCCAAGGCTCATACGGTCGCCGCCGGTCTGCTTCTGCGCGATAGCCCATTGTGACGGGTGGTCCGGCGCAGCCTGCCGGCTGGCCGCGATAAGTTCCGGCCAATAGATGCCGGCTTCAACGGTGATCAATCCCGCTTCCGCATTGAAGTCCAATACCCGATTCAACGGCACCGTGTCCAAGAGGATGGCGCCGCTGCCAAACTGCTGGGCGCCCATGGCGTGGCGACCGCCGGCGATAGAGACGGACATTCCTTCTCTCTGCGCAGCGGCTATTGCCGCTTGAATGGCCTCCAGCGAATCTACGGGGACGACCCGATCAACGGCAGTCGGATTGAGCTGGGAGTGAATGTCGTTTACCTGGACGCTTGGCATTTTCGCGCGCTGTCCTTTCACCGGCTCCCGCGCAGGAGCATTGGAGTAAAGTTGGGAATCTCAGTAGCGACGGGGAAGTAAGGACGCGGCGCCTTGTGATACGTGAAGTGACGCAGCGTGGGCGGCGTCGCCCCCGGCGTATCCAGGACGAATTCCCCTTTCGCGATTTCGCGATAGGTTTGACTGTAGTTCATCGGATTCTTCGCGACGATGAATTTTGCGCCTGCAATGTCCATGTCTAGCGCGCGGAATTGCTCGTCTCTCCATTCGTACGTGCCGTACGTCGTTATCAAGATCTGCGCGCTGCCACACTCCAGCACTGCCGTTGGCCCCATAGTCGCCCACTCGCCCGCCCAGATGCCGCCGGTATACTGAAACCTCCCGTCACTCAAGGAAGTCACGACACCGGTAAGAGTCTGCGGACTTCCCCATTGGGGGTCGATCTTGTGTCCGAGCGTCACCGTGACTGTGCTGCCTGCACCGGCTCCATGACAGAGCGCAGCCGCTTCAGGATCTACGACCGGCACGATTGCGAACCCTTCTCTGAGATCCATGAGCGCGGGAAGCGTTGCCACGCTGTCGCCGGCAGCGCCGCCACCGACACAGTCAGCGCACTCTATGAGGATGACGGGACCGCCAGGAATCTTGAGTCCCGCCTCGACCGCCTCCTCAGGCGTGAGAGTGTCCGGCTCCAGGGCGAAGCGTTTCTCCCACATGAGGTTGGCAATCCGGTCTGCGAGGCCTGCGGCCTGCTTCTCATCGTTGTCAGTAATCACCAGGCCGCCTCCGCCCAATTCGGGAACGTCAATCGTGGCGTGGGCATGGAGCGCACTGGTGGACAAGACCCCCGGCAGCTCTTCAAAGGACTTTGCTAAGCGCATCACATCAGCAAAGGGGCCGTCACCCACGGTGCTGGCATTGATGGCGCTGGTCAGAATCGGCACTTTTGCCATGGCCATTGCCGGTTTGTAGTCGCCAGTGAGCGTTCCAAGGAGCAGCCGCGCGCCGCGCACGCCCGTAGTGAACGGGTCCACGTGCGGGTAGGTCTCCCAGGCGACAAGGCCGTCAGCGTGACGGATCATCTGTGTGGTGATGTTGGCGTGCAGGTCGAGGGTGCCGACCACCGGCACATCAGGGCCCACCAAGGCGCGCACAGCCGCGAGCAGGTCGCCTTCCACGTCGTCGATTTCCGTAGTCACCGCCGCGCCGTGCAGCGCCAGCAGGACGCCGTCTACCGGCAGCGCCGCGGCGAGGTCTTCAAGCAGATCGGCCTTGAGTTGTGCATAACAGTCCTGTGCAATCGGCCCGCCGGGATAGGCGCTCGCTACGACGAGTGGCACAGTGCTGGCGTTCTGTTCCTTTAGCGTGTGTAACATGCCGCCAACGGCGCCGCCTTCAATTGACATAACTGCTTCGCCCCGCGCAAGTTGGCTGCGGGCAAACTCATCGCGTTCAATGAGCTTGCCGCCGAACTGATTGCACTCGGTCAGAATTGAGCCTACGGCAACCCGCTGTGGTCTCTCCATGCTAGTGTCTCCGATCTTGCGCAAGCGACGAATTCGTCAGAGTTCCATAACGTCCGCGAGGGCGGCGATACTTGGCTGTTCCAGATGAGGTGCGGCCGGCACAAGTTGGTTGATTGCGTCCGGCCACTTCACCCCTGAACCGGTAATGACACAGACAACCGTTTCACCCGGCTTGAAATAGCCTTCCTCGTGCAGCCGGACGAGGCTGGCGATAGTGGCGGTGGAAGCGCTTTCGAAGAAAAAGCCGCGACTTGCCATTCTGCGAATTGCCTGGCGCAATTCATCCTCCGTGACCGCAGTGGCTGTGCCCCCCGACGCATAGAGCGACCGCAGCGCGTGCACGCCGCAGCGACCCTCGATGATAGACGTAGCCAGGGAGTCCGGTTCCGGCTGGACTTCAATCTCAGTGTGGTTGTGGGAGAGCGCGTGCAGCAGTGGGTGCGTGGCCTCGGTCTGACAGCCCACCATGCGGGGCAGACGATCGATGAGGCCCATGTCGTGGAGATCGTTCATTCCGCGCCAAATGCCGTAGATGCTGTCTCCGCCGCCGGTAGGCACCAGGACGGCGTCCGGCGACGCGCCTAGCGAACTCGCTATCTCGTAGCCAATTGTCTTGTATCCGGTCACGCCGTAGGGGCTTGCGAGCGGGTTGGGATCGGACGAACCGACCGGCAGCCAACCGTGGTCTTCGACAAGCTGCCGCATCATTCCACCAATTTCGGGTTTCGGCATCGTAACCACCGAGGCGCCGTGAATCTGCATCACGCGGCGGAGCAATTCGGACGAGGTGGGATAGCCGATGATGAGTGCGCGCAAGCCGGCGAGGGCGGCGTACGCAGCCACAGCCTGGCCCGCGTTGCCGGTAGAGGACGCCACAACTTTCGTATAACCGAGTTGGCGCGCCAGTGTGATGTTCACGGCGGCGTGACGGTCTTTGAATGACCACGTGGGGTTCATGGTCTCATTCTTGACATAGACGTTCAAGCCAAGCTCTTCGCTCAGCGCGTCCATATACGTAAGCGGCGTGCCGCCCTCATCGAGGCTTAGCGGCGCATCTGCCGCCGGGAGCAAGTCCCCGTAACGCCAGATGTTGTGCTGCGGGCCGGCTTCCCAGGCCGCTTGAAAGTCCTTTGGAACCCCAGCTTCTAGGTTTACCTGGAAGTCCAGCGGGCCCTCTCGACCCTCCTGAAAGCAGGTTGGACAGCCAAACTTGAATTCTCCAATTGAAAAGCGCTCATCGCAGCGCACACACTGCAGCCACTGCACGTCTGTATTGACCGCCGTCACGCGAATACCCTTTCCCTTTAGAACTCCAGCAAGCAGATCGCCTCTACTAGGATACTATCCTTGGGCCAAGCGCTGAAAGGACTCACGTCCCTCACGGAAGAGCTGCTGCATACGCTGACGGTGAGAGGCTTCTTCGAACCGTCCCTGCTCCGCTATCCACCGTAGAGACTGCTCTATCCGGCCAACGAAGAATTGTGCCGACTCACGCGTTGCGGAATCTCTGCTGCCGGTCTGCAGATAGATGGGGCTGGTATGTGCCCACTGCGCATGGCCGTAGCTGTCCCGGCTTTGTCCGGCGCAACGCGCCGCTATCCAGCCGTCGCAAGGCGCGGCAATGGTGGCGCTGAGTTTGCCCTCTTTGCTGCCGCTCGCGGTGTGTTCCCCGGCCACTACGCTGCCGTTCATGATGATCTCTACGCACTCGACGGGAAGATGCGCTTGCCACCGCACCTCCACGCCAACTTGCCGCGGCTGTCGAGCGCGCAGATCGAGAACGTGTCCCGGCGGATAACCGTCCGCCGTTAGCTCTAGGTGCGGTCCATTCGTGATGACGGAGCGGCCGGCAGCCAGGGTCTCGAGCCAACCATCGTAGGAGAACGAGTTTTCCATTTGCGTGTACACGCGGTTTGCCGAACAGATGTACCAATCAGAGCCGGTGCTGGCCGGCAGCCGGAAGCCGCAGTTCAAGAGGTGGTACCACAGATCGTACTCCGTATCGAGCCAGTACGGATCGAAGAGGTTGAGCGCATCGATGCGCTGCAAAGAGGCCGCAATCGGCGCTTCCATACCCCAACCGTTGTGGCACCAAATCACCACGCCGCCCTGGGACCGAGCCGTATCACAGGCGTCGATGAGCGGTGGATAGTCCGGGTCGGAGTCATCCACCAGCACGCCGCGACTGAGGGGTTCAACCTGCTCTTGCAGCCGCACGAGCATCACGTGCCCGTAGCCGGAGCTACTGTCACCATAGATGGCGTTGTGTCGCGTTTCTTCTCCCACGTCGAGCACCCAGTCCGATCGGGTGGGATGTTCCATGCGCCCGACTGGGAAGCGGTTGGTGGCATAGGCGAATTCTTGCGCCTGCAGCACGCTAATGACGGTAACCGTAAGGTCTTCAACTTCTGAATCGAAGCGGAGGCGTTCCTCGGGGCGGGTCTCGAACTCACGGTAGTGAATGTGAGTATTCCCGGGATACCAGCCCTGTTCGTCGAGGCGAATCCAGCGCTGCAGCGGCAGCGAGAGATTCACTGTGCCGTGCAAGGGAACTTTGGTGGTGATGTGGAGCGGCGCATACTCCGTGCCGCGTTCCACTCTGACGTCCGCTTGGCCGCGGGGAAGTTCGACCGCGAACGTGCCATCGGCATAGAAATAGGGATTGGTCGTCCCGACGGTGGCAAGCGCGCCTTCCGGGGCGTGGAAGAGGCCGCCGTTGCCCTGCACGGAGACTTTCGCAGCAAGCGTGTTGCCCGTCTGCGCGTCTACGATTGTGCCAGAGATAGTGCCCACGGTTGGTTCTCTTCCATGAAACTGTGGCCGGTATTTTGGCTGCATTCATAACAGAAAACGCAGGTTGCAAACCTGCGCTACATCCAAAAAATCGGGCGGAATGACAGGACTTGGTTCGGATTGCGGCAACCAATCCGGACTGCAGAATGGATGCCAATGCGAGTCTAGGCGGCAAGCAACGCACCGTTGATGTCCCGGTTGGTCGCCACCCAGCAGCCGCCGGGCTTGTCCAACGCATGGCGCAATACGGTGTCCAGCATATCACAGTGCGGATCACGGGCAGCGAGGTACGAGGGATGCGCGAGGAGACTCAAGACCTGACCGTGCTCGTGCGCATGGTCTACCGCTACCGTTGTCAGGTGGATGTATTCCCAACGGTCCAGGTCTAACGAGCGGAAGGCTATCGCATCGCTCAAACCCATCATCGGAATCTCTGGAAGGCCATTGGGATAGCGGTAGGGCTGGAGACTATCGAGGCTCTGGCGCACCGCGGCTTCCATTTCCGCACGCGGCGGATGCCAGGTGCGTTCAGTGGGGCATTTGTAGTGCGCGGAAGCGAACTGGAAGCCTTCTTCTTGGAGGAGCGTCTGCACCTCCGGGATGTCCTCCAAACCGTTTGGAAAAGCGCCCGGTGTACGGAATCCGGTGGTTTCAACGCTTAGGCGCTCGCGGAGCGCCCGGCTGGTCTGTCTAATCTCATGGCGCAAGCAGTCTAAGGGTGCGAGGCCGCCGGCGCGCCACGGGGCGCGCTTGTATGACGAATGCAGATCCTCGACACGCTCCGCCTTTACGTTGATATGCCGGTACGTGTGGTTGTCGAGCGCATGGCCTTCAGCGACGAGTCGCTTGAGGTAGTCAACGTCGGGGTCTTCCAAGGCGCTGCCAACCACAAAGAACTGGAGCTTTACGCCGTACTTGCCAGCGACGTCCAGCAGCTTGTGGACGTACTGTTTCACATGAGGATCGATGGCGCCGTAGTCGTCATAGTCAGACGTCCAATACGGGAAATTGTAGGACATCTCGATGTCGAACGTCAGGCTCAGACAGAACTGCGCGTTGTTCGGATACACGGTTTTCGACCCTTTGCCTTTCTGCAGGTCCCTGGTGGCTGGTTTTAATCAAGTCGAACCAGTAAGCTGCTCCGTTCGGCCTGAGCTGGTCGAAGGCTGAACGGAACAGCTTAGAACTTTTGGGAGACCCCCGCCGTTCATGCTTCGACGGGCTCAGCACGAACGGCTCCAACACGCAACTGCAGTTTTGCGTCTTACGATGTGCCGAAGATCAAGAGTGTCAATTTAGAAGAGTTTAACGCAGTCAGGACTTTGCCAGGCTAGCCCCGCTGACGAATTCGTAATGACGACTGCGAGGCAGACCCCCATTCTTCCGATGCAGCCCCGAGTACAGATTCCTAGGCCCGGTAGCGGTCGGTCACCTTTGCCAGGATTGTTGCCATGTCTTCCACATCCCGGTCGGTGTACTTGTCCGTCCAATTCCAGCGGATGGTGGTGTCCACGTGCTCCTTGGCAATCGGCACCATCTCGCCACTGTATTCGATGTCCTTGGCGAACTCGTTCATGGGATGGTCCCACGGCCATTGTGAATCGCCGGCCACGGTGGTCTTGGTGTGCAGGAAGGTATGGCTATCGGGTACCAATTGCCAGGGGCCGGGCTCAGCCTTCAGCCCTTCGGCCATGAGCGCGTCAGACAGGTCCCACAGATCGCAGGTGAAGGCGTCCGGGTCCACCCGCAGATAGTAATACCAATAGATGTGATCGGCGCCCTCGGGGATGTAGGGCGGGATCAATCCCGGGATGTCCTCTACAACACGCTGGCTGAGCGCGGCAGTCGTCTCGCGGCGGCGCTGATTCTGCTCTTCGAGAATATGGAGCATGCCGAGCACGAACGCCGCTTCCAGTTCGCCAAAGCGCATGTTCAAGCCGAAACGGACGTGCTTGCGGCCGTAGCGTTCCACGGGCACGCCGCCGCGCATGACGCCAAAGAGGTGCACCCGGTCGGCAATGTCTTTGTTGTCGGTAAGCAACGCGCCGCCGTGGCCGCCGGAGAGATGTTTTTCAGCATCGAACGAGAACGCGCCCACGTCGCCCAAGGTGCCCGCATTGCGGCCCTTGTACTTTGCGAGCGGCGCTTGGCACACGTCCTCGATCAGCAGGATGTTGTGCTTTTTCGCCAGCGCGACGATATCGTCCAAGGGGCAGAGCAGCCCGTACCAATGGACGGCGATGATGGCCGCCGTACGTTCCGAGATGACCTTTTCGATTGTCTCGGCGGTGACGTTGCCGGTGCGGATGTCTACATCCGGGAAGATGGGAATCGCGCCTTGGGCCATAATGCCCGCCACCGAGCCAAGGTCGGTAATTGGGTTTACGATGACCTCTTTGCCCGGCCCGATGTCCATCGCTGCGATGATGGTATGCAGGGTGGCGGTACAGTTGGCAAGGGCGACGCAATACTTCGCGTCATTTACCTCGGCAAACTCCTGCTCGAAGCGCGGCAAGTAACCGGAAGACAAGCCCTTTTCCAAGACTTCTCGAATGTTGTCGTAGGACTCTTGCGGCACGTCGCGGGGAAAGATACCCGGCAAGGGGTTGTCCGCCGACCGCACCGGCGTGCCACCCTCAATTGCAAGTCGCGTGTCAACGGGGGTCTTGATTGCCATGGCTGCTGCTCCTTCTATAGGACTCCTACCGTCGGTCTATTACTGCGCACACACTTGCCCTGCGACCCTTCGACTGGCTCCGGACAGACAGGCTCAGCGCTTGCCCCCGTACCTGATACGGGGGCAAACGGTTTGCCCTCCGGCAATTAACCTGCTCAACCGTTCGTGCTGCGTGGGCTTCGCGAAGCCCTTGTCTGTCCTCAGCTTGCCGAAGGGTCGAAGCGCTGATTAACCAGGCGAGCCGGTCCATGAGATTGCTTCTCGTCATAGTAATGACAGGCACCGGAGTACAGGATGCCTGTCACTACACCCACTATTCCAGTGGTTGACGATAGCTTAGCAGATGCAGCCACCCTCTTGCAGCGCTATTGCCGAAACTTGCTGGGCCTCAGCTACGGCCTCTGCAACGGTTATCTCGCCGGCTTCCATTTGCCCCCAAAGAGCGCCCCAAGCCCCATCTATGTCGGCTTGCTTCACTGCCTGACGGAGGGGTACGCTCACGTCGGCAATCGCCTTATACGTGTCCACATTCTCGAAAGGATACTGCACGGCCGGTGTGTACGTACGGTTGGGCGGGAAGCGCCCGCCGCCAAGGTTTGCCCAGTCCGGTTGCACTTCTTCACTGATGAGGTACTTATAAAAGTCCCAGGTCGCGTCCGGCTGCGGGGAACTCCTGGCAATCCAGAAGGCGTTAATGAGCAAGGGCGTGCCGCGCCCGCCGGGGCCCTCTGGGACGTTTGCAAGATCCACGTTGAAAGGTGTTTGCCCCTCGACGATCTCCTGGTTTATGGTTCGTGTGAACCAGGGTCCAGTCAGAACCATGCCGAGTTTTTGCTCGGTAAAGTTGGGCGCGGCGTCGGTTTCCTTCCGATTGAGCGGCGGGTGCACCTGATGCTTGATAACGTGGTCCAGCACGGTTTGCACGGCCTCGGCTGCTGCGGGAGAATCGATGGCCGGCGCGGTAAAGTCCTCGTCCCACCAGTCAGCGCCCCACGACTTCAATGCGATCACGATGCTGGAATAGGCGTTTCCATTGAAACTCAGACCCCAGCGCGTCACGTTCGCGCCCTCGCGGGTAGTCAGTTTTGTTGCCAAATCGGTAAGGGTGTCCCAATTCAGGTTGCCGGCGGCATCCAGGTCGGCTGGAGACGTCAGTCCCTCGTTGGTCATGATATCGTCGTTGTACCAAATCGACCGGGCGCCTAGGAACCAGGCGATGCCGTACAAATTACCGCCGATCCGCTCAAGGGCGCCTTCGTAGTACTCAGATAGATCGACGTCGGCATCCTTCGCGATGAAGGGGTCGAGCGGCTGGATGATGTCTGCCGTGGCGAATTGACTGATGTAGCCGAACCAACCGTAGTACATGTCATATGAGATGCCGGCGGCGCTGGCCGCGACCGCTTTCACCGCCACGTCTGTCAGAGGCCACGTTACAATGTCCAGTTCAACCTGCACGTCCGGATTGCGTTCCACGTAGCGGTCGATGACCGCGCCATAGGTGTTGTCCCACACCTCCTGTTGGGTGGTGAAGTGCATGTACTTGATGACAGTGGGCTCCATGACTTCCGGAGCTGCCGTCGGCTCCGGTTGCGCTTCTTCTGCTGCCGGAGCATCTGCGGGAGCCGTAGCTACTTGGCCGCAGGCAGCCAAAGCGGCGCCTCCGAAACTAACACTTGCCATCCCGGCTAGAATAAGCCGTCGGGAGAATGTGCGTGTGGACTTCATAACCCCCTCCTCGCCTACCAATGCGACAGTGTTGTCAAAATAGTGCACTTATTCGATGATTCTGTCAAGACTTGGGATGGAGCTTGAATTGCAATAATGTTGTGCCATTCCACTTTCATAGGATTGAAGGATCAATCTGAGCATGCATCCCTCCCACACAGCGACAACAGGGAGCAGGGTTTTCACGTGGAAGAAAGTGACGAAGCCAATTGCAGACTTGCCTAGCGACAGTTGCGGGACGCCATGTACGCATCGACCATATTTCAACTGGCTCTTGGGGTGCTATGTATCTTCGCAGATGCGTCGATTTACGGTATACTGAGAGAGTGAAACGCGCCTCTTTAGCCCCCATCGTCTAGTGGACCAGGACGCAGGCCTTTCAAGCCTGTAACGAGGGTTCGATTCCCTCTGGGGGCGCCATCTCTCTAGCCCATCAGGGCAGGGCGTGTACACTATGCGGCGGGCCGCAACCGCAGGATTGGTTACCTGGAATTTTACCCCACACTTGGGTAGACCCGGCTCTCCGTCAGGACTGCTATCGCAGCCTTGCGCCACAACGTCGTAGGCGGAGACACGCTTTTCTGTAACGTGGCGCAGCGCGGCCAAACTCGTAAATTGTGGCTGGCGCGGGGCAAACGGGCTGCGCCCTATGTGCCGTTCGCCCTGCGCTCAGCCAGAAGACCAGTCGTGACTTACACTGCGCTGATTTAGCAGATACAGCCGCCCTCTTGCAACGCGTTATCGGCAACTTGGTGGATCTCGGCTAGAGATTCAGCAACCGTTTTCTGCCCCTCTTCCAATTGGCCCCAAAGTTCGCTCCACGCGCCGTTGACATCCGATTGCTTCACCACCTGCCGCAATGGGACTCCAACTTCCGCGATCGCCTGATAGGTCTCCACACTCTCGAAGGGATACTGCACGACTGGGGCGTAGGTGCGGTTTGCCGGGAAACGGCCGCCGCCCAAATTCGCCCAGTCTGGCTGCACTTCCTCGCTGATGAGGTACTTATAGAAATCCCAGGTAGTGTCGGGATCCGGCGAGGTGCTGGCGATCCAAAACGCGTTGAGGAGCATGGGCGTGCCGCGGCCGCCAGGGCCGACCGGCACTGAAGCCAGCTCGACGTTGAAGGGCGTTTCGCCTTCGTAGATTTGCTGATTGATGGAACGCGTATACCAGGGCCCATTGAGGACCATTGCGAGTTTCTGCTCATTGAACGATGGCGCAACGTCGGTCTCTTTGCGATTAATGGGGGGATGCACCTGGTGCTTGACGACGAGGTCCAGCACTGCCTGCACTGCGTCCCCGGCACTGGCCGAGTTGATTGCCGCGGCACTGAATGCTTCGTTCCACCAGTCCGCGCCCCAAGACTTGAGCGCAATGAGGATGCGGTCGGTGCGATTGCCGCCAAAAGAGATGCCCCATTGGGAGACGTTTGCCCCTTCGTGGGTCGTCAATTTCGTGGAGAGTTCCGCCAGCGCGTCCCAGGTGAACTTCCCTTCGGCATCCAACTTGCTTGGCGAATCGACACCTGCGTTCGTCATGAGGTCGGCGTTGTACCAAATCGTGCGGGCCCCCATAAACCACGCAATGCCGTAGAGCCTGCCGTTGATCCGCTCCAAGGCAAAGTCGTAATACTCCGATAGATCGAAAGCGGCATCTTTCGAGACAAGAGCATCGAGCGGCTGAATGATATCGGCGGTGGCAAACTGGCTGATATAGCCAAACCAGCCGTAGTACATGTCGTATGGAATCCCCGCCGCGTGGCTTGACACGGCTTTCTCGGCCATGTTCGTCAGCCCGCCCGAAATGATGTCGAGCTCAACCTTAACGTCCGGGTTGCGCTCCTCATAGCGGCTGATGACCGCGCCGTACGTGTCGTCCCACACCTGCTGCTGGGTGGTGTAGTGCATGTATTTGATGACATTGGGCTCCATCGCCTCCGGCGCTGCCGTCGGCTCAGCCTGCGGCGCCTCTTTTGCTTCCGGCGCCGCCGCGGGTGCAGCGGGCACTTGGCCGCAGGCAGCTAGAGTCGCGCTACCGACGCCAAGGCTTGCGATTCCGGCCAGAAAGAGCCTGCGAGAGAATCGTTGCGCAGTTTGCATCTTACTCTCCTAGAGTCTACTCAAGACCATTCTGAACGTAACATACCAGCACTAGCTTTGCTTGTCTATAGTACATAACGGTTCAACTAGGTTTACACAACTAAAATCTTGAGTCTTTCACAAACAATTACCGCTCAATTCACGGCTAAAGCTGCGCATTGCCTGGAATTTGTGTTCATAGCTTGACTAAACCTCATAGATATGGAACACAAGCAGCAGAATTGTCGTAATGCAGCGCGTAGGGTCGCCTCAGTGTCTGAGGCGGTCGCGCGGCAAGGGCATGCATCATGCGTGCATCGAGACGTACGTTCTTGGCAACGTCGGCAGGAGGCGCTGGGATGGCGATTCTTGCCGCTTGCGGCGCAGTGCCGGCGGCAACGACTGAAGAAGCAGCTCCGGCAGAGGAGCCCGAGAAGGAGGCGATGGAGGCCCCGAAGAGGCGAAGATCCTTCCCGTGACCTTTTGGTACCATTCATTCCCCGCGTGGAACTTCGACACCGAGGAGCTTCCCAGGGCGTTGCGCGCACAGTTCGATGAGACCTCCGGGTTCAAGATGATCCCATTGGGACGGCCGAACGGCGGCTTCAACGACGTGCAAACCGTCGTTGCGGCGGGAACGGCGCCGGACGTCGTAAAGACACAGTCATGGGTGCAGAACGAGTGGGGCGTGCTGGAAATCGTGCAGCCGCTCGATCCCTGGCTGGGAACGGCGCAGAACATCCAGTTCGACGACCTGTGGAAGGAGAAGCTGAACGCGACCCAATACCAGGGCAAGACACACGCGCTTTCGTATAGCATCGATGCCCGCATAATCTTCTCCAACACCGTTCAATACCTCGAGGCCGGTCTCGATCCGGAGAACCCGCCGCAGACCTGGGCGGATATGGAAGATGCGGTCACCAAGACCTTCAAGAAGCAGGGCGACGACATTCAGGTACTTTCGTGGGACCCCTTCCGCGGCTCCGGCGGCGTGCACACGTGGATGGTGCCCTACTGGCAGCTTGGCGGCGAAATCTTCAATGAAGACAAGACCAAATTCACGGTCAATAACGAACTCGCCGTCGAGGCGCTCACGTGGCTGATGCGCATCTACGACCTGCAGGGCGGCTGGCCGAGCATCGCGCCGTTCCACACGGACAAGCAAAACCGCGAGCAGACGGCCAATGGCGAGATGACACACTATTACGAAGGCAATGCCGTCCGCAACGCGTTCTTCCGGAAGTTCCACCCGGACTTCGAGTTCCATTACTTTGGCTATCCCTTGCCTTCGGCTGCCGGTGTGCTCAGCAATTACTCCGGCGACTGGGCCTTCTGCATGCCAAACGGCAGCGCTAATCCAGACGGCGGCTTTGCGGTGATCGACTTCTTCTATGAAGCGGGCGTCAACCTGGAATGGTCGAATGTCATGGACCGCATTCCGGTGCGCAAGTCGGTGGCAGAAAGTGCTGACTACATCCAGGACGATCCGTTTAAAGAATTGATCATCAAGGAGATGGACGGCGCGCGCTTTGTCGCCAGCGTGCCGGGCGCCCGCGGCGTCCTCGGCGCGACGGGCGAGGCGATCAATAGCATTCGCAACGGCGAAGCCACAATTCCTGACGCGATGCAGCTCTTTGAGGACAAGGCCCAGACGTCGATGGATGAATTCCTCAGTAACCAATAGTTCTGGGGAAGGCTGGTTGTCTCTCAACCGGAGGCGCGAACTACGGGGAGAAGGTTATCCTCTTTCCCGTAGTTTCACGCATCGGTCCAGGTGAGACCGACTAGCGACCGCCACACGCATTGAATCAAGAATTGCCTCTGCCTAAGGGCCTGGGCACTGCCCCCGGCGCTGGAATTACTCAACCGTTGATCGTTGACCGTTGGCCGTATGACCTGCTACTATAGGGGTGACTGGAAAAGAGCGACCAGCGTGGGACTCTTTTCCGTCATATTCTTTTATAGGAGGGTGCGGGCATGGCGGAGCAGCATATGCTGACGCCTCAAGGCAGAGATAAGCTTCTCCAAGAAGTCGAGCAACTAAAGTCTGTTCGGCGTCCTGAAATCGTGAAACGGATCCATGAGGCCATGGAATTTGGCGGGGATCTTTCAGATATGGGCGAGTACAATGAGGCTAAGCAAGAGCAGGCCTTCGTTGAAGGCCGAATTATCGAGATCGAGCACATTCTCCGCGATGCGGTGGTATCCGAACATCACGCGAGCACCGAGGTTGACCTTGGGGCAACGGTTATCGTCACCGACGAAGACGGCAACAGCGAAACCTATACGATAGTTGGCGCGGCGGAGGCCGATCCTCTGGAGAGCCGCATATCGAATGAGAGCCCGGTAGGACACGCGCTCATGGGCCATCGTGTTGGCGATACAGTGACCGTAGAGGTGCCGGCCGGCACCCTATCGTACACGATTCAAGAGGTAAAGTAGCCACGGATTCGGCTCAACACTCAGACACTTCCGCAGAAGACTTTCGCCTCCGCAAGCTCAAGACCTTGCGTGACAAGGGCATTGAGCCCTACCCCTTACGCTTTGCGCGCACTCATTCCGCCCAAGCAGCCATCGACTGTTTTGAAACGCTTGCCGCCGCCGGAGAGACCATTCGCCTCGCCGGCCGCATCCTCACTGTCCGCAAGATGGGGAAGGCGGCGTTTGCCCACATCGAAGATGCTTCCGGCCGCATTCAGCTCTACCTGAAGCTCAACAATCTTGGGGAAGAGGCATTCACAACGGCAATCGACCTCTATGATCTTGGGGATATCATAGGCGCTGAGGGTGTGCTGTTTCGCACACGCACCGGCGAGATGACTCTGGAGGTGCACCGCGTCGAAATGCTTGCCAAGGCGCTGCAGAATCCACCGGAAAAGTATCACGGCTTGCGGGATACCGAGACGCGATTGCGCCGCCGCTATCTCGACATGGCGGCTAACCCGGAAGTGCGGCAAACGTTCTCGGTGCGCAGCCAGGTTGTGCGCGAGGTGCGCACTTTCTTTGATGCCCGCGACTATCTGGAAGTCGAAACCCCCGTGCTGCAGCCTCTCTACGGCGGTGCGTTTGCCCGTCCCTTCGTGACGCACCACAATGCGCTCGATCAGGACTTCTACCTGCGTATTGCCACAGAGCTCTATCTCAAGCGCTGTCTCATTGGCGGCTTTGAGCGCGTGTATGAAGTTGGCCGCACTTTTCGCAACGAGGGCATGGACCGCGACCACAATCCCGAATTCACCATGCTCGAGGCGTACCAGGCTTATGCCGACTACGCCGATATGATGGAACTACTCGAGCAGCTTTACTATGCGGTTGCGCTCGCCGTCCACGGTACGCCGCAGATTCCTTACCGCGATGACGTGCTTGATTTCACGCCGCCGTGGCAGCGTGTCAGATTGTACGAAGCCATAGAGTCGGTCACCGGCATTGACATTTACGCGCATCCGGAGACCGATGCACTGCTGGCGCAGGTGCAAGCGTGCGGCATTGGCGCGCCGGAGCGCGTCACTTGGGCCACGCTTGTGGATGAACTACTGGCAGAACGTGTGGAACCTACGCTTGTGCAACCCACCTTGCTCCTCGACTATCCGGTAGAGCTTTCTCCTCTCGCGAAGCGCCGGGAAGACGATCCCCGGCTGGTCGAGCGGTTCGAGGCCTTTGTCGGCGGCCTTGAAATCGCCAACGCCTTTAGCGAACTCAATGATCCTTTGGACCAGCGCCAGCGCTTTGAAGAGCAGGTCCGGGAGCGCGCCGCCGGCGATGAGGAAGCGCAACCCCTCGATGAGGACTTTCTCTTGGCATTGGAATATGGCATGCCGCCGACCGGCGGCATCGGTATTGGCATCGACCGCATGGCAATGCTCTTTACGAACAGCGCGTCAATTCGCGATGTGATTCTCTTCCCACCTGTGCGTACTCGGGAGACGGAATGATGCTCAATACACGACGCATCCGGGAGCAAACGGCAGAAGTCAAAGCCGGCATAGCCCGACGAGGTGAAGACCCTGGCGTTATCGATCAGATTGTGGCTTGGGACAGTGAACGCCGCGCCTTGCTCCAGGAGAGCGAAGCGCTGAAGGCAGAGCGCAATCGCACCTCGAAGACTATCGGGGCTTCTAAGGACAAAGAGGCGCTCTCCGCCTTGCGCGAGCAGATGCGCGCCGTGGGCCGGCGCATCAAGGAACTCGATGGCGCCGTGGCCGATATTGAGCAACGCATCACGGCAACAGTCCTTGAAGTACCCAATGTCCCGCACCACAGCGTGCCGTCGGGGACGACTGAAGAAGAGAACATCGTAACAAGCGCGTGGGGCGAGCAACCCCAATTCGGTTTTGCGCCGCAAGCGCATTGGGATATTGGCGCTGCTCTGGACATTTTAGACTTTCCCAGGGGCGCGAAGATTGCGGGAGCGCAATTCGCGCTCTTCAAGGGCAATGGGTCGCGTCTCTTGCGTGCGCTTGGTAGTTGGATGCTGGACTTGCACGTGCAGAACCACGGCTACCTGGAAGTCTGGCCGCCATTTGTGGTGCGGCGCGAGGTGATGACGGGCACGGGGCAGCTACCCAAGTTCGAAGAAGACATGTACCGCACCGATCCTGACGACCTCTTTCTCATACCGACCGCGGAAGTGCCGGTGACCAACATCCACCGCGATGAGATCTTGGACGCCGACGCGCTGCCGCTGAAATATACTGCGTACACGCCGTGTTTCCGCCGCGAGGCGGGCGCGGCCGGCAAAGACACGCGCGGCCTGCTCCGCATGCATCAGTTCGAAAAGGTGGAGATGGTAAAATTCGTCAAGCCGGAGACTTCATACGCTGAGCTAGAGTCTCTGCGCGAGGATGCAGAGGAAGTGCTGCAGAAGCTCGATTTGCCTTACCGGGTGGTAGAGCTCTGCGGCGGCGAACTGGGCTTTGCCGCGACGAAGTGCTACGACCTGGAAGTCTGGTGCCCCGGCATCGAGAAGTGGCAGGAAGTCTCCTCGTGCTCTAATTTTGAGGACTTTCAGGCGCGCCGCATAAACGTGCGTTACCGTCCCAGCGCCCAAGCGCGCCCCGAGTTTGTGCACACACTCAACGGTTCCGGCTTGGCTTTTTCCGCGCGTCTCTATGCCGCCGTCCTGGAAAACAACCAACAAGCTGACGGCAGCGTAGTCATTCCTGAAGTCTTACGCCCATACCTGGGCGGTATGGAGCGGCTTTCGCCGGCAGGTTGACGTGGATTCTAGCCCCCGGTTCGCTGCTTTCACCCAAAGCAGCCGCGTTTCAACGCGAGACGGCTGTGGACAATACCTGCCTGGCTGAATGTCTCTCAGGGCAGTGTCATGGCGAAACGGCGCGTTCGCTTGTCCAACTTTATCGCTTCGCGTACCACTAGGCGTCGCTCGGCCAGCGCCGGAGATCAAGTCGGGCTCTTTCGGTCCCCAGATCTGCCAGTTCCTCGAGATAGCGGCTGTGAAGCCGCTTGGCAACATCCGGATGGTCTGCAATGACGTTGTGCATTTCGTTCGGATCAGCGGACAGGTTGTAAAGTTCAGCAGTCTCGATACCGCGATTGCCGGGATCCATCAGAGTCCACTCACCGTCATTAATTGTGCTGTAAACCAGCACATCTTCCGACTGTGGCAAGAGCGGGGAACTGACAACGGCGTCGCGGTGGGTGTCGCTGTCACCTTGCAGCAGAGAGAGCAGCGAACTGCCGTGCAGTCCGCCGGGCACTGTTGCACCGGCTACGTCCAGCACGGTGGGCGTGACGTCAATTGCCTGCACAAGTGCGTCCGTGCGACGTGCAGCAATGCCCGGCACGTGCACGAGGAGCGGGACCCGCGAAACCTCGCGGTACATGGGCCAACCTTGCTTCGGCTCGAGCACGGTGTGCTTGCCAATGTAGCCGTGTTCGCCGATATAGAAGCCGTGGTCGGCATTGAAGACGATCATGGTGTCGTCCCACAGGTCAAGATGTTTGACCCGTTCGATGAAGTGCCCGAACCAGGTATCTACGAGCGAAACCGAGCCGGCGTAGAGCGCGCGTGCATGCTTGATCTCTGGTTCGGTCAGGTAGTCGCAGCGATCATAGCGCGGCCAGAAGATCTTCTCGCCCTCGTAGCCGGGATCATACATGTCCGTATAGTGCTGGGGCGGGTCCCACGGCTCATGCGGCGTGAAGGTATCGACGTACAGAAAGAACTTTTCATGCGTGTAGTTGCGTTCCAGCCAGTCCGCTGCTTGCGAAAACGTCTGCGCCACAAAGTGTTCACGCTCGTGCGTGCGGTAGTGGACGTTCTTGAGATAGCGGACCGCCGCCTCGGGCATGCGGATTTTCTCTGGCGCGCACGGCAATTCGACCGGAATGGGATCGGTGATGTACGGCTCCCCGGCCTGGCCGCGCACGGCCTGCCAGCCGTCGAATCCCTGATGGAAATTCATGCCCGGGCGAAAGAATTGCACATGGTCGACAATCATCTGGTTGACATACCCCTGACGCCCAAGGAGCGTGGCCAAGGTGTCCTCTCCGGCCGCGAGCGGCGCCCAGCCGCGAGTCTGATAGACATAATGGCCGGCAAGCAAGTCCGTGCGGTGGGGAATTGTCGGGAACGAACCTACGTAGGCGTTGTCAAAGTTGATACATTCCGCAGCGAATGCATCGAGATGGGGCGTCCGGATGTCCGGATTGCCATTGGCGCCAATGTGGTCGTAACGAAACGTGTCGGACACAATTAGGATGATGTTCATACGCTGGTTCTGCCTTAATCTTGTAGCTCAATGCTGTAAGTTGCTCACACAGGCCGGAGACGTCAGCCGCGAGAATTGCTCGCGCGAACACGCAAGCGCGGCCTTAGTCGCCATTCGCAATTCATGGTATCCTAGAGCCGTTGAACACTCAATTCAGTAGGCTATTCCGACTAGTAGAACGCCCTGAATTCTTGTGATTCAGCCGACAAATTGGCTTGGAATTCCCTGCCGTCCGATACAAGAAATGGGCGTCAAGTAGAGGCGCTTAAGCCAATCTAACTGGGGCGCGCATTTTGGTGCAGACTAAGAGTGACCGCGCGGGGGCATGCCCCGCGCCTTTATCTTTCGGTATGTGCGGTTTGTTGGCAAGTGACTGAAGCTGTTATTGACTTACGACTCGATTGTGAGAGGTGATGCGATGGCCGAAATTCACATCGGCATCCAGGCAAATGCGTGGCTACGCGAGCTTCCAATTGCCGAAAACTTGGACACCGTGCTGGAACAGATTGCTAAATCTGGGTACAGGGGTGTGGAAATTGGCTACCACTTTCTAGCGGGAGGTCGGTTCAACGCCCTGCGCCCGGGCGGCGCCCCACCGGCAGGTGACGCCGATAGCACTACAATGCCCGATCCCACGGAAGTTGGCGCACTCATAGAGAGTCATGGCCTTGAACTCGCTGCCTTGCATACGGGCGGCGTATTCTTTGACGATGAAACTGCTCGCGGGCAAACGCTCCCCAATCTCGAAATCATCGCCGAATTCGCCCAGGCAATCGACTGTCGCGCCATTCTCATCAGTCCTGCTGCCAAGCAGGGAGCGGCCAAGACCTCCCAAGAGCTTGCAACACAGAACCATTTCCTCCAGGAAGCGTGTGCCCTTTTTGCCGCCCACGGCGCACACTGCTTCCACCATACGCACGGGCCGGAGCTGGAGGACGATTTTCGTGAGATGAGGAACATACTTGAACTGGACTCGGCACACATTAGTTTGGCATACGACATTGCCAATGCCGCGCGCGTAATCGGCGCGGCGGCGGCCGTGGATTTCATCGACACTTTCCGCTCACGAATAGGGTACGTCCATTACAAGGACTGCCGTTCTGACGGGGTATTAGTGGAAGCAATTGGCGACGGCGTGATTGACTGGGGAAACGTGGCGCACACGCTCACGAGTACCAACTACAGCGGCTGGGTGGTGGTCGAGATTGAACCGGGGCACGGCATGGAAGCGCACCGCTCGGTGCGGGAGGACGCCAGCTTGAGCCGCCAACACATCCGTGAGACATTGGGAGCGTAGCAGTCTATGGAGACCCGGTGAGCCTGTCGCCGGCTTATGGTAATCCTCGTGGCGGCGGGCGTGAGCAAGCCGTATTGAATCCCATAGGACGCAAGTGTGAACACAAAGATGGTCTCGTATAGCCGATCAGAGGTTACGCCCACACAGGCGGGAGCCTGGATGGCATGGGACAGATTGATTCCGGCTTGCGCCGGAATGACGAATTGCGTTGCGTCGCTCTCGCTGCTCAATTCGACTCGTGCGAGAGTGACGAGCCGTATCGCGTCTTCTTTGCATCGCATGTCGGCTTGCACAGGATTCTGTGGCCGATTCGCGCCCCTCTTGCTTTATCCGCAGGTGAAAAGACCCAAAACCGCGGGGCTACGGTAGAGGAAAAATCTATGGCGTACCGCCGGTTCATTGACGCGCACGTTCACTACCCACAGACTGCATTCGACCCCACCGGCTCGCAGATTCCGGCAGAACGCCAGTTACAGGAGCTCATGGAAGTGGAACGGGCGCTGGGTTGTCGTCGTCTCTGCATGCTGTCTACGGGCAACCCGCCGGTACATGACGCCGTCGCCCGCTTAATTGACGAGCATCCCGACTTTGTCATCGGTTTTGGTTTTATCCGTCTTGGGGTGGACGAGCCCTCCGTGGTAGACAAGCTAGGCGACATGGGGTTTCGCGGCCTCAAGACCATCAGGCCCATGGACAACTACGACAGCAAGGAATACTATCCCTTCTATGAGCGGGCCGAAGCGCGAAATATGCCATTTCTCTTTCACACCGGGCAGCTCTTTCGCGCACCGGGCAGCGGCTCTCGTGAAGAAGATGTCAGCACTGCCCGCATGATGCCATGGATGCTCGATCCCATTGCCCGGGCCTTTCCCAAGCTAACGCTCATTGGCGCCCATCTGGGTTCGCCTTCATTTGCCGAGGCTGCGTGGGTGGCGCGTTGGAATGAAAACGTCTATTGGGACCTTAGCGGCCCCATTACTGTCCGCTACGGCAACCGCGAAGTCGTTCACGATATGATGTACCAAGCCGTCGCCGGGGCGGGCATAACGCACAAGCTTGTGTTCGGATCAGACGTTACGCCGCCGGAGATTCCGGACGTGGTCACCGCGTACGACACATTCCTGGACCGCTTGGGGGCGGACTCGTTAGATAAAGACCAAGTGTTCTACGGAAACATGGCACGCATTCTTGGCATTTAGAGAGTATGCGATGACCGACTACGCTTTTGCCGCCATCCCCATGCTGGAGCAACCTGCTAAGCCTCGCACAGCCGGCCAAACCATGATGATCGACTTTGGGCTCGGTCTCGGCCAGCAGGCGGACATACTTGCGCTCGCGAGTGAATATATCGATTCTGCCAAACTCGCCGTGGGCGTCGCGCGACTTTTGCCGCGCGGCCTAGTCATGCAGAAGATCGAGAGCTACAAGCAATTCGAGGTGCTGCCGTACCCAGGTGGTCAATTCCTTGAGTACGCTGTGCTCTGTGATAAAGTGGATGCCTACCTGGCGGAGGCAAGGGAGTTGGGTTTTCGTGCTATAGAGGTGTCCGATAATCTGCTTTCAATCACATTGGACGAGAAACGGGGTCTCATCGCAAAGGCTATAGAGATGTATGGCCTGGAAGTCTTCGGCGAAGTGGGCAAGAAAGAGGGGCTGGCCGTTACTGTTAGCCTAGAGGACGACATTCGGGCATGCCTTGAAGCCGGCAGCAGTAAGGTGCTTGTCGAGGCGGCGGAGATATTCTCCCATGGTCGTGACAAAACGCTGGCTACACAGCTTGTGGATGCTGCGCCGCTCGAGAAGCTCATGTTCGAACTCACGGGCCCCTGGATCGATGGCACTGCGTATGCCGAACCGGATTCACTCGCCCGTTGGCTGATGGAGACATTCGGCCCTGACGTAAACATCGGCAATGTGCAACCGGAGAGCCTGCTCCGAATTGAGACGGCACGCAGGGGCTTGGGCGTCAACGCCGGAGGGGAACTTCCCAGCGGTCTGAGTAATATCGGCGATACCGAGAATAGTTGAAGAAGAGGACCGGCATTGGATCTAGATCACGTCTATCGCGGCAAGCGCGTGCTTGTCATTGGCGGACTAGGGTTTATTGGCAGCAATCTGGCGCAGCATCTGGTGCGGCTTGGCGCCCAGGTGCTCATCATCGATTCGCTGGTGCCGGACCATGGCGGCAACATGTACAACATTGCCAACATTCGCGACAAGTTGGCAGTAAACATCACTGATGTGCGCGACCAGCACGCCATCAACTTCCTTGTCCGCGGGCAGCACTACATCTTCAACCTTGCGGGTCAGGTAAGTCACATTGGCAGCATGGAAGACCCCTTGGCGGATAACGATATCAATGCCCGTTCGCAAGTCTATCTGCTTGAAGCCTGCCGACAGCACAACTCGCAAGCCCGAGTGGTATATACGAGTACTCGACAGTTCTACGGCGTGCCGAAATATGTGCCCGTTGACGAAGCTCATCCCATCGAGCCGACTGACGTGAACGGCATTACCAAGTGGGCAGGTGAGCAGTACCACTTGGTCTATCACCGCGCCCATGGCATTCCAACCACAGCGCTGCGCTTGACCAATGTCTACGGCCCGCGGCAGGTGCTGAAAGATGCGGAAGGCCGCATGGGTGTCATCTACCATTTTGTGCGCAAAGTGCTTGCAAGTGAGAGGCTTAGAGTATTTGGGTCCGGCGAGCAATTGCGCGACTACGTTTACGTAGATGACGTGGTTGAGGCGTTGCTGCTGGCAGGCGCGCACGATGAGGCGATTGGTGAAGTCTTCAATGTCGGCGGCCTGCGTCCGGTCAGCCACTTGCAGCTTGTGCAACTGCTCTTGGAAGCGGCAGGGCTCCCCACCGACCAGTATGAGCTTGTTCCTTTCCCGCCTGAGCGCAAGGCCATCGACATCGGCAGCGTCTACCTCGATTCCACGAGGATCAGGGAAGCCATAGGGTGGGCGCCAACGACGGACTTGGCAGAGGGACTGGCGCAAACGTTTGCGTACTATTACGAGCATAAAGCTGCATATTGGGATGCAGAGATGGTCGCGACGCTGCAGGAGGGCAGTTTACAGGCGGGCAACGCATAGCATGACCGCATCTATAGACAAGCCTCGAACCAACGTCCCCCAGTTCACCACCGAACGGCAATTCTCTGCTATTGAAGCTGAAGTCAGGCGGGCAATTGAGAGAGTCCTCGCTTCCAATTGGTTTGTGCTGGGCAACGAACTACAGACTTTCGAGCAGGAGTTTGCGCATTACTGTGGGGTCTCAGAGTGTGTCGGTGTGGGGAACGGTACGGATGCAATCGAACTTGCGCTGCGGGCATGCGGCATCGGAGCGGGCGATGAAGTCATCATCCCGGCGTTCACGGCTAACTTTACCGCGCTTGCGGTGACCGCTACGGGTGCAACTCCCGTGCTGGTGGACGTTTCTGCCGAGACCGCGACGCTGGACCCGGCGCGCATTGCGCTAGCGATTACGGGGGCGACTAAGGGGATCGTGCCGGTGCATCTTTACGGGCAGCCGGCGGACATGGACGCCATCAACGCGATAGCAAAGCAGCATAGCCTATGGGTAGTTGAAGACGTAGCGCAGGCCCATGGCGCAACGTACCGGGGTCAACCGGTCGGCAGCCTCGGCGATTTGGGCGCATTTAGCTTCTACCCAACGAAGAATCTGGGGGCATACGGCGATGGCGGCGCTGTGGTGACTGACAATCCCGATCTCGCGGCCCGCCTGCGAGTGTTGCGGCACGGTGGCATTGCCGAAGGCTACATGAGTGTCGTCAAGGGGCGAAACTCGCGCCTCGACGAGTTGCAAGCAGCAATTCTGCGAGCGAAGCTGCCGCACCTCACTGTCTGGAGCGAGCGCAGGCGTGAAATTTCCCGGCGGTATACCGAGGCTTTCAGCCACCTTGAAGGACTGGAGACGCCATTAGAAGGGGCTGAACGCTACCATGTGTACCATCTCTACGCCATCCAGAGCGCAACGCGGGATGCCTTGGCGTCGTACCTGGCTGAACGCGGCATCGGCACGAAAGTGCATTACCCTCATGCCTTGCACCAGCTTGATGCCTATCCCGAGTGGAAAGAGTTTGCGGGGCAGTTTCCCGTTGCCGAGCAGCTTGCGCGCACGGTACTATCACTGCCTATGTTTCCGGAACTGACGGACGATGACGTCAATGCCGTGTGCAATGGCGTGCGAGGTTTCTTTGAAGACTCACGGAACGGTAGTCGAGCGAGGACAGAATAGCTGGCAATGGAGCGCGAAGCCTATGATGCAATGTACCACCTTGAGGATGAATTCTGGTGGTATGCGGGTATGCGTGCGCTTACCAGCGTGCTCCTCGCGGATATTGAATTAACGGCAGATGGGCCGAGAGTATTGGACGCAGGTTGTGGGACCGGTGCGAATCTAACCCACTTTGCTTCTCTCGGCAGCCTCACCGGCATAGACATCGATGCGGGTGCGCTCGCATACTGTCGCCAGCGTCACATAGAGGCTTTGGTGCAGGGATCCGTAACAAGCCTGCCGTTTGCTTCAAGCTCGTTCGATCTACTGTACTGCTTTGAGGTTCTCTACCATGCGCAGGCGGTGGCGGATGTTGCGGCGCTTCGCGAGTTTTGGCGTTTGCTGACGCCCGGCGGCTACTGTGTAATTCGCCTACCCGCCTACCAATGGCTCATGAGCGCACATGACGTCGCAGTTCATATGCAGCACCGCTATACTGCGGGGGAAGTGCGCGCGAAGGCTCTGTCTGCGGGTTTTGTGGTGGAGCGGATTACCCATCTGAATACAGTCCTGCTGCCGTTGGCCATTCTACGGCGACTAGTGACAAAGCTAAGCGGCGAAGGCAAGTCGGATGTGCAACCGGTGTGGCTGCCCCTAAACGCTGCGTTGCGGTGGCTCTTGTCGTTGGAGCGGCACTTCATAAAGCACTGGAATCTACCCGTAGGCCTCTCAGTCTGTGCCGTGCTGCGGAAACCGCCCGACGCCGGCGCCTAGAGATAGTGCTGGTCCAGTAGGCGCGGAAGATCTGCCAAACTAGCAACCGCGCGTATGTCTTCCGGCAATGGCTCAAAGTCCCGATTGAGCAAGACCGCATGCAGGCCTGCGTGCAGGGCGCCGTGGTAGTCGTTCTGGATGTCGTCACCAATGTAGAGCACGCGATCTGGTGGCACACCCAGTTGGTTAATTGCCTCATGAAAGATACTGGGGTGTGGTTTTGCTCTGCCAAAGTCGGCAGAGTTAACGAATACGCTGAACCAGTCAGCCAGGCCGAGATCTGCCAAGTGCGGTCGCAGCAAGGCATTATAGTTGCTCACCACGCCAAGCGCCAGCCCGCGCATTTTCAGTTGTTCAAGGGCCGATTCCGCATCGGCATAAGCGGTAAGTTTGAAGAGATCGACCAGATGTTGGCGCATGCGGTCGCGGGGAAACTCTGAGAGGCCAAGTTCAGCCAGCACAAGATCGGTTGCCTCATACTCAAGCTCCCACAGCTCTTGCTCGTTGCGAATGTGAGGAAACTTTGCGCGGTACAGTCCTACTTCGGCGATGATCGCCTTCTCCGCAGTCTCACGGGCTATGCGAACACCGTCTGAGGCGAGAAGCCGGGAGAGATGGTCGGGTGGCGAGCCGGCCGACACCGGCGCAAAGAGAGTGCCGAATGCGTCCAGCAACACCGCGTCAAGAGTGCCTGCCACGGTTTAGCTTCTCTCCAAGTGTCCAATGTTCCAAATTCCATGCTACCACCAACGCCAGGGCATGGGGTTTTCGTAAAAGTGTACCGGTATTTCTGGCAATTTAGACTGAAGCGCTCGCGCAAACTGGGCCAGACCGGGATTCTCGCTCACCTCGTGGCTAGTTTCAATCATGGGCACGCCCGATTCTTGGGCAAAGTGCATGCCGTAGTTATCGCTCTCTCCTGCAATGAAAACGTCGCAGCCATACTTGAGAATAGACTGCATGTACCCGACGTTTACAAAGAGGCCCAAACCGCCCCAAGGCAGTCCAGCCCTCTGGACCGGAGCCGACGGATCGTGTGGTGTCGCGCGCACCGCTTCCATGCCCAGCGCGCCCTTGACTCGCTCCACAAGCGCGCCGTAGGTGGCGCCTGGCGGGAGGTCGTACGCCTTCAGGTAGGGACCTTCATCTGCCACGGGCGCGCCGAGGCCGAGTTTCTCGGCAAACGCAGTAAATATACAGTACCGGTCCAGAGTCCCATGCACTCGCATAACCGTTATCCCCTGGCTTGAGAGCAGACCGATGCGTCGTTGGTTGACACGCCAGCTCAGATACTCCACCGGGGTAACGCTGTGCTGGGGGCGCCACGAGGGAAAGTAGAGGTCCTCATGGGCAACGATGAGATTGTCGCCGGCTTGCCCCGCATGCTGGATGGCATCGAGGCTTGCCATCCAGCAAACCTGAATCCCCTTTACTTCCTGCTCGCGGTCGCCAAAGAGAATCCCTTCGTCGCCGCCAAGAGCGCCGCAGGTGTCGCTGATTAGCTGTAGGACGTCTACCGCGCGCATTTCTAGACCTTTCGCTTCGCCTCACTTGCATGATTACGTCCGCTGCATCATGATAGCGAATATCGATGGAGATAGCCGAATGTGTTTGATCTTATTATCACTTGTCTAATTTGATTGGTCAGGAGAAGGGTTCAGATGCGATGGGCTCGCGCTGAGCCTGTGACTAGACTAACGGAATGAAGGAAAGAGGCATGAGTGCGCGCAAGCAATATCCAAGGGAGCTCGTGCTCGCCTTGGCAAGCGACAGTTGCCTCTACAGAGAGAATCGCCTGCTTATAGATTGGGTTTCCGCACGTATGCGTGCAAGACTGCAATGTGGGAAGAGAAGCGATACAGTTAGCCAGCTATCAAGGATTCAACGATGCGGCGTGTAGAATTGCGGGGAACGAGAGAGGACGAAATCCTGCCGGAACGAGCGCCACTGTGGGCGGGTGCGGCCAAATCGCAAATTACGCCACCGGTCGGCGGTCTGCTGCAGAGCGGCATGACGGTCACGTCGGTCGGTGTGCTCGACGACCTCTACAGTACCGCCGTGGTCTTGGACGACGGCGCGACTAAGGTTGCGCTGGTTGGCAACGATCTCATCTACATGGAAGCATCGTTGGCAGCGGCAATCCGGGCGTGCATCGCCGAGCAGGTGGGAATTGCGGGAGACAATGTCCTCCTGAACGCGTCCCACACCCACTCGGGGCCAAGCATCTCAGTGCTTTCGCCGGACCCCGTGGACATGGAGTACCGAGAGTGGGTAGTTCAGCGCATCGCCGATACGGTGGCGCGCGCGGACGCAGCGTTGGAGCCTGCCTCACTCGCCATCGGGGAGGCTGAAGGCATGTTTGCCATCAATCGCCGTAAGGTTGTCGATGGCACGTCCAGCATGCTGCCCAACTATGAGGATACTGTTGACAACCGGGCGCGGGTAATTCGCCTGGACCGCCTGGACGGCTCCTTGCTTGCCATAATCTTCTCCGTGGCTTGCCACGGCACCGGCTTTGACTATCGCGGCAACCCACTTATCGGTGGTGACTTTATCTCACCGGCCAAAGACGAGATTGAGCGGTCCTTTGCCGCGGAAGGGTCGCCGGTTGCGGTCTTCTTGACTGGCTGTGGCGGCAACATCCGCCCGCGCGTGCTCACGCCGGATGGCGACCGTTTCCATCCCTGCACAGCAGCAGAGATTCAGGCGCTTGGCCGGGGCGCCGGCGCGGTAGCCGTGCGTGCGGCGCGGGAGAGCCACATGGCTGTGGGCTATCCCATTGCTGTCGCCCGAGAGCAGCTTCCCCTGCCCTTCCAGGATCCGCCCACAATTGAAGAGCTCAAGTCATATCGTACGGAATCCGGCCGCAATCGCTGGCTCACGTGGGCAGACTACCTCATCGAGAAGCTGGAGAACGGAGAAGAGCTGCCGCAAACCGTTGACATGGAAGTTCAGATAATACGGCTTGGCGGCGTATGCATTGTCGCCATGGGCGGCGAGGTCTTTGTAGAAATTGGATTGGCCATCGAGCGGGCGCTGCAGGACAGCCACCAGGCGCAGATGGCGCTCACCCTCGGCTATAGCAACTCGGAAGTAGGTTACGTCTGCACGGCCAAGTCCTATCCTGAAGGCGGCTCCGAACCGGCGGACTTCTACCGGTGGTTCTGGTACCCGGCGCCGTTCAAGCCTGAGACCGAGGGCTTTGTCGTAGGCCGCGTCTTGGCGCTTGCCCAGCAGTTGTATGGATGATTGGAGTGGTTTTCCCAGAGGAAGACTCAAGAGAGCATGAAGAGAAAGAGGGGCGATAATGTCCGGTAGCGTACGCATGGGAGCGGCTAAAGTCAACATAACTCCGCCCGTGGGCACGCATCTTGGCGGCTACGGCAATCGCAATCAGCCTTCGGATGACATTCACGACGAACTCTACGCCACCGCTTACGTGTTTACGGACGGAGACACTACTGCTGCCGTCATCGGCGCCGACCTCGTAGATATTTCCTTGCAGCGCACGCACGCCGTGCGCGAGAAGGTTACAGCGCTAACAGGAATTCCGGGTTCCCACGTGATGCTTGGCATGACCCATGCCCACAGCGGCCCAAATACCAAAGACTGGGGGGCCGGGCTGCCGGGCGCGACCGTGCCGTATCCTGGCGGAATTCCCGACGAAGAACTGACCTATGCGCTGCCAATCCTGGATCCGGACTACCTGGAAGAGCTGGAGAACAAGCTCGCGGGTGTCGTGGCGATGGCGATGCAGGGATTTCAGACCGTTTTAGGCGACATTGGGACCGGAGAGTACGGCCTTGCCATCAATCGCCGGGGCGAGCGGAACGGCGCAGTTGTCAATTGCCCGCGTCCCGACGGCCTGGTGGACCATTCGCTGCCGGTACTGCGCTTCGACAACGAATCCGGCGAACCGGCCGGGATCATTTTCAATTACGCTTGCCATCCCACGAGCATGAGCGACAATTTCGCCATCAGCGCCGACTACATTGGGCCATCGCGATCTTTTGTAGAGGATGTATACGGTGATGACTGTGCGGTGGGCTTCCTGCTCGGCTGCCACGGTGACATTCGCCCCAACTACACCGACGAAGCGGGTAGCTTTCGCTCGGCTGTATTTGCGGAGCTTGAGCGCGAAGGGCGCATCATGGGTGCGGAGGTCGTGAAGGTACGGGAAGGTATTTCTCCCAAGTATTTAGACGGTGTAGCGGCGGTCAGCGTGCCCATCGTCGCCCCCTTTAGTACGCCGCCAACGGCCGCGTATCTGCGCGAAGCTCTTGCAAGCGGCGCGTTCCCCGACACCGGGAGACGCCTGCCCTTCTGCAAGGCACGTTGGGCGCAACGCATTCTCCGCCAAATCGAAGCGGGCACATTGGCCGATGGCTTGGAGACCGAGCTACAGGTGATTCGTGTCGGACATCTGGTGTTCGTGGGCTTCCCCGGTGAATTCTTCCTTGAGTACGGCATGGAAACCAGAACGCGGGTGAAAGATATCTTTGGCCTCGACGTCGTCCACGTGAGTATGGCGAATGATATGATCGGCTACGTGCCGTCGGACCGTGAGATTCCTCGCGGCGGCTACGAGGTTGGCTCCTATCAGGATGACGAACTGGCCCCGTCTCACTATGCTTTGGGGACGCAGGGCCTCTTTGTAAATCGTGCGGTTGAACTCGTCGCGTCCACCTTGCCGCGTACTTGAGCCTCAAGTATCGGGTTTCCCTGCGCATGGAGGATCCTGCCCGTAGCCCGTATCGACGGCATTGCGCTTGCGGGCCAGACGCAGTCGTCTAGAGATTGTTGGCAAGTGCAGCCGGTGCATGTGGATTGGCGGCACAGCCACTGCTTGCCACCCTTGGTCAGGTCTTGCAAATAGCTACGAATACATTCAGCTCCCAATACTAGAGAGCCCCGCATGCAGACACCCATCGAACCCGGTATTTTTCTTCCCTCGCTGGAGCTTTGGCTCGATTCGCGGAGAGTCAAACCGGAGGGTTTCATCTCTCACGCGCATAGCGACCACCTTGCCTCGCATCATCATGTTCTTGCCACGGCAGAGACCATAGCCCTGGCCGCACAGCGCATGAAGATCAAGCAGGCAATGCCGCTAAGCTACGGCGAGCCGCTAGAACGGGACGACTACACGCTGACCCTCTATCCGGCCGGCCACTGCCTGGGCGCGGCCCAAGTTGCCATTGACGTCCACGCGAGCGGCGAACGCATCGTATATACCGGCGACTTGCACTTGGGGCACGATCTCTTTGGGCGGCCCGCCACGCCGCTGGCGTGCGATACGCTTATCATCGATGCCACCTTTGGACATCCCGCGTATGTGTTCCCAGCGCGCGCGAGCGTGATTGACGATGTTTGCGCGTGGGTCAGGGAGACTCTGCGCAACGGAGAAGTGCCTGTGGTGCTTGCCTACAGCCTGGGCAAAGGGCAGGAGGCCCTCCACATCTTGTTGGAAGCGGGCTTCAACGTTCAGGTGCACGAATCAACCTACGCGATGACAGCAGTCTACCTGCAAATGGGCGCAAAGTTTCCAGGGCGATTGCAGCGTTGGCGGGGCAAGCGCGAGGAGGGTACCGTGGTGCTTATGCCGCCCCATGTACGCAACCGGCGTGAGACCTTTGCCCTGGAGCCCTTTCGCACGCTCCTGCTTAGTGGTTGGGCAATAGATCCTTCTTGCAAGTATCGAATGCGCGTCGATGAAGCGCTGCCATTGAGCGACCACTGCGACTGGATTCAGCTCAACGAATATGTGGAGCGCGCCCAACCACAGCGCATATTCACCATGTTCGGTCCGCAGCACTTTTCCGCCCATTTGCGAGATAAGGGAATGGACGCCTGGCCGCTTGAAGCCCACCAAGCGGCGCTCTTCTAGCCGCGAGTGTGAGGCCGGCGTAGCAAGTCTCTTGCCGGACGTGGCGCCCTCGTCACTTTCCTAAACCGCTTCTTTCGGCGATAATGCATGAGATGCGTCGCTGGGAGCGTTAGAGCCTGACGAAAAGAGCCGATTCGCATAGGCGTTCGCTCCCATTGCCCGCTATCGTGGTCCCGCAGCGCGCTGAGATGCGGCATGCCGCCGAACTCGAAATTCCGCAGTTGCACAACGTGGAGGATATGCAATGGCACAGGCAATTACCAAGGTTTCGGCTGAAGAGCAGGCGTTCTATGTCGAGAACGGCTATCTCCTGATTAGGGGTCTGGTTTCTGCGGAGGGCATCGCGGAACTAAAGGAGCGGCTCGAAATGTACATGTACGACCGCTTGCCCGTACCTGAAGGCGTCAAGATTCAGGTAGAGCCGCGCGTCGAGCGTGGCGAAGTGCCCTGGCCCACGCGACGCGGCGACGCCTATCGCAAGATTGATCGACTCGTCGTTCACGATGATCGTTTTCGCGCGCTGGGCACCATGCCGGAAGTTGTGGAGCGCATGCAAGCTCTGATCGGCAGCGAGAACCTAAAGCTCTTTCGCGACTCGGTGCTGATGAAACCGGCGCAGGTGGGATCCGCCAAAGGGATGCACCAGGATTCACCTTATTGGCCGATTGAGCCGATGGCATTGAGCTCATGCTGGATGCCTTTTGAGCCTGCTACCCCGGAGAACGGCTGCATCACAGCCATTCCCGGCAGCCATAAACGCGGAGCCGTGCCCCACGAGCGCGTGCCGGATGATTACATTATCAACGAACAGCACTATGACACCGGTGACGTAATTGCCGTGCCGATGGCAGCGGGCGACGGTCTTTTCTTCCACAGCCTACTGCTGCACGGCACCGCGCCAAACCTCACGGTACAGTCGCGGCGGGCGATCACGATGAGCTATATGGCGGCGGAATTCAAATATACCGGCGAGCCGCCAAAACCTGACTATCTGCGCATCTGCGGGCAAGACGTCCCCGGCGGGGTGTAGCCCTCCTACGCTCATCGCCGTACAGGGCAAGGCGCCAGCGAGCACGAGTCTCACGGGCAAGATTTTGTGGCGTGCCGCCTAAGTGGATTAGTCTGCGCTGCCCTATTTCGTTTCAACCGGGCGAGAGGGCAGCGCCGAGACCGCCAATTCTGCAGGCAGAGCGAACGAGTGTTGCCGTGAGTGTTCGCGGGCTGAGAGGAGCATCCCCTTGGCAACTACCCAAGTGAATGAGAACATCCGCTACGAGAGGGATGACCGGTGCCCGCCGCTGGTTGCCATAGGCGTGGGGATTCAGGGCGTCATGATCGTGGTGGCGCCGGCCATATTGATCGTCGCCATCACTGCTCTCGCCGCCGGTCAAGATGAACAATACCTCGCTTGGGCCGTCTTCGCATCGCTCATAATTGGCGGGGCCATCACTGCCTTGCAGGCTGCGGGTATTAGCTGGCTGGGCACCCGGCACATCCTCATTACGGGAACTACACCGAACTTCGTTGCGATTTCGGTCTTGGCCTTGGAGCAGGGCGGCCCGTCTACTCTGGCCAGCTTGATAGTTCTGTCGGCGTTCTTCTACTTGGCGGTGTCGGCGTGGCTGCCGCGGCTGCGCCGCATCATCACACCCACCGTATCCGGTATCGTCCTCATGCTGATCGCGGCCATGATTCTTCCTGTCGCCTTCGACCGGCTGAAGGAAGTGCCGGCAGGCACCCCGGAGCTTGCGGGCCCCGGTGTGGCGATGGTCACAGTGATCGTCACCACCTTGCTTGCGCTGCGCGGGCCGGTGTCCTGGCGGCTGTGGTCGCCGCTGCTCGGGATAGGCGCCGGCTGTGTGGCGGCCGCTCTGTTTGGCATGTTCGATTTGCAGCGACTGATGGAAGCTCCTTGGCTGGGCCTCCCCAGTGGCGGCTTTCCCGGCCTGGACCTCACGCCCTCAATCAGCTTCTGGGCGCTCTTGCCCATGTTCCTGGTGGTCACTCTGGTGCAGGCAATCAAGACCGTTGGAGACGCGGTGGCCGTGCAACAGGTGTCGCAGCGCAGACAGCGTGCAATCGACTTTCGGCTTATCCAAGGCGCGCTCTACGCCAACGGCGTGGGCATCCTGCTATCGGGTCTCGCTGGGACACCGCCGACGAGCGCTTACTCGTCCTCCACTGCCTCGCTCATCAACCTCACCGGGGTTGCCGCGCGCAGCGTTGCCTACGCGATGGGGATACTCTTCCTAATCCTGGCGTTCTTCCCCAAAGTCACGGGAGTGCTCCTCACAATCCCCAACCCAATTATGGGGGCCTTCTTGTTGGTAGCGATTGGCATTCTCTTCGTTGAAGGCATGCGGGCTATCTCTCGTTCCGGCCTCGGCTATCAGGATGTGCTCGTCGTAGGGCTGGCGCTCTCTATAGGCATTGGGCTGCAACACCAGAACATCTTCGCGGGTATGTTGAATCCACCCTGGGACACATTGCTCGGCAATGGCATCATTGTTGGTAGCGCAGTGGCGATCGGGCTGACACTACTCCTTGACATAACAGGCCCAAGACGCAGACGCTTGGAGGTGCCGTTGGACAGCTCGGAGATTCCTCGCGTCGATGCATTCCTGCAAGAAGTCGCAGCCAAGCTGGGGTGGAATGCTGCTGCAACCGACCGATTGCGCGCTGCGGGCGAGGAGACACTGGCAAGCCTGCTGCAGCCGGGCAACGAGGATGATGCAGGCAAAGTCCCCCGGCTGACTATCGTTGCAAGACCTGAGGGCAAAGCTGTGGAGCTTGAGTTTCTGGCAGATGTTGCCGAAGAGAACCTGGAGGACCGATTAGTCTATCTTGATGAGCAGAGCGAGACTCTGGACGACAGAGAGATATCGTTTCGCCTGCTGCGACACCACGCATCCTCAGTCCGGCACCAAAAGTACCACGGTTTGGACATCGTCACTGTGCGTGTTGACGCAACCTAGCGGTCGGATAGAGCGCAGGAGCCTTCATACATGGTCAATGGGAATTTTGCCGAGTTTTATATGCCCGGCTTGCCGTGGGCCCTGCCCTGTCTTCGCAGCTTAGCCGGACTTGGTCCTTGTCATCAAACGACGGCGGAGTTTGCGTCCGCTGGTCCCAAGGACTACTGACTCTCGCACCTCACGAAGCTTACAACTGCGGAGAGCGAGGGTCAGCCATTCCCGGTCTCGGCGATGAATTCGCGCACGATATCGGCGCACTCCTCAGGCATTTCCAGTGGGAGAAAGTGCGTGGCATCCGGCAGGAAGTCGTAGTCCACACTCATGATGTCGCTTAAGTCGAGAGTCGGCAAGTACGAGAAGGGCAAGGTAGGATCAGCCCCAATAACCTTAATGGGGCAATGGAATTTGGCAAAGTCTACAAGTACGGCATAGGGGCTGGCATAGTCCACGATCTGCGCTTCATACGCGGGCGGACACCGCAGTTCATAGCCGGGTCCTTCCTTGCTCTGCCGTGTTGTTGCACGCGCCACGAGTTCGATAGTCCCCGGCACGGTGTGGTAGAACAATGGTGAGAAACCAAGGAGCTCTACGAAATCCTCCCTGCTCTTGAATCGTTCGGTGCGGCGCCGGGCCATGCCAGCGGCGCGCGTCGCAGCCGCATCGAATTCTTCATAGCTGGCGCCGGGTTTGCACAACGGCGGGTCAAATAGAATTAGCGCAGCAAACCGGCTGCCTTTGAAGGGTGAGACAAGTGTTGTGAGCGCAGAGACGGAGTGGAATACCCCAGTCATGGGTTTCTTGCCGTAATTGCAGTCAATCGCGTCGAGAATCAGATCATGGTCGCGCGCAAAGGTTGCTATTGTGTGCTCTCTGGCGGATGTCACAGTATTCCAGCCGTGGTTCCTGAGATCATGGACGATCACGTCGTAGTCGCTGGTGAGGAGCGACCAGAAGGGGTAATACAGATCAACTGCGAGGCCATTGCCGTGACAAATGAGCAGCCGATGCCCTTCCGGATTCCCGTGGCGGCGCAGAGAAATCACGGTCTCATCGTCCACTTGCACTTCGAGAGTGGCAAGCGGATCAGGCACATTCCAAATTGCGTTTGCAGCCGACATAGGCGCGCTAGTCTTTCAAGATTGCGCTAGCTCTCGCTTCGCTCGCAAGAGCTGCCGCGAACCATTTGGTGCCAAGGTCTTCGATGTGCCACGTCACGGCGGGCATTTGCGGTAGCTGCAGCACGCCGCCGCGCATGCCCTGGATCATCGCGAGCGGGGTCTCAATCCGCGTGGCGTCGAGCGAGAACCCCTTGCCGTGAGCTTTGATGAGTGCTTCTTTAATGGTCCAGAGCTTGTAAAAGAAGTGTAGCCTATCGGCCCCCTGTGTAGATGCGAACTCAGCCTGTTCTCGCTTGCTGAGCACCGTGTCAACAAGAAACTCAAGGTTGCGGCGGCTGTCCCGTTCCTCGACGTCTACTCCCAGCCGGCCCTTTGGCGCGAGCGCGACCAAACCGTGTTTGCCACTGTGGCTTACATTGAAGCTGATTGCGGCGGGTTCCCCATCCAGCAGGGCGAAGGGCTTCCCATGTTGGGTAAGTGCAAACGTTAGCTGCTCATTCTTGCATTGGAGCTGATCGCAAATCACGGCACGCAATGCGGCGCGACATAATGAAAATCTGCGCCGGGGGCCCGCATAGGGAAAGCGCCGCCTACGGGCCTGCTCTTGCGCGTCCAGCCAAGCAATTGCTGCGGTTTCTCCCTTAGCGCTGGGTAAAAGGTCTACATGGATTACATCAACTGAGTTGATAGTCTTGAACGGGGTCCACCAGCGCTCAGCATGTGAGTTGAGCGACATTGCGCGCTGTCTCCAAGCCGGAATTTTGAAAAGGCTTCATGAATCAAGACAGTGTACCGATCTTGTGGAACGGCACACTGATTGAAAGCAAACAGAGACTAGCTTCGCCTCTTGCGAGCTGTGGTGCGCGCGGGAGCCTAAGCCGCTTGCGAGTCAAGAAACTCAATTAGCTCACGAAGGTTGTTGAGTGTCGGACAATGCTCACGCGTGAAGGTGACATTGAACTCTTGCGCCACCACTTTTCCAAATGAGACGATATCCATCGACGATACGCCGAGGTCTACGAGGCTGGCTTCCAAATCGACGGACGATCCAAGTGACTTACCGTCAACTTCCAGATTATCCGCAACGAGACTACGAACCCTTTCTTCCGTAGAGGCCATATACATTCTCCCTACTGCTACAAGGCGGCATTTCGACAGTCATAAGGGTAGCAAAACAGATCGAAAGTGGTCAACATTACGTGTCCGCCCGGCTGGCGGCAGCAGAGCAGGGTTACTGCCCCTACATTACACCGGGTAGATTGTAGTCTTGAGTTTCGTTGCTCTGCTCGCAACACGCTGAGCCCGCCGGAGGTTCCTGGGAAATTAGTTCTTAGAACCAGTGACGGCGGCGTTGGAAAGGGTAGCCTGGCAACGACACACGGCGCCTTGCTTCTCCGGCGAACAGCCCCCTGAAAGTTATCGCCAGGCCGGCCTCATACGCTCTCGCAACCGCCTCGGTGAATTCATTCCTGGGCCCAGGCGCTGTTTCCACAGAGGCTGTTCGTACAAGGGCTGCAATTGCAACTGGCGCGTGAGCGCTCGCTGTCGCGCCTGCCGGTTCCGGTCGGTCTGTGGCAACAGTGAGACAAGAGTCTGTCCCGGAGTCAATCTCTATTACCACATCTACGCCAAGTTCAACGAGAGATTCTAAGCTGTCTTGGGAGTGCGGCTGGTCTATAGTGCGCTGTTGCCAGTATGACGTGTCAATTTGCTCGCCCGGCGCCACAGTGCGCCCCAACCCGTTACTCACGTACGTGACCGAAGGTGATGAGAGTTCGAGCTCTTGTACCCCGGCTGCCAGCGCCTCAGTATTGGGGCCGGCCGGGACCGCGTCGGCAAGCTCTGCTGCATGCGTGCCAAGTGCCGCGGTAAGCCTAAGTCCGTCTTCCAAACTCAATACGCCCGCCGCCTGCGCCGCGGCAATCTCGCCACGCTTGGATCCGAGCACCACATCCGGCCGGACGCCCACGGTTTCCCACAATGCGGTCAGCGCACATGCCAGCGCATAGAGCGCCGGTTGCAGCAAAGCGGGGTCTGCCGGCTCTCCCTCCGCTCCACTCGCTCCAAGCATGGCGTCCAGCAAAGATGCGCCGTGCTCTTCCTGGTAAACCTCATTGCAACGGTCAAAGACGGCGCGCGCAACGGGCTCCTGCTCATACAGGGACTTTCCAAGCTAAGCCGGCGGCAATCCGCGCCGGAAAATACGAACGCCACCTTGGTTGCGCTTGGCGGATCGAAATCTTCAGGCTTTTCATCGCTTGCCGCCAGCGCTGCAAGCTGCAACTGTAAGTCCCTGGCATCTTGAAACACCAACCCCTTACGATGCGCAAAGTGGCTGCGGCCCACGCCGGCGGTCCAGGCAATGTCAGAGAGCGTGGCCTCTGCAGCCAGGTCTGGCAAACCCGATGCAACGTTGTGTTGAGTGAGCCATGCCAGATAGCTCTCTGCGAGCTGGCGCAAAGCGCGGTCGGTCTTGCCAGCGAGCGGCAGAAGACGCGTAGTACGCGGGGTGATCGCTGCCACCGGCCCCGCGGACACAGCATCGGGAAGGGAAACCTCAACTTCTCGCGAAACTCCGGCCGGCCACTCCTGGTTCGGGTTGCCGTCGCTGGGCTCGTCATGTGCGCCGTAGCCTTCCAACAAGAGGTGCGCATTTGCGCCTGAAATGCCAAATGCATTAACCCCCGCGAGCGGCGGCCGGTCGGTAGTGTGCGGCCAGTCCGTCGCGGCGGTCGTCACCTGGACAGGCATGCGCTCCCAATCTATGTCGGGGTTTGGTGTTTGAAAGTTTATGTGCCGAGGTATTACTCTTCGGTTCATTGCCAGGAGAGTCTTGATGACGCTGGCCGCGCCACCCGCGGACTCAAGGTGTCCGATGTTCGTCTTTACCGAGCCAATGAAAAGCGGACGCTCTGGTGTACGACTCTTGCCATAGACAGAGGAAACCGCGTTCAATTCGATGGCGTCACCCAGGGGCGTCCCCGGCCCGTGGGCTTCAACATAGTCGACGTCAGCCGGGGCGAACCCGGCTTGGGCAAGCGCTTCCTCCATTACACGCTCTTGCGCCGGGCCGTTCGGTTGGGTGAGGCCCAGGCCCGCGCCGTTTTGGTTCACTGCCGAACCCCGGATCACGCCCCAAATACGATCACCGTCCGCTTCGGCGTCGCTTAGCCGCTTGAGAACCACCATGCCGCAGCCTTCGCCGCGCACGTAACCGTCTGCCGCGGCGTCGAACGACCAGCACTGGCCTGTTGGAGACAACATCCCAACGTCTTCGAGGAAACGCATTACCGATGGGGCGAGGACCGCTTGTACGCCGCCGGCCAGCGCCAAGTCTACTTCGCCACGCTGCAAACTCGCCGCCGCCTGGTGCACGGCAACCAAGGATGACGCGCACGCCAGGTCTAGCGGCACCGCGGGACCTTCCAAGCCAAGCGAATACGCAATCCGTCCCACGGCCACGCCGCCGGAAGTACCAAAGAAGTCGTCACCCCCGCCGTTTGCGCTAATCAGCCGGCGATACTCGCTGCTGCCGATGCCTGCGTACACGCCGCTACGGCTGCCCTTGAGCCGGTCTGGGTCAATGCCTGCGTCCTCGAGGGCGTGCCAACTCGTCTCAAGCAAGAGGCGTTGTTGCGGATCCATGGTGCGCGCTTCGATGGGCGCAATCCGGAAGAACCGCGAATCAAAATAGTCTATCTCATCGATAAACGCCCCTCGTCGACTGGCGGCATCCTCAGCGTCCGGGTCACCGGCGACGCCGGTCCATGAACCGGCATCTTGGCGTCCGTCCGTGACCTTGTTCATGCCGGCATCCAAGATCTTCCAGAATGCGTGAATGTCATCCGCGCCGGGGAAGCGGCACGCCATGCCCACGACGGCAATGCCATCCTGGTCGGTTTGGACTTGTGGCGGCGGATCCGGCGCAATGCTCGCGGGAGGCGTCGGCAGTTCTTCGACAGCACCGAGCTCTGCGGCCAAGTGGCGCGCCAGACCGGCAATGCTGGGATAGTCGAATACCACGGTGTTGGAGGCCACGTACTCCCCGGCAAAACCACGGTTAATGCGGTTCCGCAACTCGACCGCCATGAGCGAATCCATACCCAGATCGGAGAAGTCCACCGTGGGGGCCGGCTCCGTCGGCAAGCGCATGACTGACTGGATCTCCTGCTGAAGGAACGACACGAGTATCTGCTCGCGCTCAGCGAGGGCAGCGGCGTGGAGACGAGGCATCAAATCCTGTGGCAATTCGGATTGCTGCTCTTCGCCATCCGCGGCAGCGGACAACAGATCTTCCAGCAGTAGCGGTTTGTCCTCATGATTCTGAGCGAATACCTGCCAGTCGACTGCAGCGACCATGCCGGCGGTAACATCCTGGCGCATGAGCGATTCTAGCGACCGCAATCCCTGCTGCGGTGTCATCCAACCTGTTCCCGCTGCTTCCAGTTGACGCGAGATTCTGTCGCGCTGTTCTTCCGCTTCGCCAAGTCCCGCCCATGCGCCCCAGGCGATAGATTGACCCGCAAGTCCTAGGGCCCTGCGGTGGCCGGCAAGCTGATCCAGAAACGCATTGGCGGCCCCATGGTTCGCCTGACCGGCATTGCCTAGCACACCCGTAACGCTGGAGAACAGCACAAAGAGGTCCAGGTCGCGGTCCAAAGTGGCGCGGTGGAGATGCCAAGCGCCCAAAACCTTGGGCCACAGCACGTCTTCAAAACCTTCCCAGGTCTGGTTGGTGAGCGCGGCATCGGAAAGGACACCTACGCTATGGATAATGCCCGCGAGCGGCGGCAAGGACACATCGATGCGTGCCAACATCGCATCCACCGCAGCGGCGTCTGTAACATCGGCCAACTCTACCCGGATCTCTACGCCGCGCCGCTGCAGTGCGTCGATTGCTGCCACCGCCTCAGGATCGGGATCACGGCGGCCGTTCAGGACAATCGCCCCGGCGCCGCGTTCCGCCAGCCAGCCGGCCAAGGCGCAGCCAATGCCGCCAAGGCCGCCCGTTATCAGGTAGGTTCTATCGTCTCGCAACTGCCCGGTCTCGATCGGAGATATAGTGAGTACGATCTTGCCAATGTGCCGCGCCGCGCGCATGAAATCCATGGCCGGCCCGGCTTCGGTGAGCGACCATCTGCTGTGAATGAGCGGTGTCAGCGCTCCATCGGCCAACTGTTGCATCACCCTTCTTAGGGCGTCACCCGGGAGAGCTGGGTCGTGTTCCTTCAACGTGTCTAGTTCCAGGATGGTGTAGGCAACGTCCGGCCTTGCCGCTGCCATTTCTTCCATACTCAGGATGCCTACCCGCGCCAGCTCCACGAAGCGGCCGCTTTGCGCCAGGCAGGATAGGCTCGCCTCAATGAATCCTTCTCCGGTCAGGCTGTTCAATACAACGTGAACACCCTGGCCTTCAGTGGCGTCGAGTATTTGCTGCCCAAAAGCCGTCTGGCGGCTGTCGAAGACGTGCTCTACACCGAGTGAGCGAAGGAAGGCCTGTTTTGGAGCGCTTGCCGTGGCGTAAACTTCGGCGCCCACAGCCTGGGCTAACTGTATGGCCGCCAGGCCCACGCCGCCTGCGCCTGCGTGAATTAACACCCGGTCACCGGCTTTCAAGTCGGCAATGTCGTACGACAATGCGGCGGAAACGAACGCAGTCGGCATCGTGGCAAGTTCCGCCACAGAGTAACCTTCCGGTGCGGGCGCCACCATCTCTTCGACCATAATGGCTTCCGGCCCAAACGTCCCAAACGCTAAACCGACCACGCGATCTCCCACCGAAACCGCCGTCACGTCTGTGCCAACCTCTAGGACTCGTCCGCAGAACTCTCCACCCAACAAGCCCTCGTCAATGAGTGCAAGCGACCGAAAGACATCCCAGAAATTGAGCCCCGCTGCGTCGACGGCCACGCGGACCTCTCGCGGTGCCAGCGGCCTGGCCGGAAACGGTCCCACCCCCATGCTCTCGAGGGCGCCGCCTTCATCCGGCTGCAGAAGCCAGTGCGACCCCTCAGGCAGCATTAACCGGTTGGTCTCGGCGCCAATTCGCACCAGACGGGCCGCCTGACGGAGTCCTGATCGATACGCAATGTGGTCTTCGTTGTCCGGATAGAGAAGCTCATTAACCAATTCGGACAGCGGAGTCTCTTGTTCAGGTTCCAAGTCGAGCATTCTTGGTTGCAGGTCGCCTGCTTCCCGTGCCACCACCTTGCCAAATCCCCACAGCAAAGCGCCGGAGAGCTGCCCGAGACGCTCCTTTGCCAGCACCTGCCCGCCACGCGTTAAAAACCACGTGCCATTCTCAGGAGTTACGTCGGCGTCGCCCATGCCCTGGACCAGCGCGAGGGCGCTTGCCCCGGCACTTCGCACATCCTCGGACAATTCTGCGGCCGCAGCATCGGGGCCATGACCATCCAATGCTGTCAAATGAACGATGCCGCTGAGCGGTAAGTCTTTAGGCAACGCTGCGAGCAGTTCCTGCCAAGGTTCGCGGCTCTTTGATTCAAGGGAGGCTCGGAAGACGCCGGAGGTTTCCTGGACGCTTAATGGAGACTTCTCTACGCTGTCATTGACCAGCACCACGGTCTGGTTGCGTGTCGCCAGGGCCGCTGCCAAGTCTTCCGCAGTGCCGCCGCGGTCTGCTGCCAGCACCCAGGCGCCCGCTGATTCCAGCACTTGCTCCGGGCCCTGTGCCACGATGACGCCCCGGTCCGGCATTCTGGTCGAGTCGCTCGTATCCACTCCCAAGACTTCTACTTCTTGAAAGCCGGCGTCATACAGCGCTTGGCGCCAGACTGCGGGACTTGCCAGGGCATGGTGTGGCCGGTATTCGTCAGCAAACCGCCACCATCCGTCTAGCTGCCCAAACGTCAAGTCGAGCCAGCCCTGTCCACGAAGGTTTTCTAGGGCAACGAGTTGTCCGCATGGCGCGAGAAGCTCCCGACAATGGCCGAGGGTTTCCTGAAGATACCGGGTGGCATGGAGCACGTTGGACGCAATTACCAAATCATAGCCATGGGCATTGAATCCCTGCGCCAACGGGTCTTTTTCAATGTCAAGCACCCTATACTCTATGGACGCCTCAGCGCCGCCAAAGCGCCCCTCCGCTTCCGCAAAGAACCCGGCAGAGATGTCCGTATAGACGTAGTCGAACCTACCAGCCGGTAGTTCGGGCAATACGGCTGCCGTAGCCGACCCGGTACCGGCGCCGACTTCCAAGACCCGCAGCCTCCGTTCGCTAGGCACGCTGCGCAGCAGCGCGGCAACAGCGTCGCCCAACATCTTGTTGGCGGCACGCGCTACGGGCGCCTTGCGATACAGGTCCGCGGCGCTCGGTTCGCCGCTGCTGAAGAGCAGCGTCAGTGGGTCTGCTTCACCGCGCAGCACGTCCGCCAAGGCGCCGGCACTGCGACGAAACAGACCGATTTCGTTCGACCCGTGTGCATACTTTGAGTCCATCTGGACCGCAAATGCGTCGGGGTCAGCAGGCACCTCATCGGGCAGAGCGTCCTCGGGCCCGGCAATCACGGTAAAGTCGCCGCCATTCTCCTGCAAAACGCCGGCTTTCGCCTGCATCTCCAGCAGACGGCGGAATAGGCGCCGGTGCTCGTCCAATACGTTAAGTTGCCGCCGCAGGGTCTCCGGTTCAATTATCTCTCCTACTTGCCGCTGCCACCCTAACTGCTCCAGAGTTACGCGAGCGTAGGACCACGACAGGTGTTCCAGGTCCGTCAGCAAGGCATCGCGGTCATCGGGTGCGACGCCCTCCGCCGACAGATATTGAGAAAACGTGTCGGATCGAGCCGCAATGGCCGCGGGGCGAATGAGAAAGTCCGCAGACGGCATTCCTGGCGGCAGGGGGCGGTCTCGCCAGATCACCTCATACAGAAGGTCTGCGACTTCCTCTGTTGCCGAGAGCAACGCGGCGCGCGTAGCCCGCTTTACCGTGTAGCCGTCCAGTCCGCCGATTTGCGTGCCATCCTGCGAGTAGAGGCGCAGGTCGCCAGACAGCACTTCCGGTGTGTCACTTGAATTGTCGTCGGACACGGTGTCCCTGGCGCTTTCGCGTAAGCGCGCGTGGCAGATGAGGCGTTCCGGCAATGGCTTTGTCAACCACATCCGCTCCCATCCAAAAGGCAGGTATGCCTCTCCGCCTTCAGCGTTGGCCTGTCGCCGGGCAGCCGCCATAACCTGAAAACAGCCGTCAAGCACAATTGGATGCGTTTCTATGCCGCTGAGGTCTGCGGACTCTTGGAGAGCTATTTCTCCGATTGCTTCCCTCTCGCCCGTCCACAGTGACTGGAGGGTGCGGAACCGCGGGCCAAGAGTTACATTAACCTCCGCTCTGGCGCGATAGAAGCCCTGTATGTCTTGCACTGCAAGACCTTGCCTCAAACCATCCAAGCTAACGGTCTCACTGGCCTGTTTCGCGCCGGTAGACACCTGGCACTCCACGTGCAGCGTCCAGCTATCTTCATCCTCGCCTTTGCTGTACACCTCGACCCGGCGCGAGGATCCTACCTCGGGTGCGCCAAGCACGAGCTGCACCCTACGACTCTCCGGTTGGGAATCCTCTTCCGCATCCTGTTCCGGCAGAATTATTGGGTTGTGCAGTTGGAATTCTTCCACAACCACCGGTCCACCGACTTCCGTCCACGCCGCTGACACAGCCATAGCCCCGCAGAGTGCCGCCGGCACCACGTGACGGCCGTACACCTGATGATCGTCCAACCAGGCAGGATCCGCTGCCGAAATCTCCGTCTCGAATGAGACTTCGCCAAGGGGCGACTCATGCCGAGACCCCAATAGCGGGTGGTCTGCGCTCGACCGGCGGCGGCTCGGAGCGTCAACCCAATGGCGGCGGCGCTGAAATGGATAGTCGGGCAGCGAGATGCGCCGGCGACTTTCACCGGCGAAAAGTCCTTCTAGGGAAAGAGACAATCCAGCTTCAAACGCTGTGGCCACAGCGTCTACAAAGCTGCTCTCGGGCTCTGTTGTCGTACTATCTCTGGGCGGCCGCCGGAGGCTGGCCACCACCAGCGGGGTGTTGTCTGTCCGACCATTCGATGGTTCCGGCCAGGCCAAGGTCGCCATCGGTCCCAGCACGGCGTGGGGACCAATTTCCACTACAACGTCAACGCCCAATTCGGCAAGAGTCTTGATGCCTTGGTTAAATGCCACCGGCTGCCGCATGTGACGGCGCCAGTAGTCCCCATCAAGATTTTTACCCGATCCTATAACTTGACCCGTGACATTGCTCACCAATTCGATTGAGGGAGCTGAAATGCCAACGTCTTTCAACGCAGACGCAACATCCTGTAGAGCAGGTTCAATGAGGGCACTGTGGAAGGCCTGGCTCGTATTCAAGCGCCGGACGCGCACATCCTGTGACTCAAAGCGCCCCATGATCGCCTCGACACCGGGTACGGGACCGCTTACTACTTGGTGGGCGCCGTTAAAGGCCGCAATGCTGACGTCGAGATCGTTGGACGAAGCATTCACCGCACGTATCGCTGCCATTACATCTGGCTCCGGAGCAAAAATGGCAGCCATTGCGCCCGCACCGGACAGCGCATCAAGCGATGCACCGCGCCGTGTCACAAAACGCATGCCAGCTTGCAGCGAAAAAACGCCGGCTGCCTGCGCTGCCGCAAACTCGCCAAGGCTATGTCCTACCACCATGCTGGGCCGAATCCCAACGCTCGCCCACATTGCCGTCAAGGCACATTCCAATGCATAGATTGCGGGTTGCGCCCAGGCGGTAGCGTTCAAGTTGCCTGTCGCTTCCGGCCGTCCAAACATCACATCCAGCAGTGAATCCCCGCGCTCCTGCTGAAATACCGCTTCGCACTGATCCAATACAGCCCGGAAGACCGGTTCGTCTTTATACAGCGTTGCTCCCATACCGACCCACTGGCTGCCTTGTCCGGTGAAGGCAAATGCCACCTTACGTGAAGCGGTCGTCTCCGACGCTGCAGGAGCTTCCAAGAGCTCTTGCAATTGTTCACGCAGCGAGGCGGCGTCCTGAAACCTTAGAGCGGCACGATGGGGAAAGTGGCTGCGGCCGACACTCGCAGTCCAGGCCATGTTTGAGAGCAACGTGCTCGCAGCAGGATCCTCGTCTGCAAGCTCATCGCCATGCGCGTCGAGCCAGGCGAGGTAGCGGCCTGCCGCTTCCTTGAGCGCTTGGTCGCTCTTGCCCGATAGCGGCAGCAGGCGCGTGGGGCGCGAGGAGGGGCCTTCCGCCCGTGCCGGTTCGGGAACATCATCCGGTAGCGAGACCGCAATCGGGTACAGAGCGCCGGTTGGCCAAGACGGTGCTTTCCCTGCACCGGATGCGCTGTCCGACGCTTCGTGGCCTTCCACAATTACGTGCGCGTTTGTGCCCGACCAGCCGAAGCCACTGACACCGGCCAGTGGGAGGCGATCCGGCTGGCGCGGCCACTCCATTGTCTCCGACGTTACCTGCAGCGGCAGTCGGTCCCAATCGATTTCAGGATTAGGGGTGCGGTAGTTGCGGTGTTTTGGAATCACCCCCTGATGCATAGCCAGGACAACCTTGATTACCCCGGCGACTCCCGCGGCGGACTCAAGGTGGCCGAGATTCGTCTTGACCGATCCGATGAGTAATGGGCGTTCCGGTTCGCGGTCTTGGCTATAGGCGGTCCCTGTAGCCTGCGCCTCAATCGGGTCGCCCACCGGCGTGCCCGTACCGTGCGCCTCCACGTAGTCTACTTGGGAAGGCAGGACGCCAGCGCGACTCAGGGCGTCCGCGATTACCTGTTCCTGCGCCGCTCCATTCGGCACGGTCAGTCCCGGGCTCGCCCCGTCCTGGTTAATGGCCGATCCTCTTATCACGCCCCAGATGCGGTCGCCGTCGGCTTTCGCCTCGCTCAGGCGCTTTAGGACAATTATTCCGCAGCCTTCACCCCGCACATACCCATTGGCGGCGGCGTCAAACGTCTTGCATTGCCCATCCGGCGCCAACATACCGGCATTGCCGCGCAGCTCCAGGAGGCGCCCGGAGAGAATAGTATGGACTCCCCCCGCAAGTGCTAGGTCCGCCTCTCGCCTCTGCAATCCAACTATTGCTTGATGAATTGCTACCAACGATGATGAACAGGCAGTGTCCAACGCGATCGCCGGTCCTTGAAAACCCAGCGCAAAACACACGCGACCGATGGCGGTGTTAAAGGAGGTGCCGCTTACCGAATACAGGCTGGTTGCAGGCTCGGCTGTATCGCCGGACCCGAGAACCAAATCGCGGTATTCCATGTTGCTGATGCCTGCGTAGACGCCGGTGGGGCTGCCTCTGAGACGTTCCGGATCAATGCCGACATCTTCAAGAGCCCGCCAACTCGTCTCCAGCATGAGCCGCTGCTGCGGGTCCAGCAGTTGCGCTTCAACCGGGGAGATTCGGAAGAACCCGGCGTCGAACTGGTCGATCTCGTCCAGATACGCGCCAAATAGGCAGGCTTCGTTTTGGACTTCAGCATCCGGGAACAACTGACCGATACGGCCGATGCCGGAACCGGGCTCACCCTGAATGACGGCCGTCTTTCCCGCTTCCAAGAGACGCCAGAAGTCCAAGAGGGTCGGAGACTGGGGAAAGCGGCACGCCATACCGACAATTGCTATCGGCTCCTCGAGCTGGCGAGGATGGGGCGGGGACGTTTCCGCTTTGGCACTCGTATCCACGGAGTTGTTACTTTGCATAGCTGACTTCATTGTCAACCTTTCTCAATTGGGGGCCACGTACCGGCTAGAGCGCACCCTTGCGCCGGAGGCCGGTCTCTTACGGCTAGCAATTAGCAGAATTCGCCCTAGCTCAAAAGGCGCGGGTTCATAGAAATCCATCATACACCGATTGGTAGACCTGAGCGCAGTAAGGGAGGGAGCGAGGCGGCGGACGATAACTCTCGAATGCAACTGCATTTCGTTTGTCAGCCAATATAGGCGCGGCAGCAATGACGCGGTCGTAGCTGGTGCGGCGAGTCTGCGGCCACATCTGTGCGGCCAATTCTCAATGCAATAGTTCCTGTGGCCCACTAGGCCGGAGGCTGAAAATCGGCTAGCTTTACTTTTACACATGGTGCGCGATATTACTGGTGAGGCGTTTCCTGCGGCGAAATGCCAGAGCATGGGTTTACCAAGAGACGATTCACAAGAGCCGGTCCCAATTGGGAACCGGCTCTTGCGTCACAGTCTTAGTTCGCCAGGAACGTGAAACAGAGTTTACTCGTTGTAGAACTCCTGGATGGCCGGCTCTTGGAGCACGACGTCCCAACGCGCGGCGACGTTATCGAGCGCGTCGCGGGCGTCGAGTTCACCGGCGCCGGCTTTTGCCAACTCTTCCAGGATGATGGGACGCATCCTGTCCCAGCCCGGAATTGGCTGTCTGCCCAAGCCTACGCTTTGCAGATTGTTCAGCAGACCGGACAAGAAAGCGTTTTCCTGCACATAGGGAGCCTTGGCAGCGACCGACACACGCGGCGGCAAGAAGAACGTCAACTCGTCGTAGGCAATGAGCACGTCGTCCTCATGCACCGTGAGCAGCAGGTCCCACGTCACATCCGGGTCCTTGGTGGCAGCGCCCATGCCCAGCCAGTCGTTGAATGAAAGGCTGACTGCGCGCTGGTCACCCATGGGCTCAGGCGCAACGTAGATTTCATCTACGTTTTCCGGTGCATCCGTTGCAACGCGGCGGCCAATCGCGGCGTTGCCCCAAATCATGGAAACATAACCGCCGGCAAAGCCCGCACCGTAGCCACTGAATTCCGGCCCAACGTACGATGAACCGTGAGGATTGAAGCCCCGCTTGCGGCGCAATTGAAATTCCAGTCCCGCGATAGCTTCAGGGCTATTGACGAAGCCGGATGCCTTACCATTTGTGACCCATTGCACGCCATTCGATTCGACAATGCCGTTCAATTCGGCTTCCTCGGGATCACGACCGAGATTGCCCGGGCTGAACCCATAGCGCTCGACTTCTTTACCCAGTACCTTCCACTTCGTCATGGTGGTGGCAAAATCGGCTTGGTCATCCATGGTCCACGCGGTTGGCGGCGTCAAACCGGCCTCGGACATGTGGTCATCGCGGAGCCAGTACGAGCGATTGGCCGCCATCATCGGCATGCCCTGCAACTGGCCCTTTACACGCACCGTATCGAGCGTACTGGGCAGGAAGTCCGGCTCCATGCCCCACGTGGCAAAGTAAGGATTTAATGGTATTGACAGTCCCGCCATGTAGATGGAAGGCGCGATGGCTTGTCCCATCTTGAAGAGGTCGGGCATCTGGCCGGCGGCCAGGCCAACTGATAGTTCCACAAAGGTGTGCGCCTGCCCGCCCGTACGCGGTGTAAAGACTACCTCACCGTTGGGGTACTTCTCCTGAAAGCGCTCGTTCAGAATGCCTTCCGCCCACGGCTGCCAGCCGCCGCCATCCTGCACGCTGAGCTTAACTTCCTGTGTCTTAGGACCGGATTCTGTTGCTGGCTCTGCGGCCTTGGGTTGGTCGCCGTCCATCTCCGTGGACTGGGTTTGCACCTGTCCACATGCTGCCAGCAAGCCCAGTGCTCCAACCGTTACGCCGGAAGCTAGCAGCCCACGGCGAGTCATATGCAAAGCGCTCATCTCTTGCTCCTCTGCTACAAATCGCTACAGCGCTCAATCAACGACCGAACTGTGGTGGTTTTCCTATGTACACCCACACAGCTTTGACTAGACCATATACAACCAATTGGCGCCAGTCAAGTAGATCGAACTGGAAGCCTCACATGACAAGGGTCTGCGGCAAGACATTGGAAATTCTTGGTTTGTCCCAAGCGTGTGATTTGCCGCTTTAACCGGCCCATTCTCTGCACGGAGAGGCATAGAATCCCATTTCAAAGAACCCTCATTCTCGTTTGCCTCAGCACAACTGCCCTGCTACACTCATGCCATCATTCACCAGCCGAGGAAGTGTTGCACGAGGAGATTGCGGGTATGGCGGTCCATAGCTTCGCAGTGACTACGAGGGTACTCAGCGGATCGGGAGCCGTAGCCGAGATTGGCCCAACACTGGCGGCACAGGGTCATAAGGGTGTTCTCGTCGTCACGGACCAAGGCATCGTAAGCGCCGGCTTGCTGCCTCCGGTTACCCAGTCGCTGCAAGACTCCGACGTGGGTTTTGCAGTCTACGATGAAGTGGAAGCCGACCCCGAAGAGAGCATCGTCGCGGCGGTCGTTGCGGCCTATCGCAGTGCCGATTGCGACGGTCTGCTGGCGGTTGGCGGGGGCAGTTCTTTGGATGTCGCCAAGGCCGCCGGCGTGGTCATTTCCAACGGCGGCACGGTAGCAGACTACGAAGGGTTCGATGCGTTTGACCGGGATCTACCGCCGCTCTACGCGGTCCCAACAACGGTGGGCACCGGCTCCGAGGTCACGTTTGCTGCCGTAATCACTCTACCCAGCCAGCAATTCAAGATGTCCATCCTGAGCACGCGGCTGGCGCCGCGCGTGGCATTTCTCGATCCCACCATGCTGACAACTCTGCCCCCGCACGTGGTGGCGCACACCGGTATGGATGCCCTGACTCACGCTGTGGAGGGCATGACGTCACCGCTATCCACTCCGTTTACCAACGCCTTCAATTTACACGCGATTCGTCTCATCAGCGAAAACCTGCGTGCCGCTGTGGCAAACAGCAGCGACATGGACGCCATCGGCAACATGCAGGCTGCCGCCTGCATTGCGGGAGTTGGATTTGCGCATTCACGCCTTGGGATCGTCCACGCGATGGCGCATCCCGTCGGCGCCTACCATCATCTGCCGCACGGACTGAGCAACGCTCTGCTCCTTCCCCATTGCCTCGATTTCAACCGGATTGGTTGCGAACCGCAATTGGCGGTGGTTGCGCGTGAGTTCGACGCTACGTTCCCCGGGCAGTCCGAAAGGGAACGGGCGCTCGCCGCCATTGAAGCGATAAGGGATTTAGAGTCCGAAATCGGCATGCCCGCGTCGATGGGCGAGATCGGCGTGACGGATGAGCACTTCGAGGCCATCGTCAAGGATACGTTCCGCAGCCGCAACGTCGCCATTAACCCCCGCCGGGTCACCGAAGACGATATCCTGCAGATACTCTATCGGGCACTGTAACGACAACCGAGCCTCTCCGAGAGCATGTCAACTTCTTGACTAGCTGCCAGGAGAGCAACCAACACATTCCAGGCCGGACGCTAACTACAGCGTGTGACCGTAGCAATCGCGCTGGGGCTATTCCAGCCGCCACTTCAAGGTCTTCGCTACAATTGCCAGCGACCCCAAGCCGAAGACCGCCAGAATAGCTAAGTCAATGAGCAAGGCTACGGTAATATCCGGTTGCAGAGAGGCCCGAAACGCCTGCGCCGCATAGGTTGGGGGCAGTATCTTGCCTGTGAGCTGCAGGATCGTCGGCAGACGGTCGAGCGGGATCATTACCGGCGCGAAGAACATGATGAAGAACATGGTCGCCTGCGCCACCAGGCCCGCGACCCGCCAATTCGGAATGCCGAGCCCAATCGCAGCGCCCACACCGGCGAGAGAGATGGCGCTGAGGGGTATAGCGGCGAAAATAAGCGGATTGATCGCAAGCGTAAAGCCAAAGTACCAGCTTCCCACCAACAGCGTGATAATCATTCCGGGAACTGCAGCGATGCCATTGCCGGAAACTACGGCCAAGATGAATGCCGTCTTGCTGATCGGCAACGACGCGTAGTAGAGTATTGCGCCGTTCCGCCGCGACTGAGCCATATCCTGGGCGACCATCATGACGCCCAAGGTAACGAGCGACATGACCGCTGCCCCGGACACAAAGTAACGGCCCAGCTCGGGATCGCGCGAGCCCGAAATGAAAGAGAACGCAAAGACCATGCCTAGATTCAGCAGCACCGAGATCGAGAGGATCATGGTGAGCCACTGGCGGAATTCCAGTACGATCACGGCGGTGAGATGAAGATAATTCTGCAAGAAGTGGTTAAGTGATAGCCAAAGCGAACGCAGACGATAGGTGTTGCTACTTGTCATAATCCTGTACTAATTTCCGATCTGTTCAGCGTTCAAACTGTCTTGTGCGGCATCTTGTTTCACTTCGTCGCGCTCGCTGTCTTCGAGGGACCGTCCAACAATCTCTACGTAGACATCCTCAAGAGAGGCAGTTGCCAGCCGAAAGTCCTCCACCGCTTCCGTACCAATTTCTGTAAGCACGAGGTCAATGGTCCTGCCAACGCGATCTTGAGGCACCCGTAACAAGAGATGCTGTGGTCTTGGTTGATGCAGTGTGCCGAGCGTGCTGAGTTTCGTTTCCTGGGCCCGCGTCAGCGCAGCGCCGTCCCGCAGCCAGAGTTCAAGTCGGATTGTATCGCCCAGGCGGCTTTTCATAGCGCCGGGCGTGCCCTCGCCGAGCACGCGTCCCTCATCGATTAGCGCGACGCGGTCTACTACCCGCTCAGCCTCGAGGACATTGTGCGTTACCAGGAGACAGGCCGCGCCGTCGTAAACAACTGCGCGGCGGATTGCCTCCCAGACCGCCCGGCGGCGCAGGGGGTCAAGGTCATTCGTCGGCTCGTCGAGCACCAGGAGCGGGGGACTGCCAAGCAGGGCCATGATGAAGCCCGTCAGTCGTTGCATGCCGCCGGAGAGCTGCATAATCGGCTTGCGGCGGATTTCATCGACTTCGAATTGCTCTATAAAAGCGTCGCGTTGGCGCAGGGTCTCCTTGTGCGAGAGGCCCTTCAAACGACCCGTGAAGTATATGGCCTCTTCCCCACGCAAGTCGCGCATGGCAAAGGACGTCTGCGGCAGATAGCCTATCATACGCTTCACGCGCTCGGGATTGCGATCCGCATCAACGCCAAAGACCCAAACGTTACCTGAGGTGGGTCTGATGAGCCCCATCACCTGTTGCACCAACGTACTCTTGCCGGCGCCGTTTGGGCCTAAGAGCCCGTACACCTGTCCGCGACGTACATCGACGTTCAAGCGGTCATTCGCCAACACGCCGTTGCGGTAGACCTTTGTAAGGTCTTCAGCCTTTACGGCAAGATCAGGGCTGTTCAAGCGCACGCTCCTCACTGGGGCCAAAGAAAACAAATGAGCACTATTAACCACTGTACCTTCTTCTGCTTGCGTACTCCAGAAAGGTGACAGGCCCAGCTAGGCCGGCAGAGGCTGGGCAGAGGCGCGTGTGCGCGGATCACGAAACCAAGACAGGATGGGGGGAGCGGTTGATTGAAGAGATACCCTTTCTCATTGAAGGGTATCTCGTCCGGTTGCGTATTGCCTGCGGTGTCCGTGGCTCGGGTCATGAGCGTGTGCGCGCCGGCCGGAGCTTCCCAAGCAATCTCAAACCGCGCCCAGGAGAATTGCACCTGTGGCGCAAGCACGCGAGCAGGCTGCCACGTCTTTCCGGAGTCGGAGCTCCACTCCACTTGCGCAATTGTGCCGAACGGTGAATGCGCGTAGCCGTGGAGCCGGCGCCGGCCCGTGGGCAAGGCGGCGGGCCAAGGGAGCGCGAGCGCGCTCTTGATGACCTGTGTGGTGACGACTTTGCCCAGGGCCTCGCCTTCCGGTGCGTAGGCGTCGCCGATGAGCACATAGGAGGTGGTGTTGTTGCGCGTCCAGAACTGCTCGGCGGAGACGATTACCTGGCTCAGCCACTTGACACTGGCGCTACCCACCCAACCGGGCACGAGCGCCCGCAGCGGATAGCCGTGGTCTCTAGGAAGCGTTTCGCCATTGAGTGTGTAGGCCAGAAGGGTATCGGGGTCCATAGCTTTCTCGATCGGGAGCGCACGGCGCCAGCCACCCTCAGGCGAATTTGAGTCTAACCCGATGAGTAGCACGCTGACCGCGTTTGCCGTCACTCCCGCCAATTCCAAGATGTCCCGCAACGGGACTCCGGTCCAAACCCCATTGCCGACTGCACCGGTCATCCATTGCGTGCCCTTGGCCGCCTGGCCCTTAACCAGGTCGAACATAGCACGCTGGTTTCCGGCGCACTCCAGATACGAGAAAATTGTGCGACTGGGCATAGTGCGAAGGTCTTGGTAGGAAAACTCCCTGGGGTCGGAGACGGCATCTCCTTGGACCGAGAGACGCCAATCTGCAACGTCTACGTCAATACTCATCGAGTTGTTACGAACGAAGAAGAGCCGATTTGGTGTAACGAATCCTTGCATGTGCGCTAAGCGAGATTCCAGGCCGCTCTGCCCGTGGTTGATGAACGGCGATGGGTCCTTGAATACGGGCGCAGGGGTGGCTGCCGTGGTGTCCGTTGCGGAGCCGGATGCGCCCTTTTGCGCTCGCTCTACATTCGTAGGCAATTTCAAGTTTGCGCATGACATGAGCACTGCCGCCACGCCGCCAGTGGCTAGCAGCCGCAAAAGAGTGCGCCTAGCCATGCCGCTCTCTGCCGCCAGCGTGGCGAGCCATGGCGGTACTTCAGATTTAAGCTGAGTCATGGCGTCTACTAATTCGCTTGATTACGCACAAACCTAGTATGAGAAAAATGTCTGCCCATAGCTTTAAACCAATATACCCCCGAATGCCGCGGGGGTACATGGGAAAAACAGTAGGTTCGTGGTGTTAGGGAGACTTTGCCCAGCGGGCAAGTGCCTTGCTTGGCGAGGCGAGATCCTCAATCCGGGTAAAGTAGTAATCTTGCCAGCCCTCTAGGGGCAGGCCGGTGAAGAGCATGAGATTTAGTGGGTACATGCCGCTATCGGTGGCCGCACGAAAGTCGTCTCGATAGAGGAACGTGGTCTTGCCTAGGGCGATGGCCATGCCCAACTCCACCATTACGCCTTCATCGGGTGGAACGCCATCGACTACAGCGAAGATGCCGTCGCAGGCCACCACATCGCGATAGTCAGCTTGCCCGACCTGGTAGGCCCATTCCGGACTTGAGAAGTCCACCTGATTGTTGCGTGCGAAGGGTTCCCACACTTCAAGCCCAAGCTCTTCCAAAGCTGCGACCAGCGGTGGGAGCAACAACAACTTCTGCTGGTCGGAGAAACCGTATGGATTGGCTAGGTAGATGGTCTTTGCCAACGCGGTCCTTCCTCAGCCGGGATAATCCTTAGGCGGAGTGCCCTAGTCGGATGAATTGCGCAAGAGCCAGACAGACGTGGGAAACAGCAGTAACGCAAGCGACAAGTCGATTATGATCCATAGCTGGTTGTCGCTATTGAGGGGATCTGACCAGGTCACGCCGAACCAATTCCACAAATGCGCTAGCAACACCGCTGCTGCGAAATAGAAGATCACGTTGGCTTCCAAAGTACTCGCGCGTGATGGACTTGTCGTCCGGATCTGCGTCCACACGGCGCTTGCGGCCAAACGCGACCAGCAGAACAAGGATGACCCCAATGATCTGGAGCGGGTTCAAGACTCGCCAAACAGGAAGCGAGGCATCACTCCATGTTGGATCATAGAATTGCGTCGCGAGGAAATGGAGAGGAACCGCAATGCCTACGAGCAAGAGGTATAGACCTGCAAGTCGTTTGAGCATTGCCATCGTAGGTCCTCCTTAGACCATAGAAACACAATTGAGCCTATGTAGCGAAGAACCTTCCAAATTGGTAGCGGGGGAGGGATTCGAACCCTCGACCTTCAGGTTATGAGCCTGACGAGCTGCCGCTGCTCCACCCCGCGTCGCTTGCGCATTCCAAATGCGTAACGCATCGCAAATGCGTACGGATCACAGATTCGTTGATGAGTAGACCGATAAGCCCCATTCTGTCGCGGACAGCCATCTATCTTGGGCGTCAGCTTGCGCCACGCCTCTTTGCGGCCTACCCGGGACTCCGCGAGCCGCCTCACCGTCCCTCTCTTGGCCTTGCTCCAGGTAGAGGTTACCCTTTTCACTCCGGTCAACACCACCGGTTCGGTAGCGTTGATCGGCGTTAGTCTCTGTGGCCCTATTCCTCGCCTCACGGCGGACGGGCGTTACCCGCTACCTTGCTCTATGGAGTGGGGACTTTCCTCACGGTAATCATGCTATGCACATGACTACTGCGCGGCTGTCTAGTCTACTCAGCATTTGTCAGTATAGCACGGCAAACCGTCGCACACAACCACAGAGGGCTTGGCGTTGGCACCGCCTGTCGACAGCGAACACCGGGGTTTCAGCGAGAAGCGTAGCCCTGTACCAAGTGTTCTCTAAGCGGCGTTGCCAAGAGAGTGAGGCCGCGGAGACTGGGAAGAACGAACACTTCAATAGGCCCTACGGCGTATCTATAGAGGAGCCTTCTGTCCATTCCGGTCGCTCCGCCACTACTTTTGCGAGAACCTCGTGCGCGTAACTAATGATGGGTGCTGCGTGGGAAAGCAAGAGTGTGTCTATGAGCAGCGTTTTCAGCAACTTTGGCAGTAGCATGCAGAATTCATGGCTCCCGATCCAGATTCGACCGTCCGGCGTTCCCCAGAGGGCATCTGCCACCACGAGCGCCCGGGCAGGCGGGAGGTAGAAGAGGACTTCCGGGTGCGGCGACGTCAGGACATACACCTGAACAGTGGCAGGCAAGGTGTCCCCTTCACGAAACGTGCGCGTGGGTTTGCAGCCGAGTTCTTGCTGCGGCATGGCCTCGTGTATCCAGATACTGGCGCCGCACTCACCAGAATAACGGTCGTAGACGGCTTGCGCGCTGCGGTCGTGCCAATCGGTGCTCAGAAGTATAGTCACCGGCTGTTGTCTGTGTCGCACCGCATTGTCGAGGGTGTGCCAGAACAGTTGCTGGACCGCCGTGCAGGGCGGAGGCGTGAGCGGATCGATCAGTACCAGTTCTTCCCGAGTCTCATAGCGGACGCAGCCGACCTCTCGCGACCAACCGAAACCGGTCCTCTTCTCAGGATTCCAAGGGGACCAGTCCGGATGGGGAGCGGACCAATGCCAGAGTCCCGGGGCAATCTGCATCGCGTCCTGACGCATGGTTGTGCTTCACTCTCCGATTTGGGCCTTTTGAGGATAGTGTTTCGATTGAGAAGACCGGCGAGGGCGTAAAAGGAAAAGTCCCTCTTTGTGAGAGGGACGATGACATAGGCGGTATTAGTAGTTTGCGGCTGGGTTTAGCAGGTGAAGGGTGATGAAGGGAGAGGGAGTTAGGTATAGGAGAGGTAAGGGGGGATAGGAGAAAATGGGTAAAGACCCTAGAAAGGAGGTGATCCAGCCGCAGCTTCCGCTACGGCTACCTTGTTACGACTTCACCCCCATCATCAGCCCCACCCTCACGACGCGCGTCCCTTGCGGGTTTGCGATAGCCGCTTCAGGTGTTGCCGACTTTGGTGGTGTGACGGGCGGTGTGTACAAGGCCCGAGAACGTATTCACCGCGGTATGCTGACCCACGGTTACTAGCAACTCCGTCTTCAGAGAGGCGAGTTGCAGCCTCTCATCCGTACTACCGGACGGTTTTAGGGGATCCGCTCACGCTCGCGCGCTTGCTTCCCGTTGTACCGCCCATTGTAGCGTGTGTGTAGCCCAGGACATAAAGGCCATGCTGACTTGACGTCATCCCCACCTTCCTCCGCGTTGCTCGCGGCAGTCCGACTAGAGGTATAACTAGTCGCAGGGGTTGCGCTCGTTGCGGGACTTAACCCAACACCTCACGGCACGAGCTGACGACAGCCATGCAGCACCGGTGGCCGGTATCCGGGGTTTCCCCCGGGTTCGCTCCTCTTTCGAGGAGGTAAGCCGGTCATGTCAAATCCTGGTAAGGTTTTTCGCGTAGCCTCGAATTGAACCACACGCTCCGCTGCTTGTGCGGGCCCCCGTCAATTCCTTTGAGTTTCAGCCTTGCGGCCGTACTCCCCAGGCGGGGTGCTTAGCGGGTTACCTTGGGCACTGAGGGCGGAAAAAGTATCCGACCCCAACACCCAGCACCCATCGTTTACAGCGAGGACTACCGGGGTATCTAATCCCGTTCGCTCCCCTCGCTTTCGCGCCTGAGCGTCAGGACAGGGCTAGGTCGCCGCCTTCGCCACGGGTATTCCTGGCGATATCTACGTATTTCACCACTCCACCGCCAGTTCTGCGACCCTCTCCCTGCCTCAAGCGGCGCCGTCCCGCTTGGCATCTCCTGGTTGAGCCAGGAGCTTCCACAAACGGCTAGCGCTGCCGCCTACGCGCCCTTTACGCCCAGTAAATCCGGATAACGCTTGCCCCCTCCGTATTACCGCGGCTGCTGGCACGGAGTTAGCCGGGGCTTATTCCTTGGGTACCGTCAAAATTCTTCCCCGAGAAAAGGAGTTTACACCGCGAACGGCGTCATCCTCCACGCGGCGTCGCTGCGTCAGGCTTTCGCCCATTGCGCAAGATTCCTTCATGCTAAACCCCGTAGGGCTCTGGACCATGTTCAAGTCCCAGTGTGGCCGACCATCCTCTCAGACCGGCTATCCGTCATTGCCTTGGTGAGCCGTTACCTCACCAACGAGCTGATAGACCGCAGACCCCTCCTTGTGCGCCTTGTAACAGGCTTTCACCGCCAGTCCTGCAGACTGGAGGCGCTATGCGGTATTAGTCCGGGTTTCCCCAGGTTATTCCCCACGCGAGGGTAGGTTATCTACGTGTTACGCACCCGCACGCCGCTCGTGATCCCACTCATGCAAGCATCAGTGGGTACGCGCACGACTCGCATTGATCAAGCACGCCGCCAGCGTTCATCCTGAGCCAGGATCAAACTCTCCATGACAAAAGGGAAAACTGAAGTAAGAAAACTCCCAATCCCCCGGAACAGCCTAAGCCCTAGCTCTCCGAAAAAAACGCCCAAAACCTTCATCACTCTTCACCTGTTAAGGAGCCCCTGCACAAAGGCAGGTAAAAGTCAGTCTAACACCAACTGCACTTATTTGTCAACCATTAATTGAACTTCGTTGGCGCCAGAGGTGGCGGGAGCATGGATTGGAAGAGACCGAATGACTGGCCAAGAACCGCGCGCCCGGCCAGGACTGCAAAGAATATTCAAGAAAGTCTGTGCCGGCAGATTGCGGCATTTATTGCTGCAATTGCCGCAGGCCTGCCAGGCGGAGTGACGGCATAACGGTTCGTACGGCACGCCACAACGCGTGATACAATGAGCGCGCATGTTCCGGATGTCAACAAGGTACTGTGAACTGTGAGGATTTTGGTCGCAGGTGGGGCGGGTTTTATCGGCTCGCACTTGTGCGATTATTTGATTGCCCAGGGTCATTTCGTAACAGCCGTAGACAACTGCATCACGGGACGGGCAAAGAATGTGGCCCATCTTGCGGAGAATGACAGGTTTTCTCTGCTTGAATTGGACGTGACTGAGGCGTTCTCCTGGCAGGGGGACGCGGTTTTTCACCTTGCGAGCCCTGCCAGCCCCGAGGGCTACTTGCGTCACCCCTTTGAAACGCTGCGTGTCAATTCTGTGGGAACGGATGTGCTCCTGGCACTCGCCCGTGAAAACGGTGCGAAGTTTCTCTTTGCATCGACATCCGAAGTGTACGGCGACCCTTTAGTACATCCGCAGGCCGAAACGTACTGGGGAAATGTCAATCCTATTGGCCCGCGGGCGTGTTACGACGAAGGGAAGCGCTTCGGTGAAGCGGTGACGATGGAATATGTGCGCCAACACGAGGTTGATGCCCGCATAATTCGCATTTTTAATACGTATGGCCCGCGGAATGACCCAGGTGACGGTCGTGTGGTGCCAAACTTCATCGCACAGGCGGTTTTGGGACAGCCCATTACGATCTATGGTGACGGCACGCAGACGCGCTCGTTCTGCTACGTAGAAGATCTGGTACGGGGAATGACAGCCGCGATGTTCTCTGCGAATACGCAAGGAGAGGTGTTCAATCTTGGCAACCCGGACGAGCGCACCATCCGCGAATTTGCGGACATTGTCGTACGCCTTACCGGCACGGACGTTCCCGTGGTGCATAAGCCGTTGCCTGCCGACGATCCCAAACGGCGGCGCCCGGACATTTCGAAAGCAAATTCCAGGTTGGGCTGGGCGCCGGCGATAGATCTGGAAGAGGGCTTGGGTAAGACAATTGCATATTTTCGGCAGGAACTACCCCTGCAAGAATCGCGGTGATCGTGGCCTCGACCACACGCACTTCGATTGCATCAGTTCGGCTCTGTCTTCCAGGTAGGGCGGCACGCTTTGCCCAGGCCGGGCACGCCCCCGTCAAGCACTTTAGCGACTGGACATATTCTGACGATTGGGTGCTTTGCAACTGTCAGCGAGATTGACTATCCTAGTTGAAAGTATTGAGTACATGAAGGAGTGTAACACGTGAAGTTTGTTCGCTATCAGGATGGCTCAAGTGCGGCGTGGGGAATAATTGAGGGAGATAGTGTTACGCCGGTGCTGGGAGACCCGTTTACGGGTTGGACGAAGACCAATCGAACGGTCGCACCGTGGGACTTGTACGTATTGCCCCCGGCATCACCGACGAAGGTGATTTGCGTCGGCTTAAACTACAAGCTCCACGCCGAGGAGAGCGGGATGGAGGTCCCGAAGGAGCCGATGCTGTTTCTCAAGCCCCCAACTGCCGTAATCGGCCCGGAAGAAGGTGTTGTCTATTCGCATCTCACGACGCAGTTGGACTATGAGTGCGAACTGGCAATAGTTATCGGCAAGACGGCGCATCGCGTCTCGGTGGATGACGCTCCCGGCGTTGTGGCCGGGTACACGTGCGCGAATGACGTCAGCGCGCGCGATCTGCAGCGCGCGGACGGGCAATGGGCGCGAGCTAAGGGCATGGACACGTTCTGCCCGTTGGGGCCGGTACTCGTAAACGAGATTGACCCGGTCGGCCTGTGGATTCAGACGAAGCTCAACGGCGAAGTCAAGCAGGATAGCAATACCGCCGATATGGTGTTCAAGCCGGATTTCATCGTCCACTACGTCTCGCAGGCGTTCACGCTGTTTCCTGGAGATGTCATCATTACCGGTACACCGAGCGGCATAGGCCCAATGCAGGTCGGCGACCGTGTGGAAGTCATTATCCAGGGCATTGGCACACTGTCCAATCCGATTGTGGCACCGGAGTAAATTGCAACTGCTTTAGCGGGCGTGACTGTGAGCTCGCTCTGACGTACAGCAGCCGAACTGGCGAATCCTTGCACAGGGGCGTGCCAATTGTGTGGGGGAGTTCTCGTTCAGTTCGGCTGTTTCCATTTGGCGTCTGCGCATGGCAGCCCGCACTCACTATGAAAGCACTGGAATTGAGTGGCTGAGCACGACGCGGTCCGTGGATATCTGGCAGGTGTAGGCGATCAGGTCTACACCGCAGCGATCGGCCGATTGCAGCGCTTGGGCAAACTTAGGGTCAGTGCGGTCGTTGGCGGCAACGCTGAGCGCGTCGGCGCGCTGTACAACGAAGCAAACCACCGCACGGGCACCCGTGCGACGCAGTCTGATGAGCTCTTCAATGTGCTTACGTCCGCGTTCAGTGGGCGCATCGGGGAATAAGCCGCGTCCGCCTTCCACGAGGGTAACCGACTTTACTTCCAGCCAGCAGGTCTCATCGGCGCTCTTGAGGTAGAAGTCAAGCCTACTGTGGCCGCTGCGGCGCTCTCTTTCCCACGTAGGGTATTGTGCGAGCTCCGGCAGGCTGCCCTGAGCCAGGGCTTCCTGAACGAGATCATTAGGAAGCCGCGTGTTGAGTGAGACCAGTGACCGGCCGCTCTCCACTAGCCACACCTGATACTGGGTCTTCCGCTGCTCCCCTGGCTTTGGTTCCAACCACAAACGGACGCCGGGCCGCAGGAGTTCATGCAGCCGGCCTGGATCGGGAAGGTGCGCTCTTGCCGGCTCGCTGCGGCCAAGAACTTGCACGAGGCACGTGAACCGGTTTGGGCGAGACAGGAAAGTCGCTGCTTGCAGTGGAGAGGGAAACTTCAAGAGGCATCGCTAGCAAGGCTGCAGAGGCGATCGGCCAAGTCCACGAACGCTTCAACCTCTTCAAAGCGTTGCCACCAGCGGTCCGGCAGGCTGGAGAGGCCATGCGCGGCGCCTGCGAGTGCCCCGCAAACTGCACCCGTGGCTTTACTTGCGCCCCCCAGGTTAATTGCCTCGACGAGAGCGGACTCGGCGGAATCAGTGCGCAACAAGCAGACGATCGCGGCTTCCAAGGCATCGAATGCCATCGTCGAAGGTTGTATGAACGAGGAAGCTTCCAACTGTGAGAGCCGCTCAAGAACTGGCACAGGAACGTCATACTCATCCATGTGATCGACTATGAGCTTGAGCGAGTCATTGACAGAGTTTCCTGAAATCAGCGCCGAAATGATCAGATTCAAGGTTACGGCTGCCCAACTCCACATGCGGTCGTAGTGCGTGAGTCGGGCGCTGCTGTACGTTGCAGCGATGTTCTGATCAGGATGCTGCGCGTACAACAGGGCTAGCGGCGCGCAGCGGCCCACGACGTGGATTCCTGTAGTCTTGCCGCCGGATTCCCAGTAGGTAAGGGACGATGCGTGTTCCCATATCATGCCACTGGCAACTTTAGCCAGTGTGCGGTTGGTCACGTCCTGCGACAAGACCCCTTGGGAGCTGAACGACCACGCGACCAGGCGCTGGAGGGCATCATCGGGATCATACTCGCCGCGGGCTACCATGCTCTCGGCGAGGCAGCGCGCTTGATTGGCGATCTCACCGGCGTGCGTAGCGGCGGCCCCCCGGAGTTCGCGTAGGACGCCAAAGCGGGTGCGAACCTCTGAGCGCGCCATGCCTTCTGTGGCAACACCAAGACACTCGCCTATGGCAAGTCCGACAAGTGTTCCGCGAAAGCGGTCGAGTTGCTTCATTTTCGCTAGAGCTATGTAATTTCTTTGCTTAGAGCAGCCGATTCATGGCTATTGTGGCTAGTTTGTAGAGAAGTGCAGGCTAAAAACAAGCGAACGTGTTACTTCATGGCACGTCTTGCAGAGATAGATCCCTGCTTCTTCTGCTGCGGCCGCCACAGTCATTAACTCATCGATGGACTGTGTTTCAACCATGATACAGGGCGCCACGCACGGGTGTGCGCTCGCACGCTTGGCGGAGGCAGATTCCCCAGTTTGCGCCCGGCTTCCGCTCGGCAAGCCGTTCGGGAGACCCACAAGATGGCCGAAGTTATGCATAACCAGATTCCGCAGACACTTGAGGCGCAGATTCGCGTCCGCAATCTGCGACAAATGGCGCAGAGAGATTATCGTAACCAAGTCAGGCTCTGTGCAAGCGAATACCGAGGGAAAGTCCCCATCCTGGTTTTCGGTGTCGTCATGCAACTCAGTATGTAAGAGCACGAGGTCTAGATGCGGATCGGCATGCTGCCAGGGCTCGTAGCGTACGATGTCAATGAGGGTTGCGGCTGAAACCTGACCGGATCGCTGATCGAGGCTTGACTCCCAATACCAACGGAATGAATGGTATGCCTCATTGGCTGTGGAATTCTGCAGTGCCCAGTTGCCATACGGGCGCAACATGATGGGGGCAAGGCCGATGTCTTGCTCCACGGCGACTTTTTGGAGGAAGCGCAGAATGTCGCGCATGGCGCCAATGCACTCTTTGGCCTCCGCTTCGCTCACACCATCGGACCAGAGGATGGTGATTGGCTTCATGGTTGTGCGGCCTGTTCGAAAGATTGGATTTCTTGAAGTCCATCCAGGACACCGATCTCCAAGTGAAAGGCTTGCACTTCACCCGGTTTCAGATACTTCAACCTGCCTTCAGCGCGCTCTACGGCACGCCCAAGGGGCAGGCAGTTGCCTGGCTCCAAGCCAACGACATACTCATCGCTGTTCATCATCTTCCACTCTGTAAAGCATGGGAGTTCAAGTGGGTCATAGCGCAAATACATGCCGATGCCGCCGCCTATCGTGGGATTCACGATTGCGGCATGCACCCGGCCGTCAGCACGGGGCTTCATGGTGTGGAAGTAAACGCGTTCGGCATAGTCAGGCGTAGGATCCTCAAACCGGTCAAATCGATCCCGCCCCACCTGGGCGGCAGCGTCGCGCGGTTCGACATGCTCTGTCGGCAGGAGCAGCCGCGCGTCTCGGTGTACAAGTGGAAAGCCAACATTTATGTGATAGAGCAACATGAATGGGCTCGGACTGCGTCCCCGGTTTTCAACCTGGTCATGAACGAAAAACCGGGATTCGCCCAAGCGCGCCCAAATGCATCGCGTGAGGACCAACGTATCTCCAAAGACGGTGCTTTCGGTCAGGCGTCCCTGGACGCGCATGACATAATCATCGCCCTCCCAATCATTGTCCACCAAGACGTTGCGGGCCGCAGTGTACGAGATGCGGCCGTGGATGCCGAGGTCCTCGTCGCCATCGGGACCGGCCGCCCCGAGATAGGTTAAGCCGCAGGTAGCAATGAGACCGCCAAAGAAGCCACGCAACCAGCCCATTTCAGCAGGTTCAAAGTAGGCGCTGTGCACGTCACCGGTGCGAGAGCGCCACGCAAGTGGGATTCCGTTGTACTCGGCGTGAGTCACATCCAGTCCGCGCGTTGGCGATACCCAGAGGTTGAGACCCGACCCAGTGCGCATCTCCGCGGCCAGCATAGCGTCTTCGGGTCCCTCTTCCAGCCGGAAGCGCTTTGCGCCGCCGAGTTGGTCCATGCTGCCAACCCGGCTGAGCAAATCTTCACGGGAATAGGTTGTATTCCATAGTGTGGGCATGGGCGTCAGTTTGCCTCAACTGCACTGCGAATGAGGTTTATCCTAGGAGAAGACCTGGGGCTCCCGCTTACAGCGACCACGTCAATCCGCCAATCACCGCCCGCATGTTCGGTGTCCTGGAGATAATGCTGGGCAGCCGCAATGATGTGCGCAGCTTTCGCGGGCGTCACCGCCTCTTGTGGAAGGCCAAAACTGGTAGTACGCCGCGTCTTGACTTCCACAAAGACGATAGACTCACCCTCGCGCGCGATAATATCCAACTCCCCGGCAGGTGTCCGGTAGTTGCGGGACAAGATAATGTAGCCGTGTCCCGCGAGATAGCGGGCGGCAACTTCCTCTCCCCAGTGCCCAAGGGCTTGACGCTGCCGGCTGGACTTCACCGGTCTACCCCCTGCATCCAAGCACCTGAGTTCGATGAATTGCTGCAAGCAACGGTCGAAGCGACGCCGTGCAATATATCATCACTTTTCTGATCTGCGGCGCACTCATTTGAGAACGCTTCAGTGGGATTCTCTGGGGGTAGGACTTGGGACGTGGCGCGCATTACGGGGCGAAAGGTTGCGCGGTGTATGGCGCACGGGCCGAAAACTGTCAGTGCTTGTTGGTGTCTGCGGGTACCGTACCCCTTGTTGTTGGCAAAATCATAGTGGGGATACACCGGATCAAACTGGCACATCAACTGATCTCGATGCACTTTGGCCAAGATCGAGGCCATGGCCACCGAGAGACACCGTTGATCGGCCTTGGCATGCGATTCAACCGGCACGGGCGCGTTGCGCAAGGGTACGGCGTCGGTTAGAAGAATGTCCGGCGCAGATGGGAGCTTTGTTACAAGGTCGTCATAGGCGCGTCGGATCGCAAGTCGCACAGCCATGCCAAAACCTGAGTCTGCAATCTCACGGGAAGTTGCCGCGCCCAGTCCCCAGGCAGTTACGTGCGCCATGATGCGCGGTGCAAGCGTTACACGCTGCTTTGCGCTGAGGAGCTTGGAATCGTCGACTTCCCGGAGATCGGGAGGCAGCGATTGGAAGACTCGCGGAGGTACGGCCACCATACCTGCCACAACCGGACCGGCCCAGGCGCCCCGTCCGACTTCATCGGTGCCGGCAATCAACTTGGCGCCACGGTCAAGCCAAGACCATTCAATTGCGAGGCTTTGCATGCGAGCGGAGGTACGCATTGCGTAACAATGCCCGCCAGGCTTGGAGCGAGCGGGCATTCCTTCCAATGATGTGCAGACTACCGGCGTTCTTTTATGCGTGCGGCCTTGCCAACACGCTCGCGGAGATAGTACAACTTTGCGCGGCGAACTTTGCCCCGTCGCACTACGCTAAGGCTCTCGATCCGGGGAGAATGGAGCAGGAACGTGCGCTCGACACCGATGCCGTGGGCGGTGCGACGTACGGTGAAGTTTTCATTGATGCCAGCGGCGCGGCGCGAAAGCACAACGCCCTCAAAGGCCTGCGTGCGTTCCCGTCCGCTCTCCACAACTCTCACGTTCACTCGCACGGTATCGCCAGGGGAAAACTCGGGCACGTCCGACTTTAGCTGCGATTGCACAATTTCGTCGATAATCGTCGTCATATTCGCTTCTCGTTACTCAGCCGGGCAACACTTACTCTTGCTACGGTAGCACACAATCATGATGATTCGCAATGAGACTTGGCACTGAGGGATGCTCGCTCTGCTTCGCTTAAATCGGCGCCCGCGAGCAAGTCGGGACGGCGCTCATGCGTGCGCAAGAGTGACTGGGTGCGCCGCCAACTATCGATCTGCTGGTGATTGCCGGAGAGCAAGATGTCCGGCACCCGTATTCCCTCATAGTCGGCGGGTCGCGTGTATTGCGGATACTCTAGTAGTCCCGCTGAGTGCGACTCCTCGTTGACTGCGGAGCATCCCCCACCAAGCACACCTGGCAGTTGACGCGCCACTGAATCAAGCAGCACCAGGCTCGGCAACTCACCACCGCTTACGACGTAGTCGCCAATCGAGACTTCTTCGTGGGCGAGGAATTCCGCCACCCTCTCGTCCACCCCCTCATAGCGCCCACAGAGCAGGATCAGTTGCGCGTGTGCCGCAAACTCAACGGTCCTCTGTTGCGTGAGGTGGCGTCCTGAAGGGCTAAGGAGTATGACATACGCTCCTGGCGTCCGGAGGTCGGCGACAGCGCGAAAGAATGGCTCCGGCTTCATGACCATGCCGGTGCCGCCGCCAAAAGTGTAGTCATCGGTCACTCTGTGCTTGCCTTCTGCCCAGTTACGCAGATTGTGCACAGCAACTGTAAGCTGACCGCCTGCCACGGCGCGTCTGAGCGTACCGTGGTCAAGCGGTCCTCGAAAGTATTCCGGAAAGAGTGTGAGAATTTCTACACGCAGCATATTGTTCGCAGTGTCTCGGGATGGCCTGACCCAATGTCCCCACTCGCCCTTGATGCGTTCGCAGGACTACAAAGACCAGTCTCAGTCGAGGTGACGAAGCTTTTCAGCAAGACGATTGCAGGAGTATCAACGTACCGGAAAGACCTGCACGGAAGCGCACCGTTTGTGCTCTCCAACTTGCAGAATACAGTCCATAGTCTGACTTGGGCCTGTGCAGAGTCTTCTGTGCGGGCTGATGGGATAAGGACTACGGAGGGCCCGCAGCCCGCGGTCGCAGGGCTTACCGGTTCTCCTCTTCAGGCAGCAAGCCGGGCATGAGCCGGACAGTAATGCGTTGTTCCTCCAGGTCTATCGATTGCACTACCTCGGCTGTGGCTGGCAGCAATATCTCTTTGGGTTCAGCGCCGCGCACAATGTAGACGTCATTGCTGCCGGTAACGAGGATGTCAGCGACACAACCGAGAAAAGTGCCGTCAGTCGTGTGCACCTCCAGCCCCTTGATCTGGTGATGATGGAAGCTGCCCGCCGGCAGGGGGGGAATCTCCGCTTCGGGGAGAGCGATGTATGAACGGGACAGTCTTGCAGCGGACTCGCGGGTCTCGACTCCATTCAGGCGAAGTAGTGCACCCTTTGGGGTAAAGCGCACACCCTTCATCGCGAAGGCGGCGTATTCCTCCCCAATGTAGACGCGTTTGATGGAATTGAAGCGCTCGGGAAAGTCTGTGAGGATGTCTACCCGCAGTTCGCCCCGCACGCCATGAGGCGCCCTCACGCGTCCAATAATAATCCAGCCTGCGAATGCGTTGGACTGCACTCGCTTCTGTGCTGCGCTACCGTCGGGACTCACGGCGACCGGGTCAAATGATGTCGAGGGCAACACGACGGCTCGATTCACCTGCCGCCGCGCGCATTACCGTCCGAATTGCTTGGGCAATACGGCCGTCCTTGCCGATGACACGACCCTTGTCCTCGTCGGCCACGCGCAGCTCGTAGACTACTGCTTGAGAGCGAACGAGCTCCCGCACCTGCACATCATCTACATTGCGGACAAGCCCGTAGGCAACGAATTCGACGAGGCCCGTCAAGGCCGGCACCGTGCCGCTATCACCGCGGTACTCGCGGCCGCCGCCCCATTGCCGAGGACCGCGCCGACCGCCGTCACGCGGTCTGCCTGATCGCTGTTGATACATGGTTAGGCCTCCAGTCCGGCAATCACAAGTAGCTTGCGCACTCGATCAGTAGGCTGCGCCCCCTTTTGCAGCCATTCCTGGGCCCGCTCCGTATCAATCTTCACGGTAGATGGCTCAGTTCGCGGATTGTAGTGTCCCAGAATTTCCACATGGCGCCCATTGCGCGCCATAGTGGAGTCGGCCACGACTACCCGATAGTGGGGCTGCTTTCGTTTGCCGATACGGGCCAGACGAATTCTTAGCAAAGTGCTCATCCTCCTCAACAGATGACATGATTACGTGTGTTCAAATTTGCTACTAGTACACTTTCACAACAGAGCTTTCGTGAACCATAGCCTATGGTTAGCAAGCTCTTGAGCCGTTCCAAAATGCTGTGCCCCGCTCCCTTGCCTTGGTTACTCGGTAATTCACAAAAACGGCAGCTAGGCGGCAAGCGCAGACACTACCTTTCAAGGCGTCTAAGGATCCTTATAGTCCTCGCGTGGCGGTGAGAAAATGTCCAAGACTTTGGTTGGTTCGTCTGCGGTTGCGGCATGCGGTGTATTGCCTGGGATCACATACGTCTCGCCCGGCTTTAGCACAAGCAACTCCTCACCAATTGTGAGCTTCAGTGTGCCTTCCAGGACGTATCCCGTTTGCTCATTTGGATGGTCGTGCAAAGGCACGTCGCCGCCGGGCGCAAAGATGATCTGACAAATCATGGCGTTATCGCCATAGGCCAGTGTCTTGCGGTGTACTCCCGCAAACATTTCTACCGGATCAATGTGGGCAGCGTTAGCGCGCATCAGCATCTTCCCGCACGACTTCTCCATGCAATTCACAACAAGAGCCAAGGTCCGCAACGAGGTGACCTGCTTAATCGTAGCAAAAGCGCGTAGTGACGACAAGTTAGGTTGTCATTTCATAGATGCGGTGCTACGATGGGTGGGACTATCCGTCCGCTCCTCAACCCACCTGACGCGAGGTCGTTTTTGCTTTCCCAGCTTGGTAACCCGGCGGTTTTCCTTGGCCTGCTGCTTGCCTTGATAGTTGGAATCTCCGTGCATGAATTCAGCCACGCCTGGATGGCAAATAGGCTTGGCGACCCCACGGCGCGATCTCAGGGAAGGCTCACGCTCAATCCGCTCTCCCACCTCGACCTTTTGGGCACTCTCATGATATTCATCATCGGCTTTGGTTGGGGTAAGCCGGTGCCGTACAATCCGGCCAATTTGCGCAATGGCCCAATTTCGGGGGGCGCCATGGTGGCAGCCGCGGGCCCCGCTGCCAACCTTGTGGCTGCTGCTGTCGTCGGATTGTTGATTAGGGGCTATGTCTCTTCAATCGACACAGCCACTGACAGCACGACTGGTGCAATAGTGACTATGCTCGGCATCGTAGTGCAAATTAACATCGCCTTGGCCATCTTCAATATAATCCCAATTCCCCCGCTGGATGGCTATCGCATACTCCTGCGCTTCTTGCCGCCCCATATTGTGCCCTCCATTTCCTGGCTCGAAATGCAGGGACCGTTCGTACTGTTGGTGATCGTCCTTCTGGACCAGTGGTTCTTGCGGATTGGTATCTTCCAAGCGATACTCGGCCCGCCGGTAAATTTCCTCATACGTTTGTTCTTAGGACTGTGACATGAGTGCCCCTTTGCCAGCAGTCCGGCTCGACGTTTTTGCAGGACCGCTCGATGTCTTGCTGCGCCTCATCCAAGAACAGAAACTAGACATAACGGACCTCTCCTTGATGGCGGTGACAAAACAGTTTCTTGACCACGTTCGGGGAATGGAAAAGCAGGATGGACCGTTGCTCGCAGCCTTCCTGCGGGTAGCTGCCCAACTCATGCACGGAAAGTCCCAGGCCTTGCTACACGAGCCGCAGGACTTCTTGGACGAGACAGAAGAGTCTTTGGAGGAACAACTGCGGGGCTACGAGCGATTCAAGCAGATCATGACCGCGGTCGCGGCGTGGCAGGAGGATTGCGACGTGGCGTACCAGCGCATGGCCCCAGCGCCGTTGCCTGTGGCTTTGCCCCAACCGGACCTGGTGAATTACGCGCCCGATGACCTGGTAAGTGCACTGGCGGCGGTGCTGGAAGAGAGGGAAGAGGATCTTCCTGCGGTGGCGCGTCGGACCGTGCATATTGAGACCTACCTCGACCGCATTGGCACACTCCTGCTGCTTCAAGGACAAACCGGATTCCGGGAACTGATCGAGCCGGTCCAATCTTTGGAAGAAATCGTGGTGGCTTTCCTGGCAGTGCTTGAGTTTCTCAGATCGCGCAAGGCACAAGTGCGTCAGACCGGCCTTTACGCGGACATTCTCATCCTTTCCATGGATGCGGAGCGAGCTGCAATTCCACGGGATGAAGTAGCTGCTGGCAATATCCGTGATGCGGTCGCGGAAGTACGATGAGAGGGATTGCGAGCGAATGCCTCTGCCCCTTACCGCTCTGCTTGAGGGACTTCTGTTCGTTTCCGAACGACCCCTCACCATTCAGGAATTGGCGCAGATAACGCGAGAGCCCGCGCGATCCGTCGCGGCCGCGTTAGAAGAGTTGAAGGCTGCGTGGCTTGGGAAAGGCATCCTGCTGCAGGAGCAGGCTGGCGCCTATTTGTTGGTGTCGCACCCGGAGGTAGCGCCCTACGTGCGCACGTTGTTGGGTGTGAGTCGTAAGGAACGGCTATCGCGTGCGGCTTTGGAGACACTGGCTGTCATCGCTTACTACCAGCCGGCTACGCGCGCCGACATAGAGCGAGTACGCGGCGTGAATTCCGATCACACGTTGGCAGTGTTGCTCAACCGCGAACTGGTCGCCGCCGGTGAGAGACGGCTCACGCCTGGACGACCGATCGAATACCGGACTACCTTTGAGTTCCTAAAGTACTTCGGACTCGCCAGTTTGGAGGGCCTGCCGGAAAGAGAGCGCTTCTTGGCAGAACTGGCAGGGTCCAGCCAGGAAGAGAGCGATGGGCCCGCAGGTGAAAAGACGGCTTAACGCTTGGTGTACTGGGGCGCTTTGCGCGCGCGCTTAAGCCCGTACTTCTTTCGTTCCTTGACGCGAGCATCGCGGGTAAGGAAACCGGCCTTGCGCAAGGTCATGCGATTCTGTTCATTCGCGTTGACCAGGGCTCGTGCAACGCCATGGCGAATTGCTGCCGCTTGGCCGCTGATTCCGCCGCCAACCACCTTCGCCGATACGCGAAAGTTCTCGCCGATAAGGTCCAGCGGCTCCTGTATCACATTCTGGTGTAGGATACGGGGAAAGTATTCTTCAAAGGGTCGGCCGTTTACTACGATGCCCCGCTCTCCGCCATAGAGACGGATACGGGCCACGGCTTCCTTGCGCCGCCCTACAGCTACATAGTACGGGGCACTGCCATCACTACTCATCAGCACTTGCTCCTGTTACGCTTTCTTGAAATGGCACAGGCTGTTGGGCCTGATGCGGATGGTCCGGCCCGCCGTAGACTTTCAGCTTCTTGAGCATTGCGCGTCCCAAGCGATTATGGGGAAGCATCCCGCGAACCGCATGCTCAATCACGCGACTCGGATGCCGCTCTAATTGGTCTTCGAGAAGCACTGCGCGAATGCCACTGGGATAACCCGAATGGCGGTAGTACACTTTCTGCTCGCGCTTACGCCCGGTTACGGCAACCTTGGCGGCGTTGACCACCACCACGTAGTCGCCGGTGTCAATGTTTGGCGCGTACTGCGGCTTGTGCTTACCACGGAGCACGCTTGCGATGCGGGTCGCGAGTCTCCCGAGCGTTTGGTCCGTGGCATCAACGACGAACCATTGACGGTCGACGTCAACCGCTCGCGTCACGAAAGTTGCCATTGTTTTCATACTTCCTGGTCCTCTTGTGTCAGCGTGAGGACAAACCTCTCGGGGTACGTTACCCGAACTAAGAAAAGCCCTTTGGCTGGGGCAGTTGGCCCTGCCATCGCCTTATCTCTCGCCCTCAAGACTCTTTCCAGATGTTCTTTCGGTTTGCGTCCTTCACCAATTTCCAGCACAGTGCCGACGATTCGCCGCATCATATGACGCAAGAATGCGTTTGCCTCAACTACGATATGCACCATGTCACCATTTCGGCGGCACGAAGCCCTTTTTACATTCCGTATCGTGGCCGCTGTCGCTTCTTCGCCTGCGGCAAATGCCCGAAAATCGTGACTGCCAACCAGATATTGCAACGCTCCATGTATCGCAGCAGCGTCCAGCGAGTGACTGCGATGCAGTGCAAACCGGTGTTGTAGCGGTGATCGAGTTGCGCTGTTCAAGATATCGTAACGATAGCGCCTGCTCTTTGCGCTAAACCGCGCATGAAAGTCCTGCTCCGCCTGCGCTACTGCGTTGACGGCAATCGTATCCGGCAGTACCGCATTCAGGGCTCGTTCGAGATCGGCGCTGCCATGGGCCCAACCGGAGGAAAAGTGAATGACTTGCCCGGTTGCGTGCACACCTGCGTCCGTCCGGCCTGCAGGAACCACGCGTGTCGACTGCTGCGTAATACGCCCAATTGCTCTTTCCAGTTCCTGTTGAACCGTGGGCCGGCTAACCTGGGCTTGAAAACCACTGTATGGTGTGCCGTCGTACGCCACGAGGCAGCGGAACTTCCGGTTGCCTGCAGCCGCATTGCGTACGCTATCTTGAATTCTGGGTAACACTCCCCTTCGTTCGCTGTCTGCCTATTCTACACGATGGCAGATCCGATGAATCGACCCTGCCAATGAAAGAACCTAGATTACTCTACCAACTGGACCATCATGATTGGCGCGCCATCGCCGCGTCGAGTGCCGAGTCTCAGGGAACGGGTGTAACCTCCCGGCCTGTCGGCGTAGCGTGGTCCCAATTCATCGAAGAGATGGTGCACTGCCTCTTGATGAGGAAGGCGGGAGAGCGCAATCCTGCGGGCATGTAAGTCACCGCGTTTCGCCAGTGTGATGAGCCGCTCCACACGTGAACGCACTTCCTTCGCACGGGCCGAGGTGGTGTGCACTTCGCCATTGAGCACAAGCGTACTGAGCAGGTTGCGGCACAATGCCTCGCGTTTACCCTTATCGCGATTCAGTCTTCGAACATACACTCGCTTTCTCACACGGGCACCTCCTCAACTTCCTCAGTGCTGCCCGTACCGTTTGATTCTGTCAGGAAGAGGTCGCTCTGGGCCAGTCTCTCTTTGACCTCAGACAGCGTCTTTGCGCCCAACCCCTGAATCTTCAGCAGGTTATCTTCATCCATTGCAAGCAACTGCTCGACAGTGCTGATGCCGCCGCGGCGCAGAGCGTTGTAGGCGCGGTTCTGCAACTGCAGAGATTCCAGCGGCGTTGAGGTAATGGGATCTGAACGCGCGATCCCCACCTCGATCCGTTGCGCAAGAGGATGGAAGTTATGAATGAGCGAGAAGTAATCACACAGGATTTGCCCGCTCTGACTCAGGGCAGTCTCCGGAGTCAGTGTTCCGTCGGTCCACACGCGCAGAATGAGCGCATCCAAGTCCGTAACCTGGCCGACACGGGCATGCTCCACGCGGTACTCTACGCGACGAATTGGCGTGAAGATCGCGTCCACGGGAACAACGCCGATGGGCGCGTCCTCCTGTGTATCGGAGAGCGTGAAACCGATTCCTTGCTCCACCGTCAAATACATTTCCAATTCTGCGTCGTCGGAATCCAGGGTTGCAATAGGCTGGTCCGGATTGACGACACTCACCTCGGGCGGGCACTGAATATCCGCAGCGGTCGCAACCCCTTCGCTATTCACCGATAGATAGAGCTCAACTGGATTCTCGGCGGTGCAGGTCAGGCGGATGCGTTTGATGTTCAGGATGATTTGTGTGACGTCTTCACTCACACCGGGTATGTCGGCAAATTCATGGAGCACGCCGGTGATGCGAATAGACGAAATGGCGGCGCCGGGAAGCGATGAAAGGAGTACTCGCCGCATCGCGTTACCGAGCGTGTGACCGTAACCTCGCTTTAGCGGCTCAATGCGGAAGTGGCCGTAATTCTCTTCACTTTCAATGACTCTGACTTCTGGTTGAACTTCCTGCAATTCCAATGGGGAATTTCCTCCCGATACACAGATACGCTAACTACGCTGCGAAACACGGCAAGGCCCAATGAGGGGCACGGTCAACTTAGCGACGAGAGTAATACTCAACGATCAACTGCTCGTTTAGATCGGCATCAATCTCTTGACGTGTCGGCAAAGTAAGCACTTTGCCTTCGAACTTCTCCCGGTCGATGGTGAGCCAATTCGGCAAAGAAACTGAATCCAGCCGTTCAGCGGCGATCTTGAAGTATTCGTTGCTTCTGCTGTTTGCACTGACGCAGACCACATCGCCTTCAGTCAGAAGCGCCGAGGGAATGTCGCACTTCCGGCCATTGAGCGTAAAGTGGCCGTGGCGCACAATCTGCCGTGCTGCCGCCCGGGACGAAGCAAAGCCGAGGCGATAGACTACATTGTCGAGCCGACTCTCGAGCAATTGGAGAAGCGTTGCTCCCGTAACTCCGGGGCGCGACGTGGCAAGCGCAAAATACTTGCGGAACTGGCGTTCGAATATGCCATACATGCGTCGTGCTTTTTGCTTCTCACGGAGGCGCAAACCATAGTCTGACAACCGCCGCCGCATTCCACCGCCACCGTGCATGCCCGGCGGATTCTTTCGTTTTTCGATTGGGCACTTGGGTGTGAAGCACTTGTCGCCCTTTAAGAAGAGCTTTTGCCCTTCCCGGCGGCACAATCGACACACGGGGCCAACATATCGTCCCATAGACTCTCCTCGAAACTCGCTTACTAACTACACGCGCCGCCGTCGCGGCGGGCGGGGGCCATTGTGCGGTATTGGGGTTACGTCGGTGATGCTCACTACATTCAAGCCACCAGCCTGAAGCGAGCGAACAGCGGATTCACGCCCGGAGCCCGGTCCCTTTACAGAGACCTCTACCTGGCCCATGCCATAATCGGCTGCTTTGCGTGCAACTGTCTCCGCTGCGACCTGTGCGGCATAGGGTGTGCCCTTGCGGGAGCCCTTGAAGCCGGCCGACCCGGAGCTCGCCCAGCACAGCGTGTTGCCGTTCATATCGGTAATTGTGATGAGCGTATTGTTGAACGTGGACTGAATGAACGCCTTCCCACGGGCAACGGTACGTCTTTCGCGCCTTCGTGGGCGTGAGCGTGTTTCCGGCATTGCCTAAACCCCTAGCGATACACTACTTCTTCAATACTGCCCGCTTACGGCCGGCAACAGTCTTCGGACGTCCCTTGCGTGTGCGCGCATTGGTGCGCGTACGCTGGCCGTGTGCAGGGAGGCCGCGGCGATGGCGCATACCCCGATAGCAGCCAATCTCGATGAGCCGGCCGATGTTCTGCTGCACTTCGCGGCGGAGGTCGCCTTCCACTATGTGACTGGCGGTAATAACCTCGCGAATTCGATTCACCTCATCTTCCGTGAGGTCTTGCACCTTCGTATCCGGCACCACTTGGGCCTTCTCCAAGATCTTGTGAGACGTGGAACGCCCAATGCCGTAAATGTAGGTTAGTCCGACCCAGACGTGCTTTTCACGCGGGATGTCGACCCCTACTATTCGTGCCATGCTGCTCCTCCTGTGAACGTCATCCAGCCCTCTTCAACCTGCAGAATTCCTACTAGCCCTGTCGTTGTTTATGGCGAGGGTTCGTGCAGATGATGCGCACAACCCTTTTGCGCCGGACTACTTTGCACTGTTCGCAGCGCCGTCTCACTGAAGCTTGCACCTTCATGGGCTTACCTCCTCCCTCGCCAGGTGATCCTACCACGGGTCAAATCGTAGGGTGAAAGCTCAACGGTAACTCGATCGCCCGCGCCTACCCGGATAAAGTTAAGCCGCAACTTGCCTGACAAATGTGCAGTAACCTCATGCCCGTTATCCAGTTCTACACGAAAGACTGCGTTCGGGAGGACGTCTTGCACGACGCCCTCGATCTCAATTGTGTCTTTCTTCTTCGGCACCGCAATCTCCGTGCGCTATCGCTCTACGCTACTCTGGTAAGGACTTCCGGTCCATCCTTAGTTATTACAATTGAGTGCTCGTAATGGGCGGAAAGACTACCGTCAGCAGTCACGGCGGTCCACCCGTCGTCAAGCACTTTGACACGCCAATCACCGGCTGAGACCATTGGCTCAATTGCAATAGTCATGCCGGGTCGTAGCTTCACTCCCGCGCCGGCCTCTCCGAAGTTCGGCACCTGCGGGGCCTCATGCAATTCTTTGCCTATGCCATGTCCGACAAAATCCCTTATCACGGCGAGCCCCTGTGCCTCCACCCATGACTGAATGGCATAGCCAATGTCACCAAGGTGGTTATTCGGCACAGCGGCCGCAATTCCACGGCGCAATGCTTCCTGCGTGGCACGCATCACACGGTCAGCTTCCGCACTTGCGCTGCCAACCGCAAACGTCTTCGCTGCGTCGCCGTGCCATCCCTGATAGATGGCACCCACGTCAATGCTCAAGATGTCTCCATCTTTCAATTGGTATCCATTCGGAATGCCGTGGACGATCTGCTCGTTAACCGATGCGCATATCGTGCACGGATAGCCGTGATACCCCTTGAAAGACGGCACAGCCCCGCGCTTCTTTACCTCGGCTTCTGCCAGTGCATCCAACTCTGCCGTTGTCGCGCCAGGCACCACATGCTCGCCGAGGAGCGCAAGGACTTCAGCTACTATCTTACCCGCCTGGCGCATGTAACGCAACTGGCGGGGGGTCTTGAGTTGTATTGCTTGAGTCGTTTGCACGAGGGTAATCCAAGCGTAATTCTTGTCGTCAACGTACGCCCACGTTGCTCAACACGTGCTGTATGCTCTCTGTCACTTCTTCGATCGACTGGGTGCCGTCAACTCTCTGTATTAAGCCTTTCGCCGCGTAATACGTCAGCAGCGGCTTCGTCCGCTCATGATAGACCGTGATACGCTTGCGCACCGTGTCCGGCTGGTCGTCAACCCGCTGCTGTAGGGGCAGACCGTCCACGTCGCAGCGTCCGCCGCTACGCGGAGGATTCTTGACCATATGGTAGGTGTGCCCCTCTGGGCAAACCCGGCGGCCTTCCGCTCTTCTTACGATCTCTTCAGTGTCGCTGTCGATCTCAATTACGGTGTCGATACGTTTCCCAATCTCCGTCAACATCCGCTCCAACGCTTCGGCCTGGGCTACAGTCCTTGGAAAGCCATCAAGCACCATTCCGTTTTCCGGGAGAAACGAGGTGATTTCTTCTTTCACCATTGCGACTACGAGACAGTCGGGCACGTATTCGCCTTTGTCGTAGAAGACCCTAGCCTGAGCTCCCAGTTGCGATTCTCTCCGGATGTGGCGACGCAGAAGATCACCGGTAGAAAGACGATGCAGACCGAGACTGCCCGCAATCGCGAGCGCCTGCGTGCCTTTGCCCGCCCCGGGAGGCCCAAGCAAGATGAGGTTCAACATAGGTGCTAGCGCAAGAACCCTTCGTACTGCCGCATGAGTAACTGAGCCTCAAGATTCTTCATAGTGTCTTGGACGACACCGACAACGATGAGCATACCCGTACTGCTGAGCATTAGCGCCTGAACGCCCGTGATGCCCTGGATAATAAAGGGCGAAACCGCAATGAGACCCAGGAACAAAGCTCCCGCCAGAGTTATGCGGAAAATGACGCTATTGAGGTATTGCGATGTCGGTCGTCCGGGTCGAATACCCGGTATAAAGCCGCCATTCTTCTGGAGAACCTCCGGGATATTTTGCTGCTGGAAGATGATTGCGGTGTAGAAGTACGTAAACGCTACAACGAGTAAGAAATAGAGGGACCAATAGAGCGGTCCTTGCGGATCGAATGCGTTAATAACGAAGGAGGCAACGCTGCGAATCCAGCCGACATCCGCTGCTTGAAAGTAGCTCGCTACCGTGCTGGGAAAGATAAGGAATGATATGGCAAAGATCAGCGGGATCATGCCGGCAGAGTTGATCTTAAGCGGAATGTGCGTAGTTTGTCCGCCATACTGGCGGCGTCCGTGCATGCGCTTGGCATAGTGGACGGGAATTCGTCGCTGGGCCTCGTACATTACCACGATGCCTACCACGATTAGGATGGCGAGGGCGCCAATGATGAAGAGACTCAGCGTGGCAGTCCCACCCGTCTGGCCAAGCACTGCCTGCCCAATTGTGGTGGGCAGCCGCGCGACGATGCCAGCGAAGATGATAAGGGAAATTCCTTGTCCGATTCCGTTTTCTGTGATGAGTTCGCCGAGCCAAACGAGGAACATCGTGCCGGCGGTCATGCTAATGATCAGCGCGAGGCTGCTCAGAAAGGTGGCGCTACTGAAAAGATTGAAGCCGCGAATGACTCCCATCTGCGTGAAGATTGTCGCTTGTCCGAACGCAGATAGCACCGCGAGTGGCACCGTGCCAATGCGCATGTATTGATTCATGCGGGCCCGTGCGCTGTCGCCGCCCTCGCGGGACATTGCCTGCAACGCCGGAATGACCGGCGTCATGAGTTGCACGATGATCGTGGCGGTAATGTACGGGTATACACCCATTGCCACAATGGAGAAGTTGGCTAAGGCGCCGCCGGAGAACATGTCGAGGAGGCCGAGAAACTGTTGTTGCTGGAAGAGCTCCCGCAGAGCTTGCCTGTCCACGCCTGGCACGGGGATATGCGCGGCGAACCGAAAAACAGTAAGCAGTCCCAGCGTAAATAGCAGCTTACGCCGGATATCGGGGAGCCGAAACGCGTTATAGGCGGCTTGAATTAGCGATGGCGTTTTCTGTGAAGGGGTAGATACAGCCAAGCGGCGCTACCCTTCCGTTACAGAGCCGCCGGCCGCCTCAATTTTGGCGCGTGCGGCTTGCGAGAATTTGGGCGCCTGCACGTTGAGGGGATGGGCGATCTCGCCGTCGCCAAGAATCTTGATCTGCGCTGACCGGGCCAAACCCTTGGCCACAATGTCTGCGGCAGCCACCGTGGCTCCTGCCTCGAAAGACTTGGCGAGGTCACCGACATTGACGGGTTGGTACACAACGCGAAAACGAGCATTACTGAAACCGCGACGATGTGGCAAACGTCGCACGAACGGCGTCTGACCACCTTCAAACCAAGCGGGCACACCGCCGCCTGCGCGTGACTTTTGTCCCTTAGTTCCACGGCCGGCAGTTTTATGGCCCCTGCCACCGTGGCCGCGAGCGACACGCTTGCGGCGTCGGTTGGCTCCTGCTGGCGCGCTTAGCGCATGACGTTCCATGCGGGTGCAGTCCTATTCTACTTCTTCAACGTGTACGAGATGCGAGACTTTCTCAATCATCCCGCGCACGGCCGGTGATTCATCGTGTTCGACTGTTTGCTCGCGTTTTCTTAGACCAAGCGCCGTAACGGTCTGCTTCTGGTCTTTTGAGAAACCGATGGTGCTCTTGCGTAATGTGATCCGCAGTTTAGCCGCCACTCTATGCTTCCTCGCCTTCGGTCGGTGCCGCGCCAGCGGCTGCGGCGACGGCGGCCTCTTCAGCAGTCGGCTTTCGGCCAGGTCGCATGCGTCCGAGCCGGGAGTACGCCTGGTCCGGGCTCTGCAGCCGCTCAAGCGCCGTCATCGTCGCCTTTACCACGTTGATTGCGTTGTTTGAACCCAACGATTTCGTGAGAATGTCGTGCACACCTGCCGACTCTACAACCGCGCGCACCGGCCCACCCGCTATCACGCCGGTCCCTGGGGCTGCCGGCTTGAGCATCACCTGCGCGGCGCCGTATTTCGCAGTGATGTCATGGGGAATTGTCGCTCCCGCCAAGGGCACGCGCACCAAGGCCTTGCGGGCCTTCTCGCCGCCCTTGCGAATCGCCTCTGCTACTTCACGAGCCTTGCCGATGCCGATGCCAACGTGACCGTCGCCATCGCCAACCACGACCACTGCATTGAAACTGAAGGTGCGTCCGCCCCGGACCACCTTTGCAACTCGGTTGACGTTGACCAAGCGCTCTTCAAGATTCAACACTGCCGGATCGATAGAACCGCGTTCTGGCATAATACTCATTGCCTCATTCAGCTAGAATTTCAATCCTGCCTCGCGGGCCGCCTCTGCGAGCGCGCGCACGCGGCCGTGGTACTGGTAGCCTCCGCGATCGAAGACCACGGTTTCAATGCCCTTCTCTTGCGCGCGTTCGGCCACTATCCGGCCGACAACTGTGGCTTGCGCCTGCTTTGCGTGCTGCGTATCGAGTAGCCCCCGCACTGCTGGATCCAAAGTTGACGCCGCGGCAAGTGTCTGGTGGGTAGAGTCATCGATCACTTGGGCATAGATGTGCAGATTGCTCCGAAACACATTCAGCCGCGGCCTTTCGGCCCGACCGCTTATTTTGGCGCGTACCCGGCGCTGGCGTCTTGCCCGCGGGCTTAGCGATTTTCTTCCTGATATCAACCGCATTTTATAGACCCATTCATGCCTAACACTATCGTTTTCGAGCGTGTCCAATAGACTAGCAACGACGGGGACTAGAGCCCTGCCCCCACCTTGCCGGCCTTGCCGGCCTTCCGCCGCACGTACTCGCCCCGGTAGCGGATGCCCTTACCCAGGTAGACCTCTACCGGTCGGGCAGCACGGATATTCGCCGCTACTTGGCCGACGAGACGTTTGTCAATACCCGCTATGTGAATTGTGGTGGGATTCTCCACCTCGATTTGAATACCATTCGGCGGCGCGAACTCAACGGGATGCGAATGGCCGAGCTGCATCACGAGTTTATTGCCGGTGAACTGCGCCCGGTAGCCGGTGCCATGCAGCTCAAGCGTCTTGCGGTAACCTTGTGTGACTCCCTCCACCATATTGGCCACCAACGCGCGGGTAAGGCCGTGCAACGCGCGAACTTCCCTGCTCTCTGAGGAGCGATGCACTTGTACGGCGCCATCTTGCACCGACACACTGATGGAGGGCGGTGCTTCAATATCAAGCTCGCCTCGCGGCCCCTTTACATGAACGGCAGCGCTCCGAACGTTCACGGCGACGCCGCTTGGGATTGGGATCGGCTGTATTCCAACTCGAGACATGGGATTTACCTTACCAAACGTAACAGAGAACTTCCCCGCCGATTTTGCGCTGCCAGGCCTCGCGGCCGGTCATGACACCGGTGGAAGTTGAGAGAATGACAGTACCAATGCCCCCCATGACGCGGGGGATTTCATCCTTGCCCGCGTAGACCCGCAAACCGGGCTTGCTTACGCGGCGCAAACCAAGCAACACAGGTGTTCGTTCATCCGTGTACTTGAGACTGACTTTCAGCATTGCTTGTGGATTCTGCTGTTCTACGACCTCAACACCACCGACGTACCCTTCCTTCTCGAGAATTGAGAGGATTGCAGTCTTTATCTTTGAGGCCGGTATCGTCACGTGCGTATGGCGCGCCTGTGTCGCGTTGCGGATCCGTGTCAACATATCGGCAATAGGATCGGTCATGGTCATGGTCAGATATCTTTCGCCTGTGTATTACCAGCTAGACTTCGTGACACCAGGCAGCAAGCCTTGCAAGGCAGCCCCGCGGAAACAGATGCGACAGAGCCCGAACTTGCGCATGAACGCACGGGGGCGGCCGCACTGGTAGCAGCGGTTGCGAAACTGCACCGGATGCTTCATGCGGCCTTGTTCTAGTAAGGTTCGCTGTTTTCGCCACTTGGCAATCTTGGACTGCTTTGCCACGGAATTGCGTCTCCTAGCTTGCTAATTGTGAGGCTTCCTGGGCCAGCGGCATGCCGAGCGCCCTAAGCAGGAAGCGTGCTTCTTCGTCGGTCCGCGCCGAGGTCACGATGGTTACCTCCAGCCCGCGGACGCGATCCACCTTGTCGTAGTCAATTTCGGGAAACACGAGCTGCTCGCGCAACCCAACTGAGTAATTGCCCCGTCCATCGAAGGCATTTGGCGATATGCCGCGAAAGTCGCGGATGCGCGGAAAGACAACGTTGAAGAGCTTTTCAAGAAAGTAGTACATGCGAGTGCGGCGCAACGTTACTTTCGCGCCGATTGCCTGGTCTTCGCGAAGCTTGAAGTTGGCGACGCTCTTTTTCGATCGCGTCACAATCGGCTTCTGCCCTGAGATCACTGTGAGATCGCCAACGGCATTATCAAGCGCACGGGCGTCTTGCAACGCTTCGCCAAGACCGATATTGATTACGACTTTGGTAATCTTTGGGACCTGCATAACGCTCGCGTAGTCAAATTCCTTGACCATGGCAGGCAGCACTTCATCCTCATACAGTTGCTGCATGTGCGGTTTTGCCGACATCAAAAAAAATCCTTATTCTTGGCCGATGACTTCCTGGCAACTCTTGCACACGCGTCCCTTGCTCCCATCGTCCAGGATGCGATAGCCAACGCGGGTTGCGAGGTCACAATGCGGACACACAATCTTTATGTTCGACTCTGCCAGCGGCGCCGGCATCTCGATGATGCCACCAGGCTGGAGCGGCGGCATTGGCCGCTGGTGCCGCTTGACAATGTTGATACCATCCACGACAATTTTATGATCGGCATTGACCACGCGCAATACGCGACCGCGTTTCCCACGGTCTTTGCCGGTAGTTACTTCAATTTGATCGCCCGATTGAATGCGCTGCATTGCTTAGAGTACCTCCGGGGCTTGGGAGATAATGCGCATGAAGCCCAACTCACGCAGTTCTCTAGCGACGGGACCGAAAATCCGCGTACCCCGGGGCATATTCTGCGGACCCAAAAGTACGGCAGCGTTATCGTCAAAGCGTATGCTCGAGCCATCCGTCCGTCGATACTCTTTGGCCGTGCGTACGATGAGGGCTCGCACAACTTCGCCCTCGCGCACCTGGCCGAGGGGTACCGCCTCCTTCACGGAAGCCACCACGACGCTTCCGATACCTCCGTACTTGGGGTGCGACCCTCCCAACACGCGAATGCACATGATTTCACGCGCACCGGAGTTGTCGGCAACCTTTAATCGAGTTGTTTCTCGGATCATTCGGTAGCCTCTAAGGGTGCCTCAATGAGTGCTGAGGACACTTGCGGCACTTGCTCACCCCGTTCCAGCACCTGCACAACCCGCCAGTTCTTTTGCTTGGAGAGGGGACGAGTTTCCTCTATGAGCACACGATCACCCGTGCGCACATCATTGTTCGGACTATGCGCAAGGTATTTCTTGGTGCTGCGGACAGTCTTCTTGTACAAGGGATGTCTGCGCACGCGCATCACGGCCACAACGACAGACTTATCCATCTTGTCGCTGACTACGGTCCCTTTTCTCTGTTTGCGGCGGCCGGTTGCTTTTGCTGCTTCTGTCATTAGATAGTTCTCTGTTCTCGCTTAGCTGCTTATGCCAAGAGCTCTTTCATGCAGAATTGTCTTGATGCGCGCAATCTCACTGTAGAGAATGCCGAATCGGGCGGGATTCTCCATTTGCACAGTTGCCTGCTGCGAGCGCAGGCTGAACAGTTCCGACTCTGCCTCAGTCAGCCGCTCCTGCAAGTCTTCCGTGCTTTGCCCGCGCAATTCCGCTGGTTTGGTCATTGCCAACTTTCCTGATGCTAGGTCTCTAGATGATTTCCGGCGTTTCCCGGGAAATAAACCGTGTTTTCACCGACAGCTTGTGACTGGCACGCAACATCGCTTCCTGTGCGATCTCTTCCGGAACGCCGGTGAGTTCGAATAGTATACGACCGGGCTTAACAATGGCTACCCACTCTTCCGGGGGGCCTTTGCCGCCGCCCATCCGTACCTCGACCGGTTTCTTACTCAAGCCTTTGTCCGGGAACACGCGTATCCACATTTGACCGCCACGGCGAATGTGGTGGGTGACCGCACGCCGCGCTGCCTCGATCTGCCGGTTGTCCACCCATCCACCTTCAAGCGCCTGGAGTGCGAAGTCCCCAAAGGCGATGGTAGAACCGCGATAGGCTTTGCCGCGGCGATGGCCGCGATGCATCTTGCGGTGCTTTGTGCGTCTTGGCATCAACATGGGTGAACTTACTCGCTTGCCGAACCGGCACTTGCGGCCCCACTGCCTGGGGCAGACTGTTGACCACTACTACGACCACGACTTCCTTCTGAGGCGCGTTCCGAAACGCGCCGTGGGCGTCGGCGTCGGCGTCGCGGCGGCGGCGCCGGTGCATCGTCCGGGGTTGCGGCTTCTTGCCGTGCATAGAATTCTTCTGGGGTTACCTCGCCCGTATAGATCCAAACCTTTACGCCCAAAACCCCGTAGGTCGTCTTTGCTTGCGTAAAGCCATAGTCGATATTCGCCCGCAGTGTTTGCAGCGGCACCGTACCTCGGATTTCCTTTTCACTCCGCGACATTTCCGCCCCGCCGAGACGTCCGCCTACCATGAGCTTTATGCCAATTGCGCCTGAGCGCACAACACGGTCCGCTGCCATCTTTATGGCTCTGCGCGGGGATACACGGCGCTCCAACTGTTCGGCGACTGCCTGGGAGACCAGGAAGGCATTTATTTCCGGCTGCTTGATCTCGATAATGTTGGTGCGCACGTTCTTGCCGGTGAGATCGCGCAGGTCTTTGCGCAACTGCGCTTGCGCTGCACCGCCGCGGCCAATGACAATTCCGGGACGGGCCGTATGGATGTCCACCTTTATGGTCGTACCGGCGCGTTCGATGTCGACCCGGGAGATACCGGCGCCCATGCTCGACCGCCTGCCGAAGGTTGGGCCAGTACGAGCGTGTTCGAACTGCGCAAGGACCATCTTGCGAATCTTGCTATCCTCTTCAACGAGCGTCGCGTACTCTTTGCCGGCATACCACCGGCTGCTCCACGTTCGATTGAAGCCCAAGCGGAAGCCGATCGGGTGAACTTTACGCCCCACTGCTCAGGTTCTCCTCGTTTTCAACATTGACGCTGTCTTCGACAATTACGGTTACATGGCTGGTTCGCTTCTTGCGCAGACCCCATTGACCACGCGATTTCGGATCTATGCGTTTGAACGCGGGACCTCTATCCACGAGCACATTCCTTACCGTCAACTCAGCGGGATCTAAGTTGTAGGTATTCTCCGCATTTGCCATTGCGGAGCGCACCACCTTCGCGAGTGTACGCGCGGTCGGACTTGGCAGGAAGCGCAGTATCGCCAGTGCTTCCCCAGCCGACCTTCCGGTCACTGTTGCCGCGACACGGCGAGCCTTGCGCGGTGACACACGCAGAAACTTTGCTGTGGCATGTACTTGCATACGGGCTGTCCTCAGTTCCTAGCGTACTTGGGTGGCGCGATCTTCGCGCGAATGGCCGCGAAATTGCCGCGTTGGCGCAAATTCACCCAACTTATGCCCGACCATATTCTCAGTGACATATACCGGCACATGCCGCCTGCCATCGTGCACGGCTATGGTATGCCCGACCATATCCGGAAATATGGTGGAGGCGCGCGACCACGTACGCAATACGCGCTTCTGCCCGGTGTCATTCATATCCTGAATGCGCTTCAGCAGCTTCTGATCGACGAATGGCCCTTTTTTCAGTGACCGCGACATACTTTGAATTTCTCCCTAGCGCGCATACCTGCGTCGTAAGATAAACTTGTCCGATGGCTTTCGCTTGCGCGTGCGCAAACCAAGGGCGGGCTTGCCCCAAGGCGTTTTCGGTCCCGGCATGCCGATGGGTGATTTGCCCTCGCCGCCGCCATGCGGATGGTCCCGTGGGTTCATGGCTGAGCCACGCACCGTGGGCCGCTGTCCCCGCCATCTGGCTCGCCCCGCTTTACCGGTGTCGGTGCCGCTATGATCGACATTGCTCGCCTGGCCGACGGTGGCCATGCACCCCAAGTGCACACGCCGGATCTCGCCGGACGGCAATCTGATAACGGCGAACTCACTCTCTTTCGTCATGAGCTGCACGGACGATCCCGCGCTGCGTGCGAGTTGCCCGCCGCGCCCCACCTGCAGCTCCACATTGTGGATTGCCGTGCCGGCAGGGATGCTGCCCAGCGGCAGAGAATTTCCAGGCCGAATTGGCGCATCTGGGCCCGCGAGCACAATATCGCCTACTTTCAACCTCGCTGCGGCAAGGATGTACCGTTTCTCTCCATCCTTATAGGCAATCAGTGCAATCCGAGCACTTCGATTCGGATCGTATTCAATTGCCTTTACCGTGCCAGGAATCCCTATCTTATCACGTTTGAAGTCTATCGTTCTATAGCGCCGCTTGTGTCCGCCGCCGCGGTGACGAACGGTAAGTTTTCCAGAGGCGTTACGGCCGGCTCTTTGCTTCTTGCCCTTGGTTAGCCGCCGCTCCGGCTTTGTCTTCGTAATGTCGTCGGTTGAAACGGTGCTCATACCGCGCCGGCCGGGAGACGTGGGCTTATAGGTTTTTACTGGCATTGGCTATTCCTTCCCTATACGCCGCTGAATAGGTCAATGGTTTGACCGGCCTGCAACGTCACGATTGCCTTGCGCCACCGCGATTTTCGGTAGCGGTGCCTGCCAAAGCGCTTCTCTTTGCCGGGCATATTGACGACATTTACAGAAAGAACCGTAACGTCAAAAGTCTGTTCCACCGCGCGCCGCACATCAATCTTAGTGGCATCGAGGGCCACCGCGAAGAGGTACTTGCTCTGGTCCGAAAGCAGGGTGCCCTTTTCGGTAATGAGCGGTCTGATGAGAATCTCCTGGGCTGTCTTCATGACTGCCCCCAGAGATTCTCGCAGGCGGCGACAGCATCGGTATCGAAAATGAGATGCTCATAGACGACCACGTCTCGTACACTCAACGTGCTCGGCGTGGAAAGGGCGACGTCGGGCAAATTGCGAATTGAGAGCAGCAATTCAGGTGTTGGCGTCTCGGTTACATAGAGCGCACTCGTCGAAACTCCAATGGAGTCTAAGAAGGACACCTGCTCTTTGGTGCTGATGCTCTCATTTGGAAAGCCTGAGGTGACCACTACGCGGCCGGACTGAGCCTTTGCCGACAAAGCCGAAAGCATTGCCTTACGCCACATCTTGCGCGGCATTGCCAAATGGTAGTCTCGCGGACGGGGCCCAAATGTCACGCCGCCGGTGCGCCAAATGGGCGAGCGTCGGCTGCCGTGGCGAGCGCGGCCTGTATGCTTTTGACGCCAGGGCTTACGTCCGCCGCCACGCACTTCGCTGCGCGTCTTTGTACTGGCGGTACCAAGCCGCAAGCCCGCTTCGTCGCGGACTACCGCTTGGTGAACTAAGTCCATGTGCGGCTCAATACCGAATACGTCAGCCGGAAGCATCGTGTCTCCGGCGGCATTTCCTTGTGCGTCGACTACATTTATATTCATCACGTCTTACTCACTAGCGTTGGAAGTCCCAGGCGATTTGACTGCTGGGCTAACCGTAACGAGGGTGCCCGGCCCACCGGGTATCGCTCCCTTTATGAGCAGAATGCTCTGCTCAGTCACAATGTCCACGATCTTTAAATTTTGTATCGTAACGCGGTCCTGTCCCATTCTGCCGGCCATCTTTTGGCCTTTCCAAACTCGACCGGGAGTCGTGCCCATGCCGACTGCGCCCGGCGCGCGCCAGCGGTCTGACTGACCATGGGTCTTCTGCTGACCGCTGAAGTTGTGACGGCGCATGACGCCGGCGAAACCTTTACCTTTTGAAATTCCGGAAACATCCACCGTTTGACCCACGGTAAAGAGGTCTACGTCGAGGGTCTGACCGGCTTCGTACGCGCTCGGACCTGCAACGCGAAACTCGCGAAGATCGCGGGGAATCGCCGCATCATCTCCCAGGTGCTTGCCAATATGCCCACGTTGAGGGACTCTTATGTTCTTCTGCCTCTCGCCATAGCCAAGCTGCACCGCGTCATAGCCATCCGCGCCCGCAGCGGCCTTGACTTGCACGACCGTGCAGGGGCCGGCTTGAACTACTGTCACCGGTACGGCCGCGCCCTCGTCGTCGAAGACCTGTGTCATTCCAATTTTCTTGCCGATTAGGCCGACTGACATGCTGCGGACACCTTTACATCGATTTCATTTCAATGTCTACGCCAGCGGGCAACTCCAAGCGCAGGAGTGCGTCCATCGTCTTTGCATTGGGCTCAAGGACATCGATAAGGCGCTTATGCGTGCGGACTTCAAACTGCTCACGCGAGTCCTTGTCGATGAATGCAGAGCGTATCACCGTGTACTTATTGATCTCGGTAGGAAGCGGAATCGGTCCCGCAATGCGTGCTCCAGTTCCTTGAGCCGCGCTCACGATTTGGCCCGCCGATTGATCAAGGACCCTGTGGTCGAATGCCTTGAGACGAATGCGGATGGTCTGCTGCGCCATAACTACTCCAAGACTTTAGTAACGACGCCGGCGCCGACGGTGCGGCCGCCTTCGCGGATAGCGAAGCGGACGCCTTCTTCGAGGGCGACGGGGTTGATGAGGTGGATAGTCATGGTGATGTTATCGCCGGGCATGACCATTTCCACGCCTTCGGGGAGGGCGATGGCGCCGGTGACGTCGGTAGTGCGGACGTAGAACTGGGGGCGATAGCCAGGGAAGAAGGGGGTATGTCTGCCGCCCTCATCGCGGCCGAGGACGTAGACCTCGGCTTCGAAGCGGGTGTGAGGCGTGATGGACTTAGGCGCGGCGAGAACCTGGCCGCGTTCGACGTTGTCTTTTTCGATACCGCGCAGGAGGCAGCCGACGTTATCGCCGGCCTCGCCGGAGTCCAGGATCTTGCGGAACATTTCGACGCCGGTGACGACGGAGGTCTGGGTATCGCGCTGGATGCCGACGATTTCGATTTCCTCGCCGGTATTGACCTGGCCGCGCTCGATACGGCCGGTGACGACGGTACCGCGGCCCTTGATGTTGAAGACGTCTTCGATGGGCATGAGGAAGGGCTGGTCGATGGCGCGGGTGGGCGTGGGGATATATTCGTCGACGGCCTCCATGAGTTCGAGGATGGAGGCGTAGGCGTCATCGCTGGCGTCGTCGCTGTTGGATTCGAGGGCCTGCAGCGCGCTGCCGCGGATGATGGGGATATCGTCGCCGGGGAATTCATACTTTTCGAGGAGCTCGCGGACTTCCAGTTCGACGAGTTCCAGGAGTTCCTCATCGTCCAGCATGTCGCACTTATTGAGATAGACGACCATAGCCGGTACCTCGACCTGACGCGCGAGCAGGACGTGCTCGCGGGTCTGGGGCATGGGGCCGTCGGGAGCGGAGACGACGAGGATGGCGCCGTCCATCTGAGCAGCGCCGGTGATCATATTCTTGATGTAGTCGGCGTGGCCCGGGCAGTCGACGTGGGCGTAATGGCGGTTGTCGGTCTGGTACTCGACGTGAGCGATAGCGATCGTGATACCGCGCTCGCGTTCTTCGGGAGCGTTATCGATGCTATCGAAAGGCGCAAAGTCGGCGCCGCCCTGGAGCGCGAGCACCTTGGTGATCGCTGCGGTGAGGGTGGTCTTGCCATGATCGATATGCCCAATCGTGCCAATGTTCACGTGCGGCTTGGTTCGTTCAAATCGCTCCTTCGCCATCCTATCGCTCTCTCCTTATCTGAAATCCAGACAGAGTGCTAACTTCTGCCAACTCTTGCTACCATCTCCCGCGCGCTCTGAGCTACCTCTTGGTAGTGGGAGAACTGCATTGAATATGTGCCTCGGCCCTGTGTATTGGAGCGCAAGGTGTTTACGTAACCGAACATCGTGGCCAAAGGCACTTTGGCCTGAATGACCTTAGTGCCAAGCCGAGTTTGAATCTCGTCGATACTCCCGCGCCGGGCATTGAGCGCCCCGGAAATCTCACCGAGGAATTCCTCTGGGATCATCACCTCAACCTGCATGATCGGTTCCAGCGTTACAGGACTCGCCTTTACGAGGCCGTCGCGCATGGCAATCACTGCCGCGTTGTGGAACGCGAGCTCCGATGAGTCCACAGGATGATACGACCCATCAAATATAGTAACCTGCACGTCAACTACCGGATAGCCAAGCGGGCCGGCGAGAAAACTGTCCCTAATACCCGCCTGAACTGCTGAGACATACTCTTTTGGAATGGAACCGCCTATCAATTTGTTTTCGATTTGGATCCCGCCTCCGCTTTCCAGCGGTTCGATGCGCAGCCATACGTGGCCGTATTGTCCTCTGCCGCCGGTCTGTCTAATGAACCGGCCTTCCTGCTCGACTGAGCGTTGGATGGTCTCCTTGTAAGCGACTTGGGGAGCGCCGAGGGATGCTTCAACGTTGAATTCCCGCAACAGTCGGTCGGCGATCACCTCTAGGTGCAGTTCGCCCATGCCGCCAATAATGGTCTCACCGGTTTGCAGGTCCTGGGTGGCGCGAAACGTGGGATCCTCTTCAGACAAGCGGCGCAACGCTGTGGACAGCCTGTCTTCTTCCAAGCGGCTACTGGGTTCAATAGCCATGTGGAGCACGGGATCCGGGAAACGAATTGATTCTAACGCTATGGGATGATTGACATCACAGAGCGTGTCGCCTGTAACCGTATCCTTAAGGCCGACTGCGGCCACGATTTCTCCGGCAAAGATACTGGATACTTCCTCACGCTTGTCAGCATGCATAAAGAGAATGCGGCCGAGACGTTCACGCCGGTTACGACTCGCGTTCAACATCTGCATGCCGGCACTTGCCGTTCCTGAGTAGACGCGCAGATACACCAGCCGGCCGCTGAAAGGGTCAGTGACGACTTTGAATGCGAGTGCGGCAAAGGGCGTGTCATCGGTCGACGGTCGCGACTCCTCCAAGCCCGACACCGGCACAATGCCCGTAATCGCCGGTACTTCAGTGGGCGACGGCAGAAAATCTACCACCGCGTCTAGGAGCGGTTGCACGCCTTTGTTGCGGAGCGCGGCGCCGCACAAGACGGGCACAAGCGCTACACGGCAAGTTGACCGGCGGAGAGCTGCCTTGAGTTCTTCCACCGAGATTTCGTCGTCATTGAGATATTTCAGGAGCAGGCCTTCGTCATGCTCGGCAATTGCCTCTACCATTTCGTGGCGGCGCTTCTCGGCCTCTGCCTGCAACTCTTCCGGTATTTCCGTAATTGTCGGCTTCGCGCCGAGTTCGTCAGTAAACGTAACGGCTTGCATGGTGAAAAGATCAATCATACCGATGTACGAGTCTTCAGCGCCGATGGGTATCTGAATGGGAACCGGCTGCGCCTGTAAGCGATCGCGGATCATCTCGACGCAATTCCAAAAGTCGGCGCCGATGCGGTCCATCTTGTTCACGAAGCAGATACGCGGCACGCGGTAGCGGTCCGCCTGGCGCCACACCGTCTCAGACTGCGCCTCCACACCGGAAACCGCATCGAAAACCACCACACCACCATCGAGCACGCGCAACGAGCGTTCAACCTCGGCAGTGAAATCCACGTGACCGGGGGTGTCAATGATGTTGATGCGGTGATCGCGCCACATCGAGGTCGTGGCGGCCGCCGTTATAGTGATGCCCCGCTCGCGCTCCTGGACCATAAAGTCCATAGCCGTGGTGCCTTCATGCACTTCACCCATGCGGTGAATGCGGCCGGAATAGAAGAGCACCCGCTCCGTTGTGGTGGTCTTGCCGGCGTCAATATGGGCGATAATGCCGATATTGCGGTATTTCTCTATCGGGAATTGACGTTCCATGCGCTAGTTTCTTGGTGCCTTGATTGCGTCTATCGGTTGTACATTTCTATTCCAAAGCCGCGCTTTGCCGTGTTCCTACCAGCGGTAGTGTGAAAATGCCTTGTTGGCTTCTGCCATGCGGTGGGTCTCGTCACGCCGCCGAATGGAGGCGCCTTGACCATCCGCAGCATCGATGAGTTCCTCTGCGAGCTTTATTGCCATGCTGGGGCCGCGCCTCTCACGGGAGTAGCGAACCAGCCAGCGCAGCGCCAGGGACAAGCGCCTCCCACTGGGAATCTCCATCGGCACTTGGTAGGTCGCGCCGCCAACCCGGCGGGGCCGCACTTCAAGAAGAGGCGTAACGTTGCGTACCGCTATATCGAATATATCCAGACCGGACCGTCCGGTGCGGGATTCAATAATATCGAACGCACGATAGACGAATCGCTCCGTCGTGCTCTTCTTGCCATTGAGCATCAGCTTGTTTATAAACTGCTGCAGAGTGACGCTGCGAAACTTTGGATCTGGCGGAATTCTCCGCTTTACCACTCTTTCTCGCCGTGGCATTTCTCAATTGCCCCTTACGCACAGCAGCGTTGTCAGCTCCGATGTCGAGGCCAACAACTGCTGCAAAAAACTGATCAATATCAATACATTGCGCCGCTAACGGGCGGGCTCTTCCTTTAGGAAGCTACCACGCCGGTTACCGGTCGTGAGCGTCTGGTCCCATACTTGGACCGGCTCTTGGATCTATCCTGCGGCGCGCCTGCATGCGTGTACACACCCTCGGCGTCCAACGTGCCCCGAACTATATGGTAACGAACTCCGGGTACATCCTTGACACGGCCGCCACGGATAAGGACCACAGAGTGCTCCTGCAAATTATGGCCCTCACCGGGAATGTATGCCGTAACCTCTCTGCCGTTCGTCAGCCGCACGCGCGCCACCTTCCGCAAAGCGGAATTCGGCTTTCTTGGCGTTAGCGTGCGCACCGAAATGCAGACACCGCGCTTCTGCGGCGATCCCTCTGTGCGAACAGAGCGATTCTTAAGGGCGTTGAAGTTCCAGTGCAAGTCAGGAGACTTGCCTTTAATCGTCTTGGACTTCCGCCCCCGCCGCACAAGCTGATTGGTTGTTGGCACTATTCGAACCTGCTAATTCCTGTGTTCCAAATCTACATTACACGCAAAGATAGAGTTTACCACTTGCACATACCTCTGTCAACAGCACCCCAGCCGAGCGGGTTTAGAAATGGCTGGCATCGGGCATAGTGGAGTTTGCGGTCTCAACCTGGTCTTCGCAGTTGCTTGACCCAATCTGCCGGGCAAAGTGGCTGGCGTCCGCGGGATGCAATCGCCCTTATGCAAGTGAGACCTTGCGCTGAGGCACAAACTGGCGCTTACCCGCTGAAACTTCAGGCGGCAGACATAGAGACTCTCGGTCGAGATACCCAATGCGACGGACGAGTCGGGCTAGGATTGTGTTCGGATCGTTGTAGCCCCATGCGAATGCCCCTCGCTAATGATAGGCAGACGCTATGGAATGACTTATTCCTGTCGTCGAGGACTTCCCCCATCCGAGCTTCAAGATTTTTGAGTGAAACGAGGCAGGTGTTGTTGCCCAAAGGAAACGAATGCCCACTACGAAGTTCCCATCCGGCGAGGAAGCGCATGGTCTGTAGAGATGATCTTATCGAGGAGGGCGATGCGCAGTTCGTCCCGCAGGACTCTGCGGTGCGGGTTGTCCCAAAGGTTGTGAACTTCATCGGGATCTTCCTGCAAATCGAATAGCTCGCCGTATGTCTGTCCCGAGTATGCGGTCAGACGGTAGCGCTGGGTCACGAGAGTGCGGAGTCGAAAACCGAGGTCGTCTTGGTCGTCCTCGACGAGGGCCATGCCGGAAGAGCCCTCTCCCTCACCTGCCAAGACTGACAAGAGGCTGTGCCCGGGCCAAGGCGGGAATTCCGCTGACCCCACCGTGCGTGGCGGCCTGCTACCCTCCGGAATCGGCACTCCCGCAATATCGAGAATGGTCGGAGCAAAGTCGAGGAGGCTTACGACTCCGTCGTATCGTGCGTCCGCGCCAAAACGCCCGGGCCAACTTACGATTAGGGGGACACGGATGACGCCATCGTAATGGTAGGGCCCCTTGCCCCACATGCCGTGATCGCCCAGCGCCTCGCCATGGTCCGCAGTGAATACAACAACCGTGTCTTGCTCTAATCCGTTCTCGCGCAGCGTTGTGAGAACTGCGCCCAAGTTGTCGTCAATCATCTCGATGAGACCGTAGTAGTGGGCTGCGCACTCATTGCGGTAGGGGTCGATGTCGCTGCCCTTCTTGGGTGTGGCGTGGATACGGCCGATGTGAGGCGGCAAGTCTGCGTATTCGCCGTCGCGCCGCTTCGGCGGAGGGACTTCATCGGGATCATATCTGTAGCAATAGGGGGCAGTGGGAGCGAGCGGTACATGGGGATCAGCGATTGAGCACCATAGCATGAATGGTTTGCAGTGCCCGTCACGCCCTACCGCTTCCCGCTCTTCTCGTCCATAGCGGTTGAGGTATTCGATTGTGCGCGTGCACGTCCACGTCATTGGGTGCAGTTCAAAGGGTAGCGCCCATTTGTATGAGGACGTGTAGAAGTCTGCGGCGGGACTTGGCGGCTCAAGCGGTACGCGATCGTGGAAGAGGTGGGCCTGGTCCGGGTGTTCGCGCTCGAGCCAGTTGACATATTCTCCCCATGAACCGTGCGCGTGGCCGTTTACGAACTTGACCTCTTCAAATCCGTAGTAGGGCGTTGGCAAGTGTTTGGTGCGTCCGGTCCGCCACAATTCTCGCGCTTCAGGAAACTCGGCTGGGTCCACTTGGTCCAATGGCAGTCCGAGTGGCGTGAGGCTCGTGCGCAAGTGGGGCTTGCCGGCATAGTGCGTCTGGTAGCCGGCCTGCCGTAACGCTTCGGGCATGGTGGGCACGTCGTAACTGAGGGGAATGCCATTGTTGCGCACACGATGCCCGCGCGTCGTGAGCCCTGTAAACAGCGTCGCCCGCGACGGTGTGCACAGTGGATTCGACACATAGGCGCGGTCAAAAACCGTACCGCGTGCCGCCAGAGCATCGATGTTGGGCGTTCTAACCAGCGGATGGCCCGCGTAGCCCAGGCACGTAGGGTTGTGCTGATCGGTTGTGAGAATCAGGAAGTTTGGGCGGTTAGCCGACCTGTCTGTGTGGTTGGCAGTCATTCCGGTGTTCGGCATTCGCAGGTGGTGTCGAGTTGAGGGGCATCGCTACTGCCGCGTCTCCGTGGTAGCGTCGATACGCTAGGTTGCGGTACGTTCAGACGGCATCGTATCATTCACAGTGACTGGGAACAATTGGACTGACAGGTTGGTTTGGGCCAAGTTGCAAACTGAGGCGAGGCGAAATTTGCTCGTTGCAGAATTAGAAGAGTTAGTTCAGTCGCTACTATGGGATTTCGTCGATTGTGATCTTAACTATAGGTAAGAGAGACAGGGATGGCAGGAAGAGCGCCATTGAGCGCGGGTGACATTCAGGAGAGCGTCCGGAGCAGTATCTCTCGTCAGGAGTACGGCGCGAACTCGCAAATCGATGGCGTGCGGATTCTGCAGTTGCAGACGTTTGTCGAGGATGGTGGGACATTCACCGAACTTGGCCGGTTGGCAGAGGGAGAACTGGCAGGGCTGGAAGAATTCGAGGTGCGGCAGGTCAACTGTTCTCTGATGGCGGCCGGAGCGATCAAGGCGTGGCACCTTCACTTCAATCAGGAAGACCTTTGGTTCGTGCCGCCTTCACAGAGTCTAGTTGTGGGTCTATGGGATGTGCGGAACAACTCTCCATCTGCAGGCAACACCATGCGTTTCGCGATGGGTCGCGGCCGCAGTCAGCTCCTCCTCATTCCTCGCGGCGTTGCCCACGGCGCGGCAAACATGGGCGGGTCTGACGCCTTCCTCTTCTATTTCGTCAATCAACAGTTCGATGCCAAAGACCCCGATGAGCGCCGTTTGCCCTATGACGCCCTCGGCAAAGAATTCTGGGAGATTCGTCCCGGCTAACGGTGAGACGAAACCGCGCAGGCACTGACAGCGGGCGTGGGCGCGGGCTTGCGCAGGCAAATCGCCACAGGTGATCTCGTGAACCGGCGGTCTACGCTACCTGACTGGTCCACCGCAGGACAGTCGCTCCCCAAGCGAGGCCGGCGCCGAACGCTACCATGCCGACGATGTCGCCGGGCTTGATTCGTCCCTCTTCGATGGCTTCACACAGCGCTACCGGGATTGACGCGGCAGATGTATTGCCATACTTCTCTACGTTGGTGAATACTCTCTCAAGCGGGATTTTGAGGGTCTGGGCGGCGGAATGGATGATGCGACTGTTTGCTTGGTGGGGAATGAGGAGACTGACTTGATCCAACGTGATGTTGGCATTCTCAACTGCGGCGATGAGTGATGCGGTCATGGCGGTTACGGCGAAACGGTAGACCTCGCGGCCATTCATGCACAGTTTTCCCTCGATGGGCAGCATGAGCAGATCGCCCCCATTGCCGTCCGAACCGAGATCGAACGCCAACGGCCCGCCAGGTTCTTCGGACGCCTGCACTACGACAGCGCCGGCCGCGTCGCCAAAGAGCACGCAGGTCGCGCGATCATTCCAATCGACGTGGCGCGTGAGGATTTCCGTGCCAACCACGAGAATTGTCCGATACTGGCCGGTGGCGATGAACCCCTGGGCGACGGCGAGCGCATGGATGAATCCCGTGCACGCCTGATTGAGGTCGAGCGCAGCGGCGCGCTTGAGGTGTAACCGCTCTTGGATGCGGTTCGCGATACTGGGGAACAAGGTTTCGGGCGTACAACTGGCGGCTATCACCATGTCAACGCTCTCCGCAGTCACGCCGGCCTTTGCCAGCGCCCCTTGCGCTGCTTCGGCGCCAAGCGAATCCGTTGTTTCACCGTCAGAGGCGATGCGTCGTTCGCGAATGCCCGTTCGGCTTACGATCCATTCGTCTGCGGTTTCCACCATTTTTTCGAGGTCGGCATTTGTAAGGCGCCGTTCAGGCAGCGCCTTACCCCAGCCTGTAATGTGCGCGAACATTTCCTGCCAGTTCAGTTGTGTGCGGAGTGAAATTCCGATTTGCGATATCTAATGCTAGGGTCTTTCTATTCCAGGGTCAACTTGACGGTTCTCCACCCAAGCGCTGCCACAATAGCGCAGCGCTTGGACGAGGTCGCCTGCAAGGGGCGCGCGGAACTGCACGAGTTCTCTCGTCGCAGGATGCAAGAATCCAAGCGTGAATGCGTGCAAAAACATTCTCTGAAGACCAATTACGCGCGCACTTCTCCCATATTGGGTATCACCGGCGACGGGCAGGCCCGCTGCGGCAAGGTGCACACGAATTTGGTGCGTTCGTCCCGTATCCGGAGCCACGTTTAGGAGCGTGTATCTGCCTAGGGTCTCGAGGATGGTGAAATGCGTGGTCGCGGGTTTGCCATCCCGAACCACACCCATTGAAGTCCGCCGGGTTGGATGACGGCCGACCGGCGCGTCGATCAGCCCACGCGCAACAGTTGGGGCGCCCTCGACAAGCGCAAGGTACGACTTCTCCACCGCACGCGCGGCAAACTGGGCGACAAGCCATGCATGGGCAGCCGGTGTGCGGGCAACTACAAGCACGCCGGAGGTGTCCTTATCCAGCCGGTGCACAATGCCCGGTCGGTCCGAATCTCCGACCGCTGCAATTTCAGGGAAACGGTCCACAAGCTGATTGGCGAGAGTATGGGCTGATTGCCCGGCTCCAGGATGCACTACCAGTCCGTGCGGTTTGTCGACGACTACGATGTGATCGTCGCAATAGAGCAATAGCACGACAAACGGTTCTGCCTGCAAAGCGGGATCAGCGGGTTCGGGCAACACTACTGAAATTGCCGCTCCTGCGAGCACCTTGGTTGAGGCTCCGGCGGGCTGCCCAGCGACGCGTATACGATTCTTATCGATGAGCCGCTTTACTTGAGAGCGGGAAAGATCCGGTGTGGCGCCGGCGACATAGACGTCAAGCCTTTGTCCCGCATCAGCGCAGGTCGGCGTTAGAAGAATCGTAGGCATCGACGTGGGAGCGCAAGCCAGCGTTTCACGAGGGTGTCGACTTCGTTTCTTGGATCACCGAGTCCGGATTTGGTGCGGACGAGTCGCGGTCTTGCCAAAGGAGGACAAAGGCCAGACCGATAGCGCCAATTACGACGCAACTGTCAGCGAGATTGAAGGCCGGCCAATAGGGCACCTTTACAAAGTCAACCACGTACCCTAGCCGGAGACGATCGATCAAGTTGCCCAAGGCACCGCCCAACTCTAAGGATAACGCCAATGTAAGCAAAAACGATTGGCCGAGCGTCTTGACCAAGTAGAAGACTAAGACGCCGATCAGAATCACGATAGGAACAATGAGCACGTAGGGGATTCCCGTGAGCATGCCAAAGGCCACACCGGTATTTGTCACAAAGGTAAGGCGCAACAGGTCGCCGATGATCGAGACCGAGCCCTGCGGCTTCAACCAATCTACGATGAAAGCTTTGATAATCTGGTCGCTGACGATAATTGCCACAATAAGGAGCAGCGGCCAAACAATGTGTTTGCTCTTAAGTTGACTAAGAAAGTCGCTCACGAAGGTTTCCAGCTTGTGGTGTATGCGTACTTGGGGACTGCCGGGCCGAGTTAGATCGGTGTCGGGGCGGACATCCCGTTTGGTGCTTCAATGTTCCCATCCTACCATGTAATGTGGATCAGCAGCACTTGGATGCATTTGACGGGGCTGGTATGCCATGGGGTGGGGCCGCAGGCATGCTATAATGCCACTGGACTTCCCAATCAGATTTGCACCTGGTCAAACGGCTACGCAGTTCGGTCTATCGCAATACGGAGGTATGCGCGAGCATGGCAAAGGAGGCAGTTGCGGCAAAGAAAGTGGACACACAACAAAAGTGGGTTTACCGCTTTGAGGAAGGTGACGCGACCATGCGCGACCTTCTCGGCGGCAAAGGCGCGAATTGCGCGGAAATGATGCGCGCCGGACTGCCGGTTCCGCCCGGCTTTGTGGTCACGACGGAAGCCTGCAACGCTTTCTACGAGTCGAACGAGCAGTTCCCTTCAGGCATGTGGGAGCAGGCCCTCGCGGCGCTGGTTGACTTGGAAGAGAAAACCGGCAAGCAGCTCGGAGACATCGCAAACCCGCTGCTGGTGTCCGTGCGGTCCGGGGCGAAGTTCAGCATGCCGGGCATGATGGACACCATTCTCAATTTAGGCCTCAACGATGAGACGATCAGCGGTCTGATCGAGCAGACGCAGAACGAGCGCTTTGCCTGGGATTCTTACCGCCGCTTTGTGCAGATGTACGGTAACGTCGTGCTGGAAATTGAGAAAGAACGCTTCGAGCACGAGCTGGACAGCATCAAGCAGGATGCGGGGATCGAACAGGACATGGATCTTACCGTCGCCCATCTGCAAGAAGCAGTCCGGCGTTTCAAGACCATCGTCGAGAGCGAAACGGACAGAGTTTTCCCCACAACGCCATTGGATCAACTGCGCGGCGCAATTGAAGCAGTATTTGCCTCATGGAACAACCGGCGTGCCATCGATTACCGCAACTTTCACAGGATCCCCCACTCCCTTGGCACTGCCGTAAACGTGCAGGCGATGGTATTCGGCAACATGGGCAGCGACTCCGGGACCGGCGTTGCATTCACCCGCAATCCTTCAACCGGAGAGCCGGCGCTCTTTGGCGAGTTTCTCGAAGACGCCCAGGGCGAAGACGTGGTGGCCGGCGTGCGCACGCCCTTGCCAATTGCCAAGCTTCAGGAAGTGTGGCCGAAAATCTATGACGAGTTCGCGGAGATTGCTCAACGGTTGGAGAACCATTATCGCGAAATGCAGGATATGGAGTTCACCATCGAGCGGGGCAAACTCTACATGCTCCAAACCCGCACGGGCAAGCGCACCGCTAGCGCTGCCGTGAGGATCGCCGTGGACATGTTCAATGAGGGGCTCATTAGCAAGGATGAAGCTATTTCTCGCGTAGAGCCCGAGCAGATCGATCAGCTTCTCCACCCGCGGATTGATCCCGATGCAGAGGTAAGCGTAATCGCGAAGGGTCTCAATGCCTCGCCTGGGGCTGCGGTTGGCATGGCCTTCTTCGATCCAGATGAGGCCGAAGCGGTGGCCCGTCAGGGCAGCAACGTCATCTTGGTGCGACCGGAGACGAGTCCTGATGACGTGCACGGCATGATCGCATCGCAAGGGATTCTGACTGCGCGGGGCGGCGCCACCAGCCATGCGGCAGTCGTTGCGCGCGGGTTGGGCAAGCCGTGTGTCACCGGTTGCGATGAGATTCGGATCGACATGGAAGACGAGTCGTTCACGGCCGGCAACGTGACAATCAAGAAGCGGGACTACATTTCGCTAAACGGCAGCACCGGTGAGGTCATATTGGGCGAGGTGTCACTGATACAGCCTGAGATTACGGCAGAGATGAGTGAATTGCTGCGCTGGGCGGATGCCATCCGCCGCCTTGAGGTATGGGCCAACGCGGACTATCCCCGTGACGCCGCCCTGGCGCGCAGCTATGGCGCTCAGGGCATTGGCCTGTGCCGCACCGAGCACATGTTCTTCGAAGAAGAACGTTTGCCGGTTGTCCAGCAGATGATCTTGGCGAGTAGTTCTCACGAGCGACAAGCGGCCTTGGACAAGCTATTGCCGATTCAGCGGGGCGACTTTGAGGGAATTCTGCGTGCGATGGACGGACTGCCGGTTGTCATCCGCTTGTTGGACCCGCCGCTCCATGAGTTCTTGCCGGACTACGCGGAACTCCTGGAGGAAGTTGCCACGCTGCGCGCCACCGGAGAGAATCCGGAACACCTTGAAGAACGGCAGGCGCTGCTCACCAAAGTGGCGTCACTGCGGGAAGCGAATCCAATGCTTGGCTTACGCGGGTGCCGTTTGGGACTTGAGTATCCCGAAATCTACGAGATGCAGGTGCGCGCCATTCTGGAGGCGGCGCTGGCAATCAAGCAACAGGGCGGTGACCCTCATCCCGAAATCATGATTCCGCTGGTAAGCCACGCCAACGAACTCGGCGTTTTGCAAGAAGATCTCGAGCGCATTGCCAGGCTGGTGGAAGAAGAGAACGGGGACAGTGTGGCCTACAAGTTTGGCACGATGATTGAAGTACCGCGGGCTGCGCTTACGGCCGCCGAAGTGGCCGAACATGCGGAGTTCTTTAGTTTTGGTACCAACGACTTGACGCAAACGACGTATGGGTACTCACGTGATGACGCCGAAGGCAAATTCCTTCTGAATTACGTAGAGAATGCCATTCTCCCGGAGAATCCATTCCAGGTGCTGGACCGGGACGGGGTAGGCCGACTGGTTTCACTGGCGGTTGCGGAGGGCAGGAAGACGCGCCCCGACCTCGAAGTGGGTATCTGCGGTGAGCATGGCGGCGACCCCAGCTCGATCCACTTCTGCCATGGCGTGGGTCTGGACTATGTATCTTGTTCCCCATACCGCGTGCCCGTGGCGCGCATCGCTGCGGCGCAAGTGACACTTGCCAACCGGGCTGCTGCGGACAAGTAAAGCTGTACAAAGAGTTTTCAGGGATAGTCATAGGAGGGAAACGTGGGCACGAAGGCAGATGCTGATCTTCTGCGGGAACTGACCGAGCGGCCGGAAGAGTGGGGTCAAGTGAGAATCAGCGTGCCGCCGGATACCGGGAAGTTTCTCCACATTCTTGTGCAAGTCGCAAAGCCAAAGCGGATACTCGAAATTGGCATGTTTCACGGCTATTCGACGCTTTGGATTGGGCTGGCTGCGAAGGAAGTCGGCGCGCGCGTGACGGCCTTGGAGCTTGAAGCCGAAAAGGTTGCCGTGGCGGAGGCCAATTTCGCGAGAGCCGGATTGGCGGATGTCATCACTGTCATTCAAGGCGACGGCAAGCAGACGCTCGCCGCCCTCGCCGGCCCCTATGATCTTGTCTTCCTCGATGCGGCCAAGGAAGACTATGCGGCCTATTTTGATCTGATCTATCCCCGCTTGTCGCCAAGGGGTGTCATTGTTGCGGATAACGCCGTTTCCCATGGTGACGACATGGCGGAGTACTTTGACAAAGTGCGCAACCACCCAAACTGCGTGAGCGTTCTGGTACCTGTGGGGACAGGGGAAGAAATAACGTACAAGAAGGGCTAGCAGTGGATGGAAAAGAGAACACGTCCAACTCCTTCGCTCTGCAAAGAATCCGCCTGACCTCCTCTTTGCGCAGGAAAGGAATTCGCGATACCCGTGTTCTCAATGCGATTGGAGAAATACCCCGCGAACAATTCGTAGACGAGGATCTGCGGGCTGACGCATATTGTGACGGCCCGCTCCCAATTGGCGAGGGACAGACAATATCCCAGCCATACGTGGTAGCGCTTATGACGGAGGCATTGTCGCTCACCGGCAGAGAAAATGTGCTCGAGATTGGCACGGGTTCGGGCTACCAAACGGCGATACTCTGTGCGTTGTCTCGTTTGGTAACATCAGTGGAACGCTTTGCGGAACTGGCGCGGGTTGCAAGGGATCGACTGTGTGCATTAGCATGCAAGAACTGTTCAATACACGTGGCGGACGGCACGGTGGGTTGGGCGGCTAGTGCGCCGTACGACGCCATATTGGTGTCTGCGGGAGCGCCCAGGATACCGGACCCGCTCATAGATCAGCTTGCTATGGGTGGCCGTTGCGTTATCCCTGTTGGAGATCGCGACAGACAATCGCTGCTCCTCTATCAGCGGCGGGACGGCGAGTTGCAAAAGAGCGATCTTGGCGCCGTGCGTTTCGTTCCGTTGGTAGGTAGTCTTGGCTGGCCTGAGAGTGTGGATTAGGCCTGGGTTTTGGTGAATGTATAATGCGGCAAGGCATGAATTCCTCGAGGTGGCGGCTTGATCCTCGTGGCGCGTTTAGCAAATCCGCTAGCGGCGCCTGGGATGAAGCAGGGCGGGTTTGTGTGTTCCGCCGTTGGGCATCTTAATATGTGCGGATGCAGTCGTGAGGAACTGACTTTCGAAATTCGTCTACTAAGAGGGCAGTGATGGAAGAGTCTGTTAGTGCATTCCTTGATCACATAACACAGCAACGGGAGCTGTCGGCAAATACACGAGCAGCATATCAAAATGACTTGAGCCAGTTGACGCGGTTCTTTCGCGCCCAAGGCATAGAGGACTGGAAAGCAGATCGCGCTTGGGTGAGCGCCTACGCTCGGGACCTTCTCGATCGGGGGTACAGTGCCTCAACTCGCGCCCGCAAGGCTGCGGCGGTGCGGTCGTTTTACCGCTATCTTTACGAGCACGGTGTCGTTACTGAAGATCCGACACAGGATCTGGGCAGCGCGCACGTGGAGCGCGTTGCGCCTACGGTGCTAACGCATGCGCAAGTTGACGCACTCTTCGCTGCGACGGAAGAGAAGGCTTCTCCTGAGGCCCTTCGCGACCAGAGTATCCTGCGTCTACTCTATAGCACCGGAGTCCGCATTACCGAAGCACTTGGGATCGACCTGGCGGACGTAGACAATGAGAGCCTGCGCATCCTTCTGCGGTCTCGCAATAAAGAGTCTGTGATTCCCGTCGATGAGGCGTGCCTCTCCGCACTTGAGCGATACGTTGCCGAGAGTCGACCGCAGTTGCAAACTTCGCGCTCCGGCGAAGCGCTCTTCCTCAACCATCGCGGCCAACGGCTCACCCGGCAGGGCTTCTGGCTGATTCTCAAGGGCTATGCGCGTGCGGCGCGGCTGCCGGAGGTTACCCCACAAACTTTGCGCCATACATTCGCCGCGCATGCGCTTGAAGGAAGTGTACCGATGCAGCGCGTGCGCTCGATGCTTGGGCATGCGAGCATGAGCTCCACACAACGGTATGCCCAGTTAGCCGAGACGAGCACTGAGACGGACGATGACCAGGACTAAGGCCTTGCAGGAAGGGATGCGCAGCCGCCAGATGGCGGTGACGGTTCTATTCCTTGTGCTCTTGGCCGCATTGCTTGCAGCGTCGTGTTCCCAGGCGGTTCCTCGCCAGGAGGAACCGCGGCCCAGTGTTGAGCAGCCCGCCGCCATTGAGCGGACTGCAGAACCCTTCCCACCTCTAACACCCTCCGATCAGGCTGAGCAAACGTTGCAGCGGTTGCTGGCAACGGAGAAACCGCAGCGCGATCTCTTTGATCTTGGCAGACGCTACAAGGGCATCGGCGGCAATGTCGATCGCATAGTGAACACCGTTCAGCCTGACTACGAGCTTGGAACAGTACACCGCTTTTGGGTGGCTGACGACGAAAATAATACCTACTACCAGATCAGAGCCGAGTTGCGGGGTAAATCGGACCACCTCTACATGTATGTTGAAGAGGGTCTGAACTTAAGCCAGAGCGGCATCGACAAGACCATCCGCGAGTTTGAAGAGAATATCTACCCTAAGGTGCGGAGATACTATGGGGAAGAGTGGAACCCCGGTGTCGATAATGATTCAAGGATTACGATTCTCAATGCGCGCATCCCGGGTGTGGGCGGCTATTATTCCTCCGCTGACGAGTTTCCGAGTGCCGTTAACCCATTTAGCAACGAACGTGAGATGTTTTACATAAATGTTGAGAGGCGTGAGTTCGGTCCCGGAACCGAATTCTACCTGGCAACGCTGTGCCATGAGCTGCAGCACATGGTGCATTGGAACCAAAACGCGACCCAGGAGACGTGGCTCAATGAAGGTTCTTCCATGGTCGCGTCAGTGCTGTGCGGCTACAGTTTGGGGAGAATTGCGGAGTTCTTTACGAGGAATGCCGACGTACAGCTTACCTCCTGGTCCGATGATCCCGACGGTGCGTTGCCCCACTACGCGGCGTCATATTTGTTCATGGAGTATTTTGCCCAGCACTACGGCGGCTATGGAGCACTGAAGACCCTCATCGCCCTGCCTGCGCGGGGCCAGGATTCTGTGGATGATTTCTTGAAAAGCGAAGGGTATGCAAAGAACTTCTACGATGTATTCGCGGACTGGACGGCAGCGAATTACATTGACGATGAGCGACCGGAGAACGGCGTCTACTACTATGACGTGCGCTTACCTCGCATACGCCCGCAACACGTAGTGCGAGAGCAAACCTTCGCTAGAGACCTGTCAGTGAGACAATTCGGATCAAGACACTTTGACCTGCGCATACCGGACGGCAACTACACATTGGAGTTTGATGGCGCGCAGCAAGTACGGCTCTTTCCTACAGCCGCATCTAGCGGTACGCACGTGTGGTGGAGCAATCGTTCCGACATGGCAGCGACGTCCCTGACCCGCGCGGTTGACTTGCGCAATGCTGTGGAGCCCGTGCTTCGCTTTAGGGCGTGGTTCGATATCGAGTCTGACTTCGATTACGCGTATGTTGCAGCTTCCAGCGACGGCGGGGAAACCTGGACAACTTTGCCTGCCACCTCCACGACGGCAGACAATCCAAACGGGAACAACCTCGGTCATGGCTTTACCGGCAAGAGCGGAGGAGACGAAACCGCGCGCTGGATCGAAGAGGAAGTGAGCCTTGCCGACTATGTGGGCAAGGAAATCCTGCTCAGCTTCGAGTACGTCACCGATGACGCTATCAATGGCGTGGGCCTGTTGGTGGACGACCTATCGATCAGTGGGATCGGCTTCACTGATGATGCCGAGACCGATGGTGACTGGGAAGCGCAGGGCTTCTTCCGCACGGACGGAATTCTGCCGCAGTATTTCATAGTGCAACTCGTGCGCTACGTGGACGGTCTGGCATCAGTGGAACGCATTATGCTCCGGGGCAAAGAGGAAGTAGACGTGTCATTCTTGCTGGACCGCTACGGCCAAGAATTGCAGCGGGCCGCGCTCATAGTGAGTGGCGCCACGCCGGTTACAACCGAAGTCGCCCAGTTCACTATTCGCCTGACTCCGGCAAATGGTGAGTGATCCTCTCTCTGATACGCTAGCCAGCGCGATTGGCGCACTTGCCTAGGCGCCAACCACGATCTCGTTGCGACGCATGATGTATGCCTGCACTGCCAGCAGAAACTCCGCGTGACTCCATGTGAATGGATTCATGGAGAGAGGAGCGTGCGAGTAGGGATGAAACTGCTCAGCCAACATGCCGGTTGAAAGGGCGTGACGATGCGCCCAGCGAAGGAGTTCTTCCGCGGGCTTGAGTTCGTCTAACGTATTGGCGCGGGCGACATACCAGCGGCACAGCCACATCGTCGTCACCACCCACGGATTGCCGGGCACATTGCCGATGTCCGTGCTCACCTGGTGGAGTCGATCGTTTTCGGTTCTGGCAAGGCCCCCCACTTCTGTGTGACACCACAGTTGCTGGCGTACGGCAGCCATCGTACGCTGCATGCGCTCATCTTCGGGAGGGATCATGCCGAAGAGGAAGAGACCTGCAATGCTCGCATCAATTGTGGGATCCGGAATAGGCTCACGCTTGCCATAAATGCGTAAGCGAGTGACAAAACGGCCGGTTTCTTCATCGTAAAACATGGAATCGAACAGCCGCCGGATCTGTGTGGCCGCCTCCTGTGCCGCTCCCGTGAGTTCCGGCTGCCCAAATGCCGCCGTGAACGTGCAGGCCGAACGCAGTCCGGCCCACGTGGCTGCGAGTGTGTACGCGTGCAGGCCGTAGGTGTCTTCCCACAGGTCGTACGACGGCAGTGGCAGACCGGTTTTCGGATCGCGGTGGCTTAGCAAGAAATCGAGCGCCGGCTGCACGAGATCTGTATAGAGTGACCGCACGAAGTCGAAGTCTCGGTCCAGACCAAAGTGTTCGCCAAGCGCCCAGAGCAAGATTGCGGTGTTGTCAGCGGCGACGGGCAGTGCCTCTTTACCATCAGGGTCTATCCAGGGATGGCTGAGGCTGCCTACCGCGCCGAAAGACGTGTATTTCGAGAAGAGGAATCCATCCGGTGAAGGGAGTTGGCGGCAGAATGTGTAGAACTGCCGCGTGAGGTCGGTGTATCCGGCCCGATCGAGTGCCACCGCGGCGATGGCTCCTACCCGGGGAAACAGGTAGCTATACGTGTCTCCTGTCTCACGGGCGATATCTGGGTCATTGCCCGCGATGATGGCGCCGGAACTGTCCACCTGTGTCCGCAATGTGAGCAAACTCCGGTGGTAGAGGTCCCAGATGTCCTGCGGAATGTCCGGCTTTGGTGTGCGGTGTTTGCGCACCCAAAACGACCAGTACTCCTGGGTGCGGTCGATGAAGCTGTCCGGTGTGCGAAAGCGGACGAGCCGGTTGTCGGCGAGGACGGCGCCCAGGCTCGTATTTGCCGCGACCCAATGGTAGCCTACGCGCGACTCTCCCGCCGGCACCTCGCCAAATGAGAGCATGCCCACGCAGTCGACGTCGCCATGAGAGACTGCGTTCTGCGACAGCCAACCGTCTTCAGCGTCTTGCCACGAGCCCTGCGCGCCCTCGGCAGAGTAGACGCCTGTCGCCCAATCGCTGAGTCCGGCTTTGTCTCCAGTCATTGCGTTCATCAAGAAGAAGCGCTGGCCCTTGTACGCAATTAGGGCCTTAGTGGGTGGGTGATAGAAGACGGTGTCGCCGATGTCGGCTCCCCAGAGCTCCCACTCATAGTGAAAGTAGATGCGAATCTCCCGGGCATGATCGGCTGTGTTCTTTACTACGAGTTTTCGCAACAGCAGGTCACGCACGAAGTCGAGGCAGTCCGTGAATTGAATGTCAATATTTAGGTAGGGATGGACTGCTTGCGCGCGGGTAACCAGAGAGTACTCCTGGTAGCCCGGAGTGACTTCCCACTCAGAGTCTCCAAGCCAGGAAAACTGATCGGCAGCCCATACGCCGACGCGCGAGGGTCTCGCTGAAAGATGATTGTCGGCGCCGACATTGGGATAGTAGAGGTCACGAATGCGATAGTGCTCATCGAAATTGATGAGCATTCTGCCATTTCCAATTGTGAGCGTACGAGGCACGCTTAACCCTCCAGGAGTGATGTCCGTAGCACTGTTATATCATAGCAGCCGGCATTGAGATGTTCAGAGTGGCCGGTGCCGGGCCGTGGGTGTTGGTTGGTGCGCGAGACAGTTCGTTGGCCGTGTGAGCACAGTTCTGGGGGAGTTAATCGCTCTCGCGTATGGTAGATATTCAAGACTGGACCGGTATAGGAATGAAACACTCCGGCAGCATCAATCTTACCCTCTTGGGTTCTCAGCGAGGGTCTGATGCATTTGACACAATCCAATTCAAGTGCTAATCTAGCGCCAACCAGGCGGGCCTGTGCGTTGGGCTTGCTCAAGGTATTGAGTGGTTTCAGGAGCATTGCATCTCGATAAGGAGAGAGCCTAATGCTAAGACTAGATACTGACGTTACACGTCGTAGCTTTCTCGCTATGGCCGGGGGCGGCACCGCTGCCGTGGTGCTAGCGGCATGCGGCGCCGTTGCAACGCCGGCAGCCGAGGAACAGATGGAAGAGGCTCCGAAAGAAGAGCCCAAGGCTGCTGAAGAGATGCAGAAGGAACAGGTCACGGTGGTGGCTTGGAACGCAGCTTGGGGCGAGCCCTATTCCACGATCATGGGCGCGTATGGCCCGGCCTTTGAAGCCGATACCGGCATCAAACTGGACTGGCAGTTCGTAAGCGAAATTGAGCAGAAGCTGATCGCATCTATCGCTGCCGGTTCGCCGCCGGACACCCACTATACCAACTGGGTATTCCAGGGGCCGTTCATGTTCAACGAACTCATTCGCCCGTTGGATGAGTACATGAAGGCGGCAGGTCACACTCGCGAAGAATTCACCAAGGCTATGTGGGACGATAGCTCCCTCAACGGCCAGCTTTATGCGGTGCCGGGCGGCGCGGACTGGGTTGTCTACTTCTGGAACAAGGACATGTACCTGGCGTTTGGCGAAGATCCGGAAGTCCCGCTGAACACCTTCGAGGACACGGAGGAGATCTCGCTTAAGCTCCATCGCAATGAAGGTGGCAAGATCAGCCATTTGGGTTGGAACTGGCGGAGTTTCGGCCGCGAACGGCTTGCCTTCCTCTTTGGTGGTGAATTCTACAACTATGAAACCGGCAAGGTGACACCGGATCATCCCGCGAACATCGAGGCGCTCAATTGGCTCGCCGAATTGACAAAGAAGCAGGGCGGCTACGACGCTGTCACCGAGTTTCACGGCGAGGCTACTAGCTATTACCACGCAGCATACCCGTGGTATACCGGCAACCTGGCCTTTTTCTCAAGCGGCTTCTGGGCGCAGGACCGCCTGGATGCGAATGGCGAAGGCTTGCCCTATGGCATCGGCTTGCCACCAACGGTGGATGGCGCTGAAGAAGGCATCGGATACAATTCGGTGCAGGGCTGGATGTATGCCATACCGGTTAACGCCTCAAATCCGGATGAAGCGTGGGCATTCGATAAGTGGATGTTTATCGACAACTCCGGCAAGATGGGCTACGAAACGCTAAACGGCCCGTGCGTGATTGCCCAATTGGGCGAATTCAAGGAGGGCTATATCGCGAAGGTAGGCGCGGACAATCGCATCGTGCCGTATGTGGACGTCTTCTTGTCGCTGGCTGAGAAGGGCGAGACGTACTGGCCGCCTATCGCGACGGCGGGCGACTATCGCCGGGCGTACCTGGATGTCGCGGCCCAGGTCTTGCAGGAGCAGATCACCGCCGAAGAGGCGTTGAAGACGCTCGCGACGACCCAGCAGGCCGAACTCGATTCAGTCATGAGTGGCTAGGGCTATTCCTTAGCATTGGGGCGGAGAGGCGCGGACGGCAGGTCTGCGCCTCTTCTCTTTGTGGTTCGTGCCCGCGAAACTCTAGCTTCTGGCGCACATAGCCGAGTAACTCAGCACTGCAATACGTATAAGTCGCTTGTGGAGTGAGCTACGGCATGGGTCGAGCATATCACCTTGGCAGCACCAAATCCTGCCGTGAGAGCTCATGTTTGACCGTTGTCTTTTCGCCTGCGTACAATGGGCGTAAGGGAGCGGATAATGGCAGTTTTCGATACCCATCGGGCGTCTCAGGCGCCTACGGCGGCGGGCTTCATTGAGCGCCAGGCGCTGATAGACGTTGGCAGCGAGGGCTACGGCGCATTGGCGACCAAGGCCGATGTAGCTGACGTGGCAACCAAGGCTGAATTACGGGAACTAGAGTTGCGTTTGCGGCTGTTCGTGGGCGCGTACGTAGCGATTGCGTCCGCGCTGGTGGTGGCGATTCTGGGTTTCCTGCTGGCGTTATTCACTGGTCAATTCGCATAGAGCGGCCCACGAGGTGCGCTGCTCTGTATTCCGCTTCACTAAGAGTTCTAAGATTGTCTCTTCGGGGTGTGGCGCAGCCTGGTAGCGCGCATGGTTTGGGTCCATGAGGCCCCCGGTTCAAATCCGGGCACCCCGACCTCCGCTCTCATTCAGTGAATTTGCAATTCGTGCTTCACGTGCGCGAGCTTGGTTTGGACATCCTTTTCGCATGATCATTGGGGTCTATCGACTCACCTTTCAGCTCTACGCAAGCGATTCACTCAAGGATAAGCGCCGTGTGGTTCGAGCCATAGTCGACCGTACGCGGGCGCGATTCAACGTTGCAATTGCCGAAGTCGCCGATCAGGACACCTGGGATTCGTGCGTCATCGGTATTACCTGTGTGAGCACCGATACGCGCCATGCGAACTCTGTGCTCGACAAGGTGACGAATTACATCACCGGCTTAGCCTTGGAGATGGACATCATCGATCGTGAGATGGACTTTATACCGTTTTCATAGTGGAGATTTGAAAGTTTCGCCCCGCGATGGCTCTATTCTTGCGTGAGAACAGCTTGGCGGGAGAATTGGGTACGACGACCAGGCGACGCATGTTGACCGTAGGTGAGTCCTGCTCTGGTACAAAGCAGATGGATTCCCGCCTGCGCGGGAAGACGGCCTGCTACGCGGCAATGGCGCGGGAATAACGGCCCATTGCGCGGCACTGGCGTGGGAGTGTCGGCCGATTGCGCGGCATTGGATTGAAGCAAGTGGGTCGAGACCGGAATATACAGGACAAGCCTTGTAGCAGGAGCACGCTGCCTCGCGCTATCTCATCGTTGCTGACGTTCACGCTAACTTGGAAGCCCTCAATGCCGTGCTAGCGGCTGCCGCGAAGTTCGATCGGATTTGGTGTCTGGGCGATCTCGTTGGCTATGGGCCGGACCCAAACGAATGTGTGGACGTGATCCGCAGTCTTGACCACGCGACAGTGGCCGGAAATCACGATTGGGTGGCCGCCGGAAGACGTTCCGCAGCCGGTTTCAATCCCAATGCTGCGTTTGCGGCGGCATGGACGGCAGCGCAGTTGCTCCCGGAGACGCAAAAATTCTTGCGTGCGCTACCCGAAACCGTTGTAGAGTCTGATTTTACCCTCGTCCACGGCAGTCCACGCGCGCCCACAGAGGAATACCTCTTCCGCGCTTCCGAGGCGCGGGCAAACTTTCCGCACTTTGCCACGCCGCACTGCCTGGTTGGCCACACTCACGTGCCAAGCGCGTTCATAGCCGCCACAAGCAAGTCATCGCGTGACGTCATTGGAGTCACATTGAGTCCGGAAGAGCCGCTGCCACTGGATGGAAAGGTGCGCATGATCATAAACCCAGGAAGCGTCGGACAACCGCGTGACTACAACCCGGAAGCCGCGTTTGGGATCTACGACTCCGACAATCGCGAGTTTCAACTACACAGAATAGCCTATGACTTCACCATCACCCAGCAGAAGATGCGTGAAGCGAACCTGCCGCAGCCACTGATTGAGCGGCTAGCTTTCGGCGTGTGATGCCGAGGGCAGGATGCTAGTTGCGGCGCAACACTCTTCCAGGTAGTTTGCCGGTGTGCTCGCCGCTATCGACCACGACTTCGCCGTTGACCATTACAAGATCGATGCCTGAAGGATACTGATGCGGGTCTCCGAATGTGGCGTTGTCTGTTATGGTGTTCGGATCAAAGAGCACAAGATCGGCATCCAGGCCGCTGTGGATGAAGCCTTTTTGCGCCAGCCCGAGTTTGTTGGCGCAGGCCCCTGACATCTTGTGGACTGCTTGTTCCAACGTAAGCACGTTGCGCTCGCGGACGTAGACCTGCAGCACGCGCGGGAAAGTGCCGTAGTTGCGCGGATGGGGCACTCCCTGGCTGAGTGTGCCGTAGGGTGCGAGGCTCGACCCATCGGACCCCACCATGCCGAGCGGGTGTGCCAGCATGTACTCAACGTCATCTTCGCTCAATGAGAAAGCCAGCATGGAGGCTCTGTTCTGGCTCTCGACAATGAGATGAAAGGCGGCGTCAAGGGGGTCCATCTTGAGGCTTTCACCAATGGCGGTGAATTCTTGTCCTTCAAAGTGCTTGTAGGCTTCACTGTCAATCCAAACCAAATAGAACTGTTCCCACATGCGGAACCCTGACGCGGCTTCCTCCCGCAACTGGGCGCAGGTGCCTGGATCATTGAGGCGTGCCAGCATGGCTGCCGTGCCACCCTCTTTCGCCCAATTGGGAACCACTTGATCCAAGCCGCCGCTGCCGGCTGTGTAGGGATAGACGTCGTAGTTGACGTTCACATTTCGCTCTTGGGCGCGTTCGCTTTGCATGGTGGCGTCACGCACTTTACCCCAGTTGTTCTTGCCGGTAGCTTTGTGGTGCGCAATCTCTACGGATACGTCAGCACGCTCCCCAATTTCAATGGCTTCCGCAACGGCGCGCAGCAGCGTATCGCCCTCGCCGCGGATGTGGCTGAAGTAAAGTGCGCCGTATTCATGCGCGACTTTGGCGAGGCTCACGAGTTCTTCTGTGTCGGCATACGAGCTGGGCGGGTAGATTAGGCCGCTGGACATGCCAAAGGCGCCGTCGTCCAGCGATTGGCGCAGGTGCTGCTGTTGCACTTTAATCTCCTCCGGCTCCGCCGGTCGGCGATCGTTTGCCATCGCGGCCATGCGCAGTGGTACGTGACCAACGAGCGGCACGACGTTCAAAGCCACTTTATTCTGCTCGATGGCGCCCAAGTACTCGCCAAAGGTGTTCCAGTCCCAACCAAGCGCTTCGCTCCCCTTGGCGAGGAATGTGCTCATATCGCGAATTTCCATCTTAGTTGCCGCAGTGAGCGGCGCCGGCCCAAGTCCGCAGTTGCCAATTACTTCGGTGGTTACGCCCTGTCGAATCTTACTCTCGGCCCGGGGATTAACGAGCAACGGCAGGTCCGAATGCGTGTGTATGTCAATGAATCCCGGGGCCAGGACTTTCCCCTTGCCGGGGACCCGCCGCTGGGATTCCGCGTGTGCGAGCGCGCCGACCGCGGCAATCTTGCCGTCTTGGACGGCGACATCCGAGACGAAGCTTCGTCCGCCGCTGCCATCAACTACCGTACAGCTCTCAAAGACCACGTCATACATGTTTTTTCATCTTTCCAAGCATAGAAGCACGATCACACTGGTTTCTCGAAAGTGTTGGAGACTTGGCCGCGCTGCAGGGTCCGACCGATGGCGGGGGCTAATCCTCTTCCTCTTCGATTGGGTCCCACGGATCAAGATTTAGCCGCTTTGGAATGTACACTTCTTCTATCACAAACGTCCCTGCCGCCATGTCGTGCCACGTGCGGCGGTTGGGTTCAGTGAACATCCAGAGCCCTCCGGCGCAGAGTGCCGCGATTGAGGCAACCATAGCCAGCGCACGTGTCGCGGCCTGCCGCCAACTCATCGGCTCGCCGTCACTGGTAACTGCACGGAGCCCAACGAGGCGCATGCCGGCGGTGCCGCTATACTCCGCGGGAACCTGAATGAAATAGATGTACGGCGCGAGCGCGATAATGAGGATGGCCAAGCCAAACGGTACGATGATGGCAGCATCGGGATAGACCGTGTCCTCTGTAACCTCGCCTACGGAGACACCAAGGATGAGGACCCCCGTAATCACGGCGGTTACCGACAGCATGGCCGCGGCAGCCAGGCCAAAGATGAAGAAGAGAGAATCCCACAGCGTCGCTTTGATGCGTTTTTCCAATGGCGCGAGGGGCAGACCGGCGATTTGCCGGCCAGGTATAGTTTCACCCTTCGGTGTTGACATAAGCGGTCCCTTTCTCGATACTTTGCGGTCTCATTGCGATTGTGCGAACCACTGGTTAAATGCGAAAAGGGCCGGTGTTCCGCCTGTGTGCAGGAAAATCACCGGCTGCGATGGATCGAGCTTGCCCGCACGAATGTGGTCGATGAGACCGGCCATCGCCTTGGCAGTATAGACGGGGTCGAGGATTATTCCTTCTGTGCTCGCCGCTAGTTCCAGCGCTTCGCGGGACTCCGCGGTTGGAAGGGCATATCCGGGGCCAATGTAGTCTTCTACATTTACGATGTCGGCTGCCGCTACCTTGAAATCGAGCTTGAGATACTGTGCGGCTTCATTCGCAAGGTTTGCTACCACTTCGGCGGGAACGAGATCAGTCCGAATGGGGCTAATGCCAACAATGTCCCATTCCAAGCCAAGGGCACGCGCTGCCAACGCGAGACCGCCCTGGGTGGCGGTAGCCGATGAGAGATAGATGGAAGCGCGTAACAATCCGAGTTCCTCCAACTGCGCCTTCAGCTCCAGAGCGCAGTCCACGTAAGACACTGAGCCCAAACTGGCAATGCCGCGCCACAAGTCGACGGCGACTGGGTTGTACCCTGCCTTTCGTTCTTCTTCTGCTGCTTGTTCGCATAGTGTGGTGAGATCGGGAAGCTGGCGTACCTGAACCAGGCGCACGTCCGCGCCGGAAAGGTGATCGAGCAGAAGATTGCCTTGGCGTTCACTGTCGGCTGCGCCATTGAGATATAGAATGCAGCGCAAGCCGAGCTTGGCACAGGCGGCGGCGGTCTGCCGGCAGAAGTTTGACTGCACCGATGCTCCGGTAATTACCGTATCGGCGCCCTTTTGCAGCACGTCGCCCAAGATGAATTCAAGGTGACGGGTCTTGTTGCCCCCAAAAGCCAACCCGGTCAAATCGTCGCGCTTGAAGAAAATCGGCGGACCCCCAAGCGCGTCGGAGAGGCGCGGCGCCTCTTCCAAAGGAGTGGGCAGCACCGCCGCCAAGTGAACGCGGGGCAGCCGGTCAATGGCTTGGCGCAGCTCAGCGACAGAGTACATGGTGCGTTGCATTTTATTGGGGGCTCCCACTGCGGAGTGAGTAGAATGTTCTGTCATCATGATACGTCGCAGACCGAATTAATGCCATTGTAGCTTGACGACGACTGCCAAGGAGTTGCAAAAACCGACTGGCGATGCGTGGCAAAGGGGTGCTTTCGGTCGGGGCCAAGAGTATCGGCTGTGAATGGGTCTGCGCTTACATGCTCTCAGGCATGTTCTGCACAGTAGGGTAGTGAATGCGAATAGCCCAAATTCGCCGGCTTTGAAATCAATGCTATTTGTCTTACTCAAATGACAATAGGGCCAGGGCGTGATTTTTCATGTGCAGGTATCCGTGCGACATAGTTCGGCAAAGTTGACAAGGTAGAGGCCCCATTGAATACTGAGGAAGTCGCAACGTCCCCTGCGCACCCGTAAGAGAATAAGTGTCCCGCTAGAATCGCGTGTAGAAGTGCAATATCAGTGAAGCGCCATGACTCCTATGCCTGAAAGCGACGCCTTGCTCGAAGGCGTCACGCTGACACAATCTACAGACGTGCTTCGTGTCACCAGCGGCGCGCCTTTGCGGGTCTTGGCGAGCGCAAATATAGGTGACGACCTTGCCCTCACGCGAAACATCGTGGCTATGTCAGTGGCAAGAGGGCAAGGGGCGTCGGAACTTGAACAAAAACTGCACAATTGGGCGATTCAGGCCGACATCCATGAGCCTTATGTGGGTCTGCTCACGTCGGCGCCTAGCGAGGACCTCATCGTCGTGTTGGAATCGACAGCAAAGTGGAAGGTGGCGGTGCTGTTCTTGGCCGATCTCTTGAGCCTTTGTTCCGCCGGTAAGACTGGGCCCAAGGAAGAGAATGCACTGACTGGAATTGACATAATTGTCCTCACCGATGCCAGCCTATCTATGGGTGCGATGGTAAGCGCGATGGTAACTGCTACGGAGGCGAAAGTGCGGGCCTTGGTGGAAAGCGGTATCACCACTCGCGATGGCGATGTCGCTACCGGCGCGCCTGCGGACAGCCTTGTTATCGGCTGCCTCAGCAAAGGCGAACGAATTCGCAGAGCCGGTCCGACCACGCTCTTTGGATACACGGTGGGCAGGGCCGTCTACCAGAGTCTCAGCCGTGCACTGCAGTCACAGCAGGCTGTGTGACGGTTTCCAGCTAAGAACCCACTAGCAAAGGAAGAAGCGGATTGTGCGCCCAGACCGGATTCCGTTAGCAACGCATAGCGATCAGGCTCCGATAGATACCGATCGCATCGAACGCGCGGTCACGGAGATATTGCTTGCGATTGGCGAGGATCCTACGCGCGAGGGCTTGCAGGAAACGCCGCGCCGGATTGCTCAAGCCTATGCATATCTCTTTTCGGGACTTTCCCGCGATCCAGCAGGTGCGATCGACGCGAGTTTTCACGAAGAATATGAGGGAATGGTGGTGTTGAAGGACATTCAGTTCTTCTCTATGTGCGAGCATCACCTCCTTCCCTTCTGGGGCATGGCACACGTTGGGTATCTGCCCAGCGGAGAGATTGTGGGCGCCAGCAAACTTGCCCGCGTGATCGACAATCTGGCAAAGAGACCGCAGTTGCAGGAACGTCTCACGGACGACGCTGCGGCAACAATCGCTAAAGTGATCAAGCCGCAGGGCGTGGCTGTTGTGGTTGAAGCCGAGCACATGTGCATCGCGATGCGCGGCATCCAAAAGCCCGGCTCCCGGATGATTACAAGCGCCATGCGCGGCTCATTTCTCTCCGACCCGCGCACGCGCAATGAATTCATGGCGATTGCAACGGGACAGCGTTGATACGCTATGGAGTACGTGGAGTCGCTCCGCTATCTCTACTCCTTTGCCGATTGGGAGCGCGGCATTGGGTTTGGCGCAAGCGCCCCGCCCCGTTTTTCCCTGGACCGAATTACGTCGCTCCTCGGTGTTCTGGATAATCCGCACCAGCGCTTTCCCAGTGTTCATATCGCCGGCAGCAAAGGCAAAGGGTCCACTGCCGCCACTGTAGAGTCGATACTCCGCTCTGCCGGAATTCGTACCGGCCTCTACACGCAACCGCACCTCCACACCTTTCGCGAACGCGTCCGCATCAACAATGTTCCGGTTGCAATAACAACCTTCACGCGCCTTGTAGAACGGATAGCGGCGGCTGCGGGTATTCTGCAGTCCGAACAGCCGCACTTGGGTCAACCAACGACATACGAGTTGGCCACCTGCTTGGGTTTTCTGTGTTTTGCGGAAGCTGCCGTGGACATGGCGATCGTTGAGGTCGGCTTGGGCGGGCGGCTGGACGCCACGAATGTGCTCGCGCCCTGTGTGTCGGTCATCACATCGATCAGCCTTGAACATACCGCCATTCTTGGCAATACCCTCAGCGCGATCGCTCGCGAGAAAGCGGGTATCGTCAAGCAGGACGGACTGCTGGTGCATGCGCAGAATTCAATGAGCGTGATAGACGTGTTTCAGGAAGTCTGCGCCGAGCGCCGCGCTCGGATAGTTGCCGCGGACGCGGACCGGTGTGAATTACTGGCTGCTGACATGGCTTCCGCTTCTGCGGCAGTCGCCGGTGTCTGCGTTACCGGCAATTCCATTGCAGCGCCCGCCGAGAGTGGCGCGGCGAACCCGCCAAGGCCGGAGCGTTTGGCGGATGGCACTAGACGAGAAACCGCTACCGGCGACCTTCCGGCCTCAAACTGCGCGCAGCCTGCGCAGATGTGCAGAATCTGGGCGCTGGGCGAGGAGCGCACGGTGCGTTTTCCTCTGCTTGGCCGGCACCAGCGGCTTAATCTCAGTGTAGCCCTCGCGGTCATCGATGAGCTGGCCGCGCAGGGTTTGTCCCTATCCGTTGATGAGGTTTGCAGTGGGATAGAGTCTGTGGTGTGGCCCGGACGCTTTGAACAATTGTCCGCTTTGCCGCTCATCATTGCCGACGGCGCGCACACTCCGGATGCGTTGGTCTATTTGCGCGAGACCTTGGCGGAGCACTATCCTGGGCGTAGCATTAGCTGTGTCTTGGGGGTGAACAGAGACAAGGACACCGGTCTACTGTTGGATGCGCTGCTGCCGTCAATCGATGGCCTCATCGTGACAAAGTCTCGCCACCCCCGCGCCCAAGATCCGCAGGAAGTTGCGGCAGTCGCTGCAGGTAGGGCGCCGACAGTCGTTGCGGCGAGTGTTGCGCAGGCAATCTCGTATGGAATAGACAGTATGGCAAGCGATGGAATCCTGTGCGCCACCGGTTCGCTCTTTGTCGCGGCGGAGGCCCGGGAGGCGCTGGGCTTGGCCGCAGCCATAGACCCGCCGCTGGAAACTCCAGGGAATCTCGCATAAGCAACGGGAAGACTACACAAGCGGATGGTTCGTCTACATTTGGTCCGTCACTGTCAATCGACCTGGAACAGCCAGGGCCTGATTCAAGGCCAACAAGACCCGCCGCTCTCCGTGGAGGGTCAAGCGCAGGCACAGGCGATTGGAAAACGTTTGCACGGGGAAGCGCTTGGCGGCATTTACGCGAGCGACCTGGCGCGCAGCTACGACACCGCGCAGGCTATCGCGAAATCCCATGGCCTACTTGTGGTGCGGGACAGTGATCTACGCGAGCGTGCGTATGGAGACTGGGAGGGCCGGCGGCTGGTCGATCTCATGGCAAACACTGCCGACTGGGAACAACATCGCCACAATCCCGATTGGGCACCCGCAGGCGCTGAAAACGGTCACGAACTATTTCGGCGAACGCAGGCCGCGCTGCGGCGCATCGTGCATCGGCACGACGGGCAAACCGTAGTCGTCGTTATGCACGGCGGCGGCTTGCGGACGTATTTCTGCCAGATCTTCGGCCTAAGTCTCGAACATTACTGGCAAATTTCCGTCGCGCACGGCAGCCTTTCCATCGTCGACTGGCAGGATACGGATGCGACGCTGATTGCGTGGAGTGACACTTTTCATCTCAGCAGCATACCGGCCGTCAGCACCATCTACTAGGGAGTGCGCCCATGCCGCCGCACCACTGGGAAGAGCGCCCCACCTCGGCCTTGTTCACCGATCTCTATGCCCTCACCATGCTCCAGGCGTATGTGCGGGAGGGTATGGCAGAGAAGGCTGTCTTCGACTTCTTCGTGCGCCGCTTGCCGCAAAATTGGAATTACGTCATCGCGTGCGGCCTCGCCGATGTGCTCCATTACTTGGAAAACTTGACGTTCTCGGCGGACGAACTGGATTTCTTGGCCGAATTGGGCGGCTTTTCGCAGGAGTTTCTTGATTACCTGGCGGGATTTCGCTTCACAGGCGACGTGTACGCAATGCCTGAGGGCACCATTGCCTTCCCACTGGAGCCGCTTATCGAGGTTGTTGCTCCTCTGCCGCAAGCGCAGTTGGTTGAGACCTTTCTCATCAACCAGGTCCACTTGCAAACGCTCATGGCATCAAAGGCGGCGCGCGTAGTGCACGTGGCGCAAGGGGCAACAGTGGTGGACTTTGGGACGCGCCGGGCCCACGGTACCGACGCGGCAGTTAAGGGAGCGCGCGCCTTCCACGTAGCGGGCGTGGCGGCGACCTCAAACGTGCTGGCGGGAAGAATCTACGGCATGCCGGTCAGGGGCACAATGGCACACAGTTACATTCAAGCACACGATGATGAATTGGAGGCGTTGCGGCAATTCACGTCGCTCTATCCGGAGACGGTATTGCTGGTTGACACCTATGACACCTTGGCAGGCGTGAAGAAGGTCGTCACACTGGCCCAGATTCTGGGCAACAGTTTCAATGTACGTGCCATTCGCCTGGATTCCGGCGATCTGGCGACGCTGGCGCACGCTGCCCGGCGCATACTGGATGAGGCGGGTCTTCACTGTGTCGAGATCTTTGCCAGCAACAGCCTCGATGAGTATGCGATTGCCGAGTTGGTGAGCAAAGGCGCGCCGATCGATGGGTTTGGCGTGGGCACCCGCATGAGTGTTGCCAGCGATGCGCCCACACTGGACTGCGCTTACAAGCTTGTTTCGTACCGCGGGCGCGGGCGCATGAAACTCTCCGCGGGCAAGTCCTCGCTTCCCGGCCGCAAGCAAGTGTCTCGCCTGCAGGAAGGCGGCATGTATACGCGCGACGTCATTGCCTTGGCAGACGAACACCTAGCTGAAGGCGAGCCACTGCTGGTTCCCGTCATGCGCGAAGGGAAGTGTTTGCCGGCCGGGCAGGGCACGCTATCAGCCGCAAGGGAACGCGCGCAGCAGCAACGGGATTTGCTCCCACCTCGTCTGCGCTCTTTGGATGCCGCTAATCCTCCCTATGAAGTGAGGATTAGCGAGTTACTAGAATCTCAGCGCGACCAACTACGGGCAGCGCTCGAATCCTAGAGGATCAACCCAGGAAGGGCGCAAATGACTCACTGAAGATTCCAGCGCTGGAGTTGCAGCGTCGCGGCTAGAACTCGTCTCATTTGTATTCCAAAATTACCCATTGCGCAGCGCATCTCTCCGGCGATGGAGAAAATGAACGATGTCATTGTAGCTAACCACGTCGAATTCGTTCATCTCGCCGTTCATCACCATGACGTGGCCCAGGCGGCTTGCTTCCAGTTGCTCCAACGCGTCTTCCAAGGGAGTCGTTGGCGTCAGGATGTCGTCGGGCGCACATTCTCTCATGATGTCTTGGGCTTGTGTGTGCGACCAATGCACCCGCGCCACGGGACGGATCTCGTGCGCGGTGACAGTGCCTAAGAGCATGTGATCCCGCATGACGGCAAGAACGCTTGGGTTGGGATCGTCTGCCAAGAGGTAATCGTAGACGAGCGTTTGCAGCGTCGTCTCGGGAGCGACAAAGGCAACATTGCTCTTGGGAACGTCTCCGACCGTGACGCCGGCCAGCACGGCGCCATCCTGGGCATCTTGCTGGGCCATCCCTGCCGCGTTGTGGACGAACAGGCCCAACAGAATGAGCAGCGCGCCGCGTATCCACTCCGTTTGAATCACGAGTGTATAGAGCGCCAACCCAATCAGTACGAAACCCAGTAAATGACCCATGAAGACCGCAACTTTGGTGGCTAGCTGGAAGTTGCCCGTAAACTGCCAGATGGCAGCCCGCAGCGCCCTGCCGCCGTCCAGCGGCAGCGCGGGAATGAGGTTGAAGAAGGTGAGAAAGAGGTTGGCAAAACTCAGATAGAAGACAACCCTGCCGCCAAGACTCCAATGGGGTTGTATCACGCGATATAGCGCAACGAACGTGATGAACAAAGCAAGGCTGCACGCCGGTCCTGCGGTGGCAATGAGGAACTCATGCGCCGGTTTCCGGGCGTCGCGCGCGAGGGTGGAAATACCGCCAAAGATGAAGAGGGTGATGCCCCGCACCGGGATGCCAAGAGAGCGTGCGACGAGCGCGTGGCAAAGCTCGTGGGCAACCACCGAGCTAAAGAACAGGCCGCTGGCCGAAGCGCCCACCAGCCAATATGCGGGGGCCGCGAGACCGGGACGCTCAAAGGGAAAAATGGCGAGGGAAAGAGCGGCGGTGGCCAATCCGGCCGCAATGAGCCAGGTGTAGTGAATCGCGAGCGGGATGCCAAACAGATGCCCCAAGCGAAACGACCCGGCCATACCTTGCCTTACATAGCTGTGCTCTGCCCCTGCGGAATATACGATACCGTAGTTTGCGGGATGCGCCAAGACCACCGGCCCTCTATGCAGGGCTAATGGCACCTCAGTCTATTCTAAGTGAGCTTCATTTAAGCGCTCTCACATGTAGGCACCAGGCAAATGACGCGCTCAGATCTACCAACCAGATGGCAACGCCACAGCAACGGAAGAGACGAATCGGGCTGTGATACAATGCCGTAAACCGCATGCATTTCTCTCCCACGACTGTCCGCTCAAGTGAGCAGAGGTCTTTCCAGTTCTTTCAAATGGCTCCGCAAAGCGGTCTTGGCCCATGCGGGCGATGGAGAATTACCAGTGAATCGGCTTCCACGACCAACCCATCCAGGCTACTTTGAGCGCAAGAGCGTTCGGGCCCGCCGCTCACGGTAGCGCGCTGCATCCGCGAAGAGTCCGCCTGCCCTTCTCATACCCGCTTAAACTATTCTTCACCCGCCAATTCAGTTACCGTACGTAGTGTAGATTGCCTTGAGCTATGACTGGAGACCGACCACTCAATGACACCGCTTGCTGACGCCGCTGAGTCCGAACAAGAACCGGCCTCACTTACTTTCCATCAGTTGACCGGCTATTTTTCGGCCCTCGATGAAACTCGCAGCCGCATCCGGATGATGGAGTTGCTGGCGGACCTCCTTACCAAGACGCGCCCGGAAGAGGTGGACAAGGTGATCTATCTCCTACAGGGACGGGTCGCGCCGCTCTACGCGCCGATTGAATTCGGAGTGGGTGAGCAGCTTACGGCTGAAGTTGTCGCTAAGGGTACAGGAGTTGCCTTGGAAGACGTGCATCGCCGCTTTGAGGAAATTGGCGACTATGGGTCCGTGGCGGAGGAACATATCGCACGGGAGCAGAGCTCGCTGACGGTGGTGCAGGTCTTCGACTGTCTCACAGAGGTCGCACTGACCGAGGGTGAAGGGTCGGTAGCCAAGAAGGTCTCGCTGTTAGCCGACTTGGTGTGTCAAGTGGGCAAGCAAGAAGTGCGTTACCTGCTGCGCATTCCCTTGGGCCGTCTGCGGTTGGGAGTCGGCGATCCTACTGTCATGGATGCGCTTTCGTTTGCCCGCACGGGCACGAAAGACCATCGCCCGGCAATTGAACGGGCCTACAGCATTTGCTCCGATTTGGCGACGGTCGCCAAGGTCTATTGGCGGGCGGGCGTGGACGGCTTGCAGCAAATCCAGGTGACGGTCGGCACGCCGGTAATTCCGGCAGCATCAGAGCGTGAAAAATCCATGGAAGACCTGATCGTGCGTCTCGGCCGCTGTGCGGTGGAACCCAAATTTGACGGCATTCGGTGTCAGGTGCACTTTGACGGCGAAAAGGTGACCATGTACTCTCGCCATTTGGAAGACTTCAGCGACATGTTTCCGGATGTCGCTGCCGCCGTGCGCGCACAGGCGGCCGGCCACACCTTTATTGCCGATTCCGAAGCGCTGGCGTTTGACATTGAGACCGGCGCATTCCTGCCGTTCCAGATGACGACCCAGCGGCGGCGCAAACACAACGTGGACGAGATGGCGGAAAAGCTGCCGCTCCGGCTGGTCCTCTTCGACTTGCTCTATCTCGACGGCACCGACCTGACCCGTCAGCCCTACACCCACCGGCGGGAAAAGATGCTGGGATTCCTGAATGAAGGCTCGGTGTTGCAGGTTACGGAGAACATAGAGACCGAAAGCGTCGCTGAGATCGAGGCTTTCTTTGCCGACAAGGTGGAGCACGGTTTGGAAGGCGTGATGGCGAAGAAGCTGGATTCGCTCTACCAAGCCGGGCGCCGCAGTTTCGACTGGATCAAGATGAAACGCTCGTACCAGGGCGAGTTGTCCGATACCGTCGATTGCGTTGTCTTGGGGTACTGGTACGGCAAGGGTGCGCGCTCGAAGTTTGGCATCGGCGCACTCCTTCTTGGTGTGTACGACAAGGAACGTGACCTTTTTGTAACGATTTCCCGCCTCGGCACAGGTTTCTCGGAGGAGGAATGGGTGCAGATGCGTGAATTACTCGGTAAGGGAAGGGCGGAACAAATGCCGGCCCGGGTGGAAGCCGAGATCGAGCCGGATGTATGGTGCACGCCCACGCACGTGGTAGAGATTCAAGCCGACGAGATTACGCGCAGTCCCACGCACACCTGTGGCAAGCATGGCGGCGACGGGATGGGCTACGCGTTGCGCTTCCCACGGGTCATTGGCTTCGTCCGTGAAGACCGCGGCCCTGAGGATGCGACATCAGTGCGGGAAGTGATTAGGCTCTATACGGTGCAGGCGGAGAAGGGCAATAAGTAGGAGTAGCAAAGAGCACGCCAAGGGTGCTGTGGTAGGAGTCTACGAGCGTGGTAGTTTGGCCAGAATTGCGCAGAAGTTGGTTGCCGAGGAGCGGGTTTCCAGCAAGTGCGGAGATATAACGCAAGCATGGGCACCTCACTCGCAAGATTTCCTACTGTACCTAAAGGGATCATGCAGAGGGTTACCGGCTATGAAAGAGTCAACAGTGTTTGAGGGTGTGTCTAGGAAGCGTCCCAACATGGAGTTTACTCGATGACAGTTGAAACGGACATGGATTCCCAGTTTGCCGCGGCGTATGCAGACTTTGAGAAAGCGAAACAAAGGCTGGTTGAACTGCGCCGACAGGCGCCGCCGGAGCCGGTTGCGGACTATGAACTCACGGGCCCGGACGGCGGGGTGCAGCTCTCCGCGATGTTTGGCGAGAAGTCTGACCTGATCCTGATACACAACATGGGCTCGGGTTGCCCCTACTGCACGATGTGGGCCGATGGCTTCAACGGCGCGCTGCAGCACTTGGAGAGCCGCGCGGCATTTGTGGTCGTCTCACCGGACGCCCCCGAAATTCAACAAAACCTCGCGCGAAAAAGGGGTTGGCGATTCCACATGTTTTCCGCCGTAGGCACCACATTCATCGAGGATATGGGCTTTGGATCAGAGGAAGAGCATTTCGACTCTCACGCCATGCCCGGTGTTTCAGCCTTCCACAAGAACGAGGACGGCTCAATCGTGCGCGTATCCCAGGACTTCTTCGGCCCCGGCGACCTCTACTGCGGGGTCTGGCACCTCTTCGAGCTCCTGCCGGACGGTCCGGGCGACTGGGCACCACAGTTCGAGTACTAGAGTCGTTTGTGGGTGCGAGAATGACCTTGGTCCGGTACTTAGGTATTCCTGACAAAGAAGAACTGCGAATACCTACGTGTTTGAGTCGATGCGATATATACGGTGAATGCAGGCGACTGTTAGTGGTCCACTAGCTGTGTCTGTTTCACATTTCTAACACTATTAAACCCGGCCTGCGCTGCATTTCACGGTGTCTACCTGCAATCGCACTATTCTATTCGGGACGTATCTCTATGCTGTTGATTTCAATTGGGAAGGTCTCAACCAAGTAGAAGAAGGCCACAGCAGCCGCAACGAAAACTGCAAATCCGATTGAGCGTCTGAGAATAGAAGACTTGGGCTTCACCACCCAGATAACTCCAAAAATAGCGCCGACGATGGCGGCTACAACTGAGATAATCCATAGAGTGAGCGAAGTGCTCAAGTCTTCCATACTATCGTTCTCTCTGAACTGACGGGCAAGCTCCCAGCCCGCGACGAGTGTTGTTGCCTGGGCTGGTTAGAAGCGCTCCGGTGTTCCAGGCAAGGCGTATTATAGCAAAATGCAACCGGGGGATTGCGGCTTACTTTAGCGGTAGGCCAATGTCCTCAGCCAGCCAGGCGCCGGCCAAGATACTCTCAATCGCCTCGCCCAGAGAGTCCAGCGCTTTATCGAAGATTTCCGCAAAGCGCTCCCGTGTTACCTCGTCCGGAGCCTCGCCGAGTTCACGGTAGTAGCACCCGGCATAGAAGCATTGGTATGGGAAATAAGGGCACTCCGGCCGCGGCGTGAAGCCCATGAGGCGCAGGGCATCCACTTCTCGAAAGCGTCGGCGCAAGGTGCGGGCCTGCGGCAGCAGGCGCACGTGCAGCACGTAGAGCTGTTGCTCGCCCGTGTCGAGCAGGCTGAGCACCGCCTCAATGCGCCCCTTGCTCGCCCGTCTTAATTCTTGGTCTGTGTGTCCGAGATGTCCCTCTGCCTGCGAACTCATGGTACTCTCATTTTCTTTTTGAAAGTTCTTTCAATCACGTGGCAGGCCGGCATAAAGCTTTCGTGAAAGAGCCGTCTGCACACGTCGATCATGCCGCCCTGTCTATAGTATGACGGCGATTCAGGTAAGGACGCTTTCCGGCCCATGGCTTGGCTGTTGAGATGTTCGAGCCCTATCCGGTCAATTGCCAGTCGATGCCTGCAGCAAGCGCAAGCCGTTTGCCGCTACCAGTATCGTCGCGCCGACGTCCGCTAGGATTGCCATCCAAAGGTACGCGAGGCCGAAGAGCGTAAGCAACAACACCACCAGCTTGATGCCCAGCGAAAAAGTGATGTTCTGCTTGATCACTGCCATAGTATTCCGGCTGAGTTGCAGCGCGAACGGTATTTTGCTGAGGTCGTCGGCCATGAGCACAACGTCGGCAGTTTCCAAGGCGACGTCAGTGCCGGCGGCGCCCAATGTGATCCCGGCGGTCGCGCTGGCAAGGGCGGGCGCATCGTTGACGCCGTCGCCCACCATGAGTACCTTACCCCGTTTTTCGACTAAGTCTTGCACCACAGCGACCTTCTGCTCCGGCAGCAGTTCGGCAAACACCTCAGCAACGGGCAATTGCTGGCCGATTGCCGCCGCCGTCGGCTGACTGTCGCCCGTGAGCATTACCACGTGCGCAATTCCCATGTCGCCAATCGCGTGTAGTGTGGGCGCCGCATTCGGTCGCAGCGTATCCATGACTGCGATCAAGCCTGAAACTTGCTTGTCCTCCGCAACCATGAGCACGGTCTTGCCTGAATCTTGGAGGTTCGAGATTGCTGCCTGGTGCAGAGCGACGTCATAGCCGAGCGAATAGAGATAGTCCGGGCTGCCGCAGACGTACACCGTGCCGTCGACTCGGGCGCGCACACCTCTGCCCGCGACCGCTTCAAACTCTTCAACTTCCTCCGTATGGAGACGGTCGGTGCCTTCGCCTGACTCTGTGTGCCCCGCCCGCCGCAAAATCGCGGCAGCGAGGTGATGTTCGGAGCGGTGCTCCAACCTATCCGCCATTTGGATTACGTCTGATTCGCTGAATCCCTCGGCTGCGATGACATCGGTAACTTCAGGTTGCCCTTGGGTAAGGGTGCCCGTCTTGTCAAATGCCATGACCCTTGCCTGCCCCAGCAACTCCATTACTGCGCCGCTCTTTACCAGCACGCCGGAGCGAGCGGAACGGGCAATAGCGGCCACGATGGAAATCGGCGTTGATATCACAAGCGCACACGGGCAGCCGACGAGCAGTAATACAAGCCCGCGGTATACCCACTCCTGCAGCGGCTGACCGAATGCCAGCCACGGCACAATGGCGACGAGCGCGGCAAAGACGACGACTCCCGGCGTGTAGAATGCGGCAAACCGGTCGATGAACTGTGCCGTCGGCGCTTTCTCCTGCTGCGCTTGCTCAACCAAGCGCACGATGCGGGCAATCGCGTTTTCGTCGGCAGGTCGCGTTGCCACGACTTCAAGGTACCCCTGTTGGTTGATCGTGCCGGCAAAAACACTATCGCCGCCGGCCTTGGCAACGGGAGCGCTCTCGCCTGTAATGGCTGACTGGTCTATGGTCGAACTTCCCGCGATGACATCGCCGTCCACGGGCACGCGTTCGCCGGGCCGCACCGCGACGATTGTGCCTACGGCTACGCTTTCGACGGTGACCGTTGACTCCCGGCCGTCAACCTTGATGCGGGCCTCTTCCGGTGAGAGTTCCATGAGGGCATGAATGGCATTGTTGGCGCGGTCAAGGGTAAAGTCCTCCAACATTTCGCTAAATGAAAAGAGAAAGACCACGGCCGCTGCTTCCCACCACTGCCCCAGCAGAGCGGCGCCGATGACGGCGACGACCACTAGCGTGTCAATGTTGAGCCGCCGCTCCTCAATGAGGGCTTCGCCTGCCTCGCGCAAGATAGGCACGCCGCCAATCACGATGGCAGTCAAGTACAGTCCCATTTGCGCCAGCGCTGGGGCGTCAACGAGACTGGATGTGATGCCGGCAAGCAGCAAGACGCCGGAGAGGAGTGTAAGTCGAGTCTCCGTCTCTTCCAGCAAATCTGCGAAGGGGAGATTGAGGTTGCCGGTCACTGCACTATCCTCGTGACGATGTGCCTACTGTCGCTGATTCCGTACGTGCGTGAGCGAGGTGCTCCCGCGTGACACCCAAAAGGCTGCGGATGTGTTCGTCTGCCAGGCTATACCACATGACTTTTCCGTCCCGCCGCCGCTTCACGAGGTTTAGGTTGCGCAGAGTACGCAGGTGTTGTGACGCTGCCGCTACCGAAAGGTTGGCGAGCGCGGCGAGATCGCAGACGCAGAGCTCGGCATCCAGCAGGCAGTGGAGCAGCCTGACTCGACTCGGCTCTCCTAACACGCGAAAGTATGCGGCAAGTTCCTCATATTGATCGTCGCGCAAGAGCGTCGCGAGCACGCTGGCAGCTTCCTCAGGATGGAGCGTATTGTCAAGACAGGCGTCGAGCGCGCGTAGCTGGGCCATTTTTGCTCCCCTTTGTTTTCTCGTTTGCATATTTGCTTAACTATAATAGTGATTTTATTGGATTGTGTAAAGCATGCGAGAATCCGTGTTTCCGTTTGCTCTTAGTCGCGTACTGCGGCAGCGATGGTGTTGCTTAGCACTTGAAACATGTGCTGCACGCGCTCGTGGAGTTGATTGCAGAAGAAAACGGCGGTGAGCGCTTTGCTCGGGTCGCTCCAGGCGAACGTGCCGGTGGAGCCGGTGTGACCGAACGAACCCGGGGCGAGCAGGTCGCCAAAGTACATGGGATTAGCCCGCCGGAAGAGGCGGAATCCCAGGCCCCAGCCCTCCTGAAGCTTTGTGGCGGCGGGGATTCCCGGCATGGCGTCGGTCTGCTCGCTGAGCATGGCACTCGCCAGCGCGGGGCTCAAAATGCGCGCGCCGTCCAAGGCGCCGCCATTACGGTACATCTCCAACAGCCGGTTGATGTCCCTAACTGTGGAAAACAGACCGCCCCACGGCGCGCCAAACTCGCGCCAATACAGACTGTTGTGATCGTAGTCGGAGCCCCCAAGATGCGGCGGTTGCGTGGCTTCCACAATGCGCGGTTCCTTGTCCGGATTCCAGCCGAGCGACGTGTCGTTCATGCCGAGCGGTCCGAAGACTTCCGCAGCCAGCACCTGGCGCAGCGGCGTCCCACGCACCCGCTGCACGATCTCCGCAGCCAGCGCCGTGCCAGCGCTCTGGTAAGAAATGTCCGTGCCCGGCGCAAAGAGCAAGGGCACTCTGCAAATGTGGTCAATAAAGGTGGAGAAGGGCGCGTGTTGGCGGCGCAGCAACACGTTGTTTGGCACCATGTCCGGCAACCCGGACGTGTGGGTGCAAATGTGGCGAATCTGCACGGTATTGCGGTCGGGTGCGCCCGCAGCGGAATTCCCGGCAAACTCCGGAATGTACCGCGTGACCGGATCGCTGAGACTGACCAATCCCTCGTCAACCAGGCGCAGCAGGGCCGTGTAGGTCACCGGTTTGGAGATGGAAGCAATGATGAAGATGCTGTCCCGCTGTGCAGGCGGTCCGCCCGGTTCCACAGTTATGCGGCCGCAGGCACGGTGCGCGACGGTCTTGCCGTGCCGGGCCACGTGCAGAACGGCGGCGGGCATGAACCCGCTGTCCGTCCAGCCGGCGATGAGCGCGTAGGCGCGCTCAAGCTGTGTCGCATCTATGCCAACGGCTGCAGGATCGGTCAAGTTTTCATCGGCCATTGCGGTAGAATCCCTTCTGTCGCTGCTCTAGACCTGTCTTGCAGTGTGCTTTCTTTCGTAGATAACTCATTGCCGGCCGCGGTCTTGGAGACTTGGGTTCCCGGTACGTTTCGTCGACATCCCCGTCAATCTTCCACTTTCACCTTTTGAATGTAAGCAGCAGCACAGGACTTAGTGTGCAAATCCTGGTGATACCATACACTAGAGTAGCATTTGTCGTGTACGGTGAGATGAGGCGCACCAAAACGGAACGATGAGGCGCACCGAAGTCGAGGCGAGCGCTGCAAGCTGCCACAGATTAAAGTTGGCTCATGTGCGGTAGACGTACGTAGCGCACCTTCAAAAAACCTGATTAGATTGACACTCTCAAGAGACAGCCCAATTAAGGAGAAGGCTCTATGCCGACGCTAATTTGCCCGGACGTGTTGGTGGATGGCACCGGCGGCGAGGCTCGTCGCAACGCCTGTGTCGTCATTGATGATGAGCGCATAGCCTTTGTCGGTACACGGCAAGGACTTGATGCCGCGTTTCCGGATCGGTCAGGCTGGGACGAGATCGATGGCGCGGGCGCATCTCTCATTCCGGGCATGATTGACGGACATGCCCATCTTACGATTGAAAACATAGATGACACGTCATATCCGGGCATCGACGCGCCGCGCGAGGCAATTGTACTTTACACGTTGCAGGCGGCGCGTGAAGCAATGGCGGCCGGCCTTACCACACTTGCCGACTGCGGCAGCATCGGGGATACGCTGCTGCATGTGCGCGACTCGATTAACCAGGGGTTAACGGTAGGTCCGCGAATTCTCGCTGCCGGTCCAAGTGTAACCACAACGGCGGGCCACGGCCACTATCTGGGAATTGAAGAATTGGCCGACAACGCAGACGAGATCAAGGTAGCAATACGCAAGCTCGTCTTTCGCGGCGTTGACTTCATCAAGATCATGGCCACGGGAGGCGCCTCCGATCCCCCTAGCAACCGCTATCGCGCCCAATATTCAGAGGAGGAAATGCGTGTGGCGGTTGAGGACGCCCACCGGCTGCGCAAACGAATCGTCGCTCACGTCAATCCCACAGAGGGCATCATCAATTCGGTCCGTGCGGGTGTGGACGCCCTCGCACACTGCAATTGGCTGGGATCTGAGGAGGGAACGGTTGAATACGTGCCCGAGGTCGCCCAGGAAGCGGGAGAAAAAGGTATCTTCGTAGACTTGAACGTGTTTGCCACCCTGGTTCCCATTGCTGGAAGAGACGGCATCGTGTCCGGCTGGGAAGGCCCCGGAGAGGTAGAATATCGCTTCGACCTCATTCGCGACATGGAGCGGCGCGGGTGCAAGTCGTACTTCTCCAGCGATCACATGGGCCGCAACATCGCGAATTGGCCGCAGCGGCTTGTGCAGGCGCGCCACACGCTCAAGCTCGATCCCGTAGAGGTCATCTTCCGCGTTACCGGACGGGCGGCTGAAGGCATATGGCTGCAGGATGAGATTGGCACGATTGAGACCGGGAAGGTAGCAGACCTGGTGTTGCTCAACGGTGACGTGGCGGACCGCATCGAGGCCTTAACGGACGTGCGGGCGGTGATGCGTAATGGCAGCGTGGTGGTACAAGAAGGGAACTGGGTACATCTCTAAGCGTTGAGGCAAAGAAGCCCTACACAAGACGCGGGCGGCGCTGCCAGCCGCCGTAAATTGGATCTGTCATCCATATGAGTATTGAGGAGTGTGAGGACAGCCAGGGCTGTTCACTTGGCGACAAGGAGGGCAAAGCGGACTTTCAATCCCTCAATCCGGCACACTTCAAAGCCCTTCACGGTTACCTATCTGGAAGTCGGCTTGCGCCGGAATACCGATTTCACTTATGACTCCCTGATGTGGGCAGCACAGCATGCAAGCAGAGGAGGCGCACAATTGTGCGCCTCCTCTTTCATTCACCTCGCGGGCTAGCAGTCTAGGCAAATGCCTATTCTGCTGGCTCGTTGAGAATCTGGTTGGCGCGCTCGTCGGCTTGCGCCAGCGCGGTGGCGATGTCGGTCTTACCCATGGCCGCATCGTCAAGCATCGGTCGAATCTCGGCATTCTGCTTCAAGAAGCGGCGGTAGGGGTACACCCCGGGCAGATTGGCAAGATCTTCAATCGTCTTCAACACCGGCTGGTCGGTGTAACCCTGAGTCCATGCCGGATCGGCAAAGAAGTCATGCCGCGGCGCGACCGTCTTGATGAGCTCAAGCCTGACAATTGCAACCTCAAGCCCACAGAACCAGTTGATGAACTCAACCGCGCCGTCCGGGTTGCCGGCGCCGAGAGGCGTTACCACCGGGTTCATCCACGACGAAGTGGCAAACTGGCCGCCCGCGCCATCATGGGCCGGAAAACCGATCTGCCAATACTTGAAGTCGCGCGGCACGGTGAAGTAGCGTAGTGTCGGTGTCGAGCTAATGTCGTGGTGCATGCCGGCCTGATTGGCTTGCAGCAATTTGTAGTGATCGGGCACGGCGCCGCCTTCGGGATTCTTGGCGCTGATTTCCTCTTTATTCCAGAGGTCAAAGAGGAATTGCAGCGTATCCCGCGCCTGTTCGGTGTTGTACTGCGCCTTGAACTGCTCAGCGTCGTAGGCGCCGGTGCCCGTCGTGAGCACCCACCCTGCCCAGCGTGCCAAGCCGCCGACGCCGGGACTCAGCAAGAATCCGGAGACGGAGACATCATTGCCTTCCTTCTTGGTCATGGCGCGAGCGGAGAAACCAAGTCGGTCCAGTTGTTGATGTCCCCACCATTCTCGTCAAAACCGGCGTCGATCAGCAACTGGCCGTTGACGACGATAGAAGTCGACTCCGGCCCCATCACGGGAATACCAAACGTCGCGCCTTCAGCCTGACGGAACTGGTGTGAAGCCTCGAAGAACTTATCGTCCTGCAGTTCCGGGTACTGCGTCAGGTACGGCGAGTAATCCATCAAAATGCCCAGGTCCCAATGGTCGCGGGCCCAGATGATGGAATTGAAAGACACGTCCACCGGCGTACCGGCCGCGATGGTAGTGCGGAAGTGCTGGCGTACGGGCTCGATCGGGTCCCTGCCCACGTCCTCCACCGGAATGCCGGTGCGCTCCGTGAACTCTTCCAAGGCCCAGGGCGTAAAACCATTTTGGTCAATGCGCGGAATCCACCAGTGCAAGAACTGGACCGGAGCGGCTTCCTCGGCCTGCTTCATCTCTTCCTCGGCCTTGGGAGCTTCCGCTTCCTCGGCTTGCTCTTCCATTGCCGGGGCAGCCGCGCCGCCGCAGGCCGCGGCGAGCAATGCGCCTGCGGTGCCAAGCCCTAGACCTGCAAGCAGGCTGCGCCTGCTAAGCCCTTTGCGTTCATCCAAAGACTCCATGGCAACCCTCCCATTCAGGTGCCGTACGTATACGGCTTCTAGTTACACTAAGTAGATGCTACGAATTTGATTGTGTACTGTCAAGTGGGGAAGTTGCATGGAGCCTCTGTTCTAGAAAGTAGTAACCCCGATAGCTGTGGCAAACCTCCGTAAGTAAATTCGCGGTTGCATAGGAGGCAAAGAGTATATGGATCGACCAATGACCAGAACCTTGCGTGGGTTGTGCCGATCAGCTAACAGCAACAAGTGCGATCACACCGAACAACAAAGGGGGCGCACAATTGTGCGCCCCCTTTCAATCTTCAACTATGCATTAGCAGTATAAGCAGTGCTTACTCCGCTGGCTCATTGAGGATCTGGTTGGCCAACTCGTCCGCTTGAGCAAGTGCTGAAGCAACTTCCAACTCGCCGCGATACGCAGCCTCGAGAATAGGCCGCACTTCGGCGTTCTGCTTCAGGAAGCGGCGGAACGGGTAAACGCCCGGCAGCTTAGCGAGATCTTCGCGTGTCTGGAGCACGGGAAGGTCTGCAACGCCTGCGGTCCACGCTTCATGAGCAAAGAGATCGAGGCGCGGGGAGACGGCCTTATTGACTTCGATCTTATGCAAGGCCACTTCGAGGCCGCAGAACCAATTGATGAACTCAACCGCTCCGTCCGGATTGCCCGCGCCTAGTGGCGAGACGACCGGATTCATCCAGGACGCTGTGGCAAACTGACCGCCATCAGAATGTCCGGGATACCCAATCTGCCAATACTTGAAGTCGCGAGGAACATCGAAATAGCGCAGCGTGGGGGTCGAGCTAATGTCATAGTGCATGCCGGCCTGATTTGCCTGCAGCAGCTTGTAGTGGTCCGGCACGCTATCGCCATCGGGCGTCTTTGCGCTGACATCCTCACGGTTCCAAAGGTCGTGCAGGAACTGGAGCGTGTCGCGCGCCTCTTCTGTGTTGTATTGTGCCGTGAATTGTTCAGCATCATACGCGCCGGTGCCTGTGGTGAGCACCCACGCCGCCCAGCGGGCGAGCGCCACGTTATTCGGCAACAGGAAGCCGGAAACTGAGACCTGGTTACCTTCGCGCTTAGTCATGGCCCGTGCGGCCGTCAACAAGTCATCCCAATTGTTGATGTCGCCGCCATTCTCGTCCATGCCGATGTCAATCAGCAACTGGCCGTTGACGACAATCGACTGCGACTCCGGTCCCATGACGGGAATGCCGAACGTCGCGCCCTCAGCCTTGCGGAACTGATGCGAAGCTTCGAAGTACTGGTCGTCCTGGATATGCGGGTACTGAGTTAGATATGGCCCGTAGTCCATCAGCAAACCCAGGTCCCAGTGGTCGCGGGCCCAAATAATGGAGTTGAAGGCCACATCCACCGGCGTGCCGGCCGCGATGGTCGTGCGGAAATGCTGGCGCACAGGCTCGATCGGGTCCCTGCCCACGTCCTCCACCGGGATGCCGGTGCGGTTTGTGAACTCTTCCAAGGCCCACGGTACCAGTCCGCCTGGATCGATACGAGAAATCCACCAGTGCAGAAACTGTACGGGCGGAGCCTCTTCGGCCATCTTCGTCTCTTCTTCGGCCTTGGGAGCTTCCGCTTCCTCGGCTGCATCTTCCATTGCCGGCGCCGCCGTGCCACCGCACGCCGCGGCGAGCAATGCGCCCGCGGCGCCGAGTCCGACACCAGCAAGCAAGCTTCGTCTGCTAATCCCTTTGGGTGTTTCCAAAGAGCCCATAAAAAACCTCCAACTTGCGGGGCAGTGCCCCCTGCAATTGCTTTTCACACAAGTGAGATTATAAGTAGGCGCAGATGCCCTGTCAAGGCAAGCGATAGTCCCTAGCGTGCAACCCGGCAAGTGACAAACGGATTCGCGGCTGCCGCTGCCGCATGTTCGGGAATTATAAGATTAGGACTTGACTGCCTGTAGGGGGTTTGGTACAATACTTATAGGAGGTGAAGTCATGAACGTAATCAGCATCGTCCAGCAGTTCGGTACCCAGGATTCCTGCATATCCCTACTAGAGCAAGTCAAGTGGCAAGGCAAACCCTACTGCCCCTACTGCCAGAGCGAAGACGTGGCGCGCCGCATCAAGAACAACGAGAACGTAGGCCGCTGGAATTGCCACAATTGCCTGTCTGCATTCAAGGTCACGTCTGGCACAATTTTCCAGGGCACCAAGATTCCTCTACCTAAGTGGTTCGCGGCTATCGCCATCCTGTTGAACGCGAAGAAGTCAGTATCAAGCTGCCAGCTTGCCCGTGACTTAGACCTCACACAGCCTACGGCGTGGTACATGGCGATGCGCATCCGTAAAGCCATGCAAGAGGACGGCGCGTTCCTACGCGGTATCGTTGAAGCGGACGAAACCTACATTGGCGGCAAGCCACGCGGGCCGAAAACCCCAGGGCAACGCCGCGAGAGCAAGAAGGCTCCCATCATTGGCGCAGTCGAGCGCGGTGGCAAGGTCAAGGCAATCTCCGCGCCGCGTGTTACCACCAAGCTCATCAATCACTTCTTGCGCCGCAACATCGATCCCCGCGCCATGCTCATTACCGACCAATACCCAGGCTACAACGAAGCCCGCGACTGGATTTATCACGAGCGCATCAACCACTCGAAAGAGTACGTGCGCGACGGCGGCATCCACACGAATACCATCGAGGGCTTTTGGGCGTTGGTGAAGCGGGCGATCTCCGGCCAGCACCACCACTACACGCTGGATTGGGCAGACCGCTACATTGACGAGGCGAGCTACAAGTACAACACGCGGAAGTCGGAAACACCGTTCGCGGACTTCATGGTGCGGGCTTGCGGAGTGGCTTAGCTATCACCGTCTTGCCATATTGCGCAGGTCTTCCCATGAGTTGATTCTCACCCAAGTTGTGTTATCGGCAAGATGAGACGACGGCAAACCCACCTTCACTGGGGCGCGCCGCCTAAAGATACGTTTCGCTTTCGGGAACGCCGCATAGATAGCCGCTCCCAGCAAGGCGGATACTGTAGACTGGAATATGTTGACGAAGATGGAGAAACCGTTTATAGTGTCCATATCGCGATACAACTCCTTCGGGAGACTTGCCCCGCCAGTGCTGACTACACTGGCGGGGGTTTGCTTTTGTATTGACTCTATTTTACCAGAGGCTTAATCACCTGATGCGGTCTAACTTTTCGCTTATCTGTCTCAGCAAGGCGATCTCCTCTCGCTTGGTGGTGATGTAGAAGTAGATCGGGTAGGTACCGAACGTAATCACCGTGAGAAGAAGAAACACGAAGAACGACATTAGACGATCAGCAAAAGACATGGGTGCCTCCTCGCAGCACGCTAAAGGGTTTGGTCTTGCTACAGCCCAATGCCTAGACCGGGCCGCAAGGAGACATGGCAAACCAATGTCCCTTAGCGTCTCTTGGAAGACCCAAGCCTAGACTATTTGAGCTGTAGCAATGACCATCCTAACAAGCAGGCAATCCGCAGTCAAGTCTGTTTCTTATAATTCCCGCATGTTCCACTCTCGCTAGCGGTTCGGGTATAGTATAAATGTATGCCAACTGGGCATATCGCTGGATCACTCTACCCTCTTCCTGGCAGTATTCCTTACACGCTATGGCTAGTTCCTTCTCAAGCAGCCGCATTGTCTATGCCTCTGACGATGATGAGCTCGCGGCGATCTTCAAAAAGCTCCAACGCAGGCGAGGCACGGCCGTTGTGCTGGTGGCGAACAATTGCCCGGCACTGCACTCGCGCGAAAACTTAGCGTTATTGCAGCGTGAAGCGGGGGGCCTGGGGATTGACCTTATATTGGTTTGCGGTAATCGCGGCGTCCGGGATATTGCGAGTGGCTTTGGCATCAAGGTAGTCAGCTCACTGGGAGCGATCCACCCGTCGGCAAATTCGGACGCGGCCGCGGAGCCTGCAACCGGCACAAGGGCCGCGACCGACAGGAAACTGTCCTCTGAGGAGTTCGCGGCGCAATCGGCAGAACATGAGGATTCGTCGTCAAGACCTGTATCGTCGAAAAGAGATGCGCATAGTGGCAAGGCAACACGTGCCCGAGCAGAGTCTAGGGGTGACGCTGGGAAGGCCGTGCCGACGGCAACTCTTCGGACAGGAGGTGGCGGTGGGCAGTCCACAGAGGGCAAGAGTCGCGCTCCGCTGGCAATGGATCGGACATTCTCGACAGTGCTCGCCCTCGCAACGCTGGTCGTGGTGGTCCTGTTTGTCTTGTGGGGCGTGGTCTACATGGTAGTGCCGAGCGCCGAGGTAACGCTCATGCCCGTGCAACGCCCGTATGCCACCGTGTTACAGTTGAAGGCAGATCCCCAAACGAACCGTTTGGATGCATCTGCCGGGAAGATACCGGCCCAAAGGATTGTCATTGAAGAGTCAGATGAATTGACTGTGGCAGCTACCGGCACCAAGGAAGTGCCGGTTGGTAGAGCAGAAGGCACGGTCATCTTCCGCAACCAAATATCCCAGCCGGTGGTCGTGCGTAGAGGCACCGTCGTAATGACAAGTGATAACCGGCGATTCAAGACCTCGGTGGAAGTGACGATACCTCCGACTTCCGGCACCAGTGATACTTTTGGAGCGAAGCGTGTAGCCGTGATTGCGGATGAGCTTGGACCTATTGGTAACGTTGATTCCGCCGGGATTACGCATATCGAGGACCAGTCGCTGAACCAGCGACTGACGGTGATAAACGACTTGCCGATACATGGCGGCAGGCTGAATGTTGTGAGTTTTGTCACCGAAGAGGACAGGTTGCAACTCTTTGACACCTTACGCCAGCAGCTCAAGCAGCGAGTCCTGAATAACCTCGGGGAGAGGAAGGACGCATCCGATAGCATCTTTGTGCAGTGGGATGATGACATAATTGTAGAGCAGGCAGACTATGACCGATCTGCGGGAGAAGATGGCAGCGAGGTATCGCTGGTCATGAAGGTCAAGTGGCGAGGCACTGCTTTTTCCGCCAAATACCTTGAAGAAGCAGCCCCAGCCATATTGCAGCGTATGGTGGAGAACCAGCTTGGTCCCTATGAATTGCTGGAAGACACCTTGCGGGTCAACACCCCCAATGTAGAAGGCATAACTGAAGGTGTTGTGAGCCTTACAGTTGAAGCCGAGGTAGATCTGATTTCAACGTGGAATCTCGGAGAGATTCGTCGGGGACTAGCGAATAAATCTCGGGCGGAAGCGGAAAGCTATCTTGCCGGCTTAGAGGGCTTGAGCGAATTCGCCCTTGAAATGGGGCCTGACTGGTACGACCGATTGCCGCGGTTGTGGTTTCGCATTGCCATTGAGGTTGAGGAACCGCTGCAAATTGCCTCATAAAGCACAGGTTTAGGGACATTGCGATTTCTTTGTCTTGATATCGGCGAACGACGCATTGGCGTTGCCAGCGGCGAGTCTTGCCTTGGAATTACCACTCCGCTTGAGACAATACGCCGGCGCTCGCTGCCGCAAGACTGTGCTGCCATTCAGCGATTGTTTGCGGAACAGGAAGCGGAAGCGCTGGTTGTAGGCTTGCCGGTAAGTCTCGATGGAGCGTTGCACCAACAAGGACGGCGCGTTCAGCAAGAGGGTGAAAAACTGGGAGAAGCGCTGGGCATGTCGGTGATTTTCTGGGATGAGCGTTTCTCAACGGTGATTGCGGAAGAACGCCTGCGGGAGAGTCCGACGGCAGTCAGGCGCAAGACTTCCCTCGATGCCGCCGCGGCCGCAGTAATACTAGAATCTTACTTTGCGGCGCAACAGGATACAGCCAAACCTGCGTACACCCAGGATAGCTAGCGAAACGAACTAAGTGTCGATGAGAAGAAAAATGACGAGACGTGCGCTGATACGGACGCTCGCCGCTACAGCGCTCACCCCACTAGCCGTTGGTTGTGGTTTTCGGGATAGTATTGCTGAAGTCTTGCTTAGTCCGGAGGAAGAAGACTATAGCGAAGTAGTGCTGACAATTCTTCCAGGAAGCACTACCGATCAGATTGCGGACCAATTGCGAGATGCCGGCGTAATCCGAAGCGCGTTAGCCTTTCGTCTGAGGGCGCGGCAGAGCGGCCTGGACGGATCGTTTCAGGCCGGTCAACACGTGTTGCGTAAGAACATGACGGTTGATGAAGCCGTCGAGGCTCTGCAGACGGCAGAAGTGCACGAGAGGATTCTTACGCTCATTGAAGGCTGGCGCCGCGAGGAAATCGCCGCTTATCTGCTGTCGCAGAGTGTGCTCAATGCCAGCGAATTCCTCGCCCTGACGGATGGAGACGCGTACAGGCGCGACTTCTTGGCCCAACGGCCGGAGTCAGCGTCTCTGGAAGGCTATCTCTTTCCGGATACATATCGTATTGAACCTGAAACTACCACCGGCCAATTCATCGAAAGCCTCTTGAATCAGTTTGGCGGCAAGATCGGGGGAACGGTAGGCGAGGGTTTTCAGAGTAACGGCCTGACTGTTCATCAAGCCGTAACGTTGGCCGCCATCATTGAGCGCGAGGCACAGGTCGCGGCCGAGCGCCCCATAATTGCGAGCGTATTCTACAATCGCCTCCGAATTGACATGCCGCTGGGCGCAGACCCAACTATTCAATATGCGCTCGGCTACCAGGAAACTGAGGGGCGGTGGTGGAAGAAAGCGCTCACCTACGATGACCTAAAGATAGTCTCCCCGTATAACACCTATGTGCATGTTGGACTGCCACCCGGCCCCATTTGCAATCCCGGCTTGGCGTCACTGCAAGCCGTAGCTGCGCCCGCAGTCACAGACTATTACTTCTTCGTTGCGGTCGGCGACGGATCCCACGTGTTCAGTCGTACGTTTGAAGAGCACAACGCAAACGTTCGTAGGTACCGGTCGCAATAGCCGCTTGACTGGTAGCCTCGTCAAGGCACATGGCAATACCGTCAAAGTTGCTTCAAGCCAACTTTTGGTGTAGTATAAAACGCTTCCCGCCACATTGCTTTGCGGCGGGCGAAATTGGTGCCGGGCCCTTTCACTCTTGTTGGAAAACAGATGTGAGAGGAACCGACGTACTTTGCAAACTTCTGAGTGAGTGAATCTCTGCATGATCGCATTTGACCCACTGCCTCCGGAGATAGAAGCGCAGTGGCGCGATTTGAGGTCTCCCAACGAGGAGACGCTGCTGGTCGCCATGTCGGATATTCTGCATGACGGTCGGTTTGGCGTTCGTTGGATTGTCTTGACCGATAAGCGCGTAGTCGTGCTGCCGCACTTGGCGCCCGGCGCTGATGGTGCACTGGACATAGACCTTGCCGAAGTCTCTGACGCTCGGGCCGAACCACTGGTTGGAGGTGGTCGACTTGAGGTCAGCGTGCAGGGCCATTTCACGCCCATCATTGAGTACTCAAGTTCGCTTGGCGCTAAGTTCACAGAGATAGCCCGCGGCATCCAACAGCTTGCGAAAGACGAGCCATTCGCCGTTACGACGGACATTCCCCGCGCGCGCTGTCAAAAGTGCCAGGCGCTCTTGCCGGATAGGGAACGCAACTGTCCCCGCTGCGTACGCAAGATGGCGGTGATTCTGCGCATCGCGAGCTATCTCCAGCCCTACAAGCCCTTGGCGACGGTGCTCATATTGGCGACCTTGGGCCGCGCTTTGCTGCAATTAACGCCTCCCCTTATTACGAGAACCATAATCGACGATGTACTGGCGCCGGATGGACTGGCGAGTGTCCTGGCGGTCGATGGACTGTTGCCCAATGAGAACTATGCCCTGCTCGCTTGGCTTGTGGCAGCGCTCGTAACCGTAAACCTGGCGACCGGCGGCCTTGAGGTAGCCGGCAGTTGGGTTGGGGCGTGGTTGAGTACCCGCGTGATAGCCAATATGCGTGCGCAGCTCTACCAAGTCTTGGAACGCATGTCGCTGACGTTTCACAACCGGAAAGGACAGGGCAATCTGCTATCTCTCGTTACGCGGGATACGGAAAGTCTCAACTACTTTCTCATTGACGGCGCTCCGTACTTGGTTGTCAATAGTGTCATGCTATTTGGCGTGCTCACAATCCTCCTGTTAATGAGTTGGCAGGTCACACTCCTCGTCCTATTGCCGGTGCCATTCGTCGTGGTGGGCGGTACAGCGTTGGTGAAGCGAATGCGCTTGTTGTGGTCGCGAGTATCTCAGAACTGGGCACTCTTGCACGGCCAACTGAACGAATCGCTCTTGGGAATTCGCGTGGCTAAGGCCTTTGCACAGGAAGAAGCGGAGATTAGCCGCTTTGACCGCCGCAATGAAGCGGTTGCCAGATCAACGGTCCACGAGGCGCGATTTTGGGATAGCTCCTTTGCAATTCTGAACTTCGTCACTGGCGCGGGCGTATTCATCGCTTGGTATGCCGGCGGCAGAGAGGTAATTGGCGGCGATTTGACACTAGGTAGTCTCATGGCCTTCATCCAGTTGCTTTGGATGCTCTACGGACCATTACAGTGGTTCAACCGCATATATAACTGGATGTCGCGGGCCTTGGTGGGGGCCGACCGCATATTTGACGTCATGGACACGCCAACGGAACCATATGCCGAGCCGGGCAAGCTGACGCCTCGGCCGCTGCGGGGCAAGGTGGACTTGCGCGAAGTGACGTTTGGCTACGACAAGACAAAACCCGTATTGAAAGAGGTAGATTTAGACGTGCGTCCTGGCGAAATGATCGGTTTGGTAGGCAAATCCGGTGCCGGCAAGAGCACCCTGGCGCACCTCGTGTGTCGGTTCTACGAAGCCGATCACGGAGTAGTGCTTGTTGACGGCCACGATATCCGCGACATCGAGCTGACCTGCCTGCGCGACCAGATCGGCGTAGTGCTGCAAGAACCATTCCTCTTTAGCGGCACCATACTTGAGAATATCCGCTATGCCAAGCCGATGGCAGACCTGCCGGAAGTGATTGCCGCAGCGCGGGCGGCGAATGCCCATGACTTCATTGTGGCTAAGCCGGAGGGATACGACACACTTGTCGGCGAGCGCGGCAATCGTCTCTCGGTGGGCGAAAAGCAGCGCGTATCAATTGCAAGGGCAGTCCTCAAGGACCCGCGCATTCTCATTCTCGATGAAGCCACGGCATCGGTGGACACCGAGACGGAGTTCGCCATCCAGCAAGCCATCGCTCGTTTGATCAGGGGACGTACGACGTTTGCCATCGCGCATCGGCTCTCCACCCTCCGCAATGCCGATCGGTTGGTGGTGTTGGATGAGGGCGCCGTGGTGGAAGTTGGGACTCACGAGGAGCTCTTGGCCAAGCGCGGGATATACCACAAATTGGTTGAAATGCAGCGCACGGTCTCCCGGCTCAGGGCGGTCGAACGATAGGTCTCGAGGGGAAACTGATAGTGAGCTTGACCCCATGGAAGCGTGCTTGGCCAACGCAGTCGGCAGGTCTTGACGACATCGATTCGTATTTGGCACTTGATTCTCCTTGGCAATTCGATATTGGACTACATCGATAGAGCAACAGTGATAGAGGCTTGAATTGGAAGACATCGCGTTAGAGACAATAGAGGCCGTCGGCATCGCCGAAATCGGCGCCGGGACGACAGACCCTGCAAAAATTCGGCTACTGCGTGGACCGGGCGGAGAGATGCGGGTGGAGATAGCCGGAGATTGCTGCCTCCTGCGAGGCAAGGCGGTCTGGGCGTTTCCGCTATCGCTAAAGCAGTTCGTTTCAATTCTCGACACCAAGGACAAGGAGTTTTGCCTCATTGAGAATCCCGATGCGCTAGACGCGGAGTCACGGAATATCCTTAATGCGTCCTTGGAAAGCTACTATCGCGTATACCGCATTCGCTCGGTCCAGGCGTACCGCAACGAGTGGCGGACATCGTTTTGGACTGTCGAAACCGATCATGGCGTCCGCGAGTTTGTCATGCGCTGGGAGCTAGATTCCGTGCTCTTGCCATCGGACAACGAAGTGCTCATGATTGACATTGATGGAAATCGATTCCATATTCCGGACATTCGCGAATTGGACGACGACAGCAAACGGTTTTTCGACTTGCTGCTCTAAGGCATTTAAGATGAAATTGCTGACGATTATTCGCCACGCCAAGTCAAGCTGGAAGCAGATGGAGCTTGACGACTTCGCGCGCCCCTTGAATAAACGCGGTAAGCGTGATGCTGCGGATATGGGGAAACGCCTGGCTGCAATAGGATTTACGCCTGACGTACTGATTTCAAGTCCGGCCAAGCGCGCGCAGAGCACGGCCAAGCGCATGGCAAGAGAGTTTGGGTATGCAAAGGCGCGCATTGAGCTGGACAGGCACATCTATCACGCGACACGAGAGCAGCTACTCCAGGTTGTGGAGTCTCTTGGCGACTCAATTCAGCATGCGGCACTGGTGGGTCACAATCCCGGATTCACGGAGTTGAGCAGCTTTCTGTCCAAAGAAAGTATTGGCGATCTTCCCACCTGTGCCGTTGTCCGGCTGCAGCTTGAGATTTCGTCGTGGCAAGAGGCGGGTAGAAAGTGCGGTGTACTCATCGACTTCGATTACCCAAAGCGAGATTCCACCGTAGGTGAAGACGAGGCCAAGTAGAAAGGACCAAGGCCGGTTTTTTCTTTGGTCAGCGCGAGTGCTGCGCATTGGACACGTGGCTATGGTTAGCCACTCGTCTCGTGCCTACCGACCACCCCATACCTCGAAACCTTTGAAACGGAGGAGGCAACAACGTGGCTGTGACGATTACTGACGTCGAACAAATCCTGCTTATGGTGCCGTTCACCGAACACCACGACCTACACATGACCCGCTTGAGCGGGGATTGGCGCCTGGTCGAGGTCTGCCGGATTCACACGAGTTCCGGTCACTGCGGCATTGGCGAGACCGTCGTGGAGTATACCTGGGGCAGGCCGCCGGATGATCTCAGCGAACGGCTGGTTGGTACCGAGCCGTACCGGCATCTTTGGGACGGCACGCTGGGAGCGGGGCCTGAAATGGCGCTGTGGGACTTGGCCGGCAAGATTGCCGAGGTCCCGACGCATCAGCTCCTGGGCGGGCAGGTTCGCGCGCATGTGCCCATCTCCTGGTGGTGCTTGGACATGGCGCCGGAAGAGTGGGCCGCGGAGGCACAGAAGGCGCTGGGCAAGGGTTACGTCTCCATGAAACTCAAAGGCCGGCCCTGGCGCGACATTCACGCGCAGCTTGCGGCACTCGAGTCTGTCATTCCGCCAGCCATGCATCTCGACATTGATTTCAATAGCATGCTGGTGGATGCAGGCACCGCAATTCCGCTCCTGCAAGACCTGCTTTCCTACGTGAACGTTTCGATTTTCGAAACGCCAATCCCACAAGGCGACGTGATAGGAAACCAGCAGATTCGGAGGCACGTGCCGCGCCCGTTGGCGATGCACTACGGAACGCCACCTATCATGACGACCCTGCGTGACGATGTCTGCGACGGCTTTGTCGTTGGCGGAAGTGCGGCAAGCGTTCTGGAATCGGGCACGATAGCGGCAGTTGCCAATAAGCCCTTCTGGTTGCAGCTTGTTGGGTTAGGGCTAACGACGGCGTGGTCGGCTCAGCTTGGCGCGGTGCTTTCTCACGCGCAATGGCCGGCAATTTCGTGCATGCACATTTGGGAGCACGACTTGCTAACGGAATCCTTCACCATCGAGCGCGGCTATATGGGTGTGCCTGAGGGTCCCGGACTTGGCGTGAGCCTAAGTGAGGAAGCAGTAGATCGCTACCGCGTGACGGAGAAGCCAGCGCGGCCGCGGCAAGTTTTCCAAATCCACTGGCCGGAGGACTATGGGAAAAACGCATGCAGCACCTATGCGGGCTACGAGCACGACTTACAGGAGGGCTTCGACCTTGGCAATGACCCGCGTTTCGTGCGGGGGTCGAGGATGGAAATAGCAAACGACGACGGGTCTTCGGCGTTTGCCGATGCATTTGCCCGGGCGAAAGACTGCTAAACTGACCGCCTTGAATCGTGGGGGTGAGCCCGCGAACGTGGGTCAGTCTTACTGATCGACGAAAAAGTCGGCGTTGAGTTGGATGAAGTTCCGCCACTCATCCGGCAGGTCGTCTTCGAAGAAAATTGCCGTGACCGGGCAGACCGGTTCGCAAGCGCCGCACTCGATGCACTCATCCGGATCAATGAAGAACTGCACGGCATCATCATCAGAGTGGATACAGTCTACCGGGCAAACATCCACGCACGAGTTGTCTTTGATGTCAATACAAGGTTCTGCGATCACGTACGTCATTGCGGTAAGTTCACTCCTTCATCGATGCCGTTGAACCGCTTCAAACGCGCAACTTAAGGGTACGCTCGTCTTGCCGGCGCCAACTGAGAACTCTAGATTTGACCGCCACCGGGCTTGCCTGGCAGCAAATCAATCAAGTCCCTCTCGCCTTCATTCTAGGATTTACCGCACCGGTCGTCAAGGATTAGGAGAGGCGCGCACTGCGAAAGCGATACCTGCCACACCGTTCGTCTCCAACTCTCGCTGCTTATGCGCCTGGCTCTGGAACCTGCTACAATACTGGCCGACAATACTTGGATCGGAAGTGATTGATTCCCTGGTTAGGCAATCGCCCGCATCCCACCCAGTGATGCGCATGTTTGAGTAGCTGGGTGAGTTCTTGATGGGTAGTCTCAATGCGTGAACAGAGAGAAGTCCTGGCGGAATTGCGCCAGCAAATAGACGCCCTCGACCGAGAGATTGTCGAGCGTCTCCAGCGTCGCGCAGCGTTGGCTATTCGTGTAGGAGTGGAGAAGGGCGATAACGTACCCATTTACGTGCCGGAGCGTGAACGCCAGGTGCTGGCGCACGTTGCCGCGGGGGCACGGGACGGGCTGCTGGACGCCGCGACGTTAGAAAAAATTTACCGCGAAGTTCTTTCCGCCTGCCGGGCCTTAGAGAAACCTACGAGTGTGGCGTACCTGGGCCCGGAGAACACCTTCACGCATCAAGCCGCCCTGGATTCATTCGGCAAATCTGCCAGCTTGCAGGCGGCGGCGTCAGTGAATCAAGTGTTCATGCTCGTGGAACGAGGAGTGGCCGAGTACGGGGTCGTTCCGCTCGAAAACTCCACCGAGGGCGGCGTCACGCCAACGCTCGATTCCTTCGTCGAGTACCTGGACACCGCCATCCAGATTTGTGGGGAGGTAGTGCTCCCCATCGGGCATCATCTGATTTCCAATGCGCCCCGCGAGAAAATTCGGGTTGTGTACTCGCATCCGCAGGCGCTTGCGCAGTGCCGCGGCTGGCTGGCCGAGGAGTTGCCTCGTGCCGATACGGTGGAAGTGGTGAGTACTGCTGCTGCTGTAGGGAGAATCAAGAACCAGACTGAGGCGGCGGCAATTGCGAGCGAACTGGCGGCGGAAGCTGAAGGCGTGCCGATTATAGCCCGCAATATTCAAGACCGCGTTGACAATGTCACACGCTTCGCCATTCTGGGCAAGCAGTTGCCTGGGTCCACGGATAACGACCGCACTGCCCTGCTCTTCAGCGTGGTGGACCAGCCTGGATCTCTCTACAATGCGCTGGGTATTTTCGCCAAACACGATGTCAATCTGACCTTCATTCTCTCCCGCCCGTCACGCCGGCGGACCTGGGACTACTACTTCTTTGCAATTCTCATCGGGCATCCGGAGCGAGAGCCGATTCAAACGGCTCTTAAAGAGCTCGCAAAGTACTGTGTGCTTGTACGGGTGCTTGGCGCCTGGCCGGTGCTTCCCCCGGCGCAAGGCTGAGTTAATTCGCTGCAGTCGGAGAGTCTGCCGGCGTCTTCCAAGTGTAGCCGGAGAATTGCGCGGCACTCCAGAAATTGCGGGCGAGTTCTCTACGGGAAGTGCGCCTACCGCTCGTAGTCCACGACCAGCACGTCATCTACAATAGGCAGGATGTAGTTGCTCCGGGCAGCTTCGTGCGCCGGGTGGGGAATGTAGGTGTCTAACGCGGCTCGGTCCGCGAAGCGCACCAGCAAGCCGTGCGTAAAGCCCTGACTTCGCTCGCTGAAGTTAGCGCCCACCGTGATCTCTAAGATGCCGGGAATTGCGTGCTGCAGCCCTTTCAAGGCAGCTTGCATTGCCTGAATTGCCTCCTGGCTCGCAGTGTCTTTGACCTTGAATAGCACCAAGTGCTCGACCATTCTTTTTTCCTCCTCTTCGCGACGTATCCAGCTAACATGTGTGCGTAGCTAGTGCATTATGCCTGCCGTCTTCTTGGCGGGCAAGGACGGCCGCGTAGCGGATCTCTTTTCCCGCATCAAGGTCCTGCCGCACACGCTTGCCAATGCCTCTAAGGCAATGGGACTCCAAATTGAGCCTATTCCTGCGCTGCGCTAGGGCGAATAGACACTTCCGAATTGTGCGCATCCTGTGGGCTGCATAGGGTTGGAATCGGTCTGTTGACAGGCAATGAGGGCAACTGATACTGTGCTAGCACACAGAATCAGACGCGGGCAGCGCTATGGGAACCTGGGGTCGCTTAGGTTAGGTGTATTGCGCTACAGGTGACGGTTCACTCGCTTGAGGTTAAGGTGGGAAAGATCAACGATGGCGCTTGAAGCGCTCAGCGATAAGAACGTCCCGCCGCGATCGGACGCGGAAGAGTCTCGGTCGGCAGAGCCTACCAGGGCGCCGCGGCGATCACTCGCGTTGCAGCTACTTGGCCTGATCTTCTACTTAGGCTTCAGTATTGTGCAGGTTCCGCGCCACACCGTGGCGGCGCTGCGCAAGTCTGCCACTTCTCCTTGGCGAAGAACAGCCATTGGCCAGGCAATTGGTCACGTGGTCGTAATAGGGCTAGGGCTTATCGCACTCTGGGCTACTCCCCTTGTTGCAGAACAACTGTCCGACCGGGCGCTCATTGAGGAGCATGAGTACTATAGCCCGCCACTGTCACTGCGGGTGGGCTCGGCCGCGACGCTATTTCCGGACGTAATTGAGCGCCCGCTTCTTCTGGAAACGAAAGTCGTTCGGCGTCCGCGTGACGACATTCTGGCATATGAGGTGCGCGGCAATGACACGTTAGTGGATATTGCCGTACGAAATGGCATTTCATTGGATACATTGCTGTGGGCAAACGACTTTGCCCCGGATCAGCTTCTGTACCTTGGAACACGGTTGCGCATACCGCCTATTGACGGTGTCATATACACGGTGGCCGAGGACGACGCGCTGCACGAAATCGCAGAGGTGTATCAGAGCAACCCGGTCGCCATTGCCGAGTACAACCGCATAGGTCTGTCGACAACGCTTGTGGAGGGCATGGAGCTAATCATCCCTTACGGCGTTCTGCCCGAGGCACTGCGCAAGACGAGTGCGGATACGCAGCTTTCCCAGCGAGAGCAGCCGGTGGCGGCATTTGGGGAGTTTCGCTGGCCCACACAAGGCATCATTACGCAATACTACCATGGGCGGCATCTCGCTCTAGATATTGGGAATCGAGTAGGAACGGCAATTGTTGCCGCGGACGCCGGGCAAGTAGTATTCGCGGGTTGGAGCCCGATTGGCTACGGCAATCGCATCGTAATCAATCACGGCAACGGCTGGGTTACTACGTACAACCACTTGAGCACGTTCTCTGTGACGGTCGGCGATTTCGTGAAAGCCGGTGAGACGATCGGCGGTATGGGCAACACAGGATACTCTAGCGGCCCGCATCTGCACTTTGAGGTGCTGTACAACAACCGATTCAGAGACCCGTTGAGCGTTCTCAGTTGAACGATGGTGTTGAGACGAATTGTGCGACACGTGCTACCTTGCCTGCCACTGTGGCATCACCGCTCCTGTAGCAGCATCTTCTTTCCAATGCAATGACGAGTGGTCAGACGCATTCCCCTCCGCACCCCGTCAAGATCGCGCCTTCAGTGCTTGCCGCGGACTTTGGCAACTTGGCAGAGAATGTGACGGCTGCCCATGCCGCTGGCGCCCACTATCTTCACTTTGATGTCATGGATGCCCACTTTGTGCCCAACCTCAGCTTTGGACCGGCGGTGATTCACAGCGTGCGGCATGCATCGACGCGCGTCTTCGACGTGCACCTCATGGTTTCCGAGCCGCTCCGTCATTTCGACCTTTTTATTGGCAGTTCTGGGGACCTCTTTACTCTGCACGTCGAGGCCTGCGCCGATATAAAGGGAACAATCCAGGCATTCCGCCGCGCCAAGAAGCGTGTTGGATTGGCGATCAAGCCAGGTACGGCGGTGGAAACGCTCTTTCCCTATCTTCCCGAGCTTGATCTGGCCTTAGTCATGACTGTGGAGCCCGGTTGGGGAGGACAATCGTTCATGCCGGAAATGCTGGAAAAGGTCCGAGTGCTGCGCCGCGAAATTGATCGGCAAGGCCTTGACGTGAGGCTTCAGGTTGACGGCGGCATCAATTCGGAGACGGCAATTGAGTCGGCCGCAGCGGGGGCCGACGTGTTGGTCGCCGGTTCGTCTATTTTTGCGCAAGACCGCACAATAGAGGAAGCCATGGGCCGCATGACGTCTGCCTTGGCACGGTCCGGCTATCCTGTCGCACCCCTTGCTGGCGAGGAACAACGCGCAACTACCTAACAGCGCTGAGTTCGGTTCGTGCGGAAACAGACCTCCAGAGGGCAAGCGCTGTGCGGTCTTGCTCTCATCGGGTTCTGGCGAATCGTGGTACATGGGGCAGAGTGAAGAGGATACGGTCTCGTTCCGACAACAGGCGTGTACAGTGCCTTTCCATCTCAGTTGCGTGTTTCAATCCGGTCTGTTTCACTAAGACGGGAGCGGGGGCAAGCGCAACGAACACTGAGCGGACGAGACCGACGGGTCCACTGTCGCAAGGCTTTACCAGTGAATCCAATGGGTTGCACCAAAGTTCGCAGCTTCCCTGGCAGCGTTCCCTGCAAGAAATGCGCGAGTGATTGGCAGTATCTCAATTCCAGACACTTGGTTCTCAGGTTGAACATTGACACAACAGGGTGGCACACCCGGAAAGGCATGGTTGGATGCTGAAATTCGGTGTATTTGGCTACGGCATGATTGCAGACGTGCATGTTGAAGGGCTGGCCCACATTGAGGGTGTGGAAGTGGTTGCGGTCTGCGGTCCACGGGAAGCTGGCGCGCGGGAATTTGCCGACAAATTCGGAATCGAGAACGTGTTTACGAACCCCGACCACCTGCTCGCGCTGGATGACCTCGACGGCGTGCTGGTGGACACGCCCGACGTCTTTCACCATGACTTGGTCGTGCGCTCGGCCCGTGCGGACAAGCACATTTTCTGCGAGAAGCCCTTGGCGGTCACCGTAGAAGAGGCGCGGGAGATGTACGAAGCGGCGAAGGCGGCGAATCTCCGCACGGTCGTGGGTTTTTCAAATCGCTGGAATACGGCCGCGAACAACATCCGCAGGCTCATCGAGGACGACGTGATTGGTGAGGTCGTGCATGTGCACTCGCAGAGCCTCAATACTGCGCTTGTGCGCTCCGAAAAGCCGCGCTTTACGTGGCGCACCGACGCGAAGCGCACCGGCACGGGCATTCTAGGAGACCTGGGCTCGCACCACATCGATCTCGTGCACTTTCTGGTCGGTGACATTACTGACGTCTGTGCCAATATGAAGACGTTTACGCCACAGGTCTTTGACGACGATGGCACGCCCCATGCACATGATCTCGATGACGATACGATAGTTCTCATGCAAGTCGCGAACGGCGCACACGGAACGCTCGGCCTGAGCAGGCTCGGTTCCGTGCAATCCAATTACCCGGTGGGTAGGCGCCACGCCATGATCAACGGGCGTAAGGGCGGCATTCTCTACGAGAACGGTCAGGGCTGGCTCTTCATGCCCGGGCAGGAAGGCGAGCCAATTCCAGGTGAGCCGCCCACAGTGGACAAGGGCCATGGCGGTCAGCTCTTAGCGGGCGGGACGCGTCAAATGGAGACGTTTGTGCAGTCCGTGCGCGAAGACCGTGAGATATTGCCAACCTTTACTGAGGGACTGAAGACCCAGGAGGTCCTCCACGCGGTGGTTGAGTCTTCGAAGAGTCGTTCCTGGGTTGAGGTGCGGCGCGTGGGCTGATCTCCAGTGTTCGGCACACTTGGCGGGGGCAGTGCCAATCCAAAGAACAGACATAGTTAAGCGCCTTGCGCATTAGAAAGGGCGATACATCCCATGCCTAACTTTCGCTATGAAGAGCTCAAGTCACCTGAGGTAGGTGAAGCCTCGTTGCAGGATCCGGTAGTCGTGTTGCCGATAGGCACCATGGAGCAGCATGGCCCGCACATGCCGCTGATGGTGGACTACATTATTCCGCAGCGCATCGCCAATGACGTTGCCGAGCAGTTGACACCCAACGTCATAGTGATGCCGCCGGTGGTGTATTCATTCAACGAGCATCACATGGACTTTCCGGGCACGATTGCCATCAATATGTACACGATTATCGACTACGTCGCACAAATTGGCTTTAGTCTCGCGCACCATGGCTTTCGGCACATCGTGCTCCTCAACGGCCACGGCAGCAACGTGCCGGTGATGGACCTCGCGATGCGCCGCATCAACAACGAGAGCTCAGCGATTAGTGTCTTGGCCAATTACTGGGCGCTTATTCGGGCTGAAGATTTGACGTGGGACCGCGAGTCGCACGGTGTGAGCCACCATGCGGATGAAGATGAAACTTCCCTCATGCTCTACCTCTATCCTGACCTGATAGACATGAGCAAGGCGGTGCGCACTGTCGAAGAGGTCCAGCAGAGCGAGCACATCTGGGGCGCCTGGCCGGCGAACACCCGCATTCACTACCAGGAGTTCTTTAGCCGGAACACGTCCACCGGCATTCAGGGCGACCCCACTGGCGCCAGTGCCGAAAAGGGCGAGGTCCTGTACAAAGCGGCAGTAAAACGAACGGCGGACTTCCTGGTGGAATTTCGCTCTCGCGAAATCCGTCCGCAACGTGACTTTCACCCCAAACCCGCTGGTTAGGGTGGTCTGCCGCGGTCCTTTGGAACACGGCCTGAATGGGGTCAGCGCGCCGCGTACGAGTGCGCCGCGCACCGCGTCACCAGCCGGCAAACCGTATCCGGGAAGCCATCGAAGAGCTTGAGAAGGACTTCAGCAGCAGGGCATCGTGCCCATTCGTGCTTAGTGCTTCGGTTTACTCAGCACGAGTTTGTCGAAGCATGAACGGGTGCCTCTAGTGGCTGCCAGATTCGTTCATCCTGCGACATGTTCAGGGCGAACGGAGTGAGGAACTCTCGAGCGGGTCACTAGCAATCTCGAGAGGCGAAAATGGGAAGTCGAGTCTCCCACCGGGGTGTTTGCTAAGGATAGTCTTTTCAATTGGAGACCGGCTTTGGCCGAGACCTGCTGATTAAATTACCGCAATTTGCCCGCCGTCAACGACCAGCGCGTGGCCGGTTACATAGCGGCTCAGGTCGCTCGCGAGGAAGACCGCGCAGTCGGCCACTTCTTCAGGTTCTCCAACTCGGCGGAAAGGCACACGCTTCAAGTACTCGGTTATCCAAGCCTCGTCGTCGATGCTTTCGATCGTAAGCGGTGTGCGAATGTAGCCCGGCGCAAGGCAATTCACAGTTATTTCGTGCTTTGCCAGGTCAATGGCAGCGCTCTTGGTGAGCAGCGTAACCGCGCCCTTTGAGGTATTGTAGGCGGCCAACTCCTCTTCACCCATGAGGCCGTTTACGGAAGACATATTGATGATGCGGCCGCCGTTGCCCTGTTTTACCATCTGCCGGGCAGCTACTTGATCGCAGATGTAGACTCCGTGCATGTTGACCGCGGCGACCCGATGCCAGTCGTCGTCCTCGATGTCCACGAAGTCGTGCTCCATGGCTATGCCGGCAATCGCGGCCATAATGTCGAGCTTGCCGAAGCCCTCGACAGCGCGCGCCACAGTTGCTTCCACGTCAGCGCGTTGCGTGACATCGCACCGATGAGTTACAAACGCAGAACTGAAATCGCTGGCACGCGCTGCGGTTTCTTCTAGCCCTGCCAGGTTCAGGTCGGCGCCAAGGACGTTTGCCCCTTCGCGCAAGAAGGCGAGGGCAATGGCCTGTCCAATACCGCTCGCGGCCCCGGTAACGATCGCAGACTTACCGACAAGAAGGTCCGGCATGATGGTTTACTCCCCCGCAAGTGCTTGTGTACATACGTCTATTTGTGACATTTGAAGATGAGGAATTGGTCTTGGAGCAAGCGTACGTGTGAAGCACGAGTCCCCAGAATACAACCCCACCCGTGCAAGGACCGGACTATTGTTCAATTGCACCATGGTGCCAAACAATGACTGTGTATCGCTATGGCGCCTCCAGCGCTTGGGCAACTGCGTCTACGGTCAGGCGCACATCTTCCTCTGTGTGTGCCGCGGAAACGTACCAGCGGCCTGAAGGTATCGTGCGCACGCCGTGACTAATGAGTTTGCCTTGGAATGCCGCATATTTGTCTTCATCGCAGGCCCAATTGTCGCGAAACGTCGTCAGTTCCTGCTGCTCCGTAAACCACGCAAAGAAGACCGGCCCAATCCCTTGCACCAGCACTGACTGTCCGGCTGCCTGGGCGGCTTGCCGGATACCATCCATCAAGCTGAGGCCGATGGTCCGTACTTGATCGTACACAGCGCCGTTGTCGCGGGATAGCACGTCAAGAGTGGCATTGGCGGCGGCGAGGGTGATGGGATTGCCATTGTAGGTGCCGCCGTGCATGACGCCGTTGCCCACGAGTTCCATGATGTCGCGGCGGCCACCGAAGACACTCAACGGAAAGCCGTTCGCGACGGCCTTGCCCAAGGTAACCAGGTCAGGGGTGACACCAAGCAGGCCCTGCGCGCCGTGGAGATCGGCACGAAAGCCCGTTATGACCTCGTCGAAAATTAGTAGGCTGCTTGCGCGCGTGCAGATGTCGCGCAAGCCCTCCAAGAAGCCCGGCTTGGGCAAAATGAAGCCGCCATTGCACATAATGGGTTCAGTTATCACGACAGCGACATGCTGTCCCTCGCGGTCCATCAGGCGTGAGAAGGCGTCCAAGTCATTCCAAGGGAGCACCAAGGTCTCGCCGGCTGCATGGGGAAGTTGCCCATTGCTACCGAGCACAGAACGCGGAAACGGCAATTCACCCGCTTCTTCCTCTGAATGGGGGTGATCGCTGATGAGTTGGTCGTCCAGCCAGCCGTGATAATGGCCTTCAAAGCGTACGATCTTGGTGCGGCCGGTCCAGGCGCGGGCTAGGCGGAAGAGCGCGTGGTTGGCCTCGGAACCGCTGCCGCAGAAGCGCACCACGTCCATAGCAGGCATCAAAGCGCTTATTTTTTCAGCGACCTCAACCTCAATTTCGTGCTGCCCGCCGTAGGTCTGCCCCAAGGCAACCTGCCGCTGCACGGCTTCGACAAGCTCAGGGTGGCTATGCCCAAGGATGAGGGGACCATAGGCAGCGACGTAGTCGATATACTCATTGCCGTCCACGTCGAAGAGGCGTGACCCCTTGCCGTGGCTGAAGTAGAGGGGCGCGGGTCGCTCCTGCAAGCGAATATTACTGCTCACTCCGGCGGCAAGGTGCTTCCTTGCGCGTTGCCAAAGCCGTTCGGAGCGGGTTATCTTCTGCACCACTTACGTATCTCCTTCATCGCAAGGCAAGCCAGCGTTAACTGTAAGAATGTCTCATTCGTTAAGGCCAACGTCAGCGTGTGCTCACAGTGACACAGTAATTTCCCTGAGGGGCGTCCAGGATATGCTTGCCCGCGCCGCTTGAAACCGACAGTGACGTCTCATCAGCGGCGCTCTCGACGTCTGCCACGGCCTCATACGGCTGTGCCGGACAGGTGATCGTTTGCTGTTTTTTCGTCCAATTGCGAAAGACTATAGTGTTGCCAAAGCGACGGGACGAAACGCCGCTATCCCAGAGTTGGCGTACCTCCGGCATAGTGAGAAACACGTTTGTGGGATGCTGCGTTTCAAGCCAGGAGAGGTATGCATCCCAGACCGCGAAGTTGTTGTCCACGTCGTCCGTGAACGCAGTGAAATTGCGGCGGTGACTGCTAATGAATGCCGGTCGATTGGCCTGCCAGGCTGCCTCGGTTTCTGCTTGCACGCGGGCAAGAATGTCCTCTTTATCGGCCGTATTGAACGGCTCAAAATCAATGGCGCGGCCGGCGTACCACAAGTCCGCGGCGGGAGAATGCTTGCCGGTGAGGTTCTCTCCCGTGGCGTCTGAGACTCCCACCCTTATTCCGATGCCGTGGTCTGCCCACGCAATTTCAGCCTCGTCGGAGTTTCGTACGCTCGCAGGCGGATAGCCGAATGTGCGAATGAAGTAGCTCATGGCTCCACGGACCCACTCCTTGCGTTCCGGCTCGGCCATGTCTTCATGCTCCGGCACGCGTTCACTCACCGTCTCACAGACGTACATATATTGAGCGAACATGCGCAGCGCCCGTGCTTCACCTGCGCGCAGTCGCTGGAGCCAGCGATGATGGCTGAAGTGATGTGTTCTGCCGTGATACTGGGGCGCCCACACGCCGCGCTCGATCCCTTCGCGCGCTTTGGCAACGATGTCGCCGCGATCCCAGTTTTGGGAGACTCCCTGGTCGAAGCCTATGTCCACGTAGTGGCGAAATTCCCCAGTCCGAATGGCGTCGTAGTCGGGGCTGCCAACAATGTAATAGGGTTCAAAGACAATGGGTAACCCGTCGCCGCTGTGGTGTGCCGCCAGGAGCGCGTACGTGCGTTCCAGGTCTTCTGGAGTTTCCAAGCTCCCCGAGGACCAACGTGTATGCATCAGTTCTTCGTCGCGGGTGGCATGATACGCGTCTTCGGTGGGCGCCCACGCATTCATGCCCCAGTCGTCACTCCAGACGACCACGGCGGGATGCTCCTGCCAATTCACCTTCGAACTCATGAGTTGAGCCTCTAATTTCCTCTCAACGGTAATACGTTCTTAGAGTTCCAAGCGGATTGCACGCAATGAATTTCCAGCGATCCCTTTGGTCGATCAGAGCCAAGGCCGCAGTGCGCGGGAACTCTCCCATTTGCCACCGGCAGCGACACCTTCCACGAAAGCCCTTCAGTTGTTGTCGCCAAAGTCAATCTGTATGCATGCTCGGCTGATGGGTAGTTTCAGCGATCCTCGCGACCGCGGAGCGCACCGGTTGTGCAGTTCAGGCGGGTTCGCCTTCGCCCTAGATCCAATCGATGAAATGGTACGCCCAAGGTGTGAAAGGAATTGCATCGCAGACCCGCTCAACCATCTGGGAATTCGCGCCATAGGCGGTCACACTGCCATCGGAAAGGCGTGCGCGGAGGTCAAGCCTGCCGAGCAACCAGCGATGCAGCGTCTCCTCCTTCATTTCCAGATTCAGCGTAGTCTGGCGGGTTTCAGGCTCGATGAGGAGGTACTCTTCCTGTGGGGTAGAGACGGTGAGAGCAGTATTGTGAAGATCGAATCTTGGAGCCCAATGCTTTGCGAAGAACTCCGACACGTCAATGACCTGACCCATGATAATGGTGCCGCGTGGATCAGCCAGGTAGCCGTTGGACTGGAACAGGGGCGCGAATGGGTCGGCGTCAGTCACTTGAATGTCTACGCCGAGCTTGCGCTCGCCGGCAACAGAAGCCACGCCGGTAAGAACCCGCTGTGCAATGCTGAGGTCTGCGCCCAGGGTGGCCATCTCAAGCACGTCGGCCATGCCGTTGTGCCGTGTGGTGCGCACGCCGCAGATCGCGTAGCCCAAGAGTTCATCACTCTGAATGATGTGCACAAAAGAGAATTCAGTCGGAAACTCAGTATAGATCGACGATGCCAACGCTCTTTGCCAGTATTCTCCACGCCGTGCCGGAAAACCGCCAAAGCGTCCATACGTGCTATTGAAAATTGCTTCAAGGCGCTCAAAATTCAGGAAAATCGACTCCTTGCCTGCCAACGTGACGCCGGGGGGCAAATAGCTGGTTTCCGGGGAGCCGTAGCGGTAGTGACGTGAGTATGCCAGATCGTAGTGGTCAGTGGTTGCGTAGAAGCGATAGCCATCACTTTGCTCATCGCCCCGGTAAACAAGAAGCGCATCGGCACGTCCAGCCAGAAACTGGCGGGCTTCAGCAATCATGCCTCTGCCAATGCCTTGACTGCGGAGCTCCTCGCGTGTGCCCACGGAGTTCTCAAACGCCGCCGTTATCGTAACTCCTGGCGCGATGGTGGTCTCGCGCAGAATGAGCGGTATTGCGCCCACCACTTCCCCTTCGAGCACGGCGATGGACGCCAACATCCCATCTCGTTCCCAGTCTTCCTGCGAAACTAGCGCTTCAGAAAACACCTCATTGCGCAGCGCCAATGCACTGAAGACATCCTCCGGCTGCATCTCACGATATTCGAGTCCTTCCATCGGGGCACAGCCTCACGTTTCCAATTGGTTTGCTGTTAAATGAGTTACGCGGTCACATCAGGTACGCCGTCAAACGCGCATATGCCGCCCGTATTGTAGCATAGAAACGCTTGACGCGCGAAAGGATGAGTGTGCGCGGTAGCCCTGGCGCACGCGCAATGCACGATTCTGTAATGCGCGAGGACTTAGCGCCACGGCAAGCCGCAGAGCCGTTACAAAGCTGAAGGCAATTCAAGGAGCGCTGGGCAAGAGCGCGTCCAATCTGCCCGTGGGCAGTGCGGCACGACTGCGAGACGAGCGTGCGGCAAAGCCGCACGCTCGCTTAGAAGAAGTACCTCAGCGTGATGCCCCGGCCTCAATCTGAGACTCAAGGCCGGCATTCTGTTCCGTCAGCTCTCGGAGCGGCTTGGGGTAGACTTTCCAAAACAGCGGCAGGTATTGTTCAAACTCGTTCAAGATCTCTCTGCCGCGTGGACTTTGCGTATAGGCCACATGCCGTTCAAGCAGGTCCCGGAGCGTATTGATGTCTTCTCCGTCCGTCAGAGCTTCAATGTCAACCATCGCGGGGTTGTAACGCCGGGAGAACGTGTCGTTCACGTCAAGCACGTACGCAATGCCGGCCGCCATGCCGGCGCCAAAGTTGTAGCCCACCTCACCCAAAACGGCCACAACGCCGCTGGTCATGTACTCACAGCAATGGTCGCCTGCGCCCTCCACCACCGCTTCCGCGCCGCTGTTGCGCACGGCAAAGCGCTCACCGGCCTGACCGGCTACAAAGAGTGAGCCACCGGTTGCGCCGTAGAGACACGTGTTGCCAATGAGGACATTCTTTTCTGAAGGGAGGGGCGCTTCCGGCGACGGCAGAACGGCAATCTCGCCGCCCGTCATACACTTGCCCACGTAGTCCTGGGCCTCGCCGTGCAACGTAAGCGCCAAGCCGGGCGCGGAGAACGCGCCGAAGGACTGACCGGCGCTGCCTTTGAATGTAAGGTCAACCGTGCCCGCACTCAGTCCTGCGTCGCTGTGCTTGTCGGCAATTGCCCCGGCAACCCGGGCGCCAATGCTGCGCATGTGGTTGCGGACGTCATACTCTAGGCTAACGCGGCTGTTGCCAGCAATGCCGGCAGCGGCATCTTGCAGAATTCTATCGTCGAGCGTTGAGCCTTCAGGATCATTCCGCTCCTGTTGCGATAATCTTGGTAGTGATCCACTGGGATCGCCATTGGCCAGGAGTGGAAGCAGGTCGATTGTGTTGGCTTTGCCATCCCCGTCAAGCTCCTTCTGGCACAGCATGTCAGTGCGGCCGATGATCTCTTCGAGAGAGCGAATGCCCAGACTGGCCAGGATTTCGCGCACTTCTGTAGCAATGAGGGTAAGGAAGTTGACGAGCATTTCCGGGGTGCCGGTGAATTTCTTGCGCAGGTCCTCGCGCTGCGTGGCAACGCCGGTGGGGCAGGTGTTCAGGTGGCACTGGCGCGCCATGTCGCAGCCAATTGCCACGAGGCTTCCGGTGCCAAAGCCAAACTCTTCGCCACCGAGCATCGCCCCGACTACAACATCGCGACCGGTCTTGAAGCCGCCGTCTACGCGTACGCGAATGCGCGAGCGCAGGTTGTTGAGCATGAGAGTCTGCTGCGTTTCCGCCAGACCTAGTTCCCAGGGCAGCCCGCCGTTCTTGATGGAGCTCAACGGCGACGCACCCGTACCACCGTCCTGACCTGAGATGAGCACGTAGTCTGCGTACGCTTTGGCAACGCCTACTGCGACAGTGCCGACACCGGCCTCTGAAACCAGCTTGACCCCAACACGGGCACGTGGATTCACCTGTTTCAGGTCGTAGATTAACTGTGCGATGTCTTCGATGGAATAGATGTCATGGTGCGGCGGCGGTGAGATTAGCGGAATGCCGGGAATGGCGTGCCGAATCCTGGCGATGAATGGCGTGACCTTGAACCCGGGCAATTGTCCGCCTTCACCCGGCTTCGAGCCCTGGGCCATTTTGATCTCAAGCTCTTTCGCTCGCACCAGGTATTCGGTGGTTACGCCAAAGCGGGCGCTGGCTACTTGCTTCACGGCACAGTTGGCTGACTCGCCATTTGGGAGCGGCTTGTACCACTGGGGATCCTCGCCGCCCTCACCGGTATTGCTTCTTCCTCCGATGCGATTCAATGCTATCGCGATAGCTTTATGCGCTTCCGGGGAGAGCGCGCCAAGCGACATGGCTTGCGTTGTAAAGCGCTGGCGAATTGATTCGACCGGCTCTACGTCATCCAGAGGAATAGGGCTATTGGGCACGAATTCAAGCAGATCACGCAGGCACGTTGGCGGCCGGGAATAGACCGTTTCGGTGTAGCGCCTATAGTCGGCAATGTCTCCGGAAAGGGCAGCTTGCTGCAGCGCCTGCACGGTGGCCGGACTATACGCGTGATATTCCCCATTGCGCCGAAACCGATAGAGGCCGTAATCAGGCAGCCTGCCATTCTTTCTCTCGGCATAGGCTTCCGTGTGGCGGTCGGCTATTTCGGCTGCGATCTCCTTGAGCCCGAGGCCCTCGATGCGGGAGGGCGTGCCATCAAAATAAAAGCTCGAAACCCGGCTATTCAGACCGACGATTTCAAAGATCTGCGCCCCGCGATACCCGCTCAAGGTGCAGATGCCCATCTTCGACATAATCTTCAACAAGCCCTCGTCAACGGCTGAACGGTAGTTTTGCCAGGCCGTGAGCGGGTCTACAGTCTGCCGCCGGTCTGTTTCCGCGAGGTGGCGAATTGTCTCAAGCGCAAGATACGGATAGATGAAACCGACACCGTGCCCAAGCAGGCAGGCAAAGTGGTGGATGTCCCACACTTCTCCACTTTCCACAACAATACTCGCCCGCATGCGCTTGCGAGCCCGCGCGAGGTGTTGATGCACGGCCGACGCGGCCAAGAGAATCGGGATCGGCGCATGATCGGGACCCACGCCCAGATCACTGAGGATCAGGACAGTCCGCCCACTATCAATGCTCTTTTCGGCGTGCATGCATAGTCTGTGCAGCGCCTCTTCCATTCCGGTCTGCCCTTGGGCAACCGGATAGAGCGTGGAAAGCATAATGGATGAAAATGAGGAGTCAAACTGGTGCACGAGTTCCCTGAATTGGCCGTGATCCAATAGAGGACTTTCATACTCCAGAAGGTGCGCGTGTTCGGGCGCCTCGGTAAGGATGTTGCCGCGTCCGCCTATGTAACTCTTGAGCGACATTACCAGCGCTTCGCGGTGGGAATCTATAGGGGGATTCGTGACCTGCGCAAAGCGTTGCTTGAAGAAATTGAAGAACGAGCGCGGGTGGGAAGAGAGCGCCGCTAAGGGAATGTCATTGCCCATGGACCAGACGGCGTCTTTTCCCTCTTTACCCATTGAGTCCAGGACCATGCGCAACTCTTCATTGCCATAGCCAAACGCACGGTGCAAAGTGCCGAGGGCATCCGGGTCAAATTCCAAGCTCTGGTCGAGCGTAGGTTCCGTGGCCTTGGCCTTTACCCGCCGTTCCTGCAGCCAGATACGGTACGGTCGTCGCTTGGCCAAGTACGACTTGATGTCCTTGTTGGTCAAGAGGCGCTGGTTCACCGTGTCTACCGCCAGCATCTGACCTGGGCCGAGTCGTCCTTTCTCTATCACCTCCGCGTCGGGGACAATAGAAGCGCTTGCTTCAGAGGCAACCACAACCATGCCGCTGCGAGTGACCTTATAGCGCGCCGGCCGCAGACCATTGCGGTCCAAGCAAGCGGCAGCAATCCGCCCATCGGTAAACGCGAGCGCCGCGGGCCCTTCCCACGGCTCCGCGATGCCGGCATTGTAGGCATGGAACGCGCGGAGATCCGGGTCCATGTCCTCTTGGTTTTCCCATGCCTCCGGCATCATCATTGCGAGCGTGTGCAGAATGTCGCGACCGGAAAGGTGAATGAGTTCCGCGAGATTGTCCAAGGAAGCGGAGTCGCTGCCATCTGGTTCGATAAACGGGATGCCTGCGCCGACCCGCTCGTCCCACGCCGCGGCAATCATGCTGGACTCGCGCGCGCGAGTCCAATTGCGATTGCCCCACAACGTATTGATCTCTCCATTGTGGGCAATTAGCCGAAATGGTTGCGCCAATTGCCAAGTCGGGAACGTGTTGCTGCTATAGCGTTGATGGAACAGCGCAAGCGCGGTCTCGTATTCGGGGTCTTTCAAGTCCAGGTAGAACTCAGCTAGCTGCGCCGCAATTATGAGCGCCTTATAGACCACGGTGCGGCAAGAGAATGAAGGAAGATAGAGTTCGTGTATTCCCGCGCGATGTGCGGCTCCTTGAATAGTCCTGCGCGCCACATAGAGCGCGCGTTCAAACGCATCGTCGTCCATGCCTTCAGGACGCTCAACCAAAATCTGCTTGAAGTCGGGAGCACTTTGCGCGGCAATGGCGCCAAGCGCCGCCATATCCACCGGCACAGACCGCCACGCAAGCAATCGGAACCCTTGCTCATCAAGAACACTGTTGACAATCTCAACCGCTTGCTCATTGGACGTGGTGTCGGCTTTCGGGAGGAAAACCATCCCTACGCCAACGTCGCTTGGGGCTACATGCCCGATGTTTCTCGCAACCAATTCTCGCTGCACGAGCCGTCGAGGAATCTGTGTCAGGATGCCCGCACCGTCTCCGGTACGTCCATCGGCTGAAACAGCGCCGCGGTGGCTAACGCCGACCACCGACTGAATTGCCGTCCGCAGTATTTTGTGGTCGGCGGTACCTGAGATGCTGGCCACCAACCCGACGCCACAAGAGTCAAACTCAAACTCGGGGCGGTAAAGGCCAAAGTGAGGCAAAGTACTAAAAGGAATGTCGTCGTCAGCTTTACTCGAATCGCTCATAGAATCTTCTCATAGCCGTATACGAAATCACGAAAAATACAAAAACTGGCCGCAGAGCTAAGACGCCAAATGCATGTCCTTTAAACATGAAATGAGGGACTCCGCGTTGGAGTTCCTCAAAGTCCTAGGTACGTACTCCATGCTGTGTCCCTACGGCAAATCAAAGTTATCATAGCCGATGGTTAGCCGCACGTCAAGAGAGCAAGCTCAGTGCTTCCTCGCCGCGAAAGAGTCACCCAGTAGCATCTGCCAGAGACGTGAATACGCTTGACAACGAGTCTCATTGAATCCTGGCATTTGCGGTGATACAATCGACTTGCGTGGGTGATTAGCTCAGCTGGTTAGAGCGCTACTCTTACAAAGTAGAGGCCGCAGGTTCGAGTCCTGCATCGCCCACCAATTAGCCGCCGAGATAGCTCAGTCGGTAGAGCACAGGACTGAAAATCCTGGTGTCGCCGGTTCGATTCCGGCTCTCGGCACCCAGCAAGTCCAGGCGTGATGATGACTGATGCAACATGCCTGGATTTCTTGATTCCTGGCGGAAGCGCTCCCGAGTTGCTGCAGCCTCACGCAAGTGTGCCGCTCATGGGCGGGCTTCCAAACCCTTGTCTTGGATTGATCACTCTCACACTGGCAAGGGTATGATGGTCCCCACGCCGTTGCTCCAACGAAGATGAAGGCTCATTGTGCATTCTGCTCGTGCAGGCGTAACAGATCATCGAGCCGGGCGCGATAGATGGCTGAGATACTGCTGTAGTATAGCCAGCCGTCATCGGAGAATGTGATGTCCAGAGCGCAGTTGTTGGATAGGACCGTGGTACTCTCGACGGAGCTGTAGTCGGGGCCGCTCAAGCGCAGTGCGCGGAGAAAGAAGTCGTTGTAAGCGCAGAACAGCAAGAGGTCAGGCCGGTCGGGCGCGAACGCTACCCCCGTAGGGCCAATGGTGCGTTCGCCATGAAGGCCGAAGACGGCAATTGGGTCAGCAAAACCCCCGGCGTTGGCATCGCCCATGTGTATGGGCCAGCCGTAGTTGTGGCCGGCTTCGATCTTGTTTACTTCGTCGAAGCCACCGGGGCCGTTGTCGGTAGCATAGAGGAATCCGGAATCAGGTTGAAAGGCGAGGCCGAAGGAATTGCGGAAACCGGTAGCGTAGACGGGAGATCCGGGAATGGGATTGTCAGCAGGGATAGTTCCGTCGGCATTGAAACGCAGGATTGAACCCTCAAGCCGCGTAGGGTCTTGAGCGGATTCGAGCACGTTTGTGTCGCCTATCGTGAGGTAGAGCTTACCGTCAGGACCGAAAGCAATGCGGCCGCCGAAGTGAAAACCGTCTGTTGCAGCAGGAAGATTGTCGAGGATGACGGTGAATTCCTGACCGACACTGTTGTTGTCGCGAAAGCGGACGACGCGCTGGCCACTAGGAATCCCAGTCTCAGGATCATCTACAACATACATGGCGTAGACGAAAGGTGTTTGTGGAAAGTTCGGATGGAGGGCAAGTCCGAGGAGGCCGGACTCCCCGTAATGTGACACGTTTTCCAGTGTGGCGAACGGTTCGGGCAAGAGTAAACCGTCTTGCAGGATACGGATGTTCCCGGTTAGGAGCTCAGCATAGAACAACCTGCCGTCTGGCGCGGCCGCTAAGGCGACCGGCCACGCCGCGTCGGTGACCTTGCCCTCGGCAAGCGAGACGCGGCGCGAGAGCGGAGATCGCAAGAATCCTGGAGAGACGTACTCTCCAGACTGCCGGTCGCGAATGTACGCGAATAGTTCCAACGGTCCGGCGGGCAGATTGGTGAGCTGTGCGCTAAAACCGCTCGTTGCAAAGCGAGGGTCGCCGAGCGCTTCGGCTACGTCGGGGCGATATATGCCATAGGTAGCCTCGGTGAGGAATCGGCCGTTCTCTCGGGGTCCGTGCCAGATCTCAACGGATCCGACACCGGTGCCGCTCGCACTGCCCGGGATAACTGCCCAGCCTTGAATTGTTAGTGGAATGCTACGCAGCCCTTCGCCGGTTGGGTCGTCGATGTTGCCCTGGTAGCTGCTGGACGGAGCAGCATTGACAGGATCGGGAAGAACCGTGAGAGGTAGACTAGCGGCCGCTGCGATTCTGTCGTTTCCTTGGAACGCTATCAGCAACAGAGTGTGTGAACCTGGGCCGAGCGTTGGTATGGTAAGACTAAAGTCAATGTGAAAGCGCTGCTGCAAGAAGTCGTTCTCGGTCGCAAAGCCCACCTGCTCGCCATTGCTCCAGGCTTCGATGCGGGACACATTGAAACCTACGCTGTCCGGCTGACCTATTGTTCCCTGAATAACCAGCGGGGCGCTTACATTCGCATCGAGGGTAGGCGCGTTAACTTGAAGATTGCCACAGACTTCCGAGTTCCAAGTGGCGGCAGAAGCGCCTTCCGGGATGACAGTAAGTGTATGTCTTCCATGCACAAATGGCCAGTGGCGTCTGTCCTGGATCGTGAATTCACCAGTATAGGTCGTGTGCACAAGCTGCTCTAATTTGCCGCCCGGAGGTATTTCATAGTCTATTCCGGTGCCCACGCCGACCGCAGCTCTGGGCCCCTCGCCAACTACCGCAAAGGAGTGCCACGCGCTCCCGGTCGTAACCTCCAGTTGGTACCAGCGATTCTGCACCAGCACGACATTTCTGGGAACTATGCGATGCGGGTGCTCCAGAATTTGTATCCTGATGATTTCCGGCGTTGCCTCTGCCGATGGTCGCTGCTCGGCGGCAGCCGCTAGATCAATGTGGCATGGAAGAAGTGACCGCGATGAAATTGAGAGTTCCGGTATGGGCAGACCTGATGACTCGGGCTCCCCCACACCAGGCACGGCTGTAGTCACTTCAGGTGTTGCTGTGGGCGTTTCAGTCGACTCTTTGCCGCCGCCGCATGCGGATAGCAAGGCAATTCCAATCACAGCAATGGGGATTGCAAGAAAGGCCAGCCAGCCGCTTCCCCGATACTTGCCCGCTTGGCGTTTGGCCTCACCCTTTAAGTCCGCGGTACATTGCCACGCTCTGCGTGCCGGCAGCCCACAATGCTCTCGACGGGGGGGGGGGGGGGGGTAATATCATAGAGTTGACACATCTATCCTGGTGCTACTTGCTAACCTCAACTATAGATTGGGATGTATGCTTCTGCTCTCTTGGCCTTGGCAATACCATGGATTTAGAGGGAGCAAAACGTGATTGTTTGGTACCTCATTGTTCCATAGGGCGGATTGAATCTCAATTGCAGAGCGAGCGGCGTGCACAGGACGAAGCTCAGTCATTGTGCACTCTGCTCATGCAGGCGCAAGAGGTCGTCGAGCCGGGCGCGGTAGATGGCGGAAATTGTACTGTAGTAGAGCCACCCATCGCTACTGGCGGTAACATCCAAGATACAGTTGTCGGACAACTTCATCTGCTGTTCTACGATGGTGTAGTCAGGGCCACTCAATTGCAATGCATGCAGCCCCGGTTGGTGATAGCCGCAGAATAGGAAGAGGCCCGGTCTTTCCAAAGGAAAGGTTGCGCCTGTGGGCCCATATGTTGGAGTCTCCGGCCACAGACCAAACACGGCAAGCGGGTCGCTATAGCCCTCTGCTTCGGCCACTCCCATGTGCAGGGGCCAGCCGTAATTCTGTCCAGATTCTATCCTGTTAACTTCATCGAAACCGCCCGGGCCGTTTTCAGTGGCGTAAAGCACCCCGGTATGCGGTTGGAATGCAAGGCCGAACGGACTGCGCAGGCCATAGGCGTAGATTGGCGAATCGGGAAATGGGTTGTCGTCAGGCACACTGCCATCCGGTTCATAGCGGAGAATCGATCCCGCCACATGTGAAAGGTCCTGGGAGATTTCCGAGATATCGATATCTCCCACCACGGCGTAGAGCATACCGTCATGGCCGAAGGCGATGCGCCCCCCGTTGTGTCTTGCCGTCTTGGTGGCAGGCAAGTTATCAACGATGACGGTATAGTCCCGGCCAACGCCATTGACATCCCGGTAGCGGACAATCCTCTGCATGAGCGGTAACCCAGTCTCGGGCGTGTCCACCACATACATGGCATAGACATACGGTGTATTGGGATAGTCCGGATGGAGCGCAAGGCCAAGAAGCCCCGATTCTCCGTGAGTTGACACATCCTCCAAATGCGCAAAGGAATCCGGTAAGATCCGGCCATTCTGCCAGACTTGGATTCTGCCAGTGAGGAGTTCTGCAAAGAAGAGCTTCCCATCCGGTGCGGCAGCCAAGGCCACAGGCCATGGCGCTTCCGCGATCTTTCCTTCAACTAGTGTGACGCGGCGCGAAAGGGGCGCCTCATTCTCCATTACTGCAACGTAGGCGCCAGTCCTAATATCGCGGACATAGAGATAGAGATCAACCGGGCCGGCCTGGAGATTGTCAAGTTGGGCGAACCAGCCGCTGGAGGCAAAGCGGGGTTCGCCATAGACTTGGGCGACATCCGGCCGATACGTGCCATAGACAGCCTCCGTCAGCAGGCGACCGCTCGCGCGCGGCCCCTTCCAAATCTCCACCGTCTTGACGCCCGTTCCAATGCTGCTGCCAATCACAGCCGCCCAACCATGAATTCTGACCGGCAGTCGAAGTAGCGCACCGTCGGCAGGATCGTCAATATTCCCACGGGACGCCAGAGCCTCGTTGGAAGGCGGAGCATCCGGTTGGACTGTAAGGGGTAAGGAGGCCGTGGCGACCAGCATTCCATTCTGCAAGTAAGCCTTGAGCACAAGTGTGTGGCCGCCCGGTCCCAAAGTTGGTACACGCAAGTAGAATTCGCTATGGCGGCCGCCGAACGTAATTTGCTCAGTGGTTGACACACCTACGAGCAGGTTGTTGCTCCAGGCTTCGAGTCGCGTGACGTGAAGAGCTCCTCCAAGAGTTTGAAATGTGACCGGCCCGATTGAACCCTCCACGACAAACGGAGCTGCCAATGCTGCGGCAGGGGCCGGTGCATGGACATGGAATTCCGCGCAAGATTGATGCCATGAGTCTATAGACATATTCGCTGGAATCACCGTCACCGTGCCGCTCAAGTAACTCTCAGGAATTTTGCGCGAGTTAACTATTGGAAAGACTCCGGTCACCTCGGGTCTCACATCTATTATTCCTTGGCCGCCAGGTGGTATCACGATGTCATGTCCCAAACGGTCAACCGCGAATTGATGCCATTCGTTGCCTGTTTCTATGATGACTCGGTAGGGCTGGTGTTGCTTGAGGACGATATTGCTCGGCACGATGCGATAGGGTTGCTCCAGCATCTGGACCCTTACGACCTCTGGGGTTGCGCTCTCCAGGACTGCGGCGTTGGACACAGCGCTAAGGTCGGCATGGCAAGGCAAGATGGGTAGGACTGCAGGGGCCGGTTCGTTAGTGGGCGCGGGAGATGGAACCGGCTCAGGTGTCCGTGGGACCGGTGTTGGTGTCGCGGCATCCTCGTCGCCATTGCCGCACGACATCAAGGTCGCAGTCGCAATGAACAGAGCGACGCCGACGGCCAGTCGCACCACCATGCGGATGTTTGGCACTTTGCTGAGGACGCATTGGGAAGATGCCGGGGTAAGCCGGGTCCGCCGGTTGCACTTTGCAGGCAAGGAAATACCCCCGAAGATTGATCTGGCAGTAAGTGCTGAGCACTCGACGCAATGCACGTACAGAAATCTTGCTCAAGTATATCGTGGGCACTTTTGTGCCGCTACTGGTTCCGGCTAGGGTCGAAGACGAGAGCCCAGCATTGCCGTTCAAGAGGTTGGCAATTCCAATTCATTGCAATTGAAGTTTGCGGAATTGGAGTGTGAGACAGATGCCTTGATCAGCATTGATTCAAGAGATGACACTGTGTTCTAGCGGGCTCCCTGTTCATGCAAGCGCAGGAGGTCATCGAGCCGAGCGCGATAGATGGCGGAGACACTGCTGTAGTAGAGCCAGCCATCACTGCTGTAGGTGATGTCCAAGGCGCAGTTGTTGGACACTATGGGTGTGCTTTCTGCTGAGTTGGCATCTTGGCCGCTCAACGGCAAGGCACGGAGGGAGAAGCCGTGGTACGCGCAGAAGAGCAGGAGGTCCGGCCGGTCGGGTGAAAATGCCACGCCGGTAGGGCCGATGGGGGGATACGGCCACACGCCGAAGACGGCGATGGGATCGGCGTAGCCTTCAGCCTTCGCTACGCCCATGTGCGTCGGCCAGCCATAGTTGTGGCCGGCTTCGATCTTGTTGACTTCATCGAAGCCGCCGGGGCCGTTGTCCGTAGCGTAGAGGACGCCGGTTGCGGGATGAAAGGCGAGGCCGAAGACATTGCGCAGACCGGTGGCGAAGACGGGAGAGCCGGGAATGGGATTGTCATCAGGAATACTGCCATCGGGATTATACCGCAGGATTGAACCCTCAAGCCTCGTGGGGTCCTGCGCGAGTTCCGGCACGTCGGTGTCTCCAATGGAAACATAGAGCTTGCCGTCAGGGCCGAAGGCGATGCGCCCACCGTTGTGGAAGATCACAGTGGTAGCAGGAAGGTTATCGAGAATGACGGTGTAGTCTTGACCCACATTGTTGACATCGCGAAAGCGGACGACGCGCTGACCGGAAGGAAGTCCAGTTTCAGGATCGTCGACGACGTACATGGCGTAGACGTAGGGTGTCTGAGGAAAGTCTGGATGAAGGGCAAGTCCCAGAAATCCAGACTCCCTGTGGTTCGATACGTTTTCGAGAGTGGCAAAGGGTCTTGTCAATAGTTGGCCGTCGCGCCAAATGCGAATGTTTCCCGTAAAGAGTTCGGCGTAGAACAACCTGCCGTCCGGGGCGGCAGCCAGGGCCGCCGGCCACGCTGCGTCGGTGACTTTACCTTCTGCGAGCACAATTCTACGAGATAGCGGTGTCCCAAAACTCTGCGGAGCCACGTAGTCTTGGGATTCGCGGTCGCGAACGTAGATGTGTAGGTCAACGGGGCCGACGGGAAGATCAGCTATGTAAGCGATGAAGCCACTGGTGGCAGAGCGTGGGTCGCCGAGGACTTGAGCAACATCAGGACGATAGGTGCCGTAGGTTGCCTCGGTGAGGAATTGACCGTTGCCGCGCGGTCCATGCCAAACTTCCACCGTACCGACGCCGGCGCCCTGTTTGCTGCCGGGGATTATCACCCATCCCTCCACCTTAACTGGGAGTCTAAGCAATTCATCAACAGCAGGCCTGTCGAAGCTGCCGCGATAGCCTGCCGGGGAGGAGTCTGGAACGGGATCTCTCGGTATATGAACTGGGAAGATTGTTGTGGCGACAATCGTACCGTTTTGAAGAAGGACTTGCACTCGTACGCGGTGATTGCCAGGTAACAAGCTGGGAATGGCGAGAAGGAAGTCAGTCTGCGGTCCGCGCGGTATGAATTGTTCTCTCCCTGCTACGCCGACAAGCTCGCCATTGCTCCACGCTTCGAGACGACCAATGTGAAGGGAACTGCCGTACGGCTCTGCAAATGTGCCTTGCAAAACAAACGGAGGGCTCAGTTGGGCTCCCGGAGTGGGGGCACGCACCATTAGCGTCCCGCACGATGCCGGATGCCAAGTGAGGGCCGAACTACCTTCAGGCACTACTGTGATTGAATTGAGGAATCTACTCTCCTGGATGCGGCGCCAGTTCTCAACTATGAACACGCCAGCTCTCGTTGCTTGAAAAACAAACTCAACTTCCCCTCCGGGGGGTATTTCATGGACAATGCTCGCCCCCAAATCGTTGACCCTAAAGGTCTGCCACTCCTCTTCCGCAGAAACAATGAAGCGATACCAGCGATTCTGTCTCAGAACAATGTCGCTCGGCACCATTCGGTAGGGTCTGTCAAGCAATTGCACCCGGATGACTTCCGGCGTCGGGCTCGCCACGGGAGCAGCGGCGTGTGCGGCGGCAATATCGGTGAAACAGGGCAGGAGCGGCTGAGCCGGCGGGGTTGGTGCGAGTGTTACTTCCGGTGTTTGGCTTGGCAAAGGTGAAGGACGCAGTGGCGTCGGTGTCTCAGCATCATCTTCACCATTGCCGCAAGACGTCAAGAGGATTGTTGCGATAAGGAGTAAGATGCAGTAAACAGTTCTCGTCATTTGCCGTAGGCCCTCACTTCTTGATCGGGGGTCTTAGGGTGCAATGCCTTAGCATCTGACTGATGATCTGTACGTCCTTGTGGGTCAACCAAGAGAATTGCGTGTAGTTTAGTGCCAATGCGCTCTTGTGCCCTGGGCATCGCCGAGCGGGACTTCTGTTCAAGTATAGCTTTAGGCTTGGTGAGGTGCTACCGGGGGACTTCGCGCCGCATCGCGCATTGGGACAGCACTTGGCTGGCCGAGCTCGGCCTCTCCGGGGCCGGCACAATTCCTCAAAGACCCATTTTCGCGTAAACGGTAGCGACGATGTAGACGAAACCACGCCTATCTTGGAGTGGAGGCTGCTGGTATACTGCCTGCGTATCAAACACTCGCCAGTGGTCTCCACAATCACCTGGGACTTCCGCTTGTGTCCAAGCCCATTGCTACGCTCGAGAGCGCTGTTCTCCAAGACCTTGAGTCTGCCATTCAGCGGGAATGGTTAGTTACAAACGGCATTGGCGGCTACGCGAGCGGTACGGTTGCGGGCATTAATACGCGACGCTACCACGGACTACTGGTCGCTGCGCTAGATCCCCCGCTGGGGCGAACCGTGATGCTGGCAAAAGTGGATGAAACCGTGTCTGTTGGCGGTCATGGCTTCGAGTTAGGCGCCAATGAATTCGAGCCGGATGTCATCCATCCACAGGGCTTCACGTTGCTGGACACCGTGCGCCTTGCAGGGCAGACGCCTGTCTTCCGCTATCGGGTGGAACAGTCGGTTCTTGAGAAGAGGATTTGGCTGGCACACGGCCAAAACACCACCTATGTGGAGTACTCTCATCGCTCCGGCAAGCTGCCCCTTGTTTTGTCTGTAAGGCTCTTTACGGCCCAGCGTGACTTCCATGCGCTCACACAGGGCTCCGATGAATTGCGCCCTGCAGTCACCATCCATAGGAATGACTACGCAACAGTAGAATCACCGCAGATCGCAACCCCGCTGCACCTCTATTGCAGCGAGAATGCCAACTTTGCGCTCACTGAAGAGTGGTATTGGAATTACGTGTACCGCGTTGAGCGCCAACGGGCCCTCGATTTCAAGGAAGACCTCTTCCAGCCGTTGGACTGCACGGTAGAACTTGCACCCGGTGAGAGCGTGTGCCTGATAGCGAGCGTGGAGCCGCCCGAAAGAGTTGAGCGCGACGGGCTGAAGGCTTGGAACAGTGAAAAAAGACGCGTGGCTGCGTTATTGAAGCGCGCCGGAGTGAGTAGACGCTCCGATCCAATGGGAGCGCAATTGGTCGTTGCAGCCGACCAGTTCCTGGTGGAACGCTCGTTGGCGGAGGGCCAGAAGTCACTATCCGTAATTGCCGGGTACCCATGGTTCGGTGACTGGGGGCGGGATGCCATGATCAGTTTGCCGGGGCTTGCCTTGGCCACAGGGCGTTCAGATGCTGCGAGAGGGCTGTTGCAGACTTTCGCTGCCTACGTCAGCGCCGGCATGATCCCCAATCGCTTCCCCGACGTTGGTCAAGAACCGGAATATAACACCGTGGACGCAACCCTATGGTACTTCCAGGCACTGCACGCATACCTTGAGGAAACGCACGATGAGGCGTTGCTCACTGAGCTTCTGCCTACGCTAAGAGAAATCGCCAATCACTACTACAACGGCACGCGCTACAATATTCAAGTCGATCCTGCGGATGGATTGGTTTGGGCGGGTGAACCCGGCGTCCAACTCACGTGGATGGACGTCAAAGTAGGTGATTGGCTGCCGACTCCGCGTGCCGGCAAACCGGTGGAGATTCAGGCGCTTTGGTATAACGCGCTCTGCTTACTTGAGAAATGGTGCCTTCAGGCGGGCGAGCCCGTGGACGATCTCTCCCAATGGCGCGAGACCATTGAGCAGAACTTCATGGACCGCTTCTGGTTTGAGGACGGAGGCTATTGCTACGACGTGGTCGACGGCCCGGACGGCAATGATGCCGCGCTGCGACCAAATCAGCTAATTGCCTTGAGTCTCGCGTACACACTCGTACCCAAAGTGGCTGCACAAGCAATCTTGGACGTAGTTGCTAACAACCTGCTCACGCCGGCGGGGTTGCGCTCTCTCGCTCCCGGCGACCCGCAGTACCGCGGGCACTACGGTGGGACTCTTTGGGAACGGGAAGGCAGCTATCACAACGGTACGGTTTGGGGATGGCTCATTGGCCCGTATCTCGACGCCGTTCTGCGCTTTGGCGGCGACAGGTCTGCGGCACGGGACGTGCTGAGCGGCTTTGCCGACCAATTGACATGTGGAGCGCTAGGTACGATCAGTGAGGTCTTCGATGGCGACCACCCACACACCCCTCGCGGCTGCTATGCGCAGGCTTGGAGTATCGCGGAGGTGTTGCGGCATTGGCGTACACTGTACGCTTAGGTTTTCACGAAGCGGTTAGCAAGACGTGCTGATTCGATTTTAGGTTCAAGGGTGGCTTGCGTAGCTAAAAGGATTTTGCAGGCGCGGCTTTGGAGTTACGTGGACTCAATCCTAATTCTGTCTCGCATGACGCCTGGCAGACGCCCTTTAAGAAGATAAGTATTCAGCAAGAGGAGTAGTAGGCGTGGCACAGCAGACGGTTGTACAAGAACTCGCGCTCAATGGCGGCACGCCGGTGCGGGACACGAAGCGGCGGCCATTTCCGCGCTGGCCGGTGTTTTGGGACGACGAAAAACAGGCCGTGCAAGCGGTGCTGGAATCCGGCCATGTCAACTATTGGACCGGAGCGTGTGGCCGTCAATTCCAATCAGAGTTTGCCGCGTACATGGGCGTCAACGACGCTATCGCCGTTAACAGCGGCACAAGCGCGCTGCATGTTGCCTTAGCGGCGGCAGGAGTTGGGCCTGGTGATGAGGTCATTGTGCCCGCCCGCAGTTTCATTGCTACCGCTTCTGCCGTGACCAATCAGTTTGCGGTACCGGTCTTCGCAGACATCGATCCGAATACGCATACGATCTCCGTTGAAGCCGTCGCGGAAAGAATTACGCCGCGCACCACTGCCATAATTCCAGTCCATCTCGCCGGCCTGCCTGCGGACATGGACGCCCTGCTCGCGCTCGCGCAAGAACGCGGTTTGGCAGTAATCGAGGACTGCGCCCAGGCCCACGGCGCGACCTATCGTGGCAAGAAGGTCGGCAGTCTAGGCACGGTGAATGCTTGGAGCTTTTGCCAGGACAAGATCTTCACCACTGGCGGCGAGGGCGGCATGGTGGGTACCAATGACGCGGCGGCAGCCGAGGTTGCCCGCAGCTTTCGCGACCACGGCTTTCGTGAAGCTGAACGCCGCAGCGCTCTCGCGCGCGGCTCCCTCAACCAATACACTCACTACCGTGTCGGCTTCAACTACCGCATGACCGAGATGCAAAGCGCGATCGGCCTGAAAGCGCTTGCTCGCCTGGACTGGCATCTCCAGCGCCGGCGTGAGAACGCGCGCTACCTCACAGCAGGTCTCAGAGACCTAGATGCGGTGCTGAGCCCAGCGCCGGAGACTCCGGAGTCGGAGCATGCTTTCTATTGTTACTATGTGACTTTGAATCTGGGCCAACTCAACTGCACGCGCGACGAGTTTATACAGGCGTTGCAAGCGGAAGGCGTCCGCGCGGCTCGCGGCACGAGCGGTGAACTGTACCTGGAACCCGTCTACCAAGATAAGGTAGGCTACGGCGGTACGGCGCACCCATTCGATTCGCTGGACTATGCCCAGGTTGAATGCCCGCAGGCAAGGGACATTGGCGCGCGCACGTTTCGGTTGGAGGTCTTTCCAACATTACAAGAGGATGACTTGGATGACGTGCTGAACGCCATCCGCAAGGTAGCGGCGGCATTTCGGGAGTAAGTCTATTGCTTCGATGTGACCAATTCAAAACGTGGAATCAAGAGATTGGTTGGCAAGAGGCGCCGGTAGACGCGGCCGGCTGCCGGGGTGGCCTAAGTATCAGGCTGTCGCCAAGATTCATGGCGGCGGTATACTAGCCAATGCTAAAGCCAGCTTCGTCAACGCTCCAGACAAAGATCGCCCAAGAGGAAGTTCCCAGCTACCGCCTCTTGAATTTCCTGAATTACGCGCTCGTCATTCTCATGGGGCTGGGCTGGAACCTCATCGGCCCGTCCTTGCCGGCAATGCGGAACGAGTTCTCGCTCAGTCTCGCGAGCGTTGGAATAGTATTTCCCCTGACCACTTTGGGCTTTGCCCTCGCGGTCACGATTGCCGGCTACGTGGTCGATGGCTATGGGCGGCGGCCGGCGGTGATTGCCGCGAGTCTGATGCTGGGCATTGGATTCTTGGGCTGGGGACTCGCCCCGCACTGGGGTATGTTAGCCGCATTCATGCTCTTTACCGGCGCCAGCCTCGGGTGCGTTGACATAATTACAAATGTAACGGCATCCGACGCCAGCTCCGGTAATCGCGTCGCCGATCTCAATCGCTTGCACATGTTCTTTGGACTAAGTGCCGTGCTCAGTCCGATACTGATAGGTCTATCGCTCGACGTTACTTGGCGTCTGCCCATGCTTGCCATCGGCGTGCTTGGTCTAGCGTGCCTGCCGCTTGCGCTGCGGGTGCAACTCCCCCAGGCAGCCAGTCTCGAGCGGCTAAGCCGCGCCAACGTACTCCCCTTGGCGCGCAACGACGTGGTCTTGACGGTGACGATAGTGCTCGTGCTCTACATTTGGGTGGAAATCTCGATGATCGGCTGGGGTGTGACATATCTTACCGACGTGTTCAATGAACCCTACGGTCGCAGCACGGTGGTTGTTTCACTATTTTGGGGAGCGATCTTTCTCGGCAGGCTAGCGGCGATGTGGCTGACACGACGCTTGTCGGCCGAACTGACGCTACAGATTCCCTTGATCGCCAGCGTGCCGTTGTTTCTCCTCCTTGGTCTGGCGCCGTCTGCGCTCGTCGTTTATGTGGTAGTTTTCCTGCTTGGTTTGTGCGTTGCTCCCATTTTCCCAACCATGTTTGCCATGGCCCTGCAGCGGTTTCCCCGCCGGCCGGGTACGGTTGCCATTCTGCTCCTGCTGGGTGCGGCCGCAGGCGGCCTACTCCCGCCCTATGTGATAGGTATTGTGGCGGAGAATCTTTCCTTCCGGGTCGCGATGTTGAGCCTTGTGCCGATCGCGCTTATCATGCCGTTTCTGACGCACGTAGCCTTTCGACGCGCGCGGCAGGGGACAGACGCTGTGTGAGGTGTGCTCGTGGACGCGGTGGTGCTGGGAGAATTCCCATGAGCGCGCAAGCGGCCGTGAATCTAGGTGACCGTACTTGACGTCGTGGCCGGCGCAGGCTGTTAAGATGGTTCGGAAGAGACTGCTGCGGGAATTTCGCGCGAGAGGAACAGCGAGACCAGATCAGGATCAAGGCCCGAACCAGCCATCTCTTGCAGTGCTTTCGTGGCATGTGGCGCAGGCAGAGCGGCCCGATACGGGCGGTCGGCAGTCAGCGCGGCATAAACGTCGACGATGGCTACGATGCGCGCCAACGCTGGGATGGCAGTGCTCCCAAGACCATCAGGATAGCCGGAGCCGTCCAGGCGCTCGTGGTGACTCCGTACTGCGGCCGCAGCTAGCGTGAGTGTTTCGCCGGGTGGCGCCCCAAGCTTATCGCTGCGAGCCAAGAGAATTCGCTCGCCTGTGAGCGGGTGCTCGTGTACGGCTGCCCGTTCCTCTGCCTCGAGTGCGCCCGGCTTCTGCAATATGTGATCGGGGACCTGGAGCTTGCCAATATCGCGCAACATAGCGCCCAAACGCAGCGCGTCCAGTTCAGCACGGCTCAGCCCGGCGGCAACGCCTAGGCCTTGCGCAAGCCTGCAGACCGACGCGACGTGACCGGCGGCGTAGCCGTCCCTGGCAGCGACAGCCTGCGCGAGGGCGAGCGAAATCTTCTCGCTTTCTTGAAGTTTGTCCGCCTGGTATTCTTGGAGCAGCACGCTGTAGACAAGATTGCCCAACAAGCGGATGCTCCGCAGGACGTTTTCCGCCGTCGCGAGTTTGGAGGGCACCGTTCGCTTGAAGTAGAAATTCACGACGGCATAGACCGCGCCCTGATAGATCAAGGGAATTGCCATGCCGTCTCGCGCGCCAACGGCGTCGAGCAACGGGCGGAGTTCTTCCCGTACGGCCGCAGGTGTGGTTGAAGCTATGGCAATTTGCCGCGATGACAGCGCGAGCTGCCAGAATGGCGACTCGTGCATACCGGCTTCCGACACGCCCGCAGCTTTGGCAATTGTGGCTGGACAGCGTGCAAGTACTGCCGCTCTCGTTTCCGGACTGAGCATGCCGGGATCCGCAAAGTGAATGCACACATGCTGCGCGCCAAGGTGCTCTCGCAGCGTGTCGATGAGGAGTGTGGGCAGCGCGGAGCTATCGTGCTCGGCAACGTGCTCTGCGACGAGCAAGATGCGGTCGAGCAGCCACTTTGGTCGCATGAACCTGTCTAAGATTCCCCAAGCCATGCACTATAGCCTCACTGCACGCAGAGCAGCTTGTCTATGCGATCCTTCACAATAAATGTCGCGCCTGGAGCCGAGACAATTCGCAAGCCATCATTTCCGTGCCCACGGAAACCCATTTGCCTAGACTCCTAGAACCCCCGCAGCAACAATAATAACGGACTGCCGGTGAGAAGCCTGCTTCCGACGGTCATGCCCTGCCTTCTGCAGCCTTCTCTTGGGCAAGCTTGACCTTTTGCCAGTCATAGTCGATGACAGGGTAGAATCTCTCGGGATATTCGACGCGCCAGATCTGCTTGCGAATAATGAAGTTATCCGGCTCGATCTGCAAGGCGCGCCGCCATGAAGCCAGCGCCTCGGTAGATTGCCCAAGCTGGTGCAGCGCAGTGCCCAGCCCAAAGGCGGCATTGGCAGATTCGCAGTCCAGTTCAAACGCCCGCCTGAACGCCTTCGCCGCATGCTCGCTGCTGCCCTCTTGCAGCAGGGACTCCGCAAGGGAAAGTTGCATGTGCGGGTCGTTGCCGTGCGCCGCCGCTTGCTCCAGCATGACTTCGATCTCAAGTGATTGCTGCGCCACCGTCGGCGTGGCGGGTATGTCCCCGACGGGCGTTGCGAGCAGCGTCTCAAGCTGCGCCACTACATCCTCGCGGTCAACGCTAAAGCCCGTAAAGAGTTGGAAGCGGATAATGCCTGTTTCATCCACGTAGACCCCGTTCGGCACCGCCGTGAAGCCGTAGAGGCGGAACAAAAGGCCGCTGGCGTCCACGAACGTGGGGAACGTGACACCGGACGCCTCCACGAATGCGCGGGGCTTTTCCACGCCGCCGCCATCCATGGCTACAGAGAGCATCTGGAAGTTGTCGCCCGCGTGTTTCTCCGCAAATTGCTGCCAACCTGGCAACTGATCGCGGCAGCCTCACCACGAGGCCCACATGTACAACAGGACGCGCTTGCCCCGAAACTGGCTCCAAGACCAGCGTTTGCCATAGACATCGGGCAGGCTGAAGTCCGGTGCTTCCATGCCCACCTCAGGTCGTTGCAAAGTTACGCTCATGGGAGAAACTCCTTAGTTCACCAACTCAAGCCGTCGTCAATTTAAGATAATTCAGCGCGCGTCATGCGTTCAGTGTTCCGCCTCTGCGCCATTAGCTCTAGACTGAGGGCGTGAGCCGGATAGGCGTTGGCGAAAGGCAACTCTTTTTCAACCTCATCCTGTCCTGCTGGTGAGCCGACACTGACCTCTGCAGTGGGTCTTGGCCCTCCCAATTCGTAGTGCTGGGCAAATCTCCGATTGCGGACGGCGCTGCCCTTCCCGCTGAATTGCCCGACTTCTGACAGAGCTGCGACCTCCCAGGAATACTGCCCCGCAGTCCGGTCTTTGTGTCCGGTTGGCCAAACACTGGCCTCATGCTATACCCCACGACATTGGATGGGCAAGTAACCTCGCACACTCGTGACGCGTCTGCTCCATGGGGGGCCGAAAGGGTTTCACTAGTCCTGCCCAATCTACTCTTGCCTGCCTTCAGTCAAGCTGCGCTCGTTCCTACGTCCATTCGAGAGATGTGAGCGCGTGCGCCCCGCCCCGCACATGGCGATGACGACCTCCTATCCGCAATTCTTTGCGCACGCAAAGTCCCTTGGCAGCGCCTGGTTTTCCCGGTACCTGAAGAGTGCATAAGAAACAGGCCCAGGAGTCTATCGCGTGGCAAGCTGCCTGGATACACTGAAAGTAGAGAAGCGATCGACAGCGAAAGATGAGGTGTAATGATGGCAAAGAATCGGAGACTGGCAATGGCGCTGGCATTCGTTCTCCTGCTTGGCTCAGGACTCTTCTTTTTCCGGTCGCTACTCTTCGGCTCGTTTTTTGGCAGCGCGTACGAGGAACCTGCACATGACGTGGTGATGAAAGACGGCAACATCGAGGTTCGCAGCTACGAGCCCTATGTGGTTGCCGAGATTACGGTCGCCGGGTCGTTTGACCGGGCGACGAATAGTTCATTTGGGCCGTTGTTCCGGTACATTTCGGGTGCGAATCGCAGCCGGGAGAACATCGAAATGACGACGCCTGTCCTGGTTGAGCCTACCGGACAGCCCACGTCGGAGAAGCTGGCGATGACGGTGCCGGTGCTTGTGGAACCACGAACTTCAAGTGAGAGTTTGAACGGGCAGAGACTGGCAGGCGAGGAAATCGGCGCGTGGACGATGGCGTTTGTGCTGCCCGCGGGCTATACGTCCGAGACCGCGCCGCTGCCCACCGACAGTAAAGTGATAATTCGCGAGGTCGCGACGCACCAGGTCGCCAGCATCCGCTTCAGCGGGAGGCTCTCAAACGAGAGTGCGGAAAGCCGGAGAACGCAGTTGGAACTCTGGCTGCAGGCACAGGGCCTAGAACATCAAGGCGACTGGCGAATTGCGACCTACGACCCGCCGTTCACCCTCCCTTGGTTCCGCCGCAATGAAGTCCTGGTGACGTTGCGCTAGACAGTCGCGCAGCTTCAAGGACTGATCGAACGCCGCGCGGCCCAGCGATAGCTCGGTCGTGCGGCCACTGAATGGTCAACCGTGAGGCCACTGATTGCTCAGCGGGGTGGCTACCAATAGCTAGTCGGCACTGCCAACGATTGCCCAGCCGGGTGGCCACGGATTGCTGAGCCGGTGCGGTCACCGACTGCGCAGTCATGAGGCTACCGCTTGCTCAGCCGTGCAATCATGGATTGCTCTGTCGCGCGGCCAACGATTGCCCAGCCGTGTGGCCCGTGCTATACTCCGCGAAAGAATAGGGGCAAGTAGCTCAGCTGGTTAGAGCGCCACGTTGACATCGTGGAGGTCGGAGGTTCAAGTCCTCTCTTGCCCACCATTTCATAGCTAAGAACTGAGGGGACTCGAACTATTCCACGGTAGCATTTGACCAGACCCGCCTTGTGGTTCCGCCGACTGTGGCGGCTGACCATTTTGAGATTGTTTCTTAGGGATTTGACAATACGGAGGGTAAGAACGGAACCGTGTTAGGGAAGGTAGAGGGTCGCCCGTTCGCAAGCAAATCATGGACGCCACGCAAGCGCATGTCTGCTGCCTTGGCAAAACTCCAGTTACAGAGATCGAAACCAGGTTCCCGCGATTGGTGCTCCAGAGTGGCAAGGCAAGTTCTAAGTTGGCGCATCGTGGTGGACCATCGAAGCGGTCGATGTAGGCTAAAGTCAGAGCCTGGAAAGAATGTGGCATAAAGGCTGTTGCCATTGATTCCAGAAAACATGTAACAGGGAGACAACTCATGAACGACCACGAGCGCTACATGTTCGACCTTCAAGGCTACCTTGTTGTGCCGGGAGCATTGTCACCTGAGAAGATCGCCCAGCTCAACAGCGTGCTCGACGAGCACATCGCCGCTGAGTGCCCTACAGACATGCGCACCCACAGGTTTGAGCCCCTGCTCGACTGGTCCAAGGACTACCGCGACCTAATAGACAATCCGGCCATCACACCCTACCTGGCCGAACTGCTTGGCGATCAGTTCAGGCTCGACCACGTTTATCTCGATGTCATCAAGTCAGGCAAGGGCCCGATCGGGACAAGCCTCCACGGCGGTGGTGCCCCCTTCCAGCCCACGTTCTACTACCGCTTCCAGAACGGGATGATGCATAACGGCCTATCCGTGGTTGCCTACAATCTGAAGGATGTTGGCCCCATGGACGGCGGCTTCGGCTGCGTGCCAGGCTCGCACAAGAGCAACTACAAGTTCCCCGATGAGTGGAGAGAGATGGACGAGCCGGGCCCTTTCGTGGAGCGGGTAACCGGACCCGCCGGCACCGCCATCATCTTCACTGAGTCCCTTACCCACGGCACCCTTCCCTGGAACGGCGCTGACGAGCGCCGCACCATCTTCTTCAAGTACAGCCCGCACCCGCTCTCATGGTCGGCCAGCTACCTGGACCCCAATGACTATGCAGACCTGACCGATTCCCAGCGCGCCATCCTTGAAGGCCCGAACGCTCGGTACCCAACTAGATAGGCCCAGTTGATCTGCCCCTCAACCATCTGCCCAGGTCACTTTCTCTTGAAGTGCAAGAGAATTCCGTAGGCGTTGTCCTTGAGAATCTCGTCCATCTCCTCGGCGAAAGTGGCGAAGGCATCGGCGCTATCCAGGAGATTCCGTCGCTCAGCCGGTTGCGGGCCCGGTGCAGGGCTCTCGATGGGCTCAAGGCGCAGCCTCAGTCCCAAATGGACAGCGGTACTAGCTGTCGTCATCTCCTACAGGAGATCCTCGCCCGAAGGCGTACTCCTCGCCTGGTGAACTTCCTGTCTAGAAACTCGTCCAGTTTCCTCCGGTTCAGCACCGTGCGGCCGCTGGCGCTGGCGCAGCACGCGAAACTTGAACGACCACGCGGGCTGCGGCGCGGGCGTGTGTTTGATTTCGAGTGCGTAGCCGGGCGGGTCTAAAGCGAGTTCGACGGTGTGGACGATCGTCAAGAGCGTGAGGGCGATCTCGACCTCGGCGAAATTGCTGCCCAGGCAGCGATGGGTTCCCAAGCCGAAGGGAGCAAAGGCGCCCGGTTCGTGGATTGGTGCATGTCACGGATGCAGCTAATGGCCAACATCCATCGGTGGCTTGTAGCCAATCTCTAGTCGCAGTGTAGGGCTAGAGGATCTCAGATAGAAACCTCCCTTCGAAAAGTTCGCAGTTCAGTCCTACACGGCCCACCACGCGTACTGTATTCATACCTCCTCACCCTCTGTGGTTGCCGTTCTTGCATCGGAGTTCATGGCCGATGGAAACGGCGCTTGCTGTTTCAAGGGAAGAGAAATAGTCCGCGGTGTCGCTCTGTCCATGCCCGTCCTGGTTGCCGCAATACCGGGGGTTGACATGCTTCCGTTGGGAGCCAACTTCCATTCGCCGCCTGCGCTAAGCATTGCATATTGGTAACAAATACGTTACCATATATTGCATGATTGAGATCAGAGAATACGTCGATAAGCGGGGACGCAGTCCTTTCGGTCACTGGTTCGACGGTCTCGACGCCGGGGCGGCTACCCGGGTGCGGACGGCCCTCGCCCGCATGAAGGCTGGGAATCTCTCCAACGTCAGAGGCGTTGGCAGAGGAGTGCTGGAGTGCCGCATAGACGTCGGCCCAGGCTTCAGGCTCTACTTCGGCCTAGAACTTGCCTCACAAATATGTCGCTCTGCGTAAACCTGCCCTTCGACAGGCTCAGGGCGAACGGAAAAGGCGAAAAACCGTTCATGCTGAGCCTGTCGAAGCACGAGTCGGCTTGTCGCTGATTTATGTGATAGCCTCTGGTAATCCTTCTCGGCGGTGGAACGAAAGTGCGCCAGCAGAGGGACATCGAGAAGGCTCGTGAGCTCTGGCGAGAGTACAAGCGTCGCAAGCAGGAGGTGTGAAAGATGCCGCTCACCCGTGACTTCAAGGAGACCGTGCAGACCCGCGCCGAGCGCGACCCGGAATTTCGCGAAGGGTTGCTAAAGGAAGGTGTCGAGTGCCTGCTTGCCGGGGACGTCGATACGGGCAAGATCGTCCTGCGTGACTACATCAACGCCACCATCGGGTTCGAGGAGCTTGGTGCCCTCACCGGCAAGCCGCCCAAAAGTCTGATGCGCATGTTCGGGCCGTCCGGCAACCCCCATGCTCGCAATCTCTTCGAGGTCATCAGCCGCATCCAGCAGCACGAGGGCGTCCAACTCGAAGTGCATACCGTTCGCTAATAAACAGGTCTCCGGCTGAACCGCGCGGTTTGGATCGGAAAGGAACCCATGCTCACACGGTATTTGGTTGCCGAGGGCTACCGCATTGACCGCTTTGGCAATGTGGTCACCACAACGTACGTGGATCTGCGGGAACCTGGGGGAGTGACATCCCATCCCCGCGCTGCCGGATTCTGAGTTCTTGCGCAGGTAGCCCAATTGCCCAGGCGTTAGTCCCCTGCTATACTCCGCCATAGAAGCAGGACAAGTAGCTCAGCCGGTTAGAGCACCACGTTGACATCGTGGAGGTCGGAGGTTCAAGTCCTCTCTTGCCCACCCAAACTCTACAAAGTGAAGATCATTCGTGTTGTGGTTCGTGCTGGCAGTGTAGGAGACTAAATGGACCAGAGACACTCAGACGAGGCTGCTAATGCGCAACCACATGTTGGACAACCGTGACTTCACGGTAGTCGAATACTTACGGGAGCACCTCGCTGATGTAGGGAAGTTCAGCATTGTATCGGCCTATTTCAGCATCTACGGCTATGAACTCTTGGCTGACAAGCTGACTCATGAAAAGGAGACGCGCTTCCTCTTCGGCGACCCCTCGTCCGTGGACGACCTCACCCCGGGAGAGAAGGACGCGAAGGCCTTTACCCTAACGGAGCGCGGCCTCCATCCCAAGCAGACGCTCACGCAGAAGCACTTGGCGGCGCAGTGCGCGCGGTGGCTGCAGAGCGACGCCGTTGCCGTCCGCTCCGTAAAGCAGTCCAACTTCCTCCACGGCAAGATGTACCTCATGACCGGCGCCGGGGTCGTGGGCAGTTCCAACTTCACGCAGAACGGCCTCGGCGGCAGCCGCAGGCCGAACCTCGAAATCAATCTCGCCGTCTCCGCCCCCGCGCTTCTGGCCGAACTGCAAGCGTGGTTCGACGACCTGTGGGCCGACGAGGCGCTGACCTACGACGTCAAACAGCGTGTGCTGGAAGCGCTAAACCGACTCGGCCAAGACTACGCCCCGGAGTTCATATACTTCAAGACACTCTACGAATTATTCCGGGAAAGACTTGACGCCCAACTCGACAGCGACCAGCAAATCCGCGACCGTCGCCTGACCGAGACCGCCGTCTGGAACACGCTCTACGAATTCCAGAAGGACGGCGTCAAGAGCATCATCAACCGGCTGCAGCAATTCAACGGCTGTATCCTCGCCGACAGCGTCGGTCTAGGCAAGACCTACACCGCGCTGGCGGTTATAAAGTACTACGAACTCTGCAATGAAAGAGTCCTGGTGCTGTGCCCCAACAAGCTGCGTCAGAATTGGGCGCTGTACCCGGTTTATCAGATGCAAGCGGGAAACCCTTTCGTGGAGGACCGGTTCAGCTTCACCGTCCTTGCCCACACCGACCTTTCCCGTGATGGCGGCACGTCGGGCGGCGTAGACCTGGAACGCTTAAACTGGGGTGCCTTCAACCTGGTCGTCATCGACGAGTCGCACAACTTCCGCAACGACGGCGGCAAGCGCTACGAGCGGTTGCTGAACGACATCATCAAGAGTGGCGGCAAGACCAAAGTGCTCATGCTTTCAGCCACGCCGGTAAACACCTCGCTCATCGACCTGCGCAACCAAGTGCACCTCATGACCGAACGGGACGAGGGGCACTTCCGCGAGAGCCTAAACGTTGGCCACGTTGGCAACGTCATGGCCACGGCGCAGCGAGAGTTCAGGCAATGGGAGAATGAGAAACAGGGGCGGCGCAGCGCGGACAAGGCACGGCTGCTGGCGCGGCTGGGCACGGACTTCCTGCGGCTGTTGGACGGCATCTCCATCGCCCGCTCGCGGCGGCAGATCACCCAGTTCTATGCCGCCGAGATGGACCGCATCGGCCAGTTCCCACGACACGCCGCTCCGCAGAACCATTATCCCGACACCGACCTGCGCAGGGAGCTATCCTATGAAGAATTGGCGGAACAGATCAGAGCCTTCTCCCTATCTATCTACCGTCCCTCCGACTACTTGATCGATAAGGTCCGCCAACTTGCCTTGCAGATGGAGAAAGAAGAGCGCAACTTCAACCAACGGGACCGGGAGCACTACCTCGTAGGCATGCTCCGCACGAATTTTCTCAAGCGGCTGGAAAGCTCCCCGCATTCCCTGAACCTGACGCTGGAACGCACGATCGAGAAGATGGACGCCCTGCTGGAACGCATCGCGAGCTACGCTGGCCGGGGACGTGACGGCGGAGACGTGGGAGATGACCTGCCCGACCGGGATGAGGACGATGAGGATTTCGTCATAAATCGCGCCCGCAATCCGTACCACTTGCGCGAGCTCGACCTGCCCCGGTGGAAGGCAGACATCGAGCAAGACCGGCAAACCCTCACCTTTCTGCGGGCGCGCGTCCGCGTCATCAGCCCGGAACGCGACGGCAAGCTGCAACGGCTCAGGCAAGCCCTCCGCGCTAGAGTCCGCAAGCCCACGACGGACGTGGACGGCAAGACCAACCGCAAGCTGTTGGTCTTCACCACCTTCAAGGACACCGCCCTGTACCTCTACAACGCCTTGCGAGAGGATGCCGCCACGCTCGGCCTGCGCATGGCAATGGTGTCCGGCGATAGCACCCGCGACTCCGCCAGGGATGACTTAAGGGATGGCCCCCACGGCGGGGCGAGCCGCTTCCACGCCATTCTTTCCGATTTCGCGCCCAAAGCCCGCGGCCGCGGCGAGCACGGCGGTCGCCCGGACGTGGACCTGCTCATTGCCACCGACTGCATCTCGGAGGGACAGAACTTGCAGGATTGCGACACCGTTCTCAACTACGACATCCACTGGAATCCCGTCCGCCTGATCCAGCGCTTTGGGCGCATCGACCGCATCGGCAGCCGTAACGCCGCCGTGCATATGGTCAACTACTGGCCCACCCAGGACATGGACGCCTACCTGAAGCTGGAGAACCGCGTCATGGCCCGCATGGCTCTGGTGGACGCCACCGCCAGCGGCAGCGACGATCCTTTTGCTGAGGAGGAACTGCGGGAGGGCGTGCAGTTGGAGCTAAACTTCCGCGACCGGCAACTGCTGCGGCTCAAAGAAGAAATCCTCGACCTGGACGACCTCTCCGACAGCGTGGTGATGAGCGATCTTTCCTTGGATTACTTCCTGGCGCAACTGAGGCAATACCTGGAGCGGTACAAGAAAGAGCTGGAGGCGGCGCCTAATGGGGCCTACGCCATCGCCCCCGCGCCTCCGGAGGGAGCCGGACCGGGTGCCATCTTTCTGCTGCGCCAGCGCAACGCCGCCCCAGTCGGCCCGCGCCAGCGGGTGGCCAGCCCCGTCCATCCTTTCTACTTAGTCTATATCAAGCGCGACGGTACCATACGGTACGGGTGCTCCAACGCGCGGCAGGCCCTCCAGGCCTTCGAGAGCGCCGCTAGCGGCAAGACCCGGCCGCTCCAGGAACTCTGCGATCGGTTCGACCGGGAGACCAAACAGGGCAAGGAGATGTCGCGCTACGATTCTCTGCTGAACGACGTTATGTCCCACGTGCGGCAGCGCGAGGCCGCAACCGCTGCTACTAGCCTTGGCAGGGACGGCCCCCGTGACTTCATGCTGCCCAAAACCTCCGAATCGCCCAAAGACCTCACCGACTTCGAGTTGATCACGTGGCTAATTCTCGTGTAGACCTCCAGGAGACACTGCGCGCCGCGCTGCGCTCGGCGCAAGCAGGCGATTTCGCGCAGCAGGCAAAGAATCTGCTCGCCGCGCTTGGCTACCGCAGCGAGCGTGTGCTGCTAGGGCAAACCGGTTCCGTGGACGATTTTCTGGAGCAATTCCCAGCAGAAACCCCCGGCACGAAGTCCGCGTCGGCGTTTCGTGAAGCCGCCGTTTCTATCCACGTGCTGTTTCAGGTGACGGACGAGGAGATCGAGGAGGCGGGCGGCAATCTGAGGCTCTTCAAGGACAACGAGTTCGACACGGGCATCGTCAGGAGTTTTCTCTTCACCGTCGTTGAACTCCGGGGCAACACGTATGCAAAGGGCCGTTACGCTTCCTTCACCCGGGAGATCAACAAGTGCTTTCCCACCATACCCGCTGTCGTCCTGTTTCGTACTGCCTCAGGGCGCATCACACTGTCATTTGTCCACGTGCGCCCCAACAAGCGCAACCCGGAGCGTAATGTGATCGGCAGCGTCTCGCTCATTCGGGAGATTGTATCGGGGCGGCCCCATCGCGCCCACTTGGACATTCTTGCGGAGCTAAGTGTAATAGAGCGCCTGCGGTGGATGGACGCTCACAAAGTGGAGCGCAACTTCGACGGCCTCCTTGCCGCATGGCTGGATGCCCTCGACACAGAGGAGTTGAACCGACGCTTCTACCGCGATTTGTTCCGCTGGTTCGAGCGGGCCGTCAAAGAGGCCCGCTTCCCGTCTGATGGCAAAAGGCAACTGAAACCGGAGGAGCATGTCATCCGGCTAATCACCCGGCTGCTTTTCGTCTGGTTCATCAAGGAGAAAGGGCTGGTCGCGGAGGATTTCTTTGTAGAAGCGCAGGTGACGCGACTGCTCAAAGAGTACGACTCCAAGATTGGCGATTCGTACTATCGTGCCGTCCTTCAAAACCTCTTCTTCGCTACCCTGAACACGGAGATTGGACAGCGCAGCTTCAGCAGTCGCGCGAACGCTACGCACCGGAACTTTTCTCGCTATCGCTATAGGGAAGAGATGAGCGATCCGGACGCCCTTGTCGCGCTCTTCGCCAAGACGCCCTTCATCAATGGCGGCCTCTTCGATTGCCTGGACAGCGAGGAGGCAACGGGCGACGGTGGCTATCGCATCGACTACTTCAGTGACAACGTCATTCGCAAGGGGACGGAAGAGTACGAAAGATTCTCAATCCCGAACCGCCTGTTCTTTGACGAAGACGGTCTGATCACACTCCTCAACCATTACAAGTTCACAGTGGAGGAGAACACCCCAGCGGAGCAAGAAGTAGCTTTGGATCCGGAGCTATTGGGCAAGGTTTTCGAGAATCTGCTGGCTGCCTACAATCCCGAAACCAGGGACACCGCCCGCAAGCAGACCGGCTCCTACTACACGCCCCGGGCAGTGGTGGACTACATGGTGGACGAGGCGCTAGTGGCGTCTCTCGCCCAGAACGTCCCGCCCACGGACGGCGACGCGGACTTCTGGCAGGAACGCCTCCGCTACTTGCTGGATTACGTTGCCGCCTCTGAGGATGCCGCGGAACTCTTCGACGAGGCCGAGACCGACGGGATCGTGCGCGCCATTGCCAGGCTGCGGGTGCTGGACCCGGCGGTGGGCTCCGGCGCGTTCCCCATGGGCGCGCTGCACAAGCTCACCCTAGCCCTGCGCCGGCTGGACCCGGAAAATACCCGCTGGGAGGCCCTGCAGAAGGAACTGGCCGGCCAACAGGCCGCGGCCGCCTTCGACACCGCCAACCGGCGGCAACGCGACGCGGAACTGGCCGACATCAGCGCGACCTTCGAACGCTACCGCGATTCCGACTTTGGCCGCAAGCTCTACCTCATCCAGAACAGCATCTACGGCGTGGACATTCAGCCGGTGGCCACCCAAATCGCCAAGCTGCGCTTCTTCATCTCCCTGGCCATCGAGCAGCAGCCCACCGACGCTGCCTCCGACAATTACGGCATCCGGCCGCTGCCCAACCTGGAGACGCGCTTCGTGGCCGCCAACACCCTGCTGGGGCTGGGCAAAGCCACCCAAATTCCCCTGGGCGTGCAGAATGAAGTCGGCGTGTTGCAGAACCACCTGCGCCGGAACCGAGAGCGGCACTTCCACGCGGGTAGCCGCCAAGAGAAGCTGCGCCTGCGCCGGGAGGATACACGGCTGCGCGGCGTGTTGGCGCGGGAGCTTGGCAAAGCCGGCATGTCCGCCTCCGACGCGGGCAAGCTCTCTCGCTGGGACGTCTACGACCAGAACGACAACGCCGACTGGTTCGACCCGGAGTACATGTTCGGCGTCGCCGAGGGTTTCGACATAGTGGTTGGCAACCCGCCCTACGTGCAGTTGCAGCGGGACGGCGGCAAGCTGGCCGACCGCTACCAAGACGCCGGCTTCACCACCTTCACCCGTACCGGAGACATCTACCAGTTGTTCTACGAAATGGGGTTCCGACTGCTAGCCCCCGGCGGCCTGCTCTCCTTCATCACGTCCAACAGTTGGCTGAAGGCGGAGTACGGCAAGGCTACCCGCCGCCACGTAGCCGGGAACTTTAGCGTGCTGCGGCTGCTGGAGGCCGGCAAGGACGTGTTCGAGAACGTCATCGTGGACGCCAGCATTCTGATAGCGCGCAATGACAGGGTCGGCACGGGCGGCAAGGCGGTGGACATGGACCGCCTTGCCGACAAGACCTTCCCGCCGGTGGAGGAACTCTGGAATCCCTTCGTTCCCCAGCGGGAGGCGCCGTGGAGACTGCTCTCTCCGGTAGAACGGAGCATCCTGGACAAGATGGAAGCCGCGGGCACGCCGCTGGCAGAATGGGACGTGAACATCAATCGTGGAGTCCTCACCGGCTACAACGCGGCGTTCATCATCGACAGTGCGACGCGGGAGTCGCTTGTCGTGCGAGACCCAAAGGCTGCGGAGATCATCAAGCCCGTTTTGCGCGGGAGAGACATTCAGCGCTTTACGGCAAAGTGGGCAGGACTGTGGCTGATTGACACGCACAACGGGTATGGTGACGTTCCCGCAATCAACGTGGATGACTACCCCGCGGTCAAGGCACATCTCGATCACTTCTACGCCCGACTGCAAAAGCGGCAGGACAAGGGTCGGACACCATATAACCTGCGCAGTTGTGCCTACAATGAGGATTTTGCTAAAGAGAAGCTGTTCTGGATGCAAATGTCTGGTAGTGGTCGATTCTCATTCGCGGATCGTGGAGTTTACAGTAACCAGAAAGCCTTCATGGTTACTGGCAGTTCGCTAAAGTACCTTTGTGGACTTTTGAATAGTAAACTTAGCACTTGGTTCATGAAAAACACTGGTGTAACGACGGGAATGGGGCTGGTACAGTGGGATAAGTTCTCAGTCGCAAGAATTCCTATCCCAATGATTGACGATGCCAAAGAGAGTCCGTTCATTCAACTGATTGATAGCATCCTCGACGCCAAGGCAACGAACCCCGACGCAGACACAAGGAAGGAAGAAGCAGTGATAGAAGGATTGGTCTATGGCTTGTACGGGCTGACCGAGGAGGAGATTGCGGTGGTGGAAGGCAAGGGCTAGTCCCCCAGCTTCTGTTTTGATTAGTCAAGGCTACGCGTCCCGTTGTTCACCGGCGTGAGCAGCAGAATACTCTTCACTTATCGCCTACTGAAGAGCTGTTTGAGTAGGCTTTTTCCCCGATCACTGAGCTTCGTTCCTAGAAACTCCTCCAATTCTCTGCGGTTCAGCACCGTGCGGCCGCCGACGCTGGCGTTGTCGTCGATGAGGGTGGAGGGGACGTTTTCCCAGTCGAACTCGCGCCTGCCGAAGGTGTCTTTCTGTTCGATCACGATGACCTTGTTGGCTTCCAGAATCCAGCCGGTGGGGTGGTCGCCGTCCTTCTTCAGGCGGGTGGCGGGCCGCAGCAGGTGTTCGAGCTGAGACTTCACCCGCTCGTGGCGTTTGTCCGCGTATTCATCCCACGTAATGGGCGCGCACCATTTTGGCGGGCTTTCGTCCAGCAATTCGCCGATCAGCCCGGCGAGGATGGTGGATGAGAACGCAAGCCAGTCATCGGGTTGGGGTTCTTCATCCAATTTTCCGAGCGCCCGCCGCAGGTATTCCCGGTAGAAATGCGTGGAGAGGCCGCGGCGCACTTCCTGAATCTTCAGATGCAACTCGTGGCGCAGCTTGTCCTTGTATGAGGGAAGCGCCGTCGTCGTGTAGATCATGAGGCTGCGCTTGACTATCTGATCGCTGAAGGCCTTCAGGTCCTGGTTCATCGAGAGCACGAAGCAGGGGTATTCCGCAACCAGCGGCGGGTTTTCGTCCTTGATGACATCCTCGCCGTGGTTGCGAATGGCGGGTCTGCCGATATCGTCGAACACCGCGGGAAACCGCTTGTAGGCGTGTTGAATGTCCCTCAGCCGGGCCCGGGTAAATTCGCGTTTATCGACGCTGTAGGCCTTGCCGAACATGGACGTCATGAGAGTCTCGATGAGACTGGACTTGCCGCACGACGGCTTGCCGTAGACGATGGCGAACGACGGGAACCGGAAGATGTCCCCTTGGTGTCCGGCCAGTGTGCGCATGTCGCACATGAAGGGCGCGAAGTAGAGCCACGACCAGAGGATGAAATAGTCACGCTGGAGCCGCTCCACCCCCATGCCGCCCTCGAACGTGCCTTCGTAATTGCTGAAGAACTCCACCAGCAGGGCTGCATCCTGCTTGGCGGCGGCGAGGTCAGCCTCTAGGGAAAACGGCTCGCCGAGGAGCAGGACGCGCTTTGTGTCCCTATCGATGGACAGTTCCCGATGGTCGGCGTCTTCCTCGTGTTGCACAGTGCGAATGCGGCTCGACTCCCGCACGATCTTGCGCCTGATGTCAGGGGTCACGAGCTGTCTGCCGTTTCGCAGCGGCGGCATGAGGTTGGCTACCACCGGCGGGATCGCCGCTTTCATCTTCTCAATGCGCTCTATTTGTGCGGGAACGGCAATGTGGGCGCCACCGCCTGGTCCCTGCTCGTTCTCTTGGTTATCAATTAGCAAATTGGAAATGTCTTCAGTGTTGAGAACGGGAACTTCCTGCAGCGCAATTCCAGTGTGCTCGATACGCTCAGGCGGCAGAGGAATCTCATCAGATGCCCGGTTTCGAATAGTCTCGTACATCCCGAGGTAATGGCGCCACGCAGCGTCGTCATCGTCGAAGCAGACCAAGGTCTCGGATTGGCGTCCCCCAAAGGCCGTCTCCGATAGGTTGGCGGAGCCGATGAGAGCGCGCGTGCTACCGGAATCCGTGTTTTCAAGCAGGTAGAGCTTGGCATGGGCGATCTGTTTGCGCAGCACCCGAAAGCGCGCTTGTCCCTCCCTGACGCGGCCTAGGATGAAGGCGTGGCGTTCGTCGGGCAGGTTCTTGATGGCGGCCCGGGTATCACCGCTGGCGACCTGCTGGAATGCCATGATGTCCTTGAGCGTACGCAGCGTACTTTCACATCCAAGCACACATTCGAATTCACTAAAGCCGTGCCTTTCGAGCAACCGGACTATTGCGCTCACGCCCGCCGAATACGTGAGGATGCGAATGCGGTCGTAGCCGTCAAACAGCGACCAGTCGAACTTAGCCTCAGTCTCAAAACGCACGTGTGCCACCCGCAGCCCACTGCCGTCGTCGAAGTCGAATCCGCGGGTCTCCGCTTGTTCGGATTCTCGCAACGACACGCTACCTCCTCACAGGGAATCGGCCTCTTGAGCTGATACTATAGCGCAGAACGCGGCCGGGCAATGCGCAGGCGCACTCGTGGATGCCTATCGTCTCATCGCAGTCGGCGTGTACTGATCGGCTTTTTGGTCGTTGATGACTGTGCCTAAGAGCCCGTTTAAGATCTGATTAGAGTGGGTCTGCAATGCCGATGAAAACCGTTCGCGCAGCCCTCAGCACGAACGGCTCCGGCCGATTTCGTAAATGCCCTCTAGGTGACGACTTAGTGTATTGGGATACTACTCTGGCTCGAATACCAATTCCGGTACCACAACTTCCCACTTCTCGCAGCGAAGACTGTCTTGATAGTGCGGCTCAGATTTTTCCTTATCCCACGAGACAATTGCCAGGACCGTGGCAAATGCGCACCGCATGTCATTAGGTGGCGCGAAACTGCTCGCAAGTTGGCCTATGACCGTTTCATTGCAATCAAGAAGCTGCCAGCGGTTATGCCTCTCTCGCACTTCCAGCGTGTCTCCAGGCGAGAGCGCGGCGATGGCATGATGCACCAGATCGTCAGGACGCCTGTACCCGGCAAAGCTGAGAAAGATGTCGCGCAGGCTGAGCCGCCGATAGCTGCGCGCCAATTCCGGCCTTGCCGGCGGCAGGTTGACGAGTGGTTTGCGCTGCTGCACCGAGGCAAGGTCAGACAAGGTGTGCTGAAAGGGCTGCACTCCCGAAAGGCGTGCGAGAGCCAGGGTCTGCCGCGCGCGGGTCATTGCCACATAGTACAGTCGCCGCGGAGCATCCCTATCTTCGTCGCGGCCAACGCGGTCCCAGCCGCCGTCAAGCACGAAGACGTGATCGAATTCCAATCCCTTGGCGCGGTGGGCCGTGAGCAATAGCAGGCCGCGCTGGCGGCGGCGCACTTCTCGTGCCCACTCCGCCAGCCATTCGATGAAACCGTCCACCGATGTTTCGCTGCTGCCAGATTCCAGCACGAATTCGGATACTGCCTCCTGCAGCAGTTCGATCCAAGGGCCGGGAGGTTGCGCAGCAATCCACTCTTCCATAGCTGCAATCTTTACTAGGCGAGATCCTCTCCCGCGCAGCCAATCTACAAACGCGCGAGTCTCCCGCAAGTGCCAGACGCCGGTGAATTCCTCATTCGCCATCTGCACTGGAATTCGTTCCAACTCGCACAGGCTGCGCACCGGATCCAGGTGGCTCCATTCACGGGCGATCACCGCGCAGGCAGACCAGTCCCAGTTCGGCGCCCTTGCGGACAATCTCTTCAACTCCGCTAAGACTGCCTGGGCTTGGGAGATTGGCGTATCTCCGGCTTGTAGAATCTGGACTTGCCCCCGGGCGATCGGGTCAAACTTAGCCCACGCGCCGCCGGCGTCTTCTCTGGCCCGCGTTCGATTGACATGGATGGGATGCCCGGTCTTCATCCGCTCGCGCGCGGGCTCTATTACTGCATTGGCCGCGGAAATGATGTTGGCGGTGGAGCGATAGTTGTCGGTGAGGTAGGCAGGCTTGGCCGTGTAGTCCGCCTCGAAACGACGGATGAATTCGACGGACGAACCATTGAAAGCGTAGATATTCTGATCGTCGTCTCCCACCGCAAACAGGCTGATCTTGTCATCTTCCTCGGATAGCGTTCTGCCTGCCAGGGCGGAGATTAGTTCATACTGGTCCGGGCCAATGTCTTGGTACTCGTCAACGAGTATCCAGCGGAATCCGGCCAAGAGGCGGGTGCGGTTCTCATCAACTTCATCCGGCTCCAATCCTGTGCCGTGGAGCAAGTCCACCGCTTGCCGCAAGATGTCTTGAAAATCGCCTTCGTTCAGGCGGTTCGCGCGTCCTGTGAAGCTCGCGCCGACCAGCCGCATGGCGAGGGCGTGCAAGGTAAGGACAAGCACGCCTTTGGCATCATCCCCGATGAGTTCTCCCAGCCGGCGGCGTATCTCCACCGCGGCGTGCCGGTTGTAGGCGAGCGCCAGGATGCCGCGCGGATTCTCGCGCTTCGCGCGGATGAGGAAAGCAATGCGGTGCACCAGCACGCGCGTCTTACCCGAGCCGGGACCGGCCAGCACCAAGACATTCGTCTGCTCACGGTCGTCCGCGACAATTCGTCGCTGGATTGGGTTTTTGAGGCTCTCGACGATGCTCTGCCATGATTCCGGGGTGGTTTGGCGCTCAAGCTCCTTTCGTTCTCGATCAGGCAGCCAGCGGCGCAGGAATTCTTCTCGGCGCAAACTGAAATAGTCCATGACCATGCGCAGGGCGTCGGCCATCGCCTCCAGTCCCCGCTGTACATATTCCGCCATCACGTGTATCTGGAGCTTCTGCTCATTGTAATGAAGTTCGAGGGGTGTATAGTCGGCTGAAGCGAAGCCGCGCTGCTCCGGTTTCAGTTGGATGGTCATGGCTGGGCGAAAGACCGTGAGTCCCTTATTGAGCCGAATGACCTCCTGTTCGTGCAGCCACAGTAGGGCGCGGTCCATCAGTTTCTCGGGACTCTTGACTTGGCTCGCTAGTGTCATGTCGGACTTGATGGCCGCTAGCAACTTGCCTAGTGTTGTTTCGGCAAGTAGGTCTGTGCCGCGGCTGCCGGGAGGGAGACTGTCCAGCAGGTGATTTAAGAGACGCTTAGCGGCGGCGCGGCGCAGTTCGGCAGTCTTATTCAAACTTTCCCAGTCGCGCTGCAACGTTATGGAGATGTTTTCCCTATCGTGCTCCCGCACGCCAAGGCTACCACCGCCGCCGCCCTCGCCCCGCCCGTCGGCGGCAAGGCTGCGGACGATCCGCCGTACGAGTTCGGGAAGAGCGTAGGCGTGACCCTCGTCCTTGAGCCGTTGCGTGGCCATGCGCAGATGGAGCAGCCACGTATCGCCCTTTTCCGTTACATAGTCGGTTTCCTGCATGAGGCCGATTAGGGCCTGCTCCAGATTTGCCGCTTGCTCGAGGCGTTGCCGCGAGTGTCGCTGCACCCCAACGTGCACGAAGGCGGTCAACACCGTGTCGTTGCTGGCAATGCCCAACCGCTCCAGGTCGTACATAGCAGCGCGCACGCCCTCCGGGCTCAGACCCGACGCGGCCATGAGTTCGTCGGTGGAGATGCCCCCATCAGCATCCGCGTCGATCAGAGCCTCTGCGACTTTCAGCAGTTGGCCGCAGTAGGTTTCGGCGATCTTGACTTTATTGAGCTTGGCTTCTGCCTCGTTGACAGAACTAACGCGGAGGGAAGACGGAAACACATTGACGCGGTTTACTTCTCGCTCCAGTAGTGCCGACTCTTCCAGCCAGGCCACGGCGGTGCGTGTCCGGGTGTCGTCAGTGGCAGAGTCCCGCTTGAAGGCTTTCTCATCGTCCTCGCCAAGGATTTCGCCGGCGGTGGCCACCACCTCTCCCTTCAAGCGCCCCTTGCGGTCCAAGTTACGCAGCGCCCGCAGCACGCCGTGGATTTCGCGCCGCGTGAGCCGCGAACGGGCCGACATGCCGAACTGGCGCTCCACGTCGTCAATCGTGTAGAGCAGCACACAGCGAGCCCCCTGCTGATCCCGTCCGGCGCGGCCCGCCTCTTGTAGATAGTTCTCCAAAGAACCGGGGACGTCTGCGTGGATCACCAAACGCACGTCCGGCTTATCGATGCCCATGCCGAAGGCGTTGGTGGCGGTGATGACCCGCAATTCGCCGCCTATGAAGCGCTTTTGAACATCCTTCTTCGTTTCTGGCGGCAGTCCCGCGTGGAAGTATTCCGCCTCCATTCCCTTTGCCTGCAAGTGCTCTGCGACGTTCTGAGTCTGCTGCCGCGTCGCGCAGTAGACGATAGCGCCGCCCTGCCCATCAGCGGGCAGATCGGCCGTGAGGATTTGGTGAATGTCGTTGAACTTAGCGCCGCTGCTTGTCGGCAGCACATCGAAAGTCAAGTTGTCGCGTCGCGCGCCGCCGTCGCAGACCTTCAGCGCGGCGCCGATCTCATCCTTGAAATAGTCCACGACTTCCGCTATGACATCGGGTTTGGCTGTCGCGGTCAGGCATAGCACCGGCGGCGCCGGCTCTTCCCCTGCCCGCTTGCGGATGAAGCGTCCCACGTAGCGGTAGTCGGGACGGAAGTCATGGCCCCATTTCGAGAGGCAATGGGCCTCGTCCAGCACCCAAGCGCCGATCTCACGCTGATCGAGGACACGCTGTACAGAAACGCTGCGCAGTTGCTCCGGCGCGATGATGAGGATGCCGGCATCCCCCAGCCGCACCCGGTCGAGCGCATCGGACCGCTCGGGCATGGACAAGAGGCTGTTGATGGTAACGCAAGAGCCAATGCCCCGTGCCTCAAGGCCTGCCACTTGGTCGGCCATCAGCGCGACTAATGGCGAGATTACTACCGTCAACGCGCCGGTCTTGTCATAACGCGAGAGGGCGGGAATTTGGTAGCAAAGCGATTTGCCGGATCCCGTGGGAAGTATACCGAGCACGTGCTCGCCTGCCATTGCCGCTTCGATGATTGATTGCTGCATTGGCCGACCGGACTCGTCCATTGGCTCCGGACGGAAATCGGAGAAGCCAAACCAGCGGGCCATTTCCTTACGGGCATCGTGTCGTTCTCGGCACCAAACGCACGCACTATCGGTGCACGGGGTGTCGCGCAGGCGGCGTACCAAGAGTCCTGCTTCGGGAAATTGGTGTCGTACCCAAGGCGGCATGACCGAATTGCCACCGGCTACCGAAAGCCACGCGAGCGCATAGGCCAACGCCCAGCATTTGCGGGCCGTGTCAGTTTCAATCTCCCGTGCGGCTGTAGTGCATGAGCTACCTGAAAGTCGCGCTTGCAGGGCATTTCTTGCCTCGATTTCAGAGGGTTTGCTTGCACGGCGCAGATTAGTAAACACCCTGTCGAAGCCTGAGCCGTCTTCCGTTGAAGTTAGCCAATGCCAGGCTATGAGCAAGTCAGACGGCGCCTGACGCAAAGCCTCTTGCTGGTTGCTAAGGACTTCCAAGGTCAGTCTCGCATCCAGCTCCGGATCGTTGACGCGCCCGCGCCTGAGTTGTCCGTCTTGATAGTGCTTGACCAAATGGTGATATGGGTTGCGGGGAAAGGCGAGAGGATTGAGGCGCAGTGTATCTACGGCCGGTAGCCGCAGTAGCCGCAGGCGAGGGCTGGCGGCTTGCAAGTGCGGCAGGTCGAAAGCAATCAGATTGTGCCCCAATACGAAGTCCGCGCCCTCAGCGAGATCGTCCAGTTTCGCCAACGCGGCCGCTAGGCTTTCTCCTCTTGAGGGGAAGACAAAGGATTGACCTGTATCTGAGCGAACACCGGCCAAGGCATGGATGCGTTGGTCGCGTTTGCCCACTTCCAGGTCAAGAGAGAGGCAATAAAGTGAAAGCCGCTTCGCTGCGTCAGGCACCACCCTGAACCAATCCGTACGCTATCTCTGTGCGGATCCGCTCGACGTCATGCTGGCTTCTTCAAGGCCTTGAAACCCTTGCGAATAGTATAATGCAAGGTGCCCTGAACAACTATCGGACCCAGATGCCAATGTGCTGGTGTTGTTGCGAGTACATCCGCTCTTTCCTAGGGTTTTCGTCCTTCGAAACTCATTGCAAAGGGAATATTGCACGACAACTGTGAGACCCTGTGCTCGCTGGCCTTCCTACCATTTTACCCGTAGCGAGTAGACTCGGCGAGTGCCATTCGGAAGGGAGAATGCACTCGGTCAAAAAATGGCTGAAGGAGACTCTTGGATGAACGATAGCCTGGACTGTAAGCAACTGCCTGAAGACTTCGACACGCTTGCACCGGATGGTTCGGAAATCCGACTGTTGGCGGCAGCGAGCCGTGGCAGTATGGTGCACTGCACGCTGAATCCGGGTGAAGTCTCTGTGGCCGTTGCCCACAAGACGGTCGAGGAGGTCTGGTACTTCCTGGAGGGCACGGGACAAGTTTGGCGGCGCCTGGGTGACCGGGAACGCATTGTTGACGTTTCACCGGGCGTGAGCCTCACGATTCCGGTTGGCGTCCACTTTCAGTTTAGGACTGTTGGGGATCGTCCCCTGCGTTTTGTAATTGTTACCATGCCCCCATGGCCGGGCAAGGACGAGGCCTATCCCGTCCCGGGCAGGTGGCCGGCCGATGGCTAGCTTACTCAAGAGTTAACCGGCAAATGAAAAACTGTCTCGCAGTATAGGCAAATCTCCGGCACGCCGGCTACACCTGTTGCCGCGCCCAATGAGCTGACCAGAGTTTCACCATCGACCCTTGGCCGAAACGGGGTACAGGCGGGAAGGTCAGTCCGCGACTCCACAATAGGTATGATGGCCAGGGTTGGCGCCGAGCAAGCAGAGAGCGCATCTAGCCGAGTGGCGCAACCCTGGCCTGCCAAGTGAAATGGGCGGCAAGTGTACGCAGGAGGCGCTGTTCGCCGGGATCGGAGAAGAGACTCAAGAGATGGCGAATTACGGTTAGGCCCAGCTCTGTGACCAAGGGACTCTGGTGGGAGACGAGTTGAGGGAGATACCCCAATGAGAGACTCTCATCTACCAAATGGAACCGCCGGACCTCTGCCGGGCTCATGCCGACCACTTCCGCGTCAACGGGCAGTGAAAATGACACGACCCCATGCTCGCTGGCGTCTTCAGCGAGCAGACCCACGATGATTATGCCAACGGCGGTTGCCTTTTCTACCAGGTAGTCCGGGGCCAGGGTCATTTGATCGCCGGGGGGATTCAAGCGGGGGCCAATACTACCGTACTCCGGATTCAGCAGAATAGTATCGTACACGATGCCTACTGCCTCACGCGCTCCCGCTGCGTCAATGGGGGCTTTGACAAATCGTCCGAAAGCGTAGTCTTCAGGCTGCGGATTGTAGTCCGTTTCCAGAGGAGCATAGACCTGGCAGACGTAGTCTATGTGGGAGTTGGACTTAACGATGCGTCCAATTGCTTTCTCGGTCATTTCTCCAAACCTCTAGGCGCGTCGCCGTTCCTTGCTTGCCTGCTTTGCGGAAGAATGCATGGTGCGAATGTCGTGGCGTTGCCCAAATTCCTCAAGCGCACGCTGGTACCGCTGCCGGTCCTCAAAAGTGATTACTGCCGCCGCGTCCGCCGCTTGTATCGCGTAGGGATACCCGCCGCCCACGATAGCCTCGGCTCGCACCCAGTCTATCACGCTGTCGAGCACCCCGGACTGCAGCAGCCAGGCCGGAAACTCAAGCCGCGCCGGCGGCCCGCTGTTGATCTTGAGGTAGGTAAAGCAGATCTCTTCGCTATAGCTCTTGCCGGTCTCGCTGTCGGTGTAGTTACCCTCTTGCACCACGTCTTGCCGCTGGCACAGAAACGCCGCCAGACGCCAAAACTGCGGGTCTACACCCGGATCGTCTAGCAGCATTGCGTCACTGATGAGCGCAGTGTTGGCGAGACTTGCACCTTGGAGATAGCAGAGCATGCGCGTGAAGTCGCGAGCGCGCGACCGATCGATGTAGGCGATGAGCGGTATCTGAGTTTCGACTGAAGTGCGCAGCATGCTCACCGCCGCGGCGCGGTACCGGTCGCGCAAGTCCGGATGCGGACCCGCGAACGAGACGGTGAGCGAGCCGTCGAACAGCGCCACCGCACGCGTACCGTGCATGGACTGTTCCCGCATAAAGGTGTTGATGCGCGCCACTTCAAGTTCGTAGCGCCGTAAGGCAACCCACATGTTCGCGTCACTATCGTCTCCGCCAAGATCGCTGGGTGTTAGGACTTCTACGTGTGCATCTTTCTCGTAGCTGCCGTCCCCTGAGTGTGGATTTGCGAACCAGGCGACTTGCACGGCAGCAACCGGCAAGGGAAAGTCCTTCGTGGCCGGCAACTGGCTGCCGTCAACCGCGCACGTTGTCACACCTGCAAGTGTTTCGGCCGCCCAGTGGCGCATCGCGGCTACATTGTCCCAAGACTCCGCAAAAGGAATGCGGAAGCCTGGGTGATCATCAAACTCGTCGGTGGGCAGCGCTCCCGGCGCTTTCTCTGCGACAAGCCGCTCGCGTATTTCAGCGGCGGTCATGTCTGCGAGTGAGTCGCGGGCGGCGTATAACTCCTGTAGCCGGAGACGCTGTTCCTGATCAAGTTGGGTCAGCGCCGCCCGCTTTTCATTGAGTGCATTGATTGTCTTGTCTCGATAGAACACTACTATTCCTGTATCAGCCGGAGGAGATAGCCAAGTTTAGAATCGCTATAGAATTCTGGAGGACTATGCAATACTCTCGCAGGCTTTGGGTTGCTGAATGTGTGCAACGTCCCGATTGCTCACGCTATTCAACTTCCACAATGCTCACGCCGTTTTCCTTGCGTACCCGCAGCACTGTTGAGACCATCGGTTCGAACGTATCGTCATGGCTGATGACGAAGAGCTGATGGAAGCCGGTCACGCGCTCAAGTTGCTCAGCGAGATTGTGGCGCCGCTCCGCATCCATATTCTGGGTTGGTTCATCGAAGAACGCAATATCGAGATCGGAGATTTGCCGCAGCAAGCCCAAGCGCACGGCCAGCGCCGCGCTCATCTGCTCGCCGCCTGAGAGTTGCGCAAAGGCCCGCCGGTGGCCGTGTTGCTCCAACAGAATTTCGTACTCTTCCGTGAGCGAAAGTTCGGCGGAAGCGTCTCCCATGATCTCACTAAAGAGCGTATTGGCCTCTGCGGAGACTTGCTGGATGAGGTGCCGCGTAATGTGAGGCCCGGCATCGCGAATGACGTTGCGCAAGAAGCCGGTCACCGTGCGCACTTCCTGCGCCGTGACTAAGGCTTGCTTGGCTTTGTCCAGTTCCGCCGCCGCTTCCGCCAACTTATCAACTTCCTGCTGAGACTGAGCCACCTGCCCCCGCAGGTAGCGGATTCGTTCGTTTGCCGCACCCAATTGACTTTGCGCAGCGCTCAAGTCTGCTTGAACTTGCGAGAGCGCCGCCGGATCCCAGGCGGCTTCGCGCTCTTCAAGGAGTCGCTGTGACTCCGTTACGGCCTGTGCCGCCTTCTGTACATCAGTGGTGAGGGCAGCCACGCCCTGCTCGCGGCGGGGCAGGTCGGCGGCAGTTTCCTGAAAACGCAGGTAGGTCTCGTGGTCGCTGCGGAGCTCATCCAGGCTCTTGCGTTGCGCGGCTACGCGCGAATCAAGGTCTGCATAAGGTCTCAGACGTTTGTCAATCTGGTCCAGTTTACTTTCGACATCCTCAAGAACTTCAGTTATTTCAACAAGCTTGCGCGCGCGCTGCTCATACTCATTGGCGGCGCTGTACAATCGCTCGGCTTGCCGGCGGGGATCTCCCAGACTCTTCAGCTCCTGTCCTAGTCTCTCTTCGTTCTCTGTGAGCAAGGCCAGCCTCTCCGCTATGGCCTGCGTGTGCCAGACCTTCCGCAAGCGTGTGGCAATGTCCTGGGTCAAGCGTTGCTCCTCCCGGGCGAGGTCTCGGCACTCCTGTTCGAGCTGTTGCAGGCGCGGTTCCAAGTCTGTGAGGCGGTTCGCTTCCTGTTGCGCGGCACGCGCGCGCGCAACCGCGCGCTCAAGTTCGTCTCTTTCCGCCTGTGCCGCCACGGTATGGTCCGCGTAGTCCCGGATGAGGGTGGCGATGACGGGAGTAAGGCTTTGCCCGTCTTCAACTTTCGGACACTGGTCTTGAAAGAAGGGACACTGGCCGTCCTTCGCCATACGTTGTGACTGCTCGTTGAAGCGCCGCTGCGCTTGATAGGCGCTAATCTTTTCCTGGACTGATTGATACTCACTTTCAAGGTGAGCGAGCCGGGAGGCAGGCTCAATGTACGAGCGGCAGCGAGCCACAGCCTCTGCAAGTCCCTTGCGCTCTGCGTGACTCTGTCCGAGGCGCTGGCGGTACTCGGCGCGTTGCCTGATCCACTGCCCGACCTCCTGCAGACTCTCGTATTGCTCCAAGAGACGCGCATGTACGGACGCGGCACTCACCTCAGCAGCCACCGGCAACGGCTCGGACATAAACGAGAAATCCTCATCAGGCGTGTTGGCGGCAATCCGTCGCAACAATTCGCTCAACTGTTGGCCGTACTGCCGCACATTGCCAACAGCTTGACTGAATTCACGGAGCTGCGCCTCAAGCCGCTCCTGCGCTGCGACTTGTGGCTCCAGGACTTGCCTTTGCGCCGCAGCCGCTCTTGACTCCGCCACACCTCGCTTGAGGGCTTCCTGCTGGGTCTTAAGGGCTACGCGCCTGTTCTCGATGGTCTGCCTGTTTCTGCGCAGCGCGTCTGCCGCTTTCCGCTCTTCTTCGAGCGCCGCCAGCGCCGCTTGCGCTTCACGAAACGCAGCAAAGCCGGCAGCGGCGCCGGCAATTTGGCGTGCAGCTACTTGGGCCGCTTCAACCTGCATCTGTTCGTCCAGCAGCCGTTTGTGAAGGTGCTCTTTCTGCTGCGCGAGTTGCCGGGTGAGGTCGCGCTGCTGTTCCAGCGCGCGGCGCTGTGTCTCTCGCTGTAGCAAGTCCTTCTGCAGCTTCTCTTGCCGTGTGGCGAGGGCATGAGCTTCGCCAGACGCAGCGGCGAATTCCTTCTCATACCGGGCAAGCGCTGCCCGCTGATCCGGCAGGCGCGCGGCATCCGGTTCCAGTGCCGCGACGCGTCGTTGCTGCTCCGAGATGTTACCTTGCATCACGTCCAAGACGTCTCGCAGCTTCTCATAGGCATGTCGATACGCGTCCACTCGGAGCAACGGATCAAACGTGTCTTTGCGTTGAGCGGGCCGGAGCATGAAGTCAGCGGTCAAGCGTCCTTGCGGCACCCCTAAGACATTGTCAAACACCCGAGCGAGGTCGTCGTAGTCATCCAAACCGATGTGGGCGCGCAGGAATTCCTGCACGTCCTGCTTCTGTTGGGCGACGCGCGACTTGGTGTCGAGACTGTGGACAAAGTAGGTTGACGAGACCGAATCTGTGCTGCCGGTCGCGCGCTTGAGCGTGCGCACCGCCTGGTACTCACATTCATCGAGGCGCGAAATGAAGGTCACGCGAACGTCCGCTTCCGTGGCGTTGTGGCGCATGAACTCACGTTGGTTGCGGTAGGGCAAGAAATCAAAGAGGGCAAAGCCGATGGCTTCGAGAATGGTGCTCTTGCCCGCCCCATTGGGCCCCGATATGGCAATCGTGCCCCGCGGAAAGCTGATTGTCGCTTCCTCGTAGCTCTTGATGTTCTTGAGTGCGACCTCAGTAATGCGCATCAGTCGTCAGTCCGATGTTTCAGCTTGGTCTGAAGGCTCCGGAGCCGTGCTTGCAAGAAAGTCCTGTTGAACGTAGCCTGGGCCTCCGCCTTCCTTGCTGTTTTCAACGTTCTCTAGCGCAGGCAGGCTCACGCTCCTGGTGAGGGTTGCGTCATTTGCGGCGACGGTACCGTCACTTTGGGTCTGCTGCGGCTGACCGCGCAGCCGCTCCTGCATTTCTTCGGCAATATCGTTGGCCGAAACACCGTCGCCGACCATTTGCTTGAGAGAGGCAGTTAGCTGCGCGAGATCCGCAGTCCTGCCCGTGAAGCGGTCGTCTGCGCGAATGAGGTTTTCAAATATCATTCGTTCCAGCACGGGCCGGTCGAACGAGCTGCCGCCTTCCACCAAGTCAGCGGGGGCTTCCTGCAATGACGAACGTACCCGCACAATCAACGGGTCAAAGTGCAACTTTGCCAGTTGCTCGATGGCGGCGGTATCGATTTCCGTGCGTGAGAATCGAGCCACGCCCGTGAGGACGACTTCAACTACAGGACGTTTGCGCGGATGGAAACTGCTGCCCTCGTTTGTTCCGGCGTCCACCAAAGGCGATGGGAGTCGGGGACCGGATTCAATTGGGGGCTCGCGCCGAATCTTCTCTTCCAGGAGCGCCAGAAGCGTACTTGGCGACGGGCAGGCATCAAGCTCTTGCCGGACGTGCACGAAGGGTCTGCGGAATGGGTAATCGAGGGCGGTCGCGCTGAATCTGGGTTCTTGATTGACATCCACGTCAACGAGAACGGCGCCTCTCTCGCGGTACTGTCGTTCTTCGCTGCTCCAGGTTTCGGGACAGCCGGGATTGAATAGCCACTCGCCTGCGCCCAGCCCATCACGATAGGGGACATGGATGTGTCCAAGCGCGAGATAGTCCACACAACGCCGCAGCGCGCTTAGGTCTAGCTGGCGCACGAACGGGTGCCCCTGGTCAAAGAATCCTTCCACAGAGGTATGGGCAAGGAAGATAGAGAACGTCGATTCAGTTGGCGGAGCGGCCGCAATCGCGCCGCCGATTGCGGCTAAGGCAGCGCCGGTCTGGGCGCCTTGATAGCGCAGGCCGTAGATGCGTGCGCCGCCAATGTCCACATAGCCGCCCGTGCGCTCGCTTTCGTCCCACGGCTGCGGCGCCCAGCCGCCCTCCCGGCGCGAGCAATCCAGCAAGTAGAGGAGTTCGCTCTCCTTGAGATACTCCAACCACGAAAGGTTCTCGCCATAGGTGCGTTCGTGGTTGCCCTCGATAGCGACGACCGGAATGCCTGCATCCTTGAGTCGCTGAAACTCCTTCACGGCAATGAGAAGTGTGCGTGGATCGAGCGTGCGTTTTTCAAAGAGGTCGCCGGCGATCAAGAGGAAAGCAACGCGTTCTCTAAGCGCAGTTTCAATGATCCACTGGAATCCTTCAGTAAAATCGTCATACCGCTCAGCGAGACCATATTGCTGGTACCCGAGGTGAACATCGGCTGCATGGAGGAACTTGAACTGCATTACGTGTCTCTCTTTGCGGGGCAAAAGGTCACGGCTACCCCGCACCGGCGCACATGCCGCGCGTTAGATCGTCGACAAGGGAAATGGTTCGTCGGCAAGCGGATCCCGGCTGCGATCCAGCAGGACGCCACTCGCGATCGTATGCGTGTTTTCTAGTTGCTGTGTGCCTGCAACTTCCACGTCCTGCGGGTCTTTGAATGTGACAGGGCCCGTATCCACGCGGAAAACGGCAATGTCAGCCGGCGCGCCCACGCTGAGCTTGCCGCAGAGGTGGTCTTGATTGACGGCTTGCGCGGGAGTGAGCGTGCTTAGACGCACGACAGTTTCCATATCCATGCCGAGCGCGAGAAACTTGGACATTACGTAGGGAAAGCTCTTGGCCGAGGTACGGATGCTTCTCTGATGCAAGTCCGTGCTGATGGAATCGGGTGGGAAGCCTTGCTCCAGGGCGGCGGCGGTGACCGGAAACGAAAAGCTGCTGTTGCCGTGGCCCACGTCGAAGAGGACGCCGCGCTCGCGCGCTGCCCACGCTTCGTCGCGCACCCGGCCGCGCATCAAGATGCCGCCGGGCTTGCCATGGAAGCAGTGGGTAACGATGTCACCTGCCCGCAGCATGGGCAGCAGTTCCTGCAAAGTTGGCGCCGGCATGGAGATATGCACCATGAGCGGAATGGAGAATTGGTCGCAGAGCTCGCGCCCTATCCAAAGCGGGGTCATGCCGGTCTGCCCGGTGCTGGAGCGTCCGGCACGAATCTTGATACCGGCAATGAGGCCGCGGTGCATCTCCAAGGTGGCAGCGTTTAGTTCCGTATCGACATAAATCATATTGTTAAGTTCGCCAACTTCCTGGCAATGCACGAGTCCCTTGGCGCTGAGGTTCAGCAGGGGGATCACGCGCACCTGCGCCCGGTCGATAATGAAGCGCTTGAAGCCGGGGAAGGTAGCGGCGCCGCTGCTACCGGGATCGATCCACGTGGTGACACCGTGCCGCGCACCTACCAAGTCGGGATCGAGGCCAGTGCCGCCGACGCCCCAATAGCAGTGTCCGTGCATGTCGACCAAGCCGGGCGTCACAATCTGACCGGCAACGTCAATCTCCCGTGCGCCGGTACCAGTAAGCGGTCCCGCGGATATGGCGGCAATCTTGCCATCCGCAATACCAATGTCGCCGACGCAGCGCTGACCCTCGCCCGGGTCGATAATGTCGCAATTGCGAAGTATGAGATCGTAGGACATTGGTTCTTGCCTCCGGTGAAGTGCTCGCGCAGTCACATGTGCTGCATATAGGTTGGACCTAATAGGAGCGGCGTTGCCAATCGTTGGCAAAGAGATTGAAGTGGCCGAAGCGATATGGGTGTTCTGCAATTACGTCGAGGTTGAGGTCGATGCCGAGACCGGGCGCTTCCGGCGGTGAAAAGTAGCCATCCTTGACTCTGGGAAAGCCCGGCACAGCCTCGCGGACAAAGTCCGGGGCAAAGTCATCGAAACACTCTTGGATCTTGACGTTGGTGGTGCAGAAGTCAAAGTGCACGCTCGCAGCGGTGCAGGCGGGCCCGTTGGAGCAGTGCGGCGCCACCATTACATAATGGGCGTCGGCCATAGCCGCAATCTTCTTGAGTTCCATGATGCCGCCTGCATGAATGATGTCAGGCTGAATGATGTCAACGACATTGTTCTTGAAAAATCGCGCATATTCATAGCGCGTGAACAGTCTTTCGCCAGTGGCGACAGGAACGTGAATGTCGCGCGCTGCTCGCTCCATGGCATCCTGGTCTTCAGGGGGCACCGGCTCTTCGACCCAACCGGGATTGAACGGTTCGAGTTCGCGGGCAATCTCGATTGCGGTTGCAGGGCTAAACCTGCCATGCATTTCTATGAAAATCTCAACATCCGGGCCGACGGCGTCCCGTATGGCTGCCACCAGCTCAATGGACTTGTGCTTTTCTTCAGGTTCCATCTCGTAGGTGCCCGCGCCAAAGGGGTCCACCTTCAAGGCCCGGTAGCCTTTGGCGACGACGCCTTTCGCGCGCTGGGCAAAGTCATCGGGGGTGCGATCGCCGGTGTACCAGCCATTGGCATACGCCTTGAGACGCTCATGGCATTGACCGCCTAGCAATCGATAGACGGGGACGCCAAGCGCTTTGCCGACGATGTCCCAGCAGGCGATTTCTACTGCGCTGAGCGCAGTGTTGGCAACGGGGCCGCCGCGCCAAAAGTCATCGCGGTACATGCGCTGCCAGAGGTCTTCAATGTTGAAGGGATCGCTCCCGATGATGTGCCTACCCTTGGCCGCCTGCAAGTATGCAACGACAGCTTCATCGCGATTCTGCAGCGTGGCTTCGCCAATGCCGTATAGGCCTTCATCGGTCATCACACGGGCGAATACGATGTTGCGCCAGTTGTCGCCCAATACATACGTTTCAACGTCGGTAATGCGCACTTTGGCTATTCCTTTCCCAATTGCAGCGTGTGAGGACACCGTAGTGTAGGTTCATAGGAGTAAACGCGCTGGTAGTTGTGCTTCGCCCTGCTTGCAGCACACTTCCCTCAAGCTGCAAGTGGGTGCTCAGCGTATTCATAGCATAGCCGAGCGCGTTACCGCTGTCACTGCGCGCTGAGAAGACGAGGGAGAGCAAGCGCGCCAAGCGCAAAGAGAGTCAGACATTGACGAGGCCACGGCCACTGCACATTTCGAGCATTGAGTTTGGGGCAGCACGCACAGTTGGCGAACGGTGTGGACTCGTGCTCCGTCCAATCAACTGCCCTGTGGCAGAAAACCTTGCAGGGGCTTTGAAATTTGCCACACTGTGCCATACCATAGAGACAGTACATTGGACAGTCGCATTACAGGAGTAGTTGATGATCAGCACGGTCCCAGGGAATTATCCGAAGATTGCAAATAGACCCGGCGGGCAGGCTTTGCGGCGTGCCATTAGTTCCTTTGACCGAGGAAGGATTGCGGCGGAAGAGCTTGCCGCCGTAGCAGACTCGGTCACGGTAGAGGTGATAGGAGAGCAGGAGCGCGCCGGCATTGACGTGATTACGGATGGGCAAGTCCGCTGGCAGGACCCGATTACGTATGTCGCCGGCAACCTGCAGGGGTATGAAATAGGCGGGCTCATTCGCTACTTCGACACGAACACGTTCTACCGGCAACCGGAGGCGACGTCAACAATTGCATGGCAGGGACCATTCCTCGTGCGTGACTACGAGTTCGCCCGCGACCATGCCGCCAAGCCGCTAAAGCCCGTGGTCACCGGCCCTTACTCGGTCGCGAAACTTTCACTGCTCGGAATTTATGCCGACCTTGAGACGCTGGTGATGGATACCGCAAAGGCCCTAAACCAAGAAATGAAGGCGTTGGCAGCGACGAATCCGGTGCTAATCCAAGTGGATGAGCCCGCTATAGTGTGGCACCGGTACAAGGACGACTGGGACATCTTCCGTGAGGCTATGGACGTGCTCATGGACGGCGTGGATGCGAAAACAGTCTTGCGCACCGATTTTGGCGATGCAACCGGATTACCGGACTTCTTTGCGTTGCCGTTTCAGGGATTCGGCCTAGACATGGTGCATGGCAAGCAGAATCAGACGCTCATATCTGACTTTCCGGACGATAGAGACCTTATCCTCGGCATCATCGACGCCCGCAACGTGCGCATGGAGACCGAAGAGGCTGTAGTTGATTCTGTTACTTTGGTGACCCAGCACGTTGCCGCGGGCCGCTTAGCCGTTAGCCCGAACACGGGCTTGGAGTTTCTGCCGAGAGAAACAGCATATGACAAGCTGCAAAACATGGTACACGCAGTCAAGAAAGCACAGGAGGCTGTCGCTTAACGATGGAAGGACTATGGACAACCCAAGTAGGGAGTTTGCCGAAGCCGCCGGCGCTCGCCAAAGCCCGCACTGACTTTGCCCGCGGCAAGTTGCCCCAAACAGAGCTGGTGGCATTAGAGCGCGAGTACACCAAGTTCTGGATGGACTTTCAGAATGAACTGGGACTCGACATTGTCGTCGACGCCGAGATGTACCGCGGCGATATGGCAACATATTTTGCCGAGACGATGCAAGGCATGGAGATCAGTGGTCTCGTGCGTTCGTACGGCAACCGGTACTATCGCAAACCCATCGCAGTGGGTCCGCTGCAGCGCGTGAAGCCGTTTACGTTGGACTGGTGGCAGTATGCCCAGAACCTCACCGACAAACCCGTGAAGGGCATGATTACCGGGCCATACACGATGGCGGAGTGGTCGTATAACAACTACTACGCTACGCAGGAAGAATTCGTGCTTGCCATGGCCGCGGTGCTGCACGAAGAGGTGGCAGACCTGGAGCGGGCAGGGGCACAATTCATTCAGATTGACGAACCGGCAGTCTCCACGCGGCCTGAAGACCTGCCGCTTGCCATACGGGCAATGGCGGTGGTCGTAGACGGCATTTCGGCTACGACGGGAACCCACATTTGCTATGGCGACTTCGAGGCAATCTACCCTAAGATGTTGGAAATACCGGTTGACGTCATCGACTTAGAGATGGCCAATAGAGACTTTGATCTGCTCGATCTCTTCAAGCGACAGGCGCCCTTTTCAAAGAAACTGGCGATGGGCGTAGTGGACGTGCACAGCCACGTTGTCGAAGACAAGGAGCAGGTAAAGGCAGGCATCTACAAGGGCCTGGACGTTGTGCCTGCAGATAGACTCTTCATCGATCCTGATTGCGGACTGAAGACCCGCACGGTGGACGAGGCGCAGGCCAAACTCGCTGTCATCGTGGCAGCGGTCAAGGAAGTCCGCCAAGAGCTGGGTCTGGACAACGCCTAGAGCTCAGAAGACAGGAAGGGGCTTAGCAGAAGGAATCATGAGTTTGCCCTCGCAACGCCGGCGGCTATGTGCTCGAGTGATTGGACGAGTGCAAGGCGTGGGGTACCGGGAATTCGTGCGAGGCGTTGCTATGGGCCTTGGGCTTGTGGGATACGTGCGCAACGATTTGACTGATGGGAGCGTTGAGGTCCTTGCTGAGGGACAGGCCGATGCTCTGAGATCGCTGCTGCGACGGCTCGAGAGCGGCCCTCTCCTCAGTCGCGTCGAGTACGTCGATTCAATGTGGGAATCGTGCTCAGGCGCCTTTGCCGAGTTTCAGATCAGGCGGTAGTATGCAACAGTTCATCGCCACGCAAGAATCTGTAAGTCGTCAATATCGCGGCTTGCAACGGCTGGCGTGGACAATGCTGATCGCCAGCTTCCTCATCTTCGTAATCATAGTCATTCTGCTTCCGTACGCGTTTAACTGGGCTATTGAAAGAATTCGCCAAGATGTCTCTGTGTCGGTGCAAGTCATCAGCGGCCAAGTTTACGTTCTCGCCGCAGGTTCTCCCAGTTGGGTAGTGCGTTCTGAGTCCACGCAACTGAACCCCGGCGACAGCATTAGCACCCACGAAACGGCGCAAGCTTTTTTCGTCTTGCCAGACGGCAGTACCGTTCACATGTATCCCGAGAGCCAGCTAAAGCTCGCAGCGTCCAGTATTGTGCGCTATAGGCCCGAAAAGATGCAGATTGCATTGGAGCAGGAGCAAGGATACAGCCGCATTGCCATTGCCCCTGTCCTGGAACCCGAAGAGCGCGTTTTCACCATACGCGCGCCGACACTCAGCGCGACGCTGCAAGAGGGTAGCTACGCCATAGAGGTGATTGATGAGTCTCGCAGCTCACTTGCAGCGCGCCATGGGAATGCGATAGTTACTGACGGTCAACGCGCGTTGGAGATTGGCGCCGGGGAACGAGCTACTACGATGGACGGTCGCTTGCCCGCTGAACCGCTGCTCGCCGCGCAGGACTTGATCTTGATGGGCGACTTTACCGCGCTCTCCCCGGACTGGAAGGACATCTGGCGGGAAGAGGACCGCTCAGAGGGGCCGCCAAGGGGCAGAATAACGCCACAGCCTGAAGGACTATACATAAAGCGCACGGGCAGAGGCAATGGCCATACTGTGCTTGTGCAACAGATCAACCGCCCCGTCTGGGACTTTGAAGAACTCAAACTCGTAGTTCGGGTGAAAGCAGTCTACCAGAGCTTGCCCGGGGGTGGCACTGCGGGATCTGAGTATCCGATCATGGTGCGGGTGTTGTTTCGAGATATCTCCGGCGGCGAGACCCCTTGGTACCACGGCTTCTATTACGACGAGCCCACGGACGAACGCTATTCCACTAGGAGTGCGACGCTCGTGCCCTGGGACGAGTGGTACTTGTACGAGATCGACCTGATCAAGTTGACGCCGCGGCCTACTTTCATTCGTACCATTGAAGTCGTGGCGACCGGATGGTCGTACGAGGGCGCCATCCAGCACATGAGTCTGGTTGGGGAATGATAATCGTACTGGCTGGAAGTGCTGCCGTGGGCGAGAGTGTGGCCCGGGCACTTGCCCGTTATCTACCGCAAACGACCGTGCTGCAACCCGATTACTTCGCCCCAATCAGAGAGCAAGTCGATTGCTCAGGTGGAGCGCCTGACGACATGCGAGAGGCGGCGTGGCTAGCCGAGACGCTTGCCGCGAGCGCGCGCAAGATCTCCGCTCACGGTGGCACCGGGGTTATCGTGCTGCCGCGATTGGAGAGTGTTCCTGCACTGACGGTAGCCTTCGATCAAGACTCAGCGCCGCTCTACCTCTATCTCTTGCGCAAGCCTGCGCGTCACCAGGGGATATTCCGGAGGGGGGAGGTCATCGATGCCAAGGGCGGCGACACTGAGACTATGGCACAACAGATCTTTGAACTCACGACTGCAGGCAAGGGTCTGGTCCGACCCGCGCCGTCCGGTACCGGAGATTCTAGTCTGCTGCCGTCTGAGGGCGGCCCAAGTACGGGTGTGGACATAGTCGAGATTTCACGGATTGCGCGCATTGTGGAACGCTATGGCGAGCGGTTTCTCAAACGAGTGTATACCGAGGCGGAGCAGGCGCTCTATCGCGGGCGGGTTCCGGAATTGGCGGCACGCTTCGCGGCCAAAGAAGCGATTTCCAAAGCCTTGGGTACCGGAATTTGGGGTATTCGCTGGCGTGAAATGGAAGTCCTGCCGGACATGCGCGGCAAACCGTTGGTCTACCTGCACGGAGCTGCGGCAGCGCGGGCGCGCACACTCAATCTACGTCACTTTGCCGTAAGTTTGAGCCATAGCCGTGAGTTCGCGCTGGCGGTTGTGGTGGCTACATAGCGGGGCAGTACAGGACTCGAAATAACTTGGGATGGGCCAAGATATAGAGCACGCGCGCACTGTAGGCGCCAGCGAGAACGGCAACATAGCAGTGCGCAGGAGTCTAGGGTGCCACGGGAAAGTGCCGTCAAGTCTTCCGGCGCCAGTGAATTCCAATTCCAATAGGCAAGTAATTTCGGCGCTTGGAAACTGCGTCCGCAAGCATAGAGTGGAATGGTGACGCGCAGTTTGCAATCCTACGTTACCGGCAACTGAATCGACCTAAGGGCATTCGCCCAGAGGAGCATGAGGGTGAAGCTAGTCCAAACCGAAGCAATGCGCCGGCTTGAAGCTGATGCGGTCGCAATCGGCATGACGGAACCTACCCTCATGGAGCTGGCCGGCTACAATATTGCCGCTCTCTTGCGAGAGAAAGGGCAGCTTGGTTCCGGGGAGAGGGTGCTCATTCTCGCCGGCTCCGGCAACAACGGCGGTGACGGCCTGGTAGCTGCGTACCATTTGCAGCGTGCCGGCACGCGGCCCTGCGTGTACTTGACGCGCGGTCGAACTGACGACCCTAATCTCACGCGCGTTAACACGCTGAATATCCCTGTGGCCGTTCACGGAGAGGACGATTGCGCGCTATTGCTCCAGGAGTGGATCGAGACTTGCGACTGTGTGCTCGACGCTCTGCTTGGAATTGGCGCGAAACCACCTTTGCGCGGCAGCGTCCTTGAAGTTCTCACGACGCTGCATGAGACGCTGCCTGCCGAGACTCTGCGAGTTGCGGTTGACATTCCCAGCGGGATCGATGCCGATACCGGCAGAGCCGACGCTCATGCGTTTCAGGCCCACTTCACGCTTGCCACAGGACTCGCGAAACCAGGCTGCTACGTGGGCAAGGGCGCTGACTGCGCCGGTGACGTGTTCGTCGCGGACATCGGGCTGCCGGCGCAGTGGGCAGCGCACATTCCCTTGCAACGAACGTCGCCTTCACACGTGCGCGCATCTTTGCCCAAACGCCCGGGAGGGGCACACAAAGGCACTTTTGGCAGAGCGCTCATAGTGGCCGGCTCGCCGCGTTACATTGGGGCGGCGTACCTGAGCGCCACGGCTGCGGCACGCGCCGGCGCCGGTCTCGTAACTCTCGCCGTTCCCGCTTCTATCCACCCCATGTTGGCGGCGAAAGCCACGGAGTGCACATTCCTGCCGCTTCCCGATCGGGCCGGCTGTCTCACGCCGCACGCCTTAGAGTCGATAAGCCACGTGTTGCCACAGTACCGCGCGGTGCTCGTGGGCTGTGGACTGGGAAACGATCCCAAAACGTTTTCCTTTGTGCGCGCTCTCGTGAATCACTTGCGTGATCGCGCCGATGCTTTGCCGCTGGTGCTGGACGCCGACGGCATCAATGCGGTTGTTGGATTAGAAATGCAAGCTGCTCTGCCCGCACACACAATTCTTACGCCCCATGCCGGCGAACTGGGCCGCTTACTCGATTTGCCGGCAACTGCCGCTGATGAAGATCGGCTGCAATTGGCCCCGCAATGCGCTGCAGACTGGAATGTCGTGATGTTGGCAAAGGGCGCCCCGACAATCATCAGTGCGCCGGACGGAACAACCAACATCAACCCTCACCGCAATCCGGCCCTCGCGACCGCTGGAACCGGAGACGTGCTGGCAGGAATCGTCGTTGGTCTATTGACGCAGGGAGTGCAACCCCGCGCAGCGGCAGTGGCAGGCGCGTTCATCCATGGCGAAGCCGGAGGGCAGGTTCGCGCTCGTTTTGGAGAGAGCGGACTGTTGGCTTCGGACTTGCTTAGCGAGATTCCTTTGGTGATGAAGGCACTCCGAGACTAACCCGCGAGCAATGTCCTGAAACCTTGTGGACTTGCCTGCCACGTCAGTTAGCCCGGTTGAATTAGATAATGGGTTTGGGAAACGGAGAAGCGCGGCCGCACGGCGCCCGCTTGAATGTGATCGGTCTCTCTAATCGCTGGCTTAGAGCCAATCTCTCGCCATCGTTAGGAAAGCGCTTGACCGTACTCAGACGCTGGGCGCAGCCACATTGGGGTACGGTGCGGCAGCTTACTTCGTGTCACTCCGGCACGCTGCCGTTCGCCGATGCTGCCGCCGGACTAACCCTCTTTCGAGACCTCGCTGGCCGTGCCTGCTGGCGGTCTCTCAAGACTGTATCAGCCCATCCTGAGGCACAACCCAGGGCACGGATGGGAGATGCGCCTGCAACTTGGCGCGGGGCAGCGGCATGTTCCCGACAGGTACGTCTATGACTACCGGCGCTTGGCGTTCCAGCGCAAGCGGCAGCAGTGTCTTAAGCTCCATGGGGTCCTCCGCCCGCAGGCCGACTGCGCCGAATGACTCGGCGAACTTGACGAGGTCCGGATTGTGCAAATCAGTCTCGTACGTTCCATCAAAGAATTCGTCTAGGTCGAATGCAACGTTGCCGTAAGAGTCATCTCTGAAGACCACTGTCGTAGTATTAATCCCGTATCTGACTGCCGTAGAGAGTTCAGGGGAATTAAACATGAACCCGCCGTCCCCAATAATACTCAACACGGGGCGGTCGGGTCTTGCTATCTTCACGCCCATTGCCGCAGGGAAGGAAAAGCCGAGGTTGAAGGAGTAACCGGAATCGATGAATGTCCTGGGATGATTGACCTGATAGTGGGTGCGAGCGTAGTAGCCGAACTTCGTACTGTCCCAGACGATGAAGGTGTTTTCCGGAATGCTGCTCTTGATAGCATCCATTACTGGAAACTGCGGCTCTTTGAGCCTGATGTCGTGATAGGCGATCAGGCGTCGGGCCGCACTGACCGCTTCAGCGGGAGATGATCGGTTCCCTGCCCCGGCCTCGATGAGGATAGGGAGCAAGGCTTCTATGGTCGCTTTGGCATCACCATGCAGAGGGATGGTGTTCGATTGTACTTTCGTGAGCTCAGAGTCGTCTATATTGATGTTTATCAAAGTGGAAGTCTCACCGGCCGGATTGCCCAACGCAAACCGTGTGCCGATCCCTATTACAACGTCGGCAGACTGCATGACATCGAAGAGTTGATTCATCTCGGGTCTCTCGGCCGCGGGGCTGAGACACGAGCCGTAACAGAGTGGATGGCGGTCCGGTATGGCCCCCTTACCGCCACTAGACGTGATGACGGGAATGTTCGTTGCCTCTACCAATGCGGTGAGGGCTTCTTCTGCGCCGGATAGCGCCACTCCTCCGCCCGCGAATATGAGGGGCAGATCAGATTGAGCGATGACGTGCGCAGCTTCACGTAGGTTTTCCTGGCTTGGCACAATGCGGGAAAACTTGGCGGGGGACCGCAGTTCAACCTCATCTCGCTCTACACCGGCTTCAGGAGGAATCTCGAGGAGTACGGGGCGGGAACGGCCGGTACGCATCTGTCTGAATGCTTCACACACTGCGTCCGGAATTTCTCGAGGCGTGAGCGCCTGTTGCTGCCACTTGGTTACGGGTCGCACCACGGAGGGCTGGTCCGATACTTCATGGTAGACCTCGAGATTCTTGCCGATTTGACCGCGCGGGATATGGCCGGCAATGGCAAGAACCGGCGACGAGCGGGCATATGCGGTCGCAAGTCCGGAGGCGGCATTGTAGAGACCGGCGCCTGGAACCACGAGCGCCACACCCGGTTTTCCAGATGCGCGCGCATAGCCGTCGGCCATGTGCGCCGCGCCGGCTTCATGGCGGGTGGTGATCATGCGAATGCTCGGCTCGTCCCGCAGCGCGGCGATGATCCCGGACATGTGAATGCCGGGAATGCCAAATACGAACTCAACGCCCTCACGTACCAGGGACGAGACAAGGGCTTCACCGCCGCTCATTTTGTCCACTGTGAATCTACTCCGTCAGGTCCTATCGGTCTCAACGAATGGCAGCCCGCGATCAAATGGGGCGAGAATTCAGTGGTCCGGTTCCCAGTCCCCTTGGTACTTTGGGGCGCATGTTCGTCTTTCCTCCGACTAACGAATTGCGATCGGCCCAAGGCTGTCCCCGCTGCATCACACCCAGGAGTTGATAGGGAAACAGGACTAATTGTGATGACTCTGCAGCCCGATTCTGCCCTGTTTCAACGCCAAACGCCAACGATGGCGCCCTGGATCAGAAGCGCGACCAACACGTACCCATAGTCAATGGCAAAGAGCTGTTTTGAAAGGCCTGAGTACATATTGTTTTGCAAGGTCGCCGGCCCCACGAAGCCGACCCAGGCCATGAGTGCCACGAGCAGGCCGATAAGCAGAGACATCGACTGAATGCTGGTGTCAACATGGTGAATAAAGATTGAGAGCACCAGGGCCATAAGCAACGATAGCAAGAAGGACACGAGATAGATGATTGGATTTGGGTTTAGGTCATCGGCGGTCTTGCCAATCAACCCCATCCACTTCTTGCCGAAAACCGGACCATACCAAAGAAATCCAACCACCATGTTGGAAACGCCCGCCACAAGGATGGCAAGGTAGTTCAGATCGGTAACGATTAGGTCTGACATTCTCTTGGCTCCTCTCCTGCTAACACATCATGGATGCCAGTATCACCCATAGCGGGCGAATCGAGCAATCGCTTGCCTGAATTCTGTGCGGCCATTTCGCGGAACTAAATGCGCGCCGTGCGAAGATGTCCTGTCAGTACCGGCACTAGGATTCCTGGAAGAGTGGGACACTCGCGGAATAGCTGCCACACCCGCCACAAAGCTACCCGATTACGGCGGCGATCGCCTCTTCAAGAATGTCCGCGCCGAGCAACGCCTCTTCTTCCGTAATGACCAGAGGCGGCGCAACCCGGATGGCGTTGCCGTAGAAGCCAATTGGCGCGATCATCACCAGCCCCCGGTTGAAGGCTTCGTTGATGATGGCCTGAGTCACATCGGGATCCGGCTCACGTGTGTCGGGGTCTTTCACGAATTCGATGCCAAATACCAAGCCAAGACCGCGCACATCACCGATGGCGGGATACTTGCTCTGCATGGAGCGGAAGCGGGCAGCGAGGATTGCGCCGATGCGAGCGGCGTTGTCGGAAAGGTTTTCTTCCAGAATTACGTTGATGTTTTCCAGGGCTACGCGACTCGAGAAGGCATTGCCGCCGTGGGTGCTGGATACCGAGCCCGGTGTCAAGACACTCATGATGTCTTCTTCGCCTACAACTGCCGAAACCGGCACCGTGGATGAGATGCCCTTGCCCAGACACAGGAGATTCGGCTCGATGTCGTAGTGCTCAAAGCCAAAGAGCCTGCCGGTGCGCCCAAATGAGGCCTGCACTTCGTCGATGATAAGCACGGCCCCGTTCTCTTTGCACCACTGCGCGATCATCTGCAGCCAGTCTTTGGGAGCGATAATCGAACCGGCTGCTCCCTGATAGGTTTCCACCAGCACCGCGGCGATGTCTTTCTCAGATTCCGTCTCGATGATCCACTTGAAGTACTCGAAGCAGCGTTCGCTGCACTCGTCCTCATGGCCGCGGCAGAGGATGCTGCGGTAAGGATAGGGGAACGGCGCAAAGACGACACCGGGCAGGAAGGGTCCGAATCCCTTGATACCCGGGCTGGAACGCTTGCCGTTGACCGACATGGCGCCAAAGGTGCGGCCGTGGAAGGCCCCGTGAAAGGCCACGATCTCGTGCTTGCCGGTGTAGAGGCGCGCGATCTTCATGGCCGTCTCGATCGTCTCGGCGCCCGTGGAGAGTACAATTGCCCGGGAAAGATTCGGCGGCGTGATTTCTACGAGCTTCTTGGCGAGCTGGGGGCGCCATTCGTTGAGAAAGTCGTAGGTGTTAACCGCCCGCTCTGCCTGCTCCTGCATTGCCCGCACCAGACGAGGGTGGCTGTGACCGGCGTTCGCGACAAGCACACCGCTGGTGAAGTCCAGGAACGTATTGTCGTCCATATCGGTTGCCCACACGCCTTCAGCATGTTTCCACACAATTGGCACCTGCTCGCTGGACGCACTGGGTTCGTACTTTTCAGACATTGCCTTTATTTCTCGCGAGCGCGGGCCGGGCAGATCGGTATTGATTACCGGACCGCGGAGACGTGTGCTTGTTTTCATTGGTCTTCCTCCTGTGAAACTCGTTTCGTGGCGTCTTACGTATACTGTTTGCTCTGAGGATGTATGCCGTTTCATGCACCCTTACGCAAGTCTAATCGTAATCACTTCCAAGTGAGGCCTATGCTGAACTCTCGGCAAAGAAAACTTTGATGGTTCTCGCTATCATCTCTATCCGCGGGAATCGCACCGCAACATGAACTCATCGGACATCGGCACAGTTTAATCTTTGTCCATGTGCTCCGATTTCCACAGTTTGCCCTCCCTCAACAGATGCAAACGTGTCGGGCTCAAAGTAAAAGCAGGCAATCTAATTCCCGGGCAATGGCGCCAGACAGTCATTTATAGCGAAATTAGCGATGTTATCTGAATTAGCAAAGTTATCCGATGTTACTATTCCTTAGCCTAATAGAGCGCTCTGTGGACCTTACAAATCTAAGAATGCCTGTAGGCCTGCTTTCGCACCGGAGAGCACCGGCTCGCCATGTGACGTGACAATTGCGTCGAACTTTTTGTCCCGTAACGAATGCAGGGCATCGCGCTCATGCGGTTGAAACACGCGCCAATCCGCGGCTGGATGCGCGATCAGGCCGTCGCCGATCACGAGCACGCCAGGGCCGCAGGGAACGAGGAGCGCCGTTTCACCTTCCGAGTGCGAACCTTCCAAATGAAACGCCTTGATGCCGCACGGCAGCTCCTCATCGCTGCTGTAAACGCGGTCGGGAGTTAGGTCCAGATTGCCAAGCGCTTTTTCCGGCGCCCAGATTTCCGCCCGTAACGCCGACTTGCACGAATAGGCGTCGCGCTCATGGTTGCTGGTGGTCAAAAGCACGATGATTGACTTGCTGGGGTGGCTAAACGGGCTCAGGCCTTCATTCGGCGTGAATGGGTCGATCAGCACATTCTCGTGCTCGCCTTCAACCCAGGCGCTGTACGCCTCGCGCCCGGGACGATACGGCGCGCGCCAACTGTAAAAGCCGGGGAAGAGTTGGTCCATAGTGCTGTCGCGCTCACCTCAGCGTCACGATTGAGCCGCTGTCTATGCTCTGGTGGACGGCCTCGGCGATCCGCGTAACTTCAAGCGCATCCTCTCCACCGGGATAGCGGCCTTGCAACTGGTCGATCGTGCCGCCTTCCTGCAAGAATTCAAGATTATCAACGAAGTCCAAGATGCTCTCATAGCCGTAGCCGCGATAGACGACGTTGCCGTGTTTGTCCTCTTCCTCGCGCATGAACGCCTCGTTGTAGGTGCGCATGCCATCCTTGTAGCTAGCTGCTTCCATGCCGCGGTTTTGGCTGTCCACTTCGGCAAAGCCTTCGGTGCCGACGAGGCGTATTGACTGATTTACGATGGCCTCAAAGGTATCAGGGAGCACCCAGCCGGTATCGAAGAAGACACTTGTGCCACCCTCGAACTCCACTTTCGCCTGAATAGCATCGTAGGTATCGATATTTGCCGCGGCGAGCTTGTTCTTCTGTCCCGTGGCATAGACCCGAGTGGCTTCTTTCTTGATGCACCACCGCACGAGGTCGTAGAAGTGCACGCCAAGGAACCATGCCGGACTGGTCGAACCGGCCCAGTGAGGAAACCAATCCCGCGGCACGACAATTTTGTCTTCCATATGCACATAGCCGTAGAGCACCTCGCCGAGCGTGCCGTCGTTGCACTGGCGTTCGAGGGCCAGGTGATAGGGGTCATACCGCTTGTGGAAGTCAACCTGGAGAAAGGCACCATTGGCTTTGCATGCGTCTACGATGGCCTGGCATCCGGCGCTGGTCACGTCCAGCGGTTTCTCAACAAGCACGTGCAAACCGCGGTTCGCCGCCTCGATCGTCATTTCCTGGTGCAGGTGGTCTGGCGTAACGATTGTGACCGCGTCCAGCGACTCCTTGTCAAGCATCTCCCGCCAATCCGTGTAGATTGGGATACCGAACTCATCCCTGCGTTCCTGGTCCCGCGCCGGATCTCTGCCCGAGGAACAAGCGGCCACGAGCACGGTGCGGCCCTCATTCTGCGCCTGCTTGAAGACCCGCAGGTGACTGATGCCAAAGACACCGGTGCCAATGACACCAATACGAATAGCGTCTGCCATGAGAGTTCATCCTCCTAGGTCTCTTTGATTGCTGCGATTATCAATTACCTAGTGTGCCCCACACAAGCCTGTGAGATCATGTGCGTACACACACAACTGGTCCTATTTCTTGGGTTTGCGGCCTGGCTGCTCGCGTGCCGCGCGCGGCCGACGCGGGGACGCGTGGGATCCGATCAAGTCAAGGGCGACTTTGGTGGCCTGGGCCCCGTAGGGATTAAGCGCTTCTTCGATGAGCTCTCGATAATATCCGTTGGCGTAGAGCGCTCCAGCCATCTTGGCGGCCAAGTGCTGCCAGGAACTCTGTGATGGGCTGCGAACCATCCGCCCCACCGCAGTTGCGAATTGCACTTCGAGCGGCACCACCGGCACGAGCCAATTTTGAAAACGGACTCTGCCGACAACGTCCCATACCGCGCCGCCCACGCCCTCTAGCAGTATACCTTTTTCGCTATCGCGGGGCTCACGCACGAGGATGGTTACAGGCGCATGTTCCACAGTGAGGTTGAGCTTGACGTGGCTGGGATCCTGATAGTCCGGTTCTTCGTCTAACCAGTCCCACAGGTGGCTGGACCAGGTGTCGAGCGAATCAGGAGCACTAAGAATGCGCAGTTCGTTTGGAGTGACCGCGATGTCTTGTAGTGCTGATGCCGCGCCGCCAATGATTGCCCAGTCCGCTGCTTCATCTTCGAGCGGTTCATACACGCGATGGAGAATGAATGCCAGCGCTTCCCAGATTCTGCGGCTGTCACCGCTGTCTTGCTCGTTGCGCGACATAAACCTCACATTGGGAACGGTTTTGCCCGAATTACGGTATCGCTTTCGCTACCCTACCTCGCACCAATCTTGCACAAATTGCGTGAGCGCGCAGGCAGCGTCAACCATATCGCCTACGGCAAAGTGCTCGTGCGGGCCATGTGCGGTCGCAAGATCGCCGGGGCCGAACACGACAACGGGCAGATTGCCGACCCGGGCGTAAAGGCGCGCATCGCAGGAGACGTTCCAACCAAAGACCTCACTTGCCACGCCGGCTTGCCGCGCGGCGGCGTGCAGCAAAGTGGGTAGAGGATGATCGTAGGGTATCTCAAAGGAGTCATTTCGCAGTTTGTTGAAGGCAATAGTGGTGTGATTCCGAATCCAGTCGTCGGGATGGGTTGCAACGATGCGTTCCAGGTCGGCCCTAACGTCTTCCATGGCTTTGTTCGGCAAGAAGCCGACGCCGCCTTCGATTACGGCCTCGCCCGCGACGGCGCTCGGCCAATGTCCGCCCTGAAAGATGCCGACATTCAGTTGCACCGGGTGATCGTAGCGCTCGAAACCGTGATACCCCTTGCTCATTGCGACCAGCTCTTTTTCGTATTCCTTAAAGCTGGCGATAAGGGCGATGCCCTTATCGATGGCGCTGACACCTTCATGCATGCGTCCCATGTGCATGCTCACGCCTTCAATGCCAATTTGGAACCAGAGCGCGCCGCGATTGGCAGGATGAATCTGGGCAAGCGACGGCTCCATGACGACTACGCCGTCGGCGCGATAGCCCGCATGAATAAATGCAAGGGCGCCATTGCCGCCCACTTCTTCTTCGGTCACAAGCTGCAAGGCTAGGTCACCCTTGAGTGAGATCCCAAAGTGCGTCAGCGCACGCATGACGAGCAGCAGCGTTGCTACTTGTCCCTTGGCATCATTGCTGCCCCGCGCGTACAATATCTCGCCCCGCTCAGGGTCCTGGACGCGCTCGTAGCGCTGCCCTTCGCTCACAGGCACAACGTCGAGGTGGGTCTGCAGGATGAGACTGCGGCCGCCCCCGCTGCCCGTTCGGGTAGCCAAACCATTAGCGCGAACGTGGTCCGGGTATTGATCGAGTTCGGGCACCGGCACATGGTGGGGATTCGCGGCGATATCCTGCGGAAAAGGCACTTCAGCTACGGTTAAATCGAGGCCCTGGAAGGCGTCGATAGCGGCAGCCAGCGTCTTTGCCTCGTTGCCCAGTTTGCTTTCGAGGACGCAGATTGCAAAGAGCCAGTCTGCGATTGCAGCGGCTTCACGTTCGAAAAAGGCGCGCACATCCGTGGGATCAGGTCTCGTCATGACGCAGGAATGGTATCATATTTTGCTCACTGCAACCAAGCTAGTGTATTCTCAGTGCACAGTTTCAATCGGTAAACGCAGGCGGGCGTTTCAACCACCCGCTGTGGCCTGGAGAGTGAGCTCTCGAGACCAAATTGAGGAGTTGGTACACGTGCATAGGTTGGAGCGCTGAAAGAGCCCTTCGCTAGTAGCAACCGCGCACCAAGAACGTGAAGTGCTCTATGCGCGCTCAAAGGCAGAGCAGTCGAGAGGGGGCAGCATTCACATGCAGTCTTGTAGCGAATTTGCCGCGGCGAAGTGTCGCTGATTTCTTGAACGCGCAAGTAAAGAAGGAGCATCCCAATGGCAGTATTGACCGGACGCGTTAGCGGGGCGGACGAAGCCTACTTTGGCTATCTCTTGCGACAGGCCCGCGAGCACAACTGGCGACGCAAGCGCAAGCTACGCTCCTTCAGTTCGGCGCAAGACTGGCAAGCACATACGCAGGCTGTGCGGGAAAACTTTCGCCTCGCGCTGGGACAATTCCCGGAGCGGACACCGCTCAACCCACAATTGGTGGGCATCCTCGAGCGTGACGGCTACGTTGTGGAGAAGTTGCTCATTGAGAGCCAGCCGGGATTTCCGGTTACGGTCAACCTCTATCGCCCGCCAGAAATAACGGAGCCGTTACCGGCCGTACTCAATCCTCTGGGCCATTGGGCTGACGGCAAAGGGGAAGTCGTCGTGCAGGCCCGCGGCATCGGCCTCGCCCGGCACGGGTACGTGGCGCTTGTCTATGACCCCATTGGCCAGGGCGAGCGCAGCCAGCATTGGGACCGCGCTACAAATTCCAACCCAATGACCAGCAGCACTGAACAGCACGCGGGCGCCTGCCTTCCCTGCTGGCTGGTCGGCCAGACGGTGATTAATCACATGGTCTGGGACGGCGTGCGGATGCTGGACTACTTGGAGATGCGCACGGACGTGGACTCCAGTCGCATTGGGTGTACGGGCGCGTCTGGCGGCGGGACGTTCACCATGTTCCTTACGGCATTCGATGACCGCATCAAGGCGGCGGTGCCGGTCTGTTCGACCGCCACCTACGAACGGATGCACTCGAAAGGACAGATCGGTGATCCCTGCCAGGACCCTGTGGGCAGTTACCCAAATGACATGGATATGGCAGACCTGCTAATGAGCCGGGCGCCGCTGCCAATGCAGATCATGTCAACAACCTATGACTTTTTCCCATTGATTGGCGCGCGCGACGTCTATGCCGACGTGCTTGACTGCTATACGGCGCTGGGGGTACCCGAACGAGCGAACATGGTAGAACCGCCAGCGCATCACGACTACAACCAGCCAATGCGTGAGTCGATGTACGCGTGGTTCAACCGGTGGCTGAAGGATGAGCCGGAACCGGTGACGGAAGCACCCTTTTCGCCTGAGACACCGGAGACTCTCTGGTGCACTGCTTCCGGTCAGGCCATCCTGAGCGATCGAAATGAGACGGTTGTTTCGTTGAACGAACGGCGCGCAGCGGAACTCGCGCCTGCCATACCTGAAATGGCAAAGCGAAAGGCCGCTGATTCACACCGGCAGGACACTCGCGAGGCAGCGCGGGCGGTGCTTGCTTACGATGAGGTACCCGCTGCCGGGGCCATGCAGACCCTGGGGACGCAGACCATTGGAGGTCTGCAGGTCGAGGAAGTGTATTTCGAGAGTGAAGTTGACCTGCCCGTACCTGGCTTGGTCTTTCATCCCCCAAGTGATGGCCCACATCCTGCAGTCGTGTATGTCCATGAACTGGGCAAGGATGCTGAAGCCCATGAGAACGGCATCCCCGCCGCATTGGCCCGTGCGGGCAGCAAAGTCTTTGCCATGGACTTACGGGGTTGGGGCGAGACTCGCTGGAACGCACAGGTTGTCTATCGCCCCGACGATGCTGCGCTGCTGGGGACAGACTCCCGCCTGGCGTACTTTGGCTACTTCCTAGGGGAGTGGCCGCTGACGCAACGTGTGACCGACACCATTCGGTGCGTGGACCAAATTGCGGAGCGGGAGGATGTTGAGACGGACCGTATCGCCGTGCTCGGCCAATGCGGCGGCGGGCTGGTCGCGCTGCATGCTGCCGCCCTTGACGAGCGCATCCGAGCCGTTGCTATGTTGGAGACGCTTGCATCGTATCGTCACATCACGCGTGCGGGCGAATATACCGTGCCGGCAAGCAGCTTCCTACCCGGTGTGCTGTTGCATTACGACTTGCCAAGCCTGGTTGGGGCACTGGCTCCGCGAACCACCGAGATTCTCAACCCGGTCGATGCGGTTTGCGAACCGATAACAGAGGAAGAGGCTGAGGAGGTTTTCTCACCGTCCGCACTGATGTTCAAGCGACTTGAAGCGAAGAAGGGCCTTAGAGTTCGTGCACGAGCGTCGCGCACGGAGGCGCTTGCCGCGCTGGTTGCGTGGTCGCAGCGAGGATAGCGCAAGCCATTTACGTCAGCAATCTACTCCTCACTCTCGGTTGCAGAAACCGCTAGGCCAGCAACTAAAACATCGAGCAAATGCGTCACCAAGTGAACGCTAGTCTTGATGTGTTCACGTCACTTGCGCGGGGTCTTGAGTAAGCGTCTCACGGCACCGGCTGGCGCAGATGCGCCCGTCGTGGTACGTTAACATATAGAGTCTTGGGATCCCCTCCCTGGTTTCTGTTCTCTTAGCTTTCCAAATGACCCCCAGTTGGCCACTATGCCTCGCATTACCCGCCGCCACTTTCTTGCTGCTTCCCTTGGACTACCGGCGCTCCTTGTGACCTGTGGTCAGCCGGACGAGGCTGCACTGCGCACGGGCACTTCTGCCGTGCCCCGAGTCTTCACAAATTCGCAGACATCGGGTCAGGGCGCGCGCAGCACCCCGTCAACGGTTGCGACACCTGTAGCTCCGGAGCCGGTAGAGCTTTGGCACTTCGCTTGGGATGACCCGATAGAGCGGCGTCTCTGGTTTGCCGTACGCCAGCAACTCGCGGAAGATTTCCCCCATATCCAACTGCGTCAGGAGTTCTACGGTCGCCCTGTCGAAGAAACCGTGGCGATTTCGGCTGCAGCCGGCTTGCCGCCGGAAGTCGCCTCGATTCAGGATATGTTCTTTCCGCGCTGGATAGAGCAAAACCTGTACGTGAACATTCAAACGCTTGTAAGCGACTGGCTCGGCAACAATGGGGCGAGCGACATAACGCCGGCGGCGCTCAATGCGTTCCGATACTATCCGGAAGCAAAACAACCTGGCAGAGGTGACTACTACGGTCTGCCCTGGCGCAGCAACCCGAGGCTGCTCTTTCTCAATGAGGACATATTCCGGCGAAGCGGCCTCGCCGGTCGTGTCTCCGACCTGCGGTGGACGATTGAGACGGTAGAAGAAGCCGCACAACAGCTTACTGAGGTGAGACCGGGCGACCGCTTGCAAACAGCAGGCATTGGCTTCCCGGATTCTTGGTTCCAATCACTCCCCTGGCTCTGGAGCGGTGGAGGTGACGTCTTTGACGACACTGGCAAGGTCAGCACGGTCGCATCCCCGGAAGCGGAAAGCACGCTGCGCAGAATTCAAGCCTGGCGGCACACTATGCACATTGCGCCGCGAGTGGGAGAGCTCGGCGCGGACACGTATGTGCAGAACTTTGCCACTCAGAGATTGGCGATGTTCTTGGGCAGCGCGAATGATATGTACCGCTTGCGCGCGACTGACGTTGCGTGGCAAGCAAGAGCACTCCATCCGAACGAGGACGGCGAGAGCCGGACCTTAGCCGCCTTTGACGGCCTTGCCATCGTGACAGGATCGCAGCAGTTTGACACTGCATGGGAGTTCCTACGCTGGGCCTTGCGCCCAGAGGTGCAGGCGCTTGTAATCGACAGTGAATATGCGCTGCCGATTCTTCCGCAAGTAATTGCTGCCAGCCACGTGGAGCCACACTACAGGGCGGCGTTACTGGAAGAGACCAATGCGCAGCGGTCGCTGCCAATTGGGGTAACATATCCCCTCTACAGCCCGGTTATTGCCCATCACTATCACATGATGATGAATGGGGGTTACGCACCCGTTCCCGATACGCTGCGCACACTTCAGTCACTCCTTACATTCATTTTGGATCGCCAAGACCTCCCAAGTCAGTGGCAATAACCCTATTCTCCTGAAACTCTCTAGTCGTGGGTCAGGCCGAATTGCGGGCCATTGCACAGCGGTCAGTAAATCAGTGCTGCGATAATTGCACGGCACCATCAATGCGAAAATTGGAGGAATTCCTGCGTGGAGACATTTCGCAATCTGTGGCGTCTGCTTGACTTTACCCTCTTCACTATCGCCGGAACAACCGTAGACGCAATGAATGTCATTGTGCTGTGCGTCATCTTGGGCCTTACTTGGGCGGTTGCCCGGCGCATACGACGCATAATTCAAGATCTTGCCACGGAGGACGAACACCCGATTGCGCCAGCGCAATACGCACTGGGCGCGATGGCCCACCACCTCATCGTAATTATCGGGGCATACATTGGGTTTCGCACGCTGGGCTTCGATTTGGGCGCCGTGCTGGTCGTGCTGGGAGCGCTGGGCATCGGCATTGGCTTCGGTTTGCAGAGCATTGTCAACAACTTCGTTTCCGGTCTCATCCTTCTTGCAGAGCGTCCCATCAAGATTGGGATAGGTGACGTCATCGAGGTCAACGGTCACCTTGGCACCGTTGAGCATCTAGGTTCGCGGGCGACAACACTGCGCAAATTCGATCACACGCAGGCGGTTATTCCCAATGCCGATTTATTGTCTTCCGTCGTCATTAACTGGTCCCTCGACGATCGACGCATCCGGCTCGACTTCGACGTGCATGTTGCCTACGGTGCCAATACCACGTTGGTCGAACAGACGATTCTCGATACTGTGAACGGTCACACAGCCGTCCTCGAGGATCCGGAACCACGGGTATTCTTCCGCGATTTCGGCGACTCCGCATTCGAGTTCTGGGTCATGGCATGGGTTGCTGACTTGACCGATCGCTTCCAAACCATTAGCGAGTTGCACCATGCCATCTGCGCGTCATTTCGAGAACAGGGCATCGAAATTCCATTCCCTCAGCAAGACGTGCACCTCCGATCCACGCGCGCTAGCGACGAACTCCCCCAAGCCACATAGGCGTCAACTGGCGTTACGGTGGCTTTCAATCGGTTTTTACTCGCGTGCGACGCGGCGACGCTTGAGCGGGCGCAGGCCTTCAGTGCGGTATGCCTGCGCGACCAAGTCCAGGAGAATCTCATCCACGTCTGCGAGAGAGCGCAGTTTCACGTAGGAGGCCCGTCCCTTGCCCATCAGGCGCGCGTGCGCATCTTCAATGCCGCCGTTGTTGAAGATCCAGAAGGTAATGTGGCGCTTAACGGGCCAGAGAGCGCAAAAATACCGTTCTACGCGGAACTCAATTGTCGTCTTGTTCAATTTCCAAACAATTTTGGGGTCAAGCGCAAGTAGGGAAGCCATGATTGCCTTACCGGCCGCCGCGGCGGCCGGCGTCGTGCGGTCAAAGTAGGCTGCGAGCAGAGAGGTATCGTCATCCATGGCATCGACGTTTATCGAGGAAGAGGCAGCGAAATCCATCGATCCTCTTCGTGAGACCGCTCGGCGGCCTCAAGCACTTCTTGAGTGCGTAGCCCGTCCGCAAACGTCGGAAACGCGCAAGGCGCGTCGTCGAGAATGGTATTCACAAAGGCGGGAACGTGCGACCGGCGGCTGGCAGTCAGACGAGATGGAATAGTTGCGAGCATTTCGCCCCCGCCCTTATTAAAAGGCCCACCTGAAACCTCGATGCGGGGCTCTGCACCGTTCTGAAAGACCAGAGAGCCCTTGTCTCCGTAAATCGAAATTCGTTGGTGGTTTTGGCGACCGGTCGCAAAGCGCGTGGCGGCAACGACACCGTTCGCGCCATTCTCGTAAGTAGCAAGGAAGGTGGCGGAGTCATCCACGTCCACGGGGCCCATGCCTGAACCGTCTTGCAGCGGCCGTTCATGGATGAAGGTCGCCAGGTGGCCGCGTACGCCGGAGATGCCCCCGGCAAGCCAGAGCGCGAGGTCGGTGGCATGAGAGCCCAGATCCGCAAGCGCGCCGGTGCCCGTGAGCTTCTTTTGAAAGCGCCACTCTAAGGACCGGTTTGGGTCCACCGAGTAGCTCTGGTAATACTCGATGCTAAAGTGCTTGATGTCGCCAAAGCTGGCTTCATCTGTGAGTTCCTTGATGTAGCGCGCGGCGGGAAACGTACGGTACGTGAAGTTTATGCCGGTAACGACACCCTGGGATTGGGCAACGTCGAACATCTCCCGGGCCTGCGCAAAGTTCAGCGCGAGCGGTTTCTCGCAGAATACGTGCAAGCCGCGTTTCAAGGCGGCCAAGGCTGCCGGATGGTGCGCATCATTCGAGGTGCAAATGCTGACAACGTCCAGATCTTCCTGCGCCAACATCGCTTCTACACTGCCATAGTGGTGCGGGACGTCTTGGGCCTGGGCGAAAGTGCGTGCGGCTTCCGCATTCACATCGCAGACTGCTCTGACTTCCGCGCGGCCCGAATCGCGGTAGCCGGGAACGTGGGCGCCGCGCGCAATGCCGCCCGCGCCAATGATGCCGACACGTAGAACTCGATCGCTCATTTGCCCCACTCCATATGATGTTAAGAGACGTGATTTTCCCACATTATGGAGCATGCGTACCGTGTGCCGCTAGCTCCCAAGAATCCGGAATTGGCCCGCGCTTGGAAGAAACTGGAATCGGTCACAGGGACTGCGCACAGTTTTGAGTGCGGCAGGATACATAGATGATCAAGCGGAGCCACGCCGCGACGCAGCTCAATCCCTGGGCGGATCAGAGAATTCTAGCCAGGCGTTCGTCAAGAACAGCCTTGGTCATGCCACCGACCACAACAGTTCTTAGTCTGCCCTCACGGTCGACGAAAAACGTCAACGGCAGGCTGGTTACGAGGTAGCGGTTCACGACGGCGGCTTCTGAATCTAGCAGCACGGGAAACTCTACTCCAACCTCGTCAAGAAAGCGCTTTACCTCTTCCGGCGTCTCGCGGACGTTGACGCCGATAACGACAAGACCGTCGTCTCGATGCGCATCATAGGTCTCCTGTAGCAGTGGCATTTCCTCGCGGCACGGCGCGCACCACGTCGCCCAGAAGTTGATTACTACCGGCTGGCCGCGGTAATCGCTAAGCGTGACGGTCTCGCCCTCCACCGTCTCCAACGTGAAGTCCGGGACTTCAACGTTTTGGGTCGGTCCCTGCTCCGGCAGACCCGGCAGTCGATCGAGCAGTGAGTCCCGCAGTTGCAGCAAGAACGATACGGCAATTGTGGCTACAAGTATCCCCAGGATAATGACGAGTGTCCGGAGCGGGCCGCGCTTCATGCCTGTCTTCCTCGGCTGCAGGGTTCCTCTTGTTGTCTAGCGTATGCTTCAGTGTTCAAAGTACCACACCCCGCCTGCTTCTTGCGTAATCGGTCTTACAGACTCGCCAGCGCGTCCGGCAGGCGGGACAACCGTCACACTTTTGTGAAAAGTACCTATGAGCACTGAATTCCAACTCAGTTTCCGAACGGAAGTCACGTAAATCAGCAGAGCTTGCTGAACCATCGCTTGGTTGCGAGTTTGATTCGCAATTGCGGTATAGTCACATGTGCGGGTCTAAGCGGGTGGAAGTGATATGTAATCCACTTTGAGGAAGCGGCCCCGCCTGGCTGACAGAGTCAGAAGCCGATATCAATTTGCAATTTAAGAAGATGAAGGAGCTGCACAATGCGGTTGCTTGAGGGAAACGTGGCAATCATTGCGGGTGCAAGCAGTGGAATGGGGGCTGCAACTGCGCGTCTCTTTGCTGAACAGGGCGCCACAGTAGTATTGGGAGCGCGCAACGCTTCCGCGCTCGCGGCGGTGGCGGGTGAGATCAATGAGTCGGGCGGTGTTGCGCTCGCAGTGCAAACGGATGCCACTGACCGTGCAGCTACCCAGAAGCTGGTTGAAGCGGCGGTAGAAGAGTATGGCAAGGTTGACACTCTCATCAACAGTGTTGGCACCAATCTCAAGCAGCGCGCGCTGACGGTGCTCGATCCCGCCGACTGGGAAATGATGCTCGCAGTAAATCTCTCTGCTGCCTTCAATCTGACCTGTGCGGTACTCCCGCAAATGCGCGCGCAGGGCGCTGGACTCATCGTGCATTTCTCATCGGGCGCGGTGCAGCGGCCTGACGTGTCCGGCGTCGCCTATCAAGCATCGAAGCACGGTGTGGCCGGGCTGGCTTACGGCACCCGGGAAGAAGAGATGGCAAACGGCATTCGCGTGACCGTGATCTTTCCCGGCCTCTGCAATACGCCGCTGGTAGAGAAACGGCCGACTCCCACGCCGCCGGAGGTCATGGCTAAGGCCCTGGAACCGGAGGACGTGGCCAAGGCCGCGCTGTTGGTGGCATCGCTCCCGCCGCGCGCCTATGTGCCGGATATGCGCTTATTGCCCAGCCAGCTTTGAGCCTAACGCGCCGAGCGAAAGGCATACAGAGTCCCGCCGTAGGTGCCGACACAGAAGCCATCCGGAATGGCGCACGGCGCCGCCGTGATTGGCGCACCCAAGAACGCCCGGTCAGTACACGTACCCGTTTGGCTGTCCAGCGCATACAGCCAGCCGTCGCAGCCGCCCACGAGAATGTGGTCCCACAGAGGCATTGGCGCGGCTGTGAGCGACGTGATACCGCGTCGATAGGGAGTAAAATCAAGCAGGTCCTCGCCTGACTGGAATTGCCATAGCTGCTTACCCGTATTCACGTCGAGGCAGTGGGCAGTCCCTGCGGCGGTGGCAGCGTAAATGCGGTTAGCTGCAACCGCAACACCCGCGGCGTATCCCGGTAGCACTTGTGCGTAGTGGGCAACAATGTCCCCGGAGCGCGCATCAAGCACGGCAATATCGCCCTGCTGCCCTCCGGTAAGGCTGGCACCCGTATGCGGCGACGCGGAACTGACGACAAGCAGGTCGCCGGCCAACACAGGCGAGGCACAGAAATACTCGACTGGCAACTCTTGTTCCCAAACCACTTCACCAGCGTCCATGCTCAATGCAAGAAATCCCCAGCGCTGTACGAGCACAATACAGAGGTCATTGTTGTAGATTTGGGGACAAATGTAGGCTGGCCATTCATCGCCGTCCGACGGAGAAAAATACCAATTCTGAGCACCGGTTGCCACATCGTACGCGCCGTAACCTGCCTTCGATCCGGCAACAATTGCTTGGCCGTTGTGGGCGGGTGACGAGTAGACCCAGCGTTGCGGGTGTGATGGGAGGACGGTGTTCCACGCGCGCTTGCCCGTCGCCATGGCGATGAGGTGGAGTTCGCCGGTGATTGACAGTGCTGCGCACCAAGCGTCACCGCCGGTGTCGTCGGAGGAGATGCCATCGACGACGACACAGCTATTCTTCACGGCTGTCTGGGTCTGGTAATACCACCGTTCTCTACCGTCGCGACTGTCAAGACAGGTCACGCCATTGCGGCTGGGAAAACTTTCATCGTGGAGGCTCACGAGCACACTGTCATCGTAAACGACCGGCGCGGCACGATGCAGCGGGCTGCCGGTCTCATGCTGCCAGGCCAGAGCAAAGTTCTCTTCCCCCAATGCGATACCTCGTTGGGGTTGCTCCGCTGACTGTGCGCCTACCAAGCCTGTGGCCCCCGTGGAGGGGGCGCCCGGTCTGGAGCTTGCCTGCAATGCCGTCTCTATGCCCTGCGGAGAAAATGAGACGAGGCGGCAGCCTCTGGGTCGGGTATCGATCCCGCCAAAGCAGGCGGCGGGAGCGGATGCCTGAATAGTCTCGCCAAGTGCGAACACTCTGCTTGAGTGCCAATGGCCGTGAAGAATGAGCGCGCCATTGTGCCGGCTGAACTGCTCGAGCAAGGCTTGGTCCGGAGCCGTATGCAGCATGAGCACAGACCTGCGTGCGCCGGGTTGCAGCGCAAGGTCTGCCCATAGCCAGCGCACCTTGCGTTCCCGATCTCCAACAGTGAAGTAGGTCTCCTCCGTGGCAAAGACAACAAAGTGATAATTGCCCCAATCGAAGCTGTAATACGTCGGGCCCAGGATTGCTTCAAAATTGCGGGTGCACGGGACATCGCCAACAGTTGACCGGCGCTCGGTATTGCCATCGTGCCCGCCGAAAACCGAGATCACCGGGACCGGCACAGATTCAATGGCGGAGCGATATTGTTCCAGTTCGGGGATCGTGCCCATGTTCGTCAGGTCACCGGTAATGACGGCCAGGTCGGGGGCAGCGGTGCTGACGATCTCTCCCAGGTCCTGCGCAAGTAAATCCCCGGAGACGGCTCCGCTGTCGTCAATGACCACGTGCGTGTCTGAGAGGTGGGCGACACGAAAACTGGATTGCGCGCGCTCCGGCGCGGCGACCATAGGGAAGTCATATGTGTCTTGGGATTCTATGTCGTCCAGGAGTATGTAGAAGCGGTCCTGCGAGCGGTATCCTGCCGGCACCGAAACAAAGACGTAGCGATCACGCTGCGGATCGATCTCCAGGGCATACCGGCCATCTGACTCAGTTTGAACGATAGCCGCGCCATTGGAGACGGACACGCCCCCGATTCCATCACCTGAATCTACCTCGAAAACGCGGCCGTTCACTTGTGTACGTGCCATTTGGACTTTGTCTCCATGGAGAGTAGCCGGCGAAACCGACGCTCGGCGATAGTGCGGTAGCAGCATAGCACATTGCGCTAGCCTGCAACTGGTTCATGGACTAGTGTATAGATAGACGATGGAAACTGTGTACTCACGGTATAGTTAGCGTTGATAAGCGGTATAGCAGCGGATTGGCGAGGAGATGCCGAGTGGCACAGACAGACGTAGAGAAGCAAGCGCCCACGTCAACGTGGCAAGTGACGAAAGTTTCTGCCGAGGGCACGGCTCTCGGACCGGATGTCTTGGCGCGCGAGGAGCCGCTGGAGATTCGCGTAAACGGGCAGAGCATTGCGGTGACCATGCGCACGCCCGGCCACGATGAGGAACTGGCCGCCGGGTTCCTTTGGACCGAACGGCTGATTGCGCAGCCATCCGACCTGCTATCCGTTGGTCACTGCCCCGGCAAGTCAGAGGAAGAGCGCGACAACATCGTTTTGGCGTACGTCAATGGTGTAGAAGACATTCTGGGCGAAGGCTGGCAGCGTAATTTCCAGGCGACGTCAAGCTGCGGCATATGCGGCAAGACAAGCATAGAAGCAGTGCGTCAGGCGGCCGACCCGATTGAGAGCGACCTCAACGTCGCACCGGAAGTGCTTCAGCGTTTGCCAAATTCACTCCGCGCGGCACAGGCTACCTTTGAACGTACGGGTGGGCTGCATGCTGCCGGGCTGTACGATGCCGCGGGCGAGTTACTCTTCTTGCGGGAGGACGTGGGACGCCACAATGCCGTAGACAAGCTGATTGGCGCCGCACTATTCCGCAAAATGCTCCCCCTTGAGGACCGCATCGTGTTGGTAAGCGGTCGGGCCGGCTTTGAAATCGTGCAAAAGTGTCTGTTGGCGAGCGTGCCCGTGATTGCTGCCGTGGGAGCGCCTTCAAGCCTAGCCGTGGAACTGGCGGCTGCGTCGGGAATGACGCTTATCGGCTTTCTGCGCGACTCCTCGATGAACATTTACACGGGAGCCGAGCGGGTTACATCCCAGTGATTGGGCGCACAGCGTGCCAGCATTGAGTCAGCATGTGCGCAACGCCAGCAGGCATGACCTATTTCTTCTTGGGCTGTTGCATGAATTGCCAGCCGAACCGTCCCTTGATGCAAAGGTGGCCCTGGGTAACGCCGCTCTCAATTGGGGACATGACCTTGACGATCTCATTGTCTTGAATGTGTAGCTGCAGGTTGCAGCCCACGCCACAGTACGAGCAGATCGTGTCGGTCTCGCTCTGGGCCGATTCATCCCAAGTTCCCGCTTCACGCATCTCGTACTCGCTGCGGAACATGAGCGCGCCGGTGGGGCAGACGCCGATACAGTTGCCGCAGTAGACACAGGCGGAATCCGGCAGGGGCACCGTGTACTCCGTTGCGATACGCGCATCGAAGCCGCGGCCGGCCACGGCAATTGCAAAGGTATTCTGGGCGTCCTCGCCACAAGCTTCAACGCACTTGTAGCACAGAATACACTTGCTGTAGTCGCGTATGTAGAGTTCGTTGTCGATCTTCACGGGCTGCTCCACCGTGCCGGCAGTCGCGCCATCGGGTGCAACGTGATGGCCGGGGACGGCGGCATCCCGCTCATTTCCAAGGGCGGGCGGCCCTGAGGGCCCGTATCGCTCCGGCTCCGCCGCATATTGACCCATGTACTGCTGGAGTTCCGGCGCAGTCGACACATCCACCGATGACGCCAGAAACTCAAGCACCATGCGGCGGCTCAAGCGCACCCGGGGCGAGTCGGTCTGCACCTGCATACCTGCTTCCACTTTGCGCGAGCACGCGGGCACGAGCGTGCGCGACCCCTCAAGCTCAACTACACACACGCGGCAGGCATTGACCGGAGTTAGGTTCTCCAAGTAACAGAGCGTTGGCGTCTCGATACCGAGACTCTTGGTCGCCTGCAACAAAGTTGAACCGGTGGGCACGGAGGTCTCCCGACCGTCAATAATGAGCTCAACTTCGGGTGCCGCCGCTGGTTCGGGGATCGTGGGAAGCGGGCCCTGCGGTATCGGGTTTAGGAACTGCCAGGTTGGTTGCAACTCTGACAATTCAGATTCAGAACCCATTAGTGCTTCCTTCCGTTGAAGAGTCCCACGCGGGCTGCAGATTCTATCGCGCTCGAAGCAGTTTGCCCAAGTCCGCAGATCGACGCGTCGCGCATGGCTTGTCCGATGTCGTTTAGGAGGTGCAATTCGTCCTCGGTGGAGCCGATAGTCTTTTCGGCGAATAGCCGGTTGAGGAGTTCCTCTTGTCGTACCGTCCCTACACGGCAGGGCACGCACTGCCCGCACGATTCGTCGCGGAAAAACGCGGCAACTCGCAACAGCACGCGCTGCATGTTGACAGTGTCATCGAAGACCATCACAACCCCGGAGCCGAGCGTGGCGCCGATTGCTCGTGTCGACTCGAAAGTCAACGGCGTATCCAACTCCTGCGGTGTGAGGAACGTACCTGCCGCTCCTCCCAAGAGTACCGCTTGCATATTGCCGCTGCCGGCCACGCCGCCGGCAAGTTCAATTAGTGCAAGAAGAGAGGTGCCAAACGGCACCTCATACACTCCTGGACGCGCTACGTGGCCGGATAGACAGAAGAGCTTCGTGCCGGTTGACTGCTCAGTGCCGATAGCGGCGTAAGCCTCGCTGCCCTCTAGTACGATATCGAGCACGTTGATGAGCGTCTCGACGTTGTTGACCAGCGTGGGCTTGCCAAAGAGGCCGACCTCCGTGGGAAACGGCGGCTTATTGCGCGGCTCGCCGCGAAAACCCTCGATGGAATTGAAGAGTGCGGTTTCCTCGCCGCAAATGTACGCGCCGGCGCCGCGGCGGATCTCTATGTCGAAAGACATGGTGTTGCCCAAAATTGATCCACCAAGGAGGCCTGCGGCACGGGCCTGCGCAAGCGCGTTCGTCATGCGTGCCAAAGCCAAAGGGTACTCGCCGCGCAGGTAAATGAATCCCTTTTCGCATCCGGTGGCGATGCCCGCGATAGTCATGGCTTCAACTACTGCGAAAGGGTCTTCTTCCAAGACCACGCGGTCCTTGAACGTGCCCGGCTCGGATTCATCGGCATTGCACACCATGTAGTGCGGCCGGGCCGCGGCAGAGGCAACTGATCGCCACTTTATGCCGGCGGGAAAGGCGGCGCCGCCCCTTCCCATGAGCTTGGATGCGGCGACTTCCCGGACTATCTGTTCCGGCCCTAACTCCAAGGCCCGTGTCAGGGCCTGATATCCACCTGCCGCGCGGTAACTTGCGATGCTGTCCGGGTCAATCCTGCTCATGCGGCGCAAGAGCCTGAGTTCCGCACTCCCTGCCTGCGGTACCGAGCCCATGGTCTGGGATTCAACTAATGGTGGTTCCTCATGTTTTTCGTCTTCCAATATTCGCTCAATCGCCGCGCCATTCGCGGGGGCGACCACGGTGGTGGAAGGGCGCTTTCCGGCCGCCGTAATCATTGCCGCAGGCGCGCGCTCGCACATGCCAAGGCAGGGGCTGCGGTGCCAGGTCACGCTTCCAGCGCCGCTCTTGGTTCCCGCTTTCCCCAAGCGTTGTGTCATTTCCGAGCAGAGCTGTTCCGCGCCGTTCGCCATGCAAGCGATGTCGTCGCAAACGTGCGCCACAATTGGCGGCTTGGGCTGGACCGAAAAGAGCGCATAGAACGTGGCAACACCGTACGCTTCCGTGGGAGGAATTGTCAGGCGCTGACAAGCGTAATTGAGGGCGCCGTGACTTATCCATCCCATCCGCTCCTGGATAGCGTGCAGTACCGGCAATAGGAGGTGCCGGTTTGCTCTCGCGGCGTGTCCTGCAGCGGCTTCGTGTCCCACAAGTGCCGCCGACGTTACGCCGTCACTTCTTCCCAAGCCGGATTCGCCGAGGACGCTGTCAACCGCGAGGCGCTCTGCCGCACTGGGAGTATCTTTGGTGAGATGAAGATCCATCAGGGTAACCTAAAAGGCTTGGCGGGGGGCCCGTTCTAGTCCTGCGCGACTCCTACTTCGACTTTATCGATACGGATGGCGGCTGCCTTGAATTCGGCCGTGCCGGACTTCGGGTCGGTCGCGTCGATGGTGAGCTCGTTGGTTGCCACCTCGTTCGGGAAATGCGGGGTCATGAAGGCCAGTCCGGGGCGCAAGGTAGAATCAATACGTACCGGCGCCTCAACAGAACCGCGCCGCGAGCTCACCCGTACCGTCTCGCCCTCAGCAACGCCAAGTTTTCGCCCGTCCTCGGGCGAAAGGTCAATAGTTTCACGTCGGCGCAGGGGTGACGTGTAGCCGGCGGTTTGTACGCCGGTATTGAAAGAGTCCAAGCGGCGGCCCGTAGTCAAGCGGATGGGGAACCGGTCGTCGAGCCATTCCGCGGGTGGCTTGTATGCCACCGCGTGGAACGGCGCCCGCGGCCCTATCACGGGCCGCGCCCACAGCCTGCCGTGCAGATAGAGTTCTCCAGGATGAGACTCGTCATAGCACGGCCACTGAATGCCTCCCAATTGCTCAATGCGTTCGTAGCTCATGCCGGTATGAAAAGGGCTGAGGCTGCGCAGTTCGTCCCAAATGCTCTCTGCCACTGGCGGTCCCAAGTCTCCGCCCATCCGTGTAGCCAGGTCGCAGAGGATTGTAATGTCATCTTTCACACCTGGCGGGGCATCCAGCGCTCGGCGCACCCGTTGTACGCGCCGTTCGCTGTTGGTGACGGTACCGTCAGACTCACACCAACTCGCAGCCGCCGGCAGGACCACGTCGGCCATGGCTGCGGTCGCGTTCATGAGGACGTCCTGCACCACCAGTATCTCGAGGCCTTGCAGCAAGTTAATCGCCCGGTGTTGGTCTGCTTCCGATTGCGCGGGATTCTCACCAATGACGTAAAGGGCGGTGAGTACCCCAAGTTCCATGGCGTCGAACATTTCACTCAGGTTCCAGCCCTTCTTGGCAGGAATTCGTTTGTGCCAGGCACGCTCGAACTTTTCGCGCAACGGCGCGTTCTCTACGTGTTGAAAGCCGGGCAGCCGGTCAGGCAACGCGCCCATATCGCCGCTGCCCTGGACGTTATTCTGTCCCCGCAGCGGATTGAGGCCCGATCCATACCGGCCCACATGCCCTGTAAGCAGGGCGAGGTTGATGATCGCCAGTACGTTATCAACCGCGTTGTGATGTTCGGTGATACCAAGCGTCCAACAGATCTGGGCGCGATCCGCACGTGCGTAGGTGTGCGCGGTCTCGCGAATTACCGCCGCCGGAACGCCAGTGATCTCCTCCGCATACGTGAGCGTATACGGCTCCACAGCCGACCGGTACGCCGCGAAGTCACTCGTCGCGTTATCGATGAACTCCTCATTGGCGAGGCCGGCAGCGATAATTTCACGACCCATGGCATTGGCAAGAGCGATGTCGGCGCCCACGTCTACGCCCAGCCACACATCGGCCCACTGCGCCGAACTCGTGCGGCGCGGATCAATGACATAGAGTTTTGCGCCGTTGTGGACCCCTTTGAGGAGGTGATGGAAGAAGATCGGGTGTGTATCCCGCGCGTTCGATCCCCAAAGGAGGATTACATCGGTTTCCTCAATCTCGCGATAGGAACTCGTGCCGCCGCCTAGTCCGAAAACTGTCGCCAGACCGACGACGCTGGGCGCGTGTCAGGTGCGGTTACAGCTATCGATGTTGTTGCACCCAATTACCGTACGCGTGAATTTCTGCGCGAGATAGTTGACTTCGTTGGTGGCTTTTGAGCAACTGAAGAGTCCGAAGGTGCGCGGCCCTCGTTTGTCTATCGCTGCCTGAAGGCCGGTGGTGGCTCGCTCAAGCGCCTCATCCCAACTTGCGGGACGAAGCGTTCCTCTATCCCGAACCAAGGGCTCTGTTAACCGCACTGCGTTGCGTTTGCCCATATATTCAACCTCTGGTGTCGGCTCTTTCTTCAACTGAGCGTTCCCAGTATATCAGGAATGTCCATGCTTGAAGTAGCTGCCCTGCCGTACCTGTGGCGCGCGCAATGATACGATACAGGCTGAATGCCAGCTCGACTGAACGTGCATCTAGGCTGTTGGGAGGCCGGAGAGTTGGGTACAATCGGCGTCACAGGCCTGATACTGGCGGGTGGCAAAAGCAAGCGACTCGGTCAAGACAAGGCCTTGTTGCCCTGGCCGCGCGAAGATAGCCCGACGACACTGCTGCAGCATGTCAGCGCAGTCTTAGCCTCTGTGTGCGCCGACGTCATCGTCGTTGGCAATCGCACTGACCTCATCGGCTTCAATGTTGTGCCGGACGTGTCACCTGTTGGCTCGAGTCTTACAGGTCTCGTCAGCGGACTGGAGGCGGCGGAGACTCCGTTGGTGTTGGCTGTTGCCTGCGACATGCCCTTTCTCAATTTACCGTTGCTGCGGGCGCTCGTAGACTACGCCACGGAAGACTGGGACGTTGTTGCGCCGGTAGTCCGACACGAGCCGGAAGTCCTGCACACGGTCTATCGTCGGCGTTGCCTCGCTGTGGCCGCGCAAATGCTGCAGACCGGAGACCTAAGGCTTGGGAGGTTGATCGATCAGCTCCAAGTGCGGAGAGTTTCTGTGCATGAATTACGTCGGTTTGACCCCGACCTCATCTCGATGTGCAACATCAACACGCCACAGGAGTTGGCTGAGGCCCGAAAGAAGGCGCGCTTGGACATGCGTTAGCATTCAGGTGTTACTTCAGGTCCTGCAAAAGGCCGAAAGTGCGCATGACATGTACTAAGCCGGCGGAGCCCTGCGCCTGACTGCAATCGCTAGTCGTCCGGGTCTGCAGGTGTCAGTGGCTTGACTCGCAGTGCGAGCCAAAGGGCCGCTAGCAGAAGCGCTCCGGCAGCGGCCGCAAAGACCGCGCGGATACCAAGAACAGCGCCAATGTAACCCCCGACGATAGGCCCAAACGCGTTGCCCAAGGCGGAGGCGCTCGCCGAAATGCCAAACGCAAGGCCGCGGCGTTCAGACGGTACGCTAAGTCCTACGGTCGCGCTGTAGGTCGGCGCCCAGATGCCGTTGCAGGCGCCGAGCAGGATGCGAACAATCCAAAGTTGCAGGAGAGTTGCGATAAGCGCATGACCGACGTTTGCGAGAGCGCTGCCGACTACCGCTACGATCAGCAACAGTCGAGCGCGGTGCGAGTCTATGAAGCGTCCTGTCACCATTGAACAGAACGTTGCCACGACACCGGTTGTGGCGATAAGAAGCCCGGCGATTGTCGCCACGAATTCTTCCACATTGATCCCGGCGAAACTTGCAATTGCTGAAGTCGTGGCGACTTCAGCAACGAAGAGCGGAAAGATAGGCCGTGCCGCCATTATGGAAAACTGCACGACAAAAATCACCGGCGCTAACATGAGGACCGTGCTGAGCATGCTGTTGCCCACCGGATTGCGGAGTTTCGGTAGCCGGAAGGCCGGGAGCGGCTGCTTCGCTTGCGGGGGTTCGTGTACCAGCGTGAATACGGCGATTCCCGCGCCGAGGCAGACAAGACTCGTCGAAATGAACGCGATTCGGTAGCCTAATGTGTCAGCCAGCACGCCACCGGCAAAAGGACCGACCGTTGATCCTGCGAAGATTGACATTTGCAGAGAACCAAGCACTCGCCCGAGTTGCTCCCGGGGCGTGATGGAAGCGACGAGCGTGCTGATTGCGGTGGTGGTGCCGGAAAGCGACCCTTGGATCATGCGCAACACCAGAAGTTGCGGTGCGGACTGGGCGAGTCCCATGAGGAGAAGTGTAACGGTTGCTCCCAAGAAGGCGCGTTCTAACATGATCTTCTTGCCGTAGCGGTCGGCGAGCACGCCCCAGATCGGGGAGAATATAGCCATACTGATGCCGGCGCCGCCTGCAACAAATCCCGCCCACAGCGCGGCTTGGCGGGCATCCGGTATGCCAAGCTCAAGAATGTACAGTGGAATGAACGTAAGGCTGGAGCCAAACGCCGCCATAGCGGCGAATTGAGTAACCCAGAGAATTCGGACCGTTGTCTGCCAGCGGTAAGGTTGTTGCGTGGATTGCATACTCGTCATGCTAAGGTCTTTTCGCATCGAGACGCAACTGGAGCAGTCTAGCGGGGCGGATAGACGCTGCGAACCGTATCCGTTTAGAATAAACGCGATACCTCTGCGAACAACGCATGCCATGGCTTGGGACCCGGTTGCAGTATCCTGTGAATCCGTACGTCATTGAGCATTTCTCCCGTCTCATGCACGCGCTGCTGCGTACCGCGCCCACGGCGTCGCCCCACGCGTCCGAGTGCGCGAATGTGCTGGTGATCAAGCCCGCAAGCCTAGGCGATGTGCTGATGAGCACCGCCTTTCTTGCTTCTCTACGCGCGAATCTCCCCCATGCAAATATCACGGTGCTGGCGACCGCGTGGGCCAAAGAAGCGTTGGCAGGAAACCCCCACTGCGACCGTATCCTAGATTCCGGTAGTGTGGGTTTTCCCGGGCGCTACGGGATTGGGGCGTATCGCGCGTGCCTTGCTCGACTGCGTAGTGAGCGCTATACACACTGTTTCGTGCTGGACCGTTCGCCGTTGATGGCATTGCTGCCGCGGCTGGCGGGTATTCCCTGGCGCGCCGGTCTTGACAGCGCCGGGCGCGGGATTGCGCTGCACGTTGGCGTGCCCTGTCCGGCAGACCGCCATGAAGTTGAGGTCTACTTAGAGGTGTTGCGGGCCATTGGCTACAGTGTGAGGGAGCCGCGTTTGCACTTCTTTCCCCAAGCTGACGATCGTGAGATGGTTAGCAAGCTGCTGATAGAGATCGAAATGGAGAATGCCAGTCCGCTCATTGCGTTGCACCCTGGCGGCGGCCAAAACCCCGGCCAAGAGCAGGTAAGCAAACGCTGGTCGAGCGGCAACTTCCAGTCTCTTGCGGTTCGCCTTTCACACACGCTTGGCGCATGCATTGTGCTCGTCGGGGGGCCGGACGACAAGCCAGTGGCGGCAGCTATTCGCAGCAGATCGAGTCCGCGCTTTGCGGACGTGGCCGGGCGGCTGACGTTTCCGCAACTCGGGGCGCTTCTCAAGCTTTGCCATCTCTTCATTGGCAATGATTCCGCGCCGATGCATCTCGCCGCGGCGGTAGGCACGCCGGTGGTTGCGCTGTTCGGGCCCACCTCCCCGCAGCGCTATGGGCCGTACGGGTTAAAAAGCGCTGTCGTACAATTCGATCCACGTCAGGGAGAAGCGTCTAACAAGGGCGAGGTGGAGGCTGTGGTGACCGCAGCACACCAAGTCTTGAACCAGAATTCGCGCTCCGAATGAGTAGGCGCCCGGGCTATCGTCATTAGGCTCTGTCTTTAAAGGCGAATGAGCGCGGCATAGACACGTGCAGTAAGTTCCCTGCCGCCTGACTCATTGCAGGCGGCCCGGTGAAGACAGTTTTCGGAGCAGGCAACTCCCTTTGCTGGCGAAAAGAGTTCACAGCGGATTAGGCACATCCACGAATACCGTGCTGACTCCAAAGCGTTCCTCAAGCAAGCGCGCTACTGCTTGAACACCAAGCTTTTCGGTGTTGTAGTGGCCGGCGCCAATGAGATTGAGGGAGAGTTCGGCGGCCACGGCGGGGGCAGATTCACTCAATTCCCCGGTGAGAAAAGTGTCACAGCCCCGGTCCGCTGCCTCAATTAGGTAGGAGGGACGTCCAGCGCCGCCCGTCACCAATCCCAGGCGCGACGTGAGCGCCGCCCCTTCTGAGAAGAAGAAGGGCTTGCCCCCAAAGGCGCTGTGTACGCGGTTCGTTAGCTCTTCCCATGAAAGCGGCTGGGGGAAGTCTCCGACGTAACCCACCATACCCAGCGGCGAATCCAGCTCAACCGGCGTCGCGCCAAGGGCTTTGAGACCAAGTACGTTGTTGCCGATTTCCGGGTGCTTATCCAGGCAGAGATGATATGCCAAGAGGCTCATGTCATGATGAAACAGCGACTCTAAACGGCCCCGCATGACGTTGCCGACGACGCGGCTCTCGTTTTCCCAGAAGAGGCCGTGGTGCACGATAAGCATGTCGGCTTGTTGCGCCGCCGCTTGGGCAAAGCAGGCGAGAGAAGCGCTTACCGCCACGGCTACGCGGCTCACCTCCGCCTTGCCGGTGACCTGCATGCCCATGGGGCCGTAGTCGCGCATGCCCTGAACGTCAAGGTAGTCGTCCAAGAAGGAGATGATTTCGTCGCGAGATGCTGCCATGCGTTTCGTTCTTCGAGCCGATTGCGCGTGCCCACGGGGGCGGGGCTGTTGCCTAAACGCTCTTCTCCGCGGCTGCAGTGCCGGTTTCCACGCTCAGGTCTTCTCTATGGTGCTGACCTTCGCGGATGTCACGGAAGAAAATGAACGCCGCACCCATGAAGATGACAATACCCAAAGCGGCGAGGCTTGTCACTAGTGGTGCGCCCCAACTGTCCACGAGCATACCCAGAGGCAGCGTGAAGAGGGTCATCAGCGACCAATTCATCATGTAGATGCTCATGACACGCCCATAGTACGCTTCTTCCGTGCGCAGCATCAGCAAGGCGCTATTGAAGCCGGTGGATGCGTTTCCGGCAAAGCCGACCAGACCAACGCAGACTAGGCTCAGGGTGAATGAGGCGCTGTTGGCAAACGCGATCAGCGTCAGACCAAAAACCCCACCCATTGCAAGCTGCAATATGTGGCTGTGCTTACTCTCCGCGAGCGGGGCAATTATGAGCGAGCCAAGGGTGCCGCCAATGCCCACTGCCGAATAGAGTAGTCCGAGCTCCACCGCGCCGACGTGAAGCACATCCGCTTGGAAGACCGGCAGGAAGGATTGCAGGGGCATGCCAAGTACTATAGGAACAAGCCCGAGCACGAGCAGGATGCGCAGCGGCCGCTGCAAGAATATGTAGCTGAAGCCGTCAATCATCTGCTGGCCGAATGCAACTTGGGTGCGGTCGCGGCTTTTCGCCAAGCTCTCAGGCAGGCGCAGCATCAGCAGCGTCGCGGCCACGTAGAAGATCGCTGAGATGTCGAAAGCCCCAGCCGTACCCAGCCACGGGATCGCGATAACCGTACCGGCGATTGCAGGAGCAATTACTGACATCAGGTTGCGCCCTGAGTTTGTCAGGCCGATCGCGCTGGCAAGCAACGGTCTCCCAACCAAATGTGGGAGCGCGGAAGAGCGCGCCGGCATGTTGATGGTGAAGAGTATCCCTTGCAGAAAGCCAAAGAAGACGAGGTGCCAAATCTCGATCAGGTCGAGGTGAATGAGGACGGCGATGAGCAAGGATGACACCACCATGAAGACCTGGCTGTGGATGAGGATGAGGCGCCGGTTCATGATGTCGGCGAGCACGCCTCCCACAGGAGAAAGCAGCAGCATAGGGATTCCCGATGCCACCGTCACAATGCCGAGCACCGTGGCAGAGCCGGTTATCTCATAAGCAAGGTAGCCGCGAGAGACCATGCCCATGTACATGCCGATGTACGAAGCGAGCATGCCAATCCAAAGGTCGCGAAACGTGACGACCCGCAACGACTCGAACATCCGGCCTGCGACGCGGATGCTGTTCTGCGACACGAGAGTTTTCCGTCTATTTGCCACGCTCAGCCCTTGGACGCGCGTGTGTGCTGATGACCTTGCAAGCCACTGGTTTCAAATGGCAGATTCCCAATTGCGGCACGGTGCTACCACTTCTTAGATTTACATAATAGTCTTGCTGCGGAGAATCCATATTCCACACAAATCACAAAACGCACTGCTGCCGGCGGCCTCAATCTTGACCGAGAGGGGGAGCCCTTTGGGCATCAGCGATTGCATCACTGATTATATGTACGGTACATCTTTCTACGAGTTCCTGCAATTGCTCTGAGCAGAACACAAGGCCCGGAATTCCGCCGGTTGTGCTCTGAACTCTGAGCGGCCCAAGGTCGGGCGTGCTATGTGCTACCATGCAGGCAGAATGTCGGTCGAATTAGGCAGATTGTTGGGTGTGAATGCTTGCTAATCGGGGGCGAATTCTCGCGGCTGCTGAAGGCGGCGATCGGGAGGCATTTCTTGGGCTTTACGATCAGTTCTGCCCAATGCTCTATCGCTTCTTCTTCTGGCTCACTGGAAACGAGAGTGAGGCGCGCGAGCTTGTAGTTGCCACTTTTCGCCGGGCCTATGGCGCGTTCCGCAAACGGCCGCGCACCATGGTACTAGACACCTGGTTTTACCGGATGGCGGTAAAGACTTTCCTGGCATCCGCGCGCTGGCAGAGGCTGGTCCGCCGCGCGCCGGGTCCGGTGGAGTTCGAGGACCGCACCATGGACTGGCGCAGGGCTGTGATTGCGCTGCCGCCGCGCTTGCGCGTCGTTTTGCTGCTCATCCTGGCTGAAGGCATGCCGCAGAGCCAAACGGCAGAGGCCCTTGGCGTTTCGCTCGAAAGAGCTGAATCCTTGTTTGAACGGGCCCGCGCGGCGTACCGCCCGCCGGATCCGGACGCCGACCGTCCAGCAGTCGAGCGCGTCATGCGCCAATTGCGTGCGCCTCGTCCCGGCGCGACGTTGCGAGCTGAGGTCGCTGCCGCGCTTGGCGCCGGCGACACTTCGTTGAGAATTCGGCTGCTGCAGGGCGGGATTGGGCTGATGGTGATCTTGCTCGCGGTGTCCGTTGGTTTTTCTCTCTTTCGCGGCGATGAGGAATCAGTGGCGTTACCGGAAGGGGCCGATGCCGAGCCAAAAACAATTGTTGTGCTTGGTACGGCTGACATTGGTGCGCTCCTCGCCTTCAATGCCAACGACTTGAGACCGTCGTCCCTCACGGGAGTGGGTAATGTGCCGCGGGCACTCGCCCTCACTGCGGATAACAAGACTCTCTATGTCTTACAGGAAGACGGGCTACTCACCGTAGATGCACAGTCGCAACAAGTGGGCCCCATAGTTCAGTTGCCGGACCAGGACTGGAGCAGTTTGGCGGTTACGGGACTGTATGTGGTGCTTGGCTCGCACACTGCGACATCGCTCGTGACAATTGATGAAAGCAATGAGCTCTTGACAGACATTCCTCTCCCGTGGTCGGTTGACAGGCTGATGCCGCTCAGTGAGAGCGCCGTCCTTGCCGTGGCGACCGACCGAACGCAAATGGCGCGCGTTACATTGGATAACCAAACCGTGGGTGACGCCATAACCATTGGAGCTGGCTTGGTGATAGGCGCGGTTGTGCTTGCTGCTGATGGGCTTGCCGCCTACGTGACCACACCGGAGACTGACGAGATTTGGCGTGTTGATCTTGATTCGAGTCAGGTCATTCTCTTTGCTACCACTCCGGCTGCTCGTGCCACGTATGGGCTACTCAGCGAAGACGGCGCAATCCTCTATCTGGGCAGCGAAGTGGGACCGATTGCCGATGAGCCAAGCGAAGACAGTGCTTCAGAGAGTTCGGATGTAAAGAGCAGTGTCCCGCCAAGCAAGGATTCATCAGAAGAGAATTCCGAGAATGAGGAGGCGGCAGAAGAGCCAGCGGCACCTGCGCTCTCGATGATAAATACGGTTGACGGCAGCGTGGAGCGTCAATTGTGGCAAGGCGGCGGCATCACCCAGATGGCTCTGGATCCTGAAAGAAACATCCTCTACGCCCTAGCACCGCATGCACGTGCGATTCTTATTTTGGATTCGCGCACGTTTCATGTGCGCAACGTAGTGCCGCTGCCAATGCGTGCCGTGATGTTCACTCTCGTAGCAAGTGAGACTAACTAAACAGACTCATCGATCGGAGGGGTTATTGTCTCTTTTCGTCCGACCTTGCCGCTCAGGCAGAATTCCAAGTCTCGCGAATGTAGGCGGCGCACTCCTTATAGCCGAATTCCGGTGTTCCTTGACGGGGACACTCAAGCGCGAAGGCGCCGCCGAAGCCTGCCTGTTTGAGCACGCGAAATGCCGGCGCAAAGTCGGTGTGGCCACAGCCTGGCAGATCGCGGTTGCTATCGGCTAAATGCACATGATTGACATACGCCAAATGCTCGGCAAGGCTGGCGGCGACATTCGCCTCCTCGATGTGCATGTGAAAGAAATCTGCCATGATCCGAACGCTCGGATGATTCACCCGCTGGCAAATCGCCGCGCCATGTGCGAGTGTGTTGAGGAAATGCGTTTCATAGCGGTTGAGCGGTTCCATGACCAAGGTTACCCCGTGATTTGCCGCAATTGCTCCAATTTCGGGCAGTATCGAATCCAACAGGGTCTCTTCCAGTTCTATTGCGGAGCGCCAGGGGGTCAAATTGGGCAGACGCGGGGGGCCAAAGACAGGCACTATGATTACTGCGCACACGCCGCATTCCTCGGCCAACGCACAGACGTCTCTCACTTTCTCAACTTGCGCCTGGCGTGCCGCCGGGTCCGCCGAGAGCAAGTCGCGCGTGCGGCCGCGCATGCTCGGCGCGACGATCCCGGTCTCTGCCATGGCCTGTTTGAGCGCAGCAAGCTCCTGCGCCGCCACATCAGGGAAGAGTTCTATGCCGTCGTAACCGTTAGCGCGCAGGAATTGGAGTTTTTCGCCATAGCCAGCGCCAGGTATCATATTCTCCGAAACAGCAAGAAGCACGGAGTTCCTCCTCAATCGAGATAAAGCATGTCCATGGCCGTACAACAGATGATCCGCGCACGTAGTGTAGCAGGCAGCCTACAGGGGAGCAATTAGGAGCGTGACCAAACTCCTGGCAGGCAAGGTGGCGATTGTCACCGGTGCGGCGCGCGGCATCGGCAAGGCTATTGCCCTGGCGCTGGCCCGCGATGGGGCGCACATTGTGCTCCATTACAACCGGTCGGAGCAACTGTCAGAAGCAGCAAGCCACGCGATTGCAGCGCAAGGTGTTCGTGTCGCGCCAATTAGAGCCGACCTGCAGGACTTGTCTGCCGCGCGCGAGATCGTCGCAGCGGCAATCGATGAATTTGGCAAAGTCGACATACTCGTCAACAACGCGGGGGTATTCAGCAGCAAGTCCGCGTTGGAAATTTCCCAACGAGACTGGCAGCGCATGCATGCGATCAATCTCCAAAGTCCGTTTCTGCTTTGCCAGGCAGCCGCGCGCGTGATGCAACCGCCAGCAGGCGGCGTGATTCTCAATATCGCATCAGGGGGCGGAATCAGCCCGCACCCGGCCTATGAGGTCGGCGCGCACTACGCGACCGCGAAAGCAGGATTGGTGATACTTACAAAACGTCTGGCGCACGAATGGGCGCCGGCAATTCGCGTCAATTGCATCACGCCGGGGATGATTGACTCCAAGGCGACGCCATTCCCGGATGCTCGGAAGCGTAAAGTCATGCCGCACATTCCCTTGTCCCGCCTCGGAACTGTGGAGGATGTTGCGGATGCGGCCGTATTTCTTTGCTCAGACCAAAGCGCGTACATGACGGGCCAAGTAATAAACGTAGACGGCGGCATCCTCATGCCATAACGCCGCTAGATATATAGTGGCAATAAACAATACGCACATCACAGTAATGTGCAACCGTGCCCGTCCGAGTGGAAAAGTGCTTTGAGTGACTGTTAGAGTCACTTTGCTATAGTCGAGTAAGTTACGTGAAATGCCCCACAACCTAGGGAGAATACTAGTGAGTACTGTGCTATGAGCGACGAACGCACAATTGCGATCGAGGACCTTGAGAGATTTTGCGCCGATGCGTTTGCGGCCATGGGTGTGGCGCGCAGAAGTGCGGAATTACTCGGGGGAATACTCGTAGAAGCGGAGTTACGCGGCCACGCCAGTCATGGCGTGCGGCTGGCCCCCTACTACTGGCCGGTGGTACAGAGAGGAGCGATCAACGCGAAACCGAAGGTACGCATGCTCCGGGAGTCGCCGATCAGCGTGTTGGTGGATGCCGATCACGGCTTTGGCGGCCTCACGTTCACGCGGGCGCTGGAACGCTGTCTCATCAAAGCAGGCGCCAGCGGCATTGGCGTGGCCGGTGTGTACAACTCTAGCCATCTATTCATACCGGCCCACTACGTGCTCCGCGCCGCCCGCCAGGGCTATATTGCCATCTGCACGTCAGTTGCCGAAGCGGTCATGTCACCCACCGGCGGCCTGGGCCGCGTGCTTGGCAACAACCCCTGGGCGTTCGGCATTCCCGTGGGAGACAGCGATCCGTTCGTGCTGGACATTGCCCCCTCCGCGTCGTTTGCGAAAGTCCGCATGCATGCGGCGGAAGACGCCCCGCTACCGGATGGCTGGGCGCTGGACAAAGACGGCAATCCAACGACTGACCCCCACGCTGCTTTGGTTGGGACGCTTGTACCGCTGGGCGATCACAAAGGCTACGGTCTCGCTATGGTCTCGGAGATTCTGGGTAGTGTCCTCACCGGCGGGGACTTCGGACCTGACAGCGGGCAAAGTGGGAAAGTCGGGCACTTTCTCTTGGTTCTGGATCCGAGCTTGTTCATGGCGCACCCTGACTTTGCGCAGCGAATGACCGAGTATGTGCACAGAATCAAGGCGTCGCCCTTACGTCCCGGTGTGGACGAGATTTTCTATCCAGGCGAGCGAGCCGGGCGTTTGGAAAGGGAAGCGCGTGCGCGCGGTACCCATACGCTGTCTCGTACAGTCTGGGAACCTATGCGGCAACTGTCAGAGGAACTTGGCCTCGCCCTGCCGCTCCAATGATTCTGGTGAAAGCGGCGCTGAAACTTGGACGCGGCCCCTCAGCTTGCCGGCATGCTTCGCAATACGGCGCGGCAGTGTCCCAATTGCTGCAAGCGGGTCTGCTCTAGGTGGACGGAGCGTTCGCCTATTCCAAGCCCAACTCTTGTTCAACCCGCTGACAGTACGAGCGCCCCGCCTGGAGCGCCACGATGGCGTCTTCTGTGCGTTCGTACTCCAAGCCTTGGGCGAAGACGCAGAGCGGGTCACGATAGCCAATTTCGTGCAGCGCGCGAAACATGGCATGGAAGTCGATCACGCCGGTACCGGGCATCTGTTCCTGTGGGTCTTTCCAAAATTCGTCCGCGGTTGGGCCCCAATCCCACGCATAGAAAAGCGAGATGCGATCGCGGACTACGTGAATCGCTTCCGCAATGTCTTCTTGGGCCATGTGGACGTGAATCGGCGCGAAGGCGATGCCCAGAGCCGGACTCTCTATACGCTCCAATAGTTCCCGCATGGAAGCTATGCTATTGATGACCGATCCACGATGATTCTCAATGCCGATCTGAACGCCGAGTTCCTCCGCCCGGCGCACGAAGGGCAAGAAGCCTTGCACAAACTCCGCCACAGACTGGTCTTCCGGTCCGCTGCCGCGCACAAGCACCTTGCCGCCTAGCGTCGCCAGGTGCTCGAGCCGCGGGAGAATCATCTCATCGGAGCCCTTGCCGTACGCGGATATCGACCGGCATGAGAGTTTGTATTCAGCAAGCGTGCGCTTCACGCTGTCGAGGTCGGGCTGTGTGTCAGCCGGAGGCAGGTGCGTGCACCGATTGGCTACCGACCAGATGTCAACTTGGCTGAAACCGGCTGCGTGCAGTGCCGCGCAGGCCTCCGCAAAAGAGCGCTCGGCAAAGGCGACGCTGGCTGCAAAGTAATCAAACATGAATGCCCTCCGGCTTAAGCGATTGCATGGGCGAATCCTCCCAGGCGGGCAACGGCCACGTCACCACCTCTCTGGCTAATGTGGACGCGCAGAGCGCTTCGATCATCTCAAAGCTGTAGAGCGGCCGGATGCCCCCCGCGGGCGGGTCGTAGGTGGGATCTTCGTGAGCGCGGAGCACTGACTGTGAGAGCCTCATCTGGGAACCGGCGAGGTTTGCCGGGTCGGTCCAGCGCTCCGGCCAACTGGTGGGTTCGGTCTCGCCCTTGCGCCAGACCCGCGTGCCGTTGGGGAGGTCTACCTGACCGCGACCTTCAGTGCCCCACACCCGCAGTTGCAGGCGCATCCACGAATCTTCGCGTCCCAACAACTGGGGCGCCTCGTCACCCATCTGCACATAGGCCGCGATGTCATTTGGGAACCGGAACTGTCCCAACGTATAGCGGGGACCGGCGTGCGCGCCGGCATAGTCACGCCAACCGACGCTCTGGCCGATGGCCCAAAGCGGCTGCACGTCCCCGCCAAATTGCAGGACCATGTCCAGGACGTGGGTCCCTTGGCTGGCAAGGTTGCCGTAAGATGACGCGTCGATGCGTTCGATAGTGCCAAGTTCGCCCTGCGCGCACATGGCCGCCAGGCGTTGCCACTCGGTGAGGTGACGCTTCTGGTGATTAATGACCAAGGGAATCTTGTTTTCGGCGCAGGCGCGGTGGATACGGTGCGCTTCGCCCAGGCTGAGCGCCATCGGCTTCTCGCACAAAATGCCCTTGATGCCCGCCTCCACGGCCGCGACTACGACCGGTTCGCGCAACTCCGGCTTGGTCGAGATGGAGATGAAGTCAAGCTCGGCATGCTCCAGCATACTTTTGAAATCAGAATACCGTTGCTGCGGGGATACGCCGTGCGTGTCTCCCAGCGCATCACGCCGTTCTTGAATTGGATCGGCAACCGCCGCGATTGCCGCGCCTTCATTTCCCACCCAACCCTTGGCATGCGCGGTCGATCGCGCACCGCAGCCAACGATTCCAACGCGGTAGGTCGGCATTCTCTGCTCCTGTTTGATGAGGCCATGATGGTCAAGCGTATCGGACTTGGGCCGTATTGTACGTTGCAGCGTATGGATGAGCAAGCTATGCAAGAGAAATTCTTGCACAAACAATCGCCGTATTGTACACGCTGCAGGGCTGGATGGGACCGGTGCCAGAGAGGCCCACTCACTGAGAAACGGGCCGCCGTTGTGGGGGCCTACGAGCCAATTGATACGATTAGCGGCGGGGCGGCCGTGAGGCATGGCGGCTGTCTCTCACAGTGAAGCGCCATGGCCGGCTCGCAGCAGAGGAAGCCGGATTGAGGCCGATGCGTGGGCTGGAGACAATTTCATGGTGCGACAGCGGCGGACTTCCCCACTCCAGCCAAAGTGCATCCCCGTCGAGCGGAACGCCGTTGAGTTGCCGATCAATGCAGAGCGCAGCGCAAAGCCTGGCCGGGCCGTCGGTGCGGCTTGCAATGTTTTCCACCGGCTCGAGGGCACGAATGAGTATTGCCCCTGCCTCGTTCTCAATTCCCGTGACGATGTTAACACAGTGGTGCATGCCGTAGACGAAGTAGACATAAGCAAGCCCCCCGGCGTCGAACATCACGGAGTTGCGCGGTGTCTTGCCGCGGTACGCGTGGCTTGCGGGATCGTCGCTGCCGCCGTAGGCTTCGACCTCAACGATTCTCCCGCGCATTGTGGTCCCCGCGTTATGCCGCACCAACACCATTCCCAAAGCGACTCGTGCCATTGTGAGCACGGGGCCACGCCAGAAGTCACTGGGCACCTTGGTCTGATCAGCAGAGATTGATTCCCGTTCCTCTTGCATTGGTTATCGCTCCCGCTCGTTGCAAGTATACTGTGCAGTAAGAAGTCGACAAACAGTCAGCGAAAATTTCCTATGGCACGAAACACTATTTTGAGCATGGGAGAGGCCCTCGCCGAGTTCACTCAGGTCGGGCCCCACGCCCAACTGGCAGAGGAAGGTGCCTATCGCGGTCCCTTTGCGAGCGGGGCGCCGCTGATCTTCGCCACGGCTGTTGCTCGCCTGGGCGGCAGCAGCGCCTTTCTCGGTACGGTTGGCAATGACGCTTTTGGTGAGACCGTCAGCAGCTTTCTGGTGAAGGAAGGTGTGGATGAGAGCGGTGTCGCGCGCAGCGCTGACCTGCCGACCTCGGCCTCATTTGTCGTAAATCATCCTGACGGCACCCGTTCCTTTTTCTTCCACATGCGGAATGGCGCGGCAGGTCAACCGCCGCCGTTGCCTGCGCCTGCGAGCCTACGAGAAGTCGCTTGGGTGCACATCAACGGATCTTGCCTGGCGATGAATGACGCATGGTGGAAGTATTGCATTCTGGTTGCGCGGCTTGTCCGCGAGGCCGGCGGACGCGTAAGCCTGGACCCGAATATCCGCGCGGAACTCGCCAGTCCGGCGCAAATTCGCGCGCTGGTCGGGCCAGTCCTTGACGTGGCGAGCATTGTCTTTCCCAGTGGGGAGGAGGCGCAGTTAATCACTGGAGCGAATAGCGCCGCGGAGGCGTGTGCCACTCTGCGAGAAGGCACTCACAATGTCGCCGTCGTGCTCAAGCAGGGGCCGGCCGGTTGCACCGTTTTCAGCGGCGAAGGTACGGTCTCGGTGCCTTCGTTTCCGGTCGAGGAAGTAGATGCTACCGGGGCCGGTGATACTTTTGATGCGGCATTCCTCTGGGCTTTGCAGCAGGGCGCATCTTTGGAGACGGCCGCGCTCTGGGCAAATGCAGCGGGTGCTCTTTCCGTAACAGTGACAGGGCCAATCGATGGTGCGCCAAACCGTGAGCACGTAGTGGCGTTCTTGCGCGCGCAGGGGCGGCAGGCGGCGGCGATAGAGCGGCTCCTGGCTGCTACGCAAACCACCTGAACCCTATGGCCATATTAATCACAAGAACGTGGCAGCCTTTTTTCGCTCACTTGCGGCTACCACGCTCTGCGATTCTCAGGGGGGCAAGAACTAAGCCTCTTGCCGCTTACTTGTCGTCCATGGCGGCCACGAGGTGCACGCAATCCAAAAGAGTCTCGACGTCGAAGGGCTTTTGTAAGATCACGTCTACTTCGTCGCGGACCTTGTAATTGACCCGCGTCGAGTAGTTCGACATCACAATGACGTGGGTCTTCTTGGCTTCCCAGTCGCCCTTGATCTCCTGGAGCAGCGTAATACCGTCGGCATCTGGGAGGGCAACATCCATAATCATTGTCTTAGGCTTCTCGGCCTTTAGAAACTTTATGATGTCGCGAGTCTGCCGCAAGTGGATCGAAAAATAGCCGTGATCGCGAAGCCGCCGCTCGATCTGGTCGATGAGCTCTGCATCATCTTCAAGAATCACAACTTTCCTGCTATCAAGGTCATTTGCCATTGTTGGTCCTTCCTTACTGCGAATAGCGATCTAAGCAGTCCTAATGACGAAAGATAATGTTAGCAAGTTTCTATTGTAAGAGGAGCGCGAAACTTCTTCAAGACTGGCGAAGCATTTGCGCGCCTGCGCAAAGGCGGTAAATTGCGGGAGTCTGAAAATTCCAAGGAGGCAGAAATGGCGATGACAACCGTGTTGCGCTACATTTGTGTTCGCCGGACTAGGCCATTCCGAAAGGCGCCTGCTCTTGGCGCTTGGCACCTTGGTGCGCAAAGAGACCCTACGGTTCAGCTTGCCACTCCAATTCCAGATTGCCGATGACTACGGTGCTGCCGGCCCGCGCGCCCGCTTTTTCCAATTCCGCTGTGATACCCATGCGGTCCAGACGTTGTTGGAAAAAGAAGACGCCGTCGAGACTTGACAGGTCGGCCATGGCGGCGAGCCGTTCCACCGTTCTCCCACTTACCACGAAGTCTTCACCGCGACGGGTTACGGCAAAGTCATCGGCGACTGGAACTACAATCTCGGCAACGTCAATGGCGGTGGCTGCGTCTGCCGCTATCGGAGTCTCGCGATACGTATGGAATGCCCTGCCGAGAAGGTCATCGATGCCCTGTCCCGACACTGCAGAGATACCAACCACGGGAAAGCCTTCAGACTCGATAGCCGGCCTGGCGTCTTCAAAACGGCTGCGGGCTTCGGTGACGTCGAGTTTGTTGAGAGCCACAATCTGAGGTCGATCCAACAGCGTAGGGTCAAACTGCCGCAGCTCTTCATTCACTTGGTGAAAGGCGGCGACCGGATCCGCTTCTACCAGCGATGCGCAGTCTACTAAGTGAAGCAAGAGGCGCGTGCGCCGAATGTGGCGCAGAAACGTGTGCCCGAGGCCGGCGCCGGTATGCGCCCCGGCTATAAGACCGGGGATGTCGGCAAACACCAATGTCGCATTGCCCCGTTGTACCACGCCAAGTTCCGGCTGCAGGGTCGTGAAGGGATACTCAGCTACTCTGGGTCGGGCTGCGCTAATCCGCGCCAATAGCGAAGATTTGCCGGCATTTGGCAGGCCGACGATGCCTACGTCGGCAATGAGTTGCAACTCCAGGTCGAGCCAGAATTCTTCAGGCGGCTCGCCTTTCTGCGCGAATTGCGGCGCCTGGCGTGTTGACGTGGTGAAGTGCACATTGCCGAGGCCGCCGCGACCGCCCCGCGCTGCGAGGGCTTTGTCACCGGGATTGCGCAAGTCCGCAATGACCCTGCCGGAGTCAACCTCAGTCACGACGGTGCCGGGCGGCACCCACGCCTTAAGGTCTTTTCCGGCTCCGCCCTGCTTCTTGTTGGTGCCGCCAGACTTGCCGGGATCCGCGACGAAACGACGGGTGCGGTGCAGGAAAAGCAGACTATTGAGGCTGGGATCGACTTCTAGGTAAACGCTGCCGCCGCGCCCCCCATCACCACCGTCAGGTCCGCCCCGCGGCTGAAACTTCTCGCGGTGGAAATGGGCAATACCATCGCCTCCCTTGCCGCCTTTAACAAATATGCGTGCTTCGTCATAGAACATAATGTGACAATTCTGCTACCGCTCAAATGATGGATTCTGAATAGAGCCTTGATGCCACCCAAGTCTGCCGGCCGGACGTCTTGAGGCCGGGCCGCAAGCAATTATCACAAGTCCGGCGCCACAAATGCAGGCGTTTCGCAGCGCCAATGGGTGAGACTGGAGGCTGTAGAACGAGAATTGGTGAAGAGATCGACAAATGCCAATGGTCTGCGAGAGCTAGGCTGGCGACCGGGGCGCGTCATCGGGCAGAGACGGCAAAGGAATTCTCGTCACGCCGGTGGGGCTTACTACCCAGAGGTGCGTCTCGCCACGATTAACAAACAAATTGGTGGCAGTGGCAAAGAGGCGGTTGGGGGCCAGCAGTTGCCGTTGGTACAACCCTTCCGTGGTAACCTGCACAACGCGATCATTTTCTCCATCGAGAATATATAGTGAACCCATGTCTTGACTTATGAATATCGCTCTTGCTATCCCCAAAGGTGATGGGACGGTAGCATCTATTGAGAGCTCGGTGCGGGCGCCGGAATCATAGCGAGTGATTGTGCCGTCTTGGAACAAGATGAATACAGAGCCATCGATCGCAAGGTCAGTGGCCTGCGCCAAGTCCACACCGCTGTTGATACCGAAATATCCTTCGGGCTCGCCGTAGACTCCGCTACCAACCGGTCGAAAACGCAACACTTCGCTGCTCCCAGCGTCGAGCAAGTAGAAGTTCTGATCATAGGTAGCGCTTGCGCGCGGTTGCTGAATGGAACCCGCCGGCAGTTGGGCCGACTGAGGCGCTTCACCGTTTGCTGCAAAGTAGAGACGATTGTCTCGGTCGAGAATCTGAATTACGTCCGCTCTGCCCGTAACGAACACTGCGGCGCTTCCGGCCAAACCTTCAGTGCCTGGCTGATAGATAACTTCGTTCTGTCCAGTCGTTTCAATACGGTACACGGCGCCGGAGGACTGATCTAGAACGTACACGGAGTTGCTCAATCCATAGATATCACCGGGTTGCTGCCCAGCATCGAAATTGACAAGGACTTGGGGCTCATCTATGTACAGACTTCCTGGAGCAGCTTCAGCAGGTGGTACGGGTGTCGGCGAGGCCGTCTCCGCTTGTGCGGTAGAGGGAGTTGACACTGTCGTGCCGCTCTGCGAGGGAGTAGCAGCTTCCTGAGGCTGGATAGTGGCGACTGGTTCTTCAGTTACACTTGCCGATCGATCATCGCCTCCAAAGAGCGCATTTGCGCCAATCACGAGGAGGGCCAACACAATCAACACTATAATTCCGGCAGCAACTCTATTCAGTCGTTGTCTGCGTGCTTGGTCGGTCGCAGTGCGGGTAACGATGGTAGATTGTGTCGCCACGCTGGGGGGAGTTCCGGATGGCGCGCCGGCAGGTTGGCTGCGCGGCCGAAACAGCGATGCCAAGAGCGACCAGCCCAAGACTCCAACGGCCAAGATGACACCAAGAATTGAAGATGCCACGTTCTCCTTCGGCTGGAACCGGGGCTCGCTCGGAGGATCTGGAGTATCCTCTGAGGATTCTCCTAGCGAAGTCCTCAGTGAAGTAGCAGTCTCTTTGGCAATGGCAAAGCGCAACATCAGAGCTGAGGCATTGCTCTCGCCGTGCTTCCTTACGGAATCTACCAGACTCTCGGCAGCGGATTGAACTTTGTTGCCGACGAGAGAAATCTGGATTTCCTCATCGCTGAGCACAGACCCGACACTATCTGAACAGAGCACGGCGACGTCCTGGGCGTCGAGCGTAGCTCTGAACATCTCAATGGGGGGCTCCCATTGCGGATAACGCCCCTCTTGTTGGGACCGGGATTCTTGCCCGGCTGCTCGCTCTTGAGCGTCAGGCAGGGCCGTGATCTGCTCTTCCTGGACAAGATAGAACTGCGTAGGCAAGACCTGCGCGATGGAAGCTCGCCCGTCGCGCACGACTACGGCGGTCATTCCGATATCAAAGAGAGAGTCCTCAATGCGGGCGTCATAGAGATAGCGGTAGGCTTGGCGCACGCTGCGCAGCAGCGCGGCTTCCGCGGTCTGGGATGCGCTCTCAAAATAGTGGCGGGCAACTTCTCTGGCGATCGTTCCCGCTGACTCGCTGCTGACCCCCTCGATACTTAAAAAGAGGGAGCCCATGTCCACATCGGAGGAGGCATCCTGAAAAGTATGTGCCCAAGGGCTGCTTGCCTGGCGTCGATTGCCTACAAGCGCCGCCTGGCCGATCTGTACGGTCAGCACCGGCACGTGATACCCCTTCTGATGAGCTTCGCACCCGTACCTTCTCTTGGCGCATCATAATAGCAGATGTTGCACTCTCTATCAAACCTGGGCGAGGAGATTCCCCGCTGTGGCATCGGCGTCCTGCAAAACATGAGCATGCGGGGCCGGGAACACATGACCCTTTCCCTCTTGCCGAGGCGGACATTGCTAGGTAACATGGAACATGCAACAATGGCTCATCAGTCGAGGTATTGCAACCTAGAGGCAGGTGTTATGGAAAAGGGTACGTGGCTTGTCAAGAGCGGCATGGCACAGATGCTCAAGGGCGGTGTCATAATGGACGTTGTCACGCCAGAGCAAGCCAGAATAGCCGAAGATGCCGGCGCAGTGGCCGTAATGGCGCTGGAGCGGGTGCCGGCGGACATTCGCGCCCATGGTGGCGTGGCGCGCATGTCAGACCCCGAACTCGTCACGCAGATCAAGAATTCAGTTTCCATTCCCGTTATGGCAAAGTGCCGGATCGGGCACTTTGTCGAGGCGCAGGTGCTTGAGGCGCTGGGTATCGACTACGTTGACGAATCGGAAGTGCTTACGCCTGCCGACGAAGCACATCATATTGACAAGAATGCGTTCACTATCCCCTTCGTGTGCGGTGCGAGAGACTTAGGCGAGGCATTGCGCCGTATCGGAGAGGGCGCGGCCATGATCCGGACGAAAGGTGAGGCCGGCACCGGGAATGTGGTAGAAGCGGTGCGGCACATTCGTACGGTCAACGGGACAATTCGACGGCTGCAGAATATGCGCCATGAAGAACTCATGGCACAAGCGAAAGAGTTGGGCGCGCCGTTTGCGCTCGTTGAGGAAGTGGCCGAACGCGGCGCGCTGCCTGTTGTGAACTTCTCAGCGGGAGGCATTGCCACACCGGCGGATGCAGCGCTCATGATGCAACTTGGTTGTGATGGCAACTTCGTCGGCTCCGGCATCTTCAAGTCCGAGGACCCGGCAATTCGGGCTGCCGCCATAGTGAAAGCGACAACGCACTTCCAAGACCCGCATATCGTTGCGGAAGTGTCTCGCGGCCTTGGCGAGCCAATGTCCGGCCTCGACGTACGCTCGATGCCGCGCGAAGAACTGCTTGCCCCACGAGGATGGTAGAGACCGGGATGAACGTCGGGGTGCTGGCCCTTCAGGGCGATGTACGCGAGCACGTCGCTGCGCTCCGCGAGTTAGGGGTAGACGCCAAACTGGTAAAATTGCCCAAGGATCTCAAGGACGTGCAGGGGCTGATTATACCGGGAGGCGAGAGCACTACCATCGGCAAGCTCATGGTAATCTTTGACCTCTTGGAGCCAATTCGTCACCGAATACAAGCCGGAACGATGGCGGCATGGGGCACCTGTGCGGGGATGATTCTGCTCTCTAAGAATGTCAACGACCACGACCAGCCTCTCCTCAACGTGATGGATTCGCGCATTCAGCGCAACTCTTTTGGTAGCCAGATAGACAGCTTTGAGGCCGATATCCCAATTCAGTGCATCGACGGCGAACCGTTTCCCGCTGTGTTCATCCGTGCGCCAACTGTGGAGTCGGTTGGTCCGCACGTAGAGGTGCTGGCTCGGTTGCCTGCCGATGGAAGAATCGTCGCCATTCAGCAAGACACAATGTTTGCAACTGCATTTCACCCGGAGATTGTTAGCGATAGGCGCTTGCACCAACATTTTCTTACGCTCTGCAATGAAGTGAGCGCGTGAGAGTGCGGGAGAGGTGTAGCTGCTGGCGCACACTATTGAATAACCGGTAGTGTGCTGTGCCAAACGTGATCTCAAGGGGTGAAATGGCAAAGTCAGCCGAAGTCAAGCGGCAAGACGCTCTCCGCTTTGTGCAGGCGCTGCGCCTGCAACGCAGCGCAGGCGAGTCTCTTATAACTGCCGACGCGCCGTGGTCTCCAACCATGGCGCTGCTATTGGTTTCTTCTCTCCCCGGTTCCTGTGTGGCGGCGGTCTGGGAAGGGCGCCGGGCGGTTGCTATGGCGCAGTTGGCACGGCAGTCCGGCCGCGATCAATGGGAAATGATGCATCTCGTGGTCGCTGGGTTGGATTCAAATTCGGCCTTGGTCACGCGGACTGCGAGCGAGCGGCTGCAAATGCTGCTCGATGAAATCTGCCGTCTCGCCGTAGCGAGGCGCATCACGGCGATCATAGTCCGCGTTCCTGAACAGAGCGGGTTGGTGGCGCCTCTTCTCAGGGCGGGTCTTTCTGTAACGATGCAAGAGCAGACGTACACGCAATCGCCCCCGTTATCGATGTCAAGCGCTGAAGTTCCGGGTCTTCGCTTGCAGGAAAAGCATGATGCTTGGCCCCTGCACCAACTCTATCTGCAATCCGCGCCTCAATTGGTACGTCTAACGGAAGGGCGCACCGCCCGCGACTGGCAATTGAAGCGAAGCGCCTCTCGCTCTTCATTTCACGTTACCCGGTGGGTGGTTGAAGATGAAGTTGGCTTGAGGGGTTGGCTTGCGGAAATGCCGGGACGAAAGAGCGATCTGCGAATTCAAATTGGGGTAGCGCCCGGTGAGCGCCGGCTAGCGTCAGATTTGCTTGCGACGGCATTGGAACGCGCCATAGAACGACCGTCCGTGAATGTTTGGTCAAGAGTGCCGGCATATGCTGCGGATGTGCATAGCGCGTTTCTTGACTGCGGCTTCGCGAAAACAGGCTGTGACCTCGTGATGAAGCGCTCACTCGCAATTCGGGTGAGAGACTTCGCTCCGGCGCAGGCGCGCGAGGATGCAGCCCGAAGTCGGCTTGCTACTATGCAGAGCAGGATGCGCGTTGAAAGCGTGGACGCAGACGCCGTCGCAGTTCAGGGATTGAGGACGAGTAGGTAGCGGATCAGATTAATGCTGGACGGGTCTTGATGCCCGGCATATTTATATGGTATAGTCCAGCGTGGTTGATGTAGAAAAACTGCACTTAAGGAGAGATGAACTATAGTCAAAGAGGCGCGCAATAACCGCGAGATTCGGGCAAGAGAAGTTCGCGTTATTGATGAACATGGGGAACAGATCGGCATTCTGGACCTCGAACAGGCACTTGCAATGGCCCAAGAACGAGAGGTAGACCTCGTAGAGGTTTCGCCAAATGCTTCCCCGCCGGTATGTCGGCTTATGGACTACGGCAAGTACAAGTACCGCCAGACCAAGGAGGAACGCAACTCTCGCAAGAATCGTGCCGCTTCCACGTTGAAGGAAGTGCGTTTCAGCCCGGTGATGGATCGGCATGACATTGAATACCGTGTGGCTCGTATTATCAAGTTCTTGGAAGAAGGCCACAAGGTCAAGGCATTTGTGCGCTTCTTGCGGCGGCAGATGGCCCACCCGGAACACGGCCACAACGTACTCCGCCTTGTCCTCGAGCAACTCGAGGAGGTTGCGGTGGTTGAGCGAAGGCCCATCATGGAAGGAAATCAACTTTCTACCTACCTCAGCCCAAAACCTCAAGTACGACGGAGCAGAGACAACGGTTCGTCGACGTAGGCTGAAGAAGTGTAATAGCAGCAGGAAACAGTGGCCCTGTGCCTGAAAATGCGCGCGATAATATTTACATAAAATGGATACCGGAGACGGTAGCGGAACGTAAAGAGCGGACGCATTGGGTGGCGTGGCTGGTGCGTGATATCGTGGACGATCTCGGTTCGCGTACGCAGTTCTTGGCTTATCTTGGCGGGCGTCCCCATGTTACTACCGACCTTCAGTTTGAAATCTCTGAATTGTATCCGGACCTGGAAGTCAATTGGGACAGTATCCGCCATAGTCTCGAATCCAGACAGCCACAGACGGACGTGCAGCGTCTCACCGACGATGAGATCGTGTTGCGCTTTCGTGAGCTCGCTCAAGAACAGGGACTCTCTGTGCAGGATGTTGCAAGTCGTGTGCGCATTGAGCCGCGCAATATCCTCCAAGAGACTGAGACTCTGGTGCTCACAGAAGGAAATAAAGAGCGGTTTGTGGAGGCCTGCGGCTCAGTATTTGCCTATCTCGCTGAGAATCATCCGGAGTATGCCTACGGCATCATGAAGGTGCGGCTCTATCTCCAGGGAGACCACAGCCTGCTTGAAAGCCTCGTGGCGAATGAACCCTCCGGATTCAGTGTAGATGCCGGCCGTCGCCGCAAAGAGCACTGGTCAACCTCTTTACTCATGCACATGGAGTCAGCGAGTGACAGCATTGACTGACTCTCTTCCATATGTGACGAGACTTTGTGGCTAACTGGGGCAATCCCCCGGTTTTTTGTTGCCCACTAGAGGAATTGACTGTGTCATCACGTGGCGTGCGGCGGTACTTGGTGGAGCAGTGAGCCGTTGGTGTGTATACCCAGAAACATCCGCAAAGGTGAATGATGGCATTGCCAAATATCGTGCTATTGCTTGCAGACCAGCAGAAAGCAACAAGCCTAGGGCTCTATGGGAATCCCGATGTCAAAACCCCCGCCCTTGAAGCGTTGGCACAACGTGGCGTGGTCTTTGAGAATTACTTCACGCCGCACCCATTCTGTTTACCGGCGCGCTGTGTCTTGATGACTGGGCGCTATGCGCACGCAATTGGGGTGCATGGGAATGGCTACACGCTGCCGCACTACGAGGTAACGCTGGCAGAACGGCTGCGTGAGGTAGGGTATCAGACCGGCGCCGTGGGCCATTTCCATGGTGGACGCAGTGGCGGCGGTCGGGGTTTTGAATTCCAACACGACATTGGCAAGGGCGTGTTGGCGGAGCGCAATCACGTGCGGAGAGAGCTTGTCGAGCTGGCGCCGGCACGCACCCAGCATATGGTCGCGGAGGTCCCCGGCAGTCCTGAAGATGATCTTAACGGGGCAATGACGAAGATTGGCATGAACTTCGTCGAGTCATGCAGCGCGGAACGTCCGTTTTTCTTGCACATTGCCTATATGGATCCGCATCCGCCGTTCTTGGTACCGGAACCGTATTTTTCGCTCTACGATCCCGCGCAAATTACCATGCCGCCGGTGGAACAGCCCGATGCCGACAAGCCTTGTGCGCAGGAACAGACGGCTCGCGACGGCGGCACTTGGGACGCCGACGAAGACGAGCTTCGCAAAGCCCTGGCAGTGTATTACGGCATGGTGCAGCACCTGGACGACCAGGTTGCCCGCCTTGTCGACTACTTGGACTCCCGGGGCGTACTCGACAATACTGTCATCATCTATTCTTCCGATCATGGCGACTATGCTGGTGAGCACCGGATGTTCGGCAAGAGTTGTACTCTCTATGACTGCTTGGTGCGTGTACCCGCGATCATCGCGGGCCCGGACCACCTCGTGCCGCAGGGCGAGCGCATCGAGGAAATCACTGATTCGACGAACGTGGCGCCCACCTTGCTTGACTGGGTTGGCATTGAAGCTCCTGAAAATATGCACGGACGCTCATTCGTACCGGTTTGGCAAGGAAAGGAACGCCTGCGCAACGCGGCTTTCGCCGAGGTTGGCGCATTTCCTGCCGCAATGGTGAGCGATCCCGTGAGAGGCAACAATGTGCCGTACGGCCCGCCTGCGAGCGGGCGGCAGACGGAGATATCGACGATGGTGCGGACGCCGGAGTGGAAATTGGTCTACACTCCCGGACGCGAGCACAACGAACTCTACAACTTGCGCGAAGACCCGTGGGAATTACGGAATCGCTACCATGAGGCTCATTTGTCAGAGGTGGTGACGGAGTTGAAGCAACAGCTCATGGATTGGTATCTTGGCCACCACTGATCGGTCGGTCACTTGGAATTCTCTTTCGTACGCTATACTACCCCTATGAATTCGCCATTCAAGCAGAGATGAGGTACGCATGTCTTTAGACTCTGAAATGTTCCTTAAGGCGATGCGTCAGGTGGCGCAGCCCGTCACAATAGTAACGGTGCAGGATGCCAATGGCCTGTACGGAATGACTGCGAGTTCGTTTACTTCCATCTCTCTCGATCCTCCACTCGTTCTAATAAGCGTTGGTGAGACCAACACAACGTGTCGACGAATTGAATCCGTTGGTAAATTCGCCGTAAACGTGCTTGGCGCTGAGCAAACTGCAATTGGCGAGACTTTTGCGCGTACCGGCATGGAAAAGAACGAGTCATTCTCCCGCATTCCTCATCGAACCGAAGTAACCGGCGCTCCCATCTTTCAAGACTGTGTAAGTTGGTTCGATTGTTCTGTCTTCGCCAAACAGCAAGCAGGGTCCGGTGTGCTCTTTGTCGGCCTGGTGGAGGCAGCCGGATTGGGCACTGACGATGTGCCGCTCCTCTATCGCAATCGCGCGTACGAGCCGCATCACAGTCCCTAGCGGTGGGACGTTTTTGAGGTTTGCTCGAAAGCCTGCACAGAACGACTGCCGGCCGAAAAACCATGGCGCGAGACGACGGTCCAGGCATCCTTTTCAAAGTGCATGTGGCTTGTTTTAGTTGATGGAGATTTGATGTGGGCAATATATCTTTGCAGCCGGAGCAGTACCGACCTGACCCTCCGCCAGACCTTGATCTGTCCCAGTACGGCGTTGGGATAGTTGGTTGCGGGGGCATCGCCAATGGCGCGCACCTGCCAGCATATGAGAAGGCCGGATATCACGTCGTTGCCTGTTGTGACGTTGATGAAGAGGCGGCGCGCAACACGGCGGAGCGTTGGCACATTCCATTTTGGACGACTGACATACACGCGCTCCTCGCACGCGACGACGTGCGTGTCATTGATATGGCGCTGCACCCTGCAGCCCGCAAGGAGACCTTGGAAGCCATTGCGCAAGCGCCCCGTCCGGTGCTCACCCAGAAGCCGCTCCATATGGAGTATGCCCTGGCTGAGGAACTCATCACTATCGCGGAAGAGGCGGGAATTCTTCTCGCCTTGAACCAGCAGGCCCGCTGGTCACCCGATCACAGAGCGCTGCGCGTCCTTATGGACCAAGGCGTCGTGGGACAGGTCTATGGCATTCAACACCTGAAGCGCTCGTTTCAGGATCAACCGGGCATGTGGTGGACGAGCCTCGCCAACTTCAACATTGGCGATCACGGCGTGCACTACCTCGATCTCTGTCGCTTCTTTGCCGCATCGCCAATGGCGGGCAGCCGGGAGTGGACACGGCTGCATTGTACAACCGCCATGCTCCCGGACCAAAACGGGCCTGATCCGCTCACCTACTCGGCTAACGTCGAGTTTGGCGAAGTTGGCGGTCGGGTCGAGCTCATGGCAAGCCTTCAGTTCAACAATATCGTGCGTGCCTCCGGCGCGCACAGCTACAACTGGTGGATCGACGGCACGGAAGGCAGTGTGTGGGGTTCGAGCAAAGAGATTTCGGTGGCTCGTGTTGACGATCCGGGCAACGTGCACACGTTTCAGATTGAAGGCTCCTGGTTCAATGATGCGTTTCAAGGTCCGCTAGGCGACCTGATAGCTGCAACTGCACATGGCCGTCCTCCTGCGGTGACGCCACGCGACAATCTCAATACGATAGCCATGACTGCCGCCGCTATTCGGTCGAGCAAGAGTGGCCGTGTGGTTGAGCGAGAAGAGGTAATGGTCTAGCACGGCGCATTGCTGCATCATTGGGCTGAACAATCTGGAGCCATCAAATAGAGATTGCCCACTCTTTTAGCGCTGCTTGAGATACTTCTGCAGGAGCCTACGAAGGTGCGCCTGTCCACCTCATCCAATTGTGAAATGAGGCTGGTGGCGGCACTGTTTGGCTTTGGGATCTAGACTTTGGCGGATGGCCGGCGCAGAGCTTGCGCCGGTTCCAGATGTTTGGGGCAGGGGTTTGTACGAGAGCAATAGCGATTTTGGAGATTGAGTTTCCTGAGGAGGAACGAAAACTATGGCGGCTTTGGCCAAACGGGCAATTGTAATCGGAATTGACGGCGCCAGCATGGAAATTGTGCGGTACATGGCAGACAAGGGCGCCACGCCAAACCTCAAGCGCCTCATGGATACCGGCGCGTGGCGGCCCATGCTGGGGGTCTTTCCCACGCTGACTCCGCCCGGCTGGACCTCAATTTCAACAGGCGCGTGGCCGGGAACTCACGAAGTAATGGACTTCAACATCCGAATTCGTGGGAAGCCCCTGACGGAGACGGCATGGGGGGTCAACACGGAGCTATGTAAGTCTGAGTACTTCTGGAACACGCTGGAACGTGCAGGCAAGACACCAATTCTCGTTAAGTGGGAGATGTCGTGGCCGCCGACTGTTACCACAGGGATACAGGTAGAAGGCACCGGCCCGGGTGTGGCGAATCATCATCAGATTGCCGGTTACCATCTTTGGGTAGCCGGCAACTGGCGACCGCGCCCCATTGGCGGCGGGGTCGATGCAGCGGCGGTGGACCCCAGCACGCTGCAGGCTGGTGAAGACGTTGATCGTGTCGAGTTGAGCCCGGTGGACCCCAGCCGCTGGTCGAACTTGCCTGATTCTGCAAAGCCACCTCTCGAAGTGGCGTTGGTGATTCAGCCTCTTGCGCGGGGCCGCGACGATCTCACCGCTTGGGGCACTGAAGGGGCCGAACCCCGCGCGTTCTATGGGCTGGTCTATGCGCAGTTCGCCGCGGGTTACGACCGGGTGCGAGTGTGCGCTGGCCGTGATGCCAGCCAATCAATCGCGGATATTGCCGTTGCCGACTGGAGCGACTGGTCGCGCCAGCAGTTTACGATAGGCGAGAACACGCCCACGGGCTATGTGCGCTTCAAGCTCATCACGCTCACTCCGGAGGCCGACACTTTCGAACTCTTTATGCCCCAGGTATGGGCGACGGAAGGCTACACGCATCCGGCAGAGGTCGCCGCGGAGATTGATGAACATGTGGGGCCCTTCATACAAAATCCCGCGCGCGATGCGCAAGGTCTCGTTGATGATGAGACGTTCTTTGAGTTGCTCGATATCCATCATGAGTGTCTGGCCGACGTTGCCCATCATCTCTGCGCGACGCGCGCTTGGGACGTGCTCTTTACCGAGGTCCATTCTTTCGACTACGGCAACCACTTTTTCATGGGACAGACGGATCCCCGCTGCGGCGCGCCGGCAAGCGTCGTCGAGCGCTCCGTAGAAGGCATGACGCGCATCCTTGCCTCTGTGGATCGCTGGGTCGGGAGGCTGCTGGAGTTGCAGGACGACGAAACGGTTGTCGTCATCACTGCCGACCACGGCGGCACGCCGGACCTCGCACCGCCTATCGCCGCTGAGGATGTGCTCAAGGAGGTCGGCTTGCTCGTCACTGACCCTGCTACAGGGGAATTTGACTTGAGCAAGAGCGTCGCGATTCCGGTCGGCACAATTCACGTCTTCATCAATTTGAAGGGGCGCGATCCCGGCGGAATCGTGGAGCCGGAAGACTTTGAGAAAGTACAGCAGCAGGTCATTCATGCGCTGACGACGTATGTTGACCCCAATACTGGCAGGCAGCCATTCGCCCTCGCGGTCACGCGCGAAAACGCAGAGATGCTAAACCTCTGGGGCGACCTGGTAGGCGACGTGGTGTGGGCCGTGCATCCGGAATTCGACGCGTGCCACGGCCGGCATCTGCCCGCGGTCAGTTTGGGGATAGGGGGTCAGCACACGACCTTTATTATCAACGGTCCTCACATCCGCAGCGGCGCGGCCTTAGCAGGACAGGCGCGCAGCGTGGACATTGCGCCCACGCTTGCCTATCTTCTCGATGTGCCCCAGCCGCGCGACAGTGAAGGCCGCGTGATCATGGAGGCTCTTGAAACTTAGCCCAGTAGACCGAGCGCCTCTAGCCCTCCGCGAACGCCGGCCTCTTCGTCAGGTGTGACTTCCGGCAAGGGTCCGCGAACAGGACCGGCGGGCAGGCCCAGCATGCGTAGGGCTGCCTTGCAGGGCCCAACGTAACCGGGATCGTATTCCAAGTAGCGATTGAGCGCTTGCAGCTTCAATTGAAGCACGCGCGCCTCCTCAAACGATCCCGCCTTTACCAAATCATAGATCGCTACCATCTCGCGCGGAATCACACAGGCTGCAGTCGAAAAGATGCCGGTTGCGCCTGCGGCAAGCGCCGCGTAGAATTGGCTGTCGATCCCCGTAAGTACGGCAATCTTGTCGCCGTTCATGCGGATGTTCTCCATCAAGATGCCGAAGTCCGCATTGCTCTGCTTGAGCCCGATCACGTTGGGGACCGCCGCCAGGCGGTCAATGAGCGCGGGTGTAATCTCGTTGCCCGTGTAGAGCGGGTTGTTATAGAGCACGAGCGGCAAGTCGACTTGCGTAGCAATGGTCTCATAGTGTGCGAACAGGGCGTCTTCAGAGACCTGAAAGTAATAGGGCGCCGTGACGATAGTGCCGTCCGCGCCAACCGCCATCGCATCTTGACCTAAAAGTACCGCTTCTCGTGTCCCGGAGGCTGCGGTGCCCGCAATGATGGGGATCGCGCCGGCCGCTTCCTCCACAATGGCAGCGGTCACGGCCTGTTTTTCTTCACGCAACATGTGGGGAAACTCGCCATTGCCGCCGGTTGTCATAATGCCGTGGACTCCGGCGTCAATCAGAAACCGCGTAAGCTGCTTCGTGCCTTCCAAGTCAATGTCATGGTTGGCTTGGAACGGGGAAACCATGGCTACATTGACGCCGTGAAGATTCTCAGGAGTGAGAGTCACAGGATCATACCTCCAAAATAGAATTCTATCAATTCGTATTTAGTTCTCAATAGGACCGAGTTTCCAATTCTCGGAATGGGCGAGGCCGCGAGGTGAAACTTCTCCGGTTTCACTCTCGCCCAACTGGTCATATTCTCGAGAGTGAATGAAACAGGTGCAGATTCCATTGGTGCGGGTATACTCTATAATCTAACAGTTTAGCGCACTCTCGATCTGCGAAGAGGTTAATTTAGCCGCGACGGCATATGGTCACTGAGAGTTCTGCTCGTGAAGACGCAAGAGATCGTCTAGCCGCGCGCGGTAAATGGCGGTGATCGTGCTGTAATAGACCCAGCCATCACTGCTGGCAGTGGTATCCAAAATACAGTGCTTGGATAGCGTGAGTTCTCGTTCTACCGTGTCGTAGTTGGAATCTCCTAACTCCAATGCGTGGAGCGCGGGAACATGAAACGCGCAGAATAGCAATAGCTCTGGACGCCCGGACGGAAAGGTCGCCCCGGTGGGGCCGTACGCTGGCTGCGGCCACGTACCGAAGACGGCGATAGGATCGGTGATGCCCTCAGCGTTTGTTGCGCCCATATGCTGGGGCCAGCCATAGTTGCCGCCGGCCTCGATTCTGTTGACTTCGTCAAAGCCGCCCGGGCCATTCTCAGTCGCATAGAGGACGCCGGTAGTCGGTTGGAAAGCCAGGCCGAAGACATTGCGCAAACCGATCGCGTAGACCGGGGAACCAGGAAAAGGGTTGTCGTCAGGGATGCTGCCATCGGGATTGAAGCGAAGGATTGAACCGGCGTAGTTTGTTCGGTCTTGGGCGAGATCAGGCACGTCGGTGTCACCGATCGAGAGATATAGCTTGCCATCAGGTCCGAAGGCGATACGACCGCCGTTATGGAGTCCGGTTGTCGTTGCCGGGAGATTGTCGAGAATTACAGAATAGTCTTGACCGGAATTATTGACGTCACGAAAGCGCACGACACGCTGCATGAGCGCAAAACCGGTTTCCGGATTGTCCACGACGTACATGGCGTAAACCTCGGGCGTCTGCGGATAGTCCGGGTGGAGGGCGATGCTAAGGAGCCCGGATTCTGCGTAATTCGAGACATCCTCCAAAGTGGCGAATGGCTCTGAGAGGACTTGACCGTCTTGCAGGATTCGTATATTCCCTGTGAGGAGTTCAGCAAAGAACAGTCTTCCGTCCGGCGCGCTCGCCAACGACACCGGCCAGGCGGCATCCACAACTTTTCCTTCCGCAAGAGTAACTTGGCGCATGAGAGGAGATTGCCGGAATCGCGGGGACACGTAGTCACCGGACTGACGATCCCGGACGTAGATGTGGATATCTACGGGACCGGCGGGAAGATCGGAGAGTTGCGCGAAGAATCCGCTGGACGCGAAACGGGGTTCGTCGAGTGCCTGAGCAACATCAGGGCGAAAGATGCCATAGGTAGCCTTCGTGAGAAGACGGCCGCTTTCACGCGGACCGCTCCAAATCTCGACCGTACCCACCCCCGTGCCGAGTGTGCTGCCTGGAAGGACGACCCAGCCTTGGATGGTCACGGGAAGATCGAGTAAGGCTCTTTCGGCTGGAATGTCGATGCTACCTTGATAGCCTGTTGAGGTGGCGTCGGTTGAGGGATCGGGAAGAATCGCCAGGGGCATAATTGCCGTGGCAGCGAGTGTATCGTTCTGATGAAAAGCGCGGAGGAAGAGAGAGTGCGCTCCTTGCGGCAAGTCAGGGATTGTAAGGAAGAACTCGCTGTGCGAGCCTCGGTCTATGAAATTCTCTCGTGTCGACTGACCGACCTGGCGCCCATTGCTCCAGGCTTCAAGGCGCGTCACGCGTAAATCACGGCCATCGGCTTCCTTGAATGTACCTTGAATGACAAGGGGCGTGGTCAAGGTTGATCCCGGATGTGGTGAGTGAATAGAGAACTCACCACACAACGGATGCCATGAAGAGGCGACCATGCCTTCAGGAATCACCGTGATTGTTCTTTGCAGTTCGCTCTCTGACAGGTTTCGGTTGTTTTCAATTGGGAATACGCCCACCTCGCGGGGTTGAAGAAGCACCTCGGCTTGACCGTATGGTGGCAGATGAATGTCCTGACTCAAGACGCGAGAGGCAAAATGCTGCCACTCGTCGTTTGCTTGAATGACAAGTCTGTAAGGGCGATTGAGCCTGAGCACGATGTCGTTGGGGACAACACGGTAAGGTCGCTCGAACATTTGGATGCGCACAGTCTCAGTTGATTGGGCTGTGGTCGGGCTTGAATCGAGCGCAACTCTGTAGTCGGTGAAGCATGGCAATGATGTGAGCAGGGGCGCAAGAGGGTCTTGCTGGGTTACCGATGGGGAAACTGCAACGGGAGTTGCTTGAATGTCCTCTTCTTCGTCGCCACAATTTGCGAGGACGGCCAGGAGGAGGAGAAAGGCAATACACTTGAAGTAGGATTTCAACGTTCGCAGCAAGCCCCTAAGTGATTTCATCGACACCCAATGTGGCTCATGTGTTGATAGCCAAGTGGCTCAATCTCCGTACTGTCAGAATCCATGTCGCTCGTGAAAATGGCCTTGGCTGAAATGCGACACTATCAATCTTTATTGGGTACCATTCGGACCACGAGTTCCTGTAAAGCAGCGGTGGTAGGATGGGGTTCTCAGCCAATGCGTGGCGACCACTTGCCTATACTCCAATTGCGTGCCTCAATAGGATAGTACATTACATAATGTGGCAACGCAACGAACACCTCTAGCTCTTCGCTTCGGTATTAGTACACGTCTACTGGAGTTGAGAGTAAGTTGCCCAAGATGCACCTCTTTGCCGGAAAATGTCCGTCGGCACGCAATCTTCAATATAGAATTGCAGGACAGCAACATCGCCAGCAACGTTCAGGATCTCATGCCGCAGAGCACTAGCGCCCTAGTTTGAGTCCGCTGCACGCTGCGACTGGTCAAACACTCTTCCTTAACGGTCCTGCCCACCAACTGCCACGCAAAGCTAGAGACAGACTCTCGCATTCTGCAATTTTGTTCTTGCGCAGTTATAGCCGCAATAACGCTCTTTCAGACGGGAAGTCGTCAACAAGACAAGAGTCTTAGCGCGTCGGTAGTACGAAGAGATTCATCCTGGTTACGGATCACAAAGAAGTTCTTGGAGCTACGCTCCGCCGATGGCTTTATATGGCCTGTAACTCCGTATAGCACGTCTTCAAGGGACATGCTCTTCCATTTATCGATGGCGTGCCAGGGGCTGCGGCCTGCTGTTGCTGTTTATTGAGTTTCATTGCCCTGAAGGCGCAGGAGGTCTTCGAGCCGCGCGCGGTAGATGGCAGAGATCGTGCTGTAGTAGAGCCAACCGTCGCTGCTGTAAGTTACGTCGAGCATGCAATTCTTGGACAAGACCATTTCGCTCTCTACCGTAACATATGCGGGACCGCCCAGTTGCAGTGCATGAAGTCCGACTTCTCGATAGGCACAGAACAAGAGGAGGTCCTTGCGCGCCGGAGCAAAGCCCACGCCTGTAGGAGCGTAGGCCGGCTGCGGCCATGTGCCAAAGACTGCGATTGGATCGATGATGCCTTCATCTCTCGTGACGCCCATGTAATCCGGCCACCCGTAGTTCTTGCCGGCATCAACTTTGTTTATCTCGTCAAAGCCTCCCGGCCCGTTCTCAGAAGCATACAGGGACCCGGTTTCAGGTTGGAATGCGACACCAAAGACATTGCGAAAACCGATGGCATAGACGGCTGAGCCGGGAATTGGATTGTCAGCAGGAATGCTGCCATCGGGATTGAATCGGAGAATAGAGCCTGCGTAGTGTGTAGGGTCTTGGGCGAGATCAGGCACATCGATGTCTCCAATTGAGATGTATAGTTTGCCATCTGGGCCAAACTCAATGCGGCCGCCATTGTGCCGATTTGTCGTTGTCGCAGGCAGGTTATCAATTACTACGGAGTATTCTTGCCCAATGTTGTTTTCATCACGGTACCGCACTACACGCTGCATCAGCGGAAGCCCAGTGTCCGGATTGTCAACCACGTACATGGCAAAGACGTATGGCTGTTGCGCAAAGTCCGGGTGAAGAGCGAGGCCCGTAAGTCCCGATTCCCAGTAGTTCGAGACGTCCTCGAGAGTGGCAAATGGATTAGGCAGCAGTAGCCCGTTCTCCAAGATGCGGATATTGCCGGTAAGCAACTCAGCAAAGAAGATCCTGCCGTCCGGCGCTGCCGCCAAAGCCACCGGCCATGCTGCATCTATTACTTTGCCTTCTGCCATAGCGATGCGGCGTGTAAGTGCCGGCTGCCGAAAGCGCGGTGATACGTAGTCGCCGGACTGACCGTCGCGGACATAGACGTGGAGGTCAACTTGGCCGCCAGGGAGATCGGAGACGTGAGCAAAGAACCCACTACTCGTGAATGGCGGGTGATCGAGTGCCTGCGCGATATCAGGCCGATAGGCGCCGTAGGTTGCTTCCGTAAGAAACTTCCCGGTCTCTCGCGGGCCGTTCCAGATTTCAACGGAACCGACGCCGGTCCCTTTATCACTACCGGGAATGACGACCCAGCCTTGCACGGTTACAGGTAGGCTAAGCAGGTCGCTCTCGGCAGGCAAGTCGATGGTTCCGAGGTACCCCGGGAGTAGCGATCGGTGTGGTGTATTGGGCAGGAAATCCAGAGGTATGGTGGCCGTAGCGGCAAGCGAGTTATTCTGGAAATATGCTAGGAGAAGCAGAGTATGGGCTCCGGCAGGCGCATCCTGGATGCTGAGGACAAACTCGCTCTGTAGGTCCCGTGGTGAGGAATGTACCCGTGTTGTTGAACCGATTTGCGCGCCGTCAATCCATGCATCTATACGAGCGATTTTGAGGTCAGTGTCGCTGGGCTTTTCAACCGATCCTTCAAGTGCGAACGTGGTGCTCACACTGGCGCCGGCTGGGGGCGAGGAGATTGAAAGCCTGCCACAGGATGGTTGCCACGAAGAGGCTGTCATGCCTTCCGGAACTATAGTAATTGTGCTATAGAAAGGAGTCTCCACTATGTAACGCGCATCGCTGATGACTATCACACCGGGGCGCTTGGGCAAAACTAGCACCTCAGCTCGTCCATTAGGAGGTATGTTGAGGTCTAGGTCCTCATCGAAGAGTTCATAGACTCTGAGAGAATGCCATTCGTCCCCAGTTTCAACTACTAGCCGGTAAGGCCGGTTCTGTTCTAACACAATGTCGTTTGGCACGATGCGGTAGGGACGCTCGAGCATCTGGATGTTGATGACCTCGGGAGTAGGTACTGTGGGGTTAGCGGTTTCTCGCTCTACGCTAATGTGCGTATGACACGGTAGCCATGGCAGACTTGGTGCGAGCGCTTCGTTGGAAGATGCAATTGGCGTTCGCGATAATGTTTCGCTCGAGACCTCATCGGACTGTTCTTCCCCATTCCCACACGACACCAAGAGTGCGATGCCTATGGCCAGGACCAGAAAGAGGAAGGCCCTCTGTGGAACCCTGTGAGTAACTCTCTCGTCTTGTTTGCGCTCCAAGTTACGTTAATTCCTCATCTTTTCTTGCTGCACTAGGCACGTCGTTCTGAGCCTTTTCATCGTTAGGAATGCAGAGCTCGCGTGGCATGGCTTCATAGTCTAGAGTCCGGAAATCTTGCTCACCTCGTACGAAATTTTCTGCTATAGATGTCTGCTTGCTTTCTGCAGCGTACTTCATTCTTTGGACACACGTGCTGGCGGAAATCTTAAATGCCCAATCAGATCGGGTGCCAGACCAAAACTCAAACCAATCTCACATGGATGGTGTTCTCGCACCAGCCTCGATTCACTCTGCACTTTTGTCGTGCAAGTACAGGAGGTCGTCCAACTGCGCGCGGTAGATTGCGGATGGCGTGCTGTAGTAAAGCCACCCATCGCTGCCGTATGTGACGTCGAGCGCGCAGTTGGTCGACAGAACCAGCTTGCTGTCAACAGATTCATAGTCAGGCGCACTCAAACGCACGCCGCGCAAGAAGAAGTCGGTGAAGCCGCACAACAGCAAGAGATCTGGTTGCTCCGTAGTAAACGTCGCACCCGTCGGCGCGGTGGGCAATTCGGGCCAGTTGCCGAAAACAGCAATCGGATCGATGAATCCCTCCGCTTGAGTCACGCCCATGTGGAGCGGCCAGCCATAGTTTTGCCCGGCTTCAACCTTATTCACCTCGTCAAAACCGGCCGGGCCATTCTCCGTGGCGAATAGGAATCCGGTGTTGGGCTGCACAGCCAGGCCAAAGACGTTACGAAAACCAATCGCGTACACAGGGGACGAAGGATCGGGATTGTCATTGGGAATCGAACCGTCAAGATTGTACCTGAGGATGGAGCCCGGCAATTGCGAAGGATCCTGGGAAAGCTCTCTAATCCAAATGTCGCCTATCGAAAGATACAACTTGCCATCGATTCCGAAGGCGATGCGCCCTCCATTATGGAATCCTTCTATTGCAAAAGGAAGATCATCAAGTATCACGGTATAGTCTTGCCCAACATTGCCGACATCGCGGAAACGGACGACACGCTGCATGCGAGGAAGGTCGGTTTCCGCGTCCCGCACTACATACATGGCGTAGAGATAGGGCTCCTTTGGATAATTCGGATGGAGCGCAAGGCCGAGGAGACCGGTTTCTCGATGATACGTTACGTCTTCGAGCGTAGCGAAAGGCTTCGGCAGCACCTGACCGTCCTGCAAAACCATGATTCTTCCCGTAAGCAATTCAGCAAAGAAGAGTCTGCCGTCCGGCGCAGCCGCCAAGGCCACCGGCCATGCCGCATCGGTGACTTTGCCCTCGGCAAGTGAAAACGTCTGAGTAAGTTCTGGCTGCCGGAAACGCGGCGACACATAGTCGCCGGTCTCACGATCACGGACATAGAAGTGAAGAGTGACTTCCCCAGCGGGAAGGTTATCTAGCTGCGCGATAAAACCGCTGCTGGCAAGTGAGGGCTCGCCGAATTCTTCGGCAACATCGGATCGATAGAGACCGTATGCAGCTTCGGTGAGGAACTGACCCGTTTCGCGGGGGCCGTTCCAAATCTCAACGGCGCCAACGCCCGTACCCAGTTTGCTGCCGGGGACTACTGCCCAGCCCTGGACGGTGACGGGGAGGCTGAGAAGCTCGTTCTCTAGTGGCAGGTCGATGTTGCCGCGATAGCCCGGTAAAAAGCCGCCACTTGAATCACTTGGTAGGACGTTTAGTGGGACAATTGTCGTGGCGGTGAGGGTCCCATTCTGCAAGTAAGCCTTGAGAAGCAGAGTATGCGCTCCGGGCGCTAGTTCTGGAATGGCGAGAAAGAAGCTGCTGCCCGCGGCGCGGGCGCGGAAATCGCTGTGCGCAATGTAACTCTTAACGAACTGCTCTCTCGTCACTACTCCCACCTGCTGTCCATCGCTCCACGCCTCCACGCGGTCTATGTGCAAACTGGTGCCACTTGCCCGCGCAACTGAACCCTCAATGGCAAATGGGGCGCCCAATTCAGCGTTAGGTGGCGGGGAATGAACCTGTATGTGTCCGCACAGTGAGTTCCATGTTGCGGCTGCAACTCCCTTCGGAACGACAGTTATTGTGCTGATCAACTCGCTCTCCGGCATGCGGCGCCAGTTCTCGATAGGGAATATCCCAGGCTCAAGCGGTCGTACCAAGGCATCGATTTGGCCGCCGGGTGGTATCTCATAGTCCAGCCCCAGGGGAAGCACTCTAAAACCATGCGTCGCATTGCCTGCCTGTACGATCAGCCGATACTGGGTGTCCTGCTCCAGCACGACATCGTTTGGCACAACTCGATAGGGATGTTCTCGCATCTGGATGAATATGGTTTCAGGTGTGGGGCTAGCTTCCGGTTCAACTGGGGCCTCAACTCTAGGACTAACGAAACAGGGCAGATCCGGTTGAACGGGCTGGGTCGAAGTGGGTGCGCCAACCTCCGGCAGAACTGATTCTGCCGGTCTCGGAGTTTCCTCGTCGCCGTTGCCGCAGGAGGCAATGAGAGCGATTCCAACCAAGAATGCGAACAATAAGATTGGTTTGCGCATTGTACTCCACAGAAGGCTGTGGCCCTGCGTGCCTGGCACGGCCCTAGGCTTCCATCGCCTATGTGTAACCACGAATTCTTCTTTTGCTTGTACTTCGCTCAATGGACTGCGATCTAAATCCAATAGCCACGCTGCATAATAGAAGGTTCTCGTCGTGAAGTGCCTACTGTTTTAGTGCTAGATTCCACTCTTGCACTACCCAATAACTGACCATGCAATGGAACCCTAGACTGGAGAGACCCTCAGTCTCTCTCCAACAATCGAAGAACCGGCGCCTTTGCAGACGAAACGCAGTGGACACTCTGGCTAATTCTCACTGTGCCGTTTCATTTTCGTGTAAACGAAGGAGATCGTCCAGCCGCGCGCGGTAGATTGCGGAGATTGTGCTGTAGTAGAGCCATCCGTCAGTACTATAAGTGACGTCGAGCGCGCAGTTGGTGGAGAGCACCGTAGTGTTCTCCACGGAATCATAGTCAGCGCCACTCAAATGAACTGCACGCAGGTAGAAGTCATGGTAGGCACAAAAGAGCAAGAGATTGGGATGCTCGGCTGCAAAGGTGGCGCCGGTCGGTCCGATAGGCCGTTCGGGCCAATTGCCGTAGACAGCGATGGGGTCGGTATAGTCTCTGACATTCGCCTTGCCCATTTGACCGGGCCAGCCGTAGTTTTCACCAGCTTCAATCTTATTGACCTCGTCGAAGCCTCCCGGTCCGTTGTCCGTGGCGTACAGATCGCCAGTCTTAGGATGAAAGGCGAGGCCGAAGACATTGCGTAGACCGACCGCGTAGACTGGATAACCTGGGAAAGGATTGTCGTCGGGAATGGCGCCGTCAGGATTGAACCGCAGGATAGACCCCGCGGGATTGGTGTGGTCTTGGGCGAGTTCCATGGCGTTTGTGTCCCCAATTGAAAGATAGAGCTTGCCGTCAGGGCCGAAGGCAATGCGCCCGCCATTGTGCGTTGTTCCCGTAGTAGCGGGCAAATTATCCACGATTACCGTTCGATCTTCCCCGGTACCAGCAACATCGCGAAAGCGCACGACGCGCTGTCCACTGGGCAATCCAGTTGTGGGATCATTCACGACATACATGGCGTAGATGAAAGGTTCTTGAGGATAGTTCGGGTGAAGAGCAAGACCCAAGAACCCGGATTCTGCATGTGTTGAGACATCGTCAAGCGTAGCAAATGGCGATTGCAAGAGTTGCCCTTCTCGCACGATGCGGATGTTTCCCGTGAGGAGTTCAGCGTAGAAGAGCTTGCCGTCCGGCGCGGCGGCTAAGGCGACCGGCCAGGCAGCGTCCGTGACCTTGCCTTCCGCGAGTGCAATTGGTCGGGCTAACTCTGACTCAAGCAGGCGCGGCGCCAAGTACTCTCCACTTTGGCGGTCACGGACATAGACGCGAAGGTCTACTGCGCCTACAGGCAGGTCGGTAAGCCGGGCAAAAAACCCACTGGAGGCGAAGCGAAGTTCGCCGAGTGATTCAGCGACATCAGGGCGGTACAATCCGTAACTAGCCTCCGTGAGAAAGGTGCCGCTCTCTCGCGGACCGTTCCAGATTTCGACAGAGCCCACTCCGGTGCCGATCTTGCTCCGCGGATTAACTACCCACCCTTGAATGGTAACTGGCAAGCTATGTAAAGCGTCTACACCGGGCACATCGATGCTGCCGCGATAGCCTGGGATTACCCCCCCCCCCCCCCCCCCCGGCCGAAGCATCGCCGAGCACATTTATGGGGAGTATTGACGTAGCAGCGACCATACCGCTCTGCAAGTAGGCCCTGAGGATCAGGGAATGTGAGCCAGGCAGCAAGGTTGAGACGGAGAGGAGGAAGTCACTGTAAAGGCCACGGCGCATGAATTCTTCTCTGCTGGTGACACCCACCAACTCTCCATTGCTCCAAGCCTCAACGCGCACTACAAACATTGTCTCAGGGCTATGCTGAAGCGTTACGTTGCCAACAACCCCTTGCACTATGAACGGTGTGCTCAGCCTTGCATTAGGATGTGGCGAACTAATCTGAAACTCAGCGCACAGCGGATGTCCCGATAGCTCTGACACTCCCTCTGGGATTACCGTAATGGTACTCCGAACTTCGCTCTCGCGAATGTGGCGGTTGTCTAGAATTGGAAAAATGCCAAGTCGATCGGGCTGCAATAACATGGTATGTTGGCCGCCAGGCGGCAAGAGAAGGTCTTCCTGCCAGATGTCTGACGCTAGAAGATGCCATTCATTGCCTGCGGAAATTACGAACTGATAGGCTCGATTTCTGTAGAGCACTATGTTTTTTGGGACGATGCGGTAAGGTCTTTCCAGTGCTTGAATCTCGACGACCTCTGGGGTTGGAGAAGCGGTTGGGGCCACTTCTCTCGCCGGACGGATATCGACAAAGCAGGACAAGAATTCTTCTTCAGATGCGCGCGATGCATCCGTACTAGTCGGAGAAGAAACTGGGGTCGGATTCGCCTCACTACCATCGTCGCCGTTGCCGCAGGAGGCAAGTAACAAAACCACAATCAAGCAGAATAGAGTAAGGCCATACTCTGTTCTATGCTTCTGATTGTCTGTTACTTCCTGGATTGGCACGCTTCCTGTGCCGTCTGCCCAGACCACGTAAATCGGCTCCTACCGGTTACTGGGCGCACATCCATTGCACGTTCAGTCTCGTATACGATAGCCGGTGCGCGAGCGCCCCTTTTGACCCAGATCGACACTTCTCCTTAGAACCGTACCGTGGGAAGTTTCGGCGCGCTCAATCGGAGTCAGCCCTCTGCGGCTCCACGCTGCCTTCTCTCGAGCCATCCGATCCTGAGGAAAGTAGATTGGCAAGATGGCTCACCAAGCGCATTTGTAAGACCTGGGTCTATAAAACTCATCCACGCAGATGACAACTTGCTCGCTCTGAGCTCTTCCAAGAGAGAGCAACCGTGTCAAGAATCACGCGCATGCCCAAGCATCGGGCTATAGAGATCCGTTCTCCGGTCGAGCCAGGTGTGGTTTAGGTCGTTGCGGTGCTTGGCTCTGCGGGCGGAGGAGAGGTTCATTTCAGCGACGAGCACTTCTTCGCCGTCTTTGCTTGCAGGGCCGGCCAATGGAGTTCCCGCGGGATCGATGATGAGGCTGCAGCCAAGAAACTGGACGCCGCGTTCTTCACCCACGCGGTCGGCGCACGCCATGAACACTTGATTCATCGCGGCGTTGGCCAGAGCGACATAGTTCGCCTGGCAGTACCCCTGCGCATCCCAGAGTCGGTCCGGGGTCATCATGCTCACCCAATTGGTCGGTACGCAAATCACGTCAGCGCCCTTGAGCGCCAGGATGCGGCTTGCCTCCGGAAAGCGTAAGTCGTAGCAGATGAGTATGCCAATGCGGCCAAACGGCAACTCGAACACAGGAAACCCTAAGTCTCCAGGCCTGTAATAGAGCTTCTCTTCATAGAAGAGATGTGTCTTGCGGTAGGTGCCAAGTATGCCGGAGGGACCAAGGACAAGGGCTGAGTTATAGAACTCCGTGTCGCTCACCCTCTCGCCAAACCCGGCGACAACGTAGGCGCCATACTCCTGCGCGAGCTGCTGCCAACTTGCCAATGCCGGGCTGTCTTCCGGTCGCTCTGCAAGCGAGCGCGCCTCATTGCTGGAGAATACAACGTAACCGCTATTTGCCATTTCGGGAAGCACGATCAAGTCGGCGCCGTTATCAGCCGCCTCTCGTATCGCCCGCGCCCCTTTTTTGACGTTGGCAGGCATGTCGCCGAGCACCGGGGCGTACTGGCAAACGGCCGTGCGAATGAGGTTGCCCCGCTCCGAAACTGGAAGCGTGTCATCCTGAACGAGGGGGCTCCGCTCAAGTTCTGCGCGCATTCTTAGCGAACCGTATGCATGGGCATGATCACATGTACATAGTCTGTGTCGTCGGTGGGGCGAATCACGCCTGGGCTGGTTGATCCCGCAAGTTCAATTCTTATTTCGGGTGAATTGATGGCGTTGATGCAATCAAGCAAGTAGCGGGCATTGAACGCGATGAGCGTTTCCTCCCCTTCAACGTGGGCCTCGAGGTCGGAGCGATTGTCGCCAAGCTCAGTGGCTGTGGCCGTAATCGTAACCGTACCTTTCTCGTCCTCAGGCGTAGCCTCCAGCTTGATTACGTTTGCCCCATCCCGCGCAAAAAACGATGCCATCCGTGTGGACTGCATAAGATCAGCCGTGGAGACCCGGATCTCCGTTTGGAAATCGGCAGGAACCATCTGCGTGTAATTGGGGAAAGTCCCTTCAATAAGACGCGAGACCAAGTGAACGTCACCGGTGCTGAAGATGACCTGGTTGCGGTTCTGCGTAAGGCGGATCTCAACTGGATGCTCGCTGTCACCCAGAATTCGGGAGAGTTCCGTCAGGCTGCGCGCGGGCACAATGAACTCAGTCTTCTCGCTCGCGCCGCTTTCGACGGCAAGGGTGCGCACTGCCATGCGAAAGCCGTCTGAAGCCACGAGCACGACCTTTTCCGCTTCGATGATCACTGCCACCCCTTGTAGATACTGACGGGGATCATCGCTGGCCGCTGCCATGGCTACCTGCTCGATGCTTTCCCGCAACAGTGCGGCATCGATTACAAGCGTAGGATCACCCTCTCCTAGAGGGATTGGGGGAAACTCCTCCGCTGCAATTCCCTTGACGTTTGCCTGGTATCGGCCGCAATTGAGGTGGAGAGTGAGGTCTTCTTTGTCTAAGCCTAGGTCCACCCGTTCATTCGGCAGAGAGCCGACGAATTCACCGAGAAGCCGCGCGAGGACGGTAACTTCGCCTTCACTCTCAACTTTGCATCCTATCCAATGAACTATCCCAATCTCCTGATTCATCGCAGAGAGCTTTAGACGCCCTTGATCGGTGGCAAGCAGAACGTTGCTGAGGACCGGCAATGGGCTGCGCGTGGCGACCGCCCGGCCAACTATCGCGAGGCCTTTGGCTAGGTTTTCCTGTAGACACGAAACTTTCACAATACGCGCTCCACCAACGCAAATTGACATGGATTACACACGATAACACACTGCCGCCAATGTACCTTGGCGGCCTGTGAAACCCATAGTATACTGGAGCCGACCAAGAGTCAACGAAAAGACAATGGCAACACGGCGATACGGGGGTGCGCCCCGGCGGTGTGTCCGCGTCTTATTCGGAGCCAATTGAGAAGGAATGCTCGTTGCAGTCATTTCCACGGCGGACTACCCAGCGCCTGATCAACGATCCTTCTCTTGCTTACGGACACATTTACGAACCCTTTGACGTTGTTGAGTCTAATATCGTGCTGCTGCAAGCAAGGTTGGCAACGTTCCCAAGGGCGCAACTCTCAATTTCGTTTCTTGAGCTGGAGTATACGAGCCTGCTCGACCGCTTGGAGGCTGCGGGAGAGACTGTAATTACGGCGTTCGCGCACCCCATTATGCCCAAGGACATGTGGTTGACGTGCCAGTTGTCCCGCATCGAGAAGTTTCGTGAGGATGTGCGCTGAGCAGAATTCAGTGCACACACTGGGAGACTCAGAGTTATTTCCTGATAGCTGGAGACTTGAGGGGCTACCACCACTTTGTCCTGCCGATGTCGTTGGACTGCAAGCTCCAGAATTCTTGAATTACGCGGGCTTTCTAGAGGACCTTGGTGGCATTTGTGATCGACCGGCCAGTCTCTTTTGAAGTTCGCTCCCCAGGACGGAAAAGGGGCTATGGCGTCCGGTCAACGCAGCGAGACACGGAGACATGTGCGTGCGAACTGCAGTGGACCATGAAGATCGCGTAGCGCAGCTAATTGCGTTGCGCTCGTGGGCAGTGGTAGGTGTCTCTCAGGACGCCCGGAAGTACGGTCACCGCGTCTTTCTTGCCCTGCATGGCTCGGGCTATCACGTGTGGGCGGTGAATCCGAAAGGAGGAGTTGTGGCGGGACAGAGGGTGTATCCCTCCCTGGCGGACTTGCCTGAAATTCCTCAAGTGGTTGCCACGGTGGTGCCGTCGCCGGTAACTGAGCAGATCGTCAGCGCGTGCATCGAGCTCGGCATTGAGCATATATGGATGCAGCCGGGCTCAGAGTCTGCCGCAGCTATCGCCACGGCCCAAGCGCATGGACTTACAGTGGTCGCCCAAGATTGCGCGATGGTGCGGAGAAAGCAATGGTGAAACGTGTCTTGACAATCGCGGGATCGGACTCCGGCGCCGGCGCCGGCTTGCAGGCAGACTTGAAGACGTTCTGTGTGCTTGGCGTGTACGGTAGTACGGTTGTCACAGCAGTCACCGCCCAGAACACCCGCGGCGTACAGGACTGGTTGGCGCTGCCTTCAGAACTGGTAGCAGCCCAAATCAAGTCTGTGCGTTCAGACATTGGCGCGGCTGCAATCAAAACCGGCATGTTGGCCAATGCTGAAATTATTGCCGTGGTCGCGGCATCAATGAGATCAGATGTGCCGCGGGCGCTCGTCGTTGATCCGGTCATGTCCGCAAAAAGCGGCGATCCCCTTGTTGATGACTCCGCCGTGGCTGCATACCGGGATGTACTGTTTCCCCTAGCAACCGTTGTGACGCCCAACCTTCCTGAAGTAGAGAGGCTCATCGGCAGAAGGGTGCGTGGAGACGCTGAAATGCGCCAGGCGGCTCAGGATATTGTTGGCTTGGGTTGCCAATCTGCGCTAATCAAGGGTGGGCACGCTGCCGGCTCCGCCCGCGATATCTTCTACGATGGTGAGGACTTCTACGCATTTGAGGAAGAACGCGTAAATACGCAAAACGATCATGGCACAGGCTGCACGCTGGCTTCAGCCATCACAGCGTACCTCGCCCGCGGCTCTACCTTACCCAACGCGGTTCGGGAAGCAAAAGAGTACCTTACCGGCGCTCTCCGGAACTCCTATGCGATTGGAGCCGGGCATAGTCCGGTCAACCACTTTTGGCGTGGGATTTCTCTGGAAACGGTCGAGACGAGCAACTCTGCTATCCAAGACCAGCCTGCCCAAGGCTAGCCGGCGAGGAATGCAAAGTCCTCACCAGGTGCCTGCTGCACCATTGCGACAACGAGCTGCAGTGTGGCGGTCACGTCCTCGAGATCAACGACCTCTATCGGAGAATGGGAATAGCGACGTGGGATGGTGACGGCAATGGCCGGAATGCCGCTGCGCGAATAGTGGATCGCAGTTGCGTTGGTACTTCCGCCTTCCAAGATGGCCTCCTGGTAGGGAATGCCATGCTGCGAGGCCGTGCGCACAGCAAAGGCCAACACCGCCTTTGGTGTAATCATACCGCCATAGGAACTACTGCTTGCCGCCTGGAGTACCGGTCCCTTCCCCAGGGCAATGGGCAACTCGGTGTGAAACTTTACGTCAGGGGTGTCACCGCAGGGCACGGTGTCGATGGCAATAGCCAGGTGAGGCGCATAATTGTAGGCAGCGGGTCCGGCGCCGTGGAGCCCTGTCTCTTCCTGTACCGTAAATTGCGCTACCAGGCGCACCGGCAGAGGCTTGCTCACAAGCTGTCTTATTGCTTCGAGCAGAATTGCACAGCCAGCCCGATCGTCGATAGCCTTGCCGCAAAGTCGATTCGAGTCTGCCATAGGCTCAACCTCGCTCACGTACGTAACCGGATCGCCGACGGCTACGCCCGCCGCTCTCACTTCAGCAGCCGAGGACAACCCAAGATCAACGTAGAGGTCCTTTACGGGCAACACTGTGCGTTGCTCTTCCGGCGACTGCAGGTGTCCGGCCTTTACCCCGATCACACCACGTAAACCGTTTACTGAGACTTTGCGCCCAACCAGCAAACTGTCGAGAATACCACCAACTTTGAAGATGCGTAGGAAGCCGTCGGGCTCGATGCTCCGCACCAAACAGCCGATTTCATCCGCATGAGCGTCCAATAGCACCATGGGCGCGTCCGCAGGGCCGCCGCAGTCAGCGAATAAATTCCCCATGCGATCTATGCGAACCGACGAGGTTAGTGGACCTAAGCGCTCGGCCAAAGTGGCTATAACGGCTTGTTCCCGGCCTGAAGGTCCATGCTTTCCGGCAAGACAAGTGATCTCATCTCGAAGTCGGTCTTTCAATGTCTGTGACATGTGCGAGATTCTTCCTCTACATAAAATTCACATCAGCCCGAGAGGCTCTTTCGGCTTGAGCATGCCCACATGGGAATCGGGTATGCCCGGAATAACTGACTGCGGAACCCTTCGCCCGCTGTCAGTCCCAAACCCATGCAAGGCTGACACTCTTGCGGTTGGCCCGGTTCTTGCGGGACGCAGTACGGTTCACGGCTGATCAATGGAAAACTCCAAAAGAACGAGACCCCCTAATTCATCGCGATCTCATGCTCCATTAGCCACCAATTTCATCAATTTCCAGCAGTAGTTCAAGATGGCGCATTCAGCGCCGCTAAAGCCAAACTGAGGGCATGGTAGCATAAGGTGACGGGCTGAGGCGCCGAGCGTTGACCCCGAGACTGAGTTGCCTTGACTGGCAAGGGGATGCGGTCTTTGGAACGGGAGCGTCGGTGGCATCAAATGTCTACGGCAAGATGCTTGGCAGCGGCATGCAAGTTGCCCAGGCATGGCGCGCCTGCTATTCTGAACTCGGTTGTACGGGTAGTGAGGTACGATGGCCGAAACGCTTGAGGATATTGGCGAGTTTGGACTAATTAGCCGGATCGCGAAGACAGTCTACACGTCGTCAAACTTGGCGCTGGACTTTAGAGATGATGCGGCGCTGTGGCAGCAAGGGAGTGGCTGGCTGATTGCCACGACAGATGCGGTTGTCGAAGACGTTGACTTTCGGCTGAATACATTCAGTTGGGAGGATATCGGTTGGAAGGCACTCGCAGTAAACCTCAGCGACATTGCTGCAATGGGCGGTACGCCCCGCGGGGCGTTTGTCACGTTGTGCCTGCCTGCCACGTGTGAGACAGCCGCTGTCTCGGCGTTTTATAGGGGCATGTCCCTCTTGGCTGAAGAAACAGATACTCCAATATTAGGCGGCGACCTCTCTGCGAGCGCGCAATTGGTGGCCAACGTGGCAGTGATTGGTGAGGTGGAGAGCTCAGAACGAGTTCTGAAGCGTAAAGCGGCCCAAGTTGGCGATCAAATCGCGGTCACAGGAGTCTTGGGAAGCGCGGCGGCAGGACTTGCGCTCCTGGAGCGAGGCGACAGCGGAGACACGCCGCATGGGGCGCGGTTCATGGCCGCGCAACGGCGGCCCGCGCCCCGCCTGCGCGAAGGGCGGGCACTGGTTGACATGGGAGTTCGATGCGGCATGGACGTTAGCGACGGCCTGTCCGCAGACTTGAAGAAACTCTGCCTCGCGAGCGATGTGGCGGCGGAACTCAAGCTTGGCAGCATCCCTACCGATGCAAGTCTCGGAACAGTGTTTGGTGATTCATTCCGCGAGCGTGCCATCGGTGGTGGAGAAGACTTTGAACTGCTCTTCACCGCACCGCCAGCAGTGATGAACACGGTGGAAGCTTGGCTTTCATCCAATTCGCTGGCGCCTTGCACCGTAATCGGTGCAATTGTTCCCGGCCCCCATGGAGCCGTGGTTGTGCGCGATGTGCATGGAAGAGTGGTGCCCGTTTCCAACGAGGGCTTTGACCACTTTGGCACTGCTGCGGCCCCTTTGTCGGGCAATTGAGAGGATTCATTTGTGTCGACAAGCAAGAGTGTGGAACAGAAGCTCGATTGCATTAGTCACAGCGAGGCCCAAACACAGCGTCTCGGGTTGCGGCTAGGCACTTTGGTTTCTCCAGGGAGCGTTATCTTACTTGAAGGCACGATGGGATCGGGAAAGACCGTGTTCGCGCAGGGTGTTGCCCTTGGCTTGGAGGTGCGAGAGCAGGTCACTAGTCCATCGTATACGCTCATCAAGGAGTATCAGTCAGGCCGAATTCCTCTTTACCACATAGATCTCTACCGCGTCGGCTCAAACGAATCCCTTTGGGGTCTCGGCCTGGAAGAGTATCTCGAAGGCGGCGGAGTCTGCGTCATCGAATGGGCCCGCAAAGTGCGTGACTTCTTGCCGGAATCATGGCTCATGGTAAATATAGAAATCATGACGGATACAAAGCGTACCCTACACTTCGAGTCAGAGGGCGAGAGGTTTCTCAAGATTCTACATGAATATCGCAGGCTGGCGTTTGGTTTCTGATTTGCGAGATCTGAGCACTCAATATGCTTTTGGCGATTGACACGTCTACTCGTCAACTGGGAGTTGCGTTCTATGCAAACGAACGCCTCTTAGGAGAGGTTAATTGGGTTGCGGGGTACCATGCTACCGAGCAGCTCATGGAGAGCATCCACCAACTGTGGACCAAGGTTGCCGAGAGCGGTCAGGCCCCAACAACTCCGGTGTCCAGTCCGCATGGGTCTTCAGCCGCGCCGCGGCAGGACTTTCCTACGGTTGCCCCGAGCAAGATCCCCATCAGCGCGGTGGCTGTTGTTTCGGGTCCCGGATCGTTTTCCGGCCTGCGCGTCGGCATGGCAACGGCAAAGGGGTTCTGTCTCACGCTGGGTGTGCCGCTGATAGCGGTACCCACGTTGGACGCCATTGCTTATCCGCACTTGCTTTCGTCAAATAGGCACGTGTGCGCTCTGCTGGAAGCCGGACGTGGTGAGTATTACGTAGGCTGGTATCGTTCCGTTGCCAAGAATTGGCGTCGTTTGGAAGACTACGCCATCATGAATATCTCCGATGTCAGCAAGAGAATCGTAAAACGAACCATCATTTGCGGAGACATATCTGCAGAACACAAAGAACTGCTCCAAGAATCTGTTGATAAGAAACTATTAGCCTTTCCATCCGGCTTCTTTAGTAGCAGGCGGGCGGGATCAGTAGCCGTTCTTGGCGCCGATCACCTAGCTAAGGGCTATACAGTTGATCCGCTGACAGCGGAACCGGACTACTTGCGGAGACCGGCAGCCAAAGTCCCGCTCCATCGGGTGAACCCGATGATCGGTGAGCCCACGCCGTAGCCGGTGAATTGGAAAACATCGCAGGCATGGCGAATGGGCCAAGGCACTTGATTCGTGACTAAGGTGGAAGCAATGGCATCCCATAGCTTTCACCTAAATTGTTACTCGATATAAGGCTGAAAGAGACGGGATTGGACCGTTGCGGCGAATTGTGCAAAACAGTCTGCAGCGGATTAAATTGCAGGTTGCATCGCATGCTTGAAATAGATTGTAGGGCGGCGTGATGGAACAACCAAAAGCCATCTCCGATGGGCGTCCAGAGCCCCAACCCATGAATTTGCGAATTGAGCCAATGCAATTGGAGGATGTTGCAGAGGTGCGCAGTATCGAAGAAGCATCATTCAGCTTGCCATGGCCGCGCAACGCGTATCGTCGCGAGATAGTTGAGAACAGATTAGCGCGCTACTTTGTCATTCGTGACTTGGATGCGACTACGGATTCTGAGGAAAGCACCCACGGGCCGCTGTCCGAGAGAATGCGCACGAGAAGATTTCCTTTTTCTCTGCTGCCTTCAGTGGATATCGAACCGGACTGGCGGTATGGCAGACCGACTCTAGTCGCATACGGTGGCCTCTGGCTCATGGTGGATGAGGCGCACATCACGACAATTGCGTCACGACCGGACGTACGCGGCCAAAACATCGGCGAATTGATGCTTACCGCGCTCATCGACGTCGCTATCGGCCTGGCGGCCCGCTGGGTGACGCTTGAAGTTCGCGTTTCAAACTCGCTCGCGCGCACACTGTACAAGAAATATTCGTTCCGCTCCACAGGCATTCGGCCGCGGTACTACAGCGATAATCAAGAGGATGCATTGGTGATGTGGAGTGAGGACGTCAATCTCGAGTCATTCCAATGCTTGTTTCAGGAGCGCATAGCAGCACTTCGTCAGAAGCACACCTGGACAACCACGTACCCTGAAACTGGAGGATTCCTTGGCGATTCTGCTCGCGATTGAGACATCGTGTGATGAGACTGCCGCAGCGGTCGTGGAAGACGGCCGTTACGTCCATTCCAACATCGTCGCCTCGCAAGTCGAAATTCACCAGAAGTATGGGGGAGTGGTGCCGGAACTCGCCTCGCGGCAGCACCTCAAGGCCATCATGCCGGTCGTTACGGAGGCTTTGGTTACGGCAGACGTGGGGTGGGAGGAACTTGACGGGATAGCGGTTACCCACGGCCCCGGGCTCACCGGCGCACTCTTAGTCGGTGTGAATTTTGCCAAGTCTCTTGCCTTTTCTCTTGACATCCCATTGATTGGTGTGAACCATCTTGAGGGCCATGTGTACGCCGCCTGGCTATCTCGCTCGCGGCGGGTGCGCCAGGAGCGGGCGGACGATGAGATGCGTTTTCCCCTGCTTGCCTTGGTGGTTTCCGGCGGACACACCGAACTCGTGCTCATGCGCGGCCACGGGGACTATGGTCTCCTTGGCGCTACGCGCGATGACGCTGCCGGGGAGGCATTCGATAAGGTGGGACGAATTCTGGGCTTGCCCTACCCGGGAGGCCCGTCGGTGCAATTGGCCGCCGAACAGTTGTCGCGCTACGGCTTGCGGGGCAGGCGCAATATGGTCGATCTGCCGCGCGCCTGGATGCAAGGCACCTATGAGTTTAGCTTCAGTGGATTGAAGACCGCCGTACTGCGCTACATGCAGAGTCGCATGCGGGACCAAGACCTCTCAGAACCCTTGGTTACAACTCCTGGGGGAATGGTAAACATGGACGTGCCGCTCTATGTTGCGCAGGTTGCCGCGAGTTTCCAGCAGTCTGTGGCAGATGTCTTGGTGGCAAAGACTGTGGAGGCGGCAAGAGAATTCAAGGTCCAGATGATTCTTGTTGTCGGCGGCGTGGCAGCCAATAGCTTGCTGCGAGAGGAAATTCTTGCCCATGCCCCCGTGCCGGTACGTATTCCTGACCTTGCCTTCTGCACCGATAACGCCGCGATGATTGGCGCCTGCGGTTACTATCGCTTCCAGCAAGGGCTGGTGTCCGATATGACACTTGACGTGGACCCTGGCGCCCGCCTTGCGCCACCCTCAACGACCATCGAATCGGAAGGATATAGCGGCGCCGGTCGCAGGTCCTAACCCTCACACTCTAGGCTGTCGCCACCGCCGGTTCTGCGATGTAGGGTATAGTCAGAGGCCCCATGGGTAGTACACAGATGCGGGTTTCCGGTCCATACCGATCCAGCAAGGCGGCGACTGTTTCTTCAATCGAGCGGCACGGCTGTAGATGCGCGTCCCGAATTGCTTGATCGGAGAGAGTCTCTGCGTAGAGATGCACTTCCGCCTTAAGCAGAATCTGCGCGAGAATCTGCGCTTCCCACTGATCGAATTGGGAGAAACCGGGACTGTTGATCAAGTCTAGGAGAGCGGAAGGCGTTGCCCTTTCCTGCAAAAGGTCCTCAAAGTGACCGTGGCCGATGCCCTCTGCACATTCCGCGGCAATGACGATTGCTCCCCCTTGCTTCACTACCTGGTACGCGGCGGACATACCCTTTACGGCTTGGTACAGGTTGAGATCGAGCGGATAACCGCTATTTGTCGTGATCACAATGTCATAGGGCTCTGCAACGGGGCGCATGACAGAGCGACGGGCGAACGCACACCCTGCACTGTGCGACTGGAGCATTTCGCCGGCAAAGATGCCCGTGATTTCCTTGCGTTTATTGATGGTCACGTTGAGGCTGAGATCAGGTGGGCAGAGACCGGCCGCCTCTCGCTGCTCACAATGGATGGGGTTATCATCAAGGTGCCCCCAGGTCGCGCTGGGGTGGCCGATCATTTCCGCATTGTGGTTGTGCATGACTGAGTCCGCGCCGGCAATACCGGGCAGGATGAGTTTGGAACCCCCGCTGAAGCCCGCAAAGAAGTGCGGCTCAATGAAACCGGTAAGGATCTTGACCGAGGCATCCAGGTAGTGGGAGTTGATCCACACCGGACCGCCGGAGGATGTATCACCGAGGTAGCGTAGCTGGGACTTATCCGTCGAATCGTGGTTGACAATGCGGTAGTTCGCCACAATGTCATCCCCAAGCATGGCACACAATTCAGCCTCGGTATTGGGACGATGCATGCCGGTCGCGTTGATGAGCACGATCTGAACGCGGGGCACGTGCGCAAGTTCGGCGAGGATCGCGGGCAGCATGAGGTGATTTGGGGCCGGTCGCGTGATATCACAGAATACTATCGCAACGGTGTCTCCCGCTCCCGCCAATTCGCCAAGCGGCCCAATCCCTATCGGATCGCGCAACGCGTTGCGCAAGGCTTGATGAGGGTCCGCAACTCCCGGAAGATCCACGGGCTCTACAACATCCACGCACCCATGCGGCAGTGTTACCGTGAGTCCTGTGCGGCCGTAAGCTAGATCAACTTGCATCGCAGGCGTTCGCTCACTTCATCTATCACAGCACAACCCTTCTGCTCGCCAATTGTAGCCACTTGTTTTCCCGACAGCAAGGCCGCTGTGCCTAGTCATCGGCACTCCGGCAAGCGATTGGCAAGCGCCCTGCGATGCCGCGAGACTACGTTGACAGCCAACGGCGGCTCCGGTAGCATTGATGAGTGTTCGACAGATTCCGATCGTTACGCGCTCGCGCATGCGTTTCTAGGAGATGGTTGGTAGTGTATCGTTTTTGTGGTTTTGCACTTCCGCAACGATGCATTGCCCGCATCACCGCTCCAACGTACGCTTGCAGCAGGTGACGGGAGGATAAGAATACTCAGATTCGTAACTCTAGATTGCGGATGACGGCCTCTCGTGTATGCCTGAAGCGAGGGGTTTTTTTATTTTGACGTATGCAAATGTAACCACGAACAGAGTGACCGGGAGAATTTCACATGCCGCAAACGAAAGCAGCGGGCAAAGAGCAAGCAGTTGAACGATTGCACACAATGCGCCACTCCGCAGCCCATGTGCTGGCGACGGCGATGCTTGAATACATACCTGAGGCCAAACTTACAATCGGCCCGGCAATTGACGACGGCTTCTACTACGATTTCGATCTTCCGCGAACGCTGACCCCGGACGACATCGAGGAGTTGAGCCAGCGCATGCAGCGCATAATCGGCCAAGATCAGCAGTTTGCCCACTCAATCATGCCGGTAGAAGAGGCCAAAGAGTTCTTTCGAACGCAGGGCCAAACATACAAGGTCGAGCTTATCGAAGACTTGGAGCGGGAGGCGCAGATTGAGACGGTAAGCATCTACCAGAATGGCGACTTCATAGATCTTTGTGAGGGTCCGCACCTGGAATCAACAGGCGCTGTGGGCGCATTCAAGCTCCTCCGTACGGCCGGCGCCTACTGGCGGGGAGATGAGAACCGCCAGCAACTCCAGCGGGTGTACGGCACGGCTTGGCAAACGGAGAAAGATCTCAGAAAGTATCTGAAATTCCTTGAGGAAGCTGAGAAACGCGATCACCGGCGTCTCGGCCGCGAGTTAGACCTCTTCAGCTTCACCGATGAAATCGGCCCTGGATTGGTGGTCTGGCACGCAAAGGGCGGACACGTGCGCAGTGTCATGGAAGACTATTGGCGTGAAAGCCATCGGGCAGGCGGCTATGAATTCGTATATACGCCACATATCGGCAAGGCCAACCTCTGGCAGACGAGCGGCCACCTGAATTGGTTCGCAGAGAACATGTACGCCCCTGTCGAGATTGACGAACAACAGTACTACCTGAAGCCGATGAACTGTCCTTTTCACATTCAGGTTTACAAGAGCCGCACGCGCAGTTACCGCGACCTACCGCTTCGCTACACAGAGACGGGGACCGTATATCGTTACGAGCGCTCGGGAGTGTTGCACGGGCTGTTGCGGGTACGCGGTTTTACCCAAGACGATGCCCACCTCTTCTGCCGGCCGGAACAGATGGATAGCGAATTGGTGCGCGTCCTGAAGTTCTGCCTGGAGATTCTCGAGACGTACGGCTTTGAAGACCTACAATTGGAGCTAAGCACGTGGAAACAGGGCGAAACGAGCAAGTACGCAGGTGAGGCGGAGAATTGGGAGTTGGCCGAGGCTGGGCTGGTAAAGGCGCTTGACGAACTTGACCTTACCTACAAGCGCATGGAGGGCGAAGCCGCCTTCTATGGGCCAAAAGTGGACATAAAGATTGTCGATGTGCTGGGCCGCCCCTGGCAGCTTTCCACGATTCAGTTTGACTTCTGGCTGCCGCAGACCTTTGCGCTGGAGTACATTGGGGAAGACGGTTCTCCGCATCGTCCTTTCATGATTCACCGCGCCCTCTACGGTTCTATCGAACGTTTCTTTGGCATTCTGCTTGAGCACTATGGCGGTGCCTTTCCTGTGTGGCTGGCGCCCGTCCAGACGGTAATTATCCCAATTGCCGACCGGCACAACGAGTATGCCCAGGAAGTTGCGGCCGCGCTCTCAGAGGCTGATATCCGTGTTGAAGTGGACACACGCTCCGAGCGTATGAATGCCAAGATACGCGATGCCCAGCTTCAGAAGATTCCGTACATGGCGGTGGTGGGAGACCGTGAAATCGAGGCGGGCGCCGTAAACGTGCGCGTACGTACCGGTGAGAATCGCGGCGCGCTGCCCATCGCGGAGTTTAGCGCAATGGTGCGCGACTGTGCTGCTTCACGCTCAGATTCCGTGTAGCCTCATCTATTGCAGGCAGCCATTCCATATCTTAGGGACTCGTTCGTGGTACCCTTGAGAGTAGGAACTCTGCGCTGCGACATGTGCCCCTTACGCTAGACCACGTGCTCTTTCTCCCAGAAAGCATCTCATGTGCAGGTTTCTCCCCAGGAGGTTTTCTACTTGCAGACAGTCACGCGGTTTGACTTTCACAGGTTTCACGGCCGGCTCAGACCGCTGAGCTATCTTTACGGTTTGCCAATCAGTCGCTACCTTGAGTACCCGTGGACCGCGAATGCGCTGCAACCGGTAGCCGGGCATTCTCTGCTTGATGTGGGAGCCAGTCGCTCTCCGCTCACGATCTTACTGGCACACCAGGGAGCCGAGGTCGTTGCGCTCGATCCGGACCCACTGGTAATGGACCTGCCGACCATGGCGACCCGCGCGGGATTACCGGCAGCGGCGCGCAGCATCACGCCCCAATTGCATGATGCGCGCGCCATGCCGTTTGCGGATGGCCACTTTGATCGAGTTAGCTCGGTTTCTGTGCTTGAACACATCCCGGAGAATGGCGATAGCGAGGTCTCGCGTGAGATGGCGCGCGTGCTCGCCCCTGGTGGTCTGATGGCCCTCACATTGCCATTCGGCCTCGCGTATCGACCACCGGGGCCTGATCCTTCTCAGGAGCAGTTCCAGCGCATTTACGACGATGCGGCTCTGAATGAACGAGTCATTCGGCCTACGGGACTGAATGTAGTTAAGGTAGAGTACTTTGGCGTGCGCATGCCGCGCTTGTTTACCCTTCTCCAATCACCCACGAAATTATGGTTCACCCGCCTGCTACTCGGTTGGGTGAATGTCGTTACTCCATCACGAATTTGCGGGTTCTTGAACGAAGATGAGATGGAACACGCGGGCGGCGTCTGTCTGCTGCTGCGCAAGCCGAGTGCGTAACCAGCCAAGATTAGCGTACCGGAGGGCTACTTCTCTATGATCTGCACCGATCGGAGTGCAATGCGCCGTTATTGGGTAGTCGCAGGGCTCACTCTCGTTCTGACAATTCTTGCTGCATTTTGGCCGCAATCGGTGTCGGCCACCGACCATACAATCCATTTCCCAGAGACCGGCATGTCGGTGTCATTTGGCTTTAAGCGTTATTTCGAGCAGCGCGGTGGCTTGAACATCTTCGGTTATCCCATCACACCGGAGATTCAAGAAAACGGGTTCACCGTCCAGTACTTTCAGCGCGCGCGTTTCGAATACCATCCGGAGTACGCGGGAACACGTTACGAAGTTCAGCTTGGGCTGCTTGGCGATATCTTGACCAGCGGCCGCAACTTTCCCAAGGCAACGCCGCTTTCCAACACAGCGAATCAGAGGTACTTTCCCGAGACCGGTCATGTCGTGAGCGGCGCGTTCTTGCGTTTCTTCAACTCGCACGGGGGCTTGGACATCTTTGGCTATCCCGTCTCCGAGGTAATCCAAGAGAATGGCAGAAGCGTCCAGTATTTTCAACGGTCTCGCTTCGAGTACCATCCACAGCTACCGGAGATTTACCAGATTACGCTCGGGCTGCTTGGTGAGGAATTGGCGGAGAAGGTCGGACCGCGGGGGCAATTCTGGGTATCAGGACTGCCCGATACGCTCATGACAAATCAGACAGTTACCGCACAGGTCGCGGTGCAGAATGTAGGCATCGGACGCTGGTGGGGGCAGGGGCCCAAAGCCGTCAGCGTTGGGTATCGCTGGCTTGATGCCACAGGGAATTCTGTCCTAGAGGGTCCACGAGTGTCACTTCCCGCTCTCGTGCTTGCCGGAAGTGTGGCCTCGTTGCAGATTTCTCTGAATACTCCTTCTCAGGGAGGCAACTATACGCTCCAATGGGACCTGTGGCAGGAAGGCCGCGGCTGGTCGGCGGTGCGCGATGCTTCCGCGGCAACCCGTCAAGCGTTTGCCGTGCAGAGCCCGCTGCCTACGCCTACGCCGACGCCAGTGCCCACTGCCCAGCCGGTGGTTCCTGTGGCGAGCGGCGAGGACGGAATGATCATCCGCGTGGGCATCTACTCTACCACCGAGCCACACATGCGGATTACTGGTAGCGGCGGCTTCCGCGTTGAGGATGAGAGTGGCGCAGCCGTGCGCAGATTTGAGGCCAATCAAGTCGTGACTGTGACGCATTTGCCGGCACTGTCGCGCTATCGATTGGCGGTGGATGATAGCAATGTCGCGGAAGTTGCAAACTTTGCGCGTTTCATTGCCGAAGGCAATACCATATTGCAGGTGCTTGACTTGCCGCGCTATCAGCAATACCGGCAAGTGGTGGAGGTGCGCTATTCGTCATACTCGGAGCGCTTGTGGGCAATCAATGAGGTGCCCATGGAATACTATGTAAAGGGTATCGGCGAAGAGCCGGAGTCATTCCCCGCTGAAGGGCTGAAAGCCGCCACGGTTGCCTATCGCACCTATGCGCATTCACACATGAATCCGCAGTGGCCCGGGCTTGGGTGCCTCTGCAATAAGGAACCGTTCGACATTGGCGCATCCCATGCGTACGTGCCGCCGTACGTCGGTTCTCACCAGTGGTACTTGGGGTACTATCGCGAGACGCTGGGCAAGAACTTGGAAGCGGCTGCCAACGCGACGCGGGGACAGTTCATGACGTATGACGGCAAAGTCATCCGCGCGGCCTACTACTCGCGCGCAGACGGGAGGACGCGGTCTTGGCAGGATGTGTGGGGCGGAGCTGGCTTCCCGTGGGCAGTCGGTGTGGCTGACCCTGTAAGCGAAGGGTCAACACTTCACGGGCATGGCGTGGGTATGCCCCTGCAAAGCACAAAGGTGCTTGCTGAGCAAGGCATGACTTACGACCAGATTCTCAAGATGTACTATACGGGAGTGTCGCTGACGAGGCTCTATTAACGGCAGCGGCTAAGCTCAGGCCGCGTGATGCTCCAGGTCTGGCGAAAAGTCAGACGAGATAGGGACGAGCCAATCCGTCTCAAGAAGTAAAGGCTAGGGCCAATGGGCACTATGGATTGGTCTGCGTAAAAGTGACCGAACAATGCGGAAGGCGAGACTCAGTGCAGCCCGTCTTACGTAGCGCGTTGCTGTACTTCGCGTAGGCAAAGCGGCGAAGCCGGTCTCACAACTGAGACCGGCTTCTGCCTTTGTTTGCCGATTTATTCTGATCGCGGCCGGCTTACAACTGCCTGATTGCTATGCCGTGGTAGTCCAGCGCCGGCAGTTCGCCTTCATCTGTAAGTTCACCTTGAATCAGGATGTCCACGACCTGCCTGGTCTCCACCGCCACAACCACCACGGCGGGCAGTTCGCCGGCGCCGGACATAGCGCCGGCATCCGTTGGTCCGCCACCCCGCAAAAGGATGAACGCGAAGACACCATCAGGTGAAAAGGCCAGGAGGTCCGGCGCTTCCCCGACAAAGGGTATCCGCTCGATGAAGTCGTTGTACTCGGTGCTAATAATGCCGACGTTGCCGGTCCAGCGGTTGGTAATCCAGATCTCGGAGCCGTCAGGCGTCAGCGCCATGCCGTGCGCCTCGGCGCCACGGGTTGCGTCCTTGGCGATAACCTCATGCGTTGCGGTATCAAACACGTAGAAGAGGCTCTTCGCGTCCCGCGAGCCCCCGGTGACGAACATCTTGGTGCCATCGGGCGAGAGGACGCTCATCAGATTGACCTTGACCTCTTGCGGCGAGTACGCCTTGACCAAGGTAAAAGTCTCCAAATCCAGTATGACCAACCCGCCATTGGCAAGGGCAGGACCCAGCGTCACGTATGCGTAGCGCCCGTCTCGGGTGAACGCTGACGAGATCGGATTGGCGGAGGGGAACTCGTCTGCCCGGGCCTTGACGAGCGGATCCTCCGCAATCTTCAAGGTGCGGCCTACGGAGAAGGTCTCCGATGCGTGGTCCGACACAATCTCCACCAGTTCCCCACTCTTGATTACGGAGACGAGAACGCCGCTGTCGTCCGGATAGATGTCCGCGGCATGGCTCGCTGGACCCGTGTCAAATGTGGCAATCACCTGCCGATCTTCTGCCCTGACGACGGCGGTGTTGCCGGAAACCGTGCTGGCTATCCACGCATACTTGGAGTCGCTCGTAAAGTTGATCCAGTGTGTTCTCTCCAAGCCTGCTTCAGAGAGGTCGACTGTCTCCACTACCTCTAGCTGCGGGTTGATGATGTGGATAATGTTGTTGGTCTGGTCCATGGCCCAGACTTCGTATTTGGCCGTGGAAACGGGTGCCTCCGGCTGTATGACGTACGTGCCACAGGCGGCAGTCATGAAGGCCAAAACAAGGATGGCAAGAAATGACGCAAGCTGACGGCGGCAACTCGCCAGCACGGGATTTGCGGTAATATCAATCGAGTTCAACGCTCTGTTCTCCTTATTCGTCTGCGAGAGTTACTCTGTGTACATTTCAGTCGACGGTCCAAGCGCACTTCGTCGATCAGTTTTGTCTAGTGCCCGCTACTTCTCGATGGGCACCGCGATCATGCTGCCCCACTCCGTCCACGAGCCATCGTAGTTGCGCACGTCCGGATAGCCCAAGAGATACTTGAGAACGAACCAGGTGTGAGAGGAGCGTTCCCCGATCCGGCAGTACGTCACGATCTCCTTGTCCGGCACAATGCCTTTGCCGCCGTAGATTGCACTCAATTCTTCAGGCGACTTGAATGTGCCGTCATCGGCCACTGCCGACGCCCAGGGGATATTGGCCGCCCCGGGAATGTGGCCGCCGCGCTGGGCGGTTTCCGGCAAGCCGGGAGGCGCCAAGATTTCGCCGGTGAACTCCTGTGGCGAGCGCACGTCTACCATACCGACGCTGGGGTTGCCCAAGCGTGCCTGTACATCGCCCTGGAAGACCCGCAAGGCGGTGTCCGCGTCTTGAGCGCTGTAAGCAGCTTGCGCGACATCAGGAATATCTGACGTGAGGGGTCGGCCCTCATCCTCCCACTTTACGCGCCCGCCGTTCATCAAGCGCGCGTCCTTGTGCCCGTAAATCTTGAGAATCCAGAGGGCGAAGGCTGCAAACCAGTTGTTATTGTCGCCATAGAGCACCACGGTAGTGTCCGGCGTGATGCCACTCTGGCCCAGCAGCCGCTCAAGGTCTTCTTTGCCAATGAGGTCCCGGCGCACCGGATCGTTGAGGTCGGACTGCCAGCCCCAATCGATCGCGCCGGCGATGTGGCCGGTCTCATATGCGGTTGTGTCCACGTCCACCTCGACGAGCCGAACGTTCGCATCGTTGCCGTGCGCAGCGACCCAATCTGTGGAAACAAGGACATCAGAATTTGGATAATCAGCCATATTTTCTACTCCTTAACGCGGGTGAATACCATTAAGTTGACCAAGTCGCTCTACATAGTAGCAATTGACCCATGGGCTGTCAAGCGACAGACCGCCTGGGAAGAATTAGCGCCTTGCTTTGGTATCGTTGCAGGTAGGAAAGGCGAACTGAGATTGCAGGAACGCACTATCGCTCTGAGCGGCCGGCCTGTGGAATTGGGTCTCGCAGCTTGCCCCTAGCCTGACCGGTGCAGACGCTTGAAATTGGCGTCAAACACCTAGCTAAGGCCGCCTTGGGATTTGTCCTGCACTGCTTGGCACGTAAACGGAGGTCACCCCAGGTGCAGGTCTATGAACACAGAAAGGGCGCCGTGTGGCGCCCTCATCTATTGCTTGGATAGGGAGTCTGCGGGTCATGCCGACCGGAGTAGGCAGCCTTGCGCCGCGCTCCCGGCTAGATCCACTTACGCGGATAGATTTCTAAGTAAACAGAAATAGTTTCCCAGGTCGTGTAGTAGAGAAACAACGCGAGCAGGAGTGAAACGACTGCGGAAACATAGAACACAGGGCGCAAGCGCGCGAACCCTTGGGGGAGGTCTCTGGTGCCCACCAAGGACGGAATGATGGCATGTGCGAGCAGGAAGGACACGGCCATTGCGACCATCATGAAGAGCGCGAACCAGAAATATATGAGCCCGGTGCCTATCTCGTCCCAGATGGGCAGTGCCAAAGCATGGTCCATGTAACGCTATCTCCTATCGCTAGCCACTTGCCTGCAGTGAACGTATGAAGAGAATTAATTCCCAGCGCTCTTCAGGGGTCAGTAAATTGCCAAATGAAGGCATATTGCCTAAGCCGTTGCCCAGGATCCAGTAGATTTCTCCATCCTGGCGTTCTCGAACCCGGTCGGACTGTAACTCAACCGGCATTGGATCAAAGTAAGCGCCGACTAAGCCGTCGCCTCGCCCTTCCGGTCCATGACAGTGCTTGCAATTCGTCTCGAAGAGTATCTTCGCAGACTCAAGACGCGTCGGTGTACTCTCCAAAGGATTTGCGACTTCTGCGGCCTCAACGAAACCGTAAGTTCGCTCTTTGCCCGTCACCGGCACAGAATCAGGAGGAGGCAAACGTCTGGGCGGCTCTTGAAGTCGATAGGACTGCTGATAGTGCATTTCGGGAAACACATCCCAGAGGTAGCCATTACACGACGTCAGCAGCCCGGTCATAAGAATGCCGAGGACAACAGACGGCGCCAACCAGCGCGGACGCACAATGTCACGCATGGAGCGGAACAGGCCATGTGTCTCCAGCCGGTCTCGCATTGGAGTCAGCTCCGTCCTTGGTGTTTCACTTCTTCGGCGCCCGCTTCGGTAAGGGTGCTTTGCGCTGTGTCGGCTTGGGCGTCATCGTCGCAACGCACCACCAAGCCAACATAGCCCTCGGTGATACGAGAGTCATAGAGATCATTCGAAAGGTTAGGGAGACGCGATTCAAATATCACGCCCATGATGGTGAAAATAAGGGCGCCCAACATCGTGCCTTCATACATGATGATGAACATCGGTGGAATGCCGAGGATCGGCTTTCCGGCAGTAATGAGTGGATAGGAAATCTGCGTGCCTGCCGTTACCATCAAGCCGACCGCAAAACCGATCATCGCGCCGCCAAGCGGAAATATGAACAATCGATGATCACCGGAGTCCTCGCCAAAGGCGCCTTCCGGATAGGGGGCGCCCGTCAGTACTTCGTAGTCTGTCGGGCCAAACCCCGAGGCCTGGAGACGGTCCGCGGCGTCTGCCGCGGTGTCCGCCGATTGGAATAGTCCCAGAACACTGGGCATAGTTGCCTCCCTATTCTCTCACTATTGCGGGCAAGCGTAACTTGCCGATGCGAAATTCGCGTTTCCAGATATGTCCCTCTTTCTCTTCCCAGATGGGAATTACGGGGAATATCTTGGAGAACAATAACAGTAACAATCCTACGTTGGCGAAAGAGAAAATGACCAGCGATATCTCGACGAGGCTGGCTGAGTAATCACCCCAGGCAAACGCATCGGGATGCCGCCGCTGCAGCGTTGGCACAATGATGAGGAAGCGCTCCAACCACATGCCGATGTTTACGACAAGAGACGTGATTAACATGATGCCGATATTCCGGCGAAATCTCCTGAACATCCAAATCGGCACCGGCAAGAAGACGTTGCAGGTAATCATCAAGAGGAACAAGTAGAGGTACGGCGGCGAAAGCCGCAGTTTCATTACTTCGTATTCCGCTTCTTCCTTGCTCAGCAAGGCGAAGACAACATCTATGAAATAGAAGTACGCCCAAGCCAAAGCGACAACAATGAGCAGACGCCCAATCATGTCGAAGTGTTCGGGGCGAATGTAGTCATGCAGGCGGAACAGGGAGCGCATTACGGCCATGAGGGCGATTACGGCTGCCACCCCTGACAGCACCGCACCCACCACGAAATAGGGTGCAAAGATGTGCACGTGCCAGCCTGGAACTAGCGACATGCCGAAGTCCCAAGACACGATACTGTGCACGGATACAAACACCGGCAAGATCAGCGCAGATAGCAGTAGACCTGTCGCGTTGAGGAGTTTCCACTGCCGTGCGTTTCCACGCCAGCCAAGGCAAAGAACGCCGTACAAAGAACGCCGCCAACCCGTGGTCTTGTCGCGGGCTAAGGCCAAGTCCGGGATGAGGGCGGCGTAGACAAACAGGATGCTGCCTGTGAGGTACGTAAAGATCGCGCTTGGGTCCCACACCAGCGGCGAACGCACATCGGGCCAGATACCGCGCACGAAGTCATAGGGAAATGCCCAGTAAAGCGTGCGCCAAGGTCGACCCGTATGCAGCACTACAAAGAGTGCCGCAGTCAACAGCGAGAACACGGTCATGACCTCGGCCGCGCGCACTACCGGACGACGCCACTCAGCAGCGGTTAGCCGCAGAATGGCTGAGATCATAGTTCCGGCGTGGCTGATACCCACCCAGAACACGAAATTGATGATGAAGAATCCCCAAAAGACCGGATGATTTAGTCCAGTCACACCCAGACCATAGGTAACGAGCAGAGTCGCTGCGACTACACCAAGCCCTACCAAGCCCATCAAGATCAGCAGCAGCACATAGAACACCAACGGCGTCTCTAGTACTGAGCGCATCAGGTCTCGATTAATCTGAATAGGGGTGAGCCGGGGGCGCTCATGCATCGGCTCTCAACTCCTTCATCTGCATCCCTCCAGAGTGTCGCGGCAGCGAACGAGATGTCTTACTGCGGTTTGATAACATACGGAACCTCAGTCTTGAGGAAACGCTCGTGACGGCGCAATATGACGCCCTCTTGCATTTCCCAATTCGACAGCGGGCCCAAGGCCTTGATAGCCCACGTCACCAAGAGAATCGCACCGGCCAAGCCGCCAACGATAATGAGTATGTCCGGCAGACCCGGCCACGGCACTGCAATGGCCTCGTGCAACTCATGGTCCAGTGGGTCTTGTGTCACAAGATACGTAGGCACGTAGTCAATTATCCGTTGAATGAATATGCCAAAGAGCGAAAGGGCTGCAACTATGGTTGGGCCAGCGACGCTCTTGCGCCAGGGATTCCACATCAATATGAGCAATGGCAACAGGAAACAGCAGAAGAATGCGGTGACGAAAAGCCACGTATTCTCGCCAAAACTGCGCATGTCAATGGTGACGATGGTTTCCCGCGGGACACGTCCGTACCACGTCGTAAGAAAGTCCGACCACCAGTGATATGCCCAGGCAAGATTGAGCGCCAGCATAATCTTGGCTACATTCCAAAACTGATCAACGGTGATGTAGCGCTGCAGGCCATAGAACCGTCGGATCAAGGCCATGACAACGATGGTCGTCGCCGTTGCCGCCAGCAAACCGTTGATGCTATAGAATGCCGGGAACATCGAACTCTTCCAGCCCGGTACGAGCGTCATCACGTAGTCGAGACTGATAATAGACTGCACAAAAATAAAGTTCATCACATAGCAACCGCCCAACACAGCCAAGCCAATTCGATGGACCTTCCACTGCTTGGGCGTGCCTATGAACGATCCCGATAATAGCCGTGCCAGCCGATGCGTTCCGCCGCTTTGTACGCGCAGAGCGGCGAGATCCGGCAAGGCTTGCACCCACAAGAATGCGAACCCGTTGACAACCAGCATTAGGACGAAGATCGTGTCATAGAAGTGCGGCGCACCCCACGGCCAGTCGAACCATATCGTCGTGCGCACTGCGCTGGAAGGCACGAGCCACAGCAGTGGGATAAAGAGCAGCACGTTCAGCAATCCCGCTACCGCCACTACCTGTGCTGCACGCACGAGCGGCCCATGCCAACGGGCGCGGGCGAGGCGCGGCACAAAAGCAACTATCGGCGCCGCTTGCCCCACGGTGAACAGGAAGCCAAACACGGCGGCATAGTAGCCCCACGGCCCGCGGTCTTCCAGGCCTGCGCCAAGCCGTATAGAAAAGCCGACTACCCCTCCGACAAAGAGCAGCAAGAGGATGAGCAACGTGGCCCGGTAGGTGCCACTGCTCCCTAATGCCCGACTAAAGATGTCACGCGCTATTTCTGCCGGAGTTGGCAGCGGCTCCAGCGTGTGCTGGTGCTGTCTCGCTTGCATGCGGATCAACCTTCTTCAAGTAGATCACATTGGTGTCAGTGCCAAGGTTTTCAAGTACACGGTAGTGTCGCTTATTCTCAGCCAACTTCGCGACACGTGAATTCTCATCCTCAAGATTGCCGAATACGAGGGTATCGGTGGGACAAGCCTGCACGCAGGCCGGCGCCACGTCACCGTCCTGCAATTCTTCATCTGCGTGTCGTCGTTCCCATTCGCTCTTGCGGATACGCTGCACGCAAAACGTGCACTTCTCCATGATGCCCTTGGTGCGAACCGTTACGTTTGGGTTTAGGTATTCCCGCTGCTCTTCTTCCAGGTCGCGTTCCCAGAAGTTAAAGAAACGGGCATGGTACGGGCAATTGTTGGCGCAGTAGCGCGTCCCAATGCAGCGGTTGTACACCTGTACGTTCAGACCCTCTCGGTTGTGGTAGGTCGCATACACGGGACACACCGGCTCGCAGGGAGCGTTATTGCAGTGCTGGCAGAACATAGGCAGGAATCGCGCCTTGACGTTGGGATATTCGCCCTCCCAATAGCGCTCGATGCGAATCCAATTCATCGCCCGTTGCTGGAGCACGACGTCTTCGAGATTCAACGCAATGTTGTTCTCGGCATGGCAGGCGACAACACAGGCCTGGCAACCGGTACAGCGGTCAAGATCCACCACCATACCCCAGCGCCGACCAATGCTCGTTACCGGCTTGCTCGTGTCTTGTTCTTGTCCTTCTGCGGCCTGTCTCAACGCCGTCTCTCCCCGCTCCTATTAGGACTCGTTTGTAATCTGGAAAGTCTTCTCATCGGGCATCTGCACCGGCGCGGTGATACCCTCTATGCGCGGCAGGCGGGTCCGGCGACCGGTTGCCGCGATCCGAACCCGCGTCGCTGACCAGGCAAGCGCGCCCGTTTGCTCCTGCACGACCGGCGCCAAAATGCGCAGAGGGTTGTCCCCACGATTTTCGGCATACCGACCAAGCTGTTCGTGACCCTGCCCTAGCGGCACACTAACCACACCTTCGCCAATGCCAGGGTAGGGGTAGACTGGAGCCAACATTGAGCCGGCCACAGATGTTAGCCGCACGATGTCGTTTTCTTGTATGCCCAGGGCCTCCATCGTCTTCGGGCTCAAGGCAATCCAGGTTCCCCAGACACCGGTTGTCATGGGGTCAGAGGTTGATTGCAGCCATGGTGACGCCGCCAAACTGCCGCTGCCGTCTCCCAAGAGCACAGAAGGCGTTACCACGAGATGGTACGGGTAAGCCTGAGCATCGCTGCTGAAGTCCGGTTCTGCAACCTGCAAACTTGAGAGGTCCGGTGCAGCGGGACTCACACTCTCCGCCGGGACCCACCAGCCGCCGCGCTGCAGCACCGACAACCAGAACACTTCCGGATCGTCGCTTGTTACCGAGCCCTCGCCGCGTGCCTGCAGTTCATCAACACTCGCGCGAATCGCATCTCTCATCGATTCCCAGGGCAGGGCTTCGGTGAGTGGCCCTCCGAGCGTTTGCGCCAAACCAAGCAGCACGTCGGCAAATGCGCGCGTCCCGGCTGCGCCGTCGAATTCCTGGTGATATGGCCGGACGACGGGTTGCTGAATGCCAAGCGTGGCATACTCGGCGCCAAGCGGCGGCACGCTCGTACCCCAACTTTCCAAGAAATGGTGATCAGGCAGAATCAAGTCAGCCAGTGCCGTGGTCTCGTCCAGAACATTCGAAAAACTTACAATGTACGGTATCCTGCCCAGCACACTGGCGGCATTCAAGACGCCAGGGAGTCCGAACACGGGATTGGCGCCATGGACCAAGAGCACTTGCGGTACTTGGCCGTTGTCTACCTCGTTAAGGAACGTTTCCCAGTCTTGGAAGGATGTCACCGGCGCTTCGGCGGGTATGTCCTCAAGGGGCGACGGCGCATTAAGAAGCACCCCACCCTTCTGGCGCACGTTGTTTTTCAGCAAATTGAGGGCAAAGATGGCGGTCATATTGAAGAGCCCGTTGGTATGGCCGGCGGCGCTGCCACCGCCCATGGCGACGGCGGTTGGCGCAGCGGCAAAGTCATGGGCGACCCGCTGGATAACCTCTGCCGGCACGCCCGTGGCATCAGCAACCTGCTCGGCCGCATAGGCCTCCAGATTGCCCTCGCCGCCCGTTAGGGGTTGCAGCGCGGCGGGCACCGCCCTGCCGTCGAGAATTGCATGCGCGATGCTCAGCGCCAGGATGCCCTCTGTACCGGGGTTTATAGGATGCCATTCGTCGGCGTTGGCCGCTGTCATGGTCAGGTGTGTATCGAAATGCGCAAACGTTCCCCGCGATCGGCCCGCTCCTTGCCGGAAGTTGCCGTACGCCCGGCCGTAATGCACCGGCGAATCGCCACCTTCGAGAAAATCGCCGCCAATGGAAAGCAAGTAGGACGTATTTGCTATATCAAACTGCGGCACGCGAGTTGTTCCAAATACCAGCGAACTGGCCTGCCGCACCGCGGCTTTTTCAAGCGGTTCGTAAGTGAGCCAGCGCGCGCCAATATTCTGGGTGAACCGCTCGAGAATCATACCCAAGTGCCCATTTACGGGCTCCGTAATCATGACGATGCCACCGTTGCTCGCAGCACTTAGCTTTTCCTGAAACTCAGGCAACACCTCATCCCAGCGCATGAACCGGTAGCGACTGGAATCGCGTTTGCGCCTCGGCACCATGGGGTTGGGGATTCGGTCGGGGTTGTAAAGCGTTTGGAGCGCAGCTTGAGTTCGCGCAGAAGTCTTGCCGCGGTTTAAAGGATAATCCGGATTGCCTTCGATTTTGCGGGCGCGGCCGCTCTTTACCCGCACGATTACGCCGCTGCCGTCGCCGGAATCCTGACAGATGCTGGCATACCAGGCGTCCAACCCGGTCACCGTATCCTCCGGTATATCCACCGGGCTTTGAATGTGGAACTCTCGCTCCGGCGTGCCGCAGCCCGCAAAGGCAACTGCCGCACCCATTCCGATGCCCGATGTACCGGCTAATTTCAGGACGTCACGTCGTCGCATCGTTCTCCTCTAGCGATGACAGATCGTGCAGTCTGTCGGCGCATTGTTCTCACGGTGACAACCTACGCAGTCACCCATGTTCAGCGAGCGCACCTGCTTCACTCGTTCCATCGAACCGACGTCACCATGGCACGTCGCACAATCGAAACCTGCTTTGATGTGCGCAGCATGGACAAAACGCACGTGGTCCGGCATTACATGCACGCGGACCCAGTCGATGGGTTCCCGATTCTCCCAGTGCGCTTGCAGTTTCGCAATTTCGGCAACGTGCAAAGGATTAGTAACCTTTGGGTTCTCGCCGTTAATGACCTTATGGCAGATCATGCACTGCTCTACAGCCGGAATGGTAGCCTCGGCGCCGGTCTCTACGTTGCGGTGACAAAACTGACAGTCGATGTCATTCTGCTCAACGTGCACCGAGTGCATAAACTCGATTGGTTGTTCCGGGCCTTCAGCGCTCAGGGTCAACCAAGCAACGGCGCCCATGATGACGAGCCCAAACACGACTACTAGCGCGCCAATGGTGATGCGCATGGCGCCAGCGGTCATAGCCAGTCTCCTCGCATGCAGGACGTAAAACCAGGATTGCTCCGCTCTTGTTTTGCGGAGCGAGAGGTGGATTCAACCATCACGTATAACACTTGTCTGGAGTAACTACGGACATTAAACTCCCCGGCAGGACGCCAGGGTGGTCAACTTGCGACAATGTCTGGTCTAGCCGATCCGTCACGAACTGGTGCTCTCTCCAAGGAATGTGTTGTACTCTCAACGTCGGTACACTGCCGCTCGGTCAAGATTCACAACTTCGTTTCTGCGCGCACCTCGGTCTATTATACTGATGGCTGCACAAGATGCAAATGAACCGAAAGCTAGCCCCGATAGCGCCAAGAAAGGCACAGAAAAGCTACTATACGACTGGCAAATTGGGACTTCAAACCGCGAGAGTTCCCCGCAAACCGCGCAGCGAACAACGACTAGTAAACTAGCACAATTCAGTACCGGATGACAACCTCTTGGCGACCCGGAGTCTTACCGGAAATTACTTGCATTGAGGAAACCTGTTTCGGTGAAATAGTGTGCATTGGTGATTAGCGGTCGGCGTCGCGTGCCCACTTTGATTCATGTCCCATTCGCTGCTGGAACAGAAAATTCAATTCTGAAGGAAAGGATTATTCATGCCTGACACTCGACCAAATCTCTTGCTCATTATGTGCGATCAACTGCGCTTCGATGCCCTGCGCGCCGCCGGCAACGAATGGATTCAGACGCCCAACCTCGACCGCTTGTGCGCAGAGGGCGTGCGCTTTGCAAACGGTTACACCGAGTCTCCCGTATGTGTCTCGGCGCGCGCGATCTGCATGACAGGGCAGCTTCCGCAACACACCGGCATCTACGATAACGGCTATCCCCTCCCCGCGGACCAGCCTACATTGATGTCTCGCTTGCGCGCCGCGGGATACTTCACGCAGGCTATCGGCAAGATGCACTTTTCTCCGGTGCGCGAAAATCATGGCTTTGACCGCATGTGGTTGAGCGAGGAGGTGCCGCGCCGGGTCGAAGACGACGAGTTCCTACAGAACGTATTGGCAGCCGGCTACGGCCACGTGGAAGAGCCGCATGGCATTCGGCACGAGCTTTACTACATTCCTCAGGTTTCCCAATTGCCCGAACATCTACACACCACGGCATGGACGGCGCGGCGCACCATCGACTTTATCGAGGAGCGCGCCCATGAAGCTGCGCCGTTCTTCTGTTGGACCTCGTTCATCAAGCCGCACCCCCCGTTCGATCCGCCGTCGCCTTGGCACCGGCTCTACCGCAGCACCGACATGCCCTTGCCGGTGCGCAGCCAGAATGAAATCGCCTGGCATACGTGGTTTCAGCGGAGTCAGAATCGCAGCAAGTGGATGGACCTCTTTCCCGATGACAACCTGCTGCGCACAATGAAGGCTTACTACTTTTCTTGCGTTTCGTTCGTCGATAGCTGGGTTGGCGAAATCCTGGAAGCCCTGGAAGCGACGAAACAGCGGGAAAACACCTTGATTGTGTTTGTGGCCGATCACGGCGAGTTTCTTGGCGATCACTTTTCATTTGGCAAACGCAACTTCCATGAGCCCGCCTGCCATATACCCTACATTCTCTCGTGGCCGGGAACGTTGCCGCAAGGTCAGGTGCGCGCGCACCTGGTCGGCTTGCAGGACGTTACGCCCACCATGACTGCTGCCGCAGGTTTGAATGAGCAGAATTCGGCGTTTGACGGCAATTCACTGCTCGCGGCAGCACAAGACGGTGACGCACAGGGGAGGCCTTACCTTTTCGGCCAGATTAAGGAAAAGGAACAAGGCATGTATTGCGCGATGAATAGCGAGTGGAAATACATCTACAGTGCGCCGGACCGCATGGAGATACTGTTCAACTACCGTGACGGCGGCAATGAACTGGTCAGCCATGCCCACGAACCGGGTCTCTCCGAGGTGAAGCGGGAGTTGAAAGAAGCGCTTTTCGCCCACTTCCGCGCAACGCCGTACACAGATCCGCTGGACGGCGATGACTGGGCGCTCTACCCGCAACCGACCCACGCCTGGCTCCGATTAGATGAGATGGCAGACAAGGAGATGGTTGGACGCGGTTGGCAGTATGCCCGCTGGACGCAGAGCTATCCCGTGGATGCCCGACAACGCGCCCAATGGCAGAATTACCAATTCAAGGGCGAAGCAGAGTGAACGTAGGAAACGTCTTACGCTATCGGGTGCTGCCGCTCGTCGTTGCATTCGCCCTGGTCTTTCTCTTCATTTTCGTGCTCGTGCGATTGGCAGGTTCGGGTGAGGACCTCGTAGCAGAACGCGAACGCGCGGTCGCGCAGGCGCAAGCGCTCTACGCGCAGCAGAAGGCGGACGGCGTGGATTTTTCCAAGGGACCGTGTCTCGCAGAGGAGTTAATTGCAGGTTGGGCTGCCGACATCGTACACGTGCCGCGAACAGCAGAAGACGACTTGCCTGAGAATCAGTGCCAGTCATATCGCGCCGGAAAGTCGTTTCGGCTTGTGGAGCTCGACCCGGACGGCAACTTAATCCGCGCGCAGTAGCAAGGAAGTCAAGCAGGTGGGTGGCAATACAATGCCGCCAGCCAGAATACGTCCGCGCCCCTACACGTATCCTGACGGCGGCATTCCGTTGCAGGCAAGTCTACTCACAGAGTTGCCTCTCCGGCAAGTCAGCGCCCACTCCCTTAGTCGTGAGCGCACCAAATGCGAGAATAGAGATTCCAATTTAGCGCGCGCCTAGGCGCTGGCTATGATGGTATCCAGGCTGGTGCTAATGTCCAGCAGGCTCTTCTCGGGAAAACTGTCATGGAGGGGAATCTCGGCGGACAGATAATCGTCATAGCCAATCGAGCGCAATGACGCCCGCACTGCCTTCCAGTCTACGTCACCTTGCAAGAGAGTCACAAATCCGTGCCGGTTGCCAACATCCACCTTGAAGTCTTTGACGTGCACCTTCTTGATGCGGTGAGCGACGATTTCAATCCAGTGCTGCGGAATCGCCCAACCCAGGAAGTTGCCAACGTCGAAGTAGCAGCCCACATACGGGCTGTTCACTTCGTCAATCAGGTTGCGCATCTCCAGCGGCGATAGCAGGAACTTATTCCAGACGTTCTCTACCGCTACGGCAATCTGCAGGTCTTCGGCAATGGGTGCGACCTGCTTCAATCCTTCGAGCGTACCTTCGTAGGCAATGTCGTAGCGCACGTCCTCGCTGATAGTGCCGGGGACGACCAGCAGGCTGGTGCCGCCCAGGATCTTCACGACCCGCAGGGCACTGGCGATATTCTCTACGCCCTGCCTAAGCTGGTCCTTGTCCACTGTAGTTAGCGGCGCGCTGCGAATCGGCTGCCCGCCCATGAGGCCGTGAATCTCAACGGTCTGCTCCGCGTAGTCGCGCAAGCGCTTGAGGTCATCCTCCGACGTGCTCGTAGTGATCTCGGCGTCCATAGTGAGACTTGGCTCGATGCCTTCGAACCCAGCCGCTTTCGCCATTGCCATTGCGTCTCTCAGTGGAAAGCCACTGCCAAAACAGTTGCCGCAAACAGCCTTCTTCATGGTTTCCACTCACCTTTCTCAATTGAACGCCAAGCACATTTAGACTAACGAGTGACACGCTGCCATCCGCACGTTGCGCATTACTGAACAACACCTGCACTCTAGTATACCGGAACTGCCCGCGGGCACGTGATTGCGCTGCGAGGAAGGCTCTGCTAGCCTGTTCACACAAGGAGATGGGCTGCAATGATAATCGACGCACATGTGCACGTGGGCGTTTCCACCGCCTACAACTTCAGTGCGAACGCCGACGATCTGCTGCGGCTGGCGGACGAAAACGGCATCGATAAGCTATTTGTCACGGACTTTACGGCGCTGGTGCACGACATGCGTGAAGGGAATGACACCTTGGGTAAGGCAATACGCCGGCATCCGGATAGGCTGTTGGGGTACGTGAGCATTCCTACGATGAACTTCGACAACGGCGCCCTTGAAGAAATCGATCGCTGCGTGCATGAGTATGGCATGCGGGGCATAAAGATCTACTCGTATCCAATGATCCCGCTTGTGCGGCCTTCCGTCTTTCCGGTTTTGGAGCGGGCAGCCTCGCATCGGATGCCCATCTTAGCGCATTCGACGGGCGAAGAGTGCGAGGTGATGGCCTCACGCGTGCCGGAGGCTTTTCTCATGATGGCGCATTCAGGCAACACTGCGCTGGCTCGCGGCGACTGGTTGCGCGCCGTGCAAGCCGCGGAACGCAATCCGTCATTGCTGCTCGAGACCGCCAGCAGTGCCGTAAACAACGGGTCACTGGAATACACGATCAGTCGTATTGGCGCTGAGCGCGTAATCTTCGGTACGGACATGCCGTTGTTGGAAGTGAGCGTGCAAATGGCGCGCGTCAGCGGCGCCGCGATCAGCCAGGCCGAAAAAGACCTCATATTCGGTGGCAACATGGCACGCATGCTGGCGTGCAAGGCATAGCCGCGTAGAGGTGGACGCACAATGACAGTTTGGGATGTTTCGGGGTTTGTCGGCGCTTGGGGCTACTGGCCGCTCAAAGAGCGCACTGCGTCCGATGTAGTTGCGCTCATGGATGCAAATGGCATCGAGCGTGCCGTGGTGGGCTCGACGCGGGCGTTGCAGTCCGATTGGCGTCTTGGCAACGACGATGTGCTTGCAGCGGCCGCAAGTTCCGCCGGCCGTCTCATTCCCTTTGTCACAATCGATAGCACTTTACCCGCGAACGCCGACTTGCTCAGCGATTACGCGGCGGTTGGCGCGAAAGGGGTGCGCTGCTATCCCAGCATGCACTACAACACCACGCCGCAGCAGCTCGAGCCCCTGTGCGCGGCTGCCCAGGCGAATGGGTTAGTGGTGACGTTGGTAATGCGCCCCATCATGGACTGGTCGTTCGCTGTTGCCGCCGTGGGCCCATTCGAATACCTCTTTACGCAATATCCGGAAGTGCAGTTCGTGCTGCACGGCATGAATTACGGTGAAGAGACGTGGAACGGCATTCGCCTAAACAATAAGCATCCCAACGTCTGGTTGGAGACTTCATGCCTGCAGGGGCTGGGCGGCATTGCCCAGTTGGTTGCGCAAGCTGATACGGACCGGATTCTGCTGGGTGTCGGCATCCCGCTGCAGTATCCGGCCTGCGGCATCGCCAAGCTGGAAAAGGCGGGCATCTCCGCTAGCGCCAGGGAAGCAATTGCGCACCTCAATGCCAGACGCCTCTTCGCCGCTGCAAGATAGCTGCGTAACCGACAGGCTGGCTTGACAGCGCGCCGCACAATTTCCTGCTCCCTCGCAAATTGCTCTGGGCTCTGCACCCGTAACGGTTGCTGCAGAGACTTCGAACAGCAATTGGTCCCAGACCGCTGTCTCGCTCTCACACTGCCACTCAAGGCAGTGTCATGCTTCTCCCGCGCGTGAGTGATTTCACGAGAAGGTACTCGGTTAAATCTCGCATGAATTTCGTAGCAACGCGGATAACATTCCAGTTCTGCAGCGTCTCCATTGGCGTAGATCTGGTTTTCTCGGCAGGAGCGAGGTAGTGGACGCGGAGTAGTGATTTCAACTCAACCCACTCCAAGATTCCGTAGAAGATGGCGGGGCCGGTGGGAACTGCCAGAGCATGGGGATCAAGCCTGATATAGCTTGATGAGACCACATAGATGGCTCTTCCCGTGAAGTCGCTCGTTTGAGAAATGGTCGCCTCTGCGCTCACCCGCGTACCGGTTGGCGCGCGTTCAACTATGGCCTGCAAGAAAGGAATGGCCCGTGGTTGCTGGGTTCCCGGCAAGTGCGCGATGCTCGTTTCGAGCGTGGGATAGAAGTCTATCTGTGTGCTGCTCCGAGAGCCAAGGGCAGCAAAGCCTATGCGGCTGCCGCTGGGTGGAGAACGGCCGCTCACATCCAGGTGCAACACTGCGCCGCCGCACTTGTCGGCGATGAAGACCCGGGTCTCTTCCGGCAGCAGCCTGACCTCCGAGACGGTGCCGCTTACGCGCACATGTCGCGGCGGGGCGAGAGTAGGAATGTCGGTAATGCACCGCAGGACCACTGCCGTAGGGGTGGGCGGCGGAGGCGAGGGAGTCGCCGTTGGACGCGGGCTAGGCTGCGGCGACGGAGTAGCCAGCGGAATTACCGTCGGCGGTACTGCAGTGGGCAGCGGCGTGGGAGAGGGTAAAGGGCTTGGCGATGGGCTTGGAGTTGGCGGAATTAAGGGAACGGCGGTGGGCAGCGGTGTCGCCGTTGGGACTGGCCTGATTGGGGTTGGCGTGGGAGACGGCGGAACCGTTCCCGGCGAAGGTGCATCAGGCATGAGCGCGTCGGGCGTCCTTGCGTCAGTACCCTCGCTGAAGACACGCCGGAGTGACTGACCGCCCGCTGCAGACGGAAAACTCCCGTGGAGACCCAAATAGCCATCGGGATCATGCCCATAGGCAACGGCGTCGATTACTTCACCGTTATCCCCAATTAGAGCGACAGTTGCACCTGAGTTGGCGAGCGCCCACGAGAATCGCGATACGCCGCGATCGTGGGGCAGGTTGCGCACGTCCGCCGTATCCTCGTAGCCCGATCCTGACGCGCGCGCTTCAAAGCTTGGCGGAAAACCGAACCTCTCCGCGAATTGGCGGGCATTTTTGGCGATGACAAAGACATCGCCCGGGGACAGTATGTTGTCAGAGGGGAAGCCATAGGCTACCGGATTGCCGGCTTGCGCCCCTTTGATCAGTATGCGCACGCGGGCCAGGTGCGCTAGCACGGGCCCCTGATTTTGGATTTCGATGAACTCGTCGCCTTCCGTGCGGGGCGCCTGACCGTCGTAGTAGACTTCCGTGATGCGCAGGAATTGTGGCAGAGGCGGCGTGGGCCGGGGTATAGGAGTGGGCGGCGGCGGCCTCGGTACAGGTCTTGCAGTAGGTGCCGGCAGAGGCGTGGGCGTTGGCGCCACGTTTGACGCATCTTTGGTCGGATGAGTGATAGGCAGCCAGTCACCGGTACCATCCGGGACTCGGGCTATTCCCAGTTTTCCTTCTGGAAATGCCTCGTCAACCATTGCCACTGTCGCGTCCTCTGAGTCAGTGAGAAGGAGTACGACGCGCCTATCGCTTAAGAAAATTGGGAATGGCAGGCAGCCTTGAGGAGCGGGCGCGTTTGCTCTGCACTCTTCCACCACCAAGAAACCCTTGGCGCTGATGTAAGTCTCGACTGGAAGTGGATATTCAGCGCTGCCGGGGCCGCCTCCAGCCTGGAGGTACCAGCAAGAAACATCCACGCGCTCTGAATGGCCGTTGTACAGCTCCACCCAGCCAGTCCGCTCAATTGAAGTGCTGGGTACGATTTCATTGAAGAAGACGGGGTTGCCGGTTGCGGTCGCACAGATACTTGGTGTTGGTGTCGGTGAGGGTGTCAGTACAGGAGAGGGAGTTGGCATTGCGATAGGAGTTGGAACTGGACCCGGCGATGGAGAAGGGGAAGGCGGAGGGCTTGGCGTACTCGAAGGTGTTGGTGACGGCGTGGGAGACGGAGTTGGCGTGGGTGTGGGCGTGGGAGATGGCGTAGGCGTAGGTGATGGTGTAGGTGTGGGCGACGGTGTAGGAGAAGGCGATGGGGTTGGTGTAGGCGAGGGTGTTGGTGTAGGTGTAGGATTCGGCGCTCCCTTGCTATGTGTGGAGACTTCCTGCCAGTTATTCGATCCATCCGGTATCCGCGCGAAGGCAACACCGTCATTGCCTACTGCATAGTCGATCTGATCAACTTCACTGTATGCAAAGGTATCGAGGTTAAGTGCGCGCAATCGCAGGCTGCCCGTATTTCCCAATACTAGCGAAGTTTGGCTCCGTTCAAGTACCAGAAAACTACCCGGTGCAATGGACGTGTCAATACCGAAATCGTAGGCCATTTCGTCAGAGCCGCTGCCATACACAAGCTGCCAAAAACTCAGGCTAATGGCGGCATTGCTCGTGTTATAGAGCTCGACCCAACTCGAGGCCTCGCCGGCAGCGTCCGGAAAAACTTCATTGATGACCACGGAGTCATCAGCGCTTGCGGTTGCAAAAGAGAAGCGCAAGGCCACCGCCATTGCGACCAACAGGCGAACGCAAGTACAGAGATACCTTCGCCAAGCCACCTTTGGCAAAGTCTCCTAACCGGTGTCGCACGCTCTTCACTTGCACATAGAACGAAGTTTGGCTTTTTCCTTGAGTCAAGGTCTGGGTTTTCTTGGCTGAATGCAACGGAGCAGCGCCTAGTCAATAGAACCCTTCTCTTGAAGGGAGTTGCCCAGAGATCGACTTGAATTTACTCGTGTTGCAAAAACTTCAATTACTATAGAAAAACGTGCGCCTACCTAATAGTACGTATGTGCAGAACTATAATATATACGTACTATATTAAATGCCAAGTGACCACCATGGGTGTCACGATAGTTGGACGAAGGTCGAGCTGAAAGTCGACATTAACTAGAATTCAGCGAGAGAGAAAGTGAATGACTCTCAGCCCGGAAACAGTCTCAATTCCTGACGGACAGCAACCGATTTACATCAGCCACTCTAGCTCGGAGATAGGCACGCTGGCGCGGCGTTCCTCGGCGTCTATAGTCTCCGCGGCGGGGAGCCGCAGACCGGAAGGTACAGCCAAGGGGAAGGGCAGGAACGCATCCAAGCGCGCTTCGCCCGGTTCCATGGACATACCGGCGCTCTTGAGCCGTGATCCCGGCCCAAACCGCGTCCAGGCGTCTTTGGGCGCGAGCGAGCGGATTGGCAGAACCAGCAGAAAGACATGCAGGTCGGGCCGCGCAACCACCGTTGCCCAGGCGACCGGCTGCGCCGTGAGCAGTTCCCAGAGCGTGTCGGTCATAGTCTGCTCGCCGAAACCCTCGGTAAGGAAGAGCGGCGGCCCCTTCCACGTATGCATGGACGGGCGCGCCAGCGGATCCATGCCCAGCGCGGCCATGTCTTTGCGCGCGGCGGAGGGCGCCACGACACCGGCAGCTTGGAGCTGAGTCGCGCGGCGCATGACGTCTACGGTCGCGGGTTCACGGGAAACGAGAATGAGGCGTTCTTCAGTTTCCGGCGTCTGCGAGAGGACCGTCGTCAGATTGCCGGAGGCTTCGCCGCCAACCCCGTAAATGCCGCGCACAACCACGGCTTCCGCTTCGATAACGGCCTCTCGCGGCGGCACAACGTCGATGACGCTGCCGTACAGGCCGGCCGGCAAGGCGATTTCCTGGCTATCTCCTTCGAACCAAGCAAGGCCGCTGCGCGACGAGAATCCGCCAATGTGACCTGTGAATGGCGCAAGTACCGTGCGCGTACGCAGACCCAAGAGGCGGCGGTGGGTCGCGATGAGCGCACCTTCCGCGCAGCGCTCGCCAGGAGCTACAACCAGCGACTCTTCGACGCGCCCCGGCGCTATACCCAGCATGCTAGCCACATCGACTGCCGTTCGTTGCGGCGAGAGCGTACACGTGCCGACGACTGTGCCGGGTTCTACTTTGTCACCTGGCTGTACTAAAAGCTCCCCATCAGCGGGCAACACGCGGCGCAATTGCAGAAGGTAGCGGCCGATTTGCGGTGTTGGCGTAGGAGGATTCGCAGTCCCGCGCAGGGCAAGCATCGTCGCCATGGCTAATTCGATCTCCCAGAGAATGACAACGTTGGATACGCGCCGGTAGTTTGCATCCACTCAAGTATCTTGGCCTGCCGCTTGTCTCTGTTTGTGTCAAGGTCGATGGGGCGCCCGCGCACGTCCAAGATTAGCCCTAGTACTCCGCCGAATAGGCTCGCCCGAGGTTCGGCGCCCCGTCCGCGTCCCACACCGAGGTCGAGCCGCGTTGCCGGCCATACCTCCAACTTGGACCCGGCGCCGCCTTCCCAGTCGACGACCTGCATCGCCCCAAAATTTACTTGGAGTTCCTCAGCGAAACGGGAAGGCATGCCCGCGCGTAAGCTCAGAGCCGGTCGATTTTCCGCCATGCGACCTATCGGGGAGATGCCAACGCCCAAACTCAGGAGTATGTCTTGCTCTATGAAGGGGTTTCCAGCTTCGATCGCTTCGTCCAACATGAGGACGGGCAGTGCACCGGCGCGGTCCAGGGCAAATTGGGTAAAGCCCGTCGGTTGCACGGAATCGAGCATCATGATTACGGACTGTATGAGCCGCGGAGCGCCCCCCAAGGTCGCGCCACAGCCAATGATGACATCCGCCGCGGCGCAGGGAGCTGCGCGCTGCCCGCTTATGGTTTGGTCGTCTATGAGTTCAACCACACTGCGCAGAGCCTCCCGCGCGAAGGCGTGTTCCAATACGAGATTCTCCACTGTGGTCGGTAGCGCGGCAGGATGGGCGAGACGGTGCAGAAGATAGTCGTCAATGCGGTTTTCATCCAGGTCGTAGGGCAGCCAACGTTCTATGGCCTCGCGACCGGTTTCCATGAGAATATTCTGCGGACTACGCAATGATCCAAATCCATCTAGGGAGACTTTGCGCAGGTGTCCGTCCGGCAAACTAGAAACTGCCGCCGCATGACTTGCGCCGTAATCTAGGGAAAGCACATGGATGCTGTAGCGGCGCGCGAGTTGCTGGGTGACGTGGCTAAGCACCTCTTGATAGTCGACCGGATCGGCGCCGGCCCAGTCGCTCAGACCACTGTAATTTGGCAGACGTTGCCGGCGTCTTTCCTTTGCCAGAGATCGTATGAACTCTTCAAGGGACTCAAGCGTTTCACTGGGAGATTGGTCCGGCTCCATGACCATGTGATGAAGCGTGGCGCGCTCTCCAATGAATGTGCGCAAGAACTGCGCGTGCGTGCCGGAGCCTACAAAGACCACCGTGAGGTCCCACGCATTGCGATGCGTATGCAGGACGCTGCGAACGATTTCACCAATCCGCGCTATATCTACTTCCCAGTCTTTTCTTGCATCGTTGCCGAGAACGATCAGCGCATCCAGCGGCGACTCGATGAGCCTTTGGTATACGAACTGAAATGCGTCAGGCGGCCGGTTGTTGAGATCGAATATGTCTATTGGCGTGATTGGCAATGCCTGCATCGATTCAAGCACGGCATCGAGAGTTGGGCTGCTGCCCAAGCTTAGAACGCTCGTTACCACGGTGAGACCGACGCTGGTAACCGCTACTCTTCTTACGGCCTCCTGGCTGGCCGACCAGCCGGTTGTCCGCTCCAGTTCCGTAAGGGCGCGTGAAAGACCGAGCATTGGGTCGGAGATTGGAGGATCAACCGTGCTCGGCACCCGTGCCGCGCCAGCCAAACGGTACTCGCCCTCTACGCGCTCCAATAAGGAGACACGTGTACTGAGGGTGCCAATATCTGCCACGAGGGTAGGAGAGGACTCCGCAGTCTCAGCCATGCAATAGCTTATATGCGTGAAGGGTTGCGTACTTGCAGCGTCACTGTACATGCCATGGTAGTTTTGCCAAGAGCCGTCTGTCAACTCGCCATAATAGAAAGACCACTGCCGGCATGGGCCGGGCGCGGCGGACTTTGGCATGGTGCAATCCGTCTTTGACGCTGCCGCTATCGCACTGATAGAATTCAAGAGAGATGCGATAGATTTGGCGTTGTTGAGGCCGGTAGTAGCAGTCCTGTTAGGGCATCTTCCCCTAGTTGAATTGGTTGGAAACGGGCTCGCGCTACTCGTTTCTCGCATAGCCGCCATGGAGAGGTAGCCAAGTGGACGAAGGCGCTCGCCTGGAGAGCGAGTAGGCGCCACCAGCGCCTCGTGGGTTCGAATCCCACCCTCTCCGCCACTAAATCGCTCCAAGGATTTTCGCAGTCGCGTCACCCGCTGGGCGGCCCTAGCGCTAAGGTGGCTTGCCAAAGATGCCCGCCCGTTACGGCCATTGAACGCCTGGATGAGTGGAGAACCTCGAACGGGAGTGCAAGTACCGTTACTGCAAAGTGACCGGCAGTTGTATCGAAAAGAGACTCTCTTGGACAAACAGGTTTGAGTGCAATCTCTACTAGCAAGGACAGAGGATTGGAGTAACGATCATGGCGAGCCCTGTCCGTGTGCGCATTGCGCCCAGCCCCACCGGCAATCTCCACGTCGGCAATGCCCGCACGGCACTCTACAATTACCTCTTTGCCCGCCAAACCGACGGCGTGTTCATCCTGCGCATCGACGATACGGACGCGAAGCGCTCTTCCGATGAGGACATCGACGGTGTCATTCGTGGCTTCCGCTGGCTGGGCTTGGATTGGGACGAGGGGTATGCCGCCGACGGCGACTATGGGCCTTACCGTCAGAGCGAAAGACAAGATCTCTACCGGTCCCATATGGAGAAACTGCTGGCGGAAGGTCATGCCTACCGATGTTGGTGTACACCGGAAGAGCTTGACGTCTTGCGTAAACAGGCCCAACGGGAGCGTCGTCCGTTTCGCTACCCACAGACCTGTCTCAACCTCTCGGCTGCAGAGCGGTCGGCACACGAACGCTCCGGTGACCCATTCGTGATCCGATTTCTGTCTCCACGTGAGGGTTCTGTCGACTTTGTTGATCTTGTCCGAGGCGACTTGAGCGTGGAGGCCGCGGAGCTCGACGATCTCGTTATCGTGCGCACTGACGGCACGCCGACCTACAATTTTGCCTCGGTCATTGACGATAGCTTGATGAAAATCACGCACGTGATCCGCGGCGCCGATCATCTTTACAACACGCATCGACAGCTTCCGATTGCTCAGGCCTTGGGGTTCGACCTGCCGGCCTTCGCGCACCTGCCGCTGCTTACCAATCCTGACCGCACCAAGCTTGGCAAGCGCTCCGGAGCGGTGTTTGTGGGTGATTATGCCGCGCAGGGGTATTTGCCGGAGGCGGTCGTAAACTTCCTCGCCCTGCTCGGTTGGAATCCCGGCGATACGCAGGAGATTTTCAGTCTCGATGAATTGGTTGAAGCGTTTAGCTTGGATCGTGTCAATAGAGCAAATGCGGTCTTTGAACTGCAGAAGCTTTTTTGGCTCAATGGCGTGTATATCAGAAGCATGTCTGTGGCAGACTTGACTGACCGCAGCATTCCATTTCTGGCGGACGCTGGGACTGTTGACCCGGACCAAGTCGACTTGGACTACCTTCGCGGCGCGGTTGCCCTGGAGCAGGAGCGCCTCAAGACCCTTACAGAGGCGCCTGCTGCGCTAGACTTCTTCTTTGATGCGGAGGTAACACCGGACCCGAAGCATCTTGTCGCAAAGAAACAGACACCTGAGGCTTCTTTGCGCGCGTTGGAGCTGGTGCTCACGAGGCTGCAAGCAATGCCCGCATGGAACCACGACTCGATCGAGACGTGTCTGCGTGGTATTGCAGCCGAGCTTGGCTGGAAGGCGGGACAGCTTTTCATGCCTATTCGTGTGGCTATTACGGGCAAGACCGCAACGCCACCGCTATTCGAGACGATGGAGGTGCTCGGCTCCACCCGCACGCTCGCAAGAGTGAAGTCGGCAATTGAGGTGCTGGCAGCGTAGTCGACCGAGCATGCGAGAGTGGTCGGACGTTCTGAGTAGGCGCGGGCAGAAAGCCAATGTATTCTGCTGCACCACGCGTCTGAACGCAGGTTCAGGAGCGTCGCGACGAAGGGCTTGTTCGGTGGAAACGAGCATGAAACACTTGGATCGTCCTTGGCAACAAATGGCCAATTGATTTACAACTGACCCTCTGCACAGTGACGAAAGAGCTGGCGGTAACTCCTTCACAGCCTACATGCAAGCGAATCGACCTCTCGAATTCTACTGCGCAATAGTTTGAAAAAGACACGGGACGAGGAAAGCCGGCAAGAGATGTTTACCTCGATCAAGGTTGCTGCAATCTCCATGCTGCCCAAGAAGTGGGACAAGCCGCACAATGCCGAGAAAATGGAGCAACTTATACGACAAGCGGCTGCGCATGGGCCTGAAGTCGTCGTAACTATCGAGGGTGCTCTTGAGGGCTACGTCGTCTACGACGTCATAGAGGGGCGCCGCACTGCCGACGAAATGCTGGAGATTGCCGAACCTCTTGAAGGCCCGTATGCAACGCATTTTCGCCAACTCGCGGCGTCACTTGACATATGTCTATGCTTTGGGTTTGCCGAACGCGTGGAGGACGAAATCTATAATACCGTCATATTCATCGACTCCGCCGGAGAGATCTGCGGCACGTACCAGAAGAGCCAGTTTGCCGAAGGCACCCATCCGTCATGGCATTTCAATCGGATCGGCAAGAAGCTCCGGGCGTTCGATACGCCCTTTGGCCGCGCCGGCGTGCTGATCTGCAATGACCGCTGGAATCCCCTCATCGCCCGCTCTATCGTGCTTGACGGGGCGCAAGTCCTCTATATTCCGACGTTTGGCAATAAGAGTAAGGCGCAGAACCAGGCAGTGCTAGCGCGCGCTCGCGAAAACGGGGTCCCGATTGTTCAGGCGAACGTCGGCCAGAACCTGATTGTGAACAAGGGTGAAATGATCGCGTATGCACGCGGTTACGACAAGATAACCCTAGCGACTGTGGACATCCCGGTTGCGGCATCGACTGCTGCTGCCCGCGACGCTGAGCGAACATATCTGCAACACCAGGGCCCAGAGATGGAGAAGCGCTACCGCGCGACGATGGCCAAGCGTGGCTAGTCCGAGTCTGGGTAGCGCCGCCACTGAGAGTCAGTCATCGAGGACGGCCGTTGCTTCCACCTCGATGAGAATGTCGTTCATTTGGACACCTACGGTCGTGCGCGCCGGGGGATACTCGCCGAAGAACGTCTTGTAGACCGCGTCCATTTCCGAAAAGTCGTTGATGTCGGCGAGGTAAACATTAACTTTCACAACATTTCGTATGTCCCCGCCATGTCCCTCTACGATGTTCTTAATGTTCTGCAGAGTGAGTTGGCACTGTTCCGTAAGAGTCTCACCTGTAATTTCGCCGGTTTGAGGGTCGAGTGGGCCCTGTCCCGCAATGAACAGCAAATTGCCCGCACGTACAGCTTGTGAATATGTTCCCGCGGGTCGCGGCCCTTTGGGACTGTAGAGACGATCGACGCGCATAGAGCGTTCTCCTTTCACGTTTGCAATGGGTAAGTCAAAACTCTTGGCTGTCACGATGCGAGGAACAGTGTATCACAGAGAGAGACGCTCCTGGAGATTGGATTTTGTGGTGAAACGCAAGAGAATTGAGCTACTTCAATGTGCGTGTCTACCCTGAGGAGAACCAATACGCGTAGACAAGCTGACAAGCGGCACTTATGTTAGAATGTATTGGACACAGCATGACCGGTACCCCTACTCGGTAGGAATACCGGTCCCGTCCAACTCTTCTTGGTCTTCGTACTGACCCGCAATGTCATTCATGGGTGTGGGTTTCAAAAATGGCGGCTTCTTCCTGGCGTTCTAGTATTCTCGGTCCATTCAGTTCGTTCCTCGGGCTCTTTTCCCAAGATCTAGGGATTGACTTAGGCACGGCCAACTTGCTTGTGTATGCCCGCGACAAAGGCGTGGTAGTTTCCGAGCCTTCAGTTGTCGCTATGGATCTGCGGTCAAAGCGAGTCCTCGCCGTGGGCGTGGAAGCAAAGCGAATGGTTGGCCGCACACCGTCCAATATTGTCGCGGTGCGACCGCTCAAGGATGGGGTAATCGCTGACTTTGAGACGGTTGAAACCATGCTGCGCTATGTAATCAATCGCGTACACACAACCATTCAGCTTGTCCCGCGTCCGCGAGTCATTGTTGGAATTCCCAGCGGCGTAACGGAAGTCGAAAAGCGCGCAGTGCAAGATGCTGCGATTAATGCGGGCGCGCGTGAAGCCTACTTGATCGAAGAGCCAATGGCGGCCGCGATCGGGGCGGGGCTGCCTGTCGATGAACCTGCCGGCAACATGATTGTGGATATTGGGGGCGGCACTACGGAAGTTGCAGTAATCTCTTTGGGCGGAATTGTGGTAAGGCGTTCGGTTCGCATAGCGGGAGATGAAATTGACCAAACAATTACTGACTATGCCCGCCAGGCATATGACCTCCTCATAGGCGAACGTACTGCTGAAGAATCAAAGATGGCGATTGGCTACGCACACGCATTCCCGGACGAACAGGACAACACCTTTGAAATGCGGGGCCGGGATATGCTTTCTGGTCTTCCCAAGACTGTGCTGATTACCCAGGCAGAGATGCGTGAAGCCATTGAAGGGCCTGTCCATGACATTGTTGAAGCAGTGAAGATATCGGTCGAGGAGACTCCGCCGGAATTGCTGAGTGATGTTGTCGACCGCGGCATCGTGCTTACCGGTGGCGGCGCATTCCTCGGAGGAATTGATAAACGGATTTCCGAAGAGACGCTTGTTCCGGTGGTGGTAGCGGAAAACGCTCTCACCTGCGTTGCACTTGGAACCGGAGAGTGCCTCAACGACATAGAATCCTACCAGAAGCTCTTCGTTTCCGACGCACGTGAGTACGCGCATGTACCCACCTAAACCTGGTGGGCTGGCTAAGACGTAATGCGTGACTTCAATGTTCAACCGAGAGCCTTGGCCCTAAGGCTCGTTCTGCTAATTGTTGCCGCGGTTCTGCTTGTATTCCTCTCGCGCCAGGGCTGGCTGCGTCCCGTGGAAAGCGCAGTGGCATTCGTCGCGGTGCCCATTCAACGCGCCCTCGATACGACGACCGGAGCGGCAGCATATGTGCTGGGCTCCTTCCAAGAGACTCGCGACCTCCGTGAAGAGAATGCCGCGCTGCGCACAGATGTAGAAAGACTCCTGCGAGAAGTCATAAGTCTACGTGGGGCGGAAATCGAAAACCGGACTCTCCGCGAGCAACTGGGGTACGTCCAAACAACTTCGGAGTGGAGTTTCATCTCTGCTCAGGTGATCGGCAGAGATCCCACCAACCTGTTAGACGTCATCATCATCGATCGCGGCAGTAACAGTGGAATAGAAAGTGGCATGGTCGTAGTGACCCATCTTGGCCTCGTAGGCAAGATCACCGGGGTCTCATCGCATTGGTCCAAGGTGCGGCTCGTAACCAGCCCCACCAGCGCCGTAAACGTTGTTGTGCAAGGCGGTCCCCGGCGCACGTTCGGCATTGTCTACGGTAACCCTGAAGGCAATCTGCAGATGCGCTATATTCTGCAGACCGAAGAGCTTAATCTGCGGGACATTGTGGTTACAAGCGGCATGGGCGGAGGGCTGCCCAAAGACTTTGTGCTGGGCAAGGTCATTCACGTTCAGCAAGAGGACTACGAGGTATTCCAAACGGCAGAGATCGAACCTTTTGTAGACTTCTCGCAATTGGAACATGTGATGGTCGTTGCTAATTTTGTGCCACTGCCGATCGAGGAACGGGATTTTGCGGGGCCGGCGCAATGAACGATGTGTCTCGCCCTGCCATCGTTATACTTATGATCGTGGCCGCTCTGTTGCAAGCAAGCGTCGTGTGGCACTTCCCCCTCTTTGGAATCGTGTGGCTGCCCATGTTGCAGATTGTCACCTTGGTGGCGCTTTGGTATGGCCCGGCCGGCGGCGCCGGTTGGGGGTTTGTAGGCGGGCTCCTACTCGATGCCTTCTCTGAAGCCCATTGGGGCCTAAGCGCGCTTGCCCTTACAATAGCGGGATTTGTCGGTGGATTTGCCATCAGCATCGTGCAGCCGAATCGGATAGTCGTTTCGGCAGTTACTACGCTCTGGGTAGCTTTTGTGTATTTCGTCCTCCTTGGCGCACTGCTCATTACATTTGATTACAGATTTGCATTTGGCGATATGCTCCTGCAGATGGCACTGCCAACAGCGCTAATCAATGCACTCTTCGCCCCGCTGGTCGTCTTGGCAGGATTTCGCTTGCTTGAGATTGCCTCAGGGAACCCCAGCGCCAGGATGCGATAGCGCTCACCAGGAGGCGACAAAGTTCTCCACAAGGCTATGATGTTCGCCAGGAGGCCAACATGCTCGCCGGGAGGCGACGATGAATGAAGTGAAGCGCCGGCTCACACGGCGCGAGGTAATTCGCTTTTACCTTCTGAGAATCGTCCTGATTCTCTCCTTTCTCGCTCTTGTGGCCCGCCTTTGGTATATCCAGATTGTAAGAGGTTCGGAGTTTCGCGATCAGGCAGTGAACAACAGCCTGAGAGTGTTGTCCATCAAGCCGCTTCGTGGTGTCATCTATGATCGCTACGACCGAAGAGTTGCCATAAATGCCCCCAGCTTCAGTGTGGTTGCGCGCATGATCGACTTGCCCCGCGACGAGATGGAAAATGTAGCGCGGCGGCTGTCGGCACTGCTGGAGATTCCTCCGCCAATTCTCATGGAACGCATGGCTGAAGGATTACAGAGCCCCTATCAACCGACCATCCTGGAGCGAGATGTATCTCGCCATGTTGCTCTTATCATTGAAGAAGAGAATCCGTTCCTCCCCGGCATCTCTGCCGAGAGCAGACCAATCCGCGAATATCCAATTGGCGATAGCAATGGCCACATCCTGGGGTACGTGGGCCCAATTCCCAATGAGCGAACTGAGTTCTATTTGAGTCGCGGGTACGAACGGGACGACCAGGTTGGGATCGCTGGGATTGAATCCGTCTATGAGTCAGAGCTCCAAGGAGAAAAGGGACAAAGGAATGCGGAGGTCAACGCGTATGGACGTACCGTACGTGTTCTCGATGAGACACCGCCCCGCCCCGGAAAGAACCTCACTTTGGGACTGGACTTGCAGCTTCAGGAAGCGGTCACGGAAATGCTGCAAGAAGGCCTTGACGCTTCAGGAGCGCCATCTGGCGCGGTGGTCGCGCTTGACGTAGCAACCGGAGCGGTGCGCACTCTTGTGAGCCTGCCCGGCTACGACAACAATCTGTTTGCCCGTTCTATTTCGCAAGAAGACTATGCGACGCTGGCCAACGATCCATCGCGGCCCTTGGTCAACCAGGTGATCGGGGGTCTCTACCCACCGGCCTCGACCTTCAAGCTCGTGAGCATGGCCGAGTGGCTCGAGAGCCACAACATGGACTTGAACAAAGAGTTCGAGTGCCGGGGCAGCCTAATACTCGCCGGCGGTTGGGAGTTCGGATGCTGGAAGCGCAGCGGACACGGCCTGATGAATGCCTATGAGGGTCTGGTGAACTCCTGTGACGTCTTCTTCTACAACTTGGTTGGCGGCAATCCCTACACGGGTTTCGAAGGAATCGGACCGGAAGCTCTCGCGCGCGCGGCTACATCTTGTGGCTTTGGGCAGATCTCTGGGATTGACTTGCCTGGCGAGCAGAATGGGCTTATCCCCACACCGGAACGCAAACAGCGGGTAAAGAATGAGCGTTGGTACCAAGGCGACTCATATAATACAGCCATTGGGCAGGGCGATGTACTGTCGACGCCGCTGCAACTTGCGAATTTGTCCGCCGCTATTGCAAACGGCGGGAAATTGATGTATCCTAGGATTGCCGCTGAAGTGCGAAGTGCCGATGGCTTACTGGTGGAACAATTTGAACCCAGGGTGGCACGCCAGTTGCCATACTCTTCGGAAGTGCTTGCGGTAATTCGCAACGCAATGCGCGACGTGGTGGTGCGCGGCACGGCAATACGAATTGCATCCAATCCGTTTGGAATTGCCGGGAAGACCGGTACGGCAGAGTTTCCGGGCCCACGCAGTGAAGAGGGCTACCTGCCGACCCATGCCTTGTTTACGGGGTTTGCACCGTTTGAAGAACCTGAAATCGCCTTTGCGGTAGTCCTCTATGATGCTGGTGAGGGTTCCGAATTTGCTGCCCCGATTGCAGACAAGATGACCCGCTTCTATTTCGAGTCTGCCGGGAGTGCCAGGCAATAGCATGATTGCCATACGTAAGTGGAAGCTGTACGATTACTGGCTCACCTTAGCTGCGCTTCTCTTGGCTGGTATGGGAATTGTCCTCATCCGCAGCGCTACACTCTTGGACTCTGGGACGTCTGTAGACGTTATAAAGCAAAGCGTCTTCTTGGGCATGGGTGTAGTAATCTTGGCCATAGCGCCCAAGCTCAATTATCGTTGGCTAGGCACTTTGGCTTGGATCGGTTACGGCACTTCTGTCGCGCTCTTGCTTGCGGTGCTCTACGTTGGGGTGTCAATTGGCGGGTCGCAGCGATGGTTCTTAGTCGGTCCTTTCTCTCTACAACCCTCTGAATTTGCAAAAATCGCCCTTATCGTGGTGTTGGCGCACTTCTTGAGTGCGGGACAGCGCCGGATTGAGGACATTCGCTTCTTCTTGGGTTCCATAGTTATTACTGCGGTACCCGCATTCTTGGTGTATAGAGAGCCCGATCTCGGCACCACGCTAATGTTCCTCGGCATTTGGGGAGTTATGGTCTTCATGGCAGGCGTTCCGTTCCGCTATCTGATTGGCGTGGCGGTCGGCCTGTTGGCTGCCGTTTCGTTGCAGCTCATTCGAATAAAGGACTATATGTGGGAGCGCGTGACAACCTTCCTCGATCCCTCGGCAGACCCCTTCGGCGCAGGCTACAACATGCTACAGGCGCAAATCAGCGTTGGGGCGGGAGAACTCTGGGGGCGAGGGCTATTTCAGGGGTCGCAAACTCAACTTGAGTACTTGCGCGTGCAGCATAAAGACTTTGTCTTTGCAGTGCTCGCCGAGGAACTTGGATTTGTCGGCAGCATGCTCGTGCTCGCGTTGTTTGCGGTGCTTCTCTTTCGGGCTTCCTTGATCGCAACAAACGCCCGCGACCACTTCGGTCAGAACTTGGCAGTTGGGGTGACAACCATCATCTTCTTACAGACATTTGTCAACGTGGGAATGATCATTGGCTTGCTGCCGGTCACCGGAATTCCGTTGCCGTTTCTCTCCTACGGCGGCAGCGCGCTGATAACTACGTTCATCGGCATCGCACTGCTGCAGAGTATCGCAGTGCACAGCCGGGTAAAAACGTATGCGATGCCGCCCGTCTTCCGGGTTTCGGCGCGGGAGCGGCTGCGCGTGTTGCCGTGGAAGATACAGTCCGCCGAACACAACAATCGGTAGGGTAAGAGCACCTCAAGCTGCGGGCTCCCACTTCGGACCTACCCCTGTTACCCGCTCACCCATGCCTGCATGACATTTTTACCAGCATGGGTCCGCCTTCAACTTACCCTTGCGCTAGTTGCTTTCCAGCACCTCAGGATTGAGGACTGTGGGAGGGCGGTCGCCGGACAGCGCGGCCAGTATGTTATTCGCAGCAAGTTCAGACATGTCGCTGCGCGTATTGAAGCTGGCACTGGCAATATGGGGGGCTACCAGGCAGTTGTCCAGCGTGAGCAGCGGGTCGTCCATTGGAATTGGCTCAGGCTCGGTAACGTCAAGCCCCGCCGCCCAGATATCACCCGACTTAAGCGCAGTATAGAGAGCCCGCGGGTCCACGATCGCGCCGCGCGCAGTGTTGATGAGTACGGCCGAACTCTTCATCTTGGCCAGCTCACTTGTGCTTATCAAGTGGTGCGTCGCCGGCATATACGGCACGTGCAGGCTAACAAAGTCGGATTCATTGAGGACCGTATCAAAGTCGGCATACTCGATGCCGAGTTCTTGCTCCAGGTCTTCCCGGCGCACCACGTCATTGTAGGTTACGCGCATTGAAAAGCCCTGACCGCGCCGGGCCATCTCCGTGCCAATGCGTCCCAAACCGATCAAACCGAGCGTGGCGTGATGGATGTCCTGCCCCATGAGCAAGAGCGGTCCCCACGTCTCCCACTTGCCGGCATGCACAAACTCATGCGCCTCACGAATGCGGCGGGCGGCGGCCATGAGCAGTGTGAAGGCAAAGTCAGCCGTCGTGTCGGTGAGCACGCCTGGTGTGTTGCTTGCCATTACGCCCCGCTTAGTGCACTCCTCGACGTCGATGTTGTCGAAGCCGACTGCCATGTTGGCGAAGATTTTCGCCTGCTTGGCGACGTCCAACGTCTCGGCATCGATCTTATCCGTCAGCAAACAGAGCACGGCATCCGCGTCGGCAACCGCTTCCAGGAATTCTGCTCGCGGCATTACGTCGTCGCTATCCCAGATTCCCACGTCACAGGACTGCTGGAGTAGCGCAACTCCCGACTCTGGTATCCGACGCGTCACATAGACTTTAGGCTGCATTGTTTCTTTACTCTTTCCTATTACTCAAACTTGCCTACAACTGTGCCCAGGCTGCCTGAAACGTCCGCTTAGCATTCGCCATGACAGACAGGGAATCTTCGCCAGGTGCGGGTTTCAGTTCAAAGGTGCAAAGAGGTTTCTCCGTCGGCGCCTCTTTATCAAAGTAACCGATTTCAAACAGCGTACGGAGAAACTCCGCGAGTTCTGCGGTGTCGTTTTCGCCGTCCTCGTGGCCGAACCGGGGATGTTGATCCCCGTAGAGCGCGTGCCCCGGTTTCTTTATGCAACTGCCGAGATGAATGTGCCCGAGGTATTCTCGCGCCGCGGAGAGTGTCGCCTGCGGCGTTTCGCCCAACAGGGGGAGATGTCCCTGGTCCACTAAGAGTCCAAAGTTGCCGCACTGCGCGCGGACAGCTTTGCAAAGCGGCAGCGTATCTTCAATCGGCCCGACGAGACTCTTCTTGTCCACGTCCCGGTCGAATTGTTCCAACGATATCCAGAGCGTATAATCCGTGCGCTGCTGCTCCGCGTAGAAGCAGATCTCCTTTAGGGACTCTGTAAATGCAGCTAAGGCTTGCTGCTTATATTCTTCTCCAGGAAATGACGAAGGACCGTCAAAAATTCCGAGCACGCGGGTGCCCATCGCATAGGCCTCATCTACCGCCTGCTTAATCCGCGTCACCGCGCCTTGGCGGTGCGAGTCATCCAGGCTTGCGAGATTCAGCTGGTTACGCAGAAGGATGGGCTGCACACCGAAGCCAAGATTGAGCTTTGTCGTAGCGCTCAGGGCCTTTGCCTCTTTGGCAACCGCGGGATCTTCTATGTGAGTAATCTCCGCAACTTGAAAGAAGTCGTCCGTTGTAAGATGCCGCAAGGATTCAATAATCGGTCCATCACCACCCATCACCTCTGGAAAGAGCATGAAATGCACGAATCCCAGGTGCATATAGTGGCTCCAATGTCTTTCCATGCTGGCTCAGTTCCTCCATCCTGTAAGTTGGCTGGTTTGGCTCGTGGCAAGTGTATCAATGGTCTCATCGACTGTCAAAGCACGGGAATCGCCCTGTATACGCTATAGCGGCTGCAGGGAGACTCACTCCGCGGCCGCCAGTTGCGCCTTAAGGTAGTCAATGGGCGCAACCGGTGTGGGATCTACGCCGTTGAGGATTGCCAGGTAGTAGCTCACGTAGTCACCCAACAGAATTGCATTGAGTTGCTGCGCCAAAGGTGTCGGGCCTTGAACAGTCACCGTTCTGTTCGCAATCCCTGCGGCATCGAGAAGCTCTCCGGTTACTTGTAGCCTGATACGCGTGCGCTCGTGGTAGAGCAATGACGCAAGTTGCACGACGCAGACTGCGCCGGTGTGGTCGGCCGGAAAGCGATAGCCCACCACGGTATTGTGATTTGCCTCGGGCAACTGTTCGAATTCCGCCCACTGCTTACTGTTTTCGTTCAGTTGAGTTTTCCACCGTCGCGCCACTTCTCCTAAAAACTCAGAGCCGTAGATACTCACTATGCGCCCGTGAAGCGCGCGCGCCAGTTGCTTGGCGGGGTTTCGGCGTTCAGGTACGTCTAGCGCAAAGAATTCTGCTTGCGCGGCGACAAACTCGATAGATTCTGAGATGACCGCGGCAGGGCACGTGATGATACTGAGCGAGGTTAGCGCATGGATGATCGGCAGGTAGAGATGCGGCAGGGCGGCGCGGGGTTGACTTGCCGCCTGAATTGAATAGCACGGAACTCCCGCAGCGTGTGCGCGCTCTAACAACGCCCCTCCGCTCGCGATAGCGATGAGGTGTGCATTCACTTGAAAGGCGGCAGTGAATGCCGAAAGGGTCTCCTCGGTATTGCCGGAAAAGCTGATGGCGATAACCAGCGTCTTGCGGTCGACATGCCCTGGAACGCAGTACCCGCGAACAACCTCAATTGGCACGGAAGCAGAAGCCGCTCCGAGCGTACGCGCGAGATCGCCGCTGATGGCCGACCCTCCCATGCCGAGGATCACTACCGAATTAGCCGAACCGTAGCCTCGGGGCAAAGAGACCTCTTGCGCCTGCTCCCAAGCGGTTGTGCAGGCGGCAGGGAATCCCGCTATCTGACCCGCCATGTTGTCTGAGTCAAGCTGAGCTATCGAACGCTCGTCGTCGAGGATGGTCATGCGATTCTGAGATTAAGGCTTGTGAATGCGCACCCAGCGGTTCGGTTCCTTGCCGAAGCTTCGGGAACCAAGTTTGAACTTCTGGGCTAGCTCGTGTTGGAGACGGCGAATGTAGGAATTTGCCGGAGGTAAGTCGACCGGATGCGAGGTGTGCAAGGTCTCTTGCACTGCCGCTTCGGCAAGGCGCATATCTTCGGTCTCGCGCGATTGCTGCCGGGTATCAAGATCAAAGATGCTGGCCAGGCTTTGGTTGATTTGTGATTGCGCATTGCTCCGCAGCACAAATAGTGGGATCTGCTTCTGTTCTGCTTGTTGCAGGGGGCCTGTTCGCTGGCGGTAGTAGCTCTTGAGCGTAAGCACCACGTCGGCCTCGTCAAGGTCTTCGGTTACCCACGCGGGCACACCCAAGTGTCGTGCGCCATCTTCCAACCGCTTGCGGCTGACTCCGAACGGGAAGATTGTTATTGGGTTTCGCGGCGGCTGCTCATCGTTTTCATCACTTGCCCAATGCTCCGGTAGCGGAGCAACCTCGGGTGCACGCATCCGTCCATTGGTCTGTGATTCCGGTCGCTCCTTGTGTGGCGCCTTCTTTCCCTCTCTGGGGTCCCATAACTCCTGCGAACGCAAACCTTGCGGAGGCGAAATGGAGTGACGGGTGGACTCAATCCTGTTGTCTTTGCCGCGCACTCGCTCTTCCACCGCAATTGGGCGGCCCCGCAGAAGACTATCAATAGTCTCTGCGACATCGTGGTGAATGACCATGTGGTGCCAGCCCTTGATCTCCACCAAAGTGTGGAAAGTGGGCGGCGCCTTCCGCTCCAAAACGGACTTCTGCGAGCGTCGCCGCCGGGCTTCTTCATCGCTGAGTGTGACTGACTGAATGCCTCCGATCAGATCGGAAAGCGTTGGATTTTGCATCAAGTTGGTCAGGGTGTTGCCGTGCGCGGTACCGACAAGCTGTACGCCTCGTTCGGCAATGGTGCGGGCTGCGGCCGCCTCCAACTCAGTGCCAATCTCATCGATGACGATCACTTCCGGCATATGGTTTTCAACCGCCTCGATCATGACCTTGTGCTGGTCAGTGGAACTTGGCACCTGCATGCGCCGGGCGCGACCGATGCCGGCATGCGCAATGTCGCCGTCACCGGCAATTTCGTTAGAGGTGTCTACGACGATGACACGCTTGCGGGACTCATCGGCAAGAACGCGGGCTACATCGCGCAAGAGTGTCGTCTTCCCCACGCCCGGGCTTCCCAGCAGCAGCAAACTCTTTCCCGACTCAACGAGATCGCGAATAATCTCGATAGTCCCAAAGACAGCCCGGCCAATTCGGCACGTCAAGCCTACGATGTCCCCCGTTCGGTTGCGGATAGCTGAAATCCGATGGAGTGTGCGGGGAATGCCGGACCGGTTGTCTTCCGTGAATATGCCCAGCCGAGAAACTACGAGGGCAATATCATCTGCCGTAATTTCCCTGTCGTCGAGGATGGCCTCGCGCTTGAGGAAGCGAGCTTCCGGCTTACGTCCGAGATCAAAGACTATTTCAAGCAGATCGGACGCGTCATCAATTGCCTCTAGAGAACCTCGGATCCGCGGCGGCATGATTCTAACGAGGGCCCCAATGTCATCCGTAACCTGAATCTCTGTCTCTGTCAATGGCAGCCCCGCCGTTACCGGATCATCCATGCGCACACGCCTCTTGTACCGCTGCAGCGGCACTACCCGAGATTTCGGACAATTGTGGAGGGTACCCACCGCCTCTTTCGCAGAAGGAGCACATTATCGCACCAGAGCCATGATACCATGCACGGCCCCTAGAGTACCGCGCCGACTATGCCGCCATAGCCGCGGAGGAATTCGGCTCCGGGCTGTGCCCGCTTACCTGCAAGTTGCACTTCTTCCAAAACTACAATGCCGGCGCCGGCTACTACGGCTAGCTCCTTGCAATGTAGCACCACGGTTCCCGGCGCTACTTCGGCAGAAACCGAGAGTGGCCGCGCGCGGAAGATCTTCAGTTGCCTGCCACGCCAGTACGTAATCGCGCCCGGCCAAGGCTGCATGGCCCGCACGTGGCGACATATCGCCTCCGCCCCTTGGTCCCATTGCACAATCCCATCATCCTTCTGTAGCAGCGGAGCGTATGTGGCTTTGGATTCATCTTGACGATGCGGCTTGAGACGTCCCTCGACCCACTCGGTCATTGTCGGCAAGAGGAGGTCGGCGCCGTGCTGAGCCAAGGCGGCTGTCAATGTCGCTGTCGTCTCTTCACCGGTAAGCGGCAGTGAGTGTTGCCGTAGGATTGGACCGGTGTCGAGACCCTCATCCATCTGCATGATGGTAACGCCCGTCTCAGCGTCGCCGGCGAGAATGGCGGCTGTTACCGGCGCGGCGCCCCGATGCCGCGGCAAGAGAGAAGCGTGGACGTTTAGGCAACCGTGAGTTGCAGCGTTGAGAATCGCCGGCGGCAGAATTTTGCCGTAGGCCGCAACCACGATGACATCTGCTGCAAGCGCTTTCAACTCCGCCGCCACGGCTGCTCCGCGCAGGGAGCGGGGTTGTTCTACCTTGAGACCAAGTTCCCTGGCCGCGAGCTTAATCGGCGACATTTGGGGCTTGCGGCCGCGCCCTGCCGGACGGTCCGCTTGTGTAACCACCAAGGCAATCTCATGGCAGCGGGCAAGAGCGTGCAGGCTGGGTACGGCGAATGCGGCTGTACCGCAGAAGATTACACGCATACGGGATTCCTAAGAATCGTCCAAATCAGAATCTTCCTCAGATTCCGGTTCAACGCGGCGAATTTGCTCGGGGTCTTCGATGTAATCCAAGAATAGCTGGCCGTTTAAATGGTCGATTTCGTGCTGGAACACGCGGGCCAGCAAGTCAGTCGCGCGGATGCGCACCTGTTTCCATTCCAGCGACCGTCCCTTTACGACGACACTTTGGAAGCGCTCCACTGGTCCGTAGTAAGAAGCGTAAGAAAGGCACCCTTCTTCGTCCAGAATTGTCTCGTCAGAGGTCTTGACGATTTCAGGATTGAGCAGCGCCATCCGGACGTCATCGGCATCCACGACGATTACGCGCAGTGAGACCCCAATTTGCGGTGCGGCCAATCCGACTCCCGATGCAGCATCCATCGAGGCGAACATCTTGTCCGTGAGTTGCCGCAATCCCCGCATGCCTTTGGACACAGGCTTGGCTTTTGCCCGCAAGATGTCATTGCCAATTTGCAGAATGCTCTGGGTGTTCACGAGTAGTCTACTCAACCGGAAGTCTAAGCCTAAAGGACGCTCACTGGGTCGACATCGATAGTCCACCCTGGCGGAACATGAGTCAGAAGACTATGAATGCCCTGCCCACGCACCATCACGTGCCAGCGATAGAGGCCGCGCACACGCTCGGGAAACGCGGGCGCCGGACCCAAAAGCTCCACCGCAGTCTGTTCGGGGACGATTGCCTCCTGTAAGCATTGTACCAAAGCAACTGCAGCTTCTGTGGCGCGTTCGCGGTTGCGGTCTTGATAGAGCAGCGACGCCAGTTCGACGCTTGGCGGAAACGCGCCCTCGCGTTCTTCCATACTCTTGCGGTAGAACCACAAATACCGTCCAACCTTTAGGGCGCGCAGCGGCAGACTCTCCGGTGTGTATGTTTGGATGAGGAACTCAGCCTCTGATGCCGCAGCCAAGAAGCCGGTGCGCCGCAGGAGTTGGAACGTGCGTTCAGCGGCGCGATAGTCCGGCAAGTGAAGCGCCGTATCCGCAGACACAACCGCATAGAGGCCCACGGGCAGCGGCTCAACGAGCACAGCCGCGGTACCTACTAGAATGTCCAGCTTTTTCGCGTGGAGGTCGGCAACCGGCCTAGTTCCTTCCTGTGCGGTCTTTACGTCGCGGTCCCAGCGGGCAATGCGAGCATCAGGAAAGATGCGTTGCATCTCAAGTTCTACGTTTTGCGAGCCGATACCTCTGAAGCGCAGTTTCGTTTCACACCGCGGACAGTGCGTCGGAATGGGCGATTCCGAACCGCAGCGATGGCAGCGCATGACACCGCTTACTCGATGTTGCACCAGCGGCACACTGCAGTTTTGACACTCGACAACGTATCCGCACTTTGGGCAGAGCGCATGAGTAGAGGCGCCCCGCCGATTTTGCAGCAGGACGGCAGGCCGACCATCTGCAAGCGTGCGGGTGAGAGCGTCTTTGAGTTCACGGCTGATGATCTGCCGTGGCCCGACGTGGCGCGCGACACGCATGTCGACTATGCGGGCAGTAGGCGAAACATCGGTAGCGCGCACAAATTCAGCTCTCTCGCTTTCCACCTCCGCGTACGTCGTCACGCGCGGCGTATGAGAGAAGAGCAGCAGGTTGGCAGCAAAGTCTTCAGCGAGCCATCGGGCTACAGTGACTGCGTGAAATCGTGGGTTTTCGGAGTTCTTATGGGCGTCGTCGTGCTCGCCGTCTATCAGTATCAGGCCGAGCTTGCGGAAGGGAAGCAATACCGCGGCGCGTGTGCCGACGACTACGACCGCTTCACCGGTTTCAACGCGCTCCCACACGGTCCGGCGCCGTGCCGCGCCCAACACGCCGTGCCAAGTTAGCACACGATTGGGAAAGATTGCCTCTAGCGTCTCCTCAATGCGCCGGACTGCATGGGAACTGGGAGCCAGCAGCAGGACTTGGGTACCTGACTCCAGCGCCCGCGCGGCCGCGCGCACATAGAGCTTCCAAGGTTGCGTATCTGTCATAACTACCAGCGAGCGCAGACGACGGTCGTCCTTGGGACTAGACATAAATGAAGAAATGGACTCCCATGCCGCCGCCTCCACCGGCGAATGGGGGTCTGGCATCGCAGCCGGCTTCAAACTGTCTATCTCATGGTGATGCGCCTCACTGAAGCGTACGAGCCCTTTTTCTGCCAGTGTGCGCAGCGGGAGCACGTTCGCCCCGGTTTCTGTCAACAACTGGCGCACCGGGACGCTTCGGCCCAATCTCTCCAATGCCTGCAAGAGCTTTCGCTGCGACCGGGTCCTACGCAGGAGCGGCTTTGCCTCTTGGGTGGTGGACAAGGCTTCTACCCACTGGTCTCTCAAGGGCGGCGGCTGGCGGGGTTGCAGTGCCGCGCGGAGATGCACTGCACCAAACTGCTCCAGCCGGCGTTGCATGCGCTTGAATACGGTTGCCCCTGTGATCTGCTTCAACCGCTCGTGTTCGACTTCACCCTCACCCCGCAACGTTTCGAGAAAGAGCCGCTCGTTTCGTGTGGTTGCCACGTCCTCCGGTAGTTGGACGAGCGGGTCTAGTCTGGACCACCGCTTCACACGATCCCGCATGCCCGGCGGGAGCATGGGACCAATCACTCTAATTGGCGCCGCGAGGTAGTAGCGTGCGATTCTGCGGGCTAACGCAATCTGATTGGGGGTAAGGAGCGCGCTTTCGGCGACGACGTCCATGATTTCGCGCACATCCGCCACGGGCGTCGTCTCCACGCCGGCAACCACCAGGCCCTCGACAATGCGATTACCAAAGCCCACCAGCACCATGACACCGGGAGCCACGCGCTCGCGTAGATGATCGGGAATTGCATAGTGATAGGTCTGGCCCGCAGGAACGTTGCGCACGTCCACTGCAATCTCGGCGTACGGGGTAGCAAGTGGGGTAACGCTCACCCGCGCGGGGAAATCCGACACTTTTCCGCAGTGATGATGGCGCTCACTTGGCTGATCGCCCGGTCAATGTGGCCGGTCTGGTTGACGACGTAGTAATCAAACTGGGGAATTGCAGCGAGTTCCTCAAGCAGCAGCGCGTCGCGCGTGGCACTTTCCGCTGGTGTTTCCGCCCCGCGCAAGCCTCTTCGTTCTTGCAGGGTTTCCAGAGAAAGGTCGGGCACCCCAATGAAGATGTGCACACTCTCCGGCATGCGCCGGCGGATGGAAGCCGCTCCCTGCACGTCTACCCGCAAGAGCACGTCCTGGCCGCGGTCAAGTGCAGTCTTGACCTCATGCAGCGGCGTCCCGTAGCGGTGGCCGTAGACAAGAGCGGTTTCCAGAAATCTGCCTTCGGTTTCCCAGCGCGAGAACTCAGCCGGGGTGAGGAAGTAGTGGTGCGCGCCATGCCGCTCTGTGGGTCGCGGGTCGCGGGTAACGGCAGTAATGGCGCGATAGAACACTACACCTCGCTGGGCAAGACCGTCGACAATCGAGTCTTTGCCGGCCCCGGACGGGCCGGAGACTACGAATAGCATAGATCGTGAATTCTGTGGGTAGAATTCGTTCACTGCGGGTGTTGGCTGCTCCGCCGCATCCGCCCTGACAGACTCCGAACTCGCTTGGGTCTCGCTCATGTGATTAGACTACGCTACGGGTTGGTGAAGGGTCAATCTGAGGGGCTTCTTACCGCGTGCGCACAAGGCTCACATGCACGGCTATGCGATAGGGCGCGCACTGTCCACCAGGTCACGCATGTTCCCATGGAGTAAGATTCTGTGCGGTGAGTTCACGGTAGAAGAGGACGTAACTGCTGTAGCGGCGCGGCGCTATCGAGCCACCGTTCAGTGCCAAGCGCACAGCGCAGCCGGGTTCGTCGACATGGGCACAGTCGCGAAATCGACATTGGCCCATGCGTTCACGAAGTTCGGGAAAGAGATGTGGCAGATCTTCGGGAAGGATGCTCCACGACGTCAGTTTGCGCAGTCCCGGTGTGTCCATCACATGGGTGTTTTCGTCCAGTGCGATTGTCTCAGAGCTGGTCGTGATATGACGGCCTTCCCCTTTCACGCCAAGGGCGCCGGTCGGCAGCGCGCTATCGGCAGCGAGATAGTTGATGAGCGTTGACTTACCCACACCGGAGACGCCCGTAAAGACGGAGCGTTTGCCCTGCAACTGTTCCCGCAGGGAGGCAACGCCGTTGCCGGATTGAGCGCTCATCCTGAGAACCGAGTAGCCTATGCGCTCGTAGTTAGCGAATTCCTCCGCAATTTCTGCGGACAGTCCCTGATCAATCTTGTTGAGCACGAGGACCGTGGGGAGCGAATGGTACTCGGCAATTACAAGATAACGATCAAGCAGGATGAAATCGGGTATGGGTTGAGATGCGGCCAGCACGATCACGGCTTGGTCAACATTTGCCGCCAGTACGTGGGCTTGCTTGCTTTCAGGAGCTTGTCGCAGCAGACCCCATGTCTCATCGTCATCACGCAGAATCTCTTCGATTACGCCGTTGTCAGGGCCAAGCTGCCGAATGCGCACCCGGTCGCCAACGCTTACTGGCGAACGTGTTTGCGTTGGTTGCACGCGTTGCACCCGCGGCGCTCTACTGCCGCTTGTCGAGTACACTAGCTCCTTGCGCAACTTGCTCCGGATCTTACACCTCATCGGCCCAAGACTTGTCTCTACCAAGCACTCTCCGCGAGAAACCCGCAGGACGGTGCCCTCTTGCGTCTGGCTCTTAGTCTTGGGACTCATTGCGCCACTCCACGCGCGCAGTAGGGAGAACAAGCAGCAGCGTCTAGAGTTAAGCAGAAAGACCGACATCTAATGGTGGATGTCGGTCTTAGCTCGGCGATGTCTGACAGTGTCCACATGCTGCTTCATCTCTCGGTCATGAATTGGCTATGGAGCGGACTGTGGTGCGGAAGTCTCGGTTGGGGTCTCTTCCGACGGAGTCTCTTCCAGTTTCGGTTCCACAGTGACCTCCTCGACAGCCACGGTCTCTTTCAAGAAGTCGATTGTCTTGCGCATGCGCAGATTCATGGCGATATTCGTGCGGGAAGCATCACTATTGAGATACTGCTGCATCTGCTGCAAACGCGCTTGCACCTCGTCTTTCGTCGGCTGTTTTTCGGTCACTATGACCTCTGATTGCTGCACCTGTTGGAGCATCTGATTTTGATAGTTGGCCATGCTTTGTTGGATTTCGCCTTCAATCTCCTCCATAGGGATGGTGATATCTTCTTGCGTCGCTACAGCATCGATGGCAATGAAGTTACGCACCATATCTTCGGCTCGCTCATGCAGACGCTGCTTCCAATCTTCTTCGGAGAGATTCATCATCTGCAGGTAGTATTGCTTGGGTATGCCCCGCTGGGCGGCTTCGAATGCTTCCCGCTGTTCCAAACGCTGGGCCTGTTCTTCGATGAGGACATCGGGCACTTCAAACGTCGCGCCGGTAACGAGCTCCTGAACAAGCGTGTTTTCCGCCTGCTGCTCGGCGTCTTGCGCGGCGCGTTCCTCCAACCGCTTGCGCACGTCAGCCCGCAAGTCGTCAATCGTCTCAAAGTCGCCGGTGGCCTGAGCAAGCTCGTCCGTAAGGCCGAGCAGCCTCTTCTGCGCGGTGCCCAACACTTTTATCTCAAAGTCGGCCGAGCGGCCGCGGACAGCTTCCACGGCGTAGTCGTCGGGCAGCAAGAGAATGAAGGAACGCTCTTGGCCGGCGACCATATCCAAGGTGATTTCGTCGAAGCCCTCCGGCATCTGGTTCTCGCCAATTACCATGCTGGTGCCGGGCGCATTGTTGATGGTCCTGCCCTCAACGCTGATGCGCAAGTCCAATTTCACGCGGTCGCCCATCTCCACCGGACGGTCCATGTCATCCCATTGTACGAGCTGACGCTCCAGGCTCTGCAACACCACATCCACGTCTTCGTCGGTAACCAATCGCGTTTCCTTTGTAATCTGGATAGCGCGATAGTCACCTGTGTCAACTTCCGGTTTTACCGGCACTGTAGCGGCGAACGATACCGGCTGATCTTTTTCCGCTTGCAGCAGTTCGAGTTCCGGGTTGCCTACGGGCTGGATCTCCGTCTGCGTCACGGCCTCGCTAAATGCCTCCGGCACGAGACGATCGAGCGCTTCACGGAACACCGATTCGACCCCGGCGTGGCGTTCAACCAAGGCTTGCGGCGCGCGGCCCGGACGGAAGCCCGGAATGTTTACTTTGTCGCTCACGCGGCGCACGGCACGCTTGTAGGCTTTCTCAACTTCCTCAAGCGACACATCCACCGTGAGCTTCACACGGCTCTTCTCAAGCTTTTCCGAGCTAACCGTAATCTCCATTGCCGTCAATGCGCTCCCTTACCGCGACACCGCTGCACGTGCAGGCTGATGTATTGTTCGTTCTTGCAAACGTCCATATCATGGCAAAAAAAGAGGCGCAGCCTGCGCAGCGCTCTCTTTCACCAACGTCGGCGTTATCTGAGCCGCCGGGAGCGGAAGACGGGATTCGAACCCGTGACCCTCTCCTTGGCAAGGAGATGCTCTACCTCTGAGCCACTTCCGCAATGCCTAATTCACCATAATTATAGCGAGATGACCGCTTCTTGGCAAGATGTAGAGGCAAGTCGCCTCCAACCGCAGACAAAAGGCCTGCACATCGCCTCATAGCTACAGAATCGTTGGTGGCTTTGCGCAAGCATTTGCTGCATTGTGCACTTGAATACCCTCCACTGCTATGCCTGGACAATGTTTGGCGTATGCCCCCGCGATTACTTTGGTGATCGCTGTGCGGAGCAGGGAACGAGTACACCGTAGACTAAGAAATCACGCCATACTTTCCAAGCGAAAAACGCAAGCTGAATCCCATGCGTAGGTAGAGCAAGTCAGCCCCGTCACCTTTTCCGGTTTGCAGGCACACTGCAGCACATCCCTGTGCCGCGGCGTCAGCAACCACCCTGGCAACTACTGCGGCGGCAACACCGCACCCGCGGGACTCTGGAGTTGTCGTAATTGCGTGGACGCCCGCAAGCTGCCCCTGCCTGTTCAGGAGGCCGGTGCCGGCACAGCTACCATCGATCTCGGCCAAATAGCAAGTGAATTCGCCGTCGGCAAGCCCGCTGTCAACTATCGATAAGACGACTTGATCAAAGTCTTGAGGAAATCGTGGATGCATCCAACTCCTAATTGCGATGCCTACCCAGTCGTGGAGTTCGGTTTTATTTTCAATTGCCTTCACATGGACATGGGTCGAATGTGACTCAGGGACGAGAGTGAGGTCGTGCGCCAGTATGAGACGCTCGCTCAGCAGAGCATAGCCACGCTCTGTAAAGAAACTCGCAAGCTGCTGTGGTTCTTTGGGCCCGAAGAAGAGGCGATGGGGTAATGATGCCATGCCGTAAGTGTGTTCAATTTGCTTCTGCAGAGCAGCGCCGTCAGGGAACTGCCATAGCCGCGTGACAAAGTTGAACAGGTGAGTCGGTAGGATTGGATTGTGAAAGAAGCGAACACCGTGGAAGTCTGTCACGTTACACCAGCGCGACATGTAGGACTCTTCATTCTCAAGCAACTCGTTAGACTCGATTCTCGAGGAACTAAGGGCCATAGGACTGAATTCCCTCCCTAGTGCGGCCCAGGGCGTGAAATTGAGACTCGAACAGAGCACCCTTCAAGAAGTCACTCACAAACTTCGGCTAGACTATTGCGCTTCTTGCTGGCTATCGCAGCTTGTTTGCATGGGCTAGTGTCTGCTAATACAGACAATCATGCAAGAGTAGGCAGAGATGTCAAGGCATATTGGCAGTGACTCGCTCTGCGTCTCAGCGAGCCCGGGTCAGCATTGAAGGACATGCGCTGTGCCATGGCTATAGACCATTGATTGCGGCAAGACCATCAGCATAATTGCAGGCCAAGAATCTCTCTACCACGTAGACGTAGGGAGCGTCGCCGGGTACTGCCGAGGGGGTATGGTATGCTAGTGCCGAACAATCAAGGAGGCGATCAATGGCATCAACAGACAACAGTGACGCACGCAGAGTTGTCAAGCGCGCGTGGCAGGACAAGGGTTTCAAGAGCTTGTTATTGCGCGACCCGCGTGCCGCCCTGCGGGAACTGGATATAGACGTACCGGACAACCTGACAGTCGCAGTCTACGACAATACGGGCGCGACCCACCACATGGTGATCTGCACGCCGTGCAGTTGCTACCCCTCGTTCCTGGGAACGGCTCCCCCCTACTGGAAGGATCCGGACTATAAGGCCGCGATAATCCAGGATCCGGCAGCTTGGCTGCAGCAGATGGGCACGGAACTTGGCGCCGATGAGGCGCTGCAAGTGGTGGATACCGATGTGCATAGACGGGCCTTTGTCATTCCCAAGCAACCGGACGGCGAGGTAACCGACGAGGTTGTTTCTCAGGTGGTGACCGCCACCAGCCTTGTCGGTCACACGCGTTAGAACCAACTGCGCTGCTGCACGGCGATGATGTGAATTTCGTACGGATTCGTGTGCTTGGGGCTGCGGGCAGTTGGATTGCCGGCACTCTCGCCATGAGGCGTCGGTCGCAGATTGTAAACCTGCGCTACCAGGAAATAGAGTGGGCCGCAGGTTTCAAGCCTGCGCTGCCAGGAGATTGTCGCTCACTCTTTCCGGTTCATTGGAGAGAGTACAAGTCTGCAAGCCTAAGCCGCATCGGCATGCCGCATCACAATGTGTCCGCGCCGACGCACTGTTGGCAAGGCCTTGTGGTTCGCTTCAGCGCTTTCGCTAGATGCCCAGACGTTATGACATGTAGGAAAGAGACAGATATGAACCTATGCATGGTTGGATACGGTAGCATCGCGGAAGTCCACCGGCAATCGTTTGCGCGCATCCCCGGAGTGGAGATCACTGCCGTTGTCGGTCGCCTTTTGGAGCCGACACAGGCGTTCGCGAAGAAGTGCGGCGCCTCACTGGCAACCGTTGACCTCGCGGAAGCGTTGGCAAGAGACGACGTCGACGCGGTTGTCATAACCTCTCCCAGCGCAAAGCATGCGGTACAGACGCAGGCTGCGCTCGAGGCCGGTAAACACGTGCTCGTGGAGATACCGCTGGCCCTGTCGCTCGCGGAGTCTGAGATGCTGACTGCCCTTGCCGCGCAGCAAGGCCGCAGCCTGATGGTTGCCCACACCATGCGTTTTTGGCCGACGCTGGCCGCGGTCCGGCAGCGCATTGCCGAGGGCGAATTGCACGTTCACAGCGTCTACATCCACTACGGCTTTCTGCGCCGGCAGAATGTGAATTGGCAAGGGCGGCAACGTTCGTGGACGGACAACCTGCTGTGGCACCATGGCTGCCACGCAGTGGATACGGCGCTTTGGCTCTTGGGTGAGCCCGCGCAGGACGTCGCAGGGTACATGGGGCCGCCCCACGACGCATTGGGCATACCCTTGGACCTCGCCGTGTCGCTCCGTACACCCCGCGAACAACTGGTTTCGTGCGCGCTTTCATACAACATCATGCGATCCATGCTTGAAATCGTGGTAATTGGCGAAGAGACGACCCTGCTGGTTCGCGACGGCAAGCTGGTTGATCCAAGTGACCAGATCTTGGCCGCCGGAGGGGAGGATGAGGAGGCGAGCGCGGGGCTCTTGCAAAACCTGGAGTTCATCAACGCGCTTCGGCAGGAACGGGAACCCATAGTTTCCGGCGAGGACGTTCTGCCCACCATGCGCGCGCTGCAGGCAGTCCAGGACATGAATCCTCAAAACCCGCACCAGCAGTAGCCGAGCTTCGCCACCCTCATTCCCATTGTTGCCCAGTCGGGATCGTGGTATCGTGCACCCAAAGCAATCACCCGGTAGCAGCATTACCCTATACTCCGTTTGCCCAGTCTCAAGAGGAGGGCGCTTATGGTTCACTCAATACCCCTTGACTTGACGCACGTGCGTAATGCTGCGCGTAAAGACGATGCGTCCTCGTGGGATGGACCGGTGTTGCAGGATCTGGAGAGTCTGCCTGAGGGTGAGCAAGAGTTCTGGGGAATACCCTTTGCTCTCGGTGGCGCAGGCGCATCCGAGAGTTGGATTCGCCTCGGTAAGGAAGGCATCACCGTACCTGTTGGGCGTAGCGGGATTACGCACTTCATCTTTGCGCACTTCTGTGACGCGGAACCGGGCGTGTCAGCGCAGCCCGGCATGAGTGGCATGGTACTAAGTCCCGGTGAGCAACTTGCCGCGTACTCGCTCCGCTACGCCGACGGCGAGGAGCAGGCGCAACCGGTCCGGCGGCGCTTTGAAATCAACTCGACCGTGGCATGGGGTCAAATGGCCTTCGCCGCCCGGCCGCAGAGCGGCATGGGGCCGGCAGACATCAACGGACCATACCCGCGCGGCTCTTGGGGGCACTGGCAGACGGGCCTCAACATGCAGCGGGCAAGATCAGCATCAAACTTCTGGATTTACGCTTTGCCTAATCCGCATGCTGATCGTGTCGTTGAGTCATTGCATCTTGCATCGTCAAGCGAAGTCAATGTTGTGGTTGCGGGCATTACGCTCTATACAGGCAAACACCATCCGCTGCGCCACAATCAGCTTGAGAGTTTTCGTATCCTACTGCCGTCGGAGGCAGAGGGCTCGCCGCCGGAAGACACGCCGGTCAGCGTTGACCTCGGCACCTTGGCGCGCAAGTATGCAGTCCCGGCGTTCGACCCGGAGACATGGCTTGACGACGAGGCGCCCGGCTTGGGCGAGAGAGTCAGCAGTGACACCGAGAAGTCACTGATCGTGGACGTGACTGCCAGCCCGGATGCGACGCTGAAGGTGGACGGCCATGCCGTGCCGATGGAATCTCTCTATGACACAGGCGAGAGCAAGAGCGGTGATGGCAGCGTGCGGGTGGAAGTGCTTACGCCGGAGCGAACGTGGCTGCACGTGCGGCTGGAAGACGCAGCCAGCGGCACGACAACCGCGGCGCGTGTTCACTTTCGTTCACCTGACGGCAGGTATTTTCCGCCTTACGGCCACCGTCATGAAGTAAACGACAACTGGTTTGAAGACTATGCCGGCGATTTGAAATTGGGAGCGACCCAGTACGCGTACGTGGACGGCGCCTTTCAAATCGAATTGCCTGTGGGGGACGTATTCGTCGAGATATTCAAGGGCTTCGAATACCAGCCCTTGCGCCAGCGCCTCAACATCGCTGCCGGACAGCGGGAACTTACCCTCAAACTGGCGCGCCCGCTCAATTGGCGTGAGCATGGGTGGGTCACGGCCGATACCCACGTGCACTTCATTTCTCCGCAGACCGCTTGGCTCGAGGGCCAGGCTGAGGGCGTCAACCTGATAAACCTGCTCGCCTCCCAATGGGGCGATCTTTACACCAACGTTGCCGACATTACCGGTGAAGTTTCCGGCGTAAGCAGGGACGACACCGTGGTGTACGTGGGCACCGAGAACCGCCAACACCTGATGGGTCACATTAGCCTGCTGGGCGTAAAAGGCGAACCGGTGTACCCGATGACTACGGGCGGGCCGGGTGAGAGCTACATCGGCGATCCGGTGCTCAGCAGTATGAGCGAATGGGCAGACCGGGCACGGGAGCGAGACGGTCTTGTCGTGATACCGCACTTCCCAAATCCTTACACTGAAGCAGTGGCGGAGATCGTGCTCGGCAAGGTGGACGCGGTCGAGCTCAAGTACTTTACGCCTTCCATCGACGGATTTGGCCTGCATGAATGGTACCGCTTTCTCAATAACGGCTATCGGGTGGCAGCAGTGGGCGGCACGGACAAGATGAGCGCCGGTATTCCGGTCGGCGGCGTGCGCACCTACGCACTGCTGCAGGACGAATTCTCTTTCGGCACCTGGGCCCAGGCCGTGCGCGATGGGCGTACGTTCACAACCAGCGGACCGCTGCTGGAAGTACGTGTCGAAGGAAAACGACCCGGCGATGAACTCAAGCTGCCCGCCGGCGGCGGCACGTTAACGGTGGAGGCTTGGGCGGAGTCGGTGCTGCCATTCCACGAGTTGCAGATTGTGTGTAACGGCGCCGTTGTCGCCACGCAAACCGTGCCTGAAGGCGGCAAGGCTTGCCGCATTAGTCAGGAAGTTAAACTCGATGGGAGTGGCTGGATCGCGGCGCGCTGCGTGAGCTCTTTGGAAGTGCAGCACTACTGGATAGTAAACGTGGCGGCGCACACATCGCCGGTCTACGTCGTAGCCGACAACCAAGAACTCTTCAATCCCAGTGACGCAACGTATATGATGACCATTCTGGATGGCGGGCTTACGTGGCTTGACACCCTGGCAACGCGCGCGGATGCAGAGCGCCACGGCCAAGTGCGCCAGGTTTTTCAACATGCAAAGGCACACCTCCAAGGACGCTTGCACGACCACGGTCACGAGCATGGAGGCTAAGAACAGCACGTTGGCGGGGAGCACGTCGGGTTACGCCTTCTTGGAACATACGGCCGATGTGGGCGTAACCGCGTGGGGTCCCGATCCCAGCGCCGCCTTTGCGGCTGCTGCCCGTGGCATGTTTGCGATCATGCTTGGCGGCGAGCCGAGTGACCGGACCGGGCCGGCAACTGAGTACACAGTTGAGGTCACAGGCGACTCATGGCCCGATCTGCTGGTGAATTGGCTCGCAGAGCTCCTCTTCCTCATGAGCGTGGAAGATGTGGTGGCGCAAGCGTATGAATTCGCTGCCTGCGCGCCGCCCAGTTGTTCCGCCAAAGTTACCGGAATTCTGCTTGAAAACTCTGATGTGTCCGGTATTGGTGAGATTAAGGCAGTGACGTACCATCAGCTCATGGTAGAGATAAAACCAAGCCACACGCACGTGCAGGTGATCTTTGACATCTGATAGGTGGTCCTGAGTGGGAAAGAACGCGCCACAGAACTGGCGGTCCGTGCTCAAACAGCGGGATGCCGTCCGTTGGGAGTTGCCCGCCAGCTACATGCCCGGCATGCGGGTGCCGGGCATGATCTATGCCGATGAGGCCATGATCGATGCCATGGCAGGCGACATGGCAATCCAGCAAGTAGCGAACATGGCCACACTGCCCGGGATAGTGGGGCATGCCCTTGCCATGCCAGACATCCACTGGGGTTATGGCTTTCCTATCGGCGGCGTGGCCGCGATGCGCGTAGACGACGGTGTCGTTTCACCGGGAGGTGTGGGGTTTGACATAAATTGCGGGGTGCGCCTCTTGCGCACCAACCTGCACGAACGCGCCGTCAAGGGCAGTCTGCCGGAGATCGTAAACCAGCTATTCCGCGACGTACCCACGGGACTAGGACGACGTGGCAAAAGACGTGGCCGGCCCACGAACGTGGAGGGAGCGCTTGCCGAGGGCGCGGCATGGGCCGTCGAAAACGGTCACGGACGGCCTGAGGATATCACCGCCATCGAAGCCGGCGGCTGTCTGCCCAACGCCGATCCTGCGGAGGTGAGCGATCGGGCGCGCCAGCGGGGAGCGCCCCAGCTCGGTACGTTGGGGTCGGGCAATCACTTTCTTGAAGTGCAAGCGGTGGAAACCATTGCGGACGAGAAAGCCGCCCACGCCTTTGGCATCACCGAGCCCGGTCAGATAATGCTCTCCATTCACACCGGCTCCCGGGGTTTGGGACACCAAGTGTGCCAGGAATTTCTCGGAACTATGCAGCGTGCGCTGGCGCATTACGGGATTTCTTTGCCCGATAAGCAACTGGCCTGCGCTCCCATCAAGTCGCCGGAAGGTCAAGCCTACCTTGGCGCCATGGCTGCGGCCGCCAACTTTGCCTTTGCCAACCGCCAGGCAATTACAGAGCGCATTCGACGTGCGTTTCAACACGTCCTCGGTCCACCGGAGTCTGCAATTGAGATCGGGGTCGTGTACGACGTTGCCCACAATATCGCCAAGTTGGAACGGCATCGGGTGAATGGGAAGGAAATGGACCTTTGCGTCCACCGCAAAGGCGCGACGCGCGCCCTGCCCGCCGGCGATCCGGAAGTACCCGCCAAATACCGCGCCGTCGGCCAGCCGGTCCTCATTCCCGGCGACATGGGGCGATACTCCTATATTCTGGTTGGAGAAGCGCAGGCTCGGCGTGAGACATTCGCCTCCACGTGCCACGGCGCGGGGCGGGTGCTGAGTAGAGGCGCGGCGAAACGCAAACTCGCCGGCGTGGATATCGCCAAGCTACTGCGAGGCAAGGGCATCGTCGTCCGCGCCAACAGCAAAGCCGGTCTGGCGGAAGAGGCAAGCGAAGCCTATAAAGATGTGCGCGACGTGGTGGACGTTGTCGAGCGTTCCGGCATTGCCCGGGTGGTGGCGCGGGTGCGGCCACTGGGCGTGATAAAGGGCTAACCCCATGCTCCAAGGAAAACTGCCGGCAGGTCTGCTGAAGCAATTGCTTGACCAAATCCCGATTGATGACCCGGACGTTATCGTAGGGCCGCGCTTGGGTGAAGATGCCGCAGTGTTGGACATTGGCGACCGGTATCTCATCGCGAAGAGCGATCCGATCACCTTTACGGCGCATCGCATTGGCTGGTATGCCCTACAGATCAACGCCAACGACGTAGCAACCATGGGAGCGCGGCCGCGCTGGTTTCTGGGTACCCTCCTGCTGCCGCCCGCGTGCACGGAAGAGACCGTAACGGAGATATTTCAAGACCTCAATGCTGCCTGCCAATCCCTGGGCGTAACGCTGATTGGCGGGCACACCGAGGTGACAGACGGCGTGGAACGGCCCATACTTGCGGGCACGTTGTTGGGAGAGGTCGCGAAGGACCGGCTGGTCGCGAACTCGAATGCCCGGCCTGGAGATGTCGTCATCCTTACGAAGGGCGTCGCCATTGAAGGCACCGCCATTCTGGCGCAGGACGCTCGCGACCAATTGGCGGCGCAGGGCGTAACGCCGGCTGCCATCGCCCGCGCACAGACTTTTCTCGACGATCCCGGCATCAGCGTGGCGCCCGCCGCAGAGGCCTTGTGCCGCGCCGTTCATCCACGCGCGCTGCATGACCCTACTGAAGGCGGACTGGCTACGGCACTGCTTGAGTTGGCGGCCGGCGCGTCCTGCGGTCTTTCCATTGATCTTGAAACTGTGCCGCTCCTACCGGAAACTGTTGAAATCTGTGAAGCTTTGGAGCTTGACCCACTCGGTTTGCTGGCGTCCGGAGCATTGCTCGCAGTCGTCGCTCCAGAAGACGTTGTTGCCGCAATGAAGGCGCTGCGGGACGACGGCATCGAGGCTGCTGCAATCGGCCGTCTAACCCCAGAGGATCAAGGCGTACGTATGCACTTGCACGGCGCCTGGCACGACGTCCCTGTGTTTCCGCGGGATGAATTGGCCCGCTTCTTTGAGGAAGGCCTGGATTAGGGTGCGTAGCGTGCTTGCCTTACTGGGAGAGGTCAAGCACTTGGGCATGCACCATAGGCGCGATGTTCAAGGTGCGCAGATCTACCAGGGATTCTATACTTGAAACAGAGGTTCCAGTGGGCTGCCGCAAACCGCAGGCAGTTTACTGGAGAAGCAAAACTAACCGGCTGCACAGCGGCGGGTGAGCACGACCATGAGAGTGTTACGCAAGTAGGGTAGAGATAGAAGAGGGAGTTTCGGAATGTCCAAGACAATCGACCTGCGCAGCGACACCGTAAGTATGCCAACCGCCGAAATGCGAGAAGCGATGGCAAATGCGGAGGTTGGCGATGACTGTTACAGGGAAGACCCTTCGGTTAATCGTTTGGAAGCGATGGCTGCGGAGATTACCGGCAAAGAGGCGGCCCTGCTCGTCACGAGCGGCACCCAGGGCAACCTTGTTTCGCTGCTCACCCATTGCCGCAATGGCGACGAGTTTATTGTCGCCGAGGACTCCCACATAGTTACCACAGAAGCCGGCGATTTTGCTGCCGTCGCAGGCACGTCGCCGCAGGTTGCGCCGTCCGACCGCGGCATTCTCACCGCTGAGAGCATCCGCAGCGTACTACGCCGCCCTTACGATGCATTTCCTCCAACACGCCTGATCGCTTTGGAAAACACGAACAACCGTGGCGGCGGCGCGGTGTATCCACTCTCAACACTCGCCGGCATACGGGATCTGGCCGACGAGCTAGGCATAACGGTGCACATGGATGGCGCGCGTGTCTTCAATGCAGCGGCGGCCTTGCAGGTACCTGTCTCCGAGGTTGTGCAGTACGTGGATTCCGTAACTTTCTGCCTTTCCAAAGCGTTGAGCGCGCCGGTGGGATCGATCATTTGTGCCAGCAAAGAGTTTATCGAGACAGCGCGGCGCTTCCGGCGCATGCTCGGCGGCGGCTTGCGCCAGTCGGGCGTCTTTGCGTCGGCGGGAATAGTTGCGCTAGAGACAATTCCACAGAGACTCCCTCAAGACCATGCCAATGCGCGCCGCCTTGCCGAAGGTCTCGGCTCGATTACGGGTATTTCCGCCGATCCGGTAGAGACCAACATGGTCTACATCGACATCGATCCAGCCGTAGGTACAGCGCCGCAGCTCGTCGACGAGTTGGCGGCGCGCGGCGTGAAGTGCGGGGCGGTGTATTCCGATCGCATTCGCCTGGTGACCTACCACCAGATCACGGCGGAAGATATCGAAGCGACCATCGCGGTTGCAGGTGAAGCGGTCATGGCACTGACAAGCGTGCCGGCGGGCGCGCAAGCCTGATGTAGCCGGTGCCCAATCTGGAATGATCGGTTTTTAAGAGTTAGATCGGGCCATTTCGAAGGTGCGCTGGTTGACTGTACCCAGCGGACAGCGAAAGACTCGCCTATCCCTCTTCGTCCGGCTCGGCCTGTAGGCGTTGGCGAATCTCATCCCCAGATAGGGCGCTCTCCAGAATAGAGAGCCGTGTCCCGTCCGGCAGGGCGCTTTGCTCGATGACGGCGCGGGCGTTAGCCAGATTGCCGCCCGTAACGGTCACCACGAGGCTGGGTTCGCTCGCTTCAGCCGCAACTGTCCCGACCGCTGCCGCAGGCCGCTCATCTTGCACTTCCTCTTGTCCATGGTCCTCGGACGGTCTGTGGTCCCTTCTGAGGAATCGCACGTGGTATGCGAGCAGTGTCACGGCTATCAATGCCAAGCTGAGGTGAATGTTCAGCGCATCTACAAGGGTATCACCGGTGAGTATTCCCAGTATTGAGCGGAGCGCTTGGTAGAGCAGTGTGCCAATAGCAATGACAATCGCTATTACGCTGGCGGAGGAAACCAGGTAGAGATAGATGCGGCGCACGAGCGAGGCACGCTCCGCGCCGCTCACGTCTGCCTCAACCCGCCGCTGCGTCTGCCGCCAGTACCACACCCAAGCGACTAGGCCCACAAGCAGCAATGTCACGTAGAGGCTGAGCTGTCGTTCCAGCCAATACTCGGGAATATCGGCAGCATCCGCTTGTCCGGTCAGGATACCTATGACCAAGCGGAGTATGCCGAAGGTACCGAATGACAAGACGGATATGCCGATCGCAGTAAGCAGATAGGAGTACACGCGGCGGATTGCCGCCTGCCGCGGCAACTCTGAGACCAATTCTGCGTCCCGCTCCAGTTGAGCGCGATGGTAGTACCAAACTGTGGCGGCAACGAGCGCCGTCGGCACGACCCAGGCTACGTCATCGATGAACGCGAGTTGTTCTTCTACGGCATCCAGAGCACTTAGGAGAGCCCAGTAGAGGATGCGGCCGACTGCCAAGAGAGTTCCCGCGGCCCCGATGCCCACCATTGCGTAGAGATAGACCTTGCGCAGGGCCGACTGGAGTTGCGGGCTCTGCGCATCTGCGGATTGCGCTTGAACATTGGCCCAATGGTATGTCCAGCCGGCACTCCCCACGATAATCCATGCAATGTTGTTCGTGACCGGCAGTTGCCACCAACCGGCGCTGACGGATTCAACGCCAAGCATCTGCTGAAGTACCGTCGTGAGCAGAGGAACAACCGAATTGGCTACAATGCCCAGGCTGCCGAAGGCGGCCGCATACCAATACCAGCGCGATATTGTTGCCGACCAGCCAACCTGAAGCGCAACCGGAGGTCGTTGGCGTAAGTGGTATATCCAGAAGAGACCGAAGATGATCAATTCGGCTAGGTTATCGAGCAGCACGGTCAGATCGAAGGCGCTGCCGGCAAGTCGCGCCAGCGGGACATAGAGTGTCTCTCCGGCTGCGCCTGCGGTTTCGATAAGGGTCACGCCCAGCACACCCAGGAAGTAGAGAGAGCGCAGCGCGCTCGCCTCTTCTGCGGTTTCACGGGCCAGCCGCTGGGCCCACACCCAATGGCCTAGCCACAAAGGTGTGCCCACCACAACCACGGCGAGGTTCAGGCTTAGGTGTTCGCGCCACCAATCAGTGCCCAAACCGAATTCGGGGTCTGCCGAGAAAATCAGAAAGACGAGCCGCAGCAGTTCGCTGCTGCCATTCATGAATAGCAGAAGACCGACGAAAGCCGCAGCTAGAATGTAGAGGCGACGTACATTGAGCATTGCCTGCTCCTCGTCTCGCGAGACGTCGACTGATCAGTCAACCTAGTTTTGATGCCGTTAGTGCAGCATGTAGAGTTCGAATGGCTCGACAATTTTCCACGCACCGTCAATCTGGCGTAACCGGACTTCGAATTGGCTGGAGTAATGATCTGCTTCAAAGATACCCAATAGGCCCAGCGGTGTCGGTCTGCTAAAATACCTGGTCAAGTTGATCCGGACGGTTGCGAGGCCATCCGCTATTTCCTCTTCCTCAACCACAATACGAACACCGGCATTGGATCTTGATCGATATATGGGAATCAAACTGTACCCATGCTCCTTTTCTGACTCCTCAACATTCTCCAGCACCTTGGGGGAGAGATATGACTTGGCGCGCTCTTCATCGCCGCGCGTGACCGCAGCCACGTAATTGTGTACGACGTTCCCGGGTGAGCTACCGTCCGAATATTCAAGCTCGGTAGCGGAAGGAGAGCGCCAAACGAGCACAACGGCAAGCACTACAATGAAGAATATGACCACAAGAATCGTCGCCAGAAATCGGTCAATCCCGCGTAACATTGGACGTACCTGCAATTCTCAATGACGTGCTGCAATTCCGGCTATACAGTTAGTATACCAAGAGTGTAGAACAGCACAGTGGTAGCTGTTGCCGAGGCATGGCGCGGCCAGAGCCGCAAGCGTTGACGTTGCCACGGCTTCAATATGGTGGTCCTAAGCTAACTTAGGCGAGAATTCGGGCGCATGAAGCGTTGGTTTCTGTTCGCGGCGTGATGTTAAGCTCAGCTAAGGGGAGGGAGCGAATGAGGTTAGTCTCGGCGCAAAAACTCGGCGGACTTTCGCTGATTGTGGGTCCGCTGCTGGCATTTGGCTGCTTTCTCTTTCAACCGGGCGGCCTGCTCATCAACAATGCGTTGATGAGTCGCGGTGAAGCCACCGTGGTAGCGCTGGCGCAACACCAAGCCATCGCGAACATTACGGGTATGGGCATTGCTCTTGGGCTAATCCTGGTCCTCTCTGGACAGATCGCGCTGGTGCGCAGTGCGCAGAGCGGCGATAGCGTGGAAGCGCTCTCTCAGTTAGGGCTTGTATTCCTGGCTATAGGCGCCGTTGGCTGGGTTCTCATGCAAGGACTTAATCTGGAGATGTCCGATACGCGTGTGGAAGATACTGCATCATTCCAGTCCGCCGCGGCAGTATTCAGAGTTGAATTTGGCATCAGTCAGATCTCGGGCCTTGCCGTGGCACTTGGCTTCTTGCTCGTTAGCGTGGGTTTCGCGACCCGCAGCGAATTCAATCGTTTTGCAGCCATTGCTATTGCACTTGTTTCGGTCATTTCGCTTGGGAGTCAAATCATCGGCATCAGTATTCCCGCCCAAACGAGTACCATGATTTTGATAGCCCGGATTTGTTTCGTCATTTGGGGGGCTTGGAGCATAGCGCTCGGTGTCGGCATGCTGAAACGGAGCGCCGCTGTACATTCCGCGTGAGCATCCTGCTGATGGAGTGTCAGCGCAGAGGCATCAGCAACTCGTCCTTGCTTCCAGGGCGGGCGCGCAAGCCTTGAGCCTGACTATACCCATCACACTTGTCTTGGCCTCACGCGCTTGATCCTCGTTGTGGATGATGGTCAAGCAATTTGCAGGTGAGCGCGACCGCTAAGATCGGCTGGGCTAAGTGCTGACGTAGAGTTGCAGTCCCAAACATAAAGCCACTTATGGTCTCAGTCTCGTGTGCCGGAGTCGTGCCCTTGCCGCTGAGGTCGTATAATTGGAATTAGGATCGGCTGGATTTGCCGGAACACCCAAGAAGGTTTGGTTTCGTGCGTGCCCTCTTTCTCCGCAGCCTCGCAGTTTTGGTCGCGGTGCTGATTGCGAGTCGCTTTGCGCTCTTGGAGTTCGCGGAAAGCGGCGATTGGCTTTCCCTCATCGTCTTTGCAGTAGGCGTCGCGTTAATTAACGGGGTCATTGGGCCGGTGCTCAAGGTCATCTCCTTTCCGGTGACTTTGCTCACCCTTGGTCTTTGGATACTTGTGCTAAACGGACTGCTTTTCTGGCTGGGTACGGTCCTATTGCCCGGGGTTGAATTGGCGGAATCCGATCGACCGACGCTGCTCACGGCAATGCTCGTGGCGCTCATCATAAGTGTTGTCAGCTTTGCCGTGAATAGAGTGGTAAAAGAAGATGAGGACAAGACGTGATCAGCTATTGCACGCAGGAGGGAAAAGCGTAGGTACTATGAGAATCTTGATAGCGGGTGCAGCCGGCTTCATCGGTAGCAACTATGTGCGTTTCGTACTTTCACAGCATCAGAATGCGCAGGTGGTGGCACTGGATAAGCTAACCTACGCAGGCAATCCGGAGAATTTCGCCGCATTTGACGGAGACTCTCGCTTTGAATTCGTTCACGCCGACATATGCGATGCCGACGCGGCAGGAGAAGCCCTGGCAGGTTGCGATGCGCTTGTGAACTTTGCCGCGGAGAGTCACGTGGACCGCTCTGTCATGGACCCGGCGGCATTTGTCAGGACGAATGTGGAAGGGGTCCGGGTGCTAATGGAAGCGGCGCGAACACACGGGGTCAAGCGCATCGTCCACGTGAGCACCGACGAAGTGTACGGTCACGTACCTGAGGGCGCTGCCGGCGAGGACGCGCGCCTCGCCCCCCGCAACCCCTATTCGGCCACCAAGGCGGGTGGCGAATTGTTAGCCATGTCCTACTTCACCAGTTTTGGGTTGCCGGTAATGGTCACGCGCGGCGCAAATACGATTGGCCCGCATCAATATCCGGAGAAAGTCGTGCCCGTCTTTGTGACGAATGCCATTGAGGACAAGCCCTTGCCAATCTATGGCGAAGGCCAAGCGGTGCGCAATTATATGTATGTCGCAGACCACTGTGCCGGCATCGATCTTGTCTTGCGCGAAGGCGAGCCGGGTTCTGTCTACAATGTTGGTGTAGAGTTCGAGGTTAATACGGTTTCGCTGGCAATGGGAGTCTTGGAGCTTCTTGAAAAGCCGCGATCGCTCATGCGGCTCATCGACGATCGACCCGGTCACGACTACCGTTATAGTCTCAATTCAGCGCGCCTAGAAGCGCTTGGCTGGCAGCCGCAGTATACGTTTCAGCGAGCGCTCGCAGAGACGGTGCAGTGGTATGTCGACAACGAGGACTGGTGGCAACCCATCAAGTCCGGCAGCTATCGGGAATATTACGAGAAGAACTACGCGGCCCGGCTCGCGCAATCCCGCCCGCTAACCGGCTAGTTAATTGCGCCGGGGATGAGCGCGAGTACGCTCATTGACTGAGAGTAAGCTCCGCGCTGCCTGTGACCAAGTCGTCTCCATGTTCGTCGCGGCAGCCTACCGTAATCTGAAGGACTCCCGATTCCGCGTCGGCCTTCTTCACTGTGCCCCAGGCAGTTACGGTGCCATCAACGTAGGCGGGTTTGCGAAAGCGAACCTTGAGCTTTCCTGAAGTAATCCAAGCTGCGCCGAATGTGGTCGTGAGCATTTCCATGATGTAGGCAAGCTGCAGCATGCCGTGGACAATCGGCCGTTCGAAAGGTGTGGTGGCCGCGAACGCGGGATCGGTGTGTATGGGATTGGGGTCGCCGCTCGCCTCGGCGTAGGCACGCAACATTTCCAGTGTCACCGCGCGTGATTTGGCAGGCAATTCCGCGCCGGCAACCCAACGCTCTGCTGCACTCATACCTTATCCTCGCTCGTTGGCATCATCAACATCGAGCGTCCTGTTAGGACGGGGCGCCCAGCGTGCGCGGCCCTGATTTCCACTACAATCACGTCCATGCCGGCCCGCACCGCGGCCTGGACAACCTCGGCCTCGGCGTTGATCGTGCTGCCGATTGCGGCAGAATCCATGAACGCAAACTCCTGGGTGGCGTGCACCGAACCAGGCGGCAGACCGATAGCCTCTATCAGCCCCGCGAGGACCCACGCAGCAATAGCCAGCGGTGGCGCAAATTTGCTGTCATCGTGATAGAGAGGGCTCTCACTCCCCACAGCGAGCAGGTACTGCCGGACTCTCTCGGGAGCGAGACAGATCTCTTGTGCCGGAAAGCGATGTCCTACTGAGTAACGCGGCATTATTTTCGTCAATCACCGCAGCAGATACGTGAGCCAGTCATGTTACGCAAGGGTACGCACTTTCGCGCCAAAAGGAAGAACTGCTAACAATTGTACAGCGGTGACAGCAGCTACTTGCTCATTCCCGGCTCATTATAGCCGCTGTGGTCGATGTGTTTCCATACAATTTAGTCAGAGACCCACTTTGCGACCGCGCAGCGAAGGGTAGTTAGATTGAATCGAGCCGCTAGGTATCGTGAGCCCGTAAGCTGGCGGTAGAAGACTCTCCCATAAACTGGGCGTGGGCCATCCCACCCACCTGAGGCTAAGGGTTGGTGTACAATAGGCAACGATACGGCGGACATCCCGTTCTGAAGAGTTCCAAGCACTTTCCATGAGCACAATTCAAGAGTCTCCGTCAACAGAAGAGCAACGCGTAATGTCCGCGGCGTCCGAGACGCCGGCCGGACATAGGTATCAAGCCGAACAGCAAGCCTTGCTCAACCGGCTCCGGCGGATCGAAGGTCAAGTGCGGGGCATTCAGCGCATGGTTGATGAAGACCGGTACTGTGTTGACATTCTCCAGCAAATGGCGGCGATTACGTCCGGAATTCAGGAAGTATCGCTCATCGTGCTCCGTAGCCACATCGAAGGATGTGTGTCGGAGGCAATTCGTTCGGGCGAGGACCAAGAGTTGATCGAAGAACTAATGCACGCAATTCGAAACGGCGTCGGGCGCTGGGTGGTTCCACCACATACCGGGAGTGGACCGGCATCCGTCTCAGAGGAATTTCGCGAAGAGGAGTAGTGTATGGCATCCGTTGGCTGGGGCATTATTGGTTGCGGCGACATTGCGAACAAAGCCGTGGCCCCCGCGATTAACGATGATCCGAATAGCACGCTCGTGGCATTCGCGAGTAGCAGTCAGGAGCGTGCGGAAGACTTTACAACACGGCATGGGGCGCAGCGGGCGTACAGCGATATCGATGCGTTTCTCGCCGACCCCGACATAGACGTCGTCTATGCGGCTAGTCGCGTGTATGAGCATTTGCCGCAAACTGTCGCTGCAGCCGCAGTAGGCAAACACGTGCTCTGCGAGAAGCCGATGGCGCTCTCCGACGCGGAGTGCCGGGAAATGATCGCTGCCTGTCACAAGCGCGGGGTAAACTTGGCGGTCGCCTACTACCGCCGCTACTACCCCAAGAATCGCAAGATTAAGGAGCTTCTCGAGCAAGGGGCAATTGGCACTCCCGTGCTGGTGCGCATGGTTCTCACCGGCAACTACGACCCTACCCCGGACGATCCCAAGTTTTGGCGGGTAGATCCGGCGAAGAGTGCCGGCGGGCCAATCGCGGACGTGGGCTCACATCGTTTGGATCTCCTTTGCTACTGGTTTGGCGAACCCGTTGCCGTCGCGGCCTGCAATGAGACTCTCGTGCATTCCTACCCGGCTGACGATTCAGATGTATTGCTCATCAAGATGGCAAGCGGCGTTCAAGTGACTGCGTCTTTCCACTGGAGCATCGGCGTTGGCCACGACACCATTGAGATGTTCGGCACGGAAGGCGCCTTGTTCAGCGCCCCAACGGACGGGGCCCACCTCACGCTGAAGACGAGTGCCGGCACCGAGGAATTCAATCTGCCTCACGCCGAGAATAGACACCTGCCGCTCATCGAGGACTTTAGCAAACGGGTTCTCGCCGGGGAACCGCCGCTATATTCAGGCGAGGACGGAGCGAAGACGACGCGCATAATGGAGTCATCCTTTGCGGCAAGCCGTGCAGGGAAGTGGATTACTATCAAATGATGAACATAATTGGCCGACCGGTGGAAGATCTTGACACGCCAGTTCTCTTGGTAGACCTAGACGTGATGGAGCGCAACGTAGCGCGCATGGCGCGCGTGATAATAGAAGAAGCGGGCATTAACTGGCGTCCCCACAGCAAGGGTATCAAGTCACCCGCCATCGCCCACTTGCTACAGGCTGCCGGCGCCATTGGTGTGACGTGCGCCAAGCTTGGCGAAGCCGAGGTGATGGTCGCGGGCGGCATCCGCAGTATCCTCATCGCCAACCAGATTGTGGGACCCCAAAAGATCGCCCGGCTCGTCAACCTGAGCAAACATGCTGACGTGATACCTGCTGTGGACAACGAGGATAACGTGCGGGAAATTGCCGAAGCAGCGGCGCGCAAGGGTGTGCGGCAGCGTCTAGTGGTAGAAATCAACGTTGGCATCGACCGGGCCGGCGTGTTGCCCGGCGAGCCGGTGGTCGCGCTTGCCAAGAAGATTGCGTCCTATTCCAGTCTTGAATTCGCCGGCGTGATGGCATGGGAAGCGCTCGTCCTTGGCGCCAAGGACGACGCGGAAAAAGGACGCATGGTAAAGGAAGCGATTTCGCAGCTCACGGAGAGCGCGGACCGCTGCCGCGACGCGGGCTTACCGGTGGAAATTGTAAGCTGTGGCGGCAGCGGCACATACTGGCACACCGCTTTCCAGCCGGGGGTCACGGAAATTCAGGGCGGCGGCGGTATTTTTTGCGATATCACCTACCGGGAACGCTTTGAGGTGGATCATGAATACGCGCTGACGGTGCTCTCAACCGTAACGAGCAGACCGGCTCCCACGCGCATCATTTGCGATGCGGGCAAGAAGACGATGAGTACCGACGCAAGCGTTCCCAAGCCCTTGGGTTTGGCCGAAGTTGCCTCCGTCGGCTGCTCGGCGGAGCATGGCACCATCCATTTGGTAGAGGAGTCCGATACTCCCCGTGTCGGAGACAAGATTCAGTTCATCGTGGGCTATGGCGATACCACGGTATTCTTGCACGACAACTTCTACGGCATTCGCGACGGCCGCGTAGAGGTGGTGTGGCCGATTCTTGGGCGCGGCAAATTGCAGTAGACAGAACAAAACGCCCTCCGCAGTGACTTACCCTGCCGGAGAGCGCTTCTTTACCAGAATTCCGCGCGTGCCGTATGCATGTCGGCCGTTTGGTGTCTGACTTATCTCGCTTGTTCGTCGACCAGCTATCCGGTGGGAATGCCCATCTCAATCAGCATTACCGGAATGTTCTCGTCGATGCGGTAGATGGTAGCGCCGTCCTCGGTAATCAGACCCTCTGCCAACGGCTTATCAACCACATTGCCGTCCTGATACTTGACCTCTTCATTCTCGACTCGTGCATTGAGCGCGCTAATCTCATCCTCTGAGAGCGGCCGCAACGGCGCCTTTGTCGCGGGACAGCGCAATATTTCAAGTAGTTGTTCGCTAATGGGCATAAAGGCTATTCTCCGGTGCTATTGCTGACGTTCTCGTTCTCACTTAAGAAGGAGGCGGGTTCTTGCGCACTCTCACTTTGACTTTGGGTTTACCGTTGCCATTGGCGCCGTTTTGAGTAAGTGTGGGTACGTCCTTACCAGGCCGATTACCGCCGGTTATCAATTCTTCCACAGTGGACATAGCCTGCCACAGCTTGCCATCCGGTTGCCACAGAGCGTCACAACGACTGCACATGCCGACTTCCTTATAGCGCCCATCCACTTGCATTTGCCGCAACCGTACCATGTTCTCGTTGTTCCAAAGATCGCTGATACGCTCTTCGCGGACGTCGCCCAGCACGTAGCTGCCGGTCCAGTCAGCGCAGCACGCCGGTACGGTGCCGTCCCAGTAGATGGTCATAGACTTCCACAGCCAGTTGCAGGGATGGTAGTTAGGCCCGCTTGGCCGCGGCGTAAATTCCTCACTGCTGTCGAACATGCCGGCCCAACCGTGGGCGAACATCGGGTCCCACTCATCAACCGGCAGACCCTTGAATTGCTCCCGAAATTCGCGGGGGATCTTCGGCTGTGCACCGGGCTCGTAAAAGACGAGCATTTGCATCACGACGTAGGGTTTGTCGCTGCCGCGCGCCTGTTTGCGCCGGAGAAACTCTAGGACATTCTCTAGCACGCGATCAAACTTCGCGCCGTGGCGCATCTTCTCGTACATCTCTTTTTCGCCGGCGTCGAAGCTTACCGTGAGTTTGCTCAGGCCCGCATCCAAGAGCATTTCAGCGCGGTCTGCGGTGAGAATCTTGGCATTGGTGCTCAAGTTTGCGACAATGCCTGCCTCTTCACAGGCGCGAATCATTTCATCGAGCTGTGGATGAATGAGAGATTCTCCCCGCAGAAAGAGGTTGATCTCACGCACGTAGTCCTTGCAGTCAGCGATAATCTTGTGAAAGAGATCAAGCTCCATGTACCCTTGCTCGTTGGGCAATCCCAAGCTCTGGGGACACATAGGGCAGCGCAGGTTGCATACACTTGTGGGCTCTACATGCAGCTTGAGCGGCAGATACGGCAGGTGCGTCGTGCCCTTCATCCAGTGGTACATGAACTGTCCCACGCGGGGTGTCAGCACCGCGCGGTGCCGTTTGCGCTTCTTGATGAGGTCTACTGCGCCGTCAATAGTATTCACAAGGCGCCTCCGTCATCTTCCCGACCTGAGCACACAATGGCGCTCAATGCCGTATGATATTGAATAATGCTCATTAAGGGCACATGGTAGCTGCCGTTGCAACGGTTCACTTCCCACTAAGGTGCTCGTTTGAAGCAATGCCTGAGCCGGAGAATCGGACTTGCCGGCACGATCCCTGAATCTCGTGCTCTTGGAAGGAGTTATGCAGTGATTCCAGCAAGCCCATATCTCTCTTAGTGTAAGTAATGGCGAGAAATACTGTCAAACGGAGCGGGCCCTGACCACGCGCTAGGGAATCTTGCCCAGCCGGGTGAGCACGACCGGCCCAAGATTGAAGAGCGCAAGATCGGCAATGAAGTGAACGACGATGGGTGTGAGTACTGAATTTGACACCAAGAAGAGGATGCCAAACAGAAAGCCGCCCCCGGTGGCAAGGATCAAGAAGGGCAGCTTAAAGCCGACGAGGCGATGGTAGAAGCCGAAGAATACGGCAACGCCAACGAATCCCACCGGCGGCGGCAAGAATCCTACGGACATCGCCCAAGTCTGCAGCATGCCGCGAAAGAACAGTTCTTCGGCAGGCGCATTGAAGAGGAGAAAGTACCCGTCTTCAATGAGGTGGGCACGCGGCGATGCCAGACTTTCGATAGGCCAATACCGTGAGCGAAAGAGCGTACAGGCCGCGAATACGGGGATGCCTGTGCCAAACATGAGCGCGACGTCGATGGCAGTGATGCGCCATGTGAGCTTGAGGGTCTCTACTCCGTCCCCGACCAGATAGGCCCAAACGACAGCCACGACGGCAAAAGGGATGAGACGGAGAGGCACATCCCAGCCAATCCAGCGCAGCGAATGGCGCACCGTACGTCGCGGAATTGCAGGTCGCCGTTGCATCAGGCTCTCACCGGGGAACTAGTTGAAGAGTCGCGGCTGGTCGCTGTCGGCTTCGCCGCAGATGTCGGCGTCCTCGCCGACCTCAAGTCCAAGGTGTGCATACGCCGCAGCAAGCACCACCCGCCCGCGCGGTGTCTTCGCGAGGAAGCCGAGCTGCATCAGATACGGTTCATAGACATCCTCAATGGTCTGCGCCTCATCGCCGATCGCAGCGGAAAGCGTATCTATGCCTACGGGCCCTCCGCTGAACTTCTCCGCTATAGTAAGGAGAATGGTGCGATCAACTTCATCGAGCCCAAGTCCGTCAATCTCAAGGCTCACCAGACAGTCTTCGGCGATAGCTGCGGTGATGTGCCCATCGCCCTTGACCTGGGCCCAGTCGCGGATGCGGCGCAGCAAGCGATTGGTGATGCGGGGCGTGCCGCGGGAGCGTCGTGCAATCTCTTCGATGCCTTGGGCGTCAATCGCGACGCCCAGTATTCCGGCTGACCGCCCTACAATCTTGCGCATTGCCTCCAGATCGTAGTATTCCATATGGAAGTGAGCGCCAAAGCGGTCACGCAATGGGGAACTTATCAGGGCGAGCCGGGTTGTCGCGCCGATAAGCGAAAATTGCGGCAAAGAGAGACGAATGCTGCGCGCCGCCAGGCCCTTGCCCATCACTATATCCAGGGCAAAGTCCTCCATCGCCGGATAGAGGATCTCTTCTACGGCTCGATTGAGACGGTGCACTTCGTCAATGAAGAGAATGTCATGTGCGCGGACGTTGGAGAGAATTGCCGCCAGGTCGCCGGGTCGCTCGATTGCCGGCCCCGCCGTAACCTTGATGTTTACGCCCATCTCCGTGGCCAGCACATTGGCAAAGGTCGTCTTGCCCAGTCCCGGCGGCCCATGAAAGAGCGTGTGGTCAAGCGGCTCCTCTCGCAGCTTGGCTGCCGTGATTGCTATGCGCAAGTGCTCCCGCACTTTGTCTTGTCCGATACATTCGTCCAATGAGCGCGGGCGCAGAGTTTGCGTAATCTGGCTGTCTTCCGGCTCCTCTTCAGGGGCTACAAGACGAGTGTCGGTCATGTGTTCATTCCTTGGAACCTTCAGTCGAGTCCATCTACTCCAGGCCGGAAAGTCTCAATAGACCGCGCTATGCTCTTTGAGAAATTCAACTCAAAACCGTGTTCTGCGACGAGGGTGGCTTGCGGGCTCCACTTAATCGCCAAGCCGTCTCAGGGCGGCGGCAATTCGTTCTTCGACTGTAGAAGCCGCTTTGACCTCCGCATGAGGAAGCACCCGTGCGATCTCCGCCGCCGAGTACCCAAGCGCCGCCAGCGCGTCTGCTGTGTCATCGGACGCGGCCGCCGCATCAGTCGGCGGCGCCAGTTTTCCGCGAAGTTCAAGAATGAGGCGGCTCGCGGTCCGCTTGCCCAGCCCAGTAACCCGTGTGAGTTGTCGCAGGTCTTCAGCTTCAAGAACGCTGGCGAACTGCTCCGGAGCAAACGTGGAGAGGATTGCCAAGGCAAGTCTGGGACCGACTCCGCTCACGGTCTGCACCTGATCGAAGAGCGCGGCTTGCTGCTCTGAGGAAAAGCCAAACAGCTCCAGCCGATCATCTCGCACCAACAGCCTGGTTGCCAGCGTTACCGAATCCCCAACTGCGCCGATCTCATCGATTACGTTGCTTGGTACAACGATGCGCAACCCGATGCCGCCCACGCGCACAGTGACGGAATCCAAGGCGCTATCGGTAAGCTCACCATGAATGAAGGCAATCATGTCTGTGCAAGAAGCTCTCGAGTAGTACGCATATGCGCGTGACAGATGGCAACAGCCAGGGCGTCTGCTGCATCGTCGGGGGTGGGTGGGCTTTCAAGTCCAAGCGCAATTGAAACCATGGCCTGCACCTGTTGTTTTTCGGCTCTACCGTAGCCCACCACCGCCTGCTTGATCTGTAAGGGCGTGTAGTCGCTTACGGAACAGCCGGCCTGTGCTGCACGCAACAGCACTACTCCCCTGGCTTCGCCCACGGCAAATACAGTAGTCACACTCTGATTGAAGAACAGGCGCTCTACGGCCACTTCCTCAGGAGAGGTTGCGGAGAACACTTCACCCAGTTCTTCGTATAACATGTGGAGACGTTTGTGCTGACTGACCTTAGCAGGAGTGGTGAGGCAGCCAAAAGTAACGACTGAGAGCTGAGGAGAGTCTTCGATAACGCCATAACCGAGACGGGCAGTGCCCGGATCGATGCCAAGGATGCGCATCTGGTCACCCTAGCCTGCGTATGCAGCTATCATTTCGTCGGTGAGTTCGAGGTTCGTGTAGACCTTCTGCACGTCGTCAAGGTCTTCGACACGTTCGATCAATTGCATCGCCTGCGACGCTTTGTTCGTTTCAAGTTCAGACATAGTCTTCGGCACGCGAGTAAGTTCCGCACTTTCCACGGAGTAGCCGCGCTCTTCCATACCGCGTCGAATGGCTTCTAGCTGCTCGATTAGTGTGAGTACGACGAGCGTGCCTTCCTCTTCTTGGACGTCTTCCGCGCCAAGCTCAATGGATTCGAGCATGGCCTCGTCCGGGTCGCCGCCATTGAGTTCAATGAGGACTTGCCCGCGTGTATCGAACATCCATGCCACGCTGCCGGATTCGCCCAGGTTTCCGCCGCCTCGCGCGAGTACGTTGCGCAGTTCCGCCACTGTGCGATTGCGGTTATCCGTAAGCGCCTCGATAAAGAGCGCCGCGCCGCCGGGGCCATAGCCCTCATAGTTGATGTCCTCAAGGCGAACGCCGTCATCGAGCTCTCCACTGCCTCGCTTTACCGCACGCTCGATGGTATCGGCGGGCATGTTGGCATCTTTGGCCCGCTGCACGGCAAGGCGCAATCGAAAATTAGTCTCAGGATCGCCCCCGCCGTCCCGGGCGGCCACGGTGATTTCGCGTCCCAGTTTTGTATAGAGCTGCCCGCGCTTGGCGTCGTTGGCTGCCTTTTGGCGCTTGATTTGCGCCCATTTAGAGTGTCCTGCCATGATGTCTCTCCTCGCTCAACGCGCAAGCTCCCGCCAAAGCCACGGAAGTGTTTGAGATCGCTGAGAGGACGATGAAATCAATTGATGACGGGTCTTGAGTGACTACGGTCATTATAGCATTTTTGGCGGTTTCAGCCCGAAGCCAAGAGACAGTGCGCCGCCCTCTGTTTGCGGGGTGACCGCGTATTGAGAAACCTGAGAAGTGCTGCAACTAGTGCACAGGAACCCCTGCGAGACGTCGTGCCAACGCCCACCGGCTGGCGGTCTTTGCTCGTGTTAACGGAAGCTGACGAAGCTGCGTTTCAGCGTATCAAAATACTGCATTGCTACGCCGGTACCCAACGCAACCGAGATCAAGGGAGTCTCAGCAACGTAGCAGGCTATGCCCGTTTCCTGTGTAAGCAATCCATCGAGATGCCGTAGGAGAGAACCGCCGCCCGTCATTACAATGCCCCGGTCGATGATGTCCGAAGCCAGCTCCGGCGGTGTCTGTTCCAGCACATCGCGTACGCACTTGACGATAATGCCAACCGTTTCTTGGATAGCTTCAGTAATCTCGTCGGAGCTGATCGTGATAGTGCGGGGGAGGCCGGCCACCTGGTCTCTGCCGCGTACTTCCATCGACATGGGGGGATCCATGGGAAGAGCGCTGCCGATTTCGATCTTGACTTCCTCCGCAGTTCCCTCGCCGATTAAGAGGTTGTAGTGGCGTTTTACATAATTGAATATCGTCGAATCAAGGCGACTGCCGCCCACGCGCACCGACCGGCGCACGACAATTGCGTTGAGCGAGAGTACGGCTACTTCGGTGGTGCCGCCACCGATATTGACTAACATGCTGCCGCTGGGTGAGGAAATTGGAACATTTGCGCCAAGCGCGGCAGCAAGCGGTGCCTCTATGAGAAAGGCATTCCCCGCGCCTGCCGAGATTACGGCGTCGTGCACTGCACGTCGTTCCACACTAGTGATACCAGTTGGTACGGAAACCATTACGTCCGGCTTGAAAAAGCGCACTCGACCGCAGACTCGCCGAATGAGGTGGCGAATCATTTCTTGGGTTACTACATAATCCGCTATCACACCTTCACGCATCGGTCGCACAACCGCAATATTATTCGGTGCGCGCCCGATCATTTGTCGCGCTTCATCGCCAATTGTCTCTACATGGTTGTCATCGGTGGATACGGCGACAACTGAAGGGCCATTAATGGTAATGCCTCGGCCCGGTACGTAGACCAGGACGTTTGCGGTCCCCAAGTCGATGCCGATTTGCTGTGCGCCAAACATAAGCCCTGCTATTCCATCGTTACGTGTGCGCCAAGGCCCACCAAGTCCTCGGGCAGGGACTCATAGCCCCTGAAAACGTGATGCATATCCGATACGCGCGTTGTCCCTTCCGCAGCCAGCGCCGCGAGCAACAGCGCCACACCGGAACGAATATCAAGCGCCTGCACCACCTCCCCATGCAGAGCGGTGGGACCCTGAATGTATGCTTTCTCGCCGGAGACGGTGATATCGGCGCCCATCTTCCGCAACTCGTCTACGTAGTTGAAGCGCGCCTCGAACACGCGCTCGTGTATGACGCTCTCACCAGTGGCTTGCGTAAGCAATGCACAGATTTGCGGCTGAAGGTCTGTTGGAAAGCCGGGGAAATGGATAGCTTGCACTTCAACCGCTCGCAAAGGCCTATGCGACAACACTGTAATTGGATCGCACGTTCCCTGTATGGTAACACCACACTGCGCAATTTTGTACAGAACGGGCTCGATGTGATCGTAGGTGGTGTTGTGAATTGTCACTTCTCCGCCGGTGATGGCTGTGGCCAACGCAAAGGTTCCCGCTTCATGGCGATCGGGAATGACTTCCCATTCGGCGCCGTGGAGCGTGTCCACTCCTTCGACTTCAATGGTGCTAGTTCCCGCGCCGCTGACACGAGCTCCCATCCGATTAAGGCAATCTGCCAGTGCAACGACCTCGGGTTCGCAGGAAGCGTGCCTTATCACACTGGTGCCTCTGGCCAACGTGGCGGCCAGCATTAGGTTTTCTGTTCCCGTATGACTGGGATAGTCCAAGTAGAGGCGCGCCGCGTTCAGTCGATCGGCAGACAAGCGGTAGTCCTGGTCTTGGCTTTCTACCGTGGCACCCATGGCCTCGAAGCCCAGCAGGTCTACGTTCACCGGCCTCTCGCCGATTTTGCAGCCGCCGGGATGCACTGAAGAAGCTTCTCCGGCGCGAGTCAGCAAGGGTCCTGCTACCAGGAATGATGCGCGAAAGCTTGAAGCAATCTCTGTTGGGGTTCGGGTAGATGTCAGCGCGCGTGCAGTTATGGCAATGGTGCGCTGTTTCTCATTCATTTCGACCTGGGCGCCCAAACTGGTGAGCAGGTTGGCCATGGCCTCGATGTCGCGAATGAAAGGGGGGTTGTGCAGTACGCACGTTTCTTCGGTCAGGAGTGCGGCCGCCATCAGCGGCAGGGCGCAATTCTTCGAGCCGCGCGCGCGCACCTCGCCCGCCAAGCGCCGACCACCGCGCACAATGGCTGTATCTGCTTGCGTTCGTTGCTCCAGCGCTGTCATTTGGGGCTGCTCCTGAAGAACGCCGCATGCCAAAATGCACGCTCGCCGGTTTCGGAGTGCAGACTAAGAGCGCGCAAGCCAACGTTCACCGCTGACACTGCCTGGATTGGAAGGTACTGCTGTGTCCGCGCACGCTATGCAGCAAGTATACAACCTGAGACGGCCTTCAAGCCTCTCCCTGCAACGTCTATTATGCTCGAGACGAACCGCGCCTGCGCCGTGCCTGTTGGGCCAAACGCAATCGAATCAACGCACGCCGCATGGCTGCTTCAGCGGCAGCAAGTTCCGCGCCGTCTCGTTTCTCCTTGAGTGCGGCTTCAGCGCGGTTGCGGGCTTCCTCAGCGCGGGTAATGTCGATTTCTTCTGCTCGCTCGGAGGCGTCTGCCAAGACGGCAATGTGATTATTCCGTACTTCCAAGTAACCTCCGGTCACAAAGAAGGACTCTTCGTCTTCGCCCCTGCGCATGATGAGTTCCCCGGGGGCCAACGTTGTCATCAACGGCGCATGGCGGGGCAGAATTCCTACCACACCCTCAGCCGACGGCACCCGCACCGACGTAACCATTTCCTCGCTGAGGACAATGCGTTCGGCGGTAATGATCTCAAGACTTAGCGACCTCGTCGCAGACTGCGTAGCCATGGTTAGGACACTCACTGCATCTTTTCGGCATTCTCAAGAACTTCGTCAATTGTGCCGGTCATATAGAAGGCCTGCTCAGGCAAGTCGTCGTGCTTGCCTTCCAAGATTTCTTTGAAACCCCGAACCGTCTCAGCGATCGGCACATACTTGCCGGGCATGCCCGTAAACGCTTCCGCCACAAACATTGGCTGGGAAAGGAAGCGTTCCATCCGGCGCGCCCGCGCCACGGTAAGTTTATCTTCTTCCGAAAGCTCCTCAACCCCAAGGATCGCAATAATATCCTGCAAGTCCTGGTAACGCTGCAGAACCTGCTGCACCTGCCGCGCAACTTGATAATGCTCCTCGCCAACCACTGTCGGGTCGAGTACGCGAGAAGTGGAACCCAGCGGGTCGATGGCAGGGTAAATGCCCCGTTCGGAAATAGCCCGCTCAAGTCTGATAGAAGCGTCCAAGTGCGCAAAGGTAGTGACCGGCGCGGGATCCGTATAGTCGTCGGCCGGCACGTACACTGCCTGCAAACTTGTGATCGCACCGCGTTTGGTTGACGTAATGCGTTCCTGGAGTTGCCCCATTTCGGTTGCCAAAGTCGGTTGGTACCCCACGGCAGAGGGCATGCGCCCGAGCATCGCCGATACCTCTGAGCCCGCCTGGGTGAAGCGGAAGATGTTGTCGATGAAGAGCAGCAGGTCTAAGCCCTGGCTATCACGAAAGTACTCCGCAACGGTCAAGCCTGTCAAGCCGACGCGTAAGCGCGCGCCCGGCGGCTCATTCATCTGTCCGAATACCATGACCGTCTTATCGAGCACGCCTGCTTCACGCATTTCATTCCAAAGGTCGTTGCCTTCGCGCGTGCGTTCGCCCACCCCACAAAACACGGAGTAGCCTTGATGTTCGGCGGCGGCGTTGCGAATCAACTCCATGATGATGACCGTCTTGCCCACGCCTGCCCCGCCAAAGACCGCGATCTTGCCGCCGCGGCGGAACGGACACACGAGATCGACAACCTTCAGCCCGGTTTCAAATACCTCGGCTTCGATGCTCTGCTCTTCCAAGCTGGGCGATCTGCGGTGAATTGGGTACGTTTCCGTTGTTTCCACCGGGTCGCCGCCGTCTACGACTTCGCCAATGACATTGAAAATACGCCCGAGAGTTTGCTCCCCAACCGGCACTTGTATCGGCGCGCCCGTATCAACGACTTCTACACCGCGACGGAGTCCTTCCGTAGGGCCCATAGCGACACAGCGGACCCAGTCGTTGCCAAGGTGTTGTTCTACTTCGAGCACGAGCCGTTCGCCACTGGGGGACCGCAGTTCTATCGCATTGTGGATCGCCGGTAGCTGATTTGTCGGAAACTCGACATCGACCACCGGTCCAAGTACTTGGACAACGCGACCCTTTGCAGCGCCTTGCACTTCTACTGCCATGGATACTCGCTCCTCAATCTGGCTCGTGGCTTCATTTTAGAGACTCTAGACTCCGGCTATGGCCTTTGCTGCCGTAGCGATTTCGATGACCTCGTTGGTGATGGCAGTCTGCCGGACCTTGTTATACGTCAGCGTTAAGTCGCCCAAGATTTCCTCGGCATTCTCCGTAGCGTTGCGCATGGCGATCATGCGGGCGCTATGCTCACTCGCGATGCTCTCCAGCAATGCGCGGTAAATCTGTGCTTCGATGAAACGCGGCAAGAGCGTGGAAAGCACTGCGTCTGAATCCGGTTCGTAAATGTAGTCCACTTGCTGAAATGCCCGCACCGCGCTTGTATCGAGTTCATCCGGAGTGATCGGCAGGATGCGGGTCAGCGTCGGCTCCTGGCGCATCAGATTCACAAACTGGGAAAACCCAACATACACTTCGTCATACGCAGCATCTGCAAACCCATCGATAGTGCTGCGCGAGATTGGCAAGATGTCGGCAAGATTGGGATAGTTGCCCAAGTCCCGGTACTCCGCAGACACCGAGCCGCTGAGCCCGACAGACCGCAGCAACGCCGGCCCCTTGGTCCCTACTGCAATGATATCCACGGAAACGCCGCGGTCAAGAATGAAGCGGACGACCGACCGCACCATGTTGGCGTTCAAACTACCGCACAGACCCCGGCTGGTGGTAAAGAGTATCAAAGCTGCGTGGGAGACCGGCCGCACCTGAAGTAAGGGATGGAGTTCCTGCGCGCCGCTCACCGCAGCAAGATTGTTGATAACCTGTCGGATTCGTTCCGCGTAAGGCCGGGAGGCCAGCACCCGCTCCTGTGCGCGTCGCAGCCGGCTAGAAGCCACCAGCTCCATGGCGCGCGTAATCTGGCGGGTGTTCTGGACACCGCGAATTCGCCTTCGCAGTTGACGAATACTCGGCACTTACGCTGCTCCTGTTTGCACGGAAGGCTGGAAGACGTCCTGCTTGAACTGCTGGATCGCCGCAGCCAATTTCTCTTCCATTTCATCCGAAAGTGTTTGAGACTCTCTAATCTCATCTGCCAATTCGCGATGGCTGGCAGAGATGTACTGCAGCAATTCAGTCTCAAACCTCCCGACGTCGGCCACCGCAACGTCATCCATTTCGCCGGCATTCAATGCAAAGATGCTGATAACTTGGTTTTCAACGGGGAGCGGGGCGTATTGCGGTTGCTTCAGGACTTCCATGGCTCGCTGGCCGCGTTCGAGTTGTTGTCGTGTGACGCGGTCCAAATCGGAACCAATCTGCGCAAAGGCAGCCAATTCCCGATACTGCGCCATGTCCAACCGCAGTCGGCCGGCCACCTGCTTCATCGCCTTAATCTGTGCGTCGCCGCCAACGCGCGAAACCGAAATTCCGGCATTTACCGCGGGACGCTGGCCCGCATAGAAGAGGTCAGGCTCCAAATATATCTGGCCGTCTGTAATCGAAATGACGTTTGTCGGAATGTAGGCCGATACGTCGCCCGCCTGGGTCTCAATAATCGGAAGCGCCGTCAGCGTGCCTCCGCCGTAGTTTTCGTTGAGACAGGAAGCGCGCTCTAGCAGTCGAGAATGGAGATAGAACACATCGCCCGGAAACGCTTCACGGCCCGGAGGCCGCCGCAGCAGCAGCGAGACTTGGCGGTATGCCCACGCGTGCTTGCTAAGGTCGTCGTAGATGACAAGCGCATCCTGGCCCTTATCACGGAAGTACTCGCCCAGCGTGCAGCCTGCAAAAGGCGCAAGGTAGAGCAACGCAGCAGGATCGGAAGCGCCCGCAGCCACGATGATGGTGTGATCCATCGCGCCATTGCGTTCAAGAATTGTCATCACGTTCGCAATGTCGGACTCTTTCTGTCCGACGGCGACATAAATGCAGATGACGCCGTTGCCCTTTTGGTTGATGATGGTATCCAAGGCAATGGCGGTCTTACCCGTTTGGCGGTCGCCGATAATGAGTTCTCGCTGGCCGCGGCCAATTGGAATCATGGAGTCGATCGCCTTGATGCCGGTTTGCAACGGGACATTGACGCTCTCACGCGTTACGACGCCGGGGGCCACCTTTTCGATCACACTGGTCTCAGTGGTATTGATCGGCCCTTTGCCATCAACGGGTTGGCCGATGGAATTGACCACGCGACCGATAAGCTCCGGTCCAATCGGCACCGACATGACGCGCCCCGTGCCTTGTACCTCGTCGCCTTCCTTGATCTCCTCATAGGGGCCCATGACAACCGCGCCGACTGTATCCTCTTCCAAGTTAAGGGCCAAGCCGAAGACACCGTTGGAGAATTCCAGAATCTCACTACTCATCACTCCGGAAAGGCCGAAAATTCGCGCAATGCCGTCTCCGGCTTCCACAACGGTGCCGACGTCGACTGCCTCGCTCGGGCGGTCAAAAGCTTCGATCTGCTCTCGCAGCGCAGAGGCAATATCTTCAGAGTTTATGCTCAAGAGGCCCTTTCTCCTTAATCTTTGCGCGGATGCGCATTCGCCGACCGCGATCACACGCGCGCCAATTGCTCCTCCATCGCCTTGAGCGATGTATGAACGCTTAGGTCCAGCAGGCGGTCTTCTTCACGCAGAATGAGGCCGCCGACAATTGCCGGGTCCACGGTTTCTTCCAAGATTATTGTCTTGCGATCTCTTCCCAGGGCATTGCGAAGCCGCTGGCGCAATTCGTCAGTCAAGGCTTCAGCGCTCGTCACTTGGACTCGCTTAATGCCTTCGATGCGGTCGGCCTCTCGGAGAACTTGCCGAGCGAACTGCGGCAGAAGCCGCACTGCGCGGTCCTCGATAAGAATGCGCAAGAACTCCAAGCCGGCAGTAGATACCTGATCGCCAACCGACTTACCGACGATTTCCATGCGCTCTGTCAAGGAGAGACGCGGATCTTCCAAGAAATGCCGAATCGTCCGATCCTCGCCCAAAGCCAGCAGTGTCGCAATATCCTGCCGCCACTGGTCCAGGCTGTTAGTTTCCCGCGCATAGTCCAATACACCGCGCGCGTACTGACGAACGGTTGCGGGACTACTCACGATGACTGCTCACGTGAAATTCTCACGAATTCTCTTCCAAGTCGGAGATAATACTTGCCGCGAGTTCTCGATTCTTCTCAGTATCGAGACTCTCTTGAATGAGCTTGCCGGCCACAGATACAGAGAGCACGGCTACTTCTTGCCGCAATTCACGGCGGGCGTGCTCTATCTCAGCGCGGAGTTCTTCACGTCCCCGATCAAGTATGCGCTGCGCTTCCTGTTGCGCACTGGCGACACCCTCTTCACGCAAGCGCTCAGCCGCCGCCGCGGCATCATCCATGATCTTCCGCGCGTGGGCGCGGGACTCCTCGAGCTGGCGCTCATACTGTTCGCGCATTTCCTCTGCTTCAGTGCGTGCCCGCTCCGCCGCTTCTTGGCCTGCGCGGATGCGCTCCTTCCGCTGATCGAGCATTCTCAGCACGGGACGGTAGAGAAGCCAATGCAACAGAAGTACAAGAAGCAAGAAGTTTATGATCTGAAAGGCGAGGTATGTCGGGTTTATTCCCAACTCGCCCATAGCGTTGCCTTCTCCCTCTTTGCCAACAGTTACTCGTATCTATCTACTATTGAATCTCTTTAGTCCTCAGCCCACTATCCAAGGAAGATGAGCAGAATGGCGGTGAGCAACGAATAAATCGCGATCGCCTCAGCGAGACCCGCGCCGATAATTAGCGTGTTGCGCACATCATTGGCGGCCTCCGGATTGCGTCCGATTGCCTCCATCGCGCCCCGCACGGCGATGCCGATGCCGAGACCAGGACCAATAGCGCCAACACCCATTGCGATACCCGCAGCCAACTTTGCAGCAGTTTCCGGTTCCATGGAAAATTCTTCTCCTTACTGTGATCTCGTATGGAACGGTACCTGATACCTAGCCAATAAAACGCCAATCGAAACCTACGAATGTGCCTCCTCGTGTTCATGCTCGCCACTCATCGCCAAACCAAGGAAGATCAGCGAGAGCATCGTGAAAATAAGTGCTTGAATGAGACCGAATAAGACTTCCAACACCATGAATGCGGCCCCAATTAGCGGCACTCGCATTACTAAGAGCAAGACTTCTCCGGCGAATATGTTGCCGAATAGACGCACGGAAAGCGACACCGGCACAAAGGCTTCAATCGCCACGTTTATGAGAATGAGGATCGGCAGCGGTCCCGCCAGATGTTTGAGGTAACCCCAAGGTTTGTGAACAATTACTCCCGCGGAGTGAATGAGAATGAACGCAATAAGCGCCATGCCGATAGTCATGTTGAGGTCGCTGTTTGCCGCACGAAAAATCGGTATGAAGAGTTCGTGCCCTTCCGCATCGTGCTCCCATACGCCGATACTGTTAAAACCCGGCAGCAACCCCATCCAATTTGCTACGACGATGTAAATAAAGAAGGTAGCAAGGATGGGAAAAACGATGCGTGCGCGTTCGCCCACGACCCCCTCGACAATGTCATAGAGCATGCCGACGATAGATTCAGCGAAATTCTGCAGGCCGCTGGGCACCAATTGCATGTTGCGCGTCGCGAAGAAAGAGGCAATTGCGAGGAGCGCCATCACTATCCAGGCAGTGAAGATAGTATTGGTAATCGTAATGGGACCTAAATGAAATAGCGGCTCCGCGGCCAACGAAATGTGCAGCCCTTTGAAGCCGATAATCTCAAGGAAATCCATAACGCTCCCTACATCTGCAGCCGGAAGAGTTGGTAAAGCGTACCAAAGCTGAGCAGTAGTCCCACCAACATGCCCACTATGACGAGTAAAGGCGCCGTGCCAAAGCGGCCGTCTAGGTAGTTACCTGCCCAAATGCCTCCCAGTACAAAACCGCCTACTACGAAGCCAAATTGCAGGGCAAACATACCGGCCCGCAATGGCCCAATCTCTATGCGCTTCTTGGGCTCTGATGGCATCGACCTTCCTCGTGCGTCAAGCAAGTATAGCACACGTGCCAGACCCGCCTCAAAGCGCCTAAACGCATGTGCATTATTTCACAAACTATATGGACTGTCTACTTCTCACGGAGTTTTTCTAGTAAGTTTTTCCGGACTCTTTGCTAAGTTCTACCATTTCTGGCTGCTACTGCCGGCACTGCAACCAGCAATGCGTGAATGAATACACAGGCGCAAGAGAATCGCTAGGAGTATTTGTCTCTTCCGGAAGCGCCGAAATGGGGAGCAAAACAGCGATTCTAATATGTTCCTACATTCGAGAAACTCTACTAGTGCTCGCGGTCGCAATCCGGATACCGGCTTTACAGTCCACTGGAGCCGCTGCGTGCATATCCCTCAATCTGGATTTTCCAAGAGATCGGCAAGGAACACTCTCTCACCGTCGCGTTCGCTGGAAGCATTTGCGCCCAGAACGGCGGCGAGGCTATGCAACGCGTCGCGGAAGGGACTACGGATGGGCGATGGGTCTTTGCGCGAGACCGCCTCCACGAACGCGCGGTTGATCTCGAGGGTTGAATCACCGCGATCGGCTGTACACAAAGGGTGCTGCAGACTCTCGGTTGGCGGAGTCGAGGGCGGCGGATACGCGCCTTCGTAGTAAAAAGCGACAGGCCCATGCGACTCTATGCTTAGATGGCCGTGATCCCAAAGAACGTGTAGGTAGTCTTCCTGATGGAAGACCCGTGCCAAACGCGACATAATCAAATGCCCAACCGCTCCGTTCGCAAAGGCATACGTGACGCTGTAAGCCATAGGATTGTCGCCTTCTGTTTCCACGAGAGGTGCGTCGCGCGCAACATAGCGCGCTTGCACACTCTCGATTTCACCGCACCAGTACCGCATGAGGTCGGTTTGATGTATGCCCGCTTCTACGGCCGAGCTGCCCGACCACTCTTGAAATGCCGTCCACACCCTACTTGCGGGTCCGCCCAGCGCTTCTGTCGGCGTGTGCTTCTCGTTGTGGCTTTCAACGCTCCCCGTATGAACCATGGTTGCCATGACTATGCGTTTTTCGCTGAGAAACTCGCGCACCGCGGCGTGCCAGCCATCGTACCGCTGTTGAAAGCCAACCGCGGCAAGAACCCCATTGCGCGCAATGGCAGCATCCATGGCGAGAGCTTCATCAAGGCGGAGACTCATGGGCTTCTCTACGAAGAGGTCAAGGCCGCGATCGGCGGCCTGAACTACCTCACCGTTGTGCCGATTGGGAGGAATGCAAACGTAGAGCGCGTCGAGCTCCCCATCCACAATCAGTGACTCGAATGCGGTATGGCAGCGGATCTGCCCCTGGCGGTAGCTCGGCACATGGCGACGTATCTTGGCTTCCTCCAGATTTGGCGGGTACATGTCCCCAAGGGCGGTGACTCGTACGAGCCCCATCTCCTGTAAACGCCAAAGCGCCGCAAGGTGCTGCAAGCCACGTTGTCCGACGCCTAAGATGCCGACTCTTGGCGTTATAACCATGCTGACATTGCTCCTACGGGACGCATAGAACGGCCCTCTGTTCTTTCCATAGCAAGATTCCCTTTCCCGATCATTCTGTTGCTAACCGCCCAATCTTGCTAACTGTCCCATGCCGAATTGCTCGCAATTCGATGTCAGGGGCGAGAGCTGAGATGCCATCTGCTCCACCGCGATTGACTCCGCAACGGGCCTAGCTCGAAAAAAAGACACGCTGTCCCATGGATCAACGGGGAACTGACGGCACTTTCACAAAAGGACTGGCGTGCCGGAGCTGCCTTTGCAATCCAGAAGATCGGCGCACACTTCTCCAAACCCAGATATGTTTGCATTCCGTTTCACGCGCCATTTCCCAGGAAAGAGAGAATTCCGATTCGAACCCACAGCAGACACTTCCATTCTTTTGAGGTTACTTCAGCAGCAGGGAGTTAGTACGGGAGTTTGGTCTCCGGTTTATCTTGCATGTACCGCGCCAGCCGCACACCTAAGTTCTCTTGCAGTTGGATGCTGAGGCCGCCGTCGACTACTAATGAGTGGCCGGTTACAAAGCTCGCTTGGTCTGAGCAGAGAAACGCGATTGAATTCGCGATCTCCTCCGGCTTGCCGCAGCGCCGCAGCGGATACTGTTCTTCAAAGAACGCGTAACCACTCGGATTGTCCTGCCACATGTGCGCCTGGATATTCTCGGTCACGATGTGGCCCGGACAGATGGCATTCACTCGAATGCCGCGCGGGCCCAGTTCAATAGCCATCTGGCGTGTCATACCAATTACAGCGCTTTTGCTGGCTTCGTAGACGAGGAAGTTAGCGGACTGCAACAGACCGTGCACGGACGAGATGTTTATTATGCTGCCGCCGCCATCCCGCTCCAAATGGGGGATTGCGTGCTTGCTGGCGAGGAACAACGCTTTAGCCATCACCGCAATTCCGGAATCCCACGCTTCTTCCGTTGTCTCGAGTATTTCTGTGTCTTGAGCTGCTGTCGGTGAGTACGCGTTATTTACGAGAATATCCACCCGCCCCCACTTCTCTACAGCGATATCGATCATCTTGATTAAGTCGGCGGGATTGCCCACATCAGTGACGGATATCTCTGCAATTCCTCCGGCCTGACGAATAGCCAACGCATTCTGCTGCGCCGCTGCCTCGTTGATGTCCGCAATGAGGACCTTGGCGCCGTCAGCAGCCAGTCTTCTTGACGTCGCACCGCCAATACCCGACGCGCCGCCAGTAACAATGGCGACTCTGCCCGAGAAATCGTACATAGCCATATCACTCCCTCACTTAATGCTCACCCGTTGCCCGGCTCACGCAATTTTACTCGCGCCAGGACCTCCGCATTGACGACGCTTTCCGGCATCGCAGACTGCAGCACACATGCAACCGCCTGGGCCGTGCGCGTCTGCAGCTCGGCCAACGACTCCTCGCTATAGAAGGCAACGTGGGGTGTGGTGATCAGATTCTCCTGATTGAGGAGAGGCTCATCCCAGTCCGGAGGTTCCTGGGGCAGTACGTCAATGCCGGCAGCGGCAAGATGTCCTGAAGTAAGCGCTGCCGCCAATGCATCGCTGTCGACTAGCCCGCCGCGAGACGTATTAATGAAGATTGCTCCCTGTTTCATCTCGCCGAAGCGCTCCCGGTCGAACATGCTCGCTGTCTCGGGCGTGAGCGGCAAGTGCAAACTCACAAAGTCGGAGCGGTTCAGTAGTTCGGTCAAATCAACAGCCCGGCAGCCAAACTGGTGGGCCTGACTAGGAGTCAAATTGGGGCCAAAGGCGAGCACATTCAGACCGAGCGCCTGCGCCTTAGACGCCACCCTCTTACCAATCTGACCAAAACCAACTATTCCGAGCGTTTTCCCGTGAATTCTGAAGAGCGGCATGCCGACTTTGCTATCCCATTTCTTGTCGCGCACGGCTCGGTCGTAGCGCGCCAAGCGGCGGGCGCACGCAAAGAGGAGCGCAAGCGCGTGCTCCGCAACTTCCTCGACGCAGTAATCCGGCACATTGGTGACCACCACATCCCGGCTTGAGGCTACATCCACGGCAATGTTATCAACGCCGATGCCATAGCGTGCGACGACTTTGAGTCGATCGGAGGCACGCACAACCGCGGGCGTCACCGAGGCAAAGCACGTCATTATGCCGTCAACACCCTTAGCAAAGCGTGCCAGAGTCTCCTCATCGCCGCTGGGTGAGGGGATCAACTCCACACCATGGGGTTCAAGGACTCCCCGCTCTCGGTCTAACGTAGGCCACACGTAATCAGTAATAAGAACTCGATAAGCCATGGTTACTCTATTCTTGAGAAGAACCTAGCCGGCTACTTGGCATTTCCACCGCGCGCCAGCACAACGAGCAACGCGGCCACGATGATGCCAAGGATGACCAATGCATATATCTTCTGAATAGGTGTAGGCAGCAATAGCGCAATGGCTCCGAAGGCGGCTGCCAACGACCAGTACACGACTGCAATGCCAATTGGCGGAAGCCCAAGCTCCGACAGTCGATGGTGCAAATGGCTCGTGTCTCTTTGGTAGAAACGGCCGCCCTGCAGTGTCCGACGGATAATTGACCACGCCACGTCGATGGCCGGCACGCCAAAGATGAGCAACGTTGTCGCCAGTTTTGCGCCGCCAATGATGGCAATTGTGCCCAAGGCAAAACCCAGAAAGTGGGAGCCGCTGTCCCCCATGATTATGCGCGCGCGATAAACGTTGAAGGGAAGAAATCCGAGAATCGCCCCGGCAAGAATGAGCGGAAGGAAGGCAATACTGAACTGCTGCAGCGACATGCTTAGAAAAAAGAGCACGCCCGCCCCAATAAATGATAGTCCGCCGGCCAACCCATCGTACCCATCGACGAAGTTGATAGCGTTCATCATGCCGACGATCCAGAACAGCGTAATTACAACGGAAAGCCAAAGCGGAAAGAAGATATGTCCCTCCATGGCGTTGGCCAGCCAGTCTGGGAAGGTGACGCCGCCGCCGAACGGATCGCGGACAAACTCGATGAACACGCCAAATGCAATGGCTATCCCGGCTGCCGCAATTTGCGCGACAAACTTGGGGAGCGGCGGCAGCCCGCGCACGTCATCTACGAGCATCACAAGGGTAATGAGCGCGGCGCCAACCAGCAGACCAACAATCTTCAAGTTGAAGGTAAGGTCGTCCCGCAGCCAAACTGCGACGAGCAGAGTTCCGGTAAAGGCCCCAAACATAGCGAGCCCGCCAATGCGCGGCAGTGGCCTTGCATGTACTCGCCCAACCCCGGGCTCATCCATCCAGCGCAAGCGCAGAGCGGCACGGCGCACTGCGTCAGTCATGACCAAGGCGACTACAGTGGCGGAAAAGAGGACAAGCAAAAGGGTGCTTGTTGCCGGTTGCACAATTCTAACCAGAATTAAGTCTGTGCGGGCGGTTCAGTTTCTGCAAACAGTATACCACCCCGGAAAACGAGACTTTTCCCTTAGACGACTACGCCGACTGGGCGGTACAATGACCCTATGGGGAGGACTTGGTCATGCGAATAACAGATCATGCCATGACAAACCTGGATGAGGGCCCGCAGAGACTGCCTGAGCATCGCCCGGAGAATCTGCAGACCGATGATAGCGACCCATTGGGCTTCATGGGCGGCTTCGTGGCAGGAACCATGTGCAGCGCGGTTGGTTCGACGACGTGGCTATGGTCGCTCGGCGAATTGCTGTTGAGTGTAGTACCGCAGCTCGAGCGCTTCACGCAGCCAACCCGACCACTCTTGAATCTGGACCGGCTCCTCGGCGCCAACGCGGATGAGTACGCATTGTTCATTTTCATCGGGGGCTTGTTCTTCTCATTCTTGCCCATCGCACTCGCGCTCACACTTAAGGAAGGCGTACAGACACTTAGTTTGCGCAACGGCCTCTTCCTGGGCTGGATGCTGGGTCTCTTTTCGATCCCAATCATGGTCTTCATCGCGTTTACGGAGTCTTTAGGTAGACTTCCAAGTCTCTAAGCGTCGCGGCACATATTGCGGGGACTTGCCAATTGCCCAGTGCCGGCGAAATGACCGGGTAGTAGCTCTCAATTGTGTCGATGGATTCCCTGCCCTCAGTCCTCGGAAAGCCAGTTGCGTCGACAACTGCAGGAGGATTGGCGTTGGCAGCTCTTCGTGTGAGGCTGGGGGTGATGTGCCGAAATATCCGGCAATCAGCACGGTCGTCAAAGTTGTGAGCCCTGCGACCCAATGCGGTTCGCAGGGCTTGAAGGGTGCAAATACAATACTTTCGGCCTTTAACGCATAGGTATCGTGAAAAGAAGACAATGTCAAAAGAAATTCCGGACGTAGAAATGAGCTCGGTTCAAGGAGACTACTTGATCCGGGTATACACGACGCTCCGCGAAGGCTCCAGGGTGGTTGGGTCCCGCTTGGCAGAGCGATTGGGAGTTTCGGCATCCGCAGTCACCCAAGCGTTCCAACGCATGGAACGTCAGGGCCTTGCGGTTATCGATCAAGATTGGGGCGTTCAGTTGACGCCGAAAGGACGAAGCATAGCCGAGTCGATCATCAGGCGGCACTATCTCATCGAAAGACTGTTGGTAGACACCTTGGGCTTTGATTGGGCAGATGCTGACGATGAAGCTGAACGACTAGAGCACTCGCTTTCTCCCAGGCTTGAATCATATCTATTCGAGAGTCTAGGCAAGCCGACTACGTGTCCGCACGGCAACCCCTTTCCCGGTTCCCCCAATGAAGAGAGGTTGCTTGGCGCACGCAAACTAACGGATTCCCGCATAGGCGAAACTATGGAAATTCTGCGCATAACCGAAGAAGGCGAAGATGACGGCGAGCTTCTCCGATTTGCGCACGACCAAAATCTGCTGCCGGGCACGCGGGTTTCCGTCGAGGACATGGACTTGAGGGCCGGGCATCTCACTCTGAGCCTAGGGGAGCATGACCTTTCAATCCCCGTTCGCTGGGCGCAGTGCATTCGCGTTTCCGGTCCTGTCTCCTAATTGGACCCACTCTATGATCCACCGCATTGCCTTGCTGTCAGGTACCGGTTTAGCTAGTACGCTGACGATGCCTCTTCCAGGTAGTCGGAGAGCGCTTCCTGCCATGGGCGCAGGTCATCTTGACCGAGTTCGGCCAGCCGCTCGCGCGCCAAGACCGAGTAAGGCGGGCGTATTGCAGGCGTGATGTACTCCTGAGATGTGGCGGGGGAGAGCGCCGCATCGATGCCGGTCGCCGCAAAGATGGCTTTGGCAAACTCGTACCACGTGCAGGAACCTGCATTGGTAATGTGAATGAGGCCGGCTGCGTCCTGTCGGATCAGTCGTGCAACCGCCTGCGCGAGGTCTTTGGTTGAAGTGGGTGTACACACTTGGTCGTCAACTACTCTGAGCGCCGCGCCTTCCCGTGCCTTGCGCAGCATTGTTTGGACAAAATTCCCACCCTTGCCACTTGCGCCGGCAATGCCATACAGTCCGCAGGTACGCACGACCACCGCCCTCTTCCATGTCAGTTGCGCAAGGTATTCTCCTGCCAGTTTTGACGTGCCATAGACGGAAAGGGGTGCGGGGAGATCGTCTTCGCCCAATGGCGCGCGCTTTTTCTGACCACCAAAGACGTAGTCCGTACTGAAATGGACAAGCTGCGCATTGAGTTCTCCGCAGAGTTGGGCCAGGTGACGCACGGCCAGGGCGTTGGTGGCAAAGGCGGGTTCCTGCTGTGTCTCACAGTCATCAACGCGATGAAAGGCCGCGGTGTTTATGAGAACATCCGGCCCCAAGGACCGGACCACCGCAGTCGCTTGCGCATAGTTGCAAATGTCTAGCTCCTGGCGGGATAGCGCGCGTACATCATCATCCGCCAGCACACGTTGCAAGTCGTACGCGAGCTGTCCGTTACCGCCGGTGATGAGGATGCGCATCTTGCTCTCTCTACACTCAGTCCCTTGACGGAGCTTCTGTACTTGGGGTGTGTCGGCCCTGAGACGCTCGGTTTTCAGTAGTTTACTACTTTGAAAGTTAGCACGTTCGCTTGAACGCACTTTTCCCACAATGGCAGCGCACTGCACCGTGTGAGGTATCCTATGCGTAACCGCAAGAGTGGTGCTGTAGACGTCCTAGTCCTTTGTTGCTTCCCGCTCTGAGACCCCGATTATGGAGGACATGGTGCGCCCCACCGTGCCAAGGCCGCAAGCAGACCAAACAATTGATGCCGTCATCGTCGGCGGAGGGCCGGGGGGCCTTGCCGTTGCGCAACAATTGGGCGCACGTGGATTCAGCAGTATCATCCTGGAAAAGGGCACATTCCCCGGATGGATGTGGGCGCAAACCTACGACAGTCTGTGCTTGCATACGGGGAAACATCTCAGCGCATTGCCAGGCATGCCGTTCGCAAAGGGCACTAACCTCTTTCCCTCGCGTGCGGAATTCTTGAGCTATTTGGAGAGCTATACTGAGCGATTCAGCCTCCCTCTTACTACAGGTGTTGAGGCAAGAGCGCTCAAGCGACGCGATGGCGTTTGGCAGGTCGAAACCAACGAGGGCACGTATGCAGCCCGCGCCGTTGTGGCTGCATCAGGAATCATGTCCTCCCCAGTGCTGCCAAACCTCCCTGGCATGGAGACATTCAAAGGAGAGTTGATTCACAGCTCTCTGTACAGGAGACCCGAAGGGTATGCCCGCAAGCGGGTGTTGGTTGTAGGAATTGGGAATTCCGGTGCGGAGATTGCGGTTGAGTTTGCCTGCGCGGGGGCCCGCGTGGCCGTATCCGTCCGATCCGGCGCAAACGTTGTGCCAAGAAGCGTTGCAGGACTTCCAACCCAATACCTAGGCTGGGGCATTTCCTGGTTGCCCCGGGGCGCACAACTACGATTGACCCGTTTATTTGGATTATTCGGCGCTATTGTACGCGGCGGCAATCCGATTCCACGCAAACGAGGGCAAAGCAATTGCCCCGACGTTCCCCTCATCGGTCTCAAGCTGACCAACGCCATACAGTCCGGCTCCATTGCCCTGCTGCCGGGCATCGTCGGCCTCACTGCCGACGGCGCGAACTTTGCTGACGGGAGCAAGCACGGCTTCGCCTCGATCGTATTCGCCACGGGGTATCGTGCGGCCGTGGAATGGATGGGAAGCTATGCGGAACGAGATGAATGCGGCTTTGCCAAACGGCGGGACCGGGTTCGTAGCATGACGTACCCAGACCTTTACTTTATCGGTCACAATTACGACGGCAGAGGCGGACTATACAATATCGCCGTGGACGCAAAACGCATCGCGCGACATATCGTAGGCGGTTAGAGGCTATGGTATTGGCCAAAGGACCAGAGCGCCGTTGCCAGGACCATGTGAAACCAAATTGGAATCGTCCGCTTGAACCATCTTCTTTCGGGCTTGCGTGTCATCGTGAGCACGTAGCGGACAATCATCGAAGTGAAATAGACAAACGCCGCTAACCTGATAGGCGTTGCAATGTTCTGCCACCATGCCAATGCAAAGAGCCCGCTATCGCGGTACACGTCGGCTACGACAAATGCCATGAGCGCCAGGAGCAGCAATTGAGCTGGCAAGAGATAACGGTATGGCATCAACCCCGAATACCAGTGCGCCATGGAAGGCAGCCAGAAGGGAGCGAAACGTGCGACGATTGCCTGTCCCAGTACTCGCAGCGCGAACAATAGCGTACAAGCGAAGAGCACCCATCCGACGCCTGGCATGCGAAAACTCCCAGGAACTGGGCAGACTTGCGTTGTAGGGCTTGACTCTAAATTCTGATTAATGGCAAGCTATAGGCCACTCTAATTGCATCATGCTACACAATTTCACTTATCGTTCTATCTAGTGTGCCATCCCCGGCACTGCGAATTTCCCACTCTAGACCGTAGGCAGCACTTCCGTTATTCCGCCTACCCTACTCTCGCACCCACACTTTGCAGCCGGCCCGTTAGGCACATACATCTTACTCTCGTCTGCAGAAGGATTCGTTTAGATTCTTCTGCAAAAAACCCAAAGACGGCATTTGTAGCTCACTTAGCTACTGCGGAGGTTGCACGTGAATCCTCTCTACGAGACCCTAGCTCTCGCGGTAAGTACTCTGAGCAGGCTGCGTGGCGCGCGACAGTTAGTCACCGGCCACATCAGCATTCCGATTGTTGTTGCGTTTTCGGTCGGGCTATTGGCATTGGTAGTTGCCGGGGCCTGGCATAAGAGCCCTGTACTTGCCTCACCAGTGGCTTACTGTTCGCCTGGAGCCTACACAGGCGCAATCGTAGCCCGGGACGGTCAGAAACTCTCGTACCAAGCTGCAGACGTTCAAGCGCTCTTCGCGAGCGCATGGGGACAAGACGCGGCTGCTCGCTGGGTATTTGAACACAACTGTGTACTTGGATCTGACTATCCCCCGCAGACTCCATCTCTCTCTGATCAGTGTCCATATACAGAGTATACGGGTGCTCTGGAGGCTCGATATGGGCAAACGCTATCCGATCAGACGGCTTTCATTCAGAATCTGTTTGTCACCACGTGGGGAACGCATGCTCCCGCGCGTTGGGTGTATGAGCACAATTGTGCTCTTGGGCCTGTGAGTGTGCTTTCAAGTATGCTCAAGTTCCAGCGCACCGGGCAGAGCAATCCCCAACTGGGAACTGATGTCGACATCATTCCCTCTCCGACTCCGGAGCCCAACGCCAACTCTGGCTCCAACTCTGGCTCCAATTCAGACTCTGGCTCCAATTCAGACTCTGGCTCAGACTCGGACTCCGGCTCCAGTGGGAACTGGCATGGCCACTACGACCAAAACGACATCGGTGGAAGTTGGGACCGCTTGTGCCAGGCATTCATGAACTACGAAATCTCGCCCGACTATGTCTATGAAAGTGGCCAGGAGGCACTGTATCACCCGCTGTGGAACGTAGAAACCAAAATGTATCTTGAAGAATGCCAGCGGTCGCCAAGATAGAATAATATCTTAAAGATCGCAGGACTGGTCTGCAATAAGCGGCGTGCGTTCGTAGGAGCGCACGCCGCTTGCCGCGTGCAGCCTTTCTCGTCCCGAATATCGCTGGGGTAGCAACTCATTCCCCACTAACTCACATGTGCCAAGACGCAGTTGCGTTTGAATGCGAATTCCCAAGTCTTTGAGGCGAGGCCGGCTAGTATCTGCCGGCCGACGTGGAGAGCGGATTTCATGGCGCCTGTCTTGCCGTACAGTGGGATACTCGCCGGCAGCGACCCGGCAGAAGTTTTCGATTTACCCATGCCTTCCGCGCAGAATGTTCCACTTGAATCATTTGACGTAATGCCGTGGTAAAACAGCACTCCAGTTTCCCCTACCATCTTCGGATCCCGTGTCACGAGCGAGCGCTGTCTAAGCGCTAGTTGCCAAAGAGCTTGCCCTTGGCTGTCAAATCTGCGCTTCTAGCTCTGCAACGCGAGTGCGCGCAGATTCAGCGCTTGAAACCTGCACCGAGCTTTCGTCCAAAGAACCTGACCGGTGGCAGTCTTTTGTGTAGAGCACGCATTTGCCATCAGACTTTGGATGCCCTGCGCAATCAAGTGGGCGAGGAGCACGGCGGCCTTTCTACATACCTGGTGCACACTAAAAAAACCTACACTCTTACTAGCTGGCAATTTGGCCAAAGGAGAGCAGCTAACCATTGGACTCGCTTCCACGAACTGGTTCGCTCTATTGCTCGGAGCATTTCTTGACACACCTTGTGGTAGTTGGTAAGTTAATGCGCAGCACTTCCATTGGTTCTTTCGCGACTTCACTCATCTAAATTCGTTGGTTTGTCAGATGATTCACAGTAATCCTGACACCGGAAGACAAGGGTGCAGCCAGTTCTGTCGGATTAGGGCCGACCGAGTATTTCCAGGTTTTCCCCTTTGCGCCAACTTTGACTCCCCATTGATGAATGACAACAAGGCTGCTGGAATCCCAATAGCCAGCGCCAGAACGATAGTATCTCCTAGTAGTTTCTTTCTTGTATGTGGGAAGAAAGGAGCGAGAAGCCTGGAGCACGATCCTACCTCCATAGTCCCATCACTTTTCCATATAGTGGTGTTTCCTAATCCTCCAAAGTTGCCTTGTGCAATCCAGCATTGTGCTTGCCGGTAAAATTGAATGAAACCCGGACAATAAGGCGGCTGAAATAGGTTGAGAACGATTTCAAGTTCAGGTATGGTGTTCAACAAGACTAAGAAGCAATTCTAAGGAGATGCGCCCAATGGGAGTTACCACCGAAAGGCAAGACAATACCTTAATCGCTAAGACCGAGGGTCGCATTGACGGTGCTAATGCCCGTGAGTTTCAAGATGCATTAGATGCCGCAATTGACTCAAGCGAGCGTCAGGTGGTCCTCGACCTGGAAGAAGTCTCTTATATTAGTAGTGCCGGCCTTCGTGTAATTTTGCTCACCGCAAAGTCCCTGCAGAAGCAGGAGGCCAAATTCGCCGTGTGCTCGCTCTCTGAGTCAATCCGGGAGATCTTTGAGATCAGCGGATTTGATCAGATTATTGCCGTTCACGACTCTCGGGACGAAGCGATAGACGCCCTCAAAGGCTAGTCCGCCCAAACTGTCGCAGCGTCGATAACTCTTGTTGGCCCATGGATGCCCCTCTATGGGTCGAGTATTGTTGTGGTTGAGGAAGGGAACGATGGAACCACCGTATAAGATTCTCGTCGTCGACGATGAGCCTGATCTCGAGCCACTAATGCTACAGCGAATGCGGCGTCACATTCGAGCGGGGCGTTATACTTTCGTCTTTGCCCACAATGGTGTGGAGGCCTTGGAACGCCTAAACCAGCAGGACGATATTGATATGGTGCTATCCGATATCAATATGCCGCGTATGGATGGTCTGACGCTGCTCGAACAGATACCCAAAGTTGATCCTAACATTCGCTCAGTGATCGTTTCAGCCTACGGCGACATGAAGAATATCCGAACGGCCATGAACCGAGGCGCGTTCGACTTTGTCACTAAACCGCTGGACTTCGCTGATCTTCAAATAACTATCGATCGCACGCTAAGCCATATGACTGAGTGGCGCGAGGCGCTGTCCTCGCGCGACAAGCTGGTCGCGCTGCAGAATGAACTCAATGTCGCCAGCCAAATTCAACAGTCGATTTTACCCACCCAATTTCCCCAAGGTGCAGAGTTTAATGTTTATGCAAGCATGGAACCCGCGCGCAACGTTGGCGGGGACTTCTTTGACGTTCTAGCTTTGGAAGACGGCTTGATTGGTCTCGCAATCGCGGACGTGTCCGATAAAGGGGTCCCAGCCGCGCTCTTCATGATGTCCAGTCGCACGCTTCTGAAAGGCTCTGCCATAGGCATGGGTGAGCCCGGCGACGTCTTGGGTGAAGTGAACCAGCTTCTCCATGAAGACAACGACACGGGGATGTTCGTCACAATTCTCTACGCGGTCTATAACCCGTTTAGTGGAGAATTCGCATATGCGAATGGCGGTCATAACAGCCCTCTCATCGTGCATCCGGACGGTAGTTCGTCGCTGTTGCCATTAACGGGAGGCATTGCGCTCGGCGTAGCGCCTGATATGCCCTATCAGCAGCAAACACTTTCCTTAGCTCCCGGCGATCTGGTTTTCCTCTATACCGACGGTGTGACGGAAGCCATGAACGAAGAGGAAGAGGAGTATGGAGTGGAGCGCCTGCAAGAGGTTTTTTCGGCTAACCCGCCAAAGGACCCTCACGAAGCAATCGAAGCAGTCTTCGATAGCGTGAACGACTTTGCAGGTGATACACCGCAATCTGATGACATTACTTGTCTAGCATTGCATCGTAGTGAGTCGTAGAGTTGAGTGCAGAGTTGCGTTTGAAAATCGAGACCAAACGGGATGAATTAGACCGGGTCTCGGAAATCATAGAGAACTTTGGGCTGCAAGAAGACTGGCCCATGGACCTTGTATTCAAGGTTAACTTGGCGTTGGAAGAGATCGTTATCAATGTGATGAACTATGGACACGATGGCGGCCTGCATGAAGTCGAGATTAACATGACTTGTGAAGATGGATCTCTCACCATTGAAGTCGTAGATGACGGTCGGCCCTTCGATCCGCTGAATGATGCTCCCAAACCCGATGTGACCGCAGAGCTTGAGAATAGGGACATAGGCGGTCTTGGCATCCACATAGTGCGCAAGATGATGAGTGATGTCCGTTATCGGCGGGAGCAAGGCAAGAACCACTTAACAATGGTCACGAGCATTGAGAAATGAAACGGGTCTCTAGCCCACCGGCGACCCCACTAATGCGCATGGCGACGAGGGTTCTCGCTGGATTAATCGGAGTTGTGCTCCTCGTTGGCTGTTCCACGTTAGATGAGGGCGTTGCAAGTGATGCAGTGCCCGCGTCTCCCACTCCAGAATCTGTTGCCGAAGTTACCCGGACCGCGCCCGGCGTCACCGACGCACAGGTCCTCTTCGGCCAATCTGCTGCCTTCACCGGTCCCGCTGCTGAGCTCGGCAAGAACATGGAGTTTGGGATCAGGGCCGCTTTCCATGAGATTAACATGCTCGGCGGTGTGCATGGACGCGAGTTGGCCCTCTACTCTCTCGACGATGCCTACGAGCCGGAAGCTGCCATTGCTAACACGTTTAGCCTGATTGATGAGACTCAGGTCTTTGCCCTAATCGGAGCCGTCGGCACACCAACGTCACGTTCCGCGGTCCCGGTTGCCTTTGAAGCGGATGTTCCCTACATTGCTCCCTTTACCGGCGCCGAGTTTCTGCGCAATTCAGACTTAGCAAATGTAGTTAATTTGCGCGCTTCCTATTATCAAGAAACTGAAGAAATGGTCGAGCGCTTGACCACCGACCTAGGCATCACGCGCATCGCCGTTCTGTACCAGGATGACTCTTACGGTCGCGCCGGGTACAACGGTGTGCGGATTGCCCTGGAGAAGCGCGAGATGGATATGGTATCCATCGGGGTCTACACGCGCAATACCATTGCAGTGAAGGCAGCCCTGCTGGACCTCCGTCGCGGCAATCCCGAAGCGGTGATCATGATTGGCGCCTATCAGCCGGTTGCCGCCCTTATCCTTTGGGCACGGCACACGGGACTAGACGCGGTTTTCATGACGGTGTCTTTCGTCGGCAGCAATGCCCTGGCACAGGAACTGGGCCCCGCCGGTGTCGGCGTATTCGTGACACAGGTGGTCCCCTTTCCAACGGACTCAACCATTGAAATCGTCAAGGACTACCTGCGCGCCACTCGCGAATTGTCGTCGTGGCATGATCCCAGCTTTGTCTCACTCGAAGGCTATCTTGCCGGGCGTCTGGCAATTGCGGGACTTGAGCGGTGCGGCCCAGAGCCTACGCGTGAGTGCTTTCTCGAGAGCATTCGCAATACCGGCCTGATCGATCTCAGCGGGTTTGAATTGAATTACGGAGTAACTGACAATCAGGGTTCAGATGAAGTATTCCTCACAATGATCGGCCCCGACGGAGAATATCAGCCTGTCAGCACGCTGAGGAAGATTTCACCGTGATCGGTCAGTTCAGAGGGCTGCTTGAAAGCCGCTTTCGGATTTCAACACAACTCTATTTGGGTGTCGGCGGCGCCGTGGCGCTGGTTCTCGCCGCTAGCCTCGTGGGTTGGTTTTCCTTCAATCGCGTCGGCGACCTCCAAGCTCGTGTGAATGAAGGCCGCGTTCCCGAAATGGAAGCGGCGTTCGGCGTTGCACAACATAGCAGCTCCCTGGTAGCCGCCGCACCGCAGCTTACTACGGCCGCGACACCCGCAGACTTCGACCGTGTCTTTGCCGGTATTGGTGAGGCACATGACGCTCTTGAAGAACAGTTGGCAATTCTGGAAAGGACTGCTGACGCGGGTGACGAGCGCTTTGCTCGTGTACGTGAGCGCGCCGATGCTTTGCTTGCCAATATTGAGGCAGTGCAAGATGGAATGTCTGAGTCATTTGGGTTGAACGAGGAGAGCGATGCACTGCGAGAGCAATTGAATGTTGTACGGGAAGAATTAGACAAAGTCCTGATACCTGTGATCGATGACCAGATCTTCTACACGATCACTGGTTACCGTGTTCTTGGTGAGAGTTCCGCGGCGCGGGAAGACCACTTTTCAGATGAAGAATTCAATCGTTACTACCATCTGGCAGCGTTGCATACGCAAGCAAATATCGCCACCGAGCTCCTTGCAAACTCGTACGTTCTTTCCGATGTGGAGCTTATAGAACCACTTAAGGAGCGCTTCGAGTCAGCGGAAAGTCGCATTGAGCGGAGCTTGTTTGCGCTCGCGGACTCGCCTTTCTACGATCAACTTTCCCCAATTTTTGCAGAGTTGTTCGCTTTGGAGAGTGTCTTTGAATTGCGCGCCCAGCAATTGCGACTCCTCGCGCACCAGGAGGCTCTGCTTGCCAGCAATCGGGATCTTGCCACCGAACTTGTGTTGGAAGTAACCGGCTTGGTGAATGCTGCCTCGGAGAGTGTAGAGCAGGCTGCCGAAGCGTCCACGCAGGCAATTCTCACAGGCCGCATTCTCTTGCTCGCGATTAGTGTCATTAGTGTCGGCGGCGCGCTCGTCATTGTATGGCTCTTTGTCGGCAGAGTTGTAGTGCGCCGCATCGAGATGCTTTCCGGATGGATGCGCAGCATGGCAGGCGGGGACCTGGAGACTCAGGTTGAAATCGGCGGGCGCGACGAGGTTGCGGATATGGCTGCCGCGCTTGAGGTGTTCCGTCGTCACGCATTGGAAGTACAGCGTCTCAATCTCGTGGAAAAACTGGCAGATGAGTTGCAAGGCAAGAATGCAGAATTGGAAAGCGTGCTGGCCGATCTGCGGAAGGCCCAAGACCAAATCGTCATGCGTGAAAAGTTGGCGGCCCTCGGTGAGCTTACGGCCGGCGTAGCCCACGAGATCAAAAACCCGCTGAATTTCGTCAAGAACTTCTCCGAGGCTTCCCAGGACCTTTTGGAAGAACTCCGGGAAGTGCTCGGCGAAAACGGCGGCGAACTAAGCGAGGAAGATCGTGATCTGGTTGATGAGATTTCCGGTGATCTCACAGGAAATCTTGAACGTATCCATAACCACGGCGAACGTGCGAACCGCATCGTGCATGACATGCTTTCCATGGGCCGAGGCGCCGGCGGGCAGCAGCCTACGAACATCAACAATCTTCTCGATGAACACGCCCGCCTTGCCTACCACAGCAAGCGCGCCACCGATTCTGAATTCCAGTTAGACTTGAAGCAGGATCTCGATCCCGATATGGGCGAGATTGAAGTTATCCCACAGGATGTGGGGCGGGTCTTCCTGAACATGGTAAGCAATGCGTGCGACGCGACTGACGAGAGACGGCGTGCTGGCGAGAAGGCAGACGGCGCGACCGACTATAGCCCCACTGTCTGGCTTACCACGAAACGAGGCGAGGAATTCGCAGAGATTCGCATTAGAGACAATGGCACGGGCATGCCCGCTGACGTAGTCGAAAAAATCTTTAACCCCTTCTTCACCACCAAGCCTACCGACAAGGGCACCGGCCTAGGCCTCGCGATGTCCAGCGACATCGTACGCCGGCACGGCGGGACCATTCGCGTCGACTCCATGCCCGGTGAATTTACCGAGATGATCATAGAATTACCCCTCGCGCCGGTAGTAATCGAAGAAGACGCCAGCGAAGCGGTGGTACAAGCGTAGCCGCGTTGTAGTAATTCACAGCCGGTAGGCTTTCGCGAGCCTTTGAGAACTGGCAGTCTCGGCTCTTGAAGCTATCCTCGCGATCCCAGTTGCTCGCTGCGTCTGCAAAGTGCGTGTGGACTAGAGTGGTCTCGTAGACCGCCACCATGCTGCAAGCAAGAGAGCAATTGACGCGCCGGCGCTTGAAATTGTGTGCTTGATTTGTTACTGTTCTGGCGAACACATGCGCTCTGATGCAGTCAGGGTCTTGTGTGCAGTCTGCGCACGGTGCGGAAAATGAACTGACCACCCGGTACATGGTCGCGTCCAAAACTAGCTTGGCAGGAATACTCTGACGTGAATTTCGACGACTACCAACTTGAAGCAGATGTTTTCGACGAAATGTTCCTGACGGACGGCACTCCTCGGGGACATAGTCGAGACCTCTACGAACTACTCTGTCAACTGTCCTCCGAAGATTTGACAAGTATTCAGGACCGGGTAACAAGGTCGTTTTCCAATGAAGGCATCACGTTCACCGTCTATGGCGATGACGAGGCGGACGAACGCATAATTCCCATTGACTCACTGCCTCGCATTGTTTCGAGAGCAGAATGGAGCGAAATTGAAGCCGGCCTGACGCAGCGGGTCAAGGCTCTGAACAGGTTTCTGGAAGACGTTTATGGCAGGTCGCGCACGAAGGATCTCTACGGGGAGCCAAGCATCGTCCACGACGACGTAATTCCCGTAGACATGGTGCGTGGTTGTCCGCAATTTAGAGTTGAGATGCGCGACTTCTCCGCACCTCACGGTACTTGGGTGGCAATTTGCGGTACGGACATCATACGCACTAACGACGGCTTCTGCGTGCTTGAAGACAATCTGCGCGTTCCTTCCGGCGTGTCTTATATGCTTGCAAACCGCGAAGCGGTAAAGAAGAGCTTCCGCCGCCTTTACAGAAGGTCACGCGTACTGGAAATTGAACACTACGGCCAGGTGCTCCAGACAACCTTGCGAGAGTTGGCGCCGGGCGGCAAAACGGATCCGACCATCGTCTTGCTGACCCCGGGCGTCTACAACTCCGCCTTCTACGAGCACATATTCTTGGCTCGGGAAATTGGCGCAGAGCTGGTGGAGGGCCGGGACTTATTGGTGAACGACGGCTTCGTCTACATGCGGACCACAACCGGCCTGCGACGAGTAGATGTAATCTATCGGCGTGTTGACGACGATTTCCTGGACCCGCTTGTCTTCCGCCCGGATTCGCTGCTCGGCGTCCCCGGGTTGTTGCACGCCTACAAGCTTGGCAACGTCGCGCTTGTCAATGCGCCGGGCACCGGTGTCGCGGACGACAAGAGCATGTATGCGTTCGTGCCTGATATGATTCGCTACTATTTGAATGAAGAACCGATCCTGGCAAACGTTGAGACCTACCTTTGCCGACGACGTGAGGACCTAGAATATACCCTTGACAACTTACAGAATTTGGTGGTAAAACGTGTCGGTGAGTCCGGTGGCTACGGCATGTTGGTTGGCCCTCATTCGACTCCAGCGGAGCGAGACGAGTATGCCAAGCAGTTGCGCGCCGATCCTGCCGGATTTATTTCGCAGCCTGTGCTTGCGCTCTCCCGCGCGCCCTGCTTTATCGACGGCCGCTTCGAACCACGTCACGTGGACTTGCGTCCGTTTGTGTTGCATGGCCGGGAAACCCGCATTGTGCCGGGCGCGTTCTGTCGTGTTGCGTTGAGAAGAGGCAGCTTGGTAGTCAATTCCAGTCAGGGAGGAGGCGGCAAAGACTTCTGGGTAGTTGATGGTTAAACGGTTGGCATTCATCAGGAGGAGGAGTGATTGATGGTATTCACCGATGTTGTTGTTCGCCATCACCGTATTTCTGTCATTGCGGCAGTGGTTTTTCTGACGTTGGTCTATTTCCTGGTTCGCCCGGCCGTCGCCCATGCGGCAACTGACGGCGAGACCACCTTCGTATTAAATACATTTGCGTTCCTCCTATGGGGCGTATTGGTAATGTGGATGGCGGCAGGCTTCACTATGCTCGAGGCCGGCGCAGTGCGCACCAAGAACGCCTCCATGATTTGCTTGAAGAACATCGGCCTCTATTCCATCGCCGGTCTTGCGTATTTCTTCGTCGGCTACAACCTCATGTACGTTGACGTCGCCAACTATGGCGGCTTCATCGGTTCATTCAAGCTGCTCTACGGGCCGTCCCCCGAAGAGCTTGCGCTGCTGGATGGCGACCAGAGCGCAGCGGCCGCTGTGATTGAGAGCGGCTATTCGGTCATGTCGGACTGGTTCTTCCAGATGGTGTTTGTCGCCACTACCGCCTCCATCATTTCCGGCGCCTTGGCAGAGCGCGTCAAAATGTGGTCGTTCTTCGTATTCATCTTAATTCTCACCGCGATCATCTATCCCGTGGTTGGCGCTTGGACGTGGGGCGGCGGCTGGCTGAGCGAGATGGGATTTCAGGACTTCGCCGGTTCAACTATTGTCCACAGTACCGGCGGTTGGGCGGCGCTGGCGGGTGTCTTGATTGTCGGACCCAGGCTGGGCAAGTACCGCAAGGATGGCACCACTAGGCCCACTCCTCCGTCCAATGTGCTCCTGGTCACTCTCGGCGTTTTCATCCTGTGGCTGGGCTGGTTCGGATTTAACGGCGGCTCGCAACTGGCGCTGGGGAGCGCGGTTGACGCCGTCGCTATTGGTCACGTGCTCGTCAATACAAACCTGGCCGCGGCAGGGGGCGTAGTGGCCGCACTCATCATTTCCCGGCCTTTGCTTGGCCGCACCGATCTATTCGCCGGACTGAATGGCGCGATCGCCGGACTTGTCTCGATCACTGCCGGCCCCGACATTACCCAGCATTACTGGGCCGTTATCATTGGCGCCATTGGCGGCATCATCTGCACGCTCGCCCTAAAATTGCTGGAGAGTGTCAAGGTCGATGACGTGGTTGGCGCGATCCCCGCCCACTTGTTCGCAGGCGTGTGGGGAACACTGGCGGTGGCGATTGCTGCCGGCGGAGACATTGTCGCGCAGATTGTCGGCATTCTCGCCATTGGCGCGTTTGTCTTCATCACCTCGCTCATCCTTTGGAAGGTTCTTGATGTTGTGCTTAGCCTCAGGGTTTCGGCCCAGGTCGAGCGGCTAGGTCAAGACACCGCCGAATTAGGGCTGGAGGCCTATCCCGAATTCGTCCTGATGCCCGAAGAGCACGATGAAGATGACTAAACCCAAACCTCATAGGACACCTGGGAACCACACTTAATGCTCTCACGCAGCGCACAGGGCCTCTACTGGATGGGGCGATACTTAGAGCGGGCGCAACACCAATGCCGTCTTCTGCACTTGCAGACGGCGGCATTGGTGGATCGACCCGTCCAGGAAATCTACTTCGGCTGGAATCGTATTTACATAAGTGTCGATAGGCTGCCGCCCGGCGGCAGTCTCGAGCTCATCGACAGCGATGAATTCACGTTGGCGGACTCCTATACCCTCGCTGACGACCTTACGTTCGAGCGATCCAATCCCGGTTCTGTTTGGAACTGCCTTGCCATGGCGCGAGAGAACGCCCGGCAGACGCGGAATTGCGTCAGCGGGGAAATGTGGTCGCACCTCAACTTGGTGTACTTGCGAATTCAGAAAATGGACATGCAAGACATCTGGGCCACGTCTCCGGAGAGCTTCTACGCCAGAGTGAATTCAGACATCGACACGTTCATGGGTGTGGCTGCAGCCACCATGTACCGCGACGAGGGTTGGCACTTCCTGCAGTTGGGCCGGTTTGTCGAACGCGCCCAGCTCCTCATTGCGCTGTTCTTGGCGCAACTTGCTACCGAAGTGCATTTTGAAGAGTCTTCCGAAGCGGACTGGACCAGCTTGTTGCACACATACCATGCGTTGGAGGTGTACAACCGCAGCTATAGCGTGGAAGTATTGCCGGACAACGTGCTTGACCTTCTCGTCACCGATCCGTTGCTGCCCGATTCCCTGTGCCAGTCGCTCGACGTGATTGGCGCGCAGCTTGATGCCGTGGGCGCCGGGCCGAATAGGGAATCCAGTGCCGCGGCACGACGGCTGGCCGGCCGCCTGGCGTCACTTGTCAGTTACAGTTGGCCTGATCTGGCAGACAGGAAAGCAGCGCTCCAGGATATGGGCGGGTTCTGTCGCGACCTGCACGGTCTCATCTTGCAGACCTACTTTGATTACCACGTCGAAGATTCCCCCGTGTAGTGCTGCTATGGTCGGTGCAAACCGCTTCCAAATAGAGCACATATCACACTACCGCTACACGTCTCCGGCCCGACACTCGGTGATGTCCGTCTGCTTGAAGCCGCGCAACAGCGTCAAGCAGCAACTCATTCACTTTGAAATCACTACAGACCCACTTTCCTCCTTGAATACAGGCGAGGATGCCTACGGAAACACTAAGCACGTCTTTAGCGTGTATCAGTTGCATGATTCTCTGAAGATTACGAGCCGCGCCACAGTCGATACTGGACCGGCGGCCCACCTTCCCACTGCGCTGGCTGCCGATGCGTGGGACAGAATTCGCTCCTGGCGTGACTCGTTTGCGCTCTGGGATTTCACCCATGACAGCCCGCTGGCAGGGTCCTCGCCTGCCCTTACTGCCTTCATCGCGCGGGAAGGTATTGAACCCGCCGACGACCCGCTGCAATCCGTGGGCATGCTTTCGGAGAAGCTGCACCGCGCGTTCAACTATGTGCCGGGCAGCACGTCTGTCGCTTCGCCTATCGATGAAATACTGGAGTCCGGACGAGGAGTATGCCAAGACTACACCCATGTCATGATCGCAATTGCGCGTTCCTGGGGCGTGCCGGCCCGCTACGTTTCCGGCTACGTGCATGTTTCGGGAGAGCGGCATAGGCACGGGCAGACTTCGTCGCATACGCAGAGTTTGTCACAGACGCAGACTTCGTCACAGACGCAGACTTCGTCACAGACGCAGACCCTGTCGCAGTCGCCGCAGTCGTCCACCCACGCGTGGGTCGAATGCCGCCTGCCGGGACTTGGCTGGGTCGGCTTTGATCCCACCAACCAGACGTTTGCCAGCGACCACCACGTCGCCATCGCCGTGGGACGGGACTACCAGGACGTGCCGCCATCGAAGGGCATACTGCAGGGCTTCCTTGACAGCGAACTGGAAGTGGACGTGCGCATGCGCCTGCTCCCGCCCTCGCAAGCCGGGGCAACCACGCCGGCCTAGATGCAGAGATGGCAAGTCACCTCACCGTCACTCCGAGCGGAGTGGGTTAGCTTCAGTTCTGCAAATCCGAACTCACGCAACCTTGCGCGAGGACCGACGTGTCCAACCCATCCTTCGGCACGTTAAGAGTCCAGACGATCCTGTGGCAAACTTACCGCTGCCGGCACGGGCTAATAGGATAGACGCTCATGGGGCGCGCGAAGCGGACAAATCCATGACATGGCTCAATCAGGCCCACTTGCCGGCGTGCACCGGGGTGCTCCCAGTCCACCCTCCCGCGTATGCCGCTGAACTCCTAGCCCCCTTCTCGCGCCTTTGCTACCATTGCCATGTCGGCATGTCGGCATGTCGGCATGTCGGCAACGGCGTTCTTAAGACTTAGCGGAGCTGCATAGCATGAACAAGACACTCAAAACCATCATCCACGTGGTGCTCTTCGTGGCGGCATTCATCGTTTTCTATCTGGGCTTGGGCGTGGGCCTCGCGGTGAACCCCACCGGCGGCACCGTCCTCTGGGCCCTCGCCGCCGCCATCGCAATCGGCAACCTGCTCTGGATCTTCTACCCGCGCTCGCGGAAACAATAGACTTGCCCACGCCACAAGCTAGTCGTTTTCCGTTACGCTGGTGTCAGCGCACGTCTCAAACTTGAACGTGGCAGGCTTGCTCACGCAGAGCGACAGCTAGCCGGTTCACCACTGTGCATTGGCGGAGCCATGGGCCAGTTCCACAAACCAACAACCAGACACTGCTGCCGTCCCTTGCATCTCGCGTTCTCAAGAGAGACAGAAACTCTGCCATGACGGGACAGCTCTTCACGCAATACTTCCTCACCGATGGCATCAGGAGCACTGAGGCTTGGCGGGAGATTAATCGTGAGCCGGAGGCATTCGCCGCATTCAAGCAATCTCTCACTGACATAATGAGCAGGATCAGTCCTTCCAGCCTGCCCAACGAAGCGGCAACCGAGCAAGACGTGGTGCGGAAGATATTCAACCTCTTGGGCTGGCGCGACTACCTGCCGCAACAGGGCTCCAAGGGCTACGAAGACATCCCCGATCACCTGCTCTTCGCCGATGAGGACGACAAGGAACGCGCCGCAGCCCGCATGCGTTCTGAAGACCGCTACCAGGACGCGCTGGTAGTTGAGGAGAGCAAACGGTTCGGCTTGCCGCTCGATAGCCGCGATCGGGATGACGCTGCGCGACTCGGTACGCCCCACGGCCAGATCCTCCGGTATCTCGCAACCGCGGAGAGCGCAACCGACGGTCGCATTCGCTGGGGCATCTTGACAAACGGGGCTGTCTGGCGGCTCTACGATTACCGCACCCGGCCCCGGGCGAGCGCATTCTACGAAGCGGACGTGCAGACGCTCCTGCAAGAGGATGACGACCATGCCCTGCGTGTCTTCTTCCTGCTCCTGCGGCGCGCTGCCTTCACGCTGCACGCGGGCGCAACCGCCACGTTTCTTGATGAAGCCATCGCCGAGGGGCAGCGTTATGAGCAACGGGTAGCGGCAGACCTCTCGGAAGTAGTCTTTACACACGTCTTCCCCAATTTGGTCGCGGCGCTGGCGGCGCGACTTGATGCGGATGCCGAGACCGGCAGTGACCTCACCGCCGCGCGCCACGCGGCCTTGATCTTCCTCTACCGGCTCCTCTTCATTCTCTACGCCGAGGACCGCGGCCTCTTGCCCGTGAATGATTCCCGCTACGACGACTACGGCTTGCGCAAGCGCGTGCGCGACGATGTTGCCGCGCGCATGAATTCCCAAGATACCTTCTCGGGCGTAGCCACGAATTACTACAGCCGTCTCGCTGAACTGTTCAAGCTCATAGACCAGGGCGACCCCTCAATCGGCCTGCCGCCCTACAATGGCGGTCTCTTTGCGCCGGAGTCCGCGCCGGTGTTGGACCAGGTGCGCCTGCCGGACAACATCGTCGCGGAGATCATCTATGAACTCAGCCATACCCGCAGCGCCCAAAAAGGCGAGACCGCGCGTTCATTCGTCAACTACCGCGACATGTCCGTGCAGCAGCTTGGCTCCATCTACGAACGCCTGCTCGAACAGGAGCCCGTGCGCGGGGACAACGGCGCCATCGCCATGCGGCCTAATCCTTACGCCCGCAAGGACAGCGGCAGCTTCTACACGCCGCAGGAGCTGGTTGACCTCATCGTGGAAAAGACCCTAGACCCCTTGGTGGAGGAGCGCTTGACGGCATTCGAGGAGAAGGCCGCGCAGCTCAAGCGCGGCCGCCGCTCCAAGGCGGAACGGCAGCGGGAGTTGGCGGCAGTCGACCCGGCGGAGGCCGTGCTCGACCTGAAGATTCTCGATCCGGCCATGGGCAGCGGGCACTTCCTGGTCACGGCTGTGGACTTCATCTCCGACTACATCGCCGACTTGGTGGAATACGTGCCCGGCGTGCCGGACTGGCTCGCAGAAGACGGCAGCGCAGCCTACGTTTCGCCGCTGGTGGCGCGCATCGCGGCCATTCGCGAAGAGATTCTTTTACGTGCGCGGGAATCTAACTGGACTTTACACAAAGACCAGCTCACCGACCAGGCCGTCATCCGGCGCATGGTGCTGAAGCGCTGCATCTACGGCGTGGACAAGAACCCGCTGGCCGTGGAGCTGGCCAAGGTCTCACTCTGGTTGCACAGCTTCACCGTGGGGGCGCCGCTCTCGTTCCTGGACCATCACCTGCGCTGCGGCGATTCGCTGCTCGGCATGCGCGTGACCGAGGCCGTGGGTGAACTAAGACGCATGGGCAGCTTCTTCATCCAATCCGCCGTGGCCGGTGCGGAAGCCTCCGCCGAGGGCATGGAGCACATTGAGATGCTCTCCGACGCCGACGTGTCCGAGGTGCGGCAGTCAGCGTCGCTGTTCAAAGAGGTCGAAGAGACGACCTCAGATCTCCGCGGCCTGTTGGACACACTCTGCGGTCTGCGCTGGCTCACCGCGGGCATGAAAAAGAGAGAGCGTGAACGCTTTGAATTACCATTGCTCGAGACGCTTGATCGACAGCAAGGCGACTCGTTCAAGCTCCTTGCGCTTGGGCCGGACGCGCTGGGCATTCGTCAGGCCAGTTCCTTCCGTCATTCCGGCGAAAGCCGGAATCCAGAAGCGCCAAACCGCGAAAACGAACAGGCCGATCGTTCGTCCACAAGCGATGCTCCTCGCCTTTCCCGCACAGACGACGCTGTCCAACACTCCCGCGAAAGCGGGAATCTACCTTCTCCGTACCTCCTGGACTCCGGTTTTCACCGGAGTGACGAACCAGACGCCTTATTGCAAGAATTCGCCACCCTCTGGCGCGACGCCAGGGCCATCGCCGGCCGGGAGACCTTCCTGCATTGGGAAGCGGCCTTTCCCGGCGTGTGGGCGCAGTGGCAGGACGCCAATCCAAGCGGCGGTTTCGACGCCGTGATCGGCAACCCGCCGTGGGACCGCATAAAATTGCAGGAGGTGGAGTGGTTCGCCACCCGCGCGCCGGAACTCGCCCGCGCGCCCACCGCCGCGGCGCGCCGGAGCGCCATCAAGGAACTGCGCGGGCAGGGCGATCCGCTGGCGGCTGACTTTGATGATGCCAAAGCCCGCGCCGACAGCCTGGGTAAACTCGTGCGGGCGTCCGGTCACTACCCGCTGCTGGGCGGCGGCGACATCAATCTCTATTCGCTCTTCGTGGAGCGCGCCCTGCGCCTGGTTAAGGCCGACGGCCTGGTCGGCCTGCTCACGCCGTCCGGCATCTACGCCGACAAGACCGCGGCCAAGTTCTTCAAGTCAGTCTCTACCCGTGGGCGCGTGGCGGGGCTGTACGACTTTGAAAACAGGAAGATCTTCTTCAAGGACGTGCACGCCTCGTTCAAATTCTGCGCCCTCATCGTTGGCGGCACGGCACGGCGGTTCGACGAGACCGCGTGCGCCTTCTTCCTCCACGCCACCAAGACCATCACCGATGCTGACCGCTGCTTCCCGCTGGCGCCGGAGGACTTCGCCCGCGTCAATCCCAACACCGGCACCGCCCCGGTCTTCCGCACCCGCCGCGACGCCGACATCACCCGCACCATCTACGCCCGCCACCCCGTGCTCGTCAACCGCTCCGACGGCGCCGAACGCAAGACCTGGCCGGTCAAGTACGTACGCATGTTCGACATGACCAACGACTCCCACCTCTTCCGCACTGCTGGGCAACTAGACGAAGAAGGCTTCTATCCCGTCCAAGGCAACCGCTGGCAACGCGGAAAGGAGCTTTGCCTACCCCTCTACGAAGGCAAGATGGTGCAGGCGTTCGACCACCGCGCCGCGAGTGTTGTTGTTAACCCTGAGAACTTAAACCGTCCCGCCCAGCCAAGGGATGCTACTCTCGAAGAGCACGCAGATCCCAGGTGGTTGCCAGATCCGCAGTTTTGGGTTAACGCAGGCTCACTTGATTACCCAGAGGAATTAGGATGGACTCTGGCTTTCAAGCATGTCACGGCCCCTACGAACATTCGCACGATGATTGCTTGCATAGTGCCACGCGCAGGTTTTGGCAACAGTCTGCCCGTTTTCTTGCCTACCCACAAAACCTCTGAAGCGGTGCAAGCATACAAAACGGACTGCTACCTACTTGCCGCAAACTTGAATGCCTTTGCTTTCGATTTCGTTACGCGACAGAAGGTTCAAGGACAGAATCTGAACCTCTTTCTTGTCGAGCAACTCCCCGTCATCGCCCCCGCCGACTACGACCGCACATTTGGGGATTCCACTGCCCGCGCTCTCGTCCGCGACCACGTGTTGAAACTCACCTACACCGCCCACGACCTGGCCCCGTTTGCCCGCGACCTCGGCCACACCGGCCCGCCCTTCATCTGGAATGAAGAGGAGCGCCGCCACCTCCGCGCCCGCCTCGACGCCTGCTACTTCCACCTCTACGGCATCTCCCGTGAAGACGCTGCCTACATCCTCAGCACCTTCCCCATCGTCCAACGCCAAGACCAAGCCGCCTTCAACACCTACCGCACCCGCAACCTCATCCTCGCCTACATGAACGCCCTCCAAGCCGGCGACACCGAAACGGTGGTTGACCTATAGCACAGACGCAATCACGCGCCCACGTCTCGGAGCGTCTGATCAAACAGGAAGTGCTTGCAAGATGTCTGTCACTCCGGCGTAAGCCGGAGTCCAGAGGACACGCTATTGTCGCCAAGTTCCGCCTGGATGCGCCTACTCCTCGCCATTGGCCGTGAGCATTTCCACAATACTCGCAGGAAGCTTGACCTTGTATCGCTCCTCAAAAGCCGATACGCTACCAAACTCGTCACGAAATGCAGAAACAACATCAACCCCAAGGCTCTTTGCCTTGGACAAGTCAGCTTCAGCCTTTCCCCACATTCTCAAGGCGAGCCAGCACTCACCACGATTGTAGTGGAAACTTCCTAAGCTCCTGTCTACATTCACTAGTTTGCGGAAATGCTGGGTCTGGCGTTGTTGTTTACTCTCCACAGTGCGCACCAAGCCAGAATTGCTATGAGACTTAGTTGGGTTGGAATATAACGCTATCGCTCTGTCAAATTCCTGAATTGCGTGCTGGTATTCACTCTTTCTCATGTACGCGATGCCGCGACCGTCGTAGGCTTCGGCCAAACAAGAATTTAGCTCTATTGCCTTGTCGAAGTCCTGCAATCCCGATTCGAAGTCACCAATTCTCGTGTACACTATGCCGCGATTGACATAAGTCTCCGCCAAGCAGGGAGCTATTGCAATCGCCTCACCATAGTCCTGGATTGCCTGCTTGGGCTCGCCCTTGGCTGAGAAAGAACGACCACGATTGATAAGGGCTACAACGAGGCTGGGGTCCATTTCTATTGCTTTGCTGAAGTCCTTGATCGCGTTGTCATAGTCCTCTATAGACAAATAAACTACTCCGCGACCGTAAAAGGCAACTGCCATTCCCGGATCAATTGCGAGTGCCTTACTGTAATCTTGAATAGCAAGATCATAGTCCTCTTTGGAAAAATGAACATTGCCGCGATTGTTGTATGCTAGGGTTAGTCGTGGATTCAGCTTAATGACATTGCTGTATCTGTCAATGGCTGCTTCATACTCTCTTTTTCTTGCATGAGCTTCGGCAGCGTAGATTTCCAGATAAGCACTCTCATGGCCCTCATGGTATCGGATGAATCCATGGAAATCGTTATAAATGGTCTGGGCTCGGACATTGTGGTGCTTGCCTAAGTGTTCTAAGATAGGTTCTTTGAGCTCATGTGGAACAGAAATTGTCTTGTCCGGTATGAGAAAGCCCTTTGGCGGCCGCACAAACACGCTCTTTTGTGCGATGACGCGATTTGCCGGACTCTTGGGTTCCAGCAACGGGAAACTGCCCTTTTCTAGCAGGATGACCCGTCCGTCTCTTGCAGGTTTACTGTCGCAGGCAAAGAACAGCGCGATCAGAAAGTCTGTCGTGAAGTCGATCAGATTGGTGACAGAGCCGAAGTGCTGGAGTTGAGCCAGGAGATCGTCTTCATCCATTTGACCGGCGAATTCTTGGGCTGACTTCAGCATTTCCGTTTGGGCAATTTCGATGTCTAAACCCTCTACCTTGATTTCTTCGCGTCTGCGGTAGAGGCTCGACGACACGCGACAGTAATGCCTTGGTTCTCCCCGGTAGAGATAATCACCGTCCGCCGATTTCTCGGCAATCTCCTTGAGAATCTGCAGGACTCTCTCTAGGAAAGGTCTGAACAACTCTGTGTAGGCTTGGTGTTAGTGGTGTGTGCGGGATTATGGGGCGTTTTGGGGTGTGTTTTGGCGTTTCGGTGGGGCTGTTTTGCCCGTGTTTTGGCGCTGCTGGGAGCGTTTTTCGCTCCCGCTCGTGTTTTGGGCGCACTACTGCCGTGTCACGCAGTCACGTAGCGTGCGGCCGTCACCACATTGGTCAGCCCCAGCAGCAACGCCAGCCGTTGCGTGTTCTTGGACAGACCCCGGTAGCGCACCGTGGCGTAGCCGAAGTGCCGCTTCACCCACAGGAACGGATGTTCGACCTTGGCTCTGACTGACGCTTTGCGCTGCTCGGCCAGCGCCGCCGCGCTCTCAGGCGCCAGTTGCCGCCGCTGCCCCGGCTTGAGCGCCACCTGCCACGCTACCGCGCGCCCCTGATGCTCCAGCCGCTTCTGCACGCCGATGTACCCGGCGTCTCCCCACACCTGCTGCTCCCCACCGTGCAGCAACGCTCCCGCTTGCGTCACGTCGTGCACGTTGGCCGCTGTGGTGCTGAAGCTGTGCACGAGCCCCGTCTGTGCGTCGGCGCCGATGTGCAGCTTCATTCCAAAGTAATACTGGTTCCCCTTCTTCACCTGCCGCATCTCCGGGTCCCGCTGCCCTTCGCGGTTCTTGGTCGATGTCGGCGCTGCGATGATGGTCGCGTCCACGACCGTCCCTGCCCGCAGCCGCAAGCCTTGCCTCGCCAGATGCGCGTTGATCTCCGCCAACAACCCCTCTCCCAACCGATGCTGCTCCAGCAAATGCCGAAAGTGCAGGATCGTCGTCTCGTCCGGCAGCGCTGCCGACAGCCGCAGCCCCACGAACCGCCGCACCGGTTCCACCTCGTACAGCATGTCCTCCATCCCAGGATCACTCAGATTGTAGAACAACTGCACGCAGTGTACCCGCAGCATTACCGACAAAGGATACGGCCGCCGCCCACGCCCCGCCTTGGGATAGTACGGCGCGATACGCGCCTCCATCTCCGCCCACGGGAGCAACGCGTCCATGCGCTCCAAGAACTTCTCCCGCCGGGTCTTCCGCTTCTTCTGCGCGTACTCCAACTCGGCAAACGTCGGCTGCTCCATTCCCCATCTCCTCGCCATAAGCTGCTTTCTTGCTATCATACTATGCCAAGGGCTTGTTCAGAGTTTTCCTAGGGAGTTGGTACTCTCAAATGGTTCGCGGTCTTGATCGGTCACAACGGGTCCTTGCGCTCGTGGCTTCTGGCTGTCACGTTCTCAGCGTATCATGTATTTGGCTCTCTCCTCCCTCATCTTTGTAAGACAAGCATAGCCGGGTGTCCAATCAGGCACGACCACGCTTTTGCTGAAATAGGAAGTTTCCAGAGTCTGGCCAGTAACAAATGGCCTTTGAACCCCGCATTTCAATCACGAACGCATTCACTTCGGAGCTCAACGAGACCGAGCGGGTGCATGGCTTTTTGGATGAGGCGGCGCTGACGAAGGTGTGGTTCAACGCAATGCGTGCGCAGGCGTTTCTGCTGGATGCTCTTTTCCCTTGCCTGTGGCTTTGTCTCCTCAGCGAAATTGACGCATTTCCGTATTTACGCTATTCTCACTCTTGGTCACGATTTTGAGGAGTTAAGAGCTTATGCAAACCAAGAAGAAGAGACTCACACTGGACCTCGACCCTCCGGTACAGCGGCGTCTGAAGGCGGTGGCGGCGCTCAAGGGCATCAGCATGAGACGGTATTGCCTGGCCGCCATCGACAAGGAGCTCGCGCGAGACGAGGCCAACGGCGCGTTCGCCGGCAGCTTCAACATCGAGAGGCTCGTAGCCCTGCAAGAGGAGGCGTTTGGAGACAAGGTTCTGCCGGCAGACGGGGCTGAGTTGATACGGGAGGCGCGCGAGTCTAGGAGCATCTCTTGAACGGTTACGTTGTAGTGGACGCGAGCCTGGCGTGCAAGTGGCTGGTCAAGGAGAAACACACCGCCGAGGCCAACGCGCTTGGCCGCTTGTGGAACAGCCAGAGAATCCGAATCGCGGCGCCGTACCTGATGCCTGTGGAAGTGACCAATGTCCTCCACCAAAGGGTGAGGCGAGGCGAGTTGACATTGCAGGCGGCGACACAGCGTATGGAGAGCCTGCTGTCAGCGGGCCTCGAATTATTTCAGCCGCCACGCCTTTACGGCAGGGCCTTGGAGTTGGCAAGCCAGCTTAGACAAGGCGCGGCCTATGACGCCCACTACCTGGCTCTGGCAGAGGCTCTCGGCTGCGAGCTGTGGACGGCCGATGAGAAGTTCTACCGGGCGGCGGGTCCTGTTGTTCGGCGTGTCCGTTGGGTGGGAGAGCTCGCCGCCCAGGGTTAGCCAGAAGCCTCTGTACGGCGGAAAAACAACCCCACACCGCCCGGTGCATCGAGGATTGGGGAGGCGGTGTGCTCTGCACTGCGCGGCTGTTGGTGGGGACGGTGGGACTCGAACCCGCACGCCTTGCGGCACATGATCCTAAATCATGCTCGTCTTCCAGTTCCGACACACCCCGTTCTTCAATTCTAACAGTGACACGTCAAAGAGCGTAGCATGGTTTCTGATAGGTCTAACCATGTAGCTCCAGGCGTGCTCAATGCTTTGGGCGACTCCGGCTATGCTGGAGTTAGTTACCCAGAAATTCGGTGAGTTTGCGAATGGCCTTTGCTCCGCGCTTTACTATCACGAACGCAATCACCACGGCGCTCACGGAGATCGAGCGGGCGCGGGGGTTTCTGGAGGCGGCTACGCTCACGGATGAGTGGGTAGACGCGATGCGTTCAGAGGCGTTTCTGCTAGAAGCGCATCACACGACGCACATCGAGGGAACGAGGCTTACGCTGGAGGACGCCGACGATCTGCTAGCGGGCCGTGCGGTGCCGGGAGCGGACCCGGACGACGCCCGCGAGCTTCTAAACTACCGTGAGGCGTTCGCGATCACAGGCATTTACTTCAACGACGGGCGTGCCTGCAGACAGCTCCGGCTGAACTTGCGACAAACTTGCGCCACAACTTGCGACAGGCTTGTGACATTGAGACAAGCCACGCGGGTGGCGCACGGGCCGGTGCGAGACGAGAAGTGGGTGTGCTCGGGGCGCAGCAAGCGTGCGGGTGCAGCAAGCTCACTCAAGCATGGCGGGCGCAGCGGGCTCACTCAAGCGTGGTGTGCGCAGCCGGCTCACTCAAACGTGGCGGGTGCGCTATGGTCGTGCGCTTTGCGCCGGATCGCCGTTCAGCAGTCCGTGGCGCACGGCCCAGACGACCATTTCCTGAATGGACTTGGCGCCGATCTTGTCACGGATAACGTAGATGGCGTTGCGGATGGTTAACGGGCGATTGCCTCTGATCTCAGCGATCTCCGCATACGACAGCCCCTGCGCAAAGAGGGTAAGTATTTCCCGCTCTCGCTCGGTGAGGCCGTCATGCCGCGGTTTCCCATCGCCCGGCGTTGCTGAGCGGATTCTGTCAAATACCCGCCGCGTAAGGTCGCCCGGAATACTGAATTCGCCAGCAGCAACTTCCTGGATTGTTGAAAGGAGTCTCTCCTTGCCGGACAACTTCTGCAGATACCCGGTAGCGCCGGCGGCCACCGCTGCCAACACGGCGTCTTCGTCGGTCGAAGCAGTCAAAATGAGCACACGGGTGTCAGGCAGTGCTTCCCTAATCTCCCGGCACGCCTCGATACCGTCTTTCTCCGGCATCATCACGTCCATTACGCTCAGCAAGAGGATCAACTGGTGCGTCAATTTTCGATTTGCAAGGATGCGGAAGTGAACGAATCCGTTTAATGCTGACACCAATACGAGAATACTGCTGTATTCCGCATAACTGACGAAGTCGAAAGCGGGGCGATAGAGCAACAGCGCCACGCAAATGCCAATAAGCATCCAGCGGAGCCAGACCGAGATGTTCCCCAAGTACCGCAATTCGTCCGCTTGCGTTACATTGAAGCCCAATCGACGCATCGACAAGACATCGGTAACTACACTCAGAAGCCCCTGCGCGCGATTCCAGATGCTCGACGTGCGCGACGGTGACGTTGGGCGGGGACTGTACTCATAGACCTGCAAAGCGAGCCCTGCCTTTCCAGCCACGCCACTATGTGCCGGGGCAAGACGCGAGTGAGAGGAGCCGGAACTCTTGGGTCTCATCTATACTCTATCGCGCTCATCAATCCCGTCAAGCAGCAAGCGTAGGTTACGCGTCCAATCCAGGTAGGAATGCCGATTGAGGCAGAGTTGAGAGACCTAGGCTTTGGATTTGTGCCCTATATCTCCTCGGTCGCAGAGGCAATGCTGTAGGTAAGGTCGCCACAGTTGGGCAGACAAGCTGCAAATTAGTAAGGGTTTGCGGGCATGCGCGTGACGCCCAAATAGGAGACCTCCAGCCCAGAGTTGGGCGCGGGCAGCAATGAAACGCCTGGCGGCGTTATGCGTGGATTCCTCGGTGACTAAACGCCCCGCCGCTTGGCGCACTCTCACTGGGCCGACCGGGTGGGGACGGCGGGACTCGAACCCGCACGCCTTGCGGCACATGATCCTAAATCATGCTCGTCTTCCAGTTCCGACACGTCCCCGTGGAGTCTATTCTAGCAGCGGCAGGCTGGGGCGACTAGATGAGCAAGGCCGATAGGCGGAGCTTGCCGTGCATACTGCGACAGGCTCAGTGCGAGCGGATAACGGACCTCATTGCCCGGTTTGGTTCGCGACCTGTTCGGCAATCTCCTCGGCGGGGTAGGTGAGGATTTCCGCCAGGGTTGGATGGTAGTGCGGGATGCGCATGAAGTCCTGGGCGGTGGCGCGGAAGTGAAGCGCCACAATGCACTCGTGAATCAATTCGCCCCCCTCCGGCCCCAGCACCTGGTAACCGAGAATCTCACCCGTTTGCGCATGACCGACCATCTTGACAAAGCCGCGGGTCTCACCCAGGCAGAGCGCCTTACCATGGTCGTTGAAAGGGTAAGAAGCCGTGACGATGGGTAACCCTTTGGAACGGGCCTCCTTTTCAGTCATGCCGACGCGCCCGTACTGCGGCTCGGTGAAGACGACGATGGGCACGATGCGGTAGTCCATGTACTGCGGGGGGCCGGCGCCAAGCGCGTTGTGGGCCGCTATCTCGCCCTGCTGGATTGCCACGTGCACGATGTCGTAGGAGACGGTGACGTCGCCGACGGCAAAGATGTTCGGATTCGACGTGCGCATGGCGGTATCTGTGGCAATACCGCGCCCCGTGCTTTCCACACCGGCGGCGCCAAGGTTCAGGCCCTCCAGCGCGGGACTGCGTCCTGTGGCCACCAGGATTTGGTCAACCTCGATTTCGCTTTCCACGTCGTCCTGCGCGAGGTGGAGGACTTTCTTGCCGTTGCGTTGCTCCACGGCGTTGAGCCGCGTGGCGCAGCGGATGTCCATGCCGTCTTCCCGCAGGTATTCGCCCAGCGCCGTGCCCACTGCTTCGTCTTCACTGCTCAGCACACAACTGCTCCGCTGCAGCAGCGTGACGGCAGCGCCAAGCCGTGAATAGAACTGGCCCAACTCAAGGCCGATCGGTCCGCCGCCGAGCACACAAACGGACTCCGGCAACTCTTCCAATTCCAGCGCCTCGTCGCTCGTGATGTATCCCGCTTCCGCCAGTCCCGGCACTTTCGGCACAAACGGCACCGAACCGGTGGCGATGACGAATTTGGGCGCGGTGAGAATGCGATCTCCAACCTGTACGCTTTCGGCAGAGAGAAACTGCGCCGCGCCCTCAAAGAGCGCGATATCCGGTGAATTGAGCTGCTCGATGCGGTAGTCTGCGAATTCCTTCACCAAGCGCCGCTTGCGGGCGATGATGGCAGGCAGGTCGGACGTGACTGAGCCAACGTGGATGCCCATCTCTGCAGCGTGCTGCGCGTGGTAGAGTCGGCTTGCCGACGCAAGAATTGCCTTGCTCGGCATGCAGCCCCGCAAGATGCAAAGACCGCCCAACGGCCCTTGTTCGGCCACCGCCACACGGGTGCCCCGCTCGGCGGCCGTGCGCGCCGCGGCATAGCCGGCGCTGCCGCCGCCCAGTACGATCAGGTCAAAACGCTCAGCCAAGGCTCTTCCACTCTCCTCATTTCATTGCGATTGCGGCGTGCGCAATCCACGTCAACTCTCGTCTTTATTGCGTAGGTGCGCCAGGGAAAGGTCAATCATCCGCTATGGGGCGGCAGTTCACCTTCCGGGCGCTGCTGCTCACCCGCCTGGCTTTCCCAAGCCGCCAACTGCCGTAATCACCGCCTCACTGTCTTTCAGCCAGGCGTGATTCGGGTCGTCCCGGGGTGCCAGCACCCGTTGATTGCCGGCAAGAATCCAGAGGTAATAGAGTTGATAACCTGGACCTGCAACGACGGGATGGTAACCGCGAGGAATGGCCACCACATCGCCGTCTTCAACCGTGTACGACTCGTTCAATGAGCTGTCGTCGGTATAGACCCGCTGCATGCCAAAGCCCCGCGCCGGCGTGATGCGGAAGAGATATGCTTCCTCATGTGCAGATTCGTGCGGCGGATCGTCAACCTCATGTTTGTGCGGCGGCGCGCTGCTCCAATATCCGGGCGGATTGAAAGTCTCGCCCAGGACCATGGTATGGGCCGGAAAGGGCGCATCGATGATGTCGTAGATCAGACGGAACCAGTTGCCTTGCCCGACTCTGCGGACCTTGAGTTGGTCCGGTGTAATTATGTGCGAAGCCGTACCCGGATTGCCGGGCGTGCTGCAAATCACCAACTGCAGGGTTGCGTGGCCCTGCGCGCGGACTTCCCACGTTTGCTCCGGCGCGACGAAGACCGTAGAAGACGGGCCGGCAAAGACGCTTTGACGCTGGCAATGGTGGACAATGCCGTGGGACTCGACAGCGATGGTCGCTTCGCCTGCTTGCAGCACCAGGGCCGATTCCCAGGCCCCGGTGTCGCCGGAATAGGAATCTCCAGGCGCCAGCCTCAAAACTGAAATGCGAATGCGCTCCAGGGAAGGATGTCGCTCCGCGACGATCGCATGGTAGCCCAAACCCGAAGGTGCCTTGTGGAGGAGATTCATCAATTGATCCTTTCTCGCAACTTTCGAGCGACTGCGCAAAATGGCAGTCGCAGCAGAATATCTGCCATCTGCATATAGGATTGTGCGGTTTGCTATACGGTACCTAATGCGCCACCACGCTGCAATTGCTCTATCTCGCCAAATTCCTTGACTCTGTGGACTACCGGTTACTATAATCGTCTAGATTAGGCAGTTGCGCTCATGCAACCGGCTAAGGGTTGCGGAGGCATTGGGCCTCCGATTTCTCCGTCAGCAGCTAGTTTAAGTCTGTTGCGGCTTAGGGCAAGCGAGCCGACGCTGTACATCAAGAATTCGAGGTTACCAGCATGCCTCCGCTTACAATCGTCACTGCAATAATCGGCGCCTTCCTGTTAGCTATTGGGCTGATTGGCAGGACCGCAGGTCGCCGCCCTGGAGTATCGTTAGGCGCTATGGTCGTGGGTGTTGTATTGCTCGTGGTCGCCGTGATATTCATGGTTTCCGGTACTTCAGATACAGAGTCTCCGGAGAACGCTGGCGCAACCATCAAGGTGAGCAGCACGGCAACCGCGGCGGCGAAAGGTGATGAGGAGTCAGAATCGGCTGCCGATGCGGCCGACCTGCCGCTCATTGAAGCGGCGGCCAGGCCGGAGAACTTTGGCGAGCTGGAGGTCTTTTACGAAGCCGGCACGTCAGTCGCAAATTTCGATGCCTTCAGATTGATGGAAATGACGGCTTACGGCCCGGCGGGGCACGGCATTGGAATCGAGAAGTCACCCTTTGAGGTCGGCCAAGAGATTTACATTGAATTTACCGTCCAGAACCTGCGCGTGCCGCCGATCGAGCTAAACCGAACGTTTGTTGCCGTGAACCATCCCACAGGCGAAGAAATACACTTTGGGCTAGCTCATGAAGGGGTGGAAGTTGTGCGGTACCAGAAGTTTAAGACCGGGGTAGTCATACCGCTCGATGTAGCGGGACAGTGGGAAATCTGGCCCTGTTATCAGTTGTTGCTGGATGACGACACGCTCCGAGACCGCTGCACGGCCAAATGGCAGTTCTTCACGATTGAGGTGAAAGAGAGTAGTCAGTCTTAAGCAAGCGCGCATAGGGGTAGAGCGCGGCGTAGAGTTCTCCTTGTGCAAGCTTCGGTCGCACAGCAAAGCAACGCCGACTTCGTTCACTTGCTAGCATATCTCTAAATCTGGAAACCAAGCCTCGTCTCAGACCTGCCGGTTTGGGCGTGAAGACCAGGCAGTCGTAAGAGAGTATCTCGATCACTACAGAGGCCGCGGGACGCGGCCTCTGTAGTGATTCATGGGAGTCGGTTGTTAGGGTTAGAGTCCTTGACCCACCTTGACGAAACATATATAATTTTTCCTAGCCTAGCCAAGTACAGTGCGAATGGCTAATCGGATTTTGTGAGTGGACCTGCAACATGGCTGGGCGATTTGTGGCCGATAGAGTTGGCCCATTCATTTGCGGGTTATAGCTGGGGAAGAGCCAAAAAGGAGGAGTCCCCATGACGTTGACAAGACGATCGTTGCTGGGCGCTGGCGCCGCAGCCGGTGGTGCTGCGTTGCTGGCCGCGTGCGGCACGGCGGCGACGACGGGTGCGCCTAAGGATGACATGGCCGAGGCGCCCAAGGCCGAGGAAAAGACCGAGATGATGGAGACGCCGGTGCTGAAGATCTCTAACTACCACGCGGAAGAAGATCCGCGCTGGAAGGCGCTCTCTGAGACGTTTGCGGTCGCTGAGGAGTCTCTCGGTATCGAGATCGAGGCGACGCCCGACCGGACGTTTGACGGCGGCGTGTTTGCCAAGCGCAACACCGAGTTTGCCGCCGGTGAAGCCGGCGTGGACATCACTTACAACCAGGTCAACTGGGCGCTCAAGTGGGGTCTCACCGGTGTTATCGAGGAACTGACGCCCTATTTCGCCAAAGGCCCGCGCAGCAAAGAGGACTACTTTGCCGGCGAGCTGGTGAATTGGAGCTGGGGCCCGAACCTGTACGGCGTGCCCTTCCAATCGGGTGGCGAGGTATTTCACGTAAACAAGGACCTGCTCACCCAGGCCGGTGTTGACATGCCTCCACCGGACTGGACCTATGAAGACTTGCTGGACATGTCCCGCAAGCTCACCAATGAAGAAGAGAAGAAATGGGCTCTGGTTATTTACCAGAACTACGTCTTCTACATGATGGGCACGTGGATGTATAACTTCGGCGGTCAGATCCTCAACGAGACTAAGGACAAGGCGCTCTATGGCACCGATCCGCTGTCTCTTGAAGGCGCTCAGTTCAACATCGACTTGGCGCTTAAGCACAGGGTGATCGCGCCGGGTGCAGATGAAATTGGCGTCGAGTTTGCCACAGGCACCTACCACATAGAGAACCAGTTCGCGGCGATGGAGAACAACGGTATCTACCGCCACAACGGTATTCGCCCGCACTTGGGCGAGGCCTTGGACTTCCTACCCCCGCCAAAGGGTCTGGACCAACGCGTAACCGTGCTGGGTAATGCGTACTCCATCCTCAGTCTCTCCGAGGCCAAGGACTTGGCATGGGACTTCCTCATGTGGTTCCACTCTGACGAGAGCATGCTGGAGACCCCGCACTTCGGTTCCATCGCGTGGCCGCCCGTCATCGAGTACGCCACGCATCCGGTATGGCTGGAGCCTTTCAAGGGCACCCGCGTAACGGACGTGGTTGACGTGTGGATTTCCGGTGGACACGATGCCATGATCGTGCCCGAGGGCACCGAGGCTTGGGGTATTGACATCGAGTGGACACGCAAGGCAATTTCCGGTGAGGTCACCGTGCCTGAGGCGTTCCGCTCATCCGCCGAAGAGATGAACGTGCTCTTCAGCCAGCGGCCCGCCGAGTGGGCGATGTCATAGGACTATGAAGACTTGCCTGTTCGCAGGCAAATTCTAGTCAGTCGAGTGAAACAGGAGGCAGCTATGCTGCCTCCTGTCATTTAAAGAGTGCATTTCCTAAGGAGGACTCAAAGGTGAGCAGAAAAACTATCTTGATTGGTTTGGCCGGGCTACTGGCTTTGGTGGTTCTGTCCGCCGGTATTCTCAACGGCGCCGGCATGCTCAGCGCCGCCGGCAACGATACCGATGAACTGATCGTTGAGGTCACAATCACCAACCTGACCCGTGGGCAGACCATGACCACCGTCTTCGTCTCCCGCCACGACCGCAACGCCGCGCCACTCTACACATTAGGAGAGCCTGCTAGCGATGGGTTGGCGGCCATGGCGGAGGACGGCAGCGCGAGCGGCCTGCTTGAGGTGTGGGATCCGGATACGAGTAGCAGTATCGCCGAAGCCCGAACAGCGGGCGGCCTGCTGCGGCCCGGCCAGAGCGTTACCATTACCTTCAATGTCAGTGACGGCAAGCAACTGCTCTCCTTAGCCAGCATGCTGGTGTCCACCAATGACGGCTTTATCGGCGCAAACAGTCTCGACCTATCCTCTTCCAAGGTTGTCTACTTGAACGTTTACGACGCAGGCAGTGAAGGCAATAGTGAAAGCTGCGATTTCGTTCCGGGGCCGCCTTGTGGCAGCCACAACGCCAGAGACACTGATTCCGCCGAGGGCTTTGTCCACGTCCACGCGGGCATCCACGGCGATGGTGGACTTGACCCGGCGCAACACGACTGGCGCAATCCGGCCGCCAGACTGGAGATTAAGTCCTGGAAGCGGGTCTAATAAGAGTGGCTGCGCGCTGCATCTAAGCGCTACGGCGTGAGTGCTGCGTCTTGGCGACGGGTTTCACAGTGCGTAAACCAGTCTCTATGACTACATTTGACACAACTGTCGCCGCAAGGTGAAGCGTGATAAACTCGTGAAGAAAGGCGGTGAGCCGGGTAAGCATGGACTGCGTTCGGTGACTATCCATTTCAAAGGAGTGTGCGATGGCAAAGGTGGTTAGCAGAGAAGCGTTGGCGGTCGAGGGCGGCCCCAAAGCGGTAACTGTGTCGAGCGACGATCAGTGGGAACGTGTTAGTCCTCTGGAAAAGCAATACGTTAATGCCGTGCTCGATGACTATGGCAGCGCCTATGATGAGATCGAGAAGTTTGAGGCGCAATTCCAGGAATTCGTTGGCACACGTTATGCCCTGGCCCATTGCAACGGCACCTCGACAATTCACGCGGCGGTTTTTGCTTCCGGAGCGCGTTTGGGCAAAGAGGTGATCGTGCCGTCCGTTACGTGGCACGCCAGTATTACGCCGATTCTCCATTGCAATGCCACGCCGGTCTTTTGCGACGTAGATCCGGAAACCTACTGCGCGGACCCAGAGGACGTGCGCCGCAAGATTACGCCCAACACCTGCGCGATTATTGTGACTCACGTCTACGGCAATCCAGCGGACATGGACGCCTTCCGCGAGATTGTGGCGGGCACGGATATCACGTTGATTGAAGATGCCTCCCACGCCCACGGCGCAACTTGGGACGGACAGTCGGTTGGCTCACTCGGTGACATCGGCTGCTTTAGTCTGCAGGGCAGTAAAGCGGTTACCGGCATTGAAGCGGGCGTTGCCACTACAGATTCCCCGGATCTCTATGACCGCATGCTTGCGCTGGGACACTATGGCCGCACTGAGAGAATGTGGCAGACCGACAAATTCAGGTCGCTCCACAATATTGGGCTGGGTGTAAAGTACCGGGCGAACCCGCTCGCCATGGCGATGGCCCGCGCGCAGTTGGAGCGGCTGCCGGAACTAAACGAAAAACGCCTGGCATGGTTCAAAAAACTCGACGATCTGCTAGGGCAAGTCCCAGGAATTCACCCGCAGAAGACCTACCCCTCCGCAGTGCGCGGCGGACTGTTGCTCTACGCCGGGGTGATCGATCCTGTAGAGATTGGTGCACCGGTCAATAGTGTGCTCAAGGCACTGGTTGCCGAAGGGGTCAGCACAACGCCGGCGATCACGCCGTTCGGTTACGGCGTCATGCACCTGGAGCCGCTGCTGACTGACTTCTCTTTCGAGGATCTGGGTGGACCTTGGGGCGATCAGCCGGCAGACGTGCGCCATCCTCTTGAGCGCGGCTCATTGCCAGTCAGCGAGCGCGTGCACGATACGAGCTTCTGGCTCTCCACGCCGGTTGACCCTAGCGATGACTGGCTTGAGCAAACTGCTGCCGCGTTCCGCAAAGTAGTTGAGCACGGTCCGCGGCTTGTCGAGGCAATTTCGAAAGCCGGCTGAACGCTTAGGGCATACAAGACGACGCATTGCTGACAGCCTCGACAACTGGTAAGTTCCTTTGGGGCGAAGCATACGGTCGCCGCTCTTGAATGATCAAGAGCGGCGACCGTTCTTTATTTATCCTGCTTTGGCGGCTAGACTGAACGCAAGACGAAAACAGAAACAGCACAGAATGTCGAACGAGCACCCAGACTTACGCGTCCCTGCCGGCTGACAGAGGAAGCCGAATGCATGAACCGGCGCATCTCACTCATAGCAGCCGTAGGTTGCAGCGGCTGGACCTCACAAGTGATCACTTAGTCGCCTCACGCCACAGGCGGCGCAAGGCGCGTTGCCAAAGGGGCGGCCGCTCGGACACGTAGTCTCGCCCCACGACATCAACGATGCCGAGTGATACCTTGCGCTCAGCGCCGGCAGAGGGAACGAGAGCGACTTGCTCGTCCCCTTCTCGTTCTGTTGGTGTGAGCACTCGCAGTTGCAGCGTGTATTCTCCCTCTGGCAGCGTAGGGCTAAGATCAAACAGGTACCAGTCGCGGACAAAGTCGCTATCAATCCAACGATCGACCCGATACGAATCGTCTCCAATAACCCGCTGCTGTTCCCAGGCGACTGTCCCCGTAGCGTCGAGCAAGCGGAGTTCTACACGCAACTGAGAGTCAATGTACTTCAGCGCCCGCCACACCAGCAGCACCTGCAAACGGTCTCCCGGCTGAAGCCTTGCATTGGATATGCCAAAGCCTTCTAGCGCGATTACCAGATTTTCACTCTCACTGCGCGGATCCACGAATTGAGTATCCGCGACATTGGCGGTAACTGTGGGATCGACTGCCCTGGGTGTGCTTCGCTGCAGTTCAACCTCACCCAAGATATATTGGTTCTCATTTTGAATTTCGCCACCTACCAATATTGGCAAAGGCGGCTCTGAGTCGACATAAAAGATCGCTCCAAGGGAGTATGCGCCTGGCTTGGCGCCGGACGGCGTCGCCAGGCCGACTCGGAAGGTAACCGTGTCGCCTACGTTCCAACTATTCGTGGGATTGTGGGGGTGGCCAACGAACACATCCCGTTGCACGTGCTCGCCGCGCTCATCATAGAGCCGGAAAGAGAGCTTGATGACCTTGTCAGTTTCCTCAAGCAGGCGCAAGCGAAATGTTGTGCGCAGCACGGATCCCGATAGCGGTTGCGCTTCGATTTCGTACCATTCCACAGCCAACACATCACCGACGGTCATGTCCACGGGCACAAAGCGGATCATGTCACGGGGCGCCACTGCCCAGAGCGAAAGGACACCGTTTCTGTAGGCGACACGGGAGCCTTGCCACGCGTTCTCAGTCAGCCAGCGTTCAACAAAATTCGTGGGATCCGCCTGGGCCAACGCAGCTTGTACGAACCAGAGCCGCTTTGGTTTGTGCACGTCGTAAATGAACTGCATCGCTTCGTTGGTCTCCTGCGGGTCCAGAGCAGGCGGCACAAAGAGCGGGATGCGGTGAATGAAAAGCCCCTTCGTCTCGTAGAAATTCCAGAACCTGTCTTGCCACGGCCCGGTAAGTATGACCTCATCTCCGTCTACGGCAAGTAATTCAACGCGCTGGGTGATGTGCTGGTAGTCACCGCGCTGGTATTGGAAGTAGTAGGGAATAAGGGGGAGTGAGGTCACGAGAGCCAGGCCCCCGGCTGCTGCAAGCCACCACCGCCACGCCCGCACTCGCTCCAAGCCAACCGCCAGCAGCACGAGAAATGGTATGTGCACAATGTGGAGATAGCGAATTTGGAATGGCTTATCAATCGCTATCAGCGAGGCGAGCGCGGCTAAGGTACAGATAAGCAAGGCGCCAGCGAGCAAACTTTCCCGCCGGCGTACGAAGCGCCCTATTCCCAACAGAGCGAGCAGCCACACAACAACTGCCACTGCAGTAGCCCAACGTGTACGCGCGAGGCCCTGCGGCCCGACTATGAAGTCGAACCACGTCTCTTGAACGATGGCGGCAATGTAGCTCCAACTCAAACTGCCGGTTCCCAGTGCAGGTAGAGTGGCATGGAGCCCCGAAGCTGAGATGAACCAAGGCAGGTGTGCCAACACAACAGCCAGTTGGACCGCCAAGAATCGGACAACGTGGCGAATTCTGCTGCGCCAGACCCACACGAGGTAGGCATTCTCGGCAAGAATTATCGCTAAGGCCACGTAGTGTGTATAGACCGCCAAGAGCGTCACAACGGCGTAAAGGACCCACCACCAGCGCCCGTGGTCGAGCGCACGCAAGAGCAACCACAATGAGAGCACTCCCAGTAACGTTAGTAGTGCGTACATTCTGGCCTCGCGGCTGAAGAAGACCTCTAGCGGTGAAATGGCTACCAGGAGTGCGGTCAAGCTCGCGGCGCGCGCATTCCACACTAGGCGGCGCGCCAACAGGTATGCGGCGGGTATTGTGAGCGTACCTAGCACTACAGAAAATAGCCGTACGAACGACTCAGATCGCTCCCAGGGGATGAAAAACCAAAGGTGGAGCAACGCATAGTAGAGTGGGGGATGCTCAAATTTGCGATCTGCTACCGTACGCAGCATGCCTATGAGCGGCTGGTCCGCAAATTCGTAACTAACTATCTCGTCAAAGTCGAAGCCGCCGAGGTCTGCGAGATTGAGGAGACGGAACCCCAATCCTATCAGAGTGATGAGTGCTATCGCGATACCGGTACGCGCAAAATGTGTCTTCGCTTTGACTATGGTGGTCGCCATTCTGATTGGGAACTGTCGTTGGTCCACGGGATGCAAATACTCGGTATTTAGGTGCTTGTATCTACCGCCAGGGAGCAAGGATTCCCGCACCCGGGCGCCTGCATGGTCAAGTGCGCTACCCGCTCAAGTCCATTATACAAACTGCAATGGAGCCAAGAGTCTGGCTCCGTGATGGGATGAGGCGCAAGGGTCCACACAAGTAAGCGCGACGAGCGTCGCAGCGAGAGTGCTCTCGCTGGGCGCATGCAGCGCTGATAGCCTCGCTGAATTGCCGTCGCGTGATCGCAATCGTGGGTTTCATACCCTGCACGTGCGCTCATCGTGCGCTATCGAGGCCACTCTGTGCGGGCGCCACCAACCATAAGTCGTCGCCAATGTAGCTTGGATGCGCAGTGAATTTCATCCGCAAGGCGGTCCGGGTCAAGCACGATGCAGTCAGAGTTCTACAGTGGTAGCATTGGCATACGAATGAGCTACTCAGTGGCGTGGTGCGGCTAGCCGGCCGCACTGCGGCTTTTCGTGCTCCGAATCGGCCTAACTTGAAGACTCCCATTCACGCGGTGTAGCGTTAACTGGTAAAGCACTCACGGCAAGGAAGCGAAGTAACGAATGGCAAATGATGAACGGGCGGATTCTGATCAGCCGCAGGAGGAGTTTCCGGATGGGAAGGATCCCGAAGACGTAGCCGATCTCGATGTAGAGATGTCGCTTGGGGAGCATCTCTCCGAATTGCGCCGTCGCCTGCTCATAGCCGCGCTGTCAGTGCTCTTCTTTACGATAGTCGGGTTCATCTTCATTGACCCAATTATCGTGTTCCTCAGGGGCCCGGCGCCAAGAGACATCCAACTTCACCAATTTTCGCCCACCGAGGGTCTCTTCACCTTCATGCGTGTAGCCCTGATGGTAGGAGTTGCGGGGGCCATGCCTATGCTCGTCTATCAAATAGGCGCGTACGTTATGCCCGGCCTCACGCGGCGCGAGCGCCGTTACCTCTACATGCTCGTGCCGACATCGACATTTGCGTTTATCGTGGGCATGGCCTTCTGTTACTTTGTGGTGCTGCGATTTGCGCTAGGGTTCCTCATTGGGGCCGAGAGTTTTGTCTCCGATCAGGTAGAGAGCATTATTTCCGTCAGATTCTACGTAGACTTTGTGGCTCGCATGATGCTTGCGCTCGGCCTTGTCTTTCAGACTCCGATTTTCATATACTTTCTCTCAGCGATTGGGCTTGTGGACACGCGCCGCCTCTCCCGCTGGCGGCCCTTCGTCATCGTCATCTGTGCGATCGTTGCCGCCGTCATTACGCCGACGCCTGACCCATTCAACCAAGCGCTGGTCGCGATCCCAATGTACCTCCTGTACGAGGTTGGCATCCTCTTGTCACGCATAACCGGACCGGTAATGCGCCGCCGTTCGCGCACAGATAGCTGAGCGGGTTAGGGATCAGCCGCCAGAGAGAGTAGGTACGCAAGTATGTCCCGAATCTCTTGATCGGTAACTTGATCTTCTCGGTAGGGCGGCATGAGATCGCTAGGCGTGCGCACAGAGATGAGGAATGCTATGAACTCGATTTCACTACCGACAAGCGACGGTCCGATCCCCCCTTCCGCCTTAAGGCCGTGGCAGAGAACACACCCGGTGCTGCGATAGAGCGCTTCTCCCTGCGTTATATCCCCAAAGCCAAAGGGGGGCACTGGTGCTGAAATCGGCACCTGCGCCTCCGGTGGAACAAGATTGAGCTCTTTTGCCAGATCCCCGCCGTTAACCACGACAACTTCCCCTGCGCTCGCCCACGGCGTCTCAATCTTCCAGTGTTGAAACGCACGCCGTTGCGCGCGAACCACCACCACATCGCCGTAGTCCCGAATTCCCATGGGCAGACCATTGAACGTGATGGGGTCGCGGCCTTGCTCCTGTTCGGTATAGTACGCGGCCTTGATTGCCGGATCCTCCTCGAGCAGCATCAGATGGTTTGCTACGATTACCGGCCACGGTTCACCAGTGTCCTCCTCCCAAGAGCGCGACATTGGTATAAACCGGTGGGTTTCCAGAAACTGGTCCGCCCCCGCGGCGGACAGTTCGTCGAACAGATTCATCAGATGCACGCCCTGCATCTGCCCATCCCAAAGCAGAACGACCTTTTGAAAGGCTTGCGCAACAAACCCGTCGTGGCGAAAGCGCTGCGAGACTGGGTAGCCCAGGGCTTGTACACCGCCGAGCCGCTTGAACCAGGTCCAGAACTCAGCCTCTTCATCATCTAATACCGCGTAGCCAAGCTCATCGTTGCCTTCAACGCCATTCGTCTGGGTAAAAAAATACCCGCCAGGAATGACCCAATCGCGAATGACTGATTCATCAGCTTCAACTCGCCGTGGTGCCGTAATGGTCGCGAGCGCGAAGAGCACTGAGAGTAGGAGTAGGAGAAAGGGTCTTCTGGAGGTCATTTAGCTTGGCAACTAGGACTGATTGTGTGGTCGCGCCAGAATGTGCAGATAGCGGGCTAGGTACTTGTGCGGTGTGCGTGTGATCAACTCCTGCTCCAAGGCAAACGCGCTATTCCAACCCTCACGTTTCTCAAGCAGGTTTTGCGACAAGAAGTCGCAGGCCACGCGCACACCCCGGACATTGCGGCCTGAAAAGCCGGCCTCATCGAGCATAGCAAGGATTTCGTGCAGAGAATACACACGGCGATAGCCGCCAAAGAGCGTGGAAGGATGCACCGGTTTATCAACTAACTGAAGCGCAGCATCAGGGTCTTGCTTATTGACGACTGTCCGCAGCGGCTCCGCATCTCGATTGGCGACCACGACGGAGACTAAGCCATCGTTGCAGACAAGCTGGCGAATTTTGCTGAGAATCAGTTGCGGCCCCACAGCGTACTCCAGAATGTTATGGCAGAGCACAATTGAGAACTGCTGTGATAACGACCTCAGGCTAATATCCGTAACGGTGCCCTTTTGCACGCGTAAGTTGTCTCTCGCTTTGCCCGTAAGTTCGCGCTCTGCTTTCGCTGTCGCCAGGTCTAACATCCCTTGGGCGGGATCGAGCAACAGTACTCGGTGGCCCTGCTGTGCCAACCGCAGAGAAAAGGCCCCAGTGCCTCCCCCCACGTCCAGCACGTAGTGAGTAGCGCCGTCTTGTCTGAGCACAGGCCCAAGTCCGGACCACACAAGCTCGGTCCGCAGACGTCCGAGCGGACTCTGCAAGTACTCCTCGAAGTTCAGGGCGTCCCGGTCGAACAATTCGACAACACGGGCGGGCGGAGCCTTCATACAATTCGCCTCTATAGCAATAATCTTGTCTTTCAGCTTACATAGACCCATTGAATTACGCCAGTGTTTCTTGGTAGCGAACAAGCCCCACACGTGCGGGATTCCAGGAATTGCGCAAGACAAGGACGCATGCCAAGGAAGAGCCGGTTGCTACCCTCTCATGTACGGTATGCAACGAGAGCGCTGCGCCTGAGATACTGCTGCAGCACTTCTCACATTGATACCTTTGAGTAGAGACGTAGAGTTTGCTAGACTGCGGTCAACAAACTCGGCCGATTGATCGACGGACCCGGCATGGGCGCCAGTCTGAGAGAGAGGACAGCGAGCTGATGGGAGCGCTACAGGCAGTCGTTGGCATTTTGGGACTCATAGCGCTTGCGTGGGCCGTGAGCGAAAACCGGCGCGCGTTCCCTTGGCGAACAGCCCTGGTGGGTTTGGCCGTGCAATTCGGCCTGGCCCTGCTACTCCTGAAAGTCCCTAGGTCCCAGGTTGTCTTTGTGTGGATTGGCAACGGCGTAGGCGCCTTGGTACGCGCAACCGAATCCGGCACCTCACTGGTCTTTGGATTTCTCGGCGGCGGCGCGCCACCCTTTGCTGAGACTTTTCCGGGCGCGTCATTCGTCTTTGCGTTTCGATCGTTGCCGCTGGTCATCGTCATCGGCGCGCTCTCCGCAATTCTGTACCATTATCGGGTTCTGCCCTGGGTAGTGAGGGGCTTTGCCTGGGTGCTCAGCAAGACGCTTGGTATCGGTGGCGCAACGAGTTTCGCCACCGCCGCGAACATATTCGTGGGCATGGTTGAAGCGCCGTTGCTGGTCCGTCCCTATCTCCAACGCATGAGCCGCTCCGAGCTCTTCATCGTGATGACTGGCGGCATGGCAACCATCGCCGGCACAGTGTTTGCCCTCTATGTGACTTTTCTGGAAGGCATTATTCCTGACCCGGCGGGCCATCTGCTCACCGCATCCATCATCAGCGCCCCGGCAGCCATTACGATGGCGCTGATACTCGTGCCGCGAACCGGCGAGGAACAAGACGACACCAAAGTAGAGTTCAAACGCCTCTATGAGAATGGCGCCGATGCCCTGACCCGCGGCACCTTTGACGGCCTGCGACTCTTTGCCTACATCATCGGCATGCTGATCGTGCTTGTCGCCCTGGTAGAGCTGGCCAACATCGTGCTCGGCCTCGCGCCCCTCGTCTTGGGCGAACCCTTGACGCTCCAGCGCATTCTCGGCTGGATTCTCGCCCCGGTAGTTTGGGCGCTGGGCGTGCCGTGGGCAGAGTCCGCGACCGCCGGACAACTGTTGGGGACTAAAGTGATATTGAACGAACTGGTAGCGTACGCCCAGATGTCGCAGTTGCCGCCGGGGAGTCTCAGCGAGCGCAGCGCGCTGATCATGGCCTATAGTATCTGCGGCTTTGCAAACTTTGCCAGCCTGGGCATTATGCTCGGCGGCCTGGGGTCAATCGTCCCCGAGCGGCGGCTGGAAATCGCGAGCATGGGCCTGAAGTCTATCCTGGCCGGTACGATGGCGACGTGCATGACCGGCGCGATCGCGGGACTTCTCTACTGGTAGGATGGACCGGTCGCCTGACCGGCAATTTGCGACCGGCTCCTGCGAACTACCGGTCAACCGCAAAGATTCATTGCCCCTCAAAGTGCCGCGCATTGAGGTAGGGTGGCAGGATTTGCTAGACTGAGGATACGGCCTGGTAGCTCAGTTGGTAGAGCACCTGACTTTTAATCAGGGTGTCCTGGGTTCGAGTCCCAGCCGGGTCACCACACCCAATTCTCGTCGCTGCCCTCACCCCCACTGGATTTCCCACGCACACTGTTCGCCTGCCGTATAGTCGGCCGGCAAGAGCACTTGCGGTCTGCCCTCCAAAGCGCGTTCCTGTACTGGAACGTGCTCGCCGCTCACTTTCGCACTTCGCATCGGCGCGCCGCGGTATACATGTGGCAACACGAGCGAGAGCGCCGGCACAGAGATTTCCGCAGCCAATGTGAACCGCAGCGTTAGGGTGTCCGGCTGAAACTCATACTCAGTAATTTGTAGCGCGCGCCTGCCGTCGTTGAAATTCACCCAGTCCACGCCGCTGACAAAGTGAAAGCCACGCTCCCGGCAGTGGCCTAGGACTCCCTCAAGCCAGGGCTGCGATGACGTTGGCCCCGCGCGCGTGCGGATGGGGTGAAAGTACGGATGGTAAACCGTGTGGTACTGCTCAATTGCAGCATCCGCCTGCTCCTTGGAGAGCGCGATGCACTCCGCCACGTTCAGAGGCGTTGCGAATAGCTTGTCAGTGGTCCAGCCGTCATCGGTGGACATCGTCGTCTGCTCATAGAGGTCGATGAGTCTCCCCTCTTCATCCATGAACTTCACGGGCAAGCCACTCCCGTTAACATAGCCGGCATGGTGATAGCGGCCCGCAGCGAAATTCGTGTCCAGCCGGACTTCGTTCTCGCGTAGGTACTTCGCCATCTCGGTCCAGCCCACCCAAATGACACTGTGCCCCCGATAGGTAATCGATTCATGGCCGTACCGCGTGCGAAAGGCGTCCATCTCCGCCCGGAGCGTGCTGCGCATTTCCTCCAGGCTAGGCTTGGGGCCGGCAAACGCGTGTTGGCCGAAGTCGTGCCCCTGCTGTCGCAGCGCACTTTCGTACGCCGGCTCCACCTTCGGATGGTCGTCCATTTTGAGATAGGCGGTATAGGGAATTTGGTACCGGTCCGCGGTCGCGACTGTCTGCACGAGGTCCGTCAAGGCCATGCTGTCGCCGTCTCCATTAATGAATGCCACGGCGGATGCGGCTTCAGGAAAGTGCCACAGGCGCGGCAGGGGCTGGCTGAGGGCCGCCATCCACTCAATAATGCGAACCAGAATGTCTTGCTGGAGGTCCGCTTGCGGGAGCGCGCAAAGCGCGGGATCCAGGTAATCGACAAACAGATCATTGGGCTTGTAGCTCAGGTCGCCATCATAGTCTGGGTACGATCCCGTACTCGCCTGTTCGTGTCGTCCCTGATGCAGAAGCACGGTACTCTCGGCGAGATCATACGCAAAGACCGCCCATGTGCCCTGTCCGCGCCTGCCCACGGCAATTGCGGGGTGCTTGGTTACAAATTCTGAAGAAGCAGCAAAGTACGCCATTACGTGTGCGGGCTCGCCGTGCCAGAGATAGAGCTCGGCACGGCCGTGGAATTGCAAGGGCGGCAAGTCTACGCCGTCATTGAGGGCGCAATGCTTGTTGAGCGCGATATAGCGCTCCACAATGTCACCCCTAATGGGATGGAGGCCGAACTCAGACGCGAGTTGCCCCGGCGGCCGCAGTGCAATGAGCGCGCCGCCCTGATCGACATAATCTAGCAGGATGCTCTGGTTTTCTTTTGCCAAGTCGACGTGAGCGACCACCACCACTGCATAGCGTGCAAGTTGCTCTCGACTAATGCCAGCGGCGGAAATATCGTGGACCGCAAACCAGTTGTAGCCCTCTACGTGTAATATCTCCGTAATGTAGCCGGAGAGACGCGCGGTGGTCTGACTATCCCAGACGATCAGGATGGGCGTGACGTTCTGCGACATCGTGTACTACCTTTGTGACGACTATGGCTGGTAGACTGGCTGTGCGAAGCCTTGACAGGCTTGGGAATTGGAGATTGGTTGCGTGCGCCTTACCTGCGTACTTTTGCCGTGAAGCCGTCGCGCCCCAGTCCGCTCACTTTGCGGTTCAGCATACAGTTTCACGGGATTGGCTGTCCACACAAGTCAACACCGTCGCAATCGTTTACGGGTGTCAGCCATCGGAAGTGTCGCGAACAACTGCGATGAAAAACCCCTTCTGCAGACCTGGCCGACTCTCTGGATTCGTTGACGACTTACCGGCCTTACAGTAGCATAGAATCACGGCGTTACAGCGCCGATCGGCACAGGAGCGTAGCTCAGCTGGAAGAGCACTGGTCTCCAAAACCAGCGGTCGGGGGTTCGAATCCCTCCGCTCCTGCCAAGTAGCGATTAACAGGCGTGTATTGTTGATCACGCAGTCTTTCGCGCACGTTCAAGACTTGCCGTGTGCGTGGGTAGTGAGGAGACAGGCTGCCTATTCTCCGGTTGAAGCCGGGGATGTTTCAGGCAGCTTTTGCCATGTCTGGCCCCTTGCGCCTCCCAATTTTCCCTCGATTGACACTCTTATTCCTGTGCAATGACAAGAGTAGTCGCGCGAATTTCCCGCGAAGACAGCGCGCGCGACCGTGAAGAGGTAAGGTATGAAACTGGCCCTATACGGTGGCGTTGGCTGGCAGCATCCCTTTGGCGTGGCGAAAGTGCTCGCGTGGGCCGGGAAGTACGGTTACCACGGGATTAGCCTGCGGGGCTACACGCTTGATGTACCGCATCGCCTGGAACGCCACTACAACGCGGTAGGCTACGACATGCTAAGCCCACAGTTAGTGAACGAGGCCGGCGCCAATGAGTTCCGCCGCGTTCTCAAGGCCAAGAAGCTCGACATCGCTTGCTTCTCCTGCTACTGTCCGCTCACGTATCCCCCGGGGGAGATTCGTGACCAGAGCTTGGCGCTCAACAAAGCCTATATCGACCTGGCCGCGAAGCTTGATATGCTGTGGCTGCGCAGCATTGGCAACGTCCTCAACCCCCTGCCAGACGTCAATCTAACGGCTCAAGAAGCCTTTGACCTGCACGTGGCTGCTCTCAAGGAGTTGCTGCCGTACGCCAAGGAGCGTGGTGTAAAGATCATCGTTGAAACCAATGAGAACTCCACGACCGCCAACGCTGATGAACTGCTCGCGGTGCGGGACGCCGTCGGTCCGGAGCTTGACATTGTAATGGATGGCGCAAATCTCTACATGGAGGGCCAAGACGTGCTGGCGGAGGCGCACAAGCTGGCGCCGCACATCGCCATGCTTCATGTAAAGAACGTGCGCCGCCGGCCGCCGGGCGAGATAGACTACTTGCCTAAGCATGTCTATGGCTACGAATGGACGGAACTCCCGGATGGAGATATCGACTGGAAAGAACTGCTGGCTGTGCTGCGGTCCGGAGGTTTTGACGGCTACGTGCTGTACGAGTACGTAAATCCATTCAAGGGCATGCCGCGCGCTTATTGGCATCTGTTGCCCGACCCGGAGTCTGCTGCAAAGTCCGCAGCCGCATACTTGCGGTCACTCGGGGGATTCTCTCCGAAGTGAGAGAAACTGGTTGCGGAAAGTGCACGAACAGTACCGCAAAGTAACCCTAATTTAGCAGCAACTAGCCCTATCGCAAGGTCGTGAGGTAGATTGCTCATTGTCAGATGCCAGCGCTGCACCTTGCTAAAGCGCCAGTCTTGCCTGCCGCTGGAATGTGCCGGTTCTCACTGCGCAAGACAATTGACCGAGTTGGGAATTTGCAATACGCTAGAGTCGCTGTACCAAAGTACACTGAGCAAACCCCCTCCTTCTGCAGGGGGCTATCATTTCTCCACAGATGTGACTATGAAGAACTTCATTCTACGCACGGAGAGTGGAGAAAGAATCAGCGGGGATTCAGCTAGGCAATGCAGACAAGTTTGCGCCCACGCTGGCGGCCCGGGCGGCTACGTACGCTTCAGGCCGTGGTGGGCATCGGAATTAGTGCCGTTCTCTTGTGGCTAGCGCTGCGGGGTCTCGACCTGGGCCGGACCTGGCTGGCGCTCAAAGGCGCCAACTTCTGGTATCTGGTCCCGGCAGTTCTCATCTATTTTCTCGGCGTGGCAATACGTGGCTTGCGCTGGCAGCGCCTCTTGCTGCCAATTGAACGCATTCCTGCGCGGCAAGCAATTGCCCTTCTCATCGTCAGCTATACGGTAAATAACGTTGTGCCTGCGCGCATGGGCGACGTAATGCGTGTCTTCATGCTCGCGCGCGAGACCGGCATACGCAAGAGCGCATCATTGGCAACCGTCGTCCTGGAGCGCCTGCTGGATGTGCTGGCGATTCTTGCCATAATTGTCGCGTGCACGGTGTTCCTTTCCTGGCCGTCGCCGCTGCTTACGGCGTTGCGCATTGCCGCGGTGATGGCGATCGTTGCTACCGGCCTGCTGATTCTCATCGCGACACATCGGTCGCGGCGTTCACGCCAGGGCCTCGCGCGGGGCCGCACCATAGGGCGGGCGCTGGCACTCACCGTGCTTCTCGGAGTCTTGCTAGGAACTGTCTTCACTGAGGTAGGCCAATGGATTCCCAACTCTCTCCTATGGCCGCTTGCCGGAGCGAGCACGATGTTCCTGGTTGCAGTCTTTGGGACCGCCGTCGTCGCGCGCGACTATCTCATTTCGCTGCCGTTACGCCTATCGCTCCTGTTACCGGGACGCATTGGAATCCGCTTCGTAGGCATGATGCGGTCATTCGTCGGAGGCCTGCAGAGTCTCCGCTCTCCGCTCAGGCTAGTGGAATTGATCGTGTTGAGCCTGGCCTCGTGGATTGTCGAAGGGATTACGTATTATGTGGTTGCACGCAGCATGGGCATGGATGAGTCCGTGCTCATATTTCTCTTGACCATGGGCGTCATCAACATATTCTCTGCCATTCCATCGTCGCCGGGGTACATTGGACCCTTTGAATTCGCCGGCAAGCTAGTTCTCACCCAGTTCGGCATTGCGGCGGAAATGGCGGTGGCTTACTTGCTCTTGATGCACGCGCTCCTCTTGCTACCCGTAATCGTCCTCGGCGGAGTACTCGCCTGGCGTCGACGCGGCCGCTGGTGGCCGACACAGATCCAGGACATGTCGCAGGCATCTGTCGGCCAAGCCTCATCCTAGCTCTCGATTGAAAGTCCATATGAATCAAGCAGAACAGACGCGACGTTCAGAAGTCCCGCTGCGCATCGCCGTGGTAGGCGGAGGATTTAGCGGCATGGCTGCTGCCGAGGCGTTGCTTGAACAAGGCGCCCAGGTGGATGTCTTTGAGAAGCAGTCGCAGCTTGGCGGCGAGGTAGCCACCCGCGAGATAGGGAGTACTTTCGTTGAGTACTACTATCACCATTGCTTCAGCAGCGACCATCATCTGCTGGCTGCGGCGGAGCGCCTGGGCGTGTCCGATCGCTTGACCTGGGTTGATTCAACTATGGGTTTCTTCTGGCAGGGCCAATTGCTGCCCTTCAACGGCCCCGCCGACGTGCTGCGCTTCAAGCCGCTCAATCCACTGCAGCGCTTTCGGCTCGGACTCTCGGTGCTCTACCTGCAGCGCAAGCAGCAGTGGCAGCCATTTCAGGACATAAGCGCGGCTGATTGGATGCGCAAATTCTGCGGGCAGCGCGTCTTTGACACGATCTGGGGCGGACTGCTAAAAGCAAAGTTTGGCGAAGACTGGCACCGCGTTAGCATGGCCTGGCTCTGGGCGCGCATCCACGTGCGGGCCTCTTCCCGCTCCAAAGGCATGGCCAAAGAGCAATTGGGCTACTTCGATAACTCATTTCGCACGTTGGTGGATGCCTTTGGGCGGCGCATCGAGGAGCTAGGGGGCACAATTCACCTGGAAGCGCCCGCAGAGCGCATCGTTGTCGAGAACGGTGAGGCACGCGGCATCATGGTGGGCGGAGAACGGCACGACTTCGATCTCGTGCTGGCGGCCGTGCACACGCCGATCTTTCTCCACCTCACTCCCGATCTGCCCGCAGACTACCGCGATCGGCTGGGCAGCATCGAGTACAAGGGAGCTTCGTGCCTCCTGCTAGAACTCGATCGGCGCATGTCGCCATACTATTGGCTCAATATTAGCGCCGAAGAGTTGCCGTTCACGGCACTGGTGGAGCAGACGAATCTAGTGTCACCGGAGGCCTATGGCGGCAGCCACCTACTTTACGTGGCACGTTACATGGCGCCACGGGACCCGTTAATGCGCATGGAGACCACAGCGCTATTCGAGCACTACTTGCCGTATCTCCAACAAGTGTATCCCGACTTCGCTAGAGGAATGGTGAAGAATATGTGGTCGGGCGGCGATCCATTCGCCCAGCCGTTGATTGAGGTTGGGTACCAACGAAAGAAGCCGGACCTGCGAACGCCAATTTCCAAACTGTATCTTGCCAACACCACCTTGATTTATCCGGAAGACCGCGGCATCAACTATAGTATCCGTCTAGGACAGGAAGTCGCTCAGCATATCAAGGCTGATGCTTCACAGCTAGAGCAGGAAGATAGTTGACATAAGTCCTGCTATTTCTTTCTGGCGGGCAGTACTTGGCCAGTCCTGCGCTGCTGACTGAGTTAGTCGCTTGACCGCACTTGTCCCAATTCCCTAGAATCATCCTAGACCTGCCGAAGTGGCGGAACGGAAGACGCGCTGGTCTCAAAAACCAGTGGGGTAACACCCGTGCGGGTTCGAATCCCGCCTTCGGCACCATTGCTACTTTTCTCTATGCCGGTGATGCCTGGTTCCAGCCAGATTGCCTGACACCTCCGTGACTGGCGATTTCTCGATAGCTGCGCCCGATTCTAGTGAGTTGAGCTATGGCAAATGTACTGCTTGTGGCTTTGGGCGGCGCCTTTGGCGCAACGCTGCGCTATTTGCTGTCCGGGGCGGTCAACCGTTACTTCGAGAGTTCGTTTCCGGCAGGAACACTTGGGGTTAACTTGGTCGGCTGTCTCGCAGTTGGACTTCTATGGGAGCCGCTTGCCAATACGGCGCTCTCACCCCACGTGCGCACGTTCTTCCTGATCGGCGTGCTCGGCGCGTTCACGACGTTTTCCACGTACGGTATCGAAAGCGTCAACCTCATGCGCGCAGGAGAAGTGCGGCTCGCACTACTTAACCTCTTGCTCAGCAACGTGCTCGGCATCGCCTGTGTACTGCTGGGACTTGGCGTCAGCCGGCTTGTCAGCAGCGCGGCATAGTTGTCTTTCCATGGCGGCAGAGCAAGCAGGCAGTCCTGAGGGCAACCGCTGGATGCGAGCTTCAGTCGGGCTCTGGGTGGAGCCATGCGCCAGTAGTCTCGCTGGCAACGACGAAACGCGAGACCCAGCGAGCGTGCCAAGAAACGTCGCTCGCACTTGCTTACGCCAGCAGGGTCCAATCGAACAACACGCCCATGGCGTGAGACCGGTCCTCGGTCAGCATGGCATAGGCGTCGGCGGCATTTTGAGGATCATAGCGGTGTGAAACGAGATCTTCTACGTGCATCTGCCCACGGGTAACATAGGTAAAGAAGAGCTCGGTCATGTGTTTGTGGGTCCAGTGGGCGTAATCGGTCGCGCTGGGAGGCGGATTGCTACTGTGGGCGCCAATCAGCGTTACGCCGCGCCGGATGATGTCGCCCGTGAGGCGTTGGTCAGCAGGAGTACCGGTGTCACCAAGCAGGAGCAATTTGCCGAAGCGGCGCGCCAAAGGAAAGGCTGTAGGCAACACGGCGGCATTGCCGGTGATGTCGTATACGACGTCTGCAAGCCTGCCCTGCGTCAGTGATGCGATGGACTCCTCAGCGTCGCCGGAAAGCATATTCAACGTGTGCGTGGCGCCGTGGGTCTCCGCCAACGCGAGACGCGCCGGTGCAGTGTCAATGACAATTACTCGATTGGCCCCAAGCAGGCGCGCGTATTGCACGACCAATTGACCGAGAATGCCGGCCCCAATGACAACCACGTCATCGCCAAGCCGGTGCTCCGCACGGCGGACGGCGTTTTGCGCAATGCACGCCAGGTAGAACCAGGCGGCGGCCGCATCCGGGACCGCTTCCGGTATCTTTACTGCGCGGTTTGCCGCGGTGACGGCATATTGCGCGTGCCTGGCAGGCAACGCGACGCGGTCGCCAACCTCAAGTAAGGTGACAGCGCTCCCGACCTCTGCTACAACACCAACTGCGCTGTAGCCCGGCTGGAAAGGATACTTCACCCACTGGTCCCAATGCGTGCCCGGCGCAAAGTTCCGTTGCAGGCAAATGCACTCCGTGCCGGTGCTGATGAGGGAGGACTGCAGTTGGACTAATATCCCGTCAGGGCTGACTTCAGACACAGGATTCCTCTGCACGGCAACCGTGTCCTTCGCCAAGAAGTAAATGTTTAGTGATGAATCCATGGGACGTTTACCACCTCATTCTGCTCTGCAATTCAGCGCTGCGATCAAGAGAGTCCGCCCTTAGCAACCAGCGCAGACAATAAGTAAAGAGCGGAACCAACTGTCGTCCTCCTGAACACTGAGACCGATTCCATTCCCATTGACAACACAAGTGTAATGATTGGACATTGCGCCACTAGGCGCAGTTGCAGTGCACTGGTGACATTATGCCAGTCTTGTCCACAATTTGAATGCTTGCTGCGACATGTCATCCGGCGTAGGATGTGATTGAAACACTCCGCTGAAAACCGTCCCGCAACGAAGGTTATATTTACATAAAGCACAAGGAGCCCTAATGCAGCAAGCTCAAGCGTATCCGTATTTCGAGGTAAACGGCACAACTCATGAGGTAGGCCGCAGACATGGGGAGGCGTGCCGCGAGCAGATCAGACTGTTTCTGGAGCGCTCGTATGAGACGATTGGAAGCTCTAAGCACCAGGACCGTGCAACACTGCGCGCACGAGCAGAGTCATTTGTGCCGTCAATCCAGGGGTTCATTCCCGACGCCATCCCTGAGATTGAAGGGATCGCGGCCGGCGCCAACGTGTCGTTTGCAGAAATTGTGTTACTCAACGTGCGTACCGAACTCACGTTGGGCGACGCCGGCCTGAGGGACGGCTGCAGTTCCCTTGGCTTCCTCACAAGCCGGACGGACAATGAGAGCACCATCATCGCGCAGAACCAGGACGTGGGCGACTGGATGAAGGACGTTGGCGTAGTCTTGCGGGTGGCGCCCCACGACAAGCCTGCGTTTATCATGTTCACGTGGGCGGGCGTCATTGGGTATCCGGGGTTCAATGAGCACGGGGTTGCTTTCGTGCAAAACCAACTCTACACGGAAGGGTGGCGGGTTGGTGTTTCCCATTACCCGCTCAAACGACGCATCCTGGAGTGTCGCAATCTTGCGGAGGCTCTTGACATAATGGGCGCGACGACGTTCTCGTCCGCGGGGAATTACCTCATGGTGGACGGGGACAATCGCTTGGTAGATGCCGAGATTGCAGCCCCCCACGGCGTTGGCGTCATCGAGGCCACTGGCGGCACGCTGGCACACACCAACAACATTCTTTCGCCTGAGCTTGAACGGTTCGACACATTTCAAGCGCAACTGCCCGACTCAGCGCCGCGCTGTGCCCGGGCAAACCAGCTCGTCTCGTCAGTAGAGCGCGTGTCCGCTGCAGACGTGATGCAGATGATGTCGGACCATGAGGGATTCCCTCACAGCATTTGTAGACATAACGACGGCACACCCGAAAGCATCGAAACTGTCGCTTCATACGTCATGGAACCGCTGCAGGGCCGGCTCAACGTCAGCTACGGCAATCCGTGTGAGAACGGCTATTCGGCCTACACGCTGTGAAGGCACGGAGCACTCGCACGATCACCGCATGAGTTTCAGTCCATGGTGAACGCCGCGTTCTGCTTGGCGTAGACGGGGCCGGTAGCAGCGTAAGCGGTTGCCGCTAGGACCGGCGGCGTAACGCATCGTGGCGCACCTGCACTCGAAATCCCGGAAAACACAATGCTCGCGTTTTGGCGGGCACTGGCGCTCGGCGTCGACACTATTGACCTCGACGATCAGATGAGTCGCCTAGAACGAAACAATCTTGCTCGGGGGCGGAAATACCATCTCCACACCCACCGGCATTTATCGGACTCCGCAGTAGCGCTCAATGTCCAGCGAAGTGCAATCCATACGTGGATCGCAAAGTATTCTGCTGCGATGGATAGAAGACGCACTCTTAGGATTCCGCGCACTAGTGCCGTCAGCTTAGTTTGGGCAGCGGCGCGGTTCAAAAAGTGAGGGCAGATTCAAAGGACTATGAGGCCCAGTGCCCAGAAACAGAATAAGTTCCGAGAATGTATCTTCTCGGAACTTATTACTGCTGGCTATTGCAGCAGGTTGCTTTGCAGCCACTTCCTTCCTTGCTCAATGGCCTGCGCAACGCTCACCTCACCTCGTGCCAGCGGCAACGTCACTTGGTGGAATAGGTGATAAGACATGAAAGAGCTGCTTGCCGCATGGGAAGCCTTGGCGTTGGCCAAGCCTTGGAGCGCCGTATCCTGAATAGGTTTGGGGAATATCAAGTCGAAGTGGTCCGTATCCGCTTGCTGGATGTATTGCCAGCCGGCAGTGACGGCCGGTAAGACCCGGCGCTCCCCAATCCAGTGCGCCAGAGGAACTAAGGCCCCATACACGCCGTCTCCCGACGCCGCAGCCGGCACGGCCAGCACTTCCTCAAGCGCAAGCGGTGTGGCTTTCCGGGTACCTTGCGGCATTGGGGTGACGTTTGACCAGCCTTCCCACATGTTCTTGAAGAACGGCGAGAAACCCATCCCACTCTCCATACGGTTTGTCCAGCCTTGCAGGTCCTCCTGCGAGACACTGGGACCATAGGGCAAGATGCCGTGCTCTCTTCCAAGTTCGTCCCAGACAGTAAGCGCACGTATGCTGGCCGGCTCCTCCAATCCTATCTTGCCCGTGTCAAGGTCTATGACCGTGCCACCCTCTTGGAGCAGGAACGGGAGCCAGTCCGGGAAGTGCCAATTTGCTATGAAACCCCACCGGTCCGGTGCGCCATCGTCGTTAGCATCTGCGGGGCGCATTGTACGACAGCACCCCCGGGGAAATCGCCAAGGGTAACCCAATAGTCTGACCGCGCACGCGTACCAAGCGGCGGGCCTCTTCCGCAAGCTCTTCCAGGGGCAACTGACGGTCCGTGTTCAGCCAGCGCTCGAGAGGCGCAAACAGCTCAGTTTCGAACAAAACAAGAAGGTCCGCAGAGGACTGAAGCCAGAGCACGTCCGATCCTGCGACGCCGCCGGCGGCACGAGAGGAGAGGAAGTCTATAGCTCCGGCGATTGTCTGAATGACCCCGTTCTTGTCGGTAATGACCGGAATATCAGTAGTCTTCAATTCCGTGCCTTCCGGCTGGCCGGGGATGCCGCCTTCGGCCCACCGTGATACTACTTCCCGGGCGAGATTGCTGGGCCGGGGAGGATTGAGCCGATTGGGGAACTCCATTAGCGCCAGAGTAACCTGTTCAGGCTCTCTGACGATCTTGACGTTGTCTCCCGCACTGGGAGCCGATTCTGCTCGTGATGGTGGGGCGTCTGCGTCAGCGTCGCCGCCGCAGCTTGCCAGCAGCGAAACTGCAGTACCGGACAGCGCGCAACTAAGCCATTCACGTCGTGTCATGGGCTTCCTCCTGCCACTGAATGCCGCTGGGAGAACTCCAGAATTGCTCCGCGGTAGGCCAATTGGATGGCAACCAAGTTTACGAAACGCAACTAGTGGGTGTAATTGCGGTGCGCTTGCATTCAGTGCTCGCTTCGGCGGATTCAACTATGGGGATAGTGTAGACTTATGTAAATCAGATTGTCAAGCGTAAGGCCGCCTGTCCCCAACTTTTTTTCCATAAAATGTAGCACGCCGCGCAGCCTGAGCTTGTTGACCGTGCGGAATCTGTGTGGGATACTTGGAATGATGTCAGTAACGGTCAATGGTGTCCGAGCGATCACCGAACCGGAGGAGAGGGAATGGGTGTCTTTTCGCGGATGGGCGCTGTGCTCAGCGCCAAAATTAACGCGCTGCTAGACCGATCTGAAGACCCGGCTGAGACGCTTGACTATGCCTACGAACGGCAGCTTGAGCAACTGCACAAGGTCAAACGGGGCATCGTTGAGGTCGTAACATCGAAACGGCGGCTTGAGATGCAAGCTGCCAAACTGGAAAGCAACGAGGCCAAGCTGGTGGATCAGGCGCAGTGTGCCATTGAAGCGGGTCGCGAAGACCTTGCCCGCATTGCGCTCCAGCGCAAGCAGCTTATTGTAACTCAATCGGATAGTCTCAGACAGCAAATACAAGCTTTGGAGCACGACCAAGAACGGCTCGCGCTTACCGAACAGAAGCTGGTTGCAAAAGTGGAGAACTTCCGCACGCGCAAGGAGGTCATCAAGGCCCAGTACAGCGCAGCAGAAGCCCAGACGCGCATTAGCGAGACTGTGTCGGGCCTATCCGAAGAAATGGCTGACGTTTCATTGCTCGTTGAGCGGGCCGAAGAGCGCACCGAATCACTGCAGGCGCGGGCATTGGCAATCGACGAGCTTGTGGATACCGGTGTACTTGAAGACTCCACCGGCTCGCGTTCCGATTTTGTGGATAGAGAGTTAAACAAGCTCAGCGCCGAGGACGGCGTGGATGATGAACTGGAACTGCTGAAACGACAGTTTGAGGGCAAGGACAAGAAACAGTTGGAGAACCGCGCATGATTGTCCGCATCGCGACCGTGGGCCAATACCGCCTCGATGACGACATCATCGGTGATTTGCAGCGGTTCGACGACGAGATTGAAGAAGCCGTGAGCGGGTCCGATAGCGAATCGTTCCAGCAATTGCTTCAGAGGATGCACGACTTGGTGACCCAAAAGGGCACCGCGCTCTCGGATGAAGAGATCGTCCCGTCAGACGTCATTCTGCCGCCGCCCGATGAAACTCTGGAGGAAGCGCAGAAGCTCCTCGGCACTGAGGGGTTCGTGCCGGGACGTTCAGACTAGGCGCCGACTGTTTGCCGGCGATCCGAATGTTATCGGTGTGTCGAGTGTTAGTGGCATTTTGCTTTCGCAGATAGATGAGACGCCTGCCGCAATTGCGGCAGGCGTCTTTATGTCAATTACAGGTGTGGCTCTCTTGCGTGTGTGTCGCGACGCTTCGCTTCGAGAAGAGCGACAGGACACGCTGAGACTCTAGATTATGCGGTCCGGTCGTTTCGCCTCCGAATTCAGCCCAGACGTGTGCCAACAAGCCGTAAACTTCTTGCCACCGGGCAAGAGGTGTCTACTCCAGCCGTCACCGCCGCCTACTTAGAGAATTGCCACGTTCATTCCAACTGTAGAACTATTGCGCGGACGCGTTCTCAGCAAGAGGTCATTCGATGAGGTAGTTTTGCAGCCAGTTTGCAGCCTGCTCAATTGCCTGTTCGATTCCCACTTCGTCCCGCGCCAATCGCCAGGTAATGATGTTGAAGAGCGCCTGTGTCAGAGCTAGACTACTGGCAACGTGGGAAGCTCTTGCTTCGGTTAACGCTTGCAGCCCCGTGGCCCGGACTGACTCCGGAAAAATCAGGTCAAAGTGTTCGCGATCCGGCTTTTGCAAGTATTGCCAACCAGCAGTAACGGCGGGCAATGCGCGCCGCTCTCCCAGCCAGTGTGCCAACGGCACAAGCACTTCATATGCCAGTTCTCCATCGGCGGGCGCCGGAATTGCCAGCGCTTCCACAAGCACGAGGGGCGTTGTGTTCCGATCCTTCTTCGGGAGAGGGGTCACCATCTGCCATTGATCGGGCATGCGCTGCAAAAAGGGGGTGAAGTACATCCCCCTGTGGTTGAGATCATTCCAGCCAAAGAGCTGCGCAACCGTTACATCCGGCCCATAGGGCAGGATGCCATGCTCCCTCCCTAGCTCATCCCAGGCACTAAGCGCGCGCAGGCTTGCCGGATCCTCAATCCCAATCTCGCCCGTCTCCAAGTCTGCAATCGTTACGTCTTCTTGCAGCAGAAATGGCAACCAATCCGGGAAAAAACCGGCCGCGGCGAAACCCCACCGATCGATTGTTCCGTCGCCATTCCTGTCATCGGTTAAGCGCTTTCCAGTTTCTATGAAGTCTTCCCACGTCCACTCGTGCGTAGGTCCCGCCTGGTTTGCGATTCTGAAGCGGTTGGCATTGTGCGCCAGCACACCGGGTGCGACTGCGATGGGCATCGCCAGGGTCTGAGAACGAAAACGTACGAGGCGACGGGCCTCACCTGCAAACGCCTCCATCGGTCTACTCTGGTCAAATTGCAGCCACCGGTCGAGGGTTCCAATCAGTCCAGTCTTGAATAGTGCGGGAATGTCCTCACGGATTGGCAGCCAGATCAGGTCGACGGTAACTCCCCCTGCTTCGCGCGCGGCAAGAAACTCTCTCGCCCCGACCTGCAATGGTATTTTCGCAAGTTCAAACTGTATCTCATCCGAATTGCTGTCAATGCTACCCTTTGACCACTCCTGAATGGCATTCTGGGCAGGATGGACCGCAAAGGGAGTATCCAAGGCTGCAAGCGTGAGTTGCCGGCTATCGTTGGTAGACTCCGTTCCGGTTCCCACACGAGAATCGGGCGCTGCTGGCGAGGATTGCGCCTCTTCGTCATCGCCGCCACAGCTAAGCAGCAGCGCGTTTGCGCCAACTAATACAGAACTAAGTAGACTGCGACGTGTCATATGCTTTACCAGTTCCCTGGCATCCTGAAGACCAGTGAGTCAGTTTTCACTACTGGGGCAACCTCAGGCTCTAACTGTTGGTCGCCAGGCGCTCTGCCTGCGTGCGGTGGACTCTTGTAACCTCAACTTCGGTCACACCGACCACCCGCCGGCCTATTTCCCGCACGCGGCGCAAGTGGTCGGGCGTGGCGAATTCACCGCCGATGTGTGCGACGCCGGTTTCCGCATCGATGCGGACCGTATGCAAACGGCAGTCAAAGAGATAGGAGTCATCCTTCAACAGGCGAAAGAGCGCGGCTTCACGACTCAGCCATTTCATTGGCTCGGTTGCTCTAGACCGCAACATCGGAAACACCAGGGCTTCCCAGGCTCCTTCGTATATAAGCCCTGCCAGCATCCAGGCGGGCGGAACCATAAAGAAGAACACCGGCGCGATGCTTACCAGAAGCCCACTCGTCACACTCACCGCATGCAGGGCGGCCACTACCAGAAAGGGCACCACGACTAGAGCAATAACTGAATGGGGACCCGGATGCGAGGAGAAGTAGTGGCCGACGAGCAACTTCCAATATATACCCCGGCGGACACTCCAGCGGCGGACCGCTCCCATCACCGCCCCCAAGACTCCGCTACCGAGGATAACGAGTAAGAAAAAATATAATGTTGACAGCACGCCGGCGCCTGTAGATGCAGCAAGGGACCCAACGTCAATTGTGCCGCGGTTGAACATGACCGTGGCAATGAATCCAATCGCGCCAAATAACGCAAGTGGAATGCAAGGCACCAGCACACCGGCCATAAAGCCGGCCGCAATGACCGTACGCACGTCGATCACTGTGAGCACGACGTCTGCCTCAAGCTCATCCGGCAAGTCGCTCGACGGTTCCTCTATCGGAGGGGTCCGTTCCATCCGCATAGGGTCCATGTTAACCACAGTCTATCGCTCCTTGGAATCGTGACCGCCGTTTCGGCTGGTACGGATCACTGTAGTTACCAAGGCCTGCCACAGTATTCGCACAGACTGTAGCGCCCTTTGATGCAGCGGCATGTTTGCCACATCCGATGTTCGCCCTAGATAAAGCCTAGTGAAGGTTTGTTCTCCATCGATAAAGAGACTGTCTGGAGACTCAGCCATTCTCGCGTGCGCTCTCTCAAGATCGGTGAGACCTTCCGTCGCTACGTCTCGAACTCCGATTACGCGCATTCCTATTTCTCGCGCCCGGCGGAATTGGTCGGGCGTGCGAAAGTCGGCGCGAATGTGCGCCACGCCGGTCTCTGTATCGATCCGGACCGCATGAAGCCGGCAACCAAACAGCTCTGAATCGTCTTTGAGCATCTGTACAAGCGCCGCCTCGCGCCGTAACCACGCCATAGGTTCGCTTGCGGCCATGCGTAAGATTAGGAAGACAAGCGGCTCCCACACCGCCTCATATATGAAGCCGCTGAGCGACCAGAGCGGAAACATGAAGAATAACACGGGAGCGATGCTCACGAGGTAGCCAACGTCGAGGCTGATTCTGTGCAGCGCAGCAGCAATGAGCACAGGCGCCGCCAAGACCGCAATGAGCGTGTGTGGACCCGGGTGGGTCGAAAAGATGTGGCCCACGAGCAACGGCCAGGAAATGTACCGCCGCACGCACCAGCGGCGCACCGTTCCCATGACGGCCCCTAGGACCATGCTGCCAAGGAGCACCAGCACGTAGACCCTCAACGCAATTAGCAGGTTTGCTGGTGAAATAACGAGCGACATCGTCTGGTAGACGGTGCCGCGATTGAAGAGAAGTGTGCCAAAGAGACCGGCTGAAACGAGAATTGCCAAGGGGATGAACGGCACAATCGCCCCGGCCGCCAGGCCGGTCACAGCCGCAGTACGTAAGGTGACGACCGTGAATACCGCGTCCGCGTAGCTGGCGTCCGGCAATTCTTCTGTTGGCGGTGGCACCCGCATCGCAGCCCCTCCAGAACGACAATAACCGCCCCTCTGCCTTCAGATTATCTAGATAGTAGGGGACGGTCAAGCCGTTAGGGGCACCCACAGGGCCACGCTAAGTGACAGGGGCCATTAAATCAAGAATCTAATTTTCTGGCCAAGCTCCAAGCGTTACCTTGATATCCAGTGTCTCACCGTTGCGGTACACCGTAAGCGTGATTGTGTCGCCAACGTCCTTTGTCTGTATGAAAGCGATGAGGTCGCCAGCGCGCTTCATCTCTACGCCGTCAATCGCCGTAATAATGTCGGCGCGCTGCGAGGAACCGGAGCCGCGCAGCCCGGCTTTCTGTGCGGGGCCGCCTGGCGTAACCTGCAGAATCTGCACACCCCGTTCAATCCCTAGGTCTCTGTCGCGGGCAATCTGCGGGGTGATGGTTGCCATCCGGATACCCAAGAACGTGCGCTGTATATCCTCGCCCCGGATTAACTGCGGCAGCAATCGCTGGACCAAGTTAGAAGGAATGCTCAGACCCACGCCCATAAAACTCCCTGTGCTGGTTTGAATGGCAGTGGTGATGCCTATCACTTCGCCGCTGGCATTCAGCAGCGGCCCACCGGAATTACCCGGGTTGATGGCTGCATCACTCTGGATTGCACCGTTAATTCTGCGGCCTTGATTGACGTACGTTCTACCCACACCGCTGACAATGCCTGCGGAAATACTGTGACCCAGGGCATACGGCGCGCCTATTGCAAAGACCGGATCACCGGGCCGCACATCTTGAGAATTTCCAAAGCGCGCGACCTGCAGCGCTCCCGGTGGAAACTTGGCGCGAATAACCGCAAGGTCGGTGCCAGGGTCGCGGCCAATGATTTCCGCAAAGACCGTGCTGCCATCGAGCAATTGCACCATTACCCTATCCACATCGCTGATGACGTGATTGTTGGTGAGAATGTGGCCTTCTTTGTCCAAGATGATGCCGGCGCCGGTACCTTGCTGGCGTGGTCGGTCGTCATCCCGGACCAAGATGGTAACCACGCTGGAAGCAACCGCCTGATACACGGCCGCGGCGCTCGCCTCCGATTCTTGGGTATAGCTAATCAAGGGAGTTTGGGTAGCCACAATGGGCGCGGTCGGATTCTGACGCAAGACAGCCCAGGCGGCGAGGCCCCCGGCAACCACACCCGTCAGCATTGCGACCACCACGCTCAGTACAATTACCGTACTAAGCCCTGTCCGATGTGGTGTGCCGCCATTGCCACCACTTGCGCCATCACCGTCTGATTGAACGGGAATCGACGACATAGTCACCGCCGTGCCTCTCTGCTAAGAAACGTCCTCTGGCATAAGTGTACTGCTGCTAGCTAAGCTCATCCTGAAAAGCGTGCCGCACGTGCCCAACGACTGCAACAAAAAGTGCTTAGGAGGTCTGGTCATCGATCTGAGGTGACGCTGGCTGCGAAGCGCGCGCATTGTTCGCGCCGTTGGTCTCCCCAATGGCCTCAACCGGCTCTTCAGTAGTCGTTGCGCCGGCAGAAGAGTCTCCGCGAACAGACATTGAGGTAGGCAGCGTAACCTTCACCATGGTTCCTCGATCAGGGGCGCTTTTTATGTCAAGATTAGCGCCATGGGCCTCCACTATCCACTTCGCGATGGATAGACCGAGCCCAAAGCCGCCGGACCTTCGGGCCTTATCGGCCTGATAGAACCGGTCAAATGCGCTGGCAATGTCAGACTGGCGCATGCCAATGCCCGTATCTTGCACAACAAGCTTTACGGCCCGCGCATTGCTCAGCGTGCTCACCGTAACCTTGCCGCCCGCCGGCGTGTACTTTAGCGCATTGTCTACCAAGATTAGTACCAACTGACGCAGCAGATCAGGATCACCGAGCACTGAAATATCCCCATTGGCCGCATTCATCTCTACGTCGACCAATGCATTGAAGTAGGGCGCTTGGCGGCACACATCGGCTGCAATCGCACTCAAATTAACCCGTTCACGACGGACAGTTTGGCCGGCATCGGCCCTTGCCAAGGACAGCATGTCGGACACAAGGCGGCTCATACGTTCCGATTCATAGGCAATGTCGTCAAGCGCGGCCTTTCGTTCTTCCGCAGACAAATCTGGTATATCCCGCACCAAAGCCACGTTGCCCCGGATGACGGTGAGGGGCGTGCGCAGTTCGTGCGAAGCGTCAGCCACAAGCCGTCGCTGCGCCGCGAGCGCCTCCGCCACCCGCGCATAGCTGCTCTGGAGACGATCCAACATTGTGTTGAACGTCTTGGCGAGCCGGCCTACTTCATCGTTAGCGCCGGCCTGCGGCACACGTTTGCTGAGGTCTTGCGTTTGACCGATCAGTTGGGCAGCTTGCGCCAAGCGTTCTAGCGGAAAGAGACCTGCATGCGCAACAAGATATGCCAAGCCCATCGCGCCGATTATGCTCAGCCCTCCACCAACGATTATGATCAGGCGCAACTCACGCAGGCTTGTTTCCACGTCGGTAAGAGAACGTGCGACCTGAAGAATACCCAGCAAGCGTCCCTGTGCCACATACGGGTGGTGGTAGATGCGCAGCAACGTACCGTGGGTCGATACCGTTTCGAAGAATGGCTTGCCCTGGCGGGCGCGCTCGAGTATCTCGTTGCCGCTGGGAAGCTGTTCATTTCCAAGGCTGGTGGTACGAGCAATGGGCGTGCCGCCGCTGCCTACAAACTGAACAAAATTGCCGGACTGCGCAAAAACGTTGCTGTACTGCGGCGGTATCCAAATCTCGATCCCTTTGGGGGAAGGGCGAGTTTGGAGCAAGCTGAATACTTCACCGGCCTGGGCTTCAAGGGCCTGATCGATCTCCCCGTAGATGGCGCGGGAGATCAGAATGTACGTAAAGACATAGTAGACAACGAGCGTAATCGCAAGTACGCTCCCTGCCAGGAACGTCAGGCGCAGACGCAATGACATGAGCTAGGTCTCGCGTAATACGTAACCAACGCCGCGCACGGTAAAAATAATGCGGGAGCCCTCGCTTTCCTCTAGCTTCTGGCGCAGATAGCCGACGTAGACTTCGAGGACATTCGATTCCCCTTCAAAGTCGTAGCCCCAGACTTTCTCCATGATGTAGTGCCGCGGCAGCACGCGCCGTGGATTCTGCATAAAAAGAAGGAGAAGTTCATACTCCGTAGCGGTCAGGTCGAAAGTCCGATTGCTGCGCTGCGCGCGCCGGCCCGCTGTATCCAAGGTGAGGTCGGCAAAGTGCAATACCTCGTCTTCCGGTGAGGTGCTCCGCCGCAACAGCGCCCGGATGCGCGCGAAGAGCTCTTCGAGCTCGAAGGGTTTTACCAAGTAGTCATCAGCGCCGCTGTCAAGGCCCACCACCCGGTCGGAGACTTCATCCTTGGCGGTGAGCATGAGAATCGGAACGGTGCTGTCCTGCCGTATGCGCTTACACACACGGAGACCGTCCAGTCCCGGCATGAGTATGTCAAGCACGACGAGGTCCGGTTGCTTCTGCGACAGGTGCGAAAGGGCCTGAAACCCGTCATGGGCTACTTGGACCTCGTAGCCCTGATGGGAAAGCGCGCGATGCAAGAGTGCTGTGATCTTCTGGTCGTCGTCAACGACGAGGATGTGCATGCAACATTCTCTCCTCTTTCGCTGATGCCGCTGGCGCTGCCATGTCAGCGCCAAATCTATCTCCAATTCTGTATTGTACCGCAGGTAGGACGCTTCAGTCGCTCGCCCGATACGAAATGCCAACAGCGCATAGCCTTGTGGCGGGAATTACCGGCCACACAGGTTGGATGACATTGGGCAGACCGAACCGTGAGGCAAACTGTCCCCCGACATCATGACGCCAGGCGACCAAGGACCTATCACCGTGCCGGAACCGCGTGTGTAGTCGTATAGGTGCGAGGTTTCCTGAGCAGATCAAGCAGATCATCGGAAGTCGCGCGCGCGGTGCGAGCGGGTGTGCCGTTCTCAGGCCGCGATACACTCACGAGCTCATAGGGCGGCTCCAACCAAAACGGCTTGATTTCGTGCCGCTTCGCAAGCGCTCGCCGCACGCCTTCCTTGATGAGCTGGCGCGCTTTGGTTGGGTGCAAGTGGATGGCAGCGCCGTTGAACTTTCTGTTTTCATCGCCTGACAGACCCGCCGCAGGTCCACGGCGGAGCCCTGCCTTAACGGCGGCAGTCTCAATGTTCGGAACAAGCGCTTTCGCTTCGTCGGCAGCCGCCTGATCTCCACTCAAGAAAATTGACGGGACACCAAAATAGCCAGCAAAAAGGAAATTGCAGCCCATCTCCCCAACGGATACTCCATTAATTGTCAGCTCCTCCACATTGAACGAGCCGGTATGGGCCAGGTGACCGCCGTCTGTATTCGATTTCGCATGCTGACCGATGCTCAGGGCCGCATCGAAGCTTTCGTCACACCCAAATGGATAACCGATGGGACGGCCCACGAGGGCCTTGGCTTCAGGGTGAAGCAACACTGGGTCAATTGCTTCGTGGCCGTGTCCGTCCACGACGACAATCTCCGTTGCTCCCGCTTCGAGACATGCTTCAACCGCGGCGTTAGTTTCTAGTGTCGTTAGTTCGCGACCGCGCTCATAGTAACGCGAGCTCTTGTTGCAGTAGTTGTCCGAATCGACAACCCCGGCAACAGCTTCCATATCCGTCATTATATAAATCTTCAAGTGTGTGCCTCCGTGTGTCTGCACATACGTTTGCGCCAGAGATCTAAACTCATTTAAAACCATACACTTCCGCAGTAAGCCTATCAGAGTAGCAGAACAGAATCCAGAAAAGATCCCGGCCGTCTCGGTCAGCCACAGGCACACGTGTTCCACTCGATTGGGAAGCCAACAAGCCTCTACGTACAGGTTACGTAGAGGCTTGTGTTCACGCCGGCTGCGGCCTTGTCATGACTATTGCTTCTGCGACGGACACAGGGCGAGATTGACCTCACTGAGCTGCTCATCCGCAACGGGCGACGGCGCCCGCATCATCAGGTCAATTGCTTGCTGGTTCTTGGGAAACGCAATCGCCTCGCGAATGTTCTCTTCATCGGCGAAGATGGCAATCGTACGATCAAGTCCCATGGCGATGCCGCCGTGCGGCGGCACACCGTATGTGAATGCCTCCAACATGTGTCCAACTTGCTCGTGGATCTGTTCGCTTGAATAGCCCATGGTCTGCCAAATCTGCTCCAGGAGCTCTCGCTTGTGCGCGCGCACGCTGCCGCCGCCAACTTCCCAGCCGTTACACACGAGATCGTACTGCAAGGAGCGGGCGTTTCCGGGATCGGTAGCAACGAGCGCCTCGTCTTCAGGAAACGGGCCGCAGAAGGGGTTGTGCACAAAACTCCAGCGCTCCTCCTCGTCGTCCCATTCGAACAGGGGGAAGTCCACAACCCAGCAGAAGGCAAGAGAATTTTGATCGCGGAGACCGAGCCGATCGCCAATTTCAAGGCGAATTCGGGAAAGCACCGTGTTCGTCACATCCGGCTGGTCTGCCGCGACCAGCACAAGGTCGCCCGGTTCCGCTGAGAGCGCCGCTGCAATGCGTTGCGTTACATCCTCGCCGAGATGTTGCAGCACCGGCGAGCGCAGCCCTCCATCCTCTACCGCGATGGACACTAACCCCTTGCCGCCCAGTGAACGCGCAAGGGTCGTGAATTCGTCCACCTGTTTGCGCGAGTAGCTTCCGCAACCCGGGGCGCGGACGCCTTTGACTATGCCCCCGTTGGCCAGCACGTCTTTGAAAACGCGAAAGTCAGAATGTTGCGCAATGTGCGACACATCGACGAGCTCCAAACCAAAGCGCAAGTCGGGGCAGTCCGTGCCGTACTTCGCCATCGCCTCCGCAAAGGGAATCCTGGGAATAGGCCGCGCTTGCACAGATTTGCCGCTGAGCGTATCGGCAAGTTCCAAGTACAGTCGCTCGATCACGCCCATTACGTCATCACGCTCAACGAAAGCCATCTCTATGTCTAGCTGCGTGAACTCCGGCTGGCGGTCCGCGCGTGGGTCCTCGTCGCGAAAACAGCGGGCAATCTGAAAGTAGCGATCCATCCCGGAGACCATCAGCAGTTGCTTCAATTGTTGAGGTGATTGCGGCAATGCATAGAATTGCCCAGGGTGGACGCGGCTTGGGACAAGATAGTCACGAGCGCCCTCAGGTGTGCTCTTGAGGAGTATCGGCGTCTCGATTTCCCAGAAGCCTTCCGCATCCATGAAGTCGCGAATGGCCTTAATCAACCGATGCCGCAGCTCCATCTTGCGTTGCATGTCTTCCCGCCGCAAGTCCAGGTAGCGGTAGCGCAGCCGGATCGACTCATCCACTTCCAATGCCGGATTGTTCAGGTCGAAAGGAGGCGTCTGCGTTGCCGACAGAATCTGAACTGTCGTCGCATGTACTTCAATGTCGCCGGTCGGCAGGTTGGGATTCCGCGTGCCGTCGGGACGCGCTTGCACTTCGCCCGTACAACTGAGAACGAATTCATTTCGGATTTGGGCAACCGTAGCCTGCACATCCGCCGAGGCCTGTGGGTCAATGACTACCTGCGTGATTCCGTAACGGTCACGCAGGTCGATAAACACCACGCCGCCGTGGTCGCGCCGTCGGTGCACCCAACCGTTTAGCGTAACTGTCTGTGCCAGTTGGTCCTCGCGTAATTCCCCGCAGGTGTGGGTGCGCTTCCATCGTACACTCACGAAAGTTTGCTCCTTGAAAGAGGTAAAGTGTTGTCTCATTTGCAGACAACGGTGGTTTGCTATTGGCTTTGAAATTCTTGCCCTGCCCAATGGCAAGGATGGGGAAACAGGCGCGCCGGGTCGGCTCAGACTCTTGAAAATTGAATCTGTGAGAACTGGCTAGGTGACACCTATCCTCACATCAAGCCAGGGCGAGCCATTCCCCCCCAGTTAATGAGACGACGGCGTATTACTGTCGCTGCCCCGGTAGACGGATCTACGGGGCAGTGCCAGAGAGACCTCGCTTTCAAGCGTCATGCGGTTACCATGTTCGTGGTCGCAGGGAGCAGTTCCGCTACGAAACTGCAGCTCCCACTGGGGATTCTAACGTTGTCGAGCCGGGCACTGCTGCAAAGTGAAGTTTCTCATCCTGCAAGTCCACGGCAACCCGATAGCCCTCCGCAAGCTCGCCGTTGAGTAGCATCTTCGCGAGCGTGTTCTCCATCTCACGTTGCACCAATCTGCGCAAGGGCCGCGCGCCGTAGTCATGATCGTACCCGTTCTGCACTAACCATGCCTTGGCCGCCGCGCTTACCTCCAGGGTGATGCGCCGTTCGTCCAGGCGCTGCCGGACTTCAGTCAGCATGCGTTCCACAACATCCTGCAACTGCAGTCTATCCAAGTAGTGGAAGACGATGATTTCATCGATGCGATTGAGAAACTCGGGCCGGAACGTGTTCCGTAGTTCTCTATGCAGCTTAGCCTTAATCGTGTCAAAGTCTTCTTGCTCTCCGTCCGTACCATTGGGTTGGAAACCGAGCACGCCATCGGTGCGCAGCATTTCCGCACCAACGTTGGATGTCATGATAATTACGGTGTTGCGAAAGTCGACCACGTGCCCGTGCCCGTCCGTCAGGCGCCCGTCCTCCATTACTTGCAGCAGTGTATTGAATACGTCAGTGTGGGCCTTCTCGATTTCGTCGAAAAGAACCACGCGATAGGGCCGCCGCCGCACCGCTTCAGTCAACTGACCGCCCTCTTCGAAGCCGACATAGCCTGGCGGCGCGCCAATGAGTCGGCTGACAGAATGGCGCTCCCGGTATTCTGACATATCGATACGGACCAAAGCATCTTCGTCGTCAAACATGAACTCGGCAAGCGCTCGCGCAAGTTCGGTCTTGCCAACGCCGGTGGGGCCCACAAAGAGGAAGCTGCCAATCGGACGCTTGGGATTTGCCAAGCCGGAGCGCGAGCGGCGAATTGCTTCGGACACCGCCACGACGGCCTCATCTTGGCTTACGAGGCGCGTATGGAGCTCCTCTTCCATATGCAGGAGCTTGTCTGCTTCCTCTTGAAAGAGTTGGGCAACCGGAATGCCGGTCCACTTGGCCAGCACTTGGGCGACATCGCGCGCGTCAACTTCGTCATCCATCTCATTGCTGCTTAGCCACTCTTCACGAGCTCGCTCATACTCTTCCTTGAGACGTAGGTGCTCTGTGCGGGAGTTGGCCGCCATCTCATAGTCACGGCGTTGCGAAGCGGCTTCCTCTTCCCGTTGGCACTGCTTAAGCCGGCTCTCGAGCTCTTTTATGTCGTCCGGCATACTGAAGATCTCCATCCGCACTTTTGCCGCTGCCTCATCGATGAGGTCAATTGCCTTGTCCGGCAGAAACCGCTCGGTGAGGTAACGATGCGACAGCTTTACCGCAGCGCTTAACGCGTTGTCATTGATCTTCAAGCTGTGATGGGCTTCGTATTTGTCGCGCAGTCCGTTGAGGATAGCGATAGTATCCGCTACCGATGGTTCCTCCACATAGACCGGCTGGAACCGCCGTTCCAGGGCCGAGTCTTTCTCGATGTGGCGGCGGTATTCGTCGAGCGTCGTGGCGCCCACGACCTGCAACTCACCCCGCGCCAAGGCAGGTTTGAGGATGTTGGCTGCATCAATTGCGCCTTCGGCTCCGCCTGCCCCAACTACTGTGTGGAGTTCGTCAATGAACAGAATCACCTCGCGCTTGGCCTTCTGCACCTCATCAACCACGCCCTTGAGACGTTCCTCAAACTCGCCGCGAAACTTAGCGCCGGCCAGCAGGGCAGCCATATCCAAGGCTATCACGCGCCTATCGCGCAACTGCTCTGGAACATCACCGTTTACGACGCGCTGCGCCAGTCCCTCAACGATGGCGGTCTTGCCCACGCCGGGCTCGCCCATAAGGACCGGGTTATTCTTGGTGCGGCGGGAGAGAACTTGCATCACGCGGTGGACTTCTTCCGCGCGGCCTATGACGGGATCGAGCTTTCCATCCCGCGCAAACTGCGTCAGGTCAAGTCCAAAACGTTCCAGCATGCGGTACTTCGACTCTGCTTCCGGATCGGTAACTCGATGGGAGCCACGCACCTTCTCCATTGCCTGGTAGATCTTCTCGCGATCGATGCCGGCGTCCTGCAGGACGCGGTGGGAATCCCCATCTTCCGCGCCGGAAATTGCGATTAGCAGGTGTTCGGTCCCAATGTACTCATCCTTGAGGCGGGCCGCCTCTTCAGCGGCAAGATCCAGCACACGCTTGGCGCGCGGCGTCATGTAATATTGCGCTTGTCCGCTCTGACCGAACGACACCTGCGGCCGCGGTCGCAGCGACATCTCCAAGCGCTGCGCAAGCTGCGAAGGATCAACATTGAGGATTCCGAGCATTTGCGGTACCAGGCCATCGTTCTGATTGAGCAGCGCCAACATGATATGCTCGGTGTCAAGCTGATTATGGTTATGCGCGAGCATCACCTCTTGGGCTCCAGCTAGAGCTTCTTGCGCTTTTGTCGTGAAACGGTTATTCCACGCCATCTCACATCATCCTTTGCGCTACGCTTCCAACCTTGGCAGAAAGCGTAGTGGTTAGCTATGGTTCGAATTCATGTCCACCCGACGTTCGAGGGTTCTCTCGAAATCCGGTGGTAACTGGGACTTGTGCTAGTAATTGCGCGTAACGCGCTGCAACAGGCCCTTGAGACGAGCAATCTCAGTTTCGTATTGCTCCCGTTGCGCAGCGAGCCTTTGGTCCATCTCCTGCTGTAGCTTCTCCATGCGCTCAGTGAGGTTTAGGATCACCTCAACGCCGGCAAGATTCACGCCAAGGTCGTTTACAAGTCGCTGGATTTGCTCCATTCTCTCCAGGTCGGCATGCGAGTAGAGGCGCACGTTGCCCTTGGAGCGGCGGGGCTTGACCAGACCCAATCGCTCATAATGCCGCAATGTTTGGGGATGCACACGCAAGACCTCGGCCACGACACCGATTGCATAGAATGGTCCCTCGCCCTCAAAGCGTATGTTCATACTTTTCCCAAACCTCCCCCGGCGCAATCTCTCGCAAGTCTCAGTCGCTCGCTCTATGCGGTGACCGGGCTGCCCTTGCGCAGTTGTGCCAGTTCAGCAAAGAGCTCCTTTTCGCGCGGCGTCAATCCCTTGGGCAGGCGCACCTGCACTTTCACGAACAGTCCGCCACGCTCGTCGCCCTTTAGATGGGGCATGCCTTGGCCGGCGAGTCGAAACACCTGACCGTTTTGGGTCTCGGCGGGAATGCGCATGAGCACACTCTTGCCATTCGGTGTGGGCACCGCTATTTCTGCGCCCAGCACCGCGTCTACCAAGTCAATTTCCACATTCACGTGCAGATCGTCCGTCTGCAATTCAAAGCGTGAATCAGGCGCAATCTTGACTATCAAGAAGAGATTGCCGCGCTCGCCATTCCTGCCGGGGTGCCCTTCGCCCGCGACACGTATGCGGGAACCATCCCGCACACCGGCGGGAATCTTCACGTCGAGACGCCGATTCCGCGTTCGGCTGCCGCTGCCTCGGCACGCCATACACACCATGCTCTCTGTACGGCCGGACCCAGTACACACGGGACAAGGCCCAGGCACCTGCAGACTGAAAGTGCGAGCGGTTCCGGCATAGGCTTCGGCCAGAGTGATTTCAATTTCCTGTTCCAGATCGCGGCCTTGCTGGTCGCCCGGCTGGCGTCCGCGGCCGAAGATCGATTCGAAGAAGTCGGAAAAACCGCCGGAGCCCGCGCTGCCGCGCCCAAACCCCTCGAAATCAATGCCGCCCCCCAATCCACCAAAGTCATACGGAATGCCGCTGCCACCGCCCGCGCGCCCGTGGGTTTGCCAAGATCGTCCGGACAAGTGCGCGGCCCGCACTTGGTCGTAGCGCGCCCGCTTCTTCCTATCCCGCAATGCTTCATACGCTTCATTTATCTCTTTGAAGCGTTCTTCTGCACTCGCGTCACCAGGATTGACGTCAGGATGATACTTGCGGGCGAGACGGCGATACGTCTCCTTAATCTCTTTCGGCGGAGACTTAGGCGATACACCCAATACCTTGTAGTAGTCCTTGAACTCCATAGCGCTCACTTTGCGGCTCAAGGTGTCAACTCACTCTATGGGACTTCGCGATGCCTGGGTAAAAAAAGCTACGCATTTTCCTCCGCGCGGCGGGGCTGGGCCACGCGAACTCTTGCGGGCCGCAATACCGCATCACCGACAAGATAGCCGACCTGCAGTTCCTCAACGACGGTGTCCACTGCTACTTCGCCTTCAGCCGCTTGCACCACTTCCACCGCTTCGTGGTACCGCGGATCAAACGGCTCTCCCAGAGCTTCGATGCGTTTGACTTCTTGACGCTCCAAGGCTTCCTTGAGTTGCCAAAGAGTCATGCGCACTCCCGTGAGCAGGTCTTCAGCGGATTCGGTCTGGTGCTGTTCTTGAAAGGCGATAGCTCTTTCCAGATTATCGACCACGGGCAGAATCGCCTCGAAGGTCTGTTTCTGGGCATCGCGCACGCCTTCCGCGATGAACTGCAGCGAGCGTTTGCGATAGTTCTCCAAGTCAGCGCGCGCACGCAAGAAGCGATCCTTGTACATCTCGGATTCTTGCGTGGCGGCAACCAGCCGGTCTTGGAGCGATGCATCTAAGTCCGTATCTGGAAGTGAAGAATCAGCTTCCTCCGCAGCGGCCGCGGCAGCGCTCTCTGCTTCTTCTCGCTCCAGTTCGGCTACGAATTCTTCGGTCTCTCCACCAATAGGCTCTTCAGTTCTCTTTGATCGTGCCACGTATAACATCCCTCCCACGGTACAGTGGCTGGCCTCGCCCTGCCCGCTTTATCGCTTCTCGCCGTCTGCGGCTGCGCCTTTGTCTTCGGCCTCAGCCTCATCCGTGGCACGAAACTCAGCATCGACGACCGAATCATCGCTACTCTCGGCAGCGTTGCCCTCTGGACTCGCGGCGGCCCCAACCGGTGTGCCATCGTCGCCCTGTTCGGCCCCGGCACGGGCGTACATGGCCTCGCCGATTTTCATGGACGCCTGCTGCACCTCCTCTACCGCGGCGTTTATACTCGCAGTGTCTTCTCCCTTCAGTGCCTCGCGCAGCGTCTCCAGCGCAGTTTCGACAGCCGTCCGGTCTTCCTCGGGTACGTCGTCGCCGAGGTCATTAAGCGAGCGCTCAGTCTGGTACAAGAGAGTGTCTGCGCGGTTGCGCAGTTCTACTTCCTCCGCCCGCGTGCGGTCATCTTCGGCATGTTCCTCAGCTTCCTTGACCATCTGATCCACCTGCTCTTTGCTGAGCGTCGTGGACGCATGGATGGTCACGTTCTGCTCTTTGCCGCTGCCCAAGTCCTTCGCGGTGACGTTGAGGATGCCGTTGGCATCGATATCGAACGTAACGTCGACCTGAGGCACACCCCGCGGCGCGGGCGGGATTCCTTCCAAGCGGAACTGGCCCAAGAGCATGTTGTCTTTGGCCATCGGACGCTCGCCCTGAAAGACCATGATGTCCACCGCGCTCTGACCGTCCTGAGCGGTAGAGAAAATCTCGCTCTTCCGGGTCGGCACCGTGGTGTTACGCTCGATCATCTTCGTGAACACTCCGCCGAGCGTTTCTACACCCAAGCTAAGGGGCGTCACGTCGAGCAAGACTACGTCTTGGACCTCGCCGCCCAGCACTCCGGCTTGAATGGCCGCGCCAACGGCAACGACCTCATCCGGATTCACGCCCTGATGCGGGTCTTTGCCGATGAGCTTCTTGACGAGTTCCTGAATCACCGGCATGCGAGTCGCGCCGCCAACGAGTACGACTTCATCGATATCGTTGGGGCTTAGCCCGGCATCATTCAGCGCCTGCTGGAACGGCCGTTGCGTACGTTCGGTGAGCGTCGCGGTGAGATCTTCAAACTTGGCCCGCGTCAGGGTCTGCGCAAGGTGCTTTGGACCGTTCTGGTCGGCGGTAATGTAAGGGAGATTGATCTCAGTCTGGACCATGGTCGAAAGCTCGATCTTGGCCTTCTCCGCGGCCTCGATCAGCCTTTGCAGCGCCTGCCGGTCCTTGCGGAGATCGATGCCCTCGTCGCTCTGAAACTGCGCGGCGAGATGGCTGACGATCCTGTCGTCATAGTCGTCGCCCCCAAGATGGGTGTCGCCCGCCGTCGATTTGACCTCGAACACGCCGTCGCCAACTTCAAGTATTGAGACATCGAACGTACCGCCGCCAAGGTCCCAAACCAAAATGGTTTCGGTGGTCTTCTTATCGAGGCCGTAAGCCAAGGAAGCGGCTGTGGGCTCGTTGATGATGCGCAATACTTCCAATCCGGCTATCTGACCGGCGTTCTTCGTTGCCTGGCGCTGGCTGTCATTGAAGTACGCCGGTACGGTGATCACCGCCTCCGTGACTTCCTCACCAAGATACTTTTCCGCGTCGCTCTTTAGTTTCTGGAGAATCATCGCGGAGATTTCTTCCGGGGTGAAGTCCTTGCCCAGGGCGGGGACCGCGACGCGCGCTTCGCCTTTCGGACCTTTGTTAAGGGAATAGGCGACCCGTCCGCCTTCATCTTGCACTTCATCCTGGCGATGACCCATGAAACGCTTGATGGAGGACACCGTATTCTCCGGGTTCAGCACGGCCTGCCGCCGGGCCAATTGACCCACCAAACGCTCTTCGCCCTTGGTAAAGGCCACTACCGAAGGGCAGAGGTCGCCGCCCTCCGACGTAGGGATCACTACGGGGTCGCCACCCTCCATGACCGCGACCACCGAGTTGGTCGTGCCTAAATCAATGCCAATGATCTTGCCCATACTTGCTATACCTCCTCAGCTAACCCATGACCAATGGGTGTAATAACCGGATGACTTTCGGGCGTAGCCGGTGGGACTTGCCGGTTCTTGACCGCGCCTTTCGACTTTCTCTTACCGCCGGTTGCAGCTTTGAGAAGCGCGGCACTGAGCACGTCGTCCATCGTATCGGCCCAAATTATCTGCAATTGCTCAAGTGCTTCTTTCGGCACATCTTCCAAACTATGCTTGTTCTTACTGGGAAGAACTACGGAACGCACACCGGCTCGGTGCGCCGCCAGCAGTTTCTCTTTCAGACCGCCTACCGGCAGCACTCGACCGCGCAAGGTGACTTCGCCGGTCATGGCCACGTCCTTGCTCACCGGCCGCCGCGTAAAGATTGAGACAATCGACGTCGCCAGGGCGACACCGGCAGACGGGCCTTCCTTGGGCACGGCGCCGGCCGGCACATGGACATGAAGGTCATTTGTTTCGATTACGTCCGCCGCGATATCAAGTGCCCTTGCCTTCGCGCGGGCAAATGAGAGCGCCGTCATGGCGGACTCCTGCATCACTTCGCCCAGTTGCCCGGTCAAGATCAAGTTGCCCTTGCCCTTCATGAGCGCGGCCTCTACAGTAGTAATCTCGCCACCGGCAGCGGTCCAGGCCAGTCCGGTCACCACGCCTACCTCGTCCTCGCGTTTGTCATGTTTTGTGTTGACCTTTTCCGGGCCCAGCAAGTCCTGCACGCGACGCGGACCGACCCGCACCGACTTCTGCTCACCGGCTGCCACAATTCGTGCCACTTTGCGGTCGATGGTGGCGACTTGGCGTTCGAGATTGCGCACGCCGGCTTCTCCGGTATAGCCGCGAATGACCTTGCGCAGACCTTCATCCGTAATTCTGCACTGCGACTTGGTGAGGCCATGTTGCTTGAGTTGCCGGGGCACGAGGTACCCACGCGCAATGTGGAGCTTCTCTTCCTCCGTGTAGCCGGAGATATTGATTACTTCCATGCGATCGAGGAGAGCAGGCGGAATGGTCTCCATGAGATTCCCGGTCGCGATGAAGAGCACCTTGGAGAGGTCGTAGGGCACTTCGAGGTAATGGTCGGAGAAGCTGAAGTTCTGCTCCGGGTCGAGCACCTCGAGCATAGCGCTGGAGGGATCGCCGCGGAAGTCATAGCCGAGCTTATCGATCTCATCCAACACAAACACCGGATTGACCACCCCGCCCTGCCGCATTCCCTGAATAACTCTGCCCGGCAATGCGCCAATATACGTGCGGCGGTGACCGCGAATTTCCCCCTCGTCCCGCACTCCTCCCAAACTAATGCGGACGAATTTCCTGTCCAGAGCGCGGGCGATCGAACGGCCCAGGGACGTCTTGCCAACCCCGGGAGGGCCGATCAGACACAGAATTGGCGTCCGCGCATGTGTGGCGAGGCTGCGCACGGCAAGATACTCAAGAATGCGGTCCTTCACCTTGTCCAAACCGTAATGGTCTTGATCGAGAACGACTTTTACTTGATTTATGTCCACTTCTTCAGCGGAACCGTTGGCCCATGGCAGGCCAAGCAGCCATTCCAAGTACGTGCGCACGATGCCGACTTCCGGTGAGGCCGACGGCATGTTGCCCAGCCGCCCCGCCTCGTGGCGCGCTTTGTCTTTTACCTCATCAGGCATTTGCGATTCTTCAATCGCCTTCTTGATTTCCTCGATTTCCGCCAATTGCGGATTGGACTCGCCCAATTCACGATGGATAGCCTTGAGCTGTTCGCGCAGGTAGTATTCCCGCTGGGCCTTCTCCATGCCTTGCTGGATTTCCCCTTGAATGCGGGCCTTGACTTCAGAAATCTGCAATTGCCGCGCCATAATTCGGTTTACACGCTGCAAGCGCTCTACCGGATCGGTGATGTTGAGCAACGTGCGGCGCTCACTTAGGCTCAACTCCGGCGCGTAGCCAAAGAGATCTGCGAGCCGCCCCGGATCGTCCATCCCCCGCGCAACCGCCACCGCGTCTCGCGGTACCTGGGGCTCTTTTTCGACATATGCTTCGATCTGGTTGATTACATTGCGAACCAGCGCTTCGGTTTCCAGCGTGTTCTCCGCCAGCTCCTCTACGGCCTCAACCTCTGCAATCAAGTGCTTCTTCTTCCAGATCTTGGCCAGAATTCCGCGCTTCTGTCCTTGGAAGAGCGCCTGATGCTTGCCGTCGGGCAGGCGAATCAGTTGCCCCACCCCGGCGATGGTGCCGACCGTACCTGCGTGTTCACGCTTGGGACGCTGCAGGTTGAACTCTTTGTCCGGCGTGAGGAGCAAGACCTTGTGGTCATCCTCGATGGCTGCTGCCACCGCCCGGTATGCGGCGTCATCTTCAAGACGCAGTGGAACCGTCATATACGGAAACACAACGGAGTCCGTAAGCACGACTACCGGCAGGCGCATGCGGCTCTCGTTGGCATCGTTCTCTTGCGCTTCCGAAACTTGCTCAGGCTGCTTCGCCATGTGAGTGTGACCTCTGAATCCCTTTCAGGATGTTTTCACTAAGACAAGTATAAAAGTTGAGTGCCCCTTTGTCAACTACATTGTAAAGTAGAGTTATAGTTACATCTTATACGGGTATGGCAACGTGCGCAAGGCTTCTGTGTAATCTGTCGCGCTTGCCTGAGAATCTCACGGACAATGCGCGAAGAGTGAGTCGGTCTGTGACGTGCTGGGTTACACTATCCCACCAGCCTCTATCTCCAGCAGAGCGCAAAGTCTCTGTGTGACTGTCCCTTAAAATGACAAGCCGCCCGGGCGACGAGCGGCTTGTCATCAGGAAAATGGAGGAAGGATGATACGTATATGCGTGGGACATATACGCTTATTCAGGTTTAGAGGGGCTATCTATGCTGGGCAACTAATCGAATAGCAAGCCCCGTTGGCGAAGAATCGTGTCTCCGAGAAGTCCTAGTTGTACCTCGTATCGTGTGCCGGCGTGTTGCGGGTGGTACTCGAAGCGAGAGCGTTGGAAATATTGCACAATGCGACCGTCTTCAACCACTTCTTGGGTAATGGGATAGCCAAAGATGTAAATGCCACCATTCTCGCGAAAGTACTTAAGGAAGGCAAAGTGCACGGAGTGGCCTGTCTGTGGAAAGTATTCCTGATGCTCGGTTGGAGTCAGCGGTTGTACTTGCTCGGCCTCTGGTTCGTCGCTGCGTATCAGATTGCCAAGCAACGTAAGCTGGACCTCATAGGGCGTGCCTGCGTGTTCAGGGTGATACTCAAAACGCGCCCGCTGGAAGTATTGCACGGTAAGACCGTCTTCAAGCAGTTCTTCGGTGCGCGGGTATCCAAACATGTCGATTCCGCCATTCTCTAGGAAGAACTTTTGAAAGGCGCCGAAGATGTTGTGCCCCGTCTGTGCGTAATACATCGAATTGGGATCGTCGCTCTGTGGCACAGGGTCGGTTAGGAGCCGGTCACGAATCCTTATGTTCACCCAAAGATCATCCCCGAGTTGGAGTCCGCCCGGACCCTTCATGGTCCAGACCCCCATGCACTCGCCGCAAACGTTAGGCGCCTTCAGATCCACGCTCACCGTGCCGACTTCACCGGGCAAGAGGTGGGGAAGGGGTACGCTCTCCGGTCCGCCAAAGCGGTTCCTACCCTTGAAAACCAGCCGATAGTCGTCGTTCCACGCCAAGCCACCGGTATTCATGATCTTCCAGGTCTTCGTGAACTCTCTCCCCGCCACTACGGCAGTGCCATCCGGAATCGTCACGTCTGAAATGAAACGACCGTCAGGGTTAATGAAATACCTGAGGATGCCACTGAAGAGCGAATCTGCGACTCGCTGCTGGTAACTTGGGTCATTGAGTTTGATTGCTTCCGCATAGTTGGTCAACGTGCCGACCTCTGCGATCACGGCCGGAAGGTTTATCTTGCCCAAGAGATAGTACGGTACGGAGCGAATGCCGCGGTCATCAGCCTTTGCTACCTCTCGTAGGCTGTCGCGGAGGGTAAGCGCCAGGTTTCTGCTCTGGGCAATCAGTTCAGGCGGGCGCCTGTGGTCATACAAGTACCCGCTCTCGGGCCCATAGAACACCACGATACCCGTACGCGAAGCGTCCTCCAACGAATCTGCATGAATGGACACAAACACGTCTCCCTGGGATGAATTCGCAATCTGGAGGCGAGTCTCCAAATCGGAGCGGCGCCGATTCTCGCTCGTACCTAAGGTCGTATCGTCAACACGCGTAAAGATGGTAGTTGCGCCAGCCATTTCTAATAGTGTCTTGAGTTTCAGGGATATCTGGAGATTGACGTCTTTTTCCATGAAGCCATTGACCACGGCGCCCGGATCTTCTCCACCATGGCCGGGATCAATGACGATTGCTTTGCCAGCGAGCGGCCCCCGCGCCTGAACTAGGCCGCTGGGAAGTCCAAATGTGGCAATCGAAAAGACTAAGAGAATCGAGAGAATCGTGACGCGAGTAGGGTGCATACGTCTTTCGACGAATCGGGAATGCGAAGAAAAAATAGGAAAAAGGGAAAGAACAAAGAAACTGTGGGCTTGCGAATTCACTATACCATGCCGGCTTAGTGTGTGCAAGCGATTCTGTAAGAAATCACCGATTTCAGGGGAAAGAGCGCCAATCGACTCGATGAGGGGCTCCCAGAGCCCTTCTGCCGTGCCTCTGTCTCTTGCCCTTAATTCGGCACTTCCAGTGTACGCGCGCGGCTTGAGAGCGCCACGGTATCGACTTGCTGATAGTTTGACGTGTCGATCACGTGAATTACGGGGATGCTCTCTTCTGCAATATAGAGGTATTTGCCGTCGCTGGAGAGCGCCATTGCGCGAGGTCGCTGCCCTACGGGAAAAGTGTCTTTTACTTCAAGGCTTTCCGGGTCTAGCACCTGACAGTAACCCAGTACCCCGTTGACCACAAATAGCTGCTTCTCATTGGGATGCATTGTGAGCGCAACAGAACCGGCGCTTGTCGCCGCAGCTCGCTCAACCGTGCCTTCGCGAATGTCGACAATTGCCAGAATTCCAGAGTCTATCAGAGTCGTGAAGAGGCGTTGGCCATCCGGCGCCAGGGTACTTCGCCCCGGATTCTCCTCTACTTCGATCGTGCGCACCACAGCCAGTGGGTTTGTGCTCAGGACGGTGATCGTTTTGCTCTGATGTCCGACATGAATAAGGCGCGAGCCATCCGGCGTAAGTATGAGTTGCCCGTAGGTTGGAATGCCTGTCACACTCTTCGTGACCCGCAGGGTCTCCAAGTCTATGGCCACGATGCGATAGACACGCCCATCATTGTCACCCTGAAACCTGAGGAGAGCGTACAACGTCTTTTCATCTAAGGGACGAAGCGATAGGAAGACGGGCTGCACGTATTCGGTTTCAACGGTCAGTATCTCATCAACCTTACCGGTAACGGCGTCAAAACGGACTAGCGAGCCCCCAAAGCGGCCACTGTAGAGATAGCGACCATCCACGCTACGAACGAGACTGAACGTAGGCGAAACGTCCTCAAGATGAGCGACAGTTAGATTGCTTGCCGTGTCTATGATTGTTAGAGAGTTGTCAATGGTGCCAACAAACAACCGGCCCCCGGAATTCGGCTGCAGTGAGACCGGGACCTCAGTTTCGCGGCGGGTGATGTCCACATTCACGCGCGCGAGGGCATAGTCAACTTTGCGCACGCTGACCATGTATGAACCGAGAGACACCTCCGGGATCGTCGCCCTGCCATCGTCTTGGGTAAAGGCCTCAGCAAGCAACTGACCGACGGCGTCGAAGAGGGCGACGTGCGCACCCGAAATCGGCTCGTCGTCTGCCCCACTGGCCGCCACCACGAGCGGCCAGCCCGTTCGCGTCACCTGCAGGGGGAGCGTGAGTTGAAGCTCGCGCCCTCCAGGAGTCTCCCCGCGCGCTTCAATCAGCAAGTCGTTTTCTCCGAGTAGCGGCAAGTCTACAGGGAGAACAAACGGAACCCGAAACGTGCCATACTCATCCGCCCATACATGTCCGACAGTGACCGCGGACTCACCGTTGGGATATGTCAATTGCATCCGAACAATTGCGCCTTCCGGCCAATGCGCTCCAGTGATGAAGATGGTAGCGCCTAATTCGGCGCGACCCGGCAGCACACTCACCGAGGGTTCGCCGTCTTCACTCATTTCGAGCACGGGCAGCGCATACTCCGGCACCCCGCGCAGGCGGTCCAACAGCGCACCGGCAAACCCTAAGACCAGGACCAAGCCCACGACGGAGAGTAAGCTCACTACCAGAGCTCGTGTACGATTTGCAGATAGCGCCATCAATGCTCCTAAGTCTGTTTCATGTTATCCTCAATACTACTCCGCACCGCCGTCCATGGGCAACGTAGCGCTGTTGCGCCAAGGCCGGTTGAAATCGAACAGTTCATTGCACTTCTTTTTGCAAGCAGCAATAAAGAGCAGGTATTTTCCTTCGCAATACGTGCAGCGCGCTTCTCACGGATGATTTTGTGCTAAGACAATTCAAAAGCGTATAGTCACACTATGCGAATGAATGGCGGAGCGGGGCGATGAAAATAGTAGAGGATAAGCGAGGCCCTATTGGAAGCGACTGCCCTGACACGCGCCTGTGACACAGTGAGGACGTGATCGCATATGAAGTTTATTCTCTTTTCCAAGCGACTAGAGCATCTGTCCTTTGAGGAGATGGCCGCGACGATCGCCGGTTTGGGTCTTGACGGCATAGAGTTGACGGTGCGCAGTGCAGGTCACAACCTGCCGGAAGCGGCAGCCGGCACGGCCGGCCACGTGACTCCGGACAATGTCCGGACCGGTCTACCCCAGGCCGTTGCGGTATGCCGCGCGCATGGGCTCGAAATCGGCTGGATTGCAACAGACATCACCAGCGCAGATTCCCCCAATGCCCGGGAGGTATTTTCGGTTGCGAGCGCGTGCGGCATTCGCCAACTCAAGCTCGGTTACTACCACTACCGGGGTTTCGGTCACCTGCGCAAGCAGCTCGACGAGGTGCGGCGCGACTTGGAGAGCGTGCAGCAACTCTGCCTTCAATACGGGGTCCAAGCGGGAATACACGTTCATGCCGGGTACTGCTTGTCTGCCGAAGCAATGCTGGTAGATCGTCTCGTGGCCGACTTCGATCCGGCGGCGCTCGGCATCTATGCTGACTTTGGCCACATGGGGTTGGAAGGCGGATACGGAGGCTGGGTGCAGAGCCTGGATTTGATTGCCGACCGGCTGATCATGCTCTCTCTTAAGAACGTGGGGCTCTTTCCCTACAAAGATCAGGACGAAAGCAGCCGCCGTTCGCACATTCGGCCGGACCAGTTCAGCGACGACTCTGGATCATCCGCTGCCGTCGTTTCCTGGGAGAGCAAATTCGTGCCACTAAACCAAGGAATCACCCCGTACCGGGAGGCATTCCAATACCTCAAGCAAATCGGCTACCGCAATTTCGCATCATTCCACACTGAATATCAAGGTGCGTGGAGTTGGCGGGAACTCTCTTACCCGGAACTCATCGCGCAACTCGAACAGGACATCGCCTACGTGCGCCAGATCGTCACAGACCTTGATATGTAATACGACCCGCCGTCGGCAAGCTGCGGGCGTCGCTCCGGAACCGAGACGAAGTCAGAGGCTTTCGTCAGCTTGAGAATGTCACTATGCATCACTGGTGCAGCCACACAGTGAAGGTCAGGAGGCGAGCATGAGCTACCGTATCGGCTTGATTGGACTTGAACAGCACGTCGAACGTGTATTTGCGGCAGTGGACAACGATCCGGAAATCACACTCAGCGCCGTTGCCAATGCCGGCGAGCAAGCCGCAGATCTCTCGGAAAAGTACCAAGTCGAAATCTACGACGACTATCACGCGCTCTTGGCACGAGACGACCTTGATGTCATAGCCAGCTTTCAGTTGCCGGTGAATCAAGGGGAAACCGTCATCGCGGCTTTGGACGCGGGATTCCCAGTGCTGTCGGAAAAGCCAATGGTCACGAGCCAAAACGAACTCGACCGTGTGATCGCCATCCTGCAGCAGAATCCCTCCCTGCACATTGGGCAGCTCTTTAGCCGGCGCGGGAATCCGGTCTACCGCGCGGTCCGCGGCGTGGTCCAGAGCGACCAGATTGGCGAGGTTGCGTTAGCCTACGCGCTCATTGCGGCTACCGAGCGGCGGGGCGTGCGGCCTGAGTGGTTCTTCGACCGGCGGCTTTCGGCAGGTCCGGTGCTCGACTTGCTCATTCACGACATCGACATTGTGCGTTGGATTACCGGCCGCGAGTACCATAGCGTGATCGGCACGGAAGCCAATATTGGCCGACCGGACGATGCGCACTATCACAACGTCGGACAGGTGCTCTTCCGCATGGAAGGCGGGGTGAGCGCCGTCATGGAGCACCATCGTCTGGTGCCGCCAAGCCTGGGCCGCATGGACAATAGACTCAAGATTCTTGGCACCGAGGGACAGGCAGAGATTACGCACGACGGCAGAGTGTGGCTCTATCGCTGGGACGATGCAACAGAACTCACCGACCTGCCTGAGCAACAGGACGTCTTTGCGAATTTTGTGCGCACGGCCTGCGCCGGCCATGACCCCATCGTGAGCACGCAGGATGCGGTGCAGAGCATGCAGGCCACGCTCTGCGCCACGGAAGCCGGTTTCAGTGGTGACCTGCAGCACGTGCCGCCGGTGCCGGCACTGCCGGAGCGAACAACCTGATGAGCCAGGCAAACCAGCCAGCCAAGACCATGCATTAGTGTCCGTAGTCCCCTTGCGCAAGTGGTTGTCATCTGAAAAAGGAATGGCAAGAGTGATCGTGAGAACACTCGACGAGCAATTACCTGGGAAAAGGACGACCGGCCGTTGAACGTGATGGTAGAAGTCAGCCCGGCGTTGCCGCACCAAGGCACGACCCTTGCTTCTTGCCTAGGCCCGCTAATGCAGGCTGTCGGCTGTCCAGAATGGACGATGGCACGGCTGCAGGGCGTTCTGGGGCATGCGTTTCAGTTTGACATGAAAGAGGGGGGCTTACACGTAAACCATGACCATCTGGACTGGGGTCCTGCGCTGGACATACTCCCACGGATCGCGAGTTTCCAAGTTCTTGACTCGGACGAGAGTGACTCCGGCGACAAGCTGCTTGCGCTGAAACAAGCGGCGAGGGACGCCGTTTACGCAAGTCTGAAACGCGGCGCTCCCGCGCTGGTGTGGTCCCCGATGAGTCTGGAGATGAAAGAAAAACACCAATTTGCAGTTTGTTGGGGGCTTTTCGTCGGGTACAGTGAGGCTGAGGAGAGGTTCACGGTCCGCCACCCATTCGTAGAGGATACGTACACCGTTCGCTACGACAAGTTTGGATTCCCTAATCCGAACGAGCCGATCAGCATGCGCGTGTATGACGGGCCGAGCACTGCAGATGAGAGGACAACGCATCTAACGGCGCTGAAGAATGCGGTCGCTGTTGCCCATGCTACCCGTTACGCGCCGGATGACAAACGCAACGCAAACAGACGGGCAACGCCGCATGGATTCGCCGCCTACGAACTCTGGCGCCAAGCGTTCGAGTCGGAAGACATCCCAACCAATACCACCCATCACCATCTCGAGATGCTTATGTGGAGACGGGTTGCCGCCGCGACCTATCTGCGGGAACTCGTACCGCTTTTTTCTGAGGCGGCTGAGCCGCTCGAAGCAGCGGCGGCTCACTACGATCGCGAAATGGAGTCGCTGAATCCCTTGCACGAGCTCTGCGACGCGGCTTGTAAAAGAGAAGCATGGACTTCTGAGAGTCGCGCTGAATCGAGAAGGGCAATTGGCGCCGCATTAGAAGTGGAGCAAATGGCAATCGCCAGCATTGAGGCGGCGCTCGCAATTTTAGACGGTTAACCATAGGAGCTTCAGGCCGGTGAGAGTGACAATTCACGAGATGACAACCAGGCCAGTGAAGTGTTCGCTGACTTGACGAGCGTGCCGGATTCAGCGGCGCCCGCAGCAGGGCCACTCGGCGCCGAAACTACTGCAGCGAGCCACGGCTAGACCCTAATAGACATCTGCCCCCCCCCCCCTTTCTACTTATGTAAATCGATAGTATTCTCTCCGGATTAGACCCCAAACTCTAATCCTGGATAACGCATGAAGCTAGAACTGTCGTTTGAAACGGCACTATTGCGCCAGAGAAAGTCCCAACAATGAACGTCACGATCAATGTTAGCCCTTCCCAACCACACGATGGCACAACCCTGGCCTCCTGCCTCAGCCCTCTATTGCAGGCCGTCGGCCGCCCGGAGTGGACGATGGCCCGGTTGCAGGGCGTAATGGGACATGCCTTCCACTTTGAGATGGTAAAAGGGGGCGGCAACGTCATGCACGACAACATGGACTGGGGGCCAGCGTTGGACTACCTCCCCAAGTTCGCAAAGTTTCATTCGTTCAAAGCGACCAAGCACGATACTGACGTCGATCTTCCCGCGCTAAAGCGAGAAGCGAGAGACGCCGTTCGCACGGGGCTAAAGAACGGCTTTCCCACACTAGTTTGGCAGCCGATGAGTCGCGAACAGAAAGCGAGCGATCACCCTGCGCACCACGCGTACTGCTGGGGACTGATTGTCGGATATAACGACAGCGAGGAGGCATACACGGTCCGTCACCCATTTGTCGATGTCGCCTATACTGTTCGCTACGACTTAATCGGACATGCCGACCCGGCCGAGTTGTTTAGTGTCCTGGTATATGACGGTCCGAGCCGCGCGGATGAGAGCAAAATGCACTTAGTTGCACTACGAAACGCCGTAGCCTTTGCTCATGCAACCCGTTTCGCGGCGAATGACGAGCGCAATGCCAAGCGGCGGGCAGCGCCGCATGGCTTCGCAGCCTACAAAATCTGGCGTGAAGCGTTCGCTACGGAAGAGGTCCCAACGTTCAGCTCGCATCACCACATCACGGTTCTCTTGGGGCGGCGTCGTGCTGCTGCCAGCTACTTGCGAGGATTAGCATTGCTCTTTCCAAATGGGGCTGCACAACTCGAGGACGCAGCGGTGCATTACGATCATGAATTGGAGCCGCTGAATGTCATCCACGATCTTTGCAATACGGCCTGTCAAAGAGATGCTTGGCATGCGAAAGACCGCGCCCAGGCGGGCGAGTGCCTTGGTTTCGCCTTGGAGGCAGACAAAGCGGCAATTGCTTGCATAGAGGCAGCGCTCGCCAGTCTTAGCGACTAGTGGATTAGTTTATTGACTTTGCACGTCGAGAACATATAAGCTAACGGCGAGACGTCTGTGGGTGTGGACCGGTTGGGAGGATGCTCGGGTGATCATTGACGTACATTCCCACGTCAAGAACGACCACGAGATCACGGTCTCGTTGCGCAAGGCGCGGCGGCACGGCATCATCCTGTGCATCAACGTGCTCAACGCCTTCGATAACTACCCGCCCACGCTGCCCACGCCTGAGTTCATCTCCGCCTGCAACGACCTTACCTTTAATGTGGCGTCTGGCAACACCGACTGCGTGATACCCATGTGGTACCTCAACCCCTACCATCCGCAGGAAATGCAGGCTGAACTGTTGCGGCGGGTGAAGGCTTGGGACGGCCACCAGGGGGTAAAACTCTGGACCGGCATAAAGGCCAACGACCCGCGCACGGACGGCATTCTGCGCCTCTGCGCTGAGCACAAGTTGCCGGTCCTCCAGCACACCTACATGGCGGTCACCGGCAACATGCCCGGCGAGACCAATCCTTTCGACATGCGCGAGACCGGTCTGCGCCATCCGGACGTTCCCTTCTTCTTCGGCCACTCGGGCAGTGACATGGAGTACGGCGCCAAAGCGGCCCAGGGCGTGCCAAACCTCTTCATGGATATCGGGGGCGGCGACGCCACCAACGGTTACACGGAGACCCTCGTGGAGCACGCCGGCGCCGGCCGCGTCGTCTATGGCAGTGATCTCAATGCACCGCGCTCTTTCATGTCCCAACTCGCGAAGGTGTACGGGGCGGCTATTTCCGACGAAGAGAAAGATCTGATTCTTTGGCGCAATGCCTACGGCATCTTTTCGCGGCAGAACGTGGCTTGGAGCCAGTTTGACCGGCATAGGGAGGGGGCTGCGGACTGAGAGCCAAGTGGCTCATCACAAGGAGTTTAGTCCAGGGGTTCCGTCACTCCGGCGAAAGCCGGAGTCCAGTGGGGCCAATAAAAGGATGATTTCGCGCTCTCGCGGGAAGGGCGGCCAATTTTCTCTATTCATGAGACTAAAGTCCACCAAAGCAGTTTGAGCGAAGTCAGTGATTGACGCAAACGCATACATCGGTGAATGGCCCTTCCGCCGCCTGAATCATGCGGCGCCGGACGCCCTATTGCGCAAAATGGATGCGCTTGACATTGAGAAAACCGTGGTCTCACGGCTGGAGAACGTCTTCTACAAAGACATGATGGTGGGCAACCGCGAATTGCATCGGATTGTGCAAGCCCACCCGGACCGACTGGTGCCGGCCTACACCATCAATTCCGCAATGCCGTGCTGGGAACAGGACCTAAAGCGTTGTTTAGATGAATACGGCATGCGCAACCTGCGCATTCATCCTAACTACCATCAATTTACGCTGCTGGAGCCGCACACCACGCGCGTCATGGATGCCAGCCTGGAAGCGTACGCCCAGTATCACCTGCTTACCCGCAACGCGCTGGCATTGCTCGAGCGTGCCCAGGCCGATGATCTCGTGGTGCTCCTCACGCTGGCCCTGGAGGACTCACGTTGGCACCACTGGCACGTGAAGGTGCCGCCGGTCACCACGACGGACGCGGTGGAGGGCATTTGCACCTTTCCCGACGTGCGCTTTCTTGTGTGCACCGGCCGCTATGCGCACATTACGGATATCTGGCGGCGGGCGTACAAAACTGACAATCTCTATTTTGACGTCTCCCGCGTGCAGGGCCCGGTGGATGATATCGAGCAACTGTGCGCCCAAGTGGGCGCCGACCACCTGCTGTTCGGCACGAATTGCCCAATCTTCTATCCCGAATCCGCCAAGCTCAGCATCGAACACGCGGAGATTTCCGACCGCGAAAAAGAACTGATGTTGTCAACAAACGCGCAGCGACTATTCGCATTGTAGAGGGAGTGCTCTATGGCCAGCGCAACCAAGCTCGACGTTTCTGGTTCGGTGGATCTCTATGAAGAGGCCGTGCGCCTGATGCCGGGCGGCTCGCAGACCAAAGGCAAGCGCCCGAATCCAGCCTCGTACGGCGCCATGCCCATATTTATGTCCCATGGCAAAGGCTCCCGGCTTTGGGACGTCAACGGCAATAGCTACATTGACTACTACGGCGCTTCCGGCGGCGTGTTGCTGGGGTATTGTCACCCGGACGTTGACCGGGCCGTAGCAGAGCAACTTGAGAAGGGCATGCTCTTCAGCACGCCCTCCGAGCCGGAAATCGAATGCGCCAAGCTCGTGAACGAGGTCGTGCCGTGCTCCGAGATGGTGCGATTCTTAAAGGGCGGGGTGGACGTTAACTTATGCGCGACGCGGATTGCCCGCGCGTACACCAAGCGCGAGGTAATTCTGAATAACGGCTATCGCGGCTGGGCGGACGAATGGAATTACTGGCGCAACGACGGCGGCATGCCGGCTGCATTTAATGCACTGAATCAGCAGTTCCGCTTCAACGACCTCAACCACCTGGAGGAACTCTTTGCGCTCAACGACGGCAAGGTCGCTGCCGTCTCCTTTGATTGCGCGGAACCGGCCAAGGAGCCGGAGCCGGGATTCTTAAATGACCTTAAAGAATTAGCCCACCAACATGGAGCGCTCGTCATTTACGACGAGTGCATGACGGGCTTCCGCTTTGCCCTGGGCGGCGCGCAGGAGTACTACGGCGTGGAGCCCGACATTGCCACGTATGCCAAGGGCATGGCCAACGGCATGTCGCTCGGCGCGGTGGCCGGCAGGCGGGACATTATGGAAAAGACCGCCGACTGCTTGATCAGTCTGACGTTTGGCGGGGAGACGCTCTCCCTGGCGGCGAGCATTGTCACGCTGCAGATCTGCCGCGATGAGGATGTGGCGGGCCATATCAACCGCATCTCCCAAGCCGTCATGGACGGCGTTGAAGAAGTCTCGCAGCGCGTGGGCATCCCCATGGAGTCGTTCGGCCCGCCGGCGTTGTTTGGCATCCGCTTCATTGGCGGCGATGAGCCGCTGCCCGCCGACGCCGGGACTTTCTTCTATACCGGCCTTGCCAAGCGCGGCGTGATGCTCAAGGGCAGTTGGAACAACGTATTGTACGCGCACAGCGACGAGGACGTGGCGGAGACCTTGGAAGCGGTGGAGGATACACTCCTGGACCTGCGGCGTGCGCGGGATGCCGGCCGTGTCTCGGAGGAAGTGGCGGCTGCCACGATACCGTTCGACCGGCCTTATTAATGGAAGCTCGTATTCCCGCTCAGCAGGCCAAGCGGTGCTTTGACAAGGGCTTCGCGAAGCCCACTCAGCACGAACGGGTATTGAGGACGAACGGGGCATCAGCGCAAGACAGGGCGTCAGAGTAAGACGATCTCTTGTCGGGTGAAAAAGCTATTCAATCCGTTCGCCCCGAGCCTGTCGAAGGGTGAACGGCATGAAAGCTAAATGTACGTCAGAGAGATTCAAGGCATAAGTCTCTCTCAGTATTGCTTTATGGTGCGAGGCTGCATTCCATGGCTAAGTTTCAATTGCCCGTTCGCTCCTACCGGGTCTACCCGTTACCCGGGCAGGAGTACAACGACCACAATTACGGCCACGTCCACAAGACGGTAGAGCTTAATGCCGACAACACGGCTGTCATTGCCATAGACATGTGGAATCTCGGCAGCGATGGCGAGCCCGTAATTCCCGGTGTGGAGAAGTACTGGGAATACAACTACATGGGCGGGCACGGCGTGGCGAAGCGGGCCGGCAAGATCATGGTAGAAGGCATTGTGCCTGTGCTAGAGGCGGCGCGCGAAGCCGGTGTCCCGATCATCCACAACGAGCCGAGGCAAGTCCTGGCACGCTATCCCTGGGCCGAGCCGCCTGAGCCAATCCCCAAGACCAAGAGCAGCACGCCCGCTTGGCCGCCGGCCGAATTCCGCAAGGAGCTGCTGGCTGAATACCACAGCACCGTCTTTGGCCCGGGCTATAGGGAACCCTGGAGCAAAGTCCAGGCAAACTACGACTTTGCGGACTGCGTCAAACCCGACCCGCGCGATTTTCTCTTCTCCCAGCCTCACCAAATCGAACGCTTCCTCGCAGAACGCAAGATCCTCAATCTCGTCTACGTGGGCTTCCTCTTGAATTTCTGTCTCCTCATGAAACCCGGCGGCATCCTGCAGACCCGCAACCGTTACCGCGCCATTGTGCTGCGGGACTGCACCGCAGCCTCGGAGACGGCATGGTCTACCGATGAAAACCTAATTACCAAGGCATTTATCCACTGGCTGGAGATAGGCGGTACGCTCACCGCCAAGGGCAATGACTTAAGAGAGGCACTCTCCCAAGATCAATCAGATTAAGTGCAGAAGGAGGTAGTAGCTTAGAGCGACTTTGCGAGTGCCAAGTGAAAGAGTAGATGTCAATACCACCTTTATTTGGAGGTCCGGTATGAGTACTTCAAACATCGGTCTGAGTCGGCGACGATTCCTCGGCATATCGGCAGGCCTGAGCGCCGCGGCGCTTATAGCAGCGTGCGGCCAAGCCCAGGCTCCGACTGCGGCTCCGGAAGCCGATGAGGCGCCGCAGGCTGAAGACGCCCCCACGATGGAGGCCGCAACAATCAACGTGCGTTGGATTGTCAACGTCGCGGAGAACGCGCAAGCGTTTGAGGACGGGGTGATTAACCGTTTCAGGGAAATGCACCCCGACATTGACCTCAATTACGAGGCCTCTCCATACGGAGCGCATTATGAGAAAATGCTGGCCGAACTAGCCGCCAATGAGGCGATTGACATTCTCACCCCCGACCCCACCCGGTGGATTGAGTGGACGGACAAGGGGTTTGTGCGGGAAGTCACCGACCTCTACAAGCGCGACCAGAGTCAACTCGGAGACACCGTGGCGCTTGATTGGATCGTTGACCCGCAGGGGCGCTTCTGGTCCATGCCCTATACGGCGCTCGGCACCATTCACATCTACAATACGTCCATCTTCGACAAGTATGGGATCAGCGGGCCGCCAAGGCAGTGGAATGCTAGTGACGGCGGCGAGTATCTGGACGTCGCGCGGGAGATAACCAGTAGGTCCAGCAGCGAACCGGACCCGATTTGGGGGATTTACACCGGCGCTGACTACACAACCGAAATGAGTACCTACATCGTTCAGAACGGCGCCAACTTCCTCTCCGACGACTTGAGGCGGGCAACCATGCACGAGCCCGAATTCATCGAGGCCATACAGTTCATGTACGACCTGGAGTTCAAGTACCGCGTGGCTCCGTCCGCTGAAGCGAAGGCTGCGTTCCAAGAGACCTTGGGCGAGGGCCGGCACCGCGATGCGCTCTTTGTGCACGGGCGCGCGGCCATGAACAATACCTGGTTCAACGCCGAGAGCGGATGGACCCACCCGGACGTGGAAAACTTGCCCATGAAGGCTGTGCCCATGCTGGAGAACAGCAAAGGAGGGCCGACGTCCGATAAGGTTGCCGGTTGGACGGCGGTCCAGTACATGTGGTCCGGCGCTAAGCACCCGGATGCCGTCTGGGAGTTCATGAAGTTCGCCATGTCGGACATCGAGTTCGGTGTGGCGGTGACGACGCTACTCAACTACGGTCTGTCGGCGAATGCAAATGCGTGGGACGATCCCCGTCTGGTGGCGACTAAGACCCGTCCGCCCCGCGAGATAGACTCCATTGCCACGCCGCTCCGGGAAGGCCGCGGCTTTATCACCCAAATCTTCCCCGGTTGGCGGGAACACCTGGGCTTCTTCAATGAACAGAAGGGCCTGGTATGGAAGCAGGAGCTCACCGTTGAGGAGGCCATGCAGAACGCCAGCAAACACACCCAGGCCGTGATAGACGAGTATTGGGCAAGTAAGTAGTAGAGGATTGTCAAGAGGACGATTGGCATCTTATTGACTGTTCGTTTACAATGCACATAGCAATGTCAATCGTCTGTCTTGGCCGGCGAACGCCGGGTTTGAGAGGAGGTAAGAGGAGCCGTGAGGTAATTTACGCCCATAGTTGTCGAGGGTTGCGCTATGGGCACACGAATATTGTGTTGATTAGAGGACGGAGGCAGCAGAAAATGACTGAACAACGAACTCTAATGACGCGTCGAGGGCTCTTGGCAACAACGGCGGGCACGGGCGCGATGCTTGCACTGGCGGCTTGCGGCCAAGTGCAGGCGCCGGCCGCTATGCCTGAGGCAGGCGACGATGCGCCGCAGTCCGACGACATGCCCGCAATGGAAGAGGCGACCGTTAGCGTTAACTGGGTCGTGAACATCGCCGAGAACGCCGGGGCTTTCGAGGACCTCGTTCTCGGCCCATTCAAGGAATTCCATCCCAACATCACGGTAAATTGGCAGTCCTTGGGCTACCGTAACCTCATGGAAAAGCAGGTTGTAGAACTCGCTGCCGGGTCGTCTCCGGATATCCTGGGTCCCGAACCTACCCGCTACCCTCAATATCGGGACGCAGGTTACGTGACTGACCTATCGCCCTTTGTCCAGCGCGATGCGGCAGTGCTCGACGACGTGGTGGGCATCGATTGGCTGCAAGACCCAGAGGGCAAGCTGTGGACGTTCCCGTACGGCGTGCTGGCCACCATTCAGATCTATAACACGGCCATTCTCGATAAGTTCGGCATCAACGAACCGCCGAAAACTTGGAATCCAAGCGATGGCGGCGAGCTACTGGAGACAGCGCAGGAAATCACGCAGCGCTCCAGCGCCGATCAGGATCAGATCTGGGGCTTCTGGAGCCGCAACGACTCCACCACCGAAGTGCCGACGATGCTGATCCAAAACGGCACGAATTTCGTGACCGACGACTACACGCGCTTCCGGCTGCACGAACCGGAATTCATCGATGTAATTCAGTTTCTCTATGACCTCGAGTTCAAGTACCGCGTGAAGCCGACTTCGGATGACATTGGCGCCCTCAATGAAACCATTCCGGAAGGTCAGCGGCGTGATTCGCCGTTCACCCAGCAGCGGGCGGCAGTGTATCACACGTGGTTCAACGCCGAGTCTGCCTGGAACGTGCCTGGCGTCGAGGAGTTGCCGGTCAAGGCGCGGCGCTTCCCGGCCCACACCGTGCAGAGCGAAAACTCGGATGCGGTGGGCAGCTACACGCCGGTGCAGTACATGTGGTCCGGCACCAAGAGTCCGGACGCTACGTGGGAACTGATGAAGTTTCTCAGCACCGACCTCGAGGTGCAGGTCGGCGTCACCACGCTGCTGAACTACGGCATGCCCGTGGTCAGAGCTGCGTGGGACGACCCGCGCTTGGCGGAACAGAAAGCGCGTCCGCCGCGCGAATTGACCCCGATTACGGAGCCGATTGGCGAGGGTAACGGCTTCATGACACAGCTCTACCCCAATTATGGGGAGATCCGTGGTGTCTACTTGGACCACATGCGCATGGTGTGGAATCAAGAAATGACCGTACCAGACGCCATGCAGAGCGCCGGCAAGATCATGCAGGCCATGATCGACGAGTACTATGCCGCCAAGTAGTGGCCATTTGCGCTTACTGATCTGGTAGCTGAGATCAACGATTGCCCCCTCACTTCTCAGAGGGGGCAATCGCTTGCTTGAGTTCTATGCTCGGTGGCGCGGGCGCACCAGTCACTTGCAGACTCTCTTGTGGACCTGACTTTCATGTCATTTCGAGCACAGGGAAAAATCTAGCGTCAGCACTCAAAGTTTCTAAGGAGCGTATGAATGAAGAAAGAGACTATTCTGGGCGAGGGCGTGTGCCCCCCATTCAGCAACTTTTCGCAGGGCTTGATGATTGAGGGAGTCAAGCGCGTTCTCTTCATCGCCGGTCAATTTCCACTGGACGAAAACGGCGATTTGGTGGGTAAGGGTGACATCGAGGCGCAGACCCGCAAGGTCTATGCCAACATCGAAGCGCTCTGCGTGGCGGCGGGCGGCTCGCTGGCGAATGTGGCCCACCTTAATATGTACGTCACCGACATCCGCTACCGCGCCGTCGTCACCGGCATCCGCAACGAGATCTTCGCGGCGCCGTATCCCACAGCCACCATGGTGCAGATCGGTTCGCTTTCCGGTGAGGAGTGGCTGGTGGAGATAGATGCAATCGCTGTCTTCGATTAGCGCGTGGACGTCAGGGGTAGGCGAATCTCTAACATCGCAGTGAGCAAGGGCGTTCGTTGCCCCTGCCACAAGTTCCCAATTAATCTGCGGCGCGTTGCGATACATGAGGTGTTGCGGCATCCAGGCCAAGCGCACTAGGAGCACGGAGTCCGGCTAACGCAACCGCTGCTGAGGACTAGTGCACCAACGAGCAAGCTTCATTTACTGCGGTAGTGATGTCGTCACCGCGTACGAGCGCCTTTAGAGCCCCGTCCAATACCTGCCACGAACGCGAAGACCTAGACGGCAAGCCACGCCCGAACTCCAGAGACTGCTGGATGACCGCGACCTCATCTTCCTGATAGTCCTGCCTAATATCTCCCAGACGGGCTATCACTGGGCGTTTTGCGGGTACGTTGACGAATTTCTGCATCGCATCTACGAGACCGCGCAGGGCGGTGAACGCTAATTCCGGCTTTGGCGTTCTTGCCACAATTGTGCCATGCCCATTTCTGCTGAGATCGGCGCGACCTGTTCTCTGCCTTGCGGTAGGACCGCCACACGATAGTCGGGCTGGTATTGCGTTGGATGTTGAGAGTGCATCATGACTGGCGGACGCCGATTGATGTATATGTTGTCCCATAATTCTATTCCCGCGGCTGCTGGTGAGACACGGTGGGTGTGAAACAGATCGCGAACGAAGTGCAATGCTGCAATAGCTGAGGAATCCCTCAGGCTGCACATTCCGCCTGCCGAATCTTCTACTTCTGCTCCGTTTTGCCAGAGCGCCCACCAGATGCCATGGTTGTGGGCAACCAGTCCCCAGCGCCTTACCGTGCCATCCTTATCACGCAGCACAAGTTGCTCCGCAGTTCTTGCCAGGTCCTCCCAGTCCCAACTGCCATCCATGGGCGGCAAACCCTCCGCCGCAAAGAGCGCAGCATCGTATTGCATAACCAGCGGCCGCGCATTTGCCGGCAACGCATAGAGCGCACCGTCAAATCGGAATTGGTCAAGCAAGCTGGGATAGAATTCTTGGTCCAAATCGTAGTCTTCAGCGTCGCTGACGGCATCCAGGGGCAGCAGCGCGCCATTCGCCGCCAAATCGGCCACATTGAATGTATACACATTCACCAGGTCTGCTTCCATCTCATTCAGAATGTCAACCAGCTCTTTAGTATGGAGGAAATCCTCTACGCCGCGGCGAGCGAGCGAGTAGCCTCCACGCTTGGGGCCGAGAGGATTGTCATCCTCTTGTATGAGAATCTTCTCGGCCAGCCAGGGCAATTCCTCGTCACTTACCCAGGTTACGGCCCAAGTCAGCGGTCTTTCATTCGGTAAGCTTGGCGCAGAGAACTGCGATTCGAAAAAGCCGCAGCCGGTCGTCAGCACCGCAGCGCTTCCTAGCAGTGCACGACGTGAAAGCATGACCTTCCTCCCTATTGCACTTTGCGTAGTTCTTGCATGGCTGCGCGAGCGGCGCGAATTCCAGGCTGTACGACGCAGGCTGGCATCGAATTCACAAATAAGTGTATGTAGAGCCCACCGCTTTGATGAGGAAAAGCTGTAGTGTCTTCTATTGCGGCCTTGACTTGCGCTCCCTTTCGGTCGCCACGCGGACAGCCCTACGGGAATTCGCGATCGCATAGCCCTTTACATAGAAATGCGCCGAGAAGCCCATTACTGAGTTGAACGCTTTTAAATCGGGGGATCGCATATGTCACACATTGACACAATTTACTTAGAAGTTGCTTAGAGTTGGCCAAGAATTGACAATGTGTGTAACGCCATTGAGGGTGAGTCACTATATTTCGCAGTGCTTGGCAAGTGAATCTGCATGAGAAACTCAGCCGGGCATTCGCGATACCGAGAGCAGTATGGGGCCTCAGACTCCGTGCAAAGGGGAGTTGCTTTCCCACGTAAGTGTTGGGAAGGCCACTTTATTGCGCACAGGTGCTATAATATATTGGCAAGTAAGGAATCCACGTAACCTCAATGATGAGGAATGTCTACATGGCGTGGCGACGACGGCCAACCTTACTTTTATGTCTACATAGCGGGGTTGACAGCACCGTTTCACCTCCGCAGGTGTTTTCCGCTCGGCTATACTTCGGTTCCTCGCGACAATTCCAAAAACATGCACCAATCAGTGCGGTTCGTAGTCGTGTGTTTTCTCCGGCAGTGGTCCCATTTTTCAACCTAGCAACCGCCAGCAGTCACCCGTTTACTTCCTTGCGAAGAGTCCCTGCGTTGTCGTGTGTGCACGCCAGACTCTCTGGCGCTGCTTGACTTGGACATCTCAAATGAGGAGCTTGTTGAGCTTTTCCCTCAAAGGAATGAATGCAACTCTTGGTCGTTACGGGCGAATGCCAATGGTTGTCGAAGCAGGTCGCCTCGCGCGGTCCAAAGTGCCTTGGCCCGCTGCAACTGTGCACGTTTGTGTTCGCGCATTTGTGCGCGTCGCTGCGATAGATCCCGCCACGGAGTCCTAGCATGCCAATGCAGTCGCGGTACGCCTGGAAAGCGAACTCTCGTCGAATTTCCCGGCGCCTGCTCTTGAAAGTCGGTGCAGTCCCGCTTGTCGGTCTGTCCGCAGGGTCGGCGCTTGGCGTGCTGCGCTCACAAGCCGGCAAGTATGCGTTGCCGGGCACTTTCATAGGCTCCGTGGACATTTCCGGTTTGTCGCAGGCTGAGGCCGCCGCGCTCGTGCAAGCGCAGTGGGCAGACTACATCCAAAACCCCGTCGTGCTCGGCCACGATGGAGCGAGGTGGCAACCCTCGGCCACAGACATTGGGATAACTGTTGATATAGAAGAGGCGCTACGCAAAGCTTTCGCCACCGAGCAGCGGCGCATGTGGCTATGGTTCTTAAGCTTTAGCTTGGACAATCAAGTCAGTATGCCGGTCTACTTGGATCCCTTGGTCGCTCTCCACTTCCTCAACTCGATCGCTGAGCACATTGATCGGCCACCGATAAACTCCTTGCTGGAACGGCAGGCCAACAATGTGAGTGTGCAGCCAGGTTCCGATGGCAAGTGGCTTGACCGCGAAGCAACGCTGCGACTCATGAGGCTTCCTGACGACCCACCATTGCGTCAACAGATTGAGTTGCCGATATTGACGCTTGTTCCTCCTATTCCCTTGCAGAAAGCAGAGGAAGTAAAGTCCATCTTTGAGAGACTCACTCGCCACGGTCTGCGCTTCGAGCTTGCGGGCGATGCGTGGCAAGTCCCCGGCAGCACACTTGCATCCTGGCTGAAGATCATGCAGGAGCCGGATCAGGGGCGCCTTGAGCTTGTGGGAGAACCTGAGATGCTCCAGGGCTGGCTGGACCATGTATCCAGCGAAGCAACTCGCCCTGCCAAAAACGCCCGCCTTACGGTCCTCGATGGTGACGTGACGTTGGCAGCGCCCGCCGAAATGGGCTATGAGACTAACACTGACTCGCTTATCGCTACCGCGCAAGCTGCAATTCAGCAAGGTGTTACGGCACTCTACCTTCCGGCCGAAGTGCGAGAACCAAGGTACACTGCGGCTAATATGCACGACTGGGGCTTTGACAATGTTCTTGCAGAAGGTACCTCTCTATTTGCTGGGTCGCCGCCCGAGCGCGCACACAACATTGCCTTGGCAGCGAGAAAACTTCACGGTTTTGTAGTCCCACCAGGTGAAATGTTTTCATTCCTAGAGACACTTGGTCCAATAACGCGGGAGGATGGCTACCAGTCCAGTCTGGTGATACTTGGCGACCAGACAGTGCCGGGAGTTGGTGGCGGGGTTTGCCAGGTCTCCACTACTATGTTCCGCGCGGCATTCTGGGCCGGCCTGCCCATCGAGGAGCGCAATCAGCACTCGTACCGAGTGAGTTACTATGAGCGCGACGGCAGTCCGCCAGGCTTCGATGCCGCCGTCTATGATCCTGGTGTAGACCTCAAGTTCATCAACGATTCAGAACGTCCGATTCTCATCCAAACCCACGTTGACGAAGAGGAAATGACGCTGAAATTCGTGATGCACGGCCGCAGTACCGAGCGCTGGGTGCGTATGTTGCCGGCCATCGCCAAGAACTGGGTTAGACATGGGCCGCCCTTGCCCGACAAAATAGACCCTGAGATTCCTTTGGGTGAGCGTTTGCAGATTGAGTGGGCGGCTGATGGCGTCGAAACCGAGATTCACCGGGAAGTAGTGGAAGACGGCAACAGCCGTTTCGATTACTTCAAGAGCCGCTATCGACCATGGCAAGAACGCTGGGTGCTCGGAACAAGAATCGTTCCGCCAGACCAGCAGCCGCCACAAGTCCCGCAGGAATCTGAATGAAATAGGCGTCAGTTCTCGCCGGCCTTGCATTTAATCAAACCTGCCCTGCGCCGTTTTCTGAGGAATAGAGAGAATGCCGCGGGGTCTTTGATTCAGCTCTCGTGATACTGTTTTCTCTCCGGAGAATTTTCGGGCCGAATTGGTGTGTTGCCTCTCGCACACCGTTGCCGCGGCCGCACGCCCATCTGCGGGAAGAAGCCACAGTCTACTGCGTGTTGCCAATGCGAAACTTATGCGGATTGGGCCGCTAGCTGAAAGGCGATGAGGGCTTAAGAGGGCGGGATGGATATCGAGACTTAGAGAGAATGATGAGGCACGAGGGCTGAAAGCCTTGGGTAAATGAATTTTTTTCCTTTGGCTTGCTCCGTAAGTTCAGTCTTCATGCGGCGTTGTTTATCCAGTTCTTACCTTTAAAAGGGACGAGAATTTACAATGAGCACGCTCCATGAACCTGCGCTTTTCGAGATCGGAGCTTGACATGGGAAAACTCAATGCAAGACATCTCCCATTAGTTGCGTGAGGTAGGAGCTTGTGATATCTTTCACGTGGCAAATGCCTCTGACATGAGGAGCGCCAATGCCTGGGACACCGAGGGTCAAAGCGCCGCAAATGGCTATACGCCGCCTCTCAATGTACTACCGTACATTAGCCGTGCTACGCGAACAGGGAGTGGCAAGTGTCTCTTCCGAACACCTCTCTACCCTGACTGGTTCCACTGCCGCCCAGGTCCGACGCGACCTCGCGTATTTTGGGAGCTTCGGCAGGCGCGGGGTAGGGTATGACGTGGAGTCTCTCCAGTCTCACATGCGGGGTATCCTGGGAATCGGCGAAGGCTGGCCCATGGCGCTGGTTGGTGTCGGCAACCTCGGCTCAGCGCTGCTGGCGTATGACGGCTTTCCGCGTCAAGGATTCCGCATCGTGGAAGCTTTTGACTCCGATCCGCGCCGGGTAGGCACGGTCATTCGCGATGTGGTCGTCAAGCCAATGGACCAAGTCAGGGAGACCGTTCGAGAACGCCGCATCGCAATGGCGCTGCTGGCCGTGCCGGCAAAAGCAGCGCAAGCCGTCACAGAGCAACTCATTGATGCCGGCGTGCGTTGTCTGCTCAACTTTGCACCCATCTCGCTCAAGGTACCCTCACACGTTTATCTCGCAAGTGTAGACCTTTCAATCGAGGTGGAATACCTCTCATACCTGCTGCGCGAGAGCAGAGCGGAGGACTCTGCGTCGAACGACATCCGCACTGATGTAACCACTATGATGCCTCTCTAGGCAACACCCGGCAGCGCGGTTGTAAACGAAAACGAAATGGTTCATTATAAGACCGGAGTGCGCCCGGTACAGGTGAAGGCGAGGGCAAGAGGGTAGGCGATGGAGTACTACGTAAGCTACATCCCGTTTCTGGTGACCTTTGTTGCCGCTTCCGGATTCGGTATTGTGTCGCTTGCGCTTGCTGCCATAGTTCGACCCAAGTTTCGGCCCGGGCCGCTGCGGACTGTGCCCTATGAATCGGGCATTGGCCCCAGTGGGCTGATAGGCGACACTCGCGGCCGCCATGGGATTCATTTCTATATGGTGGCAATTGTCTACGTAGTATTTGACCTGGAACTCGCCTTTCTCTTTCCCTGGGCCGTAATCCTCGGTTCGCTCGGCCTCTTTGGTTTGGTTGAAATGGCGATATTCATTGCCGTGTTGCTCGTTGGCTACGTGTACGCATGGAAGAAAGGAGCGTTCGATTGGGGGTTGTAGAAGATACGCTGGCCCTGCCGACTTCGCAGGGAACTGCGCAGACCGCCGGGCAGAAAACCGGCGCCTCCGGCTTCGTTCTTGCCTCCGCCGATCAAGTCCTGAATTGGGGACGCGCGAATGCGTTGTGGCCAATGACGTTCGGCTTGGCGTGCTGCGCCATCGAAATGATGTCGCTCTTCGCTTCACACTACGACGCGGACCGCTTCGGCATGGCGTTCCGGGCGACACCGCGACAATCTGACGTGATGATCGTGGCAGGCACGGTTACCAAGAAGATGGCGCCGATAATTCGCAACCTTTGGGAGCAGATGGCGCGTCCGCGCTGGGTCATTGCGCATGGCAACTGCGCCACCTGCGGCGGGCCGTATCGTTCATACAGTGTGCTGCAAGGTGTAGACCTCGCGGTGCCTGTGGACATTTACGTGCCCGGCTGCCCCCCGCGTCCCGAAGCGCTGCTCGAGGGACTCATGCTGTTGCAACAGAAGATCAAGCAGGGCGAGTGGGCCGGTGCGGACGAGGCCTTGCTTACCGAGCGCGCCGCCGCGGCAGTGAAGGAGTAACGGAGAGTTGAGCACCCCGCCGCTAGTTGCTGCCGATACAATCCATGAGCGTGTGCATGCGGTCTTGGGAGAAAAAGTCACTGCCGCGGACACGCTCCGCAACTACCTGACAATCGAGGTTGCGGCCCGCAATCTCTTGGCAGTCGCAACAGTGCTGCGCGATGATGCTGAACTCCGTTTCAATTATTTCGGCGATGTAACCGCGGTGCATTGGCCCGGCGAGACGCAGGAGTACGAAGTCGTCTATCATCTGCGTTCGATTCCGGATAATCGCCGTATCCGCCTCAAGACCCGCATTGCCGCTGGCGAGTCCATTGAATCGATGGCGCAAGTTTGGCCGGGCGCCGACTGGCCGGAACGCGAGGTCTACGATCTCATGGGCGTGAAGTTTGATAACCACCCGGACCTCCGGCGCATCTTGATGGACGAAGACTACGAGTATCACCCTTTGCGAAAGGACTTTCCCCGCGAGGGGCTCTAGCCACGAGGACCACTCCTTAAGGAGTAGTGAACACGTCACATGGCGACAGTTGAGATTGAACGCATAGCCGGCGAAGATGATTCGGGTCTCATCCTGAATATGGGGCCGCAGCATCCCAGTACCCATGGTGTGTTGCGGGTCATCCTGAAGATGGACGGCGAGTACATCGAAGAAGCCGTTCCCATCATTGGTTACCTGCATCGCGGCACCGAAAAGATTGCCGAGAGCGAGACCTATACCCAGATACTTGGGTATACCGATCGCATGGACTACACTGCCGCAGCCTCCAGTAACCTGGGCTGGCTGGTGGCTGTGGAAACTCTTGCCGGCATCGAAGTGCCGGAACGCGCCCAGTGGCTGCGCTGCATCGTGGGCGAGTTGGGGCGTCTGGCAGGGCATCTGGTGTGGATTGGCACCCATGCCCTGGACATCGGCGCCATGTCAATATTCCTGTATGCCTTCCGCGCGCGTGAACGCGTGCTGGAGCTTTTCGAAGAGCTCTGCGGCGCGCGCATGACCCACAGTGTGATGCGCCCCGGCGGCTTTCTTGAAGAACCGCGCGACCCATTCTATCGAAAACTTGAGGATTCTCTAGATTACTTCCTCCGCGAGATCGATCAGTTCGACAAGTTGCTTTCAAGAAATGAGCTCTGGCTTGGACGCACCATAGACGTGGGCGTTATTTCCGGCGATGACGCGATCGCCATGGGCCTATCAGGACCATGTTTGCGCGGCTCGGGAGTGGCATGGGACATCCGCAAGACGGAACCGTATGCGGCCTATGACAAGGTAGAGTTCGACGTACCGATTGGCACCGGCAAGGGCGACGTCTTCAGCCGCTACCTGCTGCGCATCGAGGAAATGCGGCAGAGCGTGCGCATCATGCGTCAGGTAACAGAACACCTGCCGCCGGGCCCGGTGATGACTGATGATTCGCGCGTCGGTCGCCCGGACACACCGCGCCTCTACACCGATATGGAAGCCATGATCAACCACTTTTGGATGTATATCCACGGCTTCCCGGTGCAGCGCGGCGAGACGTACTGCGCCATCGAGGCGCCAAAGGGCGAGCTTGGCTTCTACGTCGTCAGTGACGGCAGCGGCAAGCCCTACCGGATGCACGTGCGTTCGCCTTCCTTTGTCAACCTGCAGTCGTTGCCGTACTTGGTAAAGGGCCGGTTGTTGGCGGACGTGGTTTCCGTCATTGGCAGTATTGACATCGTGCTAGGTGAAATTGATCGATGATTTCGGTGTGGCGCGTACGACAACCCATGGCTGGCTTTCGCCAAGGCTGAGAAGAGGAAACGATGCCGACTCCTTCGGAGAAGACGGTAACACTTACAGTTGACGGCCAAGAGGTAACGGTACCTGACGGCGCGACGATTCTGGATGCGGCGCGCAAGGCCGGCATCTACATACCCACCCTGTGCTTCGATACCTTCCTCAAGCCGTACGGCGCGTGCCGCATGTGCGTGGTAGAGGTCGAACGGGCGCCAAAGCCCCTCTCCTCCTGCAACACGGCAGCCATGGAAGGCATGGTAGTCAGCACCAAAGCCGAGCCGGTGGTGCACGCCCAGCAGGGCATCATGGAAATGACTTTGCAGCACCACCCGTTGGATTGTCCCTATTGCGACAAGTCCGGCGTGTGCGATCTCCAGCACACTGCGTACGAGGTCGGCGTATACCGCAGTAAGTTGGGCAGCGATAATCCGAACGAACCCGACCATGAGTTCAGCCCTCTAATCGAGTGGGACCCAAATCGCTGCATATATTGCGGCAAGTGTGTGCGAGTTTGCGATGAGCGTGTTGGCGACAGCGCGCTTACCTTCAATCTGCGCGGGTTTCACAGCTACATAGGTACCCAATTCGATGAACCGCTTGACTGCGTCGAGTGCGGCGAGTGCATCGAAGTCTGTCCGGTGGGCGCGCTGCTCAGCCGACCCTTTATGCATAGCGGGCGTGCCTGGCAAGTACACCAGAGCGAGTCCGTGTGTAACCACTGCAGCGTTGGGTGCCAGTTGCACGTTGAAACACGCATGGGTGAGGTGCTGCGCACAAAGGCCAATCCGGCGCTCCGGGACCAAACTCCGGTGAACACCAGAGATCGCGGTCCGGGAGACGGCATGCTCTGCACACGGGGCCGCTTTGGCTACGACTACATCCATGATGACGGACGCCTGGCTCAGCCCCTCGTCCGCAGGGACGGGCAGCTTGAACCGGCAAGCTGGGACGAGGCCCTTAATTTGGTTGCAACCAAGATTTCAGAAGCAAAATCGGACCATGGCGCGGATTCGATTTCCGCAGTGACTTCAGGACGTATTTCGGACGAAGAGAATTACCTCATCTCGCGCCTCATGCGGGAAGTAGTGGGCACCAACAACATCGACAGTACCGAGCGCTGGACCTTCATTCCAACGCTTAAGGCCCTGGGTCCTGCCGCGTTCAACTTCAGCATTGCCCAGATGGAGCACATGGACGCGTACCTTGTCGTTGGCGGGGACCTCATGGAAAGCCACGATGTGCTGGGTATGCGTTTGCGGCAGTGGGTTCGCGACCAAGGGAAGCTCCTCATTCAGGCGGGCAGCCTGCCCAGCAGACAGGATGGTCGCTTCGCGAACCGGGTGCTGCGCGTACGGCCCGGCGCCGAGGTGCATCTGCTGCACGGCCTCGCCGCGGAGCTTTTACGTCAGTCCGCGGACGACAACCCTCCGGACGAATTACAGTCATATAGCTTAGAACGGTCTGCTGCCGACACCGGCATCCCAGTGGATGATCTCCGCGAAACCGCCGCACAGCTTAGACAGGCCGGCAACATCGGTATAGTGTGGGGACTTGGCAGTTGGCTGATTGGCGGCGCGGCAGGCTTGGCCCAGTCGGCAGCGAACCTTGCGCTGGCACTGCCCGGGGCAGAGCTCTTCCCATTGGCTAACAAGGCGAACTCGCGCGGCCTGGTGCAAATGGGCGCTGGCGCCGATATCTTGCCAAACTTCCGCAGCAGCGACGATGCACAGGCCCGCAGCGCGCTAGGCCGCCTGTGGGACGTGGTTCTACCGGAGTCTCAGGGCAATTCATTGGATGATCTATTGGCCGGCGCTGATGTTTCCGTGCTCTACATTGTCGGCGAAGACCTGGCTACCAGCGCCCGCAATCATGGACAGGCCGCAGCGCTTCTGCACCGGGCGCAGTTTGTGGTAGTGCAAGACCTGTTTGTCACCGAAACGGCGGCACAATACGCCGATGTCGTCTTGCCTGCCGTCAGTTTTGCCGAGAAGACCGGTACTTACACCAATTTGGAAGGTCGTACGCAACGGGCGCAAGCGGCAATTACACCGGTGGGGGAGGCAAAACCCGATTGGCAGATCTTCTGTGAACTTGCCCTGCAGCTTGGCGCACGGTGGACCTACCGGAATCCCGATGCCGTGGCCCAAGAAATCGTAGAAGTGATGGCAGACATTCCCATTACCCATAGCGAACCGCGTTTTGGCTGGCAGGAGCTGCCGGTACTGCCAAGTGTGAACGGAGACGGCAAGCTGCTCTTGGTGACCCAGGATCATCTCTTTGTGCCCGGTGTCACCGGACGTTATAGTAGCAACCTGCGTCGTTTGGTGGCCGAACCGGTTGCAGAATTGCACCCGGTACAGTTGGAACGCCTTGGCATCAATGACGGTGACAAAGTGGGCATTCAAGCAAACGGTGCAGACCTGACCGTAACGGCAAAGGCCAACGATAAATTAGTCGAGGATGTAGTCTATCTTCCCGTTGGCTTCCCGGACGCGCCGGTAGGCGCATTGCTCGGCACAGAAGCCACGGTGGCTGTATCAGTGCGCGCCGCGTCCGCAGACTAGGGATTCGCAATGACAGAGTTAGTCATAGCAGTAATCGTCAAATCCTTAATAGCGTTTGCGATTCCGCTGCTGGTAGTGCCGCCGCTCATTTGGGGCGAACGCCGCATTTTGGGTCGAATTCAGTCGCGCATCGGTCCCAACCGCGTCGGTCCCTTTGGCGCTTTCCAAACGCTCGCCGATGCCGTGAAGCTCTTGGGTAAAGAGGACATGATCCCGGCCGGAGCCGATCGGGCCCTTTTCATACTCGCGCCGTTTCTGCTCTTTGTCCCATCATTCATGGCTTGGTCTGTCGTGCCGATCGGTACAGAACTCCACATCTTTGGGCGTGTTATTGGCCTTTATCCTACCGACCTCAACGTTGGCCTGCTCTACATTCTGGCGCTGACCTCAGTTTCGGTGTATGGCATTGTCATGGCCGGCTGGGCATCCAATAGCAAGTACGCGCTGTTGGGCAGTCTCCGCTCTAGCGCCCAGATGATCAGCTACGAGATCATGCTTGGCCTCGCGCTCGTTGGCGTTGTGGTGCTTGCCGGGTCCTTGTCGCTACCCGAAATCGTACGACAGCAGCAGGTCCCATACGCAATTCCATTGATTATTGGCACCTTTGTCTTTGTGTGCGCCGCGCTGGCGGAAACCAACCGTGCCCCCTTCGACCTACCGGAAGCGGAAACTGAGCTTGTTTCCGGCTATCACGTCGAGTACTCCGGCTGGCGGTTTTCCTTCTTCTTCCTTGCTGAATATGCGAATATGCTGCTGGCGTCATTCTTGGTAAGTGCGGTATTCCTGGGCGGCGGGTGGCCCGCCCAATTCCTGGAACCGTATATCGGCCATCTCTGGGCGACGCTCCTTGCGCTCTTTTTCATGGTGAGTAAGGTCTTTCTCTTCTTGTTCTTCTATTTCTGGCTACGAGCCACCTTGCCGCGATTTCGTTACGATCAAATGATGAACTTCTGCTGGAAAGTGCTGCTACCGTTGGGGTTGCTCAATCTCGCAGTAGCCACTGTTCTAAAGTTGACGGTATATGCCTAATCTAATCACGGAGCCGGGAGAGGAGACGCGATGAGTTTTCGGTTTGATTCGCTGCTGCCAATCGCAAGAGGGTTGAGTATTACCCTGCGCGAGTTCTTTCGGCAGCCCGTGACAATTCGCTATCCGGAGCAAAAACGTACCCTTTCCTCGATTTATCGCGGCGCAGTCGGCATGCGCCGCAGACCGGACGGACGGCCGAAGTGCGTCGGCTGCGGTCTGTGTGAGACCGCGTGCCCAAATGAGTGCATTACCATCACGACTGAGTCGAATCCCGCGCAGCCGACTGACAAGGTGGTAACGTCGTACACGCTGGATGTTGGGCGCTGCCTCTTTTGCGGGCTTTGCGTTGAGGCCTGTCCGGTGGAAGCGCTGGAGATGACCGATGCCTACAATTTCTCCACCGACGACCGCAGCACACTCATCTATGATGTAGACCGCCTGATGGACTTGGTAGACAAGCAAGGCAAGGAGGTCTCAACGCTTGAATAGCGAGACCTTGCTCTCCCTGATCTTTGCGTATCTCGCGCTGGCGTGCGTGGCGTTTGCCGTGCTCGTAATCATGCTGCGGAATCCCGTGCAGTGTGCGCTGGCGCTGGTGGGGGTTGTCTTCCACCTGGCGGGGATCTTCATCTTGCTTCGCGCCGAGTTTCTCGCGGCGGCGCACATCATCATCTACGCCGGCGCCATCATTGTGCTCTTTCTGTTTACAATGATGCTGCTAAACCTTGGAGTGGTCGAGCGGGCACGGCAGTTTCACGTGCAGGCGCCCTTGGCGATCGTGGTTGGCGCGATCCTCTTTCTGGAATTCGTGGTGCTGACCGGCGCTACAATCACCGTTGGCGCGCAGGGAGCCCACTCGCCCGCGTGGGTTGCCGGACAGGGAGGCAACGTGCAGGCATTGGGGCAGGTGCTTTTCCGGGACTATCTGCTGCCATTTGAAATTGCCTCGGTCCTGCTGACCGCTGCCGTGGTAGGAGCAATTGTCTTGGCGAAACAGAAGCCGCGGCGGCCGCGCTCGTCCTCGCAGATGGGCGTGGGCGAGTGGATGGCAGAACGGTACGAAAAGGCAAAGACGCGCGAGCAAGACCCAGCCGAGCCGCGCTGAGGAGGTAGGCACTGCACATGATAATCCCTGCCTTGGAGTACTACTTGGTGCTGGGCGCGGCACTGTTCATTATCGGCCTGCTGGGCGTGCTGGTGCGGCGCAATCTGCTTATAGTGTTTATGTCAATTGAATTGATATTGCTTGGCGCAAACGTGACTTTTGTTGGTTTCGCGGTGGCCTTGAACAACATGCTCGGACAAGCGTTTGTTATTTTCTCGCTGACGGTCGCGGCTGCGGAAGCGGCAGTTGGGCTTGCCATCATCGTGGCGCTTTCGCGCCATCGGGACACGCTGAATGTCGATGAAATCGATACTCTCAAGGGGTAAGGGCGAAAGTACATAATGGTCCAAGTTGCCTGGCTCATTCCGGCGTTGCCACTCATCGCATTCGCGATCAATGGCGCGCTTGGGCGTACCTACCTTAAGAAGCGCACCGGCATTATTGCGAACGCAGGTGTCTTGGGCGCCCTTGTGGTTAGTGTGCTCCTTTTCGTCGCGCAACTCGACCATGCAGAGCCCGAGACCGTTTCCCTTTGGACGTGGGCCGTTTCCGGTGATTTCGCGCTGGACATCGTGCTGCGCGTAGACGCCCTCACGCTGGTGATGCTGCTCGTCGTCACGAGCGTCTCATTCATGGTGCACGTGTACTCGATTGGGTACATGGACAATGACCCCGGCTTCTGGCGCTTCTTTACGTATCTGCCCCTCTTCGTCTTTGCGATGATTATGCTCGTGATGGCGAACAATCTGTTGGTTCTGTTCGTGTTTTGGGAAGCCGTAGGCCTGTGTTCCTATCTGCTCATCGGCTTTTGGTTTGAGCGTCAATCCGCTTCTGCGGCCGCTGTGAAGGCCTTTCTCACAAATAGAATTGGCGACGTCGGCTTTCTCATCGGCTTGCTGCTCATCTGGCATGTCTTTGGAACGCTGAACTACGATGAAATCTTCAGTTTGGCGCCGGTAGTTGAAGCTGCGCGGCCCGGTATACTCACTCTGATCTGTCTCATGTTATTCGTAGGAGCCATGGGCAAGTCTGCCCAGTTCCCGCTGCACGTGTGGCTGCCCGACGCGATGGAGGGCCCGACGCCCGTGAGCGCCTTGATTCACGCCGCAACCATGGTGACCGCAGGCGTTTACATGGTGGCGCGGTTCAATCCGCTCTACGTGCTCTCTTCGACCGCGATGACGGTGGTGGCACTTGTCGGCGCCTTCACCGCCCTGTTTGCCGCAACCATCGGCCTGACGCAGAACGACATTAAGCGTGTATTGGCATACTCGACTGTTAGTCAGCTTGGACTTATGTTCATGGCGCTCGGCGTAGGCGCCTTTACCGCAGCCATCTTTCACTTGGCGACTCACGCCTTCTTCAAGGGCCTCCTCTTCCTGGGTTCCGGCTCCGTGATTCATGGCACGGACGAGGAACAGGATATGCAACGTATGGGCGGTCTCTTTGGCAAAATGCCCGTTACCGGCGCCACCTACATCATCGGCGGCCTCGCGCTTTCCGGCATCATTCCGTTGGCGGGATTCTGGAGCAAGGATGAACTGCTGGGAGCCACGTTACTCTCAGGTGATCTTGGTTACCTTCTCTTTGTCCTGGGCGCGCTGGCGTCCCTCCTCACCGCCGTCTACACGTTCCGCATGATTTTCCTCACCTTCTTCGGCAAGACGCGAATGGCGGCTGAGAGATTCTCCCATGTTCACGAATCGCCGCGGGTAATGACCGTGCCGCTCATTGTGCTTGCAGTGGGCGCGGTGGGCGCGGGTTTTGTTGGCGTGCCCCCGGAGCATGGCTTGATCCACAATTACCTCCACGATACGTTCCTGGCGGCCGAATTTGCCGGCTTGGTCCACGTGCCGTCGACGGTGTTTGTACTCGCGCTGATGGCGGTTTCAACGGTTATTGCCCTGTTGGGGATCCTTGTCGCCTACGGCATCTTCATGCGCAGGTCGCCGGCCCCTGAGTCCGTTGCGGGCTTAGCGCCGCCTCTCCATGCGCTATTGGTCAACAAATACTATCTGGACGACTTTTATGATGCGGTGTTAGCAGGTGGAACGCGGACCGCAGGCGGGCTCTTTGCCTGGTTCGACCTCAACATCGTGGACGGTGTCGTCAACCTCATTGGGCTTGTTGTCAGAGGCGTTGGCGGCGGCCTCCGCCGCATGCAGACCGGCCGCCTGGAAAACTATGCCTTTAGCGTTGCTCTGGGGACTGCGCTTGTCTTGGCTTTCTATATCATGATGGCGCGCTGAGGAGACTTTAGTGGATTCAATTCCCATTCTCTCCATAGTTCTTTGGTTGCCGCTCATTGCAGCCGTCATCGTGCTTTTCTTGCGTGAACGCCGGGCGATGTTCGCGGTGGCGATGGCGGGTTCCGCGCTCTCCCTGATATTGAGCGTGGCCGTTTGGGCGGGTTTCAGCCCCGGCGACGGCATGCAGTTCCGAGAGTCGTTCGACTGGCTGCCTGCCTTAGGCATTCAGTATGCGCTGGGTGTTGACGGCATTAGCCTCCTGATGGTGCTCCTCAACACATTCCTCTTCTTCTTGTGCATCGTCTACGCCTGGGCGTCCGTTCATGACCGGGTCAAAGAATACCTATTCACAATGCTCCTGCTGGAAGTGGGCATTACGGGCGTCTTCTTGGCGCTCGACTTCGTGCTCTTCTACGTATTCTGGGAAATCATGCTCATTCCCATGTACGTATTGATCGGCGTGTGGGGAGGCGAGCGCCGCGTGTACGCGACGGTCAAGTTCGTACTCTATACGCTATTCGGCAGCCTGCTCATGCTGGTGGCAATCTTGGCGCTGTATTTCGTGTACGGCAATACCACGGGCGTATATACATTCGATATTCTCGAACTCACCCAAGGGACCTACGGCGAGCGCTTCCAACTCTGGGCCTTCCTCGCCTTCTTCCTGGCCTTTGCAATCAAGGTGCCAATGGTGCCGTTTCACACGTGGCTGCCGGATGCGCACGTGGAGGCGCCGACAACCGGCAGCGTCATTCTGGCCGGCATCTTGCTGAAGATGGGTGGCTATGGCTTCATTCGCTTCAGCTTGCCGCTATTCCCTGACGCCAGCCAGGCTGCGCAGACAATCATCCTTGTGCTCTCGGTCATCGCGATTCTCTATGGCGCGATGGTCGCGCTCATGCAGACGGACTTGAAGAAGCTCATCGCCTATTCCTCAGTGAGCCACATGGGATTTGTAACTCTGGGCATCTTCTCGTTCACGCAGCAGGGACTAGACGGCGCGATGATGCAAATGTTCAGCCACGGCTTGGTGACCGGGGCGCTCTTCCTCTGCGTTGGGCAGCTCTATGAGCGCACCCATGACCGGCGTATCGCCAACCTTGGCGGGCTAGCCCATCGTTTGCCGATATTCGCAGCGCTGTTCCTCTTCTTCTCGCTTGCCTCAATCGGCTTGCCGGGACTCTCCGGCTTTGTTGGCGAATTCATGGTGCTGCTTGGAGCCTTCGTTGCCGACATTCGCATCTTTGGCGTTCTGGCGGTTTTCGGCATCATCCTGTCCGCGGCGTACATGCTTTGGATGTACTGGCGGGTGATGCTCGGTTCGCTGAAAGAAGTGCATCGTCGCTTAGAAGACCTCACGAGACTAGAGACCGCAATACTCGCGGCGATGGCTCTGGTCACACTGTGGGCAGGCATTCAGCCGCAAGTGTTCATTGGAATCTTTACCGCTGACACAAGCGGAATCGTGCAAGCGTTAACGGCAACCGAGGTTTCGAGCGCGCTGATCAAGTAGCCCTTTTCGCAGGGCACCAGTAAGGACCGACCTAGTGGAAACACAAGACCTCATCAGCATTCTGCCGGAGATCATCCTCACGGTGATTGCCGCTAGCGTGCTCATGGTTGACGCGTTTGGCGGCCAGCGCACGCATCGCAGCCTGATGGGCTTGGTCGTCGGCGGCAGCGTCATCGCGATTCTCGTGAGCGTTGTGGCGCGGGTTGACGCCACGTCGGCATTCGGCGGCATGGTTCTGACGGATGGATTCGCGGTCTTTTTCAAAGTACTCTTCATCGCCATTGCCGCTCTCAGCATTGTGCTGGCCTTTGCGCAGTCGAAGGACGTACCGTTTGCGGAATTGTCGGCGCTCATTCTATTTGCAACTGTCGGCATGCTGCTGCTCGGGGCCACAGGTGACTTGATCTTGCTCTATCTTGGTGTCGAACTCACGTCCATTCCCGTCTACGTGCTCGTTGCCATCAAGCGCGATCGGTTTCGGGCGACTGAGGGCGCACTCAAGTATTTCCTGCTCGGCGCGTTTGCCTCCGGCCTGTTGCTCTACGGCATCGCGTGGCTCTTCGGCCTAACCGGCACAACCAACCTCGCGGATATGGCGTTGTACGTGCAAAGCCAGGACGCGAGCAGCCCGTGGTTCCTGCTCGGTCTCGGCCTGCTGCTCGTCGGCCTCGCGTTCAAAGTCGCTGCGGTTCCGTTCCACATGTGGACGCCGGACGCGTACCAGGGAGCGCCCACGCCATCCACCGCCTTTTTGGCCGCGGGGGCCAAAATGGGCGCCATGGCGGGTCTCCTGCGGGTGGTCGTGCACGGGCTTGAACCGTGGCAAGACATGGTCCTGCCCATCATAATCGCCGTTGCGGTGGCAAGCATGATCGTCGGCAACTTCGTCGCCATTTGGCAGCGGGACGTCAAGCGCCTGTTGGCTTACTCTTCTATCGCACATACGGGTTATATGCTCATTGGCGTCGCTGTGGTACACACGCAATCCGAGGCGGGAGGCCTCGCGCGTGACGCCGTGGCAGCGGTCATGTTCTATGCTGCGGTCTATGCGCTCATGACCCTCGGCGCCTTTGCCGTTACCTTTGCGGTAGAGCGGCGCACGGGCGGCACGGACATGGAAAACTTCCAAAACCTCGGTCGCACTTCGCCCCTATTGGCCGCCGCTATGGTGATATTCATGATTTCGCTCACCGGCATACCGCCGGCGGCAGGATTCTTTGGCAAACTCTATCTCCTGCAAGTTGCCGTCAACGGCGGCTTGACCTGGGTAGCAGTAGTCCTGGTGCTAACCAGCACGGTTTCGGCCTACTACTATCTCCGCGTTGTCGTAAACATGTACATGGTCGAGGGCCAGCCGCGCTTGTTGCCCGTACCCTCCTCCACAGCGATCAGCGCGGTGGTTGCAATCGGCATCATCGGCACGCTCGTGCTGGGCATCTATCCAACCGGGGCGATAGAGTGGGCACAGTCCGCCTTGGAAGAAGTGGGCAAGCTGGCACTAACCCGCTAGGTCGCGGCCTCTCTCACACTCTTGCCGCACGCGCATCACGCCCGCAGTGTATGGTGGGCGTGCATGTGTCTGGTATCATAGAAGGCGACATGCCCCCATAGCTCAGTGGATAGAGCACTGGCCTCCGGAGCCAGGAGCGGGCGTTCGAGTCGCCCTGGGGGTACCACAGTCTAGGCCTGTCTCTCTCTTGAGTGGGCCTTCATGCGTCTCCGTCCAAGTGGCAAACTATCTCCTCGACACTGACGTTAGGCAAGTTTCCCGCTTGATTGCGGAGAACTGCATGAAAACTACCAAGCCTGGACAGATCATCATCCTGAACGGCACGCCGCGAGCAGGCAAGTCTAGTATTGCCGAGGTAATCTTAGACTCGTTCGAAGGGGTTTGGATAAACCTTGGCGTAGACGGGTTCAAGCAACTAACCTCGCAGCGCTCTAGTCCGGGGATCGGGCTGCGTCCGGGTGGTGAGTTGTCCGATACAATCGAACCACTCGTTCCAGTGTTGTATGCGGCCATGTACGAATCTATCGCCGCGCACGGCAGATTGGGTATAAATGTGGTCGTCGACGTCGGCCATCACGACGCCTACTCAGAGCCGCGGGGCATACTCTTCGACTGTGCGCGCCGTTTGAGAGAGTTACCTGTCCTATTTGTAGGAGTGCGTTGTCCTATAGACACCATTGTGGAGCGGCGACAGCAGACGTGGAACCCCGAGCGGGGATTGGACGACCATATGCGCCGCTGGCAACGTGAGGTCCATATCCTCGGAATCTATGATCTCGAGGTCGATACATCGCAACTCACTCCTCAAGAGTGCGCCGCCAAAGTCCGACGACGCCTTAGGGATGGACCGCCACCTACGGCGTTCAAACGACTCGCAGAAATGTCTGCGTAAATTGAATCAAGAGTTTGTGCCATTCCACGGCAAACGATAGCCTGTGGTGGTGTTGGTAGTGCGGTCAAATTCCTACTTCTACTCACAGAGTGCGTGGCTACGAATAATGAGCAACGACCAAAGTCCCTTTGTCACCCTCTCTGACATCAGCAAGTACTACTACGACCATGGCGAGCAGCGGGTCGTGCTTAACAAGGTTAGCTTGGAAGTTAAACGCGGCGAATTCGTCGCAGTCCTGGGAAGCAGCGGCAGCGGCAAGACGACCCTGCTGCATTTGATTGGCGGCATCGACACACCTGACGACGGCTCCATCGTCATCGACGGGAGTGAACTTACGAGTTTCAATGACTCTGCGCGCACGCGCTTTCGCCGTCGCCACGTCGGCATGATCTTTCAGTTGTTCAATCTCATTCCCACCCTTACCGTCTGGGAAAACGTGCTCTTGCCCGCTGAACTTGAGGGCGCTGTGACTGCCAAGCTGCGGAACCAGGCGGCGGCGCTGCTCGAGCGCGTCGGCCTCAGCGATCGGCGAAACACATTTCCGGATAGGTTGAGTGGAGGCGAGCAGCAACGGGTTGCCATAGCCCGCGCGTTGGCGCACCAGCCGCTCTTGGTGCTTGCGGATGAGCCGACCGGCAACCTGGATGCGGAAAATAGCGCGCGCGTGCTCTCACTCTTGCTTGAGCTCACACGGGAAGCCGGGCGCACTCTCATGATGGCCACGCACGACCACGAGATTGCCCGACAGGCCTCGCATATCTGCCGGCTCCATGGTGGTGCGATGACAACGCAACCGGTTGCTGCCCCTGTACCTTGAGATAATGGCAATCACAGTCGTCAGCCGACTTGCCTACCGTGCGCTGCAACGGCGCCTGCTCCAGAGCGCGCTCTTTCTCTTTAGCATTGTGGCCGGCGTCGCATTGGTCGTGGGCGTTGACGTGGCCGCTGAATCCGCACGCCGCGCGTTTGCCCTCAGCACCGCAAGTCTTCAGGGCAATGCGACCCATGAGATAGTCGGCGGTCCAAGCGGCGTGCCAACGTCGCTCTACCGCAGGTTGCGTACGAATCTTGGCATCCGCACTGCCGCGCCTGTGGTCCAGAGCACGGTCCGCGAAGGCGCAAGCGGCCTCGCGTTGACATTAATGGGCATAGACCCTTTTGCCGAAACCCAGATGCGTCAGTTCTTGGCAGACGCCGCAGTTTCCGGCGCAACCGGCGTATCGGGTCAAGCGTTGCTCAGACTTCTCGCTGAGCCGAATACCGTGCTGGTGTCGGAGTCCGTCGCTGCGCGGCTTGGCGTCGAGCCCGGCGACACATTTGAGCTCTTCACGACGCAGAACCGAGAAACGTTCACCCTCGCGGGCACCATACGTCCGTGGAACGACCTGAGCAGGCAGGCGCTGGCTGCGCTGGTGATTGCCGATATAGCGACTGCGCAGGAGTTTCTTGACACCCCTCATGTGCTAACGCGAATAGACCTGATCCTCACTGATGCCCAGACACTCTTAGAGGTACGCGAGGCCCTGCCCCCCGGCGTCGCCTTAAGGCCGGCTGAATCCAACAGGCAGACCCTGGCGCAACTCAGCGACAGCTTTACCCTGAATCTTCAAGCTCTTAGTCTCCTCGCCTTGGTCGTCGGCATGTTTCTCATCTACAACATTATGTCGTTCAGCGTCGTGCAGCGGCGCGTGCAAATCGGCATGTTGCGCGCGATTGGCGCCACACGCCGCCAGATTCTTGCGTCAATTCTCCTCGAGGCGCTCGTCTTCGGCGTGGTGGGCACGTTCCTCGGCGTGGCGGCGGGTTACTTTCTCGGAGGTTTCCTGGTGGGAGCGGTAACGAGAACCATCACCGATCTCTACTATCGGGTTGAAGTACAGGTACTCACGCTCTCAACGTTCACCGTAGCCAAAGGCGTGGCAACGGGGCTCATCGCTAGTCTGGGCGCGGCGTTGCTCCCCGCTATTGGCGCCACGCGTGTCACGGCTGCCAGCGCTTTGCGCAGCGTCGATGCAGAACAGACGACGCGAACCCACGTGGACTTGGCGGCAGCGGCAGGTCTTGTGGTTCTGGCTGCCGGCTTTGGCCTTACCCAACTGCAAACGCGCAGCCTATTCTTTGGGCTCGGCGCACTCTTTCTCATTCTGATGGGCTGCATACTCTTTACACCGGCCGCGTTGCTGCTCGCAATGCGCAGTGTGCAACCGGTAAGCGGACTTCTGTTCGGTACCCTCGGCAGGATTGCGCCGCGCGCCATCGTCCGTTCATTGAGTCGCACCGGCGTCGCAGTAGCGGCACTGGCGCTGGCAGTGAGTGTGATCGTTGGCGTCAGCGTGATGATTGCAAGTTTTCGCGGGACGGTCACAGAGTGGCTCGACGGCGCGTTGACTGCCGATGTCTTTATTTCCGCGCCAGCGAGCGGCCTCTTGGAGACTATTAACATCGATCCCAGTCTCACGACTCTGCTGCAAGAGGTACCTGGGGTAACTCACGTTGCAACCGCCCGCGACGTACCGGTCTTGGCGCCGGACTATCCCCAATTGCCACCGGTCAATCTTGTGGCGATCAGCACAAACCCACAGCAAGTTTCACCATCGCGTCGATTTGTCTGGCTCGCAGTGGAACAGGACGAGGTATGGGAAGCCATGCAGGCCGGCGCTATCATAGTGACCGAGTCATTTGCCTACCGCCGCCGGATTACTGCGGAAGACTACGCGCTCACGCTGCTCACTGATCAAGGCCCCCGCACCTTCCCTATCGTTGGCGTCTTCTACCATTACGGCACTGATCAGGGAATCGTCCTCATGGCGGATTCAGTGTATCGTGACCTCTATGCCGATCCGTGGGTGTCGTCATTTGTGCTTTTCGTGACACCGGAGACGAGCAGCGAGTCAGTGGTGGAGAATGTGCGCCGCCTGGTCGCAGACCAAGGGTTAGTTGTGCAAGGAACACGCGCGTTGCGCACCGAGGTATTTGCCATCTTCGATCGCGCGTTCAACATCACCGCCGCCCTGCGCAGCCTGGTCGCCATCGTGGCATTCATCGGCATACTCAGCGCGCTCATGGCGCTGCAACTCGACCAGAAGCGCACCCTGGGAACCATGCGCGCCCTCGGCCTCACGGCCGGACAACTTTGGCGGCTTACGTTCTTGGTTACCGGATTGATGGGGTTGGCAGCCGGTCTCTTCGCGTTGCCGATTGGCTTGTTGCTGGCAAAGCTGCTCATTGACGTGATCAACGTGCGCGCATTTGGCTGGACGTTCGCTTATATCGTTCCGGCGGGTTCATTGCTCCAAGCGGTGCTAATCGCGATGGTGGCGGCATTGTTGGCCGGTATCTATCCGGCGTGGCGGGTCTCACGCCTGGCTCCGGCAGAGGCGATCCGCAATGAGTAGGCGTTATGTCAATTACAAGGTATTGCTTTTCGGTCTCGTAGTAATCGGTGTCAGCATTCTGCTCATCGGCGTGCTATGGGTGTCAACCAGGCCCTCTCAGCCCATTGGCGCGGACACTGCCATCCTCCCCTCAGCGTTCAACACCGACGGCTTTGCACGCGCTATAGACCCTTGGCTGTGGGAATTTCCGCGCGACCACGGGCCCCACCCGGCATTTCAATCGGAGTGGTGGTACTACACCGGAAACCTGACAACCGCCAGCGGACGGCGGTTTGGATTCCAATTCACGATTTTCCGCCGCGCTCTACTACCGGAACGGCGAAATTCCAAATCGGAATGGTACTCAAACCAGATATATATGGCGCACTTTACGGTAAGCGATATTGCAGCCGGCACATTCTATCAGGAGGAGCGCTTTAGCCGCGGTGCAGCGGACCTCGCCGGAGCGGAGATCTCACCCCGCTTTCGTGTGTGGTTGGATGACTGGTCGGTCCAGGCTAGCGATGATTCGGCTGCCACAATGTCGATACATGCCAAAGCAGATGGCTATGCCATTGAGCTCGTGCTTACCCAGGTCAAAGGACCAGCGTTGCAGGGCGTCGGCGGCCTCAGCCAAAAGGGGCCGGAAATCGGCAATGCAAGCTATTACTATTCGCTCACGCGCCTTGCGACAGAAGGCACTGTAATCATTGGGGGCGAAGAGTTTAGTGTGGATGGTACTAGCTGGATGGACCGGGAATTCGGCACCAGCGCGCTCAGCGAAGGCGCGGTGGGCTGGGACTGGTTTGCGCTGCAACTCAGCGACGGCCGCGACCTGATGGTGGGGCAGATCAGAAGCGAAGACGATTCCACTGAACCTGCCTTCGGCGGTCTACTCGTATCGGCTGACGGTCAAACCCGCTACCTGCCAGCGGACGTGATTACCATCACGCCGCGCGGCACATGGCAGAGCAAGCACAGCGGCGCAACCTATCCCGCCGGTTGGGAGATTGCAGTCACAATTGACAGTACACCGCTGCGTCTCCTCTTGGAGCCGCTCTTAGCAGACCAGGAAGTCCGAGGCAGCGTGACCTACTGGGAAGGCGCTGTGCGTGTAAGCGGGGATGCAACAGGCTACGGCTATGCGGAACTTACCGGGTATGCGCAACCCATACGGGGAATGTTCTAAGAATCCCAAGGCATTCCGCACTAATTTCTAGATCTATTCTCACGCCGCACGATGGAAAGAGCGGGATTGTAGTCAAGTAACATGGCTCTACTGGCCGCGGATACAGTTAACGCAAATATCAAGACTCTTCTTCGGGGCCATCTTCCGCAGCCGATGCCTCCGGTCCACCGGGAGATTGCTGCTGTTCCGATCGTTCCCGGAGCGTTTGCTCGTATCCGGCCGTGCCCGGTTCGTAGTAGCGCTGACCCCGCAGTTGTTCGGGCAGGTATTCTTCCGCTACCCAGTTTTCTGCGAACGAGTGCGGATACTTGTAGTCTTTGCCGTGTCCCAACGCAGCCATCAACCCGGTCGGCGCGTTGCGCAGATGGAGCGGCACACTGAGATTGCCCGTTTCCTGCACGGCGTCGCGCGCTGCGGCATAGGCACGCAGCGCGGAATTGCTCTTGGCCGCCGTGGCCAGATAAAGCGTCGCCTGAGTCAGGGGATAAATCCCCTCGGGCATGCCGATGAAGTGGACTGCGTGTTGCGCCGCAACAGCGACGCTAAGCGCTTGGGGATCGGCGAGACCGATATCCTCCGCAGCCAGAATCACCATCCGCCTCACGACAAACAGCGGGTCTTCCCCGGCTTCCAGCATGCGTGCCAGCCAGTACACCGCGCCATCGGGATCGCTGCCGCGCACGCTCTTAATATATGCCGAGATGAGATCGTAGTGAAAGTCGCCTTTCTTGTCATGAGGGAGCACCCGTCGTTGCAGCGCCTGCGCAATGTCACTCTCAGCAACGGTCTGATTTCCAGACTTTCTTGAGTTTACAAGTGTGACAGCGAGTTCCAGAGTGTTAAGCGCCACGCGGGCGTCGCCACTCGCCATGCGCACGAGGTATTCCAACGCCTCAGGCTGCACTTCCACTTGGCTACTGCCAAGTCCACGGGTGGAGTCATCCAAACACCGGGTAGCCAGCGTCCTGATCTCTGCATCGGTGAGCGGCTCAAGCTTGTACACCCGGGTGCGGGAGAGCAGAGGGGCGTTGACTTCAAAAGACGGGTTTTCCGTCGTCGCCCCGATCAGCGTTACCGTACCGTCCTCCACGTACGGCAAGATGGCATCCTGCTGGCTCTTGGAAAAGCGATGAATCTCATCGATAAAGAGGATCGTACGCTGGTGCGTAAGCGCGAGCCGAGTTTGGGCCTCTTCAACCACCTTGCGCAAGTCTGCGACGCCGGCGCTCACCGCGCTGAGGCTGGCAATCTTAGCCTTCGCCGTGCGCCCGATGATGGCTGCCAGCGACGTCTTGCCCGATCCCGGCGGTCCCCACAGAATCATGGACGGGATGCGGTCTACCGCTATGGCCTGTCGCAGCACCCCTGCTTCCCCAAGCAAATGGGCCTGCCCCACATACTCATCGAGGGTTTGCGGCCGCATTCGGGTTGCCAAGGGTGTGGCAGCGGCGGCGGGAGGACTGGCAGGAAGTGGTTCCCGGCTGGCGCCGGGATCAGAGAAGAGCGTGGGACCTTGCTCCTCTTGGCGCGACCTTCGCTTCATGGCTCACGCGACTTTCTCAATGCAGCGCCATTACCCAGCCAGCGCAATTACGCTCCGGAACAAGCCTGGAGGCGCACACTCATCTACCCCACAAAGCGCTTTAGTACCGTGCGCAAGGCTTCCTCTTTTTGGGCGGGAATGTACAGCTTTTGCTTTATTGGGCGCTCACCCTTGCCTTCGAGCACCACAACGCCGTTTGCAAGCTCGTAACGCCGAAAGCTCTCCCACCGGTGCACCTGTCCGTTGCTGAGCGTGAATGCTTCGGTGGTAAAGATGTACGAGACCGGCACTACCGCCGCAATCACAATTGCCAACATGATCATCAATTCAGTGCCCGGCAACATAAATGAAAACTGTATCCCTTCAACCGGAATCTGATTGACAAGGAGAAACAGCATGAGAGGGATCAGCGTGGGCCGAAAGATCAAGATTTTTTCGCGCAGTCCCAGACGAATCTTGCCAAACGGGGTGCCGGGGCGTTTAGGCGCAAAGGGCAAATAGATACGCAGATAGAGCAGCGCCAATAGAAAACTGGCAAGTGACGTACCAATGATTTGCGAAAGCGTTGTGCCTTGTTCAAACATCGTTCTACTCTAAAGTGCAATCGAGTCCAGGTAGGCGCCACATACCCCACGAGCCGTGCCGGGGGGCAGCAACCGCGCGGCAATCCCAAGCATTAGCGCAGGACGAACGTTAGGACAACCAATACGATGACCATACCCAATGAAAGCACGCCAATCCGCGCAAGGTCGGCTCTCACATGATCAAGCTCTTGCACCGGCAATTCTACAAGCTGCGATCGCTTACGCCGCGTAGGCCAGGAAGTCTTTGCCTTTGCCGGGACAGCCGCCGGCAGCGCGGGCCCCAAATCTACTTGCTCTTCGCGGCGGCCAGAGAGACTTGGAGCAAGCTCTTCTTTGACCGGCTCGCCGACCGCTGCGTCACTATTTGCTACATTGCCATCAGTCCGGGCGGGAATTGCACCGCCGCGCTCACGGTTTGCGCTGCGGGACCTGCCCGTTCTACGTCTCTGGCTATTCGATTTTCGTCTCTTTCGTGCCATGTGAGGGATACCTCGCAAGACCTTTACGCACACAACCAAATCAGTCTAGACCGTCACAGGCATGTGCGCTAACTCTATGCTACATTGGCCGGAATCGCATTGTTCTCTGTGCTGCTACCACCAACTGCTTTAGCTAGAGAATCGATTGCTTGTACATTGTGGACAGACCTAATTATACCGTGTTTGGTGCGCTCCGGCACTGGAGGAAAGACGCATGTGCGCCTATCCACCCAGAGCGTGGAACAGCGTGCGATAGTACTGGAGAAGTGTGAGCGGGTCGGAAGAATCCGGGATTTCTGCGCACAGCCAGCCCGGGTAGCCATCACTTTGCAGGAGCCCAAACAGCTCACGAAAGGGATAATCGCTAAAGAGTCGATTGATGTGGACGTGCCGGATCGTATCGCGGACCAATGCATAGTTCTTCGCGATGGAACCATCCTCCACATCCTGAGGATTCGAATTCCAACACGCGAACACGTTGGGGTGATTGGCATTATCCATGATCTGGCGCATATTCTGGGGCTCCGCAGTGTCGCGACCGTGCATTTCCACCCAGACCTCGACATTGAGGTCCTGAGCGGCAGCGCCAACCTCGCTAAGCGCCGCGCCGATCTGCGCGAGTGTTTGCTCTTTGGGTACACCCTCAGCCAATTGCAGACCGTTTGGGCGCACCTTTATTCCCGCTGCGTCCAGATCGTGGGCGAGTTGCGCGAACTCCTTCGCGGTTTCAATGTTCTCTTGCACGATACCTTGATCGTGCGCATGAAACTCGCATGTGGTACCTAAGCCGATGATGGTAACCGGCGAATCGGCAAATTGCGCCCGCACCTCCCGGCGTTGTTGCGGCGAGAGTGAGGGTTCAACACCATGCGCATGGGTGGTACGGAGTTCGACTCCATAAATGCCGACCGCTTCACAATTTGCAAGAATTGCAGGGATGTCCCAGTCAGCCGCAATATTGTAAGTCACGATTCCCAGACGCATGGCGCTTTGGCTCCTGATGACGTGGTGCAATGAAACTGTGACCTCATGCTAGCATGATTTCCTGTGACGAAACAGTTGCAACCCTTCAACCATTCTCCACGGTGAAGGCACGAAGCCAACCAAGGAAAATCGCTGCGCTGGCGCCTCACGCACCTCTCGAATCTTGAGGCAAGTTACCTTGTGGGTTGTGCAAACCGATGGGTACGTGCAAACCAACGCCCGGCATCTCTTATCCCATCGCTAGGGAGATACAATCTAGCCAATTCGTAGAAGTGCCATGGAGTGCATGTGTGACCCCCATGGGCGGGACAAGTGCGCGCGCGTTACAATGGATATTGAGCAAACTACCATTCGTTGAGGCGCGCAGTTAGCCAAGGTCGAGCTGTGAAAATTGGCATCAATGCCCTTAAGCTCTATACCTCCCACGACTATCGCAATGCCGGCATCAGCAACTACATTCGCCAGTTGACAACGAATCTTCTCGAGCAAGACAGGGACAACCACTACACCCTCTTTACGAACCACCTCATGCCGGCTTGGGAGGAGCCTACTCCGAACAATCCCACCATCGTCACCAGCCGCTTGCCGACTGCGCACCCCGTCCCGCGTATTTTCTGGGAACAGACAGCCTTGGCATGGCATACGGCACGTGGTAAACTGGATGTACTACACTGTCCGCTCAATGTAATCCCTCTCGCGGCGGCGTGTCCTACAGTTTTGACGATCCATGACCTCACGTTCTTGCACTACCCTCGGTTGTTCCCCCGGTTGAAGCAGCGCTACCTACGGTTTTTCACGCGTCTTTCCGCACGCAATGCGGACGTGGTAGTTACGGATTCTGCGAGTACTCGAGCTGATGTCGTGAGCATGTTAGGCGTAGCGGAAGACCGCGTGCACGTCGTTTATCCTGCTGCTGACGCGGATTTTCATCCCCGCACCGATGAGGAGGCAAGCGCCTTTCGCGCAGCGAAGCGATTGCCATCCCGATATGTCCTGTATGTAGGTACCTTAGAGCCGCGCAAGAACGTGGACGTCCTGATTCGAGCATTCGGTGACGTTGTGCGCAAAGAGAAAGTCCCGCATAGCCTGGTTCTCGTTGGCGGGCATGGCTGGATGACTCAAGCGATAGATGAGGCAATGAAAGACTCAGAAATTCACGAGCGAATCATCATGCCGGGCTATGTGCCCCGCGCGGAACTGCCTCTGTGGTATAGTAGCGCAGACTTGCTTGTCTATCCTTCTTCGTATGAGGGATTTGGCTATCCGGTGCTTGAAGCAATGGCATCGGGCACTCCCGTCATCGCGTCCAATTCCTCGTCTTTGCCGGAAATCGTCTCCGATGCCGGCCTGCTTGTGCCGCCCCGCGCGGAACAGCACCTGGCGTCGGCGATGGCAAACGTGCTCACGGACAATGCGCTTGCAGACGAACTGCGTGAACGCGGCCTCAAGCAAGCAGCGCGTTTTTCTTGGTCTGATTCTGTACGCGTTTGCCTTGGGTTGTATCAATCCTGCGGCTCTCAAGCGCCTTCAAAGATGAATCCATGATTGCTTCAATGGTGTCCCCGCCGAGACTTAAGCAACGCCACCGCGTTACGGCAAGGTTGCTCGTTGTTTTCCTTGACGTGGTATTGGCCGGCGCGGCAGTCTACTTCTCTTGGTGGCTGCGCTATGTGATGGGAATCGGGCCGGACCTCACCGAATTTCAATACTTAGACTTTGATGTATATCGACCTGTGCTCTTAGGGCACATTGCTCTAGTATTCTTGGCGTTTCAAATTGCGCGAGTCTACCGGCTTCAACGCTCCACAGGGCTGGTAGAAGAGCTAGGACGAATCTTCCTAGGATCAACCCTCGCGGCTTTCTTTCTCATCGCAGTCTTTTACATGTCCCGTCCCCCCGGTTTTGCCGGATATTCACGGGGTATGTTCATCTTGCTTTGGATAAACACCCCAATCATCATCAGCGCCAGTCGCTTGTTGATGCGAATCGCGGTAGACGCGCTCCGGCGACGCGGTCACCTTCTGGAGCAGCTTGTAATAGTCGGTGGCGGTATGCATGGCAAGATGATCATGCAGCAGGTGTTGACCCATCCAAGCCTTGGCTACCGACTCATCGGTTTCTTGGACGATACCCACTTTGCCCGCGGCGCGCACTTCGGACGCATCAAGGTGCTCGGGCCTGTCGACCATCTTGCAGACGCCGTGCAGGCTTACGGAGTCGAGCGTGTCATCATTGCGTTGCCGGCAACTGAGCACCGCAACATCGCCGACATAATCGAACAATGTAAAGAGCAGCAGGTGGGCTTCAATGTGGTCCCCGATCTTTTTGAGATTCAACTCAACACAGTTGATATCGATTCTATCGGTGGCATTCCCATTATTGGGTTCAAAGACGGCGGTATTGTGGGTTGGAATTTCTACTTGAAGCGCCTGCTCGACAGTATTGTGTCCGCCGCCGTGCTCATCTTGGGTAGTCCCGTGTATCTCTTGATTGCGCTTGCCATCAAGCTGGAAGCGTCCGGTCCGGTATTCTACACGGCGGAACGTGTGGGCCAGAACGGCAAGCCGTTCCGGATGTATAAGTTTCGTTCCATGCGCGCAGATGCGGATAAACTGCGCGCCGCGCTTGCTGACCACAATCAGGCGGACGGTCCGCTCTTCAAGATCGCCAATGACCCGCGCCGCACAAGAGTAGGCGCCTGGCTGCGAAAGCTGTCTCTCGATGAATTGCCGCAATTCTGGAACATTCTACGCGGAGACATGAGCCTTGTGGGCCCGCGCGCTCCGCTCGCAGAAGAGGTTGCGCAGTACGAAGAGTGGCAGAAGAAACGTCTCAGCGTAAAGCCCGGTCTAACGGGCCTGTGGCAGGTGAACGGCCGCAGCAATGTCCCGTTTGAGGAGATGGTGATGATGGATATCTACTACATCGATAACTGGTCGTTTGGCCTCGATGTCAATTTGATACTGCGCACCATTCCGGCAGTCGTGGGTCGCGACGGCGCCTATTGAGAGCGCTGGAGCCAGGCTCGTCCGTACACTGGCTGCATACTACTGATTGGACAACCAGGCTGGTGGGGCCGTCCGAGGAAATCTTGCGAGAGCGATGTGGCAGTGTTCAGCTATTTGGAGAGTTTTGGCGGTCGTTGGGTTTGAAGCCATGTGTGGCAATCAAGGTTTGGGCCAGAAATGAGCGCATGACTGGAACTTGCCGCTCTAACTTTGGCCCTGTTTGGAATAGACGACCGAAAGCGGATGCTTCCGGTTGTCTATTGTTCGAGTCATTTTCCCGCCCCAGTCCTGCTGGTCGTAGGCTCAGCAATAGCAGTTCCCGGCACGGGTAGAAGAGCCCTTTCGCGATGCGTATTGCCATCATCCATGACTATCTCAACCAAATGGGCGGCGCCGAGAGTGTGCTGCTCACGCTCCATGAGATTTTTCCGGACGCACCCATTTTCACTTCCTTCTACCGCCCGGAAGCAATGCCGGAAGCCTTTCGTGCACTCGATATTCGGACGACGTTTTTGCAGAAGCTTGGCGCCTTAACGCGCTACCCCCGGCACCAGAAGCTGCTTCCTCTTTACCCAATTGCCTTCGAGCAGCTTGACCTCCGCGACTTTGACATAGTCATCAGCAATAGCAGCGCGTGGTGTAAGGGCGTAATCACGCGCGAGGACACGAGGCACATTTGCTACTGTCTCTCCCCTATGCGTTTCGCATGGAACACCCACGAATACCTCGCGGGGGAACAAGTGGGTTGGCTGTCACGAAAGCTGCTGCCGCCACTGCTGACCTGGATTCGCGCGTGGGACGTCGCAGCAAGCACGCGCGTAGATGACTTCGTTGCGATCTCGCATGTGGTTGCGAAACGCATACGGAAATTCTATGGGCGCGAGTCTGCCATCATCTTCCCGCCGGTCGATACGGCACAGTTTTGCCCATCGGACACAATTGATGACTACTTCCTCGTAGTATCGCGGTTAGTGCCCTATAAGCGGGTTGACCTGGTGATCGAAGCCTTCAACCGGCTCCGCTTGCCGTTGCGCATCATCGGCGACGGACGCGATCGCGCCCGGTTGGAAGCAATGGCCGAGCCAAACGTGCAATTCCTTGGTTATGTCAATGATGAAGAGCGGCGGCGCCACTTTGCACAATGCCGCGCGCTGATCTTTCCGGGCGAGGAAGATTTCGGGCTGGTTCCGGTCGAAACACAGGCTTCCGGCCGACCGGTCATCGCGTACGCGGCCGGTGGGGCTCTTGATACCGTCGTAGCAGGTGAAACCGGACTTTTCTTCACTGAGCAAACGGTAGCGGCGCTCTGCGATGCAGTCACTCGTTTTGAATCAATGTCGTTCAACCCAGAGCGCATAACCTCCCATGCCGCGGCTTTTGACACGCGCCAATTCAAGGAGAAAGTGGCGGCACTCGTTCATTCGACCGCGGCGCGGCAATCACTGGATTAGTACGCCGGGCCAGTACGCTGGACGAGGCAGTGAATCTGCTATGATGGGGTAGTATTTAAAGCGCACTCGAATCACCATATGGGCATTCAGTACTATCTCAGAATTCTCGGAGCGAGAAGAAAACTCATTCTCAGCGTCACAGTTGTGGCGTTCATTGGGAGTGTGCTACTGGCGCTCATCTGGCCTAACTCATTCGAATCATCGGTGAGGGTGCACGTACAGCCTCTACCCTCGCAAACGGAAGAAGTTTCCGGGCTCTATTACTCACAAGGTTATTACCGGCAGCTCATCGCGCAGTACGAAATCGAGACCTTCTCCGAAATCGTTCAAGGTCAGGAATTCGCGTCAAGGATTTCCAAGATTGTTGCCGAGCAGTTTGGTCTGCAATTAACGGCAAAGCTGATATCAGATTCGCTGCGCAGCAACCAAAAACACCGTATCCTGGAACTTACCTTCACGAACAGCGAGGCTGAGGTCGCGCAGGCACTGGCATATGCCGCCCAGACCATTTTCGAGACCAAGGCCGGGGACTACTCTCCAAGTGTTCTTGAAGGTCTGGTAAGCGTGCAAATTGTGGATCCCGCAAGCGATCCGGAAGCTGCCTCACTAGTGCGGCTTGGGCTCGATGTCTTCGCCCGCACTCTCGTGGCATTTTTACTTATTACGGGAGTTGCGTTCGTCCTTGAGGTACAGTCGGGCTTGAGCCGGTCGCGCGAAGACATTGAGGAAACGCATAGGCTGCCGGTGCTTGCAACTATACCTTCAGTTGCTGAACCGAGAACCGAGACAACGCAAGACTCCCCCGAGACAGAATAGCAATTCCGCGCACAGGGCTTGATAGATGCTTGAGATTGTTCCCCTCAGATTGCGAGACTACACCGGCGTCATACGGCGGCGGGCTTGGATTGTGTGCGTGCTCGCGCTTGTAGCCGCGGTCAGCGCGTATGCCTATAGCAACCGCCAGCAGCCCGTCTACCAAGCCGGGGTCAGTGTTTCGGTTACCCCGAATGTCATTGAGTACTGGACCATTCAAGCCGTAGAGCGTCTGCTCAACACCTATGTAGACCGAGTGCGTACCTGGGAAGTCGCGGAACGTGTGGTCACGAATAGCCAGCTCGATGTGCCGCCAGGCAGTGTGCTCGGCGACCTAAGGATAGTTGTCGTGCCAGCCAGCTACAAGGTGATCATCCAGGCCGAGAGTTCCTCGCCACAGCAAGCAGTTGCTGTTGTCAATGGCTTTGCACACGAACTGGTGGAGTTAGCGGAGTCCGAGCAGAGCAGCGGCCCAGGCGGGGACATTTTTCTGCGCGCTCGCGTGCTCGACCCTGCAAGCAGCGCCGGGCAGATCGCGCCGCGCGTTCGCTTCAATGTGGCGGTAGCGCTAGTACTTGGCTTCATGGCCGGCTTGCTATTGGCGCTGGCAATCGAATTTCTGGACACACGCGTCCGCCTTAGGGAAGAACCGGAGCAATTGCTCGACGCTCTCACAATCGGGTGCATTCCACGCATAGCTGGCGCTGGACTTGCATCCAAAGACCAGGCAACGTAGTTTACATGAGACCGTTTTATGTTATAGGGCAACAATCACTATGACGGTACCTTCAGTTCCGCTTCCAACACTACACGAGCCGGTAAGTCCCGCAGCCGAGGCCTTCCGTGCGTTGCGCAACACCATACGTTTCCAAGCTGAAGCTCACGCGCAAAAGACACTGCTGGTGACGAGCGCAGGACCGCAAGAAGGCAAGAGCCTTGTGTCTGCCAACCTTGCTTCCGCGCTGGCGCAGATGGGTCTCCACGTGGCACTCGTGGACGCAAATCTGCGCACTCCCAGCCTGCACACCGCTTTTGACGTATCACAAGAACCGGGCCTCGCCGACCACTTGGAGCATACGGAGAGCGCTCCTCAGTTCCATGAGAATTGCGGCGCGAAAGGTTTGAGTCTGCTTACTGCCGGGACGGTGCCTGAAAACGCGCCCGAATTGCTCGCTTCCCGCCTAATGGCCGACTTAGTCGCGGAGCTTGCGCTCAGGAGCGACCATGTAATCTTGGATACACCGCCGCTTCTGCTGGCGGCAGACGCCGCCGCAATGGCACGCTGCGTTGATGGCGTGCTGCTTGTTGTACGTGCCAACCAGACCCGCCGCAACCAAGTCCAGCGCGCCAAGACGATGCTCTCACAAGTCGGCGCACACGTACTCGGTATAGTCTTCAACGATGATCCCAATGCCACCAAATCATTCATTGGGTAGCTGGTGGCGCTGTAAGGCAAGCCTCGTTCTTGCGATCTGCCTTACCCTCCTTGGCGTTCCACCGGCATTCGCAAGCACGAACGCCGCTCCTGCCGCTACCACCCACGTGCCAAATCAGGGGTTCTACAGCGAGGTCGCCGGATACGGTGAAGGATTCGGTTTCGTGGTCCGCGATTTCCCCGATGGACCTCAGTTCTATTCCGTATTCTTGGCACTTGGCGGGACTGTCGCTCTGGGCTACCCAGTCGCTTCTGCATACACTGACGAAGCTACCGGCGACATGTATATGCCCTTGCAGCGAGGGCTGCTGGTGTGGCATAAGGCAACCGACCAGATTTCGCTTGCCAATGTATTCGAGTTGCTCGATAACCAGGGGCTGGAGCAGTGGCTGTACGACCGGGGCATTCCGCGAGCAATCAAGGATGACGGTGGGTCTAGCTTTGCGGAGTCGCGCGCGATTCGTCTCTCCTGGCTAACCGATCGAGGAATCTCTGATCGATTCTTGCAGAATCCGCTGGATCCCGGGAACATAGAACTATCAATTTTACTGTATGGGCTGCCCATGTCCCGGCCGGAGCGCATTGGCCCCTTTGTCATCCAGCGCTTCCAACGGACAGCCATTCAGCGCTGGGTCGAAGCAGTACCGGGCCTCCCTGTGCCCGGCACGGTGACGCAAGTGTTTGCCGGTGACATTTACAAAGAAGCCAATCTTATCCCCATGGAAGCATTCCGCCCATTGCCTAATCCGTCCTATACGTTTGACGACACGTTGCGTGCCGACATACGCAATCTCCTCGCCCAACACGAGGCTACGGCCCACTTGGTGTCCCATCTCGACAACGCCATAATCGGCTATTCGCCGGACTTGCTGGACACCGCGGCGGTGCGCGTGGGTAATTGGGTGCTTATCTACCTGCACCCTGCCCTCCGGGAGGCACGCTACGAGGCCATCGCGGCAGTGCTCGCCCACTTGGCTACGTACCTAAGAGCCCAGTCCCTTGCGCCCGTGCCTTTGGAGAATACCCGCGAAACATGTAAGCAGCTCGTTTCAGAAGGTCTGCGCACCGAAGCGGCGTTTTGGCAAGCGCTATGGGGTGCTGAAGGCACGTATAATGCAAAGGCGTATGAGGAGATTCTGAACGGCTACGTTAAGGACTCCCAGGTTTCAGCAAGTTGGGCGGACTCAATTGCAGAGATTCACTGCACCTAGCTGAGGCTACCAATGTGGCAATCGATAGGACACGAACGAGTTCAGCGATTCCTGCAACGCGCGATTGCGCGAGGCTCACTGGGACATGCCGTACTCTTTGCTGGGCCGGAATCAGTGGGGAAACAGACGCTCGCTTTCGACCTTACCGCTGCGCTCCTCTGCAGCAGGCAGCCACACGATCCCTGCTGGGAGTGTAGAGACTGCAAAGGAATTGTGCGGCAGCAACACCCGGACTTTCACCTCGTGCAATTGGAGGAAGGCCGCAAATCGATTCGCATGGATCAAGTTGCAGCCTTGCAGAGAGCGGTATCCCTCCGCCCATATCAGGCGCCGCAACGCGTTTCGCTCATCCTCGATGCGCATCTCTTGCAGCCTGAAGCGAGCCAGCGCCTCTTGAAGACTTTGGAAGAACCTCCTCCGCACAATACCTTGATCCTCACGGCAGCTTCCATGCACCTGCTGCCGCAAACTCTGCTCTCTCGCTGCCAAGTCTTGCGCCTCACGGCACTCCCCCGCCGGCGCGTACAAACTGCGCTGGAGCAGCGAGGCGTTCCGCAAGAAAGTGCCGCATTCCTGGCCGCGGCAAGCTTGGGCCGGCTTGGTTGGGCGATCACTGCGAGCATGCGCCCGGAACTACGCGAGCAGGAAGAGGCACTGGTCCAAGCGCTCGTCCGCACTCTCCAAGCCGACCGTGCGGCACGCACCGCCCTGGTGGAAGAATTGCTGGATGAGGTCTCAGACGTCGACCGGCTATTCGATCTCTGGTGCGAGTGGTGGCGTTCATATCTCTTGCATCAGTTAGGCGTGCAGGATGGATTGGATGGCGACAGCAGCGCATTTGGCAGTGAGGTCGGTTTCGACATTCCTCTTCAGGACGTCTCAACCGCAATCAAGCGGATCAATGAGGCCCGCGAATGGATACGAGCTAACGTCAATGTCCGTCTTGCCCTCGAAACCCTGGTCCTGCACCTTCCGGAAGCCTCTTGACACCCAAATACTGCGTTTCAGTTTGGATGGTATACTTGGGAAGGGATTTCAGCTAGGGTGCCTATGCGTCTCGACTAGCAGCACGGAAAGCTCGGTACTTGCTTTGCGAGGTGGGGATGCGCCTCGCCTGACAACTGTCTAGACTTAGCAATGCCGGAAGCCTTTGTCGAAACGATCCGGCATTCAGTTCTTGGCGGATCTCTGGCAACAGGACTTGATCGACAGCGGTCATTCCAGGATCAATTGTGGAGGTATGTGACTTCGATGCCGTTGTATGAATATGAATGTGATGATTGTAGCCATCGATTTGAACGGCAGCAGCGGTTCAGCGATCCTCCGGTCACGAATTGCCCGGAATGTGATGGATCGGTGCATAAGGTGTTCCATCCTGCGAGCGTGATTTTCAAGGGGAGCGGTTGGTACGTTACCGACAATCGCCCTAGTGATAGCAACGTCCGCAGCGAACAGAATGGAAGCACCAAACCCAAAGAAGCCCCGGCCAAGAACTCAAAGGATTCGGCGGAATCCAAAGCTGCGGGTACTGCCAAGACGGATTCCGGTGGGGAGAACAAGGCGTCTTCGACCAAGAAGGAGTAGTTCCTCCACTTGGGTCGTAGGCAAGACCCTCCAAGTGCACTGACATTCAACAAAGATAGTCTATTGACAGAATGGCCCGAAGCGGGCCATTCTGTCTTCGCTTAGGGCACGGCAGCGCCCGACAAAGTGAAATGCGGGCGCTGCGTTGCAACTCGAGCGGATGATCGGCCCAGCCCTATCCACGCCGAATGGTTACGTCATCTTCACAATCGGCTGGTCCTTGAGCCAGTAGGCAAATCCGGCAGCAATCAAGAAGGCCACGCTGAAGATCCCAAAGATGAGCTGCTCACTGCCGATGAGCGAAATGATGGCCGCTCCCGTCAAAATTGCAATGCCGACGCCGAGGTCTCGCCACACAAACAGCGATGCGATTGCCAAGTGACGGTTGCTAAATGTTGTGAGATCGCCAATCATCGCATTGGTGGCAACGGGCACGGTGCTGTTGAGCAACCCCATTGCCAGGGCGGCAATGCTCATGGATATCGCCCCACCCACGAAAGTCGGCATGAGCAGACCGAATCCCGCCACTCCGAACGAGATAATCAAGACCTGCTCCCGTCCCAGCCAGTCGGCGATGAAGCCGCCGGCGTAGCTGCCAAAGATGCGGACGACCCAGTAGCCTGCCGTGATGAGCGCTAACACGCCAAGCCCCTGGCCGCCGCCAATTATCTGGCTAAAGCTGCCTAGGATTAGGCCGAATGCGAGCGATGAGAGAAAGAGAAAGAGCGCTGCCAGACCGGTTCGTGGTTCCGTGAGCACGCGGAAGATTGGCGCCAGGCGCGGCTTGACACGTCTGGTGTGCTGGTATGGTAGAAGGAGGAAGGTCGCGACACCAACTGCCGTAATGCCAGCCGCAACCGGCGGGCCCACTTCTACATTCACAACACTCATCAGGGCGCCCAAGAAGAGCACGCCAATGGCTTGCCCTCCGGTCGTTGCCGTGTAGAGCAAGCCACTGGCACGCCCATAGTGCGTATCTGCGGTGGCGTCCAAGAGCTGTGTGGTGCTTGAAATCCACATTGCCGCCGCTCCCCAGCCCCATAGCCCGGCAGCAATCAGCAAGAGCTCATAGCGATCGAGCACGAAAGCGCCTATGGCGAAAAGCGAGTACGTTGCCGCTCCCAACACCGTACTCCAATACTCACCCAGGTAATACAGCGTGTACGCCACCACCGCGCGCCAGACAAGGAATGAGATATAGACTACCGCGAGCACGGTGGAAGCCTGGAAGGCGCTGGTAACCCCTTTGTCAGTAAGATAGGGAATCAGAAACTGCTGAAAGGCGCTGGCGCCCATGAATACAAAGAAGAACCCTGCGCTCAGAATGAGCACGGCGCGGGGCAGGCCGGCCGCGGGCCGCGACAAGAATCGCAACGCCTTCAAGATATGAAGTCCGGTTCAGGGGTGCGGATTGCTAGTGGCTGAATTGGCATACTTCCTCGTCGGATGAAGGGGCGGCTGGGCATAAGGTCTCAGGCACGCTTTGAGACGGAAGGGGTGCGCAGCCTCACGTATTCGGGCAGCGGACCGCCGATCAGAGGGCGCACGTAGTCCAAGTATTCAGATGTCACATAGTTCCCCGCTTCATCGAGATACGCATCGGGAAGCGGGCGCTCCTTGCCCGCAACCTCACTGACGGCAATAAGGCCTGTCGTCATCGCGTATTCCGCCCCTGGCATGCGTTCAAGGGTCACCATTTTCCCAGTCGCTCCACTTACGGCTGCCGCCACCGCCGCCGCACCCACACGATACGACTCCTCCAAGTCAACCGGTGAAGCGAGAGAAATACACGCGCGCTGCATCGTGCCCGGCTTGTCGGTGCGGCTCTTGAGTCCCAACTCATTCGCTACCAATTCGGCAAGTAGGGTACTCACTCCGCCCAGTTGTCCTCTGCCAAAGGCATCCCGGTCGACTGCGCGATCCGAGGCAAAAAGCAACTCGCCATCCGGTCGGCGCAAGCCCTCGCACACAGCAACATGAACGTAGCCGTAGCGGTCGTAGGCTGCTTGGACATCCTGCAAGAAGCGTTCCTGGGTCAGCGGGCGCTCGGGCACATAGATGAGATGCGGCGGATCTCCCTCTTCGCGCTTGGCGAGCGCAGTTGCCGCCGTCACCCAGCCGGTATTCCTACCAAACGTCTCAAGAATTTTCACCTGGTCGTGCGTTCGGAGCGCCCAGGAGTCGGAGCCGCCATCCATCGCAGCCAGCGCGGCAAACCTCGCCACACTGCCATAGCCTGGCGTATGGTGAGTACCCCACAAATCATTGTCTATCGTCTTTGGCACCGCGATTGCGCTTAGGGTGTGGTTGAATTCCCGCGCCCAGCGATCGACCGCCTGCACGGTAAGCGCCGAACCATTGCCTCCAATGTAGATGAAGTAGCGCACGTCATGCGCCTTCAATATCGCCGAAACTCGCACGGCATCTGCCTCCGCGAGGGCGTATCTACACGAACCAAGCGCGGCCGAGGGAGTCTTGCGGAGGGCGTCCAAGAGGTGCGGCGTGACATCTGTTATGTCGATAAAGTCCTCGCCAAGGAAGCCTTCAATGCCGTTGCGCATGCCGTAAATGCGGTCCACGGCCTTGCTCCACGACGCCGCAGCGAGCACGCCAGCCAGCGTGTTGCTCAAGGTGGCGGTCGATCCGCCTGATTGTCCGACGACCAGTGTGCCGCTCATAGTATTCCCCTTGAAAGTGCACGGGCTGGTTCTTTCCCGCGACTTGCTCTATCTCAGGTAGCCGGGGTTTGAAAAGCGTATGGGAGACGATTTCATCGCAGTGCCGCCTAGATGCCTGCAAACGCCTGCGCTACCGCTGCGCGCACAACTCCCATTGCATGCTACGTTCTGTTCGGGCGACCGTCAATTCGAGGTATTTGCGGTGCGCGCCCACATGCCATGAATTAGGCCGCTACTCGCTATAATTGCAGAAAGGAATTCGTGAGAAGTGCGGCATTCTGGAGCCGCCATGCGACGTCAACTTGAGCTGCAAAGGAGCATGAGCATGCGATTACGGGACAAGGTAGCGCTGATAACCGGCGGCGGCAGCGGGATTGGGGAAGCAACTGCCAGGCGCTTCGCGGCAGAAGGCGCTGTCGTCGCTGTGGCAGACCTCAATCAGGCAGGCGCAGAAGGCGTAGCCGCCGCCATCCGGCAGGCGGGAGGTAGAGCACACGCCATAACGGCCGACGTGGCCCGCGAGGACGATGTGCGCGCTATGTTGAAAGCGACCCATGCTGAGTTCGGCGCGCTGCATATCCTCATGAACAATGCCGCGATTTTTGTCGACAATGACGTCGAAGGCACGACCGAGGCCGAATGGGACCGGATCATGAACATCAACGTCAAGAGCCTTTTCTGGACGTGCAAGTATGCGATGCCGTACTTGAAGCAGACGAAAGGCGTCATCCTAAACATAGCTTCGATGGTCGGCGTGCACGCGCAACCCCATTCAATTGCCTATTGCACTTCCAAGGGAGCCGTAATTGCCTTCACGAAGGCGTTGGCGCTTGATTGCGCCGGGTTTGGCATCCGCGCCAACACGCTCTGCCCGGCAAGCGTTACCACGCCGCTCATGAATTATTTCATCGACTTGCAGCCCGATCCGGAGGCGATGCGCGCCAGCGTGGCGGCGCGGCACCCACTCGGCTACATCTCATCGCCCGAGGAAATGGCCAACGCGGCGCTCTTCCTCGTCTCGGATGAAGCGTCCTTTGTAACCGGCATCGAACTCTACGCCGACGGCGGCGGTACGCTGGGGTACAAGACTGCGTAGTCCTTCATTCCTCCAGCACATCATCATTGGCAACGTGCGCCGCCGCCAATGCCATGACCGCTAATCCTGGTCCGCAGGCAGAATCTCAGCCCCGACCTCAATCACGCCTTCGGTCAGGATTTCGGCGCGAAGGCCGCCGCGGTGCATAAGGTGGTTGATGATATGTGTGTGGCCGCTGGTCTCCGCGAGGTTCGCGCAGGGCTCGCAGAGCAGCAGGCCGCGTAGGCGCACGCCGCCCACCGTAAATTCGCGATCGATGAGGTGATTCAACGGCACGCCGGCAACCAGCATATTGCGGCGCGATAGATCAGGCTGTAAACGATATCCGTACTCTCTTTCGAGGGCATCCAGGGCTTCAATCTCTATGAGGGTCACTTCGCGGTGCGGGCCGGGGCGATCCGAATACGTCGCATTGCCTTTGAAATAACGGTCGCCCTCAATGCCCTTGCCGGGCACCACATGCACTTCATCCTGTGAAACCATTGGTTCCCTACGTGCTGGAGCAGTGTAGATTCCGAGTACTTTGCCTTGAAACATGCCTCTTCTCCCTAACTGAAAACTGAAAAATAGTGCACAAAGAAACGAGCGGGGTCAACGGTGTCTGCCACTTGATGGCGGCCGGCCGCGTCACCTGCCTCCCAATTCGTGCGGCCCGCAAGCTGCGCATCTGCTAATTCAACCTGCACATCTCCTCTAGCAAACGTACAGATGGCGTCGTCAAAGATCGTCGTCGCGGCGAGAGGATCATGAAAGGTAATCTCGTCTCGTCTCGCAAAGAATACCTCAGCGAATGCGGCCACCGGTTGGAGCAGCGGCGCTTGAAAGCGCATGCGCACTTCGTTGGCGGACATACGGACCTGTTGCGTAACGTCGAGGCCGTGCGACCGGTGGCGCGCAACTGCGCTGCGATAGACAATGGCCGCCGCATGCGGGTCACAGGATGCGTTCCACTCCGCGGGCCTTCTCCCCGGCGCTCGCCCAAAGAACTGCCCGCACATGAGCACGAGACTCTTCAGCAGGCAGGGAATCTCAGGGTCGGTGCGAAAGAGGAGGCCAATGTTAGTGAGCGGTCCGACCGCCAGCAAGGTAACCTCACCTGGATGCGCCCGGACTGTTTTGCGCAAGAATTCAATTGCGGCGCCGTCTGGGAATTCATTCCTGTGCGGCCAGTCTTCCAGCGCATCCGCTTGCTGTGCCTTGGGCTGCCGCTGCGCGATCAACAGAGGATCCTCAGCACCGGGATAGATTGGCACATCCTTGCCTGCGGCCTCACACAGAGCGCTCGCCAACATTGCGCGCCTGGTTGCTTCGCCACTTACCGTGGTGATGCCGAGCAACTCGCAAAGGGGCTGCGCCAGCAGGTACGCGAGACAGACGGCGTCGTCAATGTCAGTGCCAATGTCGGTATCAAAGAGCACTTTTTCCGGCATTTGGGCAGCCCTTGGCGTTGACGCGAATACAACGTGCTTTGGGACAATACTTCATCGTCGGCACGTTAGATTATGCCACAACCGCTATTCGCCTGGCCGAAGCGTTTGCACCGCAAAGACCTTCTGGCCAGCGTAGTTCGCGGCCGCTCCATGCTTCTTCACTATGGAGTCGGCATCGTCCTTTTCGATTGGCCAAATAGGCAAGGACATGCTGACGGCAAGGCGAATGCAGGTGCGAGTAGAGTAGAATAAAAGGCCAGTGGCGACAACACACCAAAAGCTAGTAGTGGCAGGGAGCAGACAGCGCAATGAGAGGATACGACGTTGTCATCATTGGGGCCGGCATCATCGGTCTCATGGCTGCGCGCGCCCTCCGCGCGGCCGGCCGCACTGTGGCCCTGTTGGAACGAAGCGAAGTAGGCAAAGAAGCCTCGTGGGCGTCCGCAGGCGTGCTCATGAGCAGACCCTATGCCTACGAGAGCATTTCCGATTTTGCGCTCCGTGTGGAAGGCAGCGAAATGCTCTTGGCCTTGGCGCCAGCGCTGGCCGCTGAGACCGGCATTGACATTGAAGCCGTGCGTCACCCTGCTCTGCACCTTGCGTTCACTGCGGATGGTGAAGCGAACATGCGCGCGTTGCAGCCCCAGTTGGAAGGGGCAGAGCTTGGCTGTGAGTTTATCAGCCCCGCGGACGTGCAGGAGCGGCAACCGGAGATCACGGCGCCGGTGACTCTCGGCATGGTGACTTCATGCGCGAACATTGAGAACCGGCGACTCCTACGCGCTCTGGAGATAGGCGCGCGCAACGCGGGCGTGGAGATCTTCACAGGGTGCGATGTCCAGACCCTGCAGGTTACCGGCGGCAGGGTGACCGGCGTGCATACCGCGACTCAGGAATTCAATGCAGATGCAGTCGTCAACGCAACCGGCAGTTGGGGCGGCACGCTGCGGGGAGCTCCGGAGCGCATGCCCGTGCTGCCGGAGCGCGGCCAGATGCTCGCGCTATGGACGGAGTCAGTCGCGCTCACGCACCTCATCAACCTGCCGCAGTACATCATAATCCCGCGCAAGAGCGGTCGCGTGCTCCTGGGAGCCACGAGCGAACGGGCGGGCTATGATCGGCGTAATACTGCCGGCGGCGTTCAGGGCATGCTCCATGCCGCAATTCAGGCGATACCGAAACTCGCCGATGCCGCCATTGAAGAGCTATGGACGGGATTCCGCCCCGCGAACCCGGACGGCTTTCCGCTCGTGGGACGTTCTGCCATAGAGGGCTATTACTACGCCGTGGGCCACTACAAGCTGGGCATCCAGCAAGCGCCTATCACCGCCGAGGTTATCAGCGATCTCATTACAAGTGGCGGGACTGCTCGCTCGGTAGCGCACTGGGATCCCACACGCTTTGGGACCGCCGAAACATAGCCCAAACGCACATTCCCCCTTCGTGGTCGAGAAGAAAGCTACAGCCAGCGGCGGGCCTCACCGCTGGCTGTAGCAAGAGCAACCGGCGCTCTCTATTCCGAGAGACCGAAAACCCGGGTGTCGGGCTTGAAGACCGCCCAGGCGAACCAGAAGTGGTTACCGTTTACAACGGACTGAAGCTGCTTGCCGGCGAGCGGACCAGCTATGGCGCGGCCCAAGACATTCCACTGCGACTGGGTCTCCGTATCCACTATCTGACCGGCGTCGTTTACGGTGAACTTCAGATTCTGGCCGTCAAGAGTGGGCGTGAAGACGCCGCCGGCGCCAATGTCCGCGCCCTGCGCGAAGGGGGACTCCGTGCCTGGTTGGTAGAAGATCACAATCGGCTCTCCGCCGACGGTGTCTTCCACCACACTCTGTTCTGCCAGCAAGCTAAATGGATAGGCGGCGTCTTCGCCGTTGATGGTCACCGTGACAACCCTCTCCATGGCTGGCAAGCGTCCGTCTACCGGCTCGAAAAAGAGGAAGGGCGAGCGCGATATGTCGTCATAGCCGGGATAGGGATTTCTGCCATACGGGCGGGAAATCCCGGTCTCGCGCGAAAGCACGACGCCTTGCGGATGGGTGCTGCGGAAGTCGGCAAATGAGACGATCGCAGCCGGAATTGTGGTCAATTTCTTGCCGGTCAACTCACCGACAATCGCCGTTCCCGTGATCTGCTGCCACCAGCTCTCGGTCTGGCGATCGTACATGATAAGGTCGCTGTACCGTAAGTTGCCGCTCACACCGAAGTCGTACGTGGAGCCATCGAGGCGCCGGTCGAAGGCAATGGCGGTATTGCAGAGCGGGCAGAAGGTCACCGTCACCGGCACATCGGCAATTGTGTCGTTTACAATCTCGTGCCACATGAGGATTTCGATTGGATACGCCTTTGCCTCACCATCGATCTCAACCGCCACGACCGGTTTGCGGTCTCCCAGGAGCTCTGCCGCCTCCCCGGAAGAGATGAATACGGGCTCGTCAATTGGCGGGATGCCGTCTTTCCCGGGTCCACCCGAGATAATTTCGCTCAACGGCACGCTATGTTTCGTAAAGTCGGTCTTCCACCCAAACGTGGAAAACCTAATGTCGCCGTCAAGCTCCGGGGTCGGTGATGGCTGGACGGCTTCTGCTTCCGGAGTAACGGCGGTGGCGGCCGGCTCGACTGCTTCGTCCTCCGGCGTCCGACCACAAGCCGCCACCGCCGCCAGACCAACAGTCGCGGTGCCAATCGCCAAAAGGACGTTGCGGCGATTCATCAGTTTGCCCGTAGCCTCTTTCACTAGAATTCCTCTCCTTGTGATAATGAACGTGCGCCCTGCACCAATTCCTCAAGTGCCGCCCGATCAGTAAAAGTAATACGCTTGCGGCCGATATCGAGCAGATCTTCCTGTTTCAGTTTATCCAGCGTTGCCGTGACCGTTTCGCGGTAGACCCCAAGCATGTCGGCCAAGTCCTGATGAGTAAGGCCGCGCACTTCATCGGCACTCTCAGACAGCCGCAAGAGCAGCGCTGCCGTACGGGCAGGCATGGTCATGAAGGCACTTTCGTGCAGGCGTTCCTCGGCTTCCTGCAGGCGCTCGTTGAGGACCTGGATGAGGCGCAAGCCAATGCGGGGATAGGTGATCAAGATGCGCTCCACTTCGGCGCGGCCAAGCGTACACAGCGCCACGTCATCGACCGCCTGCGCAACTGACTCCCCCATAGCTTGCCCAAAGAGCGGCATTTCGCCAAAGAATGTATCCGGGCCCAACATCGCGAGCACGAGCTTGCGTCCTTCAAGTGAAATGCGGTAGAGCTGGACGCGCCCTTCCTTGATGAGAAAGAGCATTTCCCGGCTCTCGTCCGGCGCATAGATGACGCTTCCCTTGCTTACGCGCGTGGTCGCGCTCGCATGGTCTATTTCACTGATCTCATGCGGCAAGAGGTCGGCAAATATGTCAATCTTGGAGATACAAGAGAGGGTGCGATTGTATAGCCCAAGCACACCGTCCGGTTGGACGCTGGTTGTTGGGTAAGACGTGCGCAAACTTCGCATGGCCCTCTTTCAAACAAGTTCTGAAGGGATAGCCCTGCAACCAATACCTCAATCGTCTAGCTAATGTGAGCATACCACGCCCACGCACGGTGTTTTGTACGCAAGACTACATTGCCGAGAAGAAGTGCGAGAGCTTGATTTTCGCTGGCTTTTTGAGCGACCAGATGCATCGCGTCGTCCAATGGTCTCCGCGATGGTCGCCCAGGACTTCCGCTCATGGAGACTTGCCCAGCAGTTCTCACCCCTGCCGGGGCTGCAGGCAATACTCGCCCCTCAGTGAGCAACACCATGGGCGTGCACGATGGACTCTGCACTCACAATCTACGATCAAAGAAACGCAAGATCGCTCTGCCTGGAGGGCCCTCAGGCTCTTCAGGGTTCAGGTGAAACGCAATGATAGGAAGTGTGCTCGTGCTGAAAGCGATTGCAGAGATGGGATTTAAGAAGTGATGTGACTCATCGAGAGGCGTAGCTACTTACATCTTGTCTCTTCAGCAGGATAGGTGCCATGAACCAGCCAGTCTTACACCAGGAGCGGCTGCCAAGGACGCGCGGCACAACTCAGTCAAAGAAGGGATTGTGCAGACGCTCTTCTTGCGCCGTCGACGCCGGCCCGTGCCCGGGCAGGAGCTTGGTTCCAGGCGGTAGGGTGAGTATCCTATCGCGTATGTTTTGCAGCATGTCGGAGTACTGCAAGTTGCAACGCCCCATGGAACCCGCGAACAGAGTGTCGCCGGTGAACGCTACATCCTCCACGAGATACGTGACACTCCCCGCTGTGTGGCCTGGAGTGGACACTACTCGCACGGTGAATCCTGCAAACTCCAGGGCCTCGTTTCCCTGCAACAACTGGGGACCCTCTCCCAACTTACTTCGATTGATAGCCACGTCGGCATCATGCACGTATACGTCCGCGTCGGTCTGTTGGCGGATTGCGTCTACGTCATTCGTATGGTCGCTGTGCCCGTGCGTAATCAAGATTGCGAGCAAGCGCACACCACTCTGACGAACATGCTCCACAACCTCATCACCCAGTCCGCCGGCATCCACGAGCAGGGCGGTCTGCGTGCTGCTGTTGACCAGCAAGTAGACGTTCGCATTGAATTCCTGGACGAGGAAGTGCTCAATCGCGATGTCCTCGCCCGCCGCAAAGTCGCGCTGGACTGGTTCCCATTCCTCGCGGGCAATCGCCCCCAAACGGGCGTTCTGTAGGCCCAAAACTGAGGCCAGGCGATCAATGACCGCCTGTTCGGGCGTAAGCTCGTAGCTTTCCATCTTCTGAAGGTCGTCGGCGCTCACCCCCACCTGCGCCGCCACGCCGGACGCGCTCAAACCCAGTCCCCGCCGCGCCTTGCCGATGATGTCACCAAACTCGTCTTCCAATGCGTACGCCATCGCTTGTTCTCCTTGAGCCCATTTGCTGATGGGCTATTTGAATGCTGGTGCTACTCAGCTCATCGATAGTCAATTGCGCGCCGCCGGCCACGCGCTTGAAGACGGTCGGATCACCGTCCACGCGGCCAAACACGTTTACGGGTGAGGCGGGGCGAATCTCGCTGCCGCGGCTCATAGGGGTAGGCCCAAAGAAGATGCAAAACGCATTCCCCGGCGGCCAGTAGCCGAGATCGCCCACTGCTACCAATTCCTGAGCGTCATCTTCCGCGAGCTCCACCGGAATGCGAAAGTAAATCTCATCTCCCCAGACGTTCGCGGTGCCTGCGATTGGCAGCGCATCCCAAATTGCGTTGGCAGACGCTGAGTCATTCAAGCTTGCCGCAACTTTGACTTCGCCGCAGCGTATGCGAATTTGTCTTGCCATAGTTTCCTCACGCTAGCCGGAACCCGCAATTGCGCTCCTCATCTGTATCATGGGAAGAAGGGAATTGGCAAGCAATGCGTTCAAAGTATTGGGAGAGATGAGCGCAGGACTGTCAATTCATGTCATGCCTGGAGCAAGTTGAAAGTTCCTAGTCACGCGCTCTCACATCGGTCATGCGGGAAGCCCACAGACTTCCTCTTTCTACAGACTCAAAATGACTTCCGTGCGACTTCTTGGGAGAGGAAAAATACATGACGAGAGTTGGCATCGAGAAGCTGCAGGGTCTCCTCGGAGAATATGGCCTGATAGTGCGCAGTATGCGGTTGTTTGCCGGGGCCGCACCCTGGCATACCGCCGTAATGCTCATAATCTCCCTCTTGCAACACCTACTCGAACCGCTTAGCGTCTGGTTCATGAAGTTCCTGGTTGATGCAGTCGTCGCTCAACAGGTGCAAACGGCGCTTGTAGTGGCGCTGCTGCTCGTTGCTTTCCGCATGAGTAGCTATCTTGCATCGTGGGCATACGAGATTGTCACGCCGGGACAGCTCGATCGCTTGCAGTTCCAATTACAAACCCGGCTCATGTCGAAGGCGGTCTCGATTCAGGATCTTTCATTGTTTGAATCTCCTGAGTTCTACGACAAAATGCAGACGGCGAGCCAGGCCGCGAACCAGTGGGCGCAACGGCTCTTCATGAACACGCTGCAAGCGTTTTCGTACATTGTCGTAGTGCTGACTCTCTTTGGCTCGCTCTCCCTGCTCCACCCAATCGCGGCGGTCTTGGTGTTTGTTGCTACCATTCCTTCGTATCTTGCGCGCTTGAGACTGGGTGCGGAGAGCACCACCGTTTTTCGCTCGCAAGCGCCCTATCAGCGCAGGCTGAGCTACATTGCGCAAGTGCTCACCACCCAGGACGCCGCCAAGGAAGTGCGCCTATTCGGTCTCGGCGAGTTCTTCATCAATTCCTATCGTGACGTGTTCAAGCAATCGTTCACGCTTGTCGAGAGTTTCCGCCGCCGTCAAGCGAGGATAGTGACGCTGCTCACCTTGACATCGCCGCTAACGGCCGGAGCAGTGCTCATTTACACGGTGTGGCGGGCAGCCCTCGGTGAAATAGGCGCCGGCAACCTCGTCCTCTATGTTGGGATCATCTTCTTAGTGCAGCAGAGCTTCTATTGGCTGCTCCAGCTTGCCGGCACGTTGCATACATGTCAGCTCCATGTATCTCACCTGCTTGATTTCTTGGACTTGGAACCCCCAATGGCAGTGAATGAGGATTGTGGCAAGCGCGTGCCAGAGCCCATGCGCAACGGCATAGAGGTCAAGAATGTCTCGTTCGCATATCCGGGAACAGAGCGGACGGTTTTGAATGACGTGAGCTTTCGCGTGAGGCCGGGTGAGAGTGTCGCGCTGGTGGGCCATAACGGCGCCGGCAAGACAACTCTGGTGAAGCTGCTGTGCCGGCTGTACGATCCTACGCACGGCGGCGTGTATCTGGATGGCGTGGACTTGCGCGAATACAGCCTGGACAATCTCCGGCACAACATCACCGCGGTTTTTCAAGACTATGCCCAGTTCCACCTGACTGCAGCGGAGAACATCGGCGTCGCGAACTTGGACCGGATGCAAGATCACCCGGCGATTGTGCGGGCCGCCGCACAGGGCGGCGCCGATGAGGTAATTGCCCGACTGCCAAAGGGCTACGACAGCCAGCTTGGCAGGGAATTTGAGGAGGGCTCCGAGCTATCGATCGGTGAGTGGCAAAAGCTCGCACTGGCCCGCGCCTTCTTTCGCGACGCCCAAATCCTCATCCTGGACGAGCCCACGGCCGCACTCGACGTGCAGGCAGAATACGACGTCTACCAGAGGTTCAGTGAGCTCACGCAAGGCCGCAGCACAATCCTGATTAGCCACCGCTTCTCTACTGTGCGTATGGCGGATCGGATTGTCGTGCTGGGAGAGGGTTCGATTGTCGAAGAAGGAAGCCACGCGCAACTCATGGCACTGGGCGGCACGTACGCCGATCTTTATAGCAAGCAAGCGTCGTGGTATCGGGAATAGTCGCGACGGCGATGCAAAGGATAAGACAGCAATTCGCGTCCCGCGCTAACGCACAAAGCAACGCTTCATTTTAGTTTGAGCAACCCGACTGAAAGCGCAAATGCCAGTTATCCAACTCCTGTAGCGTCCACTCTCCAGCGCCTAATGTTGCTAGTTGAGTTGTGCGCTGACAACGGACAGCCCGAGCGACGGCACAGTCAGCAGCAACTCTCCGTCAGCATTCACGGTCGCGCTTCCTGACGCCGGTCTAATCACATCGGGCCTTTCCCACGAGTTGTGCGACTTGGGGTCGTGGCCGGTGAGAACGGTGACGTTGACTCTGGGATCTACTCGAAGGCTGTCAAGAGATATCCGGACATCAAGATCCTGTTGGAGGCTTCTGTTGACAATGAATACGGAAATCTTGTGTGTTGCCGGGTCATGGCTCGCCGAGACATCCAGCATCGGCGCCTCACCTCTAGAACCGGCTTCGTAGGTCGGCCCCTCAACAATGGGGGAAAGCGAAAAACCCCGCGCGTGTTCGGAATAGAACTGCAACGGATAGAAGATACTTTGGATTAGCATGCCGTCGGGCTTTGTCAAAATAGGGGCTATGACGTTGACTATCTGCGCAAGGCAGGCAATCTTTACGGTGTCGGCATGGCGCACGAAGCTATTCAGGAACTGGGCACAGACCAGCGCATCCTCAAGGTTGTAGACCTCTTCGAGCAAGTGGGGTGCGCGGCTCCAGGCTCCGTCTCCCTGACGGTCCTTGTACCAGACATTCCACTCGTCGAACGCGACGTAGACTCGCTTGTCGCTCTTCTTGACGCCGCGCACGTAGGCGAGCAGACCGGCGTAGTCTTTCAGAATCCGGTCGATCTCCACGCCCTCGGCCAGGAACCACGCGCTATCATCGTCGTAGTTACGGCTGTAGCGATGTGCAGAGACATACTCCACGTCGTCCCAGCAGGACTCCAGTACGACGCGATCCCATTCCAGGTACGTGTCCATGTAACGCCCTGAGGTGCCGCACGCCACGAGCTCGATCGTAGGATCCAGCCCCTTCATGAGGCGGGCGGCTTGCTGTGCCTTGACCGCGTACTCACCAGCCGAGCAATGGCCAGCCTGCCAGGGACCGTCCATCTCGTTACCAAGACACCAGAGCTTTACGCCATGAGGGTCGGCGCTGCCATTCTCACGTCGCGCATTCGCATAATGCGTGCCGCCCGGCAGGTTGCAATACTCGACCAATTCTGCCGCATCCCGGGATCCCAACGTGCCGAGATTTACCGCCATCATGGGCTCTATATCCATCCAGCGGCACCAGCGCACAAATTCATCAACGCCAAACGTGTTTGGCTCGATGCTCCGCCACGCGAAGTCCGGCCGCACGGGACGCTGGTCTTGTGGGCCCACCCCGTCGCGCCAATCGTAATTGCTGACGAAATTCCCGCCCGGATAGCGAACATACGGCATGGCTAGTTTCCGCAGCGCAGCCGCCACGTCGGTCCGAAACCCATCTGAGTTGCTCAGCGGATTGCCGGGATCGAAGACGCCCTCGTACACCGCCCTACCCAGGTGCTCCAAGAAACCGCTGAATATACGCCGATCTATCTCTCCCACGTGGTGATCGAGATCCAAGCGAATTGATGCTACCATCCAAAACTCCGTAGGAATCGTGCCATCCGAAGGCGCAATCGGTCAGTTGAGCGATCACTCAAGTGTGTAGCATTGTTCAATTGATCAGGGTCAAACTCAATTGAAATGACCTAGAAACTAGCAGTATTTGGGAGATCCACTCGAACCTTCTCGATAAGCGAAAGCAATTCCGAATAGGTGTTGGGCCCGCCAATGTAGTCCCATAGCTCGCTGCCAATTAAGACCTGCTTCTCCATGTCCATTATTTGTTTTGTAAATGAGTGCCCATAGCGATCCCGCGTCACGTAAGGGTTATAGGTCAGGCCCAGATACGCCCTGGATCTATCGATTCCTCGTCTGTTCATTATGGTCAAGTAATACAGCAGCTTTCTCTTAGACTCTGCAGCAACATCCAGATTAGGGAGAGGACTCTTCAACTCAACAAGCAAGGGCCCTTGTTCAAAGTCATCTATGTATAGGTCGGCAGTTACCGATCTATTTGACTGTCCACCACCACGCGAATAAAGGATGTCTCCCATCTCGCCCTCATGGTCAGGTCTTCTCGGAGACTCCCGTTGAGATTGAGGCGTCCGGAGCTCGGTCACAATCTGCTCGATCATATTTATAGCTGCATCGTTTACAGTGCCTTCAACAACGTGCTCCGTGTGAACACTCTTGAATCGACCAAACGCAACGGCTTTGGCCAGAGCTGGGTAAAGCCTCGTGCCCATCGATGTCACAACACTCCGCTCAACCCTGGCCGCCAAGATTGCTTCTTCAGGAAAGAAAATCTGGTGGAACGGATATCCGAGTCTTATGTCTTCGATCGTCCACTTGCTCAGTTTGGGAATCTGACTTGCAGCAAACTCCCTTAGGACACCAAAGACAGCGTCTCTTGTCGTGGAATTCAACCCTACTATCCTTTTGCCGCCCAAATCAGAACGCTCTCGAAGAAATCTCCAGCCCTTCTTCCCGTCCTTCTGTTTACGTGTCTCTCAAGCCTAGTCTCAAGAGACACTCCAATTTGCTCCTGGACTGTCTCGTAGAGACCATACTTGTCGTTGACGATAACCACCATTCGACCGTCTTTGGAGAGGCTCCTCTTGACATTCTCAAACGACTCGATCATCTTTTTGACGTACTCAGCTTGCGCTCTCTGCGAGCTTCCATTCGTGGCTGGACCAATCTCCTCCTCAGCCTTCCACTCTAGACCCAGCAACTCGTATGCATACCTATGTTGCTCATGATAGTCAATAAGCCCCACATATGGTGGCGAGGTGACTACAAGGTCGTACTTTGGGAACTGGGCTCTTCTCGTGTCGTCAGTAGCTATGAGTGTGGCCACATTTTTGCGAACATCAGCAAACTCACGAATTCGTTTGAGTGTATCGTTGCTATATCGTTTCAAAAACTGTGCAGAGTTTTTTGTTGGTCTGCAGGTTCGGCTATGTTTATAGCAGTAATAGGGTTCAGTTTGAGGCTGCTTTGGAAAGTCGAGGTCAAAATGCGTTGTAAGGCGCGCCGACCTGGCTGCCCTTGATAAGATCACCCTGAGGACGTCACTGTAAGTGTAATCTTCAATGTGCTTCCGGTATGCTAGCAACGAACCTAGTGCTTGAGGCGCAAACCACGACTGTAGGTAGTCACTCACGTTATACTCGGCTTTTTGTTCAAGCAACGAGAGTTGGTTAGTGCCAAGCGCCCTCTTCAACGCATCGTTAATCTCATACTCAAGTAGACTTAGGTCGTACTTGCCTGTCTTTACTCGGGTCATTAGGGTGTTGAATTCGGAAATATCACACCCTATCGCATTTATCCCTAGCGACGCCGCTTCAACCAAGGTTGTGCCCGAGCCGCAAAATGGATCACAGACCGTTGTAGGCTCAAATTTGCGTAGGAATATCTCGACCAACTGGGGAACGAACTTTCCAAGATAGGGATGAAGGCGATGGACATGTTTCGTCCGAATTCGCTCCGGCAAGTCGCTTTCGCGCCAGTTGAGATTGAGGACTTCTAGCTTCGTACTTGACCTAACTGAATCGAACGCGGTGAACGGGTCCGTTTGATAATCGGGATCGTACCCATATGACCTGTCGGCGCCAAGAGGTGATGTAGATGAGAGATTGGTCTTGGTCTGCTTCATAGAGAAACAGTAACCCATCCGAGTTCTTCCCGCCAATTCGGCGCAACGTCGCCGAACCTATCCATGCGCAATCCGCTTATGTCAACGCTCGTATCGCCGTGGAGCGCCAATTCGCTCACGACCCTGCCTGTGGCGCCTGCGATGGCGAAGCCATGGGCCGACGCGGAGACAAACACAAAGTTGCTCGGATTGTCGAGGATGTCAATGATTGGCAGGGAGTCCGGTGCCTGTTCTATCACGCCGGCCCAGCTCCGGATTACCGGCACGTCCGCCACCCCTGGGAACAAGTCTGCCAGCCGCCTGGCTATGTTTCGAATGAGCGGCGTGTTGGGCTTGCTGGGATCGGAGGTCAGATCCACATCGATCCATTCGTGGGGCCCCCCTCCATAGAGCAGGTTGCCCTTCTTAGCCTGGCGCCCGTAGAGTCCGTTTCCCACCAGGGCGAATTGAAAGAGTGGCTCTAAGGGAGCGGTGGCAATAATCTCTGCCCGTGCCGTTGCGAGCGGAACGCGCACGCCCACCATCTCTAAAAACAACGCAGTTTGCGGTCCGGCAGCACATACAACCGTGTCGGTCTCAATGGCGCCGGCGGTCGTCTCAACCGCTGAGACCCTCTCGCCGGCGAGCTTGAAACCCGTGGCGGCGGTATGCTGGTAGAGCTTGCCGCCCCGGTCTTGAAAGGCCCAGGCAAATGCCTGGACTGATCGTTGAGGGTTCGCGTGCGCGCCCTTCGGGAAAAAGATCCCGCCGAGCGATCTATCGGTGACGTACGGCGCCATGTCCTTGATTTCGGATGGGTCCAACACGTCCACTTGTACGCCGAAACGTTCCCCTACCTCTCGTTCGGTCAGGTAGCGGTCCATTTCCGGTTCGGATACGGCTATTTGGAGCCTGCCTGCTTGCACGAACTCAGTGGGATAGCCCAGCTCATCGTCCAGCATCTCCCATAGTTTCACAGACTCCACCGCCAACGGCACCAAAGCCGGCTCGTCAGTTCGCTCGCTGATCATCCCGCCGTTGCGCCCGGAAGCCTCGGCTCCGACGACACTCTTCTCGACGACGACGACATCCTTGCCCGCCTTGGCCAGATAATAGGCTGTGCTGAGGCCCGAAATGCCACCGCCAATGACGACTACGTCTGCTCTGTTGCTAGGCATGCTGCCACTCCGCTGATCCACTGATCATTGCCTACCCCAACACTCTACTCACGGGAATGAACCACTTCACCCAATTCTCGCGCATTTGCTCCGTCTCATCGTGCGGCCACATGACACTCAGCGACAAAGGTCGCACCGGCGGTCGAATTGACATTTGCGGAATTTCTGCTATATCGGTACCGGACTCTGCAGCAAGCAGCAGTGATACTTGCTCAAGGCAACGCCGGCCCTGGCAGTGGCCCATTCCCACCCGCGTCAGACGCCTGACCTGGTCCGGATTGACCGGTCCGTCCAGCAACTGTGTCTGAACGCTCCGGTTGCCCATCTGCTCCGATTGCCAGTCCAAGTACCGCGGCGGCTCCAAGTCTATGAGCTCAGCCCGCGTGACCTTCTCGCACTCGCAGGCATTGACTTCCAACCCACCGGCGTTGACGAGACTTTGCAGCCACTGCATCCAAGTCGAGTGCGCCTCAGTTGGTGATGCGGTGACTTCCCTAGCCTGAATCTCAGATCTGCGAGCAAGGGACTGCTCCCTATCAATAGCGCCTAGTGACTTGGCGGCCGCAATGCCGGCGAGGCGACCTTGGTTTCGCGCTATCTCAGGGTTAAGGATCATATCGTCGTGTACACCGGCGGCGTCGCCAGCGACGAATACAGTGTCGTCGCTAGTTCGCATCCACTCATCGTGACTAGGCACGTATCCGCCCAGCTCAGACTTGAAAGTAGTATTGCAACCCAGGAGACTGAGGAGCTCTATGTTAGGTACGAGACCGATTGCGACGCAGACGGTGTCGGCGGCGACGGCCTTCTCAGAGCCGTCAATTGGTTCGTACTGGTCGTCGATCTCAACCAGCACGACGGACTCTATCTCAGCGTCGTTGCCGGCGGCTACCTTAACGGTGTGAGACGTGTATAGCTCTACACCCTCTTCCAGTAACCCCGCCAAAAGGGCCTCGTCGCCGCGTGCGGAGGAGGACACGTCCACAATTGCCGCAACCTCGATTCCACAATTCAGCGCCATCCTGGCAGTGTTGAGACCCAGGTTGCCTGAACCCAAGACCACCATGCGCCGCGCGTTCAATGCCTGGTATTGACTCAGCAACGCGTGGGCGCCGTTGGCTCCCATAGCCCCTACCAAGTTCGACCCGGCAAAAGACATGCTCAAGTCTCGGGAACCTGCTGCAACAATGAGCCGGTCGTACTTGATCACCCACGACCGTTTGTAGTCAGACAAGCCAAGTTGCGGGCCGTCCAGTGCCCGGCTGGTGTCCGTATTGCGAAAGGCGCCCCACACGCACGTGCCGAGTTGAACGTCGACGCCGGCTGCCTTGGCTGCCGACAGCGCGCCATTAGTCGCAGCCACTCTCTCCAGCATCACGTCCCGGTTGCTGACCGTGTCTGAAAACCGTTTGCCGAAGAACTGAGGAACGTCCAAGCCCAGCATGGACTCACTGATGGGGTTCTCATCAATGAGCGTTACCTGTACGCCGGCCTGGGCCGCTGCGATGGCAGCAGCCGTCCCGGCCGCGCCCGCTCCCACCACTACCAGTTGTTTGGACACCATATAAGACCCTCCTGTAGAACTGAAGGCCTATTCTACGCTAGATATTCTAGGACATACGTGAACGAAATTCTGGATGAGCTAGACGCCGGCGCGTGTGGAGGCTATCTCATCAGGCAGAGCGCCCGACAAGGCCTCGATGTAGTTGGGACCAAATCCACAGCACGTCCCTATGACCTGGGTTCCCATGTCAACCCATTTGGCGGCTACGTGCGTCAAGGCTTCGGCAGACTCTTCGTTGCCGATACTGCCATCCTGCCAAGTGTCAAGATAGTCTTCCCTGCCTGCGTCCGGATACGCCAGAATAGGGCCCGGCCACTGATCGATGACGACCTGAAGCGCCTTTGTGGTATCGCTTACTCTGCTATGAAACACACCGAGTACATCGGGCCCCACCTGGGCGATCTCGCTGACGGCCTGGGCCAATGTCTTTTCATTGTCAACCGGCCGCCAAGTGGAAGTCCACATCGGCATTCCCAAGCCAATACTGTAATTGCGATCATCGGCAAAATCCATCCTGACCGTCTGACCGTCAGGCGCCAGTGATGCCGTAAATGCCACCCATACCGGCAGACCGGTGCTCTTGGCCGCCTCAGCGGCAATTGCCCTGGATTCGTTGTCGGCCCACAGGTTTTCAATCAGAAAAAAGTCCACCCCGGATTCAGCCAGAATGTCCGCCTGCTCTTTGGCGTGAAAACTCAACTCCTCCACCGAGAGACTGGCGCCGTAGCCATAGCCGGTGCCGCCCAGGAGTGTCCCCGTCTTGCGGTCGCGAATCGGAATGCGGCACGAGATTGAGCCGGCGATGTACACAGGCCTGTCGCCAGCAGCCCGTTCCCTGGCCTCCAGCGCTGAATCCACGGCGCGGATGTTGACCTCGCGCACCAATTCTCCGTAACCGGAAGCCTCTAGAGCGGGACGGAGCGTGTTGAATGTGTTCGTGGTGATTATGTCGGCCCCTGCCCGTATATACCGCTCGTGCATCTGCCGCACGGTTATCGGGTGGGTATAGCTCCCGGGGCCGCACCACGAGGCCGGGTCCATCGGCACACCCATGGCCTGGAGCTCTGTCCCAATAGCCCCGTCCAAAACAACCACGTCGCCCTGGTCCAACCGCCTCTTCAACTCATCATAGTTGGCCATGACCGGAACCTCCCTGATGGCTCAGCACATTGCCCAAAACTACTCAGAATTCAGCCGACCAAATCCTGCCTTTGCAGGCTGCTGAAAGCTAGCGGCATTCTAGTCTCTTTTAGGTATTCCGTCAAGCGGTCAAAACGCACAATTCGGTTTGTCTGTCAAACCATGTGAATTGCGCTAAGGTTTGCAGGGCCGTCTCACTCGAATTACTGCTTTCGCGCAAGCACCAAAGGGTGGTTCTCGCTAGTTTCCAGGGCTGCATTTTCGTAGCCTGAACCCGTTGACTTGCTCTCAACCAGCACGAACCCCGCTTCGGTCAGAATCTCTCTGTACTCCCCAAGGCTAAAGTTGCTCCAATACATCGTCACCCCAAAGAAATCATCCTCCGTGTAACCCTCTTCGCTGTAGTGACTCAAAGTGCATAGCAGATACCCGCCTGGCTTGAGCCACCGGTAGACTCTACGAAACAGATCTGGGTGTTCTTCTCTGGGAATGTGAAATATGGCATAGAAGGCTATCACCGCGTCGAAGCTGGAAGGAGGCAATTGAGTCGACATGATGTCAGCACACTTGAAGTTGCCGGCAGGCACATTCTGCTGTGCCCGCCGGATCATCTCCGGGGAGACGTCCACGCCGGTGACGCGGTAGCGTGCGGCCAGGGACTTTGCAATGGGGACACCGGCGCCACAACCGATGTCGAGCACCGCGTCGCCGTCGTTCAGTCTGTCTGACAGCCCGCGAATTTCGTTTCCCGGCTCAGCCATGCGCGATTCGGCATAGGCGGCCGCGCAGGAGTCATACGCTTTTCGTACCAATACTTTGTAGCCTACTTTCGGATCAGTCGCAGGAATCAATACCCCGAGCCTTTCATTGCTAATAGTGAGTGCTCTTCGAGCGCGCTACCTGAGAGTCAAACAGAATCCAGGGAAGTGAAAGCAAAGAGAAATAAGAGATCTCCAGCCTCCGATGGCCCCAAAGTGCCACCATTGGCCGGGAGGTCAGGAAAAAAACAAGGGGGGGTGGCTGAGGGGACTCGAACCCCCAACCGCTGGAGCCACAGTCCAGAGCTCTAACCTGTTGAGCTACAGCCACCATGCGGGGTGCATTCCTTGCTCAGTCTAGCAAGCCAATCGGTCTCTCGTCAATGAGTCGAGCAGCAGCGCATCCAGGGCAATGGTGGGACGCTATGTCATACGCACTCTTCAGGTCTTAGCTGGAGATTAGGCGCGAGGGTCACATTTAACCGGGCTCGTGCAAGCTTCAATTTCAGACCGGTCCAGTGGCCGCCCGCCAGGAACCTTAGTCACGCGGCTCCCAAATGCGCCGCAATCTCGCTGTTCGTTGCGATCCAACAGCCACCGGGCTTCTCGAGCGCATAGCGGATTACAGTGTCGAGTACGTCGCAGTGAGGGTCGCGCGCGGTCATAGCGGGCGGGTGGAAGGCAAGGCTCAGTATGTAGCGATTCGCGTGGGCGTGGTCAATCGCAGTCTTGAGCAATCTGACGTACTCCCAGCGGTCCAGATCAAGCACTCGAAACGCCGCGATATCGGTCAAAGCCATGGGCGCGATCTCCAGCAAGCCGTTTGGATAACGATATGGCTGGAGCTGGTCTATGTTCTTGCACATGGCGGCTTCGACGTGATCGAGCGGCGGGCGCTTGGCTCCCCGCGAGGCCGGACTAAGGTAGTGCGAGGTGACGTGGGTAAAGCCTTCTTCTTCGAGCAGCGCTTGGACCTCTGGCACGTCGTGCAACCCCGTGCTGAACGCGCCCGGCGTACCAAAACCGGTTGCGGTAACGCCGAGCCGCTCCCGTATCGCGGCATTCGTCGCGCGCACCTCGTCGCGAATGATCTGCAGCGGCGTGCGCCCGTTGGCCAGCCACGGCGCGCCGGCATACACAACCTGCAAGCTCTCGACGGTCTCTGCTTTGACGTTGAGGTGGGTGTACGTGTGGTTGCCCACCTCGTGCCCCGCTGCCACGAGCTCTTTCAGATAGTCGATGTCCGGGTCCTCGAACGAACTTCCCACCAACAAGCAATAGAGATGCACCCCGTACGAGCGTGCTACCTCGTGCATCTTTAGCACGTACTGCTTGCTGTCCGCATCCAGCGCGCCCTTTAGATGGTTCCACTGCGACGTCCAGTAGGGGAAATTCGTGCACATCTCAACCGCGGGCCGCAAACTGAGACAAAACTCCGCGCCATTTGGATACATGCAATCCCAGTCCTATGTTTGGTTTACGCGTCCACGCGCGCTGCAGCCACGGCGCGACACGCCGCCATGAACTGATCGAAGCCGATCGTGTCGCCCACGTGCTTTTGAAACTCGATGAGCGCCACCTTGGTAATCAGACGGTCCTGGAAGGTCTCCGGGATCTCGGTCCCCAGCGTGGCCTCGCGAATGAGGAAGATCCTGTACCCGTAGGCCAACATCGGTCTGGTGGCGCCTTCCGACCCCAGTATGCACATGTTCGTTGCAAAACCGGTATAGATGAGGTTTTTGATGCCCCGGCTGCGGCAGATGCGGTCGAACTGTGCACTGGTGAGAATGACCTGATCGCCCGGCTCCGCCTCGCACGACGAGAGTATGCGCATCTGCTGCCAGCCATCCCACTCCATGTACCCGTGGCCGTGGGTCCGCTCCGCCCGCTCTTTGCGCCAGCCGGGGTTGACCTCGGGAGGACCCGGTGCCGGCCGCGGCGGGTTGAGGTCGTTATCCTCCAACATATGCTGGACGGAATCATACTTCAGGGCGATGTTGCGCGGCTCAACGTGGAAGATCGCCATGCCCGCAGCGCGCGCCGCGTCAATCGCCGGCCGGATGAACTCTGCAGCTATCCGTACCGATTCCGCTTGGGTATCCGGCTTCCCCATGTCCACAGAAAAGAACTCGGGGACTGGCGGGCCATTGACGTCGCCAACGTTCCAGAGATGCAAGGCCACAAAACCCGTCTCTTTGGGGTCCAGTGCGACATCTTCCTCTTCCCAGTCGGCGGTGGCCAGCGTCCGAGTACGCCAGTGCCTACCACGTAGACGTAGCTCTGCTTTCGTCGCCGTCGCCATCGTCTTTCCCCTTCTTTGATAAGAATTTCATCGTCCCTGGCAGTTTTGGCAAGCTGCGGGAAAGCCTATTCACCTGTCCACCAATTATGCACACAACCTATAGTCAAGAATACGGCTGCAGCCCGCGTTCGTTCAATTGGCCTCGGCAGCAGCGCCCAAACTGCGGGTGGCTTCTACGTCAACCGAATGCAGACTCGCGCTACCAAGCAGGTCGTACATTATTCCCACGGCGGCAAAATTTGACTGGCAAATGGCTCCTGTGCCTTGTCGCAGGTAGTTGCCTGCAGCCAGAGGCAAGGGTCATCTCCATTGGAGCCGGCAGTAGACTTGCAGAACACAGTTGACTCATGCGGCTTGCGAGTGCTAATATGACTTTTACCTGCCTTTGTGCAGGGGCTCCTTAACAGGTGAAGAGTGATGAAGGTTTTGGGCGTTTTTTTCGGAGAGCTAGGGCTTAGGCTGTTCCGGGGGATTGGGAGTTTTCTTACTTCAGTTTTCCCTTTTGTCATGGAGAGTTTGATCCTGGCTCAGGATGAACGCTGGCGGCGTGCTTGATCAATGCGAGTCGTGCGCGTACCCACTGATGCTTGCATGAGTGGGATCACGAGCGGCGTGCGGGTGCGTAACACGTAGATAACCTACCCTCGCGTGGGGAATAACCTGGGGAAACCCGGACTAATACCGCATAGCGCCTCCAGTCTGCAGGACTGGCGGTGAAAGCCTGTTACAAGGCGCACAAGGAGGGGTCTGCGGTCTATCAGCTCGTTGGTGAGGTAACGGCTCACCAAGGCAATGACGGATAGCCGGTCTGAGAGGATGGTCGGCCACACTGGGACTTGAACATGGTCCAGAGCCCTACGGGGTTTAGCATGAAGGAATCTTGCGCAATGGGCGAAAGCCTGACGCAGCGACGCCGCGTGGAGGATGACGCCGTTCGCGGTGTAAACTCCTTTTCTCGGGGAAGAATTTTGACGGTACCCAAGGAATAAGCCCCGGCTAACTCCGTGCCAGCAGCCGCGGTAATACGGAGGGGGCAAGCGTTATCCGGATTTACTGGGCGTAAAGGGCGCGTAGGCGGCAGCGCTAGCCGTTTGTGGAAGCTCCTGGCTCAACCAGGAGATGCCAAGCGGGACGGCGCCGCTTGAGGCAGGGAGAGGGTCGCAGAACTGGCGGTGGAGTGGTGAAATACGTAGATATCGCCAGGAATACCCGTGGCGAAGGCGGCGACCTAGCCCTGTCCTGACGCTCAGGCGCGAAAGCGAGGGGAGCGAACGGGATTAGATACCCCGGTAGTCCTCGCTGTAAACGATGGGTGCTGGGTGTTGGGGTCGGATACTTTTTCCGCCCTCAGTGCCCAAGGTAACCCGCTAAGCACCCCGCCTGGGGAGTACGGCCGCAAGGCTGAAACTCAAAGGAATTGACGGGGGCCCGCACAAGCAGCGGAGCGTGTGGTTCAATTCGAGGCTACGCGAAAAACCTTACCAGGATTTGACATGACCGGCTTACCTCCTCGAAAGAGGAGCGAACCCGGGGGAAACCCCGGATACCGGCCACCGGTGCTGCATGGCTGTCGTCAGCTCGTGCCGTGAGGTGTTGGGTTAAGTCCCGCAACGAGCGCAACCCCTGCGACTAGTTATACCTCTAGTCGGACTGCCGCGAGCAACGCGGAGGAAGGTGGGGATGACGTCAAGTCAGCATGGCCTTTATGTCCTGGGCTACACACACGCTACAATGGGCGGTACAACGGGAAGCAAGCGCGCGAGCGTGAGCGGATCCCCTAAAACCGTCCGGTAGTACGGATGAGAGGCTGCAACTCGCCTCTCTGAAGACGGAGTTGCTAGTAACCGTGGGTCAGCATACCGCGGTGAATACGTTCTCGGGCCTTGTACACACCGCCCGTCACACCACCAAAGTCGGCAACACCTGAAGCGGCTATCGCAAACCCGCAAGGGACGCGCGTCGTGAGGGTGGGGCTGATGATGGGGGTGAAGTCGTAACAAGGTAGCCGTAGCGGAAGCTGCGGCTGGATCACCTCCTTTCTAGGGTCTTTACCCATTTTCTCCTATCCCCCCTTACCTCTCCTATACCTAACTCCCTCTCCCTTCATCACCCTTCACCTGCTAAACCCAGCCGCAAACTACTAATACCGCCTATGTCATCGTCCCTCTCACAAAGAGGGACTTTTTCTTTTACGCCCCCAAGTCAATGCTCCCGCAACAGTCAACCACGCAGAAACAGGTCCCGCGATCCGTTCGTTCCAATACAAGTGGCGTCCCTTCTTTATCCGCAGACTTTACCTCGCTAGACTCATCATTCTGTGCGCGGATTTTGATAACTGATTTACCGATGCACGGCCAGACCCGTGGCATCGCATGGCTTCCCAAACCGCGGCTTTGCGGAGTTGCACGCCGGCGTTTGCTGCGCTATATTCCTCCTGTGAGAAACTTGGTGTGCCTGCCGCGAATTTGGCGACGTACAGGCCAAACCGAGGATGGTACAATAGACGAAGAGCCTACGCTACAGCTTGTTTTCCGGGCCACTAGCTCAGTTGGTTAGAGCGCGCCCCTGATAAGGGCGAGGTCTGTGGTTCAAATCCACAGTGGCCCACCACGACGGCAGCCATACAACCGCCTCTCAGCATGCGCGCCGCAGGCCGAACCGGGTACTTGGAGAGAGACTTCACCAGGCAACCATTGCGGCATTTGCCTGCAAACCCTTAGGGATTGTTGGAAGATTCAATCCAATTGCCCACCGACATGCGCGTACCTTGGGCATATTGGTGTGCACCCAGGCGCATGGCAGGCTCTGTGCTGCTAGTCACGGGGATGTAGCTCAGTTGGGAGAGCACCTCCTTTGCAAGGAGGGGGTCAGGAGTTCGAGTCTCCTCATCTCCACCATTTTAGATTTGAGACCAGATGAGTATCGAACTCCCCCGCAGCTATAGTGGTCGTCCCGATTGGGAGGAAGCGCATGAAGCAGATTGCTGACATTGCCGTATATTCGCCGGATGACCGGTTGAAACTCATCGTCGAGGTCAAGAACTACAGGAACGCGACCGACGAATGGGCTGCCAAACTGCGGAGGAACCTGTTAGTCGATGGGTTCATCCCAGCCTCGGAGTTTTTCCTACTGGTTTTACCAGAGCATTCTTACCTCTGGCGAAGGTGCGAATCTATTGATGCGGTTCCGGCGGACTACAAGCTTTCTACTAAAGACGTGCTGCAACTTCGTGGAGACTCAGCCAACCCAGACAAACTGAGCTCTTTCAGTTTGGAGTTGTTGACCAGTTCTTGGCTAAACGCGCTGGCTGTTTCCCAAGTAACCAGAGGGGAGGTGCCAGAATTGGAATGGATATTTGAATCGGGCCTTTATGACAGTGTCAAGGACGGCTTGGTCAAGATTGAATCGGAGCTGTGATTGTCTTTATTGAATCCAACTTCGTGCTGGAACTGGCTCTCCTCCAAGAGGAACATCGGAGTTGCGATTCCATCCTTAGCCTTGCGGAGTCCCTGACTATTGATTTGGCAATACCGGCCTTCAGCTTGTTCGAGCCTTACGAGGTGTGGCGGCGGCGTACAAGGGAGCGGGCCGAGTTGCATGGACGCCTCAATCGGGAAATGAGCCAGTTGGCACGTACGGAGCCATACGCCAAAACCGTTGAGGACTTGGCGGATCCAGCGTCGATTCTGTTACGGAGTGGAAATGAGGACAAGCGCAGGTTGGATCTAACTATTGGTAGGATTCTCGACTGCGCCGAAATGATACCTCTCCAAGGAAAAACTCTCAGGGACGCCATCCATTTCCAGGGATCCCTAGACCTTTCCCCACAGGATTCGGTTGTGTACGCCTCGGTGATGGCCCACCTGTCGGCCGCTTCACCTGGCCCCAAGTGTTTTCTGAACAGAGACCGTAAAGACTTCTCAATACCGGATATCAGGGAGGAATTAGGGCGAAATGACTGTCAACTAATCGCTAGGTTTGCCGGGGGCCTCAGCTACATAAACTCGCTGCAGGCCTGACATACGCCATAACCGTTCATGTGCCAGTCCCACCAAACTGGGATCCTTATATCTGGACTATCCACCGAAGACTTCGAAATACGGTGCACTCATCTCCACCAGATTTTACGAATTCTAGAACCTTCACCTTGGAGTTCTTTCGGAACCTGTATAGATTGCGTGGCGATCTTCCGAGCCCCGGCCACATGAAAAAGAATCCAGTGTCGTCCAACGAGTATGGACTTTACAAAGAGACCATTGGGAAGTGCTTCCCGGACCTTGTCGTGGACTCCATCAAACTGGCCAGTGAAGGATTGGATGACCTGGCTCTGGCCACCTACGATGAGTTGGTATTCCGGTAGCCAAATCTTGACTAAGCCGTCTCCAATATTGAGCTTGAGGCAACCTTGCTGTGCCCGGGTTGCTAGAGAGGCTCGACGTACGTATACCGCCCCCAGAGTTGTATGGATCGCTGCGTAGTTGCTGCCCGGGTCGTCTTGGAAGTTCACCCACTCGACTGTCGCGGCTTCTCTTTTCCAAACCGCCAAAGTATGCGAGTATATTCGCCATGCTAAATCTCCCTCATGCCGATGTCGTTGGGAGCTTGATACGACCGCCGGAGCTGCTCGTCGCGCGCGAGGAATTTGCGGCCGGGCTAATCTCGCCCGCGGCATTCAAGCGCACCGAGGACGCCGCTGTCGATAGCGCCGTTGCTGCTCAGGAGGACTCCGGACTTGAAATCCTCACCGACGGCGAAATGCGCCGGCTCTCGTTTCAGAGTCAGATGCCCGAGGCAGTCGCAGGCTTTGGCGAGTTCGATATCGACGCGTTCCTCTGGGGCGATTGGCAGGGCGACGAACGGGTAGGAGACTCGCGCACGGAGCGTCCCGCGACTTTGGGTGTCGTCGGCCGCCTCCAGCGGAAGCGCCACCTGTCGGCGGAGGAGTTCACCTACCTGCGCGGCCGCACCACGCGCAGAGCAAAGGTGACATTGCCGAGCCCCAGCCTGTTCGCCAACTTCTGGTCGCCGGTGCAGTCCGCCGCAGCCTACCCCACCCTGGATGCGTTTTTGGCTGATGTAGCGGCGATAGTCCGTGGGGAGATCGAAGAGCTAGTCAGGCTTGGGGCGACGTATATTCAACTCGACGCTCCGCACTATCCGCTCGTGCTAGATCCGGCATGGGCGGCCTTCTACGAGGCCCAGGGCTCGTCTGCGGAGGACTGGATCGCCCAAGGTGTCGAACTGGACAACGCCGTGATGGACGGTTTCTCGGAAGTTATATTCGCGGTCCATCTCTGTCGAGGGAACCAGGGCGGTCGTTGGCTGGTCGCAGGCAGTTACGACCGGATTGTCGAGCCGGTTCTCCAGCGCATAAACGCGCAGCGGCTGATGCTGGAGTACGACGATCCACGCTCAGGCTCGTTCGAGCCTCTGCGCGGCGTGCCCGACGACAAGCTCGTGGGGCTGGGGCTGGTTACGACCAAGTCACCGCGCGCGGAGGACGTAGCCGAGCTTGAATCTCGGATCGCCGAGGCTGCCCGCCACTTCCCCCTGGAGCAACTCGCCATCAGTCCGCAGTGCGGGTTCGCATCATCCATCGTCGGCAATCCGCTTTCGATCGAGCAGCAAAACGCAAAACTCCGCATCGTCGCCGAGACCGCCCGCCACGTTTGGGGATAATCTTTCCCGTCATGCTTGCCAGCGACTCACAGAGTGTCCCTGCCTCGGTGCCGTAACGCGGGCTGGTTAGCGACCTCCCCCTACGTGACCCATAGTTTCTTGAACTCCCAATCAGAGCGGAGCAATGAAATATACTCGTTCGGTACACCCCGCCTTCTACTCTTCGCACTCTGGTATTGAATTGATTCATGCAGCGCTGGCATTCAATAACCAATGCCCTGATATTCTTGCCGCCGTACGGAGATGTAGCCCGGTTGGGAGAGAACCTCCTTTGCAAGGAGAGGGGCAAGAGGTCGTGTCTCCTCAACTCCACCCACTCGCACCTCCGACCCGGAGGCTTGTAGTACCAACTTCACTGAAACATTGGGGACACCAGCTATGGGATTCCGGTGATCTGGGCAATGCGCGCGCACGGACCGCCGACTTCTACAAGCAGGACGTATCCGTCGAGGTTGACCTACCCTTTCGCCGCGGACATCCTGCCTCACACTCCCTTACCTAATCGATACTGCTGGCAACGCACTGGAGTTCTACGACACCATCTCCTGGTGGGATGACTTCAACCGCCTCGTGAACTGGGCGCTGCTCTCCGGCGCTGTCGGGGCATTGGCTTGGAGAGGCAACATCCGTCCCTGGCAGACCCTAGCGTATGTTGTAGGTTTCGGCTCGGTTACGGCAATTCTCTGGGAGATCGCGGAGTACTTTGCTTTCATCCGCTTCTCAGAAGAGCTTGAGACTGCCTATGTCGACACGCTGGGCGACATGGCATTGGGCCTGACCGGAGCGGTCTTGGCCGGACTGTTTGCCGCCCTCACTCCGCACCGAAAGCAGTCATGATTGCCATGCGGTTGAGAAAGCTCTACAGACTCTAACGTCTTGCTGAGGAAGCTCCAGCAACAATCATGCTCTTAGCCTTCTACGCCAAGGCTCTCCGTGACTGGCAGGGCGTGGATGTTGTCTGCAGCCGGGGTGGCGACTGCACATCGTAATAGGATGGAATTACATTGCGGTTTCGGATTTCTAGACTTACTTGGGGCCTTGCCGTAGGCTAGGTATAGACCCAAGGCACGAGCCAAAGACAGCAATCACGAGCTGATTCCCCGGAGAGTAGCGTGGCAAAGTTCAAGATAGTGGCCTGGGGCCGCCCCAATGCGCCTCGCGACTACACATTCGAGATGGAGTCATTGCGGGGCGTAGCTGCCGAAATTGTGGAAGTCACGGCAGCATCAGACGATGAGTTCCTGGAAAAGGCCCAGGACGCCGACGCGCTTTTAGTGAGCGGACATGCGCTTTCGGAAAAGGTGATCAATGGCCTCACGCAGTGCAAGATTATCGCGTTGGACAGCGTGGGCACCAATCACGTCGCCGTCTCGGCGGCTACAGCCAAGGGTATCCCGGTAACCAATTGCCCCGATATCAATATCCAGGAGGTCGCAGAGCACACGGCGGCGCTCATCCTGGCCGCCCACCGCCGGCTGCTTACTTTGGACAAGATGGTCAGGGATGGATACTGGTGGGAAGGGCATGCGCCTATGCGTCAGTTGCCGCGCTTGTACGGACAGACCCTTGGGTTTGTCTCGTTTGGCAATATCCCCAGGGCCGTCGTGCCTTTGATGAAACCTTTCGGCCTCCGTATCCTCGCCTACGATCCCTTTGTCATGGAGACCACAATGATTCAGTTTGGAGTGGAGCCGGTAGACTTGAAGGAGCTCTTGCGGCGGTCCGACATCGTTGCAAACCATCTGCCCGGATCCGCAGGCACGACCAAGCTGATTGGGGAAGAGCAATTCAGGCTAATGAAGCCCGAGGCGATTTTCGTAAACACGGGCCGGGGCACGACCGTGGACGAGGCGGCGATGATCCGGGCGCTGAATGAAGGATGGATAGCGCACGCTGCGCTGGACGTGCTGGAAAAGGAACCGCCTGATCCCGACAATCCCCTGTTCGCAATGGAGAACGTCACACTCACGCCCCACGCAGCCTCCGCATCATCCAGAGTCTTGGAGGTGAGCAAGCGTCGTATGGGCATGGAAATCGCCTTGGTGTTGGGAGGCCGCCGGCCAATGTCCTGCGTCAATCCGTCGGCGCTGGACAACTCCGGCCTGCTGAAGTGGCAGGTCTAGCGCGGATGGGCCACTGATACAGGCAAATAGTGTTGCCCGCCTGGACCTTGCCCACACTGAAAGGCCCTTGCAGCCCTGAAGGAGAAGAGACATGAATGTGCTGGAGGCGATCGCCAAAATCCTGAAGTTGGAAGGCGTGGAATGGGTCTCATGCTACCCTTCCAACGAGCTCATCGAAGCGGTAGCTAAAGAAGGCATCCGCACCATCATGTTCAGGCAGGAACGTGGTGCGATCATGGCCGCCGATGGGTACAGCCGCGTCAATAACCGGCAGAAATTCGGTGTGGTCATCACCCAGGGAGGCCCCGGTGCGGAAAACTCGATGGGCGGCATCGCCCAGGCGTTTGCTGATAGTATTCCCATTTTGTACCTTACTGCCGGCCCGCATTTGAGCCGATACGCCGTGCGGCCGGACTTTTCCCCGGTTCGCACCTATCAGAGCGTTTCCAAACATGGCGAAGTCATCATGGATCCCGGTCAGGTTGCCAGCACAATGCGCCGGGCGTTTCATGCCCTCCGAAACGGGACTCCCGGCCCGGTGATAGTCGAAGTCCCCTTTGATATGGATGATCAGGTTGTCCCTGAGGAGACGGCGCACTATCAACCGCCCCGCAGGTCCCCGCAACATCCGTCAAGCAACGATGTCAAGGAAGCGGCCAATCTGCTCTTGAACGCCAAGCGGCCGGTGATATGGTCGGGAAGGGGTGTGCTTTTCTCGGATGCAACCGGTGAGCTGAAGGAGCTGGCGGAGCTTACCCAGATTCCGGTGTTTTGCACCATGCCCGGCAAGTCATCCTTTGATGAGCGCCATCCCCTTGCTCTCGGCTCAGGCGGCGCGACCACTACCCTGCCTGCCCGGCGCTGGCTCGATGAGTCTGACGTCCTCTTTGCCGTCGGTTCAAGTTTGACCAGATCACACTACGGTCAGCCAATCCCCGACGGCAAGACCATCATCCATAACGTTGAAGGCATTGAAGACATCAACAAGGACTATACGGCATCCGTTGGACTCCCGGGAGACGCCAAGCTCACCCTGCAGTTGATGATCGAGGAAGTGAAGGGATCGCTGGGCGAGACCGGCCGGCAGGGTCAGAATGAAGTTTCCGAGCCTATAGCTAAGATCAAGCAGCAATGGCTAGGCGAGTGGCAGCCGCTCCTGGAATCCGACGAAGTGCCCATCAACACCTATCGGGTAATCGGCGAGATGGAAAAGACCCTTGACCGGGAAAACAGCATCGTTACCCATGATGCCGGCGCGCCCCGGGACTCGATTTTGCCCTTTTACACCGCAACGGTACCCCACAGTTACATAGGCTGGGGCAAGACGACCCACCTTGGCTTTGGCATCCCGTTGATGATTGGCGCCAAACTCGCACAGCCCGACAAGTTCTGCATTAACCTCATGGGAGACGGTGCGTTCGGCATGTCGGGCCTCGACCTCGAGACCTCGGTACGGGCGAATGCACCAATCACGACGGTTATCTTAAACAATGGCGGCATGGCCACCTATCCAGGGGGTTATCCAATATCGAGGGAACGGTTCGGTACCACTGAGGTAACCGGTGACTACGCCAAGATTGCCGAGGGACTCGGTGCAGTGGGCATTACCGTCACACACCCCTCTGAAATTGCACCTGCCCTCAAGCGGGCACGACAACTGAACGCCGACGGCGCCACCGTGTTGCTGGACATCCATTCCAACATGGAAGGCCGCAGATCGCGCTTCGAGTAGAACTCATCTGAATCATACAAAGCTCTGCGCAGATCCCCCAACGCTGCCCCTCAGAGCAACTCCCTGGCAAATGACTCGACCCAACGGCGCTGATGATGCGGCAGCCCATTGACGCGGATGTCCAGCTCAATTGATACGTGAATGGCGTCCTGCGTGCTGCGGACGTTCGCGGACGTGTCTACATTGGTCACGCCGTCGGCGCGGGTGATGGTCCTGAAGTGTTGGCCGATGGCAGTAGTGTCCGCGGGATCGCGGTTGTTAGCCCATACCTCCAGTGTGGACTCCAGCTTGATTGTCATATCGGCGCTGGCCCTGCTCTCGTTCACGAGATGTAGTTTGAGACCGGCGCGGTCTCTCAGCATGTCGTGCATAGTCTCCCAAGGCACCACCTGGGGCGACGCTTCCGGGTACTTGCGCGGCGCGTCGGCTGGCTCGTAGTCCAACTCATCCGGCGGCAGTTCTCCGGCGGGGGCGGACCGAGTGGGAACCACCGGCAGTTCCAAGTATGACTCGTGTTCCTCGTCGCGATACACGCGGTTGGTGCCGGGGTACGGGGTCGGCCACAGATTGGGAAAGTCCGCGCTGCTGATGGAAAGCCGGATTCTGTGCCCGCGCTCGAAGCGCCAGGCCGTGGCGTCCAAGTCCACATGGAGTTCGTAGACCTCTCCAGGCTGCATGGGCTCCGGGTCTGTAAGCGAGTTGCGGCGCGTCCCATTTAAGACGCCAATCGTGACCTGCGCGCTGGCGCCGTCCGGCGCGACATCTGAAAGCCGGGCGACGAATGCCATGACGGGCGCGGTGGAACTAACCTGAATCACGGCCTTGCCCATGCCGATGAATTCCAGCGGTCTGCTCAGTGGTGGCGAGGTGTAGTTCGCCGCGTACATCTCGTCTACGCGCTGGTCGCCGGGCAGGCCGAAGGGCACGCCCGCACTCCAGAGCCCGCCCGCTATTCCCACCGTGGGCCTGTACTCATATTCTTCGTAACCGTCGTGAGCTATGTCCGGGTTGTCCGGCGCAAGGTCGCTGCCGAGGGCAAGCCGGTGCGCGCGGCTGCCGGGAATGGGGAATGTAGACTCCGTGCGCCAGTAACCGGAAGTGCGGGTGCGGTAGGGGTCAGGTACATCGAACGATTGGACGTACACGTTGATGTCAGGCTCGTCCATGATGCCGTTGTCTACTCCCTTGAGCCAGTAGTCGCACCACCGCACGGTGAGATGCTCGCGGGCCAGGGACGGGCCGGGCGTTTCGCAGTCCGGGCCGGAGTGATTCCACGGGCCGATGAGCACCTTGCTCGGCGCCGTCATGTGCTGTGACGTTCTGAGCGGCGCATTGCAGTAGCCGTCGCGCCAGCCGCCAATCAGCAATGCCGAGGCCTTGATTTCGTGAGAGCGGCCCCGAATACTGCCACGGCGCCAGTACTCTCCGTCCGACTGATTGGCGAGCCAAGTGAGCAAATAAGGGTTATTTTGCTCCAGGCGCTCCTCCCAAAGGTCGGCCCAACGCCGGCCGCTATATTCGGGGTATGGGGGCATGGCGTTCATGCCTACCATAGAGCAACCGTATGAGCCAATGTCGTAGTAGCAGCGCCAGGCCCCGCCGCGGAAATGACAGTCGTCCGTGTACCTATCGTCGGTAAAGTTCCAGGGAATGATGGTCACCAGATGAGGGGGCGCCAAAGCCGCGACCTGCACGCTGGTAAAGCCTCCGTATGAGCCGCCGGTCATAGCGACTTTGCCGTTGCACCAGTCCTGCGCGGCAATCCACTCTACTGCGTCATAGCCGTCGCGCTGTTCTACGGGGCGGTACTCATCGTCATTCGCGCCTTCACTGGAGCCGGTGCCGCGGCAGTCAACGCGCGCGCCGACGTAGCCGTGCTGCGCCCAGTGGTGCTGCATCCCCGTCAGTGGCTTCTGGTCGTCTTTCCGGTAGGGAATGTACGTGAGGATCACGGGCCACGGGCCTTCACCTGCCGGGACGTGAATATCCAGCGCCAGCTTCGTGCCGTCACGGGTTGGCGCCATGATGTTCTTAACAAATCTGATGCCTTCCAGGCTAGTTGCCAACGGCGGTACGCCTGAAAAGGACTTCTCAGCCATGAGCGTTTCTCCAGTCTCAGTCAGGGCCAGAACTATAGGCTCGAGGCCTGTCTAACGTGACCGGGAATACGAGGCTTTCGCGCTAACTGGATATCCAACTTCCGCTACGCCAGTTCCAATTGTAGGCCGTTCGTCTACATCTAATTCTCCGGCCTGGTTCGTGCAGCAGTTCGGGTGCTCAGTCCACAACCACTATTCTCCAACATATTTATACACTAATGCTCATTTGGCGCTGCTGTCTTGAAAAGCGCACCACTGGCACATCGTGGTGAAGTGGGGCTAAAATGGGGCAACGGGCATGGCGTAGGATCGGCGCCAACCTAACAAGGGACCTCGGTTTAGGGACGGCCGGTCTCCAGGGGGCCAGACACCCTACCCTAGACGCAAACTGGGAATTCAGCGAAGCAAAGTCCACAAACGATGGCAGGGCAACTGCGTAATTGGCCGCCGTGAGCCCTGCTCTATCCGACTCTCGCGGTCCCGCCACAACTGCTACCGCTCCGTTGCAAACGGTGAAGCAAAGAAGGTTCAGCCGTTGCAGTTTCTTGGCTCACATGCGCGCGTTCTCGGCAGGAGCTTGCTGCTGACCGTTTGCTTTGGCCTGGTTGCGTTTGCCTTTCACAACAGCTCCGTCGTCTATGGTCAACAAGAAGCAACACCCACGCCACTTCCAGTGGTACGCCTGTCGAGCCCAGGGAATGGATCATCGGTGCGGCAAGCAAGGAGAGACGATATCGATCACTGTGAGTATCAGCCCATCTCTAGCTAGCAATTCCGAACAAGGCGGAGTGATAGTGGATGACTCGGCGGACAAGGATGGTCCCTCGTCGAAACTGCTCACCGCCTGCCCCAGTGACTCCGCGGATTCGATGCGGGCAACGGCGAGCAATCGTGCCACCGCGTTTTCAAGGACCGCGCTCGACGCGCCAAAACTTGCTGCCAAGTTCCTGACATTGGCTTGCAGAACCAGTTGTTGGCCGCGAACGAAGAATACGCCTTCACCCTCTCCCAGGTCCGCGACACTCCGATCAATGCCGATCGAATAGAGGCGGACAAACTCATCCCACAGTCTCTGGAGTCCAACTTCACTCCCTGCATCCAGCGCCTGCCGCAATACCGCCAGCGCCGCCTCCGATTCACCAACGTCCGAGATGGTCGTGGCGAGGACCAATCGAAACTCGGCCGCGGTCTCGTTAACCCTCAAGAGTGCATTCTGGTTTAGGGCCAGATTGTCGATAACCTCGGCCACTTCATAGGCTGCATCGCTTACTTCCTGTGCATACGGCGAGAGCTCCGGTACGCCATGGACCTCATTCAGGACCGCGTCGAGCCGCTGTAGGGTACCGGCCACCGTGCCACCCGCCAGGCCTTGAAAACCGGTCTCAGGGGATATTGCCAACTCCAATCCCAGATTTCGCAAACGCCCCGCCTCGCGCGCGACCACCCACGACGCCTCCAGCGCCGGCACGGTCTCAGACCTGACCTGGAAATTCAGATCGCCGCTCTGCTCGAAGTAAAACACTGCTACCGCGCCGGAGACTAGAGTCAGGATCACGGCAATGCCCAACGCCAAGTACAGCCGGGTAACCAATGCGTCGCCATTTTTCGAGGAGAAATCTCATCACAGCAACAACCACTGAATGTGCGACAATCCAGAAATCGCTTCCAAGAGGCCCTTTCGAGGGGTTCTTTCGGTACGTAGGATATCACAGCCAAGGCGCATTTGGGGTACTGATGGCTGTGCTAAAGGGGCGTCTGCCTTGTATTGCTTGTGACCGTGAGAACAGGTCGTCGGCATTGTCTCCCACCCTACTCATGCGCACCTGGAATTGAACTCTCTCTGGGATGGACTTTGACCGCAGCTACATATGTACCGCTTGCCGCAGAACCTTAAATGGAGACACACTCGATAGTCTTCTTGAAGTGTGACTTCGCCAAGCGTGGCGCACCCTGTCCGTGGGAGTTGTAACCTAGTACCGGAGAGGGATCAATTGTGGGAAGAAGAGGGGCCTGAGCTTTTGTTGCTCCCAAACCGCTAGTTGCACGATTTTGCGAAAGTTGCGCTCTGGGTTGGCGCTCAGGAAAACCAGGTGCGACGGCCCTCACAATCTAAAAGATGTGCCGAGAGAGCACTTGAGGGCTGATTTTGCGTCGTTGTCCCAGGTTGCGCCGCTCACGGCGCGCAGACTGTGCCTAGAGCACTGGCACAGCGGTTGCGCACGGCCCTGGAAATTTTCCTATCGTGAACCAAGAGTAGTGAAAGCCCGTAATGGCATGAGAGAAACCAGTGAATCTGCTAGTCAAGACTCCCGCTGGTACAATTGATGTAACATCGCTCTGGAGTCAAGACGTACTTCACGTGAACCGCAAAGGAGGGGCAATTGATGGGGAGAGTTTCCGCAAACCGTCGGGGGATCGATTTTGCGGTCGCATCTGTATGCGTGGTCTTCGTCGCTCTTATGTTAAGTTTCTTCTGGTTCCTGGGAAGCGCGGGGCAGGTGTTTGCCTGTAAGTGTGCGCTGCCCGGCTCTCCAACTGAAGAGCTGGAGAAGTTCGAGGCAGTCTTCGCGGGCGACGTCTTCCTGGTCCAGCATTCTTATGACATTGATGCGAAGACTGTCACCCCTGAAGACCGCACCACGATTGGCATCAATGTCACTACCGTGTGGAAGGGCGCCGTCCATGAAGTTATGTACATCACCACCCCGCCAACCGGCGGCAGTTGCGGGTTCACGTTCGTGGAGGGCGAGGAGTACGTCGTCTATGCTTCCGACAGCCACTACGGCGACGACAGCTATACGGCGAGCATTTGCAGCAGAACCGCCCTATTGAGCGCAGCGCAAGCCGACCTCGACGCGCTGGGAGCAGGTGAAGCGCCGGAAGCCGGTTCAAAGGGCCCTGCGCCACGAGACCTAGAGATCACGGCCAATGGCCTGTGGCTCGTCATCCTCGTGGCCGGCGTGGCAATGCTGACCTTGGGTGTGGTCGGGTTTGTGGCGTATGCAAGAGTGCGGCTCTCGTGAGCGGCAGATTGCGCTTATTCCTGCTCTCCGCACTCGCCCACTTGATGTGATTCGCGAGGAAAGCGAAGGTGTACGCATGAGCCCATTCGCGGGGTACGTCTCGGCGTCGCCGCAAGCGTGAACATCCTCGCTTGGCTAACGTGCTGTGCGAAACTCTAGGACTCGCTCCGACGCAGAGAAACGTAGGTGACAGCCGTCGACGTAATCAGACTCAGCAGCCCGCCGATGAGAATATCTATCGGTACCAGAATCGAAGGCCAAGTGGACAAATTCAGAAAGATCGGCACGATGTAGGTGGCGTACGCCGCACAGCCGAGCACAAAACTGTTCTGCATCGCCTTTCGCAGGCTTCTCTCCTTCACGGCCGGCTCGATCGCCAGGTAACTATTGGCGAATGCGATCAGCAAGAGAAACACAAGCAAGGAAATGAACTCAGCGCCGCCCCACGTATCCGGCTGCTTGCCAAAACTGTCGAAGAGCGCAGTATTGCCGCTCTCCGCATAGAATCTATCATACATGCTCGTCGCGATGGGCGAGAGATTCCACCCCACGTCGATTACTGTGTATACCAAGAATGCCGCTATGAATCTGACGAAATGCATATACACCTCTTTTCCTGTCTCTGTTCAGCCACAATCCCCAAGTGTGTATACCATAATTGACGCTTAACCTACAAGTTCGATGACCTTGGCGCGGGCGCGAAATACCTGAAATCACTAGGCACATGATGAGCGGCCGGCACACTTACGATTCACGTGTCTATGTAATATATTGAGCATTAGCAACGTATCCGATCGGCGCCGCACCGCAGATTATTGGGAGAGTTCAGGAGGAATTAGTGCTGACTTCAATTGCCGGGCATGAGCGACTTAGCTTCAGATTTGCGCCCATTTATGTAGTGTTATTGGCCTTTATGCTCAGTTTCGCTTGGTTTTTCGTTTTCACAGAGCAAGTGTACGCCTGCAGTTGTGCGGTACCCGGTCCGCCTATGGAAGAGTTGGCGAAGTTTGACGCGGTTTTCGTGGGCGAAGTCATCTTGGTGCAGCACTCCTACGACCCTGAAGGAAAGACTGTCACCCGGGAGGACCGCTCTACGATTGGCTTTGCGGTCAGCACGGTTTGGAAAGGCGCTGTCCACGAAGTCATGTACATCACGACGCCCCCGACCGGCGGCAGCTGCGGGTATACGTTTGTTGAAGGCGAGGAATACATCGTCTACGCATCAGACAGCCATTACGATGACGACAGCTATACGGCGAGCATTTGCAGCCGTACTGCACTCCTTAGCGAAGCGCAAACGGACATCGACGCGCTGGGAGAGGGCAGTGCCCCCAATGCGGGGACAAAAGGGGCAGCGCCAGAGGACCCACAGAGCTCTGCAAACGCAGGGTGGATTCTGGCTTTGGTTATTGCCGTAGCATTCCTCCTGTTGGGAGTGGGCGGACTCGCGGCGTATGCCAAAACCAGTCGTCGCTAGATTACGGGACAGGAACTTGGCATCAATCGTTGGCGCCAATTGTAGTCTTGGAGAAATGACATGAGAATTCGCTCGCATGACCCGGAGTGGGAAGGCCCGCGTGCAGACCTGGAAGTGGCCGCGTCGGCACCCAAAGGCAATTACCGTGCTGCCGTCGTGGGTTGCGGCCGCATGGGCAGCACCATCGACGACGAGCACGTCGGCAAGCCCCATTACCCCTGGCCGTGGGCCCATGCTCCCGCAATTCAGGAAGCGCGCAACGTCGAACTCGTCGCCGGAGTCGACTTCGATCAGAGACGGCTGGCCTACTTTGGTGAGCGCTGGGGCGTGAAAGCCCTCTACACCGACTTGCGGGAGATGGTAGCCAAAGAGAAACCCGACATTGTCTGCGTTACTACAGGGCCTGTGGAACGCGCAGAAGCGGTCGTGGGTTTGGCAGAGGCCGGTGTCAAGGCCATCTATGCCACCAAGCCCATGTGTCGCACGCCCGCAGAGGCCGACGAAATGATCGAGGTTTGCCGCCGCACCGGAACTATCCTCGCCATCGCCGCCCACCTCAATTGGTACGCCCCGTACACCAACGCCAAGGCCCTCATCGACAGTGGCGAGCTTGGGCAGCTACGCTCCATGGTGTGCCAGAGTCCACTCCCGCTTTCCAACATCCACAGCCACACCCTCTGCCTCTTTAGTCTATTCGTCGGAGCTCCCGCAAAGTGGGTGCAAGGTCACATGGACGATCCGGAAGCAGCCAAGACCAATGAAGACCAAAGCGGCTCCGGCATGATTGGCTACGAAAACGGCGTCCTGGGCTTCCTGAATTCCCACGTGCCCTGGCGGACTTGGACCATGGAATTCAACTGCGAGCGCGGCCGCGTCTTCACCCGCAACCACCACGCCTGGTTCGAGCTTTGGGGGCGCGGCGAACAAGAACTGGATGGTGAATTCCAGCGGCAGTTCCCATTCCCGTGGCGGCCCCGCAGTTCCATGACTGACGCCATCGAGGGCGTCGCCCGTTCCATCGAGGCCGGTGTGGAAGAATCGTGTCCCGGTGAGTTCGGACGCGAGGCCCTGGAGATAGGCATCGCTATCCGAGAGTCCTTCCACAGCGGCGCCCGCATGAATCTGCCCCTGCAAGACCGCAACCTCCGCCTCGGCGGCTACTAGACGACAATTCGCTACCGGAGTGCAGCGCGTGGCCTCCAACGCTATGCTACAATTTAACGAGGGTTGATTGGCACTCAGGACAGACCCTTCCAATCAAACTGGCCGATAGCAAGCGCAAGCCCGATTAGATTGGGCATGGTTCCTGGCAATTGGTTGAGTTTCATTCAATTGCCCCACCCCGCATTCAGTCGCGGCTCAGAAGATTCAAGGCGAATATTCAATCGTTTCGGCCTTTCCTCTAAGACACAGAACGAATCGTTGTCTGCCATCCAAATGCGAGTGGACGGTTCATCGTTCTCGCGGGAGTGGCACAAGGCTATCGAACACGTGGATTTGCACGATCTTGTTGGGATAATTGAGATTGGGAGCGCCACCTCAGTTCAAGTGTGGCGCCGGCAAGCACTTATTTAAGGAGACACTGGTGTCTACGTATCTAAGACCGGCCCTCATTGGCATATTGCTTACGTTGCTGGCAACGGTGCTGGTAGCGTGCAGCGTGCAGCCTCCTCCTGTAGTGGCCCCTGAGCCCACGGCACCGCCCGCGCCCACAGAAGTCCCCGCGCCTACGCCTGCTCCCGAGCCTGTAGCTCCCACGCCAATACCGGTCGCGGAGCTTACTCCCGATTCGGTATTGCCGCTTGATCCTGTGGTGACGCATGGCACGCTGAGCAACGGCATGACGTACTACATCAGACACAACGAAGAGCCCAGGAACCGCGTGCAATTGATGATGGTCGTCCGGGCCGGTTCCGTCCTTGAGGAGGAGTCGGAGCGCGGGTTGGCGCACTTCGCTGAACACATGGCCTTCAACGGCACCGAACGCTTTGAAAAGCAGCAGATCGTAGAGTACCTCGAGTCACTCGGAGTCAACTTTGGGCCGGACCTCAATGCCTCAACCGGCTTTGACACCACCACCTACGAGCTTGAGGTACCCACAGAAGACCCCGTAGTCTTGGAAACCGCGTTCCAAATCCTCAGCGACTGGGCATACGCCATCTCCTTCGATCCGGAAGAAGTCGAGAAGGAACGTGGGGTAGTCATTGAAGAGTGGCGCACGAGGCTGGGCTACAGCGATCGCTTCCTCAACCATTGGATTCCCTTGGTGTTCGGCTCCTCGCGTTATACGGACCGCTTGCCCATCGGCCTCCTCGAAGTCTTGGAGACCGCGACCGCTGAAGACCTACGGGGATTTTATGAGCGTTGGTATCGACCGAACCTGATGGCCGTAGTCGTCGTCGGCGATATTGACGTTGCCGAAATGGAAACGCTCGTGCGCCGCCACTTTGCGCCGCCTCCCGAAGGGGAAGCGCTGCAAGAGCGCGCCGCGGTGCAACCGCCGACGGAGCGGCCCCGCTTCGAGGTGCCGAGCCACGCAGAGCCCCGTGTAACGGTGTTTACCGATCCCGAGGCTACGGGCACGAGTACGTTCCTCGTGCGCACGATTCCTTCGGGTTATGGCGTTACGCTGGCAGCTTACCGGGATATTCTGATCGAGCGGCTGTCATTCATGATGTTCAATGCGCGGCTATTCGAGCTTAGCCGCACGCCCAACCCTCCGTACCTTGGCGCGAGTGCGGGACGCGGGGGTCTATCGGACACCGCGGACATGTTCGTCTTCTCGCTTGCCATTGAAAAAGACGGTGTCGAAGCCGGACTTAACGCCATGCTTGAGGAAATGCAGCGCGTGCGCCAGCATGGCTTTACCACTTCCGAACTGGATCGCGAAAAAGCCAATCTGCTCAGCTTCATGGAGAGTTACTACGAGAGGCGCGGCCAACTGGAATCCAGATCGCTCGCCGACGAGTACATAGAACACTTCTTGAGCAGCACGGTCGCACCGGGCGTCGAGATGGAGTGGGAATTGGTGCAGCTTCTCTTGCCGCAGATCACCCTGGACGAGGTCGACGCGTTTGGTCACTTCTGGAGCGAGCCCGGTAACACCGTCCTGCTGGTAACCGGCCCCGAAGACATCGGCCCGGGCACTAAGGACGAACTCAAAGAGGCAGTCACGCAGCAGCTTGTCGACGCACACGCGCTTGAAGTGGCGGGTTACGAAGATGAAGCCGCCGACCAAACTCTCTTGGCGACAATTCCAACCGCCGGCTCCATCACAGAAGAACAGGCAATTGAATCCATCGATGCCGTGCAATGGACGCTTTCCAACGGCATCACCGTAGTCGCTAGGCAGACCAACTTCAACAACGACCAAGTGCTCTTCCGGTCATTCAGTCCGGGCGGGAATTCGCTCGTTGCGGACGAAGACTATTTCTCGGCCACGCACGCCGCCTCACTCGTTGCCGGCAGCGGTGCCGGTCCGCATGACAGTGTTGCCTTGGATAAGCTCCTGGCCGGCAAGCGGGTTGCGGTTTCTCCGTACATTGGTTCGCAGTTCGAAGGCTTCAGCGGCAGCGCTTCGCCGCAGGACCTGGAGACGATGTTCCAACTGATCACCTTGTACGCCACCGACCCGAATATTGACCCCGTTTACTTTGAGACCTACGTTACCAGGTTGCAGGACGCGGCCGAGAACCGCCTCATGGACCCGGATACACTGTTCTTCGACGAAGTACGTAGAATTCTCTTCCAAGACCACTACCGGCGGCGCCCGCTCACTGTCGAGTTGCTCGATGAATTAGATATGGAGCGCACACTGGCAGTGTACACGGACCGCTTTGCGGACGTGGGCGACTCGACGTTTGTGTTCGTAGGCGCATTCGATTGGGACGCGCTGCGCGCGTTGACCGAGACGTACTTGGCCAGTCTGCCGGTTTCCGGTCGTGCCGAGCAGTGGCAAGACCCCAATATCGATCCACCGTCCGGTCTCATTGACGAGGAAATCTATTTCGGCATCGAGCCGCGGAGCACGACGATTTTGATATTCGCCGGGGACTTGGAGTGGGACCGGCAGGAAGCATTGATTATTGCGCTCATGGGCGAAATTCTCCAAATTCGCTTGCGAGAAGAGATTCGTGAGGAACTCGGCGGCACGTACGGCGTGAGCGTTAGCGCCTCGACCTCCTCAATCCCAGACTCCGAGTACCAAGTATACGCCTACTTTGGCAGCGATCCCGATCGCGTTGAGGAACTCTTTGCCGCAATCCAGCGAGAGTTGAATTGGCTGATTGATGGCGGCGAACAGAAGTATCTCGACACTTCCAAAGAGCTCTTCCGTTCCTCCAGAGAGGAGCAAGTCGAGGAGAATTCCTTCTGGCTGGGCCAAATCAGTTCTGTACTACAGCGCGGTGAGGACTTTGCCGTGATCAATAGTTACTTAGACCGTTTGGATGCTGTGACCTTAGACCAAGTGTCGGCAGCAGCCGAACGCTACCTCACGCTCGACCGCTACATTCGCGTGGTGCTGTTCCCGAAAGAGGAGTAGCCCGGAGCAGAATGTCCAGGCTACCATCGTGGCGCAGCATTGGGTTTGAGCGGCGGACAGGCACAGGATGCGCTGTCCCTGTCCGCCACAGTGTTCTCTGCGCGTGAAAGCGGCCGCACTATGGTTTTTGCTGCTGGTGGCACAGCCCGCCGCCGGGGAGCGTCCCGTGAGCCAAGCTGAAATCGAGCAACGCATTCACCAGGTTCTCTCTGAGTTCCAGGCGCACAGCCCGTTCTTTGCGGGCTATCCGGTGAATCAGGATTTCGATTACTCCGCGCTCTACCCCCTGCTGAGCTACCCCGCGAATAACGTGGGCGACCCCTTCGGCTTTTCGCGCTATCTAACGAATACACACGAGACGGAGCGCGAAGTCGTGCGCGAGGTGGCGGAGTTGGCGCGCCTGCCGGCGGATGAGGCCTGGGGCTACGTCACGGCGGGCGGTACTGAAGGCAATATGTATGGCATCTACTTGGGCCGCGAGTTGCTGCGCGATCCCATCGCCTACTTCTCGCAGGACACGCACTATTCGGTGCTGAAGATTCTGCACGTCTTGAACGTGCGCAACATCATGATCCGCAGCCAAGAGAACGGCGAGATAGACTACGACGACCTGCGCGAGTCGATGCGCATCAACCGTGACGTGCCGGCGCTGATCGTGGCCAACATCGGCACCACGATGAAGGGCGCCGTAGACGATCTGGAGCGCATTCACGGCATTGCCGACGAACTCTCGCTGCCACGCTACTACATCCATGCCGATGCGGCCCTGAGCGGGATGATCCTGCCTTTCGTTGCTGATCCGCAGCCGTTCGGATTCGACAGCGGCATCGACAGCATCGCAATCTCGGGCCATAAGCTGATCGGGTCGCCGGTGCCGTGCGGTGTGGTCGTGACCAAGCGCGAGTACACGGCCCAGATTGGCCGCGCCATCGAGTACGTGGGCGCCCTGGACACGACGCTGCTTGGCTCGCGCAGCGCGCTCTCGCCCATGATCATCTGGTATGCCTTTGCCAAGCACGGGCGGGAGGGCTACCGCCGGATCGTGGCGCAGATGCTCGACACCGCTGAGTATGCGGTGCAGCAGTTCAACGCCAATGGGATCCCCGCCTGGCGCGCCAAGAATAGCGCCACGGTTGTCATCCCGCGGCCTTCGCCGTACGTCGTCTTCGAGTGGCAGCTTGCGCCGCTGCACGACATCGCTCACCTGATTACCATGCCGCACGTCACCCGGGAAATGGTCGATGCGGTTGTCGCCGATTGCCTGGAGTGGCCGGCGGAAACATGAACCAGCCCCTTAGCGACAACACTGCGCGCGCGCGCCGCATCATCGTGATTGTGCCCGATGAGCCGGGCTCGTTGGCGCGCGTAACGCAGGTGCTCGCGGAAGCGGAGATCAATATCGAGGAAATTGACGGACGCCTGGTCGGTGATCTTGGCGTGCTTACGCTCCGCACGAGTGACGACAACGACCTCGCGCGCTCCCTGCTTGATAGCGACTCTCTGCTTTAGCGGTCTATCGCCTTGTCTTGATGCGTAGAAAGATCAGCGTCCCAGCGTGTCATTCCTGTAAGTGTCAGGTTATTCGTTGACAGTTCCGGTTGAAATAGATGGTGGTTCCAGCTTCGTATGTCAACAGCAACTCATGTCATTCCGAACGAAGCGTAGCGGAGAGAGGAATCTAGTGTGGTGAGGCGATGAACTGGGTGCAGCTTGGTCCCTAGATTCCGCGTCTTTGACGAAGTCAGCGAACCCTGTTCGACGCTGCGCTTGGAATGACACTCATATACAACATACGAATGACAAACACAGAGACGCTATAAGCACCCGCTTTCCCCGTATGCAAGGAGCCCGTATGGGTATATCTGATTCGCCTTCACTCTGGCAGGATTGCCGCCAATTCCTCGATTATTGCGGGTACCTCAACCGCTCGCCGCAGACGGTGTGCACGTATCGGCAGATGCTCACTGACCTCGTACGCTATTGCGAAAAGACTAAGCGGCAGGTGGCGCGTGTGGAAGATCTCACGCTGCCCGTGATTACGGCCTTTCTTGCGTGGAAACGCACCCACACGAGCGCATCGACACTGGCAAAATATGCCTCATGTTTACGAAGTATGCTGCGCTATTTCAGCCTGCATGAGGACCGCGACGTTCTTGTCTACGACAAGGTGCAACTACCCAAGCTGCAGCGCCACGCGCCCCGCAATGTCCCAACCGCTGAAGACATCGTGCATCTCTTTCGGTCCATTCCACAGGATTCGCCGCAGGGCAAGCGCGACCGTGCGCTTGTGATGCTTTTCTTCTCCACAGGGCTACGTTTGGCGGAACTCTGCGCGCTCGACCGCGCCGATCTACCCATTGAGCGCCTGGGATCCGATCAACTCTTGCAGATCATCATCAGAGGCAAGGGCGACAAAGACCGGCCGGTCTTTCTGCAGCAGGGAGCGCAACTGGCAGTGCACGAGTACCTGGCCACCCGTGAAGACGAGTTTCCTCCGCTGTTCATACGCTACCGTCCCGGCAAGTCCGCTGAGGATGACGCCGAGGATAAGGAAAAAAGACTCTCGCCGCGCATGGTGCGCAAGATCATCACGCAGCATGCCCGGAGATCGGGCGTAGGACATCTGGCGCCGCATGCGCTGCGGCACGGCTTTGCCGTTGACTTGCTGCGCAACGACGTAAACCTGCGCGTAATTCAAGAGCTTCTCGGCCACTCTAGCCTGTCCACAACCCAAATCTACACCCACTTGGTAAACCGCGCCCTCGCGGATGCAGTCCGTCATCGGGCCGATCCCGCAGGGTAATCCGCCCTTGCGCATGAGCTACATCAGTCAATTGAGGCTCGTGCGCTCAGACTGCTCTTAGGTAAACGCGGTAGCGTGTCTAGCAATAAACGGTCTACTCATGCCCAGGAGGTTGGCAATGAACGTGCGTGAACTAGCAAATGCAGGGAAGAATGGCGCCGGTCAGGATACCAGCCTGCGCGATTACATTCTCGAGGAGTTCATAGAAGACTATCAAGAGGGTGAGATCAATCGGCGGGACGCGCTCCAGCGCATCGCCGCGATCACGGGCAGCGCTGCTATTGCCAGCGCCATCTTGGCTGCGTGCGCCGGGCCGGACGAGCCAGCAGCCTCGCAGGAGGACGCCAGCGAACCCTCCGCCCAACCGGCTTCGCCTACCGCCGGGGCGCAGTCTGCCACTGAAAGCACACCGGGAGTGACCGTGTCTCCTGAAGACCCTGACATCGTGGCGAACGAAGTCGAAGCGCCCGGAGAAGGCGTGGCGCTGATGGGCTACCTTGCCAGGCCAAGTGGTGACGGACAGTTCCCCGCAGTGTTGGTCTGTCACGAGAATCGCGGCTTGAATGAACACATCCGTGACGTTGCCCGGCGCTTGGCCAAGGCTGGGTACGTGGGATTGGCACTCGACATGCTATCCCGGCAAGGCGGCACCGATGCCGCGGGCGGCGCCTCCAGCGCCCCGGGCCTGCTCAGCAACACGCCGCCGCAGCAGTTCGTGGCTGACTTCAGGGCCGGACTGCACTTTCTTCAGTCCCAGGCATTTGTAACGCCGGACCGCATCGGCATGACGGGTTTCTGTTTTGGCGGCGGCGTGACCTGGCGCTGCGCTACGCAGATCCCGGAGCTAAAGGCAGCCGTGCCCTTCTACGGGCCAAATCCACCTTTGGCCGACGTTTCGAAGATTGAGGCCGCCGTCCTTGCCATCTACGCGGAGCAAGACCGGCGCATCAATGCGGGCATAGACGCGATCGAGACTGCCATGCAGGAGAACAATAAGACGTTCCAGAAAATTATCTACCCCAATGCCAACCACGCGTTTCACAACGATACGAGTTCGCGCTACGTCGAAGCAGCCGCGAAAGACGCCTGGCAGCAGACCTTGTCTTGGTTCGCAGCGCATCTATAGCTCTAGTTGCTCGATAGTCACCAGGAAATTATCGTTGCTGCAGGTGCTGACTTGGCGTTGCCGCTAAAGCAAGAGGAGCCGCCCCAAATTGGGGCGGCTCCTTCATTGTCAGCCAGGTGCGAAATGCAAGGCCGGATGGGAAGAAACTGCGGCTACTTCGCCGATTCTTCCGCCAAGATGTTCTCCAGAATTGGCTTGACATTCTTCAAGCCGTCGGCCGGGGCCACCGTACCGGCGATCATGTCGCCCCACAGCGGTCTGACCGCTTCCTCTAACATACGCGGCCACGCTGAAGTGACGAGCGCGGGGTCGCCGCCGTTGCCACCGAGGGGAAGCGAGTTGACAAAGGTATCAACACGCACGCCAGGCCGTTCCTGATACAAGTCACGCAGGAACTTCTCCGCACCCTCGAGCCGTGCCGGGATATTGCTGGTAAGCAGCGCCCACCGGTCTTCCGGAATGTGGAATTTGACGAATTCCCAGGCTAGGTCAGTTGCCTTCGACTGGGTGCCAACACCATAGCCCCAAATCTTGAACTCAGGCAGAGAAACCGCGGCCTTCGGGAATGGCGTGAACGCCCAGTCGATGTCTGTCGTGTCACGGTACCCGCCAAGCTGCCATGACCCCATCTTGATCACGCCGGTCTGACCGAGCGTGAAGTGAGTGAAGCCCGCGCCGGGCTCACCCAGATTCTCATTGGCCTGATCGCGTGAGGGCCACGACCTATCCTGAAGTTGGAGAGCAATATAGGACTCATAGGCCTCGATCACTTCCGGTGAATCACAGGTGATTGACTGGAAGTCATCCGAAATCCAGGCGCCCTCCCAGAGCATCGGCGTATTGGGATAGTAGTTGATGCCGACCCGATCCAGGCCGTACTGGGTGTACTTGCCGCCGGACTCCTTCGTCAATTGGAGCATCGTGGCGCGGAACTCGTCCCACGTCCACGAGTTTTCCCAGTCTTCCGAGGGTTCATCGACGCCGGCGTCGGTAAAGAGCGTCCGGTTATAGAGCAGCGCGATCGCCTCACCGTGATGGTACGTGGTCAGACCGTAGACATTGCCTTCGAATGAGGAAAACGTCGTGCGGCCGTCCCTGGCGAACTGCGTCATGTCGTAGTTGTCGCGCTTGATGAGATCGTCAAGCGGCTGGACGAGGCCGTTGCGCACGTACAAGGGCGGCGCAAGACACATAAAGCAATCGACCAAGACACCACCGGCCAACATCGTCGTCAGCTCGATGCCCTGACCAACCAAGCTCCCTGGGGCGACAACGAGCTCAACGGTAGCGCCCGGGTTGGCTTCGGCAAACGGGTTCAGCATAACGCTTTCCACGTTGCCCAAGTCTCGTTCCGAGAACCAGGAGTAGTACTGAATCGTAACTTCCTCTGCCACAGGAGCCTCGTCCGCCGGTTTCTCTTCCGCCATCTCCTCTTTGGCTTCGGGCTCCGCCGCCATAGGCGCCGTGGTAGCCGTGCCGCAGGCGGCCAAGATGGCGACACTCAGGCCGCCAACCCCAGCACTCGCCAGCACTCGCCGACGTGTCATTCCGGCAAAAATTCTCTCTTCGCGTTCAGTCTGCATTGCCACTGCCTCCTTAAAAGCAGATACTTTCCAATACACCACCAGAGCTACAATGGTAGCCTTAGTGTCATTCACTTTACTCTCTCCGCCCAGAACCGTCAAGTAGAATGACTCCGGCCGGTCCCCCTGACTGTATGCATGTTTTCTGATTGACAGTCTGGACGTGTAAGGTCTTAGCCCTTGTTGATCAGAGTGAGCCAGAGCAGCGCTCGCCTTGCACTCTGTGCACCAAATTCCGTAGGATTACATACGCGCGTTTACAAACCTAGATATATCGCCGTGCTGTGCCCCTTATGCGGCTCGGCTTGAGCCTGTGCCTTTCCCACCGTTCACGCTGAGCCTGTCGAAGCGCAGAGAGTAGACTTCGCCCAAAAAGCAATCGAGAGAAGTGCAGGCTTTCGGACCGATATTCCAGCGCAAGCCGGAATTCAGATTCCGCAGGCTCCGCGTTCATGTAAAGAGGGGCGTCATGACCTTAACGCAGAAGACGGCCGCCTAGCAGGAAAACCCATCGCAAGTGGGTCCGCAACCCGAACAAATCGCGCTAGCCGCCAGCTTCTCGCGAGGATTCCGCCACATGCTCGTGCATCGCAATCATCAACCCGGCAAGTGAGATTATGTCGAGGACATTATGGTGAAAGACTGCATCGAGGCTCGCCAGGTCGCCCGTCTCGAGATAGTCAATATAAAGGCCCGGGACTTCACTGGAAGGCACGTCGCCCTGACGCCTAAAGTCGAGAATGTGTTGTTCGAGGGTCTGAAGGCGGCAATTGGGCAACTCCCGCTGCCACAGACGCCGCGCGCCGTAGAGTAGGTCGCAATGCAGGACGTCTTGCACGTCGAGCTTGATGTCGTGGGCGCGCATACGAGACCGCAGCAGCGGCAGATCGAAGCTGGCGCCATTGAAGGTGGTCATTGTCGGCCATTGGGGCAGGGCCGCGGCTAACTCTCGCAGCATAGCGGGCTCTTCATCCGGACTGCGAATAAAGTGCTGTCGAACCACAAACGCGTCATCCTCAAAGTACCCCAACCCAACCAGAAAGACGTACGTGCCCGGCCCACCCAGCCCGGTCGTCTCCGTATCCCAAAAGACCATCCGGCGCACGTCTGGCGGACTGCTGTCACCGGTCTGACCGCGAGCACTTTGACTCTTCGAGGTGCCATCCTCAGGTGATTTTGTCTTGCCCCGACGATAGGACCGCGCCCTCCGCGCACCCGCGGTCCGCGCCACCTGCGCCGCATCCACCTCCAACACCTGTCCCAGGACGTACTTCCCATGCCGATAGTCAACTGGATGGGCAACAGAACGTACTAAGTGAATACCAGCGGAAGTTTCACGTTCTTGCCACATTAGTCCAAGTTTCCTTGCAGATTTGGCCCCTGGCGGCGCTTGGTCTGGTCCTTAGAATCCAACACAGAGAAGGCGAGTGTTTCCCAACAGGCATGCCTAGCGCAACAGTGAGGATCATGCCTCGACTGCAATGTGTGATTCCCACTCTCCCGCAATTAGACCTCAACCAGCACGGTTGACGCTTCCGGCTCAGGGATTGGGATGCCTTCCTGCCGCATGCCCTCGAGGTGGAACGCAATCGCCCCCTGTATGTTGCGTGTGACTTCCTCTTCTGTCTCGCCTGTGGCCACGCACCCGGGCAGGTCCGGCACATATGCAGAGTAATTCTGCGGCGTCTTTTCAATTACCGCCGTGTACTTCATCGTTCGCCTCGGCTTTTCAATCCTGCTTGTTTCAGGATACTGCTCCATGTCCCAGCCGCCAAGTCATCATTCAACCGTCCCGCGACTGTTACCAGCCCCTTCTTCTCAAGATGCCTGTATTGTCGGTGGCTTCCGCGGGTCCGCACCAATTCCCACCCATCTCTCTCTATCGCTCTGATAGCATCGCGAACTTTAGGCAAGCTTGCTCTCCAAGGCCACTCCGCTTGACTGCGGTAAGGGTATCAGACTCCTAGATCGCTTCGTATGTTTTGCGGCTGTTCTTGCCGACCGTGCGCACTCGCCGCTGTCTGACAAGGGAGTCTACGGCTGCCCGTACGGCGGGTTCGCCGTGGCGGCGGAACTTGCCGGTAATCTTGCTGAGCGTACGGGGGCGTTCGCAGTAGGTCCAAATCTCTCCTGCGAGCAATTCATGGGCCACCGGAAGGGGTGCGATCGGCCGCACCACCGTGTGGCCGGGATTGGCGTCCACATACTCTCCGGGGGTGAATTCCAAGCGTCCTTGCAGCGCCTGCTCATCCAGGAAATTGCGCAACCGTTTGCGCAGTACGCCGCCGGTCCCGCTCGAGCCGTAACCGTGGATGACGTCAATGGCAGCGGCCGGGCCGACGCCGGCGCCTCTAAGCCAGTCGTTGTAGAAGTCTATGAAGATTTGTTGGGCTTCAAGCCAGGTCTGCTCGTGGAGGTCCAACTCATGGGCAGACCCAGTTTCTTGGAAAATCATTGGAGATCACGCACTCATCTAAGGGTTCAGGGGTACGCCCCCTCTATCCGAGAATACAAAAATCCTTGGGCAACGGCCTATTTTCCCACACAGTCGCCCGTGCAGTATCGTCGGTGCTGAGGGGCTTAACTACCGTGTTCGGGATGGGAACGGGTGTACCCCCCTCGCCTTGTCACCCAAGGAATTCTGACAGAATTGAGAGTGCGCCGCTCGCGGCCTGCCGGCAGTGGCCGGGGGCATGAAACGCTGAAACGACGCCTTATGTCAATGTGCAGTGGTGAATTATGCGCAGGCTATGTGCCGGGGCCAAGCGGCATACCACAAGCGGTTGCCGCAAGCGATCTCATGCATTTGTGCACGAGGCTTGCCCGGTCTTTGCAGAACTGCAATTTTGCCAACTAGAAGCGCGGTTAAGTCCTCGACCATTAGTACCGCTCGGCTGAACGCGTTACCGCGCTTACACCTGCGGCCTATCAACCAGATAATCTCTCTGGGGTCTTACCTCTCGCCGCAATGCAGCGAGAGTGGGGAACCTAATCTTGAGGCTGGCTTCCCGCTTAGATGCTTTCAGCGGTTATCCATTCCGCACGTAGCTACCCAGCAATGCCTCTGGCGAGACAACTGGTACACCAGCGGTGCGTCCACCCCGGTCCTCTCGTACTAGGGGCAGCTCCTCGCAAGTTCCCTGCGCCTGCGGAGGATAGAGACCGAACTGTCTCACGACGTTCTGAACCCAGCTCGCGTAGCGGCTTTAATGGGCGAACAGCCCAACCCTTGGGACCTGCTCCAGCCCCAGGATGCGCTGAGCCGACATCGAGGTGCCAAGCCTCCCCGTCGCTATGAACGCTTGGGGGAGATAAGCCTGTTATCCCCGGGGTAACTTTTATCCGATAATCCACGGCCCTTCCACTCGGAACCGTAGGGTCACTAAGCCCGACTTTCGTCCCTGCTCGACGTGTATGTCTCGCAGTCAAGCTCCCTTGTGCCTTTACACGCTTAGGCTGATTTCCATCCAGCCTGAGGGAACCTTTGGGCGCCTCCGTTATCTTTTGGGAGGCGACCGCCCCAGTCAAACTGCCCGCCTGACAATGTCCCCCTCCCGGATCACGGCAAGGGGTTAGAATAAGGATCGCAGAAGGGTGGTATTTCACCATTGCCTCCCCATCCCCCAAAAGGAATGGTTCACAGGCTCCCACCTATCCTACGCATCGACGGCCCCGATCCAATGCCAAGGTGCAGTAAAGCTCCACGGGGTCTTTTTGTCCTTCCGCAGGTAACCAGCATCTTCACTGGTACTTCAATTTCGCCGGGTCCCCTGCTGAGACAGTGCCCAACTCGTTACGCCATTCGTGCGGGTCGGAACTTACCCGACAAGGAATTTCGCTCGGTCCATCGCGGCGTCATTGCCGCAACTTATCCCACTCTGTTTCCAGAGGGGCCGGACTTTCTCTTCACTCGTCCTATGTTCCTTTGCTCGGCGATGGCGCGGATCTCTGCAATACCCTCCGTTGTGAGGTGTGACCCTCGCTCCATGAGCAGCAATATACGTCGAAACTTGATGAAGTCCACACGCTTCTTGGAGCGCAGTTCGTGCTTCTCAAAGAACGGTAAGATCCGCTCCCTGAGGTGCTCTACACTGCGCACCCGATAGCACATGCGGTCCCCATGGTCCTGCCGTACAACTCCGCACCCGAAGAATTGCTTCAGTGCGTAAAGTAGTTGCACGTCACGTTCATGCTGTACCACAGTGAATTCAGGCAGTACCTGAAATCCAGAGGTCATCTCTTGATGCGGACTGATGCCGACGAAGAAGTAACCTTCTCCATCCACAAATCCGCAGATCCATTGCGCCGTCAACCGTTGGGACGAGGCCGGACGTAAAGTCTCTGAGGGTTCTCTCGTTGTAGTCATGTGAGAGTCTTCCCTGCGGATTGTCCCCATGTCCATCCGGCTTTTTACTGCCTGCGACAGTGCACATGTGCACTGCATGCCGTGCCAACGAGCACGGTCGCAGACGAGTACCTGATGGCTGTGCGAGGAGTTTCCCGCATATGGTCCAGTTTTACTAAGGCTCGCGAATATTGAACCTTAGGACGGTTATAGTTACCGCCGCCGTTCACCGGGGCTTCCCGTCAGGGCGTGAACCCATCTAGTTAACCTTCCGGCACCGGGCAGGCGTCAGCCCCCATACATCAGCTTTCGCTTTCGCGGAGACCTGTGTTTTTGTTAAACAGTCGGTTGGGCCTCTTCAGTGCCACCGCGGCTCGCTTCCCGGCGCAAGGCCGGTGCACGCGTCGCGGTACCCCTTCTCCCGAAGTTACGGGGTTAATTTGCCGAGTTCCTTAGCAGAGGGTCTCCCGCTCACCTTGGGACTTTTACCCCCGCCCACCAGTGTCGGTTTGCGGTACGGGCGCCCATATTCTGGCTAGAGGCTTTTCTTGCAGGCTGGGCTCAAAGGAATCGCCGTTGACTTTCGTCGCGGACTCTCCATCGCTTCTCGGCGTTTGGAATAGAGCAACGGATTTACCTATCGCTCCCGCCTACCAGCTTGGACGTGTATAGCCAAGAACACGCTCCTCCTACCCTGCCCGGTCCCCCCTTCGCTCATAACGAACCTGGGCGGTTCCGGAATATCAACCGGATGTCCATCGCCTACGCCATATTGGCCTCGGCTTAGGCCCGACTAACCCTCAGTGGACGAACCTTCCTGAGGAAACCTTGGGCTTACGGTGAGCCGGATTCTCACCGGCTAACGCTACTCATGCCGACATTCTCACTTCCCTGCGCTCCACCCGTCCTTACGGTCGAGCTTCTCCGCACAGGGAACGCTCCCCTACCCAGCGGCCGCTCCACATGAGAGCGCCACTGCCCTAGCTTCGGTACCAGACTTGAGCCCCGTTAAATTTTCGGCGCCAGACGGCTTGACCAGTGAGCTGTTACGCACTCTTTAAAGGATGGCTGCTTCCAAGCCAACCTCCTGGCTGTCCGGGCTATCCGACATCCTTTCCCACTTAGTCTGAATTTAGGGACCTTAGCTGAGGGTCTGGGTTGTTTCCCTCTTGACGATGAAGATTATCCCCCACCGTCCCACTCCCAGGTAACATGTATACGGCATTCGGAGTTTGGTTGGGTTTGGTAACCGTTTTGGCCCCTAGCCCATCCAGTGCTCTACCTCCGCAACACTCTAACCTGAGGCTGCACCGCAATGCATTTCGGGGAGAACCAGCTATATCTGAGTTCGATTGGCATTTCACCTCTAGCCACAGCTCATCCCCCAGTTTTGTAACACTGGTGGGTTCGGGCTTCCACGAGATATTACTCTCTCTTCACCCTGGCCATGGCTAGCTCACTCAGTTTCGGGTCTACTCCACGCGACTTAGTCGCCCTGTTAGGACTCGCTTTCGCTACGGCTCCGGCCCTCCGACCTTAGCCTTGCCACGCATAGTAACTCGTCGGCTCATTCTCCAAAAGGCACGCCATCAGGCATTCCGTCCTATAATGCGGGCTTAGCGTGCATGCGCGCCGCACTCTCCGAAGAGAGTACCTTGCACAGGCACGCCGTCCCAGCAAGACGGCATAGCCCTCTGACTGCTTGTAAGCGTACGATTTCAGGTTCTATTTCACTCCCCTCCCGGGGTTCTTTTCACCTTTCCCTCACGGTACTCGTTCACTATCGGTCGCCAAAGGTGTTTAGCCTTGGGAAGTGGGCTCCCCAGTTTCCCACAGGGTTACACGTGTCCCGTGGTACTCAGGCACAGCAACGAGAGAGCTCTGGTTTTCGTGTACGGGGCTGTCACCCTCTCTGGCGGGCCTTTCCAGGACCTTCTACTAACCACAGCTTTTCTCCAACTCTCCGAACCCCTTGCAGGGGGCTCTGTTGCGGCCTCCAACCCTCACGTTGCAACGGCTGCAACCTATCACACAACGTGAGTTTGGGCTGTTCCCCTTTCGCTCGCCACTACTCAGGGAATAATCTCTTTTCCTCGCCTTACTAAGATGATTCAGTTCAGGCGGTTCCCTCCACATGCCTATGAATTCAGCATGCGGTGACGAGGCATCACCCTCGCCGGGTTTCCCCATTCGGGTACCTGCGGATCAAAATCTGCTGACGACTCCCCGCAGCTTTTCGCAGTCAACCGCGCCCTTCTTCGGCCTTTGGCACCAAGGCATCCGTCGTACGCCCTTAGTAACTTAGCCTGCTTCTAATCGGCAAAATTGAAGTTCTGCTTGCGCATATTCACCTGTTAATGTACCGCCCCATCTCTAGGGCGCATCCACTAATGTACCAAACAACGTGGCACGATGTCAAGGAAGCTCGGTGCAAGTTTCCTGGAGGTCCTTGCATCGAGGCCCAATGAGCCTTCCGGTCGGGCCGAACGCTATAACGCAAGCATGGAATGGCACAAGGAGACAATATCCTACTCGCTTGGGGGCCTCGCTTGGCCGAAATCTATCAAACTCCAGCAGACTGCGGCGGCGTGGATTGGCCGTACTCATCCTGCCCCAGCAGACAGGCGTGCCGTCTGCCCGTATGGCACATTTATGCAGATCGCCGCTGTTGATGGCAATGAAACCGCCACCTGCCAAGACGGCAGGTGGCGACATGGGCATTCACGTACTTGCCAGCAGCGGCGCCGCCGTGGCCGTGGGAAATGGAATCGATGTTGCCGCTTGCTCGGCACGAGGTGTTGGGGCATCGGTTGCGAGCGGCGAGCAGGTCGGTTCCAGCCGGTCGGCGGCACACGCCGTCAACAAAGCCACAGCCAGAATACAAAACAACCCATACCACGTAGGCCGGCGTACAGGATTCAGCGGGGCATGCACGGCGCTATCTGCGATTCGCACTGCAAACATCTTATGCTCTCGTACCGAGAGCTTCCTGCCTCCAATCGCAATGCTAACACACCCTTCTACGCATCAGACGTACTCTTCCTGCCGCCGTCACGCGAGTTGCAGTAGCAATTGCTAGCACCCCCTGGACGCCGGTTTCTGCCGACGTCCAGGGGGTGATTCTAAATGCTTTACCTATGTGCAAGCGACTCTGGAATACTAAGCGCGGCCTAGCGGCTGTAACCGGATGAAGGCCGCTCCTTCTGGGCAGTCTGGGTCAGGTATTCCAGCAAGAAGCTGAAGTCCTTGTACGACGTGAGATCGCCCAACTGGCGGTCCAGCGACCACAGCTCATCCAGCAGGAGTGCCAGGTCACGGTCCACCGGCGATTCGGCAAAGTCGAGATTGCTGTAGCGATCCGCTGCCAGCGCCACAATCGAGCCGAACCGCAGGAAAGCCGCATCCCGGGCGTTATCCAGCGCATCGCTCTTGCTGAGCAGCGTCGCGTGCTGGCGGTTCGACTCGCCCGTCGCCGGCGTTACCCAGCGTATCTCCACCTCGCCGAGCCGGGCGGTGTCGCGCCGTCCCGCGTCCGTGAGCTGAAGCTCAAAGAAGACCGTGGTGGCCGCTCCCGCCGGTATCTCGGCGAACTCCTTGCGCGCTTCGGTGAAAGACTCATCGGAGGTTGCGCGGTTCTCGTAGCCCACAATGCGCCACACCGAGACCATGTCCGGGTCCCAGGTCACCTGGGCGCGGGTCTGGTCGGCAAAGGGTATGGACAGCGCGAGCCAGTTGTCGCGGCTAAAGGTCGCCCTAGCCTGCTCCACCGTGCTGAGATAGCGGTACCAACCGTTGCCGTGCTGCGCCAACTGCTCCAGCAGGTAGTCGTTGTAATTCTCGATTCCGACACCGATAGTGATCAGGCGCAGCGGATTAGTGTCGTCGCGGTCGTCCGCCGATTCCAGGATCGAGAACGGGTCGGTGGCATCCACATTCGCCACACCGTCCGACATGAGGATGATGTAGTTGTAGGCATCAGGACGCTCACGCCGGATGCGGTCGGCCAGCCGTACGCCGAGATCGAGACCGGCTTGCACGTTCGTCGACCCGTGCGGCGCCAATTGATCAATCGACCAGCTTACGTTGCGGTCGTCCGGATCGCGATGATCGACCGTGTATTCATTGATGACATGGGTGGTAAAGTGGACCACGGCAATGCGGTCCTGGCCGCGCAAGCTGCGCCGGATGCTCTCGGCAGCCTCCCGCGCAATGTCCACGCGATCGCCCTCGCGCATCGAACCGGAAGCGTCGAGCACCAGTGTTACATTGAGCGGCGTGTCGTCATACGCCACATCGGCAGCTTGGAAGGCAACGCGCGCGAGATGCAGACCGCTATCCAGTGGATGCCGGATTACGTCGGTAGCAATGGAAAAACTGTCGTCGCGCAGCGGCAGCGTGTAGTCATAGTTGAACGCGTTGATCCACTCTTCGGCGCGCACGGAATCCGGCTCCACCCGATACGCCGTGCGCGCCCAATTCAGCGCCAGGTGGAACGACGTGCGGTCGGTATCCAAACTAAAGGTAGCAACCGCGTCGCGGACCGTATTAACAAACGTGGCGCGTGGATAGTCTTTAAACGTGGTCGCGCCCGCGGTCTGCTGTGGCGGTTGCACTGCCGGCTGGCTTGACGTTGATTGAGACGATTGGCTTCTGGATGCTGGAGCCTCAGCCTTGGCCGCAGGTGCACGCTCGGCAGTAGGAGCTTCTTTAGCCTCAACTTGAGGCGCAGCCTGCCTCTCTTCTGCCTGAGACTCTTCCATTGCCGCTGATGGCGCCATAGCCGCCCCTCCGCACGCAGCAAGCAAGAGCACACCCGCAAGCAACACCACAAACGTCTTCAGAAATCTCTTCATCACAGTTTCTCCTCGTTGTCTTTCACCACAGAACTGTACTGCCAATTCGTATAGAAAAAGGCGTAGCTGGGGACAATCTGCGGTGATAAGTATCAGCACGAACGGTTCCTGCGAGAGGTGACTAGAGAGGAAGCTTAACACCAGCAAAGCCGGACACAGCCAGCTTTCCACGAGTTAAGCAATCAAGAACGGAGGGCAGCGCCACCCAGTTCCCAGACTACCTTGAGTTTGTCGGCATTCAGACTAGAGGGACAAATTAACGTTCTATAGACTTGCGGAACCTGAAATCGTGCTTTAGGTAATAATTACGCGGATATCTCTTCCGTTCAGGGCTCTAGGCCCTCCTCCTTCCAAGCGTTGCATGGACACCATACGCGAGCACCACCCATGGCTCGCACGCGACCACCACTTGCCTTTCAGGTACAATCTAACCCCAACAGAAATTCGTTACTGATGGGAGTATACTAATCGACTGATTAAACATTTAGGGGCAAATAGTAATCATTTAGGGGCAGATAGTAAACATGGTAAGCGAATTGCCGAGACTTGTCTAGACCTTTAGGGCCTTAGAATGTCTTGCATTGCCCTGAGTTGGGAGTTCAGAAGGCTGCATGGTCGCCACCCAGCCAGCGGTAAGGGCGAGGGTAGAGTGTCAGTGAGCGGTCCTCCAGCGGCAGCGAGAGAGAAATCGAGCCCCATAGGGCCGAGTACTTAGCAGCGATGGCGGCTTCAAGGGACTGGCGCAGGTCGTGGCCTGATATCGCCATCTCAGTGCCGTGCTCTACGGCCGAGATGAACGACAGGATGGAGCTTGCGAGATAGCCGTACTGCGGCCAGGCGCACGGCGTGAACGCCCGGTCAAACTTGACGCGCACGCCGTTGCCATCAAAGCCCTTGTAGATGTCCATGACATCGTCCCAGTCCCAGCGCAGGAGCGAGTCCTCCGTCCAGACGTCGACGCCACGACAGGGAGTATCTTCACCAAAGACGGGCACCTCGATGCCGGTGCTCATCGTGAAGCGTCCGTTGATGATAAGGCCGGTGTCCTCGTCCGCTTCCAAGGCTTCGCGGGGTTTGCCCCATGCGATCACCTCGGTGATCTCGGCCTGGGCAAGGAGCCTGAGGACGGCGATATGCTGGCAACCGCCACCGGATATCTCGCCGCCCCACGCATGCACCGTTGCGCCCTGCACCGTGCCAAAGTCGCCGCGTCGGAGCCAGCTCGCGGCTTCCTGCACGTCAGCGCGGGCCCGCTGCAGATTACCGCCGTGAAAAACGACATTTCGCTCCTCACACACGTCAATCATTTCGTCCACGTCGGCGAGTCGGGCCCCAATGGGCTTATCGGTGGATACGCCCCGCACACCCGCCTGGGCCGACGCAATCACCGCGTCCTTGATAAACTTGCCGGGAAGGACAACGACGGCGAGATCGGGGATCTCATCCAGTCGCTGGTACATTTCAGCAGCGTCCTTGTACAGCGCCCTGACGCCAAAGCGCTCGCCGACGACCTTCCGCCGCTCGTCATTGTATTCGGCAATAGCAACGATCTCAGTAGTGTCGAGCAAACTATAGAACTTAGCGTACTCTTGGCCCATCCGACCACAGCCAATGAGCACTACTCTCAACTTTTCGTCAGTCATGTTCCCTCTGAGTGTGTAGGGTTTGTTCACAACTCCGAACATTGCTAGGGAGCGTCGCCTTCATCTCCAGATTCGTCGTCTGGGTCGTACATTTCGCCGGTGACATTACTGAAGTCTACACGCCACCTCTCCTTAGCCCATCCAAGCAACATGGCGCGTCGTTCATCTATGGTTGTCACGGTCCAGTCATCCCACTTCGCAGCGATTTCACGCTCTTCAAGCAAAAGCGACTTCTCAAAACAATAGCTGCGGTAACTCTTGTCCCCCTTCTTTTCTGGGTATGGCTTATTGCTTAAGGAGGGGTTTCCTTTGGTCAGCGTCAAGTTCCCGAGGTCGTGCACGTATAGTTCATGGGAGTCCGCGTCGAAACGTGCCTGCCAATAGGGTCGATCCCCTATGTACTGAGGAAGGATGTGTTCAATAGAGTCCGCTCCGTCCGTTTCCAACCAATCGACTTTAGGTGTACCGCCTTGGCCCAAAGCTAGATGGCTCTCATATTCAAACAGGAAATATCTGATCCCCGTCCATCCATACCGACTCGTGGGAGAGTCTGGGTTTGTAAATTCGTCGAATGCTTCCCTTGATTGCCTGCTGCCGTAATTGCTTTTGATGTCACTAACGACCTCGGCGAAATCCATCTGCCCGTGAGCCACCCTATACGCTAGACGCAGCATCGCGGGTTGCCTGTAACTGGCGTAGTACCTCGCGACCCGGTACACCCTGAAGGCAAATGTCTCACAGAGTTTGAGGACTTCAAGGTACTTCTCCGCCTTGGTAGGCCAGTTCTTGCGCATGGCCATAAGCAGCGGAAGGAACGTCGCGGTAGTCCCGATCCTCGTCAACTTTTCACTCCAAAGAGTGACTTCACCGTGTGCAGTTTTAGAGTACGAGCTAAAAGCACCGTCTCTATGCGGTCTACGTGCGTCACAAAAGGAGACGCAGGAATTTCGCAGTCCCCGAACATAATCATGCAGTGCTTCTAAAAGATCGGCGTGATCCCACGTTCGCAAGTCGAATTTACCTCTGATGCTCTTGCTTCCTTGCCACTTCCTGGGTTGCCAGTCGTACTCCATCAACCAGTGGGCACGAAGCAACTGGTCCTCATCCGCCGGTGAGCCAAGTTCTGCAGCCATGAGTTGCTTGAGGATGTCAGCCCAAGCCTGATTCACCGAATCGGTCAGCTTCACCTTGTTCTCTGGCGTAACCCTAAGCGCCGATGCCGCATAGAGCAAATAGTTCTTGACTTTCTCCAAATCGGTCAGTTGTTTGCCTCGGTCATTCATCACTTCGAAGATGACCCCTACTTCAGCTTCCTCTTCAACTTCATACAAACTGAATTGGAGCCGATTAGTGACCTTGCCGCGCAACTGACCCAACCACTTTTCTCGGTCTGCGCGGCCCCCTTCGGCTTCATTCAGGTAGTCGGAGATTTGCTTCTTGGCATCCAGAAGTCGCTGCCCCGACGCAACTGAAGGTCCCGCTAGCTCTTGCGGGGCTCTTGGCAGGACGTTGGACTTAAATAAAGTGTCAGTGTCTTCGTTGAGCGACAACTTGTGCAACGGTTGGCCGTCAATGTCGGTGACTTCGACGTATCTCTTCCTGATTCCTTGGGCGAGGCTGCTGCTTTCCGGATACTCCGTCAATGCGTGGGAAATCTCACTAAGGAGTAGTACGATCGTGGTGAGTCGTTGCTGGCCATCTACAACATCGGCCTCTACGTAGTGGGCTCCCTCGTTGTCTTCTATCTTCCTGGCATGTGTTGGTTGGTAGAGGACAATTGTGCCAGTGTAGTGGTGGCGCGAGGAATCAAGTAGCGCCAGGTCATCCAAGAATTCCTCGACCTGTCGCTTTTCCCATGCGTATCCTCTTTGGTAGTTAGGAACGCGGAATACCCGGTCATGGAAAAGATCTTGAAGGGAAAGTGTATCTTTCATGGCATTGAAACTCCAGGAGATATCTGATTTCAAGCGGAATGGGAACGGCGACGACCTGTCTTCGTGCCTAAGGTGTCAGTGCGCCACGCAGTAGAACTGTTGGCGAACTCCCGAGGCATGGCGGTATTCCTCAGGAAACAGTGCCCGAGCTCGGGTGAACTGGGCCGGTAGGATAATCCTCCGGCTTGCCGGTGTCACCGGGCTGGATTACAAAGTCCCGGCGGTCCCGGTAGAGGCGAGCGCGGTTCAGGACGTAGTCCACCCCGGGTTTCAGGTCATCCCAATGGGTCATCAACCAATATTTGTGGTCGCCGATGAACAGATAGGTGTTATTCATGTTAAAGAAGCGGCATGCCACGCCCTCTCCGGCGCGGAACCGCTCGGATACCGCATCCAGCAACTCCTGCTGACTGTCCGTCTCGGACAGAACGTACTCGTGGGGCCACGTATCGCGATAGGTAACCGCCTCCCGCCAGAGTGCGCGGGCAATCAACTCCGTTAGCGTTGGTGTCATTTCTATTGACCCCTTAGTCCCTCATGGATACGCCGCGCACGCCCGCCTGGGCCGATGCAATTACCGCGTCCTTGATATGCTTGCCGGGGAGAACGACGACGGCGAGATCGGGGATCTCGTCCAACCGTTGGTATATTTCAACAGCGTCCTTGTACAGGGCCTTGACGCCGAAGAACTCACCAACAATGCGCCGCCTGTCGTCATTGAATTCGGCGATGGCGACGATCTCAGTAGTGTCGAGCAAGCGATAGAACTTCGCGTACTCTTGGCCCATGCGGCCGCAGCCAATTATCGCCGCCTTCAGTTTTCCACTCGCCATGGGTCCTTCAATTCATCCTGTCTCATTCGTTCGCAAGAATGTGCCATCTATCCCGTCGCGCAGTTTGGATAATTGGCGCGTTCGGGCAGAGTGGTGGTGGGAAACGGGTCGCCAATGGCGATGCGCTCAAAGAACTCTTCATCCGCAGCCGTCACGTCGCACCAATAGAAGTTCAACGCCTGGAAAGTCGGCCAGTCCGGGATGTGCCGCCACTTTAGCAGGCTCGCATCATAGGCATAGATGCGCTCTTCGCCTTCATCGAAGCGGCGGGCCAATTGGTTCGGTTCGGGGAAGCGATGGTCCAGAGGTATTGCACTCACCACCTCGACCGGCACGGAGAAACGCGTATTCACAATCGCCCAAGGGATGGAGTAGACCAGTTCACTATGGGGCGCTATCCAACGGCGCACAATCTTGCCGGTATCTTCGTACCGGACGATGTTATAGGTCTGACCGCGCGTTTCGTCGCGTATGAAGCCAACCACAATCTGGCCCGAACCATCTTTTGCAATCCAGCCTACGCCGATCTCGAATGCGGTGCCGGCCTGGTCGTGGCGCGTTATTATGAGGCGGTCGCCCGCTACCTCGGTGGCCGTGGCCGCATTTGTTCGCCCTATCACCCGCGGCAAGGTAGAATCGTCGGACTCAGTAGTGGTTTCTCCGGATTGGACCGCCCCCGGTATTAGCCGGACGGTGGTTTCCTCCGAGAAGGGGCCAGCCCCAAGGCGGTTTGCCGCAGAAACTCTGAAGGAGTAAGTTGACTCAGCCTGCAATCCGCTTATTCGAATTGGTCTTGAATCTTCCTCACTAATGATTTTCGAAATGCTAAAGTCTTCACCCGCCCTACGGTATTCGAGCAGATAGCGCAGGATTTCTTCGCCACCATCCGCAGGTTTATTCCAATTGACCTCGATGGTGTCAAGCGCGACCACGCGCGACGATGGCGCGCCGGGTTTATCTGGAACCGTGGGGTCTGCCGCACTTGCCGTGCCGGTTAGCAGCACGCTCAACATGAAGACTAGCGCCGCAGGCCCAATGGCTTGCATGCCAAGGCGCCGAATAGAACCGACTATCGCGCTCAGCGATGAGGAAAGCGCCGCCTCCGCTGCCTGCCTCGGCCGGATACTCGTGCTCGATTTACCGATCATGGGACCTCATCTTTCCAAAGTGCTAACCAAAGGCTAGCATGCTACATTAGTAAGCCTACGTCAGTTAGTTGTCGCATCAATTCCATAGAGAGAATAGCGATTAAGACTTCAATGAGCGAGACTAGGCTAGAAACGTAGAGGGGACTGCAAATAGAGCGTGGCTTTGATGTACGACACTGTCAGGAACACAAGCGGTGCGCGTGCGAACAGAGAAGCTCGATCGGACTATCCAAGAAATCCACTTGAGTATTCCTGCGGAATCTGATGCCCGGCATTGCTGCTGTGCGTTCCAAGGAAAAAACTACCGGCTTCGCGCCGCTGGCAATAGACGTCCAAAGCGATCTATGAAGGAGTTCCAGGTAACTTGGGGTTGCCTCAAACTGCGCTGCGTGCAGCCGTACAACATTATGGTGGACCCGATCGGGGTCGAACCGACGACCTCGTGAATGCCATTCACGCGCTCTCCCAACTGAGCTACGGGCCCGCATTCGCCTATAATTGTAGCATCGAATCAGGAGTCGCGTAAACGCACCCTTAGCAAGCCGCAAGGCGCATAAGCAAAGGAGTCCTATGATGGCTACCTACCGTGTTGGTATCGTTGGCTGCACCGGCATTGCCAGTCAGCCGGCGCGAGCGTCGTCGCATCCCATTCTCGGCACTGTTGCGCCGCATTCGCACGCGGCGGGCTATGCTTGCGTCCCGGCGGCGGAAGTCGTTGCGGTGTGCGACCTGGCGCCGGAGCGCACCCAGGACTTCGTCTCCACCTGGCAGCACAGATGGCCTGCAATAACGCAGTATCAGGACTATCGCGAGATGCTGGCGCGTGAAAACTTGGACATGGTGAGCGTGGTGACTTCCGATCACCGCCACGCCGACATTACCGTTGCCGTCGCGGCAGCGGGGGCGCGCGCCATCTTTTGCGAAAAACCGCTGGCCACCACGCTCGCCGACGCGGACCGCATGATCGCGGCCATCGAAACTCACGGCGTCTTTCTTTCCGTAGATCACAGCCGTCGCTGGCAACCCCAGTGGTATGAAGCGCGCGCAGCGATCCGCAACGGCGCCATCGGACCGGTGCGCGCCGTCATCGGCAAACTCGGCGGCGCGCGCGCCATGCTCTTTCGCAACGGCACGCACATGATGGATGCAATTTGCTTCCTGGCTGACGGGGAGCCGGAGTGGCTGACGGCACGATACGACGACCGTTTTGCAGGCTACGGACCGCGCTATGCCGGCGATGGCGGACACGATCCCGCTACTGATCCCGGCGTCTGCTCCTTCTTTCTCTTTTCGAATGGCGTGCGCGCGCTTTATAGCGGCGGGCAAGACGTCTTTCCGCGCTTCGAATTAGAAGTCATGGGAGAAACAGGGCGAATACGCCTGGGCAATTCCGGTCCCGACGAGATTGAAACCGAAGACGGCATACAAGCGCTGCCGGCGGCTTCGGCAACGGTCTCCGGCAGCGCCGCCGCCATTGAAGAACTTATCGCATTGGTAGAAGGACGGGGGGCCTTGCCCCAGATCTCAGGACCCTACGACGGCCGGAGAGTTGTTGAAGTGCTCGTCGCCACGGTGCAATCGGCCTCCCAGAACGGCGCGCCGATCACGTTCCCGGTCAAAGAGTAGGGACTCACTGTTCCCAACTTTGTCGCTTAGACCCACACGCCCACATTCGCCTCGGGGGTAGGCGCGGCTGTCCCCACTTGGAATCGGAAGACTCCAACAAGACGTCTGTGGGTCACGTAGAGCGGGAAAGCAAGTTCCTCGCTGTTGACGGCACGCGCGAGGCGCGCTGCGGATGGATTCTCGCGTGCGCTAGCGTGAAGGAGAGAGTTTCTGCTCTCCTATTTCACTTAGACCGCTTCACTCACCAGGAGGCCGTAGTCCCCAGTCCGCCGCCAAGTCCGCTTATGTTCGCACTCGTTGCTTCAGCCAAAAGTAGATTCGGAAAGGCAGCATTTGGTGGTAGCGCTGTAGCGTAGCCTCCAGACCGTTGATCGTCTCGTCTTTTGCCTGCACAACTTCGCGGATGTACTGGTCCTTCTGCATCACGGAATCTTCCATGAATTGCAGCCGGCCTTCCAAGGCTTCATGCTGCTCCAGGAGATCGCTCACCCAGCCGTGCATCCATTCCTCAAAGCGGCCGGCGTCCTGGCTACCGTCCGCTGCAAGTGGAGGCCGTTCCGCATCGGCCTCCCGCAGTGCATCCTCCACACCCTGTACAAAGGCGTGGCGCAGTACCGTTGCATAGTACTGTTCTCTGAGTTGCGGGTTAGCGATTTCGTTTACGCCAATCTCGTCCGCCAAATGAGGGTGCTTGCCCATCATACGCACGGCCGACTTGCCAGCGGCGCGCTGGCGTTTTAGGAATTGCTCCAAGTCTACGGGCTCGGCATGGTAGGCAATGGCGCGTTCGTTGAACACCAGACGCATGCCCCGCTGCTGCAAGCGATAGGCAATATCGGCATCTTCGTAGAAGCGCAGCGACTCGTCGAATCCTCCGATGGAGAGAAAGTCTTCCCGCCACAGCGAGCAATTTGCCGTGTAGAAGCACGTGAACGACAGGTTCTCAGGATCTGTAATGCGATTGAATGCAAAGAGCACGCCCCGCAATGCCATCTCCATGAAGGGAGAGACTTCCAAGTCCGGATGCCAAGGGGTATACCCGGCAACCGCGAAGCCCGCGCCTCTGCTGAGGTGCGTCTGCACGTGCTCTTCGATGAAGCGCGCGTGCGGAACGCAATCGTCGTCAAAGAACACCAGCAGGTCGCCGGTCGCCGCGCCAACCGCCAAGTTACGCGCTGCCGCGGGACCTGCGTTTTCCTGTCGAATCATGCGCCAACTCTCACGTTCGCCGCAGATGGCCCCAAGTATAGAGGGCGTATCGTCGTCTGAGCCATCATCCACAAAGAGCACCTCGCGAGGTGGACAGCTCTGGGCCGCGAGGCCCTCCGCCAGTCGCGGCAAGAGATGCGCGCGATTGTAGGTGGGAATGATCACGCTAACACTGGGGGCCGTCTCCGGCGGAATCGCCGCCGCAGATTCCTGGTGTGACAATACTCCTGCTCGTGGCGGCGGCATTCTCCCGGGGGAAGCTGTCGCGGCGGCGGCCCGGCCTTCCTGTTGTTCCTTTGCCATCTCATCCATCTCTGATTCCAATCCCAGCGCCCGCACGATTATCGGAAAGAGGTCCTGCATTGTTAGTGTAGCGTGGCCTGGCACCCAATCGATAGTGTGCGTAATGTAGCGGCTCCAATTGTCCATCGCATCAGGCAAGTAGCCGTGCATGCCCCGCACTGCTTCCGTTTGGAAGAAGTTGGGGCAAATCAGGACACCAGCTTCCGTCGCATACATTATTTCGCCATAGGGGCTGCTGTCGGCATACGCAATTCCAAGCTCCCTTTGTTCAATCTCAGTAAGCCGTCGGATGCCGTTAAGCCCAGCCAGGGCCTGGCAGAGCGCGGTCCTTGCCGCTTTGTGCTCCGGCCACAGCCGGACGCCGGTGGAATCGAGAAAGTACACGTAGTCTTCCGGCACTGAGAGGCCGGTCTGGGCCAGCGCCGCCTGCACGTCAACCGTTCGCTCCACGGCAACCATGCCATGATCGCCAAACACCAGAGTGGCCGTGCTTCCATGCATTTCCTGCATCGAGGCGCATATCCGCTCCACCGCGTGGTCAATGCCGCGCAAGGCGCTGAGCACTTGGCGACTGCCGGGACCATGCTCGTGCCCAAGCCAGTCCAGTTCGCCGAAGTGCACGTACACCAGCCTGTGTTCCGGCCTCACGGCCGCATAGAACTGCGCCAAGAGGTTCTCTGTCCGTTGGTCGTCGCGGGGATGACCGAGGGCGAGCCAGGATCTGCCGGCGCGACGCAGAAGATCGTACACACTTGGTACACCGAGCGCGCCAGACTCCTGAGAATCGCGCTCCCAACCAAACGCGAACTGCGGCAACAGCGCCGGAGGAATGCGCGCGGTCATGCCGTAACAAGCGGAGGCGCTGTGTCCATTCTCGTTTTCGATCCTGTGCGTCTTGCGATCCCAGAGTGGACGCAGCACCTTCTCTAATTGTGGATGCTTATCTAGAACGTCCTCCGAAGGGATATCAATCTCTTGGAAAGGTGAGGCGGCGGGGTCGCGCACAAACATCGTGTGGCCGATTGCAGTCTCATTGGGTAAGCAGCCCGTCAGGAAGCCGGGATGCTCTTGAAAGCCATACGTTGAAATTAGCGGGCCGGACTTCCCCTCTTGCATGAGCCTGTAGAGAAACGGCGCACTCCGCGGTGTCACGTAGTCGTGACGCAGCGCGTCGATCAAGAGCAGGGTGAGAGGCGGGTGAATAAGAGTTGACATCTCAGTGACAGTGGTGAAACCACGCTGCAACAACCGTGCGGCGCATGAGCGGCCACGTTGTATCAGGGCACGCAATACCTGCCTTCTCCAATAGGTCCCGGGCCAATTCCAGCAGTTCCCTGTCCGGTCGGGATTCGTCCCAAGCGGCAAGCGTCAAGTACTGTACCGCTTCAATCGCCCCGCGTATCGGGTTACCTGAAGCGTAGTTGGCGACAAAGTGCGCAAGGTCATGCGGAGTCGTAAAAGGTCGGTCGCGTGCATACATCCAGTTCATTAGTTGGGTGAACGTCGGCAGGAGAGCCGCGCGGGTTCGCCGCCAAAACGTTTCAGGCGGCATACCGAGACTTGCCGGATCGAGCCCCTGCCGCAAGCGCCATGCGGCCTCCACGAGCGTAACGCTCTCGCTGGCGGCAGGAACCAGCGAACTCAGTAGATCGCGTTTGCCCTCGTACCGAATGGCGTACAACTCGTGTAGCAGCGCAACGGCATCCGCAATCGCGAATGCCGCTTTACTGGATTGGTATGCGAGAAAGATGCCGGCTTCTTCATCGTCTTGCAACGATTCCGGCCCGTCTTCAACGCACTCCAGCAAACAGATCATCCGGTTGAGCAGCAAGACCTGTGCTTCGATGAGAGGGATGTCTGACGGCTGCCAGTCCGGCAGAGTGTCCAGGAGTTTCGCATCGCCATGGAACACGTAGCCCGCGTGCCGCAGGTCAAAGTTGAAGATGCTTGGCGGTAACCATGCAAAGCGATGGAGACCGACACCGAGCAGGTCTACGCCGCGCACTCCGAGCATGCGCGCGGCCTGATCCGCGCGATCTTTGAGAAACCGGGGGTCGGGCTCAGTCTTGGCAACCACCACCACATCATAGTCATTGAACGGCTGCATGCCCCGGGGAGACGCCCGAAACGCACCCTCACCGTGGGCGAAACTGCCGGTTAGAATGAGCGTCTCAACGTCGGGTAGGCTACGACAGACCGCCTGCCGGAGGCGTTCGATGTCCTGCGCGGCGCGAGAGTGGATGCGCATGTCTGTTTCCGCCACCATATGCTCCATTATATTGGGACTCGCGGCAGGTTGCGCAGGACGAAATGTGTCGCGCTCTTTGACCTGATGCCGGTGTCACCGTACAATGCAGAACGAGTATTCACGCTAAGGTACAGCCAACCACGCACGGTATGGTTGAAGGAGAAGCAAACTATGACGCCGGAAGAGAAACTCAAAGAACTTGGTTTTGAAATTCAGACGCCGAACGCACCAATCGCAAATTACGTGCCCTGGGTGCGCACTGGGAACCTCGTTTACTTGTCAGGCCAGGGCCCCAATCGCGCCGGCGACCCCGACTCCCCAAACTACGACGGCAAGTTGGGCGAGACCTACAGTATTGAGGAAGGCTACAAGGCCGCGCAGCTCACCGCCTTCAACCTTCTCTGCGCCCTCAAGGATGCCACTGGTGATCTCAGCAAGGTTAGCCGCATTGTGAAAGTGCTGGGCATGGTCAACGGCACACCAGACTTTGCCGACCAACCCAAGGTTATGAATGGCTGCTCCGATCTCTTGGTGGAGGTCTTTGGCGACAAGGGCAAGCATGCCCGTTCAGCAGTCGGCATGGGTGCGCTGCCAAATAACATCCCGGTCGAGATTGAGATAATTGTCGAAGTTGAAGACTAGCGACGCCGGTAATCGATTCGACTTCCTCACGAGAACGCGCGTCGAGCGCAAGGTGAGCGTGACCTTGATGGTGTAGCAGAGGGCCGCGTTAGCCTGGGCTCGGCGGGGGCTGTCCGCGCACGTCCTTGGAACCTGTCTTGGCATCCGCGTTACCGGTGTACTCAGGCGTTTTGTGGCGCAGATTTCCCACGTCGTAGTCCCACCACAATGACATATTGCTCGGTAGCGCAGGTTTGCAACCTGCGCCACTAGGGGGGTTCATTCTGTTCAACTTCAATAATCTCCGCAGCACTGAGGGATGCGGCCCATCTGCAAATGGCTAATGCGAAATGTCGTCCTCAATGCGTCCCCAGGGCACATGCCAGTCTCGGCACGAAACCCTCTAGAGTCATTGTGAGCGTCTAGGCTTCAGCATGGCCGGATTACAAGAGCACGGCGCAACAAAGATAAGACTCGACCGGCTGCTCGTTACGCGCAACTATTGCGCGAGCCGCGAAAAGGCCGCCTTTTCCATACGTGCCGGCGGGGTGCAGGTAAACGGCAAGACGATTACCAAACCGGCCGCCCAGGTTGACCCTGACGCGCAGATTTCCGTCGACGGGCAGGGCGCGCTGCGCATTGGTCGCGGCGAACGCAAGCTGGCGGGGGTGCTAGAGGGCTTTGGCATCGACTGCACTGGCAAGGTGGCCCTCGACGTCGGCAGCGGCGCTGGCGGCTTCACCTGGCGCTTGCTCCAACATGGCGTACGGCGAGTATTCGCCGTAGACGTAGGGAGCGATCAACTGAGTGAGGAACTGAGAGTAGACCCAAGAGTCGCGGTCTATGAACAGACCGACGTGCGCGACCTCACCTCACTGCCCGACCCGCCGCACATCGCGTTGGTTGATGTTTCCTTCATCTCATTGCGGGCTGTCTTGCCACATGTGTGCACACTGACACGAGCTGATGCAGACCTCGTTGTACTACTAAAGCCACAGTTTGAATTGGGCTCGGTCGCCCTGCAGAAAGGCGAGACGGTGCGCAATGTCCACACGCAAGGCCGAATTCGCGATTCATTCATTGCGTGGTGTTCGGCACACAATCTTGCGGTAAGGGGCGTCGTTAAGTGTCCGCTGCCCGGCAAGCACGGCGATCGCGAGTTGTTCCTCCACCTCAAGCCCATGTAGAGAAGCAGCCGCACTCCCTATGGAAACCCTTGCGAAACCCCTTTCGCCTTGCCGGTGAATGATCGGGCCGGGGGGTAAAGAACGGCTTCACGGCTAGCGATCCCTAGCTACCCACACCCCTCTCTGGATTCCGACTTTCGCCGGAAAGACGGAGTTAGGCAATGGTCTTCGGAAGTGAGCAAAGGGCGGAGAATCCTAGCGGCCCTAACCAATGGGACGAGCAACCCGCAGCGCCCCGCGCATCGGGTTCAAGTTGCCGGCGAACTTGATGGCGCGGGGTCTTGCACCCCGGAGCCCGACATCAGCGCGCTAAAGGGATGTAGCTTGTGGACACAGTGATTGCCGGTATCCGCCACGTACACGTGTTCGCGCTCGTCCACGGCAATCCCACATGGGTCTGAAAACAGTCCCTGCTTACCGGCAGCCATTGGGCCCCACTCGAAGAGCGGTTCGCCGGCAGCGGACAACTCCTGTACGCGGTTGTTCCACGTGTCCACCACATAGATTCTGCCGCTCCGGTCCAGGGCAATGCCGCTGGGATTGCGAAATTGGCCCGGTTCGGAGCCTTCCTCGCCCCATTGCTGCGTTGGCTCACCCTCCGCCGAGAGTTTCTGCACACGGTGATTCCCCGAATCCGTCACGTAGATCCAGCCCTCGTGATCAACAGCGATGCCGGTCGGCGCGCGAAATTCACCCGGCTCACCGCCGGAGGATCCCCAGATATTCAGCAATTCACCGTTCGCAGACAGCTTCTGGATGCGGTGATTGCCGGTGTCCGCGACAAAAATCTCACCGTCGGAATTCACCGCGACCCCACCGGGCGAACGGAATTGTCCAGGCTTGGAGCCCTGCTCACCCCACTGGCGCAGTGGTTGGCCTTCAGCGGACAGCTTCTGAATGCGGTGATTGAGTGTGTCCGACACAAACATCTGGCCTTCCCCGTCAATCGTCAAGCCGCGGGGGGAGCGAAACTCGCCCGGCTTCTGTCCGGTGTTTCCCCACTGCGCAGTCGCTTCCCCATCAGTAGAAAGCTTCTGAACACGGTTGTTGAGTGTGTCGGCTAGATACATATTTCCCTGTGGGTCCAGCGCGACGTCGTGCGGAGAACTGAACTGCCCATCTCTTGAACCAAGCTCTCCCCAGATCGAGATGCTGCGGCGCCGCTGACTGGACTTTACGCGGCGAATTATCCTCACCGCCCAGACAATCATAACGATAAGCGCAGCCAATGAGAGCGGCAGCAACCACAGCACGCCGAGCAACAATGGGAAGTCGTACAGAATGTGGAGCACCACCGGAATCACCCAAGCCAAACGTAGGGACCGTCCGCGGTTCGCTTCATTGAACGTGCCCTGCGCAATGTAGTACCCCATGATGGCGCCGAGCGCGGCATGCGCGGGGACCGAGGTAAGGACTCGTATGCCCGCTCCCAGCACGTCCCCCTCTATGACAAAGGCGATGCTCTCCAAAGTAGCAAATCCGAGGGAAGCGACGACACCGTAGACTACCCCATCGAACGGCTCAGCCAGCCGTTTGCGCTGGCACGAGTATCCTGCGAGTATCCAATACTTGAATGACTCCTCGAGAATTGCTACGCCAAGAATTGTTCTTGCCAATGCAACATAGAAGTAGCTGGGCATGAGGACATAGATTGGCGATATGGGAAATCCCAAAATGATCACCGGAATCGTGACGAGGACGCCAAGTCCAAACGTTGCCCAAAGGATTGTGCGCGGCTGTGGATACTGCGGACGGGTGTGCAGGAACCACATGAGAGCGAGGCCCGGCACCACCGCGGAAGAAAACAAGACTAATGGTTGCAACGCAGCCTCCCTGCTACACCCATCGCTATCGCTAAACTCATATGCAGTTGAACGTTCTTAGACTCGCGCATTTTGCCTGAACTTCCCCAGCGCTCCGACTATTCGGTGAGCATGTCTAGGTCTGACTCTCGGCGAGTTGACCCTATGCCCGAGTATTTGCGTGGAGAAACGGCCCCAATCTAAGGGGGGTAAACCTTGGAATCGAGGGCTGACCGCGGCGGAGGACGTTCCTCTCCCCGCTAAGCGTGACACGAAGCGGACTCAGTGTGCAAGCCCGACAAATATCAATTGGTATAGGTAGAACTCGTTCTAGAGTGAATGGACGGCAGGGCACATTGCCAACTATGGGACAAAATCAATCCACGTGGGACTCGACCATGCTCGCGGCCCCCAGGCTGGGGCAACATTGGAAAGGTGGTTGCGCCAGGCCATTGATTGTTCAACCCAAATGTAGTAAAAGTGCGGTCCGGGTGACGCATCTGCATCGGTATAGACGCCCGATGCATGCTCGTCAGCAGTCTCCCAGGCTGTAATCACCCTGCCGTCACGCACCAGCTTGACGGTCGCCGGTTGATTTCGCAACTGCACCTTCCAACTAACTTCCGGCGGCGTCTCCGTCCTGCCCTCGCCCCCCATGAAGACCCCGGAAACCCAGACTTGCACCGCGATACGGGAACCGTCGGTCGCGAAACAACGATGCTGCCGCAGCGCATCGAGAATTGCTGGACGCGTCAGCTCCTCGGCATATATCCCCGTCAGCCCGCCGCCGGTACCCGCCGTGCGGCGATGGCCGTCGCTGCAACCGATGAAGCCCAGCTTGCGGCCACTCTTGAGCACATCGTGAATCTTCTGCCGATACTCCCGGTCGAGCATGTGCACACGCCAGCCGGAGCAAACCTCCATGTTCGTCTCCGTATCAGAGTCGGACAAGAATTGCCAGTGTTCGTGGTGTGGATGCAGGATCGCGCCATGCTGCTCGGCGTGCGCGGCAAGTGCGGCGAGCGGCGCTCCTTCCACTTCGGTATAGCGCAGGAGCGGCAGGTCTTTATCTCCGGCAATCACTGTGCGGTGATTTGAAGTCCTGGCGCCGGTTGCGCGACTCATCTGCGACCATTCGTACGCGGGGAGTAATACTAGGTCGTCCAAGTGCTGAAAGTGACGCGCAAAGTGGTAGTCCTGGTCGTATTCCGACGTCGTGAGGCTCAGGAGGTGCTTGTCGTTATCGGAAATAGCCATGCAATCCAAATGGGCCTTGTCACGCGCATACGCGATCAGTTCGTCAACGTACCCCTCCGCATCGGCGGAGTGCGTCGAATGCACATGCAGGTCAGCCCAAAAGAGCGAAAGCTCAGTTTCTCTCTTCTCATTCGTTTCCGCTCTTGCAGCATTCTCCTGAATTTGCACACGCGGCCTGGGCTCGAGCCGGGGCTCATCCACCGTTACGGGAAAGCATCCGTGCCAAGCTCCCTCATCGCGAAAGACCGGCAAGTCAGCCACGCCATACGCTGCCACACAAACATCTTCCACTGAAATTTCCGGCGCAACCCGCGCGGTTAGCCAAAGGCCTTTCTGCCCCGCGGCGTTCGCGACCGGCGTGTAGTAGCGGGGTCCGTCGGCAATGAAGCGGGTGTCGTGGACGTTGGGCAGAGCTTGGTTGGCAGTAGTTTCGAGGCGCCGCCCGCAGAGCACGCCCGGCGTAATGGTCGTGCTGCCGTTCGCTTGCTTCTTGCGTTCCCAGAGCAACCAGACGCCGCCATCAGAGTCCGGAACCACCAGCGGTTTGCGCCGCCTGCCGAGATAGCCCCATACTCCCAAGCCCTGCCATTCCAGCATGCCCCAGGCCAAGACTCCCAGGTCCGGCGAACCGCTGGCGTCACGCACCAGCTCCCAGCGGCCCCCAACGCGCCGAGCGACCCGGGCTACGGGCCACTGGTCGAGCACGTTTGTATCGCTCACGACTTCCTGGCGGCAGAGCCATGCAATCCAGGGATTGCCCGCGCTGTCAACAGTGAGTGACGGCACAAGTTGCCACGCTGCCGACGAAACCATGGGCGTCTCAACTGCGCTGTCAGCTACAGACTCTCTGAGTGTCACAGCGCCATTGTTGTCCACAAAGGCAGCCTGAATGCCATACGTGCTGCCATCATAGGCATCCCAAGCCACCCAACAGCCGTCCGGCGTCACAGCCACTTCCGGGCGTTGCACCCATCCGGCCGCGGGCGTAACGTCTATTGGTTCCGACCAGCCCGCACCTTCATTGACAACGAGCCTGATGACATATTCGCCCGGCGACGCAGCCTCGCACCACACTGCCGCCATGCGTTCATCCGTTGAGTCAGCGTGCAGGGAAACCACGAAACCCCTGCTGCCCAGGGGTTTGGGAGATTCCCAGCCGGATTCAGAACGCGTGGACCCAACGGCAGCATACGATTGGCTTGATTCTTGGCTAATCCAGGCGCAGACCGGCACACCCCGGACAAGCCCAACGCAGGGCGAGTGGTTCCTGCCTCCTACAGGGGTTAGAGTCTCAATTTGCGCAGGATCATCACCGTGCAGCGCTCGTGCGTAGATTTTCTCGTCGTCCCGCTGATAACCCTGCCACACGGCCCAGAGCGTGTCGCCACTGCACACCGCATGCGGCGTGTGGCATTCGATTCCCTGCAATTCCGCCGATAGAACCGCATGCTTGATTGTATCCGTCATAGTCGGCTACACCTCCACCATTCTCCTACGTAATGCTGTAACTGTATTTGCTTCTTGGGTAAACAGGGGTCAGTCAGCCAGAAAGCCGCCAATGCGGACTTGCGCGAGAGGTGAAGACGCTAAGCGACAACTGCTTCAAGGGGCTTGATTCCCGCCTTCAAACTCTCACCGCTGCTCTGAAGTCCGCAGTTTAGGCGGCAACCGAAATCATCGCTCTGCCTGTCCGAGAAACAGTAGCGCAGGTTAGAAACCTGCGCCTGCTGCCCGACACCACAATCGATGTCCTGGCTGCCACTGCTTAAGTGATCAACTCTCGCGCATATTCTCAAGCTTGGCCGAGATCCTTCAAAATCTCGTGGGCGGCATTGTGGCCGGGAACGCCACTAATCTCACCACCCGGATGCTGGCCCGCACCGCAAAGATAGAGCCCTTTCAAGGGAGCCCGGTAGTGCGAAATCTCCGGCAGCGGACGGTTCCACACGAGGTGTTCGCCAATGTGTTGGATATGCCAGATACAGCCGTCGGTCAACCCATTCTCGCGCTCTAAGTCGAGCGGCGTGCGCAGCTTGTAGTCGCGAATTGAGCGGCGGAAGTTCGGCGCGTGTTCGGTAATCTGATCGATAAGGCCCTCCGCCACCTGCTCCCGCACGTCGTCCCAAGTTCCGTTGCGCAGCTTCCCGGGCGCCGCATAGATCCAGATGGACGCAGTGTGGTACCCAGGCTGGGTCAGGCTATCATCAACCGCGGAAGGAATTGAATAGCTCACCAGAGGTTTGCGCGGCGGAAGCCCAGCCTCCAAGTCGTCGTAGCACGCGGACATTTCTGCTCGATTGAGGCTAATTACCACTGCGCCTTTACTCGGCACATCCGGGTCGCCGTCCCAGGCGGTCCATTGCGGCAACTCCGAAATCACTGCCAGGAATTTGTAGCAACTGACGTGAGTGACAAGTCCCTCAATACGCTTGCGAAAGCCGCTATCCAAGTGTGCCTCGGGCATGAGGCGCAGGAACGTCCGCTTGGGATCGAGATTGGACGCCACCACGCGGCTACGCACTTCTCCGCCGTTTGCGAGCCGGATGCCGGTCACGTTGCCGCCCTCAACCAAGAATTCCTGAACTTCATGGTCGGTGTGAATCGTGACACCGGCCTCTTCCGCCGATTCCCTAAAGAGGCGGCTAATCACGCCAACGCCGCCGCGCACGTAGCCGTTCGGCGGCTTGATGCCCGTTGCTTCATCAACCGCGTTCAAGGAGGCGTAGGCAAATTGAAATGCCAGCGGATTCCTGCCTGCGGCGCCCGCCTCATATGCCAAGCGGTCCTTGAGCGGCCCATCCGGCAGAAACTCATCCTGGAGGTCGTATATCCGTGTGGTCAGCGCTTTCTCAAGCACAGCGGCCGCCGGTGTCCCGGCGATTTTCGCGCGCACCTCAGCGAGCGAGGGCGGCGGCTGCAGCCGGTACGGTGAAATCGCTCCCTGCAACGTGTTCTTGAACTCCCCATAGCGGCGCTGTCCTTCCCGCTCTTCCTGTGTCAAGTGCAGGGCGCGATTGCGGGGCGAATCATGGGTTTTCGGCCCAAAGTACGTCCCATCCGGCAGCACCTGAATCCCTTGCCGTGGGATAACCTCCATCCCTCTTTCGAGTAGGCGAAAGTCGCGATAGATCTTCGGTTGAATGCCGTGAACCATGTGGGCGCAGGTCGAGAACTTGAAGCCCGGCCACAATTCTTCCGTAATCGCCGCCCCACCCGTGAAAGGGCGGCGTTCAAAGACATGCACTGAGAGTCCGGCGCGCGCCAAGTAAGTCGCAGCCACCAGACCGTTATGGCCGCCGCCGACAATTGCTACGTCAATGTCACCCGCCACAAAGCGCTCCTTCACGTTTGCCTTAGAAAAGTTTCCGTAGAACTGCTCATTGTTCTGTTCTTAGTCTCCTGCCAGTCAGATCCATTTGCACAGGGGAACTACACACCCACAGGCACCGCCCAGAACGAAGCGAGGATTCAATGGAGTCTTGTGAGAGACCCCTGCCTCGCTTCGCTCTCAACGTGTCCCGGCCGGTCAACCAACTTCGGCATTGGCCTTACGCAAGGCCAACCAAAGCCAGCCGCCTAGATCCCAAGCTCTTTGCGCCAGTCCTCAGCGATTATGTTCATCTGATCTTCGGCCGTGGCGAGCGCTTCCTGAATGCCCACCTCGCCGTTCCAGATTGAGCCAACCCATCCACCAGTGAGAACTTCTATGCGCATCTGGTCGGAGCCAGGCACACCAAAGCCAAGGGTTGAGGTGCGATGCTGCATGTTCTCCGACATGTGGAGAACAAACGGATCGTTCTCATGAAATTCTTCCGACAGCGTCGCCGACTTACGCACCGGCACACGGTCGAAGGTCTTGGTGAATGCCAGGGTGTTCTCTGGCCGCGCCAGGTACTCCAGCCACGCAAAGGACTCTTCCGCGACTTCCGTCCATCCGGAAACCATGTGGATCCAGGCGCCGCCAAGGCTCACCTGACGCGCAGGATTGGCGGGCAAGGGGAATCCGGTATATCCAAACTCGAAGTCCGGGTCAATCGGACGTATCTGTTGCTTGCGTTCAGCATACGTCATGTAGATGCTGGCGCACTTCGCGTTGATGAGCGCTGCTCCCCGGTCTCCGCCGGAAGGCCGCGCTGATTCTTGGAACTCTTTGACGGCGGCGAATCCATCCTGCAAGTCCCACAACCGCTTGACGAAGGTAAAGGCCTCAATACCCTCAGGCGTATTAAAGGTCATCTTAGTGCGGTCGTCGTTTGTTCGGCTGCCGCCAAGCTGCAACAGTGGGAGCATGAACAGCCACGTGCCGTTTGAGCCCCAGTCCGGGGGAAAACCCGCAACCGTGAGCTTGCCCGCGGCGTCCTTCTGCGTCGTTTTTTGGATGGCTTCCTCAAGCTCGTCCCAAGTCTGCGGCCCAACCGCCGGGTCCAGACCTCCCTTAATGTAGAGATCTATGTTTAGGTAGAGCACGCGCATGTCCGGGCCGTAGGGCATGCCAAAAAGGCGTCCGTCCCGCCACACGACAGGCTCCAACAGGCCTTCCCACACGTCGTCCATATCCAAGCCCGTAGCCTTGGCATAGTCATTCAGGTGCAATACCGTGCCCTGCAAGCCCCGGTCGATTGGCGTACCTTCGCCGCCGGTCACCACATCGTAGGGAATGTTTCCGGCAGCGGCGGCGGCAAAGGCTTCGTTGCGATTACCCGTGTACGGTTCCACGAGCAGGTTTATATTGGGAAATTCTTCGCCGAAGGCCTCAACGAGGCCATTTGACACGTGGCCTTCTTCATGAAATCTGAAGGCGGGATTGGGCACGAAGACTACGTCCACGGGCTCAGCCGCTTGCGGCGCCGCTTCAGCCTTCTGCTCCGCGGGCTCTTCAGCGGCCATCTCGGGTTGTACCGTAGCCGTGCCGCAGGCCGCCAACGCGGCTCCAAGCGGGATACTGCTCATTCCAATCAACAGTTGTCGCCGGCTCAGACTAGCTCTGCTGCTTGCCATGTCTTACTCCTTAGACTCACTAACTCCATCAAATCGACGAACTCTAGATCCCCTTGCCTCCTCTCTAACGAACACCAGTATGCCTCTCTTGCCAACAGAAAGGTCTCTCCGCAGAAAAGATTACTACCATACAGTGCTCCTGTAAAGCCGATAGAGTTTGTCGCTGCAGTAACCTCGTTGCTTATCGCTTTCGCGCCGAGGAAATCACTGCCGCCATGGGCAATCGAATTCGTCCCGCCTCCGCAAACGCCATCACGCCGTCTCGAACTGCCCAGCGAATATCAGCGAGCGCTTGCGGCGTCTGGGCTTGCAGCAGCGCGCCGGTACGCACCGCTCCGTGCAAGAACGTCTCAAACAACGCGTCCTCGTGGGGCAACTCCCACGCGATACGGATTTCCTCCACCGAAGGCGCGATGAATCCGGCATCGGTCAAGGCGCGCGTGCTCTCGGCAGGGTCGCTGAAGCGAAAGAAAGCCGGGCCATCGGGCAGCGGAATCGCCATATTCCCGTGCTCGGCAATGGCATCGAGAATGATCTTGAAACCCACCCCTACCTGAGGATCGCTCCACACGGAAAAGGCAACCCGACCGCCGGCAGATAACACGCGGCACGCTTCCGCGAGGGCCACTTCCGGCTGGGCCAAATGCAATAGACCGAAGTTCATGACCACCGCAGCGAATTGAGAGTCCGGAAATGGCAGCTCTTCAGCGCTGCCGGTTTGAAACAAGATACCGGGGTACTGGCGCCGCGCTACTGCCACCGCAGCCTCTGCGAAGTCGATGCCGACTACGTCAGCCCCCCGCTGCGCCGCTGCCGCCGCAACGTACCCGGGTCCCGACGCCACGTCGAGGACACGCTGCCCTGCCTTCACATTGGCTGCGTCAAGGAGCGGGTCGATGAAACGCGTGGTGAGATTGGCAAAGAAGCGATGATAGTCTGCGGCGACCCTTTCCCACCCCGCTCTTTCGAATTCATGGAATGCGTTGTCTCTATCTTCATTGGAAGTCGTCATGCAAGTCTCCCCAAGAGTGGCTACGTTCTCGCCCTATTGTACTGGGAGAGCCGGTGTGCGGCTCGCGGGGAGACCTAAGATCGGACAGGTTAATTTTCCCTCCAGGCCGCCTGCACTATTCGGGCAACCAAATCCGGGGCTTGCAGCTCTTGAAAGTGATGATTTCCGCGCCATACAGGCCCTGAATTCCAGATGGGTAGTGCCGCGGGATCCGCCGCCGGTGCGACCGGCTGCGTGCGTGTACGGCCCACCACTAAGAATGCTATAGTATGGGATGGCCTCTCTTGGTTAGGGACACAGGCAGAATAATCGCCAGAATCGCCATGATATTTTGCCCAGGAGTCCCCATGGTCGTCTAGTAGATTCATGTACAACAGGCAAGGAACGTCGCATGTGCGGCATTATCGGTTTTCTCGATAAGACGAGTGACACGGCCCCGGTTGGAGAGACAGTGTTGACAATGCTCAATGCTCTCGCGTGTCGGGGTCCCGACTCTGCCGGTGTCGCGCTCTTTACGGGCCCTGGCAACGATCGGACTGTCCTGCGCATCAAGCTGGGCGAGAAGGGCGTCTTTGCCGAGCGTCAAGCAAACATCACCAAGCGCGTCCAGACTCTTGGGAGAGTCCTTGCTGCAGAAACAAGCGAAGAATACCTGCGTCTTGAAGTCGACTATCAGGGCGACCCGCAACAACTCAGCGCCCTCATCGAGTCAGAGGCAGACAACGTTGAAGTGGTAAGCATGGGCAATGCCCTGGAAATCGTCAAGCAGGTAGGTTCTCCGGAAAACCTCGAGCAGAGCCACGGGGTCTCCCGCATCACCGGCACCCATGGCATCGGTCATACGCGCCTCTCGACAGAATCCAAGGTGGACCTGAGCCATTCGCAGCCATTCTGGGCACACGGCAGGCCGGACCTTGCCGTTGTGCACAACGGGCACATTACGAATTATCACAATCTCCGCCGCCGTTACGAGCAGCACGGGGTCAGGTTTTATACTGACAATGACTCTGAGGTGATAGGCGTCTATCTTGCAGACCGGCTTTCTCAAGGCATGACCCTGACAGAAGCACTCACCGCTTCCTTGTACGACTTGGACGGCTCCTTTAGCTACTTGGCAGCTACTCAGAATGAGTTGGGCTTTGCCAAAGACCGTTTTGCCCTCAAGCCGCTCCTCTTCACCGAGACTGACTCCGAGGTGGTTGTTGCAACGGAGGAGATTGCCATTGAGAATGCGTTTCCGGGAATTGGCGGTGTGCGTGAGGCACAAGCGAAGGAAGTGCAGGTATGGCAACTGAACTAGATTGCAGCGGCAAGACCATCCGCGAAATCAACACGGCCATAAGGGAACACATCGCTCGCGGCGAAGACGCAGTCGTCGTTCGCAATCCGGGCGCGCGGCACAATCTCGGCGTAGCCTTGCTGCAACCCTCTACGGTGAAATTTGACGGCAGTGTGGGCTACTTCTGTGGCGGCTTGATGGACGGCGCCACTGTGGAAGTCAACGGCAGCACCGGCTGGGGTCTCGCGGAATCGATGCTCTCGGGCACGGTAATCGTTCGTGGCAGCGCCGGCAACGGCGCGGCAGCCACCATTCGCGGGGGCACGGTGGTCATCCATAGGCACGCAGCGGCGCGGGCCGGCGTGGCAATGAAGGGCGGCCTTCTGCTCATCGGTGGGAACTGCGGCTACATGGCCGGCTTCATGGGTCAGCGGGGTACGATCGTCGTCTGCGGTGACGTGGGCGAAGCATTTGCAGATTCTATGTATGAGACCGTCTGCTACGTGGGCGGCGAGGTCGGTGAATTGGGTAACGATGCAGTCATTGAAGAGCTCACCGCTGAAGATCTCGCATTTCTTGAGGCGACGTTCACGGAGCACCTGCCGGAGCGTTTGGCTGAGTTGAAACCAAGAATTGCCGGCTTCAAGAAAATCGTGTCGGGCCGCCGCTTGTGGAATTTCGATAAGACCGATTGGGACGTTTGGCAGCAGGTGGTATAGCAGAAGTGAGATTCAGGGAGCGCTCGCGAGTTCTCCCCGGGATTGGCCCCGCCGTTTAGAGTGCCACAAGCAAAGGTTAACCACAGTCCACTCCCATCAATTGACTAAACTTCACAACGGGGCTTTATTGTTCTGCGCTGCAGCGCAGCAATCAAATTCCAAACGAAGAGCGCAGACAAGAGAATTGTTTTTTGCTGGAGCGGTGAGGTTGAACCGGACCATATATCTCACCGCTGTCCCAACTGCAGTCAAGTAAAACTTGTAGGAGGAGCAAGGGAATATGTCGGACGGCGAGAACGGCCGCCTGCGACCGAGCGGGACGTACACCCCCGAAGTGATTGCCGAAATCCAAGAGAAGGCCCAACTGGGGCGCTACCTCATGCGCGGATTCGGCACGCTGCGGGAACGGAATTGGGCGACGTTCGACGACCTTACCTTTCTCCCGTGCACCTTGACCCGGATTCCGCTGGAGGGCTATCGCGAGCACTGCTCTACGAAAACCGTCATCGGCAGGCGCTATGCGGAGCAGCCGATTGAGTTGGACATTCCCATCATGATCACGGGCATGAGTTGGGGTGCGCTCTCCTACAACGCGAAAGTTGCGCTGGCCCAGGGCGCGGCCGCGGTGGGCTCGTCAAACACGACCGGCGACGGCGGCATGCTGCAGGCCGAACGCGAACACAGCAAAACTCTCGTTTACGAGGTGTTGCCGTCGCGTTACGGTATTAGCATCCACGACGCGCGCGCCGCCGACGCCATTGAGTTGACCATCGGTCAGGGAGCTAAACCGGGCACCGGCGGTCTGCTGCTCGGCTCCAAGGTCTCAGAGGTCATTGCCGAGCAACGAGATCTCCCAATTGGCGTCGACCAACGCAGTCCCGCCCGTCATCCGGACTTTCTCGGTCCCGATGACATGATCATCAAGGTCGAAGAACTGCGTGAAGCCACCGACTGGAAAGTGCCAATCTTCATCAAGATGGGAGCCACACGCGTCTTCGACGATGTACGGCTGGCGGCAAAAGCGGGCGCCGACGCGGTGGTGGTGGACGGCATGGAGGGCGGCACCGGCGCCTCACCGGAGATGCTGCAAGAACACACGGGTATTCCTACCCTCGCCGCCGTGTGCGAGGCGCGCGCGGCCCTGGAGGACTTGGGCCTGTATGGCGAGGTGCAACTCATCATCGCCGGCGGCATTCGGCACGGCGTGGATGCGGCGAAAGCACTCGCGCTCGGCGCTGATGCGGTCTACATCGGCACCTCGGCCCTGATTGCGCTCAATTGCAACAAATCTCTCTACGTAGAAGATTACGAAGAGTTGGGCACGAAACCGGGCTTCTGCCACCACTGCCACACGGGACGCTGTCCCGTGGGCATTACGACCCAAGACCCTGATCTTATGAAGCGCCTGCCAATTGACGAGGCCGCCGAACGCGTTTCCAGTTACCTGCGCTCCATGGTCTCAGAAATGCAGATGCTGGCCCGCGCCTGCGGCAAGGCCGACGTGCACGACCTCGACCCCGACGATCTCCGCGCCCTGACCAGCGAAGCTTCGATGATTTGCGGTATCCCCTTGGTGGGCACCAACCGCATCGTCGGCGGCGGCCCCGGTTGGGAAGATCGGGGTCACTAAGACGCGAGCTTTGCAGAAGGCGTTGGAAAACGGCGTTGAGCCGCTTGACCTTCGTCCGCACATTTCAAGTGAACGATCGTTTCGCATGCTGTCCGAGTGAACGGGTCTAGCCGCTTGCTTTGCAAAATCCACCCTCAGGTGATATAAGCGTAGCGAACGATTCGCCCGCAGTTTGTCCGTGCACGGTGTAGAAGGCCATCAAAGCACAGTTGAAGCGTGCTTCTCAATGGAGTTGGCATGTCGTTTTTGATCCCCTGTCCCAATTGCGGCAAGCGCAGCGTCTACGAGTTTCGCTTTGGCGGTGAGGTGAAATCACGGCCGGAGGCAGGCGCGAGCGACGGGGCGTGGCTGGGCTACTGCTATGCCACTGCCAATCGCGAGCGGGCTCAGAAGGAGTGGTGGTTTCACACGTATGGTTGCCGCCAGTGGCTCTATGCAGTGCGCGATACTATGACCAATGAGGTCGCCGAGACAAGCCTCCCCGAGGACACGCCGTGAGTAGCGATTCCGGCCTCCGTCATTCCCGCGAAAGCGGGAATCCATCTTCCGCAAACGGTACGACCGACGGGCAATCCGCAGTCACCTTCTATTTCAATGGCAATCCCGTCGATGCCCAGGCCAGCGACACGGTGGCCTCCGCGCTCTATCGGACGGGGCGGCGCGTTTTCAGCCGCAGCTTCAAGTATCATCGGCCCCGCGGCCTGCTCTGTGTCGCGGGACGCTGCCCCAACTGTCTGATGAACGTGGACGGCACGCCCAACGTGCGCGCTTGCACCCAGCCCGTTCAAGACGGTATGCAAGTCACCCACCAGAACGCCAAACCGTCGCTGGAAACCGACTTTCTCGCCGTCGCCGAACGGTTCTCATGGGCCATGCCGGTGGGATTCTACTACAAGACCTTTACGCATCCGTGGATGTGGCACATTGCCGAGCCCTTCATCCGCCGCGCCGCCGGCTTGGGCAAGATTGACCGCGCGCCGGACCCGGCTGCCGACCATCCCTACGAGCACGTATTTCTGTACACCGCCACGGCTGTTGTCGGCGGCGGACCCCACGGCATGCGGGCCGCTCTCGATGCGGCGGCACAGGGCGGCGGAGTGGTCTTGATTGACGATCAGCCCGAACTGGGCGGGCACTTGCGCTACTCGAGCTCCGACACCGAGGCTTCGCGCACAAGTCCGGGCTCAAACAGAGGGTCCAACGGAGAAGAGTCAGAAAACCTCGATGACCTCGTTCAGCGCATTCACGAAACTTCCAGCATTACTGTCTTTACAAGCGCCACCTGCTTCGGACTCTACGAGGGCAGTCTCCTGGGCATCATGCATCGGAGTCCTGAGTCTCCCGTAGCCCAACGCCTCACGCAACTGCGTACCGAGCGTATCGTCGTTGCCACCGGCGCGCATGAAGTCCCGCTGCTGTTCGAAAACAACGACATTCCCGGCGTTATGTTAAGCAGCGGCGTGATGCGCCTCATCGGTCTCCATGGCGTCAGGCCCGGGGAACGGGCCGTAGTCGTGGGCAACGGAGAGCCCGCGGCGTCCACTGCGAAAGAATTAGAAAATGCCGGTATTACGGTCGCAGGCATTGTTCCGCCCGCTCAGGTCGTCAAAGCCATGGGACGCAAGCATGTTTCAGGCCTCCAGACCCGTGAGCAACGCTTTGCCTGCGATCTGGTGGTCATGTGCGGCGACTGGGTGCCGGATGCGGGGCTCGTTGCGCAAGCGGGAGGCAGCGTGGAGTGGGACGCAGAGCGCGCTGTGTTCGCCACCGGCAATCTACCTGACGGAGTCTCAGCAGTTGGCGCGGTTACCGGGGAGTCGCTGCCCCCGGCCGTTGGGCTCGCGCTCAGCACTGATTCAAACCCAAAGAAGGTAATCGTCTGCCCCTGCGAAGACGTAACCCTGCATGACTTGCGCACGGCCGTCGACGAGGGTTTCGACCATATCGAAACGCTGAAGCGCTACACCACCACCACGATGGGCCCCTGCCAGGGCAAGATGTGCCAGCAGGCGGCGATCGATATTTGTGCCCGGCAAACGGGGCGCACGCTGCAGGAGACCGGCAGAACTACCTCACGGCCTCCCACTTCACCGGTGCCGTTGGGGGCGCTTGCCGGGCAGCATCTGCATCCGACCAAGCGCACGCCCATGCACGCCAAGCACGACGAAATCGGCTGTGTCTGGATGGATATGGGCGAGTGGAAACGACCGCTCTACTACGGCACGCCGGACAGCAAGAAGGAGTCGGTGGAGCAAGAATACTGGGCGGTGCGGCAGCGTGTGGGCGTCATTGACCTGAGCACCCTCGGCAAGCTCGACGTCAGGGGACGGGACGCAACGAAACTTCTGGATAAAGTTTACACCAATCGCTTTTCCGATTTGCGCGTGGGCCGCGCGCGCTACGGCGTCATCTGCGACGAGGCCGGCATCATTCTGGACGACGGCACCGTTTCCCGCATTAGCGAAGACCACTATTTCATCACCACCACCACCGGCAACATCGAATTCGTGCAGGAGTGGCTGGAGTGGTGGCTCGCCGGTTCCGGCTGGTGTGTGCACATCACCAATGTCACCGGAGGCATGGGCGCAGTTAACGTCGCCGGACCCAAGGCCCGCGCTACGCTTGCTAAACTCACGAAGCGGGATCTCGGTAACAAACGCTTTGGCTATATGCGTTGCCGTCAGGCGGACGTGGCGGGTGTGCCCTCTCTCATGTTGCGCATCGGCTTTGTTGGCGAAACCGGCTGGGAACTTCACTTTCCGTCGGAATACGGCGAGCACGTATGGGATGCCATCATGGATGCCGGCAGTGAATTCGACATCAGGCCCTTTGGCGTTGAAACGCAACGGGTGCTCCGTCTGGAAAAGAAACACGTCATCGTCAGTGTGGACACCGACGCAACCAGCAACCCCATCGAAGCCGACATGGCTTGGGTGGCAAAGCTCGACAAGGAAGACTTCATCGGCAAGGCCGCCATCAGCCGCGCCCAAAACCGCGCTCCCCGTGAAAAACTGGTGGGGTTCGTAATGGATGAAGATGTCTTGCCGCCGGACGGCGCCGTGATCATTGCCGACGACCAACCGGCAGGAAGGGTAACGAGTGTGCGTCATTCACCGGTGAATGAGAAGGTCATCGGCCTCGCCTGGGTCGCGGCCGAGCTTGCTGAGGCCGGTCAAGCCATAGCGATGAATGCCGACGGCCGCCGTGTGACCGCCCGTATCGTTGAAGAACCCTTCTATGACCCCGCGCAGAAACGACTGCGCCAATAAGAACTATGGAGACACCGCTCAAGCAATCGCCGCTCTACCACGTGTCCCTTGAACTGGGGGCGTCGTTTGGCGACTACCACGGCTGGAACTTGGTGTCGCACTTCGCCACGCCGGAAGCTGAAGCGGAGGCGCTCAGAACCAGCGTGGGCCTATGCGATGCAAGCTGGCTGGGCAAGCTGGAACTCCAAGGCCGACAAGAGGAACTGGATTCCCTCGCAATCAGAGAAGGCAGAACTTGGAAGCTTGCCCGGGGACATTACCTCGTCCTGTGTGACCCGGCGCGCAATGAGGAACTTGCGCGGTCGATCAAGCGGCAGACTGCAAGATCTGAGGGCGACAGTCTTGATGGCGCCAACTCCAGCATTCGTCCAGGGCCTGTAGAAGGGCCGACCGTTCGTGGTCCGATGGGCTCTCCAATGCCGGATGATTCTGCAGACTCCGGCTGTCAAGCAACTCTGATGAATGAAGGTTGCCTTCATGTGGTAGATGTCACCTCCACCTATGCAGGGCTGCTTCTCGCAGGTCCCCAGAGTCGGAAAGTGCTACAGCGGCTCACGGCTCCTGACGTTTCCGATACCGCATTGCCAAACGGAAATTGCCTCAGTGCCAAGGTTGCGGGACTACACACGCGTGTCGTTCGCGACGATCTTGACGAGACGCTTGCCTACTGGCTCCTCCTGGGTACCGAGTACGCCGTATACGCCTGGGAAGCGATCATGCACGCTGGTCGTCAGTTCGGCATCGTGCCGGTAGGCCAGGAAGCGGCGCGACAGATGCGGAGGAGTGGGGAATGATCCAGTTGTTTCGCAAGGAGCGCATGTGGCGCACCCATGAACTTAAACGCAGCTACGACGTCGTCATCATCGGGGCCGGCGTTCACGGTCTGGCCACGGCCTATTACCTGGGCAAGGACCACGGCATCACCAACGTGGCGGTGCTGGAGAAACGCTACCTCGGTTCCGGCAACTCGGGACGCAATACGGCCATCATCCGCGCAAATTACCGCACACCCGAAGGCGTGCCCTTCTTTGCCCGCTCGTTGGGACTATACGAAGACCTGTCGCGGGAGCTCGAGTGGAATCTACTCTTCAATCAATGCGGTCACTTGACGTTGGCGCATACGGATTCTTCAGTTGACGGCCTGCGCGTGCGGGCGGAGACCAACCAGATAATGGGTGTGGACAGCCGCGTCATCTATCCGGAAGAAATCCAGAAACTCGTGCCCGCGCTCGACATGAGCGACCGCCCTCGCTTGCCTGTCATGGCGGCGCTCTATCACCCGCCGGGTGGGATTATCCGCCACGACGCCGTGGTATGGGGATATGCCCGCGCCTGCGACCGCATGGGAGTTGAGATTCATCCCCACACGGAAGCAACCGCAATCGGCATCAACGGCTCGACGGCATACGATTACTCTGATGCGCCGCAGGGAATCGACCACCCTGACGGCACAATTACCAGCGTAGAGACTACTGCCGGCAGCATCGCCACCGGCACAGTGGTGAACTGTGCGGCAGGTTGGGCAACGGCGGTCTCACGCATGGCCGGTGTTTCCCTGCCTATAGTCACACAGCCCCTGCAGGCCTGTGTATCGGAGCCGTTGAAGCCTTTCCTCGACAAGGTAATAGTCTCAGCTAACCTGCACGTTTACATTAGTCAAACTGACCGGGGCGACTGCGTAATGGGCGCGGAAGTCGACCCACTCCAGTCCTACAGCCAGTTGGGCACGCTGCCGACCCTGGAACAAATGGCCACCTACACCTTGGAGCTATTTCCGCAATTGCACAACGTTAATGTCCTGCGGCAGTGGGCAGGCATTTGCGATATGACCCCTGACTTCTCACCTATCATCGGGGGAGTGGAAGGCTTAGAGGGCTATCACCTGGACGTGGGTTGGGGAACTTACGGCTTTAAGGCGGGTCCGGTTGCAGGAAAATACTTGGCAGAGTTGATAGCGACCGGGGAAACCCCAACACTGTTGGAGCCTTTCAGGCTGTCACGTTTCCGTGAAGAAGCGCTTGTGGGCGAAAAAGCAGCAGCAGCAGTGTCACATTAGTCCGCTCTCCACTTGTGTATGATGTATACGGTCAGCATTAACCTCAGTCCGTCATTCCAGTTTGCGCCGGAATTCACTAGTGGCTGAGGAGAGGCTGCAAGACGGCAAAAGCAGCGCGTGGATTCGGTAACTGCACGTAAGGAGGAACACTCATGACACTCGACGAAGTAAAAGCACTGGTTGCAGAGCGCGGCATCAAGTTCTTTCTCTGTTCCTACGTAGAAATGAGCGGCGCGCCCAAGGCAAAGTTGATACCCGCAACGCACGTGGAGGACATGGCGGACGGCAGCGCCGGCTTTGCCGGTTTTGCCGCCGGCGACATGGGCCAGAGCCCGCACGATCCCGACATGCTGTGCCACCCAGACTTCGATTCGCTCCTCATCCTGCCGTGGCGGCAGGACATTGCCTGGGTGTCGGGCAACATTCACGTAAACAACGTACCGTGGCACTACGGCCCGCGGTCAATCCTAGAGCAGCAATTGGCGAAGGCGGAGCAGGCGGGCTATCGCATGAACGTGGGCACGGAAGCCGAGTTCATGCTGCTCAAGCAAGACGAGCATGGCGGCTATGCCCCGTGGGACGCGCTCGACACCCTCGACAAGCCCTGCTACGACGTGCGCGCGCTGTACCGGAATCTTGACGTGATTACGACGCTGGTGAGCTACATGCAAGAATTGGGCTGGGAGCCCTATGCGTCCGATCACGAGGACGCCACCTGCCAGTTTGAACTCAACTGGCTCTATTCGGACGGCCTTACGACCGCGGATCGGCACACCTTCTTCCGCTGGATGGTTAAGACCGTCGCCGAGGAGAACGGGCTCACTGCCACATTTATGCCGAAGCCCTTCCAAAACCTCACTGGCAACGGCGCGCACTGCCACGTGAGCCTGTGGGACCCCAGCAACACAACCAACCTCTTCCTCGATGAGGACGACGAGAACGGTCTTTCACAGCTCGCGTATTGGTTCACTGGCGGCGTCCTGCATCACGCCCGCGCGCTCACGGCGGTGACGTGCCCGATTGTGAACAGCTACAAACGCTTGATCCGGGGGCAGCCGCGTTCCGGGGCTTCTTGGGCGCCGGTCTACGGTACCTACGGCGGTTCCAACCGTACCCAGATGATTCGCATCCCGGATCCGGGACGTATCGAAAACCGCATCGTGGACGGCGCGACCAATCCCTATCTTGCGTATACCGTATTGCTTGCCGCCGGCCTCGACGGCATTGCCAACAAGATTGATCCCGGCGTGCGCAACGACGACAATCTCTACGAGCTCTCGGAAGAGGAATTGCACCGCCGCGGCATCACGTTCCTGCCCACCAGCCTCCCCGAGGCGCTGGACGAACTCGACAGGGACGACGTGATCAAAGAGGCGCTGGGCCGCGAGTACGCCGATTACTTCATCGCGGTCAAACGCGACGAATGGAACCGCTACCACCTGAGCGTAAGCCAGTGGGAGTTGGATAACTACATCGGGGTGTTTTAGCAGGGCACAGCTTCCCCGCAGCAGTCACCTGTGGCCACGAGCAGGTCGCGCTCGACAACGAGCATTGCGAGGGTCTACCTGATGGTCACTCCGGCGAATGAAGGAGTCCAGCCGGCTATGGTCATCCTTGGTGAGTAGCGAGCAATGAAGTGCGGCGATTTGCCCCATGCACTCGGTTCTAAGGTGCATGGAAACTGGATTCCGGCCTTCGCTGGATTGACGCCAGGAGAGAGGCATTTCTCTAGCAATGCTAGCGCGGGGCAGGAAAAGGTAAGATCTCAAAATGGCGTCACAATCGAGACTATCCGATCTTCAACGGTTCTACGAGATTCTTGATAACTTAGAACACAAAGTCGGGGGCACACGAAAACTTTCCGACTGTGAGAAGAAGACGGGCTGGCCTGACCGGGGCATCTACTTCTTCCAAGAACCAAGTGAAGAGCGCACTCAGACTGGTGATGGCTTGCGGATCGTGCGCGTAGGAAGTCACGCGCTTCAGGCTGGTCAAAACAGCACTCTATGGAGTCGTCTGTACGCACACAAGGGCTCAAGTCGCGATTCTGGCGGCAAACATCGCGGCTCTGTTTTTCGAAAACACATTGGCAAGTCCCTGATTTGTCGTGACCACTTAGAATATCCTCATTGGGGCAAAGGCAGTTCTGCTCCGCGTTTGATAACTAGAGCCGAAAGACCATTAGAGCAAGAGGTCAGCAAAATTCTTGGTTCGATGCCGTTTCTCTGGCTTGCAATTGAGGACGAGCCAGGGCCCAAGAGCATGAGAGCTTACATCGAACGAAATTCCATCGCGCTCCTAAGCAACTATTTCAAGCCGCCGCTCGACCCACCCTCGCGTGATTGGCTCGGCAGGTGGTGCGACAGGGAAAACATAAGGAAGTCCGGCTTGTGGAATAGCGATCACGTTGAAAAGCACTACAATCTGGAGTTCCTAGATATTCTGGAGTCCAGCGTCAACGCGATGCGCGCGAGTTGATGAATCTGCTCCAGAAGTCTGCACATGGAGGAATATCGTGAATAGCGCCGACTTTGATGGAATCGTCGTTATCCAATGTGCGGGCAGCAAGAGAGACGGTGCCGGTACCCTTAAGCAGGCGAACGGTGCACCGGTGAAGTTCGTAGCTAATCCCAAGAGGGCAATGCATGACGAAAAGACCGGACAATGGTACGTCTATGCGCGTCCGGACAATGTGTCTGATAACGGGGAATCTTGGAGAGAGCGGTTGTTGGAATACAACGCTCGCTACAGAAAAAGCGGGGAGAACCCCTTCTGCCTGCTACCAGCATGGGAACTCTACTCAAATCCTATCTATAGAAAATTGGTCGAAACATACGGAGTCGAGTACGTACATCTTCATTCCGCCGGCTGGGGGTTGATCAGATCCGATTTTCTCATGCCCAAATACAACATCACTTTCTCAACAGACTCCAAGTATCCCGTATGGAGCCAACGTGCTAAGCGTGACTGCTATGCCGACTTCTGTCATCTTCCTTCAAAATCCAAGAGTCCCATAGTTTTCTTCGGTGGCAAAGATTATGTTCCTCTATTTAGTAAACTGACCCAGGAATTCGAGCGTCGGAAGATCGTATTCTATAATTCTAAGACCCCTCCAGCAGCGCCCGGCTGCGAACTCAAACGATATCATACTAAGAGAAGGCAAAACTGGCACTACGAATGCGCCAAAGCCTTCATTGACGGCAGGGCTACGCTTTAGACCGGTAGCGCAGGTTTGCAGCCTGCGCAAATCTGGCGGGTTCCAGTGTGAGACAGGGCTTTTTACTGATCAAGGTCTCTTCAATGGTAGTAGTAGTTGACAGACGGAGGACATGATGGCTCAATTTCACGACGCAGAATCCGGCATTACGCTGGACAACGAGTTCGAGTGTGCCAGCGCACGGGAGTTTCGCAAGATCGGCCACGGGCACTATGAAGTGCAGTTGCTCATCGAGAACTATAGCCCAGACTACCCGGTAGTTTGGGAGTACATGTTCTGCTTCCGGGTGCGGTCGCAATCTGAGCAGACGCAATCGGTGACGTTTCGCGTCATGAAGGGGCGCGGCGGCATCAGCTATCTGGATGGGCCGCACTTTGCCAAGCGCAACGGCAAGTGGGACCTCGTGCCCCGTTCCCAAACGCACATGACGCAGGATTTCGTCGAGGTCACCCTAGACGTTGCTGCAGGCGACGAATTCTTACTCGGCAACCATCCCTTTCCTACACCGGCAGAAGTGGAATCCGCGATGCATGCCACCGCCGCCGCGCTAGACGATTTCTCCGTACGCGAATTCGGACGGACGCCGGAAGGCCGTCCGCTCTTGGCGCTGGAATCCCAGCCCCGCGACAAGACCGTGATTGTCTTCGACACGATGCAACCGGCCGAACCGGGCGACGTGCCGATTCTTTTCCTCGCCCACTGGCTGAGCAGTCGCTCCGCCGAGGCGGAAAGGCTCTTGGAGGAATACCAGTTTTGCCTCATGCCCTTGACGAACCCGGACGGCACGGCCCACGGTCACTCGGTAACCAATGCTGCCGGCGAGGTGCCGCGCTGCCACTTCGAGGACGCAAAATTGGGCAAACCGGTCCCCGCTGAGGCCGCCACGACTTGGGAATACTTAGCGGAAAAGAAACCCACGGCGTTTATCGAATTCCACATCCATTACCTCGTACACGCCCCGCACAAGCTGGTAGGCGTCACCGTCAATGAACCCTCGGATGAACGCGGCGTGGTAGCCTTGCCTGCGGCCACGGTGCTCTGGGGCGAGCTTCTTAAGCTCAACAGCAACTGGCGGGCGCGCCTTATTGAAGCTGAGAGCGAGACTTTTCGCAATGCCCTGGATGGCACGTTGGCGCGAGACTTCGGCACTTTGGCTTATGTCTACCAAATCTACGCTCCCACCGTCGAGGCTGCCTGCGCCCACGCCGTGGACGTGGTGCGCGCGACAGTCAACGGAGTACAGGCCGCCGCCGCACTCAACCTTCGCAACGCCTGAACCGGCGTCCCAAGTAAACTCACAGTATTCGGTTGCATTTCAGCGGACTGCCATGATGAATCTGCTCATGGGTCAGTCCGGCCGTTGGGGCGGCCCCGATCCGGAGAGCTTGCCGGTTGTAGCCGTGAAGTTTCTGAACGGTCCGCAAAACGATAAGGTGCCCAGCGGGGGCCGCGTCATGGAGCATTGGGGCAGCACGCAGCAACCCGATGAGGCCTGGGACCTGATGCGCTTCTTCTTGACTGATCTGGAGGTGAATATCGCGACATTCACCATTCTCAAGTCCGGCCTGCCGCCCAACACCACCTATTGGGACGACGAACGCCTTTACGTCAAGTCCGGTCGCCCGCCGCGCGAAATCGAAGCCTACATGGCCACGTTGCGCGAAGGCAAGGGCTACTACTGGCAGGTGAACGGCGTGTGGAGCGCCTGGATCGGCGCCTACCGCACCGGCCAGCGCGCGATCTGGGCCGGGGAAGCTACGGTAGAGGAGGCAATGCAGCAAGCCAGCAAGGAAGCACAGGCAGCGCTGGACGAGTATTACGGCTAGCGAGGCTAATGTCTCTTGCTCCTTGTCTAGAGAAACGCAGGATGCCGAACGCGCCGCTTCTCGCAATGAGTAGCGGCGCGTATGTTTCAATGTTCCCTCTTGCCAGCGCAGAAGCTCTCCAAATGAAGGCTGTGGCCATCACTCTTTCCCTCTGTTAATCTAAACCGGCATTTTCAGTGCCAATGCCCCCAATCGTACATCCGCCTGCAAGTAGAGCCTACCCTCTTGCCGCTGCCGCTCAGAGAGTTGGCCCCGAGGATCGCAGACGACCACCAGGCTGTCCTTACCTTCCGGTATTCGGAAGGGCACCTCACACACCGCTTCCTCGCGTCCGATTACTGTCGGCACTAGTGCATGTCCCAGTTGCATGCCGCCGCCCTCGTCAATCGGCCCATCAAAGACCATCAGTGCCACGTCGTGTGCGTCAATCACCCCTCTGTTCGCCACACTTACCTGTACACGACCGATCTCTCGATTTAACTCAGCTACCTCCACCGCTGCGATTTCCAGGTCGCATTCCACGCGGTCGACTGACACAGCCGCATGGGCATCGATAAGGCCGTGGCCCATAAACGGATTCCAGCCGCTGCCACCGGCCGGCTGCTTCGCGGTGTTGCGTATTACCATCCTGACCTGCTCGGCCGTAAGGCCGGGATGTCGCGACCATACGAGCCCCGCGAGGCCGGAGACATGTCCTATTGCCATGCAGCCGCCCGACCACTCCACGTAACCGCCGTGCTCACCGGTAATCGTACTAAGAACGCCGTATTCCGCTTGGGGATGAGCACCCAGCGCGGCTGCCATAACGTCTCCTTCCGCCAGCGGCAGAATGCGCCGCGAGGGATCATTCGCAAGGTCGTAGTCACGCCAGCCGGACGGCGCCGCGACCTCCGTGAGGTCGCCGTAGTCGCTAAAATCGGCCATGCGGCCGCTCTTGTCCGCCGAAGCCACATTGACCACCCCCGGGCAGAGCGCGGGATACTTGGCGACATTGTGGGCCTGATTGCCGCCGGTGGCATTGATTATGAGCACATTGTGCTGCAGGGCGTACCGGCAGGCCTCCAGCAGTTCCTCCGAATGCGGCGGAGTCCAGGCGCTGTAGATCGTAGGCAGGCCGTGCTTGGTAGTGTACATGTAGCCCACGTCGCTCAGATTGATGACCCGCGCGCCGTTGTCCACGGCAAATCGGATCCCGCGCGCGAGCTCGCCATCGTGGTAGGTATTGACCCGCACGGGAAGAATACGGCACTCCGGCGCGACCCCGGCAATGCCGATACCGTTGTCAGCGCGTGCGGCAATAATGCCGCAAATGTGGGTGCCGTGATCGGTAGAGTCCTTGTGTTTGCGCGGTCGCGAGGTGTCGTCCAGGCTATCGTCATCCTCCCACAAGTCCCATCCCGGCAGAATCTGGCCCTCCAGGTCGGGATGCCCGACATCAATTCCTTTCTCGATGACAGCCACCACCACGTCCGGGCTGCCGCGCGTTGTTTCCCAGGCGTCCGGGGCCCTCATGAGCTGCAATCCCCATTGCTGTGCAAACAGTGGGTCATTAACTGGCACCATAGTCTCTATCCTTAATTGGCGCTTGGCACATGGCTTACCCTCAGTGTATACAGAATGGTGTTGGAGAGGCTCAACCTGCATTCACTATAACTTGCTTAAATAGCCTTTTCAATCCCTTAATGGTGTGAATCCTTCTCTCAACTTGACGACAAGGGATTGAATAGTACATTATCGGTATGAGTATCAGCGTTCTGCAGAGCGCCAACTCTGTTTGTTTCGAAAGGGGGGGTTCCAAAAGAGATATTGGCAGGATTGTGTCCATGGCGGATGGCCATGTGCCCAACATCCGCTCTGGCGATCCGACTGATAGAAACCAAAGTTCAAGAGAGGGAAAGAAATGTCATTTGCACGAAGCCGTATTACGCGTCGACACATGCTCGCCGGTACTGGTGGCATTCTTGGCGCGATCGCGCTGGCAGCGTGCGGCACCGCCATGCCGGCCGATTCCGGTGAGATGCCGGAGCAGGAAGACGAAGCGCCCGCCGCCGAAGAACAGCAGCCCATGGAGAAGGTCACGGTATCCGTCAGGTGGATTTCCAACGACCTTACGCTGGTGGAACCATTTTACGAAAAGCTCATTGTCGCGAAATTCAACGAAGCGTACCCAAACATCGACCTGGATTGGGCTGGTGATACCTACCGCGACACCATGAATCAGCTCAACACGCAGCTTGCGGCCGGCGAGGCACCCGACGTGTTCCACAACGACGGGGTCTTCTTCGCCCGAAATCGCGACGCAGGGTACGCCCGCGCGATCACTGAATATATCCAGAGAGATTCCAGCCAGCTTCAAGGTATTCGCGGCCCTGAATTCTTTACTGATGAGAAGCAGGACGTGTATGGCGTCTCGATGAACATCGGTGGTGCGGCCTTCGCCTACAATACCGACCACTTCGACCGCTTCGGCATCAACCGCCTGCCGGCTGAAGGCATCGACTGGAACCCGGATGACGGCGGCACACTCCTGGAGATCGCACAGGAGATAACCGGTCGAGGGGAGAACGAAGACCCCAAGATCTGGGGCTTTTTCAACAATAAGCAAATCACCTTCGACGTGCTAGGTATGCTGATACAGAACGGCACCAACTTCCTCACGGATGACTACCGTCGTTCACGGATGCACGAGCCGGAGTTCATCTCGACTATTCAATTCCTGTGGGACCTGGAGTTCAAGCATCGGGTCTCGCCAAGTCCTGATGACGTTGATGATCTGAACGCCTCGTTGCCGGAAGGCTCAACTTACCACTCGCCATTTGCCTGGCAGCGGGCTTCCATGATGAATCTCGGAATCGGCCAGTCCGGTTCCTGGGGTTCGCCGGATCCGGAGAGCCTGCCCATCGTCGCCGTACAGTATCTCAACGGCCCGGAAAATAGCGTGGTGCCTGGCGGCGGTCGCATCGTAGAGATGTGGGGCAGCACTGAGGTGCCCGATGAGGCTTGGGAAGTCATGAAGTTCCCCTTGATCGACCACGAGGTACAGGTGGCAGTCTTCACGATCCTGCGTGACGGGTTGCCGGCCAATACCAACACGTGGGGCGATTCACGTCTGCTCGAGCGCAGCGGCCGGCCGCCGCGTGAGGTGGAAGCCTACATGGCGCCTCACCTGGAAGGCTTGGGCCAGTACTGGCAAGTAAACGGAGCCTGGCGCGAGTGGGTCGGGGCGTTCCGCAGCCAGCAGGCTCGTGCGTGGGCACAGGAAGTCACCGTCGAGGAAGCCATGCAAACTGCAAGCGAACTCGCACAAGTTGTCCTTGACGAGTACTACGCCGACCAGGGATAGGCTCCTATCACACTTGTCCAATGCGAACGAGGAGGGTGTTTTTCCACCCTCCTCGTTTCTTTTCGTGCGTCTGAGACACGCTTATCTTCTATGGATTGGATAATCTTCACAAGTGTGATATTGCTTTGCTTAAGCGGAGATGATTTCGCCTAGAAACGTATGCCAGCATACAGACGAGTGGGTAAACCTACTTTATCCTGGTAGTGAGACCCTAGCGGACGAGAGCTAACATTCTGAGACTGCACGTCATTCCGAGCACTGCGAGGAATCTTGGGCCAGGGCACAGGACGCTCTTGTGCTCCCGTTCCTCAACATGGCAGCTTGCGCAGCACAGCGCTCTCGCGGCACGCTTCAGACGAGCGGTCGCTGTCAGTGTACACTGATTCTATGACTGGTCGGCAGTGTCCGCGCTGCATTAGGAGGTTAGCAGCACAGTGACGCCAATTCTCACTGCCCTTATCGCGTTTGGCGCCGGCATAGCCTCTTTTCTCTCACCGTGCGTACTGCCGCTTGTACCGGCCTACATTGGTCATTTGGCGGGAACGAGTGTGTCTGAGGAGCAGGACGCCCAAGCAACGATGCGCACCGTCGCCCACGCGGCCTTTTTCGTACTCGGCTTTTCTACCATCTTTGTGCTGCTTTGGACACTCATCGGACTGGTGGGCTGGGCAATTCAGGGGTACACCTTCTATCTGCGCTACATCGGAGGTGTGATTCTCGTCATTTTCGGGCTGCACGTTGCCGGAGTCTTTCGCGTGCGCTGGCTCAACCAAGAGCGCCGAGTCTACGTCGACCGCAGCCGCCCGCGCAGCTATCTTACTTCGTGGCTTGTCGGCCTCACATTTGCCGCGGGCTGGACGCCCTGCATCGGCCCGATCCTCGCCGGCATTATCGCGCTTGCCTCTACGCGCGACACGGTGGGCCAGGGCTCGCTGCTCCTAGCCCTCTATTCCGCAGGTCTGGGCATACCCTTCCTGCTGACGGCAGTCGGACTCTCGCGCGCGGTCCCAGTTTTGCGCTGGATGAATCGTCACGCCCACACAGTGGAGGTAGTGAGCGGCGGGCTGCTAATTTTCATAGGCGTGCTCATGTTCACGAACACCTTTGCCCAACTCGCGCGTTACTTCACCTGGATACCGGTGTTCTAAGCAAATCCAAGCCGACGTGGACATTGCGGCAAGTGCGATGCGCTAATATCGGTAGCGCGGGTTTGAAACCTGCGCCTGCTTGCAGTGCGAAAAGCCCCCCCCCCCCCGATTCACCCATCGAACTTTCGACAAGCTCAGGACAGGCACGCTCAGGGCGAACGGAAGGGAACCTCCGTGACAAAGAATGACCCAACGGTCGCCCTAGCCCCTTAAATGCACGAACGTGGAGTGTTTGCTCCACGTTCTCAGGTGCGTTCAATCTCGCGATTGCGTCTCCAACAACGGCATCAAGGCACGCGATAGACCTCCGCCGCCGGTTTTACGGGGCGTGGAATCCACAGAGGACGGCGCAACGCATTCGCGCCCGCCGCCGGCCGCGTCTTCTTCAGCCATTCCAGGTAGACTTCGTGTGACTTATTGGTATCCACGAAAACGTCACCGTAGCGGTCGTCGGCTGCCGCGGCTCCTACCGTGACCTTCTGATGCCAGCAATGCATGCCGCTTACCGGATCGGGATGGACGGGAAACGTCAGATTCTGATGCACGCCGGAATCTTTCCACCAGACGCGGTCTGAATCCGGGTCCGGGCTCTTGAACGGTCCCACGCCTTCAATTTGGCGCATGAACCACTGCCCATCCTTCACTTGCTTCAAGTCCACGTGGGCCGTCGACCAGCGCTCGCCACCAGTCTCCTTGGAAAGACGCCAGCGTCCCAAATGGTGCGAACAGGCCACAATCCCCGGTCGGATGCCTTCGGTAACCCACACTCGGATCACAAAATACCCAACTTCAGTATTCACCCTTGCCAAGTCGCCGGTTTCAAAATTGAGACGCTCGGCGTCCTTTGGGTGCACCCAGAGCGGATTGGTGTGCGAAATCTCATACAGCCACTTGGCATTTCCCGCCCGCGTATGGATGAGTGTCGGCAGACGGAACGTTGGCAACAGAACGTACTCACCCTTGCCGTGATCGATGTTATCTCGATGCACGTGACTCCTGATGTAGGTCGGCACGGCGTATTCCGACCACTTGAACTCGCGCATTGTATCGGAGAAGAACTCCAGCTTGCGGGAAGGTGTATGGAACCCTTCAACCGCCGTGCCATCCACCTCTACTCCAAGCACTTCACCGTTCTTCCGCACCTGGTGCGTAACGGGATCAACCTCTGCCCCGTCAAGCTGCTCGGCGGTCAGCGGGTTTTCATGCACAGCGTAGGTGTCCCGCTTCACTTCGAATGCGCCATACTTGCGCATATACGCGAGGGGCGCAAGCTCCTCTTTCTCCGCAGCCTCCGGCAGTCCCGGTACACTATTCTCGAATATCCACTGGTAGTATTCGCTTATCGTCAGCTTTTCACCGGGACGGTATGGAGACTCGAAGAATTCCCGCACGCCCAAGCTGCCGTCGGGGTCGATGCGCCACGAGAGCTCGATCCAAAACTCATCCTCTTCCCACACTTCACCGGGATTTGCTTCGTAAGTGAACTCGACGGCATCACCGTTTTTCTCACGCGCCACCCGCAGCACCGGTTGCCGAAACGCGATCCACGCGCCGGCCTGCGTCTCCTGGCTCATCAGGTCGTGGCGCTCCGCGCCGTTACCCATGGGCAGTACGTAGTCCGCGAACCACGCCGTTTCGCTCCAGACCGGCGTCAATGCCGCGTGCACGCCGACCTTTTCTTCGTCGCTGAGCATCTCAATCCACGAGGCCCCGTCCGGATTCGTCCACACGGGATTGTAGACGCGGGTGAAGTAGGTATCCACCTTGCCGCGTCCCTCTTTAAGGAAGTGCGGCAGCAGAATGCTCATCTCGTGATGCGCCAGCGGATACTCCTTCGGCCACAGAAGCTCGCTCCACACCTGCTGTGGCGGCGGCTTGATGTAGGGCGCGGGCGCAAATTTATTCCAACTGTTGGGAGAGGTGCCGCCGCGCGTACCGATACTGCCAGTCAGCACACCGAGAAAGGTCAGGCAGCGTGACACCTGCCAGCCACCCTCGTTGCCGGAAGCCGCGCTGCGCCAGACATGGCTGGCAAAGGCTGTGCCCGCCGCGGCGATTTCACGCGCCACCGCCACGATCTGGCTAGCATCTACCCCACTCTCCTGCTCCGCAAACTCCGCTGTGTACGAGGCATAAAACTCTTTGATGGCGGCAATAAAATTGTCGAATGTTGCATCCATGTCAGGATGCTCAGTGCGCATGTACTCGTGCCAATTCAGCCACTTCTCCATGAATTCGCGGTTGTAGAGGTCTTCCTGCAAAATGACATTCGCCATGGCAAGCAGCATTGCTGCCTCAGAACCCGGCCACGACGAGAGCCAATAGTCGGCGCGCGAGGCCGTGTTGGAGAGCCGCGTATCGATTACGGCGATCTTCGCGCCGGAGAGTTTGCCCTCGATGATGCGCTGGGCATGGGGATTGAAATAGTGTCCAGTCTCAAGATGAGCGCTGATGAGGAGCATAAACCGTGAGTTGGCATGGTCGGGCGAGGGTCGGTCCGCGCCTTGCCAGAGCGTGTACCCAAGACGCGCGCCGGATGAGCAAACATTCGTGTGGCTGTTGTGCCCGTCCACACCCCAAGCCTGGAGCACTCGGTCCATGTAGCCATCATGGCCGGGACGGCCGACGTGGTACATCACCTCGGTGCGGCGGTCTTCCTGTAAGGCCTTACGAATACGCGCCGCGAGGGAATCGAGTACTTCATCCCACGTGGTGCGTTCCCATTCACCTGAGCCGCGGGGCCCGGTGCGCTTCATGGGATAGAGGATGCGCTCAGGATCGTGCACTTGGTTGATGGTCGCCGGACCCTTCGCACAGTTACGGCCGCGACTGCCAGGATGCGCCGGATTGCCCTCAAACTTGCGGATGCGCATGTCTTCTTTATCGATATATGCCAGCAGGCCGCACGCGGCCTCGCAGTTGAAGCACACCGTCGGCACCAGCATATAATTCTTGGGGACTTTCTGGGGCCAGGCTTCCGGGTCGTATTCAGTCCAGTCGTCCCACTGCTCTACCGGAGGGTAGTTCGCAAGCTGACCTGACTCGGGAAACTGTGGTTTGAAAACCGACATTACGCGGTAGCTCCTCTCGCTAGCTCAGCGGCAGCGCTTGACCGGCCTTAACCCAAATGCTTTCGAATGCCAGGAGTCCCACTAGGGCGAATACACCCGCCGCAGCGGCCACGAACTCATACCCGCCGACAGTATTAGCTACCAGCATTGCAACTGGCACGACATGCCCCACGAGCACAACCCGTATCCAAAAGCCCTGCGCGAATTGACCGCGCAGAATTAATTGCGCAGCCTTGGCGGCATCTCTCGTGCCGTGCGGCAGCCACAACTCACCCACCAAAATTATGAAGAGATTGGCAATAAGGCTCCAAAGCAGCACGGTGCCGAGGAATTCTTTCGTTTGCTCCGTGGTCTCAACCACTAACCCCAAGATTGCCAGTGCCGCGGCGCCGGCGAGCGCGGCCTGCACCAGCAAGTGCATTGGCAGCGCGGGACTCAGCCACAAATCTCGGGCTTTGGACTGCGCAAAGAGAAAACCGGTATATATCGCGGCTAATATTGCAAGAATGCCGCCCGGCCACCAGAGGAATTGCATTACGCCGCCGGCCCCCATGAGCGCAGCGAGGAGGCTCAGTCCTACAACAGCGCCAAAGAAGAGCAAAATGAACGTGCCGATGGCAACCCACGACCGCCATTGCGGGCGGATGAGAATTGTATAAAAACGGTCGGGCCGCTTAAGGTCCCAAACCAGCAGGCCGGCCGTTATTGCCAGGAAGATCAGGGCAAGTATTGGGCCTCCCCACGCCAGGAGCGGGTTATCCGCCACCAAACCCAGCGCAAGCCCGGCTGCAGGCAGCAGGAACGCGCCCGCGGCGATTGACTTCGTCCAAATGTAGGCGCTTACCTTCCAGCCCCAGGGCGATGGATGTTCCACGTCGTACACCGTCTTGGCCGACTTTGCCACCAGATCCTGCAGCAAATTCTCACTGTCCTTGAGCATGTTTAGGTTGTGGCCGTTGCCGTTGGTATTCGGCATTTCATTCCACATGCCGTAATCCTTGACTGGAGTCGAGGCCGAAGGGGTCAGGGTGCTCTCGTCGGCATCGATATAGAAGAGCTTCGGTACCGTGCCTTTCTCGGGCTTGCGCACCTGCACCGGCTCGCGTGAAATCAGCTTGGAGATGTAGCTCGTCGGATCGTCCAAGTCTCCCGATACAATGGCCTGGGTCGGACAGACAACCTGGCACGATGGCTCCAAACCTACCTCAACGCGATGAGCGCAGAAGTTGCACTTTGCGGCGGTATGGGTATCAGGATCGATATGCAAGGCATCGTACGGGCACGCCTGCAGGCACATCTTGCAGCCAATGCACCGCTCGGGATCGAAGTCCACAATTCCGTCCTGCTCGCGCCGATACAACGCCGTGACCGGACAAGACGGTATGCAGGGGGCATCATCGCAGTGGTTGCAGCGGAGCACCGTGAAGTGGCGGCGGTTGTCGGGAAACTGACCCGTCTCGACGTACTTCACCCAGGTGCGGTAGACCCCCAAGGGCACGTCATGCTCTGACTTGCACGCAACCGTGCACGCATGACAACCAATGCACTTGCGATTGTCAATAAGAAAGCCAAAATTCATGGCCGCTCCTGTGCCTATGGTGAGATCACGGTTGCCCAATTATACAATAGTGCTTGCGGCGCTACCACCCTGAAGCCTACGCCCGGCGCCGCCAATCGGCCCGGACCGTATCCCATTCGTGCGCGGAACGCCGAGCACCCAACCGGCCGCGGTTCCGCCCTGCCCTTGACGCCTGCTATAGCTTTGCCGCAATCGCACTCGGACTCGCTCCAGCGGCTTCAGTCTTCCCGCTCGCAGAAGACGCGCGCGCCCGGATAGGTTTGGTCGAGCAGCGCGCGGTGAACGTGGTCGTTGACGCAACTGTTATCGGGATAGACGACGTGCCTGTGGTGAGAGGTCTCTACCAAGTAGCCGTTGCTCAGCGTCTCGGTCACCAGTTCCTCGGATTCACTGAAAGGCGTGGCCGGGTCGGTGTGGTTGCCGATCACCAGGATGGGCACGCCGCCGCCGTCCAGAGGCACAGCGAGCGGCTCAGGCGCGAACTGGTCGTAGAACGGGCAGGCGCTTGGGATCGACAGATTCGCCGCCGCAATCAGAGGCAGTCTTGTTGCGACGAGGGCGTCGAAGAGCGTCGCGTCCGCCAAATGCGTCGCGCGGTCCAATTCCGGTTGCAGCGACAGGCCGTCCAGGCAATTGACGTGTTCGGTGAAGCTCGCCGCGGTAGGATCTTCGCCCAGTTGCACCTCGGCGAGGGCGAGCAGAATGCTCGGGTCGTCGTTCTCATTTAGTTCGAACAGGCTTGCCCAGAGAATAGGCCAGAATTCTTCGCTATACAGCGGCGTTACCACGGCGACGAAGCCGGCCGCGGCATTACCCCCCGCCGCCTCGTTCACCAGGGGCAGCTTCTCGACTGCGCGCTTATAGTAGCCAATCGGGTCGCCATCGTTGTATATCGGACACTCGGCATCGTCACACGCCAAGAGCGCCTGTTCGAGCAGCGTCTCGAATGTCGAGATTTCCTCGATGCTCTGGTTCACGCGTTCCTCCTGGCTAGCGGCTTCGTCAACCGGATTGTCGGCGCCGTCAACCACCATCGCCCGTACCGAATCCGGGAAGAGCGTGGCGTACCAGACACCTAGTGTCGAGCCATAAGAAAAGCCCAGATAGGAGATTTGCGCCGCGCCCAGCGCCTTGCGTATCTCATCCATGTCCCTGGCTACGTATTCGCTGTGCAGCAGGCCGCCGACCGGCCCCATGGTCTCGATGCACAGCAGGGCTGCCGCTTCGCCAGCCGCTACCTCCTCCGGGGTATCCACCTCATCCTTGATTGCGTTCAGCAGCGCCAGCCGTTCGCCGGGAGCGCCGCAGGCGAAGAACGGCTCCGACGCGCCGACCCCGCGCGGATCGAACCCCACAATGTCGAAGCGCGCGGCCACCTCATCGGAGAATTGGGTTGCAGCACTCTGAACGAACTCCACGCCGCTCACGCCGGGTCCGCCGGGGTTCACCAGCAAATAGCCGATCCGCTCGCCCTGAGAAGCCACGCGGCGCACGGTGATGGCTATCTGTATGGTACCCGCGCCGGGATCCCGGTAGTCGGCAGGAACTTGCACAAAGCCGCACTCCAGCCCTTCCGCGCACGGACTCCACGCTACCGTCTCAGCCGCGGTCGGCGCCTCCGCGTCGGCCGCACTCGACGTCCTCGTCTCGTCCGGCGGCTGTGCGGGTGTAACGGCCTCTTCTCCGAGCGTGGCGCATCCAACCAGAGCGAACATACCCGCTAGCAACGTCAATCCAATGCAGAATCCAATCGTGAACCGGATCCTTGCGCGGAGCATTTCTTCTGCCTTCCTAGTGTGACTTCAATCTATTGCGCAACACTGTAGCACACGAAAGAGGTGCGCGCATGCTTGGCAGACGTCTTAGGAGGAGACCTGTCAATGATACGCACGTCGCGTCTTGCTCTAGCAGCGTCGGTGGCGAACCATCCGCAACTTCATCGCTACCGCCGCGTGGCAGGCGTGAAAGCAGGCCCATCCAATTCGTCGCGGGGCGCGCGCTCCAGCAACTCAATCGTCGCTTGCGCCACCGTGGTACCGCCGGAGAGTACGTCGTGCAGCAACTCGGTGATCGGCAGTTCCACATCGAGTTGCCGCGCTAAGCGCACGGCGGCGCGGGTGGTCGGCACACCTTCGGCCACGTTTTCCATAGACTCGAGAATTTCATCGAGCGACTTGCCCTGCGCCAGTTGCTCGCCAACGTGGCGATTCCGGCTCTGTTTACTGGCGCACGTTGCCATCAGATCGCCGAGACCCGCCAGCCCGGCAAAGGTGAGGGGATCCGCGCCCATCGCCACGCCGAGTCGTGTCATTTCAGCCACGCCGCGTGTCAGGAGGGCCGCCTTTGCGTTATCGCCAATCTGCAAACCGTCGCAGATGCCGGCCACAATCGCCATGACATTTTTCAGCGCCCCACCCAATTCGACGCCAAAGACATCGGCGCTCGTGTAAATGCGAAAACGCGGTAGCATCAGTAGTTCCCGCGCCTGCCGCGTAAGGCCGGCGTCAGTACCCGCGAGCACCGCAGCCGCGGGCTGGCCTTTGGCGATTTCGCGAGCGAGATTAGGGCCGGAGAGCACCATTGCGTGGCCGGGCGCAAGTTCCGGCAATTCCTCCCTTATCAGCGTTGACATCGTCTTGCCCGCTTCGGCATCAAGGCCCTTGGTAGCGGAGACAACAATCGAATCAGCGGGCAGGTATTGGGCAATCCACCGGAGGTTGCGGCGCATCGCTTCGGAAGGCACCACGAGCAGAACCAGATAGCTCTTGGCAAGCGCTGCTTCGGGATCGCTCGTTATGTGCGCAGCGGGCGGGATTGGAATTCCCGGCAAGAATCGACTATTCTCTCCCGATTCGCGCAACCGGTTCGCTTCCCCATCTGTGCGCGCGAGCCAATGAATGGGTCGATTCGCTTGTGCAAGTTGCACCGCCAGCGTGGTACCCCACGTGCCTGTTCCGACGATAGCAATCACGTTCTCAACTCGCCATTCAGTTTCCTGCGATGATCTAGAGCACTCAGAAGCGCGGTCACTCGCTCAGCTAAGCCGCATGAAAGCAACGATGGCATCCCCTTGCCTATGGGAATTCAGGCACAGGACCGTGACCGGCAAACGTACGTGAAATGCACATCGGTCTCCTGCCCGATTGATGCACCCATCGGAGTCCCATAGGCTACTGATCCGCAAGACCGTCGTTAGTAACCCGCTTCCTTGTCCACTATATTCAAGAGCGGTTCACCATCGAGAAATCGTCGGAAATTCTGTACCAGCAAGTCAAAGAAATTGTCAGCGTTGTGGGGAGCGGTTCCCGATGTGTGTCCCGTGATGATGACGTTCGGCAAGTCCCATAGCTCCGCGTCGGGCGGCAGCGGCTCAGGGTCGGTGACGTCAAGACCGGCGCCCCCGATCCAGCCTTCCTTCAGCGCTTGAAGCAATGGCGCTGCCTGAATGATCCTGCCCCGGCCAATGTTGTAGATGTAAGCAGTCGGCTTCATCAAGCGCAACTCCTCTTCCCCAATCAGACCCACCGTTGCGGGGGTGAGTGGACAGCACACCGCCACGTGGTCGGACTGCCGCAAGAGATCGTGGAGGCCGTCTGAGCCTACGAGCGCATCGACATATGGCGGCGGTTGCTGCGGATTGCGGCGCAGACCGATAACGCGCATGCCCAAGTGGTGGGCCTTGCGCGCCAGCGCGGCGCCAATGCCACCCATGCCAACTACGCCGAGCGTCTGACCATTCAAACAGAAGGGATGGAACACGGGCGCCCGCCAGACGTGTTCGCGTTGCGCCAAGAAGACTTGCTTGAAGTCACGCGCGAACGCCAGCATCATGGCGAGCACGTGCTCGGAGATCTGCACTGCGTGCAGACTCTGGGCATTCGTGACAACGACGTCTGCTGCTACTATCGCCGGTGTCAGCAGCCGGTCAACACCGGCGCCTTCACTTTGAATCCACTGTAGATTGCGCGCTTCCGCAAGCATGTCTTGAGGAAATCGCCCCACGATAGCGTTAGCGTTGGGAATGACCCGGGCGTACTCCGCATCGTCACTTGGCAGTACGAACTCAATCTGCGAGAATTCATGCCGTAACCGGTCAAACTGTTCCTCGCTCAAACTCCAACTCGAAATGACAACCGTTATCGACGTCATTGGGAGACTTTATTCCTATGCGTTGTGCACTTTACGGCCACAGAGGATTGCCCACCCCATGATAGCAGAGGACTCATGATTCGGCTTGAAGACCTTGATTACGCATTGCCGCCACAGTATATTGCGCAGCAGCCCTGTGAGCCGCGCGATGCCGCGCGCATGCTCGTGTACCAACGGCGGACAGGAGAGATAGCGCACAGCCGCGTGGCGCAACTCGGCGACTTTTTGCAACCAGGAGATCTGCTGATAGCGAACGACTCCCGCGTTATTCCGGCGCGCCTTCAGGGCAAGCGGGAACCGACCGGGGGCCAAGTAGAAGTGCTCTTGCTGCGCCCCCGCGATACGCACTGCTGGGAAGCGCTGGTGCGGCCTTCGCAGCGTCTCAAGCCAGGCGCCCGCGTGCTCCTGGAAGATGAAACCGGCAGCAACTCTGAAGTCCTTGAAATCGGCGATAGGTTGCCGCACGGCAAGCGCATAGTCCGTTTTGAGCGCGACCCTCACGCTGTGCTCGAACGCCACGGCGCGCTCCCGCTGCCGCCGTACATCCACGAACCGCTTATAGATCCAAGTCGCTACCAAACAACCTATGCCCGAGTGCGAGGTTCCGCTGCCGCCCCTACAGCGGGTCTGCACTTTACGCCGCAGCTCGTGCGGAGCCTCGAGGAATATGGCGTGCGTTTCGCCTTCATTACCCTCCACATCGGCTTGGACACATTTCAGCCCATTCGTGAAGTGGACCCGCTGCAGCACCCCATCCACAGTGAGTATCTCGAAGTGCCGAGAGAGACCGCGCAACTCATTCAGGAAACCAAGGCACGCCAGGGCAGAGTGGTGGCCATAGGCACTACGAGCGTCCGTGCCATAGAAAGCGCTGCTGACACCCAGGGGACGATCAGTCCTTATGCAGGCGAGACGCGGCTGTATATCTATCCCGGCTATCGCATGCGAGTGGTGGACGCCATCATGACGAATTTTCACCTGCCGCGTTCGACGCTGCTGCTCCTCGTGGCTGCGTACACTGGCTTGGAGGAACTGAAGAAGATTTACCGGACCGCCATTGCAGAGGACTATCGATTCTATAGCTTTGGTGACGCCAGCTTGCTGCTCTAGACACTGCTACGAGAGTTTCTCAAGCGGCGCGAACGAGGCGGACAGGCGCTTGATGCCGATGTCGGGGAAAGCGATCGTGACTTCTTCATCCGAATCGGTCAGCTTGCTGGAAACCACTCTGCCTTCGCCGAAAATCGTATGCCGCACGCGGTCTCCGTCGCGGAACTTCAGCTCATGAGCGGTTTCGCTGCGCCGGGGGCGGGACGCAGTCTGCATTCCCTGCCAAGCGGGATCAACCGGCGACTTTGCCTGCATCATGGGCCCGGTGACAAGCTCCGGCGGCAATTCGGTAAGAAAGCGGGAGGGCAGACGCGCGAGCGAGTTGCTGCTGTAGCGCCGCGCGGCATAGAGCAGGTAAAGTCGTTCTTTCGCTCGGGTCAAAGCCACGTAGCAGAGCCGTCGCTCCTCCGCCAACTGCTCCGGATCGTCAAGCGAGCGAATGTGCGGAAATAATTCTTCCTCCATGCCGGTGACAAACACCGCTGGGAATTCCAGGCCCTTGGCATTGTGCATGGTCATGAGGGTAAGACCCCCTTCCGCATCCATGCGATCCACGTCGGCAGCGAGCGTGGCTTCATGGAGAAAGAGGCTCAGCCCCTGCGGGGGTTCCACGTCGTCAAAGCGCACGGCGGCAACCACCAACTCATCCAAGTTCTCCTCACGATCAACCGCCTCTTCAACGTTATCGCCCTTGCGAACGTGCTCTAAGTAGCCGCTCTCTCGGACCACCATGTTCACGAGCGCGCTCAGCGGCAGGCGTACCGCTTCCTCGCGAAACTTACTCAACAAGAAGCCCAGGTTCTCAAGTGCGGCGCGCGCGCGGGCCGTAACCGGCAAGGGATCCGTGAAGGAATCGCCGGCGAGGCGCAATACCGCCTCTGCCGGTGAAATGCCCTGCATCTCAGACCACAACGTGAGGGCTGCGAGAGTCTTCGCGCCTATTCCGCGCGGCGGCACGTTCGCGACGCGGGAGAAGCTTACGGTGTCGCCCAAGTTTTGGATCACCCGCAAGTAAGCGATCGTGTCCTTTACCTCTCGTCGCTGGTAGAATGCGACGCCGCCTACCAATTGATACGGCATGCCGTGTGTAACCAGCGCGTCCTCCAGTGCGCGCGACTGGGCATTGGTGCGGTACATGACCACGCAGTCGCTGAGGCTAAGGCCCCCATCCTGCAAGCGGCGCACGTTGTTGACGACAAGGCGCGCTTCATCTTCCTCATCGTGCGCAGGCAATACGACCAACGGCGCCCCGCTGCCCTGGGTGGTCCACAGCTTCTTGCCGCGGCGGCGCGGCAAGCGGTTGATAATGCTATGGGCAGCATCCAGGATATTTTGTGTTGAGCGATAGTTTTGCTCAAGCTTTATGACGGCGGCGTCCGGATACTGCCGCTCAAAGTCTAAAATGTTGCGAATATCGGCTCCGCGCCAGCTATAGATCCCTTGGTCATCGTCACCAACGACGCAAATGTTGCGGTATTTTGCTGCAAGCAATCGCACAAGCTCGTACTGGGCGTGGTTGGTGTCCTGGTACTCGTCCACCATTACGTAGCGGTAGCGGTCTTGATAGTGGTTAAGGACTTCCGGTGACTCGCGAAATAACTGCACGACGAACATGATGAGGTCGTTGAAGTCAAGGGCATTGGCATCGCGCAAGACCGCTTGGTAGCGTCGATACACCTTGGCCGCAGCTTCCTCAAAGGGCCCTTGCGCGTGCTCGGCGAACACGTGTGGAGTGATGAGTTCATCCTTGGCACGGGAAATGGCATTCAAGACGGCGCGAGGGCTCAGGCTCTTATCGCTAATGCTGAGCGACTTCAACACGTCCTTGACCACCGTCAACTGGTCGGCATCATCATAAATGGTGAAGCCCTCTTCCCAGCCAAGTTTTGGTAGCTCGCGCCGCAGAATACGCGAACAGAACGAGTGGAACGTGCTCAGGAGCACATTTTCGCCAATGGGACCGACGAGGTCCTTAATCCGCTGCCGCATCTCCTGGGCGGCTTTGTTGGTGAAAGTGACGCCCAAGATCCGCCAAGCCGGCACCCGCTTGGCAAGCATCAGATAAGCTATGCGGTGGACGATTACGCGCGTCTTGCCGGAACCTGCCCCAGCCAGAATCAGCACTGGACCGTCCGCGGTCTCTACTGCATGCCGCTGTGGATCGTTGAGGTTTTCCAGCAGAGATTCCGGGTTGATAACCACGAAGTACAATTCCACCTATCGCTATCGAAGGAAAAACTCTGGAATAGGAGACGGCGAGCATATCGAACAGAGCGCTCACCAAGTCCCCACTCACAGCGATTCTATCACCATGTCCAGAGGCACGCACCCTGGCTTACCGCAACTACGAGGGTCGTAAATGCCTACCAATTCCCTGGGTAATAAATCCCTTCCTCAACTTGCTCACGCTCTGGCACGGCATGTTTCGTCTTCAACCGAGACACCTAGACTGTGTGCAAATGACTAACAGACGCCACCAGCGGCTTATGATACAGTCTCATTGATCTATATTAAGAGCCATTAATTTAATTCCTAGCTATGTTCTAGGTATTATCCCCAGATTCGCTTGACTCATGCGAGAAGTTAGGGTACCCTAACTTAGACGATTAGGTATCCCTTTGGTGTCGTTTTGCCGGTGCTGGGAGTTGCTCCACAAGCACCGGCAGATCTCGCTTGCGGGAGCCCTGGTTAGTCATGCACGTGCTCAGATGCCTTGAAGCGCACGACAAGTGAACGAGTATCGGATTGAAGTGGCACGAAAAGGAGCCATAATTCGTGTTAGTGAATCGTCGTACTCTGCTTAAGGCGTCGCTCGCATTGTTGCCCGTGGTAGTCGGGGCGGCATGCGGCAGAGCCGTTGTTTCTCCCAGCGAGACGGCAGCGACCTCTGTGGGCGAACCATCCTCCCTGACCGTGTATTCCGGTCGCAATGAGAATCTCGTGGGACCGCTGCTGGAGCAATTCGGGAAAGACACCGGCATTGCCATTCAGGTTAAGTACGGTGGCACTGCGGAAATAGCCGCAACCATATTAGAAGAGGGCGCGAACAGTCCTGCAGACGTTTTCTACGCCCAAGATGCCGGCGCGCTCGGCGCGCTCTTGGCGGAAAACCGCCTCAGTGCGCTGCCCGATGCAATCCTCAACGCAGTGGAGCCACGCTTCCGCTCGCCACAGGGGCAGTGGGTCGGTACATCCGGCCGCGCTCGCGTGGTAGTGTACAACACTGAGGACGTAAAGCCGGCAGACCTGCCGGCTTCAATCTTAGATTTCGTCGCTCCCGAGTGGAAGGGTCGCATCGGCTGGGCGCCAACGAACGGTTCATTCCAAGCGTTCATCACCGCCATGCGGGTGAAACTTGGCGAAGACCAAACCCGCGCGTGGCTGAATGGCATTAAGGCAAATGAGCCGAAGGTGTATCCCAAGAATACACCCACGGTGCAGGCCGCGGTTGATGGGGAGATTGCCGTTGGTTTCGTCAACCACTACTACCTCTTCCGCATTCGCGCCGAGCAGGGCAACGTGCCGGCGGAAAACTACTTCCCGCCCAACGGCGATCTTGGCTCACTCATAAACGTGGCTGGCGCCGGTGTCATTGCCGGGTCGCAGAACCAAGCCGCCGCGGAGCAGTTTGTTGCCTTTCTGCTCTCGCAGCAGGCGCAAGAGTATTTTGCCACCGAAACCTACGAATATCCGCTGGCGCATGGCGTGGCCGCTCATCCCGATCTGCCGGAGCTCGCTACAATTCAGACGCCGGACATCGATCTCAGCGATCTCGCCGACCTGCGCGGCACGCTCCAACTCCTGCAAGAGGTGGAATTGATCTAACAGCCAAAGGAGACTATGGCGACTTCGCCGAAGTCCGCGATTTCCATTGCGCTGGACAAGACTATTCTCGGCGGCCGGCGGACCCACTGGTCTGCCGGTCCGCCGCTGCCTCTCGTGGCCGCAAGTTTTGTCGTCGCTATCGGCATCCTGCTGCCGCTCGTGTATCTGATTCTGCGCGCCGCAGGCGCGGGCGATGAACTCTGGCGGCTCTTGTTGCGGACACGTACTGCCGTCATCCTCTTCAATAGTGTTGCCTTGGCCTCCGCTGTTACCTTGAGCACTATCGTCCTCGCCGTCCCGCTGGCCTGGCTGGTCGTACGCAGTGACTTGCCCTTGCGACGCCTCTGGACCGGCCTTCTGATCGTTCCGCTCGCCGTGCCCAGCTATGTCGGCGGCTTTGTGCTAATTGGGGCACTCGGCCCGCGCGGTATGCTGCAAAGCGTCTTGGAACCGCTTGGCGTTGACCGCTTGCCGGCGATCTATGGCTTTCCCGGCGCTTGGCTGGCGCTGACCCTTTTCACGTATCCGTACGTCTTCCTGGTCGTGCGCGCCGCCTTGCAAGGCATGGACTACACGCTTGAAGAAGCCTCACGCAGCCTCGGTCATAACAATTGGTCGACATTCCGGCGCGTAACTTTGCCTCAACTGCGACCGGCAATCGCTGCGGGCGGGCTTCTCGTGGCGCTTTACACCTTGAGTGACTTTGGCGCGGTGTCGCTGCTGCAGTTCGATTCGTTTACACGCGTCATTTATGTCCACTACCAAGGCTCGTTCGACCGGCACCTCGCCGCAGGACTGGCGCTCGTGCTTGTCTTTATGACGCTGATGATTCTCGTTCTCGAGCACTGGAGCCGCGGGCGTGCCCGCTACCACAGCGGCAACAACCCAGGATTGCGGCCGCTGCGCCGCATGCCGCTTGGCAAATGGCGCGTGCCGGCCATTCTACTCTGTGGTAGCGTCGCACTCTTCGCGCTGGTAATGCCCGCTGCCACTGTCGGTTACTGGCTGGTCCGCAGCGTCTCCCATACTGCGAGCTTCACCGCGCTGCCAGGATTAGCGTGGAATTCGCTCTGGGTCTCTGCCGCCGCCGGATTCGCCGCGGTCGTCCTTGCCTTGCCGATAGCATATCTTACCGTGCGCTTTCCCCGCCGCCTCATCAAACCGTTTGAGTACGTCATCTATTTGGGCTACGGTCTACCGGGCATTGTCATCGCGCTTTCACTCGTTTTCTTTGGGGCAAACGTCGCCCCCATCATCTATCAGACATTCTTCATTTTGATTGCCGCATATCTGATTCGCTTCTTGCCGCAAGCGTATGGCAATGTCCGGACCTCATTACTGCAGGTGGATCCGTCGCTCGAGGAAGCCTCGCGCAACCTCGGCCGCTCTTGGCACGCGACCCTCCGCGCCGTCACGTTACCGCTCGCGCGGGGAGGGGCGACCGCGGGCGGCATTCTGGTTTTCGTGACCACGCTCAAGGAACTCCCCATCACGCTGCTGCTTGGTCCAATTGGCTTCAAAACGCTGGCCACCGAGGTGTGGACGGCAACCGCGGAGGGATTCTTTGCGGAAGCCGCGCCTACGATATTTGTGTTGCTAGCCATCTCGATGCTGCCGACTTTGCTTTTTGCAGGTAAGGAGCCTTAAAATAGTTTCATGAGTATTAGCCTCTTTGCAATAAGCTGCAAGAACGTCACCAAGCGTTTTGGTTCGGTCCTTGCCGTTGACCAGGTTGAACTAACCGTAGCTCCTGGCGAGTTCCTCAGCCTCTTAGGTCCGAGTGGGTGTGGAAAGACTACTTTTCTCCGCCTTATCGCCGGATTTGAGGTGCCGGATACCGGAACAATCGAGATTGGCGACGTCTGCGTTGTCGGCCCCAAGCGCTGGATTCTCCCGGAACGGCGACGCGTGGGCATGGTATTTCAAGATTACGCGCTCTTCCCCCACATGACGGTCGCGGAGAATGTGGCCTTTGGCGTGCGCAAGTGGCCGGATCAACGCGAGCGGGTCGGGGGCGCGCTCCGGCTGGTCGGGCTGGACACTCAGCGAGACCGTATGCCGCATGAACTCTCCGGCGGACAGCAGCAGCGCGTGGCGCTTGCCCGCGCGTTAGCCCCGGAACCCGACGTCATCCTCATGGACGAACCTTTTTCCAATTTGGACGTAGCCCTGCGCGCGCGCATTCGCGCGGAAACGCGCGAAATTCTCGCCCGCGCCGGCGCAACGGTGATTTTCGTAACCCACGACCAGGAAGAGGCATTGAGCCTTGCCGATCGGGTTGCCGTCATGTGGGGCGGCCGGATCGCTCAGGTCGGCGCGCCGGAAGAACTCTACCGCAATCCGACTTCGCGAGAAGTGGCGGAATTTGTGGGAGGCGCGAACTTCCTTTACGCCCATGCTGCCGACGGCCATGCCCAGTGCGCGCTTGGCAGCTTTGCGCTCAACGGCGCCGCCCACAACGGCGAACTCGATCTCATGTTTCGTCCCGAGGACATCGCACTAACCGTTTCCCCGGATGGCGCGTCGCGTGTGGTCGACGCTACCTTCTACGGCCACGATAGTACGGTGACAATCCGCCTTGATACCGGCGAGCACGTGCAGGTACGTCTGCTGGGTGCGCCGCTCGCGCCGGGTACCCGCGTTCACTGTCAGGTAACGGCGGAACCGCGCACCTTCCTGCGCGAGCCGCAAGCCGCGCCTTCCTAGTACGGTCGATCGTGGAAGATTCATTGAGTCCCAAGCTACCCGTAGCGATATTCAGGGAGCCCCTGCCGTCCCATGGCAACCTATGATGTAGCCGCAGTGCGCGCTAACATTTCCTTGCTCCAAGACCGGGTCTACCTCAATACCGGCACGGAAGGGCTACTTGCCGAACCGGTCCTCGCAGACTACCTCGCGGCGCTCGCGCGGCAGGAGCGGGAAGGGCACGTGGCGCTCGCATGGCGCTATGCGGAACTTGAACGCGCGCGCGAGGCAGTTGCGCGACTCCTGTACACCCATCCGGATACGGTCGCCTTTACGCGCAACGCCACCGACGGACACAACCTTGTGCTCCAGGGAATTCAGTGGCAGCCGGGCGATGAACTTCTGATCTCCAACGAGGAGCACCCGGCGCTCAGCCATCCGTCAGCGTACCTACAAGACCGCGCGGGACCAAGCGTGCGTGTCTTTGACGTCGACGCGAATCCACAGGTGACTTTGCAGAACATTCGCGAGGCCTTGAGCCCCAGGACTCGACTCATTGCATTCAGCCACGTGAGCTGTGAGAGTGGGGTCCGTCTCCCAGCACAGGAAATCTCCCAACTGGCCCATGCGCAAGGCGCGTGGTCGCTGTTGGACGGAGCGCAATCGTTGGGCGCGGTCTCCGTGGACGTGGCGGATTTGGAATGCGACTTCTTTGTCAGCAATGGGCACAAGTGGTTGTGCGGCCCCAAGGAAACAGGCATCTTCTATATTCATCCGGACCGGCTCGCAGACCTGACTCTGCGCGCGGTTGGGGCCGGCACTTTTGAGCGTTTCGCTTGGAGTCATGAGGAATTCAGCTACAACCTGCGTCCCAGCGCGCGCCGTTTCGAGTTTGGCACGCGCAATCAAGCCGCGCTCTCCGGTTTGCATGCTGCAATTGCATGGCTGGAGCAATTGGGCTTTGAGAGTGTCTTCGCACACATTCGAGAGGTGGCTGCGCAGGCGCGCGACTTGCTCGCTGAGATTCCAGGCGTTGACGTGCTTACCCCGCTCTCTCGTGACCGGTCAGCGGGGCTCATAACCTTTCACCTGCAAGGAAGGGAACAGTCGGAAGTAGCGGAGACGCTCTGGGAAAAAGGCATCATCACGCGTCACACAACAACCCCGCCCGGTGTGCGCGCCTCAGCCGGCTACTTCAACACCCGGCATGACTTCGAGCGGCTGGCAGCGGCCTTGCGCTCGCTTGCGTAAGTTGACTTGAAGCACGTGCAGCAATCGTCAGACACCCTTGAAACCCTAGCCGTGTTGTGACACTGTGGAAACGCGTGCAAGGTGAATGGTTGCGCTATCCGCATTCCTGATGACGTGAGGCCCCAACGAGAAAGTAATCCGCTGCCCATGACGAGAAGTCAACGCCAACTCCGCATTCTTGTTACCGGCGGCGGCTCCGGCGGCCATGCGACACCTGCGCTCGCGACGGTAGCGGCGATCAAGACTCTTGCCGACCGGGATGGCACGTGGCAGCCCACGTTTCTCTATGTCGGCAGTTACGGGGGAGTCGAGCGTCAACTGGCGCGAGGAGCCGCGATACCTTTCACTGCCATCGCTACCGGCAAGCTCCGCCGCTCGCATCATCTTCTCGGCCACTTTTCGTGGCGCAACCTGCTCGACGCGCTGCGGTTGCCGTGGGGCGTAGCGCAGGCGCTGTTCGCGGTAATTCGCTTTCGACCCCACGTGGTCCTCAGCACCGGGGGTTTCGTTTGCGTACCATCCGTGATTGCAGCCTGGTTCTTGCGCGTCCCGGTGATTACGCACGAGCAAACGGTGCAGATGGGATTGGCAAATCGCATTGCCTCACGCTTTGCGCGCCGCATTGCGCTCACCTTCGATTCCGCCCGTGACGACCTACCGGCGCGTTTGCGGTCCAAAGCCTTCGTGACCGGCAATCCGGTGCGGCCCATCATCTTCAATGGACAGCGCGCGGCAACACTCGCTCTCGGCGTTTTTGGAAGTGATGAAGAACTGCCAACTCTGTACATTACCGGCGGCGCCCAGGGCGCGGGACACATCAACCGTGCTGTAGCAGAGGCCTTGCCCGACCTGCTTGGCCTGTGCCGGGTTTTCCATCAGTGTGGCCGTCAGACCGTGGATCACGTCCCACTTGTTGAGCACCTGCGGCAGGACCGCGCCGCCCTGCCCAGCCATCTGCAAGACCGTTACTACGTGGCCGATTTTGTTACTGATGAGATTGGCGACATCTACGCGCTTGCCGATGCCGTGGTGAGCCGGTCGGGCGCGGGAACGCTGGCGGAGCTTTTCGCCTTGGGCAAGCCGTCGATACTTATCCCCTTAGTGCCGACGGGCGGCGACGAGCAGCGGCGCAATGCGCAGCACGCGCAACAGGCAGGCGCGGCTATAATCATCGAGCAAGCAGACCTGACCGGTGATCGCCTCATTGGCGCCGTGCGTGAACTCCTCACCAATCGGGAAATGAGGAAGGCAATGTCGCGTGCCGCCACTGGGCTCGCCAAGCCTAATGCGGCTCGGGAGCTGGCCCAGGCTGCCATTGACCTGGCAACCCGATCAGATTGAGCGCTGCCGGACCAGCGTTACTCACATTCCACGGCATAGATGCTGAACATCGAGTCGCCGTGCTGACGCCGGCGCAGCAGGTACAGACTTCCCCACTGTTCCTCTGGCAGCTTCTTCTTCCAGTGTCCAACGACGACGATCGTTTCTCCCTTGATCGCGCGTGACTTGGCAAGTGCCGGCAGCCAGTCCTCGTGATCGACGGTGTGGTAGGGCGGGTCTGCCAGGATTAAGTCGTAAGGCTCTTGCAGGCGCTTGAACACGCCCGGCACCCGCGCCTGGATCACGCGCGCCCGTTCGCGCAATGCCGCGGTGCGCAGGTTTTCGCGGATCGCGCGGCACGATGCGGGTAGCACGTCCACAAAGTCGCACCGCTCTGCTCCCCGGCTCAAGGCTTCGATCCCCAGCGCCCCTGTGCCCGCGAAGAGCTCCAGCACCCGACCGGTCTCGCCACTCGCGCCGAGCGAATTGAAAATGGCATGTTTCACCTTGTCGAGCGTCGGCCGCACCAAATCCGTCTTTGGCGCGCGCAGCCTTCTGCCCGCGGCGGTCCCACTTATGATGCGCATACTTATCTTTCCGTTACACTCGTTGCGGGCTCTGACTTCAGATGAAGGGTGAGCCAAGTATCACAAAACAGTCTGCTTCACCCACTATAGGCGTAGGAAGCCTGTGCGAATCTGGTTTCTCCCCGCACTGCACTCCTAATGTCGCGATGGTCTCAAATCGAAATGTGGGGAAAGTCCTTGTACATCAAGTCGGTCTGCACGCACAAGCGGTAGAAGTAGCGGTCGGCCAGCAATATAAAATCTTCTGCGCGAACTCTCTGTTCCGCGAGCCACGCTTCATTGGGGTGACAGCGCTGGTTGCAGAGCGCCTTGACCGTAATCTCAGCACACTTGCCCGTAAACAGGCTCAAGGCAGCGGGTATGGGTATCTCCACGAGGGCCGCAACCTCGGCGGGATTCGGCGCAAATGCGTTGAGCGGCAAGTTGGTCCGATGTAGGAAGACATACTGCACCTCGTAGTCGCGCACGCCGGGCTCGACATCAAGCGCAGCCTGACGTACCCCCAAGGGCAAGAGTTCGTCCATAGAAAGTGAGAGTCCAATCTCCTCTTGAGACTCGCGCAGGGCCTCTTCCACGGATTCGCCGGCAGCCAGGTGTCCACCCACAGTCGCATCAAGTTTTCCCGGCGAAGTGTCCTTGGCCTCAGAACGCCGTTGAAAGACCACGTACGGCGTGCCGTCGGGCTGCTGACCAACGACCCAGCAGTGCAGCGACCTATGCCAGTCACCGTCCCGGTGCACGTCCGCGCGGCGTTTGCGCATTCCGAGCGGACGACCCAATGAATCGCAGACGTCGAACAGCTCATTGGGGTCTGTGTACAAATCGCTCACGAGAGTTCACTCTCCACGTGCCAGAATTCGGAAACGCGCTTAGCAAGACCTGCATGCTGTGGCGCCTGCAACCTGGGGTCATCGGCAAAGAGCTGCTTGGCTTCTGTTCTGGCGAGCTCCAATGTGGATAGATCCGAGAGTTTTGCCACCTTAAGGGCAGGCAGCCCCGCTTGGCGCGTGCCAAAGAACTCGCCCGGCCCACGCAGCTCCAAGTCTTTCTCTGCCAAGGCAAAGCCATCGCGTTGCTCCTCCAGGATCCGCAGGCGCTCGTTCTCCGCCGCATTCGCCGAGTCTGAAAGGAGCAAGCAGTACGACTTATGCTCGCCGCGACCCACACGGCCCCGAAACTGGTGAAGCTGGGCCAGGCCGAAGCGCTCGGCGCTCTCAATCATCATCACCGTAGCGTTGGGCACGTCAATGCCCACCTCGACGACCGGCGTACTCACCAGGATGTCGGTCTCTCCCTCAGCGAAAGCACGCATGGCCTTCTCTTTTTGCCTGCTCGTCAGTCTGCCGTGAAGCAACCCCAGCGTGAATTGCGGGAATACCTCTTTCTGCAGCCGTTCGAACTCCGTCTTGGCGGCGCGCACTTCCAGCGTTTCCGATTCCTCGATCAGAGGGAAGATTATGAACGCCTGACGCCCCTGTTCAATTTGCTTAGCGACAAATCCATACGCCGGCACGCGCTTTTCTGACGGCACCCAGCGGGTCGCAATCGGCAAGCGTCCCTTGGGCATTTCACGAATTACAGATACGTCCAAATCGCCATAGAGGGTGAGCGCCAACGAGCGCGGAATTGGCGTCGCCGTCATCACCAGCACGTGAGGATTGCGCCCTTTGCGCCGCAGCACCGCGCGCTGCCGCACGCCAAAGCGGTGCTGTTCGTCTACAACCGCCAGACCCAGGTCGTGGAACACCACGTCATCCTGTATGACGGCGTGCGTGCCCACCAGCAGGTCGATCGCGCCGGCCTCGAGGTCTGCCAAGATGGCCCTGCGCTCGCGCTTGCGCGTACTGCCTGTCAAGTGTGCACAGCGTACGTTGAACGATTCGAGGAATCCCGTAAAGGTGATGATGTGCTGTTCCGCAAGCACCTCAGTAGGCGCCATGACCACTGTTTGGAAGCCGTGTTTCGCCATTTGCAGGGCCACGGCTGCCGCAACCACGGTCTTCCCCGCGCCCACGTCGCCCTGCAAGAGCCGGTTCATCGCCGCCGGTTTGCGTACGTCGCCAAGAATTTCATCTAGTGCCGTGCGCTGGTCGTTGGTAGGTGCAAAGGGAAGAGAGCTAAGAAACGACTGTGTGACTGCCGGTGCGGCGGCAACCGGAATGCCGGGCTGGTCGAGTTGCCACTCTCGCCGCCGCAACAACGTGCCGAGTTGAATGAACAAGAACTCGTCGAACGCCAAACGGTGCACGGCACGGTCATGCTGCGCTTGACTCTCAGGAAAGTGCATCTGGCTCAGCGCTTCTTGGACGCCCAAAAGGTCATTCCGCACCAGAATGTCATCCGGTACCGCCTCCGCCACCCCGTGCAGCGCCAATTCCAACGCGGAGCGAACCCAGCGCCGCATCCATTTGCCCGAGAGTTTGGCCGTCAAAGGATAGACGGGCACCAAGCGCCCCACGTGCAGCCCTTTCTCGGGACTCTCGGCAAACTCGTGCTCAGGGGAGCGTAACTCCAGCCCGGAGCGGCTGATGGAGACCATCCCAGCCACCGTCACGCGCCGCTTATTCGTCAAGCTCCGCAGCAGATAGGGCTGGTTGAACCACACCGCCTTGATGTAGCCCGTGCTGTCCGCCAGGGCCGCCTCGGTGATCACCATGCGGCCCTGGGTGACCCGGCGATTCTCCACCTGCATCACATTAGCCACGATCGTGGCTTCTTCACCGGGCTTGAGATCGGCAATAGTCTTGATGCTGCTGCGGTCGATGTGCCGGTGCGGGAAGTGCTGGATTAGGTCGCCCAGCGTCGTGAGACCGAGCTTCTCTAAGCGGTTGGCGTCCTCAGCCTTCAACATCGGCACCACGGTGAGCGGCGAATCAAGATCGGCTCGCGGTCCGGTCGCATTGACCTTGCGGGACCGCTTTTTCTGCGACGCAGCTTTTGTCGAAGGTGTGCGCGCTACCTGGGCCTTCTGAGAGTCTTGCCTCGCGGCTGTAGGGCCCGCTTTGCTATCGAGGACCGCAAGCGCGTTTCTTACGCGAGACTCCCGCTCCGGCGGTGTTAGTCCCTGGTACCCCTGCAGTGTTTGCCCAATTGCACCGAGTGCCGAGGAGCTGTTCGCGCTCTTAAGGGCACTCTCCGCCTCCCAGTTGGCAAGAAATCGCTCCAGGCCGCCGATTACTGCGCCATCGTCGTAACCTCGCTGTGCCTCCTGCTTGAGAATGCGGCGCAGGGTCTCACTGCGGTCGCGCGGTTCGGATTGGAGCATAGCACCTCATTCGAGCGTCAGCAGGTAAGGATAGTGCGGCTGGCCGCCGTAGACAATCTCAACTTCAAGCGAAGGGTATTGTGTTTGAATTCGACCGCAGAGCGCGCTTGCTTCTTCTTCGGATACGTCGTCGCCGTAATAACAGGTGAGCAATTCCGCAGAATGAGGACCCATGCCCTCGACGGCTGCCTTCATTGAATCTAGGATTTCGTCATCAGCGGCACAGACGTGACCGTTCGCCAAAGCCAGCCACTGGCCCTGCACGACGCGCACACCATCCACGGTCGCATCTCGGGTGGCGCGTGTAACTGAGCCATACTGCGTGCTCTCTGCCATGTCTCTCATGGCATCATCATTCTCTTTGGGGTCGCGGCCATCTTGGTAGCCAAGGAGCGCCGCAATGCCCTGCGCCATCGAGTAAGTCGGCAGCACGTGCACCACACAATCCGCCAAGTCTCGTGTCTGCTCGGCCGACAGAATGACATTCTTGTCATTCGGCAGCACGAAGACGTGACTCGCGTTCGCGGCTGCTATCGCCTCAAAAATCTCCTGCGTACTGGGATTCATCGTTGGGCCGCCGCTGACCACTGTTGCCCCCATCTGCTCATAGATCTCTGTGAGGCCCGCGCCGTCCGCCACGGCGACCACACACTGTTCGCGCGGCTCCTTTTCATCTTCAATTGCCACCGCTTCAATGCCGGGCAGATCGCCGTCCGCCAGCGCCGATTGCAACCGCTCGTACTGGTCGTCCATATTGAATATCTCGATGCGGTGGAGATTGCCCGCGCCGCGCGCAAGATCGAGTACGCTGCCTGGATTCTCGGTGTGGACGTGAACCCGCACCAAGTCCTCGTCGCCAACGACGACAACAGAATCGCCGCGCTCGGCAACAGCTTGGCGCAAGTCCATGACATCGAGATCGCTGCCACTCACTAAGAATCCCGTGCAATAGCCATAGAGGATTTCGGTAACCGCCGCGATTTCGGGGAGAAGCGCACGCTCGCCGGTAGGGAGTGCCACCTGTTCAACCGATTCACCGGTGACATAGCGCCGCGCGCCTTCCAGCAAGAGCCATAGCGCTTGGCCGCCGGCGTCGACCACACCGGCATCCCGCAAGACATCCAGCAACTGCGGCGTGCGCGCGACGGACCGCTCCGCCGCGGTCACTGCGGTCGCCAGGGTTTCTCCAATTCCCGCATCCGAGGGCTGTAGTTCGCAAGCCTCTGCGGTTTCACGAGAGACCGTAAGCATCGTGCCTTCTTGCGGTTCCTGCAAGGCGGCATAGGCGGAGTCCGAGGCCCCACGCAGCGCCTCTACAATCCCCGCTACGGTGATCTCTGCAGCGTCAACGAGGGCATCCGCAATCCCGCGCAGACATTGCGAGAATATGACACCGGAATTGCCGCGCGCGCCCATCAGAGCGCCGCGATACACTGCCTGGGAGACCAGATCCGCCCGCGTGCTGGACTCCTGCTTGCCAGACTGCAAAGCGGCTTCCAAAGTGAGGAGCATGTTCGTGCCGGTGTCGCCATCCGGCACCGGGAAGACGTTCAGCCGGTTGATCTCTTCCTTGTTGGCTGCAAGCAAGTGATACCCGTATTCCAATGCGCCAATCAGACTACGCCCGTCGCAATTTGCCTTAGTCTCTTCTTGCACGTCTTGACCAGACTGTGTGTAATTCACGGGGGCGGCTAACCTCTCAATATTGTGCGGTGTCGACCATCTTCACTGGCTGGATGGTAGGTAGGAAACTCCTGGCACTCGACCGGAATTCCAATCACTATAGACTCTGTTCACGAGCTCTATCGGCGAGGACTCTAGGGGATCAAAGTGCGCCTCTATCCCCAACGAATTGAGCGCACGGCTACTTCTATGCTAACATTGAGGCTTGGTGACAGAATCATCATAGCGACACAATGAATGCACGGTCAACATTGGCTTTGACGAGCACGTAGACTGAGGATTGGCTCATGGCTGTTTGCGAAGTGTGCGGCAAGGGCGCCCAAGTAGGTCACAACATACAGCACCAGGCATCCGGACAATGGCGCTATCGAGCGCCAAAGACGCGCCGAGTCTGGAAAGCGAACGTACAAAAAGTGCGCCTGCTAGTCGAGGGACAACTCAAGAAGATCAACATCTGCACGCGCTGCCTGCGCACGCAGGCTAAGGCTGCGGCGGAGTGATCGCAGTTTAGCCTTCGCCCTATACACATGGAAAGAAGCAAAGGAGAAGACTCGTGGTCTTCTCCTTTGCTTTTGCTCGCTCGACCGAACATGGAGACGTTGTTTTAAAAGTGTCCGTTGCTATCGCGTTCTTGCGTGAGAGCGATCTGAACATTGCACGTAGTTACACCGCCAATCAAACGAGAGCGTCGTGAGGGGCCTAGCCCAGTAAGCCGTCCGTGGCGCACGTCTGCCGGAGAAATCGTGTGAAGAGGCCGTTCAGCCCAGTCGTCGTAAGCTCCATGCACTGTCCGGAGCAAATAATTGCGGAGTACCTTAGCCGATTCACGGTGATACAAGGTCCACGGCAGTCGGTATGGGGTAAAGCTGAAATTCTCGCGCGCGCGCCGCAAGCGGCAGCGATCATTGCGCGGGGCGGGGCTCACGAGCGGGTCGATGAAGAATTGATTCTGCGGATGCCAAATCTGCGCATAGTTGCAAATGCCGCGCTTGGTTACGACAACTTAGACATTTCGGCATTGGAAGCGCTTGGGGTTTGGGGCACGAATGAACCCGATGCGTTTACTGTCCCAACTGCCGAGATTACACTGGGTCTGATGCTGGATGTCCTCCGACGCCTCCCTGAGAGCGATCGCTTTGTTCGCGCGGGCAAGTGGCATGCCTACGCCCCAGGTCTCTTTGACGGCGAGACAACCGTCGGCAAGACGATTGGCTTGGTCGGCTTTGGCAACATTGGGCAAGCAGTTGCCAAACGGCTGCAGGGCTTCGACGTGGAAATCCTCTACTACGCCCGCAACCGGCGGCCTACAGATGTGGAGTCCAGACTGCGCGCGCGCTTCACGCCGCTGGACAATCTGCTCGCGGAATCAGACATCGTCAGTCTGCACGTGCCGTTGACCGGCGCGACACATGGCATAGTAAATCGGGACTTCCTGGCAAGAATGCGTCCCGGGGCCTTTCTCATCAACACGACGCGGGGGGCGGTAGTGGACGAATCCGCGCTTGTCCGGGCGTTGCAATCAGGCCACCTCAGGGGTGCGGGACTGGATGTCTTTGCTGACGAACCGCACGTACCCCCAGAGCTCTTGGAGATGGAGAACGTCGTGCTGCTCCCGCACATCGGTGGCGGAACCCTCCAAGCACGTTCGGCATCAATGGCAAACGCCGCGGAAAACGTCCGACTCGTTCTCGCCGGCAAACGCCCCAAGACACCGGTTGCTATCCCGCGGCACCCAAGGGTGCCACTCGCTTGCAGTTGATCGTAATGAGAAATGTAGGAACGGCCGAATTACGACTCAATTTCTTCCGGCCGCTCTACCGATTCGCGCTCGAAGATTGTGCCGAGCACGCCGTTGATGAAGCGGGGGGCGCTGTCGGAGGCGTAGACCTTGGCGAGTTCTACCGCTTCGTTGATGACTACTTTTGGAGGAATCTCCGTTACATAGAGCAGTTCGTAGACGGCGAGCCGCATGATGGCCTTATCAACCAGGGCCATTTGGTCTATGGGCCACAACGACGCGGCATGCTCAATCTTCTCATCGATCAGCGCCTGGTGGGCGCGGACGCCCTGAATGAGTTCCAACAGGAGCTGGTGGGCATCTGCCCTGGTTTCCCCCATTCGCTCCACCTTCTCCAGCACGACATCCGGTAATTCTTCGGACATTTCAAGGGCAAACAGTACCTGAACGGCAGCTACCCGCGCGTGATGGCGTGGGTGAATGCGTCGCGTGGATACTTCCGCTGAGCCTGCCGTCATTAATTTTCCCTCATTTTCGTCGTGCTACTATGGCGTACTGCAGTGCTCCTTGCCGCAGCAGCCGCAGGTGAAATTTACACTCGTAAATCAGGCCCCGGCGCAGGAACCACCCATGGACGCGCTAGCCAATATTAAGCAGATTCGCGTCAAAGCTGCCCTTGCGGAAACTCTGAGCGCGCAGAATCTTGCAGTGAAAGTCAGTGTTCGTCTTCACCCCGTCGATTACACATTCATCGAGGGCTCTCAGCATGCGCTCAATGGCTTCCGTGCGGCCGGACGCCCAGGCAATGACTTTGGCAATCAGGGAGTCATAGTGGGGCGGGATGGTATAACCCGAATATAGGTGAGAGTCAATGCGAATGCCCGGTCCGCCCGGTGCAAGGAAATTTGTCACCTCGCCGCTCTCCGGTCGAAAGTCGTGCTCCGGGTCCTCAGATGTAATGCGGCATTCGATGGCGTGACCCCGAAACGCAATATCATCCTGCCCAAAGGCCAAAGACTCGCCCGCCGCGATCCGAATCTGCTCCTGCACTAAGTCAATGCCCGTGATGCTCTCCGATACGGTGTGCTCAACCTGCAAGCGGCAGTTAATCTCCATGAAATAGTAGTTCAAGTCTGAATCCACCAGAAATTCGACCGTGCCCGCCGAGGTATAGTCAACGGCGGCGACCCCTTGCAGCGCGGCCTCACCAATAGCGCTTCGATGCGCAGCGTCAAGCACGGGAGACGGCGACTCTTCAATGAGCTTTTGGTACCGCCGCTGAATGGTGCAGTCCCGCTCGCCGAGCTGGACCGCGTTGCCATCGCCGTCGCGCAGAATCTGGACTTCGATGTGGCGTGCCGGCGAGATGTACTTTTCCACGTAGAGCCGTGGATTGCCAAAAGACGCCTGGGCTTCTGCCTGGGCCACGGGAATTGCCACCGCCATCTCTTCTTCGTCGCCCACAAAGCGAATCCCTCGCCCACCGCCGCCGCCAGCGGCCTTGAGCACCACTGGGTATCCGATCGACTCCGCAACCTCCAAGGCATCTGCCACATTTCTTACCGGCGTATCTCGACCCGGAATTACCGGCAGGCCCGCTTTGCGCATCTCCGCCTTGGCATTTGTCTTATCGCCCATTGCATGGATGACGTCCGGGCCTGGACCGATAAAGGTAATGCCATACTTTTCGCAAATCTCGGCAAAGTACGTGTCCTCAGCCAAGAATCCAATGCCGGGGTGGATCGCCTCAGCGCCGGTAATATAGGCAGCGCTGATGATATTCGGCACGTTGAGGTACGACTTGCTCGCAGGCGCGGGGCCGATGCATACGGCTTCATCCGCGATGTGCACCGGTAGTGAATCCCGGTCGGCATCGGAGTACGCCACAACCGTCGCGATTCCCATTTCGCGGCAGGCGCGAATGACCCGTAGCGCCGTCTCGCCGCGATTGGCGATGAGGATTTTCTGAAACAAGAAATCTACCTCGCGTTAAGTCATGACCCCTACGTTGCAAAAGCCACTCCCCAAACGGCTCACGCTGGCAGGGAGCAGCGAAATCCACACGCAAATAATCTATCTAGGTCAGACAGCCTTTTCATGCAGGGCGACGCGACCTCTAGTACATCATGATGCCGCCGTCAACAATGATGATTTGACCGGTAATATACGAAGCGTCTTCAGACGCCAAGAACGCCACCGTAGCCGCGAGCTCGTGGGGTTCGCCGTAGCGTCCAGTTGGGATGATTTTGAGAATAGTCTCGACCATGTCGTCCGGAATTTTGTCCGTCATGGGACCGCCGAAATATCCTGGTGCGACACAGTTCGCAGTAACGTTTCGAGTCGCCACCTCACGCGCCAGAGAGCGGGTGAATCCCCACAGCCCTGCTTTCGAGGCAGAGTAGTTCGCCTGACCCGGGGCTCCCATAAAGGCTCCGATCGAAGAGACATTCACGATGCGACCGTAGCGGGCGCGGAGCATGTTGCGCACCACGGCCTTGCTGCACAAGAATGCCGATTTTAGATTGGTTTCCATTACGGCGTCCCAGTCGGCCTCTGACATGCGCACGAAGAGCGTATCCCGCGTGATGCCCGCGTTATTCACGAGAATGTCGATCTTCTCGTGCTCTTGGTGAATGGTCTTGACCATCTGTTCAACTTCGTCGCCATCCGTCACATTGGCCTGAATTGTGCCCGCGCTGCCTCCTGCCGCGATTATGTCCGCAACTACCCGTTCAGCCGCTTCCGCTCCGCGGTTGTAGTGCACTACAACATGCGCTCCTTCACCCGCAAGCCGCTGGCAAATTACCGCACCCAAGTGACCCGATCCGCCGGTTACGAGCGCAACCTGCCCTTTCATAGTTCATCCTTCGTGTGCGTAGACTGTCGCATGCTGGTACATTTCACGAGATTTACAGGAGATTCGCCGCATAGGTTGACACTGAGGCGCAAAACAATCGAGTAGGTCATTTGCTGGCACGAAGCTTCCAAGATATATCCCAGACGAGTCCCTCCCAACTATGCCGCGAGACCTGCTGCTGCCTCCCGACGCGCCCCCGCAAATGAATCAATTGATACTGCCCTTGTGTCGGTGGCAACGTTGCCAATCATTCGTGTAAGCACGGCACCTGGGCCAAACTCGAAAATAGGATCAAGGTTTCTGCGCATGAGAATGTCGATAGTCGCTGCCCAGCGCACCGGTGACGTGAGCTGCAGCGCCAACTCCTGCCGCAAGGCGTCCGCCGCGGTAACGATGTTGGCCGTCGCATTCGCCACCACAGGAATGTTTGCCGGCCGCAGGGGTGCGTCCGCCACTACCGCGTGCCACTCAGCTTGTACTGACACCATTGCCTGCGTATGAAATGCGCCGCTTACTTTCAACGGAACGACGCGCCGTGCGCCGCGCTCCTTGAGTAACGCAGTCGCCCTGTCCACTCCCGCAACATCACCCGCGATAACAACCTGCTGAGGCGTATTGAAGGTGGCAATGCTTACTATACTTTCCACGTCGGCGCTGCGCGCTCGGGCGCAGAGTTGCAAGACAACCTGGGGCGATACGCCAATAATCGCCACCATCTTTCCGGGCAGGTCCGCGACGGCGCGCTGCATGAGTTCGCTGCGGGCCCGCACTAAACGCAGCCCATCCTCTAGCGAGATTGCGCCCGCCGCGTACAGCGCGGCAAACTCACCAATGCTGTGTCCTGCGACTAGCGCCGGCTGTAACGCTTCCGGCAATTCCGCAACGGACTCTACGCCGCAAGCTTCGAGATAGGCCGCTAAGCAAGCTACGCTAGCCGTGAATATGGCTGGTTGCGCATTGCGTGTTTCGGTCAGAGTCTGCTGAGGGCCCTCTACGCTCAGAGCGCTCAAATGCATGTCAAGGACTGCGTCCGCGGTGGCGTACACTTGCTTTGCTGCCGCTGAGTGTTCCATCACATCAGCGCCCATGCCCACTCGCTGCACGCCCTGTCCCGGAAAAACAAACGCTCGATTTCCCATAGCTCTGCTATCCAATTTAATTAAGTGACTGAGGAAAGCGCTCAAGACCGCTCAATGCCTGCTCGAACTAATTTCGCTGCAAAACACCTCTAGGAGACCCTACAACTACGCTCATCACACAGGTGTCGCAGGATTTCAGACAAAGAAACTCTAAAGTCCTGTTCTTCTCACACACACTCCGTGCTCCTCTAGCTTACCAAGTGCGCAGAGACGTAGCTACTTGCGGCCAAGCTGCACGGGAGGGATAACTCACACCCAAATAGCCGGCTGGATGACTTGAGGAGAATTGAACTCGGAGGAAGGCAAGCGCGCAGCAGTATCCCCACAATGAGCGCAAAAGAATTCGCACATGCCATTGCAAGACATGCGCGACTGTAGGACCCGCCAATTGCGGCTTCTGCCGGAGACGCACTTAGGAGCTTGGGGTCTCGATCTCCAGGACTTCCTGCCCACGATAGTACCCGCAGAACGAGCATACCGTATGCGACGGCACAGGTTGGCGGCAGCGCGGGCACGCTACCAAGTGAACGCTCAAGTTGTTTAGATGCGAGCGTCGCTTGCCCTGTCGAGACCGCGAAATTTTCTTCTTCGGTTGTGCGCCCATTCTTACCTCTTGCTATCAGTGTACCACGATCATGCCGATGTATTCTGCCCCAATTGCTGGAGCATTTCCTGTATTGGAGCCATCCGTATGTCGACAGCCTGCTCTTCGCAGTTGCAAAGCAAGCTATTGCGGTCGGCTCCGCACTCCGAACAAATGCCTAAGCATTCCGGTTGACACCGCGGCGTGAGCGGTTGGCTGATTTCGATGTGTTGCCTCACCGCTTCGGTGAGATCTAAGCGATCTACATTCTCAATTAGGAACTCAGGTTCAATGTCGTCGTATTCCAGTCGCAGCGCACTTCCCGTAGCCAAGTCTACGACCGGAAAGTACATTTCGTCGAAGTCTACCTGGATTCTCTGATCGTAGGGTTCAAGACACCGGCAACAAGCTAGTTCAATCGATGTAGATAGATTGCTTCTAACCACAATGCCTTTGCCGGCACGGTATAGTTCTAAGTTGCCTGAAATCGGCGTGACGAGCAAAATCTCGTCCCAATGCGGGTAGAAGTCATCGATTTCAAGGCGGCGGGCTGTGCCGGAGGCCTCTTGCAGTAAACCTGCCACGTTGATGGTTAAGCGTTCCATAATCGATTCTACTCTAGTGGCTCTCTTACGAAACGCGTTCGCCCCGCCCGCGAGCGGAAGGGATATCCTCAGGTTCCGTATCTGCCATCGCCTCTAGGAATATCTGAACTCGTTCGTGCAACTGTTCAAGTCGTGTTCGCAAATCAGTCAGCGAGCGCACAGCATAGTCATCTGATTCTCGTTGGACTTCAACGGCCTGCTCCTCGGCTTCACCCAAGATTCTACGGGCATTCTCTTCCGCTGCCTGCACGAGGCCGTGCTCAGAAAGAATTTCCTCTGCTTGTTCGTGGGCAATTGCCACGATGCGCTCCGCCTCCAACCGCGCCTGTTCGGGGATGCGACTCCGTTCCTGAAGCATCCGTCGAGCTTGGCGCACCTCATCGGGGACCGACATGCGCATTTGCGCGATGACATCGAGGCATTCCTGTTCATCCAACATAATTTTGTTCACAAAGGGTACCCGCTGGCCTGTGTTGACGAGCGCCTCTAACCGTTCAATCAGGGCAAAAATGTCCATCCTGGCTAACCTCTTTGTCATCCACCCATATTATGCTCTCATACCAGACCGGGCCGCATCTGCATGAAGGCACGCGCTGGGCAATCACGCAGTTTGAATTTCACGCAACCGTGCCGCTACCACCGCTGGCACGAATGCGTCTACATTGCCACCTAGTTTCGCTACCTCTTTTACCAGGCTCGCGCTTAAGAACGAATACTTAACAGACGTCATCAGGCAGACAACCTCTAATTCTGGGCGAAGCTGCTGATACATTGCGGCGAGTTGAAACTCGTACTCAAAGTCCGTTACCGCCCGCAATCCTCGCACCAACGCTTGAGCACCAATCTCGCGCGCGCACTCCACCGTGAGATTAGCAAAACTCTTGACCTCAACGTTCGGCCACCGCTCCACGGCTGTGGTCAGCATTCTCACACGGTCTTCCAATGAGAAGACTATATCTTTCCTGGGATTGGCATACACCCCTACAAAGAGCCTATCGAAGAGTTGGGACGCCCTGGCAATAATGTCCAAATGCCCATTTGTAACCGGATCGAAACTACCAGGATAAAGCGCCGTGCGCACGTTCTCCTCTGCCTTCTCCGCGCTAGACAAACCACATTGTACAGCAATAACCCCAGCACGTCACACAATCGCCGGACTCTAGTTGCGACTCATGCTGACGCGTGGGCATGTAGCAACTCGCATTAGCTCACTTTTCCCTGCGGTATTCTACCAACGACTGGCTACAAAGACAACTTCTCCATGAAGCGCTATCTTGCTTTGCTAAGAATTCGTCGGCAGGCGCCGATCGAATTGCATCTATACCGGATCTCTGCTATTCTAGATGTAGTTTTGCTTCTCTTTAAACCAGTCCCGCGAGGCAGGTAAGAGAGGTCCAGATATTCTTGGATGCTTCTTGCCTGCGGGCAAGAAGTTTTTTTTGTGCACTCGGCGTGCTTTGTGTGTCCGATCAAGAGTCGCTGTGAAGCGTGAGGGACTAGTGATGGCAGCAGGCAAGGTGCTCCTCCAAGCGGAAGACATTCGTCGGGCCCTGCTGCGGATCGCTCACGAAATCGTGGAGCACAACCGCGGCGGCAAGGACATCGTCCTGGTCGGCATCCAGGCCCGGGGCGCGCCGCTGGCGTGGCGCCTTGCCAAGAGCATCGAGGCCTTGGAGGGTGTATCGGTTCCCGTCGGCAGACTGGATATTACGCTCTACCGCGATGACCTGGAACGCGAGCACTTCCGGCCCAACATTCGAGAGACACAAATACCGGTAGACCTATCGGAAAAGCACGTGGTGCTCGTCGATGACGTGCTCTATACCGGGCGGACGATTCGCGCCGCGATGGACGCTGTTATGGACTTTGGCCGACCGCGCACAATCCAACTTGCGGTACTCATCGATCGCGGCCACCGCGAGTTGCCCATTCGCGCCGACTATGTCGGCAAGAACATCCCTACGTCGCGCCTCGAGGAGATCGAGCTGCATTTGCTTGAGACCGATGGCACGGACGAGACTATCCTGTTGCCGCCGCAGGAGGATGCCTAGATGCCGTTGGACCGCAAGGATCTCCTCGATCTCGATGACTTTTCGTCTGACGAAATCATGCTCCTCCTGGAGACAACCTCCGCAATGGCGGAGATTCTCTCACGACCGATTCGGCGTGTTCCCACGCTGCGCGGCAAGACCATCGTAAACATGTTCTATGAGGCCAGTACCCGCACGCGGTCGTCCTTTGAGCTTGCGGCAAAGAACCTCTCCGCAGACCTCGTGAACGTCTCCGCCAGCCAGAGCAGTGTCGATAAAGGCGAATCACTCATCGACACCATGCGGACACTCCAGGCGCTTGGCGCTGACATGATTGTCATGCGCCATTGGGAAGCCGGCGCGCCGTACCTCGCCGCCTCATGGCTGGACGCAGCAATAATCAACGCCGGGGACGGCTGGCACGCCCATCCCAGCCAAGCGCTGCTCGATCTCTTTACGGTGCAGGAGCGGATCGGCACGATCGCGGGGCTGAAAATCGTTATTGCAGGAGACATTCTGCACAGCCGTGTGGCGAGATCAAACCTCTGGGGCTTTGGCAAACTGGGCGCCCAAGTCGTGCTCTGCGGACCGCCCACGCTCCTCCCGCGAGGTCTTGCGGAGATAGCCGAAACAGAGTCCCGCATCACGATCTCTTACGATCTCGATGAAGCAATTGTAGACGCCGACGTGGTGATGATGCTGCGGCTGCAGCGAGAACGCATGGCAAGCGGCTTGCTGCCCTCGACGCGTGAGTATTGCGCTCGTTTCGGCCTGTCACGAGAGAGAATGCGGCGTGCACGTCCGCATGCCCTCATCATGCACCCGGGTCCAATGAACCAGGGCGTGGAAATTACGCCAGAACTCGCTTACAGCGAACAGGCAGTGATTGAAGAGCAGGTCACCAATGGCGTGGCAGTCCGGATGGCAATCTTCTACTTGCTTGCGAGTACGCCGGAGCGTTTAGCATGAAGAACAACTGGCTTATCAAGGGAGCGCGTGTGCTCGATCCGGCAAACAATTTTGATGCCGTGCGTGACCTTTTCATAAAGAGCGGCACAATTGCGGACATTGGCGAGGAATTCTCGCATGATAATGTGCCGGTCATTGACGCCCACGGACTTGTGCTTGCCCCAGGCTTCGTAGATCTGCATTGCCATCTGAGAGAACCGGGCTTCGAGTACAAGGAGACTATCGCCACGGGCACCCGTGCCGCCGTGCGCGGCGGATTCACGACCGTGTGCAGTATGGCAAATACAGACCCCGTCGTGGATACGCCGGCAACTGTGGAGTTTATTTTGGAACAAGCGCGCGCCGCTGCCGCCGCGCGTGTCTACCCTTTGGCCGCAGTAACCCAGGGATTCGGGGGCACGCAACTGGTGGAGATGGCAATGTTGGCAGAAGCCGGCGCCGTGGCATTTTCCGACGACGGCATGCCGGTAGCCGATGCCCGCATCATGCGGCACGCGTTGGAATACAGCCTGCTCGTGGATAAGCCAATCGTCAATCACTGCGAAGACCCCGCTCTCGCCCAGGGAGGGGTGATGAATGAAGGGCTGACCTCACTGCGATTGGGGCTGCGCGGGATGCCCGCGGAAGCCGAGGAGACGATGGTTGCGCGGGACGCGCTCCTGGCCCGCCGCACAGGCGCGCACATACATATCGCGCATGTTTCGACACAGGGCGGCGTCGAGATCATTCGTGGGGCAAAGCAGGCCGGCATTCGCATCACTGCGGAAGTAACACCCCATCACCTCACACTTTCGGATGCGCTGGTTGCAGGGAGACGCCAGGCGGGAGCCGGATCATCTCTTGCCTATGACACCCACGCCAAAGTCAAGCCGCCGCTGCGCACCCAGGCTGACATCGATGCTCTGATCGAGGGACTGAACGACGGCACGCTCGACGCGATTGCTACCGACCACGCGCCGCATAGCACTACGGACAAGCTCTGTGAGTACAGTGAAGCGGAATCAGGCATCTCGTGCCTGGAAACAGCCTTTTCGCAGGTCCATCAGTTGGTCCAGGACGGCCGCGTGCCGCTGCAAACACTCGTGAGCAAACTTACGACAGAGCCGGCAAGAGTGTTCGGCTTGCCGCGAGGTACGTTAGCCGTGGGGGCGGCGGCGGACATTACCCTCCTTGACCTGGAGGCTGCGTGGGATGTCGATCCGGAAAAGTTTGCTTCGAAAGGCAAGAATACGCCAATCGCAGGCTGGACACTGCCGGGACGGGTGGCGATGACGTTCGTCGACGGCAAGCTCGTCCATACTGCTGACGGCTACGAACAGAGAGGTGCTCAATAGACGTGCCAGACTTAAGCGCTCATCCCCAGGCGCTGCTCGCACTGGAAGACGGCAACGTCTTCTTCGGCCGGGCCTTTGGTTCCACCAAAGATGCCGCGGGAGAGTTGTGCTTCAACACCAGCATGACCGGCTATCAGGAAATCTGCACCGATCCATCCTACCGCGGGCAGATCGTTACTCTCACCTATCCTCTCATCAACAACTATGGCGTCTCCACCATAGACATGGAATCGGTGCAGCCATGGCTTTCCGGGCTTGTGGTGCGGGAAGTCTGCTCGCATCCCAGCAACTGGCGCGCCACGAGTGAGCTGGATGAATTCCTAAAACAGCACAACATACCGGGTGTGTATGGCCTTGACACGCGAGCAATCACCCGACACCTCCGCACCTTCGGCTTCAAACGCGCGGTACTGGCGGTAGCGCCGCCGGGGATCCTGACCGAGGAGGCCCACGATTCGTTCCTGTGGGCGAGCGGCCGTGCCGCCGGCATGGAAGCGTTTGCAAACGAGTGTATTGCTCGCGCCAAGCGCGTCACGCCGCTTTCAGACCATAACGTGGTGGGTGAAGTCTCTGTGAACACCGGCACCTACACGGCCCACGTGCCCTGGCAGCCCTGGGCGCCGCCGCCCCAGCATGCGGCGCGCAAACGAATCGTCCTGGTTGACACCGGGGCGAAACACAATATCGCGCATTCTCTGACCAGTCGCGGCGCTGAAGTGATCTGGGCGCCGTATGGCTCGAGATCTGAAGCAATTCGCGATCTCGAGCCTGACGGCATTGTGGTTTGCAACGGACCTGGCGATCCCGATGTGGACGCGGTAGCCGCGACAGTCGAGACCACAGCCGCGCTCATGAAGCGGTACCCAATGTTGGGCATCTGCCTGGGGCATCAAATCATCGCACTCGCTGCAGGCGCCCGCACCAGCCGGTTAAAGTTCGGACATCGCGGCGCCAATCACCCCGTGCAAGACCTCGCGAGCGGCAAGGCGCACATCACGACGCAGAATCACGGGTTTCAAGTTGACGCAGGCAGCATTCCAACGAACAGCGGCTTCCGTGTCAGCCACGTGAGCCTCAACGATGGTTCGGTTGAAGGCCTCCGCCACCAAGACCTGCCGGTTTTCAGTGTGCAGTATCACCCTGAAGCGTGTCCCGGCCCACAAGACAACCAGTATGTATTCGACGAGTTCTTAAAGCAATTGGCGTGAATAGCAAACCAGCGAAAGTGCTCATCGTCGGCTCCGGGCCCATCATTATCGGCCAGGCTGCGGAATTTGACTATGCCGGCACACAAGCATGCAAAGCCATGCGCGAGGAGGGCGTGACGTCCATCCTCGTGAACTCCAATCCCGCCACCATCATGACGGATGAGGACATTGCCGACGTTGTGTACATTGAACCGCTCACCGTACCCGTTATCGAACGCATCATCGCGCGCGAACGACCCGACGGACTCATTCCCACCCTAGGCGGGCAGACCGGATTAAATCTCGCGGTGGCCCTCGCAGAGGCAGGGGTGCTCGAAAAGTATGCGGTGCGACTGCTGGGCACGCCGCTGTCGGCGATACAAAAGGCGGAAGACCGGGAACTCTTCCGGCAAACCATGACCCAGATTGGCGAACCGATTCCCGCCAGCAGGACCGTACACTCCGTCCCGGAAGCGGAAGCGTTTGTGGCTGAGATCGGACTGCCCGTCGTTATCAGGCCCGCCTATACGCTCGGCGGCACCGGCGGCGGCATTGCACATTCAACTGACGAATTACGTACGGTGGTTGCAAGCGGTCTTGCCGCCAGTCCGATCGGTCAGGTGCTCGTGGAAGAGTATCTGCTGGGTTGGAAAGAGATCGAATACGAGGTCATGCGGGACAGCGCCGACAACTGCATCACCGTGTGCAATATGGAAAACTTCGACCCCATGGGCGTTCACACCGGCGATTCGATTGTTGTCGCTCCCAGCCAGACGCTCAGCGACCGGGAGTACCAAATGCTCCGCACCGCGTCGCTCAACATTATCCGGTCTTTGGGCATCGAGGGTGGCTGCAACGTGCAACTCGCCTTGGACCCTCACTCCTTCGCGTATCGCGTGATCGAAGTCAATCCCCGGGTAAGTCGCTCTTCTGCCCTGGCCTCCAAGGCCACCGGCTATCCAATTGCCCGGATGGCAGCAAAAATAGCGATTGGCCGCACCCTCGACGAGCTACCTAATCCCATCACGGAACGGACTACCGCTGCCTTCGAACCGGCCCTCGACTACGTCGTCGTCAAAATTCCGCGTTGGCCGTTCGATAAGTTTCCCTCTGGCGACCGCGTGCTCGGCACGCAGATGAAGTCTACCGGCGAGGTTATGGCGATAGACCGAACCTTAGAAGCAGCGCTGCAGAAGGCGGTGCGCGGACTTGAAATCGGCGATCGCAGCCTCATGTGGGAAAATGAGCAGTGGCAAAATGACCCGGCAGCGATTTGGCAGCACATTACCGAGGCAAGTGACGAGCGGCTGTGGGCAGTAATGAGCGCGCTGCGTCGCGGGACTAGCGTAGAAGAAATCTCGCAACGCTCCCACATTGATCCGTTCTTCGTACAAAAGCTTGCCAATGTCCGCGACATGGAGCAGCGCCTCCTATCGGAGACCCTCACCCCGGGGCTGCTGTGGGAAGCAAAGCGTCTGGGCTTCGCGGACTCCCAGATCGGCAACCTCGCCGACGTCCTCCCTGCCCGCGTGCGCGAAATGCGCAAGCAGTGGGGCATCGTGCCGGTGTACAAGATGGTGGACACCTGCGCCGCGGAATTCGAAGCGCAGACTCCATACTTCTACAGCACGTATGAAATCGAGAATGACGCGCCTTCATTGACCGCAGAGCGAGCCGCCGTTGTTGGGTCCGGTCCAATCCGCATCGGCCAGGGCATCGAGTTCGATTATTGCTCTGTGCACGCGGCGTGGGCGCTGGCCAGCGCAGGCGTGCAGAGCATCATGGTCAATAGCAATCCTGAAACCGTTTCCACCGACTACGATACTTCCGATCGCCTCTATTTCGAGCCATTGGATACAGAGAGTGTCCTCAACGTCCTGGATAATGAAGGCGTGCCGCCAACCATTGTGCAATTTGGCGGACAGACAGCCATAAACCTCGCCGAACCGCTCACACTCGAGAATGTCGCGCTCGCGGGGAGCGGCGTCGCGGCCATCGACCTGGCCGAAGACCGGCGCAAGTTCGAGGCATTCTTGGATAGACTCGGCATCCCGCAACCACCCGGCGCGGCCGTGACCAACGTTGACGATGCCCTTTCAATTGCGTCCAACATCGGCTATCCGGTACTCGTGCGGCCCTCCTACGTGCTAGGGGGACGGGCTATGGAGATTGTCAATGCTGCGGATGACTTGAAGCGCTATGTGGCGAATGCCGTGCAACTCTCTACGCGTCACCCTGTGCTGATCGACAAGTATCTCCAGGGCAAGGAAGTAGAGGTTGACGCCATCTGCGATGGTAAGAGCGTGCTCATTCCGGGCATCATGGAGCACATTGAGCGCGCCGGCGTGCATTCCGGCGACAGTTTTGCCGTCTATCCGCCCCGCGACTTGCACATTCACCTCGAACAGACCATCGTAGATTACACCACGCGGATCTGCTTGGAGTTGGGCGTATTGGGGCTGGTGAACATCCAGTATGTGATCTTTCAGGATGAGGTATTCGTGCTTGAGGTAAACCCGCGCTCTAGCCGGACGGTGCCGTTCCTGAGCAAGGTCACGGACGTACCCATGGTGCGCCTCGCCACGCTGGCTATGCTTGGCAAGTCGCTTGAAGAGATGGGGTATGCAGGCGGCCTGCGGCCGAAGCAACCCCTGGTTGCGGTGAAGGCGCCGGTATTCAGCATGGCCAAGCTGCGCGGTGTGGAAACGTCTGTGGGGCCGGAGATGAAGTCCACCGGCGAGGTGATGGGCGTGGACGTGACGTTCGAGGCGGCCTTATATAAGGCAATGGTCGCATCCGGCCTGAGTATGGAGGCCGGGAGCACGCTGCTTCTCTCAATCTCCGATGCGGACAAGGACGCCATTCGTCCCATCGTCCGCCAACTTGCCGCTGCCGGGTACAAGTTCATGGCAACGGAAGGAACTGCGGTGATGCTCGAGTCGATGGGTATTCCGGTGCGTATGATCAGCAAGCGCTTGCAGGGCACGCCGAACGTGGTCTCGGTGATTCAAGACGGCGAAGTGCAAGCCGTGATCAACACGCTCACCGGCGGTCGCGCCGTCCTGCAGGACGGATTCTTCATCCGGCGCGCGGCGGTAGAACGCCAGATTCCCTGTCTAACGTCATTGGATACGTCACGAGCGCTCGCGACCGCGCTCTCGTTGCGGCAGGATGCCTACCAAGTGCGGCCGCTCTGGGCATACCGCGATCAGGGCTAACCGTGAAATTAGGCGTGCGCCAACCATGAGCGTAATCCAAGAACACGCCAGAATAGTTTCCAATGAGCCTGTGGCCGACGGGCTCTTCATCGTGCGCTTGCACTCACCGCAAATCGCGGCGCAGTGCCAACCCGCGCAGTTTGTCCATACGCGCTGCGGCGACGGCATCGATCCGCTGCTGCTCCGCCCCTTTAGCATGCTGACCGCCGACCGCGAAGCCGGCACCCTCGACATCCTCTATCAGGTGGTCGGACGAGGAACTGAATTACTGAAGAACCGGCGGGCCGGCGACGAGATCATGCAACTGGGGCCGTTGGGCAAGACCTTCTCCGTCCCACCCAATCAAGCAAACCTGCTGATGGTTGGTGGCGGCATTGGCATTGCCCCGCTGGTCTTTCTGGCAGAATTGATGATTCCCAAGGGATATACGGTAACCTTGCTGGCCGGGGCCCGCACGGCGGCGCGGCATTTGCCGGCAGAGCATTTGCCCCCGGCGGTAGAGTACGTGTTGGCTACCGATGATGGCTCCGCCGGGCACCACGGACCGGTGACGGATCTCATTGCTGACTACTACCTCTGGAGTGACGCCGTCTACGTCTGCGGCCCGTGGCCCATGCTCACCGCAATTGACGCCGCCTACCAAGCGCGACTCTGGGGCTGGAATAGCAAGAAACCCATTCAAGTCTCCTTGGAGAACCAGATGGGATGTGCCATGGGCGTCTGTCTCGGGTGCGTAGTAACTACACCGCAGGGCTATCAGCGCGTCTGCCGCGACGGCCCGGTCTTCTCCTTGGGAGATCTCCACCAGGAAGTCGTCTCCCGTCCCGGAGTGGGCTCGCACTGAGTTGCGCATGCCGGCGCCAGCGGGCCACCGGGAACGCCTGCCGCGCGCCGCCTACCGAAGAGCTACCTGAAGGTCACTTTATGTACACTTGCTGCACTGCGTGATTCTGTGTCTTCAGATACGTCCTACGGAGAAAACTTCAGGCAAACGGGTGTCGGCACCGCGGCGACGTGTCCGGTAGGCTCGAGGTTTCCGGTGTGCTGATCGATGCGAAACGTCACGATGTTGTCGGTATCTTGGTTTGCGGTAAGCAAGAAGGCGCCGGTGGGATCGATCACGAAGTTGCGAGGCACCTCGCCTCCGGATGACTGATAGCCAACCAAACTCAGTGTGCCGTCCGTCTCATTCACCGCGTAAATGACGATGCTGTCATGGCCGCGATTGGAGCCGTACACGAACTTTCCTGAGGGGTGCACGTGCACGTCCGCGGTATGGCTGGTCTCATTGAATTCCGGCGGCAAGGTGGGGATAGTCTGCAATTCGGCCAACGCGCCGCGGTCCTGGTCGTAGGCAAAGACCGTAATGGTATTGCCGATCTCATTGATCACGTAGACTATCCGTCCGTTTGGGTGAAAGTCGAGGTGGCGAGGGCCCGCGCCGGGGTGGACCGTCGCAAAGGCCGGATTGTTCAGGGGCAATGCGCCCCGCTCGAGATCGAGGCCGTACACAATTACCTGGTCGAGCCCGAGATCGCACGCCAAGGCAAACCTATTTTCCGGATCGGGCGTAAAGGAGTGCGCGTGGGGCTCGCCCTGACGGTCCGGATTGACGCTGGAGCCTACATGCTGCACCCAATCAGTTGGCGGTCCCAGACTCCCATCAGCGGCAATTGGCAGCATAGCCACGCTACCGCCCATGTAGTTCGCCGTAATGACGTAGTTGCCCGTCTGCTCTACACTCACGTGGCAAGGGCCCGCGCCCTGTGAAGGTTGTCGATTGATGAAGTCAAGCGCGCCGGTGGCGGAATCCACCGCAAAGGCGCTCACGGCTCCGCCCGCATGGCCGTCGATCTCCGGCACGGCGTTCACGGCATAGAGCAACGGGCGCTCCGGATGCAAGTTGAGATAAGAGGGATTCGGCACGTCCGGCACCGAGTGAATCAGAGTTACGGCGCCGGTGGCCATGTCCATTTGGCACACGTAGATGCCTTCGGCTCCGCCGCCAAGTTCAGTCTCTCCCGTAAACGTGCCAACATAGATGAATCTCGTATCTGTTGCTGGTGCACTCATCATTGTCTCCTCTGAATCCATTCTTGAAACAAGGGCTTCTTCTTTCGTCAGCATCTCGTCATCGCCTGACGCCTGCGACACGAGCCAATCAGAGCCAACTCCTAGACTTTAGACTTCCCACGCAGAATGTCATGCAACGCATCCTGGACCGTATGGTATCGGAACTCAAATCCCGCCTCCGCTAGCCGGGCAGGCAGCGCGCGCTGTCCGTGCAATACAATTTCTGCCATCTCACCCATCCCCAGACGCAACGCCCACGTAGGCACGCGCAACAAAGCCGGCCGTCGCAGCGCACGTCCAACCGTTCGGGCAAATTCGTCAAACTGCACCGGTTCAGGGCCGCACACGTTTACGGGACCGGAAATCCTGTCATGCGTCAAGAGCAACTCTATCGCTCGCACCGTGTCTTCGATGTGAATCCAGGGCACCCACTGCCGCCCGCTGCCCAAGGCGCCGCCCGCGAAAAAGCGGAATGGCAGAACTACGCGCGGCAACACACCGCCGTCCGCACTCAGTGAGAGTCCCAGACGCATGAGCACCCGGCGTGTCGACGTGTCCTCCAGCGCTGCCGAAGCGAGTTCCCATTCCTGACACAAATCGGCAAGAAAGTCCGAGCCCGGTGCTTGCTGTTCGTCCACTTCCGTGTCGTCGGTGTCACCGTAGTAGCCGACGGCGGATGCCTGCAGCAGTACTGCCGGCTTGCGCGCTGCAGCTCCAATGGCGGCGACAATCCCGTTCGATGACTGTATCCGGCTGTCACGCAATCGTCGCTTTTGCGCGTACGTCCAACGCCTGCCGGCGATGTTCTCTCCAGCCAGATTCACCACAGCATCCGCATCCTCTACCAGTTCTTCCCAGCCCTCGCTACTGTTGCCGTCCCAGTAAGCAACATCGGCGCCAGCGGGCAACTCCGGCACCTGCAACGGCTGCCGGGATAGGACAACGACGGCATAGCCTTGCGCGCAAAGATGATGGGTAAGCGCACGACCGATCAAGCCGCTACCGCCCGCGATGATCACGCGCATCTATGTTCCTCCACTCGTTTCCATCCCCAAAAACATGCGGATGTGACGTAGGCCGATTCTGCCCGCCGTTGCTGGCATACACACACTTGGGGAATTACAAGATATAGGCTTGACTACCTGTAGAGCGTTTGTTACAATATATTTAGGAGGTTGAGATATGCTCTACTCAGAGTCAGGAATGTTGGGCGTTGGGTACGCCGATTCCACAACTTCCATTGACCAGTGGAGTGTTGCTGTTGCTCGTTCCTTCGCTTGTGCCACAGTGGTAATCTTCGGCTCTTTTGGGATGAAGCGGCTTGCGAGCTCCCACGCAATCTCCATCTTGCGCTTTTCGTATTCCCATCTGTCTCCCATGATCGCTCTCCCTGGAGGTGCTGCATGAATCTTATCGCCATTGTACAACAGTTCCCTACCCAGGAAGCCTGCATTGAGCACTTGGAACGCATCAAGTGGAACGGCACGCCGGTTTGCCCCTACTGCGACAGCGAGAAGGTCGCCCGCAAGAAAGAGCGCAACCATGTCGGCCGCTGGAATTGCCGTAACTGTCTCTCCAGCTTCAAGGTCACTTCCGGTACCATCTTCCAGGGCACGAAGATACCCCTACAAAAGTGGTTCGCGGCAATCGCTATTCTGCTGAACGCCAAGAAGTCAGTGAGTAGCTGCCAGCTTGCCCGTGACCTGGAGCTCACACAGCAAACGGCCTGGTACATGGCGATGCGCATCCGCAAGGCTATGACTGACGACGGTGCCCTGCTGCGCGGGATCGTTGAGGCGGATGAAACCTACATCGGCGGCAAGCCGCGCGGTCCGAGACTCCCCGGCCAACGCCGCGAGAGCAAGAAGACTCCCGTGATTGGCGCCGTCGAGCGCGGCGGCAAGGTCAGAGCCGAGCCAGCGCCCCGCGTGACCACCAAGCTCATCAACTACTTCCTGCGCCGCAACGTGGACCCGCGCTCGATGCTCGTGACCGACTACTTCTCCGGCTACAACGAAGCCCGCGACTGGATATACCACGAGCGCATCAATCACAGCATCGAGTACGTGGACGGCCACGTGCACACGAACACGATAGAGGGCTTCTGGGCGTTGGTGAAGCGGGCTATCTCCGGCCAGCACCACCACTACACGGTCGAACACGCCGGCATGTACATCGACGAAGCGAGCTACAAGTACAACACGCGCAAAAGCGAGACGCCCTGGAATGACTTCATGCTGCGGGCTTGCGGCGTGGGTTGATAGTGCCACGGACGCCGCGTTTTCATGACAAGCTCAAAGATAGGTGCGTCGAGAGCTGCGAGTTCAAGTCGGGCTTTAAGCTCCTGACGGCGCAGGCAGGCGTCACACTTGACGCACGAAGGACAAGACGGTACTGTAGACACAGCACGTGCCTTTCTACTCCTAACGGAGTGGTGGTTGGGCTGCCAGTTTCCGCTGGCAGCCCGTTTGCTTTAACTGCCCCTATTCTAACATGTATCAGCGACACAAAATGTCGTGCGAGTGTCCTTGGTCGAGGGGATGGCTGCCGTGTCTGTGGTACCCGCCTATTTGGACTACGCAGGTTCCGCCGCTGCCGGCATTCCCCATCTGCTGAATGCGGCGCTCCAGGGCTGCGATACGTCGTTCCAGTGCCGCAATGCGAGCATCCGCGCTCTGCTGCGGAGCGGGCGCAGGTGTGGGCGCTGGCTTGGGTGCGGGTGCTGCTGTCTGCCCTAGTCTGCAGTAGTCTTTGAGGAGCTCGCGCATGAAGTTGCTAAACCGATTGGCTTCTTTGCCGTTTTCAATGTCTCTATAGTCCTGACGAAACAACCAAGCAGTATAGTTGGCGTGTCCTATCCTGGGGTTGTCCGTGTCGGGGTGTCCTGCCTCCCCATACCTTTTGCTCCACCACCCCGCCGCCCTCTGTTCGGCCAAGTACTCATTCGTAAAGCAATAATCGAGGGCCCATCCCTCTGCATCCCTCGGCCTGGCCCCGTACTTCGTCCAGGGATAGCCCGCATGGAACAGCTCGTGCACCAGCAGGTAGGCGATCACTTCGAGCGGTTGGTGGCGCATGGATTCGTCAACCGTGATGGTGTTCGTGGGAATGTGGTACTGCGCCAGGTGCTCGATGTTGCCGAAGGTGAACTTTGTGCCTTTCGTGGTCACTGCACTATATTCACCATAGACGTGCCCCGGCCAGGTTTCCTCGATCATGTTCAGGGCACCTTGCAGGCGCGGGTCGATTTCATCGGCGTGTAGCGGAGTTGCGGAGAGGAGTAGAAGAATGAGTACGAGGAAGATTGCGGCGATGCGTGGCATAGAGCCCCCTTGTAGAGATGAGAAGGTGTAACTGCCTAGATTGCACCAGAGCGCAACCCCACAAGGGGACAGGAGCATACACCTGTCTCTCTCGCTGGCCGTGAGGCACACGGCACGGAGGTTGCGCTGCTCAATCTAGGCAGTTACCATCCTAACAAGCAGCTATCTATGCGTCAAGCCTATATCTTGTAATTCCCCACACTTGACGCATTGAGCTTATCTCCCAAAACTGCTATAATAATACAGTGAACGACCTACGCACACTCAGACCCATCGACGCCCTGGCCGAATCCGGTTCTCTCCTCAATCGGCGCCTATGGCTTGTTCTCTTGCCGATCGGAATTGACCTGCTCATTTGGTTTGCGCCGCGCATCATGTTAGGAGCAGAACTCATTCCATTAGCGGAGGGGTCCTCCGCAACTTTGGATGAAAGCGCGGACCCTGAGGGCACGAGCATCTTCACACTTGTCCGCCAGTCGAACTTGCTCTCGCTTGTCCTTGGAATTTGGGTGCCTTCGCTTGGCGTTGCCGTATCCGGGGAAGGGCCGGGGGCAACGGTTGTCTTGGAGTCATTCCAGGAATTCCTGTTAGCCCTTGTACTCTTACTTCCAGTGAGTTTCTTGCTGGGTGGTACCTACCTTGCCCTGATTGCAGCGCAAGTGCAAGAACGTGCCTTGCCTTGGGAGATTCTATTGCCTCGGGTCCTGCGGTTGGCCAAGCGACTGGGTGGGCTTGTCGGAATCATGCTGGTAGTTACGGTGGTGCCCTTCGCCGTCGCCAGTCTCATGCTTTCGTTTGTACCGTTACTTGGCGCGTTGCTGCTCTTACTTTCGGTAGCCCTGCTCCTCTGGGTCGCATTCTACGTATTTTTCATTGTGGATAGCATTGCGCTAGTGCGCCAGAGTCTGCCGAGAGTGATTCGGCTGACACTGGACGTGATCCATGCAAACCTGTGGTCCTCAGTCGGATTCTTCTTCCTCTACTGGCTCATCGTCTTTGGGACCGGCGTTCTTTGGGGCCCGATCCTGAGTTGGGAAGTCTTGAGTTTCAGTCTAGGTAGATTCATTGCAACTATTGGGAACGCCTATGTGGGGACCTGGGTAACAATCGCTCTGTTCAAGTATGTGTGGAATCGAATTCTCCTTCATCGTGGGGACACAAGTTCTGCGTAGCAGTCCAAGATACTCTTTCGCGAAGGGACAACTATGGCAAAGAACACTCTAGAAACTGAAACCAATACAGCGACACTGGATTCCAACAACGGGCCCACAGAGGACGCCTTAGACGATTACACCGCTGCCGACATTCAGGTTTTGGAAGGCCTGGAACCCGTCAGAACTCGGCCCGGCATGTTCATTGGCAGCACAGACGTCCGCGGCCTTCACCATCTCGTCTATGAAGTGGTGGACAACAGCGTCGATGAGGCGCTCGCGGGCCTTTGCGACCGCATTTGCGTCACTATACATGAAGATTGCAGCGTAACAATCGAAGACAATGGCCGCGGCATTCCCGTTGACGTCCACGAGAAGACCGGCGTTTCCGCGTTGGAGACGGTGCTGACACGACTGCACGCCGGGGGCAAGTTTGGGGGCAAGAGCTACAAGGTTTCCGGTGGACTTCACGGTGTCGGCGTCTCCATTGTGAACGCGCTTTCGCAGCGGCTAGTTGCCACGGTCCACCAAGCGCCTCACGTCTATCGGCAGGAGTATCGCAACGGCGCGCCCCTGGGCAGAGTGGAACGAATTGGCAAGACCGATAAGAACGGCACTATCATCCACTTTCTCCCGGACACGGAGATAATGGAAACCCTGGACTATGAATTTAATACCCTCGCGCAGCGATTCCGCGAGGTTGCCTATCTCTGTCCCGCGCTGCGCATCGAGTTTCGCGATGAGCGGACGAGCCGCGAACTTACCTTCTACTTCGAGCGAGGAATTCGCGCCTTCGTCCGCCAGATGAATCGCCGCAAGACCATTATCAACAATGAAGAAATCTTCTTCGCCGGCGCTGCGAATTCTCTCCAGTTGGAAGCTGCATTGCAGTACACGCAGAGTTTTGACGAACGCATTTATGCATTTGCAAATACCATCAACAACGTGGATGGCGGGACTCACCTCACCGGTTTTCGTTCCGCATTGACGCGCACCCTAAACGATTACGCCCGCAAGCAAAACCTCATCAAGGAAAAGGACCTCTCCCTCACAGGCGACGATGTCCGCACCGGACTGACCGCCGTGATTAGTGTGCGGCTCACGAATCCTCAGTTTGAGGGGCAGACCAAGGCGAAACTGGGCAACTCCGAAGTCCGCGGCTTTGTTGAAACGACAGTCAATGAGAAGCTCGGTCAATACCTGGAAGAGCATCCCAGCGAAGGCAAGGCCATCATTGAAAAGTGCCTGAACGCCGCTCGGGCGCGCGTTGCGGCGCAAAAAGCGCGGGATATGGTGGCGCGCAAGGGCTACCTGGACGTCTCCACGCTACCAGGAAAGCTTGCAGACTGTTCTGAACGCAGTATGGAAAATGCCGAAATCTTCATCGTTGAGGGCGATTCTGCCGGCGGCAATGCCAAGCAAGGTCGTGAACGACGCTTCCAGGCAATCCTCCCCCTGCGGGGCAAGATTCTCAACGCGGAACGTACGAATCTCGACCGCATGCTCTCCAATACTGAGATTCGCGCAATGGTAACCGCGATGGGTACCAGCATTGGTGAAACCTTCGATATTACAAAGCTGCGTTACGGCAAGATTATTATCATGACTGATGCAGATGTTGACGGCGCCCACATCCGCACGTTGCTGCTTACATTCTTCTTCCGCTTCATGCGCGAAATCATCACCAACCAGCGCCTCTATATCGCGCAGGCGCCGCTCTATCGCGTGGCTCGCAACCGCGATGTCCTTTATGCATGGGACGACGAAGAACGCGACCGGGTTCTCAAGCAGTTCAATCGCACCAATGTGTCAATTCAGCGTTACAAGGGTCTTGGCGAAATGAACGCGGACCAGTTGTGGGAAACGACTATGGACCCGGCGCGCCGCAAGCTCCTGAGAGTGATTCTCGAAGACGAGGCCGCCGTCAGTGGCGTGTTCGATCGCCTCATGGGCGACGACCCTCAAGCCCGCAAGCGTTTCATTCAGGCCCATGCCAAGGAAGTCCAGCATCTCGACGTATAGGCGTCCTTGCCCTATACTTAGGCAACAAACGCCGACTAGGTAGCGTTAAGGCACATCGAGACCCGCTGAGTCGATACGCTGATGGGTCCATCCTAGCTCGGCACGCGACCGCAAGGATTCAAAGAAGCATCCTTAGGTAATGGAGCCGGCGTGGCAATAGGCATCGCCCCCAACAACGCTCAATTTGTCTTGCTCAGCTTTGAGGGCCCCGACCGCTACTCGCAAGCCGGTGGACTGGGAACACGGGTTACCGAGCTTGCGCGAGCATTGGCAAATGCGGGATTTACCACTCACCTGATCTTCATCGGCGACCCAGGCTTGCCCGCTGAAGAGACCATCGAGAATGGCAATCTGCACCTCTACCGCTGGTGCCAATGGATTAGCCATTCTCACCCCATTGGCGCCTACGAGGCAGAGTGGGACAAAGTCATCGACTTCGGCAACAGCGTTCCCTGGTTCGTCACAGACAGACTCGTGCGTCCTGCAGCCGATGCCGGCCAACTCACTGTCATTATGGCGGAAGAGTGGCACACAACAGAAACTCTGGCCCGGCTGAGCGATTCCCTTCACTTCAACGGCTTGCGACAGCAGTGCGTGCTGCTGTGGAACGCGAATAATGAATTCGGGTTTGGCCATATTAACTTCCCACGCCTCGATTTCATCTCCACCATAACTACCGTCAGCCGTTTCATGAAGCATCGACTCTGGGATTGGGGGTTGAATCCGCTCGTCATGCCCAATGGCATCCCCCGTCGCCTGCTTGAGAAAGTACCCCAGGCACCGGTGACAATGCTCCGCAAGGGCATGGCAGCCGACTTCTTGCTGCTCAAGATTGGGCGGTACGATCCGGACAAGCGTTGGTTCCAAGCCGTTGAAGCCGCGGCACAGTTAAAGCACGCCGGTCACCGTGTACGGTTTATCGCGCGTGGCGGACTAGAGCCCCATGGCGGTGACGTGTTGCATCGCGCAAGAGAGTTGGGCCTTGTAGTTCAGGACGTCCACAGCGACAACTCTAACCTTGATGAGACACTTAATTCCATACTGGCCGCTGCCGACGCGGACGTCCTGAATCTCTGCCAGTTTGTTCCTGAGGATTTGCTGCGGGTCTTCTATTCGGCCGCCGATGCTGTTCTAGCCAATAGCGGGTATGAGCCTTTCGGCCTGGTTGGACTCGAAGCGATGGCGTGCAGCGCCGTGGTGGTCACGGGCACTACCGGAGAAGACTACGCCATACAACTCCACAATGCGCTTTCCGTAGAAACTGATGATCCGGCAGAGCTTGCCAGCTACCTCCAGTACATCCATAGTCAACCGGACGTAATTCGCCAGATTCAGCGCCACGCCCGCCAGACTGCGGCTCTATTCACGTGGGAATCGACCATTCGGGACCTGCTGGGCAAGGTCGAGTATCTGGCGGAGAAACAGGGCGTTCAACTGCAGAGCAACGGAGATGGCTGACAATCTCGTAATCTACGTAGTTGCCCACCAGCCCCGGCGCGTGCGACTGCCCGCAAACGCTATTCCGCCCGGCGCCGCCCCCCAGGACATGGCGCCGTTGCTTTTCGATGAGGGGATGAACGAGCGGTATTTCCGCAAGGTCGCCCGCTACTGCTATAAGCCCGCCACCGAGCTCTGGTTGCGATTGCTCGATGACGGGCTGAAACTCTGCTTCGGCATTTCACTCTCTTTGATTGAGCAGGCAAGGCGCTGGGACCCGTCCGTGCTTGCTGGCTTCAAGCGCATCGTCGCTCATCCCAACACTGAATTGATCGGCGTTGATCCTTACCACTCATTCCTCTTGCTCATCGATCTGCCCGCCTTTGCCGCGCGCATGAACGCGATGGCGGATGATCTTGAGCAACTCTTCGGCAAGCGGCCTCAAGTAACCGATACGACTGAAATGCTCATGTCTGAGTCGATTGTCGGGGCGCTCGAAAAAGCCGGCTTCAGTGGCGCATTCATGGATGGGCGAGAATGGTTACTGGGCTGGCGGGAGCCAACGCATCTCTACTATCATCGGCCTGGCGTGAAGTTGCTGGCACGCCACTACGAGCTAAGCGACGATGTCGGCTATCGCTTCTCTCAGCGCCAATGGTCAAACTGGCCGCTGATGGCGGATGACTACGCGCGTTGGATATGCGAAGCAACCGGCCCACTGGTTATGGTGGGCTGGGACTTCGAGACCTTCGGCGAGCACCAATATTACGATAGCGGCGTCTTTGAGTTTATGGAGGCGTTGCCACGCTATCTCAAACACGAGGGTGTGATGCCGGCCACCGCCACTGAAGTGATTGATACCTACAGCGGCCAAGCGCATCAACTCTCGCTGCCGCCCTTCCCTGCAACTTGGGCAGGCTCAGGCGGCGCCGAGTTTTTCTTGGGAAATGAGCCGCAGCGCGCGCTCTTCCAACTCATGACTGCCTGCTACCATAAGGCGCGCCTCACTGGGAATGAGCAGCTCATCGACCTCGCCCTGTGGCTGATCCAGTCCGACAACCTCCACCTGATCAATTGGTGGGGACAGTGGGGCTCGGAGGCAGAGGTATCCGTCTACTTCATGCCCGATGAGTGGTGGGGGTTAGGCGTGGATGGGATCATCTGGGAGCAGCAGTGCGTCTACAAAAACTTTCTGAGCGCACTTGACAGCTATCTCTAACCGAACTCATTTGCGCCGGCACGAAGAAGCCGGAGCGAATCGCAGATATAGCGCTGGGGTTCAATGCCGAAGTCTGTTTGAGGGGCGGTATTTGAAACCGCCTGAAATGCCACAGCTTCTACAAGCTCATGCGTTCGTCCGCACGGGCCTTCCACTTGGCGTAATTTGGTGACTGTAGGAGAGCTTCGTTGGTTTGGACTACCAATTGACCGTTCTGTCCCCGCGGGTCACCGCGCTGCTCGTTGACTTGGGCAAGGAGCGCGCGCAACTCCTCAATGCGCCCATTGGCTTCGGCATGCCCGGCCAAATTGCGGCACTCTTGCGGGTCCTCGACCAGGTTGAAGTAGCGTTCCCTTCCCGTATGATGGAACCAGGTGTATTTATCTCGCTTCGTCGCGATGAACTGCATGCCTTGGTCCCAGCCGTGGATTCTGGTCTGTTCCCCTTGCAGGTACTCGCGCCATTCAGTTGCTTCGCCTCGCGCGAGCGGCAGCAGGCTCTTACCGTCGACCGATTCAGGGATCTCCACCCGCGCGGCTTCGAGCACTGTCGGCATGAGATCGCGTAGTTCAATAATCTCGTCGCAAGACCCGCCGCGCTCCTCATCCCACGTGTCCGGATACTTGATGAAGAATGGGATACGCGCGGAGCCGTCGTTGGAGTAGCCCTTGCGCCACAGACAGTGGTCGCCGAGCATATCGCCATGGTCTGAGGTAAAGATGAAGAGGGTGTTGCGCAAGGCCTCGCGATCGCGCCAGCTACACTCGTAGAGGAAACGGCCCACTTGATGGTCGATGAATGAGATGCTGCCGTAGTAAGCCGCACGTGTGCGGCGCACCTGCGCTTCAGGGGCCCGGCCCCGCCAAGCAGTGGTGCTGGCAATCGGCTCATCGAATTCCGCGGCCCAGTCGCCCATAGGCGGCATTGGGATATCGGGGTTGTCCTTGTACATATCGAAATAGACCGGTGGAGGATCGTAGGGCGCATGGGGACGCGTGAACGACAGCCACAGAAAGAACGGACAGGTAGGATCGCGCCGCTCGATGAACTTGACCGCTTCGCTCACGGTCCAATGGGTGGCGTGCAGGTGTTCCGGCAAGTGGCTTGGCCGACCCATCAAGCTATTCCACTCGAGTCCATGGTCGAGGTCACCGATCTTCCCGGCTGTTTCTTCGCGCAGCCAAGCCATATAGTCTGTCCAGAGACCACGGCCCGTGCTATCCTGCACTGCTTCGTAGAACCCGTAAAGCGCGCGGCGGGGGAATTGGTCCGACTTCCCTATGCTGGCGGTGTGGTACCCAGCCTTCATCAGCTCGCCCGCCAACGTCGCCGGGAAGTCCAAGGCGTCTTGGCCTGCGCCACTGCCAAGCCGTCCGTGATTCCACTGGTCCATGCCCGTCATCATGGCGGCCCGCGACGGCAAGCATGACGGTGAACTCGTATAGCACCGCGTGAACTTCACGCCACGCCCGGCGAGCTGGTCGAGATACGGCGTTTCCAGGACCGGATTTGCGTACCCAATGCAGTCCGACCGCTGCTGATCGGTAATGATTACAACGATATTCGGGCGTCTTGGCATGGTAGCGTCTCCCAGAGAAATAGCTCACGCAAATGGGTTATGAAATCGTAGAAGTGTCAGATCGCAGCGCGAGCGTGCGAAATGACTCACATACTGTATTCGTCCGTGCTGCGTCCGTCGAAGCGCATACTTCGCGAGATGCCAAACGTCGCGACAGTCTCTACGTCGTAGCCGCTTCGAGTTCCCGGCTCACAAACTCTTTTATGTTTACCCACTCACCATCGCGCCGGATCGATTCCTCCGCCGCCAGACAGATGACCGTGCTCTCCATACCGGCTTCAGGAGTTGCCGGTGTTGTTTTGTTGTGGGCGACGCAGTCCAAGAAGCGAAAGGCTTGCGTCAGGTCGCCGGAGTGCCCCGGCATGTTACTGTCGCGGCTGAAGTGGTACACGGCTTTTTCATTGAGCGGCCTGCGGCCGTAGACCTCCACCGAGCCGCCCTTCACGATTATGCGCCCGTTGGCTCCAACCGCATCCAGAACTGCGCCAGGGCCGGTGGAAGGCGGGGAAAAGAGGCAGAGCTGCAAGCAGCCCTTCGCGCCGTTCTCGTACTCCACCAGCACCCACGCGTGGTCGATGATGTCGTTATTTTCCGTCAGCACGTGCTGGCCGCCGATGCCCATCACGCGTGCGGGCTTTGAATCGACAAACCAGTTGAAGAGATCGAAGCTGTGGCAGTCTTTTTCATTAAGCGCGCCGCCGCTCTGGGACTGGCTGTAGCGCCAGGGCGTCGGCGCAAACGGTGGGCGTATTGTCCGCGCCAGTACCATCTGAGGCTGACCGATCTGGCCGCTCGCCACAATTTCGCGGCCTTTGGTCACCGCCGGATTGGAACGCTCGTTGAACCCCATAAAGCACTTGCCGCCGCTGCGGTGGGCGGCGTCCACGATTGCCTGGCAGTCCGCTACCGTGGTCGCCAGCGGCTTGTCGCAGAGCACCCAAGCACCGGATTCCAGCGCTGCGACAGCGATCTCCCGATGGGTGAAATTCGCGCTGACCACGACGACGGCGTCAAGATCGGCCTCGTCCAGCATGCGGCGATAGTCGGTATAGGCTACTGGCGCATCCCGCCCGAATTCTTCAGTGAGGATCTCAGTGGCTGTCGCCAGGTGATCTTCCTGTACGTCACACACGGCCACGACGTCGGCCTTGAGGTCGCGGGTCTCCACGATGCCGTATTCCTCGAGACTGCGAGCGTACTGCTTATACATCTCCTCAGGAAAGGCAATGTCGCGCGATTCACGCAGCACAGTGCCCCAATACGACGTCCGCTTGGCATGACTCCAATGCCGGTCTGCGCCCAAGTAGGCGCGGCGATCGACTTCGCTAATCCACCGCAAGTAATTTTGGCCGCGGCCGCCAATACCGACGACGCCTACCCGAATTGCGCTCATGTATCAAGATCCTCTTTCTCTTGTCTTCGTGCTGCGGTCAATCAGTCGGCCCAAACTCAGGACATCATTGCAATAGACTACGGAGTAGGTTTTTTGCATGCTCTTGGGCGCTAAAGGCGCCTGTTCGTGATTCGAGATGCTCATTGCGATCCAGTTTAATGGAATGCCCACGAACTGGGCATAGCGCCTCTAAATGACATCTCCGCAGATGAATGCTCTGCGGAGATGTCATTTATTCTCAAGTGGAATTCAAGGCTGCTTCTGTGGCGACTATCCCTGCAGCCTGCCAGTCTCCTCCAGGCGCGCGACCCACATCGCATCGAGTTCCCGGGCCACCTCTTCGACTGACTTCGTGCCTTCCCAGATCTGTGGCAGCGCCTGGCGCGCGCTTTGGTCGAAGAATCTGCCGTCCCAACTGCCGCCAAAGGGCACCACGGCGAATTCGGGGTTCTGCAAGAAGCGCGTGCGATTTTCCGGCGTGGTGAGATACTCATTCCAAAAGTACTCATTGGCTGCGATCAACGCGGACGGAGAACCGGAGGGGAATGAAATTGCCCGCGCCATCCCCCACTCGCCGCCGTCGAAGTTCGTAAACCATTTCAGCACCTCCCAGGACGCGTCCTGGGCGTCGGACGTGCTGAACATAGAGGCGCCGCCGGAGCCGAAGAACGTAAACCTACCTTCGGGTCCCTGGGGCATGAGTCCGACGTCGAAGTCAAGCCCCTCTACACCTGCTAAACGCACTGCCGCCCACTCGGGCAGGAAAGAGATTGCTATCTTGCCTTGGGCAAAGCCATTATTCCAGCCCAGCGCCGGGTAGGGATGGGTGCGGTCCTTGAGCATCAGGTCGGCCAGATACTGAAGCGCGGCAATTGAGCCAGGTTCCGTGATGACAGACCGGGTGTTGTCATCGGCCAGGAAGCCACCGCCAAACGACCGCAGCACGTGATCGATGCGCACCAGCCGGAACTCAACGCCCCACGATTCCGGTTCGTTGTCATTATTCGCGTCCTTCGTCAGGACACGCGCCATCTCGCGCAGGTCGTCCCACGTCCAGTCTTCGCCCGGTTCGTCTAATCCGGCCTCCGCGAGCAGTGTCTTGTTGTAGTAGACGCCTTCCGTGGCATGGTTCCACGGCAAAGCCCATTGCCCGCCTTCAGGCACCCGGTAGAACTCGGTGACACGCGGATAGTAGGCCGCGATGTCGAAGTTCGTATCTGCCTTGATGTGGTCATCCAAGTTTACCAGCACGCCCTCGGCCGCATAGGTAAAGTGCCCGCCGGACATGTGCAGCACGTCCGCATTGGCGCCGGCGGCGACAAACGTGGCGATTTGCTGCTGATAATTCGTGCCCGCCTCCGCGATGATCAGCTTGATCTGGATGCTCGGATTCTTTTCATGGAAGTTCGCCAGCCACGCATCCATGGCGTCGACGCTGCGCCCGGCAAAGGGGCCGATTAGGAACTCGACCTCGGTCGGCTCAGCCGGTGCGGGCGCCTCCTGCTTGGCCTCTTCTTCCTTCGGCGCCATGGCTTCTTCTTCCGCAGCCGGTGCCGTGGCAACAGTGCCGCACGCCGCCAAACCCACCATGCCCAGCGTTCCGCCCATGCCCTGCAAGAGCCGGCGACGACTCAATCCAACAGAACTCGACCGCATGTTCATACCCTCCTGTACGTTTCAAACTTCATCCGAACAGCATACGTTTATTGCCAAGTAGATTATCATACAACCTGCCAAGCCTCAAATCGCTATTGTTGGTCGAGATCTTATCACCATCTACCCCCTCCTACTGTATGGCTCCCAAATGTGCAAGACTGCGCCGCCCAATTCAGGACAGCGCTCGCCATAGCAACTTCTGTCGTCTCATCGTTTTGTACAGAGATTGACCCAGCCGCGGACGGCCCAAATTCGGCTGGCCCTCGAGAAACAAATGAGCATTGATGCAACTTTCCACGTTTCAAGCGACATCTCCGCTCAATACACGCCCAGACTGCCGCGCTATACTGGGATGAACTCTTATCAGCCTTGACCAAGCTGTAAGACCGTACCGCGATCACGTGGGGTGATGTTGTCGGGAAACCGCGAGCATGTCTGTGAAATGTGGAATTGACAGATCGGATTCTTCCTTGTACAAGTCCAGGCCTCAGTCCTCTTGAGCGCTACTATAGGAAAACCTTCACGGGTGCGCAGCGCAGCGCCGTCCGAGAGTCCCGGCTACTATAGCAGTGGCGAGGCGCAAGCATGACCCCGCTTGCGTTGCTGCTTGTGCTGGCAGCGGCATTGGCGCATGCCACGTGGAATTTGCTTCTCAAGCGCAGCGGCAGACCCCTCATCTACACCTGGAACATCTGCGTTGCCGGTACCATTGCAACGCTGCCTGTTGCAATATACATACTTTCCAGATCGACGATTTCGCTCACCGGCTGGGGGTTTTTTCTAGGAACCGCCATCATCCACGCGTTCTACTTCACGCTGCTCGCACAGGCCTACGAGCATGGCGACATGTCGCTCGTCTATCCGCTCGCCCGAGGCATGGGTGTGGCGCTCACACCCATCGGCGCGGTGCTGATCCTGGGCGAGCACATCACTCTGCCGCAAGGGCTCGGCATTGCCGGCATCGTCCTAGGACTCTTGATCCTCCAGATTCCCGCAGACTTCTCACGCCAGACGCTGGCCGCGCACTTCCGCCCGGCGGCCGGACTCATTTTCGCCGTAATTACCGGCGTCACCATTGCCACGTACTCGCTCTGGGACAAGGTGGGTGTTTCGCACGTGCCGCCATTGTTATATGTTTCGGGGGCGTTTCTCGGTCCAGCCATTACCATGTCGTGGCTGCTCCGCCGCCGGGTGAGAGAGTTAATCGACACGTGGCGGGCGCATCCGGTTACCATGGGCGCCGGGGCGTTGCTCTCCCCGCTCGCCTATAGCCTTGCGCTCGTGGCTCTCTCGATCGCGCAGGTAAGCCAGGTAGCGCCGCTACGTGAAGTTGGAGTCGTCATCGGCACGGTGCTTGGTATCGTGATACTGCGCGAACAATCGCCGGTGCCGCGCATCGGGGGCGCAATCGTAATCGCCTTGGGGGCTATCGTGCTCGCGTATAGCAGCGTGACGGTCTAGTTGTCCCAAATGCCCTTGCTAATAGAAGCAAGTACAGCGGCAGTATTTAGGTAAATAGGCGGGGGACAAGCCCCCGCGCTACGTCTTGAATTGATGCAGGGCCTGCTCTGCGGCATGCTCAGAGCAGGCGCGGACTCCCAGTACGATGCATAGACCCAGCCGGCAAGCGAAGAGTCTCTCTCACCTTGGGGTGAGGGGAGCCTTCAGGCACTAAAGCCGCACCGCTAGTCGCCGGATTGCGCTGCCTGTGCCAGCACACTGTCGAGTGCCTGCTTGGCAATGCTCACCGCGACTTCCCGGTCCTGATTGCGGAACTCGTCGTCAAATATCTCGATGGCGACGTAGCCGTCGAAGCCGATCTCGGCAATGGCCTGAAACCACCCCGTCAGGTCGATCACCCCCTTACCCGGCAGCACGCGGTCCGTGTCTTCCAGGGTCATTGCGTCGGCATGCGGCGCGTCGTTCACGTGCAGGTGCACGATGTCCTCCGCGCGCAGCGAGCGGATCTGCGCCAATTCGCCGCCGCTTGTGAAATAGTGGAACGAATCCAGGATCAAGCCGACGTTGGGTCTGCCGGTCTCGCGCAGCATAGCGATAGTATCAGGTATGTTGTTGAGGAAGGCGTGGGGTTCGTCCAGCCGAAACGTGCGCAGCCCGAGAAATTCCAGCCCAATGGCAATGCCATGGGGTTCCGCCCGCTCAGCCAGAACTTTCGTGCGATCTCGTAAGATTCTCCGCGCCTCGTCCGGCGGCATGGACATGCGGTTGGGGAAATACGAGCCGGTACGCCGGCAGCCCACCGACGCCGCGATTGCGCAGTTCTCCGAAAACTGCTCGAGCGACTGCATGAACTCTGCCTCAGGCGCAAAAATCCCTGCCGGGATGAAGCCCATGTACGCGGGCAACGCATTGTGCGCGGCAAAGAGATCGCGCGCAGCCGCAGCGGACGTATCGTCAATCAAGGCCCGCACTGCGCCAAAAGAGGCATCTACGCCGGGAATCCCGAAGCGCTGCGCCAGGTCGAGCATCTCTTCCAGCGAATAGCCCGCTTTCAAGATGGATGCGTGTAGAGACGGTTTCGGTAAAGACATGGTCGCGTTCTCCAAAACTATTTGGTTGCCGTGCAAGATTCGGTGTCATTCAGTTTTCGCGTCAGCAGTGTAAGAGAATTGCCAAAACTGCTCTTCCTCCAGCAGAGAAGGTGGAACGGGGGGCCAGCCCTCGCTGCCAATCCGCGCCGCGAACATGTTGAGCGCGCGCTGCTTCTCATCCGCACTGGCAACATCCACTTCATGCAGCACAATTGGAGCGGCTGCGGCCGGACGACCGTACGTAAATGCTTGCGCCCCAGGTGGTGCAACTTCCCGCAACGACTGTGCGATGAGTCTTCCCGCCGCCGCCTTTGTCTCATCCGCACCGGCCGGTGAAGGCAAGTATATCTGCCTGGGGTTCAGCTCGACAAGCACGTCGTTAAGGTCGCGTAATACCCCGTTGTATGAGTACGGATAGCCATACCCGGACCGCAGAATCCGGTAAGGAGTAATGTTAGGGTCATGGACGCCATCTTTCTCGGTATACGGCGAGCGTATGACGTGGTCCGGCCGATCCGGCGTCAATTCATGCAGCACGCCGTCCGGGTACGAAAGGAAGATGACGTCCTCCTTCGCCAAACCAAGCGCGCTCTCCGCTACTCGTACCGCCATCTCTTGCAACACCGCCGCACCGTGCAGGTATTGGCGCGGGGTGGGCGTAGCGCTGGCTGGCAGGTCGGCAAGCCCTTGCGCAACGACAGTCTGGGCATCACCGTCGGTCACGTAGACTATGACAACGCGTTGGCCCTGGGCAACCGCCCGCCTAATCGTGGCGTACGCATTCACAACCGCATCTCCCGGACGTGTGGCAAACACGACCACGTCAGCCTTTGCTATCAGATCCGCCCCAACCGCGGCACGGGTGGACGGTACATAATCGGCAGAGGGCTGGATTTGCGGCTGAGCGCGGACGGCGCTATAGAATCGCCCAAGACGCTGCGATTCGTTGGCAACCGAGCAGCTCGCGAGCACGAAAAGGAGCGGCAGGTAGCAAAGCCAACGAAAGGGACGGCCCGCCATTACATTCTTCCCGCCAACTCAATGAGGTTATCACCCTTAAAACAGATGGTTGTGCCGTCCCGCCGCCAGCAGTTCACCCCATCGCAGGCATGCGCGTCGGCGAATTCCGGCGAGGTGTATTGCAAGCACAATTCATACGGGGGCGCGATGACGAGAGGTGAGAATGCCTCCACCCGCCGCACGGCTCGCTTCGCGGCATCGCGAATGCCGGCGTGTTGCTCCGCAACCGGCAAGAGCTTGGCAGCATGCCGGCCTAGTCCTGTCTTGACCGCCACCACCTCTACTTCCTCTCCCAGCAACGCGCGTGCTTCAGCGCACACCTTGTCATCGCCGACCACCAAGCCCACTGGAACGCCGTACACGCCCGCGCACGCTGCGCTCAGTCCCAATTCGCCAATCGCCAAGCCGTTGAGCCAGACGTCACTCCAGCGTGACGAACTCACAGTGTGATCTCGAAATGCGTGCATAGTGCCCTGCGCGGCGTGATAGCCCACACAGAAGAAGAGATCTACGTCGGGTTCCAAGATCGCGTGCCGGGGATAGGGCAAATTACCCATATACACGTGGGCCCGGGGATCGAGCTGCTCGATCTGCATATTCATGCTACTGCCGTGGTTGTCGTGCACGATAACGTCGCTTGCGCCGCCATCAAACGCCCCGGCGACAGCGGCGTTTACTTCCGCCATCAATAGTCTGCGACCGTCATGGTACTGCCGCGCTCCGAGATGGCGCGAGACCTGCTCCCGCAGTGCCACACCGGCAAGCCCTTCCATGTCTACGCTGATGTACACCCGCACAGGTTGCTCCCTCCCGGAACTCCGAATATACGGTTAGTATCGCCTACACGGCCAATCTGCGCTACAATATGGATACGAGTGCACTGCCGCACCAGATTTGGGGACGCAACAACACTACGAGCGGACGCCGTGCTCCGTCCAGGTTTCAAGGCGAAACTTGGCCTTTCTCCACCTACTCTCCGGTTTCAGGGCAATGATTACACCAGTCAGCCGCGTGCGTACGTGCATCATTGGCGCCGGCGATAGCGCGCGCAAGCACATCGTGGGATGGCAGGCCGTCAACGATGCCAAGGTGGTTGCGGTTGTTGACGTGGACGAGACCCGCGCCTTCGACCTAGCCCAGGAGTTTGGCATTGAAGCGGTCAGCAACGACTACCGCGAAGTCTTGGCACGCCCCGACATCAACATTGTCTCAGTCTGTACCCCAACGGTTATGCATGGGCCTATCGGCCTCGACGCCGTAGACCGTCACAAGCATGTCTTTTGCGAACGCAGCATTACACACATGCTGGATGAGTGCGACGCGCTCTTGGCGGCAGCGCGGCGCAACCGCGTGGCGGTGGGCATGTGTTTTCCCCGTCGCTTTACGCCAAGCCTCGTGCGCATCCGCGACATGGCGAACGAATCAGTCTTGGGCAGACCTCTCGTATTCCGCGTACATAGTCTGAGGCCGGCCTTTGACAGCACACGCGACCACAATGAGCGGAAAGGCACCAAGCTCTTTCTCGATCTGTTTGCAGATCACTACGACCTATGGACGTGGCTATTTCGCAGCGAAGTAACGAAGGTGACGGCCCGCGGTTTCAATTGGGCGAAGCAACCGCCTAACCGGCGCACCGAGCTTGCCGCCGCGCCGGATACCGGCGTCGCGCTCATTGAGTTCGAGAGTGGCGACCTCGCTGCCATCACTGCCTTCTGCGGTATGCCCACCGAGCTCGATGACTACAGGGTGCATGATGAAGAGCTCGTCGGGCCTCAGGGCGTGATAACCGCGATGAGAGTCAACCGGTTTACGCACGGAGACCACCTCGGCAGAACCCAGGAACACACCTTCACACCCCAGGATGCCCATACCGAAGCGATACGTGACTTTGCCAACCGCATACGCCGCGGCGAACCGCCGCGGGTTAGCGGCGACGACGGCAGGCGCGCGTTGCGCATTGGCCTTGCCATCTGCGAATCAATGGAATTGGGCGAAACGATAGCGCTTTGATTACCACCCGGCACTTGCGCACTAGGAGGTGGGCTTTCCCCGGACTGCAACTGTCATCCGCACGTACGCCAGCCGTTTTCGCTTCGACAAGCTCAGCGCGAACGGCTGCTATCATGGGTACCAACGCGAAAGCTGCAAATGCCTTCAACCATCCGCGTCACGTCGAAGGTCCGGCCAATACCCAATAGAGAGTGAGAGTCGCCTATGTCATTAACTGAATCCCAGCCCCATGTAACGCATGCGATGCTTGTAGACGGTCTGCGCAGCCTCGGGCTTACGGACGGAGACACGGTGATAGTACACTCGTCCCTCTCGCGCTTCGGTTATGTTGAAGGCGGCGCTGACACTGTGGTGGACGCTTTGCTCGCGGCGGTCGGCGCGGATGGGACGGTCGCAGTCCCAACCAGCCCGGTGATTTGGCAAGGGGGATCGCACTTCCATTACATCAAACACAACCCCATTCTCGATCTGCGGGTCACGCCTTCCAAGCTCGGCGCCATTACGAACGCGTTGCGCCAGCGGCCGGAAGCGCGGCCATCGCTGTCCGCCTGCCATACCTTGCACGCCATTGGCGCCCGCCGCGACTGGCTTCTCGCCGGCGCGGAAACGGCCGTCTATCCCACCGGACCCGGCACGCCGTGGCATAGAAATTGCATTGGCGGCGGCAAGGTCCTCTTGATCGGCATCGATCAGAACAGCAACACGACCATTCACACCATCGAAGAAGCCGGCGGCGCGCCGATCCTCAGCCAGGAAGTCTTCTATCCAATGGTGATAGACCTTGAGGGCCGCATTGTCACGGTGCCCACGCGCGCCCACTTGCCGAACCATCCACGCGCGTTTGAGAAGATGGACGCGGTCTGCCTTGAGCACGAAATAATGAGTGTAGGGAAGATTGGCAACGCCACCCTCCGCCTCATCGAGGCCAAGCCATTCCTCGAGATAGGGGTCAAGATACTAGAGAAAGACCCTGTCTTCCTGCTCGCTTAAATCTGGATATGCGTACAGGGAGACTCTCGCTGCTGCTGGAGGAATTTGGTGGCATGCTAGTGGCTCGCGCCCGTCTTTCGCCCGCTGGCTGCCCAGCTAGTCTCCTCACCGCTCATGCAAAAGGACACACTTCCCGACGGAATCAAGGGAGGGGTTTCGTTTGTGAGACCCGCTAACTTCATGCCGCACCGTATGCTATGATGTAATTGCTAGCAGCGGGGTAGGAATTAGCTCGCTCGCGCATTTTCAAGACGTGCCCAGTTGCGTACAAGTGTCAATCTCAAGAGGAATCGATATTGGCAGCAGCACGCTCACAGCTTGCAACCTCCAACGCGAAGCGGCTCCTCCGCTCGTCCGGCCGCCGCTTTACACGCCAACGCGAAGCAATTCTCAAGATAATCCGCGAGCAACCCGGGCATCTGGGTGCGGATGAAGTCTTTCAGATTGCGCGCCAGCGCGGGCACCGCGTGAGCCTTTCCACGGTGTACCGCACTCTCGATCTCCTCCGTGAGCAGGGCCTCGTCGAGGCGGCGAACCTGCAGCAGGACCACCGCCACTTCAAGGCCGCCGGTGATGGGGAACATCACCACCTCGTGTGTATTTCATGCGAAGAGGTGATTGAGTTTAGCAGCCCGCACATCGACCGGCTCAAGCAGGCACTGCAAGAGGACCATAGCTTCACCATCAGAAACGTGGAGCTTGAAGTCGGGGGCCTTTGCTCAGAGTGTGCCGCCGCATCAGCCGGATAGCGGTTGCGGGCAAGGCACAGGCAGTCTGAGCGATAACGGAGCGATCCCCCTCTCTCCAACCCCTCAGGAATCTTTTCCATCACTGTGGTTACTTACGGATTCATTCCCACTGCCATCCAGAAGCATGACTTCCTTTGGATTGAATTACCCACATGCAGGCGAGAGGAACTTCCTCTCCTAGGGAGAGGATCGAGGTGAGGGGTCTTCTGGTTGAAGTGGCCCCTTAGATTGTGCAGGGTCAAAACGAAACAAAGCGAAACCGGAATGCAAGTGTAGGGAGTTTGAGAATTTGACCCTCTCCCTCGACGGGTGAAGGAACCACATTGGTTCCGCCAGGGTTACGCAAAGGTCTCCATTGGGAGAGATCGAACTACCCAAACTGGCAGCTACCCCAGCGCCGGCTATGCCCCGGCTAGCTTGAGGGCACGGTCGTGCGCTGCCGCTTCCAAGGTGTCGTCGAGCGGAGGCAGCGACGGAACGCCAAAGCGGCGCTGCAGGGCTTGCAGAATCAGGTGGTCTGCGAATGCTGGATTCTTCGGCAAGAGCGATCCGTGAAGATAGGTGCCGTAGACGTTCCGCCAGCGCGCGCCTTCCGTCCGGTCCTTGCCGTTGTTTCCAAATCCGCTTGCAACGGTAGCGAGCGCGGCTGCCGGGTCGTTGAGATACGTGCGACCGCCATGATTCTCAAAGCCTACGAGTTTTTCCTCATGCCACATGGTGACGACGTTGCCGATGCAGCGTTGGCTGCCCTCGCCGGGATGTATCGTGTAGGCCGGCAGCACGCCAATGCCGCGCAGTTCAACGCCGGTGTGGTCGCGATAGTACTCGCCAAAGAGTTGGTATCCTCCGCACACCGCGAGGGCTACGAGACCGTCGCCAAGCGCGTCACGCAATACGTGACCCTTGGTCTCTACCAGGTCTTGCGATGCCAGGAGTTGCTCTCGATCCTGCCCGCCGCCAACCAGCAGCATGTCAAGGTCGGCGGCATCACTTAGGGGACCGGGGTGTATATTTCGCACCTCCACGTCTATGCCGCGCCAGCGGCAACGTTGCGCCAAGCAAATCACGTTGCCCCGGTCGGCATACATATTCATGAGGCGCGGGTAGAGATGCCCAATCACGAGCTTCATGTTTGGTCCTCCCAGTAACGACGTACGAGCCCACGCTTGGACCAGACTCTGCGCATTTCAAGCATGCCCGTATACGTGGCAAGCACATAGAGTGTTCCACCGGATGGCACGTCGGCCAGGGCACGATCGAATGCGCTCGCAATTTCCTGCGAAACTGCGCTGGGCTCCGCGCCGGCGTACTTTAGGCGCACGGTCATGTCCTCCGCGCGGCGACCCCCGGCAATGACCGACGCGCTTGCCAAGCGCTCAAAGTCAACGTCCCAAATCCATGAGACATCATGCCCGTCCGCCGCACGATCTTGGAGTAAGACGAGCACGTGCAGTGGTTCGTCTTCAGTGGCGAGCAGCCGCAAGACTTGGTTTGCGCCGACCGGATTCTTGATGAGGAGCAGCCATGCCCTGCGCCCACCCACCTCTATGACTTCGGCCCGGCCGAATGCGGGATTGGTATCGTCGAGACCCTGGGCAATAGACTCTGAGGTAGCCCCAAAGTGCCCCGCTGCCGCTGCGGCCGCAAGGGCATTGTAGACGTTATAGAGACCCGGCACCCGCAGATGCACGCGTTGGCTTGCCGCCGGCAACGAAACCGTGAATTCTGCGCCAGCAAAACCTTCCAATGCCACTTCAGTCGCACGCACTTCGCGCTCCGGTCGCTGCCAGCCGCACTGCTCGCACGCGTAATCGCCCAAGTGTCCGTAATAGGCTCGGGCATACGTCAACGGCGTGGCGTCATGCGGACAATAGTGTGAATCGGCTGCCAGTTCAATGTCATCGCGTGCCATGCCGGGGTCATCGAGACCGAAGTAGTGCACCGGGCCGCTATATGAGTCACCGAGGCTGGCTACCAGCGGATCGTCACCATTCAGAATCAAGGCGGTGCCGGAATCTAGGTGCGAAAACGCCGTGCGTAGGCCGGCGGCTATCGTTTGCACCTCGCCATAGCGGTCTAACTGGTCGCGGAAGAGATTGGTCACAAGAATGCAAGACGGCCAGTGTTGGCGCAGCGCCTGCACTATTGCCGCCTCGTCCAACTCCAAAACTGCCATGCTCGCGGGCGCGAGGCCTAACTCTCCACGCCAGGTAGTGTGTAGGAGCAGCATACTCAAGACGCCGCGTGTAAGATTTGATCCCGTAGCGTTGTGCAGTACCGATCGGTCGCCGTTCGCCAGGATGTTGCGCAGGAGGGCGGCGGTTGTAGTCTTGCCGTTCGTACCGGTTACGAATATCGTTCCACCCGGCACCTGGTCAAGGAGGAAGCCAAGCAACGTCGGCGCCACATGTTCTGCGACCAGACCGGGAAGCGCCGTACCTCCACCGCGTTGCAGGCGGCGTGAGGCGGCTCCTGCCGCCTTTGCCGCTAGAATTGCCAGGATTCGCCGCAAGTGGGCGAACCGTACCCGTGAAACATCAACCTTTTCGTAACTCATTGCGCGTGGCAACTGCCAGAGAGAGACCTTTGCATAACTCCATCATTCCGGCGAAAAGCCGGCCCCGTACCTGATACGGGGCCGGAATCCAGAGGCGGTATCACATCTACAGATAGGAGAGGTCAATACCTTTTACCTTCATCTCAACCTTCCCCTTCAAGGTGAAAGAGGTTTCGCAAGGGTCTCATAGAGGGGAAACGGCACACGTACTGCGAGAATGGGCCGGCGCATTGCCCTATACAGCACCGTTGTACCGCGTTCAGATGGGATTGCGCACAATGCTGCAATGAAGCTCAATGCAGGGTTGCAGCTCCGCCCCTAAGGACGCTGGCTCGCTCGCATCGAACTAGAATCGTTCGAAACGCTCGACATCGAGCACAAAGATAACGGCCCCGCCGACCTGCACCTCAACCGGGTACGGCATGTAGAATTCACCCGGCTCCATGGCGGGCGGCATTGGGTTGATATACTGCATGCGCGTCGTGCAATTCTGGCGGACAACGACCAACACCTCGCTGACCTGTTCTTGTTTTACACCGACGAGCACCGTCGCGTTGCCGTGCCTCAGGAAGCCGCCGGCAGTATTTATGCGCGTGGCGCCGAAACCGGCCTGCACCAGACTATCTATTAGGTTCCCGGCGTCTTCATCTTGAACGATAGCGACGACGAGTTTCATGTCTTCGTTCATAGTGTGTTACTCCTTACTCAAGGAATACACAATGCCCTTGAGGTGGCGAAGCCACCCGCACAGCGTCCGCCCACCCAGCCGGATCCCTCCGCCTCGCAACGCCTGGTTCGTATTCCCTCGCTGCGCCCGCCAAACGCACCGGAAACCGCCACGTCCCCAGTTGTTGCACGAACGACAGTAGGCTATTAAGCGTTTTGGTGAACCAGGATCGGACAGAGCTACCCCAACCGTTCGATTAGCGCATCCGCCACGCCCGACGTGCTCGCGGCTGTCGGATCATTGCGATCGGGCTTCATGTCATACGTAACGTGCTTGCCCTCGGCAATGACCTCTGCAAGCGCCGTCTCCATCCGGTCCGCGGCTTCGCGTTCGCCGAGATGGCGCAGCATCATCACCGCGGAAAACATCTGGGCCATGGGATTAACTTTATTCTGCCCCGTATACTTCGGCGCGCTGCCGTGAATTGGCTCAAAGAGCGCCATCTGGTCGCCGATGTTCGCACCGGGAGCAACGCCCAAGCCACCCACCAAGCCGGCAGAGAGATCGGACAAAATATCACCGTACAAGTTCGGCATCACCATGACGTCGAATTGTTCCGGCCTGCGTACGAGTTGCATGCACGTCGCATCCACGATCATGTCCCAGAATTCGATTTCGGGATAGTCTTCCGCCACTTCGCGGGCCACCCGCAGAAAGAGGCCGTCGGAGTGTTTCTGAATGTTCGCTTTGTGAATGGCCGTGACGGTCTTGCGCCCGTTCGCCCGCGCGTATTCGAAAGCAAATTTCACAATGCGGCGGGAACCTTCAACCGAAATTGGTTTGATGGTAATCCCAGAATCCATGGGAATCCGGCTGCCGTGATTGGCGCGAATGAAGTGGATGAGTTCCAACGCATTGCCGGCGCCTTCTTCAAACTCGATCCCGGCGTACAAGTCTTCCAGGTTTTCACGGACCACAACAATGTCTATTTCATCAAAGCGTGATTGCACTCCTGGGTAACTCTTGCAAGGACGCAAGTTAGCGTAGCACTTGAGCTCTTTACGCAAGGTGACGTTTAGGCTGCGAAAGCCCGTGCCAACCGGTGTCGTGATCGGCCCCTTGATACCCACTCTGTTCGTGCGCAATGAGTCGATCACCGACTGCGGCAGAAGTTCGCCGGTCTCCTCAAACACGTGCAGACCCGCTTCTTGGACGTCCCATGTTATGTCAACACCCAAGGCTTCAACCACACGGCAGGTTGCTGCCGTGATTTCAGGACCGACGCCATCGCCCGGAATGAGTGTGATTGTATACGCCACTAGGTTTTCTCCTGTCTCATGTCTTTCACTTCCCCTTCCCAGTGCACACAAAGACCGCGCCAAGGAAGTTCAGAGTGGTCCCTTCGCTGCAAGAGGCATCGCTTAGTAATTGCGGCAGTTTCAGGAGTAGCAACAGTGCTGTCATCTTGTTAGCGCATTGGTCAAGGGCCGATGCAAGCGATTGGACGCCTTTTGATCCTCAAAAGAACGGAGTAGCGGCCTATGTCCACTCTAATCTCAAGAGCCCTCTAGATTGCTAATCCTATCTCGCATTATATACTGTGAATAGGTGGTTCGCCATTGTTTGCAGCGTGGGCACCCATGTGCGCAGATTGACATTCAGTTTAAGGTGGACCGTGCACTCCATAGAATTGCTCTAGGCGCGCTTACCATGAAGAAGAAACTCACATGGGTCTTTGTCTTCGCCTTCTCCGGGTTGCTCGGCTTGGGCATGCTCATCCTGACAACTCCGCGCAACCACGTCTACGACCCCCGCATCGACGAAAGAAACACGGCGATTGTCACCAAGCGGCCGCAGGAAGTATTGGACGCGGTAGTTGCCCAAGCCGAGGGTTTGCCCAAGCAAGACATTCAGGTCGTTGAGACCCACGGCTCTGTGCCGGAGCGGGTCCGCTACTACGCAATTCGGCGCTACACGATCATTCAAGTGAGAATCCGCGCCAACGAGCCGCTCTGGCTGGACGCCTTCATCCGGCAGCCGACCTACGAGTACATCATTACTGCGGACGTAGAATACGCCGACCGGGATCTGCGCCAAATAAAAGTACGTGTGACTCGTCCGGGGATGTTTACGGGCTTCTCCATCCGGACCTCGCTTTTCACCCCGTAGCTGTTGTGGCGCGGGTAATCTCCTTCAGCCGTTGTTGCCGCCGCAGCACAGTCAGCGGATTCGGGACCGGATCGAGACGGTCAAGCATTTGCGCCGGAGATATGCGCCGCAACGACTCGTGCTGCTTGCGCTCGCCAAGAACCTTGGACATATGTTTGAGGGCCTCACTGCGCCCCGTCAACGGTGCGGCAGTGCGTGCGCCAACGACCGTCAAGGGCATTCCGGCAAGATCGTAGAAGAGAATGGCGGGAAGATACCGCAGAAGCGCAGGCCTAGGAAAATTCTTGGCCAGAAGCCACATCTTATTGCGCCCCAGATGATGCAGCTTGAAGACCGACCCTTCTTTGGAAGTACCAGAGTATGCATGGAGCACTTCAGCCTCCGGCACGTAGCGCGCGCGCCAGCCGGCCCACTGCGCACGCCATGCAAGATCGACGTCTTCAAGATAGGCAAAGAATCGCTCGTCGAAGAGTCCGATGTCATCCAGCATCCGCCGCCGGTAGAGCGCGGCTCCGGCTGAGGCGCCAAAGACTTCCGCCTCCGCGCTCGCTTCTTCCGCCGGTGCTCCGCAGAGCCTATCCCAGGCGAGTCCGGCGCGGTCCACCTGGATGCCGGCTGAATTCACCACGTGCGGCTGCTGCCAGAAGCACATCTTGGATGCAAACGCCCCATACTCAGGATACGCGTCAGCCGCGGCCACGAGAGACGCAAGCCAACCCCGTTGCGGCAAGGTGTCGTTGTTGAGGGTTACAACAAGCTCGGTATTCCCCTTGCGCATGGCAGCGTTATTTGCCGCGGCAAATCCCATGTTGTGCGCAAAGCGCAAGACTTGTACGCCAGGGAAATGCTGTCGCAAGAAGTCTGCAGTGCCGTCGCTGGAACCGTTATCAACGACGACGACTGCAAAAGCAACGCCCTCCTGCGCCATCAGTGCGGGCAAGCACTGGCGCAAGTGAACCAAGCCGTTCCATGTGGGCACTACTACTTCAACCCGAGACAAGGTATCCTCGACATTTGGTTTCACTTTGCGAACTGTATTCATTCTCTATACAATTAAGACCGAATATCAAGCAATTGCGCATGTATGCGCCTAATTTCCGTTCGTATAGCGCCATCACAGTGCACACATGCCGGCCGGGCAGCATACGCTTGGCCCGGGTGCCGTTCGACTCGGCTGGATACCGTGAGTTCTCCTTAGATTCAACTTTGGCGCCATGTCACACGCCGGCTTGAGGTTGCCTGGAGGGACTGCCGCCGGCCTATAGCACTATGGTACAGGGAGCGTAAGGACAAACGATGCAAGCGATAATTCTCGCGGGGGGACTGGGGGAGCGGCTCAGGCCGTTTACGTCCGACCGCCCCAAGACCATGGTTGAGGTTGGTGGTGCGCCAATCCTCGCCTATCAGCTTGCCTGGCTAAAGGCGAGCGGCGTAGACCGCTTCGTCATTTCCTGCGGGTACCGGCATGATGTTATCCAAGACCGATTTGGCAATGGCGAAGCACTTGGAGTTCATATCGAATATGCGATCGAGCGTGAGAAGCTAGGCACCGGGGGCGGCTTAAAGCTTGCACTCGGCGCCGCGGACGTGAACGATCCCTTCATACTTGCTACAAATGGCGACATTCTCACTGACATGGACATTGCATCCATTATTGACTTGCATGTTTCTGCCAACAACATTGCCACAATCTCGCTTACGCAACTGCAGAGCCCCTACGGCATAGTTGATTCAGATGAAGCGCATAGGGTAACCGCATTCCATGAGAAGCCGCTCCTACCCTTTTGGCTAAGTGCCGGCGTGTACGCGCTGTCGCCCGCTATTCGCCCGCTCCTTCCCGATAAAGGTGATCACGAGCGCAGCACGTTTCCCCAGATCGCACATGACGGCAGGCTCGGGGCCTGTAAGTCGACGGCATATTGGCGGGCAATTGACACGGCCAAGGACCTTTCCGAAGCAGAGACCGAACTCGCAGAGCACCCTCTACCCCATGTCTGAACAACCGCTGACAGGAAAGAGCACGGGCTTTGACTATCCGGCTTGGGACGAAGAGCTTGACGGCGAGACCCTCAAGCAGTCCATGCAGGTGTATTATGACGAGCGCGCCAGCGAATACGTGGACTGGTTTCTCCGTACGGGACTCTACGACCGCCCCGAGACAAATGAGGGGTTCCTCGCTGGTATACGCCAACTTGAACAAGAGCTTGGCGCGTTTGGCGAGGGCCGCATCTTGGAAATCGCCTGCGGCATCGGGTGGTGGACTTCACTCCTGGCCCAGTCCGGTCATGACGTGGTAGCGCTCGATTACGGGCCGCGCATGCTGACGGAGTGCCAGAAGCGCCTGACCCTAAACAATGTTCAGGCGAGGCTGATACGGGCCAGCGCGTACTCGTTGCCGTTCGCGACTAATTCTATCGACTGCTGTTTCTTTGGATTCTTCTTCAGTCACGTGCCCCACGAGGATGTCGTTCCATTTCTGAGCGAGGTAGAGCGCGTAGTTCGTCCCGGCGGGCACGTGTGTATCTTCGATTCGACCCTGCCCCCATTGGACTTTGTGGAAACCGAAGTACAACGCCGGCCGTTGCGCGACGGTTCAATCCATCCCGCCCTAAAAGTTTACTATGGCGAGAAAGGACTAGCTCAAGTTTTGGAGCCATTCGCGGAGAACCTTACTATCCGGAAGATCGAAGGCCTATTTATTACGGCCCGCTTCCAGACGAAAGCGTAGTACTGGTGGAGAGCCTCCGAAACTCGCGCGCTCGCGGTGAGATCGAGAGGAACTGGCGGACACTACTTAGAAAGCGGTGGCAAGCGCCACGCTGAAAGGTGATTCTCTTCATCCAGCACGATTAAGAGATCGCCATCCGTTGCCACGGCATAGTCACGAATTGGCACCAGCGGGCTCACGGTGCCTAGAATGTTGCCGTCGTAATCCACTATAACCAGCCGGATGTTACTGGAGAGACCGATGAGATAGTCGCGATTTGCCACAATGTGCGACACCGGCATCGCATCCTGCACCCATAGTTCGCGGCCGTCGTGGTGGTACGCGGCAATGCCCCGGACCCCGCCCACATAGATTATGTCACCCGGTTTGGAAATGGCAAGCGCCCGCCCACGAGCGGACGCTTGCCATTCAATCCGCTGCGTTTCAATGTCAAATCGGCTGACGTGCCGTTCGGTAAGCACAACGACCTTTCGATACTCGTCACCGGCAAGCGCCACGGCAACAACCGGTTCCCAGAGATCCGAACCCATTATCTTGTCGCCGCGTTCGTTGACCACCATCACCTGATACCGGCCCTCGCCAATTCCCCCCAACGCAACTCGATCACCGTCCGGTGAGAGATGGAAACTGTTGAGGCCCGGTATATCGTGGTATTTAAGAGACGTAAACCATGCCAATCCGTCCTCATCGAATCCAAACGCCTGACCCATTTCATCTACATTCGACGTGGCCGCCGCCATGAACTTGCCGTCATTGCTAATGGCGGCCTGCTCTAAGATAACCGGAAACGTCTCGAGCGCATCGCGCCAGCGGACGGTCCCATCGCCGCTCAAGGCTTGTGCGCCTACGCCCGCCGCGAAAATGCCCTGACCCTCACGCGTGACTGCCAGCGCATATGTAGGCAGCGAAAACGTCTGTGTCCATTCATGCTCACCCTGTCCGGAACGACGCTGCACCGTGCCACCGGTGTCACCGGCAAGCACGACACTCCCATCCGGTGAGACAGCGATGAATTGGGTAGGTTGCGGCATCTCGTGAGACCACACCAATTCTCGCCAGGTTCGCCCCTGCACTGGTAAGATTTCCGTCGCGCGAAACTCGTACACGGTGTCTTCATGAACGACAGCATCCACACTCTTGTCCCGCCACTCTGCGGCAACCGCCCGCGCTTCCGCGGCACCACGAAACGGCCCCAGCCAAACGGTAAGTGGCCCTTCTTGTCTGACCACGGCATTGTGTCCCGCGGCCGCTCGGCTAACCTCCTGGGCGACTTCAATTCTTGAAAACGGCCCCAGCGCCACACGAGAAACGGCAGTAGGTTCCGATACCAGCTCTATGCGCCCCGCCTGCCGCAAGAGTTCCGAAAGGGCCGGACCCTCCGCCAAAGTTGTGCTGGTGAGAAAACTCTCCAATTGGACATTGGTACGGTCGAGCAGGGAATAGGCTTCGGCGAGGGCCTCGTCCCGGCCTGTGTCCACATAGCGCGAAAACTCCCGTGCCGCGCGCGCGAGGGGATCGACTACCCTCAGCAGGTGAGAGACGTCTTGCTCGGGCGCACCCACCGAAACGTCTACTACTTGCTGAGACAGTTCCTGAATCTCAGGAATGAGAAAACCGAGGGCTACGCGATACTTGTCCGGGGAAAGCGATTGGCGCGCAAAAGCCAGATTGTTGATATTCAGGTGTCGGACAACGAGTATGACATCTTGCGCAATCCGCTCAATGCGATCATCTGTCCGGCCTGTGAGTTCTTCAGGCGCTGCATCGGGGGACGTTTGTGAGGATAGAAACCCACAACTAGGGGCAATGACTAGGACAACCATGCACAGAGCTAAGGCTCTCGTAATTCGCCCTGCAACGGTCATGAGATTATCCTACACCCCAATCTCAACCAAGCGAACAAAGCCTAGAATTCGCCCTCCATCGTCATCAGATCTTCACTGACTCTCTGCTCAGATTCGAGGTCATCCCAACCTTCGAGTTCACCATAACCTTCGAAGGACTCCTTTTCAGCGATCACAGCAGCGTGCCGGACGTATGCATACTTGCTCCGTTGACTGCGACTCTGGCTGGGAAACGAGTGTTGACCGGAGAGGCTGGCGTGCTGGTACGTCTCTTTGATCACAATGTAAATATCGCTGCCTTGAATCCCTACCACCGCCGCCGCATAGCAGTTACCGGAGTCGATCAAGTAGATCAAACGCTGCGAAAGCGCTGCGTTCAGTTGCCCCAGAGGTTGCCCGCCGCGATTGAGCACGCGCACCACATTGCCTTGTTGTTGCAAGCGGAGCGGATCTCCTGGCAATGGGAGCACGTTTCTGGTTTTACCGGGAAGCGGCAACACTTTGACGATAGTCGTCTTGCCCGATTCCGCAATGAAAATGTCTGCCGGTACATAGGGAATCTCGTCGGGACTCCCCGCCACTTGAGTTGTCTGCAGCGAAGACTCGAGACGCCCCAAATTGCGGCCGGCGATGGCATTCACCGGATCGAGCTCCAGCGCCCGGCGATAGCTCTCCTTCGCTTCTTCGAGCAATCCAAGTTCCCAGAGCGCTTTACCCAATCGATTGTGCGCGTCAACGTCTTCCGGGCAAAGCTTCACGATGGAACGATTGATCTTTTCTGCCTCTGACCAGCGGTGATGAGCCGCACACCGGATCGCCTGCTGGTCCCAGTATCGCTTGAAGCGGCTCAGGTCGGTACCAATTACTTGCGACATGTCTCATTGCCTCACACACAGAGAAGTACGATTAACACGCAAAGTACAAGAACCGGCATGGCAATCCATGCTCGGGAAATTAGAGGTTTCGCCGCAAATGTGCTAATCCCGTGGAAACTCAAGTGGGAGCTTGCGGCAATTCCGGCAGTGCTATAATTGACGTGAACTAGAGGGTAGTTACAAGCCAATGCACCCGTATACTATACCATACGATTCTAGTAATTCACTACCCCTTGGAATGAAATTCGTGAACTACCCGGAGAATCTTCTTGAATCACCGTGAAATAATGCAGTCGGCTGGCTATAACGACACAGAGAGTCTTCGAATTTCCTGCCATGGGCGAGGAATCGCTCTGGAGTGGGCGGACCTGCGGCGTCGCGCGAGCGGGTTACTCTAGCAAGTTGTTGGCGACCTCCAGGTCTCTCCCCAAGCACCTGCATGCCCTGAATTGAAGCCATCCACCCTCTTATCCTGCTGAAGGACTGCCTCATTGGTTACGATTCGCGCACGATACGGACTTTGCGGGATACCCTGAAACACATCTCGGTTTGTTGCATTGCATTTCAAAGGAAACCGCAACGTGAGCATTAACGTCAGCGTGCTCATTCCAACGTGGAATGGCAAGGAATTGCTGCGTCCCTGCCTGGATTCGCTCGTCCAACAGACTTTCCGCGAGTTTGAAGTAATTGTGGCGGAGAACGGTTCCACCGACGGCACGCGAGAGATGCTAGACCTGGAGTATCCTTGGGTACGCGTCGTGGCGCTTGCAGAGAATCTCGGTTTCGCGCAAGGCGTACACGCCGCGTACAACGTGGCCGGGGGAGACTTCATCGTGCTGCTAAACAATGACACGGAGGCGGAGCCCGCGTGGCTGGAAGCGCTTGTGGGTGCGGCGAATGAGTTTCCCCAGGCAGATTCGTTTGCATGCAAGATTCTACTGCACCAAGATCGAGGCCGTTTGCACTCCGCCGGCGACTACTACGGACGTGACGGCGTTCCGGGAAATCGCGGGCTCGGGGAGAAAGACGGCCTTGAGTTTAGCGAACGTGGCTGGGTGTTTGGCGCCCAGGGAGCCGCCTGTGCGTTCCGCCGCGAACTCTTGGAGGATATCGGCTTCTTCGACGCAGACCTCGTCTCCTATTGTGAAGATGTCGACTTAAACTGGCGCGCGAACCTCCGCGGGTATCGCTGCCTCTACGTTCCTGAAGCGAGAGTATATCACCATGTGTCTGCCACCGGCGGCGGGGCTATCGCAAGTTTCTATTGCGGCAGAAACTTCATAGTAGTCGCGATCAAAGATGTCCCCGGCCCTCTTTGGCGGCGGTACTGGCTGCAAATGGTCGCGCAGCAGTTCAAGATCACATTCGCTGCCCTTCGCAGCATTCGCGGTGAGGCGGCCCGTGCCCGCCTGCGCGGTCAGATCGCAGGTCTCGCCCTGATCCCGTCCGCGCTGCGGAAACGCGCCGCGATTCAGCGCACGATAACAGCCGATCTGGAGCGAATTGAAGAACTAATGGGCCCCTGGATACGACCGCTTGATTGGTGAACCATGCGAGTGGCGCAATTAGCTTAGCGCCTGACTCACGTGCAGCCTTACTAAATTCCCAAGGCTAACACGCCCAACAGACTACCCAGCACTTCAGAGAGACCAAGCGCCAAGCGAGAGCCGGCGCAGTCGCGGATGGCGCGCCGATCGTTTCATATTGAATTGCCCTGCAGCCCTGCGAATGCGACCGGGGTTTGCGTCGAATGCAGGCTTTGGAGAGACAATGCAGACTCTCCCCCGGCAAAGCTCGTACAATAGGGGTGTGAACACAATCCTATGCAAGTGGCCGCTCAATTCCGTTAAATCTAAGGAGTGAATTCGCCGATGGGTTTCCTCAAGCGCTTTCTATTTGGCTCCGACGGCGGCTCCGATTCTGAGTCCGATCCCAATTTGCTCTGGTACTACGTGCGCTGTAACAAGTGCGGCGAGGCTGTTGCCGTGATGGCACGCAAGGGGTACGACCTCGTAGAAGAATATGAGGAATCGGGCAACGGCGATGCACCCACTGGCTACAGCCTATTCAAAGACGTAATGGGCCGCAGTGACACGTGCTTCCAGCAGATGCGTATCGAGATTCATTACAACTTGAATTATGTAGAGCAGAGCCGCCACATTCAGGGCGGAACGTTCATCACGGCTGAGGAATTTCACGGCGGCGATAATGGCGACCCACAGCCTTAGCAAGAAGCCGCGCACTCTAGCCCGTTCCGCAATATACGCAGTTTCGCCGGGGCTTCCCTTAGTATTTGTGCGGTGATGAACTCTGTGGCGAGCCGTCGAATGGTCATTTCACATGAGCGGCATTCGCGCCGCCACGACAGACCCCTAGACTTCACCTCTTGTGGCGCTCCAAACGTGAGATAGGTTGGCAAGCAAAGGCCAATTTGCGCAGGTGCAGCAATGAAACTGTGAAAGAGTGCAATTAACGTAAGACAAGGGTGATTAGAGAGCCGGCGATGAGTGCGGAAAGACTGGTCGGTTACCTGCAGCGCGATGCGTTGCCTCAAGCTCTCTGGACGATACTGTTCCTTTTGGCCGCCGTAACGCTTGGCATCGTTGTTGGCTGGGGGGCAGTAAGTCTCTCCCCTATCACATCTATCTTCCTACTTGCAGGCCTAGTTGGCAGCATCGCGGTTGCCTTCTCACCGGGCATTGCCGTAATTGGTTTGATGGCAATCGTTTGGCTCATTCCCTTCGGCACTCTGCCCTTTCGCGTTGGCTTTCGCTTTACCTTTCTCGACCTGGCAACCGGCGCGCTGCTCTTGCTCTTCGCTTGGCAAGTCTGCACTCACCGGCTGCAGCTGCCCCCGCGCACGGTGATTGTCGCTGTAACACTCTATGCCGTCTTTCTCCTTGTTGCTGCCGGCAACGGTCTGCGATTCGGCATGACCGAAGACGCAATAACATACTCGATCAAGTTGGCCTCGAGCGCATTCTTGTTCGTAATGCTCGCCACCTGGCTGCACACACCCAGCGCTATTCGGCGCGCAGCTACATGGATTCTCGTATTTGCCGCCGGGGAAGCCCTTATAGGCGTGGCACTCTACTTTCTCCCTCCAGGAACTTCCATTAGCATACTTTCGCGGCTGGGTCGCTTCGGCTATCCGATAGGCGGTAGCGTATTGCGATACATCGCCGATACCCCCCTGCTGCGCGCCACCGGAACGAGCATAGATCCCAATCTGCTTGGCGGCGCCTTGGTCTTCGCTATTGCCTTTGGCGTTGCGCTTTGGGCCAGTCAACCGCGGCGCTGGTGGCTCTTGGGCGTAATTGGTCTCTTCTTACTCTGTCTTCTCCTCACGCGGTCTCGCGCGGCGCTGCTAGGCAGCGGGGCGGCGGTTGTTGTGCTTACAATGCTCCGGTACCGAGCACTGCTATGGCTCTACCCCGTGGGCGGAATTGCCCTAGTCGCCTTGCCCCAAACACGTGGCATGCTCTCCCATCTGATATCCGGGTTTCGGGCGCAGGACCGCGCGGCCGCGATGCGACTGGACGAATACGCAAAGTCCTTCAAACTCATCCAAGAGCATCCTTGGCTGGGCGTCGGCTTTGGCCCACCGCCTACAATGGACACCTTCGTAGGCGTTTCCAGCATTTACTTGCAGGTTGCCGAGTATGGGGGGCTGCTTACGCTCTCTGCGTTCGGCCTGGCCGTTGGGGCCGCCCTTTGGAGCATGTGGCGAGGCTGGCGCAGTGGCGTGCCGCCTGAAATTGAGTGGGTGGTTCTTGGTTCCCTCGCGGGGTTAACCGGCGCCCTCGTCACCGGCGTATTCGACCACTATTATGTCCGCATTGCGCACATGGCAACGCTATTTTGGCTGATCGCCGCGCTTGGCGTTGCTTCCGCATGGACGAGTCGGGTCCCAGCTACCGCTACCGTCGATTCTTCATGATGCTATGATTGATTTAGGGTCCTGTCGCCCACGGCAGCCCCCGAGCAACTTGGAGCAAGTGGAATCGCAGCCGAACCCAGCACCATCGCATGAAGATTGGCATCGATTGTCGCATTCACTACTACAATCGTACGGGCATTGGCCGCTACATTCGCAATCTCATTCGAGAATTTCCCGAACGTGCTTCGGTCGACTTGGAGCTCGTTCTCTTTCAAAGTAGAAGAGAACGGGAGCCTCTCTTACGGGATGCGAGGGTCCGCTGCCGCAGTGTCGTAACACCGGCGCATCACCGGTGGGAGCGGTGGCTGCTGGCTGCCGAAATCGCGGCGAAGAGAGTAGACGTACTCCATAGCCCAGATCACGTCGCACCGTCTCCACTTGGTTGGCAGAGCGTGGTAACAGTTCTGGACCTTGCCTTCCTGGCGCACCCGGAGGCCTATGACTCCCAGAGCCTGCTCTACTACACGCAGGTTTTCCGCTCGCTTTCTCACGCGGCAAAAGTAATTGCAATATCGGACTTCACGCGGCGTGAAATCCTCAATCGAATTTCCATTCCGCCGGAGAAGGTGGTAACAACCCACCTGGCGGTAGACCCGGGCTACTATCCACGGGCGGATGCAGCGTGTGCCGACGTTAGGAGTCGCCTTGAACTCCCAGATTCCTACCTCCTCGTCGTCGGCACTATCGAAGAGCGCAAGAACCTTGAGCGCCTGCTCGCGGCATACGCATTGCTGCCTCGGCGAGACCGACCCAATCTCGTCTTCGCCGGTAGTGGGGGGTACCACTTCGACAGGGTGGTTGATGCAGTACAAGAACATCGTCTCGGTCATCAGGTGCACTTTCTCGGCCACGTGAGCGATGCGGATTTGCCCATGCTCTACACTGGGGCCGCTTGCCTGCTCTTTCCTTCCCGCTACGAGGGATTTGGATTGCCCATCCTCGAAGCTATGGCGTGCGGCTGTCCTGTCGTCACGTCCAACTGCGGCAGTATGGCGGAAGTCGCGGGCGAGGCTGCGGTGCTTGTTGATCCAAATTCCGCTGAATCGATTGCGGCCGGCATCGCGACTGTCCTGGAGGATTCGGTGCTGCGCAGAAGCCTCATCGACAGGGGAAATGCGCGCGTGAAACAATTCTCATGGCGCTCCGCGGCAGAGAAGACGCTCGCCATTTACCGGGAAGCAGCGGAGTACCACTGATGCGGGTACTGTTTCTCACACCCCAGCCGCCCTGGCCCCCGCATGCCGGCCCGGCCATTCGCAACTATCAGCTTATTGCAGGGGCCGCCACTGAGCACCAGGTGTTCGTGCTGTGCTTTGGCGATACGGACACGGACTTGAGCGCCCTTGATGAGATGTGTAGCTGGGCGGGCTGGGTTGCCCGACCCAATCCAAAGATTCACCACCGTATTCTGCATTTGCTTCGCAGCCGCGAACCGGATCTTGCACTGCGCCTCAAGAGCGAGGCTTTCGCCGAGCGCCTGCGCTTCATCGTGGGACATCAGCGCTTCGACGTAATCCAATTCGAAGGCCTAGAAATGGCTCCGTACGTACCCGTGGCAAGAGCAGAGAGTCCCACTAGCCGGCTCGTTCTCGACGAGCACAACGTGGAGTTTTTGTTGCAGGAACGCATAGCTGCAGTTTCCCAGGCGACTGGACGCTGGTACTCGCGCGGTCAAGCCAAGAGGCTGCGCAGTTATGAATCTGACGCGCTCGCGAACTGCGATGGCTGGATAGCGGTGTCCGACGTCGACGCAGCCTTTCTCAAGCCGCTCGCAGCGGATAGTCCGCGCGCGGTGGTCCCTATTGGCGTCACTCCCGAGGCTGACATTCCTCAGGGCTTGCCGCTCGCGCCAACGCCGCGCATCTTCTTTGCCGGCAAACTGGACTACCGGCCCAATCAGGACGGCTTGCGCTGGTTCTGCACAAAAGTCTGGCCGCTCATCCGTGCGGAAGTGCCTTCCACGGAGTTCATTGTTGCCGGCTCCGGAGTTGAGACTAAGCAAAGCTGGCTGCGCCAACCGGGAATTCAATCGCTAGGCTACTTGGATGAAAGAGAGTTTGCCCAAGCTGTCGGGAGTGCCTGGGTCTCGGTGGTTCCAATCCGGGCGGGCAGCGGCATGCGCGTCAAGATCCTCGAAGCATTCCTGTGGGCGAAACCGGTAGTGACTACAAGCCTCGGCCTTGAAGGCATTGCGGCAACACCCAATGAACACGTGCGCATTGGCGACACGCCGGAAGAGTTTGCCGCCCACGCAGTTGAACTCCTGCGCGACCGCCTCTTAGCGCAAGAGCAGGGCATTGCAGCCAAGCGGCTCGCGGAGGAACTCTACGATTGGCGCCGTTTCACGCCGCGATTACTGGATTTCTACGCCCGTTTGACGGAGTCTCGCCATGCCTAGTCCTTGTGTTTCCGTGATCATAACGGTACGGAATGAGGAATCCGCCCTGCCTGACCTACTGGCTTCGCTTGAAAGTCAGAAGCGCCCGCCGGATGAAATTGTGGTCGCGGACGGCGGCTCAACCGACAGCACGATCTCACTGCTGAAGGAGTTTGCGGCAGAGCGTCCGCACGTCACGCTGCTGGAGTTGCCCGGCGCCAACATCGCGGAAGGACGCAATGCGGCCATCCACGCTGCGACCGGCGACATTATTGCCGCCACCGATGCCGGCGTCTCTTTGCCTGGCTACTGGCTGGCTGAGTTGGTGCGACCGCTGGAGAACCGGCCTGAAGTCGATATGGTGAGCGGTTTTTCGCGTGCAGATTCCCGGACACGCTTCGAAGAGCTCTTGGCCGCTACCACACTGCCGCTGGTCAGTGAAGTGCGCGAGGATTCTTATCTCGCATCGAGCAGGACTGTGGCATTTCGGCGTGATCTTTGGAAGAAGACAGGCGGCTACCCGGAATGGCTCGACTACAGTGAAGACGTCGTATTCGACCTGAATTGCAAGACTGTCGGGGCACACATTGTCTTTCAGCCGGCGGCAAGCGTGCGCTTTCGTCCGCGCCCGGACGTGCGGTCTTTCATCATGCAGTACTGTCGCTACGCCCGGGGTGACGGCAAGGCCAACCTGTGGCCGGGCCGCCATGCCCTTCGGTACGCCGCGTATGCCGTCAGTGCTGCTTTGCTGTGGCAAGGCCGGCACAATCCTATCTGGTGGGCCCTGCTCGCCGCAGCAGCAATCACGGCCACGCGCAAACCCCTTATGCGCGCGGTCACCGGCCCCACCCCGCAGGGCGGCTTCGCACTCATTGCCGCTCTGGGTAGTATTCTATGCTTAAGGGTAGTGGGCGATGTTGCGAAGATGATTGGCTACCCGGTTGGCGTATGGTGGAGATGGCGCAATAGATGAATTCGGATTCAATGGGGCTGTCTATCATCGTCGTTACGCACAACGTTTTAGCGCTGCTGCGCAATTGCCTCAAGTCGATTTACGCGAGCGACTTCGCACACGAGTACGAGGTATTCGTTGTGGACAACGGCACCGACGATTCACTCGCAATGGTCGCGGCCGAATTTCCCAGCGCAAAGTGCATTGTTGGTTCCCCGCACATCGGTTTTGCGGCGGGCAACAACCTGGCGTTGCCACAAGCGCGCGGCCGCTACCTTCTCTTGCTCAACCCGGATACGGAAATTCCGCCCACCGCGCTTTCTCAATTATTCTCGGTCATGGAAACACATCGGCAATGGGGGATCGTCGGCCCAAAGCTCTTGCGCTCCGACGGTAGCCTGGATCTCGCCTGCCGCCGATCCTTCCCCACGCCTTGGAACGCGCTAATGCGGGCGTGCGGCCTGGCAAAGCGGTTCCCGCAATCGCGTATACTGGCAAGCTACAACCTCACCTATATCGATCCGGAGGAATGTCATCCCCTCGACTCAGTTGTTGGCGCCTTCATGTTTATCCGCCGCGAAGCCCTCGCTGCAGCGGGACCGCTGGATGATACATTCTTTATGTACGGTGAGGATCTTGACCTGTGTTACCGAATGAAGCAAGCTGGATGGCAAGTATGGTACTGGCCGAAAGTGGCGGTTCGCCACCTCAAAGGGGAGAGTAGCCGTCAGCGGCCAGCTCGCATGACATTTGAGTTCTTCCGCTCTATGCACCTGTTCTATAGCAAGCATCAGGCATCTCGCAATCCCGCCGTTTTGAACTTCCTCGTAGTCTCGGCGATTTGGATATTCTTCGTCCCGGCAATCCTTCGCGTCTGGACGCAACGCGGTTCCCAAGACGCTCCGCGGCTCTGAGCCTTCTCGCAAGGGAGGAATTGTGACGCTAAAGAGAGATCTGAACCTCCTCTTCGTGCCACTGTGGCTTCTATTCGACGCGCTGGCAATCGCTCTTGCTGTATTCGGCGCCTATTACATCCGCTTCACGTTGGGTTGGCCGCCGCCGGAAGAAGTCCATGACCTTGAAGTGTACTATCGCCTGTGGTTCCTCTTCACCGTGGTCTACATGGGCATGATGATGATCAACGGCTTGTATCGTCCACAGCGGCATGTACCTTCAGAGGAATACCTGCTGAGGATTATTACCGCCATCGCGCTGGGCACAATCGTTGCCGTCGGCATCTCCGCCTTCTTCTGGCGTGAAGGGTTCATCTACTCACGCTTGCTCGTCGGCTATGCGGCAATCCTTAGCATCTTCTTCCTTACCTTCGAACGTGTCATCCTATCGCTAACGCGAAGCATCTTGCATCAACGCAATACGGGAACGGTTCGCACGGTAATCGTAGGGCATGGCGCAGGCAGCGGATTTGTGCACGACCATCTTCAGCGCCTACCACAGCTTGGCTATGAGATTGTCGGCATCTTGGATGACGATCCGGATGAGAACGTGCTCCGCCTGGATTACTCGCTGCTGGGTAGAGTGGATCTGCTACCCAACGTCATCGCGGAGTATGACGTAAGAGAGGTCATAATTACGCTGCCGGAACTCAATACCAAGGAATTGCTGCGCATCCTAGACCTCTGCCCCACGGAAAATGTGCACATTCGTGTGCACCCGGACCTCTTTCAATTCCTGGTGAGTACAGTGCAGGTTGACGAAATCTCCGGCTTGCCGCTCCTAACGGTCAAGGAGCCTCGTCTTGCCGGGTGGCACCGTGTTGCCAAGCGCACGATGGATCTCATGATAGCGGTCATCACCTTGGTGCTTCTCTCCGGACCACTACTCTTCGTTGCCCTATTGATCCGAATCGATTCTGCCGGGCCGACGTTTTTCGTTCAGGACCGAGTGGGGCGCGACGGCAAGGCCTTCCCAATCATCAAGTTCCGCACGATGGTTGCCGATAGCGGCCAACACGGAGAACGCGACTGGACGGTGCCCAATGATCCGCGGCGCACACGTTTGGGCAAGTTCCTGCGGCGCTTCTCCATAGATGAATTGCCGAACCTGATCAACGTTCTGATGGGGCACATGAGTCTGGTGGGTCCCCGCGCCGAGCAGCCGCAGTACGTCAGGCAATTCAGCGCCGAAATTCCACGCTACATGGAGCGCCACCGGGAGAAGTCCGGCATGACCGGCTGGGCGCAGGTCAACGGCTTACGTGGCGACGTCCCCATCGATCAGCGTACGCAATACGACCTCTACTATATTGAGAACTGGTCGATCTTCTTCGACATTCGTATCCTGCTGCGGACACTGATTGCGGTCTTCAAGCAACCGGCCTATTGATCGCGCCGCAGAACCGGGCAGTCAATGAAGATTAAGCTGTAGAATGTCCCACTGCAGAAGGCTAAGTGAGCAGAATGTAACAGGATGAAATCATGAAAATTGTCGATATTACTCATCGTCTCTACCGCTGGCCGCGACGCAAGCCCATCCGGAACGGCATGTTCACCTATACAGACGTCACGCTTTCTGTGGTAGAGATTCAAACCGACTCCGGCCTCGTTGGCCTCGGCCTGGGCGGCGTGAACACTGCTCTCTTGGAACAATTCAAGCCGCTGCTCATTGGGGAAGACCCGTTCAACGTAGAACGGCTCTGGCATGCGTTGTGGGTGCCGAAACTCGTGGGGAGACGCGGCACGGAAACACGCACCATTTCAACCCTCGACATCGCCCTGTGGGACATTGTCGGCAAAGCCGTAGGGAAGTCGGTGCACCAGCTCCTTGGCGGATTTGCCGAGCGGATTCCGGTATACATCGCCGGCGGTTACTACGAAGAGGGCAAGGGCCTGAAGGAACTGGCGGAGGAAATGTCGGAGAACATGCGCATGGGCGCCCGGGCAGTCAAAATGAAAATTGGCGGCGTGCCTATTTCTGAAGACGTGGAGCGGGTACGGGTAGTTCGTGACACAGTCGGCCCGGACGTGGACGTGATGGTGGACGCCAACAATGCCTATCCTGCCCATGAAGCCATCCGGATCGCGGCGCAAATGGAAAAGTACGATGTCTATTGGTTTGAGGAGCCCGTAGGAGCGGACGACTACCAGGGCTGCGCCCGCGTGGCCCAGTCCACGAGCATTCCCATTGCTACCGGCGAAAACGAATATACGCGCTACGGCTTTCGCGATCTGATTCAACATCAGGCAGCGAGCATTCTCAACGCCGACGCCAACATTTGTGGCGGCGTTACCGAATTCCGCCGCATCGCGGCCTTGGCTGCGTCCTACGACCTGGTAATCGCGCCGCACGGCTCGCAGGACATCCACATCCACCTCGTTACCGGCATACCCAATGGGTTAGTCCTCGAGTACTACCGCGATACTGTGGATCCCATGTGGGGTAAGACGTTCGTGGAGCCGCTCATGCTGGACGCCGATGGGATGCTTGCGCCGCCGGAGAGACCCGGCTTTGGCATATCGCTCAATGAAGAAGCCTTGGCGCCGTACCGTGTGGCCTAAGGGCCGCAGACTTACTCTCATCAGCGTCAGCTACGCGGCGGAGCGACAAGCGGCCCGCCGACAGACCACATAATGGCGGGCGCTCCCTAACTTCTTGGCGCCGCCAGTGCGCTAGAATGAGAGGAGTGCGTTTCAACGTCAGCAATTCCCATCGCGAAGAAAGTGAGTGCACATGGCACAGACTGTCTTTCAACAGCCCGGAAACTGGTACAAAGGGAACCTGCACACCCATTCCACCAATTCGGACGGCTTGTACGCTCCCGAGATGGTGGCGCTGTGGTATTGGACGATGGGCTATGACTTCCTTTCGATAACCGACCATCGCACCCTAACCCTCTTTGATTCTCCGCCCCAGCGCAGCCCGGTCTTGATCCCCGGCATGGAACTCAACGGCGACGACGAGCGGGCCGGCGGCGGCTACCACATTGTCGGCCTCGGCCTGTCCGACATGCACAAGCAGCCACCGGACCTCGATGCCCAGGGAGCGATAGACGCGATTCGCGCCGACGGCGGGTTGGCAGTGTTGGCGCACCCCTACTGGCTGGGACACGTGACCGGCGACCTCGTGCATCTTGAAGGCGCCACCGGCCTGGAAGTGTTCAACTATGGCACCGAAGTCAGCATCAACAAAGGGAATAGCACCTATCTCTGGGATGGACTGCTCGACCGCAAGCGTCCGCTCTTCGGCCTCGCCGTAGACGACACGCATTGGAAGCTGCCTGATGCCGGCGGTGGCTGGATAATGGTCAAAGCCGCCTCGTGCACACCGGACGCCATTCTCAAAGCGGTAGCCAAGGGTGACTTCTACGCCTCCCAAGGGCCGGAAATCTACGACTTTCGCATTGAGGCAGGCGTGGCATCCGCCAGGACGTCGCCGGTCCGTAAGATTGCTTTTATGTCCGAACGCTCGCACGGGCAGGCAATTCGCTCGGCACAGGGCGATCCAATCACTTCCGCCCACTATTCCTTAAGGAATGAGCACACATACGTGCGTTTGGAATGTGTCGACATGCAAGGGCGGCGGGCGTGGAGCAACCCTATTTGGCTTGAAGGGTAGAGAATAGTTCAAGGAGAGAATTGCGTGAAGATCGTAGACCTTAGAATCCATCCCGTTGCCGTTTCCCGGCAATACGCCACGCTGACCTCCGGCGGCCAGGAAGGCCGGAAAAATCCTGACGCCGCACCCGTGGAATTGTCCTATTTCTACATTCTCGAAGTAGAAACCGACGTCGGCATTGTAGGCATCGGTGAAATCTCCGACATCGATCCAGGCTCGCGCATGCTCGACGGTTCTCCAATGGACCTAGAGAATGTCTCTGCTAAACTTCGTTCACTGCTCGTCGGTCGGGACCCAAGCGACATGGAGCGGCTCACATTGGAAGTGCGCACCGGCGGCCTTGTGGACTGTGCGATTGACACTGCCTGCTATGACATTATGGGCAAGTCCTACGGTACTTCCGCCACCTCCTTGGCCGGCGGGCACTTGCGAAAGAGCGTTTGGGTGTCCTGGGTTGCCTACATCCGTGAACCCGAGGCCATGGTACCCGAGATTCAGGAGAAGCTAGCGCAGGGCTTCAACGCCTTCAAATTTAAGGTCGGCCGGGACATTGATCTTGACGAAGCGCGCATTAAGCTGTTTCGCGAGATTGGCGGCGACGACTTGAACCTAAAGCTCGACGCCAACGCGGCCTGGGACGTTGATGAAGCCATTTCGTTCATGCGCCGCCTGGAGAAATACAATATCTCCGGCGTGGAGACGCCCATCGACAAAGAGAACGTTACCGGCATGGCGCGTGTGCGCAAGGCGGTCGACACGCCGATCCTGGAGCACGTGAGCACGCAGGAGTACGCCCTCGAACTCGTCCGCCATGAAGCGGTAGATGTCTTCAACGTTTCCACCGTGGGATGCGGTGGTATCTATCGCGCGAAGAAAGTAATCGCAATCGCCGAGGCTGCCGGACTGAACGCGCTGCTCGGCAGCACCGTAGAGCTGGGCGTGGGCACGGCGGCGCAACTGGCGCTGGCCTCTTCATCGTGGCGCGTTGACTGGCCCTCGGACCTGATTGGCCCGCTCATGTACACCGACGACGTGCTCAATGAACCCTGGGAGTGGGACAACGGCTATTTGCGCGTCCCAACGGGCCCCGGCCTTGGCGTCACGCTCGATCCGGCGAAGCTCGAATCGCTGCGCCACACACTTCCCACGTCGCGGTAAGTGCCCCTGCCGCAGCGCAGCCTGCATGCCTGCCCACGAGTGTTGGGCCGTCGCTGTAATCTCCCGTGCGTATGTTTCCGCGTGGGGCAAGGATTCTCCTGCGAATAGAATTCGCTCGTTGGAAAGCAGCCAATTCCTTCGCTGATTTGCAATTCTGCGAATTGGCCCTTCCCACGCGGCTCAGGTTGAAAACCAGCAAAGAGTCAGTTGGAGCTTGGCATCAATTGTGCGGGGGTACGGCTGGGAAGTGTCGTCTTGACTAATTCGTTTACAGAAACCCCTGTCCGTCCGACCACAATTACAGCTAATGTCATTCCGAGCAAAGCGTCGAACCCTGTTCCCGGAATCTAGGGTGCACACTCTACGCTGTTTCATGGCCTCAGTACACGAGATTTCTCACTGCGCTGCGCTCCTTTCGGATTGACATGGGTAACGGCCACTTACAACGATTTATCTACCCCCTCTTCCTACCAAAACTGTAAACGAATTACTCGGCACTTTAGGGAATGGCAACTTGCAGCAAACCGCAGGCAAACGTCCTCTTGCTTGCTCAATGTGCAAATACTTGGTACTCAGTGTGCAGGGATCCCGATTCAAACCACCCACGTTGACACTCCCGCCGCCTCATTGCTATCCTAAGCAATGCAGGGCAGTACGGACCCTTGGGTGCGTGTGCTCTGAGTTCTGTTCTCTGGGTCTTGGCAGACGCAAGTAAAGTGATTAAAGAGGAACATTGTGTTCGCAGTTGTTGAAATAGCCGGAAAGCAATACCGCGTGAACCCCGGCGACCGCATAGCAGTTGAGCGATTGGAAGCAGAGCCGGGCAGTGAGATCACGTTGGAATCTGTTCTTCTGACCTCCACCGCTGATGGCGTAACCGTTGGCACACCCGTCGTGGCTGGCGCCAGCATCAGCGCCCAGGTGATTGGTGAAGAGAAAGATAGCAAAGTGCTCGTTCTCAAGTACAAGCGGAAAAACCGGTACCGGCACCTGTCCGGTCACCGTCATACGCACACAGTGCTTGAGATCGCCGACATCAACACATGATCTAAGCGAAGTACTTCAAGGTGCTTCAGTGTTCTCCAGGTTCACACCGCAAGTACGAGGAGCAACAGACAAGTGGCACAAAAAAAGGCCGGCGGCAGCAGCCGCAACGGACGAGATAGCGCAGGCAGGCGGCTGGGCGTCAAGCGCACCGACGGACAGTTCGTGCGCGCCGGAAACATTCTGGTGCGGCAGCGCGGCACGCCCATTCGCCCCGGTGAAAACGTCGGCATCGGCAAAGACCACACCCTCTTTGCCAAAGTGGACGGCGTCGTCCGTTTCGAAACCTACGGCAACGACACCAAGCGCGCAAACATCGATCCGCTAAGCTAACACTTCACCTTTACAGACCGCACTCGGGCCGGTAGCTCAGTGGGAGAGCGCTGCGTTCGCATCGCAGAAGTCGGGGGTTCGAATCCCCCTCGGTCCACCGGCGGAGGGCATTTCCCCCTCAGTTGCTGAGCTCGGTGGAAATTTCATACTCCGCATCCCATACGCTAGGGTCAGATCTTGAGGAGTGTTGCTCCGCTCCGCGCGCCGTAGCTTAAGGGTCTTCCCATAACCGGCCAACGATCAGCCGCACGTGTCCTCTGTAAATTCCGCCTCGCCGTTGCCTACGGTCCCTGCTCTTGGCGCTGATACACGGCCTCGATCTCAGAGTCGAGATCGGCTGCCATCTGCCGCAGGTTCGAGCGCAGCCGCACGTTTTGGTACGAGCCCCAGATCGTCATCGCAGGCGGCACCACCAGGATGGAGACTATCAACGAGTACGCAATTGTGATTGCCGCCATGATGGCGAACTACTAGGTGGCAGGCAGCGGGGAAGCTATCAGCACGCCGCTGCCGAGCGCCGTCGTCAGCGCGGAGCCCGGCAGGGCCGAGCCGGTGGTCGCGAGCGTCCGCACCGCCGCTTGCTCCGGGTCGCGCCACCTCCCGGAATTCTATCAGTATAATTCTTCGCGACGGCGTCTTGCCTGGTTGCCCGAGACACCCATACCAATACTCTATTCCCAGACGCCATTGGGTGTTCTTCCCTTAGAACGATACATCGTCTAGCAAAGCAAGACCCCGCGCCGGGTGGTGCTTGGCACGGGGTCTTGGGGATAGTGAAATAGGAAAGAGGCTACTCTAGTGAACTATGCATGTTCTTGATACTATTGTACTAGCTGCTAGTTAGCATAGACGACCATCGGCACTCTTGCAATATTCCCAATGAATGAATAGTTCCGTCCAAGGACGGTTTTTTGATCAAATGTCAGAAGTTACGAGGCGCCTTAAACGCGGACTCACGCCTCAACATGCTGCAAATTCTGCCTACGACGATGCGCCATATAGCACAAAAGGGGCATTGGCAAGTTCCTTCTACTTGGCCAATGCAGCCTCACGCATGGCCAGACCGCGCCGCCTGCTAGGCAACCGCTCACGATACGCTCAAGACAACAGTTTTTTCGCCGCGGGCCCCGCTGGCGACTAGTACATATTCATCATAGACGAAACGGGCCATCGATACTACTATTGAGCGTGAAATAATCTCGAACACCAAGTGAGTCCCCTAAACGTTGTCTCAAGCCCAAACCGAGGCTGACTGGAAATCCTCAGCCCACAACACAATTCTCGACCGTTTTAGTAGCTTAGGTCCGACGCACGCAATTGCAGGTGGACTGCTGGCGTCGCTCGCCGCAGCGTCTATTGGCGCCTATGTGGTTACGGTGGATCAGACTATCGTTTTCTGGAACGCCGCCGCAGAGCGCATCCTCGGCTTTGTACCTCAGGAGGTGTTAGGCCGCCGGTGCCATGAAGTGTTGCAGGGGATGGCGCCCGGAGGCTTGACGGCACATTGTATTGAAGGGTGCCCCTCTATCCGCTACCTGCGGGCCGGATTGGTGCCGGCTGCGGCCCGGCTTCAATTGCTCAGCTCCTCCGGGGAGCGTAAGTGGGTCTCAGTTTCGCCGATGGTAGTTACGGGAATTCTGAAGGACGCGCCGCTTTTGGTGCACCTTTTCGACGACGCCTCTGAGGCAGAGCACTTTTCCACGGCCAAGGAGTCAGTAAGTGATGCGCTGGTTGCGGGTGGGGCCGAAATACTGTCCCACCATCCTGCCGATCCACCCTCCCAATCGGAAGCACAGAGTTTGACGCGACGGGAGTTGGAGATTCTTCGTCTGGTGGCACTTGGCAAGGATGCGCCAAGCATTGCCGCAAAGCTGGGTATCAGCCGGCATACGGTGCGCAACCACATTCGCAATCTGCGTCACAAACTCAATGCGACGACTAAGTTGGACGCCGTAGTGCAGGGCATTCGCCTGGGAATCTTACAGATAGACCGTTAGACATTAGCCAATAGGCGTCACGGAAATAAATACCGGCCCGCTGAACAAACTGCCACCACCTGTGCGTTCATCTCAGCCTAATCGCCAGTCTTGCTTAAGCCTCAATCTGGCGAGTGCCGCATTCCGACTGTGGGCCGTTCCGTCCCTCTGAACACATCGAGGGGGTTTCCTGCGAGCCGATCGACTCCTTTAGGCGACGCAAGCCAGTCCCAGGCAATCATCGCGTCGATTCCGGTACCCTTACCGGTTTGAATGTGTCATAATGCTGGCGCAGACGAATGAGGATGATTACGTCGGACTCACGGCAGAGCAACGGCAAACTCAGACGAGAGAGTGACCGCCCGCCACGTGAATTGCTAGGCGGCGTCTACACCCGTTCCTTCGCACAGACATTGCTGCCAATTCTCTCTGACCGGTTGCTGTGCGCTGCGGTGCGCGCCATTCACGTGGTAGAGCCATGTTTCTTCAAGGTACGAAAGCCGGGCTGTTTGGACATGGGTCATCCATGGCAGGTGCGCCAATTGGGACGTATTGAAGAAATTACGCCGGCCGTGATTGCTTTGGGGCCTGAACTCGCAGAGTGGAATCGTTAGGAGCAAATAGGGAAGAGAATTTCGGAAATGAACGGAATTACACAGTTTGCGCAGCGCATAACCAATGCCCGCGCATTTGAAATCACCATCATTGCCATCATTATCTTGAATGCCGTGCTGCTCGGTCTCGGCACTTCACCCGCCATAGAAGAGCAATACGGCACCTGGATTCAGGTCTTATATGAAGTGGCCCTGGCCGTCTTTGTTTTGGAGGCGCTATTGAAGATGGTGGCGTCGTCGCCCAGGTTCGCCGGCTATTTTCGGGATGGCTGGAACGTCTTCGACTTTTTGGTAATCGTGGTGGCCCTGATTCCGTTTGCCGGACAGTTCGCTACTATCGCCCGGCTGGCGCGTCTGCTGCGCGTGATGCGCCTCGTGACGACGATCAAAGATCTGCGCGTCATCGTTACTGCGCTTGTCAACTCTATTCCTAGCGTGGGACACGTCATTGTGCTGATGGGCATCATCGTCTATATCTACGCCATCATCGGCTATCACTTATTCAGCGAGCATGATCCGGAACACTGGCGCAACGTCGGCTATGCCGTCCTTACCCTCTTCAATATCATTACCTTCGATGGCTGGACCGATGTCATGTTCACCGCAATGGACCTCAATTCTCTCGCATGGGTCTACTTCGTCAGTTTCGTCGTGGTCGGTACCTTCGTGGTGATCAACCTGTTCATCGCCATCCTCATCGATAAGATGGGTGACGCCAAGCTGGAGCGAATCCTCGATCAGGAAGTCCCTGTGACGAAGGAAGAGCTTCTCCAGGAACTCCGGGCCACCAAGGAAACGCTGCAACAGCTTGAAGAGCGGATACGGGACAACTAGACCAACGCCCAGGGTCTCCAACCGCATTGGATTCGAGTGTGCGTCGACTTCTCCGCTGGCATCCCACCGGGCACCGCAAACCTTGAATCTGTGGCTTACCTCTGGATACTGCCGGGAACTTGCTTCTCAGGAGATACGCTTACTAATGGGAGAAGCCGCCCGCGCGGCGATGGAAGTTCATTCACCGGCAGCTTTCTAGTGTCAGGTGACTACTGGTTCGTCAGCAACTGACGTTGTCTTTCGCACGCGTGGCCTGTGGTGGACTGTTTGCCAATGCACAGCGATCTCAGCACCTCCCACGGAAAGTTCTCTCATGCAGTGCTAGATGTCTGAAGCAAGGCTTGATGAGGCACTACGACTGTTACAATCCCATTAAAGCCCCGAACGCAATCAAACTTGCAGGCAACCGCACTTCTCTTCCCCGAGGCGCCGCGCTGCAATGGTCGAGCCTGAGCATTTCAGTGCGTATTTGAGATTCTTTCCGCGAACACTATAATGGAATTGCCAACGCAGGGGATTCATAATACAGTCAAGTTGCGTCCACTCCGCGAACGACTCTAGGGAGTATTTCCCATAGCGTCACAGCCCTCTCAGAATCCACGCTACGAGGCCCACGAAAACCCGCCCTTCCTGGCAAGTCTGGGGTACGGGTTCCAGTTTAGTTTGCTTGCTTCTGCCACTCTTCTGGTTACGCCCGTCATCGTGGCGAAAGCATCGGGCAGAGACGACTCCTACCTTATCTGGATGGTCTTTGCCTCTCTGATCGTGGTGGGCATCACGACCCTGTTGCAGGTGCGGAGTATCGGCCCCATCGGCGGCCGCGCCGTACTGCCCATGTTCACGGCGGCGTTTTCCATCCCGTTTTGTATCACTGCGGTGGTGGATGGCGGGCCTGCGACCTTGGGCATGTTGGTCATTGCTTCCGGCATATGTCAACTCATTATTTCCAAGTGGCTTTTCATCCTGAGGCGCCTGGTCACACCCACCGTGGGCGGCACGGTGATGATGATCCTCTCCGTTACGCTGGCATCGGTTGTATTCGCCCTCTTGGATGAGGCTTCAACGGCAGAGCCCACGTCAGCTACGGTGACCGCGCTGATAACTCTCCTTGTGGTATCCGTGCTCACCTTTCGCGGCAACCCGTTCCTGCGCCTCTGGGCGGCGCCGATCAGTATCGTTGCCGGCTGCATCGTTGCCGCCAGTTTCGGCACGTACGAGTTCGATCGGGTGTTGCAAGCCCAGTGGATAGGGCTGCCTGCCTCAGTGCCGGACCTCACGCCCAATTTTGGCATTCCGTTCTGGACCATCCTACCGTCGTTCGTCTTCCTGGGCATAATCATTTCCATTCAAGCCAATGGTGAATCCATAACCCTGCAGCGAGTCTCTACCCGCGAGGATCGCGCCATTGATTTTCGGCAAGTGCAGGGCACGCTTGCCGGCGGCGGCATTGGCAATATACTCAGCGGCATCGCGGGCTCAGTGCCCATCATCATCCACCCGGGCACGGTGGCGTTTACCCAGGTTACGAGTGTGGCTTCCCGCCGGGTTGGCTATCTCATCGGTGCGCTCTTTATCTTGATGGCCTTTGTGCCCAAAGTCTCCGGCTTGCTCAGCACCATTCCGGGCCCCGTCATGGCGGGCTATCTTACGCTGGTTACGGGTATCCTCTTCGTAGACGGCGCACAACTCGTGATTCAGAGCGAACAGAACCGGCAGAAGGTGATCGTGGCCGGCGTCGCGTTCTGGGTCGGCGCCGCGTTTCAGTTCAAGCTCTTCGCCCTGCCGGAGCTAGGACCGGTGTGGGACACCCTGCTCAAGAGCGGCATCTCCACCGGCGGCTTCCTGGCTATTTTCATGTTGCTCTTCTTGGAGTTTACCTCCCACCGGAGCATGCGCTTCATCTCCCGGCTAAACATCGACGCCCTGCCGGACCTCAATGAATTCATCACCGAGTTCTCCAAGAGCAGAGGCTGGAACCAAGCGATGACGGAACTCCTCATGGCAGTAGGTGAAGAAACCCTCCTCACCCTTGCCCCACTAGACCTGGAAGCCGAAGAAGAGGAGCACGACGATCGCCAATTAGTCGTGCTCGCCACCAGCGAGGGCCCCGTAGCGGACCTGGAATTCATCGGCGGCGGCGACGACGAAAACCTGGAAGACCGCATCCGCCAGCTTCAACAACACGACTCGGAAACGCCCGTCGAACAGGAACTCTCCCTCCGCCTCCTCCGCAACTTCGCCGATTCCGTCCAGCACAAGCAGTACCAAGACAACGACGTCATCACCGTCCGCGTCACCACGCCGGAATAACAGCAAGTTCCAGTCAGAGGCTCCACGCCTGCGCTCCGCGGCCGCGTTTCGTATACTAGATTTAATCTCCGGCATTCAACGTTGTTTCAGGAGAAACAAGTGAACGCCCTCAACATCAGCAGCTTCATATGGGGCATAGCCGACGACGTGCTCCGCGATGTCTACGTGCGCGGCAAGTACCGCGACGTCATTTTACCCATGACCGTAATCCGCAGACTGGACGCCGTGCTGGAGCCCACCAAGGATGACGTACTGCGCATGAAAGAGCGCTTGGACGAATCAGGCATCACCAATCAAGACCCCGCGCTCTGCCAGGCCTCCGGCGAAGCCTTCTATAACACCTCGCAGTTCCGGCTCCGCGACCTCACCGCGGCCGGCCGCCAGCAACAGCTCCGCAGCGACTTCGAAAACTATCTGGACGGCTTCTCGCCCAACGTCCAGGAGATTCTCGACAAGTTCAAGTTTCGCAACCAGATACCCACGCTCGTTGATGCGGATGCGCTCGGCTATCTCATTGAAAAGTTTCTCGATCCGTCGATAAACCTGAGCCCGCGGCCCGTCCCGCATAGCGATGGCGCCGTGCGCCTGGCGGGCCTGGATAACCACAGCATGGGCACGGTGTTCGAAGAACTCATCCGCCGCTTCAATGAAGAGAACAACGAAGAGGCCGGGGAGCACTTCACGCCCCGGGACGTGGTGCAACTCATGGCGCGCCTCGTCTTCCAGCCCGTCGCCGACCAGATTCAGTCCAGCACGTATCTGGTCTATGACGGCGCGTGCGGCACCGGCGGCATGCTCACCGTAGCGGAAGAAACGCTGCAAGAACTGGCCGACGGTCAGGATAAGGAACTCCAGATTCGTCTGTACGGACAAGACGTCAATGCCGAGACTTATGCCATCTGCAAGGCCGACATGCTGCTCAAGGGCGAGGGCGAAGAAGCAGACAACATCAGGTTTGGCACTACGCTCGCAGCCGACGCCTATCCCTCACTAAACTTCGACTTCATGCTGTCCAATCCGCCGTACGGCAAGAGTTGGAAGGGCGATCTGGAACGCATGGGCGGCAAGAAGGACCTCATCGATCAGCGCTTCATCGTGGAGCACGACGGCGATCCGGACTACTCCCTCGTCACCCGCTCCAGCGACGGCCAGATGATGTTTCTCGCCAACCTGCTAAGTAAGATGAAGCAGGACACGCCGCTCGGCAGCCGTATCGCCGAGGTGCACAACGGCAGTTCCCTCTTCACCGGCGACGCCGGCCAGGGCGAGAGCAACATCCGCCGCTGGATCATCGAGAATGACTGGCTGGAAGCCATCGTCGCCCTGCCGCTCAACATGTTCTACAACACCGGCATCGCCACGTACATCTGGGTGTTGAGCAACCGCAAGCCGGCGCAGCGCCAAGGCAAAGTGCAGCTCATCGACGCCACCCAATGGTTCCAACCCCTGCGCAAGAACCTGGGCAGCAAGAATTGCGAGCTTGGTGACGCGGACATACAACGCATCTGCGACGTCTTCCAGAAGTTTGAAGAGACCGAGCAGTCCAAGATCTTCGCCAATAAGGCGTTCGGCTATTGGAAAGTGACCGTGGAACGGCCGCTGCGGCTGGCGGGCATTGACCCCGGACGGGCCTATTCGGCCAAAGAGGTCAAGGAGTTGAAAGAGACGCGGGAACGCTCGGAGGACGCGCCGCCGGTCATAAAGAAAGTGCACAAGCGCGGGACGGATCCCGACCCCTTGCGCGGCCTCTTTGCCGCCACTGTGCAGGGCAAACCGGCTGTAGTCGAGTACGAGCCGGACCCGGACTTGCGGGATACCGAGCAAATTCCGCTGCTGGAAGACGGCGGTATCACAGCCTTCCTCCAACGCGAGGTACTCCCCTACGCCCCGGACGCCTGGTACGTGGCGTCAAGCGTCAAAATCGGCTACGAGATCAGCTTCACCCGCTACTTCTACAAGCCAAAGCCGCTGCGGCCGTTGGAGGAAATCCGGGCTGACATACTGGCATTAGAGAAAGAAACGGACGGGTTGCTCGACGAAATCATGAGTACGTCTTAGCGGCAGTGGGGTAGTCCTGTAGGTAAGGTCTAAAAATGAGCGAGCGGAATCTAGACCCGGATTCTTCTGCGGTGCAGACTCACCTGCAAATCATGCAGGGGGTAATCCAGCGGATGGCCGAGAACAGCCGCTCGTGCAAAGTCTGGTGCGTGACACTCGTATCCGCCACTTTGGTGTTGATAGCGCAGACCGGGCAGCCGCAAAACGTGTTGATCGCGCTGGTTCCCGCAGTTCTTCTCCTGATTCTCGATACATACTACCTGGCCTTAGAGCGCGGCTACCGCGGTACCTACGCCGCGTTCGTTCAGAAGCTGCACAGCAGCGAACCGTGCATAGACAACCTTTACGTCGTCAGTCCAAAAGGGGCGGTCCCCAAGCTGTTTGTGCAGAGCCTGACGTCGCTCTCAATCTGGCTCTTCTACCCTATGGTCGGAGCTATGGTGCTCCTTGCTTGGTGGATCATAGTTTCCTGACGCCGCAAAGAGTAGATTCCATGGCTCGCACTCCCAAGCACAAGGTGTTCATCAGCTACTATCACGAGGACGATCAGGAGTATAAGGACCGGCTCGTTCAGGCGTTGGAGAGCAAATTCGTCGATAAATCTGTAAGCCAGGGAGACATTCACGATGAGGGTCTCCACCTGGACGAAATCCGCCGCAGGATACGAGACGACCACATCGCAGATGCTACCGTCACTATAGTTTTGATTGGCCGATGCACCTGGCAGCGCAAACACGTGGATTGGGAAATATCAGCCAGCATTATCGCTAGGAAAAACAATCAGAGATGCGGACTGCTGGGGCTTCTATTGCCAAGTCATCCTGATTACCAGGAAAGGCCGGAAGTGCGCAACCCTCGGCACATCCCTCCGAGGTTGGCGCTCAACATCAATGGGCCAGACCCCTTTGCAGTCATCTATGACTGGCCCAAGCAGAAACTTTCCAAGAAAGTCCTGCCAAAGATTCATAAGGCGTTTCTGAGGAGGAACAAGACGCCTTGGCCAGATGACGGCCTCGACCTATTCGCTGATAATCGCAGTGGAGATTGCTGGAAGGGCTGGCAGAACTAGGGCAAAGGCAAATCGACGTGATGACCGCTGGAGGAGATTCGCGCTGATATACTGGCATTGGAAAGAAAGACGGGAGGGTTGTTGACTGAGATTCTTGGGTACGAAGAATGTGTGAAAGTGTGCGCCTCAGTCCTGCGTCTGAACCCGCCAACGCCGCTTGCGGGGAAGGCGCGCCGGAGCGGCGCCGTCGGTCAATCCGACTGCGCGGTTTCGACTACGCCCAGGCGGGAGCTTATTTCATCACCATTTGTACGCGGCACAGCGCGTGTGTACTTGGCGAAGTAATAGCGGGAAAAGTGCGCCTAAGTGAGGCCGGACGGGTTGTGCAAACTGCGTGGGAGGGACTGCCGAGCCACTATCCCCACGTACAGTTAGACGCCTGGACAGTTATGCCCAATCACGTCCACGGCATTGTGATATTGACGGCCGACCCCGTAGGGGCAGGTTTGAAACCTGCCCCTACCATCCCTGACGCGCCTGCCCCTGCAAGCGCCAAACGAAACCGCCACGGCCTGCCAGAAATTGTCAGGGCGTTCAAGACGTTCTCTGCTAGGCGTATAAACGCCGCCCGCGGTACGCAGGGGACAGCCTTCTGGCAACGCAACTACTACGAACACGTCATTCGGAATGAGGCGGCCCTAGACCGCATCCGCCAATACATCGTAGACAACCCGGCTCGGTGGCACGAAGACCCTGAGAACCCAAACGTCAACGGACACACATAACGAACCATGTACCTCCTTCCTGCACCGACACCGGTAGGGGCAGGTTTGAAACCTGCCCAATGCGTCAACCGCATTCTACTGACCACACGTAGAATCGAGCTGATGTCACCTCCAATTCACACACAATCGCAAGTAGGTAACGTGCCGTGGTCAAGAACTTAACCCCATTTCCCACCTACATGCCCTCCGGCGTCTCCTGGATTGGGGACTGCAAGAAGCCTGGCACGTGTGGCAAACGTATCTGTTAGCTAAGAAGTCAGCTTCACCCGCTACTTCCCTACAAGCCTCAACCCCTGCGGCCATTAGAGGAAATCCGGGCTGATATACTGGCATTAGAGAAAGAAACGGACGGGTTGCTCGACGAAATCATGAGTACGTCTTAGCGGCAGTGGGGTAGTCCTGTAGGTAAGGTCTAAAAATGAGCGAGCGGAATCTAGACCCGGATTCTTCTGCGGTGCAGACTCACCTGCAAATCATGCAGGGGGTAATCCAGCGGATGGCCGAGAACAGCCGCTCGTGCAAAGTCTGGTGCGTGACGCTGGTATCCGCCACATTGGTCTTGGTGACGAGAACTGAAAGTCCGCAACATGCCTTGATTGCTCTGGCTCCCACGCTGCTCTTTTTTGTTCTTGACGCCTACTATCTAGCCTTAGAGCGGTCCTTCATCAAGTCATACGACACGTTCGTGGCTAGCTTGCACGAGGGCAGCTTGGCTTCAGCGTCCGTCTACGCGGTCAAGCCAACCGGTATGGGGTGGAAAGCAGTCGCTTGGTGCTTCCGATCATTTTCAACATTGCCCTTCTACTCTCTCTTGACCATAACAATTCTGCTTGCCTGGTTGGTGGTTTTGCCGTCAAGCACAGCCGGAGGATAAGACGAGACGTGGCGAGCCAAAAGATACCGAGGCACAGGGTCTTCATTAGCTATCATGATGAGGATCGAGATTGGAAGGACAAGTTTTCTCGGCAGATGGGCGAGCACATCATCGACAGATCGGTCAAGGTTGGAAACATCGACGATACCAATATCAAAACGGAAACCATACGACAGAAGATACGGGACAGTTTCCTCAGAGACTCAAGTGTGACAGTCGTGCTGATAGGCCCGTGCACGTGGCGGCGAATGCACGTGGATTGGGAATTAGGTTCCAGCTTGAGAGACACAAAGAGAAACCCAAGGAGCGGTTTACTGGGCATTCTGCTTCCTAATCATCCTGACTATAACAAGGAAAGGCACAACCCCCGGCTAATGCCGCCCAGACTGGCAGATAACTTGGAAGGAGAAGACTCCTATGCGGTCATTTACAAATGGCCCACCAGTTGGGCGCCCGTCCGGATAAAGGGGTGGATTCATCAGGCCTTCACGAGAAGGAATGGCATTCCTCCCAATAACAGCAGGCCGCAATTTGTGCGCAACAGACGACGTAAATGCTCAGAGGGGTGGAAGAGCTAGTTAGGATTTGTGCGCGCCGACATCTAGGCGCTGGAGCGGGAGACGGAGGGGCTATTAGCAGAGACAATCACTCAGCTAACTGTGGGGAACAGAAATGGTTAATCTTGAGCAGTTGAACCTTACGGAGGTACAAAACGTCGTCAACTGCTACCGGAATCTGCTCTACCATCGTACGGTGATTCTTGAAGGCATACGCAAGGTGGCGTTCCGTAACATGGCTCACCTATCGGAAGCCATGGCCTATTGTGAGTCAACGGGCGATACTGTCCGCGATCACGAGTGGATTGAACGTATCCAACAGAAGATGCTTATTGATCAGGGATTGGAAGATAACGAGCTCAACAGAATACTTATTGGATGGGCAACATACTATCCACTTCAGGTATATCTGGCGTTGCTTTACGCGGAGGTCGAGTTTTATCAAAAGTTCTGCAACAAATCGGATGTTCTCGCCGATGGCGTATTATCTGAATACCTCAGTACCAAGACTGAATTCATCTCGAAGCTATCGAAGTTCCGTGACTTCTACCTGCATCCAGCCAAAGACAACGCCCCCGCAGAACTCGACCTCTTGAGTGTAGAAGGTTCCTACAATCATGCTCCAGAGCTTCAGAGGCATTTGGACGAATACCTGGACCGCATACGGATGAAGATACAGGGCAGCTTGAATAGCATTCTCATTGGCTTGCCAGAAATTCAGAGGCTGTATTGCATTCTCCAATTCCTCATCACCAACCTTAGGAGAATGGATGATTTTGGTGATTTGGAAGGCATGAGACATACGGCCAGACAGTTGCGAGAACTCTCTCAACGACTAGAGGAGATTGCAGCGAGCCCGCAGGCGTGCTCAGCAAAGCCCAGACAAATACGAGCGGGCCTCATTCTTGCGGAACTGATGTACGAAGTAAGCCCTTCTGCTCCGGAACAGCAGTTCATGAACTTGGGCGCAAAACAAACACCAATGACTACCCTTATGTTGTCACCACTGGTGTCTGGACAAGCTCCAGATTCCTATGGAGATTCCAGAACCGCATTTCATGCCACCGAGAACATTGGGGAGCTTAGGCGCATAATTATCACAGCCTCTGTACTGATTAATGAGTCGTTAACGGTTCAAGGGAAACATTCCCTAGAGCAACTCCTTGAATACGGGAAGTCAATGTCTGAGGAAGAACTCGAAAACTTTCACTGGAACGAAGTTTCTTCGCAAGGACTTCAGCAGGCCAGGGAGATAGCGTCCCTAAGCCGGGTCAGCACAGCATTACTCTATGAACCATTACGCCTATACGGTGAAGTCAATTCAGGTACCCATACGGCATCTCGACCAACACTCGATAAACTAGTGACGCCAACTAAACTAAAGAATCTGAGAATATATCGCAATTCTGTGTTCCATGTTCTCGACCCAAGCCAACACCCGGACGAGGTAGATTTGGTGATCATAGACCCTGATTTCCGTGTTGAAATCCCCAGGCTTTTTAGTGACCTTGCAGCGTTTTGGGGTCTAGGAAAGCAAGAATGAAAGTCACAACCGACAGTCGCCACCTCTACCCCGCCCTCAAGCCCTCCGGCGTCCTATGGCTCGGTGACGTGCCTGAGCATTGGGAGGTAGTCCAACTTGGAAGGATAGGCATCTTCTCCAAAGGCTCAGGTGGAACGAAGGATGACGAGGTCCCCGACGGAATACCTTGTGTCCGGTATGGAGACCTCTACACAACTCACAAGTCCTTCATAAGCCAGACACGGAGTTACGTTTCGTCAGCGAAGGCCAGCGCTTATACGCCAATCGATAGGGGTGACGTTCTCTTCCCTACGTCAGGAGAGACGATAGAGGAGATTGGCAAGTCCGCAGTGAACTTGATGAATACTCAAGTCCTCTGCGGTGGAGACTTGATCATATTCCGACCAACGATTCCAATCGAACCCAAGTTTGCGGGCTACGCGCTGGACTGCCCTGCCGCTCAGACTCAGAAATCCTTGATGGGGCGGGGAATCACCATCATGCACATCTACAGTAGCCAACTCAAATATCTGTGGTTGCCTCTCCCACCTCTCGCTGAGCAGGTCGCTATTGCGCGGTATTTGGATTATGTGGATCGGCGGGTGCGGCGGTATGTTGTGGCAAAGCGGAAACTGATTGCGTTGCTGGAGGAGGAGCGGCAGGCGGTCATCCACCAAGCTGTGACCCGGGGCCTGGACCCCAACGTCCCCCTCAAACCCTCCGGCGTCGACTGGCTCGGCGACATCCCGGCACACTGGGAATTAAGAAGGCTGCGATCACTTGCTGAAATCGGTACCGGAGAACGGGATACGATAGATCGAAAATCTACGGGAAAATATCCTTTCTTTGTTCGTTCCCAGACCGCCGAGAGAATCGATTCTTGGTCATTCGATGGAGAGGCTGTATTGACTGCAGGTGATGGCGTTGGTGTAGGAAGAGTGTTTCATTACATAAACGGCAAATTCGATTACCATCAACGTGTCTATAGGTTCAGCGGCTTCAGGGACATACTTGGAGAGTTTTTCTTTCACTATTTTAGGTCAACACTTCGCCATGAGGTGTTACAAGGCACAGCTAAGTCAACCGTGGACTCTTTGCGACTTCCAATGTTACAGAACTTTATCGTAGTCATTCCCCCCAAGAGTGAGCAGTCAGCCATCGTTGCACATCTGAAAAGTATGACATCAACCATTCAGACCATTTCGGCCCGAGCACAGCGGCAGATCGAACTGCTGGAGGAGTACCGCACGCGGTTGATTGCGGACGTGGTGACCGGCAAGCTGGACGTGCGCGCGGCGGCGGCGGAGCTGGCGGAAGAGGCGGATGAGGAAGAGCCGGTAGACGGAAACGGACTGATGACGGACAATGAGGCTATGAACTACGACTTCCATGGCGTCAGCCAGTCGGAAGAGTAGCTGGCAATGGAAACGGAGGTGACCGCTATGTCGGACTGGAGCAAGTGCCCGGCGGTGGAAAGCGTGCCTGGTAAAGTGAGCGGCAACTGGGTGTTCAAGGGCACCCGGTTGCCGGTGTACGCCCTCTTCGAGAATCTTGCGGAGGGAGCGACCATCTATGACTTCATCGAGTGGTTCGGCGGGGTAGATGAAGCGGAGGTGAAGGCGGCTCTGGAACACGTAGCGCAGGAACTCCGGGCCAGGGCCAGCCATGCGCATCCTGTTGGATAACGGGACGCCCCGGCAGTTGGGTCGTCAACTCTTTGGCCATGTCGTCGCAGAAGCCAGGGAGCACGGCTGGGATGCCTTGTCCAACGGGGACTTGCTGGACCGGGCTGAAGCAGCCGACTTCGCGGTCTTGATCACCACCGACCAGGGCATCCGCTACCAGCAGGACATGTCTACCAGGCGCATCGCCGTAGTGGTGCTGATGAACACCGCTTGGCCGCTCATCTCCAGGAATGTGGAGACCATTCGCAACACTCTGGAGGGGCTCCAGCCCGGGGAAGTGCGGGAAGTCTCCATCCCGACTAGAGGCGAGAAGTAGCGTGACCACCTACACCAGCGTAAGGGGGGCTGGAGCGCCTCATCTGCACGGCGTTGACGGGGCGCCATTGAATTCAGAGCGCAGCCCCTATATGCTGTGACTCACAGAGACTGTGAGGCTGTGCCAATGAAGCCGAAGAACATTACCGTATCCGTTGACGAGGAGACCCACCGGCGCGCCCGTATCCGGGCGGCGGAATTGGACACGTCGGTCTCGGCCCTCGTGCGGGCGTTTCTAAGGACGCTGGCGGAGGATGACTCGCCGCAGCACGATACCGCGACGGATCACGACCGCTCCGAGAACACTGTACAGGACGCTGCAACCCGCCGGCACGTGCAGCAACTCTATGGCGAGGCGCAGGCCAGAGCGGAGGCATTGGCCGGCAGCCCCATGAGCAATGTACAAGAACTCGTAGAGATGCGCCGGCGCCTTCTCAAGGAAGTGGCGTCTCACTTCGACGCGCAGGGCATAGGCATTGGCATGCCCGGTCTCGTTAGTCGGGAAGAGATGTACGACCGGAGCCACGCCCGTCTTGAGGCTAGGTTGGCTGTCGCCGAGGAGCGGGGAGAGGATCTTGAGGGAGAACTTGCTGCCCTCAAAGCACGCATCGCCCCTACGGACTTGCCAAACAACGCATCGGAACCCAGCCGATGAGCCCGGACTATGCAGTTTATTGACACCAATATTCTTCTGTACGCCGCTTGCGGCACACCAAGAGAAGCCGAAAAGCGGCGTCGCGCCTTGGAATTGCTCGCTGAGCCCGACCTGGCACTATCGGTGCAGGTGCTCCAGGAATTCTATTTCCAAGCCACGCGGCGCAGCCGTGAGGGGCGGCTGACGCCGGAGCAAGCGCTAACCTTCCTTGCGCCGCTGCGCCTCTACCCGATTCAACAACTGACCCCAGCGATCTTCGACCTCGCGGTGGCAATCAGCCAGCGCTTTCGGCTTGCTTACTGGGACGGAGCGATCTTGGCAGCAGCCCACGCTCTCGGCTGCGATGCGGTCTATTCTGAAGACCTGAGCGACACCCAAGACTACGACGGCCTGCGGGTGATCAATCCCTTTCGAGAAAATATGTAAGCGCTATGACGACCGACACCACTGAACGAGGACTGGAGCGCCTCATTTGCACGGCGCTGACGGGCAGCCCCTGCGAACCGGCGCAACCGGGCGAGGTGCGGGAGCGTCCCGCCAGCTACGGCGTGGGCTGGACGTGCGGCAGTTCCCAGGACTTCGACCGCGAGCACTGCGTGGATCTGGCGCAACTGAGCGCCTTTCTCCACGCCACGCAGCCGGAGACCGCGGCGGCCCTCGACCTGGGCAACGACAGCCCCACGCGGCGCAGTCTTCTGGCGCGGCTGGAAGGCGAAATCGCCAGGCGAGGCACGATTGATGTGCTGCGCAACGGCATTAGGCACCGGCAGCACTCTTTGTACCTGCTCTACGGCACCCCCACGCCCGGCAACGAGACGGCGGCAGCCCTGTACAGCCAGAACCGCTTCAGCGTGACGCGCCAACTCCACTACAGCCGCGCCGACACCTACAACGCCCTCGATGTCTGCCTGTTCATCAACGGCCTGCCGGTTGCCACGTTCGAGCTAAAGAACAGCCTCACCAAACAGACGGTGGCCGACGCCGTGAAACAATACAAGCGCGACCGCAACCCCAGGGAAAAGCTCTTTGCCTTTGGTCGCTGCCTCGTGCACTTCGCCGTGGACGATCAGCAAGTGGAATTTTGCACACACCTCCGTGGGGATGAGTCGTGGTTCCTGCCGTTCAACAAGGGCCGGAACGACGGCGCGGGCAACCCGCCAAATCCGAATGGCCTCATGACCGACTACCTCTGGAAAGAAGTGCTCACCCGCAAAAGCCTGACGAACATCATTGAGAATTACGCCCAGGTCGTAGAAACCAAGGACGAGAGGTCGCAACGGAAGAAGCGGGATCAAATCTGGCCGCGCTACCACCAGTTGGACGTCGTGCGCAAACTGCTGGCCGACGCGGTAGAGCATGGCGTCGGCAAGCGCTACCTGATCCAGCACTCCGCCGGCAGCGGCAAGTCCAACTCTATCGCCTGGCTGGCGCATCAACTCATCGGGCTGAAACAAGAAAACGGCGCGCTCTTCGACTCGGTCGTGGTCGTCACCGACCGCCGCGTTCTCGATAAACAGATCCGGGATACCATCAAGCAGTTCGCACAAGTTGGCGCCATTGTCGGCGCTGCCGAGAGCTCAGGGGAACTAAAGCAGTTTATAGCAGAAGGCAAGCGCATCATCATTTCCACGGTGCAGAAGTTTCCGTTCATTCTGGACGCAATCGGTAGCAAGCACCGGGGACGGCGCTTCGCCATCATCATTGACGAAGCGCACTCCGGCCAAGGCGGCGCGACGTCGGCGAAAATGTCACAAGTATTGGGCGAAACCGGCGCAGGGGATGAGTGCGAGACGAACGAAGACAAAATCAACCGGCTGATGGAGTCCAGAAAACTGCTGCCCAACGCCAGCTACTTTGCCTTTACCGCCACACCCAAGAACAAGACGCTCGAGATATTTGGCACACCCGCGCCGGACGGCGAGCACACGCGGCACCTGCCGTTTCACTCCTACACTATGAAGCAGGCTATCCAAGAGGGATTCATCATCGACGTGCTGAAGCATTACACGCCGGTGAAGGGCTACTACCGCCTCATAAAGACGGTGGAGGACGATCCAGAATTTGACACGACGCGGGCGTCCAAGAAGCTGCGGCAATACGTTGAAGACCACCGGGAAGCCATTCGCCAAAAGGCGGAAATCATGGTAGACCACTTTCACGACCAGGTAGCGCGCCAGAAGAAAATAGGTGGGCAAGCGCGTGCAATGGTAGTCACGAGCAGTATCAAACGCGCGATTACGTATTTCTTCGCCATTCGCGACTACTTGGAGGAGCGGAAGAGCCCATACAAGGCTATCGCCGCCTTTACAGGCGAGCATGAGCGCGAGGGTGCGCAGGTTTCCGAGTCTTCACTCAATGGGTTTTCACCAAACCTAATCGCCAGCAGATTTCAAGAAGAGCCGTATCGCTTCCTGGTCTGCGCCGACAAGTTTCAGACCGGTTACGACGAACCGCTGCTGCACACGATGTACGTAGACAAGCCATTGTCAGGCGTTCGAGCGGTGCAAACGCTCTCACGCCTAAATCGGGCGCACCCGAAGAAACATGACGCCTTCGTGCTGGACTTTGCCAATGACACCGACATCATCGAGGTGGCATTCGCCGACTACTACCGTACGACGATTTTGGCAGAAGAGACCGACCCCAACCGCCTGCATGACCTACAGGCGGCACTTGACTGCCGTCAGGTGTACGCTCCGGAACAGGTTGAGGAAATAGTCGTAATGTGTCTGGCAGGTTCTCAGCGCGACCGGCTTGATCCAATATTGGACACGTGTGTCTCCCGCTATCGCGAGGAATTAGATGAAGACGGGCAGGTGGACTTCAAGAGCAAGGCTAAGGCATTTCTGCGAGCGTACGGCTTCCTATCCGCTATCCTGCCGTACAACTACGCCCCGTGGGAGAAGCTGTCCATTTTTCTGAACTTCCTCGTGCCCAAATTGCCCGCGCCGGAGGAAGACGATCTGTCAATAGGTATCCTGGAAGCCATCGACATGGACAGCTATCGGGCGGAGAAGCAGGCCATGGAGGAGATCCGGCTGGCCGATGCAGACGCGGAAATTGACCCGGTGCCCACCGATGGCGGCGGACACAAGCCGGAGCCGGAATATGAACAACTATCCAACATCATCAGGGAGTTCAATGACTTATTTGGCAGCATACAATGGGAACATAGGGACAAGATCCTAAGCCTAGTTACTAAGGACCTACCTGACATGCTTACCCAAGACCCAGCGCTTAGGAACGCCATGGCCAACGCCGATCGGCAGAACGCGAGAATAGAGCACGATAGGACCTTGGAGCGCCTAATCAGAGGACTGCTGGCAGACCAAACCGAACTATACAAGCAATTCTATGACAATGAATCATTTCGTCAATGGCTAAGCGCCAAGCTCTTTGAGATTACGTATAGGTCCTCTGACCGCGACAACATTCAAGTGTAGTCCGTTAATGGCATACAATGGGGACAAAGAATTGTCTGTATCTCGACTGCAAAATCCTAGAGCCGATTGACTGATGAGATCTACACGAGGATTCGCATTTCGTACTCTCATTGGCATTCTGGCGTTCCTGGCTCTGGTAGCGAATTGCCAGACCGCGCCGGGGTCGATGGATGGGACATTGGAGATCCCGTCGGGGCGGGAGCCGAATGCGGCGGTGAGTGGGACGGTAACGTATCGGGAGCGGATTGCGCTGACGCCGGGGGCAACGCTGGTGGTGGAGTTGCGGGACGTGTCATTGCAGGACGCGGCGGCGCCCCTCATCGCGCGGCAGACTATTGAAGACCCCGGTCAGGTGCCGATCGCGTTCAAGGTGGAGTACAGCCGCGAGGACATAAACTCCCGCAACACCTATGCGATACAGGCCAAAATCATCGAATCCGATGGTCGCCTTGCCTTCACGAACGATACGGCGTATGACGTGATCACGCGGGGTAATCCCAACAGTGTGGACATGGTCCTGGTGCTGGTACAGCCGCCGCCCGATCAGGTGGAGGAAGGGCAGGACTGGCGCAAGTGGGTGGAGGCGCCGGTACCGGTCATCTGGGCGAACCTGATCCCAAACGAGGAAGAACCGCTGCTGCGGATTGCCTACTACCAGTCAACCATCGAAGGGTGCGCCCGTCCCGGCAACGAGGAACTCCATATTGAGGGATTCGACATCATTGCCCGGGTCACGCTAATGCAGCCACCGGCAACTTCTTGGGCGATTCCGTGCGACGAGAAGGTCGTCGAGTTGGACACAGTACTGCCGATTGAGGCGTCGCTCGAACCCGAGCAGACCTACCGGGTGATCGTCAACGATCGAATTACTACGACGTTCTCCTTGCCTAGGTCCGATTTTCCCGACTCCGCCATTAGAGAGTCTCCCATTGAGCTTGCAGAGATAGAGGTCCTGGGAGGCACGCCAACGGGATATCAACTGCGGGTAACTTCCGGCATGCCCTCCGGCAGTTGTTCGCACTTCAACGGCTACGAGATCCGGCGGGATAGTTCGAATGCAATCGATGTCCGCGTTACCCACCACTACGTCGTTGCAGAGGGAGTCGCCTGCACCACAGACTATCCCATTGTCGAGACCGTTGTCCCCCTGGGTGCTGACTTTGAAGCGGGTACAGAGTACACTATTACTGTCAACGGTCAGATCTCCTTGTCACTTGTCGCTCGTTAGCCTGGCGCATTTCAAATTCAGATCGCACCATTCCCTTTGCATCCGGAAAGTCAAAGGAGTCCCGGCGGCTTGCGGCTGCCGGTGGTGACGGCAAGCCTGACGACCAAACGGCAATCCTACCTGATTTCCAAGCAACGACTTCGGAATCGTCCTGGTCCACGAAGGCATGGTTACCGTTTCAGGTGGATTAGAAGAGTTGGTGGCGCAGCGAGCTATGGAGCGGCCATTGGGCAGGTCTATGCAGTCCTACAGGATTCAGGCAACGCCGATCAGCAGATTGACCGCTTCCTTCCTTGCAGAAACCGTCACCAGCAAATTACGCATTCATATGGTGCAGTCATTGAAATAGGGAAGAGTTGCAGCCGCTCCGCTGGGAAGGGGCAAGGGAGGCCACATGTTAGACCTAACGCAGCACCCGGAACTGTACGTAAAACAGGAGATAGAGCACCTTGAAGTCTTCACGGGATATGAGACCAAAAACCGCTATAGCGTGAGAACGCCGGAAGGGCAGCAGCTCTTGTACGCCTTCGAAGAATCGGGCTTGCTGGGTCGCAACATCCTTAGCTCGCACCGGCCGCTGACGGTCCACGTTGTAGACAGGAATAACAACAACGTGATCACCGCCAGCCGGAGCTTCTTCTGGTTTCTCTCCCACCTGCACGTGAGCGACGGCACAGGGCAGCGTGTCGGTTCGATGCAGCGGCGCTTTTCACTTTTTACCCGCCGTTTCGACCTGATGGATGGGAGCGGCAGCGTAGTGGCGGAGATGCGCGGCCCGATCTTCCGTCCCTTTACCTTCATGGTCTACCAGCAGGGACAGGAAATAGGCCGCGTCACGAAGCAGTGGAGCGGCATCGGCCGGGAGGCGTTCACCGACGCCGACACGTTCAAAGTGGAAGTCGACACCAGCCGGATGGGCGAGGACTTTTCCTTGCTCATGCTCGCCAGCGCGATCGCGATCGATCTCGACTTCTTTGAGAAGTAAGCGAGCACGCCGCTACCTCGATGTGCACGTGCGCCCAACTTCAGCCGACGTGACGGCGGTGAAGGTCGCCATTCACGAGCCAATCGAGAGTCGTCGAGGCGTCTGCGCTCGCAGATTTCAGCCCCATTTGCCAGAAATCCAAGCGCGCGGCCAACCCCTTCCGGTCCGGCAATCACCACCTCGCCTGCGCCGCCGGTCACCGCGCGTAGGTGATCGCGAATCGCGCCGTCCGTGCTGCCGGCGCCAGGGCAGCGTTCGCGTCATGAAACTCTATTGCGTACGTGAGAACGGAGAGGCTGCCGTACTCAGCAGATTCCTCTACCTGTGCAAGCGAGGGTGCCGACGCCTGATCGGCGACTGCCGCGATGACGTCCAAGCCGCCAAGATGTCCGCTGTCAAAAGGTGTCCGCAGACTAGCCTTGCCAACGGGCTCACCCCACAAGCCGGTCAGGAGCGTAGGCCCGGGCAAGTTATGGCTTAGTGCCCATACACTCGCCAAAGGCGAATGTTCCAAACGCCCCCGGTTCGTCCCGCCATTCGTCGAGGTCTTGGCGCCACTCTGCAAACTGCTCGCGCGTGGCCACCCCGTATTTCGTCGCCACTTCCACTACTTCAGGTGCATGGAACCATTCCAAGATGAATTGGAAGAGAAACGCGATATCCTGCGATGTGCCGAAATAGTCGAAGGATGCGCTTGCCCGCACATTGGCCAATCCGGCGTCAAGAAAGTGGGCTTTCAGCTCTTTGCCCATTTCAGGATGGCCACCGTTGCCTTTGAGCAGCATTGCGAAGGCATTCCAGGCTTGTCGCGTCTTTTCTTCGCCCGGTTCGAGAAACGAAGATGAAACGATAAGTTCGCGGCTGCACAGCAGACCGCCGGGCTTGAGCACGCGCATTGCCTCGCTCAGCGCGGCGGCCGTAACGGGCACGTGCGTGAGCACCGTGTGGCAGAAGGCAACGTCGAAATAGTCGTCTGCGAACGGAAGCTTGGTTACGTCGCCTACGTGGAAAGTGGCATTGGCGTGCCCGCCGGCACTCGCGGCAGCTCTGGCAATGGCAATCTGTGATTCTTCCATGTCGATGCCATGGAACTCACCGGGTTCTACTGCGCTCGCCAGGCCCACTGAAATGGTCCCAGGGCCGCAGCCAAAGTCGAGAAGCCGTTGGCCCGGCTCTAGATGGGGCAGCAGCATGGCCGCGTTGGTTTGGGCGCTGCGTCGGTTGAGAAGCTGGAGAAAATCCTCTCCATAGCCCATCGTGTAGGAGGATTCGTCAGTCGTCTGCTCTGGCATTCGTCCTGCTCCTTTGCAGCTACGTTTGAGATACACCAAGGTACATCAAGATCAGGGATATGATACCTCTATGATAGGAAACAACCCGCGGTCTGTCCATGCATTGAATTGAAAATTATTGAGATGGTTCTTGAAGCGGAAATTACCCAAAACCAGCCACTGCGGACCGCACCGGGCAACCAAAAATCGCGAGAGAGAGCCTGCATGTGTTTAACGCACTAGCACGCCCATCGCACAACTCCCTTTCGCGCAACAGTTACAATTGCGGTACACTGAATTTCAGACGCTACCCACCTCTATGTTCTTGTAGGACCTATGCATTCGTTAACTAGGATTTGCAAAGCACGCCAAGAACACGCGAGAAGTGGAATGTGCTGCATCCGGTTCGACCTCGCGGATCGGAAGAGTTGCTCGTCTTGCCAGCGGGTGAGTGCTCGCGCACACTGCTGCCCTCGACACTAATCACCCTACCCTGGAGGGAACCATGCCACTGAACATCTACCTGACATTCGCTGACAACTGCCGCGAAGTCTTTGACTTTTACCGCTCCGTCTTTGGCGGTGAGTACTTGATATTTCAGACTTTCGGTGACGGCCCCGCCGACATGGAAATTTCGGAATCGGAGCGAGATAGAGTCATGCACGTGACCTTGTCGATTGGGGATGCCGTCCTCATGGGGAGCGATACTGCCGCCGCCTTCAGCCCTCCGCCTACTCCCGGCAACAACTTTTCGCTTTCCTATACGCCGACTAGCAAAGAGGAGACAGATGAGCTTTTCGCCAAGCTGTCCGCAGGCGGCAAGGTGACCATGCCGTTGCAGGAGACGTTCTGGGGCGCGTATTTTGGCTCATGCACTGACAAGTACGGCATCAATTGGCAGCTCGATTTTGAGCTCCCGACGGAGTGACGCTGACAGCTCTTGTGCCCAGGGCCGGTGTGTCATTCGTCAGTCGGTGGCAGGCGCGCAGACCCAGACCGCTTCTTGCCTGTGCGGCAGAGTGCAGCGCACCTATTGCGCTCGAACTATTCATTGATTCAGCAGGTGGTTGCACAAGCCGCAAGAGTGATCAAGAGAAGCTCTAGGGATTGGTCGAGGGAAACCTATTCGAAGCGCGATCTACTGGGCTCCACGGCTACCGGCTCGGTCCCATCCAAGAAGGCAAGAAACTCATACGAACACTCCTGCGAACGCACATAGTGCTACGCATTGGTCTTGGGGGCGGCTCTTGCCGGTTGCAGTAGCGGCGGCGAGTCTGATGGGCACTCAGGAGGCACGGAACATGGGCCGGCTACGCCGGTAGACCTGGCTCCGGGTCAGTCAGTCGACATCGCCCTCCCGACCGCTGAGTGAGCCTTCACGTCTTGGCGTGCCCACCTCGAAGTTGGCTGACACTTGACCGACGTGGAGGTTCCTTGCCCTTGATATTGGGCTCGCACACTTCGTCACTGGGCGGTGTTCCGCTTCCATAGGGTCTGCGGTGGTGCACAAGCACCCGAATCCTCTGTATGCTGAAGAGAGACGAAAACGATTTTGGCGAAGCGCAGGTCAATCGCGCCAGGAACTGAATTCTCACGCATGCGGAATTGCTTGCCGACTCGTTGCTGCACAGCATAGATGCAATTCGCCGAGCCTGCCCTGACTATGGAAATGCTATTTCCCTGCACCATTCATGACTAGCTTTAACGGTGATCCACGATGATAGAGAATGTACCTTTACTTAGCAGACGGGCACTGCTCGTCGGCGGGGCCGCCCTTGGAGTGGCTGCGTGCGGCGGCCCGGCTCGAGGTCTAGACCCTCTGGAATCTATCCACCAGGGCTTGGGGATCACTCCGCTTCCGCGTCCTTGGAAGCCGCTCGTCGTGCGCGGTACAGCGGTGGAAGTAGCGGGGCATCGCTACCGGTTTGACGCCGGCCCGCTTCCCACCAGTTTGGAAGTGAATGGGACCGAATTCCTCTTCGATGCGATCAAATTAGACGTCCGCATCCAAGATGAACTGTTGGTCTGGCAGCGGGCCCGGGCGATATCGATAGATGCCGCCGCAGTGGAACTACTCGCACGGGGCAACGCCGGTGATCTCATCGCCCAAGCCCGCGTTATTATAAGCTACGACGGCACCTGCCGGATTCGAGTAAGCCTTATTCCCCAAGGCTTGATCACGATTGACTCGATCCTCCTTGACATGCCAATTGTTCGGTCTGAGACGACCCACTACGTGCATCACCTCTTGGGCGCGGAAACTGCCCTCTTTTCCCCGCAGGAACTCGCAGGTGTTCCCCAGGACCAGTGGGGCGGCGGCCGTCTCCCCGACAGTGGCTGGTCGGGAGACATTACGCCCTTCGTTTGGGTAGGAAACCCCAATCGAGGCGTCACCTGGTTTTCGGATACTGTCATCGGCCCGCAACGGCCGGGACCGGCCGCCCAAGTGCAGGTGCGACCGGTGGAAGGCGCAATGCGCCTCCTCGTGGAACTCATTACCGACCCCTTGGACATGCCCAATACGGTGCACCTAGACTTTGGCATTCAGCCAACGCCGGCGCGGCCGGCCACGGGTACCAGCACCGTCATTACGCCATCCGGCGTCAATTGGTCGGTGAATTCTCAAGCGTCCTCTGCAACCGCGTCTCAGCGCAACACCTCTGATTCCAAGAGCGATCTCGATTCCCTGCGCAACCGGGGAATCACGACGCTCGTTCTGCCCCTAGACTGGTCGGATGTTTGGGGCTTCCCCCACCTGGCAGGGGCGGAGCAAAGGCGCGCGTTTCAAGACTTGGTTGACCGCACGCACGACGCCGGGCTGAAGATTCTCCCCGCCGTCTCGGCGGCCAGGCTCTCGAACAGAGCCCCGGGCGCGGCAGAAATCTTGGAGAGTACAGGGTCGCAGGGAGAACCGATTACGGTGAGTGCAACACCTCCGGAACAAGCCTATCCCCTCTTTCACTCCGCCGCCTCTGCCGCCTACTTTGAAGAAGCTATGCGCGCATTGGCCACCGATTTTCCAATAGACGGCGTGTTCGTAGACATCGGCGAACCGGCAGTGCGACCCGTTGACCTCAATGAGAGCGTGCCGGGCGCAGTCGGCGCATTTGACCTGCATGCGCGCCGCGATCTCTTGAGGCGACTCTACGCGCTCTTTCACGGCGGCCTGCGCGAGAACGACGAGGAGGGCATCGTGATTGCCCAGTCACCGGTGCCTTGGTCAATGATCAATTGCTTTGCGGACCTGACAGTGACGGGGTTCAATCTGTATCAATCCATCGCTTCGCGTCGCCTCAGCGGCGAGGCATTGGCCGATCGCTGGCAGCCTGATCTTGTGCCATTTCTCTACGGCGACGTTCTCCACACGGTGCCAACGCTCTGGCAGGTGCCTGCGGCCGCGTCTCAGTTCCCGAGCATCATCGAAACCTATACACGGGCGAACCTATTGAACGACCGGGAACTCTTTGGGCTGGCAGCCGTGCACAACACATTGCTGTGGCGGGAAGACTACAACGCTACCGCCGAGACTGATGACCTCGAGCGTTTACGTGCATTGCGGGAGAGTCTGGGCTTTGGCAACGCATCATGGCATCCGTATTGGCGACAGCAAGACGAGCTAGTCATTGAGCCGCCAAGTACGCTGTACGGCTTCTGGTACCGCGGTTCCGGTTCTATTCTGCTCCTCCTGCTCAACGGCGCTAATACTGAACAGGACATCTTGGTCGAAGTAGCCTCGGCGGTATCCGATAGCAATGCAACGCTCTCGGTGAAGGATGTTTGGGGCAACCTTCAGGTGCACACGCGAGACCACCTTGCCATTACAACTTTGGCTCCCTCCCAGTTTGCCGTGTTGCACATCAACGTCAATTAGGGCTCGTCGCTGGAAGTCGCAGCAACGAGGAGAACCCTCTGCAAAGAGAGGTCGACAAAGCGCCGCGGGCAGGCGTTCGCTGGCAACTGAACAGCGCGACGACAAAGCCAGCGCATCGGAGTTGGCACACCGGTTCAGTTACGCCGGACTCCAGTCACTGCCCGGACTTGGCAAGGAAAGCCGCGCGTGTCTGGGCGGCCAGGGCGACAAAGTCCGCCGCCGACAGACTCGCACCGCCCACAAGCCCGCCGTCCACTTCGGGCTGTACGCTGAATTCGGGCCACACATTGGGATTAATGCTGCCGCCGTAGAGGATGCGGATAGCCTCTGCTGCAGAAGCGCCGTGCTCGCGCCGCACCACCTTGCGCACGAGGCCGATAGTGGCGTTTGCTTCTTCCGGCGCGGGGGTGCGCCCGGTGCCAATCGCCCAAACCGGCTCGTACGCCAAGATGGCGGTCGCGGCCTGCTGTGCCGACAAGCCTGCGAGAGCTCGTGTTGTCTGCCGGTCGAGCACCTCCAGAGTCTGACCCGCGCGGTTTTCAGCGTCAGTCTCGCCGATACATACAATAGGCGTGAGCCCGTGCAGGACCGCCGCGACCAGCTTGCGATTCACCATTTCGTCGGTTTCGCCAAAGTGGCCGCGTCGCTCTGAATGGCCGACAATCACGTGAGAACACATTGACGTGAGCATTTGTGGGGAAACTTCCCCCGTATAAGCGCCTTCGGTCTCCCAATGCATGTTCTGCGCGCCTACGGCGATTGTGGTGCCCTGCATTGCGTTTCGCACCGCGGCAAGGGCAGTAAGCGGAGGGCAAATGATTATGTCAATATCGGGCAGCGCATTCAACCCCTCCTTCATGCCGTCAGCGAGCGCAACCGCTTGCGCGAGATTCTTGTTCATCTTCCAGTTTCCCGCAATGACATGCTTCCGCATATGCTTATCCATCCTTCACCCAGATTGGCCTAGCCAGGCGCAACGTAACGACTTTCCACGATAACTCAATGAGACTATTCATGGTATAGTATGACCGTATTCGGCCGAAGCGTACTTTATTGTACGTGAAGTGCACACACTTCGCTGTAAGCAACCCTCTATTCTGGATTTCAGCCCGTTTTATCAAGCGATTCGCCGGGTTACGTCCCAAGAGTTGCAGCCTGAAGGCGCCATCTGTCTGCAAGCGATGCCAAAGCACAGAATCTATCTCGACTACGCTGCCACCACCCCGGTTGACCCGCGCGTAGTGGCAGCAATGCTTCCTTACCTTGGCGACAACTTTGGCAACCCTTCCAGCCTGCACGCCACCGGTCGGCGGGCCCGTCGCGCAATTGAGGATGCCCGCGAACAGATCGCCCAGACTGTCGGGTGTGAACCAACGGAGATTCTCTTCACCAGCGGCGGCACAGAGAGTGACAACAGTGCCGTCATGGGTATCGCCCGTGCCACTCGCGCTGCCGGCCGCGGCAACCACGTGGTCACCAGCCAGATCGAGCACCACGCCGTGCTCCACGCGTGTGAGAAACTCGAAGAAGAGGGTTTTCGTGTCACGTACCTACCGGTAACTGAGCAGGGGTTGATAGATCCTGCCGCTGTGGCAGCCGCCTTGCGCGACGATACGGTGCTCGTCTCGATCATGGCCGTGAACAACGAAATCGGCACCATCCAGCCAATTGAAGAGATCGCTACAGTCTGCCGGAGGCAGCGCATTCCGCTGCACACGGATGCAGTGCAAGCAAGCGGCAGTCTACCTGTGCACTTCAGTGACTGGGGCGTAGCCGCGCTCTCGCTCGCGGCACATAAGATCTACGGGCCGAAGGGCGTCGGTGTGCTGATTCTGCGCCATGGCTTGTCAATCCAACCCTTGCTGACCGGTGGCGGTCAGGAGCGGGAGCAGCGTCCCGGCACCGAAAATGTTGCCGCCATCGTGGGCATGGCACTCGCGTTGCGCCTCGCGGATGAAGAGCGCAGCGAACGCGTCACGCACATGCACGCCCTGAGGCAACACTTTGAGAGCGGCGTTGCGAGTCGCATCCGCTGGGCCCGCCGCAATGGACACCCGACCAAGCGCGTCGCTGGCATATCCAGCTTCTCGTTTCCGGGCACGTCAAATGAAATGCTCCTCTTGCGTTTGGATCTCGCGGGAGTGGACGTTTCCAACGGGGCGGCATGCACCTCCGGCACGGTCGAACCGTCCCACGTGCTGCGCGCTATGGGTTTGTCCGAGGAACTCACGACGAGCGCGCTCCGCTTCAGCTTTGGCAAAGATACTACCGCTGCGGAAATCGACGAGGCGCTTGCAATCTTGGACCGCACCGCTCACACTTTGCGGTCGGACAAAACCCCACTAATTCCAAGCGAGAGCCACTCCTGAATGTCGGCCCAAGAGACCACGTTGTATGGTAGCTCACGGCCCACGCTCGTACTGCGCTTTTCACTTCAACTGCACGCAATATGAATTTCCTCGAATTTGAGCTCTTTTCCCATACGCTGGCCGACTACCTCGCTCTCGTGCCGCCCGTGGTCGTGTTGGGTTTTCTGCTGGCAAGTCTGGAAGCGGCCGCCTTCCATGTGCTGTTTGGCAGGGGCGACCGCTCGACGCTGTGGTATCTGGGCGTTGGTCTCGTCGGATTTTGGATCGGACACTTTGTTGCCGAGTACATTGGCGCCTTCTTTCCACCACTAGGACTTCTCCATGCCGCAGAAGCCTCGATGGCGTGCATTACTCTGATATATATTGCGGATTACGTACGCAGTTGATACAATTTTAATATAGATATGTCGCGACAGAACGTCTCACTTTAGCGTTGGTGCAGGAAGGCACAGAATGCCCAAGAACACGGGAAGTTTTCTCTTCGGACTGATATTTGGAGCGCTTTGCGGTATGACGATGGCGTTGCTCCTGACGCCCCAAAGCGGGGAGGAGACTCGCGATCTTCTCGGCAAGAAGACGGAAGACCTCCGCAAAGGCGCTGAAGACGCAGTTGGGCGCGCGCGTGAGAGCACATCGGGTTTGGTGGAGCGCGGTCGCAGCATGGCGGAGGAAGCGCAGACGCGTCTCCACGGCATGCATGGATCCGAGGCTCAAACCGCCGAAGAGCAGCCGGAAAAAGCGCCGAGCAACGTCTAGAAACAATGGTTCTCCAGTTGGCATGCGTAACGCCGAGCGGAGACTCGCGTAATCTTGCAGCGGCACGCCGTCAGTCGAGCCATTGATTTCGTCAGTAGGCCGACGAAGACCTACTTACGCGGCCAATTCTCACTGCGAGTTCCCGCGCAGCCTTAGGGGCGCAGCCCATAGTAGGAATCCTTTTCTAAACTAGGGAGCGACGGATTGTCAGAGTTTGCTGGGGAGAAGTCGTATCCCTAGACGGAAAACCGCAGCTTTGCCTTCCCATGCTCACGTGGGAAGGCATTCAGTTTAACCTGACCCTGGGCCCAACTTGCACTCGTGCAGAATGCGCGCGCACGGAGTCAATTCAGCAATGATTACGTTACTTCGTTTACGAATGGTAAGCTAGAAGTACTATGCGTACAGTCGAATGGTCGCCTCAAGGCATCCGCCTCATCGATCAGCGGCAATTGCCACAGAAAGTGGAGATTACCGTTTGTCGTACTGTGGCAGACGTGGCGGCGGCGATCCGCACGATGCAGGTTCGCGGTGCGCCCGCCATCGGCGCTTGTGCCGCCTACGGCATGGCTCTTGGCGCACAGCTTAGCGCAGAAGCTTCTTCGACAACGCTCTTGGCTGTTCTGGAAGAACACGCAGAAGTATTGGCCGCGACCCGTCCCACGGCAGTTAACCTGACGTGGGCGCTGGCGCGCGTCAAGAAGGCAGCGCAAGCAGCAGCGGTACTGGGCGCGGACGCCATCCGCAGCGCCGCTCTTGCCGAAGCGGAGGCGATCGCAGAGGCCGACGTGCGCGCAAATCGATCAATCGGCGCCCATGGCGCGCCGCTCATTGCCGACGGTGATTCAATTCTCACGCATTGCAACGCGGGCGGTCTGGCTTGCGTTGAATTTGGGACGGCATTGGGCGTGATTCGCGCTGCACACAGCGAGGAAAAGACTATTCACGTTCTGGTGGATGAGACACGTCCCTTTCTCCAGGGGGCTCGGCTTACCGCCTGGGAACTCTCCCGGCTTGGCATCCCGCATACACTGATTACGGACAATATGGCCGGACATTTCATGCAGCGCGGGAATGTGCAGAAAGTCATTGTCGGCGCAGACCGCATCGCGGCAAACGGGGACGTGGCGAATAAGATTGGCACGTACTCGCTCGCGGTCCTGGCGCGGCACCACGGCATTCCCTTTTACGTAGCCGCTCCCACTTCGACCGTCGATCTCAACATTGAAACCGGCAGAGACATTCCCATCGAAGAGCGCAGTGCCGACGAAGTCCGGCGCATTGGCGGAAACGTGATAGCGCCGGCAGACACGCCGGCCGCGCACCCTGCCTTCGACGTCACGCCCCACCGGCTGGTGACGGCATTTGTCACAGAGACGGGAGTGTTGGCAGCGCCGTATGGTCCCGTTCTGAGCAAAGCCGTCGCCTCCGCCCAGCGAATGCAACCCATTACGGGAGAGCAACCGTCAAGACTTTCGGCAACTCCAAGAGAGAGGGTCGAAGTCTAATGGGGATGCCAGCAGCCGCGCGCGTCGGCATTATCGGGGGCACTGGTTTCGCGGACGTCGAGGGGCTGCAAGACCGCCGGGACGTGCACATTGCAACGCCCTTTGGGCCGCCAAGCGATGCCTTTACCCTGGGCACTTTACACGGCATCCCCCTCGCGTTTCTGCCCAGGCACGGCCGGGGCCATCGCATTCAGCCCAGCGACCTCAATGCCCGCGCCAATATCTTTGGGTTCAAGCGCCTCGGGGTCGAGCATCTCATTTCAATCTCCGCCTGCGGCTCGTTGCGCGAAGAACTCGCGCCCCAGCACATTCTGGTGCCGGACCAACTCTATGATCATACGAAGCGGCGTGTGAGCACGTTTTTTGGCAACGGCATTGTTGCCCACGTTGGTTTCGCCCAACCATTCTGCCCGACGCTGAGCGGCATTCTCTACGAGACCGGTCGGAGTGTCGGCGTATCGATGCACCACGGCGGTACGTATATCTGCATGGAGGGCCCGCAATTCTCCACCAAGGCTGAATCTGAGGTCTACCGCGGTTGGGGCATGGATGTCATTGGCATGACGGCCGTGCCGGAAGCCAAGCTGGCCCGGGAAGCTGAAATATGCTACGCCACTTTGGCCTGTGTCACGGACTACGACGTCTGGCACGACACCGCCGGAGAAGTGACGGTAGAAATGGTCATTGAGAACCTCCTGCAGAACGTCGATCACGCCAAGAATATTGTCCGGCGCGCCATAGACGTGCTGCCTAGCGAACGGGATGGCTGCCCCTGTCCCGATGCGCTTGCCAACGCCATCATCACCGCCCCGGAGACCATTCCGCCCGAGCAGCGCGCTACGCTGGATCTCTTGGTTGGGAAGTACATCTAGGCGAGGAGAGAGAAACGAATGCACAGTTGCGCAAACACAGGGAGCTCCGCCCGTTCGCGGCGTTCCGCCCCGGCAATTTGGAGGTGCACACCGGCGCTATGAGCATGCTGATTGTAGGCACCGTTGCCACCGACGACATTGCGACGCCTTTTGCTTCAGTTGCAGGCGTGCTGGGCGGTTCCGCCGTGTACGCCGCCACCGCTGGGAGCCTGTATACACCGGTGCAGATCGTCGGCGTGATCGGCGCCGACTTTCCCACGGCATACATGGAGTTTCTCAAGGAACGGCAATTCGACCTGGAAGGTCTCGAAGTGCAGGCAGGCAAGACGTTCCATTGGGCCGGGAAGTATCACTACGACATGATAACGCGGGACACATTGGCTACCGAACTCAATGTGCTCGCGACGTTCAATCCCACGTTGCCGTCGAGCTACCGCAACACGCCCTTTGTCTTTCTTGCCAACGTTGACCCCAAGATCCAATTGAGTGCGCTCGACCAGGTCGCGGAGCCGTCTCTGACGGTCTTGGATACGATGAATTACTGGATCGAGACGCAGCGTGACGATCTGACTGCGGTTATACGCCGCAGCGACCTTGTCATGATCAATGACGAGGAATTGCGTCAATACACGGAAGAGCACAGCCTGCTGCGCGCCGCCCGCGCAGTATTGGCGCTGGGACCGCGCGCGCTCATCGTCAAGAAGGGCGAGCACGGCGCAGCCTTGGTAACGAGCGACGGCTACTATTACGCGCCCGGATACCCTCTGGAGGACGTGGTTGATCCAACCGGCGCCGGCGATTCCTTTGCCGGCGGCTTTCTGGGCTACATCGCCACCCAAGCGCAGGTAACGGAGCGGGAACTCCACCGCGCGCTCATTCACGGCAGCGTTGTAGCCTCATTTACCGTGGAGGACTTTAGTGTTGATCGCTTGAAGGACGTGACGCGGGAAGACATCCAGCGTCGCTACCGCGAATTCGCTTCGTTTACTCATTTCGAACGCCTCGACTAAGCGCAATTGCCAAAGGAGAAAGTGCATGGCAACAGCAGCAGTCCATAGTGATGTAAAAGACAAGGGCCTCGCCGCCAACGGAAAGATGCGCATCGAATGGGCCGACCGCATGATGCCGGTGCTTCAGTTAATCCGGGAGCGCGTTGCAGCGGAGCAGCCGTTCACGGGCGTACGCATTGCGGCTTGCCTGCATGTGACCAGTGAAACCGCAAATCTCATGCGAACCCTCAAAGACGGGGGCGCCGACGTTGTGCTCTGCGCTTCTAATCCGCTCTCCACGCAAGATGACGTCGCCGCGTCGCTCGTGGAGGACTATGGCATACCGGTCTATGCCATTAAGGGTGAAGACGAAGACACCTATTATCGGCACCTCTTAACCACCCTGGATCACAAACCGCATGTTTCCATGGATGACGGGTGCGACCTGGTTACAGCGGTGCACAAAGAGCGGCCGGAACTCATCGACAACATGCTGGGCGGCACGGAAGAGACAACGACGGGCGTAATCCGTCTGCGCAGTATGGAAGAGAATGATGTGCTGCGCTACCCCATCATCGCCGTCAACGAAGCCAATACGAAGCACCTTTTCGATAACCGCTACGGCACGGGCCAGAGCAGCCTGGACGGTATACTGCGCCTGACGAACATTCTGCTTGCCGGGCACACCGTGGTGGTGTGCGGATATGGGTGGTGCGGACGCGGTATTGCGGCGCGCGCGGAGGGCGCCGGCGCCAAAGTCATCGTAACTGAAATCAATCCTCTCTTTGCCCTTGAAGCTGCCATGGACGGACACCAAGTAATGCCGCTCGTCGAGGCCGCGGCAGTCGGAGACCTATTCATTACGGTGACCGGCAATGCGCACGTAGTCGATGCCGAGCACTTTGCCGCCATGAAGGACGGCGCGATCGTGGCCAACGCCGGCCACTTCAACGTGGAAATCAATATTCCGGCGCTTCGCGAGCTAGCCACCGCAACAACCATGGCGCGCGAACAAGTGGAAGAGTTCACGCTGGCTAATGGAAACCGGATTTCCTTGCTCAGCGACGGGCGACTGGTCAATTTGTCCGGCGCCGAGGGTCATCCCGCCAGCGTAATGGACATGAGTTTCGCCAATCAGGCGCTAAGTACGGAATACCTCTTGGCAAACCATGCGGAACTTGAGAATCGTGTCTATACTGTACCTGCGGAGCTTGATGCCAGCGTGGCGCGCCTCAAGCTCGATTCCATGGGCCTTGCCATCGACACTCTGACACCGGAGCAAGAAAAGTACCTGTCTTCATGGGAAGAAGGCACCTAGTTAATCGCAATTCGACATTGGCCTCGCACCGCGACGCAGCCAACAGGATCACAAGGAGGAGAAGGAGTAAAATATGAGCTTGGGAATTGCCTCATCCGCCAAAGTGTTGTTCACGTCTGAGTCAGTGACAGAGGGACATCCTGACAAGATGTGCGATGCCGTGTCGGATGCGGTTCTGGACGCTTTCATCAGCCAAGACCCTGAGGCGCGAGTCGCCTGTGAAACGGCAACCACCACAGGGCTCATCATGGTCCTAGGCGAAATCACGGCGCGCGCCAATGTTGACATTGCCAAGGTGGCCCGCAACGTTGCCAGAGAAATCGGCTACACGTCGAGCGACGCCGGCTTCGACAGCGAGACCTGCGCCGTGGCCGTTTCTGTCAAGGAACAGTCTTCCGACATCGCCCTAGGCGTCAACCGCGCACTCGAGTCGCGGGAAGGCAACAGTGACGATCTCCTTGCTACCGGCGCCGGCGACCAGGGCATGATGATTGGGTATGCCTGCGATGAGACTGCGGAGCTAATGCCGGCGCCCATCATGTTCGCACATCAGCTCGTGCAAAAACTCGCTGCCTTGCGCCATACGCAAGCCCTTACGTACCTGCGCCCAGACGGCAAGTCGCAAGTTACTGTTGAATACAACAATGGCAAGCCGGTGCGCGTAGACACCGTGGTACTCTCAACGCAGCACCACCCGGACGTAGACCAAGACACCATTCGTCAAGACCTTATCGAACAATGCGCGCGGGCCGTTATCCCTGCAAAGTGGCTGGATGAAAACACGCGTTACCTCGTCAATCCCACCGGCAGGTTTGTCACTGGTGGACCCATGGGCGATGCCGGCCTGACGGGCCGCAAGATCATCGTGGACACGTACGGCGGCATGGCCCGCCACGGCGGCGGCGCGTTCTCCGGCAAGGATCCGACGAAGGTGGACCGCTCTGCCGCCTACGCGACCCGTTACGTCGCAAAGAACATAGTTGCAGCCGGACTGGCCGAGCGGTGTGAAATTCAGATCGCCTATGCCATCGGCACGGCAAATCCCGTCTCCATCATGGTGGATACGTTTGGGACAGGGAAAGTCTCGGAAGATGAGCTTGTTTCCCTAATCCACGACCATTTCGACCTGCGGCCCGCAGCCATCATCCGTGATCTCGACCTGCGACGTCCAATCTATCGCAAGACCGCTGCCTACGGTCACTTTGGGCGCACCGACATCGATGCCCCTTGGGAAGCAACCGACAAAGCGGAACTGCTGCGTAATGCTGTCGGACGACTATCGGGCGCAACTACATGACGTGCCTGGCCGTCACGTCACTCCCATTTGCAGTAGGTTCTTGAGTAGTTGAGCAACATCAGTGCGTCCATAACACCTGGAATATGCAGTGACTGACACGGTACCGAGTGCAGCAAAGTCGCGGGTCAAGAGAATTCTTCGTGCTGCCATCGGCATCGTCATCACGGTGGTAACCTTATATGTCGTATACCGCGACACTGACCCCCAGGAGATGCTCAATGCTCTTGGGGGTTTCAATCTCTTCATGCTGGTGCCGTTCACATTTCTCTATGCGGTGCAGCTCTGGGCCAAGACCGAACGGTGGGCGCAACTCCTCGAACGAGGGAGAGTAAAGCTCCGCGTCGTTTTCTCCACCATGATGGTGGGATACACGATCAACACGCTGTTGCCGGCTCGTCTTGGCGAAGTCGCGCGCGTGTATCTGCTGCACAGGCGCGCCGGCATTCCCGCCGGGCGCACGCTCTCGACCATTATCGTAGAACGGCTGTTGGACGTTGCTTTGGTCGTTCTGATCCTTGGAATCGCGCTCCTTTCGGTTGACCTGCCCGACTGGGTGCGCTCGCTGGTGCTTTCAGGAACCATTCTTCTCGTCTTTGGGACCGCAGTGCTGGTTGTTGTCGCATACTTGCCCCGAGAATTATTCAGCAAGATCAAGGACAGGATTCCTGCGCTGGAGCGATTGCCGTTCACGGGCACCATCGAAGCGGGGCTCACGCTCTTCGTGGAAGTGATTAGGACGCCGCGGGGCCTTTGGGCCCTCGGCTGGTCGATTCCGGCGTGGCTAACCATGGTAATTGCCACACATCTGGTACTGCTTGGTTTCGGCCTCGACGTGCCGATCTGGGCGAGTATGGTGGTTGTCGGCGCAACCGCGCTTGGGATGATCGTGCCCTCTTCTCCCGGGTACGTTGGCGTTTATCACTGGCTGGCCGCCAACTCGCTGGCGCTTTTTGGCGTAGCCGAGACTCCGGCAGAGACTGCTGCCCTTGTGCTTCACATCCTAGGTTTCGGCCCTGTCACGCTCCTCGGGCTCTACTACGTGTGGAAGGACGGACTTGGATCCATTGGCGGGTTGGCCGAGGAGAGCAAACAGCTTCGCAGCTAGCGCTCGGCAATACGCTGCGGTTTTCTTCAGTGTGACAGTCTCTGGCTCTCGCGAGTTTGGTACCGAACGTGGAGAATCCGCTGCAATGTGGTGAGCATCGTCAAGACCGCCAACAGCCAGATAACGGCCTTCAGCACAATGATCATAGGAACGGGAAACAACAGCGCAACGCCCAGCGCGATTACACGCTCAGGCCGTTGAAACCAACCCACAGAGCAGGATAGGCCTAGTCCCTCTGCCCGGGCGCGCGTGTAGCTCACCATTTGTGCCCCCACAAGCATGATCGCCGTGCCGATTACGGTGATGTCGTCCTGCTGACTGAGGAAGTACCCGATAAGGCCCAACCCAACTGCCCCTTCCGACAGCCTATCGAGAGTCGAGTCAAAGAACGCGCCAAAGGTAGTGCCTCGGTGGCTGACACGCGCCAATGCGCCGTCCAGCATATCGAACGCGCTGGCTAAGAGCATGAGAATCGCGGCCCACGGCCACGCGCCCTGCCACACAGCCGCTGCTGCCACAAGACTAAGCATGAAGCCGATAGTCGTGACCGTGTTTGGCTGAACTCCAAGACGGGCAAGTGGGCGAACCAAAGCTTCCATCGCTGATTGAGCCCACGCGCGCACTCCGGGGTGAATCATGATGTGGCCGTCTCCATATAGGTATACTGCTGTCGAACGAGCCAAGCAATTGCAGACACTACCTCGCCCTCTCCTTCCTGCGCCGTCGTATGTTCGCCCAGTCGTAGCGGCGGCTGCGCGGCGCAGCGCGGGCGATACTATCCTCATAAAATGCTAGTATCTGAGCCGCAATCTTCTCCCATGAGTAGTCCTGCGCCGTTTGCGCCCCCCGCGCGCCTGCCTCCTCGCGCAGCGCGGAGCTATCGAGAAAGTGCGTCAACGCTCCCGCCAATGCCCCCTCATCTTCCGGCGGCACGAGGACGCCGGCGCCTGTGCCTGCCAGAACCCCGCGATAGCCTTCAATGCTTGATGCCACAACCGGCTTGCCGGCCGCCATGGCCTCAAGCAGGACTATGCCCTGGCTCTCACCGCCCGTAGACGGCGCGCAAAAGATGTGGCATGACTTGTAATAACGCACTTTATCTTCTCTACTCACGAAGCCGACAAAATGCACGTCGGAGAGTCGCAATTGCGCCACTTTCTTCTCGTACTCAGTGCGCTGGGCCTCCGTAAAGGCGCCCACGACGATCAAGCGGACTCTGTGGTCACCGCGCTCCTGCACCACGCGCAGCGCATCCAACAGGTGTGTCAGTCCCTTGCGCTTCTCAAGCCTGCCCACAAACAGCACGTTGAGCATGCCATCGTCTAGATGGGGAAAGGGCGGCAACCCGCCTTGAAAGAGCTGTACATCGATTCCATTGGGAATGATGTTGTACTGCGACGGAAAATAGCGCTCAATCAACTCACGTGCTGCCTCCGAGACGGCAATTTGGCCCTGCAAGCGGTTGAAATATCGCTTCAATAAAGGCTTGCCATAGAGATACGCAAAGTGCGAGCGTCGATAGGTGTGAAATGTACCGACGTTCACCGTGCGTGAGTGGCGCAAAACTGTAATGGGCAGCGCCGGCGCGAGCGGCTCGTGCAAATGGACCACATCGAATCTTTCGTTGCCGAGAATTTCCTTTACCTGTCGCGAAAGCGTAAGGGAGAGCGAAATGCGGGCGACGGAAGCATTCGTCGGAACTCTGACGATAGTTTTTCCCACCCGATAGAGATTGTCGTAGGGCAACTCTTCTTCCGACTGCGATGAAGGTGCGAGAATCCGCACCTCGTGTCCCATGCCGCGAAACTGAGCATTGAGGTGGCTGATATGCTCAGTTACACCACCAGGATATGCATAGTCGTAGGGCGAAACGAGGGCAATCTTCACTCTTCGCCTCACTTCCCGGGGACAAGCGCCTGTCCCAGCCAATCCGCATAGCGCCGCATCTTGCGCCGGAAATAGAGCATCGATTCACTACGGTCAAAGTAGCTGCCACGCGCCAGCGTAGTTCTGTTCATGATGGCGCGGTGCACATCCGCGGCCGTTCTTCCTGGGAAGAGGGTGTGCGATTTGCCAATCCCCTCAAGGATGTGTGAATCACTTCCTCCAACCTGCGCGACTCCCAGCCTTTGCTGGATCGCCAAAGCCCTTTCGTAGCTCATCCTGCCGGCAGGGCTCGCGTTCATGACCTCAATCGCGTCAAAGTAGTACCCTTTGCGCTCCAGCCGCTTGAACGTATAGGGCATGAAGCTCAGGGTCAACCAAGACGTAGGGTGGGGAACGATCACGAGTCCTCCCTGCTCACGAATGCCGTCTATCGTCCATTCCGCACTGCGGAGCACCGGAAACGCCTTTTCCACCCACAGACCGACAAGGTGGCCGTCGAAGGTCGAGACCTCAACTCCTGGGATTACCTCTAGGCCGGGAAACTGTTCGGCAAGCGCCGCAGCCTCCAACGCGCCGTCGATTTCGTCATGATCCGTGACAGCCAGGACCGCGATATCTGTTTCTTGGCTGACGTACTCCAGCATTTGATAGGGCGAGAAGGTGCCGTCACTCGCATTCGTATGAATGTGCAAGTCGGCCTTGCTCATCGCTGTTGGGGTCTGCGAATCTTCCAGAGAAGGTCGCATGCGTCTGCCCCTTTTTCTCAGGCGCTCCCCTGGCTGGGGGCCTCGGTGTTTATTCGCTGGGGCCACATGGGACGGAACATGTACCATTGCTCAGGACATGAGCGGATGATGTCTTCCAGCATTACCGCGAGTTGCTGCATGATGTCCTGGATATCCCTTTTCTCATCGTCACTACGCGCGGTATACAACGGCGGGTAAACAGTGACCGCCAGCCCGTTGTCTTCACTGCGCCGGCACTGGCACATCACAAGCGGCGCGCCGGTCCGCAAAGAGAGCGCGGCAGGACCGGCAGGCAGATATGCCCGCTCGCCAAAGAATTCTACGGGTACGCCTCGCGCGTCCATCGGTCGATCGAACAGCAGGCCCACGACACGATTGGACTGCAACTGGCGCAACATAGCGCGCAGCCCTCTCTCCACGGGGACAGTATCGAAACCCAAGCGATTGCGCACTCTGCGCACGATCCAATCCACTGTACCGCTGTTGAGTTGGTCTACCGGAATTAGCACGGGAAATCGTTGCGCAAGCATGGCCCCTCCCAAATCCCAGAGTCCAAAGTGACCGGAAACAAAGATGACACCCTTCCCCGCTTGCAGCGCCTCAGCAATGTGCTCTTCGCCCTGAATCTCCCGCACTCGCTTCTGCAGCCGCTCGGGAGTCATGCGCATCCAACTCAGGAAGTCCGCCAAGTACCAGCCGTAGTTCTCCATGGACTTCTTGGCGAGCTGTTGTGTTTCGGGATGCTGCTCCGGCTTCCCCAAGACTTGGGACATGTTAGCAAAGACGTTTTCGCGGCCCGTCCGCCAAACCGCGAACACAAACCGTGCTAAGAGGCTCGCGGCGCGATACTTGACAGACTGCGGTAACGCGCCATCAAGTGCGGCGCCCGCTACCAACAAGAACCGTCCTGTGAGCCCGCCGAATGTCATGACCTTCGCACTAACCTGGATTAGTCCGCGCCCTGCAGGACGTGGCCGGCTTCGTCACCGGAACCGGCGATGAACTCTTCAAGCATCGTCCGCGCCCGTTCATCGGTAATCTGTTCTGGCGGTGACTTCATCAAGTACGCCGAAGGCGCAACCAAGGTGCCGCTTAGGTTCCGGTCCAAGCCGATTTTCGCGAGCCGCACGGCATCGATTACAACCCCCGCCGAATTTGGCGAATCCCACACTTCGAGCTTGATCTCGGCGCGCAGTGGGACGTCACCAAACGAGCGACCGTTCATGAAGATGTAAGCCCACTTGCGGTCCTGCAAGAACGGCACGTGGTCGCTGGGCCCGATGTAGACGTTATCCGCGCCGGGATCGTAATCCAACAGCGAGGTGACTGCGTTTGTCTTGGATTCCTTCTTTGAGCTCAAACGGGAGCGCTCCAGCATATTGAGGAAGTCCGTATTGCCGCCCACGTTGAGTTGGCTGGTCTCCTCCAGGCGCACGCCTCGATCTTGGAAGAGCCGTGCCAGCGTGCGATGGACAATCGTCGCCCCCACCTGCGACTTGATGTCGTCGCCGACGATTGGCACGCCTGCTTCATGGAAGCGCCGCTGCCAGTACGGTTCCCGACCGATAAAGACCGGAATACAGTTTACAAAGGCGCAGCCGGCCCGCAATACCTGCTCCACATACCACTTTGTCGCCTCTTCACTGCCCACCGGCAAGTAGCTTACTACCACGTCCGTGCCGGTCTCTTTCAAGATATCTACGATGTTGTCAGTGGCGCCCGGCGCCTTGTGAATGACCTCACTGAGGTACTGGCCGATTCCGTCATGGGTCATGCCGCGCTGTACCGCAACGCCGAGCGGCTCGACGTCTGCGAACTTGATCGTGTTATTTGGCGCTTCCCAGATGGCCTCGCCCAGGTCCTTGCCGACTTTGTTCTCATCAACATCGAAAGCGGCGGAAAACTCGATATCGCTCACGTGGTACTCACCGAGACGCACGTGCATGAGACCGGGAACGAATTCCGTATCCGCGGCATCTCTGTAATACTGCACTCCTTGAATCAAGGATGACGCACAGTTTCCTACACCGACAATTGCCACTCGTACCTTGCTACTCACCGGATTGACTCTCCCTAACGCTCATTCTGGACTCTCTGTCTTCCTCACTTGGTGTGCCGCCTTTGCAGCACAAGACGTGCCCTGTATTTGATGCGCTCGCCGTTCTCAAGGCTAACCCGCCGCTTGTTTCGCCAACGATGTCTCCGTATCCTTATCGTCAGCCAGCAATTCATCCAACCCTTGGCTTACCTGTTGAAAGCCGGTTGGATTGATTGCGTAGCGAACAAGCCGCCCATCCCTCGTCGCAGCCACCAACTCGGCGCGACGAAGGATGCTCAAGTGCCAAGAGAGCAGCGGCTGGCTAATCGGCACTTTCTCCCGCAATTCGGTCACCGTCATCGTCTCTTCAGCCACTAAGACCTGAAGGATTTCCAGGCGTGAACGACTGGCAAGTGCGCGTAGCTGTCTACTGAATTCGCGTAACGCTTGCCCCTGCAAAGACATCTTCTCTCCTAGCCGGAAGCTACCTACCCGAAACCTTGCGTATATATATATCAATTATAGTTGAAGTGATTTTTCTTTATATTATCGCCTTCAAATGGCTGCGTCAAGATATACCAATGGACTTTCGACATGCGATCCTATCAGAATTCGCGGAGCGCATTGGAGCAAGTACCAGCAGGCATCATTGGCACATCAAGCTCCCGACTAATTGTAGGCATTGACTCCACGACGAATGTAGGAAGCACCGAGGCGTCCGGTGGGCGGAGACTGGAAAATATACAAATCATAGGCAAGTGGAATGTTAATTGGAATGTGAAAAGAGGCATGCGAGAAGTCTGTCGGTGCAAATAACAGATCTTGCGATGAGTAGTTGAACTGGGGAATTGGTGTCACTGCTGCCCCATTGAATTCAGCAAGTGCGAGCACATGCACTTGAGGTAGGGCAGCAGCAGCATTGAATTGGAGGCAATTCCTCAATCTTCACCTCTCCGTCAACGATGGCATCTACTGAAACCCTACTACCCCACAGCAAAGTCATGCCTAGTAACGGAGCGCTGTCAGACTTCAGAATTAGAACATCTCTTAGACGTCCGTGCCAAGTGACTGCAGCAAAAAACGCTTCGAACTCAAAGAGTTCTCCCTTAGCTAACTCAAACGTCCGCTGACCTACTGAGCGGATACCAAGTCGCTGTATGGATTCTGTGGGCAACGTCAAGTAGCCAGTAAACCCGGTATCCAAGACAGCCTCAATTGATTGAATGCTATCTTCACCATCAATGATGTCGATGGTGACTAGTGCTAGTTTATTGCCGTCAACTCTTCCCTTAATCATAGAGCGTGGGCACACGGAAGCCGCCGACGTGGCTGTAAGCTGCGCGATGACCGATGCAGATTCCATACGTAACGGCCGTCGGCCTCCGGTCTAATACCCGCCGTGTTGCCACCGCATCGCCTGCGTCGATCTCAAAGTCGCCGCTCTCGACATCGATTACTACAAAGTTGCCCTTCTCCACCGACTCAACTCTAGATTGGATTTGTTCCCGGTAGATCGCTTCTCCCCGGGCTGCAATCTCCCCAGAACTATAGGTCCGGATTGCCATGGCATGATCCTTAGGCGACAGCAATGCGTTTCGTCCATATTTCAAAGATACGCTTCAGACCGATCCGTGGTCAATGGGGGCACAGGTCGGACAAGGCTCCCTGATACCACGGTTTGGCCGGAATAGAAGAGGGACTGAGCCTGCTGCTGCGCTTCTACCTTGGTTCAGCGAAGCACGACTTCGAGAGTTGTTGCGCTTACACCCTTTTCCAATCTAAAGAGAACGTGTTCCTGAGCGCGCCGTTTTGCTAGCATAGAAACAACATGCGAGTGGCAATAGCGCACGATTACTTCTATGCCCTGGGGGGCGCCGAGCAGACCGTGGCCGTAATGCACGGCCTCTGGCCGGAAGCGCCGGTATTCTCTTCATTCGTAGATCGAGCCACGCTACCGCTGGACCTCGCGTCTTGGGATATGCGCACCTCGTTTCTGCAGCGCGTCCCCAACCCGGCGCGGCTACAGAAACTTCTGACACCCCTCTATCCGCTTGCCTTTCGTAGCTTCGATGTGGAACCGTTTGACGTCGTTGTTTCGTCCGCCAGTTTTGCGGCAAAAGGCATTCCGCGGCATGCCGAGACCCTGCACGTCTGCTATTGCTACACGCCGCCGCGGTTCCTCTGGGGCATGACGCCGGCCACAGACCGCCGCCAACTGTCCTGGCCGCTTCGCGGCCTGGACGCGTTGCTCCGGCCCCACCTACGCCGGTGGGACCGCTGGGCCGCAACGCAGCCGCACCATCTTGTTGCAATCTCCCACACGGTAGCGGCGCGTATCCGCAGTATCTACGGCATCGAGCCAACCGTCATCTATCCACCGGTGGCCACACACCGTTTTCATTCGCAGCCCAGCAGTGATGAAGGGTACTATGTATGTGTGGGGAGGTTGGAAGCGCACAAGCGCGTTGACCTCGCAATCGCGGCGGCCCGAGCAGCGCACGTTCCGCTCCATGTCATCGGGGATGGACCTCTCCGCGACCGCCTCGCGCACGCTGCACCTCCCAATGTTCGTGTTCTTGGTTGGCTTTCCGATTCGGAACTGATCGAGCAACTCGCCGGATGCCGCGCGCTGATCTTCCCGGGCGAGGAAGACTTCGGCATCGTTATGGTGGAAGCGCTGAGTGCAGGTAAACCCGTAATCGCCTACGGAGCCGGCGGCGCCACTGAAATCGTGCAGCCTGGGGTTAACGGCGAGTTGGTGCCGGAACAGACCGTAGACGCCTTCGCGCAAGCGCTGCGTGCCTTCGGCCCCGATCGTTACTCACCTGAGAAATGCCGCAAAAGTGCTGCGCAGTTTGACGAGGCGGTCTTTGCCGGCCAATTCAAGGCATTTGTGGAAGAAAAGTGGACAGAATTCGCGCGGAATCTTCACAACAGCTAGTTGATATGAGTGCCGGAAAACCGTCCAGCGCCGCGGTCCTTGGCGTACGTGTGGACTGCGTAATCATGGGCCAAGCGCTGAACCACTGCGCACAGCTTCTCGACACTGCCGGTCACCATCAGGTGGTCACACTCAATCCTGAGTTCGTGATGCATGCCCAGCAGGACACCCAGTTTAGGGAACTCGTGCGTGAGGCGAGCCTCGTTGTGCCCGATGGCTCAGGCATCGTCTGGGCTCTGCGCCGCCAAGGCAATGCTGACGTTGAACGCGTCACCGGCATCGACTTGATGCTGCAACTCTGCGCCTTGGCCGCGCGCCGGCAGGTAGCTATCTTCTTGCTTGGCGCCGCACCGGGCGTCGCGGCCCAAACCGCTGCGGTCTTGCAGCAACAGTATCCAAAGCTGATAGTCGCCGGTACCGCCGTCGGCGCGCCTGACGCCGTCCAAGCGCCGGCGCTGTGCGCACAGATTCGCGACTCAGGCGCTGGGCTGCTCTTTGTTGCTTTTGGCTGTCCTGCCCAGGACTTCTGGATCCAGCAGCACCAGCGGGAGTCTGGCGCCTGCCTGGCAATGGGCGTCGGTGGCAGTTTCGACTATATCTCCGGCAAGGTCGCGCGCGCGCCGCGCCGGATGCAGCAGATGAACCTTGAGTGGTTCTATCGCCTGCTGCGCCAGCCGTGGCGCTGGCGCCGCCAGCGCGTGCTCATCTCATATCTATGGAGAGTCTTACGAGAACACTGATTAAATTGTGCCTCGCAGCGCGGGGGTTGGATCTTAATAGGCGCGACGCGCACTGCTGACCAACATGTGCCCGCACGGAGAGGGTTTTCTGACGAATACTCGCGAGCAGCCACAGAACGACATGTCACCGCCGGCGGCCAGTAGTCTGGGCAATGAGGTCCTGGTGGTAGGCAGCATCAACACGGACCTCGTTGTTACCGTTCCCTCGCTGCCCCAGGCCGGAGAGACCGTGTTGGGCGACGACTTGCGGCGCATTGGCGGTGGCAAAGGCGCCAATCAGGCGGTAGCGGCAGCCCGCTTAGGCGCGCGCACCGCGCTCCTGGGCTGTGTCGGCGCAGACGAATTTGGCAATAACCGCATTTCGGAGCTAGAATCTTACGGTATAGAGGTTGGCGCGATCTTAACCGATTCCCAACGGCCGTCCGGCGCGGCGCTTATTCTGGTTGACACGGGAGGTGACAACGTGATTGCAGTGTCCCCAGGCGCTAATGGCGCGCTTGCGCCTGCGCACGTGCAGGCGGCGCAGAAACTCTTTGCGCAAGCCAACGTGCTTATCTGCCAACTTGAAATATCTCTCGAAACGGTTGCTGCCGCCTTGACTCAAGCCCGCCGGAACAACGTGACCTCCATCTTGAACGCGGCGCCCGGCAGCCCTGCGGCAGCCTCGCTACTCACGTCCACCGACATCCTCATTGTCAACCGCGCCGAAGCGGCCAGCCTGGTTGGACATCCTGTTGACTCGCTAGCCGCAGCGCGCGAGACCGCCGCACAATTATCCGGGCAAGTCCGCCGGGCAGCCATAGTAACGCTTGGGGATGAGGGCAGCGTTATCGCTTGCGATGGGAGTGTTAAGCACCTGCGCGCATGGCAGGTACCTACCGTCGACGGCACGGCTGCCGGTGACGCCTACGTCGGCGCGATTGCAGCAGCGCTTGCCCGCGGCGACTCGCTGTTGGTTGCCGCGCGCTTGGGGACTGCAGCCGCTGCGATCGCGGTCGGGCGTGTAGGCGCGCAACCGTCGCTGCCGACGCGGGAGGAAGTCAGCGCGTTTCTGCGCAACCCGCCAGCGTTTGCGCCTGGAGTAGGCGAATACACATGACCGGCAACTCGGAGCAACACTGATGGGCAAGCCTGCTTGGGAAGACGCTCTAGCACGCTTTGCATCGCAAAGGATACTCGTTATTGGCGACATGGTTGCCGACGAACATATCTTTACCCGCGCCAGCGGCATTTCGCGAGAAGCGCCGCTGCCGGTCTTACAGTTTGTTGACCGCAAACTCGTGCCTGGGGGCGCGACCAATGTCGCGCGGAATGCCCGCGCACTCGGGGCGAAGGTATGGGTGACTGGCGTAATTGGGCAAGACCAGGTCGGCAGTGACTTGCGGCAACTGCTCGAAGCAGACCGAGTCCACTGCAGCGAACTCTTTGCTGCCGATGATCGCAAGACTTCCACCAAGACCCGTATCTGGGCGGGAGGCGACCAACAACCTGTGCAGCAGCAGGTATGCCGCCTCGACCACGTTGAGCGCCTGGCAGTATCACCGGAAATTTGCCAGCAGGTGATAGCGGGGCTGGAGAACCGCATTCCGCAGATTGACGCCATCATCGTTGCGGACTACGAGATCAGCATGATTGACGCCGCCATAATCGATGCCGTCTTGCGTCACGCCCAAGCTGAAGCGAAAACGGTGACTGTCGACTCCCACGGCAACCTCACGCGCTTCCCGGCCGCGGACATTTTTACCCCGAATCAGCCCGAAGTAGAGTTTACGCTGGGTCGCGCCCTGCACTCGCGTGAAGAGCTTGAGGAAGCGGGGAACGCCCTGCTCGATCTCCTGGCAACGAAAGTACTCCTGGTCACGCGCGGCAGCGAGGGCATGTCACTCTTTGCTGCCGGGGCCGCGCCGTACCACATTCCGACACTGGCAACGGGCCGAGTGATCGATCCCACCGGAGCCGGAGACACAGTGTCCGCGGTCCTGACACTGGCATTGTTGGTTGGTCTACCACCCCCACGCGCTGCTATGATGGCTGCGGCGGCGGCAAGTGTTGTTGTACGCAAGCTCGGCGCCGCGGTAGCCTCTCCCGCTGAGATCCTGGCCGTGCTGGCAACTGCAGAAGGCCTTGAGCGTGACCGCAACTAAACTTCTCACTGAAGAAGCGCTCATCGACCGCTGCAAGGCGTGGAGTGCACTGGGCCAAACCATCGTGTTTACCAATGGCTGTTTCGATTTATTGCATCCGGGACACGTGGCCTATCTGGAAGCGGCGCGAGAACTTGGCGACGTGCTCGTCGTTGCCGTCAATAGCGATCGTTCCGTGCGCGCGCTGAAGGGGCCCACGCGACCCATTACCCCGGAAGACGACCGCGCCCGCGTCCTCGCAGCACTGGCATGCGTGGACTACGTCACGGTGTTCGACGACGACACAGCGGAGAGATTACTATGTAATCTTCAGCCCGACGTGTACGTCAAGGGCGGCGATTATACACGCACCGAACCGGTGGAAGCCGGCGCCGTGAGGGCCTACGGCGGGAATGTTCGGATACTGCCCTTTGCTTCCGGTTACAGCACGTCGGACCTTGTGCGCCGAATTATTGACAGTAATCATTCCCAGTAACAGGAATTCGTCACAACACAGGAGAAGTATATACAGTGGCGCAACGCACCCTCATCATCGTAAAACCAGATGGCGTCCAAAGGGGGCTTGTCGGCGAGATTTTGGGCCGGTTCGAACGACGCGGCCTCAAGCTCATCGGCCTCAAGCTCATGGCGGTCGACAGATCTCTCGCCGAAACGCACTATGCCGTGCACAAAGAGAAACCGTTCTTTGCCGACTTGATCGAGTTCATTACCGCAGCGCCGGTTGTTTGTGCCGTTGTAGAAGGCCCGGAGGCGATTGCCGTAGTGCGGATGTTGGTCGGCGCCACCAAGTTCACCGAGGCAGCACCCGGCTCGATCCGCGGCGACTTCGCCCTTGACCTCACGATGAATCTTATTCATGCTTCCGATGCGCCGGACACCGCCGAGAAGGAAGTGGAACTCTTCTTTCAGCCGGATGAGTTGCTGGACTACACACGGGACGGCGATCGTTGGGTAACCAGCGGTTAATGTTGATTCGGCACGGGCGTTTCTGTGGCTTTGAGCGCAAGAACCGCATTCCCTGTGGGTAGGGATTCTGCGCGCGCGCTGCTAGACAATACCGCCAGACCCGTGCACCATACTACTCGGAATGCAACTCAATCCGAATATCGTAGCAGGCTTGCGCTGACACAGGTCCGCATCCGCCTGTTGATATGGCCGCGCCCGCAAACATTACACCTGTACCCGCATCAGCGAGCTATCATGTTGCGGCTGAATTGACGTAAAGGGGTTTAGGCAGACATGAAAGATACACGACCGAACATCATCCTCTACACCACCGACCAGCATCGCGGCGACCATCTTAGCATCGCCGGACATCCGGTGATCGAAACGCCAAACGTGGACGCATTCGTCGAACACGGGGCATTCTTTCCCAATGCCTATACCGAGATTCCCTCCACCACCGGCGCGCGGCGGTGTCTGCACGGCGGCCAGCGCAGCTACGACTGCGGCCTAGTCGGCTACTCCGCCTCGGAATGGCACGAGCCGAACACCCTCGCGGCGGTGCTCGCCGACGCGGGGTACCACTGTATTAACGTCGGTTGGCGCAACATGCATCCCCGCCGCAAGCTCTATGGTTTCCACACGGTCATCCCCCATGAAATCCGTGAGGGCGCAGACGACTATTGGGACTGGCTCCGCCAAGAACTTGGCCCGTACGCCCATGAGCGCATCGTCGGCTCAGATGCCAATGGCTGGCTGGCGCGCCCCTGGGCCTATGAGGAGCGGTACCACTGCACGAATTGGACCGTGGACGTGACAATCGAGCAGATCATGAAGCGCGATCCTACGCGTCCCGTCTTCGTGTGGTGCTCACAACTGCGTCCGCATTCGCCCTACGACCCGCCACAGTTCTTCTGGGACATGTACATCAACCGGCAACTGCCGGAGATTCCCGTGGGCGATTGGGCCGAGCGGTACAACGTGCCCCAGCCCGGCCTACCCCGCCAAGCGTGGTACGGACGCTTGACCGACGAACAACTGCAACGGATGCGCGCCGCGTACATGGGCTGCATCACCCACCTCGACTACCAACTCGGCTACCTGCTTGAACTGGTCCAGGGGGAGTTGGACCGCAACCTCATGATGGTCTTCACGGCTGACCACGGCGACATGATGGGCGACCACAACCTGCTGCGCAAATCGTATGCGTATGAGGGTTCGGCCCGCATTCCGTTCGTGATCAAGTATCCGAATAGCCTGGACGCGCCGACAGGCACGTTCGAGCATCCGGTCGGTTTGCAGGACGTGATGCCGACGATCCTCGAGGCGACCGGCACGCCTATTCCTGACTCCGTCACCGGCACGAGCGTCCTCAAGGCGGCGCGCGGCGAGCCGTGGCGGGAATACATGCACGGGGAGCACTCACCCTGCTACAGCGAGGACAACGCGGTGCAATACCTCACCGACGGCAAAGAAAAGTACCTCTGGTATCCGGTACGCGGCGAGGAGCAGTTCTTCGACCTCGCCAACGACCGGCAGGAAATTCACGATAGGGCCAACGATCCGGCCTATGCCAACCGCGTAACGCTCTGGCGCAACCGCCTCATAGACTACCTGGGCGAACGCGGCGACGGCTTTTCCGATGGGGAGAAGCTGCTGGTGCGTCCCGACGGTTACGGCCCGGAGGCAGAGCAACCTGCGGCAGTCTAGGGGCTGACACTGGCCGGGGCATCATTCCCATAGCCATTCACCAATGCCCGTGTACAAGCGGTGCGGGCGAGATCTTCGCTGTGCAAACAGCGCGAACGCAATCTTCCGCGCGCACACGGTAGGAACGCAATCGCGCTATACTTAGCCGTAGCTACGGTGATGTATGCGATTGCGCAACAATCCGTTCTGCCGCTCGGAGGTCACTGCAATGGCTGGCACAAACACATTCGATCCGATTACTTTCGAGGTCGTCCGCCACGCGCTCACAGAAGCCACCGAGGAAATGGCCGTCGCCCTCCGACGCAGCGCCTATTCAACCAACATCAAGACCCGCGCCGACTTCTCCTGCGCCTTCTTCGACCGCGACTTGAATGTCGTCGCCCAGGCCTTCTGCCAAGCCGTGCACCTGGGCTCGCTCGTGCACTTGGTGCCGATCGCCGTGCGCGCCTACGGGCCGGAGAACCTGGGACCTGGCGATGCCATTCTCTGCAACGATCCCTATCTTGGCGGCGTGCACCTCAACGACATTAGCCTGATTTCCCCGGTTTACTGCGACGGCGAGCTTTTCGGCTACGTGGCAAACATGGCGCACCACGTGGACGTGGGCGGCGGCGCGCCGGCCAGTGTCGGCGCCTTTCGCGAGGTCTATCAGGAAGGCATCATCATCCCGCCGGTCAAGCTGGTCGCGTCCGGCGAGATAGTTGAGGACGTATTTCGACTCATCCTGGGACAGATCCGCTCCAAACGTGAGACTGCCGGTGACTTTCGCGCCCAGATGGCCGCCAATACGACCGGCGCCCGCCGGCTGGCCGAGCTTACGCAGCAGACCAGCCTATCCACAGTTAACCGGTACATTGAGGAACTGATGGCCTACGCAGAACGGCGCACCCGCGCCGAAATCGCGAAGTTGCCACAGGGCGAGTTCATGGCCGACGGCTACGTGGACAACGACGGCTATACCGATGAACCGGTGCACTTGGCAGCTAAGATACGCATTGACGATGACGGCGTCCTCTTCGATCTCAACGGCTGCGATCCACAGCGGCGCGCGCCGGTGAATTCAACCTTTGCGCAGACCTTTTCCGCCTGCGCCTATAATCTCAAGTGCTTGATCGATCCCGACATTCCACCGAATCAGGGGTTCTACCGCATGGTGCGCATAGATGCCCCTAAAGGGACCGTCGTTAACTGCGTACCGCCGGCGCCGGTGGTAGGAGGGTGGGAAACCCACGCGCGGCTGAATGACGTAATCTTCAAGGCGCTCGCGCCCGCGCTGCCGGAACGCACGCCCGCGGGAGGCAAGGCGATGCAGTGCCACGCCGGGTTCGGCGGCATCGATCCCCGCAATGGCGAATACTATTGCTTCCTGGAAACGCTCGCGGGGGGTTACGGGGGACGGGCCCACAGTGACGGCCCCGACGCCGTGCAGACCCACGGTCAAAACACCGAGAATGCGCCGATCGAAGAGACGGAACGGTATTACCCGGTGCGCATCCTCCGCTACGAATTGGTAGACGACTCTGAAGGGCCGGGGACGTTTCGCGGCGGACTTGGCCTGCGGCGCGACTACGTCTTTCTCGACCATGAAGTTACCTTTACCGTGCTTGCCGATAGAGACAAAGCGGGACCCTGGGGTCTCTTTGGCGGAGAGTCCGGCCGTCCGGCCTTCTATCTCCACACACACGACGGTGAAACCGAGAAACTGAGTTCGAAAACTACGATTGACGTGCGTCCCGGCGAGGTTATCAGCTACGAGACGTGCGGCGGCGGTGGCTTCGGCCCGCCGATGCTTCGCGACCCGCAGCGGGTGCTCGCTGACGTGCGTCAAGGGAAGGTTAGTGTGGAGCGCGCCCGCTCAGCATACGGCGTAGCCATAGACCCCGAGCGATGGCAAGTCGATAGGATCGCCACCGACGCACTGCGCACTGCCATGCACGCTGATAATACTCTCGGCGACAGTGGTGGAACGGGGTGAGCGTAGTGAGTGTGTCAAGATTTCGGCTCGGCGTAGACATCGGCGGCACCTTCACCGACGCCACGCTCGTGGACGAAAACACGGGACAGCTTTGGAACGCCAAAGTCTCTTCAACGCCGGACGACCCCGCGCAAGGCTTCCTTACGGTTAGCCGCCACATCCTCGACCAAGCCGAGTTGGCGCCGGAATTGTTGCGCTACGTTGTCCACGCCACCACCGTGGCGACGAATGCCATCATCGAAGGCAAAGTGGCGCCCACGGTACTCATTACGACGGAGGGCTTCCGCGACATCCTGGAGATTGCCCGCCAGATTCGTCCGTCGCTGTACGACGTGCTCTTTGAGAAACCTACGCCTCTTGTGCCACGTGACCGGTGTTTTGGCGTGCGCGAGCGCTTGGACGCCACCGGCACGGTGGTTGTTCCCCTAGATGAAGAAGCCATTCCTCAGATTGCAGCCATTGTGCGGGAGGCGGAGATTGAGTCCGTCGCCGTTTGTTTTCTGCATTCGTACTTGAATCCGGAGCACGAGCAACAAGCCGGAGAGATCCTGCGCGCGCATGCCCCGGACATAGCCATCTCGCTTTCGTCTGAGGTCGCGCCGGAAATCCGCGAGTATTTTCGCGCGAGCACCACAGTCATCAATGCCGCGTTGCGGCCGATAGTTTCCAGATATCTTGAAAACATCGAAACGCGCCTGCGCGCGCAAGGTATTCGCTCCGAACTGCTGGTGATGCAAAGCAGCGGCGGCCTCATGACGTTTGCCGACGCGCGCTCCCGACCCGTCTTCATGGTAGAGTCCGGCCCCGCCGCGGGTGTGATCACGGCGGCGCATTTGGGCGAGGCATTGGGCTACGCAAACGTCATCTCTTTTGATATGGGCGGCACCACGGCGAAAGTTGGGCTCGTGCAAGACGGTACGCCGCGGATCACCAAAGACTACGAGGTCGGTTCCGTGGCCCAGCCCGGCAGCGGCGGCTTTCGCGCGGGCGGCTATCCCATCCGCACTCCCGTTATCGATCTGGTGGAGATTGGCGCGGGCGGCGGTTCCATCGCGTGGGTTGACCCCGGCGGCATCCTGCGCGTCGGCCCCCAAAGCGCGGGCGCGGACCCCGGCCCGGCTTGCTACGGTCAAGGGGGCTCTGAGCCGACCGTCACCGATGCCAACTTGGTATTGGGCCGCCTCAATCCGGGCTACCTGCTTGGCGGCGACCTGAAGCTGGATGGCAAGCTCGCTCACGCAGCAATCGAGCGCACCATCGCCAAGCCCTTGGGTTTGGACGTGGTGAGAGCCGCCCACAGCATTGTAGAAATCGCCAACGTAGCGATGATCAACGCGCTGCGTCTTGTTTCGGTGCAACGCGGCCACGATCCCCGCGACTTTGCGCTCACCGCTTTTGGCGGGGCCGGGCCGCTCCATGCCAACCGCTTGGCCCAGGAGATGAACATTCCCGTGACCGTCATACCTACCAGCCCCGGCACGGCCTCGGCGCTGGGTCTCCTGGTCACAGACATCACCTATGACTACGCGACCACGTTAATTGAGAGAGTCGATCTGGTTGATCCGAAGGAAGTGGCGGCCGTATTTGCGGACCTGCGGCAGCAAGGCACGGCAGCCCTGACCGCTGCGGGTGTAGCGTCGTCCGACATGGCTTTCGTTCAGCAACTGGACTTGCGCTACGTCGGCCAGAGCTATGAACTTACGTTGCCATATGCGGGTGGCGAGACGGCCGGTTTTGACCTGGACGACCTCCTAGCTCAATTCCATAGTGAGCACAATCGGGTGTACGGCCACAGTGTTCACGGCGAGCCGGTCGAGACCGTAAACCTGAGGCTTACAGCTCTCGGGGAAATCGTAAAGCCGCCGCTGCTGGAAAGAGACACCGCAATGCACGCCTTGCAAGCGGCACAACTTGGCAGCCGTCCGGTCTTCTTTGGCGAAGCCGATGGCTTCGTAGAGTGTCCTGTGTTTGATCGGTATCGACTTGGCGCAGACATGGAGCTGTTGGGCCCTGCAATTGTGGAAGAATACGATTCTACGACCGTAATTCATCCTGGATACTACGCATCGGTCGATCAATACGGTACACTGCTACTTATCAAGCAATTTGGCCTTCCCTGAAACCGAGGAATGACAAGAGATGGCAGTGTTGGATACCCATAAGGCATTTGAGCACCTTAGAGCTGCCGGCTATAGCAAAGAGATGGCTGAAGCCTTGCTGGATACCCTAGGAAATTCGCAAGACACCCTGGCGACTACAACCGACCTGCACGAACTAGCGCAAGCCACTAAAGTCGACCTGCGCAATCTGGAGCGAGCAATCGAATCCCTAGAGCAGGCTGTAAATGAGATGGCAAGCAAGGCCGAACTGCGAGAAATGGAACGCTCGATCAGAGCCTCTATGCGCGAACTGGAATTGCGCATGACCGTTAAAGTCGGCGCTATGCTGTTCGCGGTGGCGGGCTTGCTTGTAGCGCTCGAATTAATCCCGAGCTAGACCGCAAATGAGAGCTTGGTAAAAGAGGTGCCCAATGGCCGAGACCGCTGATGTTGTCGTGATTGGTGGCGGGAGCACTGGCACCAGCATTGCCTGGCAACTGGCACGAATGGGCGCCGGGCGTGTGGTCTTGCTCGAGAGGCGCGGTCTCGCGGCGCAAGCCACGGGCGTTACCGCGGGGATCGTGCGCACGCACTATACTCACGAAACGCTGGCGCGAATGGCCCTGCGTGCACGCCAGGTATTCGGGAATTTCGACGACGAAGTCGGCGGCGCTGCCGGCTTTCGGCAGACCGGCTTTCTGGCGCTGCTGGGACCGGACGACGTGGAAACGGTGGCAGCCAATGTGGCCATGCACCGGGAACTAGGCATCAATACCTATATCCTCTCCTCTGACGAAATTCGGGAGGTAGAGCCGCGGCTGGCGTTATTTGGCATTGGCGCCGCCGCGTGGGAGCCGGAATCGGGGTACGCCGATCCGGTGCGCACCGCCTTCAGCTTTGCGAACGCGGCCCGACGGCACGGCGCGGAACTCCGTATTGGCGTTGGCGCAGACCGGCTGGATGCCGATGCGAGCGGTATTGTTGGCCTTGAGACCAACGCCGGCTACTTTTCCACCCGCTCAATCGTCGTCGCCAATGGTTACTCCTCACGCAACTTGGTAGCTTCGCTCGGTATCGAACTGCCGCTCACGCCGATCCGGCACGCGGTGGCATTCATGCAACGCGCCGAGCACTTCGGCAAACCTCACCCCATCATCTCTGACCGCGTAGCAGGCAGCTACTACCGACCCCGTGAGGATGGGCAAACTATGGTGGGCAAGACAGCGCCCTACGATGGCGAGGAAGATGGGGACGCCGACGCGTGGCCGGCGCCGCGGCCGGAAGTGCTCCAAACCCTTGCCGACCGCTATCGACGGCGTTTCCCAAACCAAGGTGCACCCGCGGTGAACTACGCGACGTCGGGTCTCTACGACTGTTCGCCGGACCTTCAGCCGCTCATTGGGCCTGTGCCGGCGGTGGCAGGGCTGCATCTGGCCGTGGGCCTGAGCGGTCACGGTTTCAAACTCAGTCCCGTCTTCAGCCAAATGCTGGCGGAGCAGATGCTGACGGGTAGCAGCAAGGACTTTGATATCACCATGTTCAGTCCGGCGCGATTCATTGAAGAGCGCCCCATCGTGCCGCACCACGCTTACTCCATCTCTACACTCTAGCCAGGCAGGCATGCAGGCAAGGTGGGTGACAGAAAAAGCATAGTCCTAATCGGAGCAACGAGCGGGCAAGCAAGTGTGAAAGGAGGGCATTGAAGTGAACTATCAAGCGCCCGCGAGAGACCAAGAGTGATGAAGTCTGAGTGTGCCGCATTGCAACTCGGCGCACGTAAAGGAGACCATGGGAGGTCACGAGCAATGTCTATGGGCAATGGATTTACCACACGACGCCGTTTCCTGGTCGGAGTAGCCGGTCTATCGGCCGCCGCCATCGCCGCAGCCTGCGGAACCGTGCCGGTCTCGGATAGCGGCGAGATGATGGAAGAGAAGGAAGCGCCCAAGGAAGCGGAGGCGCCACAGGCCGAAGTCGTTGAAGTGGTATGGGCCTGCTACGACCTGCAGGAGCATCGCAATAAGACCCTGCGAGAGATGGCAGAAGTCTGCAACAACACCTTGGAAAACCGCGTCACCAAACTCGAGATCGTCACCGAGAACTTCCTGGAGAAGATCCGCACCGAGTTCGTCGCCGGCACAACCACCTACGACATCGTCGTAAACCAGATCAACTGGGTGCAGGCCGGCGCGCGCACGGGCATGTTTTTGCCTATCAGCGACTACATGAAGCGCGACGGCGTATCACGTGATGACTACCTTGACTCCTCTTCCTGGGATGTCAACGGCATCATGTACGGCCTGGCATTCCTCGGCGGCGGCGACGCCATTTATTATAACAAGGACCTCTTCGACAACGACGGCGTCCCCTATCCGGAGTTGGGCACGACCTACGAGCAACTGCTCGACGGCGCGGCAAAGATGACGAAGCGCACCGGCGATGAGACTACCCAATGGGGCTATAACTTCGGGTATTCCTCGCTGGAGGTCAACCTGGGCAGTTTCATCCTCGATTCCGGGGGACAGGTGCTCAACGAGGCCCGCGATATGGCCCTCTACGGTGAGGATCCAAACTCCATCGCAGGCGCCCAGCTCTATGTAGACATGATCCTCAAGCATCGGGTAGTGCCGTGGGGTGAAGAGCGGCAAGCGCTGCGCGAGGAAGGTGGCAGCGGCCGCCACATTGGCACCGGCAAAGTCGCCATGTCGCAGATTACGTTGATCCCGCTCAAGGGCGCGTACGAAGTACTCGGCGACCGGCTGGGCATTGCGCCGCTCGCAACCGGGCCGGCAGGCACCCGCAGCCCGGCCACCGGTAGCAACGCCTGGAGCATCATGTCGCTCACCGAAGTGCCTGATGCGGCCTGGGACGTGTTCTACGTCCTCTCTCAGAAGGAAGCGCAAGACCTTTACGCCGTGCATGCCCACCCCGGGCTCTTTGCCTCTGCCGACGTGTTCCTGGGCAACTACCCGGGTATGGACTGGAGCACCGTCCTGGACCATTGGCGAGACGGCGGACGCGACTTCTTCCTGACGCCGGAGACCGGAGAGTTCTGGAACACCGCGAACTCCAACCTCCAGCCCATGTACACGGGTGAGAGTACCGTGCAGGAGGCCATGAAGACGTCCGCCGATGCGGTGAACGTCCTCTTCTCCCAGCGGCCGGACGACTGGAATTAGCTTAGTCGGTAGCGGGGTGCGCCGAAACGCACCCCGCTATGACTTCTCGTGACTTTCGTGAAACCCAACAGTGCTAACGTTTACTGTCATTCCGAGCGCAGCGAGGAATCTAGTGCGCCAAAGAGCGTGACCCGCGTTGCTTGGCATAGTCCAATCTCAGATGTTTTCCCGCTTTCGCGGGAATGACGGAGTAGTGTGACGCGGACTTTCTCTTTGTGGGCGGCCCAACTCTTCTTCGTTGGAGTCCCAGAACCGCTCACGCGAAGAATCAACTTGAATTCAAGCTGCCAATCACACCTTGGGTTGAAAATCCTTACTTACTATTCTTTCTCACTGAGGCACCTAAATGACTGTCCGTGACCTCTACGAAGCCGCCATAGAACTTGGCATAGCCCTTGATCCGCGCAGCCGTGCGACACTTGATGCTGAACTCGCGCGGCGCAAAGTAGAGTTCGACGCGTTGCCAGACTGGAAGAAGCCCTACTTCGATCATGAACGGCTGCGAAATCCCTACGGCGACGTACGCATCGTCAACGGCCCGGAGGATGCCGAGGTATTCACCGCGCTTGCGGGCATTAACATCGGTACGGACGAGTTCCTCATCGCCGACCGTCTTAAAGAAAAGGGTGTGCCCCTCGACGCAATTATTGCCCACCACACCAGCGGCACCGGTATCGGTCGCTCGCATATCGACGACATCACGCTCATTAACATCGACATTTTTGTGCGGGAAGGCGTACCGCGCAAAGCAGCGGAGAAAGTGCTCCTGCCCTGGATCGACGAATGGCGCACGGGCTACGACGACATGCCCCACCGGATGGGACCGGACATGGCCCGGCTCTTTGAGATCCCTTTTGTTCAGATACACACGCCGCAGGATCTCTATATTGGCGTGGGTATCAAGCAGGCATTCGCTGAGCTGCAGCCGCAGACTCTGGCAGACGCTGAAGAGGCTCTGATGACAGTACCCGAATTCCAAGGCGCGGCGCGCCATGGCGCCTATTCCCAAATTCTCGCCGGTGAACCTGATACGCCGCTCGGTCGCTATCTGATACAGGACGCCGGCGGGTGGCTCTGGCCGCCTGAGGCGCAACCGCTGTTTGCCAAGGCCGGCATCAACACCGTGCTGCAGATAGGGGCCTCCGCAGCGGTAGCCAAAGCGGCAGCGGAAGTGGGCGTTTCGGTGGTGCGCCTGCCCCACGCCGCCGCAGATAATCTGGGCATAAACCTCTTTTACGATGAAGTTGAACGCCGCTATGGGCCACTCAACATCATTCCGTGCAATTACTTCGAGCGTATCAGACACCCGTAGTGCGTGAGCATTTCGAATGAAGCGACTCCCAGCAAAGGAGCAAGATTGTGCGCCGCGTAGAACTCTCCGGTTCTCCCTACGAAATGGGTTTTCAGCATGGCACCGCCTGTGCTGGGGCGGTCAATGCCGCAATCGAAAAGGTGGTCTTTGGGAGGCAAATCGACGCTTCTCATCGCGAGTATGTCGTCCGCCAGATGGAGCGCAACGTCTACCGGGTCTTCCCGGAAGCGCTCGAGGAGATGCAGGGCATCGCAGACGGTGCGGGGCTCAATCGCGACGACATCCTGGCGTATGCGTCGTGCATGGAAGTCAGCCGCGCTACGCCCGGCTGTACCAATGTAGCCCTGCGCACGACCGATCACGGCGTCGTGCATTACAAGTCCAACGATGTTGGCAAAGACTCCATCGGCTCGTACATCTTCTGGGACATCCGGCCCGCAAAGGGCCATCCCTTCATTTGCGTCTCCGGACCGGGGGCGCCCTGGATGGGACCGGGTGTCAATGAAACCGGACTTTCCTTTGGCGGCAGCAGCATCATGAATACCGACCGGGACTGGGAAAGCGGCATCCCCACCAACTTGCTCCAACGCTACCTCTTGCAGTATTGCGCAGACGTTGATGAAGGCATCGCTCTCTGCGAAAGTACGCCGGTTATGAGCCATGGCATGAACATCATGCTCACCGACTCTTTTGAGAATGCCGTTGTGGTAGAACGTTCCGCAACTCGTATGGCGGTACGCCGGATGGAGAATGACGCGCTCTGGTGCGCGAACCACTACGTGACGGAGGAAGTGCTGCCAGTGGACGACCGGTCAAATGCCGACTTTCGCGCGAACAGCGAGGGCCGAACCAGTCTCCTCGCGACGCTCACCGCTGAAGAGGAATCCCACACCCTAGAGCAAGTAACGCGCATTGCCCGCACCCATGCCGACCCGGTCTCGCTCTGCCAACACGGACCGATGCACAGCGCCTTCGGCCTCATAGTTGTCTCTCGCGACCGCATGCTACTCGCAAGTGACGGCTATCCCTGTCAGAACGACCTAGAGGTGTTCACCATGGACGTTTCCGCTACGACAGTTGGGAATTGAGGGAAGACTATGAATCAGCCAATTTTACTCCTCCATGCCGATGATTCCCTCACGACGCCCGTAAGCGCAGAAATATTGCGCTGCGAGGGCTTCCCCTGGCTTGAGGCCAAGCCGGCAGCATCCTTCATCGCTCCACCACCGGACGTAGAGCTGCTGGTGGTAGCGGGCAGCGGCATGAGCCGGGAGACAGCGGAGCGTTTGGCTGCCGCGGTTGCAGGCGGCGCCTCGCTCATTGCCCTGGCGCCGGATCCCGCTCTGCTACGCGCGCTTGGCGTCACGGCAGAGGAGCAAGTGACAGATGCGTGGCTTACGGTGCGGCAGCTACCCCGCTGGGAGCACGGCAGCCTCCCGCTGCTCTGTCCTGACGATATAGCGCAACCCTTGGCTGGCGGCGAAACGGTTGCCGAACTGCGGGACGTGGAGGGCGCGCTTTATGGCGCAGGCATCGTAGCAACACGTCTCGGGGAAGGCACAGCCTGGCTCTATGGCTACGACCTGTGCCAGGCCGTCGTCACCTTTCGGCACGGCGACGGCGACCTGCATGAGCGACCCTTGCAAGACATGGGGCCGTTGAAGGGCCCACGCCACCTCTACAGCTTTTTCGAGCTGTCCGAGAAGACCACCCGCGATGTCCCCGTGGCGGATGTACATCAAGATATTCTGCGTACTCTGGTGGCAGAGGCGCTGGCCGACACCGCTTTGCCTCGTCTCTGGTATTTCCCCGACGCGGCGCCGGCATTGTGGTTCATCAAGGGCGACGGCTGTGGCGAGAACGGCGCGCCTGTGTTGGTAGACATCGTGGAGTCGTACGGCGCGTTGCTCACTTTCTATCGCGCCCCCTTCAGCCGCTACCACGGTGACCTGATGAAAGAGTGGCACGCGCGTGGGCATGCAGTTTCCATAGAAGTGGACCTTACGAGCATCACGCAATACGCCGTGCAGGAAAACGGTACGCAGGTGCGGTACGGCCGTACGCCGGAGGACCTAAATGAGAACCATCTGGAGGCGCTGCGTGCGAACCTGCAGGAGTCCTGGGACGTCTTCCGCCGGGAAACCGGCCTCGACGTTGAGACGATCTGCAGCCATGGCTGCCAGTGGACCGGCTATCCGCTATTGCAGATCATGTTGGACTTTGGCTGGTACACACCCACACACTTCGCCTCTCACGATCCCCGCATGCGCCGCGACAAGAACTATGGCCCGTACATGATCGGCACCGGCCTGTGCATGCCGTACTTCCAACACGGCGTGGGCATTACGGACATGTGGCATATGCCCGCGCAATGGGACGAAAGCCAGACTATAGGGCGCCACGAGGACTTGCTGGCAGGTCCCATGGCGGAAACTCCCGACCGCGCGGACGGCATGGTGGGACTCACTTCGGAAGAGTACGGGGTGGAACTGGCGCGCTTTGCAGAATCCGCCGCTACCCGTTGGCACGTGATGCAGATTGCGAATTTCCACCCTGTATATGCTGCCGGGCCGCAGGACCATGTACGCGCATCAAGGCATGCGCTTGAGTTGGGCATGGAGGGCGCGATTGCGGCCGGTTGCCGCTTTGAAAATCAGGAAGAATACTCACGCTTTTCGCGAGCGAGGGCAGCCGTGCGTTTGACCGAGGCCTACTCCCAAGGCGACGATTACTTCTTCACGCTCGAGTCAGGCGCAAACATCAACAGACTCTCGTTGCTGCTACCGGAAAGTGTCGGCGCTGTAAGGGAAGCAAGCACCGGCGCGGTACTGCCCATCCAGCAGGCTATGCTTGAGGGTAGACGGCAACGTGCGGTCACTGTCGATCTAGCGGCTGCAACACCGCTGACTCTTTGCCTCCGTTCAACCACGTAGAGTGCACTTCCCGGGCTTTGAGTTCCGCGAATGCCTGTTGCGATGTGCGTGAAAGTGTTCTAAAGCAGACTCCTTTGAGGTTAAGACTTTACGGTTTAGAGAATGTAGTCTCACACCAATGTACGCATCCGCGCTCTTGTTGTCAGGGCTTGACTGGCAAGCTGCACAATGCCTAAAATGAAAAGTGAGATCAATGATGATCGTCCCAACCGCCACTACAGGAATTGTTGCGAGACGAGCAAAGTTTGCGAAAGTAGCAATAGTTATGGTATATGAAAGTAATCGCTGCGGTTTCGACTGAGTTCTTGTCTAGGGCAAGTTCCTTGCAAGTTGCAAGACGGGACCGGGACTGGCGATGAAGCGTAGAGGCGAACTGGGATCCAATTGACCCTACGAAGCGCCAGATTGGAAGGAAGGCACAATGAGTAGGCAAAAGTCTGTCTCTAAAGAGCAGCCGGCGGCTGAGTCCGAAAGTGTGGAATCGGCGGGCGGTGAGATGACCGAAGACGAATTGGAAGAAGCGGTTGGGGGAGTTAGTTCAGGAGAAGAGCAGAGCCCGGAAAGCGCCGAAGAGAGTTCCGGGAGCCGCTGGTGGACCGATCCTGACCGGTAGATCATTCGTTATTGGGTAACCAAACAGGTACGTTGCGCGCCTGGTATTGCGCAACGTACCTGTAGTCTTTTAAAACCATATAGCCAATGGAGTCGGACTCAATCGAGTGAGTCTCTGTCCCCGGCAGCTTGCGAGGCATGCTTCCCAACTCAGGGAACTGTTCGACTGTCTCAATCTGTCCATCTGCGCGACTAGGCCTTTGCTGGGCTTCCAGTCGAACGGCGTGGCCAGTAGGCCCTCTCCGGAACTGGGTCCTACACTCAATTGCGCGACCCAGAAGCAAATAGCTATCGGATGTTTTGTGAGACTACCCGCAGTCCTATCCGATCCTCACCGTCCGCGCACGCGGCACTCACTCTGTCAGAGTTACTCTCTGGCTCTCCATCACGATGAAAACACTGACTGCGCTTAGAATTGCAAGGTGTGCCAACACCCCTCGCAGTCCCAACACATCCGTATTGCCTTTACGGTAGAATAACCCTCGAACTAACTCATCCCTTGCTGTGAAAATCTGGAGCGGCGACGTTGGCGAGCAATCGGCGTCTTTTTCGTGAAGAAGCCTTCGCCCGCAGAGGAAAGACTGAGCCCCTTAACGGCCTGTTACGCGTGACGGCGCCGCATGAGTGGGTGATTCTGGTTTTCCTGGCGATTGCTCTCTTGTGCTTGGCGGCGTGGGGGCTCTTTGGGAGGGTTGAACAAAGCATAGCCGCACGGTGCGTGTTGGCACATCCCGGCGACCGTTTTACCGTTGTCGCTGAGTCCTCAGGCAATGTGGTTGAACTCCTCGCGGAGGTGGGTGACACCGTAGTCGCGGGGCAGCCCATCGCTCGCATGCGGACGCCCGATCTCAGCCGGGAAATAGCCATCGCCCGCTCTCGAGTAGACTTACTCGAGAGCAAGGACGCAAAGATGTCAGATGCTCTGGAAGTCGCCCGCTTGGAGTTGATAGACCTTGAAGCGCGCCAGGCGGCTGGCGAGTTTATCACCACTCCCTATGCCGGCACTATCACGGGTTACAATCTCACCTTTGGGCAGGTGGTCACAGTCGGCACTTCAGTTGCCTATGTCCGTTTGGGGTCTGGAAGTGAACTGGAGGCGGTTGCGCTGATTTCTCAGCAAGATGCGGCCCGACTTGAGAAGGGCATGGATGCGCAAGTCATGACCCCGAACCGAGATCGTGAGAGCATGAAAGCACTGAGCGCTGAATTGCGATTCATCTCCGCCAAACCAGTCACACCGCCAGAATGGCTCAAAGCGATGGGCCTCCCTGCAATAGCGCCCAGCCACCTCGTTCAGTTGGCCTTGCGGGAGCCCGCGGCTTCAACGCTCGCTGATGGAGACTCGTGCGATTTGCGCATAGTGTTGCGTAGGGTCTCACCGGTGCGACTTCTGTTTGCTGCCGGTTCTCGCTGAGGCGGCTGAATACTATGCTTGCACGTCAAGCTGCGCCAACGAACCAGAAACGTGTACACACGCCACTCTTCCCTCAGCTTGAAACGTCCGAGTGCGGTGCTGCCTGCCTTGGAATAGTGCTCGCTCACTTTGGACGCTGGGAGCCTATCGAAGAACTGCGAAACGCCTGCGGCGTCAGCCGCGACGGCACCAGCGCCGCAGACATTGTCAGAGCAGCGAAACGGTACGATCTGCAACTGTCCGGCTGGCGTAGGCAAGTAGACCAACTGGGTGATGTGCCGCTGCCGGCAATCCTGTTCTGGGAATTCAATCACTTTGTAGTCCTCGAAGGGATTGCGCGGGGGCGCTACTTCGTCAACGACCCGGCGAATGGCCGCCGCACCGTCAGCGCGGAGACTTTCGATCGCGCTTACACCGGAGTGGTGCTTACCGCAAAGCCAGGAGAGAAGTTCCGCCCCGGCGGCTCGCCGCCCGGCGTTCTCCGCGAACTCTGGCCTTGGTTGCGCGAGGTCAAGTCGCCGCTCACATTTGTAGCGGCGTGCGGACTCCTGCTCGCCCTGCCCGGGCTTGCCATACCCGTTCTCTTGAGCCTATTTGTGGACTATGTGCTAATCGGATCAGAACGGTCATGGGGCGCGGCGGTTGTTGGCGCCGCAGTCGTAGCAGGCGCGCTGATTTACCTGCTGACGTGGCTGCAGCAGTGTGCGTTGCGCAAGCTGGGCATCCGGTTGTCGGTAGTACACGCGGAACGCATGCTCTCACGGCTATTTCGGTTGCCTGTGGAATTCTTTTCCCACCGTTACGCAGGCGACCTTACGTCCCGGATTCAACTGATCAGCGATGTTGCCAGCGGTTCTTCACGCCAGTTCGTCAACATCATGATCGAGCTCGTTATGAGTGGGCTGTTCTTGCTGTTAATGATTGTCTACGACACGCTCCTTGCCAGTCTCATTGGGGCTGTGGGCATTGCAAACCTGGTGCTCATGCGCATCCTGACACGATTGCGCAACGATGAGAACCGCCAATTGCGCCGCGAGCAAGCCCTATTGTTCAGTACCGGGTCGTCGGCACTTCGTGACATAGATACATTACGCGCGACAGCGGCCGAAGATGACTTCTTTGCCCGTTGGACGGGCTATCAAGCGCGGGAGCTTGTAGCCAGACAGAAGTTTGCCGAACTTGGTTACATCGTTTCCTCGCTCCCAAGGTTCTTTCTATTGTTTGGCGGCCTCACAGTGTTGGGGTTTGGCGGTTGGCGAGTCATCTCGGGCGAAATGACGATCGGCACGCTAATGGGTTTCTATGTCGTCGCAGGACTATTCCTGCAACCGATAGGACGCTTCGTACAGTTTGCAGATGCCTTCCAATTCCTAGAAGCGGACCTGCAGCGCATTAACGATGTGCTCAACGCCCCGGAAGATCCCGCGCTGGTCCTAGCGAACAATTCTGCGCCGAACAGAGTTGCCACCCTGGACGGACGGCTGCGCTTGGCGGGACGTATTGAACTGCGCAACGTCACGTTTGGCTACCGGCCCAATCACCCGCCTCTCCTTGACAACATAAGCATTGTCATCGAGCCCGGCCAGCGCGTCGCACTTGTCGGCCCTACCGGATCGGGCAAGTCAACGCTCCTGAAACTGGTTAGCGGCGAATATACGCCATGGTCGGGCGAGATTCTCTTCGATGGTGTAGCGCGCAATGAGATCCCGCGTGAGATTCTCACCCGTTCGCTGTCTATCGTAGACCAGCAGATCTTCCTGTTTGCCGCCTCCGTGCGTGACAACTTGACCATGTGGAACCCCACTGCGCCGGATGAACAGTTGGTGGCCGCCGCCGAAGATGCCCTTATTCACAATGAGATCATGAGCCGCGTGTCGGGCTACAACTCGAGAGTTGAAGAAGGAGGCGCAAACTTTAGTGGGGGCCAGCGCCAGCGCTTGGAAATCGCCCGCGCTCTTGTCGATAATCCCTCGGTGCTCTTCCTCGATGAAGCCACCAGCACGCTCGACGCCGTGAGCGAAATGCGGATAGACGATAGTTTACGGCGCCGGGGCTGTACTTGCATGATCGTTGCCCATCGCCTCAGCACAATCCGTGATTGCGATCAGATCATTGTGCTGGCGGGCGGGCGCCAGGTCCAAGGCGGCACGCATGAGGAACTCTTCGCCGATGAGCAAGGCTTGTACTATCAGTTAATCAAGTCGCAATGACAAGCTGTGCCCTGCACGAGAAAACGACGTTATGACACAAGAACAAGGTAGATTCCTGAGGGAATTCGCAACCGCAAACGGTGAATCGGTTGCGAGCGCCGGCAACCGGCCACTTTGCTTAGATGATTCTACGATTGCCTGGTTCGTCGAGCATGGCGCGCTGGACGTCTTTCTCGTCGAGTACCAGGACGACAAGCCGTCTTCCCAGGCAAAGCACCTGCTGCGCGCTGAAGCGGGGCGCCTGGTCTTTGGGGCCGGTAGGAGTGGAGCCTTGGTCACGTTGGCCAAAGGCACCCCCGGCAGTCAACTACGCCGCCTCCACCTTGATTGCCTTCTGCAAGATAACATTGGCAACGAACTAGCCGACCAAGTCGCTGCGTGGATTACGGCATTCGCCGGGACCGTGGCATCGCAGATAGAGCTTCGCCCCCGAATCAGCCTCTTGCTTGACCCGGACGATCTCTCGGAACCCCAAGATGCCGCCACAGGAAACGTCCTTTCGACCCGTCCGGGCGGCGTGGTCTGGGTCGATGTTGGCGACTCCGACGCAGTCTACTTGGGCACCGAAGAACGAGACAAAGTGGGCACCGGCCTGGTGCCACTCACTTCCGATTCCTGGCTAACGCTCCAGTCTCCGGCCCAGGTCACCGGCACCTCAACTCAGAAGTTGCTCGATGAAGGAATGCTGCTAACAGCCTTGAGGGAGTTCCACCAACTCGCGCTCGGCGCAGAAAACATCAACAGGCTGCTGCTATTGGCAGATGAAGCAAATGAGCAAACCGCCCGCACAGTCCACCGTCACCTCGATGAGGAACGCGCGAGACAAAGCCTTTTTCGTGTTCTGGCTTCACGGTATCCGACAGTTGCCGATAGCGGCTCCTCAGTTCTCGCAGCGTTGGAAGTGATCGGCAAAAGAGAGGGGATCGACTTTCGCCTTCCTTCGCGGCGACGCCCATTCGTCGGTGCGGAGTTCTCACTTCAGGACATTCTGAACGCGTCGGGAGTGCGTAGTCGTAAAGTACGGCTCAGTGTCGAGGACCGTTGGTGGGTTGGCAACAGCGGCCCCTTGCTAGGCTATAGACAAGATGACGGTCAACCGGTAGCGCTGCTACCAAGTGTGACAGGCCGCTACCGTCTAGTGGACCCGGCATCCGGACATACCTCCCGTCTCAATGCGGAACAGGCAGCCACACTCCATGAAGATGCGTGGTCGTTCTACCGGCCTCTGCCATCCGACCGGACGCTTGTTCTCAAAGACATCTTCCCTTTTGCCACGAAGGGCATGGCCGAGGACTTTGGGCAATTTGCGGGAGCCGGCTTGCTAGCCAGCCTCCTTACCCTTGTGCCCGCAGTAGCAATAGGACTGCTTGCAGACTTGGTACTCCCGGCTGGAGTAGGAGGAATGGTCGTCCAAATCACCATAGCCTTGGCCGTATTTGCCGTCGTGGGAACCCTGCTGCAGATCCTACGAGGCACAGCAATGATGCGGCTTGGGGGACGGGCTTCCACCCGCGTAGGAGCCGCACTTTGGGACCGTCTGCTAGGTTTGCCGTCCAGCTTTTTCAGAAACTTCACCGCCGGCGACTTAGTCGTCCGCATGTCGGCCTTCCAACACCTTCGTGACCGAGTGTCTGGAGCGGTTGCCAACGCTCTCATTGCACTGGTCTTCTTTCTGCCCATGCTCGGCCTGCTCTTCATCTATGACACTGCGCTGGCGTGGCTCAGCATCGGACTAGGACTATTCTCATTGGCCGTCACCTGCGCATTCGGCCTCCTACAAATAGGCCCTCAGCGCCGCCTGTTCGCATCTTCTCGGAGTCTGGCAGGCGAGCTCCTGCAATTCATCAATGGCATGAGCAAACTGCGGTCAGCCGGCGCGGAAGCGTCGGCATTCGCTGCGTGGGCGCGCGGCTATCGCGAGCAGCAGCAAGCACGTTTGCAGATTGGCAAGTTGAACGATCACCTAGTCGCCTTTAACGCCGCCATGCCAGCCTTCATGGGCGCAGCCCTATTTGGCATAGCGCTCCGGCTTGGCCCGGACCAACTCTCACTAGGCAGCTTCCTTGCCGTCTATGCGGTCTCAATCACGTTCTATGGGGCAATCATTGTGATGGGACAGTCCTTTGAGACCATCGCTTCGATAATTCCTAGCTATGAGCAAGTGAGGCCGATCTTGGAGGCTGTACCGGAAGGCAGGCAGTCCGGCGCCGCACCAGCCGTTCTCAGCGGCGACGTGCGCTTTGATCACGTGAGTTTCCAGTACAGCAAAGAAGGGCCCCAAACTATCAATGATGTCTACATTCACGCCCGCCCTGGCGAGTTCATTGCCATAGTGGGCGAATCGGGCGCCGGCAAGAGCACGCTCATGCGCCTGGCGCTTGGCCTTGAAAAACCCTCCGTTGGCGGCATCTACTATGGTGGAAGTGAACTCGCCCACCTTGACCGGCGCTCCGTACGTCGCCAGATTGGCGTCGTGACTCAAGGCGGCGCCCTCAAGCCCGGCAACCTCTTGGACAACATCATCGGCATGGGAGATGAGCTATCGATTGAGGATGCGTGGCGCGCGGCCAAACTGGCTGCCGTAGATAAGGAAATCGAAGCCATGCCCATGCAGATGTTTACACCCGTCGGCGACTCAGCCTCAAACTTCTCCGGCGGCCAGATTCAACGCATCAAAATCGCCGCTGCCCTCGTGCGGGACCCTCGCATTGTGTTCCTCGACGAGGCAACCAGTTGGCTCGACGCCAAGAGTCAGGCCCAAGTCATGGAGGGTATCGAACGGCTTGCCGCCACGCGGATCGTAATCGCCCACCGGCTCTCAACTATCCGCAAGGCAGAACGCATTTACGTGCTGCATCAGGGTCGCATTGTCCAAGCGGGCAGCTTTAGCGAGCTCTACGATGCCGAAGGCATGTTTCGCACGCTGGTGCAGCGTCAAATGACGTAGGCAAGCGGACTACCGCGCGCCATTGCAGCGCCCTTGGCAGCCAGCCTATTGCAAAGGTTTGCGCAACGCGTAGACGATGAAGTTGGGCACACGGAATTCGTCGGCAAGCCCTGGATTTGCGGCAAGCTGTGCGTCCGAGGGGGTCGGTTCCTGAATGCCGTCTATGACAAACCCTCCATCTACGAATGCCGAAACGTAACTTGAGAGAGTCCGGTGCATGTTGATAAACGACACGCCCCACCATTCGAATTCGCGAGGACCTTCGTTCGAATAGTCATCGATGGCGTAGAAGAGCTTGCGGTCGCCCTGTTTGATCCAGCCGTTGGGCAGTGCCATGCGCATTGGGTGTACGTTGCACACCGCAAAGCGCCCCCCGGGCCTCAGCACGCGGAATGCCTCCTGAATCGACCGCCGATAGTCGAGCACGTCCACTAGCACGATGTACGAGACGGCGAGATCAAAGCTTGCGTCGCACATGCCCGCCAGGTCTTCAGCATTGCCGACGAGATAGGTTTCACCGCCGCTCGCAAGCCCGCGTGCCTGCTCGATCAAGGGCTCAGTGAGATCAACACCGGTGACTTGCGCGCCAAGACCGGCGAGCACGCGACCAAAACGTCCTTCACCACACCCTATGTCCAGCACGCGACGTCCGGCGACGTCTCCCAGCGCTGCCAGCATCCACGTGTCGAGCATGCCGGTGCGAAGCGACTGGTCTTGTTGAATCCAGTCCTGGACGTGTTCAGTCCACTGCGTGCGCAGTTGTTGTTCAAGATTCATCTGCCAAGAGCACCAAGTTGGATGGGGATTGTCTGCAAATGAAGGTCTGGCTCCGCGGCGAGGACTCGAACCTCGAACCAGACGGTTAACAGCCGCCTGCTCTACCATTGAGCTACCGCGGAAGGCGAACGATTCCAGTGTACCAATGCACGCCACAGACGGTCAACGAACCCCCTGAGCAGACTCGTCTGATCGAACGTCTGTGCGAATAGGACCTACTCTAAGTCCCCCACCTGATACGCCGCCATACACCCGGTCGGGCTGGGCCTGCCGAAGTGCTCGGCACGAGCGGCAATTGACCTTGTGCCAGGGGTCTAATGCAACCTAGATGCGATTGACATCCATTGGTCGAGAGTATATGAAGATGGAAGATTCGCAGGGAGTTTGGTCGGACATGCAAGGTAACTTAGAAGAGCGAGCTTTGCCGGCAGAGGAATTCCTTCAAGACAGGGCGGCAGAGTCTTGCTTCAACCGCCGCCGTGCCGCGGCTAGGGCGGACTCCACCCGGTCGGGCGCAGTGCCACCGGAAAGATCCCGGGCTGCGAGCGAACCCTCCACGGTGATTGCGTCGAATACGTCCTCTTTGATGCGGTCGCAGACCGCTTGATACTCCGCAAGCGCTAGGTCTGCCAAGCCGCAATTGCGCTCGAGGCAAATGCGCACGATGCGACCGACCACGGCGTGCGCCTCGCGGAACGGCAAGCCCTGCCGCACTAGGTAGTCGGCAAGATCAGTGGCAGTCGTGAAGCCGCCGCCAGCGGCCTCAGCCATGCGTGCGGCATTGACCCGGAGCGTGCCCACTACACCATTCATTATGTCAAGGCATGCCGCCGTCGTGTCTACGCCGTCGAACAGCGCTGCCTTGTCTTCCTGCAGGTCGCGGTTATAGGTCAGCGGCAGCCCTTCCATAAGCGTCAGGAGAGCGAAGAGGTCGCCGAACACACGCCCGGCCTTGCCGCGGGTCAGTTCCGCTGAGTCGGGATTCTTCTTTTGCGGCATGATGCTGGAGCCGGTCGCATACGCGTCGTCAAGCTCCACAAAGCCAAACTCGGCGGACGTCCAGAGGACCACCTCCGACGCCAGCCGCGATAGGTGCACCATGATCAGGCTGCACACGTGCAGCGCCTCGATTACAAAGTCGCGGTCGCTCACGGCATCCATGCTATTGGCCGCGACGGCAGCGAAGCCGAGCTCCTGGGCCACAAAGTCGCGGTCAAGCGGATACGGCGCGCCCGCGAGCGCCGCCGCGCCCAACGGCAGAACATTCACCCGCGCCCGGCATTCCCGTGAGCGCGCAAAGTCGCGGGCGAACATCTCCACATACGCCAGCAGGTGGTGGCCGAATGTCACCGGCTGCGCGCGTTGCAGGTGCGTGTAGCCGGGCATACTGGTCGCAGCGTGCGCTGCGGCTTGTACGAGCAATGTCTCTTGAAACCGACAGAGCTGCAGACCGAGTGAGTCGAGCGCGCCCCGGCACCACAGACGGAGGTCAGCCACAACCTGATCGTTGCGGCTCCGCGCCGTATGCAGTTTGCCTGCCACGGCACCTATCCGCTCCTGCAAGAGATCTTCGACAGCGGAATGCACGTCTTCCCAGCGCTCGGCATCCGGCGTGATCGCTCCGCTATCGATCTCTTCCAAGACCGCAGAGAGTCCCGCGCAAATTGCGTCGGCTTCATCCTGAGCAATGATGCCCTGCTTCGCGAGCATGCGGCAATGTGCCTGCGAGCCGGCGATGTCTTCACGATAGAGCCGCCAGTCCACCGGCAGCGAGGTCGAAAACGCCAGCATGTCTCCGCCCAGCGCTTTCGCAAAGCGGCCGCCCCACAGGGTGGTTGGTTTCTTCGTGCTATCCATGTGTTTCTACGTCCGAATCAGTCCGGCGGTTGCGCTCTGTGCTCTTGCCTCTTTGCGCCTGCCCATGTCTATAGTCGGCAGGCCATTCTAAATGCAGCAGAGCTTTGAATATGCACTCTCCGCCAGGCTAAGAAGGCGAAAACTCGGTAAATCGAAGATGGATTCCCACTTTCGCGGGAATGACGGAGGTTGGTGGTCTTTTCTCATGGAAGTGACGGGCGACGCTCTTCCGCTTTTGTGGCACTGACGATTCTGCCAACCCCCTATCGATGTACTCATGAATAGAGCCGTAGGGACGCTCCCAGATTGGCGGTAGTGCCAGCTACGGTCTGAACTCGCGGGCGATTTGGGCGTAGATATCGGCGCTTTGGGCTACTTCGGTGAGGTCGACGCGCTCGTGGTCGGTGTGGGCGTAGCCGATGTCGCCGGGCCCGTAGACGATGCAGGGCACACCGCTCTTGACTTGCAGTTTGCTGGCGTCCGTGCCGTAGGTGACGCCCTGCGGCTCAGGCGGGAGGTTGTGCGCCCCGAGCGCGCGCATGGCGGCTTGCACGATTGCCTCATCTTCCGCGGTATCCAGCGGCCAGTCGGCGAGATCGCGCGACGCCACACTGGGATGCATATCGGACTTGGTTGCCGCGAGTTGCTCCATGGCCTCTTCGAATTCCCGGATTGATCCCTCTGAGGTCTCACCCGGAATGATGCGGCGGTCGACCACCACCTCGCAGGTCTCGGGGATGACGTTGGCGGCGTGGCCGCCGTGGATGATGCCGATGGCCCAAGTGGGATACCCTACCAGCGGATGCGAGCGCGCCGCGAAGCGCGGGTCCAACGTCTCGCGCAGGTGCTGAATGACGTCAACCATCTGGTAAATCGCGTTGTTGCCCATATGCGGCTGGCTGCTATGAGCCGGACGGCCCTTGGTTTGCAGCGTAAAGCGCACCGCGCCCTTTGTGGCGGTAACCAGACCCAGCTTGGTCGGTTCGCCAATCACCGCCGCCGTAACTTGGATCTCTTGCTCGATGAATCCCAAGATGCCGCGAAAGCGGTATTCCTCGTCAACCACTCCCAGCAGTCCGATGTCATAGGCTAGGTCTGCCGGGTGCTTTGCCAATTCACGAATGGCTAACAGCATGCCGGCAAGGCAGCCCTTGGCGTCGCACGAGCCCCGTCCGTGCAGCGTGGTCCCTTCCACGCGTGGTTCGAGGGCTGCCGGCCCCCACGTGTCCACGCCCACCGTATCCATGTGGCACTCAAGCAGCAGGAGGCCCTTGGAGTTGGGCACGCGCAGCCGTCCGAAGACGTTTGACCGGCCCGGCAGCACTTCGTGTTGCTGTGTCTCCAGGCCAAGGTCTTGTAGCTGGGATTCAACAAAATCGGCAAGCTTACTCTCGCCCCCAGAGCCATCCGCCGTGAAGGCCGGATTCATGCTGGGAATACTTACGAGGCTTGAAAGTAACTCTGCAGTCTCTTTGATGCGGTCTTCGTCAACAACGCTCATTGAGTGCCCGTTTCCTGTCGGTTTGTGCATAATTCACTACCACGTCTCGCTCCATGGTAGCAGATTCGATGATGACGAGAGCGTTCTCAAGTCCTTGCTAGGCCTTGGCAGTAAGTGGTCAAGCGGGCGCATTGAGCGTAGAGAATAGGTGTCTTTGTCTGAGCGTGGGGATTAGAACGGCGCACGGCGCCAGCGTATTCGGCGTTTTAGTGTTCGCCGCGTGCTTCCAGGGTAATGAGTTCGAGGACATCCTGGCTGGTCACCGTGCCGAGGAAGTGGTCCGACTCTCGATCGACAACGGGGAGAACCGTCAACCCGTTCTCGGTCATGCGTTGCAGCACATCTTCCACCAACTCATCGGGCCAAGCCTGCGGAGTCTTGTGCCGCACCACGTTGTCCAGTTTCGTCGTGGACCACGCTTCCTTGGGCAGGTAGCGCAGCATGCCTAAGGACACTATTCCCGATAGGCTTCCGTTCTTGACGATTACGTAATCGTGCTGGTGTGGCAAAATCCACCGGTCAACGAAATTCCGCACCGACAGCGCCGGATCGGGATAGGTGCGCGTCCGGTCAAGTATGTCGTTCACTGTGATGTCGTCCAGGGCAAACCGGGCAAGAGAAGCCGGCAACGATTCCGGCAGTGTTGGCCGGTCCGTTGTTCTGGCGTGGGTAACTGCAAAATTGATCACAGGAGGCCCGAACAGGATGTACGCGAACATGATGAGCACGAGCAGCGAAAAGATATCATCCCCAATAATGCCTGATTCCAACATCACCAAGAGGAGGGCGATTTCCGCAACTCCTTTTGCCATCAGTCCAGTGGCCAGCACGAACGGCCTCTCCAACCGCGACACGAAAGCGCCGATGAGAGATCCGGCGAACTTCCCCAACAGGGGAACTGCCACGAGTGCTGCAATAGTCACCACTGGCAAATCGGTGAAAGAGTAACTTAGGTGCAAACCCGCTGAGGCAAAGAAGAGCGGCACGAATAGTCCTTCGGCAGCACTCCTCATCCCCGGTACAATATCTCGACGCAGTTGATGGGGTAGTCCCGAAAGGGCGGCGCCAAAGAGCAGGGCGCCCAGGGAGCCATGTGTCCCCACCGCTTCGGAGATGCCCACAACGACGAAGAGCCCACCGATGAGCAGCCCGAAAGACAGTTGCGGGACATGCAAATAGCGCTGGAGGAGCACGATGAAGGGAGGGATCACGTATCTGGATAGGACCCAGGTCACCAGCGTGAAGCCGACGATCTTTGCCAGCAGGATGAGCACGCTGGACCAATTGAGTTCGGTTACGTGCTCGCCGATGGTAAATCCCACGAGCAAGAGAGCGAGGAGCTCAGCAATGAATACGGTGATAAAAATCTGTATGCCGATGGGCTTGCGTAGATGACCCTCGTCGGCGAGAACTTTGCTTACAAGGCCGAGGCTGGACAGCGAAAGAATTCCTGACAGCGCCAGCGCCTCAGTGAAGTCCAGCTCTAGTCCGAAGTCATAGAGGACGGTTGACGTAACAGTGAGGGCAAACAGCAGCGAAATGATGACTGACAGGGTCGCGGCGACGAAGAAGCGGCCGCGGAGCGTGGCAATGAAACCGGAGATGTCTATCTCGTCAAGCCCGATGAGGAAGAAGAAGAGGAAAATCCCAATACCAAGCAGAATATCCAACTCGTTTGTCGGCTCTATGATGCCGAAGACGGGCCCCAGCGCCAGTCCCGCAGCCGTATACGCCACAATTGCATTGAGCCGGAAGCGGCGCAGTACGCCTTCCAGAAGCTTTGCGACAACGATGAGCAGTCCAATGGAAAGGAGTACTTCGAAGGACATGCCTGGCAGAATCCGCTTCTCAATATCGCGCCGTAGTTTTGCAATATTGTACTACAAAGACGTTTCGGTGTTTTGAAAATTTGCGCTGTACCGCGAACAACATTCGGTCTTGAGTCTGTTTTCAGTTCTTGGCGCCAATGCGTACTCTCAAGAGGGATACGCTACAATTAGAACGCTGCGCCGACTTTGGCATTATGGGCGGTGGCGCGGCGAGACAGCAGGATAGAGAAGGGTACCTATGACAGCCAATCCCCCTAAACTACACGTTGGCGTTGTCGGCCTTGGGGTGGGCAGGAGATTCGTGGAGGCATTCGCCGCTCACCCGCATACAGAGGTCAGCGCTATCTGTGCAAAGGAGCAGGATGTGCTCGCGGACACCTGCCGCGAACATGCCATACCACAGGCCTACACAGAGTTCGCTGACATATTGGCTGACCCACGCGTGGAGTTGCTGGTGATTGCCACGCCCCACGCGCTGCATGCTGACATGGCAGTGCAGGCCCTGCGGGCCGGCAAGCACGTCGTTGTGGAGAAGCCAATGTGCATCTCCCTTCAAGAGTGTGAAGCAATGATCCAGGCAGTGGAGGAGACAGGAAGGATTCTGGCAGTCGACCAGGTGCTGCGATTCTATCCATACTATCAGTCCATTAGGGAGCATGTGGCGAGCGGGGGCATGGGGGAGATCTACTATGCCGAGGCAGATTATCTTCATAACACCGCTCAGCTCATTCGCGAACGCACGGTTTGGCGAGGGTCAGCCGAACACTCCCATTACCCGATCCTGGGCGGCGGTTCGCACTCTCTCGACATGTTGCGATGGCTGGTGGGCGAGGTTGACCGAGTGCACTGCGAAGCCTCACAACGCGCGCTTCGCGACTTTCCGTTCCCGGACTGCATGATTGCCACGCTGCAATTTGCAAATGGCGCAGTAGGGAAGTGCACTACTTCGTACGGTCTCGTGCGGCCGACCATGCACAATCTGGTGCTCTTTGGCACTGACGGCACTATCGAACGCGCGCGCGGCAGGCGCGATCAGGATAAACAGTTCCGACCCGCGAACGGTCACGAGTTCGCTGAAGAGGAGTGGCCGGTGCCCTTCCAGCCACCGGGCGGCAAACCGATTGCCTCTGTGGCGGACCATGTGTACCAATGCGTGAGAGACAACACAACGCCTCTCACCAACGTGTGGGAGGGCGCGAACACCGTAGCTGTTGCGCTTGCCGCGATTGAATCGTGGCACACCGGCAAGCCGGTTCGGCCCGCGCACTTTGAGCCCGCATGATCTACATCGCCGGCCAGGTATTCGGCAACTTTGTGTTTGCCATGTCGTTGCGCCTGGCGCGGGGTAGGCAGTACCACTATCTCACCGTAGGGACCATTAACTACGCGATAGCGGCATTGCTGGCCGTCACGTGGGCAGTGTTGAGCGACATTCCCAGCTTCGATCCGCTTGTCATACTCTTGGGTGCGATCAATGGACTCCAATACCAGCTAAGTTTGGTCGTGCTGTTTACGGTTGTGGAGCTCGTTGGCATCGGCATTACGTTCGGTTTCATACGTCTTTCGGTGGCGTTGCCAACGTTTGCATCCATCTTTCTGTGGGGGGAACAGCCTGCCGTACTCCAAGTAGTAGGTCTGGGGCTTGCGTTTGTTGCGCTGCCTCTGCTGGGCGCGGACGCGCACCAGGCAGCGCGCGGCAAGCGCGGACACTCGCTTTGGACTTGGAGTGTACTGCTGACGGCCGTGTTACTTTCGGGGGCAGGACTGACTGCAGCGAAGGCATTTTCCGTCTGGAGCACACCGGACTATCAGCCACTGTATACAGCCTCGGTCTTTGTCGCGGCTACGCTCGGCGCCGGATTCATTTGGCCCATGCGCAAGCGTTTTCGTTTACCAGGCTGGCGCACCGCTTCAATGCGCCACAATATTGGCTTGGGTGTGATGATGGGTGCCTCGAACCTCTTTCAAGTCGCCATGCTGCTCAGTGCGCTGGCAATTCTGCCAGGTACGATAGTCTTTCCACTGTCCGCTACGGTCGGCTTGGCAACGACTCTCCTTGGTGGCATGGTGTTGTTTGGTGAGCGGTTTGGACGCGTCACCGCTATCGGCATTGTGCTTACATTGTTTGCAATCGTCCTGATTAGCGTGCAGTGAGGAAAGGGGAGGAGGAGATGCTCGGCGCAATTGCAGGCGACCTGATTGGTTCCGTTCACGAGTTCATCGGGACCAAGACGAAGGATTTTCCGCTACTAGATCCCAAGTGTTTCATTACAGACGATTCAATACTGACCGTCGCTCTGGCCGATGCGCTGCTAAATGAGCTTGACTATGCTGTCACGCTCAAACTGTACTATCGGCGGTACCCCGATGCCGGTTACGGTGGGGCATTCCACAACTGGGCACTGTCGGATTCGTGGGAACCCTACAACAGTTGGGGCAACGGGGCGGCAATGCGGGTCAGTCCGGCGGCATACGTCGCGAGCAGCCTTGACGAAGCATTGGCATTGGCAGAGCAGAGCGCCGTGGTGACGCACAACCACCCGGAGGGCATTCGCGGAGCGCAAGCCACCGCGGCTGCTATCTTCTTGGCGCGGACCGGCCACGAGAAGAGCAACATCAAGCAATTCGTGGAAGCTTCATTTGGCTACGATCTGCAGAAGACGATCGATGAAATCCGCCCCACGTATGAGTTCAACGAGTCGTGTCAAGAGACGGTGCCGCAAGCAATCACGGCCTTCTTAGAGGCAACGGACTTCGAGGACGCTATTCGCAACGCAATCTCACTGGGCGGAGACGCTGACACTCTGGCGTGCATTACCGGTTCCATTGCGGAACCCTACTTTGGCGGCGTGCCGGAGGACCTGCGGGAAGCAGTCCTGTTGCGTCTCGACGATGAATTGCTGGCCGTCGTCACCGCATTCGAACAGCAGGTGATGAAACATTAGACCGTACTCTGCACGGCGGGCACTCTTTTTGAGCCTGGTTGCTTTTTTTCTTTAGACCAAAGAAGCATAGACCTGTCTCCGGTTGAACAAGCCGGAAACAGGTCTGCTCTGTTTTCTCTAGCGGGCCCTACATGCGCGCCCGGAACGTGTCTCAGTCTGAGGCTGACTACTTCGGCATATTCTTCAGCGCGTTGTATGCCGGTCGCGGGCTCCAGTCAGGATTGAGTATGCCAAACGCCCAGGTCTCGTGGGACTTGGATTGCGTGACGCGGAAGTTCAAGTTCCACACGATCATGACACCAACGTATGGGTGCTGTTGCCTGACTAGGTTGAAGGAACTCACCAAGTAAGCGGCTTGGTCTTGATCGGAGTTCTGCAGGGCGTATTCATACCCCGGAGCGGGCTGATCGGATGCTGCCCAGCCAAACTCGGTGAACCACACATCCTTGTTGATGCCGGCGGCGAGCAGAATATTGTGCAACTCCGCGTAGCGGGTGAAGAAGAAGCTTGGGTGGCTGCCGAAGCCGCCAGACTGATTCCTCGTGATGTTCTGCGGAGTATCAGTCGGCGGGTGGTTGAAGCCGCCGGGGTGTACGCCGAGCACGTCGAAGTAGTTCGCCACTTCACCGTTGTTATAGGCGACGAGTTGGCGCAAGTACTCAACGTCGTCAATCGCGACGTTTGGATCGATCACACCGGTAGGCGTGAGCGCACCCATGATGGCGACGGCATTGGGGTCTGCCTGCTTAAGCGCCGTGTACGTCACTTTGAGCAACTCGACAAACGGCCCGGGCGTTACCGGCTTCCATTCGATGGCAAGATTAGCCTCGTTCCATAGCTCGTACGCCTGTACCTTGCCCCGGTAGCGTGTGGCTAGGACGCGCATGAAGTCGGCAAAGTCCTGAGGATCCGCTGGAGGCCCGTGGTCAAGACCCGGCGCCAGTGCCCAAGTGGGGGTCTTGGCCACGGAGAGCAGAATATTCAGACCGGAATCATGAGCCGAGTTCACAACGCGGTCGAGTTCCGCCCAGTCGAAACCGCCTTTCTCCACAGGCTCGATGGACGACCACTGGACCTGTTGCTTCACCCAGGTGAAACCGGCTTCTTTGATGAGTTGGTAGACACGATTCTTGTCGGCAGGGGACAGCCAGAAGAGGTCCGCCTGCATGCCGTAGCCAAGATTATTCGTGTATTGCGGCAATTTGCCGAATACCTGAGAGGTTCGCGCCGTGGAGCCGGTCATTGGGGGCGGCGGCGCCACTTGTCCCACTGCACCGGTTACTGGCGATGGTCGCTCGTCAATGCTATGCGGGAGCTTGGCCTCGGCTGGCAGCAGATCGAATTCCTTCAAGAGATCGCCACCAAGAATCGTAGTCACGGTGCCTTTGCTGATGCCGATTTCGGGAATGTCCTCGGTCCAGAGTTGCAGTGCAATGCGCTGGAAGCGCTGCGCAATAAACGGACCAAAGGCTTGGGGGCGTGACATTGGTAGGCCGTAAAGTTCGATGGCTGCGTTCTCGCCGCCAACGGCCAAGTACCGTTGCCGAATTTCGGGGTTCGTGAGCCAACTGAGGCGTGCCTGCTTGGCCCTTTGAAAGTCTCCCCCGGAGCCGTCGTCAGCGATGGATTCAGGAATACCCCGCGAGGCGAGGATGGCGTTGAGCCCCGCCTTCTCCAGTATTTCAAAAGTGTTTCCCAGGAAGACCTGCTTCAAACCCGGATGGTATTGCAGCAATGCGCCCTGGGTGACCTGATAGATGAACCCATCTTCCTCATAGCGCCGTGAGGCGGGATAGCCAATGGCGTTTACGCCGCCGAGTTGGCTAAACCTGCTATAGAATGCGGGTCCGCCCGGTTCGTCAAAAACTGTGAAGCCTTGGCTTCCCTTGCCACCTAAGCCGTTCGCTTGCTTATAGAAGTGACCGCCTGCTACCGGCTGGTCGATCGATTCTTGGGCAGCTACCGGTAGGGCCGAGAGTAGCAGACTAAGAATTGTGGCGATAAGTAGCGAACTTACAAGTTGCTTAAAGCGTCGGCGCATTGGTTCTTCCTCTTATTCCTATCTAGTTGGTCAAAAGACGGTGTTGCTTCTATCGTAAACCATTGGGGCGCGTCTGCAAAACTGAGGCGCCCGAGCTTGAATTGGCACATCGGGTCTTGGAGAAAGCCCACGAAACGTCCCGGCTCCGAGTGTGATCCACGATCACGAATGCCTTAAACTCTCCTACGGTAATGTTCACTTCCATGGTGGGACTTGGTTTGTGCGCTTTGTGCCCTGGGCCCGCAGTTCCTGGCTGGAGTCAGTGCGAGAGGGATGAATGCAATTCGTGGCAATGACGAATTCTTGGGTTCTGAATCTCTTGCCACAAGAGAGGGTTGGCTGTGCAAGTGGAGGGAGGACCCATCCATGCAGAAACCCCCAATTCAAGGGGTGAAGTCACGCCAATTCAAGCACTAGGTTTGGGCCGGACTGCCAGTTTCGGTGGAGTTGCAGCAGCCTGGCGTTCGTTTCGCAGCTATGCAGTTCCCACGACCCAGCGTGCCCGCCAGGGGGTGAAGTGGCTCCAAAACTCATCGAAGCGGACGTTATTTCCCTCCACCACCACACGCTGAATGCCGGTTTCAATGCCTGTAGCTGCCCATTCCACTTGCACGCGTACGCCCCGCGCGAGGCTGGGATCCGGTCTGTCCGGCAGAGGCGGTCCGGGAGCAACGACATTTCTTTCAATTACCGGCAGCATTTCCACAGCGCGATGGAGTTTCTTGCTGTGCAAGGTGATCTTGAGTTTCATGGCCAGTTCATCAACGTGGGCTCGAATCAGAATGGGATGATTAGTATCGTTGACAAATTTGAGGTCAAGACCCGGGTTGAAGATAGCAGCATCGAAGCCAGGCGGGCTCCCGTCCTGTTCGTAGTAGCTGACGCGATACGAGTGCTGGTGCCGTTCCGTAATCGGCAGTCCTGCCCAAAAAGCGGCGCGAAACAATGTTGTAGATACTTGGCAGACACCCCCGCCAATGCCCCAGATAGTGCGATCGCCGAAAATCACCAGACTTGATCGGTAGCCGTTGCCATATCCTATCGGGCCAAGCGTCTCAAGGAATGAGAAAGTCTCATTTGGTTGTATCACGCTGCCATGCAGTATCGACGCTGCCACGGCAATGTTGTGAATGCGATGATCGGGTGAGCCGGTGAAATTCGATGTGCCTTCGGCAATAAGGTGGCTGTAGCGATTATCCTCCAGAGACTTGCTGCCGTCGACGGGGTGGGGCCGCTCGTAACTCATGTGCGGAATTCTTGCTTCAAGCGGCAGGAGATTGAACTCCTTCAAGAGGTCGCCGCCCAGGACGACGGTGATGTCGCCGTTATCGGCAATCCCGGGAACGTCCTCCGTCCAGTATTGCAGCGCGATCCGTTGGAAGCGCTGCGCGATGAATGGACCGAATGTCTGCGGCTTTGACATGGGGAGACCGTAGCGCTCGATCGCCGCATTTTCATCGCCTGCGCCCATGAAGCGCTTCTTGATGGCGTCGTTGGTAAGCCAACTGAGACGCGTCGCCTTGGCCTTTTGAAAGTCTCCGTTGGAACCATCGTCGGCAATGGATACCGGTATGCCCCGCGCGAGCAGAAGCTCGTTCAGACCGGCCCGCTCAAGTATCTCGAAAGTATTGCCCAGAGTGACCTGGTCTAGCACAGGGTGGTATTGGAGAAGCGCACCCTGAGTTACCTGATAAATGAATCCATCGAGTTCATAGAAGCGAGAGGCCGGATAGCCGAGGGCGCTCACGCCGCCAAGTTGATGGAACTTAGTGTAGAAGGCCATGCCGTTGGGCTCATCTCGAATCGAGAAGCCCCGGTTGCCACGGCCGCCAAATCCGTTGGCTTGCTTAAAGAAGTGACCGCCACTGACTGGCTCATCAAGAGAATCAGCAGCGTTGAGAGAAATGGTGGGAAAGAGCAGACTGAAGGCAAAGCCTAAGAAAAAACGAACAGCCAGTCTGCCAAGACTAAGACGCACGGGCATTAACGAATTTCCCGCTGGGTTGGATGTAGCAAACTGTCAGAATTAATTCTACACTATTGCGCCACGAGTGCAAACCCTACGGGTTGCAAAGGACGCTGGGTAGCTGGAGAATGCAAAGCTGGACTGCCGATAGGGGGTCAAGTTTTCTCGCGGCCCTCTAGCTGTAGCGTAAGGTCTGACGACGCTTACTATTGAGAGTGCCGCGGATAGGCTTGCCGAGCCCGAGAATCTTCATGGCGCGGTCTTGAATTGGGACAACAAGACTACAGCCATCAGACTTCCCGCAAGCAAGCCACTCACATTCGCGGCGCCGGTGCGGTCGGCCGCACAAGAGGTTTTCCGCCGGAAGTAGGTGCTCTTTTGCATACCCAGAGGTGCTCGCAGCGCCGTCTCAGCTCCATCGGTGGTCCGCTAGGTAAACTGCCAGAGTTGCAACGCGGTCTTACCGAGCACCCACTCAAGGTCTTCAGCATTGAAGAAGGACATCTCGTCGCGCACGGCGGTGAGGCGCGGCAAGTAGTCGGCCTTGTCGAGCAGCATCGGCCAGTCCGTGCCCCACATCAGACGCTGGGGACCCCATGCTTCCTTTGCCATGCGGAAGAACGGGTGCGTATCGGCGTAGGGATAGGATTCGCCGCTGTAGTGGAGCATGCCCGAAACTTTGGCAAATGTGCGGGGATGGTCGGCAAGCCTGAGGAGGCCACTAAAATTTGGGTACGGCGGTTCCTCGGCAACGTCGATGCGACCCATGTGATCGACTACCACGTCCACCTGCGGATAGCGCTGCACCATCTCTGCGAGCATGGGCGCGTGCTCCAAGTCCATGAGAACGCAGATGGGGATGCCCAAGTCGGCAGCTTTCCGCCAAATGCGGTCGGTCTGGGGCGTCGTGAACCATTCCGCGCTGTCGGCACGGACCGCGTGCAGCCGCACCCCGTGAAACTTGCGCTCTTGAACCCAGAATTCGAGGTGTTCCGGCGCCTTTTCGTCGAGGGGATCGACGAGACACACACCGGCAAGCCGGTCTGGGTAGCGGGCAATGCTATCTGCGAGATAGCGGTTGTCCCAGCCGTAGGTGCTTGGTTGCACCATGACCACATGGTCGACGCCGGCTCTTCTCGTTACCTCAAGCAGCATCTCGGCAGTGGCGTCATTCGTCGGCGCCGGCACGTCCGGCAGCGTGGGCGCGAAGGGAAATGCGTCGTCTTGTGTCCAGATGTGGACGTGGGATTCGACAATAGGCATGGCAGCGTTGTGCCGGTCCTAGACCTGGCCGATCAGAGGCAATGACACCGGACGTCCTTCAGCGGCGGAGATGTCAGCCGCAATGCAGGCTTCATGCGTATTGATCGAATCGAAGATATCGGCGTAAGAATCCTCGTCGTTCAGAATGCAATCCACGATGTGATCGATCTCGCCTTGGAACGGATGATGGGCTACGTCACCGGAGTCGGGCATGACTGTGGGAATGTCCATGAATCCGGTAATGCCGGGAAATGATGCGGGATAGATGCGGTTATTGCGCGCCGACCCCGCGTCGCCTTGCAGCGACATGTGGAATACGTAGGGCATGCGGGCTTCCATGGTGGCCGTCACACGGCCAACCACGCCCTCTTCCATTTGCAGGACAGCCGCAGTCGTAAGCGGAAAATCGAAGCCTTTTTCTTCCAAGCGCACCGGTGTCGCGTAGGCTGACACCGACTCTACGTCTTTGCCGGTCAACCAGCGGATGCAGTCCATGGCATGGCTGCCGCCGGAGAGCATGGCGCTGCCAACGTTCTTCTGGTAACGGCCCCAGTGTCCTGGGGGACGGATGTACCCCACTTCATGCATGTAGTCGGCTTCAGCATAGACGATGCGGCCAAAGTCACCGGCCTCCCGCCGGTAGTGCAATGTCTCGACCAAGGGGTTCCAGCGGAGGACGAAACTCACGACGCTCTTCACGCCTGCTTTCTTGACCGCACTGACCAAACGCTCTAGCTGCTCCACAGTAATGGCGATTGGTTTCTCGATAACGAGGTGCTTATTTGCTTCCGCTGCCAGCGCGCCTTGCTCAGCATGGGCAAAGTTGGGTGTGCAAATGGAGACAATGTCAACGTTTGGATCGGCAAGCATCGCTTCGTAGTCGGTGTACGGCTTGGCGTCCAATTCAAACTCGTCGATCGCCCCCTGCGCCCGCTCCATTTCGCGACTACAGACTGCGACCATGCGCGTATGCGGGTTGTTGTTGAACGCCCGTATGTGCTCGCTTGCAACCCAACCGGGCCCAATCAGGCCGACACCCATTACGTCTGCCATGCTCATTCCTCCTCAGTTCATGACTGCGCCCTGCGCGGCGCTCGGTCCGCAACCAAAGGGCTGCTCGTCCAAGAATCTTCTACTTGCTTACACTAGGTTCAGGCTGCCGCAGAATCGGCGGGAGTCGTAAAGATTGCCTGTAATTCCGCCGTAACGCAAAGACAATTGTACGGCAGGATTTTGCCGTCGGTTCTGCTTGGCGCTAGCGTACGCTACTGTACCACGGATTGCAAATGGCGCAGGGGGTTAGGAATCTCGCTCCAATACGAAGTCTGCGAACAAATGGAGGACCTGGCGGTAGGACCCATTTGACACGTGTGCGAGGTGCCTGTGCGCTTCTTCAATGTATGCTTTTGCGAGCGAACCAGCGTACGTCAAGCCGCCTAAGTCCACCAATAGTTTCGTTGTGTATGCAACTTGCTCAGCGGTGGCGGTGCGGTTTCCCAACGTGCTGAGGATGTGTTCGCGCTGGACGGCGGTGGCGTTGCGCAAGGCTGCCCACACAATGAGAGTTCGCTTGCCCTCGCGAATGTCCGATCCGACCGGCTTGCCCGTTGTCGCCGAGTCACCGACAATGCCGAGAATGTCATCTTGGAGCTGAAAGGCTACGCCGTAGTTGCGGGCATAGGTCGTGAGCGCCGCAACTAGAGGGTCCTCAGGTTGCCACGCGTTAAGGCCGATACAAGCACCGGCGGTGGCGGCGAACCCGTATAGGACACCGGTCTTCTTTCGCATCATATCCAGAATGTCGCACTCCGAGACCGCTGCCAGGTCCTGCAGACTAAACTGTACGTCAAGCGCTTCGCCATCCACGAGATGGGTCTCCACGGAGCCGAAGAGTTCCGCAACCAACCGGAGCACGAGGGTGGCGTCAACACCTTGCCTGGTGGCAGTTTCCGTGAGCAGCGTCGCAGACCAGCCCTGCTGAATGTCCCCAGCCAGCAGCGCTTGCGTGAGACCGTAGTGACCGGCGGCAGCGGCGGTGAGACCCAACTCCCGCTGTGCCCGCTCCCCAAATGCTGCGTGAACCGTCGGCCGGCCACGGCGCAAGTTGTCCTGATCAATGAGGTCGTCGTGCACTAATGTCCATACGTGGAAGAGTTCGACTGCGGCCGCAGCGGGAATAGCCCGTGTTTCGTCGCCGCCCGCTGCGCCGCAAGAGAGTAGGAGAATGCTTGATCGCAAGCCTTTGCCCGGCTGCTGGACGTAGCTGGCAATCGCCTCGCCGAGGTGAAGCGAGCTCAAGGAGATGCGGGCAACCGCTTCCTGCAAGTAGTCGTACACGCGTTTGCGGCGCGGAGCAAGGGCTGCCAGCAACTCAGCGTGCGCTTTCTCAGGACTCACGGGGTCGGGTCCATGTTGTCTAGATCCAAGCCGCGCAAGTAGGCTGCAAGGCCGGGCCGCAGATCAGGACGCTTGAGCGCAAGATCGATCGAGGCGCTCAGGTAGCCCACCTTGTCGCCCATATCGTAGCGCCGGCCGGTGAATTCGCAGGAGTAGACTGGGCCTTCTTGCGCGAGGGTATTTATCGCATCCGTTACCTGGATTTCGCCGCCGGCGCCCGCCGGTGTGCGGTCGATGTAGTCGAAGATCGCCGGTGTGAAAACATAGCGGCCGACGATGGCGAGATTCGACGGCGCCTCGCAAACCGGAGGTTTTTCAATAAGGCTCTGCAGCCGTTGTATTCCCGCGGCTACTGGTGTGCCTTCCACTATGCCGTAGCGGTCGACGTGGTCGTGGGGCACGGACATAACGGCCACGACCTCACCTCCATGCGCTTCGTGTACATCCATGAGTTGACGGATAGCGGGCGGCTCCCCGTCAATGACGTCATCCGGGAGAAAAACCGCAAACGGCTCATTGCCGACCACACTGCGCGCAGTGCGTATGGCGTCGCCGGTGCCGAGCGGCGCATGCTGGCGCACGCCAATAACCGTTGCCAATTCCTTGAGCGCTTGCAGTTCCGCGAGTTCCTTTTGCTTGCCTCGTGCGGCGAGACTCTCTTCAAGACGGTACGCGGTGTCGAAGTAGTCCTCAACGGCCTGGTTGCCGGCGGCCGTGACGAGAATAACCTGCTCGATGCCGGCCGCAACCGCCTCCTCTACTACGTACTGGATGGCCGGCTTGTCGGCAAGCGGTAGCATTACCTTGGGGATGGACTTGGCCGCGGGCAGCGTCCGGGTGCCCAGTCCGGCAACCAAGAAGACGCCTTTGCGTACTTTCATACGGCTAACCTAGCGCAGAATCTAGTAAATGCAAGGGTGATCGCAACCAATGAGTGACATCCAGCGCGTCAAGGGAAGAGGAATTGGCGCGCGGCAACTGCAAATCGCTCTTTGGCAGGTCGGCAGCAACGCTTGGCCCGGAGCGCACGACGCAGGGGCATTGGACGACCCATTTTCACAGCGATTATACTTGCCTTATGCGGCGTGTGACAAGAGCTAACTGTGGCAGCGAACGCGCGCCAAGCATGCGTTCGCGATCTTGATGCGGTCCGAGGATATGCAAGAGACTTGGAATTTGCAGAGCGCGTGGTTGGCCTGCGCCTTGGCAAGTGACCATAGATTCTTTGCTCTACCTGGAATGACCCGAGGGTCAAGTGCGACCCATAGACATGAGTGAGCGCGGTGCAGACTGAACGCCTCTTCCTCGCCGTCGGCCTGTCTAGCAGTGCTCGGAAGCGCTTGGCAGAGAGATTGCTTGCGGCATCGGAGCGTCAAGGGAAAGTGCGATGGGTGCCTTTGGAGAACGTGCACATCACCCTCAAGTTTTTTGGTGACGTGTCGGCAGAACAGAAGGCGGCTATCGTCAACACAATGGAACGCGTGATAGCCAACGCACAGCCATTTGCGGTCTCGATTTCCGGTGTAAGAATTGTGCGCGGCCGCAGGCGGCCGCAGATGGTTTGGGCTACAGTGGATGACTGTGATAATCAAATGCGCCGGCTGCATGGCAGAATGGAACGCCTGCTGGAACAGAGTTGTTTTACGCGCGAAAGACGGCCGTTTTCTCCGCATCTCACGCTGGCGCGAGTGCGAGACGGCATAGCCCTGTGGGAACAGAACGCGCTTGAGGAATGGGCCGAGGCGCAGCGCGGATTCAAAGCCATCTCGCTGCCAGTGGAGGAAATCGTTCTGATGAAAAGTGAGTTGAGGCCGCACGGGGCGGAATACACTGTATGCGAGCGCTTTGAATTGCAGCAACGATGAATGCCATACGGACTTTCATTCTCTTCCCGAATCCGCTGCACGTGTGGGCCATTCTTTGCGAATGGTGGCAGTATCGGGAACTCCTGGCCAATCTAGTGGTGCGCGATATAAAGGTGCGCTACCGCAATTCAGTACTCGGCTTCGCCTGGTCGCTGCTCAATCCCCTGCTCATGATGCTGGTCTTTACCCTGGTGTTCACGGTGTTGACGGATCCAGAAGGGATCGAGCCGACCGTGCAGAGCTATCCGATTTATGTCCTGAGCGGACTCTTGGTTTGGAATTTTACTGCGGACGTAATTACGCGGGCGATGACGAGCATTACGGGAAACCGGGACTTGCTGACGAAAGTCTACTTTCCCCGGGAGATTCTGCCGCTCTCAGTCGTGCTCGCCAATGTCATCCACTTTGTTCTCGCCCTACCGCTCTTCTTTGTGTTTGCGGTAGTGGTGGACGTCACGTTTACCTACCATGTGTGGTTCCTGCCCGTGCTTGTACTACTACAAATACTGCTGATGTCGGGCCTGGCGCTTCTTGTGGCTGCCCTGAACGTCTACTTTCGCGATATCGAATCGATCATGAACGTGGCGTTGATCGCCTGGTTCTTCCTCACACCGATAGTCTACTTGCTTGAACGGATTCCGAATCGGGAAGTTTTCGGCCTCGACATGTGGCGCTGGGTGTACTTGCTCAATCCGATGGCTACTCTTATCACCGGCTATCGCTACGCGTTGCTTTACGGCTGGCCGTTGTGGCGGCTGAAGCATCTGCTCGTGACTGGGGCAACCGCATTCTTGCTGGTTTGGATCGGGCTGTGGCTCTTCCGCCAGTATGCGAATAGATTTGTGGAAGAGATATAGATGCAGGCAGTCCAATTCCAGGATGTGTCGAAACGGTTCATTGTGCGCCAGCACCGCACGATCCAAGAAACAGTCATTAGCTGGCTGCGCAGGTCGTCGTCAAGTCAAGAGTTCTGGGCTTTGCGGGACGTCTCATTTCATCTTGAGGCCGGGCGTACGCTTGGCATCGTCGGCCGCAATGGGTCCGGCAAGAGCACGATTCTGAAACTCTTAAGCCGTGTGCTAGAGCCTTCGAGCGGCACAGTAACCGCACGGGGGCGGGTCTCGGCATTGCTTGAGCTGGGGGCGGGATTTCATCCCGATCTGACGGGTCGAGAGAACGTCTTCCTCAACGGCGCCTTTCTCGGACTGCCGCGGGCGCAAATGAGGACTCGCTTCGATGAAATTGTCGCGTTTGCGGAACTGGAGCGTTTCATCGATGAGCCGGTCAAGCACTATTCGTCGGGCATGTATATGCGGCTGGGCTTTGCGGTCGCTGTACACGTCGATCCCGAGATTCTCGTAATCGACGAGGTCTTGGCCGTGGGCGACATGCCGTTTCGGCAGAAATGCTTTGCCAAGCTGAGCGAGTTCAAACAGGCAGGTATGACGATAGTCTTCGTTTCCCATGATTTGATGTCTGTCGGTCGCTTCTGCGATGAAGTGCTATGGATTGATTCGGGGAGCGTGCGCATGCACGGCCCGTCAGACAGTGTGATCAAAGCGTATCTTTCAGAGGCGCGCCAGCGAGGGGACCTGCAGGTGGCTGTGTCTTCCCGTGCCCTCCCGCCACTAGAGGATACGCGCCAGGAACGCTGGGGCAACGGTGAGGTAGTCATTGATTCCGTCACTGTAACTGACGAGGCCGGTACACCCGTTGTTGAAGTCGCGTCAGGCGCAAGCGTGCAGATACGGATCGCGTTTACGGCGCTCAACGCCATTGCCGCGGCGAGCGTAGGAATTGGCGTCCATCGTGCCGACGGCGTATTCGTAGCGGGCAGCCACAGCGCGGCAGATGGGACAACAGTCGCATTGACGAAGGGGGAGGGTGAGATTGTCTGCACGCTGCCAAATGTGCCGCTGCACACCGGCGACTTTGACGTGAGCGTGGGATTCTGGCCGGCCGGCGACTGGCGGAATCCCTTCGACATGTGGAAGGGGGTCGCGCGTTTTGTCGTTGCCCCTGAAAATGCAGCTCAGACCGGAATGCTAACGGTTAATCCGACCTGGCAGACTGACGGAGCGGGCACCCTTGTTCCATCCAACGAGTCTGTGCCGGCGGCGGTACCGTGGCAGCCTGTACCGGACCACGTTGTGATGGGTCATCAGGAAGATGAATTCCTAGGAGAGGGCTGGTACCCGGTTGAGAATTGGCCCCCGCATGTGCGCTGGATGACACGGCGGGCCGGCCTCTACCTGCGTAAGGGAGGCGCCGCTCAGCTCCTTGGGATTGCGATGTGCCGACCTCATCATAGCGGCGAGCCCATTACCGGCCGCATTCTCATCGAGGGTGGGCGCATCGGCGACTTTTCGATCGCAACACCGGACTTCGAGCGGTATTTGTTTCCACTTCAGTCGTCTGGAAATGGACAGATTTTGCAGATCGAGATTGTTGTCGACAGAGTGATGGGCTCTCCGAAAGCAGAAGAAACGCGCGACAATCGTGAACTCGGTGTCGCTGTTCGTGAGATTTGGCTGGAGTGACGGCATGTCAGTCGACTCAAAGCTCAGGAAGTGTGCTGGAGTTCAATGCGCAGTGCCGGCGAAGTTGGCGGGGTGAATGAAAACTTTGCCAACACATGGCAGTGAAGAGCTGCCGGCTGTTACCGTCGTCGTGCTCAACTGGAACGGGATGCGCTTTCTGGGACAATGCTTGACTGCACTCTTGCAAACTACGTATCCAAGCGACCGCTTTACGGTTATTCTCGCTGACAACGCGTCTGCAGACGGTTCACCTGATTGGGTACGAGCGCACTTCCCCCAGGTGCGGATACTTGAGACCGGCGGCAACCTGGGGTTTGGCGGCGGTAACAACCGCGCAATCCAGGCCAGTGCGTCGCCATTTGTCGCATTGCTCAATTCCGACACTGCAGTTCGACCCGATTGGCTGCTGCACCTCGTGCGGCCGCTGCTGGCCGATCCAGCTATCGGCGCCACCACCGCAAAACTGCTCTATATGCACGACTTCCTGCCCCTAGAGTTGCGCTGCGAATCGTTTACGCCAAGTGAAGAGATGAACTCGGACGATACACGCACATTGGGAGTCCAAGTGTATGGTGCTGCAATGGCTGGTGGGAACGGTCAAGAAGGGCAGGAGGTGCGGCGTCTCGCCGGATTCCACCCACCTGAACGCGATGGCGAGGGGCGCTCTTTGCAATGGTCCGGCGCTACTGCCGAACTTGGCGTTCCGCTCGCGCATCTTGGTTCCACGGGCATTAACCTAACGCTGGAACTGGCCGCATGGAGACCGGACCAAAGGACCGTACGTGTGTCTCTGCTGTGTGCCGGCCGCTTACTCTTTGCCGGAGCGGTCGACGGTGAGCCGCAGACAATCCGGGTAAACCTCCCTGGGTCGTTGCGCCTGCATGCAAAGCCGTTGCTGCAAAGTGCCGGTTCATCCGTGTTACCGGACGGCTCGGGTCGTGACCGCGGCACAATCGTGAATCGCGGGCATGTGTATCCTCCTTGGGATGATGGCGCGTTCGATGCTGCTGCGGAGGTCTTTCACTTCAACGGCGCAGCGTGCCTCTTGCGGCGTGACATGCTTGATGCCGTTGGGCTCTTTGACGAGCGCTTCTTCATGTACTATGAGGACATGGACTTGGCATGGCGCGCCCGCGCCCAGGGCTGGTGCGTCTGGTACGCGCCCCAAGCGATCGTGCGCCACGTGCACAGCGGGTCAGCCGGGGAGTGGTCTCCTCTTTTCACCTACAACGTGGATCTCAACCGGCTGCTAATGCTCATCAAGAACGCGCCCGGGCGGCTTGCGCGACAGCAAGTGGGTCGCTATGCTGCGGAGACAGTCGGGAATGCGGTCCAAGCACTTTTGGGGCTTCTCTTGCGGTCGGCCGGAACTCGCGGGCAGTTGGGTCGTCTGTGGATTCGATTGAAGGTCTGGTTGCGCTTGTTGTTGCTTACGCCGGGGATACTGCGGAACAGACGTGACATTCAAGCGGGACGCTCTGTTTCGCAACAAGATATTGGTCGCTGGCTGCAGCCCGGTGAAGAATAGGCAAGTGACCCTTAGGTGGGTGTAGCGGCATCGCATGGCAAGAATGAAGATAGGCATCTACAACCGTTGGCTCCAGACGCAGGGCGGTGCGGAACGGTATACGGGAGTGGCGGCGGAAGTGCTTGCCGCGCATCACGATGTCTCATTGATCACCCATCGGCCGGTAGACCTCGCCAAAATCGGCAAGAGACTGAACGTTGACCTCTCACAGGTACAACTTCGCTGTGTTGAGGACCTGCCCTTCGACCTGCTTGCACCGTTGACTGCGGAATATGATCTCTTTATAAACGGCTCCCACTTCTCATTCGTGCCAAGCCAGGCCGAGCACAGCATCATGTTTGTCTATTTCCCATTCCTGGGGCTGCATAGCTGGACCGCGCGTTTGCGGCAGTGGGTAGGCCGACAGCTCCTGCGCGAACTCAGGGTGCCCCACTTTCGCGATGGCTTCTATGCTATACAGGAACTCGGCCAGGGCTGGTACCGTTGGACCGCGGGTAAAGCCGCAATTGAACTGCCGGTTCCAGGTTGGCGGCGCGACACGCCGATGCAAATCGTCGCAGGTTCATTTCGCCCCGATGGCTGGGACCCGGTTTCGGTGCGTGTGACGTGCGGTGAGCAGCTACTGTGTGAGACCACATTGCAGACGACAATGGGCAATTACGAGGATATTGAGTTTGTTCTGCCTAAGGCGTGCATCGAGGACGGCCGCGCCCGGCTCGAATTGACTTGTGAGACGTTTTCGGCTCACGCTGCCGGAGTGGAAGAGCACGACTATCGCGAAGTGGGTGTGGCCGTGGCGGCGGTGCGCACCCGGAACTGGCGCTACTACTTGTATGAGACAGTATTCGAAAGGCTCTTCCCAGAGCTCGGCCTGCGCTTGCATGGCGTTATGGAGAACCCGTCTTTAGAGTACATCCGGACGTACGATTTGCTCTGTCCGATTTCCCGGTTTGTTGCGGACTGGGTCAAGCGGGCGTGGGAGCTGGAGGGTGAGATTCTCTACCCGCCGGTTGACGTCGGTGACTTTCAGCCAGGAGAGAAACGTCCGGTTATCCTTAGCGTTGGGAGGTTTTTCCCACACAGCCATGAAAAGAAATACCCGGAAATGATCCAGGCGTTTGCGGCGTTGTCACGGCAGGAGCTCGCAGGCTGGGAGCTTCATCTTGCAGGGGGCGTTGCGCAGGATTCCCTGAGCCAGGGGTACTATCGGCGTGTTCAGGAATTGGCCGAAGGATTGCCCGTGGTACTCCATCCAAACGTGGAATATGAAGAATTACGCCAACTCTATAGCCAGGCTTCCATTTATTGGCATGCGACCGGCTATGGCGAGAACGAAGAACACCATCCGGAGCGCTTCGAACACTTTGGGATTACGCCGGTGGAAGCAATGGCTGCAGGCTGTGTGCCTATCGTGCTGGGCAAGGGAGGCCCGGCCGAGATCGTTGCGCATGGCGAGAGCGGTTTCCTCTGGAATACCCTGGAGGAACTCAAGCAATTTACCTGCGCCGTCGCTGCTGATCCGGCGCTAGCTACAAGGCTGCGGGCCGGTGCGCAGGAGCGGGCCAAGCGATTTAGCGAGAACCAGTTTGCGGACCGGCTGCTTGAGCTTGTGGACTCGGTTGTTACGGCTCGAGGCAATTCCCTCGCTTCGTCGCAAGAGGTGAAGGCATGAGGCTGGACAATGATGAGGCGCTACAATTCCTGCGCTCCCTGGAGCATGCACAACGCAAAGAGGTCAGCGACTACCTTAGCACAGCGTTAGACCGTCTGGGGGCTACGTTTGCACTCATTCCGGCCGATCTCCCCACCCAAGCCAAAGTCCTCGAAATCGGCGCAATGCCGTACTACATGACGGCGCTGCTTCTCCGCTACACGGATTTTGCCGTGTCTGCCATCAATGAACCGTATTGGCTGGAACTCGACGGCGGCACCGTGAAATTGAGGAGCGCTGAAAGTGACTTTGCACAGACTATTGAGTATCAGGGAGTGAACATCGAGTACGATCCTTTTCCTTACCCGGACAACCACTTTGACCTCGTGCTCTATTGTGAGGTTATTGAGCACCTCACGTATGATCCTACGCAGACGCTCTACGAGATCCACCGGGTGCTTAAGCCTGACGGTCAGTTGATCCTCTCGACGCCAAATCCATTCCGATATACGAACGTCCTAAAGTTTATCAGCGGCAAGAACATCTACCCACCGTTCTCCGGCTACAACAGCTATGCTCGTCATCATCGTGAGTTCAGCGCGGGTGAATTGAGGCGGCTGCTGCGCTCCTGCAACTATGAGGTCGAGGAACTTTACTCCATTCACGACTGCTCATACGATCACCCACGTTTTCTTGATGATCTCGTGCGGGGTGCGGTGCGAATTGGTCTGCTGCGTGGCCAGCAAGACGTAATAATGGTTCGGGCCCGTGCGTTTGGCAATGCACGCTATGGCTATCCAACGGACATGTATACCGATATCTATGCCTATCGGCGAGTGACCGAGAGTGCAGTTGTGATGGGTGAAAACGAGGACCCGCAGCTAGGAGGCGGGTGGTACCCCCGGGAGGACTGGCCGCCCCCGGTACGGTGGACGAGTCGGGATGCGCTGGTACGCTTGAAGTATGGCGGACAGCAGACAATTTCAATTCATCTCTTCTCCGGACCGAAGGAATTGAATAGGGCTGTGACCGGCGCCATCTACACGAACGAGGTGAAGTATCCCGTTTCTTTGCCGCCGGGTGAATGGCGGGACTTGTCATATCCTGTACCGCCCGACTCCGACAAGCGTCTTGAAATCGCCTTCCATTGGGATGAGCCTTGGAAGCCACAGGATGTGCTTGGCTCTCCGGACACCCGTGATTTGGGCGTCGCGGTCCACAAGGTCTGGCTGCATGATGACGGCGCCCTAGAGGTTAGCGCGGACAAAGACGAGGACGAAGCATAGGAAATTCGTTCATGGCAGTAGTCTATCTCGGCCTTGGCAGCAATGATGGCGACAGACTCGAGAATCTACGCGATGCGGCGCGGCGACTGCACACCGAGGTTATGCTTACCCAGGTTTCCTCGATCTACGAGACGGAACCCGTAGGATACGCCAAGCAACCGTGGTTTCTCAACGCCGTGCTCGAAGGCTTTACAGAACTGAGCCCTGCAGAACTCTTGCAATTTGCCATAGGCATTGAGCGTGCTTTGGGTCGAGTGCGACCATTTCCCAATGCGCCGCGCACGCTTGACATAGACATCCTGCTCTTTGGCGAACAGATGATCTCAACGCCGTCGCTCACGATTCCGCATCCGCGACTAACAGAGCGCGGCTTCACCCTCTGCCCTCTGACCGAGATCGCCCCACACTTGGTGCACCCAGTTAGTGGTCAAACGATGGAGAAAATCCTGGCGATGGCGACTGGTCTAGAAGAAACTCGCCATTACGCCGATCAGAATTGGTATGCTGACGCAGCGCCGGAAGTCCTAAGCTGAAGGCTGAGACGGGTTGCGTCGGCACGGGGTGAAGTGCCCGCCAGAGAAGGAATATTGCTGGATTAGCAATGGAGTCGAAGTGCCCAATTGCAGGGATATGCAGTCCGTCGCAATCTCGGCGCGCACGGCTAATCTGCGCCACTTCTTGTTACCACAACCCGGCTACCCGGGCTCCGCTTGCCAGGAACGAATTGTTCGTTAGCAGCGTACCCGCAGATGCCCTTGACTGACCGCACCGGTGGGCGCTCAGACAGTCCCAATGTCGTAGATTAGGACCGTTTTTTCAGGCGTCCTCTCGCTCCAGCAGCTCGATTTCGTAGCCGTCAGGATCGTCGATGAACCCCATCTTGCGGCCCTCGGCGAACACTTTCCGCCAGCCGCCCGGCCAGATCTCTATGCCATTGGCCTCCAATTCGGCGCAGAACGCGATTAGGTCCGGCACGCCAATAGCTAAGTGCATCAAATCCTCGGGAACGTTCAAGTCATAGTCGTCGGAGTAGGTGAGCTCAAGCGTATGCAGGTTGCCCGGCAGCTCGAGGTGGGCGATCTGGTTGCCGTGGGGAGAACGCTCGCTCCGGCTCATCACTTTGAAGCCTAAGTGGTCGCAGTAGAAATTGATCGAGTTGTCTAAGTCGCTCACGCGTATGCGCGTGTGTAAGAGAACCGCCATCATTCACTCCTCCATTGCTGTTGGTGTTGCTCCATTGGACCGTGTCAATCGCTAATTCACAGGACTATTCTCGCCTCTCACCTCCTAAGACTCCCGCGCAATTACGTATTGTCCTGTTGCCCTTCCGCGAACTCTTCGCTCGCAAGATCGAAGGGCGGGACATGTATCAGCAAAAGTCTGGACGGCTCGTTGCCCTGGTTGCGGTACCTAAACCACTCACTCTGTGGTACATGGAGGACGTCCATGGGCCTCAGTGTGATCTCGCGATCCTGGACCGCGAATGAAATAAGCCCTTGGACACAGACGTAGAGCTTATCGCTCTTGCGTGAGCGCGCTCTGCGATGCCCTGCCCCAGGCGGCACGTCGATTGCGGCAACTGAGGCTGATTGCAGCTCCGCCGGCGTAAGTTCACGGATACATAGCCCGTTAAAATCGAAAGGTACAACCCTGCGAATGCTACGCGCACGACGAAATTGTCCCCACATATGGCTGCTTCGCGCGGGATCGCGCGTCCCTGCAGGCAATAGTAACAACCTGGCAGAAACGAAACAAACGCAAGGCGGGGGAAATAGGGATCTTTGAGTAGCGCGAAAGCTGTAGAAAACTCTCCAGGAGGAGACGCGCAGGCTTGGTGTCGGCCTTTTATTGCCTCTGCCCATTTGAACTGTGGAGAACGGGGAGAGGTGTAACAGTTTTTCGGGGAGATAGGTATCGCCCACGGCCAACCGAGACCCGCTCTCGGCGGCATATCGCTGCCGTCTCGTTTTATTCTTTCGCGCCGGCGTCAACCAGTATCTGTATGGTTTCCGGCGTACCCTGAAAACTCGCCGCCGCCAGAAGCGACCGGCCATCGGCCAATCTGACATTCACGTCGGCGCCGGCATCCACGAGTATCCGTAGCGCTTCGATGTTGTCCCACCAAATCGCGGTGTAGAGTAGCGGATCGTTATTGCTGTCGCGTGCGTTCACATCCGCGCCGGCCGCAATGAGTACCCGCAGCACATAGAGAGACATTTGCTTGGGGAGATTAGGTTGCACACTTCGCCGCGTGTGGCCTGCGGTTGCCGTCAGTTGGGAAGATACCTTTGCTGCGTCCAGTCGTTTCGCACCGGAGCGGCGCCGACACTAGGTGTTATCGAGACGTTGTGACACTTGCAGCGGGTCTTTCGGTCTCTAAAGACGTAATCAGCCGGACGCAGACTTCGTTGGCAAGGAAATGTCCGTCATCGGTGAGACGAATAGAGTCCTCGTCCACCGCTACCAGGTTGGCGCGGGTCAATTCTGCGAGTTCAGGCGCGAGCAATGTCACAGGGTCCGTGCCAAAGCGGGCGGCGAATTCCTCGCGCACGATGCCCCGCTGCAAGAGTCGCAGGTTGAGAAAGATGCTCTCTTCCGCAGCCATGGCGGACGTAATGGTCTCTGTGCGTTGTATTGTCGATTCTCCCTGGAGCGCCCGCTCGATATACGCGCGGGGCGGGCGCAGCTCTTCCGTGCGAGTATCGTGCAGGTAGCCGTGCGCACCAGCGCCCAAGCCTAAGTAGGGCTCGTAGCGCCAATAGATCCGGTTGTGCTCGCCCTCCCTGCCCGGCAGCGCCCAATTTGAAATTTCATAGTGTGTGTAGCCGGCGTCCGCCATGCTAGCCGACGCATGCGCGTACATGTCTGCGGCAGTATCGTCCGGGGGCAACTGAATGCGGCCACTCCCCACCCAGCGCGCAAAGGGCGTGGTGGGTTCAACGGTGAGGCAATACAGCGACAGGTGTTCCGGCGCGAGCGCAAGGGCAGTCTCCACGTCATGCCGCCAGTCGGCAAGGGACTGGTCGGGCACCGCGTACATGAGATCGAGACTGACATTTTGAAAGCCGGCTTGCCGGGCAAGACGCAGGCCGCGCTGCGCTTGCTCGGCGCTATGGTCGCGTCCCAGCACTTTGAGGAGGCGGCCGGAGAAGCTCTGGACGCCGAACGAGAGGCGGTTGACCCCGGCGGCGCGAAAACCGGCAAAGCGGGCGGCGTCCGCGGTGACGGGATTGGCTTCGAGCGTAATCTCACAGTCGGCTGTAAGCGGCAAGACGTCGTCAACGGCTTGAATGAGTTGGGCAACGTGCTCCGGTTCCAGTAGCGATGGCGTGCCGCCGCCAAAATACACCGTGCGCGCGGCGTCATATCCGCTTGCTCTCGCCCGGCATGCGATTACGCGGCACAGTGCCTCAACGTAGGCTGGGGCGAGCGACTGCAAGCCGGAGTACGTGTTAAAATCGCAGTAAGGACACCGCACACGGCAGAAGGGAATGTGCAAATAGACGGCGAGCGCGTTCTTGACTTCCACACCCATGTCTTTCCCGCAGAGATCGTTAAGGCGCGCGAGCGCTATTTTGCCAACGAGCCCTGGTTTGAGTCACTCTATGCTGCCCCGCAAAGCCGTTTGGCAACTGCGAGCCATCTTGCCAACGCTATCGAGCGCGACCACATTGCGGCGGCGGTGGCGCTCAATTTCGGCTGGTCCGATCCGGGACTGTGTCGCGCAACGAATGATTCTATTTTAGAAGCTCTGCGGCCGCATCGCCAGATTGTGCCATTTTGCGCGGTTGTGCCGGGTGCTGCAGGCGCTGCCGATGAAGTCGCACGCTGCGCGGCTTTGGGTTTTCGCGGCGTTGGCGAGCTAAACGCCGACGGGCAGCAATTCGACATCACTGATGAACGCGCGATGCGGCCTGTCATCGAGGCGTGCCGCGCGCACGGCATGGTGCTGCTTCTGCACGCCAGCGAGCCGCTTGGCCACGCGTATCCCGGCAAAGGCACGACGACACCCGAGAAGCTGCTGCGCTTGCTGGCAATGGCACGAGACGTTCCCATCGTATTTGCGCACTGGGGCGGTGGTCTGCTGTTCTATGAACTGATGCCTGAGATAGAATCGCTCGCCGGCAATGCCTACTACGACTCTGCAGCCACGCCCTATCTCTACACGCCGCAGATCTATCGAATTGGCGCGCAGCTTGCCGGCTCGCGGGTGCTCTTCGGCAGTGATTACCCGCTCATGCCGCCGCGCCGCGCCTTAGAGCATTTGGACAGGGCGGAATTGAGCTTCGAGGAACGCAGGGCGATCTTGTGGGACAATGGAGCGCGCCTGCTGGGATTGACATAGGGGCACGACATGTCATGCCCCTACTGCGCTTGACAAACCATGTAGAAACTCTCTCGTAAGCGCCGCGTTGTCTAATGCGACGGTATTTGGGACAAGCCTCCGCGCTACACTTGCCTGCGAGTCTTGGGAACGAAGCGGCGCAGTATATAAGGCCAAGAGACCACTTCTCTCCGCAGCGCACCGCCCCTGCCGGGCCACGACGTGGTCAGTGGCACCTCATATGTATTCAGAGGCGATGAAAGTCCTATCGGGCTTCGACCAAGGCGCCGCTCAACGTGTCGGCATGGGCGGCGACTTTGGCGAAGGCAGCGGCGTATTGCTCGATCAGTTCATCCGCCGGACGGGTGAAGCTGGGCACACGGATCGAATTGTAGGGTATTTCGGGATCCTCGGTGACGGGGAGCGTGACGCTGCTGTAGTCAATTCTTGTGACGTTCGGACCCAGGACCTCCCACAGTACGTCTCCTGTCCCGTGTTCGTTGCCCTGGAAAACCGGATGCTTGTGGAGCATGTGGGTAAGCCCGTTCGCATGAGGAGTGAGGGTGTCCTTCTGCGCGGGTGAAGAGACCTGCGCGCCCTCGGCTTGCAGCACTTCCAGCAGCCGCCTGCGACTCATGCCGCCGAGTTTCTCGGGATCGAACATGATGCGACCGCTCTGGTACGGCGATGGAAAGTAAGAGGGGAAGTCCGGTGCGGCGAAGCCTTCGATGGCAGCGATGGCTTCTCCCAGCTTGTCGGTGTTCGCATGGCGCACGGCAAGACGCTCTTCCCAATACTTCATCTGGACGGCGCCGATGGCAGCGCTTATTGTCGCCATGCGATACTTCTCGCCAAAGCTGAAGCCGGTCATCGCGCGCCACTTTGGATTGGGCAACTCGCGCAGACGTTCGTAATGCCCTAGGCAAGCGGCGCGTTGGTAGACTTCGGTGTCGTTCGTCATGAAAACGCCGCCTTCACCGGCAGAGGTGCTCTTGCCGTGTTGAAAGCTGATGGCGGACGCGTCGCCGATGCTGCCCGCCATGCGTCCCCAGTGGGTTGTGCCCTGTGAGATGCAGTTATCTTCGACTACGCGCAATGAGTGGCGTGCGGCGATGTCCATGATGGCGTCCATATCCGCCGGACAGCCGGGCCAGTGCACGACCATGATGGCCTTTGTGCGGGGCGTAATCTTGCGCTCCACGTCAGCCGGATCGAGGGTGAGTGTGACCGGATCGATGTCGGCAAACACCGGCGCCGCGCCGCTGCCGACGATGGGCAGGCAGTTAAACGGATGAATGGCCGACTGCGAGATGACCTCATCACCCGGTCCCACGCCAACACCAAAGAGCGCCGACCGCAACGATGCCGTACCCGATGAGTGCGCCAAGGCATGTTTGACGCCCCAGACCTCCGCTACTCGTTGTTCCAGTTCCGTAATCGGCCCCGGCCCGCCAAACTGGCTGGCGAGAGCGTGGTTGCGGATGAGCTCTGAGACTGATTCCACTTCCTCCTCGGTGTAGATCGGCCATTGCATGTAGTAACTGTGGTCCAGCGTGACGGCGGGTTCGCCGTCCAATATTGCGGGCAGTGCAGCCATGGTCATTCCTCGCTACATGTTCCGACGACTCTTCACCCTAGGACTTCTCTAACTGAGCACTCAAGAGTGCAGGATCAATCCTGCCATGCGGTCAGTCCTCGTGGGGGATGCCCAGTTCCGCGCAAACGCCCTTGACGTAAGCAAAGTCCGCTTTGGTCTGCTCGATCAATTCTTCGTGGTTCAGGCTCTTCCATGAGGCGGCGCCTTGGTATTCGCTGTGGAACGAAGCGTAACCGTTGTAGCCGATCTGTTTCAGGTAGCCAAACGCTTCCGGATATGGCGTGAAGCCGCGATCGAGCGGCACGAGTTTCCGGTTCCATTTATGCTGGCCGGTCTTTTCGTCTTCTTCCCAGAATTGGCCCATGTTCTTCATCGCGAGCATGATCAGCCTATCGGAGAGCAGGTCCAGTCCTTGAATCCAGCCGCCAAAGCTGCCCTCTATGCCCATGTGGCCCAGATCGGCGTAGAGACCTATCGCCTGCGGGTCAAAGCCGTCGATCTGCAAACCAATGATGGGAGCCATCGCAGCCAAGTTTGGGCCGGAGTGAACGTGCATGCCCCCGCTCACGTCGTACTTGTGACAGAGGCGTTCGATGCCTTGCATGGCTTCCCGTACCTCGGCAAGCTGGCGCTTGATATTACCGAAGCCGTCGTACTTGTGGTAGCCCAGTTTGAACTGCGAAATGCCCAGGTCGCTCGCAGTCGCAAGAATATCCTCGGCATGAGGCGCGTCGGCGCTGTAGATGTTGGTCGTAATCCAGCCGACTTCCAGGCCCCGGTCGCGGATTGCTTTGGCAGCTTTGGGGAGATCAGTCTTAACGTTTTCGGGCAGCACGTGGCCGGGACTGCGCACGGTCAGGTCAACGCCATCCAGGCCGATGCCGGCAATCGTATCCGCAAGCTCCTCGTAGCTGAGATGCTCGAGATGCTTGGTGAACATGATGAACTTCATAGAGGTAGGGACTCCTTGGCAAATTGAGGAAGAATGACTGTTGCGCGCTAGTGTAGCGGTTTTGTCAGGCGCTGTCTATCGGGATTGCCTTACACGGTATAGCCGCTTCGTTCATGAAACTGAGCGGTTCAAAACCGCCTAACTCTGGGTTATACTAGGCAATGGACGTTTTTTCAGCATTGCAGGAAGAAGGGGAATGAAATGACCGACTGGCCTGCCAAAGAAAAACAGTACTATATGAACACATTCAACCGCCTGCCGGTTACGCTGGTGTCCGGTGATGGCTCCTGGGTGTGGGATGATCGAGGCAGGCGTTACCTGGACTTCTTGCAAGGCATCGCGGTCAACGTGTTGGGCCATGCCCATCCCGTTCAAGTTAAAGCTATTGCCAATCAGGCAACAACCTTGCTCCACACGTCCTCGCTCTTTCACGTGCCCCGGCAATATGAACTGGCGGAACTACTGGTAGAAAACTCCGCGTTAGACCGGGTCTTCTTTGTGAATAGCGGTTCGGAAGCGCTGGAGACCACCATCAAGATCGTGAGAAAGTACGGCAAGCTGAACCGTGACGGGGCGCATGAGATCATCGTGATGAGCAACGCCTTTCACGGTCGCACGATAGCTGCCGTGGCGGCGACGGCGAATCCTCACTATCAAGAGGACTTCGTCCCCATGCCGGCGGGTTTCATTCGTGTGCCGTTCAACGATCTGGCGGCGGCACAGGCAGCGGTGGGCCCAAAGACCGCCGGCATCCTGGTGGAACTCATCCAGGGCGAGGGCGGCGTGTACGAGGCCGGCCAGGAGTACGTGCAGGGGCTGCGCACGCTGTGCGACGAGCATGATTTGCTGCTGGCGCTTGACGAAGTGCAGACCGGCATCGGCCGCACGGGGCGTTTATTCGCCTATGAGCATTACGGCATCAAGCCTGACGTCATGGCCTTGGCAAAAGCCCTTGGCGGCGGACTACCCATTGGCGCTTGTATGGTCAATGAGCGCGCCGCCGTGTTTGTGCCCGGCGATCACGGCTCCACCTTTGGCGGCAATCCCTTTGTCTGCGCAGGCGCTGCCGCCGTGGTTGGTCATGTGATTGAGAACGAGCTTTGGATGAACGCCGCCCGCCAGGAAGAGCGCATCAAGGCCGGACTTGCCGAAATCAGCGCCCGTCACGGCGATGCAATTGCGAACATTCGCGGCAAGGGGCTGCTTCTCGCGTTCGATTTGGGTGAAGAACGGGCCGAGAAATTCAATGCGCATGCCTTGGAGTGCGGCCTCATCGTGAACCGCGTGGCTCCGCCCAGCATTCGGATTGCGCCCGCACTGAACCTGACCGATGCGGAAGCGGACGAGGGCTTGGCGCGGATTGAGAAGACGCTGAGCGGAATCCTTTAGGAGATCCTGCGCGCCGTCCTGCCTTTCCAAGTGTGTCCCGCAGCCGTTATTTATTCGTCCAATTTACGACTTTCCAATCGAATACTCTGTTGTCTAAAAAGAGGAGAAACCTGCTATGGCTACAGTAGTCCTGGCCTACTCCGGCGGCCTGGACACCAGCGTGTGCATACGCTGGCTACAAGAAGAATACAAGATGGACGTGGTCACGCTCACTATCGACCTCGGCCACGAACCTGACCTGCCCGCGATTCGCGACAAGGCGCTCCAAACCGGTGCGCGCAAGGCGTACGTCGTCGATGCGCGGGACCTGTTCATCGCGCACTTCATCTGGCCTGGCCTCAAAGCCGGCGCGGTGTACGAGAATGCCTACTATCTAGCGACGGCATTGGGACGCCCATTGATCGCAAAGCTGCTCGTGGACGTGGCGCGCGAAGAGGACGCGCAGGCCGTGGCGCACGGCTCCACCGGCAAGGGGAACGATCAAGTGCGCTTCGACGTGTCAGTGCATGCGCTCGCGCCGGAACTGCAAGTGATTGCGCCGGTGCGCGAGTGGGGCCTGACTCGCGACCAAGAGGAAGCGTACGCCAAGGAACATGGTATTCCGGTGCCGGATGGGTCGCGTCAACCGTATAGCTTAGACCAAAACCTCTGGGGGCGCAGCATTGAATCCGGGCCGTTGGAAGACCCCTGGGTGGAACCGCCGGCAAATGCGTACGAGTGGACCGTCGCGCCTGAAGACGCGCCGGATACGCCTGCCTATGTCGAAATAGGCTTTGAAGAAGGCATTCCTATTGCCATCGACGGCCGGGAATTGAGTGGCGTTGACCTCATCCAAGAACTGAACGACTTGGGAGGCGCGCATGGCGTGGGCCGGGTGGACCACGTGGAAAACCGGGTGGTCGGCATCAAGTCGCGGGAGATCTACGAATGTCCGGCGGGCACCATCCTCTTCAAAGCGCACGAGGCCCTGGAGCAGCTCACGCTCTCCGGCGACCAGTCGCACTTCAAGCGCGTCGTTGCGGAAGAGATTTCCCGGCTGGTGTACGGCGGACTCTGGTTCTCAACGCTTAACCGCGATCTGATGGCCTTTGTAGAAAGCACCCAGCGTGCGGTGAGCGGCACCGTGCGGGTGAAGCTGTACCGGGGTCAAGCCACGGTGGTTGGGCGACAGTCGCCGCACTCGCTCTACCGCGAAGACCTCGCGACCTATCTGAGCGGCGATGCTTTCGACCACCGCGCGGCCGAGGGCTTTGTGAAGATATGGGGGCTGAGCACCCAGGTGCAGGCACGGCAGCAATTGCACGCGAATGACGCGCCGCTACTGCCCCAAGCCAAACGGCTGGAGGCCAAAGAGGCCGGCGATGCGTAACCGTATGCCGCTCCCGACTGTTAGAGAACGCCCTTGCCCATTTGCACCTGTGTGCTCCCGGCAAGAATCTGATGGGTAAGGGGTAGCATGGCGGATGTCGGGGTTGCGGTCTCTGCTGATGCGGTCCAGGAAGATCGCCGCCGCAGGCTCTTCTTGGCTGACGGCGGTGGGGTCCTAAGTGAGGCTAACGCGGCGGCGTATGTGGAAGAACGGGGCTTCGTTCATCTCTTCTCGCCGGGAAACCTGCCCTGGCCCAATGTGAGCGCTGCTGAATTGCGCGCACGCGGTAGCCTTGAAACCTTCTCGTTGGCGGTGTGGCGGTGGAAGAATGCCCTGCCCGCGGCGAAGCGTTGCGCTTATGGGCACCATCTCCGCCGGCGTGGCGTCTTCATTTCTTGGCGGCTCTTGCCGGCGTTTCACCGGCTAGGGGGAATGCACAGTTCTGTGGATCAAGTGTTGCAAAGTGACCGGCTCAATCCAGTAGAACGTCACGTGCTGCAGGTGGTTGCTATCCAGGGACCGATCCGGTCGCTGGACCTGCGCCGCGAAGTGCAGGGACTTTCCGGTGCGAGCAAGCAGCACTATCAAGCCGCCTTGCGCACGCTGCAAGAGCATTTTCTGATCACCGTCGCCGGAGGTAGCGTGGAGGGCTTCACCATGCACGACTGGGACTTGGTGGAGCGGCATGCCCCGCCTGAGACTCTGGCAGCGACGCTCTCTGATGACGAGGCGCGCGCTCAGCTCGCGCTGCAGGCCGTCGCGAATGCGCCTTACTGCACGGCACGAGAGATTGCGTTACTCTTTGGATGGGAGAGAAGCCTGGTTGCAACGTTGCTTGGGGAGCTTGCCGAAAAAGGTATGCTTGCCATGACCAAGGTGGAAGGACAGAAGGACACGAGCTACCGCGTTGCAAGCTGACGATGTGGAATTTCCGCGTGCCCGCGTCGCCGCGTGCAATAGAGTACTAGGCAAGACTGCCGTGGATGCCGACACAAGACTGCCGTGGATGCCGACACAAGACTGCCGTGGATGCCGACACAAGACTGCCGTGGATGCCGACACAAGACTGCCGTGGATGCCGACACAAGAGTGTCGCGGATTTCCACGCAAGAGCGTTGTGGATGCCCACACAAAAGTGTCACGGATGTCCACAATGGGGAAACCGTCATTCCCGCGAAAGCGGGAAGGTGGATTCACATGTCAAGTGCAACACTTGGTTGATGAATACTTCAGCTGGCGTTTGGAACCCCAGGCACTTGCGCGGGGTGTGGTTGTACGCTTGCACCAGTTGGGTAAAACGTTCTTGGCTGACCTTTGCCAGGTCGGTCTTGCGCGGCAGCACGCGCCGCATACGGCCGATGGCGGCTTCTTCGAAGAAGACGTTTTCAATACCGCCTTTCTGCCACGGTGAGTGGGTGTCGCAGAAGAAGGTTTGGATGCCCAAGTCATGGAGACGGTAATGGCGGGCGTCTGCGACGAAGTCGGCAAACTCGGTGCCGTTGTCGAAAGTGACGGTCTGGCGCCAGGCTTGCGGCAATCCCGCCAGCAAGTTGCACATGGCGCTGGCAATTGGCTCTGCCGCCTTGCCGGGAGCACGGGCAGCCATAAGCAAGCGCGAGTGGCGCTCGTGCAGTGTGAGCACTGCGGGGCCGCCTCTGCCAAAGAGCATCAGATCAGCCTCCCAATGACCGGGTGTCTGACGGTCTGCCGCCAGTTCCCATCCTTCGTGCGTGCCTGTTGCCCGTAGATAAAGCGATAGATGGTCTCGTGGGAGATGACCGGGCCGCTGGCGTCCCGCGCCAAGCGTCCGGATACCTGCTCTGGCGACCAGCCGGTTCGCAAGTATCCCAGCACCACGTCCCGCAAGGCAGCATCTCGCTCCAGCTTGCTGCCGCGCCAACACCGCGCCCACGCTTGGTCATCAGCAATCTTCGGCTCGTAGCCTTGCGTTTGCCTGCCATTCCGTTCTACCTCCCGCGTGATCGTCGATAGCGCGCGACCCAGAGCTGCAGCGATTTGCCGGTGCGATGTTTTCGCGGCAAGAAGTCGGGCCACTTCACACCGCTCTTCAAAGGTAAACTGACTGTAGTATGTTCCCATGGCAACACCTTAGCAAAGTGTTGCACTTCGTTTGTGAGTCTAGCGAATCCGTCTTCTAATTGCCCTGTGCAAAATTACTGCGTGCCGTTCGACATCGAGGAGCGAACAGAACCTCACGACCGCTGGTTCTCGTAGAGAACGGAACAGGCTTGATTGACGGCTGAAGCCACCTCATCGCCACGTACCAGTGCTTCCGCCAAACTGTACATTGCGCGAGACTGCGCTAAATCCGATGGCACGAGGCGCGCGTGTTCCATGGAATGCTGTATCGCCGTGACTTCGTTCGGTTGGAGGTCCGACCGGATCTGCCCGAGCCGCGCCACCGCCTCTCGCTCGGCGGGTACTCCGACATACGGTTGTATAGCCTTTACGAGACCCCTGAGCGCCGTGTAGGCTACTTCGGGCTTGGCGGTCTGCGCGACTATAGCGATTCCCGGAAAGGTGCTGACCGGCATGCTGTGTACTTTGCCCCGGGGTAACTCTGCCCGGCGAAAGTTGAAACGCGTATAACGGAGATTGCCGCCGCGATACATCATCGCGGGCCGGGAACTCGACGGACCATAGACTAGCCTCGAAAGGTCCGTGCCGTGCGCCGCAGGGGAAACGCGGTGGGTGTGTATCAGCCCGCGAAAGAACTCTAGAGCTTCGATCGCCGCCGATTCCTGAAGTTGGCACTGCAACGTTAGCGGATCAACCATCTCCGCTTCGTTCTGCCACAGGACCCACCAGATCATCCCACTGTGTGCTTCCAGCCCCCAGCGCGACACCGTCCCGTCCTCCTCTCGCTGCGTCAACTTAAGCGCGTTCTCCACCAGGACGTCCCAGTCCCAGCTACTGTCCGGCGGCGCCACACCCACCTGCGCAAAGTAGTCCACATCGTAGTGGAGCATCAGCGGACGGGCGTCCACCGGCAGCGCGTAGAGCGTGCCGTTTTCTTGGTACGGTTCAAGGACAGGCGAGTAGAAATCCCGCTCGAAGTCCGATCCATCTGCACCGCCGAACCGGTCCAAGGGCAGCAAGACGCCCATCTCCCCGAGCGCGAGCGCCTCGTCAGGCCACACGGTGACAAGGTCCACCTCGGTTTCCTCCAACCACGCCGCCAAGTGCTCCGGCTTGCGAAACTCCTCTGCGTTGGGATCAGAATAGGATCCCGCGTAAAGGTCGAAGTACTGCAAGGCGAGGCTGTAGCGCCCGTGCTTGGGACTGTAGAGGCTTTCAACGTCACCCGCCAGATTTCGCTCCATCTTTCGGAGCTTTTGCTCGAACGATGCGATACCAGGCCCGGTATTGAGATCGGGTATCGGGCGCGAGACCCAGGTCAACGCAGTGACCCCTGGCGAGCCCAGACTTGGCAAGGAGAATTCCAGCCCGCCGCAGCCGGACGCGAGCACCGCTGTACCTGCAATCAGCGTACGTCGTGAAAGCATTGTCTCGCTCCTTCTATGCTTATGACAAACGAATCTTGCCACTTTGGCCTAGAAGTGCCCAATATGCCTGAAGAACCAGAGCGCCCGCCGCGCGGGGTGAAGGCAGTAGTGTGTCAGCGGTTCTCATAGAGGACGGAACAGGCTTGGTTGACTGCGGAGGTCACCTCGTCGCCGCGCACGAGTGCCTCTACCAAGTTGTACATAGCGCGAGACTGCGCCGCAGCCTGCGGCAAGAGGCGCGCGTGTTCCATGGAATTCTGTATCGCCGTGACTTCCTCCGGCTCAAGGTCTGTCCGCATCTGCCCGAGCCGCGCCACCGCCTCTCGCTCGGTTGGAACGTCGACGTACGGTCGCATAGCATGCACGAGACCTCGGAGCGCCGTGTAGGCTGCCTCTGGCTTGGCGGTCTGCGCGAGAATCGCGATGCCTATATGGCTATCGAACGGCACGCTGCGCGCTTTGCCGCGAGGGAGCTCGGCCCGACGATAGTTGAAACGTGAAGCACCGAGCGGGAGAGTGGTGTACACCATCGCCGGCGGCGAACCCGCCGGATCATCGATGATTCTCCATAGATCCATATCGAATGCCACTGGGGAAACCCCGTGGTTATGTATCAAGCCGTGAAAGAACTCCAGAGCTGCGATGGCGGCCGGTTCTTGCAAACGGCATTGCGACGTCAGCGCGTCAGCCAACTCCGCTTCGTTTTGCCACAGAGCCCACCAGATAGGCTCGGTGTGTGCCGACAGGCCCCAGCGCGACACCGTGCCGTCCTCCTCCCGCTGCGTCAGCTTCAGCGCGTTCTCGACCAAGACGTCCCAGTCCCAAGTATCGTCCGGCGGCGCTACACCCATTTGCGCAAAGTAGTCCGCATCGTAATAGAGCATGAGCGGAAACGCGTCTGCAGGCAGGGCGTAGAGCGTGCCGTTCTCGCGGAAGAAATCAAGCACAGGCGCGTAGAATTCCTTCTCGAAGTCTACGCCACCGGGGCCGCCGAACTGGTCTAGGGGCAGCAGCGCGCCCATTTCCCCTAGCACGCGCGCCTCGTCATGCCACACGGTCACGAGGTCTGCTTCTATTTCTTCCAGCCAAGCCGCCAGAAACTCCGGCTTGCGGAACTCCTCTGCGTCGGGATCCGAGTAACTCCCCGCGTAGTGCTCAAAGTACTGCAATTCAAGGCTGTATCGCCCTCGCATAGGACCAATTGGGCTTTCCGTGTCCGCCTGTAGATCGCGCTCTATGCGTCGGAGCATTTCCTCAAACTGTGCGATGACAGGTCCCGCGCTGAGACCAGTATGCGGGCGAGAAACCCAGGACAATGGCGTTATCTCTGGAGCGCCCAGAAAAGGAATCGAAATTTCCAGCCCGCTACAGCCGGCCGCCAGAATTGCGGTGCTTGCAATGAGTGTTCGGCGGGATAGCATGACGGTCCTCCCTCGCCGGCCTTCAGGCTTGCTGGTACTCGCGGGCGACGGCACAGGCCTCGTTGACCACACTAGCCACTTCATCGCCATGTACGATGCCCTGGAGCGCTGAGTCCATCGCGAACAGCGCCGGCACGCTCCGTGGCCAAGCGCGTCCATGTTCCATGGACCGCTGTATTGCTAGGACATCTTCGGGGTGAAGGTCCGACCGAGTCTCCTCCAGCCGGGCTATGGCATCTCTCTTGGCAGGGACCACCACATGCTCCTGCAAAGCGTCGACAAGTCCCTTAAGGGCAGTATACGCCGCTTGAGGGTTCTCGGTCCGCGCGACAATGCCAATCCCCATGTCACCGTACACGGGAACGCTGTGCACTTTGCCCCGCGGCAACTCGGCTAGGTGATAGTGCCCCGGCGGGCGTATAGGAGGACTGCTATACACTATGGCCGGCGCGAATCGTGCCGGCTCGAATACAAGCTTCGCTAGGTCCATGTACAGGGCCGCAGGTGAGACCCGATGCGTGTGCAGCAGGCTGTGCACGAACTGCAAGGCCTCGATGGCAGCCGATTCTTGAAGCCGACACTGTAGGGTTGCGGGATCTACTGCCTCCGCCTCGTTCTGCCATAGTGCCCACCAGAGTCGGCTACCGTGTGCCTCCAATCCCCAGCGCGACACTGAACCGTCTTCCCTGCGCTTGGTCAGCCTTAGCGCGCTCTCCACCAGATCACTCCAGTCCCAGTTACCGTCTACCGGCGGTGAGACCTCCTCCAGCGCGAAGTAATCGGTGTCGTAGTAGAGCATCAGCGGACGGGCGTCCACCGGCAGCGCGTAGAGCTCTCCCTGCCGAAATTGCTCCAGCACGCTGGGGTAGAAGGCCTGTTCTAGGGCGGCGCCATCGGTTGCAATGAACTGGTCTAATGGCAGCAACACGCCCTCTTCCCCGAGCGCCCGCGCACCTTCCGGTGACACGTTCACAAGATCTGCCTCTAGGTCGTGCAGCCAGTCAACGAACGTCTCCTCGCCTAACTCCGATGTCTTTTCCACGTGCCGCAGCGCAAGATGATACTTGCCGCGCTTCTGGCCATTGGGGTTCCCATTGTCTTCCTCCAGCGTTGTCACTGCCCTTTGAAGTTTTTCCACAGGACGCAGTCCATTCCCCGTGAGATCGCTAAGGCCAAGATGGTTCCCAAGAGAGACCCAGGTTAGCTCGGCCCCTTGCGGTGCGCTTGGCGCGGAAAAGAAAGACCCAAGAGGGCCACAACCGGCTGCGAGCACCGCCGCGCTGGCGATCACTGTTCGTCGTGAAAGCATTGTCCCGCTCCTTCTATGCTTATGACAAACGAATCTTGCCACTTTGGCCTAGAAGTGCCCATTATGCCTGAATAATCAGAGCGCCCGCACAAAGCCTTCGCAACTTCCGCGCAGGCGCTCCAATCCTACCTAAACCTGAGGTCATGCGGATATACCCGGCGTACTTAAACTACGCACCTGGGCACGGTCTGTTTGGGATTATGCAACCGCAACCTCCGTAGTAAGTCTTCGGCGGGCAAGTCTTCCCGGTATAGCAGTTCTCGCCCTCTACCCTCCTAACATACGGCCTCTTGCTTTCGTGGCAACGCTCGCCGCAGGAGCCGCAGAAAGTGGTGGTGTTAGTTACACAGAAATGGCTCCCGTCGCAATGATCGGCAAAAGCCGCTCTAGTGAACAACACAGAGAGTACGGCAGCACCACCAACGGCACCAGCAACTCTCCCCAGAAAGCCGCGGCGATTCATGCTAGCTTTCGCCAGGCTCTCGCTCGCTTGCGCAATCAGCTTATCCATGGGTTTACCTCCCATGCGTTGCTTGCATTGCGTCTTGTGATGCGACTCATGCGCGGGGCGTCGTCACACTTCGTGCGCGGACGTTACCCGCTCTTATTCTCTGGCAAGCTGCCGGTCGTCGCATCTCTAGCGAGCAGCTCGCCTAGCACATGCACATCGTTCACCACCCCCTTTCCGGCTACGTTCCCTTCTTCATCCACGACAAAGCCGAACGGCGTCCAGCTACTGCCGTAGAGGTCCGCAATCTCATGCTCCTGCTGGATCACCAGCGGGTACGAGAGTTTGAATTCAGCCACCATTTCCCGGTTCTGCGCCTGGCTGCCGCCGCTCACGAGCACGAAACGCGTCCCCTGTTCTTCAATCTGTTCCATTTCGCCATCAAGACTCGCGAAAAGCTCCTTGCACGGCGGACACGTCGGATGGACGAAGAGCACGAGCAGTCGTTCGCCGACCATGGTCTCCAGGTCTACGGCCCCATTGAGGCCCTCGCCCTGGAAGAGCGGCGCCTTGCTCCCTACGGCGATGCCAACTTCGCGCTCTTCCCCAACGCGCAGGCGCAACTCGCCGATCTGCCGCATGAGGCCGATGACGACGAAGGCGAGCAGGCCGATGAGGGCCCACTGCAGGAGGTACGATGCCAGCCATATGCCTTCCAAGACTTCTGCCTTCTGGTCCACTTTGGCGACCGGTTGCCGTTGATGCTGAGTGGTCTACACTAAGTCCCTGTCGAAGCATGAACGGAAGAGCAAATGCTCAATCCGACAAGCTGGACCCCCACCCCTCCTGGATTGCGGCTTTCGCCGGAATGGCAGTCTCTTTCACTCCCTATGGAGTGCGTTTCCGTAATTCAGTGCGACTGGGAAATAGTGCGCAGCCGCAGCAGTTCGGCAGCGACGAAGGCCACCGCCCACGCCCCGATCACGAACACCGCAGCCCCCGCCACGCCGCTGGCGTCCCCAGTGAGACCGACATCCACTAACCAAGTTGAGCCGGCAGTGGGCGCCAGGACTACAAGCAATGTCAGGATGACGATCTGCTTGATGATGGTGGCTTTGCCTAGCGGCTGACGACCCGCGCCGAAGCAATAGCAGTCGATCCCACCCCGTCCCTGTGCTAACGCCACGGACGAGGCTACGATGAAAGCTGCCACTAGGCTTACGCCCAACCACACACCCCATGCCACGGCAAAGCCCGTGATGAGCAAAGTGCCACAGAGAAGTTCCAATACGGGGACCGCGCCACTTACCGGCTGGAGCGCAGGTGTCGGTACCAAGCCAAATCCCTGTACCGCCGCTTTGAAATCGGACAGGTGCAGCAGCTTGGCGGCGGCGGCAAGGAGGAAAACGCCGCCTATCAGGAATTGAAGCACGAGCACGCCAGTTGCAAGCATTAGCCCGTTCCTTCCAGATCGGGAGGGGCCTTTCGGCACATCCTCCACGATCTCTTTCCCAACCCACTCTTAGCGTCATTATTGACTAGCACTGTTATGTCATACATGCATGCTAGCACACAATAATATGTGTCAAGATTTAAATGAACTAATTCTTGACATTCCGTGAGATACTGCACGTTCTTGCATGAAAACGCGGTTGCTTGCCATGCAGAATGGAGGGCGTGCGGAGATCCGGCACCCAGGAGATCAGCAAGGGGGCAACAGCACCTTGAGCCAAGAGCTTGAGACTATGTATCAAGCTGCGGCGGGGGGAGAAGCTGAGTGATGTGCGCCATGGCGGCGTCTACGTGGCGCTTGCCGTCCTGCAAGCTGACGCTCACGTGACCGGGGAAGAACTGCGTGAACTCTAGCTCAGCAAAGCGCTCGACAGTTGCAATTGACTCCGCAAGCGAACAGTCCCAGATATTCTGGAGGAGGATGCGGCCGCCGGGGAAGAGGGCGTCGCCGCTGAAGAGAGCCCGTTGCGCGGCATGGTTGTTGCTCGCGTCGACCTCGCGATTCGCGACACTATCTCTACTCGCGCAGTCTTCGCGTTTCGCGCAGTCTTCGCGTTTCGCGCAATCGTCAACAAGAAACGCCAGGTGGCCCCGGCTGTGTCCGTCGGCCTTAACCACCGTCACGTTGAGCGCACCGACGCTGATCACGTCGCCGTCACCGGCAGCGGTAGCGGACTGCACCGGCCGCAAGAAGTTCTCTACCGGATACATGCCTGTCTGACGCGCGGCAACCAAGCTCGCCGCCTCCTCGTCACCGCTTTCCAGCCACCCGGCCACATCCCGGGAGGCAACAATCTCGGCGCCGCAGAGCTTCTGCAATTCCGCCGCGCCGCCGGCATGATCGAGGTGCAGGTGGGTGACGAGAATCTTCGCAATGTTGCCAGGATTGAAACCGGCCGCCTCAATCTCCGCAATGATCGCCGGCACGTCCCTGCCTACGCCCGTATCGACAAGGGCCAGTTCCGAACCGCCGTCGAGGAGATAGACATGACAATCTAAGGGGTGTGTGAGACTGAAGCCGTTGTCGCCGCTGCCAACGAGATGGACGGTATCCGTGAGTTGCATGGGCCTGGCCCCCTCCCTGTAACGCCGATTACCGGCGGATGAGACGGAAGAGCACGTAGCAGAGGCCGATGACGAGGCCGCAAATCGCCGCGCCGCGCGTATCGAGCAGGGTGTTCACGTTGCCGTTCACGCGGCCGCCCACCACTACCACGCTTGCCACCTGCTCGGCCTCGATTTGACCGCCTATGATCCACTGCGACACGGAGTAGTTCGTATCCACGCTGCCGCCAAGCACCAGCCACGTGGCCCCTTCGCTCACACTCACCTCGTGGCCGGCGGCAACGCCTGTCAGCCCTTGCTGCAGTGAAGCGGCCTCAGCCTGGACGACCCCGGCCGCGGTGTTTTGCATGTCGATGTCGTCCGCGACCACATGCCGCACCAGGCTATTCGTAATTTGAAAACGCTCGTCAACTCCCGAAGCATCTTCTGCAGGGTCTTGGAGACTGTCCGCGACCGTATGCGCTGCAACATCCTCAGAATTGCCATCATTTGCGGAAATCTGTTCCGGCTGCACCTCAGAAGACCCCATTTTCGGCACCCCTTCTCTTCGACAGTCGCTCGTGCTTTCGCACGCGCCAATTGCCGTTGCACATATCTTACAACTCTATGATAGCAGTCCAGTCACCTGGGCAAATGGGTTTGCTACACGGAAACCGTGCGCGCGAAATCCATCACCTGCTTCACCGGCACACGCGCTTCAGTGGCAACTCGCAGGCAGTCCTCGTATTCCGGACTGCGATTGACCACCTTCCCCCGCCTGAGAGCGATCTTTCTCCGCACCGTGCCCCACGGCGTTTCCACGCGCTCCACCTGCCGCTCCAGCTTGATGCGCTCGACACGGTGCAGCCGTACGCCAATGGTGGTCGTCTCTGTGAAGATTATGTCCAGTAGCGGCTCGTCTGCCACGGCTTCCGTCAGCACGCTCAGCACATGCCCGGGTCTGCCTTTTTTCATTTGGATGGGCGTGAGAGTTACATCCAGCGCTCCGGCCGCGAACAGTTGCGCCGCCACATGCCCGTACAATTGCGGATTCATGTCATCGATGGTGGTCTCGATGACGGTTGCCAGGCCGTGGGTGTCCGCAGCGGAATCCTCGCCAATGATGACGCGCAATACGTTTGGAATGGCGCTGTCCCGCATGCCGGCGCCGTAACCCACTCGTTGCGCCTGCATGGCTGGAATGGGCCCGAATTCGTCCGCAAGCTCGCTGAGCAGGAGCGCCCCCGTCGGGGTCAGAGTTTCGCCCATGTCGGCCGTGGCATAGATAGGCTTATTCTTCATCAGATCGAGCGTCGCCGGGCCCGGTATCGGCCACCAGCCGTGGCGGGTTTGGATGGGCGCGCTGCCGCCAATGTTCACGGGAGAGCAGATTATACGTTCAATGCCGAGCGCCTTTACTCCGGCAACCACACCCACCACATCCAGGATTGAGTCCACCGCGCCAACCTCATGGAAGTGCACCTTCTCGGGCGCGACCCCGTGCATGCGACCTTCGACTTCCGCCAGCCGCACGAAGAGCCGCTTGCTCTTCTCCACGATGTCCGCAGCCAGGCTGCTGGAGTCGAGCAAGTGTTCAATATCGCTAAGATTGCGCTCAACGGTGTGTTCGTGTGCGTCAATGTCGATGTGCACCTGCAGGGCGCGGAGCAGACCCTTGCGTACCTCTTCCGTTCCGATTTGGTAGCCGCCCAGTGGAATCTTGGAAAATGTGGCTTTCAGGTCGTCCAATGCCCAGCCGCAATCAACCAAAGCGCCGAGCAGCATATCGCCTGATGCGCCCGCAAAGCAGTCGAAATAGGCGACTCTCATTGTGCCTCCTGTGCATTGCCGCTCTCGGCAACGCGGCAAATCAGACCGGCCATGTAGCCGGCCCCAAAACCATTGTCGATGTTAACTACCGAAAGTCCGGCGGCACAGCTATTGAGCATCGTGAGGAGTGGAGTCAGTCCACCAAGAGAAGCGCCATAGCCAACACTCGTCGGGACTGCGATTACGGGGCGGTCGATGAGCCCGGCAAGCACACTCGGCAGCGCGCCTTCCATGCCGGCAACAGCCACGACGGCGCGGGCCGCCTGCACGGATTCTAGGTTCAGCAAGAGCCGATGCAGTCCCGCCACACCCACGTCCGCCAGGCGATCTACACGGCAACCCATCAACTCCGCCGTGAGGCTCGCCTCGGCTGCCACCGGCAGATCGGCCGTACCCGCCGCCACCACTGCGACCCGCCCGTGGGCCAAAGCCTGCACGTGACGGCGCACGACGATGGCGCGAGCGTCTTCATCGTATTCAGCGGCTGGGATGTGCGCTTGCACCTCTGCGTAGAGCTCAGCCGTCGCGCGTGTCGCAAGGACCGTCTGATCCTGGGCCAGCAACTCCTTAGCAATGCCAATCACCTGCGCCGGTGTCTTGCCCGGACAGAATATGACCTCCGGAAAGCCAACCCGCAGTTGCCTCTGCGCGTCGACCTTGGCAAAGTCCAAGTCCTCGTAAGGGGCCAGGCGCACGCGGCGGACTACCTGCTCTACGTCGATTTGACCTTGCTGCAACTGTGTCAGCAGAGAGCGTAGCGTATTCGCATCCATTAGCTGGGAACAGGTCTCCAATATCTGTGATTGCCACTCTGTCGGCTGGCGCGGAGCACCGCATTTCGCCGACCAATGCCACTATTGTAGCGCAGGTGGACACGATCTAAGCGTGACAGTATCTCTGTGCCCTTTCTAAGCTGGGCGAGCATGCGTGGCCGGACAGAACGAAGAACGTCTTTCACCACAAGCAGACGACTGTACACTGTCGCAGATTTCTGCGGACGTGTGTCCGTAGGCCAGGTTCGAGCGGGCCAAGTCTGTTAGGCGAGAAATGGAAAGGCAGAAGCGCCCGCGTATACGGCAGACGTGCCCAGCTCATCCTCGATGCGCAGCAAGCGATTGTACTTGGCGACACGGTCGGTGCGGCAGGGCGCGCCCGTCTTAATCTGACCGACACCGGTGGCCACCGCAATGTCCGCGATGGTCGTATCCTCAGTTTCGCCCGAACGGTGCGAAATTACCGCGCCCCAACCGGCCTGACGCGCCATCTCCACCGCGTTGAGAGTCTCCGTCAGCGTGCCAATCTGATTTGGCTTAATGAGGATGGCATTCGCTGCCTGCCGTTCGATGGCATTCTGCAGTCGCTGGGTATTAGTAACCAGCAAGTCATCGCCCACAAGCTGCACCTGCCCGCCGATGTGCGCCTGCAGCCCAATCCAGCCCTCCCAATCGTCTTCGGCCAGCCCGTCTTCAATGCTAATGATCGGGTACTTACCAGCCCAGTCCCCCCAGAAGCCCACCAATTCTTCGCTCGAAAGCCTTCTGTTTTCGCGTTCCAATACATACGTTTCGTCTTCGTAGAGTTCGGTGGTTGCGGGATCGAGCCCAATGTAGATATCCTCACCGGGGCGGAACCCGGCCCGCTCGATGGCGATGAGGATGGTCTCAATAGCGGCTACGTTCGTAGGCAACGACGGCGCAAAGCCGCCTTCATCACCCACGGTCGTGCTCAGCGACTTTTCTTCAAGAATCTTGTGCAGCGCGTGGTACGTCTCCGTCCCCCAGCGCAGCCCTTCGCGGAACGTTGGCGCGGCAACGGGCAAGATCATGAATTCCTGGAAGTCCGTGGAGTTGGCCGCATGTTTGCCGCCGTTGAGGATGTTCATCATTGGTACCGGCAACGCAGCGGCAAACGCGCCGCCGAGATAACGGTAGAGCGGCAGGCCGACACACGCTGCCGCCGCCTTGGCAACCGCCAGCGAGACCGCGAGCAGCGCGTTCGCGCCGAGGTTTGCTTTGTTCAGTGTGGCGTCGAGGTCTACCAGTACCCCGTCAACGTGCGCTTGGTTCAGCGCGTCTTGACCGACAAGCGCAGCAGAAATGCTATCGTTGATGTTGCCCACCGCGCGCAACACACCCTTGCCGCCGTAGCGCTCGGCGTCGCCGTCCCGCAACTCTACCGCCTCATGCATACCCGTTGACGCGCCGGAAGGCACACCGGCCCAGCCGCTCGCGCCGCACTCCAGCCGCACTTCGGCTTCCACTGTGGGGTTGCCCCGCGAATCTAGGATTTCACGTCCACGAATCTCGTTGATGGTGCTCGCGCTCACAGGTAGTTTCCTCCGGTTGCAGGATTACGCCACGGTAGATTGTAAACGGGCGGCCCGTATAGTGTTCGCAACGAGCATGGCGTTCGTCACCGGCCCAATACCGCCCGGGACGGGCGTAATCGCACTAGCCACTTCGCTCACCTCATCGTACTGCACGTCGCCAACCAGACCGCCCGGCGTCACATTGATGCCAATATCCACCACTACGGCGCCGGGCTTCACCATATCCGGCGTGACAAATTGGGGTCTTCCCATGGCTACCAACAGTATGTCGGCCTGTCTGGTATGTGATGGAAGATCGACCGTGCGGCTGTGCGTGACGGTTACGGTGGCATCGTGCGCAATCATCAGGGCAGCTAGGGGCCGGCCCGCCACATTGCTGCGGCCGATCAGCACAGCATGCTTGCCGCTCAGTGTGATGTCGTAGTTCCGCAGCAAGTAGATCACACCTGCGGGCGTATTCGGCACGAACGCCTCCATACCCAGAAACTGGCCCCCCAAGAAGACACGCCCGGCATTCAACGGGTGCAGGCCGTCGATGTCCTTGCGCGGATCTAGGGTCATCGCAACTAATTCTGGATCCCACTCCGACGGCAGCGGCCAGCTCAGCATGATTCCCGTCACCCGGGGGTCAACATTGAGGCTGCAAATGCGACCGATAAACTGCTCCCGGTCGCTTGCGGAAAGCGCGTGTTCCTGATATTCCATACCCACACGCCGACAGAGTTTTTCGATTTGGCCCAGGTAGCTCGCCGACGCCTTGTTCTTCCCGGCACGAACAACTGCCAAAGTCAGAGGATGTCCCAGACGTCTCTGAATGTCCGCGATCTCGTCTCGATGCCTCCAACTCAATGTACGAGCGATACGACGACCATCAAGAATAAGTGCCATTCCGCGTCATCCTCTTAAGTACTCTTCGCGTCTGTTCCAACCTCGCCCTACTTCAACCGGATTGAGTTCCGTTCACTTGGTCAAGCGCCTGTAATCCCCGTCGCACATCCGGCCTATTCTCCCAACGCCAAGGCTTCCTTGCGCACGCTCGCCATTGGCTCGTAGGCGCGTAGCCGCTGCCGCATCACCGCAACCACCGTCTCATCCTTGATGAAGCCCAAGCTCGACTTAATGGTTGCCACACTTCCCTGCAGGGCAGCCTCCGTCAGCAGCACCGCCATGACGGCATCCGCCAATAAATTAGGATTTCCATGCTCGGCCAACCACAACGCATGGTCGCTTACGTCAACACAGGCGTCTGCAATAGCAAAAAGCACTTCCGTTGCCTGCACTGACGCCTGCTGGATATGGGCGGAACGTGCCGCACGCTCTTGCGCGGTAGCGCGCGGCATAGCGAATCCCGCCCCAACTGCGCCGTAAGCATCGATGTCTTTCTGCACCAAGTCTTCCAAGGTGCGCAGAGTTTGACTTAAGTGCCCCAGGCGTTCCTCAATTTGGGGAGCAATTGCCGCGTACTTCTTCCTGCCCCGCGTGAAGTTGGCCACCATTGCAGCCAAGCCGGCGGCGAGCGCTCCCGCGAGCGCGGCTACGCTGCCGCCGCCGGGCGTAGGTTCACGCGCGGACAGCGCTTCCAAGTATGAGTGAATGCTCTTATCAGTTATCGTCACTCACTCCTCCTATCTAGAGCCTCTCACTACGCGTCACCCCACCAACGCGACGGGATGGCCCCATCAATTCGTACTCTATCATTCTCAATCTGCACCCTATTCTCGGCAAACCACTGCACAACTTGGGGTAGCAGGCGGTGTTCTTGCGCCAAGATGCGGTTCGCCAAAGATTCTACGGTGTCATCCATGAATACGGGCACCGCGCCCTGCGCGATAATGGGACCTGCGTCCACCTCATCGGTGGCAATGTGCACAGTGCATCCGGCAATCTTCACGCCGGCCTCTAATGCATCCTGTTGCGGTTTCGGGTTCATGCCGCCGGCAAATGCCGGCAGCAGTGAGGGGTGGATGTTTATGATTCTATTCGGATAGGCCTGGACCCAAGCAGATGAAAGGATTCGGTCGAAGCCACCGAGCACAATCAACTCGGCCCGATGCCGTTGCGCGCACGCCAGCATGGCGGCGTGATGCTCCTCCCGCGACCCATACTCCCAACGTACCACCTCATAGGTTGGAATGCCGGCTGCACGTGCTCTCTCTACCCCTTGCGTACCCCTATGGTTACAGATCACGGCAACAATCTCTGCATCTAGGTGTCCGGCAGCCCTCGCATTAATTAGCGCTTGCAAGTTGGTGCCGCGCCCTGAGACCAGCATGGCCACCCGCAAGGCATTCTTGTCAGCCACTGTCGACCGGTTGCCTCTCTGCTGCCGGCGCAGTCACCGATCGATGACCACGCGCGGATCTCCAGCGAATTCTTCCACAACACCAATCCGGCAGAGCTCCGGCTCTAGACGCTGGGCCTCTGCCGCATCGCTCTCATCAAGCATAACAACGTAGCCGACACCCATGTTGAAGGTGTGGCACATCTCATAGAATTCTACCTGCCCGCGCTCTTGAATGAGCCGGAAAATCGGCGGCACCGGCCACGATCCCCATTGCAAGCGCACCTGCGTATCTTGCGGCAAGACTCTCGGTATGTTGTCCCAGAGTCCGCCGCCGGTAATGTGCGCCATTCCCTTTATGTCGAGTTTCGAAAGCAGTCGGTGAATGGGCTGCAAGTAGCTGGTATGGACCGCCATGAGGGCGTCCGCTACCGTCGTCGTGAGAGGAGGCGCCGGCGCCTGGAGCGCTTCCTCGGCAAAGACCCGGCGCGCCAGCGAATACCCGTTTGTATGCAAGCCGTTGCTGGGAAACGCGAGAACCACGTCACCCGGCACGATGCGCTCTCCGCTGACAATCTGGGCACGTTCCACCACCCCGACTATCGTGCCGGCAAAGTCGAAATCTTCCTCGGCGTAAAGATCGGGCATCTCGGCCAATTCGCCGCCAAGCAACGCGCACCCGGCATTCTTGCACGCCAACGCGGCGCCGGAAACGACATCGCGCATCACTTCAGGCACAAGCTTGCCCATTCCGACATAGTCGAGAAAGAAGAGCGGCCGCGCGCCAAGCGTGAGAATATCGTTGACGCAGTGATTGACGATGTCTTGACCGACCGAATCGTAACGCTGTAGCAGCGACGCGAGCTTTACCTTGGTCCCGACACTGTCGGTGCTTGCCACCAGCACCGGTTCGGCAAAGTGCGTGGGAAACTGAAAGAGACCGCCAAAGCTGCCAATGCCGGTGAGCACTTCCGGTCCATGGGTAGCCTCAACCTGAGGCTTGAAGAGCGCGACAGCCTTGGCGCCTGCGTCAATGTCGACGCCGGCCTGTTTATACGTAGCGGGAGTGTAACACTCGTCACGCATTGACCGAAGACTGCCTGTAGTCGAGGAATGAAGCTGGAATCAGAACTAGGGTAGCTACCTTGAGCAGCCGTCCAAACTCTCCAAGTCTTGCGCGGTGTTCTACCTTGGGTGGAATGTTAGCGCACGCATCCGAAGAAAGCTCCCGGCATTGCGTTGGGAGACCTGCAATTGGCGGGGCAAGGACCCTGATCGACCGACTGCGCAACGGTGCTGACTCCGCCTCAACGTCTTCCGTCGCCGTCATGACACAGGCGCTCGGAGTTGCTCGAGGGAAAGTTTATCGAATTCCATCTGCACCGGCACGGGGTAATCACCGTTGAAGCAAGCCAGGCAAAAGTCATCGTATGGCAAGCCAACGGCCTCTACAATGCCCTCGATGCTCAAGTACCCCAGGCTATCTGCCTGAATCACGGACCCTACGGCCACTTCCGCTTCCTCCCGTGATTGGAAGGCAGACGCGATGATTTCGCCTCGAGTCGGCATGTCAACACCCAAGAAGCACGGGTGCCGTATCGGCGGCGCGGCAATGCGGACATGCACTTCCACCGCCCCCGCCTGGCGCAGCATCTTCACGACGGGAAGGGTATTCGTGCCACGCACAATAGAGTCGTCTACTACGACAACACGACGGCCCTCGATCACTTCCGGCATTGTGTTGTACTTTAGGTGCACGCCTTCGCGGCGCAACTGGTCGGTAGGCTGAATGAAGGTGCGGTGGATGTAGCGGTTGCGCACCAAGCCGTCGCGCAGCGGCAGTCCGCTTTCCTCCGCGTAGCCCTGTGCGGCCGCAATCGCGCACTCAGGCACGCCCATTACCAGGTCGGCCCCTGGCGTTGGCCGCTCTCGCGCAAGCTGGCGTCCCATTTCCCGCCGGGCGTGGTACAGCAATTTATCCTCAATATACGAGTCCGGTCGGGCGAGATACATAAACTCGAACATGCAGACCGCCCGCTTCGTGACCGGCTGAATGCGATATGACCGCAGGCCCTCCTCGCCAACCGAGATCAATTCTCCCGGCTCAACTTCACGCACGAGTTCGGCGCCAACGGTATTCAATGCGCAACTCTCGGAGGCCACTACCCAATAACCGTCAACCGTTCCCAAACAGAGCGGTCTGTTACCCATAGGATCCCGTGCCGCTAACAAGTGGTCGGCCGTTGCCATGACGAAGCTGTACGAACCCACCAACCGGGGCAGCGTGTGCTGCAGCTTCTCGGGCCACGTGCTACCCGGTGCGAGCGCAATTAGCCACGCCGCAATCTCGCTGTCGGTAGAGGACGTTGGGCGAACGCCCAATTCTTCAAGATCATCCCGCAACTGATCGGCATTCGAAAGATTGCCGTTATGCGCCAAAGCAAATGGGCCGAGCGGCCCTTCGACGAATATAGGTTGAGAGTTGTCCTCGCTGCTCGAACCCTTAGTGGAGTAGCGCGTATGCCCAATTGCCAGGATGCCGTCCAAATCTTCCAATATCTCTTCGGAAAAGACATGGGAGACAAGACCCATCTTGCGGTACACCTGCATTTGCTTGCCGTCGGCACTGGCAATGCCGGCACTCTCTTGCCCGCGATGCTGCAGCGCGTGCAAGCCAAAGTAGGTGAGTTTCGCAACGTCAAGATCGCGGCCGTAGATACCAAAAACACCGCACGCTTCACGCGGCGAATCAGTCTCGGCGGTAGCTGGTACGTCGTTCATAGCCTGCCCCCCTCTGATGCGACGCGCTCATTGGCCCTCCACAGCCAAGGCCTCGGCCATTCCATTCTGCCACGCCTGACGTGCAGATGCCAGCGGCACGCGCACCCGGTCACCGAGAGCCAATGCGCTGCCCTGCACGCGACCTATGATTGCAAACGGCACCCCGTGCCCATCGGCAACCGCGCGCGCGGCTTCCAGGCCCTTTTCAGGCAGACTGACGACAATTCGCGACTGACTCTCGCCAAACAGCAAGCCGTCCACGCGCCCCGTGCCGGGCACCTCCACCTCGCACCCAATTCCGCCGGCAATTGCGCTCTCGGCAAGGGCGACAGCGAGGCCCCCGTGGGAACAGTCGTGCGCGCTACTGAGCAAGCTCGCGCGAATGAATTGACGGCACGCTGCCTGAACGCTGACTTCCATGTCAAGGTCGATGCGGGGTGTGCGACCTGACACCATACCGTGAATTGAAGACAGGTACTCACTGCCGCCGCAATCATCACTCTGGGGGCCGAGCAGGGCGATGACGTCGCCTGCGCGCTTGAAGGCCGAGGTAACGCGCTGCTGCACGGCATCCAGTTTGCCCACCATGCCTATCATTGGCGTTGGATAGATCGCTTGGCCGCGTGTTTCGTTGTAGAGACTGACATTCCCGCTCACGACCGGGACGTTCAGCGCCTCACAGGCTGCGGCCATGCCGCGAATTACCTGCTCCAACTGAAAGTAGACATCAGTCTTTTCCGGATTGCCGAAGTTAAGGCAATTCGTCAGGGCGAGCGGCTCTGCACCCACACAAGACAGGTTTCGCGCCGCCTCCGCAACGGCGATCGCGCCGCCCCTGTAGGGGTCTAGGTAGCAGTACTGGCCGTTGCCGTCAATCGTGACGCCAAGGCCCGACGATGTCCCTTTGATTCGCAATACGGCCGCGTCGCCGCCCGGTCCCTCTACCGTGTTGACCTGAACGCTATAGTCGTATTGCTGAAAGACGCTCTCCTTGCTCGCAATATTGGGGCTGGCGAGCAGTTTGAGCAACGCTTCATTGTAGTCCTGCGGCTCCGGCAGCGAACTCAGTGCGAAGCTGTGCGCTTCCTGCAAATAGGCCGGCGCAGTCCCCTCTCGCACATAGGTCGGCGCGTCTGCAAGCTGATGGGCGGGAATCTCCGCGACAATCTCGGCACCGCTGCGCACCCGCACCATGCCGTCGGCAGTGACGCTGCCGATTACGGTGGAGTGCAGCCCCCAGCGCGAGAAGATAGCCTCTACTTCTGCCTCAGCGCCGCGACGCACAATTGCGAGCATGCGCTCCTGGCTCTCGCTCAGCATGATCTCATAGGGGGTCATACCCTCTTCCCGGCAGGGGACGCGGCTTACGTCAATCTCAACGCCGCTCTCCCCCTTGTGCGCGGCTTCCACAGACGAGCTCGTCAAGCCGGCCGCGCCCAGGTCCTGCAAGCCCACGAGATAGTCGGTTTCTCCCAACTCAAGACACGCCTCGATGAGCAGCTTCTCCATGAAGGGATCGCCCACCTGCACCACGCCGCGGTGGGATAGTTCGGGGTCATCCAGGGAAGCGAAAGAGGCGCCGTGTATGCCGTCGCGGCCGGTCGCCGCCCCAACCAGCATCAAGGTATTGCCTGCGCCCCGCGCACGGGCGCGGATAAGCTTCTCTTGGCGGATTATGCCGACGCACATCGCATTGACAAGGGGATTGCCGGCATAGCTTGACGAAAAAACCACCTCGCCGCCGACGTCCGGTATGCCCACACAATTGCCGTAGTGGCTAATGCCGCCGACCACGCCATTGAAGAGGTAGCGGTTGCGCGCGTCGTCCAGAGGTCCGAAGCGCAACGAATTGAGCAGTGCAATGGGACGCGCACCCATGGTGAAGATGTCCCGCACGATGCCGCCAACGCCGGTCGCTGCGCCTTGAAACGGCTCTACGGCGCTGGGATGATTGTGGCTCTCGACCTTGAAGACCACGGCGAGACCGTTGCCTATGTCAACCGCTCCGGCATTTTCCTCGCCGGCGCCGATCAAGACGTGCGCGCCCGCGGTAGGGAGCAATTCTAAGAGCGGTCGCGAATTCTTGTAACCGCAGTGCTCACTCCACATAGCGCCGAACATGCCGAGTTCGACGCGATTTGGGGGCCGCCCCAACTGCGCGCAAACGCGATTATATTCATCGCGAGTGAGCGAGACTTCACGCAGCTCAGCATCAGTTACGGCTGCATTTGTTTGCGGCACACTAGCCCTCACTTATGCAATCCCAGTGCAGTCCAGGTCTTAGGCCCCGGCAATTGTGTCCGAGGCGGCAAGTCCGGCAAGGGGTACGCTCGCTCGGTGAGAGCCGATCACTGGCAGGGTGCATCGAGGAGTTCACACGCGCACTGGTTCGGCTTCAAGCACGGACGCAAGCGCCCGCCACACCCCCAAGCCGTCCACGCCGCCCAATTCCGGCTCGGCGCACCGCTCCGGATGCGGCATCAAGCCGAATACGTTGCCGGCTTCATTGCACACCCCCGCGATATTGTCCACGGAACCGTTGGGGTTCGCAGCCGGTGTTGTGTCACCATGCTCATCGCAGTAGCGCAGGACGATCTGGCCGTGGTCGTGCATGCGGTTGAGTTCCTCCGGACCAGCCACAAAGTTGCCGTCTCCGTGGGCAATCGGCATGCGCAACACCTGGCCGTGGTCGTAGCCGGCCATGAACGGGGACAACGTGCTCTCTACCCGCAGGTGCGCCCACCTGCAGCGGAATTCGAGGGCGCTGTTCTTGAGCAGCGCGCCGGGCAGCAGCCCGGCTTCAGTAAGGATTTGAAAGCCGTTGCAAATGCCCAGCACCAGCCCACCGGCATCGGCGAATTTGATTACGGCGCCCATTACGGGAGAAAAACGCGCGATCGATCCCGAACGCAGATAGTCTCCGTACGAGAAACCACCCGGCAGCACGAGCGCGTCGTAGCCTGAGACGCTGTGCTCCTGATGCCAAATGAACGCTGCCTGCTGCTGGAGCACTGTGCGGGCCACATGGAGACAGTCGTAATCGCAATTGGAACCTGGGAACTGCACAATGCCAATCTTCACTGCGACGTCTCCAAATCAAATCGGTAGCTCTCGATGACGGGATTCGCCAGCAGTTGCTCGCACATCGCCTCTACATCCTGTTGGGCCTTGGCGGCATCGTCAGTGCCCAACTCTACCTCCAGGTACTTTCCCATACGCACGGAATCCACTTCCGCAAAGCCGAGGTGGTGTAACGCCGTGCGGATGGTATTCCCTTGAGGGTCAAGTACCGTCGGTTTGTACGTTACGTAGATGCGTGCTTTCGTCACCGCAGACCTAACCTCATCCCAACGCTGAATTGATGCCCAAAGGCACCCATCAACTCGAAAAACCCCAATCGCGACCGGCCTCATGCGATCGGACACAGATCACTCCACTGCGTCCGCGCTTGCGGCCCGCAGCCACCGTACGCTCTGGCCTTGTCGAAGGGTCCTACACTTCCTGCGTAACAGGCCGAGTCGATCCTCTTCAAATAGGTCAAGCGACCGGCGAAGTATACCAACCTATCAAATGGTAACGCCGGGAGGCCCATGCGCTCAAGTCCAGTGACGTTCTCGCATGCGACTCCCAGCGTTCCGATCGATCTACTACTCTTCGCTCTGACTATCCATTTCTTCGAGAAGCTGCTGTATCAACTCGTTCTGACGCCGGAGCGCATCGAGCAGCTCCTGAATAGTCGTATCGGTACCCGGGGTCGGCGACGCCGGTGGCGTGAGTTCACGTGCCGCTGGCGTGGCTCCCGCCTGGGGTGTGGTCTGTGGTTGCGCCGTCGGTTGCGCAGAGGCGGTTGGCGTCGGCAGCACTACCGGCGCAGGCGTGGGAGTCACTGTGGTTGTAGTGCTTGAACCGCCTTGATTCCCACTACCGCTAGTGGTCGCGGCGGTCCCAGTGAAGATACCCTCTACCCCCTCGCCAAACAACTCTTGCAGGCCCAGCAACACGCTCTCCGCCATGACCACGTTCGACCCATTGGCAATGATCACACGCTTGAGCTCGGGCAACTGGCCCTGCTCGGACTGAAGATAGATCGGCTCCACGTACAAGTTTGACTGGCCGATGGGCACGACAAGGAGATTCCCGCGAATTACCCGTGAACCGCCCTGGCCCCAGAGGGTAAATTGCTGCGAAATCGTGGTATCTTGGTCGGCGCGCGCTTCAATCTGCATCGGCCCGAATATGAGCTTGTCCTTGGGATACTTGAAGGCAAAGAGCGAACCATAGCCCTCCGGATCCGACCGTGCCGCCAGCCAGGCTACCATGTTGTCCTTTTGTATCGGCGTATACGGCATGATGAGAATGAACTCTTCACGCGGGAAATCGGGGAGACGCATGATGACGTAGTAAGGCCGCACCGGCACTTGTCCCGCGCCATACAGTTCGCGCGGCCGAGAAAACGCATCTTCGCGATTGTAGAAGATGTCCGCTTTTTGCATGTGGTAGAGAGAGTACAGTTCCACCTGCACCTGGAAGAGAAACGCCGGATAGCGAATGTGCTGGAGAATTGCCGGAGGCATCTCGCTCAACGGGTGGAAGAGATCTGGGAAAGCCTGCGAGTACGCCTGCAAAATCGGTTCATCTTCCTCCACCGCGTACAGGCGCACGGTGCCATCATATGCGTTGACCGTGGCCTTCACGCTGTTTCGGATATAGTTGAACGCGCCGGCCAGAGGTTGCGAATAGGGGTAACGATTCGTAAACGTATACGCATCCACGATCCAGAACAATTGGCCGTCAGCGACTACGATATAGGGGTCCTGGTCGATGACAAGGAACGGCGCCACCGTCGCTACACGCTCGCGCACGTGGCGGCGATAGAGAATTTGGCTCTGGGGTTCGAGTTCATCGGAAAGCAGGATGTTTACGTCTTTGAGATACCAAGCATACAGTAACTTGCGAAGATAGGTGCCAATGCCCACTCCCGTACGCGACTGGTAGAACGATCGTGCGTTGTCCTCACCGCTCGGATAATCAATCTCCGCAATTCGAGCGTTGACGATCACATAGTCGAACGTCTTCTCACCGTAGTAGATTTCCGGTCGTTCAATGTCCATGATCCCCGTGGGAGGCACGTCCTTGAGGAAGAATGACGGCAATCCCTCCGGTGAGACCTCGTTTACGGGACTCATAACCACGCCGTAGCCGTGGGTGAACTGCAGCCGGCGGTTGACCCACGTCTGCGCCGAGCCCGGCAACTTCTCCGGTGAGAGCTCGCGCGCGCCGACCATCACTTGACGATACTCCCCGTCTACGTAATAGCGGTCCACGTCCGCATCGAGAATATCGTAGTAGAGGCGGATGCTCTGCACCTGGTTGTACGTGATCAGCAGTGGTTCTGGATCCCATAGGCGGAAGTTGCGTACCGTCAGGGGATTGTCAACTAATTCTTCTTGCGTAACCGCAGGTTCGCCGGGGTGCTCCCTTTCCACAATGCGGTTGAGACCATAGGCCTCGCGTGTGAACGCGATGTTGTTCTCGATGTAGGTGCGCTCGCGCTCCAACTCATTCGGCTGCACCTCCAGACGATGCGCCAAGCCGGGATACGCCCACGCGCCCACAACCAGCACTAGCAACCACAGCCCCAGTCCACCGACGGGCAGCCAGCTCTTATTGAAGACGGCGCCGAGCACAAGCCCAATTGCCGCCACCACGGCCAGCACGATGAGCACCTGTTGCACGGGTTGCATGATGTTGACGTCAATATAGCTCGCGCCGTAGGCCGCACCCCGTGTAGAGAACTCAAGCGTGTGCAGGCTCAGCCAATGTGCCCACGCTACATTGAGCATCACCAGCAAGCCCAATACCGAAATGTGTATGCGAATGGGAGCGCCGGCGATTATGTTGCGGGGAATCTCGCGCCGTTCGCCTTCGTCATCTTCCGGCGAGATCATGTACGGCAGCACTAGCCGAAAACCGTATGCAAAGACTGCCACCAGCAACACGACAATCGACGCGCGGAAGAGCCACGCTTGAATGAATTCGAATAGAGGCAGCGTAAAGACAAAGAATGAAAGGTCTTTGCCAAAGAGAGGGTCCGTTTTGTCAAACGGTACGAGGTTCTGGGCGCGCAGTACCGTATTCCACTGCCCGGAGGCGAGCAAGCCAAAGATTACCGCAGCAATTACGCCTACAACTCCGGAGATGATTCGTGACGCCTGCTCTGTCCGCCGCGCCGAATTCGAAAGGAAGTCCTCGCCGGTATTGTACGCCTGCCGCGCGACATTCTTGCGCACTAACACCATGTTGCCAAAGTACAGCACGCCAAAGCCGACGAGACCCGCGGCAAAGAGACCTATCTGCAGTGTGATAATTCTGGAAAAGACATCGGTCCGTTCAAGGCTTTGGTACCAGAGCCAATCGGCGATGATATTCGGCACCACAAGCACAAGCGCGATGAACACGACGATAGTGACGAATACTGCACCAATTATGGTATTACGCTGCATCAATTTCCTCGCAGTTTGCTACGTGAAGCGTCGCCAGGATGTTCAACTATGTGTGCAATACGTTCGGAGAAAAAAACGCACTACCCCCATGCTCGCCCCAGCACGTTGATAGTGCGCCGTCTTCGACGAGTCGCCATAAGCCAAACGTCATCAGCCTCTCACGGCGCGGCCATTAGGATTCAGGTTCCTTGTCCGTGTCCTCGCTCGAATCCGCCTTACTCTCGGGTGGGTCTGCCGGATTGCCGTTCTGCACGGCGCCATCGGACGGGCCATTGGTCTGTTGGCCAAGCGCCAGGCCGCCCGAATAGCCGGTCAGCGCGGCGACTCCCACACCCGCGCGGTCACGTTTCACCCCTCTGGCCTCAAGGATATCTCTTACGTCCTCTCCATGAAGTTCCAGTTCCTCGAGCAGCCGTTCAGAAATGATGTGCACTTCATCAGCATGCTCTGCCAGGAGTTGCTTAACCTCACGGTATTGCTCGTCCAGCAATGCCTCAATGCGCCGTTTAGTATCCGGGTCGATACCGCCCAAGCCGCTCGGCATCGCAAGGTACGAGTAGAAGCTATTGCCCATACCATAGAAACCGAAGTACCCCATTGCCAAGCGCGTTGCTTGCTGCAAGTCCGAGGTAACGCCGGTGAGGCCGGTGCCCAGGAAAAGTTCCTCGGCGGCGCGGCTCGCAAGGGCAACTTTGATTTCCGATAGGACTTCCTCACGGGTCTGCGTATAGCGTTCTTCCAGTGGCGTACTGGCAGCCAGACCCAGGGCACGCCCGTACCGGACGATCGTCACCTTGTACAGTTGATTCTCTGGCTGCAGCAATGCCATCGCTATGGCATGGCCGGTCTCATGGTACGCAAGCCGCCGCCGTTCCTTTTCGCTCATGCTGCGGATTGGCTGGCGCAAGCCCCATTCATTGGTCTCTCTCGCCTCGCTAAAGTCGGTATACGAGATATAGTCGCGACCCTCAAAGTGCGCGACCACCGCTGCTTCGTTTATGAGGTACTTGATACTGACCGGCGTGTAACCGACCGTGTCGGCAGCGATCTTATCGATATTGATATCGGGGTCGTGGCGCACCTTGTCCATGTAGTATTGGATGACGTCTTTGCGTCCGTCAAAGTCAGGCGCGTCAATCGTGATCTTGCGGTCGAAACGTCCTGGGCGCAGCAGCGCCTGGTCCAAGACTTCAGCGATGTTGGTGGCGCCAATCGTCAGCACCACGGGTTGCACCATTCTCCCTCTGCGCAGACCGAGGCGGCGCAAGGCCCGTGCTCTCCAACTCGTATCCACGTTCGGGGGATCCATCTCGAGGAGCAGGGTATTGAGCATACCCATCCCACCGCCGCCGAACATGCCGCCCATCATGCCCGCGCCCCCGCCCATTTGCGAGGTACGAGCAGTGCCAACGGCGTCAATTTCATCGATGAAGATGATAGCAGAGCCATATTTCCGCGCGAGCCGCCGCGCCTTGCCGTAAAGCATCGTGATGCGCAAGTTGCCGACGCCCATAAACATATTCTGAAAGCCGGGCGCTGAAGCATAAGCGAAAGGCACACCGGCCTCGGTGGCAATGGCTTGCGCCAAATATGTCTTACCGGTTCCGGGCGGGCCAATCAGGAGCAAGCCGCGCGAGACCTCACCGCCCATACGCTTGAAATCGCGTACGCCGCGGAGCAGGGTCACGATCCGCGCTGAAACTTCTAGCACTTGCTCGTTGCCGCGGTAGTCTTTAAACGAAATCCCGGTCTCACCGCCGGGCATGATCCAGTACACGCGTCCACGCCCAAGAAACCAGAATAGGGCGACAAACTGAATGAGTACGAAGAGGATTGCGAATGCAAGTTGAAAGAGCGTGGCAAAGATCAGGAACAGAATTTGCAGGACATTGCCTGCACCGAAGGTGGAAACAGACCACCAGAAACCAATTGCAACCAGCACCCAGAGCAGAATTCCGCGCCAGTGCCGACCGATGAACCCCAGGACCCCACCTATCATAGCTTCACCGTGCCTTCCATATTTGTGGAGAATGAGCTAGTGATACTCAAACCCCTCTGCTCGCTTAGCAAAACCACAACGCTTCCGCATGTAGTGAACGAACCTGAACCCAACTGCAAACCATTATAGCACGGGGTAATAACCCTATTGTCGTTACGCTCTAAACAAGCTTAAGAATTACATAAGAGTCTCACGTTTACGGTAAGAAACATTACATTACGTCTCCAAGGGCGCCAAAAATAGGCACTAGCAGGCGCAAAGGGAAGGCGTTGAGCGGTCTCTTGGGCTTGCATCAAGCTTCACCGCAGGGCATGTCTCTCGCAGATTACTTGAATACCGACCGTTTGCGCGAGGAAGCCGCTGCCTCCGCTAATTCCCGTCCTGCACGGTTGAGCAGCGAGGCATATACTGTTGCCAGAACGCATGATGTCGACTCCGCGCCCCTTCCAAAGAACGATGGGACACGCGTATGGCTGTTTCTAAGGCTGACATTCGCTTGGGGCTCCAGGATATCGGAGTAGCGCCAAGCGACGCGCTTCTCGTCCATAGTTCGCTGCGGAGCTTTGGGTACGTCCACGGCGGCGCCGACGCGGTCATCGACGCGCTGCGAGAAGCAGTGGGAGACCAGGGGACCGTGCTCGTTCCCACGCTCACGTTTTCAATCCTCAAGGAGGAACCGTACCGATTCTCCGCCACTCAAACCCGGTCCACAACCGGGCGCATAACCGAGGTGTTTCGCCACCGCCCGCAGGCGCGCCGCAGCCTCCACCCCGTCTCATCAGCCGCGGCCATCGGACCCAAGGCGACCTACCTCACTGCCGATCATCTGGACACACCCTGCGGACCGGGTTCTCCGTACTACCGAATCTATGAGCTCGGCGGCAAGGTCGTTTTCTTTGGGGCAGCGCTAGGTTCGAATTCGCTCTTCCATTGCGCCGAGGAGATCGTCTCTCCCAGCTATCTGGGGTATGCAAGAATCGAAAACGCCATCGTGGAGGACATGAGAGGCCGCGAGACCACTTTCACTGCCCGCCGGTACGACTGTTTCGACCGTGGCGTCATCCGCTACCTCGGCAATATGGAACCGGTGTTCAATGCCCGCAGAATAATGCGGCAAACGAAGATCGGGGAGAGCAGGACGATTGTCATTGACGCGCAAGAAAACGTGGGGGTCTCGTGCGAAGTCCTGAGAATGGACCCGGACTACATCCTAAAGCCGCTGTCATAGCAACTTCTCGCGTTGGCTACACTTTATGGAAACTACATATTGTGTTATGGTAATGTCAGCGTCGCACCCAGTGTGCCCGCAGGTTGGGCATCGGGAGACCAAGTCGCCGGGACATGAATTGTCTGAGCCGACGGAGGTAGTGGCATGCGTTGCCCGCAATGCAGCAAGCACGATACCCGCGTGGTTGACAGCCGACCGGAAGAGATGAGCATTCGCCGCCGCCGCGAATGCGGGAGTTGCGGACACCGGTACACCACCTACGAGCGCCTGGAAGTACTCGCGTGCCCTCACTGTGAATCGATTGAATCGCGCGTTGCTTCCTATCAGCTCCTCAAGGCCGGATCGCGGCGCTTTCGCGAATGCCTGCGCTGCGGTAGAGAGTTCACCACTACGGAACGTGTCGATCCGGTACCGTTGACAGTGCTTAAGCGGGACGGCCGGCGCGAGGAATTCAACCGAGGCAAGCTGCGCGACAAGATCAGCACAGCGTGTTGGAAACGCCCGGTCAGCTCGGAGGAAGTCGGTCACATCGTGGAACGCATCGAGCGCGACTTGCTGGAACTCGGTGAACCCGAGGTGGAGTCCACGGTCATTGGCGATAGGGTGATGCAGCGGCTGCGAGTCATTGATGAAGTTGCTTATGTGCGATTCGCATCCGTGTATCGTCACTTTGAAGACATCGATAGCATTGCTGAGGAAATCGCGGAATACCAGGAGTGGAAACGCAGCCGCGCGCAGCCGGACCAGATCGCCCTGCTGCCTGAAGAATCTTCTCTCTCCTAAGCACAGGCAGACGAAGTGGTCGCCCTGCATCTCAGTTGGCAACGGATGGGTTGGGCGCGAACGGCAGTGTGCAGAGAATTCACCTCTCTTACGTAGGATCTCTTCAAGACAGAGTCTCTTTCCGCATGCGCAACCTTCTATTCTACTGGGCGCCTCCAATTCTCTGGATGGGGCTCATCTTCTACGGTTCGGCGCAACCCACGTTGCCGTCGCTCTCGGACAGTTTCCTCGATTTATTGGTGAAGAATGGCGCCCACTTTGTCGAATACGCCGTCTTGGCGTTGCTGTGGTACCGGGCAATCTACTCTCGTTTTCCTCATCCGATTATTCAACCCTTGGCGTTTGTCATCGTTGTCCTCTACGCCTTGAGTGACGAATTCCACCAGTCCTTCGTCCCGGGGCGGAGCGCTACCTGGCAGGACGTCGCTATCGACGTAATCGGCGGCGCATGTGCCCTACTGGCTTGGAATGCCCTGCACCATTGGTGGATTCGAAAGAGATCCGCGCCGGAAAGCCCTGTAAAGGAATCTTAGGCCGTTCTTCGCGCTACTTGCCGATACAAAACTCGCCGAAGATGCGATCGAGGAGGTCTTCGGTAGCGCTCTCGCCTGTCAACTCTCCCAAGGCATTGAGCGCGGCGCGCAGGCCGATGCAGACAAAGTCCGCCGGCAGGTCTTCCGTTGCCGCCTGCCGCGCTTCACGGAGCGCCCCATGCGCTTCCTCAAGCACCGCCTGATGCCGCAGCGAGGTGACAATTGCGCTATCGGCCGGTGGACTGCGCCGAATGAGAGTCTTGCCGATGAGGCCGCGTAACTCGCGCAGACCATCCTCGGCAAGCGCGGAAGTTCGCGCCACCTGGACCCCTTCCAGCAGCCCTGCCACATCTTCTGGTGAAAGCACTCGCGGCCTATCGGCCTTGTTCAGTGCGATGATTGCCCGTTGGTCGCCGTTCCCTCCTCGCAATTGCTCAACTTCCGCGGCCACGCTGCGGTCTTCAGGTTGGAGCGGCATACTGCTATCCAAGACCAGAATCACCAAGCGGGCAGCCGCCAGCGACGCGCGGCTGCGTTCCACACCGATTTGCTCGACAGGATCAACCGTCGCCGCAATGCCGGCAGTATCCGCCAAGACTAGCGGAATACCGTCCACGTCTACGGTTTCTTCCAGCACGTCACGCGTCGTCCCGGGAATATCCGTCACAATGGCCCGGTCTGCGGACAAGAACGCGTTGAGCAGGCTCGATTTACCCACATTCGGACGCCCCACCAGCACGGCCCGGACACCCTCACGCACCATAGCGCCGCTCTGCACCGTTTCAAGCAGTCGCTCCAAGGCCGCGAAGGTAACCGCAATGGCAGCTTCCACCTCGTGCGCGGGCACAGACGGCACGTCGTCTTCGCTGAAGTCAATGTTGGCTTCCAGGCGCGCCAGAAGCCGTAGCACCTCCTCCCTTAGGTCTTGCACCTGACGCGAGAGGCGTCCCTCTAGTTGGTCGAGCGCAAGTGACAGCCCTTTACCCGTGCGCGCGCGCACCACGTCCATGACCGCCTCGGCCTGTGCCAGATCGAGCTTGCCGTTGAGAAAGGCCCTCAGCGTGAATTCCCCCGGCAGGGCCAAGCGCGCGCCCTGGTTGAGCAGTAATTCAAGGGTGCGCCGGAGCACCGCGGGACTACCATGGCAGGAAAACTCAACCACGTTCTCGCCCGTGTAGGAATGCGGCGCACGCATCTGCGTGCAGACCGCCCGGTCAACTTGGGTGTTCGTCAGCGGATCAACCACAAATCCGAGGTAGGCGCGGCGGCTATGCCACTTGCCCGGCTTCTGCCGCCGGAAGCAACTCTCGCCGATTGCCAGCGCTCGCGTGCCGCTTAGACGCACAATGCCAATCGCGCCCTCTCCCGGCGCCGTGGCCACGGCAGCGATAGTTTCCTCAAGATTCACAAGTTTTCAACCCTCAATTCACCACGCCCACCCCATGCCGGGACATCGCAACGTCCTTGTCGAACGTCTGCTTCCAGCTTGCATGCCTCATCGAAGCCCAGGTTTCGTTCTTTCGTGGCACTGAGCGCTCTTGTGCAGTTCCTGCAATAACTGCCTGCCCCGATAATACTGAATTGGCTAGTCTCGTTCGTGTTCAGTTGGCCTGCCCCTTTCGGGCTGAGCCAGCCCGCTCCGTTCGGGCAGGTCTTGCCGGACCCGTTCGTGCCGAGCTTGTCGCAGTATGAACGGGTCCGGCAAGACGCACCCGTGATATCAGAATTTGCAATTGCCAAGACCATCAGGGCGAACGTACGCTCTGACTCAACCCCATCTCCGCCATACTCATCTCTCATGGCAGCGGTTAAGACCAACGCCCTGGGCTCAAAGCCAAGAACTCCAGATGAAATTCCATGCTGGCGCTAACCCTCGTGCGCTCCCGCATTCACACCCAGGTCTTCGATCGTGAAAATGTGTTGATACGCATAGCCGGCGGCTGAGATGGCGGCGGCTCCGCCCTGCAGGCGGTCCACCAACGTCCAAATGCCGGTGACTACGCCCCCTGCCTCCGTGACCGCTGCGGCGGCGCGCAGCACCGAGCCGCCTGTCGTGACCGTATCTTCCACAATTGCCACCCGCATGCCCGGTTGCAGAGGGCCCTCCACCTGTTTGCCGGTGCCGTGTTCCTTCGCGCGACTGCGCACGATCAGCGCCGCTATGGGCGTGTCTGCGGCGAAACTGGCAATTGCGATGGCAGTCACCACCGGGTCGGCGGCAACCGACATGCCAGCCACAGCGTCCGGCAGTTGACTTCCTAGCGCCCGCAGCATTACCCGCCCTGTCAGAAACGCCCCTTCGGCCGCAAGCGTCACCAGGCGGCAATCGATATAGTAGTTGGCCCGCTTACCGGAGCTGAGGATGAAGTCCCCTACCTCGACTGCTTCAGTCTGCAACAACGCGCGCAGCCGCTCCCGCTCAGCTTCCACAGCATATTTCCTTCCAATATTCTTGAAATCTCAGGTCAACCAGATTCTACCTAGCCGCGCATGCCCTGACCAGCGCTTTTGCCGCGCGTAGAGTCCTGCCATCCAAGGCGCACGCTCTCCATCCGCAAGCAGCAAGAGGAACTTGGCTGGACTGCATTCCCGGCCAAAGGCTGCCAACACAACATAGTGAAGCAGAGGCCAATTGCCGGGCTGCGCGGTTGACACCTCCCGCCGCGGACGCAGACAATACAGCCAATCCCAAGCAACAGCGATTTTGGATTTGCACCCACGAAACCGAGGAACAATGTCGAAAAACGCGCGCAGAGGCATCTTCTTCGACCTGGGCAGCACACTGGTCACCGCGTATCCTGCGGTTGCCGAACAGATCACGCAAACCCTCGCCGATCTAGGGCATCCGGTGCCCCAGCGCGACGTCGCAGGCGCTCTTGCAAGGATCACACCGCAATTCGATGATCCGGGCAACCGCGGTTGGACGCTGACGCATGAGCGTTCGTACGCGTTCTGGACCAACTACTACGATACCGTGCTGGCGGCAGTTGGTCTTTCGCCGGCAGAGCGAAGAAACATTGTTCTGAATGTCTATGCGAGATTGAGCAAACCGCAGGGATACGCCCTCTATCCGGATGTAATTCCGGTGCTGGAGCGCTTGGCAGGCGCAGGCTATGTGTTGGGGTTGATCTCCAACTGGGAAGCGTGGGGCGCGGAGCTAGTCAACCACCTTGGCATACATCGATACTTCCCTACGCAGGTGCTTTCCGGCTGCGTCGGCATTGAGAAACCGGATGCTGCAATCTTCGAACTGGCCCTCAATCATGCCGGCTTCTCACCCGAGCAGGTGCTCTACGTCGGCGACAGCGTCCGGTTTGACATCGAACCGGCCAAAGCCATCGGCATGAGCGCGGTTCTAATCAACCGTCACGCCGAACGCAGCGAGCAAGACACCTCGACCGTCCGCACGCTCCGCGAGTTGCACTGCCATGAATTCTTGCTGCGCGATTCCGCGAATGCTCGTGCCGACGGCTGAAGTGAAGGTGGCGCACTGATGGCAACAGCACGCGGAAGGCCTGTACCGGCAGCCGATCCCAAAGACCTGCTTCAGTCGAAGTTTGGCCACAGTCGCTTCCTGCCGTTGCAGGAGCAAGTCATCGAGCAGGTCCTGGACGGCAAGGATTGCTTCGTCTTGATGCCCACGGGCAGCGGCAAATCCCTGTGCTATCAATTACCGGCCCTCTGTCTCGACGGCCTGACCCTTGTCATCTCGCCGCTGATCGCGCTGATGAAGGACCAAGTCGACGCTTTGCAGGCCCGCGGCATTGCTGCAGACTGTGTCAATAGCGCCATGGGTCCAGCGCACAATCGGCGCGCGCAGAAGGCAGCGTACATGGGCCAACTCGATATACTGTATGTCGCCCCTGAGCGCGTGTCGACCCCAAAGTTTCGCGACTTTCTCCATGCCTTGAAACTCAGCTTGATCGCCATCGATGAAGCACACTGTATCTCAGAGTGGGGCCACGATTTTCGGCCGGACTACCGTAACCTGCAAGTGCTGCGCGACAATTTTCCCACGGTGCCGGTGATCGCACTCACGGCCAGCGCGACGGAGCGCGTGCGCGAGGACATCCTCAATCAACTGCGCATGCCGAACGCCGCTCAATTCGTCGCGAGTTTCAATCGACCGAATCTGACCTACCGCGTCAGACCCAAGCGCCGCAGCTTGGAAAGGCTTGTTGAGTTGCTGAGCGGGATTCGGGACGGCTCCGCCATTATCTATCGTTTTTCGCGGCAGAATACCGAGGCGCTCGCCAGCGATCTGCGCGATCACGGCTTCCAAGCGCTGCCGTACCACGCCGGACTTGATGACGAGGTACGCCGTGAGACCCAGGAGCGATTCTTGAGAAATGAGGTGCCAATCATCGTTGCGACGATTGCATTTGGCATGGGCGTGGACAAGCCGAACGTCAGGTTGGTCGTGCACTACGATCTGCCTAAGACTATTGAAGGCTACTACCAGGAGACCGGCCGTGCAGGTCGCGACGGACTCCCCAGCGCGTGTGTGCTCTTCTACTCCTATGGCGACAAGATCAATCAGGAGTACTTCATCAACCAGATCGAGGATGATGCGGAACGCGGCCATGCCAAAGAAAAACTCGCCAAGATGGTCGCCTACGGCGAAGCCAACACGTGCCGCAGGGCGTACCTCCTCAACTACTTTGGCGAAGCATGGACTCAGAAAAACTGCGGGGCTTGCGACGTTTGTCTTGCGAAGATTGAGCAACCGGACGACGAGCGTGCCTACGACGGCACGCAAATCGCGCAAAAGGTGCTGTCTGCCGTAATTCGGACGGGTGAACGCTTTGGTGTAAATCACGTGGTTGACGTACTGCGGGGCAGCCGTTCGCAGCGAGTCCGGCAATTCCACCACGACGAACTGCCGGTCCACGGCATCGCGCGCGGCTACGCAAAGGATGAGCTACAGGATGTCATCGACCAGCTCATTGAAAAGGGCCTGCTGGCGCGCAACACCTCTAGCGGCTTTCCAACCATTTCCGTAACCGCAATGGGGAAGGAATTTCTAAAGAATCGTGATGCCTTGACGCTTGTGGGGATGGCGCCCATTCGAGAGTCAGAGGGCGAACCCGATACCTTGCTCTTTGAGAAGCTTCGCTCTCTGCGCAGGGAGCTATCGGCTGAATTGAGCGTCCCTGCATACGTTGTCTTTTCAGACGAGACGCTGCGCCAGATGGCTTTACTTTCGCCTGAACATCATGAAGCCCTGCTCCTAATCAAGGGGGTTGGCCCAATCAAGGCCCAGCAGTTTGGCAGGCAATTCTTGGAAGCGATCCGCGCGCACGCAAGCAAGGATGGTAGCAATGGCACATCGCAGCGCCCGGAGCAGGATGCCGAAGCCTCAGATGAGCCAGCCATCGAGCGAGCGAAACAGTCCCATTCGCGCGCCTATGAAGTGTGGACATCGGAAGAAGAGGAAGAGCTTGCGCGACTGTTCGCAACGGGTCGCTCGCTCAATGAGATCGCAGCAGCTCTGGGGCGCCAACCGTCTGCCATTTCATCGCGGCTGAGACTGACCGGGGCCTCCTCCGATCACCGTCAATCGCTTAGCGCAACCGAAGAGCGCACACTGGAGTTGGTGCGACAGGGCCTCACCCTGGCGGAAGTGGCCGCAGCGCGGAGCATTTCACCTGGCACAGTTGTCGCACACGTGGAGCGGATCGCAAGGGTTGAGGAATCTCTGGACATTATTCACTTGCTCCCCACCGCAGACCGCTATGCTGCCATTGTGGAGGCCTTCCGCGCTGAGAACGACGATTCTCGATTGAAGCCTGTCAGGGAGAGACTTGGTGAAGACTACGCGTACGAGGAATTGCGGCTCGTGCGCCTCCGCTTGCGCCAACTGTCTACCGGCATTGCGATGAGTTCCTCAAAGTTTGACGTACTTACAAGAGAGCAAGACTGATGAGTGAAGATCGGCATAGTGATTCCCGTACGCCGCTAGGGTGGAAACTCGTCGAATCGAAAGTCGCCTATAGCGGGCGCTTCCCGGTGCGTGAGGATGTCCTGGAAGCAGAGTTGGACGGCCGGCGCATGCTCTACACGTATCTGGACATTCGGCGCGACGCGGTAGCCATCCTAGCGCTCAATGACGTTGGCGAGGCTGTGCTTGTGCGACAATACCGGCACCCCTTGCGCCGCACTACGCTCGAAGTGCCCGCGGGGGCGCTCGATCCCGGTGAAGACCCCGCGGCGGGCGCACTGCGGGAATTGGAAGAAGAGACCGGCTATCGGGCGGGCAACATCCAGCCCTTGGGCCTCTACCACCCCAGCACGCCATTGCTGCCGCTGTTGATGCGTCTTTACTTTGCGACCGATCTTCACTATCATGCACCAAAGCGTGACGAGTTTGAGATTATGCAAGTTGAGCTTGCCCCTGCCGCGCTCTTGCTGCAGGAGGTTCTCGACGGCAAGCATCCGGAGGCGGCGTTGACCGTAAGTATGCTCTATGCCGCCCAGCGCGGTTGGCTGCCGGAGTGACTACGCAGCGCCAGGCCCCGGTCTCCAGATGAAAACCGGAGCGCAAACGAGAGAAACTAATCTTCATGGGCAATCAATCGGTACTGCTCGTCGGTGCGGACAACCTCGCGGAACGTGCGGCGGCGTATAAGCGCTTGCTCCCCACGGACGCCATTGCAATTCTCAAGCCCGATAGCAGCGACGAGAGCCGGAACACGTTTCTCGGCGTGCCGGTGGCGCATGATTGGCCGGACGACGATGCGGTGGTTGCAGACATCGCCGGTGACATTGCCTCTCGCTCGTTTTCCGCCCGCCATGCGCTTGAGAGAGGCGGAAGGGCAATTATACACCCGCCTCTTGGCGATTCGCTGGCGAACGCGGAGGCTATCCTGGCTGCCGCCGGCGGCTCCGCGCGCGTAGCGCTGCCCATCCATTACACCCACAAGTATGAGGCCGCTGCGCGCTCCGCACGCTCCGGCATTGGCGACATCATCACCGTCCGCGCAATTCGCATCTTCCCTCCCACGCAGGTTTGGCAGCAGAGTTTCTTCCACCTGGTGGAGTCGCTCGTAATGCTGGGCGGCCCGCTGCGCAGGGTTTACGCACGTGCCGCCGCCCTCAAGTCAAGCACCACGGACACCGTATTCTGCAATGGCCGCTATGCGAATGATGCGATCTTCTATGGCGAGATGAGCACTGCCTATCCCAGCCAATATAGTAAGGAAGTAATCGAGATTACGGGACGCGACGGCATGGTGGAGTACGACTCCAATGCGCGCAGCTTCTGGTTGGCGTCCGAGAACGGCATTAGCCTAACCGAGGCGTATCACCGCACGCCGTACGAAAAGATGGCGGCGGCGTACTTACAGGCGTGGGAGACAAGCGCTGAATTTGCCGCAAGCCTCCCCGATCCCTTACCTGTGATCCGGTCCTTTTGGGCGGCCATTAAGAGCATCGAGGACAATGAAGTGGTGTCTATATGAGTGCAACTCGTGCTATGAATATCGGCGCTATTTCGTTTGACCACGGCCATCAGAACGGCTATGTCTCTGCCATCCTCGAACTGCCGTCCGCGCAACTCGTTGCTGCCGCGGATCCCATACCGGAGCAACTCCAGTCCATGCAGGCCATGCTCGCCGCCCATCCTGAAGCCCCGGATGTCAAGGTGTTTTCCGACTATCACGAGCTGTTGGCGCTTGACGAGGTCGAGGCGGTCTCGATTTGTTCCGCCAACGCCGACCACGCGCAAATGACGATCGACGCCGCGCAGGCCGGCAAACACGTGCTGTGCGAAAAGCCGCTCTGCATTACCTTGGAGGAAGCAGACGCAATGATTGCTGCCTGCCGCAATGCCGGCGTAGTCTTGTGCACGGCCTACCCCTGTCGTTTTGCACCCGTGGCCTGGCAGGCCAAGCAGCGCGTGGACGCCGGGGAGATTGGCGATATACTCGCGATGCACGGCACCAACCATCTCCGGCCGTTTACGGAAGGCTGGTTCATCGATCCCCAACGCTCCGGCGGCGGCACGATTCGCGATCACATCGTCCACGTCACCGATCTGATGCGCTGGTTTACGGGTAAAGAGGTGGTGGAAGTCTACGCGGAAGGCGACACGCTCAAGCGGCCGCACATCGCTGTGGACGACGTGGCAATCCTGGTCGAAACATTCGAAGGCGGAATAATGGCTTCCACCGACCCTTCGTGGAACCGGCCTGAGAATTGGTCCAAGTGGGGTAACGTGTACCTCCGCCTGCTTGGTACCCGCGGAATGATCGAATTTGAAATAACGGGCCAAGCGCTCGTCCGCACCGAGGCAAAGAGCGGCGCCATCTCGTCGATTGATACATCAGAGTCAATGAATTACTATTTGCTTAAGGATTTTTGCGAGACCATACTCGCTGGACGCTCTCCGTTAGTCACAGGGGAAGACGGTCGCGCCGGGGTGGCAGCCGTCCTGGCAGCATACCAGTCCATTGCAGAGGGACGACCGATTCGCATCGGCTAACGCCGATGGTGTTTGGTGCGCGACGGGTAGGAGTATCGATCCTGGTGATGGAGAGTTCGAAGTTAATGCTCCGGTAGGTGGAGGACAATAATGCGAAGACGGCTATTCTTGGTACTGGCAGGAAGCAGTGTTCTCAGTGCGTGTAGGTTAGGAGTCGGCGAGGCCCCTCCTGAAGAAGCGCAGTTCATTCCATTGCGCATACTTACATACTCGGAAATCGTGCACCGTGGCAAACTCGCCATACTCCACGCCGCCACAAAGGAAGGCAGCGAAGTCACCCCCGTGCTCATGCGCGGTGAGGAGACTTTCGAAATTGAGGAGTTTACCCCTCAGATGGCGGGGGAGGACGGCTTTGTGCGGTGGAATTGGACGGTGCCTGAATCGCTAGAGCCCGGCACGTATACAATTGTGGTGACGGCAGTGGCCGCTGAAGGCGAGATCTCGTGGACTGAGGATTTCGAGATCAGGTAGCCGCAAACCAGGGAGGCCTTCATGGCAGGCGAGCGCCTGAGCACCGCCGTTGTCGGCGTGGGCTTGATTGGCGAGCAGCACGCCGACGTCTATGCTGCGTACGACCGCGCCGACCTTACCTATGTCTACGACGCAAGTCCCGAGCGCGCGCAAGCGGTGGCGGACCGCCTGGGCACTCAGGTCGCCCCTGACTTGGCGGCGCTTGCGGCCTCAGATGTCGCGCTGGTAAGTGTGGCGACGCCCGATTTCGCCCACCGCGACGCGGTCATCACAATGCTTGAGGCCGGCAAGCACGTCCTCGTGGAAAAACCGCTGGCTACCAGCGTCGCTGACGCCGTCGCCATGGTGCAGGCCGCCGAGCGCAATGACCGCCTCTTCAGCGTGAGCCTCGGCAATCGTTGGGTCTCCGATATTCAAGAATTGCGCGACTGCGTGCAGAGCGGCGAAATCGGCGAGCCGGTCTTCGGGTTCTCGCGTCTCTCCGATACGGTGTGGGTGCCTACGCAAATGCTCTCCTGGGGCAGCCAATCCGGTCCCCACTGGTTCCTCTTTCCCCACACCATGGACTACATGCGCTGGATTATCGGCCAGGAAGCCGTTAGTGTCTTTGCGCGCGGCGAAAAGCGCCTGCTCCCCCAAAAAGGCGTGGATGCGTATGACTTCGTGCAGGCGATGGTAGAATTCGAAAACTGCACAATTACCTTTGAAACTTCCTGGATCGTGCCGGAAGGCTATCCCGCCATCGTCGAACAATACCTCTCACTCTACGGCACCAAGGGCAAGGTTGCGCTCGATCGCTCCAACCGCGGCTTTTCGTTGGATACCGAAGAACGCCAACTGACAATTCGGCCCAAGATGTGGTCGTACTTCAAGACTGACCATTCCTGGGGCAATTCCATGCGGAATATGGTGGACTGCGTGCTGGACGGCGGCGAACCGGCGATACCGGCCCGCGACGGCTTGGCGGTAGTTGCCATGATCGAGGCCGCCGAGCGGTCTATTGAGACCGGTCAGCCGGTGCGACCTGCCGACTTGATCGCGGAGCAAGTGTAAAAGAACAAGCCCGTTCACTGTCGCAGGTCGCTGCCTTGTTCGTCCATGCTACGGGTGCTTGGAGTCGGTAGTTTACCGGGAGTAACAAGCCCGGGCAATCGGGGGCGTGTAAACAACGCCCTCTCACCATAGAGTGGAAACATTTGCGCTCCAGCAGGCAGAGAGACTCCCTCTCCCTGGGGGGTGAGGGGAAATCTTCACCGTTTCAGCCTATTTCCGCGCGTTGGTCAGGGTACGCGAAGGTCTCTTGTGGGAGAACGGAAGAATGAACCAAATCGGCATTGGCGTGATTGCCGCCGGACAGATGGGCCAGCGGCACGCGAACGTCTACCGGCAACTGCCCGAGGTGCAACTGCGGGCAGTCGCGGACCTGAATCCACAGGCCGCGCACGCTGCCGCTGATCCTGCGGGGGCCGACGTGTACTCAGACTGGCATGACGTGCTCGCGCGCGATGACGTTCAGGCGGTCAGCATTTGCCTGCCGGACTGGGACCACCGCGACGCAGTGATTGCGGCCGCGAAGGCCGGTAAATACATCTTGCTCGAGAAACCGCTCGCCATCGACGTTGCCGACGCAGACGACATGGTCGCTGCGGTGAAGCGCGCCGGCATCACACTGCTGGTGGGACACACCCTCCACTTCGACCCGCGCTATGCCATGCCGTTGGCGGACTACCGGCGCGGCGCAATCGGCGACATCATTCACGTTTTCGCCCGCCGTAACAACCCCATCACCAGCGCCGAGAAATTCGAGGGCAACACGACGGTGCTGCAATTCCTGGGCATCCACGACATCGAATACGTGCTGTCGATGCTAGATGAACCGGTCGTGCGCGTCACGGCGGAGTCCCACCAAGTGCTGGCGGCCGACCTTGGCATCGATGACGCGGTGTTTACCCTCGTGAAATTTGCCTCCGGCGCCGTTGCCAGCTTCGAGCATGCCTGGACTCTGCCAGTACAGACATACCGTGCGTTGGACGCGCGCCTCGATGCCGTGGGTACCCAAGGCATGCTCCGCATCGATTGCGCGCCCGCCACGAGCATGACCATTTCCCAACAAGAGGTCGAAACCCACGACACCTGGTACGGTCCTACGCTGGACGAGGACTACGTGGGCGCAATCTTCCACGAGGTCAAGCACTTCGTGGACTGCGTGCGCACCGGCAAAGAGCCAGCGGTCAAGCTGAGCCACGCTTACGAAGCCGTGCGCGTGGTAGATGCGGCACAGCAATCCGCCGCCAGCGGCAGGCCTGTCAGCCTGGCAGCGAGCAAGTAGCGACTGCTGGACGTTTTCTCCGACTGTCTCTCCCATTTGCCGAGCAGCCAAACCGCCTGTTCAATCGTCCCTCAGACCGTTCGTGCTGGGCCTGTTGAGGCACACTCCTGGTGAAGGACGGAGATGAATTCTAGAAATCGTTCGTGAAGAGCCTGTCAAAGAGTCGAAGCAAGCGCGAACTGTGTCCGACCCCTGCGCCAAGTCCTGTTTCACGTTCAACCTATGTTCCCACCACCCGCTCTAGTTGACCAAACACCTTCTGAAACGCCTGCACGTACCTCGCCATCAGAGACTCGTCATTAGGCGGGGTCAGCCCCATTAGCGGGATGACCCTATCCACCGCATTGGCGGCGTGCGGGTAGTCTTCCGGGCGATATTCTATCGTGCCGTCGTAGCAGCACTCCCAGGGACACCCCCGCCCGTAGCCTTCCTGCTCCTGAAAGAGCGTCATGCGGGGCAGCAGAAACTCCGCGCGGCCGAGGCCGACGCCTTCCGCCCGCAGCGCCTCTCGCACCTTCTCGCTGGCGGGTCCCGGATCAACGTCCAATCCCGCCTCTTCCGGCGCGAACTCCGCCACGTAGCGAAAGTAGACGTGGGTGCGGTCGGCTGGCACGTGCGGCAATCGGAGTCCAGGGATGTTTGCCAGATGCTCGTCTAGATAGCTGGCGTTTGCCTGGATGTGCGCTGTTGTTTCAGCGACTCGGGTCATTTGCGAGCGGATGAAGGCGTTCGTCATCTCCGTCCCGCGATACATCCAACCCATGCCGTAGACGTTGTACTCGCGCTCACCGTCGGTGCGCCGTCGTTCGCCAAACTGCTGCACCCGCGCCGCCATGTCCCAGGCTTCCTCGTCGTCGGTGACCAGCGCGCCGCCCTCGCCGCCGGGCAGGTTCTTGTTGCCGTTGAAGCTAAACGCACCGACGTGGCCGAGCGTACCGACCGAGCGCCCGTTGTACGTCGCCGCCTGCGCCTGGCAGCAGTCCTCGATCACCTTCAGCCCGTGTTTCTCCGCCACCGCCATGATGCCGTCCATGTCGGCCGGCAGTCCGTAGAGGTGCACCGGCAGAATGGCGCGCGTGCGCGGCGTGATCTTCGCCTCAACCTGCTGCGGGTCCAGCGTGTAGGTCGCCGGATCGATGTCGGCAAAGACCGGAATCGCGTTGTGGTGGAGGATGCTGGTCGCCGTAGACGACCAGGACATGGGCGTGGTGATGACCTCGTCGCCCGGCTGCACACCCGCCGCGGCCACGGCCATGTGCAATGCCGCCGTGCCGCTGTTCGTCACCAGGCAGTGCCGCGCGCCTACGTACGCCGCCCACTCCTCCTGCAACGCCATGGCTTCCGGCGCCGCCGCACCCCAGAGCACGCCGCGCTCCAGCACACCCATCACCGCAGCTTTGTCCGCCGCCGCCACCTGCGGCCACGGCTGCACGCCGCCTTCATTCACTGCCGGCGCCCCGCCGTGAACCGCGAGCTCTTCCGGTGTCCCTAGCATCGCTGACTCCTAGTTTCCACGCCAACTCTTTCGTTAGACATCTGGCAATAACCCTCAGACGAGTTCGCTTGCATGACCGCTACTCTTCGCTAAACACCAAATTCCCGAACCGGTTCGGCATATGGAATTGGATTTCGCCGGTGGGGGACCAGGCGGTGTATTCATCGGCGTCGTGGGCGCGGTCGATGCGGTAGAAGTTGGCGCGCCAGCGGTCGCCGTGGCGGGGCGGAATGTGCGGCGCGGTCATACACTGGTCGAAGGGAATGGCAAGCTCGGTGGTCCAGGAGGTATCGGTGCCGTCGAACGAGTTTACTTTGCCGTCCACCTGCACCGCCGTCTGCAGGTCCGGGCAGTCCCAGCACAACAGCTCGTGGCTCTTGCCGCCGCGCCGGAAGACGGCGAGGTCGACGATCACATTGTTCGGGCTGACCTCGAATTCCAGGAACGACCACTCGTCGCAGTCATCATCCAGAAAGACCTCCACCACCTCTTCGTCCCACAAGGGCTCATCCCGATTCTTGAGCGTGCCCCAAATGTAGGGATCTTCAGCCTCGAAGCCCACGTAGAGATATGTATCGTCCCAGAGCGCGCGCACTATTGTAGGGTAGCGCGGGGCGTCGCCGGTGACGGTTTCGACAAGCTGCATCTGCTCGGCGTGTTCCCACGCCGGTTCGTCGAGCGCGCCGTCAATCGTGATCGGCGAGGTAGCCCGGCGGCAGGTGTAAGAGGGAAGTGACGGAAGTACGGGGTTTCCCATTGATCTGAATTCCTTAGTTATCTTGGGTAGCCAAGATTGGCCGCTGTCACGGAGAAACGTAATCTTGTTTCGGCGCCCGTTTGTGCCGATAGTATCTCTACGGGACTTAGGCTTTCGGAGGGGATGAACTGCCAAGACGAAAGACCCCTCACCCTAGCCCTCTCCCCCAGGAGAGGGAACTGGAAACGGCGGACAGGGAGCTCTGCCACGTTACTCGATCTATGTGACATTTTCCCAGTGATTAGGCAGAAAACCCGTTCTGACCTATTACGTCACATCTAACCACACCGGGCTCGACCATGCCATTTCCTCATCTTCTTGGGTAACGCGAACATAGTAGAAGTCGCCTGTGGCCGCCACAGAGTCATCTTCCCACACCAGGTCAACACCATGCTCAGGATCGTCCCACGAGTGGACGTCCTCATTATTCTTGACCACCGTTACGCTGCTGAGGCCTGCAGTACCTATCACGTTTGCAATGAGCCGACGCGGGTCAGACGCTCCCAGCTCGATATCCTCTCCCATCCAATGGCCGTTTACCTTGAACGAGAGCAAGATGCGCTGGCCGGAGGTAGCATAGGTGCGCCGCGCCCGCCACGCCTCGAAGATCTCCTTGCGCGTGAGACCCGTGGCCCACACCACCGCCAGACCCGATGGCTTCCATATGGCGTCGGCCACGGACTTGCTGAACTGTTCGCCGATGCCCGCGTAGCCGGGACGGGCGTCGTGGTTGTCGCTACCGGCGATCACGCCCACGCGCGAGCCGGTTGCCAGCACTTCCTGCAATGAGAGGCCGCCCTGTGTTCGCCACGGCTGGCGCGGGTTGCCGCGAATCTCCGAGTTGCCCCAACCGGAGTACATCTCCAGCAACCGCTCGTATTTGGGATTGTGCTGGTGCCAGCGAAGCGCCATCAAAGGATGGTGTCCAAACGCCAGCACGTCATCGCGGCCTTCCAGGTGGTGCCACATACGTTCAAGATTTGCCGTGGCGACATCACTGCCGCGCAGAATCTGATGGTAGTCGTTTTCGCTGTACACGTTCCGGTGACCCAGGCCGTGTCCCTCGCCATCCGCATCCATATACGCCCACTCAAAGCCACTGATCGGCACGAACTCTCCCGGCGTGTGGTACCGCTGCACCAGGATCTGATTGGCAGTCCACTGGTTGTCGGTCTCGTACTCGGCGTGCTCGGAGGCGCACATGAAGTCGAGATTCGCCACGTGGCGGCCGTGCTCGTACTGGGCCTCGATTTCGCCGACTGCGTCACCGGAGTAGAGAGAATGCGAATGTATGTCGCCAAAGTACACCTGGTGTGCCGGCATTTCAGATGCGCTTACAACCGGGTTCGACGTACCGACCAGACTGTCATCGGTCGCAGCCGTGATGACATACGTGCCCTCGCCTCGCGGCACCCACGTCACGCGGCAATGGCCGCCATCGCCTTCAGCCAGATGAATTGGACCAGGAAGGTCTACGTCATCCCGGTCGCACGCAAAGCGCACGCGCCCGGTGTACGCCGGCTGGGCGAGCGCCTGATACCGGTCCACCACCGCTACGTTCAGATCATGGGGGACACCGATTTGGGCATCGGCCTTGGCCGTGACAACGAGCTTTGCAGGCTCATCGGTAACCACCGTAAAGGAGTGGGCATGTTCGCGTTCAAGGGGCAAAAACGTCTCAGTGGCACGGGAGTCCACCCAGACCGTGAGCACGGGCATGCGGTGCCACCACGCGCGCTTGTAGTTGTGCGTATACGTCCAAGCGACGACGTTGGCCTGCGCGCCGGGACCGCCCCCGCTGCGGTCGCCAAAGACGAGCGTAATCGTATCGCCCGGCCGCAACGGCCTCTCGGACACGGTCACGCGAATGCCATACTCACGGTCGTGCAGACCGGTTACCGGTTCGACGATTTCAGTTATGTCAACGCGACCGCTGCCTTCATGGACAACCGTCACGTAGCCCGGTGCGGTCGGATCTTCGGTCTGTGGGGTATGGGTTTCCCGCCACAGCGACCCTTCCACGAACGCCATTATGCCGCCGCCGACGGCAATGCCTTCTTTGCCCACGGTGTACGTCATGCGAAACTCGTGGCGCGAGCACGAGACCACCCGATTTGGCGTCAGTTCGCTGTAACCACTTGGGTCGCTAAACAGCGCGTGCAGGTCGGACTCGGTGCGCACCGACGGCGGCACCTCCAATGCGAGGTCATCACTGAGAATGACGCCGTCAAAACCCCGCAGCGTCGCGTCAGGCGTGGACACGCGCATCTGCAGGAAGTTTGGGCGCAACGTCACCGTTGCCACGCGCGTCCACACGGTTTCGGGCCGCACCTCCGGGCCCAGGCGCACCCTACCGCTGGCGCCGTCAAGCTCGACCTCAACGTAGCGTTCCTCCGCCGAGTGGGGCGAAACGCCCAGCCACAGGCCGTAAGGGCGGTCCACGTTCCAGCCGCGCGCCTGCACGGTCAGATCGGCAACCGTGCGCTGGTAGTGCTGTCCCCGGAAGGCGACCTTCTGCTCGCTGTAGGCGAACTCGGTCGGCTCGAACAACATGTAACGTCGGTCATTCATAGGTATCTCCTTTGGAGCGAATCGAGAACGCCGAACCTACACTACAGGCAGATCCGGCGTGCCGATAGTACGCAAGGTGGCGGGAAGGTACCGCTAGTGCTTCTGCGTGGCCTCTACCGTCGCAGCATAGTCACTGAGAGTCTCACTTGTCAAGCGCGACCACGTGTCGAGTTCACGCAGCGACCGGTCGTCAATGGGCGTGACCGGCTGGCGCACGGTGGCATGATCAATGGCGCCCGCCCGCGCCAGGAGGTGCTTCGCGGACTGAATGAACGATTGCAGATTTCCACCCTTAGCCACAAGCACCGGCAGGATGGCGGCATAGATGGCACGGGCGCCATCTACGTCGCCTGCCATATAGCGGTCGTAGACCTGCCGCATCGGGCCGATGGCATCGGCGCCGGGCATACAGCCGACGGCGCCGCGCGCCAGCGCCTCGATGAAACCAATGCCGCCCCAGCCCACGAGCATGGCAAGACGGTCGCCGAGTTGCGCGCGCAGGGCTTCCATCAGCGGCCACGCGGGCTGCGCCTCCAGCTTGACGTATTGAATGTTCGGGCATCGCTCCGCCATCTGCGCAATCACGCCTGCGGAGAGTCCGTAGCCGACCACTTGCGGACAGTCCTGCACCATGATGGGCACAACTACAGCGTCCGCAACTAACGTGTAAAATTGCACAACTCCATCCGTATCCACGGGCCCGGGCGGCGGCAACACCATGAGTCCGACCACGCCTGCATCCGTGAGCCAGCGCGCCAGGCGCACGGCTTCAACCGTGGAGGCTGCCTGAAGACCGGATATGACTGGCGCGCGGCCGTTCACCTGGGCCACTACAGTATTTACGACGCGTTGCTTTTCCTCCTCACTCAGGCGATTCGTCTCGCTGGCAAGACCCAGGCACACCACGGCATGTGCGCCTTCCGCCAAGACATAATCGGTCAAGCGCTGCAAACTGTCGTAATCCAACGACTCATCCGGGAAGAACGGCGTGCACAGCACCGCCAATACGCCATGAAAATCGTTCATGTTATTACTCTCTCCAGGTTCCCATTCCTTCACGTTTTTCAGAAAGCGCTACAGTTTCTGCGGGACAAATGGGAGGGATTCCAAAGTGTAGCGCGGGGGCTTGTCCCCCGCCTCCTGATGGGAAACGCCTAGAGGACTTTGTGAAAATGCACTTGCATCTCATACTGTTTCGCAGTTAGTTGAATAGCATGTCATGTAGGTACATCTCTCGGGCATTTTCGGTCTCTCTAGTCTCAAGTTCACCAGGGCTCTTTTCAGTTCCATCAATAGACTGCACCGTCCTCCCTTCGCAAAATTACCACGGACGATAAACTGCTGGCATCTCTAGGAAGGCAGGTAATTGAGCGAAAGTGCGGTCGGTTGTCAACCGTTACACGACTTGCAAGATATCGTTGCAGGAGCAGGCCGGACTACGGCGCCGGGGCCCCAAAGGGCACGGTCTCCACCTCCTCGATCGTCTCGTCTGCCGTGAAGCGCCAGACGCCGATGTAACCCCGCCGCAGGTCGCCGTGCTCGTCCCAATCCAGCGTCGTTGCCGCGCCTTCATAGTTAACTTCCCCGCATGACGCCAAGAGCTCCAAACCGGCAGCGATATTTTCCGCTTCTGCAATTAACGTCACGCCCGGCCCGCTGCCAATTGCGCGCAGGTGGTCGCGTATAGCGGCGCCTGTCACGCTCCCGGCTGCCTGTGCCGCCAGCGCCAGGGCAATGGTGGCATCGTATGTCTCCTTGACGTACGCGTATTCCGGTAGCGCGCCATATTCAGCGGCGTACGCCTCTTCCCAGGCAATCGTGGAGGCGCTCTTGGAGTCGGACCCACCTGCCGTGCCGTACATGCCGCCCAGGCGGTCGCCGCCAATAGCGCGCACTAGCGCCGGACTTTTCGCAGCGTCGCCGAACGTGAACTGGTCATAGAGTCCCAGTGTCAGCGCCTCCCGGACAAGAGTTTCGGCCGCCTCTTCAAATGTAATGACGACAAGCGCCTGCGCGTCGTTGCTCGCGCTCTGACGCAGCGCGTCAGGCACGGAGGTCCGGTCAGGATCAAATGCCACCATGGCAAGTTCGCCTTCCCAGGCAGCGGCAAAGGCGGCAGCCAAGCCCTGCCCCCATGCGTCATCTACGTAGATGACACCGACATTAGTAAAACCGCGTTCCCGCGTGATTCGCGCCAGTACGGGACCCTGGGCGCTATCGGAAAGCGCGGTGCGGAAGAGAAAGTCATTGTCGGCCGCCGTAGTCAGCAGCGGTGAGGTGGCGGAGGGACTAATAAGCGGTATGCCCGCGGGTCCGGCCACGCGCTCAGCTACCTGCAAAGTGTTCGCGCTGGAACTGGGTCCGACAAGCGCGTGCACTCCCTCATCTTCAATCAAGCGCCGCGCCGCCTCCACTGCAACCGTCGGGTCGCGGGTTGTGTCTCCCACCGCCGCTGCCACCGGCATGCCGAACACGCCGCCGCCGGCATTGACGTGCTTGAGCGCCAAGTTGAAGGCGCGTTGGCGTTCAATTGCCCGCTCCGTCGCCCCCTCGCTGAAGTTCAGCAGCAGACCGATCTTCAAGGGAGTGACGCTTTCCGCATCCGGCGCAGGTGAAGCCTGGGTCCGAAGTTCCGCCCTGCCGCACGCCGCGGCCCCGAGGAGCATGAAGATGCAGAAGGTCGTACGAAGTACGCGATTCATGCGGCACCGGAGAAACGCCATTCTTGGTCTCCCTTCACTCAATCATGGCGAGAAGCTAAACGGCTCCCAAGCGCCGAAGCGCGCAATTGGGATGGCCTCGCCTATTGCGCCCCGGCGCCAGCGGACTCTGCCGCCAACGCCTCGCTGACCTCCCATAGCCGTCGCGCTGCCTCTAAATCGTAAGAAACCGGCGACGACTGAACCGCCTCGCGCCGCTCGAAAAAGCGGCCTGAAACCTCGGCTACGTCCGGTGCGGCAGCCAAATAGACCACCGTATCGGCCCCTTGTGCGGGCGAAAGCAGCAACGGCCGCGCAAACTTCACGGCAAGTCCCAGCAGCGGCGGCAAGTCGCGAAAGAGCGCGGTCGAAACGACGCCGGGATGGAGACAGTTGGCAGTGACGCCCGATCCCTCCAGGCGGCGGGCCAACTCATAGGTAAAGTACACGTTCGCAAGCTTTGACTGGCTGTATACATCAAAGGGGACGTAGCGCTGCTCGTTCTGCAGGTCGTCAAAGTTGAGCGAAACCCGCCGGTGCGCCCCTGAACTGACAGTCACTACCCGCGCCGGCGCGCTGGCCTGGAGCCGGTCCAGTAGGAGAGTGGTGAGCAAGAACGGCGCGAGGTGGTTGACGGCGAAAATCAATTCTAGACCGTTTTCGTCCGTCACCCGGCGTTCCCACGGCGTCACGCCCGCATTGTTGACGAGCACGTCGAGGCGGTCGAATTGCTCCAAAATGGACACAGCCAAGTCGCGCACCTGCTGCTGGGAACTGAAATCGGCCAAGAGCAGTGATACGGCATCATTCCCGGTTTGTGACTTGATGTCGTCTCGCGCAGCGGTACCGCGGGACTCGCTCCGGCAAACCAACACGACGGTCGCGCCCATGCGGGCCAGACTGAGCGCCGTCTCCTTGCCAATGCCGGAGTTCGCGCCGGTGACCACACAGACCTTGCCGCGCATATCGACATCGATAGGCGCAAGCTCTGTTCTGCGCGTTCGGCTGATAGCTTTTACACCTACGCCTATGTTGGACGCGGCGGCTCGAACTCTCGTAAGCATTGGTGACATGTCAAGTCTTAATGCCCCGCAATGGGCGTCGGCAAAATCCCTGCGTGTTGAATTGGCGGCTCTTTCGGACTCGAGCGCTACTTACTGTTCTTTAGTAAGAAACTCACATTCGCCGTCACTCCGGCGGAAGCCGGAGTCCAGGGAATTTGAGGGTATGAATTCCAGCACTCGCCGGAGTGACATACATTTAATGCCGGACATCTATCTGCCAGTACTCCGTATGCGCGCCGGGCTGCCCTTGGTTGCGCATTTCGTTGTCGGCAACGTGATGAACGGCACGCACCGGCAGCTCCCCGTCTTCCAGCAATCCGCCGCCACGCTCACGCTGACGTCTGATGAGCTCATCCCGCAGTTCCTCTTTCTTTGCAGCGGCCCCATTCGCGTGGGCGAGGTTGCGTGCTTCCTGGGGATCGTTTTCCAAGTCGAACAGTTGCTCGGTGGGTCCTTCCGGATACCACATATACTTCCAGCGGCCGTCGGTGATTGCGAGATAAATGCAGTCAAGACGCAAATCCTTCCCCGTGGGTCCCGGGCCGTTCATGCCTTCCAGGTACTGGCGCGGCGAATCATGCTCGCCCCGCGCCACTGCCACCAGGTCTTGGCCGTCGGTATCAGCGGGCGGATCGCCGCCGGCAGCATTCAGCAGTGTCGGCAGAATGTCGGCATGGGTGACCGGCGTATGCACCTGCGTGCCGTGGCAGCGGTTGTCCCAACTACTTGGCAGGCGCAGCGCGAACGGCACGTGCGCCGACGGTTCGTGGAAGTGACTCTTCCCGCCGGCACGGTGATCGCCCAGAAACTCGCCGTGGTCGGACGTGTAGACGATGAGCGTCTCGTGATACAACTTCAGGTCTTCGAGCGCGCTGTACACCCGCGCCAGGTTGTAGTCAATCTGCGTTATCAAGCCGTAATACGCCGAACGGGCCTCGCGAATGACTTCCGGCGGCAGGATGTCGTAGGAGCGGCGTTTCTGTTGCTTCGCGAAGGCCGGTGGGCAATCGTCGGTATCCCGCCAATCGCCAACGACAGGCTCCGGAATGGGTGAATCGCGGTACATCGAGTAGTACGGTTCCGGCGGATCAAACGGCGGGTGCGGCTTGGTGAATGAGCACCAGAGAAAGAACGGCACGGACGGGTCGCGGCGAAAGTGAATGTAGTTCATACACTGCTCCGCAATCCACGAGGTCAGGGTGAGCGCTTCCGGCACGGTGGCCATGCCGGGATAGAGTTCGTTCTGGCCGAGGCCGTGCCGCATCGGCTGCAGGTCATTGCCCGAGTGGCGCATCTCGCGGTAATAGTCGTCGGGCAAGATCATCTCATCGAAACCGTGCCGCGCCCGCTCCGGCCCAAAATGCATCTTGCCGATGGCTATCGTCTGGTAGCCAAGCTCCCGCAGATGCCACGGCAAGGTGCCCTCTCTACCCAGAATCTTTGAGGTAATACCGTTGCCGCTCATGCCGTGGGTAAAGACCTGCTTGCCGGTCATGATGCCCATGCGCGAGGGGACGCAAACCGGATCATCAGAATACCCGCTGGTGAACGTAACACCTTCGTAGCGCAGGCGGTCATAGTGCGGGGTGCGGAGGAATGACGGGCCCGCGCCGCCGGAAGCATCGTAGCGCTGCTGGTCGGTGGTGATGAGGAGAATGTTCGGTTGCGCTGCAGACATAGAGCCTAGCCCTTTACAGCTCTTGGTACGCTTCTACCACATTTTGCCAGGCCAGCGCCGGATCGCCGCCCCAGTCATAGAGTGTGCCGCCCGGCTCGCCCAAGAACGACCAAACGGCCAGCATGTCCGCGCCCATTTCGGCTGCCGCCAGCAGAGTGCGCTTCACGTCGGGCTCTCTATTGGGCGGGATCCAAATTGATTGCACCCATATCTGGCAGGGCTTCCCATACTTGCGCGATAAGTCAATTGCTTTCCGGGTATTCTGCTCAAAGTACTCCCAGTCGCCGCCGTGCCGATGAATCCAATACGGATCGGTGGAAAAGACATCCACCTCCGGGACCGCGACAAAGGGTTCCCAGTCGTCAACCCCATACCAACCGGGACCTGAGGCAGGATGACGGCCGCTTTCATCCAGCGGCATCAAGCAAAGTACGTTTTCGCCGCCGCCGACATCTTTGCTGGCACGTATCAGCCGGGACAAGAAGACCAGCAGGGAATCTTGGCGAAACTGCCGCACGTCGTCGTCGAGTTGCGTCGGCATAGCGCGTTTGAAACGGCGCGAAAACGCCTCTTGGCACGAGGCGCAGCGGCACGCCCAGACCTGGGGAAAATTGCTGTCGCTGGAAAAGTGCGGCTCGTCCCAAAACACGCCGTCCGGCTGAAAGTGCGCTATGATCTCCCGCGCGCGTTCCTCCATCCACGCGGCATATTCAGGATTGTTCGGACACGCCATCGCCTCGGATGAGCGGACACCGTTCGAGAAATACTGCGCGGCCGCCGGATTCTCCAAGAGGTAGCGCGTAGACTGAATGTAAGAGGCAAACGCGCCAAAGCCGTGCCAGTTGAGGTAAAACTTGAGCCCCAACTCGCGTGCTTTAGATACGATGCGCTCCCGGGCCGCGCGGAACACGTACCAATCGGTCTCGTTCAACGTCATATTGATGGAGGTGCAGCCGGCCGCCTTAATCTCCTCCAAGTCTTGGTCGTTATGGTGCGGGTACCAGCCGCCCGCATAGGCCACGTTCTTGTCAATGACCATTTGGCGTTACATTCCTTATTTGACCAAAGCGTTGTTCGCGTCTTGCGTGAAGCTTGTTCGCTACTCGTCTATCGGACTTGTGATGCCTGCGAGTGTTGAATAATTCGTCGACATTGAGTGTGGTACAAACTCTTAGTGTCATTCCGAGCCCAGCGTCGAACCCTGTTCGCGGAATCTAGAGTCCATACCATACGTAGTTCACTAGGTTTAGCACTCTAGATTCCTCACTGCGCTGCGCTCCGTTCGGAATGACATATTGCAAGGCAGACGAGGGGCTATGACCCCGTACTCCACACTTCAAGTCTGCACGCAAATTACCTGACATTTGCACTCCGGCGCAGGCCGGAATCCAGCTTCGCTGCGCGCCCTGGACTCCGGCCTTCGCCGGAGAGACGGATTCAGCTAGCGAATCTTGCCCCGCGCCCAGATCGGCCAATTCGCGACCACCTCGCCGTTGCGGTGCATGACCACCTCATCGAAGTTATTCGTCGCGCCGCACGCGTGGTTAGGTATCACGGAGACCCGCTCGCCGATTTCCGGCGTGCGCTCGCACTGGCTCACGTCCACGTGGCCGTGCTCCTCCGACTGCGCGAATATGCGCGCTTCGGGATACTCGATGATATGGCAAAAGACACTGCGCGGGTCACCCAACTGTGGCATATCGCTGGTAAACGTCTTGGTGCCGCCGTCGAGAATCACCCGCTCCGGCGTGGGCTTGCTCACGACTGTACAGATAAAATGCTGCGCACATTGTTCATAGGTCATCACACCGTTGGCGACAGTGTTGCGGTCGCCGTAGTTAAACGTGCCGACACGTACCTCGGTAGCGTGCGGAATCCTGTGGAGGTCATGGAAGTCCACCGAACCGCCGCCGCTTACGATCTCCGGCGGCAGGCCCTGCTGCTTGAAGTAATCCCGCGCCGCGACAGCCGCCTCTTGCTGTTCCGGTTTCGTGGTGGGATACATCATGAGACCGCGAAAGTGCACACCGGGCAGCTTGTCGATTATCTTGGCCAGCGCCAACGCATCTTCTTTGGTCGGCACGCCGGTGCGTTCAAAATTGGGCATGGCGAGTTCCACCACCAGGTTTATTGGATGATTGGGATCAGCGTAGGCGGAGATGCCGCGGGCGGTGTACTCCGAGTCAACGGTGAGCGTAATGTCTGTGAGCTGTGAGACCGCGCGCAAGCGCTCGAGCTTTGCCGCACCCATCACGTTGTAGCAGAGCATGATGTCGCCGGTGATACCAGCTTCGACCATCACTTCAACCTCGCCCAGCTTTTGGCAGGCGATACCGGTCGCGCCGGCATCGAGCTGCATCTTGGCGATGTAGGTTACTTTGTGAGTCTTGATGTGGGGCCGGTTGTTGAGGCCGTGGGCGTCGCAATACGCCTGCAATTCTTCGATGTTTGCCTGCAAGCGGTCAAGGTCTACGACCATGGCTGGAGTATCAAGATCATCGATTGTAAGCGGTTTGCCGCGCGCCGGAGCCGGTGCCGCGCTCGCCGCCTGTGCCGCACTCGTCATGTTTGCTAAACCTTCCCTCTTCGTTGACACGTAGTATGCATACGATACCATAGAACCACCTGCCTCTCATTACAGCGCTCGCCGACTGCGAAGGACGCCGAAAATGAACCAGTCATCTCGCCACGCCGCCCTGGCCGGCAACATTCCCACCATCGCCACACCCATGCGCGACGGCGCAGTCGACCACGCAAGCCTGCGGAGTCTCTTGGCGTACATTGACCCGCACGTTGACGGCTACCTTACCTGCGGCAGCGTGGGCGAAGGGGCGAGCCTCACACTGGACGAACGCATCGCGGTCATGGAGACGGTGCGTGACTTCCGGCGGACGGCGAATTCTCACCGCATCTGGTTCTTTGGCACGTCAGGCACGGCACTGCCCGAGATTGAGAGTCTCGTGCAGGCCTGTGTCGACCATGGCGTGGATGCGCTCCTCACCCCTCAGCCGTCGTACTTTGCCATAGCGCCGCCCATGCCGCAGCAGTATTTTGCTGCCGTCGCCGGCATAAGCGACCTGCCGATTGTGATTTATGACAACCCGTACCCCACGAGCTACTATCTGGGGACTGACGAAATCATCGCCTTGGCCGCGGACAACCCCACTATTGCCGGCGTGAAGGTAACTGATCCCAACGTGCAGAAGGTGAGCGCGCTCAAGGCGCGCGGCGAGATGCTGGTCTATACCGGCGACGACTTCATCTGCTGGCGCATGCTCTGCCGTGGCGCCGACGGCGCGATGCTCGCTTATCCAATGATTCTGCCCGAGACCTTTGCGCACATGTACCGCCTGCACAGAGCGGGCCGCCGTGAAGATGCCTTCACGGTCTGGTCACGCGACATCCTTCCCTTTGTGAATGAGTGCCTGCGCGATACGGATTACGTGCAGACCAGCAAAGCCGCCCTCCAGCGTCTTGGCGTGATCGCCTCCGCCGAGTTGCGGTTGCCGCTGACACCATTGGACGCTATCCGCTGGCAGGAAGTCAACGAGGCGCTCGCCATTATTCCCGAGGCACAATGTCGCATCAGCATGTGAAGTGGACTAGCAACTCTCAAGTCGGCAGTCTCACCGGCGCAGACTGAAACCTAATAACGAAGCTCATATTCAGGCCCTAGTGGGCAAACCTCTGGTGCCCGGAAGAGCGCGAGGAAACGAATCAGCAAGACATCTACTATTGGGAGCATTTTGCTTTACTTCGTCCCATGAAATGCCAGGCAATCGCAGGCAAGACTGTGCGGTCTGACTATTCCAAGTTGGGCGGGTTTGCTTGCCACACGTAGTCTTCACCATGCGCCGCCAGTCACGCTGATCCCTGCAATCTTCATGAAAGTTCGCTGAATCGGTTAAACTACCAAAGGGATTGCGCGAGAGCGCGCATCATTGAATCGTTGGGAGCCAAACACCAACCTTGCTACGGAATCTGGCATGTGGTGCTCGTGTCACGGGGTTTCGGATGGCTTCCCTACTGGCTGCGATGATGCTGTCGGTCGCGGCGACGTTTGCAGCGCACCTGTTGCCGCATTCTGCCCGCAAGCACTGCATCTTTGAATTCTCTCCTAGAGTAAAACAATTCTTCGACGACATAGCTTGGCGGGACCGCAATGGAGTGGATCCTCGACATAGTTCACATCTTCATACCGATCCACATCGGCCCCGAGATGTGGACGAGCGTCCTGCGCTCGCTGGCGCTCTGCGGGTTCATTTTTGCAATTGGCTGGGTCTTCTCGCGTAGGCTTCTGGGTGCGCGGCTCCTGGTCGTACTCATTCCTCTTGCAGGCGTAGTCGGTCTCAGCGCATTCATCTTCCTTGCCAATGTTCTCGCCTACGGAATCGGCATCGCAAATTCGTTCCGCCTCACGGCGATACTCCTGCTCCTTGCTGCGGGTTTTCTCTTGTTTCGCCCTCTGCGCCGCCCCAAACCCCTTGTCGCGGAGGGCCTGCTTGGCACTGCACTCTATTTTGTTGTTGCCGTTGCCTTCACCATCACTGTGATTTCAAACTACATAGTCTTGCCGACGCTCGACTATCAAATTCACTTTGACGCAGCAAATCGCCTGGCCCTAGGGCAATTCCCGCTCGTGAACGTGGCTTCCCCCGACTTCTCCGCCAGATACCACTATGGGACAAACCTACTCGCCGCAGTTTTCATCCGCTTGGGACACCTCCCCGTGGAAGGCGCCTACCTCTTTGTCGGTGTTGGCATGCCCGTTCTCTTGTTCTTGCTGGTCTATGCCGTCGCTCGCGAAGTCTCCGGCTCCCGCTACCTCGCCTTCGCGCCCGCGCTGCTCGCTGCCTTCACAGACGGTCTGCAATTTCTTACGCCATGGGTTCAGGACTGGCACCTTGGCCGTTGGGCGCGGGAAATTGGCGGCTTCACTCTTACGGAAAGAAGCCGCCTCGACGAGCTTCTGGGTGTCCTGCTCCCAAACGAATTTACTACCTATCCTCGCTTTATCACCAACCCGCACGTGCTGCTTGGCCTCGCCCTCCTCTTTGCCGTGTTCTACATCCTCCTGGTTCGGAAAGACCATTCCTGGGCAGGCCTGTTCACTTCCGGCATACTGCTTGCCACACTCGCCCTCGTTGAGGAAGTCCTCCTGGTATTTGCGGTCGCCGGCCTTACAATCGCTTTCCTGACCGCGTGGCAACAGACGATCTACTGGCGGCGACTATTTCTGGTTGGCTGCGTGTCCGCCATTGCGATCATTCTCCAAGGCGGCGTCATTTCAGACATGTTGTTCCGCCGCGGCGGTGGAGAGGGGTTGTCTCACGCCTTTTCCTTCAACTGGCCCATCCTTGTCTGGTTCAACAACCTCATCCCCGTTCAGCCCGGTATTTCCCCATTCTGGCTTGAATTCTATATCCTCGTGCTGGGAATCCCACTCTTGCTGCTGCCTCTCTTCGCGCTTTGGTCAGTCTGGCGCGGCGCGCTCTATGACAGAGCAATTCTTGTCGTCGTCCTGCTCGCGTTCTTCATTCCCCATCTCATCGCCTATGCGTACTCTCCGGACATGTTTCGCTTGATTCGTTACGGTCACGTCGTAGCCAGTGTCGGGCTTGGCTTCATGCTCATTTGGCTTGCCCGCCGGCATATACTTCTGGTACTCGTAATCGTCATTGGTTTGCTCGTAGTGTTGGCGCCCCTGCGGATAGCCGCCGGACATGTCATCGACGACCGGCAGGCAACTCTTGGCTGGGACCGCCCCGCGCGCCTCTCTCTCACTTCCGTTTTTCGCACCGCGCGCAGTCTCGACAATTTCGACTATCTCCGCGGCCGCCCCCGACCCTTCGTCTTGCCCGATCCGCTCATCCTTGAACTTCGCCGGGCCCTGCCGCCCGCGAGCCGGGTCCTCACCGATCAGCCCATGGAAGTCACGCTTGCTACCGGCGCCTTGGTCCCGCACAAGCCCATTGATGCCATCTCTTACATACTTTCCAACAACCCGGGCCCAGAGTATATCGACGCGCTCTTCTCTCTCAGCCCCCGCGCAATGGCTGCCATGGGAGTATCTCACCTCGTGATGAGCGATTGGTGGTACGCACAACTCCCTCCGCCCCTGCGAGATCGCCTTGAAAACCGCGATTGGTTTCGTCTTACGTATTCCACGGAGTCTCAAGCCGAGAACTATGGGGGACGGTGGCATCGCGTCTACACTGTCCAGGCGGCTTACTTCGGCCAAGAAGAAGCCGTGCCCACGTTAGCCGATTTGGCAACACTCATCCCGCCAAGTGCCTCGGTGTATATTTCTCCAGGCATTCCTTACGACCTGCGCTGGCCCTTTGAGTACGCACTCCGGTCACGGCAACTCTTTGCCGAATTGCCACAGTATAACCATACAACTGCCACTATTCAGCGCCATCCCATACAATTCGACCAGGACTACGACGTGGCAATCCTCAACACCCAAAGTGACACCGACCGCTGGCACTTCTGGGCGTTCGCCCGCCAAGACACGCCGTTTGCCTGGAGTGCAAGTGACCCGGAAGTCTTCTGGCAGAATTACGGCGTTGCTGCGATCGCGCTCCCAATTGCAGCCTATCCCGATTCCAAGCGTGCCGGTAGCACCGTGCTCATGCCTGTCACGGTCGACCGACCTCTGCAGACCATACTTCGTCCCACCGGTCCTTTTGCAGACGAACCGCTTTCTCTCCGTGTCAGGATATTCACTCCTCAGCCAGCAACAATCGACTTAACCTATGGCGATCACAGCACGGAATTAAACCTTGCACCCGGCCTCAGCACCATCATCACCCAAGCTGTTGGGCCGCCCCTCGCGGTTTCTATAGGCATGCAACAGGGAGGTGCCGTGTCCGCCAGCGTTGCCCTCACCCGCTCCATTCCACCTTCCACTCACCTGCAAAACCCCTCAATCCATTTGCGACCGCGCTTTGAGCACGGTGAATTCATCGTGGACGTCACTTATGTAAATCCTGAGCGTTTCGACGCCGGTCTGTTGGAACCGAGATGGAGCGTTGCGAGATCCGATCTGGTGTACAGTAAGCCCTGGCATGCCAGTGGTCCCGCTTCTTCCGGAGAATGGCAGAGCAACCTTGATCTGCGCACAGACAACTCACAACTGCAATTCTCCTTCAATCCAGTGACGGGTAGCGCAAATGAGGCTACGGACGCCGGCACGGCGATTTTGCCCAGCTTAGGAGGAGTTGAACTCTCGCCGCGGCGCGCCTACGTCCTGTACTTCAACGTGCACGCGCCCGGCTTCGGTAGCCAAACTGCCCTGCCAGTGGCGAAGTTCTATCTTGACGGCGAAGACGTTTCCAATGTCGAGCTCTTCTCTCACGCGGTCGCTCTGGGTTTCTAAACCTGCGGGGGCACTGCCATACCAGGGTGCCACCAACAGACCTCACTACGGCTGCCAAGTCAGTGAAAGCAGTTAGCCTAATCTGTGAAATTAGAATTGCTATTCTGGGAAGGCATTGTGGCGCTGTGGCACAATAGCTCTCACAGCATCTGACTATGAGAAGGAGAAAGGTTATGCCCGCATCGGCGCAGCGCATCGATGATTGGATAGCAACGCACACAGACGAACTCGTGCAATTCCTGCAGCAACTCGTGCAAATTCCATCGGAGTCCCTGCCGCCGGAGGGGCACGAAGCGGCTGCGCAGGGGTTCGTTGCCAACGCCTTTCGTCAGGCTGGCGCCGAGGTCGACGTATTCGACCCCATCGACGTGCCCGGCCTCACCGAGCATCCCGTCTACCATCCGGTCTGGGGGGACATGCCCCGCAAACTGGAAAACCGTCCCTGCGTCGTGGGTGTCTTTCGCGGTACGGGTGACGGCAAATCATTGCTTATGTCGAGTCACATCGACACCGTCGGCGCGGACGATCCCGCCCTCTGGACGGAAGCCCCGCCCTTTAGTGCGGCAATCATCGACGGCAAGATGTACGGCCGCGGCACCTACGATACCAAGGCCGGCATCGCCGCCAGCCTCTTCGCCATCCGCTGTCTGCGCGAGCTTGGTCTGCCACTCAAAGGCGACGTTATCGTTGAAAGCGTCTCCGACGAGGAATTTGGCGGCTCCCATGGCACGCTGGCATGCCGCCTCAAGGGCTACAATGCCGACATTGCCATCAACTGCGAACCGACGAACATGCACGTCGCTGCCGCGACCCGCGGCGGCGGTCAGTGGAAAATCACCGTGCAGGGCGAAGCGGGCATGGCGCTCGGCGGCGTCGAGCGCGTGAGTTCATCGTACAAGATTGCCTGGGTCATCGAAGCGCTGCGGCAATACAACCTCAAGCGCAATCGCGACACCCCCACGCCGCCGCTCTACGCCCACGAACCGGGCTTGCCGCTCTACGTGTCCCAGATCGGCGGCGGCGGTGACACATTTGCCGAAGACCAAGGCGCCGCGCCGCCCTCCTGCTACGCGAATATGTGGTGCGAGGTCTACCCCGGCACTACCGCCGAGCAGCACATGCACGAGATCAAGACCTTCGTGAACAGCTATCTCGACAGTATTGAGGGCTTCGACGGCGAGTATCCGGAGTATGAGCTGGAGTTGCGCTTCCTGCCGGGCAGCGAAACCAGCACCGAGCATCCCATCTTTGCGCACTTAGAGGACGCATACCAGTCGGCAGAGCGCGAGTTTGTTGTCCAAGGCGCGCCGTTTGCTTCCGATGGCTACGTCTTCAATATGCATAGCCCCACGCCCGTCGTCACCGTTGGCGTCGGCGGAGATAACGCTCACGCGCCCAACGAGCACATTGTTGTCCAAGACCTGATCGACCTCACCCGCATATTCGCGCGCACGATGGTCTCCTGGTGCGGCTGAGAGCGGGCTTTTGGAGGGGTCTTGAACAATGCCTCCGTTCGTCGTGAGCCTGCCAATCCTGAGCATGACGAAGGATCGAGGGATGGACAAATGCTGTCTTTCTCCAAGGGATACTCAATACTTCTGTTCGCGGTGAGCGGGCTTCGCAAAGTCCTTGCAAAGTCATGAGCGGCGATTGACAGACATTCTTTAACACATCCCCTTAGAGAGGTCTTGACATGCAGCAACCCCACATTCTCCTGATCACGTCCGATCAGCATCGCGGCGACTGCCTGGGCATCAACGGGCATCCGGTGGTCAGCGCGCCCAATCTCGACTATCTCGCCGCCTCCGGCACGAATTTTCCCCGGGCTTACGTGGAGGGTCCCTCGTGCATTGCGGCGCGGCGCACAATAATCTCCGGCCAAAAGCCGGTGACCCACGGCATGGTGACCTATTGGGACGGCGTGCCCTGGGAGATCGAACACACGCTGCCGGGTGAGCTGGGCAAAGCCGGCTACCAAACCCAACTCGTCGGCAAGCTGCACATGCATCCGCCCCGCAAGCGCTACGGCTTCGACCACGTGCTTTGGGCCGATTCGCCATGGGGCGAAAACGACTACACGGCCTGGCTGCATGAAAACGGCGTCCAGTCCGTTTCGCCGGGGGTAGCTCACGGCCAGGACATGAACTCCTGGGTCGCGCGTCCTTCCCACTTGCCGGAAGAGTTGGAGCACACGACCTGGTGCACCGACCAAGCCATGCGTTTCCTAGACCGGCGCGATCCCTCGGGCCCCTTCTTTCTCTATGTGTCGTATTTTGCGCCCCATCCACCGCTCACGCCGCCGCAGTTCTACTACGACCGCTACCTGTCGCTGCCCACGTCCGAGCCCGTCGTCGGCGACTGGGCTGACCACTACGACGGACCGGCGCCGGGGCTCGACCCCAACGCGCCGCGCGGCTCGTGGGACCCGGAGGCCATGCATCGCTGCCGCGCGGGTTATTTCGGTTTGATAAACTTCGTGGACGACCAGGTAGCCCGGCTGCTGCAGCACGTACGCAAGCTCGGTCTTCTGCAAGACACGTTCATTCTCTATACTTCAGATCACGGCGAAATGCTGGGCGACCACAACCTCTTCCGCAAGACGTTTGCCTACGAAGGCTCCGCCCGCATCCCCTTCTTCGTCAATGCGCCAAGCTGGCTTGTGAGCGAAAGTGGTACAACCACCGATCGCGTGGTGGGGCTGCAAGACGTGATGCCGACGCTGCTCGACGCGGCAGGGGCAGAAAAACCTGATTCCGTGGATGGCGCCAGCCTGTTGCCGCTCATGCGCGGTGAAGACTCTGACTGGCGCGACTACCTCCACGGCGAGCATCTGGGCACCTACCGGCCGGAAGACGCGATGCAGTACCTCACCGACGGCAAGGAGAAATATATCTGGTACACAGTTACGGGCGAGGAGCAACTCTTCGATCTGGTTGACGACCCCCAAGAGTGCCGCAACCTCGCACCCGTATCAAGCCATGAGGATCGTCTGCTGTTCTGGCGCGGACGCATGATCCAAGAACTATCCAGCCGCACCGAAGGCTACACCGACGGCAAAACTCTCATCTCCGGCCGCCGCCCCAACGCCTTCCAACCGGACGAGTAACGGGGTCATCTTCAATCCTGCATCAGCGGCAGGTGCTCCGCGCTCGGCAGATTCTTGTGGCACTCCTCAGTTTGCGTCCGCGCCTCAACGGACTTCGCCTTTGACTTTCGTGGCACGGTCCTACTCCACGCTATCAACTGATTGAGAGCCATGCTGGGGCCTAGAAAAGCCGCTCGTCAGCTTGTCAATGTGTTCTGACAGGTCGGGCGCTACTTGCTGCCAAAGAGGGTCTAGGATAAAGATAACGCCTTCTCGCCGGGCGAGTTTTGCCGCCGGCACAAAATCGCTATCACCGGAAACGAGGACAATGATGTTGGCCTGCTTCTTGAGCGTGATTGTAGCGATATCCAAGCCAATTCGCATATCAACGCCCTTCTGGCGGAGTTGATCGGTAAAATCAGAGTCTTCGAGGTCCGACGCCGCCAAGCCGCTGCTTAGGAGGCGTTTCTGAGAATCCTGCTTCAATACCCACAACCCCTCGCTCGGCTTTCTCACTTGCCCCAATCTAAGGGCAACATTTGGCCGGCTGCGCAGCGCCTCAAAAAGCTCCCGGCGAAACACCGCCACATCCGATTTCGCGTAGTCTACGGCCTGATTGCTTACGGGTTTATGTGCCTTAGCGCCATAAGGCAAGGCATCGTAGTAGAAGATGCGATAGAGAAGCTGGCGGGGATTTGGAGAACTATAGACTTCGCTTAGTTGCTCCAGATGACTCTGCACCAGTTGCTCAACTGCCTTCACCACTGCAACGGGGTCTGACGCCGCGACATCGCGGCGAACCTGAGGCAGGCGCTTTAGGAAGAACCCGCCGTCAATAAGAACTGCCGTCCTGACTAAGCCAGACACCATCTACCTTTCAACATAGACAAAAGAAATAGCCCCAGGGGATCGGCCCTGCTCGCGATTACCGAATTATCCGGGAGCAGGGCGTACTGCCAAGGGGCGAATGTACATTGCAGGCTACCAGACACAGAGATGCCTGTCAACCCCCTTGGCGGCCCACCTGTGTGCCGGCAAGCACGTCATTCATAACGTGTGGCACTTTAGCACATCCTGAATTAGAGAGTCATTGTCTTTAGGATGTGGCCCTAGAGTCCACATTGGGTGCTTCCAATGGAAGCACCCAATGTATGAATTGCCAGTCGAACAGCGGATCTTAGCTAATCACCCCCAGGCGTTTGAGCTCCACTTGCTCTTCTTCGAGGATCTTGTTGCCGATGCCGACGGCGGTGGCGACGGCTTCATCCATGGTCACCTCGTTGTCCACGGCCTTGTTGAGTTCTGCCGGGATGGCGCTGTTCCACTCCAGCGTGGAGTACGACTGCGGGTAGTCGAAGCCCCAGTCCATGGAGTCGAGGAATTTCTGCGCCAGTTCGGGGAACTCGTTATTGGCGGTCCAATTGCGAGAGCCCTTCCAACTGCCGGGCATGGTGAACTCGGCGGTGGAGTTCTCGCCGGTGTCCGACGTGGTGGCGTACTTGATGAACGCCCACGATTGGTCGGGTGTTGGCACTTGGTCACCGGCCGCGAACGATGAGCCGTGCACTACGTTCGCCTGGCGGGCGTTCCTGGGGAGATATTGCACACCCCAGTTGATGTGGTCCAGCGGCGCCAGATGGCCGAATTCCCACGGACCGCTGGCGCGGAAGGTGAGCAAGCCATTGTGGAACATTTCTCTCTTACCACCGGCGTCCGAGGCCTCCGGACGCGTGGGCGCAACGCCATGCTGGTGAATGAGACCGTGCATGAAGTTAAAGGCTTCCAGTCCCTCCGGTTGTCCGAAGAGAAACTCAGTCTTCTCTTGGTTCAAGATTTCGCCGCCGTTCGCCAGGACATAGTTGTAGCCTTCGGTCTGTCCCCAAACCGAGACGTAGGTGCCCCAGCGCTCGGGCGTTTCGCCCTGGCGGATGGTGAGCTTTTGCGACATCTCCAGCCAGTCGTCAAACGTCCAGTCTTCCGCCGGCTCGTCCAGCCCCGCTTCGCCCAAATGCTCACGGTTGTAGTACATGCCGATGGTGGCGTGGAAATTGGGTAGACCCCAGACCTTGCCGAATAGTGTATAGACGTTCACGAGGTATGCCGGAAAAGTCTCCAGCATGTCGATGCCGTCGGCCTTTACGTAAGGCGAAAGGTCGTAGAGGATGTTGTTGGCCGCATGGAACATGATGTTCGGGCCGTTCATGATCATCACGTCGAACGGCGTGCCCGCGGCGGCTGATGTCTTGAGCTTCGGCCAATATTCTGCCCACGCCGTAATGTCGATGGAGAGGTCGATTTCTGCGCCGACCTCCTGACGATAGCCGTCAATACACCGCTGGTAGTCGCCGCCCTGCGCCTCCGTATAGCAGATGGCATTGAGCGTCACAGTCTCCGGCATGGCTTCCTTGGCTTCCGCCGCCGGTTTCTCAGCCATCTCCGCGTCCGGCTCGCCCGTCATTGTGGCCTGGCCGCACGCCGCGAGCAGCAGCGCGCCGCTCCCCCCAAGCATGCCAACCAAGACTCCACGTCGCGTAACCGTAGTCTGACGCATCGTTCTCCTCCTGAAGTTCGCTGCAATCGCGTCTACGCTAGAGGCAGTATACTCCCCAATATGCGTACAGACAAGGCTTTAGGGCTTGGGCAATGAGGACTTTCCGTCAATGGATGGGAACTGGTGTCTACCCGTGAACGCCTCGGGGCCAAGACAAACGAAACCATATTTCCGCGATGGCAGCCGGCATGAGCCAGACAGGCGACCAGAGCAGTATTGGGGTCGAATCGCACCATTGCCACTGTGTAATTGCTATGCTGGAACAGAGTGGAATACCCAACTTGGCGATGGAGCGTTGGAGGTCTTTGCAAAAGAGTGGAGGAATGTATGGCACCACTAGCCGCAGAGAATTGCGTGGTCTGTCGCGCCGGCGCGCCGACAATGACCGCAAATGAGATTGAAGAGCTAAAGCCCCAGATTTCCGATTGGAAAGTGATTGAGCGGGATGGCATTCTCCAGTTAGAGCGGTTCTACGCCTTTCGGAATTTCACCCAGTCGCTCGCGTTCACCAATGAGATTGCAGCCCTGGCGGAAGAGGTTGGGCATCATCCCGCCATTCTCACTGAATGGGTGGGCGTCACGGTGTCGTGGTGGACCCACAAGATCAAGGGCCTGCACCGCAACGACTTCATCATGGCAGCCAAGACGGATGCGCTTTACAAGGGCGGCTAACTCACTTGGCGTTCAGTCTCTACTCGGCAACCGGCTAACCTCACCATACTTTCAATAGTGCAGCGTCGTCGTTTTCCAACTAGCTTGGGCCGCCATAGTGCCGAGAGTGCAATTCCCCGTTAGGAGAGTGCAGCTCTCCGTGACGAGGACGCAGCTCTCCGTTCGTGCTGAGCTTGTCGAAGTACGGACGGAGAGCAGGGCCCGCAACCCTACACTCCCGCGGTTCACCCTTCGACATGCTCAGGCCAGGCAAGCTCAGGTCAAACGGTTTTGGATCCCGCCAACGGTCGTCCCGGATGGGGAATTCTCTATGTAGCCGGTCTCTATGTTCGTTCTTCCACATCGCCTCGACGCAGCAGCACGGGGCTCAGCACCGCGTAAAGCACAAAGGCCAGGATGAAGGACGGCAACGACCCACCGTAACCCGTGAGCGCATCCGGCGCCAGGCCTTGCACGCCCTCTACAAAGTTGCTCAAGAGGTTTGGGTTCACGATGTGATACACGATCACACCTGCAGCCCAGCAAAGCAGCGCCAGCCAATTCACGCCGCCCAGGTACCAATACTTGCCATCACGCTTTTGCAGTTCGTCGGAGTCGTACTCCCGCCGTCGCACGACGAAGAAGTCCGCCGCCATGACGCCGAAGAGCGAAATGAAGATGGAGCCAATGAGCAGCATGAAGATCTCGTAGGTGACCATATTCAGGAATGACGCCAAGATGAGGCCAATCCCGGCGACAATGATGACAAACACCCGCTGCGGAATGCGCGAGAAGACATTTTGGGCAGTGACGGCTGCGGAGTAGATATCGGCAAAAGCCTGATCGGTTTCCACTGCCAGAGTCGCCAGCAGCGCCAGCCAACCCGCGGTGAAGACAATTATCGCACCCGCGATTGCCACCGCCGGATTACTCAGGTCGCCCAGCGTCACGGTAGCCACCAACAGCACGCCGAGTCCGTAGAACCAGGAGTTCGCCAAGAGGTATCCCAAACCGGTGCCGGCAAACGCGCCGGATTCGCTGCGACCAAAGCGGCTGTAATCCGCGACGAGCGGAATCCAGGAAATGGGCATAGCGATGACGAGATCAACACCCACCCAGAAAGGCGCGCCATCCGTACTCGTCTGGGAGAGCACGTCGCCCAAGTTGAAACTGCTCACAATCGAGTAGGTCAGCCAGAGGGACGCCGCCGTCATAACCCAGATGCCGAATTTTTCCATCCATTGCCGCACGACCACGATCGGGCCGCCCAGGGCGAATGATGTGCAAATGATGGCAAAGATCACGAGCCAGAGTAGATATGCGTCAAAGTCGAAAATCGTCTTGGCGACGTGGTTGGCAGCCCATGCCATGGCCCACAGCTCGAATGCCGTCCAACCGACAAGCTGCAGAAAGTTCAAGACGCTGGGCACATAGGAACCGCGAATGCCCAGGACGGGCCGCAACAGTACCATGGTGGGCACGTGCACGCGGGCGCCGGCGTAGGCCATGAGCGACAGCAGGAAGACGCCGATGATGCTGCCGACGATCACCGCCAGCAGCGCCTGCCGGGGGGCCATGCCCAGACCGTGGTCTTCCGCGGGCAGCACCAGCAAAGCGCCGGTGAGGATGACAAGCAGGCCGATTCCGAGGTTGAACCAGAGCACAAAGTGCTGCCGAAACGACATCCGCCGCTCCGCCGGCGGCACCGGGTCTACGCCCCACTCCGGCGGCACCTCGACTCTTGGCAAGATTTTCGACAGTGACCCTAACATCGGTGTAATCCTCCTTTTGTATTCCGGCCCTGTATCTTGGCGATACGCCGTATCGTTTCAATACGCCGTATCGAGCACGGGGCGGGCTTTCCGCAGCAAGAACGGTCGCTACGCGCCTGGAGCTACCAGGCCTACCTTTAACGAAAAGAGGCGTGCTGCGGATTCAGCACGCCTAGAATTTGCAAGGCCTAGCAGTGCATTCCCTCCGCAGGTATTAACCTGATCAGGTTCAAGGGTTTGGGGACGTAACCGTGTCCCTCGTCTCAGCCCGGACTCCCGAGCACCCCTACCACGCCACTCTTCACTTGTCCGACGCCGTTTACTCTAACACGATCATGTCAACCGTGCAAGGCCCTGGCCAAACACCCTACGCTTCAAGCAAGCACTGCAGCAATCGCAACGACTCTACTGCAAACTGCTGCTGATTTTCGGTCCGGCCTGCGTCTTGCAGTATCCGCGTGATCGACCGCACTTGCTGCTGCCCGGCAAAGGCGTCCGCCGAATCGCGCTGGTCTCTCTCCGGTCCACACTTTAGACTTCCTTCGTCATCCGGGCCTTCTGCGATACCTGGGCTTGTATCCCGCGCCTGACCACTGGCTGCTTCCACACCCGGCCCGGCGACTGCAAGGCACACCATGCCGACCGGCTTTGCCGAGCGGCGACCGGTCTGCGGCCCGGCGATGCCGCTCTCAGCGATGGCCCATTCGCAGGCAAACGTGCGCCGCGCGAACTGCGCCAGCGCAGCGGCGTACTCTTCGCTTACTACGCCGCTGCGCTCGGACACGTGCCGCAGGCGCTGCGCAAGCGGACTCTCATTGCCCCCATAGAGAATAAGCCCGCCGCGAAACCACTTCTCACATGCCGGCGCCGCACTGATCAGCGTCGCGAGCGCGCCGCCCGCCGACGTTTCACAAATGGCTAAATTCTCCCCTCGTCGAGCCAGCAGGGCGCCGACCCCGCTAACCAACGAGTGCGGGTCGAGAGCGGCGCGCCCACTCTTCCTCTGCCCGGAGTCGCCGGCAACGCCGCCTAAGCCCGCTGAAGAGCCCTCCCCTTTAGGGGGCAAGGGTACGTTCATCGCCATCCCGCAGGGTTACGTTGTCGCGGTCCATTTGCTCCAACAACGGCAGCACGTATTTTCGGCTTGTGCCAAAGACGTCGCGCACCTGCGACACCGTAGCCCGCCCTTCTCGCGCCAAGAGCGCTCGCACCTGCGCCACTGCCTGCTGATAGGCGCCGCTTGAGTACACGAGATCGGGCTCCACGTGGACAACGCGCCCTGCCGCCGCCAGCACTTGCAGCAGGTCATCGTCCACTGCAAGCGTTTCACGGATCGCGCTCAAACTTGGCGGCGCCAGCGGCTCTCTCTCCAGCAGATCGAGCAACTTCGCTGCGGTCTCTTCATGCCCCGGGCTCAACGCAATTGCAAACTCAAAGAGACGAAGCGCGCCTTCCTCTTCCGCTATTACTTCATCGGCGCAGAGTCGCTGCACAATCTGGCCGAATGTCCGACTGTCCAAGCCAAGGCTCCTTCGCACTTCCTCCTTGCCCCTGCCGTTGCGCAGCGGGTAGCTGGAGTGAAACTCTTGGAGCAGGGACGTGGTGCGGTCCGTGACCTCAGCCCACCCAGCAGCGGAATAGAAAAAACGCCCCAAGTCTATCGCCTGTTCGGCGCCGAGAAGCCTTGCCAGGATCTCATCAAGCTCCTCAGCAGTGTGCGGCAACACATTCGTGATCGTCTCTCTTGTACATGGCTCCCGCTGACGAATGGCTTGCAGCACCACGTCGTCCGGCGAGCCGCGCTCCAGTGTATCTAGAGCCGCAAGGACATCCCGGGCAAAGCGCTTGTGGCGCGGCGGATAGGGATCCAAGACTTCGCCGCCGCCGAGCGTACCCGACGGGCTGAGTTGCCGCATGATAAAGAGGTCGCCCTTGATGAGGTTTACAGGCTTCACGAGGAGCAGTTGCACAAGTCCATCCTCGCCGGGAGCGATTGCCTCACTATCAAGCAAGCGTACGCGCGCAAGAGTCTCCATAGTTCCGCTATGCACCGTTACCACCATCCCATGCTCCAGCGGCCTAGGAGCGGACGGCAAGAGACGGACGCGCACATCGGCAAAGCGAGTCGCATGCAGCAAGCCGGGCAGCGTGAGCACCTGCCCACGATAGACTTCGTCAACGTCAATCCCGCCGATGTTCGCGGCGACACGGTTGCCGGGCAGTGCAGTCTCAATCTTTTGCTTGTGACTCTGCAGTCCGCGGATGCGGCCGCTCACGTTACCGGGGATGACGTGGACCTCATCCCCCACGCGCAGTTGACCGTCAAGCAACGTGCCGGTGACGACGGTGCCGAAACCCGTGAGCGAAAAGGCTCGGTCAATGGGCAGGCGGGGGCGGCCCACGTCCCGCTTTGCCTCCGTACCGGCAAGCAAACTGTCAAGGGCAGTGCACAGCGCAGCAAGGCCTTCACCCTGCGTGGCTGACACGCGCACAAGCGGACTCTGCGCCAGGACGGTCCCCGCTACGGTCTCGCGCACATCTTCTTCGACGAGCAGCAACCAGTCCTCATCTTCTACCAGGTCGCACCGGGTCAGCACCAAAATCCCCGCGGGAACGCGCAGCAGATCGAGTATCTCAAGGTGCTCGCGCGTCTGCGGCATCACGCCTTCATCTGCCGCGATTACAAGCAACGCCGCGTCGATCCCGCCAACTCCCGCCAGCATATTCTTGATAAAGCGTTCGTGCCCCGGCACGTCGACGATGGAGATTTCCCTGCCGCTTGGCAAGGTAAGCCACGCAAACCCCAGGTCGATGGTCAGACCGCGCTCTTTTTCTTCGCGCAAGCGGTCCGGATCAATGCCGGTGAGCGCTTGGATCAACGTTGACTTGCCGTGGTCTACGTGTCCTGCGGTGCCGATCGTGTACATGTGCCTAACTCACGTATTCTTCGTGCTGGTCTTGCCAACAGCGAGACAATTGCCGTCCGGCTAATGCGGTCCGGCAACCGTCGCCTCCTACTCTTTGCCATGTCCGTTGAACATCGCGGATTTCAAATCATCTGGCTCTTGCCCACAGCCTATCACCTATTTGAAAAGTGCAGGAAGCGCGCCACCGCGGTCTCCTGCCGTGCTCTCTATGCGGGCTTCTCAATCTTGAAGATACTTGCCTTCTTTCCTGAAACCAACACGTCATAGCGCTTCACCACCCTCAGCGCGCCGGCAAAGTCGCGCATGCAGGTCTCAAAGAGCTCCGGCTGCCCCACGAGCAGCACAAGGAGGCCGTTGGGACGCAGGACTCTAAGAAACTCCTGCAGCATCCGGCGGTGAAATTGGCCCAGATCGGCGTGCGGCTTGCGATAGAAACCCCACGGAGGGTCGGTGATGATCTTATCTACGGAATCTGGGGCAAACGTGTGCAGGTCCAAGGCATCCCACCGGCCGATGACGATTTTCCGCGACAGTTGGCGCGTTTTCGCCCGCAGTCCCTTTACGAGTTTTGCGTCGATATCGCCGGTCAGCATAGTGCGATATGGAAATGCTCGCACTCGCTCCAGCGGAATGGCTCCCGACCCACAGAACGGATCGAGTACGAGGTCCGCTGCTGACGGTTCAGCGATCAAGCAGAGCAGATGGCAGAGCTCCGGCCGCAACTCGCCCTGTGCCAGGGTCTTTTCATAGGCCGTGTGTTGCGTTATGCGCAGACCTACAAAACCAAACCCTTCCCGCCGCGACAGCAGCCACAGCTCCGCGTCAGGATTGCTGTGGTTTGGCCGCAGCCGTTGATTGCCCGCGAGGAGCCGCTCCAGAGACGTACGCGTGCGCTGTGGAATCGAGACAAACTGATTGGCGTGCGAAGCGACAAATCGGTAAGAAGACTTCTTGCGCGGCAAGAACGGCGCAAGGCGGCGCGAAAGTTGCCCATCCGCAAGCAGGGCGCGACTCATGCGCGCTGCGGGATTCTGCCCTAACCCATCGAAGGACATGAGACAGACGAAGCTATTGTTGCAGAACCGCAGCGCCTGCACTTCCTCCATACTGGATGTCGAACGGTACACGACAAGGCCGTCCAGCAGCAGTTGCGGTTTGTACTCTTCAAGCGACTGCTTGAGGGCGGTGGTGACGACCTCCCCCAGACCGGGAATGAAGGTAGATGCGTATGTAGTCATGTAGATACCAAGCTAGTCTATTGCGGTTTACGCGGCACAACCAAAGTCAATTGCCAAAGCACGGCGCATTTAATTGTGTTAATTCTATTCTGCTATTAGCAATGCAATAGAGCCGGATTTGCGTCGCTTAGATTTCACACACCACCCTATCGCCGTCGCCGTCACGCGGCGGATTAGCAATGATCTCTATGGGGAAACCACGACCGGTTCCTGAACTGCCCTGGACGCGCTCCACCCCGGCGGCTTCGGCTGCGGCACAGCTTTCATACTGCGGTGTGGGAGTCTGCGTTGGGGTCGCTGTAGGCGTAGGAGTAGCCGTCGGCTCGGGAGTTGGCGTTGGAACGGGCGTGGGTGTCGGTGTAGGTGTAGGACTTGGCGTTGGAGTTGGCACGGGTGTGGGTGCAAATCGCCTTGCAGGCGTAGCTGACGGCGTTGGTGTGCGCGTCGCTCCCGGAGCCGGCGTGCCGGTTGGAGTCGGTGTAGGTGTGGATGTTGGTGTTGGCGTAGGAGTGGGGAGCACGATCACTGGATCTTCCTCACACTCTTCCAGCATCGTGCGCAGCGCGCTCACCTCGTCGACATCCGCGCTAAGTCCCCAGAATACTTTGACCGCGATCCAATCCTGCGCATATTGGCACCATGCCGATTCCACCGGCGGCTTCCATTCCGCGGGATCGCGCCCGCCTTTCGAGCGGTTGCTCGACGCCGACACCGCCGTCAATGTCTGCGGCAAGATCAAGTCGTTTGCGTACGCGAAGCGCCGCTCATTAGGCCACCGCCATCCGCCCGAATCATGCACTTCCGCGAGCGGCACCATATGGTCGATATCCACGCCTGACACGCTGGTGATCGTCTTCTCATCGTACCAAGACAGCCACGTGCCGGCCGGAACACACACATCATCGTCGCTGACTAGCGTGCGCGCTTCCGCGACAAGCACTTCCTCACGGGTGTTGCAGCCATCGTCGTCAATATCACCCCAGCCGCCCTGCTCATACATCCAACGTCCGTAGGTCACGCCGCCATCAGACTCCGGAGCGGTCTTGAGGAGCAATCCCGCAATGGCGGTAGTTGAAGGCGTGGTCTGTTCCGGAAGGCAGTTAGCCGCATAGAATTCGTCTACACCATGCCAGCCTGCAAGCTTCAGGCTTTGTCTTGCCGTGTCAAGTTGGGTGCAGAAATCCGACGATGGCCCGTCGTCGATGGTGATTGCCAACCACACCATCGCTAGGATTAACGCAAACATGCTTCATCCCCTCAGGCACCAATTGCATCACTAGGACAGCGCGGTCGACCTTAGCACTCTAATTCGCTCAAGCCAGGCGCAGCGTACACGCGCCGCTCCAACAGCAAGAGTTGCCGCCCAGGCTATCCGCTACTCCGACCGCTCTCAGTTGGCAATTCAGGCTGCACATGAATGAGCAACCCCTATGCTTCATCAGTTTCATGCACAGCCCAGCGGTCAGCCAACCTGAAGAGGCCCATTCCGTGCGAACCCTTGATGAGAACAACATCCTGCGGCTGCACTTCACTTGACAAAAGCGCCTCGGCAGCCTGCAACGCCGCGTCGAGCGCAGCGCTATCGCTGTGGCTTGCGGGAAATTCGGAAATCTGCGCCGGGGCAAGACCGGCGGCGCGGGCTCCCGCCGCAATGTGCGCGCTGTCGCCGCCCACGGTCACCAGGCGGTCGACAAAGGGAGTTGCAGCTTCGCCTAGTTGGCGGTGTTCTTCGGCAGCAAATTCGCCAAGCTCAAGCATGTCACCGAGCACCGCAAATCGTTTCCTATGACCGGCTAACTGTGTAAGCAACTCCAAGGCAACTACGGCGGAAATGCGATTGGCATTGTACGCATCATCGATCAAGACCGAATCATTACTTCCCGGTCGTACGTGCAAACGGCCCGGCGCGGGACGAACCTTCGCCAGCCCTGACGCGATTTCGCTGAGCGATAGACCGAACGCACGTCCCACAGCCGTCGCCGCAAGCGCTGCATAGACACCGGCCCGGCCGAGAATTCGTGTCTTGACGCTGCCCTGCTGCTGGCCGGCGCTAACGTCAATTCGCGTCCAACCGTCGGACTGCAAGGCAATGTTGTGCCCAGTAACATCCGTTTCCCCTTCGACGCCATAGGTCGTTACCGCCGCGCGCGTTTGGGTTTGCATTTGCCTGACCCCCGCGTCATCTCCGTTGAGGACGGCCCTACCGCGTGCAGGTAACGCCTGCACCAGTTCTGACTTTGCCTGCTGCACTCTTTCAAGCGAACCAAAGAGCTCGAGGTGCACCGGCCCCACTGCGGTTACCACGCCCACGTGCGGCCTGATCTTGCGGCAATAGCCGGCAATCTCACCGCGCCATTGAGCGCCCATCTCGAGGACAAGCACCTCGTCTTCCGGCCCACAGCGCGCCACCGTGCGCGGAATACCAATCTCGTTGTTCTCTGTGCCCAGGGCCTTGCAGACCGCAAAGCGCCCCGCAAGCACGGCTGCAATTGCTTCTTTCGTGGTCGTCTTGCCGTAACTGCCCGTTACGGCAACGATTCGCAATTGGCTGCGTTGCCGCACTAAGTGAACGGCCAGTTTCCACGCAGCGTCGTTGGGGTTCCTGACCCGGATCTGTGGGATGCGGACATCTGGGCGCGGCCGCTGGCAGAGAATGGCAGCGGCGCCTTTTGCCACCGCGTCCGGGATGAATTCGTGGCCGTCGCGTTGCCCAGTGCGCAGCGCTAGGAAAACTTCGCCCGGTTGGAGAATGCGAGAATCGTGGCACAGACCGATACATTCGATGTATGCCAGCCCGGAGTTTGCGGGCGGGGCGCGCCGCAGCGCGCGGTAAAGGTCACCAAGCAAGAACAAACGTGCAACCGCTCCTTTGCCAAACGAATCCCATGTCCGGAATCATGATGCACTTTGGGCGCCTGAGCCGTAAGAGTGGCATTGAGAACCGGCGTTACTGTTGGCCTAACACACAAATGAAACTAGGCAAATTCTGCGAATCAAGCGCGGTCGCCGCTTGAGTGAAATCTGTGCGAGAGCACAGTCTGCGCGGTCCTCTCGCGCCGCAAAGCACTATCCCTCGCGCATGAAGTGTAGCTGCCTCATGTCGCGCGCGCACCGCCTAGTGGCGAGACACTTCGACGCTGCGGGCAAGTCCACCCTACTCTAGGAGGCTACATGCCGACCTGCTATAATGATGCCACCTCACGTCAGCATTGCATAGGGATACTAGGCTCCTGCGAATATGAGCGACAAGCTCCGTGTCGGCCTGCTTTTTGGCGGCCGTTCAGCCGAACACGACGTTTCCGTTGTTTCCGCCCGTTCTGTACTGTCCGCGCTCGACTCGAAGAAGTATGAGGTGGTCCCAATCGGCATAACCCGCGACGGACAGTGGATCGTGGACGCGGACCCGCAGCGCCTGCTGGCGAACCAGTTAGAACCCATGGCCGGCGCCGGGTCAACAGCCCTTGCCGCCAGTCCCCAGGATGCCCTTGCACGGTCCGAGGTTCTGAAAAAAGTGGAGGGCGATTTCCTTCACGCCGGACTAGACGTCGTCTTCCCAGTGCTCCACGGGCCCAACGGCGAAGACGGCAGCATCCAAGGCTTCCTGCAAGTCGCTGGCGTGCCGTACGTGGGTTGCGACGTCCTGAGTTCCGCGTTGGGCATGGACAAGATCGTGCAGAAGCGGCTCTTTGACCATGCCGGACTCCCAATAGTGGACTGCCTCGCAGTGCAGCGCCTCAGATGGCGTGCCGACCCCGTGGCACAAATATCGGAGATTGAAGGCAAATTGTCGTACCCGCTCTTTGTCAAGCCGGCCGGCCTCGGTTCAAGTGTTGGTATTTCCAAAGCCAGCAACCGCGAGGAACTCGAACAAGCCTTAAGGCAGGCCGCGCGCTTCGGTCGCAGAATCATCGTTGAAGCCGCTGTGCCCCACGCGCGGGAAATCGAACTTTCCGTCCTCGGCAATGACGATCCGGCCGTCTCCGTGCCGGGAGAGATCGTGGCAGCGCATGAGTTCTACGATTACGCGGCGAAGTACGAGGCGGATTCGGCGTTGCACATCCCTGCGCCAATCGAGGAAGGGCTCACAAAGGAACTGCAAGCGCTCGCAATTCGCGCCTTCCAAGCGCTGGAGTGCTGCGGCATGGCGCGAGTGGACTTTCTCGTCGATGGCGAAACGAACAGAATCTACCTCAACGAGATCAACACGATCCCGGGCTTTACGCCGATAAGCATGTATCCCAAGTTGTGGGAGGCATCAGGGCTACCGTATCCGAAACTCTTGGATGAACTCATCCGGCTCGCTCAAGAGCGATATCGGGATGTCAGCGATCAGGAAACTGTACGCTAGTGCCACAGTTCAGGAGGAAGAATGCAGGCTAAAGGGGATGACCGTAATGGTTAATGGGGACATCAAGATCTTCTCGGGTCTGGCCAACAGTCCACTGGCGGCCGAAGTTGCCGACCTGCTCGGCACAGGTCTCGGCGACGTGCGCATTAGCGAGGCGCCGGATTCCGAAACGCTGGTGATGGTGAATGAAAGCGTCCGTGGCTGCGACGTCTATGTCGTTCAACCAACTTCGTCACCTGTGAATGACAACTTGATGCAACTCTTGCTCATTGTCGACGCGCTCCGTCGCGCCTCCGCCAAGCGCATTACCGCGGTGATTCCCTACTTTGGGTATTCCCGCCAGGAGCGCATGGCGCACGGACGCGAGCCGATCAGCGCCAAGGTGGTGGCGGACATGCTCCAATCCGTGGGCGTAAACCGCATCATACTCACCGACATTCATGCGCCGGCCATGCAGGGCTTCTTCAATATCCCCATGGAGACCCTCTCGGCGGTACCTTTGATTATTGATTACCTGAAGCAGCAAGACCTCAGCGATTCCGTAATTGTCGCCCCGGACGTTGGCCGCGCCAAGCTCGCGGAGCAGTATGCGGAGCGCCTGGGTGTCCCCCTCGCCCTCATCCACAAAGCGCGCGAATCCGCCACCACGGCCCGCATCGTCGGGATGATAGGCAACCTTGAAGGCAAGTCACCTATCATCATCGATGACATCATCACCACCGGCGGTACTATCGTCGAGACTGCGCACGCTGTCATTAACGCGGGCGCCAATCCGCGATTGCGCTTGGCGGCAGTACACGGTCTCCTGGCCGGATCCGCGCCGGAACGCTTGAATCTGGACTTCATCCAAGAAGTGATCCTCACCGATACCGTGCACGTTCCTCCTGAAAAGCAAACGCCCAACATGACCATCCTCTCGGTGGCACAGCTCTTTGCCGAGGCAATCCACCGTGTGCACAACGAGACCTCGGTGAGCGGGCTCTACCTGCTCACGTAGAGCCTCAATTTGGAGGGTTCGAGCAGGTTCTTGCAGCCCATGCGAGTCTGGCATCCGCAAATTGCGCAAAATTGTAGGCGCGGTTACATAAAAGGCGTCCCTTCTTTCGGTATACTATGAAATGAATGGGCGATTAGCATGTTGAGCGGTGACAGGAATCTCTATGTTAGTTGACGTTGGCATCGCGTTTGGCGCGGGCATTCTCTCATTCTTGTCTCCCTGCTTCCTGCCCCTGGTGCCTGCCTATCTCATCTATCTCGGCGGCCGCCATGTCAACGCAGAACGCCAGGATAAGTCTGGCCGACGTGCCGTCCTGATCAACGCCATTGCCTTTATATTGGGCTTCGGCACCATCTTCGTGGCCCTCGGCGTGGCCATCACCTTCGTTGGACTGGCCTTTCAGCAGGGCCTGCCCACAATGCGGCTGGTTGGCGGCGCATTGCTGGTGATCTTCGGTCTCAGCTTCATGGGTTTCCTGCGCATTCCGTGGCTGCAGCAAATTCTGCAGCGCGAAGTCTCTCTGCGCAATACGCCGCTGGGTCGCATCGACACGGAAAAGACCGGTCCTGTTACGTCTTTCCTGATCGGCCTTGTGTTTGGCACAGGCTGGACGCCATGTGTGGGACCGATCCTTGGGGCTATCTTGCTCCAGGCGTCGGGCTCCGACACGGTTGCCCGCGGCGGCATTTTGCTGGCAATCTACGCCTTGGGTATGGGCATTCCGTTTCTTGCAATGGCCGCCGCCGTCGAGCGCGCCGCTTCCCTGATGAATTGGCTCAAGTCCCACATGCTGATTGTGGAACGCACGAGCGGCGTCTTCCTGATCTTGATGGGAATTGCCGTTGCGACGAATTTCCTCGCGATGATTTCCGGCGTTCTTGGGTTTTTCTCATTGGAAATCTTGGCATTTGAACGTTAATTAATGAGGCTAGTTGCGAGGGCATAGCCACGGCTTGAGCCCGTAGCAGACGAGAAGCCCTAACACACAATAGGATACATCGATCTAACCGCCACGGAGCATTCTGAATAGTTCCTGGTAAGGTCGATATGCAAGTGATGTCTTTGGCATCAGCGAGTTTGGAAACACCGCAAACATAAGAGTGTGGAAAATTCGGGATAGTGTAGTAAAGAGAGGGAGCAATGCGACGACGATCTGTATGTACGCTGCTGCTCAGCGGCGCGTCCGTAGCCGCGCTCGCGGCGTGCGGCGGCGGCTCTACGCTGCTTGAAACAGAGGAGCAGAAGCCCGCAGAAGCCGCGCAAGAGGCCAAGGCGGAGCCAACCGCCGCGCCTGAGGCAGCGCAACCGACGGCTGAGCCGGAAGCGAAGGCCGAGCCTGAGCCGACCGCAGCGCCCGAACTCGACTTGCCCAACCTCGGCAAGGCGCCCGAAATCACGCTTACGCAATGGCTCAACTCCGATCCCATTACGTTGGCCAGCTTGGAGGGCAAGGCCTCAGCCTTGATTGTCTTCTGGACATACACCTGACCGGTGTGCCGCGGCGAAATCCCCAGTTGGGTGGATATCCAGAACACGCTCGTTGACGACAGCTTCAAGCTCATCAGCATCCACTTCCCGGCGTTGGGTGCTTCCACGGACGTGAGCGTCATCACCGAAAAGTCTGCGGAACTCAATGTCAACTTCCCGGTCGCTATAGACAACGATCTTTCGGCCTGGAACGACTACGGCAACAACGCCTGGCCGGTTGCCTATGCGGTCGACAAGGAAGGAAACATCCGCTTCAAGCAGGTTGGCGCCGGTATCGACTCAATCCTTGAAGTGATTGAGAAGATGAAGGCGGCTGGCTAGAGCTTCGTAAGAGCTAGATCAGCCTTTGTTGAAAGAAAGTCCGTTTGCAGTGCAACCGCCGCACCGCAAACGGACTGTCATTTTGTGGCTACCGGCCGGTGAGCGAGACAAATGCCGCTGCTGCCTCGCGAACGCTGCAGAGAAAGATCCGAATCTCCTCTTATTCCGGCCGCATTCTTCCTCTAAGAGCAATCAGCTCCCGGCGTTGCTCCGGGAGCTGATTGCTCTTACTCTTGCGTTTGACCCAAATGCAAACGGCCTGCGCCCTTGACTATTACCCAAGCTCCTTGAGCTTCTGCACGGCATCGATCACAGTTTCAAAGTTGCCGCCGCCAAACTTTGAAAACCGAATATTGCCCTGCCGATCAATGCCGTAAAAGGCCGGCCACGTCCGGGTGCCATAGGCATTCCAGAGCGCCAGATCGTTGTCCACTACCACCGGATAGTTCACACCGAGGTCGTCGGCCCGCTCCTTGATTCCGCTGATGTCTCTGGAAGATCCGGCATGGGGAAAATGCACGGAGATCAGCTTGAAGCGGTCGTCGTGGTAGGTATTGAAGAGATCCACCAAACTGGGGATTTCGCTGCGGCACACCGGTCAGGTGTACGTCCAAAACACAATCATGGCAGCGGCCTTGCCCTCCAGACTTGCCATGGTGATGGGCTCGGAGTTGAACCAGCCGGTGAGCGCAATCTCCGGCGCTTTACCAAGATTAGGCATGTCGAGCGTGGGCGCTGCGGTGGCGGCCGGCTGCGCCTCCGCTTTGCTTTCAGTCTTTGCCTCCTCTTGCGCCGGAGCGGCTGTTGGCTGCGCCGCGGAATCTTGCGTTGTGCTTGCGGGCTCCTTGTCCTCGGAGTCCAACAGTGTTGACCCGCCGCCACACGCCGCAAGCGCGGCTGCTGACGCGCCGCTGAGCAATAACGAACATACGGAACGTCGTTGCATCGGTTTCCTCTCCTTAATCTCTCGTATCAAATCGCTGCTACTATCATGCAATGCGCCAAGCACCGCTGAACCGCCTTGACGGCAATGCCGCGCTGGGCGTAGCGGTTCTTCCGCAATGACTACTTCCATCCTAATCGAATTCAGTCCGATACTTCCACCCCCTATTGATCCCGGCGGGCCACCACTGCGCAAGACCTGTGATAGTCTTGACCAAATGACAATCGTGCATGCAAGGAGTCTCGTAAGATGAATGTCCCCACCCTCCCTGAGCCGGAACCCACACCCGGCAATACCGCTTGGTGGACCCACGACCGTTTTGGCCTTTTCATCCACTGGGGCATCTACGCAATGGCCGCACGCCACGAATGGGTGAAGAAGTACGAGCAGATCAGCGACGCGGACTACCAGCCGTATTTCGACCACTTCGACCCCGATCTCTACGACCCCGCAGAATGGGCACGCATCGCCCGCGAGGCCGGCATGCGCTACGTCGTCCTTACCAGTAAGCACCACGACGGCTTTTGTCTCTGGGACAGCCAACTTACCGACTACAAAGCCACGAACACTCCCGCCAACCGCGACCTTTTGAGACCCTTTGTCGAGGCATTCCGCGCCGAGGGACTAAAGGTCGGCTTCTACTATTCGCTCATTGATTGGCATCATCCCGAGTTTCCCGTAGACGGCGTGCATCCCCAGGCGAACGACCTCGCCTTCCGGGAGGCCACCAAACATCGCGACGTGCGCAAGTACGCCGCATACCTTCACGGCCAGGTGCGCGAGATTCTTACCATGTTCGGCGCCATCGACCTCCTCTGGCTCGACTTCTCCTACTCCCAGCAAGACTACGGTTGGAGCAAGGGCAAGGGCAAGGACGACTGGCAGAGCGAGGAACTCATCCGGATGATTCGCGAGATCAATCCCGACATCATCATCAACAACCGCTCGGAGCTCGAACAGGATTTCCACACGCCCGAGCAGTTCATCCCGCCCAGTTGGCTGCACGTCGACGGCAAGCCGGTGAACTGGGAATCCTGCCAAACCCTCAACGGCTCCTGGGGCTATCACCGCGACAACCTGGACTGGAAGTCGCCGGAGTTGCTGGTACAAATGCTCATCGATTGCGTCTCCAAGGGCGGCAACATGCTGATGAACGTGGGGCCCACGGGCCGGGGTGAATTCGATCCGCGCGCCCAAGCGACCCTGGCGGAAATCGGCGCGTGGATGCGCGTGCACGGGCGCGCGATTTACGGCTGCACGCAAGCGCCGTTCACGCCGCCGCGCGACTGCCGTTATACGTACAATCCCGAAACGAACCGGCTCTACCTGCACATCTTTGCCTGGCCGCTCAAGTACCTGCACCTGCCGGGGCTGCGCAGCCGTGTGCGCTACGCGCAACTATTAAACGACGGCTCCGAAGTCAAAACCTTCGACTTCGCCCAACATCATCGCTATCCGAGCGGCGGCGAAGAATTGCTCACATTGGAATTGCCCATCCAGAAGCCGAGCGTGCATACGCCGGTAGTTGAACTTTTTCTAGCTGATTGATAGACTATGCGCATCGGCAGTCTAAGTATCTTGACGTGAACAGTGTGCCCTTGCCGGCGCCGGATTTTAGTCGCGTTGAAAAGCTGCGGCACAGGGGGGATCCCCCCCCCCCCCGACTGTTGTCAATGCGTAGCGCGGGGGCTTGTCCCCCGCTCCGTGGCGCAAAGCGCGGCACAAATTCACGCAAGTTGCTCAATGTCCAGTCAAGTGCCGATAGTGTAAGGTTCGAGATAGTTTGCGCACTGCGCAAGAAGGGGGTTCCAATATGGACGCTCGGAGCATAACAGTACGCGGTCTTCGTCGCCGCGACCTTCTGCAGTATTCAGTCATTTCCGCAGGGGCGATCGGGCTCGCCGCCTGCGGCACTGTGACCACTGCTCCCGCTTCAGCGCCGGAGGAAGAAGCCGAAGCAGAGGCTCCGGCCAAGACCGAAGAAGCGCCAAAGGAATCTGAACCGGTTACCATCCAGTACTACACCGCGCTTAACGACCGCCAGCAAGAGCTCTATCCCACCATGGTCGTGGATGAGTTCCAAGCGGCCTTTCCCGGCATACAGGTCGAGACGGTCCTGCGCGAAGGGCCATTCTACGACAAGCTCCACGCGCTCGTCGCCGCCGGTGAACCGCCGGACACCTCATGGTTTTCCTATCCTGAGGCGTACTTGCGCGGCGTCTTCACCCACGTAACCGATTATGTGAAGCGTGACAATTACGACATCAGCGTTTTTCCGGCGGGCGCCATGAAGACCCTCGCCATGTGGGAAGGCGACGTGCTCGGTCTGCCGAACCAGTCGGGCGGCTCGTGGCCGGTGATGCCGTACAACAAGGAAATCTTGGCCAGCGAGGGCATCAGCGATCCGCCGCTCACGTGGACTGACGACAGTTGGAACGCCGAATCGTGGCTCGAAGCCCTGCAGAAGGTCGCCAAGTGGGAGGGCGACAACCCCACCCGCTTCGGCATCAACGGCATCGGCGCGGGCGTAATGGTCTACTGGGGTCCGATGTGGGCCGGCAGTTGGGTGAGTGAAGACCTCAAGTCGGTTACGTGCGATAGCGAGGAGATGATTGCGGGCATCCAGTATCTGACCGATCTCGTGGCGCGCTATCGCGTCATGGACAAGCCCGGCCAACTGAACGAAGTCTTCGGCACCGGCAACGCCCGCGACCTCTTCTTCGACGGCAAGTTGGCCTTCTTCCGCACGTCCGGCGGCCAGACCTTTGCCGTCGCCGAGGCCGTGAAGGACGGCAAGCCCTACGGGTTCGCGCCTATTCCGAAGTTTGGCATCGTCGGATCGGGCCAGGCCGTTGACCCCAACGGCATTATCAGCGGGGCAAATCATCCGGACGAAGGTTGGGAGTTCATCAAGTGGCAAGCCGATACCCCCAACTGGGCGATTACGCGCGGCAATGCCCCTTCGCGCCAAGACCACTTCGATGCCTGGGGCGAGGCGGTGTACGGCGGTTTTGCGGCGGAAGCACGGGTTGAAGTCTATCGCGAGTCATTGGCGCACGCGGTTACCATCGATCCCGTCTTCTCCTTGCCCAACTGGCGCATCCCCATTTGGCGGGATATGGTCGGCCCGGCCATGACCAAGCTCTACAACGGCGAAGGCGACGTGAAGGAGACCCTGGAACAGCTCAAGGTCCAGATCGAAGGCGAGATGCCTGAGCTTGAGTAGTTGCCCATTGGCTCGCGTGCAAGCAGACATTCGCAACATGAATGCGAAATTGCCCTAGGGCCGCAAGGGTAACAGTCTCGGAGGGGCGTGAACAGAGATAGGGATGTAATTACATCCCTATCTCTGGCACAAGTAATTGTTAGCTTTGGCATTGAAAGGAGGCAAAGAGACGAAAGCAACGGCGTGAAAATGCAGTGTAAGTCCATTCCGGTCAAACGGGGGTGAAATGTCATGACGAAGCAAGACCTGGCACTTAGTGCGGTTTCCCGTCGCAATATGCTCATGGGGCTCGGCGCCCTGGGTACCGCTAGTTTGTTTGCCGCTTGCGGCACTGTCGCAACGGCCCCGGCAGCGCAACCGGAACAAGCCGCCGAGGAGGAAGCGCCAGCCAAGACCGAAGAAGCGCCCGCGCCGGCGGAACGCGTGACGGTTAGTCACTATGTGGCCCTCAATGCGCGACATCTCGAACTCTATCCCACCCTCATCGAAGAACCCTTCGAGAATGACCATCCAAACATCGATCTCGAGACTATCCTCAGAGAAGGGCCGTACTACGATAAATTCAACACTCTGGTGGCTGCCGGTGAGCCGCCTGACGTGATCTGGCTCGCCCAAGTGGAGGTCTTCACGCAAGGCCACATCATCGATGTTTCGCCGCTGATCAAGCGCGACAATTATGATCTCAGCATCTACCCGCAACAACTCTTCCGCGATGGCGTCATGTACGAGGAAAACGTCTTGGGTCTGCCGAACCAATCCGGCGGCAACTGGCCGGTGATGCCGTACAACAAGGAAATCCTGGCCAACGCCGGCGTCTCAGATCCGCCGGTGGAATGGGGCGACCCGAGCTGGAACGCGGAGACGTTCTTGGAAGCCCTGGTCAAAACAACCCAGCGCGAGGGCGAGAATCCGGTCCACTTCGGCATCGGCAACATCGGCCGCGGCGTAATTGCGGCGAACTGGGGGCCCTTCTGGGGCGCCCGCTGGGTGGCGGAAGACTTCAAGACCGTAGTCTGCGATTCGCCCGAGATGATTGACGCCATCCGCTACCTCACCGATCTGTCGTCGAAGCACCGCGTGATGCCCTTGCCGGGTGAACTCAACGACACCTTCGGCACCGGCAACACCCGCAACAACTTCCTCAACGGCAAGCTCGCGTTCTTGCAGACCTCCGGCGGCGGCACGTTCGCCATTGCCCAAGGCGTGCAGGAAGGCAAGCCGTTTGCCTACGCGCCGCTGCCCACGTTCATGCACACCGCCTCGGCACAGGCGCTCGACTCTAACGGCCTGATTGGCGCGAGCAAGGTGCAGGACGAGGGCTGGGAACTCATAAAGTGGCATGCCAATCATCCCAACTGGGCCATCGGCCGCGGCAATGCGCCGGCGCGTCTCGATCACTTTGAAGTCTGGGCGCGCGAGCTTTACGGCGGCGACGTTGCCGAGAAGATCCGCGTGGAAGCCTACGCCAACTCGCTGGCAAACGCGAGCCGGTACGACGGGTTGCGGGTGCTGCCCAACTGGCGAAATCCCATTTTCGACCAGATCATCACACCCGCTCTGGATGCCCTGTATCGCGGCCAAGGCGACGTGGTCGAAACAATGAATGCCCTGCGGCAGCAGATTCAGGCTGAGATTCCTGAGTAGCCTGTCTGCCCAATGTGTCGACATTCGTGGCGACTGACGCATCTGCTCTTGTAGAGAGCGGGGAGCATCGCCGCAGGCGACCGACAGTAGTTCGTTTGCTAAGCGAATAGGAGGGGCACGGGGCGCCGTGCCCCTCCGTCGTAGAAAGGCGGTGCCGCATGTCCGTGTCCGTAGATCAACTCGCCATCGCCGGTGGGTCGCCGGTGCGGGATACAAAAGCGCGACCGTGGCCTACATGGCCTATTGCCACTGAGGATGACATCGCCGCCGTTGCCGACGTGCTGCGAAGCGGCAAGTGGAACCGCTGGCGCAGCGACCGCGTGACAGAGCTGGAAGCGGCGCTAAAGGACTTCACCGGCGCGGCCCACGTGGTGGCGTTGGCCAGCGGCACGGCGGGTCTGGAAGTAGCCCTCAAGGCCGCGGGCGTGCGGCCCGGCGATGAAGTCATTTTGCCCGCCTACACCTACGTCGCCACGGCCACGGCGGTACTGCAAGTGGGCGGCGTGCCGGTGTTCGCCGACATCATCCCCGAAACGGAAAACGTCGATCCCGCCTCGATGGAAGCCTTGATTACCGAGCGCACCCGGGCGCTCCTGCCGGTGCACGTATCGGGCCTGCCCTGCGACTTGGCGGCCATCAAAGCTCTGGCGGCGCGCCATAATCTGCGCGTCATCGAAGACACGGCGCAAGGCATTGGCGGCAAGTGGCACGGTCAGCGTCTCGGTACGATTGGGGACGCCGGCGCGTATTCGTTTCAGGCCAGCAAAAACCTACCGGGCGGTGAAGGCGGCGCGGTGGTTACCAGTAATCCGAAGATTGCCGAGACCGCGTTCAAGCTCATGCACATCAACAACGAGGCGCTGGGCTGGAATTATCGGCTCACGGCCATGACCGCCGCACTGATTCTCTCCCAGCTTGAACGCTTTCCTGAGCGGCAAGCCCGCCGCCAGGCAAATGCCGCTTTCCTGCGCGACGCCCTGGGGGAGATCCCCGGCATAAAGCCCACGCGCGTAGACCCATTCGTAACCGCCGACGGCTTGCACGGGCTGGGCGTGCGCTTTATTGGCGCAGAGTTCAGTACCGGTGAGCCGGTGTCGCGTGAGACTTTTCTCAAGGCCCTGCACGCCGAAGGCATCCCCTGCTCCTTGGGCTACGGCGACCCAGTGCACAAACTCCCGCTCTTCCAAGAGGCCGCCACGCGTATGCGGGATCATTGCCCCGTGGCCTGCAACCATCCCGCAATGGAGGACATGGACTACGCCGAGCTCCACCTGCCCAACGTGGAACGTCTCTGCGCTGAAGAGGCCCTGCGCTTCAACCAACCGCTGCTGCTTGGCACCCGTGAAGACATGCAGGATATTGTAGACGCCGTCGGCAAGATTCACGCGAATCAGGAGGCGCTCGCCGCGGTGGATTGATGGACCGCATTCCACAGCTTCATGAGAACCATGCAATGCAGCTAATCTCGCTGTAACTCAATTTCAAACAGGTGCGCTTGCCGCGCCTGCGCGTAGTGTCTGGTTCAATGAACTTGCTACTTGACCATCACGGAGGAAACAGACGAACCACGCAACCCCGTCACTCCGGCGCAAGCCGGCATCCATCTTCACCCCATCATTGGACTCCGGCTTCCGCCGGAGTGACGGATACTCGGCCATTGTCAAATCCTGGACCGAGTTCATTGCCTGACATGGCTCCTCACTTTGCAGAAGACAACCCCCACTGATGGTGGATCGCACGTAGCTGCACTTAGCTTGAAATCAATGCTGGGACCTTGCTGACTGAGCTTCGCACAGCAATTAGAAAGCAGACCAATGCTCCACGCCGGTGTCGGTCGCACCACCATTACTCCCCCGCTCGACACGCCGCTCATCGGCTACGGCGGGCGCGTGCGCGGCGCAGATGCCGTGCGCGATGACATCTACGCCACAACATTGGTGCTCTCCGACGGCAACACGACAGTAGCCCTCGTCACCTGCGACCTCTGCGCGCTACCCATCCAGCAAGTGCGGAACGTGCAGCGGCTGATCGAGGAGCGCACCGGCATCCCTCCCGCGCACGTGATGATCAACACGTCCCACGCCCATTCGGGACCGCTCACGACGTATAACGACGAGACTCCCGAGGGCCTGCGGCAGGTCGTCATATCGCTGCTTGACGCAGTTGCGGAGTCGGTCGTTCAAGCCGCGGCAGCGCTCGTTCCGTGCCAAATTGCGGCGGGCAAAGGCTCAGTGCACGCGAGCATCAACCGGCGCGCCCGCAATGGCTACAGCGATGCGGTCACGCCGGAATTCCCCGACGGCACGGTGGACACCGACCTGCACGTGGTGCGGTTCGACGGACTTGACGGCACACCGCTCGCCGTCCTCACGAGCTACGCCTGCCACCCGGTGGCACTGCGCCCGCCCAGCCACGAAATCTCCGCGGACTTCATTTGCGCCCTGCGCGCAACCGTTGAACCCCAGATCGCCGCGCCTTTGCTCTTCGCCCAAGGCGCGGCGGGGAACCTCGTGCCTATCGGCCCTGACATGGAAATGGAAGAACGGCTGGAACTCACGGGGAATATGCTCAGCGCGGAAGCCCTGCGGGTGCACGCCTCGCTTGGCGCGGAAGCCTCTCACAATCTCGAATCACCCGCAACGCCCGGCGCGGATACTCCTAGTACTCACGAACCTTGCGCAGCGCGCGGCGGGGAAGCCATCCCAGTATACGAATCAACCATATCGCCAGGCACGGAAGCACATCGGGCCAACAGTTCACTTAGTGTGAGTTCCCTCGGCGATGCCAGATTACCTTCATCCACCGGCGGCGAAACCCACCTGCCGCCACGCCCGGCGCTCGCCGCCGCAGCCGAGATCCTCTTACTCGACCTCTGGACGGACCAGCCACCCCTTGAAGACGCAACAAGGTCTCACCAGACGTTTCCATACCTGCAGGCCCCGCTTGTGAACGGAAAGGTGGAATGCGCCGTACAAGCCCTGCGCATTGGCAACGTAGCGCTCGTGGGCGTCGCCGGTGAAGCCTTTACCGAGATCGGTCTCGCCGTAAAAGCGTGCTCGCCCTTCCCCCACACCATCTTTCTGGGCTACACCAACGGCTGCCTGGGCTACATCCCCACCGCCGAAGCCTACAACGCCGGCGGGTACGAAGTCCATCGCGCCCACGCCGTCTACCGCCTGCCTCACACCATCGCGCCAGAAAGTGCCGAGAACATCATCTCGGCCAGCTTAAGACTCCTTGCTGCCTTGTGACCCTTAGCCCAGAAAGTATCTGCAGCGACCGCAATTGCCGTTCGTGCTGAGCCTTCCTGTCCTGAGCAAGTCGAAGGGTCGAAGTATGAACGGCAATTTGGCAGTACTATCAATATCAAGCCTTGACCTTGAGGCAATCGAACTCCTAAACCAACCTAGCTGCTCGCGCTGGAGTATTTCGTAAGCGCCAGGCGCCAGAAGAGGTGAGAGAGGACCAAGAGCCCGGCGGTCATGGCAACTGCGGCGAGGGCGAAGGTGGGGCTGAGGAGGCCCATGAGGGCTTGGCTGGGGACCATGGCGATGAACGCTACCGGCAGCACGAACGTCAGGCCCAGGCGGAGCGCGCCGCGAAAGACGTCGGTGGGCACGCGGGAGGCCTCGATGAGATTATAGTAGAGGTGCCCCACGTTGTTGAGCCGTCCGACGAAAAACGTCACCGAGATGATGATGAACCAGAGCGAATAGGCAATCAGGCACGCGCACACCATCATCCCCAGGTAGAGCAACGCGCCGAACCACGTCACCGGCTGCGCCAGCAGACCGATCGCGTACCACAACACACCGCCGCCGATCACCACCTGCACCAGCGGGTCCCAATCGAACTTGCGGGTGGAAACGTAGAAGCGCGTGTTCACCGGCTTGCTGAGCACAAAATCAAGCTCCCCGCGATTGATAAGCCCGGAGAGCGCGTTCATGTTCTCGCCGAAGATCGACTCCACAATGCCATCCACGATCATCACTGTCGCTGCCAGCACGAGCATCTGTTCTACGCGCCAGCCGCCGATGGTCTGCACATGGCCGAAGATGATCTGAATTGACGCCACATAAACTACAGAATAGCAGATGGTCGCGATACTCCAAACCGTGAAGCTCAGCCGGTACTCCAGCGCATTGAGGAATGAGTTCTTGGCAAACGCCAGGTAAAGCCTCCCGTAGCGTTGCATAGCCTAACCTCCGTACGCGCCGTAGCGGCGCACCCCGGCGGCAAACACCCACTGCACGAATAGATAACACACCAGCAGCCATCCCGCCTGTATGGCGAGCGCACTCAGCGCCGATAGAAAGTCAAGGCGGCCCTGCAGCAACTGCACCTGGAAGAAATACAGGTAACGGAACGGCAGGAAGTTTGTCACGCGCTCCACCGCCTCCGGCATCAAGTCCAGCGGAATTATGCTCCCGGCCAAGAACATCGTCACAACCGCATATGACTCGATAATGCCCGCCGTCTGGCCCACCCAGAATGCCAACAGCCCCAGGCACAGCTTGAGGCAGTAGTTCAGCAAGAACGACAAGACCATGCTCGCCAGCAGTATCGGCGCGATCTCCCATCTGAGCCCGAAACCGCCGAGAATCTCCTGCCCGAACAGCAGCATGAAAAGCAACAGCATCGGCACCAGAAAGACGACCCGCACACCCTTGTAGGCGACCTCAACGGCTAGCTGCCACAGTTGGTACGGGAACGGCCGGATGAGATGTGCGGAGAAGGCGCCGCTGCGGATGAAATCGCCGGTGTTCCACTCCAGATGCGGCGTCAGCAGTGAGCCCAATACCAAGAACATGACGTAGTAGTTCACCATGTCCTGCTCGGTGTACTCGCCGATGCGGTCTACGGTGCGGTACGCCGCCAGCCAGAGAGCGACCATGATCAGCGGGATAATCGTCTCGCCGATAAACCAGACGAGACTTTCGCCACGGTACATCAAGGATTCTTGCAAGGAAGCGAGGAAGACCGCGCGTAGCTTACGAAGCGACTTCAGCATGCGCGGGCCGCCCACCGGAAAAGAACTGGCGCACCACCTCATCCACCTCGGGTTCGACGATGTTGAGGTCGAGCACCGGGTAGTCCTGCAAGAGTTGCGCCGAAACCTGCGGTACAGCGTCACGGGCAATGCGCAAGGTGGTGGTGCGCGGCCTATAGGAGACCACTGAGCCGTACGCCGCTAATTCAGTCTCCGCAACCGGGGACGCAAACGTCACGGTCATGAATTTGTAATCGGCGTAGCGGCGCACCACCGTATCCAAATCGCCGTCGAAAACGAGGTGGCCTTGGTCGATGATGAGCACCCGGTCGCAGAGCGCTTCCACATCGCGCATGTAGTGGCTCGTGAGGATGACTGTGGCGCCGTAGCGGGCATTGTATTCGCGCACGAAGTTGCGGATGTTCTGCTGCATCACCACGTCGAGGCCGATAGTGGGCTCGTCCAGGAAGAGCACCTGCGGGCGGTGGAGCAGAGCAGCCAGCAACTCGCACTTCATGCGCTCGCCCAACGAGAGCTTACGCGCCTGCACGTGGATGACTTTCTCCAGTTCGAGGATGTGCACGAGTTCATTGAGCGTCTCCCCAAACTGCGCGTCCGGCACCTCATAGATCTCTTTGTTGATGAGAAAGGTCTCCATGGGCGGCAGATCCCACCAAACTTGGTTTTTCTGTCCCATCACCAGGGCAAAGCGCCGCTGAAAGTCGGCCTGGCGCTCCCACGGCGTGTACCCCAGCACCGAAACGTCACCGTCCGTGGGATAGAGCAGGCCGGAGAGTACCTTGAGCGTCGTCGTCTTGCCCGCGCCGTTGGGACCCAGGAAGCCGACCAACTCGCCGCTCTCGATGGAAAACGAAATGTCGTCCACCGCCTTCACGTCGTACGTCTTGCGCAGCACAAACGACTTCAGCGAGCCCACCAGTCCCGGTTCTTTCTGGTGGACCTGATAGTACTTGGAGAGATTCTGTACGGAAATCGCGGCCATAATGGCGAAGTATGTCTCTTTCGGTGCAGTGAAGCAAATGTGGATGGCGGCGATACACACCGTACCTTACCGAACTTAGTCGAAGTTAACGGGAAGGCGCGCCGCAGTTTCTGAAGAGTCCGCCATTCGATTGCCCCCAGGTGGAATCACCTATGCTATTCTAGCACGTACCCTAATACCTTCTACGGAGAAAACTGCGGGTGTCCTCCACAGCCAAACTCGCTTTCGACGACGAATTCAGGTTTGGGCTTGGCTTTCAAATCCAATCAGTAAGCGACCGTTCATACTTCGATGCTTAGACAGGCTCAATACGAACGGCCTCCTTTTCCAGGAAAGTCGGGGACTGATTTACAATAGACTTGAATCGACACGCAAGCTATGGAACAAGAGCCATCTGACCAACCAACACTGGCAGCGGCAGCGAACGTCAATATCGTTGGCGAAAAAGTTGCCTTGGGCCCGCAGGGCAAAGATCTGAGCCCGCTCTTTGCGCGCTGGTTCAATGACTTTCGCACCCTGAGCAGGCTGGGAGATTCGGTCCAACCGTGGACTACATTTCAAGAAGAGGAGCGAAACGCGAGCGTAGCCACGCGCAAAGAAACCGAGATAGACTTTGCAATCTATGAGCGAGCCAGTGGACGTCCCATCGGTGTTACCGGTATTGGTGTTGACTATCGCAACCGCACTGCAGAGTTCGGCATCACAATTGGCGAGCCGGACGCGCGCGGCAAGGGCTATGGCACTGAAACAACGCAACTGATGCTCGACTATGCGTTTGCGGCACTGGGCTTACACAACGTGAAACTGACCGTACATGAATACAATTTGGCCGGTATCCGTGCCTACACGAAAGCCGGCTTCAAGCAATATGGGCGCCGCCGAGAGAAAATACTCATGGGCGGCAAGCGCTGGGACGAGATTTACATGCAGTGCCTGTCAACAGAGTGGGGGCCAAGCACCGTGCTGGCAAAGATCTTCCAGCCCGACGAACCGCACCCGAAACCCTAGCAATGGTTTTCGTTCGCCCCCGTATCGTGTCGATACGCTGTATTGAGTACGGGGTGGGCTCTGAGGCCGTCTGTCCTGAGCTTGCCGAAGGGTCGAAGTGCGATTCGCAAGAATGTTAAGCGCCCTGCGCACTCACAGCCGTTCACGCTTATGTACTTCGGCATGCTCAATACGAACGGGGTGGTCAGAGGAGCCTGAGGCGCGCATGATGCCGGACAGGAAAAGCAGCTACGTGGGGCTCAATGAAAACGATGCCACAAGCAGAACCGCCGGAAGCAACGCCGGTCTTGAACCTGGTGGGTGAAAAGGTCGCGCTGGGGCCATTGCGCAAGGACCTGGTGCCAACCTACACCCGGTGGTACAACAAATTCTATACCCTGCGCACCCTTGGTGCGACGCCGCTGCCGCTAACCCTGGAGCAGGATGAACAGCAGCATGAACGCCTGATAGCGAACGCCAAGACCGATGTCTCATTCACAATTTACGAGCGATGCGGCTTCCGTCCCATCGGCAATACGGGTCTCCTTGATGTTGACTATCGCAACCGCACGGCCGAGCTGGGCCTGATAATTGCTGAACCGGACGCCCGCGGCAAGGGCCATGGTACGGAAACAACCAAACTTGTGCTCGACTATGCGTTTACGGCACTGGGCTTGCACAACGTGATGCTTACGGTCTTCGAGTACAATCTTGCCGGCATCCGTGTCTACAATAAATCTGGCTTCAAGGAGTACGGCCGCCGACGCGAAAGCGTTTTCATGGGCGGCAAGCTCTGGGACATGATTCTCATGGACTGCTTGTCATCTGAGTGGGGACCGAGCCCCGCGCTGGCGCAGGTCTTCAAACCGGACAAGCCGCGACCGTCTCGCGAGAAATAGCCTCCGTTCGCCCCCGTTTCGTGTCGATACGCAGTTTCGAGTACGGGGCAGGCCCTGAGCGTGCCTGTCCTGAGGTCTTCGATGGTTCGAAGGACGAACCACGGCAATGAAATATTCTCAGGGCGCTTCTGTCCGGTCATACTAAGGCGACTAAACTTACGCAAGACAAGCAGACTAAGTTCGAGCGGCATTGTCTGGCCTACATCAAGAAGACGGTGACGCTCAATGCGACCAGTCAGTTCAAGAACACAGGAAGATAAACAATGAGTACAGAACCACAGAGTGAAACACCCGAAGCCGCCTCGCCGATCTTCAACATCGTTGGCGATAAGGTAGCGCTCGGCCCCCTGCGCAAGGACCTGGTCCCGCTGTACACGCGTTGGTTCAATGATTTTCGCATCCTGCGCACGCTGGGCGCGATGCCGGTGCCACTGACATTGGAACAGGAAGAAAAGTGGTATGAGCGCGCGATCACGCGCGGCGATACTGACATAGCCTTTACAATCTACAAAAAGGCCACCGCACTCCCCATTGGCAACACCGACCTCCACGACATCGACCATCGCAATCGCACCGCCCTGTTTGGCATCACCATCGGCGAACCGGACGCCCGCGGCAAGGGCTACGGCACCGAAGCGACGCAACTCATGCTCGACTTCGCCTTCACCGTGCAGGGCCTGCATAACGTGATGCTCCATGTCCACGAATACAACCTCGCCGGCATCCGCGCGTACACAAAGGCCGGGTTCAAAGAGTTCGGCCGCCGCCGCGAAAGCCACTTCATGGGCGGCAAGTACTGGGACGTGATTCACATGGAGTGCCTAGCCACGGAGTGGGGCCCCAGCCCGGTGCTGGCGGAGATCTTCAAACCGGACGAGCCGCGGTAGATCTTGTTTGCTCTCGCGACGACTTCCGTTCGCCCTTATATCTTGGATAAGGGCGATAAAATGGGAGCAGGCGTGGCAGACCGGTTCGCCCTAGGTCTGCAAGACCGTGGCTCAGAGTGGTCGTCACGCCTGCCGAACTCCCCCAGAGCCCGAACAGTTACCCGGACCATTAGTCCGCATATGTAAGGCAGGGACTGCAGGGGGCACCAAGAGTAGTATAGCAGGAGGAGAGTGATGGGAGAGAAGCCGGTGTACGTGGGGATCGATGTAGCGCAAGACTGGCTTGACGTTGATGTTTCTGGCGCGACGCAGGGCTGGCGGGTAGGGAATACTGCGGCCGGGCTAGGCGAACTGCGGGAGCGGTTAGTGGCGCTGGGACCGCGGCTGGTGGTGCTGGAAGCGACGGGAGGGCTGGAGAGCGCAGTGGCGGGAGAATTGACAGCAGAGGGGCTGCCGGTGTCGGTAGTGAACCCGCGGCAGGTGCGGGACTTTGCCCGTGCCACCGGACGGTTGGCGAAGACCGACGCGATAGATGCGGGGATGTTGGTGCGGTTTGGCGAAGCGGTGCAGCCTGAGGTGCGGGCGCTGCCGGACGCGCAAACCCAGGAGTTACGCGGCTTGGTGGCACGACGGCGACAACTGATCGAGATGCTGACTGCCGAGCGCAACCGTCTGCCACGAGCAACCAAGCGGGTCTGTCCCCGCATCAAAGCCCACATAGCTTGGCTGGAACGGCAAGCGGCGGCTCTTGACGAGGAGGTGGCAGACTTGATCCAGTCCAGCCCGCTGTGGCGGGAGCGTGACAATCTGCTGCGCAGCGTGCCGGGCATTGGCCAGGTAACCGCCAGCTTGCTGATAGCAGACCTGCCGGAACTGGGCACACTCAATCGCAAACAGATAGCGGCGCTGGTAGGTGTCGCGCCCCATAACCGAGACAGCGGCACCTACCGGGGCAAACGCAGCGTCTGGGGTGGCAGAGCACCGGTCCGCGCCAGTCTCTACATGGCTACCTTGGTGGCGACACGGTTCAACTCAATGATCAAGGGTTTCTACACCCGGCTGTGTGCAGCGGGTAAACCAAAGAAAGTTGCGCTCACGGCCTGTATGCGCAAGCTCCTCACCATCCTGAATAGCATGCTGCGCACGCAATCACCCTGGACACCGGCCACCACTTGACTGCCAAGACAGTTTCTGAGCCTGTCGAAGGGTCTCCCTGAGCCTGCCTGTCCTGAGCTTGTCGAAGGGTCGAAGGGCTATCCGCATAGATCACAAATGAATACTCAGTCAAAAGCAGAGCCACCAGCAGCACCGCCTCTCGTCAACATCGTGGGCGAGAAAATAGTGCTCGGTCCCATGCGCAAGGACCTGATTCCTGCCTACGCGCGTTGGTATAACGATCTGCATATGCTGCGCGCGCTTGGCGACATTCCTCGTCCGCAAACCCCGGCACAGAAAGCGCAGTGGTACGAAAACGCGAATACGGGTAGTGGCTCGAACATCACTTTCACGATATGCGAGCACGACTCCGCGCGCCCTGTTGGGATAGTCGGCCTCTACGGCGTCGACTTTCGCAACCGCACCGCCGAATTCGCTATCACGATTGCTGAACCGGACGCGCGCGGCAGGGGCTACGGCACGGAAGCGACGCGATTGATGCTCGACTACGCGTTCACCGCACTGGGCCTGCACAACGTGATGCTACGGGTCTTCGCTTTCAACGTCGCCGGCATTCGCACCTATACGAAAGCCGGATTCAAGGAGTTTGGCCGACGGCGCGAGTGCTACTTGATGGGCGGCACGAATTGGGACGTGATCTACATGGAGTGTCTGGCGTCGGAATGGGGGCCAAGCCCGGTGCTCGCCGAGGTCTTCAAACCCGTCGAACCGCGGTAGATCTTGATTGTCTCGTGACGACTTCCGTTCGCCCTGAGCCTGTCGCAGGGCGCTTGGCAGCAGAATGGTCAAGTAACATCTAGCCAATCCATGCTTCGATCCTTCGATTAGCTCAGGACAGGCAGGATCAACACGAACGGGCTAGACACAAACCAACGGTCATCCAGTCCAAGCGATACCATCACGCCATGCCCAGACGCTTTTCCAAGAACTCCCGGTTATACACTGCGGAGGCCCGCGCATCGTCGCCGGTGGCGGTTTCCAGCACCAGCCAGCCATCGTAGCCGATCGCTTCGATAGCCGCAAAGATTGCGTCCCAATCCAGCGGCCCGGTGCCCATGAGCGGAATCTGGTCCGGTTCTTTGGTGTGGATTTGGCTGACAAGGCCGCCGAGCGCCCGGAGATCGGCAGCCGGATCAAACCCCTGCGTATGCGCGTTGCCGACATCAAAGTAGACGCCAATTTGCGGGGAATCAATGGCTGCAACCAAGCGGCGGAAGCGCTCCACCGACTGCGGATGAGTGCGGCCCACGCTCTCCGGGGCCATCACGACACCCGCGCGTTCCGCCGCAGGCATGAACTCGCTGAAGCCATCCACCCAGCGGGAGAATGACTCTTCATAGGGTTGCTCCGGCGGCGCATCCATCGCGCAGAGGATCAGCCCGGCATCAAGTTCCGCAGCAGCCGCGATTGTGTTCTCGGCCACGCGAACGCCTTGGGCCCGCGCAGCGTCATCGCCAGTGAGCATCCCACCGAGAGCGCCAATGCACAATGAGCAAACTGCCACCCCCGTCTCCGCCGACTGGCGCTTCAGCAACTCCCAGCCGGACTCATCTGCAAGCACGTTTCCGGCTGGGCTGCGCGCGTCGACAGAGAACTCCACTCCTGCGAAACCCAGCGAGGCCGCCAGCGGCAGGGCATCCTCGGGGTCGCCTCCAATTGAGCCGGTGCGTGTGCCAATTCTCATTGCGGCACCACTTCCAAGTCATCGGTGATCCGTACTTCACGCCGCAGTTCCGCCGACTTCTGTCCGGCATAGGTAAACGCAAACGAGCGCAGCGCGTCGTCGTAGGGCGACAGGATGCCTTCCTGCGTGTTGTTCGCCACCGCTGCTACAAATGCCTGATTCATCGAGAGGTTAGAGTCTTGATCGGACGTGATGGTTTCCGCCTCTTGGCCGGGGCGCAAGACCGTCGTGCTGTTAAATCCCGCCGTCACGGTGATATCTTTGGCGAGAATGTGAAGAACGTTGGTCACGTTGGGCGGCACGCCGGCATGTGCCGCCGGCGAGTTGCCGATCATGCCCACCGCGCGATTCTTGAAACGCACGGTCATCGCATTCACATCAAGGATGTTGAGATTCGGCACATCGTTAAGCAAAACGGTGTCGCCGGCGGCGTAGATGGTATCCGGCTCACCCACAAAGTAGCGCACCAGGTCTATGCTATGTGTATGCTGCTCAATCAGCATGCCCCCGGACTGCTCCTGCACCCGCCACCACGGCGTGCCCGGCAAGCCGCCCCAGCGCACGGCAATGACCATCCCGATCGGCACCCCTTCCAGCAAAGCACGCGTTTGCCCGACGGATGGCGCATAGCGCATCTGATAACCGACGGCATTTACAATTCCCGTCTCGGTAATATGGGCCCCGATCTCTTTTGCCAAGGAAAGCTCGATTGCGATAGGCTTCTCGATCATCACTGCCTTGCCCGCCGCGATCACGTCGTGGTCGATCTGGCCGTGTGCAAACGTGGGCAGCGAAATGTAAACCGCATCCAACTCCACGGAGTCCAGCATCGCCCGGTGATCGGTAAAGATACCGGGTTGGATCGGATTCCTGCCGAGAGGCAAGACGCCGTTGAGAGTATCGACCGCCGCCGTACAGCGCGACTCATCAATGTCGCAGAAACCCGTCAATTCGGCTTCGGGAATCTTAATTAAGTCCCGCATCTCGTGCACGGAACGTCCGCCGACCCCAATGAACCCAAGTTTGACTGTCACGATACATTGCTCCCTTCGTCACTTCGCTCGCCACACACAATAGTACGGATGCGCCGACACTATCCGCGCCGGCCACTTATCTGCCTATTGTACGTGGCGCCGGGAGAAACACAAAATACCTGTGCGCATCGCAATCAATGTGTGCCTATCCAAAATGACTTTGTTGTATAGACAAGATACGCATAGACTTTGTCCGCCGCGCATTGGCGGACTATACTGTGCCCTGTACGGCCCATTCCTTCAGGAGATCGCACCATGCAATTGACCGGGATCTACCCGCCGCTGGCTACGCCCTTTGTCAACCAGGAACTCGCCCTCGATTGCCTCGCCGAAAACGTCAAGAATCTCGCGCCCACGGGACTGACCGGCTTTGTCGCGCTCGGTTCCAACGGGGAGTTGCCCGCGCTCACCGAAGCGGAGAAACTGCAAGTTGTGGAGACCGTTGTCGCCAACGCGCCTGCGGACACCCAGGTAATGACGGGTGTGGCCTATGAGTCAACAAAGCAAGCGCTCGCCTTCATCCAGCAAGCCGCCGCGTGCGGCGCGCAGGCTGCCCTGGTGCTGCCGCCTTCCTACTACAAGTCCGCCCTCACGCCGGAAGTCCAGCGCTCTTTCTACACCGCCCTGGCGGACGATGCAGCCCTGCCAATTCTGGTTTACAACATGCCCGCCTACACCGGCATCAACCTGGGCCCGGACGTGGCCGTGCCCCTGGCGCAACACCCGCGCGTCATCGGCATGAAAGACAGCTCCGGCAACATCGTGCAAATCACCGACATTATCCGGCAGACCCAGCATGAGGACTTTGCGGTCCTGGCGGGTTCAGCGAGTTTCCTCTTTGCTTCTCTGTGCGTGGGTGCCACCGGCGGCGTGGCGGCGCTGGCGAACCTCGCGCCGCGCGCCTGCGTGGAACTTTATGATCTCTTCCAACGGGGCGCTTTGGACGAGGCGCGTTCCCTGCAATACCGGCTCATGGCGCCTAACGCCGCCGTTACCAATCGCTTTGGCATTGCCGGCCTCAAGGCGGCCATGACCCTCTGTGGACATCACGGCGGCGAGCCCCGCCATCCGCTTTCCCCGCTTACGCCCGAACTTCATGAACTGGTGCGTTCGATCCTCGCGGAGGCGCAATTGCTACCCGCGAATGCGGTCAGTCGCACAGTTGCTGCCGGCGCTTCTCCGTAGCGGAGAGCATGTTCGGCTACTGCTGTGCGTGTGACTTCCTGCGAAGTTTGGGGGCGCACCCTTGGCTCCCACTGGGGAATTGCAGCGCGTCCGACCAACTCGAGCTCAGCAGTTGCCTGCGAATTGCGCGATGCCGCTCAGTCTGCTGCGTGGAAGACCATCCACTACCTCCGGGTTAGTAAAATTGCCAATATCACCGAAAAAACCAAATTTTTGCTATTTTCTTCTTTAGAATACTTGACGAATGCCTACAATGAGTTTTATAATTCTAAAGAGTATGTTTAGGTTTGATCCACGAGGAGGAGTGAGCGATGACAGAGAACGTAGAACCCGCCGTGCGGCGCCTCATGCGGAGCCGGACCGACCGCACCTGCGCCGGCGTCTGTGGGGGCTTGGCAGCGTACATCGATTGGGACCCTACTATCGTTCGTCTGCTGTGGATTCTTGCGCTCTTTCTCTCCGGCGGCATGGCGCTATTTGCCTATCTCGCCTTCTGGATCGTTATGCCGGAGGCGCCCGCCTACGCCCACGAGGACCTTGAATTCGCGCACGGCAGACGCCTCACGCGCAGCCGCGATGAACGCATGCTTGCCGGTGTGTGCGGTGGTCTTGCCGCTTACCTCGGCATGGACACGACGCTGATGCGGGTGCTCTGGGTCGTTGCCACTCTCATTAGTGGCGGCGTTACGCTGATTGCCTATCCCATCTTCTGGCTGGTCATGCCTGAGAGCGGCCGGTTGACCTCAGCAGCCGACGATACCTTCAGGGACGTGGCGGAGCGGGTCGATCCGGTGGTGGAGCGTATCGGCGACCGCGTGCGAGAGACCTTCAATAAAGAACCTCGCCCTGCCGATCCTGCTGCCGCCAAGCGCGCCCAGGAACAAGAATTGGAGAATGAGATTCTTGGCATCAAAGAAGAAGACCTACAGGGTGAGCGTAGTGAAGAGACTGCAGTGCCCAAGGTCAAAGCAAAACACCGCTGGCTGCCCTTACTCGGCGCGGGTCTCGTCACGGTCGGCCTCATTATCCTCGCGGAGAACGTAGACTTTCTGTGGTTCTCCCCGGAATCGCTGGTTATACTCGTAATTGGCGCGCTCTTGCTCTTCTATCGTAGAGACGATACACCGAGACCGGCCTGGCGCACGTGGGTCGGTGGTGGATTGATCGTGCTGAGTGTTCTAACCCTGGCGGACAACCTCAACCCATTCTGGATTTCCGAAGGACTTGTCGGCTCCCTCTTCATAATGGGGATCGGCCTGGCGATGCTCATTCATAGAAATCGCGCGGTGCCGCGGCCAGCGTGGCGCACCTGGATTGGGGGTGGCTTGGTCGCCCTCGGCGGTCTCATCCTCATCGACCACTTTATGCCCTCGTTCGTATCCGATCTCACCTGGCCGTTTGCCTTGATCGGGTTCGGCGCGCTGCTCATATGGCAATGGAGCCGCCGTAAGGCAACAGACTAGAATCCTAGAAGTCTCTCTCCCCCTCACGGGAATTCTGAGAGGTGTGCGCTCGGCGAGCGCACACCTCTCGCTCTATTCTAACTGCGATGAGCGAGTTCAGGGCGATAAGCAGCATTCCGGGCTGATGCCCCTCGCACAGTGTGTGGCAGATTCTCAAGTCAGCGGCTGTCGGTGCGATGCAGGTCTTGCAATCGTCAGCCCTATCTTTTGGCTACACGGAGCACAATTGGCCCTGCCGCTCTCCCCCAGCCGTCACAAAGACCTCTTTCTGCAACGGACATACAAACACTTCCTAGCTGTAGTCTTGACATTCGCTCTTGCATAGACAATAGTAGTATGTGAGCGTTTCGAAATAACGGGGAGGAATTCATGGCAACGACACTGAGCGCCGCGACCGCACTGGCCATTGAGGGCGGCCCAAAGGCTGTGACCGCAGCCATCGACGACCGTTGGGAGCGCGTGACCGACCTGGAAAAGGAATACGTGCTACGTGTCATGGACAACTTCGGCGACGCCTACGCCGAGTTGGACCTGTTTGAGCAGGAGTGGCGTGAGTTCATCGGTACCAAGCATGCACTCGCCATGTGCAACGGCACCGCCACGCTGCACTCGGCGATCTTCGCCGCTGGCGCACACGCCGGCAAAGAGGTAATAGTGCCCTCCGTCACGTGGCACGCGTCCATTAGCCCCATATTGCATTGCGGCGCGACGCCAGTGTTCTGCGATGCGGACCCCGAGACCTTCTGCGCCGACCCGGACGATGTCAGGCGCAAGATCACCGACCGCACCTGCGCCATCGTCGTCACGCACGTTTACGGCAATCCGGCAGACCTCGACGCCTTCCGCGAAATCGTTGACGGCACCGACATTACCCTTATCGAGGATGCTTCACACGCCCATGGCGCAACCTGGGACGGCCAGCCGGTCGGCTCGTTCGGTCACATCGGCTGCTTCAGCCTGCAAAAGGGCAAGGCCATGACGGGCATCGAGGCCGGTGTTGCGGTGACCGACGACGATGCCCTCTACGACCGCATGCTGGCGCTGGGCCAGTACGGCCGCTGCGGCAAGCTCTGGTCAACCGCCGAATTCGCGGACCTGCGCAACATGGGCCTGGGCGTGAAGTACCGCGCCAATCCGCTCGCCATCGGCATGGTGCGGGCCCAGTTTCGACGGCTGCCGGAAATGAACGAAAAGCGCCGGGCCTGGTTCGACCGGCTCGACTCCCTGCTGAGCGCCATCCCCGGCGTCTACCCTCAGCAGGTCTATCCCAAGGCAGTTCGCGGCGGCTTGGTGCACTACGCCGGGACACTCGACACTGAGGCAATCGGCGTGTCTGCTGATTCCCTTCTCGCAGCGTTGGTCGCTGAAGGCGTGCAAACGAAGCCCGAAATCACGCCGTTCGGCTATGGGGTAATGCATCTGGAGCCGCTCTTCAACGACTATGCGCTCGACAACGTCGGCGGACCGTGGAAAGACCTGCCGTCAGATTCACGAATGCGCAGGCAGCGCGGCAACTTGCCCGTGAGCGAACGCATCCACGGCTCGGCCTTCTGGATCAAGACACCCATCGACCCGAATCCGGAGTGGGTGGAGCAAGTCGGCGCAGCATTTCGCAAAGTTATCGCTAATGCCGGCCGCCTGGCCGAGCTTGCGACCGCAGGCGCCTAGCAGGAATGCTCGCGCAAAGTGCCCGGGTAGTTAACGGTTCCGCCTGGCGTGGGGCCAAACGCAAGCGACTAAACCGGAAAGCATTTGAAAATGAGCACTGCCTGCGCCGGTGGGCGCAGGCAGCATGCTTTAATGAATTGGGACGCAGAGGAAAGCAGTGAATAGCTACCCCGGTTGGGAAGACCGCGCCGCGCCGCCGCGCGAAGAAACTTTCGACGTTGTCGTGTACGGCGGGACATCGGCTGGGATCTCGGCTGCGGTCCAAGCCAGGCGGATGGGGAAGTCGGTCGTCGTCGTCGCGCCGGAGCAACATCTCGGCGGACTCTCCTCCAGCGGCCTGGGATTTACTGACACAGGGGATAAGTCCGTGATCGGAGGTCTCGCGAGGGAATTCTTTCACCGCATCTGGCTGCACTACGAGAAACCCGCGTCCTGGAAGTGGCAACGGCGCGTAGAGTATGGCAACCGCGGCCAAGGCACGCCTGCCAGCGATGGCGAGTTCCGGACGATGTGGATATTCGAGCCGCATGTAGCCGAGCGCGTCTTCGAGGATTTGGTCTCGGAGCACGATGTCGAGGTCCGCCGGGGCCAGCGCCTCAATCGAATGGGTGGAGTTATCGTCGCAGGCGGGCGTATCCAGAGCATCGCGACGCTTGACGGATCGGTGTTCGGCGGCTCCGCGTTCATCGACGCTACCCACGAAGGCGATCTTATGGCGGCAGCAGGCGTAACCTACAAGATCGGACGGGAAGGCGCGGACGAATTCGGCGAGGAGTGGGCCGGAGTCCAGAAAGACGCGCGCCATCACGGCCATTTCTTTCCGGATGGAGTGGACCCATTCGTGGTAGCTGGGAATCCAGCTTCCGGCCTCCTCCCTCGCATCACCCCGGCCCTCCCGGGGGACAACGGCCAAGGCGATCACCGAATTCAGGCCTATTGTTTCCGAACTTGCCTGACGCAGGCGCCGCAGAACCGGGTCCCGTTTGCCGAGCCGGACGGATACGATCCTGAGGAATACGGTCTGCTCCTCCGCGTCTTGACTGCGGGCTGGCGAGAGGTGTTCCGCAAGTTTGACCCGATCCCAAACGCCAAGACTGACACCAACAACCACGGGCCCTTTAGCACCGACAACATCGGCAAGAACTACGGCTATCCCGACGGGTCCTACGCGGAACGGGAGCGAATCGTCAGAGAGCATGTCCGCTACCAGCAAGGGCTCATGTACTTTCTTGCGCACGATCGGCGCGTGCCAAGGGACGTCCGCGACGAGTTCTCCCAATGGGGGCTGGCACGAGACGAGTTTGTCGACAACGGGAACTGGCCGTACCAGCTCTATGTCCGGGAGGCGCGGAGGCTTGTCGGCGAATTCGTAATGACCGAGCATGAGTGTTTGGCCAAGCGCGAGGTACCGGAGCCCGTGGGAATGGGTTCTTACACGATGGACTCCCACAATGTGCAGCGATACGTCACCGGCGAGGGGTTCGTGCAGAACGAGGGAGACATCGGAGTGAAGCCGCTCCGGCCGTATAGCATTGCTTACGGATCGCTTACCCCCAGGCGGGAAGAGGCTACCAATCTGCTCGTGCCTGTGTGCGTATCGGCCTCCCACATCGCGTACGGATCGATCCGTATGGAACCCGTTTTCCTGATCCTAGGTCAGTCCGCGGCCACTGCCGCCGTTCTCTCAATCGATCGAGGGATCGCCGTGCAAGACCTGCAATTCTCAGCATTGCGCAACCGCTTGTTGGCCGACGGACAGATCCTAGAACTCACATGATTCGACCGATTGGGTCATGACACCCGTGGCCTCCAACCCAGAGTGGGTGGAACAGGTTGGGGCCGACTTTCGCAAGGTGATTGCTAACACTGATCGCCTCGCCTTGCTTGCGCCCGCAGACGCCAATGAGTAAAGCTCGCTCAACAATGCCCGCGTGGTCGATGGCTGCATATGGCGTGTGGCCGAACGGAAGCAGCAGAGCCGAAATGCAATAGTAATCAGAGCGCTGCCTGCGCCTACCCGCACAGGCAGCACCAATTCTCGTATTAGAACGCAGGCGCAAGCAGAGAATTGCTGCCTCAGCCGTCCTGCCGACTGCGGTAACGCTCAGTTGCCTCAAAGTCCAACTCGCCGCCAGACGTCACCACTACTCCATAGACTTCTCTGGCGCGTATTGGCGAAACCTTCTCATTGCGTACGTCATCCAGGACTAACTGCGGATCGCGTTCCAGCGGGTTGCCCCAACCGCCGGCCCCAGAGACCATGTGCCGAAACAGGTCGTTCTCGTAAATCGTCTCAGTCGCCTTACTCGTAAGCACCCGCGCCTCTGTGTCGGGGTTGAGGATGTTCTTGGAAGGCGCGCCGTCATGACCGCCGGCCAGCCCGTACGCGTGGATTTTATGTCGATCCGAACGCAATTGCAACGTGGCGCGCCGCTCGCGCAGGCGGTAGTCGCGCACCAACGCCAGGCCGCCGCGATACTTGCCGGCCCCTTCGGAGTCCGGCACGTAGCCGTAGCGCTCGATGCGCAAGGGAAGTTCGGCCTCAACCACTTCTACGGGGTTATTTGAGAAATTCACGACGATGCTTGCCATGGCGTCGGTACCATCGCTCCAGGGCTTACCTCCCCACGAACCGAAGAGGAATTCCAAGTAGACAAAAGGGTTGCCGTCGTCGTCATAGCCGCCGATGCTTACGCCGGTGTCGCCGCCTACCTCGCACGCCGGAATGCGCTCCGGCGCCAGCTTGGCCAGCGCGCCCATCACGGCGTTTGCAGTGCGGTACCCAGTGAGACCCCGCGCCGCCACCGGGGCGGGCATGCTGGGATTGATAACAGAACTCTTCGGCGCAATCACCTCAATTGGGCGGAAATACCCCTCATTATTGGGGATTTCTTCTCCCATTAGGCTGCGCACACACGCGTAGACCGCCGAACGCGTGAATGGTATTGGCGAGTTAATGCCGCCCCGCACTTGCGGCGCCGTACCCGCAAAGTCAACCGTCATCGAGTCACCGTGCACACGCACGCTGACGGCAATGGGAATCGGTCCCGGATCGAACCCATCATCGTCAATGTAGTCCGTAAACTGGTATTCGCCGTCCGGGAAGCCGGCAATCGCCTGCCGCGCCAGCCGTTCCGTGTAAGCGAGCAGCGCAGAAAACCGCGCCTGCAGGTCCTCGTGTCCGTACCGTGCAAAGAGTGTCTTCACCCGCCGCTCGCCCACGTGGCAAGCGGAAAGTTGGGCGCGCAGGTCACCGAGCACGAGCCGGGGAACACGCACGTTCGCCCGAATCAGTTCAAAGACGGCTGCGTTGGGCTCACCGGCCGCATAGAGTTTGAGCGGCGGGATGCGAATACCTTCTTGGAAGATCTCCGTCGCGTCGCAGCCGTTCCCGCCTGCCACCATGCCGCCCACGTCGGCGTGGTGCGCAATGGAAACCAAATAACAGGCAAGGAGGCCATCCAAGAATACGGGCTTGAAGATGTAGATATCCGGCAAATGCGTGCCCCCGGCATAGGGATCGTTGAGCATGTACACGTCGCCGGGCTGCACGTCATCGCCAAAGGTGGCGAAGACACTTTCAATCGCGTGCGGCACCGAACCGAGATGCAGCGGCAGGGTCAATCCTTGGGCAATGAGTTCGCCGCTCGGCTGACAGAGCGCGGTGGAAAAGTCCATGCTGTTTTTTAGATTGTTCGAATACGCCGTACGCAGCACCGTCATCGCCATCTCGTCCACCAGCGACTCCAGCGCGTTCTTGAGGATTTCCGTTTCAACCGGGTCGAACTCTCGGCTCACGTTGTTTCTTCTCCCACCGTGATCACCACGTTGTCCCAGGCATCTCGTTTCACAGTGCATTTTGGTGGCACCAGAATGGTTGTGTCGTACTCTTCCACGATCAAAGGACCGGATTGGTCCTCGTTGCCAAGCTCGCTGCGCGCGCGCAAGGGTACTGTCCGCTCGCCAATTGCGGCGCCAAAGTACGCAGTCCGGTCTCTCGGACCGTCCACAGAGCCTCTACTCGTCGCTGTATTTCCCCACCTGTGCGCGCCTTCACGCGGCAGCGTCACCTCAACCCGCAGGTTTACCAGTTCCACGGGATCATCGGGCGCTTTGTGCCCATAGGTGCGCTCGTGCTCATTCTCGAAGGCTTTACGCATCGATGCCGGCTTAGACTCTTGAAAGGGGACGGTAAGTTCAAAGGACTGCCCGGCATAGCGTAGGTCCGCGAAGCGCTGCCATTCACCTTGGCGCCGGGTCTCATCGTCAACACCAAGCTCGCCGGCCAAGCGAGATTCTAAGCCTTGATATTGTTGGTTGATTTCCTCTTCACTTACGGTGTCGAGCGGCAGCAGCACGGTCTGGACGGCATGTTGGGAGACATCCACACAAAGGAGGCCGAGCGAGCTAAACAAACCCGGGAAGGGCGGCACGACTACCTGACGCACGCCAAGCTCCTGTGCCATTTCGGCAGCATGCAATGGCCCGCTGCCACCAAAGGCAAATAAGACAAAATCGGCAGGCGAACGACCACGTTCTACGGTGACTGCCCGCACGGCGCGGCTCATGTGTGAAACCGCGATACGATGGATTCCGTGGGCGGCATCAGCCACGCCCAGGCCCAGCGGCGCCGCGAGCCGGCTCTTCAGTATCGAATGTGCGTGAGTAGCGTCAATGGGTAGTTCACCGCCCAGGAAATGTGTCGGGTTCAAGAACCCGAGCGCCACGTTGGCGTCGGTGAGCGTCGGCTCTTCTCCGCCTAGGGAGTAGCAGACAGGGCCGGGCTCGGCGCCTGCGCTCTGCGGCCCCACACGGAGGCCACCGGCCGGATCGATCCACGCGATGCTGCCGCCCCCGGCTCCGACCTCGGCGATATCGATGGCGGGCACCCGCAAGGCATAGCCCGCGCCCCGCTGGAGCCGCGCGCTCAGGCTGATTCCGCCGCCGACCTCATAGTCATTCGTGCGGGTAATGCGTCCGTCTTCGATGACCGACGCTTTGGCGGTCGTGCCGCCCATGTCGAGTGTTATCGCGTTTGCGAGATTCATGGCGTTCGCCAGCGAAAGCGCGCCCATGACACCAGCGGCGGGTCCGGATTCAATTACGTGGATGGGCTGCTCCGCCGCTTTGGCGGCGCCCATCATGCCACCGGCGGACTGCATCATATACACCGGCGCGCGGATGCGCCGCTCGTCGAGGGACTCGTGCAGGCGGTTGAGATACGAGCGCATTACCGGTGCAATGTACGCGTTGATGACCGTCGTGCTGGTTCGCTCGTATTCGCGAATCTCAGGGAGAACGTGCGACGAAAGGGAAATGAACGCGTCGGGAGCCGCGGCCTGGAGCAGCGCGCCGATGCGTTCCTCATGCTCGGGATTACGATAGGCGTTGATGAGGCACACGGCAATCGACCGCACGCCCGCGTCCAGCAAATGGGCTATCGCCTCATGGACGCTGTCTTCATCGAGCTCGCGGACGACGTTTCCGTGCGTGTCGATGCGTTCGTCCACCTCTCGCCGCAGCGCCCGCGGCGCCAGCGGCTGCGGCGGCTCCCAATGCAGATCGTACAGCCGAGGCATACGCAGCCGCCGGATCTCCAGCACGTCGCGAAATCCCGCGGTGGTAATGAGGCCCGTCAGCGCTCCCTTGGCCTCGAGGATAGCATTGGTCGCCACGGTCGTGGCATGGATGACCTCATGTATGTCGGCGCTGGCAGCGCTCGTATCGCGAATGAGCGCGTCAAGGCCCTGCACAATGCCTTGGGCAAAGTCGTCGGCGGTGGAAGATACCTTGGTCCACGCCCGCAGCCCTTGGGAATCCATGAAGACAAGGTCGGTGAACGTGCCCCCAATGTCGACACCGACACGCAGGGATGAATCCACAGGCATCGCCTAGACGGTCAGAGGAACGGGCTGCGCGACTGGCGCCAGCTCGAACAGCCTGCCATAGCCGGGAATCGCGGCCGTGTGGCCCAATGCACGGAGGCACTGCCAGTAGGTCGCCTGGTTGCTCGTCACCACCGGTATACCCAGGTCCTCCTCAAGCGCTTGAATGACGTCCATGGTGCGGAGATTGGTGCAGCTAATGAAGAGTGCGTCGGCATCCGGAGCTACGTGGTCGCGGGCAAAGCGGTACGTCTCCTCCAGCGGCACCACGCCAATGTCGAATGCCGTCAGAATGCTCATTCCGGCTTGGCTTACCACGTCGAAACCCCAACTCTGCAAGAACCTAACTTCCAGGTCATTGAGCTCAGGAATGTACGGCGTGACCATGGCTACGCGCTGTGCCCCCAGCGCGCGCAAGCCCCCGGCAACCGCACCGGCAGTGGTCACTGCCTCGATCTGGCTGCCGCCTCTCAACCGGGCACGCAAGGATTCTTCGCCATCGGTGCCTTCGAAGAAACTGCCGGCCGTACAGGCAAAGGCGATGACATCGACGTTCGCACTGAGCAGTTCGTCCACGCCGCGATCAACGTGTGCGCACATCTGGGCCATATCGTCCGCATCCGAGCGGGAGTTACGCATACGGGTAGCGTATACGGCGTATCCGTCAGGTAGCAGCGCACAGCCTTCCGGCTCCACCACGGTATTCACCGAGGGTACCAGCAAACCGACGCGTCCGCGCCAACCAAACATGCTCACTCCTCCATAGGCTTAAAGTTTCAATCCCACACAAACTCGCCATTTCCGGCACTATTCGGATATTGCAGGCGAGTGTCAACTTGAATTATCCGTGCACAACACCATGGCACATTCCGGATTCACAACCTTCACAGCCGTGCTCCAGACATTGGAACACACCACAGTTGCTACAGGAATGATAGCGCAGCAACCTTGCGAGAACAACCTCGGTTGTCGCCCAGGTTCTCGCACCATACAATACCTTACGGATGCCAGGCTGCGGGCGTGCGCAAACAGGCCGCACGCCCACGTAAGAGTTCGGCCGCGCTCTCCTGGCGTCCTCGGCGTTTTGCGCGCACTCCGCAGACGCCTGGTGAGGCCAGGGTGCGACACGAGTCTACGCCTCTTGCAGCGCTAGGAGGGGAATCCGGTGCAGATTGGCATTGTCGGGCTGCCGTTCGCTGGTAAGACCACCGTCTTCAACGCGATTGGCGGTAATGCGACCGAGCAGCGCCAGCAGACCCACGGCTTGGAACCAACCCTTGCGACCGTGGACCTCCACGATGCGCGCCTTGAGGCACTCTGCACTTTGTTTGAGACCGAACAGTGCATTCCCACGGAAGTGCAATACCTCGACTTCCCCGGCGCGGGCTTTGGCAGGCAGGAGAAAGAAGCTGCCTGGGTAGCAACGCTCCGCACCGTGGATGCGTTGCTCATCGTCCTTGGGGCATTTAGTGAAGCCCAGGATCCGGTTGACGAGATTGAAAGCATCCATCTCGACCTCGTGCTCCCGGACCTGCAAATTGTAGAAAATCGGTTGCAGCGCCTCCTGCCTCAGTTGCGCACGGCCCCCGCTGCGGAACGGCAACACCTCGAGCGCGAACAGATTCTTTTAGATCGCTTACGGAGTGCGCTGGAGCAGGGGATGCCGGTGCGAGCGCTGGAGCTAACTGCTGACGAAGAGCAGGCAATTCGCGGCTTTCAACTTCTCACTATGAAGCCCACCCTCGTGGTCCTCAACCTCTCCGAGGCACAGTGGGGGCGCGCCACTGAAATTGCAGACCGTGTCCAAAGTACATACGCGCACCCACGGACAACGGTCATGGGTCTCTGTGGGCAACTTGAAATGGAGATCGCCCAACTGTCTCCGGAAGAGTCCGCGCTCTTTCGCGAGGAGATGAGCCTGGGCGAACCGGGCGCGGCGCGAGTAGTGCGCGAATCGCATACGCTGCTGGGGCTCATTCACTTCTTTACCCTCAACGAAAAGGAGGTGCGGGCGTGGGCGATTCCGCAGGGAACACGGGCACAGGACGCCGCGGGAAAAGTCCACACCGACATGGCACGGGGGTTCGTGCGGACGGAAGTGATCCCTTGGGAGCAATTGGTCGCAAGCCACGGCTACGGCGACGCGCGCAAGCACGGACTCGTGCGCCAAGAGGGCCGCGACTACGTTGTGCAAGACGGCGACGTGCTCTACATACTCTTCACACGGTGATGCGGCTGAACACTTGACCGGTCGCGCTGAGTGCTGCGCGAAGCCCTTGCCTGTCCTGAGCAAGACGAAGGGTCGAAGCGTGGGCCTTATTCCACACGCGTAGGTGAGACACTTGGACCCGTATGTCGTTGTAGATGTTGACCGGTGTTTATATAATCACCAATGAATACTCTTCCATCTGTGAGCATCTGGAGGCAATCCGCTCGTGGCACCCCCTCGCACCGCGCTAGCAGTAGCCGACCGCATTCTGGCAATGACCCCTTCGCCTACCATGGCTATGGATGCCAAGGCCAAAGCAATGCTGCGGTCCGGCATCGACGTGATAAACCTCTCCGTCGGCGAGCCGGACTTCGATACGCCGGCGCACATCAAGGAAGCTGCCATTGCCGCAATACAGGACGGCTTCAACAAGTACACGCCGGCCGGGGGCATACCCGAGCTCAAAGACGCAATTGCCGAAAAACTCTCGCGCGAGAACGGCGTCGACTACAGCCCGAGTGAGGTGGTCGCCTGCGTTGGCGGCAAGCAGGCAGTCTGCAACGTGTTTCTCGCGATCTGCGACCCCGGAGATGAGGTCGTTGTCCATGCCCCGACGTGGCCGACGTTTCTCGAGCAGATCAAGCTGGCCCAGGGCGAGCCGGTCACCGTCCCGCTGGCATCGCCATTTATGATAACGGCCGACCCGCTGCTGGAGCGCATAACCCCCCGCACGCGCGCCATTCTCCTCAATTCTCCCTGCAATCCCACGGGCGTGGTGGCCGATCCGGCAGAAATTCGCAAACTGGCAAAGGCCTGTGTGGAACGCGGCATTTACTTTATTGCAGATGAAACGTACGAGCACTTTGTCTACGGCGATGCCGAACACCTATCGCCGGCATCAATGGGAGCGGACGAAAAGGCGCATGTCATCACCGTCAACACGGTGTCGAAGACCTATGCCATGACGGGCTGGCGTCTCGGCTACGTGGCCGGGCCGGAACCAGTGATCAAGGCTATCAACGACCTGATGACGCAGATTACCAGCAACCCGACGTCTGCCGCGCAAAAGGCCGCCATTGCCGCGCTCACCGGACCCCAAGACTGTGTGCGTGATATGGTCGCCGAATTTCGAGCGCGGCGCACGCTCCTCGTCGCGGGACTCAGAAGTGCAGGCTATGCCTGCGCGTTGCCGGGGGGCGCATTCTACGCCTTTCCGCAAGTCAAAGGCGACGAGCAGGATATGGTCGTGGCCGATCGCCTGTTGGAAGAGGCCCACATCGCTACGGTCCCAGGGTCATCCTTCCTCGCCGACGGCTACCTGCGTATGTCCTACGCCACCAGCCGCGAGAACTTGCAGGAAGCACTTGAGCGGCTGGGCACGGCATCGTAGCGCTCGGCGTGACCGGCACAGCGCTCAGACGTCCGCAATGCTCTTGTCGGGTACTTGTAGGGGCGGTTCGCGAACCGCCCCTACCGGACGAGTGGGCAACCACAAGGGTCGGCCCTACTGGACGTCTGAGCGTCCGCAACGGCCCGCGTAGGGGCAACCCTTGTGGTCGCTCAAGACTTTCGACAGGCACAATTCATACACCTGTGCTACCGTCTCACTAAGAAGCTCTTTCTAAACTGTAGCGCGGGGGCTTGTCCCCCGCCTCCTGGCACGATAGGCTATCTCCGTAACCGCCTGATTCTCCATACACAGACACGCTGAACGTGGAGGTACACCATGAAGATTAGCGATGTCCAAACCCATATCGTAAGTGGCGGCACGCGCAACTACACGTTTGTAACGATCACCGAGGAGAGTGGCCTGTACGGCATCGGCGAATCCGGCTGTTCCGGCAAGGACAATGCAGTTGCGGCGGCAGTGGAGCACTACCGGCCGCTGCTCATTGGGCAAGACGCCGCGCGCATCGAGCACATCTGGCAGGACCACTTTCGCGGCAATTTCTGGCGCGCGGGCCCGGTGCTCACGGCGGCAATTTCTGCCCTCGATATTGCGCTGTGGGACCTGGCCGGCAAAGCCCTCGAAGTCCCCACTTATCAACTCCTGGGCGGCAAGACCCGTGAGAAAGTACGCTGCTACGCCCACTTTGGCGGCGGGACCGACAGCCCGGAGTCCTTTGCGCAAGCCGCCCAAGCGCGCGTGGATGAAGGCTTTGAAGTCGTGCGTTTCGGCCTGCCGACCGATCCGGGTGACATTCTCGAGCCGGCGCGGGCAGTGTGCAATGCGGTGGAGGCGTTTCAAGCCGTGCGGGAGACCGTGGGGCACGAGATTGAAATCGCCCTGGACGTGCACACGCGCCTCAGTCCCACCTGGGCCATTCAGTTATGTAAACGGCTCGAGCCGCTGCGCCCCTTTTTCATCGAAGACCCCATCCGCTCGGAGAACCCGCAATCGTTCGCCAATCTGCGCCACCATACTAGCGTTCCCATCGCCACCGGCGAGCAACTCATCACAAAGTGGCAGTTTCGCGAACTCATTGAAAACGAGTTGATCGACTATATGCGCGCGGACCTCGGCCTGGTGGGCGGCATCACCGAGGGCAAGAAAATCGCCGCCATGAGCGAAGTGCACTACATCGACTCGGCCCTGCACAATCCTCTGGGACCCGTAAACACTGCCGCCAGCGTGCAGCTTGATATGTGCATTCCCAATTTTGGCATCCAGGAACTCTCGCTGGTCCCACCCGCCATGACCGACATCTTTCCCACGCAATGCCATGTAGAGGCCGGACACCTCTATCCCGCCGACGTGCCCGGCATCGGCATCGAGTTCAACGCGGAAGCCGCAAAGCAGTACCCCTATCAGTACTGGGAACACGCCCGCCTGCACCGGGACGACGGTTCACTAACGGACTGGTAGTGCCATACCTGGCGCAATGGACTCCATAGGCGGGTCAAGCGGGACTAGGGCTGTGGGCACGAAAGCAAGCGTTCAGCAATCCTCTGCACGGTGTCCCAACGCTGTTGCGTTGCCTTGAATTTGCCGTTGACCTGCACACTCCAGCCCTGAAACTCCCCTGCGTGGCTTTCAATCTCCACGTCGCCCGTTTTCTTGACGAAGGACTTCACCGCGGGATCGTTTGCAAGGACGCTGATCAACCGCGTGGCGTGGTCTTCGCCCTTCCACGTAACGTCCACTACCTTGCCAAACAGCGGGAAGGACTTGCTACGCGCCGTTTTGATCTTGACCGCGCGCTGCTCCGTAAAGGGTCGCTCGTCCGGAACGCCGAATACGGTCCACCACTGCGGCGGACTATACTGCGAGCCGTCCTGTTTCAAGCAGTTTATCCACCGGACCGGTCCCTCCTGCACGTCAATGATTCCCTGGGAACGGTTCGTCCAGGCATTCTGGATTTTCTCCTCCGGTCGTTCCCGCTCCGCCATCGTGGCGTTAATACCCAGCGCGTTCAGTGCAAGTGTCAATTCATCTCGCGTCTTGTCCCGCAAGCGTTCCTTCATCCATCATTCCTCACGTAATTCCTCTAATGGTTAGATGAGGTGGTGTTGACCACGGGCTGAATGGCATTCTCGCTCGTGAGGACGACAAGCAGGTTGCTCACTAACGCCGCTCGGCTCTTCTTATCGAATTCAATGACTTCGCGCTCGGCGAGCATGCCAAGCGCGTTCTCGACCATGCCCACAGCGCCTTCCACGATCTTCTGGCGGGCGGCAATAACGGCATCCGCCTGCTGCCGGCGCAGCATGGCGGCAGCGATCTCCGGTGCATACGCCAGATGGCTAACTCTTGCCTCCTGCACCTCCACTCCTGCTTGCGCCAAACGCTCCTGAATCTCAGTTTTGAGCTGATCCGAAACCTCTGCGGTGTGGGTGACAAGACTAACCTCTTCTTCTTCGTGGGCATCGTAGGCGTAGCCCGTAGCAAGATTGCGCACGGCAGCTTCGCTCTGAACGTGGACGTAATTCTCATAGTCGTCCACCTGAAAGGTGGCTTCAGCCGTGTCAACCACTTGCCACACAACAACTGCCGCGATTTCGATGGGGTTGCCGCGACTGTCATTCACCTTAACCCGCCCGGTCTCAAAATTGCGCACACGCAGTGAGATGCGCGCTTTGCTGTAGAACGGATTGGTATAGCGCAGTCCCGGTATGCGCGCCGTACCGCGATACGCCCCAAAGAGCTGTAGCACCTTGCCCTCATTCGGCGAAACCTTGAAGAACCCAAATACGCCAACCATGAGTGCTATGAAAATGATGATCGGCAGGAAGATCAGCCACGGCACCACCGCTAGCAACACGATGAAGCCGGCAATGTCCAAGAGCAGAAACAGAAGCCAAAGGACAAGGAGCCCTACTCCGGGTAGGCCGTCTCGACGAGTTTCTTCCATCTTTCAATCACCTTTGGACTAATGAAAGAGTACTACATGTTTCCAGATTATCACGGTGACCGTGGATGCCAACTTCCTTGCAGCCGCGGTTACGCCACTTGCATTGAGCTACCTAGATCCAGAAACGAATGACGTAAACTAGCCACGAGCCAGAGCAATCTCCGCCCCGTCAAACGCCCGGCACGTAATACGCACACGCCGTTCGCCAACCGCAACGGGGCTCACATTGCCATCCGGCCCTTGTACCTGCAACGGGCCCGGATCTTCCGCGAATGAAACCACAAGCGTCAACTCGCCTTCTTCTATTTGCGGAGGAAGGTCAGGGATTTCCACGGCAATAGTGGCATGATCCTCCGATTCCTGGCTTACGCGGGTAGCACAGTGGCGCCGCAGGTAGGCATAGCGTACGACGTCGTCCGGATTCGCGGCCCACATGCGGTCGCCAAAGAGCGTACGCATCTGGTCGAAGCGCTCCTCCAGCGCACGCGGCGAAATGCATTTGTGGCCCTGCGGCACCTTATACATCACTAAGTGAGTCACGTCCACCAACCACTGCCCCTGCACGCGCTCCGGCTCGAATCCGCCGCGCGAGAGCCACTCAGGCAAGAACTCTATTTCGTCGTCCTCGGAGAGACGGTTGCGCCAGATGCTGAACGGATCGAAGTCGGGGGCATTCGTGTGTTCCGCGTCGTTGGAGGCGCGTGTCAGACCGAGATAGCCCGGCACTCGTGCCACCCATGCCCGCACCGTGTCGTAGACCTCAAAGCTGTTCCATGACGAGAAAATAGGCACAGGTTGACCGAGGGCCTGTTCCAAAATGTGGTACGACTCCACAATCTCCTGCGCATAGTCAATTCGGCTCGGATCCCGCAACGGTGGGTGCGAGTAACTGTGGTTGCTGATGCTCCAGCCCTGCGACAGGAGAAACTTCAAGTGCTCCGGCCCCATGTGGAAGTAGTCGTTCAACGAACTGCGCTCGACGTGGCGTTTCTCTCCCAATTGCCCGGCGACCACTGCCACGTCGCCCGGAATGTGGTACTGCTGCGCGAGGGGAAACGCGTTGGCCAAACAGTCGATGGTGCCCTCGTCAAAGACCACCGAGTAGACGAACGCCGCGTCTTCTTTCCACGGTGCAACGTCTATGGACGTGATACGCATGGTGCCTCTTTTACCCCTTTGAATTTCCTGTCGCCTGCCGGCATTCCGCGAGAGGAAGCTACGCTGAGCACTCCTGTCATTGCCATGACAGGAGCCAAGAGAAGCGTTCCTGCTCTGGTAGCGTAGGTTTCCAACCTGCGTCTCCGGTAGCGTAGGCTTTCATCCCGCGTCCCCGCTAGCGTAAGTCTGCTACCTGCGGCCCCGGTAGCGCAGATTTGTAACCTGCGTCTCCTGCCGCAGTGCCGCGCGAGGACGGCCTCGAGCATGAAACGGGAGAGAAATCTATCTGGCCCTCGTTCCCTGGACTCCGCCTTTCGCCGGAGTGACGGACAGGAACACCTTCGACAGCAGGCTTACACGTACTTCACTTCTCTCAGAGTCAATGAATCCGTGCCGAGTCGTAGACGCCCGCCTTGCCGATCTCAAGTGCGTTGACCTGCACCCAGACCTCACCTGGGTCTGAGTCTCCGTCAAGTTCAAGCGAAACAGACACTCGCTCAAGCCCTGGAACGGCCGCAATGCAATGTCCGATTTGACGCCGGATCAGTAGGGCCGATTCCTCGCGGTTAGCGCCGGGATCGGCAGCGGACTTTGGGTCGCCGTTAAATGCAACCGTAAGCATCTTTGCAACATCGAGCGCGCCGGTGTTTTCCACAACAATGTCGGCCACAAGCCGGCCATTCTCGCGGCGCACCTCTGATGAGTTGCCGTCAATACGCAACCCCGCCGCAAGCTCTTGGGGCGTCAATGAGACCGCCCGGTAGGCATCGAAGATGCCATGGCCGAGCAGCGGGTCCCAACCGTTGCCCTGTGACGTATTGCGCAGAATCTCTCGTATTTCCCGATTGGATAGATGCGGATAGCGTGAGAACGCCAGCGCCGCGACACCGCCGCCAAAGGCCGATGCCATGCAGCCGCCCTCAAACGGAATGTAATCCAGGTCGCCGCCGGTTCCCCACACAGACTCGGTGGGGTCGTCCGTATTGCGCTCACCGCCGGGCGTGGCCGCCTCCACGTAGTCTGCCGATGCCGCGATGTTCGCTGCTTGACCATGCCGGTTCGTCGAACCGACGGCAAAGACGCTGTCAACGCCGGCATTCACGGTCGCTACCCGCCTACCGCGATTGTCGGCCGTGCCTTTGAATACCAGGCAACCGGACTGATAGGCATAATCGAGCGCCTCGATCAAGCCGATGTTGTCGTAGGGATAGCTGAAGTCGGTCCCCTTATAAAACAGGGGGACGCCGTCCGTGTGGTCCATGGTGATGTAGCCGTGGGGCATTACGAGCACCTTGGCCCCGTGATCAACTGCATAGCGTACTGCGCGCGGCCAACTCTTCTGGTGGTGCGGCTCGTAGCCGACACGCAAGACCATGATGGGACACTTGGGAGCGGTTGCGGCTACTTCTCCCACGACAAAGGCATGGTGTCCGCGATGATACATCGTATCCGAGCGCAACCCTTCGTATTCAAGGGTGGCGTCCTCCTCGGCAAAGTCCCAGCCGTGCACGTCGCCCCGCGTTGGTCGCGGATTCACCCACAGGTGACCCTCGTGATCAGGGTGATACCGATAGCCCAAGTCGATTAGGGCCACGATAACGTCGGGGCTGCCCTGTGTTATGGCGTGCGCCTCCGGCACTCGCATTTGATCCAGCGCCCAATCATACGGCTCGCGCACGCCCTCCGGCAGTACGCCACTTTGCTTCTCAGCGATGGCCATCTCTACCTCCTCTTGCAAACGTGAATATTCTCGGCTATTGGGGTCAACCTTGGTCATCTACGCTTTCGCGGGCATCCATCTACTCCGCGCACTGCCATGATGACCGCCCTTGATCAAAGTCGCGAAGCCATGCAATTTTCGGGAATGACGTATTGAGGTGCTGTTTCTTTGTAGCGCGGGGGCTTGCCCCCCGCTCCTAGGAGTATGTGCGCGCCAATGCGTTGTACGCTAGTAAACTGTTGAAAGGACAAGATGGATTCCCGCGAATGCGGGAATGACGCACGACGCCTCCCTTTCGTTACCCTCCTGCAATCCCTCACCTGCAGCCCTCTTGCTACATACAAACTACGGTCAGAAAGCCGACCGCACTATTCAGTCCTAAATCTGCCCAAAGCAAGGGCCTAGTGCTTCCCGCTTGGGCCGGAACCAGGACCTAGCATTCATACAATCGCCACTTCCTGCGGGATCGTACCCAGACGCTCGAATCCATCTTCCCTAAGCACGTACATGTCTTCCTCGAGCCACGAAGACTCCAGCGAGACCACATTGTTCTCAGCAAACGTAATCTCCGGTCGCACGTCAACGGCGGACGGCAGCAGGCTGCCAATCAACGGTTCCTCGTGCTTATCCATGCCCACGCCATGGATCCACCAGGCATACTCGCCCGTATCCTTAAACTCGCGCTGACAGGCGTCAAAGACCTCCCGCTTGGTCTTGCCGGGTCTGACGAGTTCTTCCATGAAGAGTTGCCGGTCGCGGTGCTCACGCCAGACGGCCAGGCTCTCCTTGCGGGGCGTGCCCACGCAAAAATTAAACTTCTGATCGGAAAAGTAGCCGGCGGCAACGGCGGCAAGATCGACGCGGTACACTAGTCCGGCTTCCACCACGCCGGGACCGCGAATCACCGCCGCGTCAGGTTGCTCGCGCAAGCTCGTGCCGCCATGGGGCAGCATCCACGACACCGGCGAGGTATTGATGGGTAACGCACCATTATCGAGCACTGCCTTCGCCCACACCGTTACGAGATACTGAAAGGTGATGCCCACACGCACCTCTCGCAGCATCTCACGGTACCCGGCTTCCGAGGCCGATATCGCCTTGCGGAGCCACTGTATCTCTTGCGGCGTCTTGCAAGCTCGGGCTTCTGCGAGTAGCAGGTCGGCGGAAACGAACGTCGCCTCCGGCAGCAGTTCCTTAAGCCTCTCCAGATCGCTCACCGCGGCAAAGTCCATATCCAAACCGATGCGCGCACGCGCCAGATCCCGCCGGCGCATTTGCGCTGCCAGTTCATTCAGGCGCGCCGCGCGCGTGTGATCGGGCGACAACCCTTCCACTTGCATGTCAGTGTCGCTGGGACGACCGCCGAACGTAAACGACCGGTCTGGCGGCACGAGGCACGTCATCCACGGCGCCAGCCCCTGGGGTTCGTTGAGCCACGGCCCCTCGCTGATTGCACCCGCCAGGTAAGCGCAATTACGCATGCCCAGCGTAACCAGCGCATCCAGCCGTTGTTCCGCCATAGATTGTGTTATGCGCGCATAGTCAGCCATAGCTTATAACGAACTGCTCTCATTCTCGTTGGGCCGTGGGTTCTCCACTCCCATCATCCAACTCCTAAAGACATCTTGCGTCAGTTCGCTCAGCACTTCTTTTCGCTCTTCCAATTCATCAATAGAGCCCAGCCGCAAGAAAACTTCCTCATCAACTCGTTCCGTCTTCGCCGCATGTAGAGGTCGTCGCGATTCGAAAGAACCGTTCCCATTGTTATGTTGATCAAACTTGTCCTTGCAAAGATCAACTGCGCGTGGATAGTACACTATTTCAATTCCGCTGGGCTCATTAATAAGCTCAATTGCCAAGAAAGCAAGGCTTGAAGTGGCCCCTGATTCCTTCCGCACAGGCAACTTAAAGGTAATACCGTTGGCTCTTGGATCCTCATAGAGACCGGAATTCTTCCCTTGGACAATCCTGTGCCAGTCATCCCAAATAAGATGCTTCGCATTCTTCCACAGATCACTGGCGGCCAATTCCTCCGCACGTTTCTCAAGTGCACTTAGCCGTTCCGCTTTCGCCAGATTTGATGTAATGCTACTTAAGGCGCTCTCAACCTGTACTTGCTTGACCAGCAGGGTCTTATCACCATAATCAAAACCATAGAAACTAATTAGGGATATGTCTAAGCCGGCTTCAGCCAAAAAGTCGACCATTCGTCGTGTCGTCTCATCAGCGCCCAGCCCTACCAAGAACATACTCAGCGGCCGTAGCAAGTCCAGAGATTCCCCGAACTCTTCCCGGTACCACTCCTCAAAGTCCTCAATCTTGTCAATGTCTCTTGAACCGGAATTGTCGACGACACGCCTGGCCAATTCGGTTTCGCTCATGGCCTCAAGCGCGGATCCGTAGTCGATTACTTGCGCCACGGCATCGCGGGTTAGCGTGCCGCGTTTTAGTTCGAATACTGCGAGTTTGCCTTCATCATCCACACCAAGCAGATCGAGAAACCCATCGGCGACCGGCATTTGCCGACCCACCAACTTTAGGTTTGGCAATAACATCCTCGGGTTTGCTGCAAGCGTGTCTTCTAAACTACTCTCCAAGTCCATCTTGGCACGCTCTACTGGCACGACCTCGGAATCTTCTATTGCCCAAATCTCTATTTCTTCCATTTACAACCTCTTTGGTTCCAAAGATAGAATCCATTCAGTTGCTATTCATTCCTAGACTCCGGCTTTCGCCGGACTGACAGACGGCTCCAACCAAATTGGGCTTGTCCACGCGCGGTTGCCGTCACTCTGTCGTACCCGCAGGTAGCAGTAGTGGACATCCATCGGTGAGTACCGCAGCGGCACCTCGTCTGCCAATTGCACGTGCTGTTGCCGGGGCGCATAGCTTCTTGCCGTGTCGCCGTTTACTACTAGGTCGATGCGTTCGATTTGCGCCGTACCGACCACATCCGCCGTGAAGCCAAAGCGGTCCGCCTGCACCGTGGAACCCATCCACTCGCCGTTCACGCGAAAATCGACGATCATGCGCACGCCGCTTGTCGCGTAGCAGCGCCGGTTGAAGAGCGCGTCGAAGATGGACGGCCTATCCAGCCGGTCCGCCCAAACGCCGGTGAGCCCGGCTGCTCCGGTCAGGGGCCCCGGTTCCTTGTAGGGATTGGCAGGCCGGCTGTCGTGGGTGTCGCTCCCGCTCACGAAGCCCAGCTTCACGCCTTGCATCAGGTACTGGTTGATCTTCTCCTCCTCCACCTCTCCGTCCGTTCTCTGCTTCTGAAAAATCTCTGCCAGATGTTCTTGGACGTAGAAGTGAGTATGGAAGTGACCGTGCATCAGGGCGCCCCGGCGCTTCATTTCGCGATAGAACTCTTGATAGTCATTGCAGAAAACCGTATCGGCGTGAAAACGCGCCTGGAGTTTCGGATCGTGTGCCGCGGGCCGATCTTCGCAGAAAACTGGCGGCTGTCCCGCAATCTCCGGAAAGAAAGCATGGCGGTGGCTACCGTCGGGAGTAGTGCCGAATTCCGCTGAAGGCAGCGCGACGAACTCCCCGGGCAGGTCGTACTGTTGCCACGCATCCTGGAGCTTTTCCCACGTTTCTTTGATAGAAATACTGTAGGAGAACAACTGGCCGCCGGCAAAGTCCAGGTCATTCACATCTTTGCCCCAGGCAAAGTGTTCTACTATGGGGCGCTGGCTAAAGAGCATCCCATGGGGATCGCCCCAAAAGAGCGAGAAGGGTGGCGGCTCTTCTGCGACCCGCACTGGGTTGCTCACCGCCGTGATGCCCCGATACGTCGCCGTGACATAGTCCACCGGCCCCCGCACGGGAACCGTCCCTACGGCGCTGAACGAACTGAATGCAACGCTTGTCTCGCCACTGCCGGAACGCAAGGTCACCTCTCCCTGGGCATCGCGTACTGGATTGCCAAACCTATCGGTGACGACGACGCGTGTGGCCGCTTGCCCTGTGGCGTGAGAAGGCGTGGTTACTTGTAAAGCAGCCGGTTCGGCTTCCTTGATCGCGAGGGGATGACACTCCAAAAGGGACAATTCCGCGTCGCGCGGCAGGAAGTAGTGGTGCTTATCGCGTTCGGGGTGGTAGAACGTAAGCTCGCCAGACGGGTCCTCGACCAGCCAGAAGCGGAAGGCATCGATGGCATTGCGGGGGAGCAAGAAGCCGTCAGGGGCAGTGCGCAGTTGCACCGTAACGCTCTCTGCGGGAGTCACTGCGCCCGCAACGCACGTCACGTGCACCGCGTGGAGGAATTCAGGCGCCGGCGCATGAATATCAAACGTCCGCACCACGCCGCCAGCAACGAGCGCCTCGGCTTCCCATACCGACCCCACCGGACCACGGACCGCTATGGAGTCCGGCCAATCAAAGTTGAGCACCCACTCGTCAAGCTGGCGAATGTCGAAGAAGAACCAGAGGTTTCCACCCGTCTGCAAGCCACCTGCCGGCGGCGTGTAGTGAAGCTGCAACGTGACCGTTTCAGCAACTTGCAGCGGGCCATCAACGCTGACCCGAAATCGCCCGCTCTTTCCCCAAGACATCGCCTTTGCTCCTTAGGTTCTACCGCTTGAGGTGACAGATTAACAATACTCTCGTGCTACGGTACCCTTTTACAAACACGCGTCCCGGCAGTCCGCACACGAGCAAACGCAACGACTTCGGGACAACGCGGAGACTTCGGGACAACGCGGAGACTTCGCGCCATCGCGGAGACTTCGCGCCAACGCGGCGACTTCACGCCAAAGTTATGTTGACTACCCGATCTGCCCGCCAGCTTGGGTTGGGCTCGCGCAATGCCAGTGCCGGTCAAAATCCCGCCTTCTACCACTCCGTATTTTTGCAGCGGGATAGCGTCCCAGCCCTCAAGTCCACTTTTCTGTGCCGTCTAGGCCAAGGACTCCAACCAAATAGGGCTCGTCCACGCGCGGTTGCCGTCGCTCTGCCGCACGCGCAAGTAGCAGTAGTTCGCTCCTACAGGAGAGAATCGCAGCGGCACCTCGTCTTCCAACTGCACGTGCTGTCGGTTGGGCGTGTAGCTTCTGGCCGTATCGCCATTCACAACCAGGTCGATCTGTTCGATATCCGCCGTGCCCACCACGTCCGCCGTGAATCCAAAGCGGTCCGCCTGCACCGTGGAGCCCACCCACGCGCCGTTCACGCGAAAGTCAACGATGATGCGCACGCCGGTGGTGGCGTAGCAGCGCCGGTTGGAGAGCGCGTCAAAGAGCGTTGGGCGGTCGAGCCGCTCCGCCCAGACTCCCGTCAGTCCGGCAGGACCGGACGGGCCCGGCTCCTTGTAGGGATTCGCGGGTCGATTGTCGTGAGTATCGCTGCCGCTCACGATGCCGAGCTTCACGCCCCGCATCAGGAATTGGTTGATCTTCTCTTCTTCAGTAACCCCGTCGGTCTGCTGTTTCTGGTAAATCTCGGCCAGGTGTTCCTGTACATAGAAGTGGGTATGAAAGTGACCGTGAATGAGTGCGCCCCGGCGTTTCATTTCACGGTAGAACTCCTGATAGTCGCGGCAATACACCGTGTCGGGATGATAGCGCGCGTGGAGCTTGGGATCGTTGGCTCCGGGACGGTCTTCACAGAACACCGGCGGCTGGCCGGCAATCTGCGGAAAGAAGCCGTGACGATGACTGCCGTCGGGGCCGGTCGCGAATTCCGCTGAAGGCAAGGCTACGAATTCCCCCGGCAGGTCATACTGCGCCCACGCGTCCTGCAATTCATCCCAGATCTCGCTGATGCAAATGCTGTATGAAAAGAGCTGCCCGCCAGCAAAGTCAAGGTCGTTTACGTCTTTGCCCCAGGCGAAGTGCTCGACAATCGGGCGTTGGTTGAAGAGCATGCCGTGGGGATCGCCCCAGTAGAGCGCATACGGAGACGTATCCGCATCCACACGCACCGGATTACTTGCACCCTCAATGCCCTCATACACAGCCGTCACACGATCAGCAGGAGCCTGAACCGGTAGCACCCCCGCTGCGCTAAACGAGTTTAGAGAAGTGGTTGTCTCACCGCTGCTTGTGCGCAGGGTCACTTCACCCTCGGCATCGTGCACGGGATTGCCGAAACTATCGGTGACGACAACGCGCGTATTCGCTTGACCTGTAGTGTGCGAGGGCGTCGTAACTTGCAGCACGGTCGGTGCGGCGGCGGTAATAGCAAGTGGATTGCTCTCCAGCACCGAGAGTTCCACCGCCCGTGGCAGGAAGTAGTAGTACTTATCGCGCTCGGGATGATACAGCGTGAGCTCGCCTGACGGATCTTCCACCAGCCAGAAGCGGAATGCTTCGATCGCGTTCTGCGGCAGCACAAAACCCTCGGGAGCGGTGTTGAGGTCTATGGAAATCCGGTCCTGTTCCGCCAATGCGCCCGCGACGCACTTGACGTGCAGCGCGTGAAGGAACTCCGGCGCCGGCGGATGTATATCGAACGTACGCATTGTGCCGCCGTTGACAAGTGCCTTTGCTTCCCACGCAGTGCCCGCGGGCCCCTTGACGGATATGCCCCCGCTCGAATCATACCCATGCGTGCGCTCGCCGAATTGCCGAATGTCATAGAATATCCAGAGATTGCCGCCGGTCTGCATGCCCCCCGCGGGCGGTGTGTAATGCAACGCCAACGCAACCGTCTCCGCTACCTGCAGCGGCCCCTCAGCGCTGACGTGGAACCGTCCGTTGGCACTCACAGACATAGTTAACTGTTACCTTTCGTCTGACTGCTTGAATTGGAGCATCTTAAGCACTATAGCTCTGCGGTATCGTATCACAGGAAGCGGCAGGGTGCTCTCGGTCAGCGCCTGATGTCGGGGCGGTTCGCTTCCACGCTTGCCAACATGCAGTACCGCGCACTACGGAGAACATGGATTCCGCGCCCTCGCGCGGGGCGAGCGCCTGATGTAGGGGCGGTTCGCGAACCGCCTCTACGCAGAATTGCTCTCCCTCGTTTGCAAGCATTCTGGCACCGCACAACACGGAGAACATGGATTCCGCGCCCCCGCGCGGGGCGAGCGCCTGATGTAGGGGCGGTTCGCGAACCGCCTCTACGCAGAATTGCATCGCCACGCCTAAAAGCGTGCAGGCATTGTGCATGACGGAGAAGATGGATTCCCGTTTTCACGGGAATGACGGACTGCGTTGCCACGACAATGCAGTCGTTGTGCTTGGAATCCTGATGATGAGGACGGACTAGAATACCCGGCGCGCGTCCTCGATCCAAATCGGACTCGACCACGCCATCTCGCCGTCCTCCTGGGTCACCCGGACGTAATACCAGTCCGCGCGGTCTTGCGGCATCTCCAGCTCATCGAGCGACAAGACACACTCCCAGCCGGGCCGTTCCACCACATGCCAGTCGCAGTTGTTCTTTACCACAACCACCCTGGCAATTGGCCCGGCGCCGTGGACGCGGACGCGCATCTGCTTGGGCGGGGTCTGCACGCTGATGGTTTCGCCCATGGGTTGGTTATCCACGTCGAAGTCGAGATAGATGCGCACGCCGGTCGTGCCGATGGCGCGACGCTGCCAAAGCGAACTGAACATGGCATCGCGCTCGCGGCGGCGGGCCCACAGACCCGTCATGCCGGCGTGGTGGTTGAACGTCGTCAACTTGATGGGCAGGTGGGCGATTTGCACGCTGCTGGTGGCGCGGCCGTCGTGGCTCTCGCTGCCCCCCACAAAGCCAAAGCGAAAGCCCTGCCGCAGACCGTCCTGCAAGAAGTGTCCGGTGGCTTCATAGGGGGGATACTCGGCTTGGGGTTCGTCCCATTGCGTCCGTTCATTCCTCCCCTTGAGGGCGTAGGGCTCGCCCTCGTGCTCGCTGCTGCCCCAATGGCTGTAGACCTCCATCAGGCGCTCGAACTCCGGGTCCATGGTCTCCCAATTGTGCCAGATGCGATTGCCCAGGCGCGCGGGGTGATGGGGTATCGAAAGAATGTCCCTGCCGGTTCGGGAAAGGCTTCTGAAGACGTTGAAGAGGTCCTGCGGCGTGTTTGATCCTTTCCAATTGCTGGAAATGAGCGGCATGTCGCCGTGACGGAAAATCACGTTGCGGTGGCCGCAATCGGCGTCCGGGCCCCGGTTCCACGACCACTCGTAACCCAGCAGCGTCACGAATCGCTCCGGCTGGTTGTAGAACTCCGCGCCCTCTTGAATCTCGCGCCACTCGTCCGTGCTGAGGGCGTAATCATGATCGGTCAGCGCCGTAAAGTCCAAGTGCACCACGTCGCGGGCAAAGCGATATACCTCATCGACGGTAGCGGGTCCATAGCTCCACAGGAGAGGATCCGTGCGCTTACGGCTGGGGTTTTCCAAGCGGTGGCAGTGCAAGTCGCCCCAGTAGAGTTTGTGGTCGCCCCTGTACAAGTAGCCGGGCGCCCAACTGGGATTGCTGACAGCCTCGATGCCTGTCTCACGGTCCCGCGCCCGCACGCGAAAGACCCGGTCCTTCTCAGATACCCGGCCCCGTACGGCGTGGTGGCTGTCGTACTCCGGCAGCATGGGCACGGCTGCCGGGACCTCACCGCCGGCTCCTTCAATTGAGAGTTCCAGGTGGGCGCTCTGCTTGGGTAAGTGAAACCCCCATTGGTCCCGCAGTTCAAGACCGATCTTAAACTCGCCATTGCGCACGTCCGGCGACACTATGCTAGGCACGTTGACGCGGATTTCTGCCAGTGCTGGTGTGCCCTTATAGTCCAGCGGCAGCCGAATGAGATTCGGGTCGAATTCTACGGCGCTCATCAGTTCACTCCTCACCACGCTCACAGACAGTTCTTAGAATTGTACCCGTACAGAGTTCCTTGAAAACAGGCTGCTGATAGAAACAACAGAGCACCCAGCACTCCCACCGTTTGGCGAGGTACTGGATGCTCCATCTCTATCGTCAATGCGGTCGCACATGCACCGCAATGCCTGTACTAGACCGCTTAGTGTTCTTTCCTACTCGCGCGCCAGCCACTCGTCGAGCACCGTCTGCGCCTGTGCTTCAGTGAGACGCAAGCCTTCCTCGATGGTGGTCTTGCCGGTGAGCATGTCGGGCACGCCGCCGCTCATGATGCCGAGCATCTCGTTCGCGCCGGGGGCCGAGACCACGAAGCGTCGGCCTTCCATGACGTCAACCTGATGGATGACGAACGGATCGCCGCCGTGGTAGGCCTCACTGTACGACGTGTCAACGCGAATTGGGAGGCGGTCGAAGTGCTTGGCCCAGCGGATATTCACGTCATCTACGCCGAAGTGCTCCATGAACGTCCAGCCAAGGTCTTTGTGCGTAGCGCCAACAGGCAGCACCCACGTATGGCAGCCGCCGTACGTGCGGTTGAAGCCGTCGGCGGGCTTCGGCCAGTGACCCCAGTGATACTCAAGGTCCGGCGCTTCCTGGGCGATACTCTCGAACCGGATGGAGCCGGTATCGTAGAGGTTTGCCAAACGGCTGCCGTAGAAGTGTGCCCGGGCATTCTCATCGCCCTTGAACTCCTGCAAAGCGTCGTAGCCGCCCTGCATGTCATGCACCTTCTTCAGCCACGCCATGCCTTCGCGGCCTTCCTCGGTATTGAGGGTGATCTTGGTGGCGTCTTCGTTAATGTTCTCGCCGCCAAGCTGCCACATGGGCACCATCCACACGTGCCGGTTGGCCCACAACGGACCCCACGCCACCTGCTCGATGGTATTGCCGCCCTTGAATGACTTGGAGATTACATCCTCTATGTCCGTCCACGTCACCGGCGGGTTCTCTGGGTCGAGGCCCGCATCCAGGTAGAGATTGTCGTGGATGTAGAAGAAGCGCACGTCCGGGCCGAAAGGCATACTCCACACCTGGCCCTTGTGGTCCATGTCGATGCGCAGGGAGGGCCAGATGTCATCTTTATTGATCACAGGGGACTGGGCGTAATACTGCTCCAGGCTATCCACGATGCCGCCGGCCGCCACCTGCTGGTTCTGCCAGACGCCCACCTGACCGATGTCAGGAGACGCATTCGCTGCTTGCGCGGCAATTAAGATGGTGAAGCGGTTGCCTTCCGGGATGAGGTCTTTGACCGTAAGACCCTCGACCAGGGCCTCGATCTCTTGCTTGACCTCCAGGCCCAGGCCCTGTGAAAGGTCCCACCGGGCGGTGGTCCACACCTCTAGCTCGACAGCCTCTGCCGGTGCGGGTTGTGCTTCCTCTGCTTTGGGCGCCTCTTCTTCCGCTGGGGCATCTGCGGAATCCATCGGGGCCGCCTGGCCGCAGGCCACAAACAACGCACCTGCCGCGGTCGCGCCTACGCCACCGAGGAACGTCCGTCTGAGAATCTTATCTCGCATATTCCTCTCCTTATACTTCACGAACACGTCCCAGACTCTCACTCAAACTCTAGTCCCAATTTGGTTTGAGTGCAACCGCACCCTACGAAGTGGCAGAGACCCCGCATGGTAGGGGCGGTTCGGAAACCGCCCCTACGGAAGTCGCCATGTCTCCGTTTGTCTATACTAGATGGACGGATGCAGTCCTCCGCGGAACGCCGACGAAAAGGAAAGTCATGGCGGAATGGCGCTACGCAAAGCTCACCTGGCCGGAAGTGCGACAGGCAGCGCGGGAGCAAAAGGCCGTCTTGTTGCCTGTAGCGGCCATCGAACAGCACGGTCCGCATTTACCGATAGACACGGACAACGTCGCGGCGCTCGCCGTCTGCGAGCGCGCTGCACAAGCCGCCCCTAGCAAACTCCTCTGTGCGCCGCCGATCCACTACGGCTTCAACGAGCACAACATGGACTTTCCCGGTACCATTTCAGTCCAGGCGCAGCACTTCATCGACTATTGCTACGACGTGGCGGTGAGCTTTGCGCGCCATCGCTTCCCCATCATCCTCTTTGTGAACGGACACGCCTCAAACGACCCGCTGCTCCAGGTGTCCGCCAGGCTTGCAACGCTGCACTCCGATGCTGCGTGCGCTCTCGTTTCGTATTGGGACTTGGCCAAAGATGATGTTGAGCAATGGCGGGAATCGGAGTATCCCGGCGGCATGGACCATGCCGGTGAATTCGAGACTTCCATTTACCTGGCACTCGATCCGGCGCGGGTGCAAATGGACAAGGCGCAGGCCGACTACCGCGTTCGCACCAAGTGGCACTACCGCGACCTGATGGGCGGCTCGCCGGTGAAGTACGTAGACCACCTCAGCAAGATGTCGGCAGACGGCACCGGCGGCGATCCTACCCTCGGCGCGGCCTGGAAAGGCGAACGCATTCTTGAGACAGTGAGCCGGGCAATCCTAGAAGTCGTAGACGATCTCCGCGAGCTGCCCTACGGGCCGAGGGTTGACCACCACTAGCTGTTGCTCCATAGCCGGTCGTGCCTCTCCATGTCTACTGGCTAGGACAACACTTCATTGACCAGCGAGAGGCCGGCGTCTAGTCTCTGCGGCCAGTCCGGCGCGAGATGGCGGATGGGGTTGGTGCAGACGCGGAATATGCACACTGCCTCGCGCAGATTGAGGTCCCGCTCATCCCAACCAAAACGCTCCAACGCTGCGGACCGGAAATCTGCGTGAAATGCCCCGCTCGCCTTTGACTCAGCTTCACGCCCAAAGCGTGCCGACCAGCGCATATGGGCAAGAAAGTTTCCCACATCGAGCAAAGGGTCTCCCAGCCCGGCCTCTTCGAAGTCCACCAGTGCCATCCTGCCATCGGGGATGCGAATCATCTGGTCGTCATAGAAGTCGTTGTGCGCGACGGATGACGGCTGCCAGGCTTTGGCAAAGTCCTCTAGCCCGGCAGTCGCATCATTCAGTTTGAGACGAATTTCGGCGTGATCACGGAGTACCTGCCGGAAGACGCGCCTGGCACGCCGGTACGCTCCATAGAGATTGATAGGATGCGCTTTGCTAGAAGCCGTCGGAATTTCCCAAAGCTGTTCCAGTTTGTCGAGGATTGGATTGAGGTCTACCTGTTCACCCTTTCGGATGAGTCTGCGCAAGTTTTTTCCCGGAATCTCCGACAGCCAGACTATCCCACCTTCACTCCAGCACCCCGCCAGACGGGGAAGCACAAATCCCGCTTGGGCTACTAGCTCTGCCGCTGCCATGAGCCGCGGCACGCGACTTGGTCGCATCGCGCGCACATAGAAGCGCACGCGGCCGTGCCTATGGCGCAATACGGCATGCCCGCCGGGTCGGTAGCGCACAAGACTCACGTGCACTCGCTGCACAGAAGTCGCGAACACATGCTTATTGAGCAATTCGGAAGCGGGCACCGCAGACGCGGCACTTACTAGACCGGGCAAGTGAGGATCTTCAGGATAGCGGTACAGCTTGACCGGTTGATCGCGCGCTAGTTCAATTGCAAACTGCTGTTGTGTGACAAACTCGGCCCAAGGCCATTCGGCCACAATGGTCGCGATGGCGCTGCGACGGGGATTGTAGCTGAGCTGCCGGTGGCGCAGGTTTGCCGGATTTTCCTCCGGTGCGCCAAACTGAGAACAGTAATTTTGCCAAATCCACTCACGATTGAAGAGCTTGGAAAATTCCGGCAAGTTCCGGTCGTCCGGCAAGGCCGCCGGTAGTGCCAAAGGGGGTGCAGTAATCAGGTCCGGCACGTCAGTCCCAACTCAAGCCGACACTACTTCTCCCCGCGCCCCTGCTAGCTGTCAATGTCGTTACTATCATCATCGTCCGAACCACTTTCAATTGGAGTATCGTCGGTTGGGTCGGTGTCAGTAACCGTCGCAGACGTACCGTCGTCCGTGGCAGTTGCCGTGGCCGTTGCCGTCTGATCGCCTGTCGCTGTCGCAGTTGCCGTGTCTGTAGCAGTAGTAGTGGAGACATTCTGGCCGGCAGGCGTGTCGTCGGTGCCAGTCTGAGTTGCAGAGGTTCCGTCATCCGTCGCCGTGGCTGTCGCCGTATTGGACAGATCACCTGTCCCCGTCGCGGTCGCCGTAGCTGTAGCCGTTGCCGTGGGTACGTTTTGGTTGTCAGGCGTATCGTCCGTCGCGGTATGGGTCACCGAGGCGCCGTCGTCCGTCGCGGTCGCTGTGGCGGTTGCCGTAAAATCACCCGTTCCGGTTGCGGTCGCCGTGTCTGTTGCAGTAGCGGAAAGCGCATTGAGGTTGTCGGGCGTATCGTCAGTTGCAGTTTCCGTTACGGACAATCCGTCATCGGTCGCAGTTGCCGTAGCCGTCGCCGTCTGATCGCCCGTTCCAGTTGCGGTCGCCGTGTCAGTCGCGGTAGCCGTAAGCGCGTTCCGGTTGTCAGGCGTGTCGTCCGTCTCAGTATGAGTAATGGACGTTCCATCGTCCGTGGCAGTCGCGGTCGCGGTTGCGGTCTGATCACCTGTCGCCGTGGCCGTTGCGGTAGCGGTATTGGTTTCGGTATCGTCGTCGTCATCTTCATCATCGTCGTCATCGATCAGTGCCAGCAGCCTTTGTAGCACGGCCTCCCGGCTCGCCGGCGGCGCTGGAGGCGAACCTGGAACTGGGCTTGAGGGAATTGTGGTCGGATCAAGGGAGGAACGCTCAAGGTCAGCAACTGAGAAACTAAATTCGGCTTCCCATGTGGGGATGTCGTATACAAAATCCCCATAGTTGCTGCTGAGACCAAACAACTCGGCATCGCTCCAGGACTGAATGTGCAGCAGCTTTGGCTCAGTCCAATCCGTTTCCCATTTGACGAGATAGATGGGATCCCCGTCCTTGATCAGTCCGGTGGAAAGCCAGGGATCACCGATTGCCAAGACCTGCAATTCTTCGAGACTAACCTCAACGCGGATGTTCCAGTTGATGTAGCGTCCGGCAAGGGCGCGTGTATCGCCGCCCCAATGCAGGACTCCTGCCTCGTCTGCAAACCAGAGGTGCTGGGTACCTTGAAGCGAGACAACTGTGCCGCGAGCAAGAGTATTTTCCGCGTGCACGCCAAGCGCCGGAGAAATCGAGGCAGCTATGAGGACGGCAAACACCAAGAGGCTGAAGGGCTTTTGCAGGTGCTTCAAGGTAACTCCCTTTCCATGCGAACGCCAAGTCCCTATCAGGCATCAATTGAATTGTTTGCCCGGGCGCTAACTTCCTCCCATGCTATTGCGAATAGGATTGACTGTCAAATTTGTAAACCTACATAAATGCGCCTTTAGCGCTATGAATTGCCAGTCACATCCCTTGAACTGAATTTGGAAGACTTACACTGGCGCCGGAAACGCGTAGCACAATTCGAGCACATCCTGCTGCACCCGTTGCAACGTGGCCGCGTCCTTGCGATTGTGGACCACCTCTGCCATGCCGACGCCGATGCGCTGCATCTCTGCCGTTCCCATGCCGCGCGTGGTTACCGCGGGCGAGCCAACGCGGATGCCGCTGGTCACAAAAGCTGAACGGGTCTCGCACGGCACCGTGTTCTTGTTCACAGTAATATTGGCCTTGGCCAAAGCTGCTTCCACCACCTTGCCGGAGGGCCCCTCCTTGCCAAAGTCCAACACCAGAAGGTGATTGTCCGTGCCGCCCGAAACAACGCGCAGATCGTTCTCCATGAGGGTTGTTGCCAGCGTATGGGCGTTATGCACGACCGACTCGCTGTATGCCTTGAACTCCGGCGTCATCGCCTCCGCCAACGCCACCGCCTTGCCGGCCATGATGTGCATGAACGGGCCGCCCTGCAGGCCGGGAAAGATCGCGCTGTCCACCTGCTTGGCGAACTCCTCCTTGCACAGGATGAGCCCGCCGCGCGGCCCACGCAGCGTCTTGTGCGTGGATGAGGTTACAAAGTGCGCGTGCGGAACGGGACTTGCATGCAGACCGGTGGCGACAAGACCCGCAATGTGCGCCATGTCGACCATGAAGAGCGCCCCGACGCTGTCGGCAATCTGCCGCAACCGCGCAAAGTCTATGCTGCGCGAATATGCGGTGGCGCCGCCGACGAGCAGGCGCGGCCTGCATTCGTGCGCAATGCGCTCCACCTCGTCATAGTCGATACGCTCCGATTCCAGGTTTACGCCATAGGGGATGAAATTGTAGACCAAGCCGGAGAAATTCTTGGGATGGCCGTGGGAAAGGTGCCCGCCCTGGGCCAGCGACATGCCCATGACCGTATCTCCAGGATCGAGCATGGCCAAATACACTGCGGCATTTGGATTGGAACCGGAGTACGGCTGCAAATTTGCATGTTCGGCGCCAAAGAGCGCTTTCGCCCGGTCGATCCCCAATTGCTCGATTTCGTCAACGAACTCGCAACCGCCATAGTAGCGTCGTCCCGGATAGCCTTCCGCATATTTGTTCGTGAGAATCGATCCGCAGGCTTCACGTACCGCCGCGCTTGTGTAGTTTTCGGAGGCGATAAGCTCCAGATGGTCTTCCTGGCGTTGGCGTTCCCTGCTGATCCACTGGTAGACTAGGGCGTCTTGCTTCGCGAGTCTATCGAGTCCGGCCAGAACCTCGTGGGCGCCGCCTGCGATGAAGTCGGAGTCTGCGACCAAGTCGGCCACGTCTTTATGTCCTTTCTTGGGCTTTATGTCTCATCTGTAACAGGCCATGTCGCTGGCAGCAGCATGGCGTCCGAAATTGGCTTCTAATTAAATGGTAGCACAGCATTATTCCCCAAAGACCATTCTGACCTAGTTCTTATCCGGGGCTCATTGTGCACTTGAGGCATCGAGGATTAGAGCGAAAACCACAACCGAAAGCGCCTGCGTCCAATGCTGGTTAAACGATGCGGGTTGCCGATACTTTGGGGTATAGTGAGGTGAAGGGCGGATTACGCGACCACGCGTGAAGATCGAGGCATTGCCGCATGGAAGACTCTGAGCGTCAAGCGGACCAAGGGTCGGTTGAAGTCCAGTTGGAGCGACCGCTCATCTTTGTGCTCACTGCGGGCATACTGGTACTCGCCCTGATCTCCGGCATCAACGTCCTCTACTCATTTCTGTATGCCATGCTCGGGCTCATCGCCCTGAGTTACTTTTGGACGACCCGCAATATTCGCAACCTCTCCGTGGAACGGCACCTGCTGTCTAAATGGGCCACCTTAGGCGACGAGGTCATTGAGAGCTTCCGCGTCAGCAACTCCGGCGCGTTGCCTGTGCTCTGGGTAGAGGTAAATGATCACTCGGACGTGCCCGGCTACGAGGCCGGCATTGTAACTGGGCTGGGACCGCGTGAGCACCGCGAATGGAAGTCCCGCGCCGTGTGCAGTCGCCGCGGTCTCTACCGGCTTGGGCCCCTGCGCGTGTACACGGGAGACCCTTTCGGAATCTTTCGCGCCACCAAAGTCTTGCCCGATCAGGCGACGTTTCTCGTCTATCCTCCCATTACCGAAGTGCCGGGGCTCGCGCTGCCAACGGGCCGTCAGAGCGGCGAATCCCGCTCGCTGCGGCGAGCCTTACACCTCACCACTGATGCGGCCAGCGTACGCGAATATGTACCCGGCGATGCGCTGCACATCATTCACTGGCCCACCACTGCGCGGCGCGGCCGCTTGCAGACGAAAGAGTTCGACATGGAGCCGGGCGGCAGTACCTGGGTCGTGCTCGATCTCGACAGGGAGGTGCAAGCAGGTGAAGAAGACGAGTCTACGGAGGAGTACAGCGTCAAGCTGGCTGCGGCATTGGTCTACCGGCTTATCCGCGAGCAGAAGTCAATTGGGCTCATTACGTATGGTGAAGAAAACCGCATCTTGCGAGCCAACAAGGGCAGTCAGCACATGTGGCGCATCATGGAGATCCTCGCCGTCGTGCGCGCTCAAGGCAGGGCAGACCTCGGGGAAGTACTGTCGGAGGTAACACCGCAGATTCGGGGAAGCATGAGCCTGCTCGTGATATCGCCGAACACTGACCCAGCCTTAGTACCGATCTTGGTGAATGTCTCCCGCAGAGGGATTCGACCTACGGTTCTTCACCTTGTGCCGCAGACATTTGGGAGCGATCGCAACAGCGGTCCCTTGCAGCAGGCCCTGGGCGCTGCCGGGCTCTCATACATCGAGATTGAACGTGGGCAGGAATTTCGTACGATTGCCCTTGAGAAAGGCGACGAGGACACCAGGCGGCGCGCGCAAACTGTGGAGACAACCGCGACCGGCCGCATTCATGACGTAAGCGCAGGGTAGCAGCATGGCGAGCTTTGCATACACCGAAAACACCGAAGATGAAGGGCCGAGCCTCTTTGATTCCTTGCTCCGCCATTGGCTGACGTTGCTGCTGCTGGCGGCGATGGTGTTAGTAAGTTCTTGGGCAATCCATCAGTCAGGCTGGGCAACCGGTACCGAGGCTATTTTCTCAACCGCCGTGCTGGGCATGGCGGTTGGTTTCTTCGCTGCGCATTCCAAGTGGCGAACACGCACCGGCTGGATATTCGGTGCCGCAATCGGCATCATTTACTGTTTCTTGCTCGTGGGCGAGGCCCTGCCAGGGGTGGACCGCATCCTCCAAGATGCCCTGGCACTCGTTCTCAATACCCTCACGTGGATTCTCGGTGCTCTGGGAGGACTCCTCAGCGGGAGCGGGGTGCCGCAGCCTATACCGCCGCTTGACGCAGCCTCAACTTTCGCTACCAATGCCAGTGATTTTGGCTTTCGCCTGTTGGATTGGACGCAGGCGGGCCTCGGCGGCACTTACTCTGAAGACAACGGCGTGTTTGTCTTCTGGATCACGCTCGTAGGGTGGGCGATTGGCTTCATGGCAACATGGGGGTTCTTCCGCCACAACGACGTGCTGATTGCTGCACTGGTGCCCGGCGTCGCCATGGTTATCAATCTCGCTTATTCCGGTCAGGGACGCTGGCCGTTCGTGCTTTTTCTCGCCGCAACCCTGCTGCTCATGGTTCGCCTCAATCTCCACGCCTTGCACAAACGTTGGGAGTCGCGAAAGCTGGACTACGCCACCGAAGTCGGTCTGGATGTCTTGATAGCGAGCGTCATCTTGACTACCGCGCTCACGTTTGTGGCGACTATGGCGCCACGGGTGGGGAGTAACCCGATCTCGGAGACCTTCTGGACAATCTTTGGGGGCGAATGGTCAGAGATCGACAACACCACGAAGCGTCTCTTCTCAGGAATTCAGAATCCAAGCGGCGTGGGACTTATTCTCGGATCCGACAACCGTCTCTTCAGCGGGCCGCGGCGTTTTAGCCAACCCTACCGCATGTACGTCACTACCGAAGAGAGAAATTTTAACGGCTACTGGCGCGGCGCCACCTTTGACGCCTACACCGGCTACACGTGGTACAACACGAGTGGAACGCTGCTCGACCGGCGCGCAAATGAGGAGCCCATCCCACCACCGCCCGTGAGCTATCGGCGACCGGCAACTTTCACGTTCCGCATTGTAGATAGTCCCAGCGACATCGTCTTTGCCCCGGACTTCCCAACGAGCATTAGCATTCCGTACCGCGTGCAGGTGGCCTCTACGGATTCTCCGGACGACTACGACCTCTTGCGCGCGCGTCGTGTTGCGGTGCCCGATCTTGAATACACTATCGAGAGTTTGGTCACTACCGCCACTGAAGACCAGTTGCTCAATGCGCAGGGCGAAATTCCCAACGATCTCCGCCGCTACTTGCAGGCGCCCAGAATCCCGGACCGCGTGCAGGACCTCACCAGAACGGTAGTGCGTGGTAAGGAATCCCAGTATGAAAAGGCATTGGCAATCGAGCTCTTCCTGCGGCGCATCCCTTATTCAATCGCAGTTCCGCCACCGCCTGCCGACAAGGATGCGGTTGACTACTTCCTCTTCGAGGCCAAGCGCGGCTATGCCGACTACTACGCGAGTACCATGGTTGTGATGCTGCGCACCGTCGGCATTCCGGCACGCCTTGCCATAGGCTTTGCCACCGGACGGTATGACGTTGCGCAGCGTCGCTTCGTAGTGACGGAGAAACAAGCACACACGTGGCCCGAAGCATATTTTCCCGGCCTTGGCTGGATTCCCTTCGAGCCAAGTCCCAACCAGACACCCATCGACCGCGGCATCCTGGCCTCAGAGATAAGCGGTTCGTCGAACCCAGAGCTTGACGAGTTCTACGATGAGCTTGGCGATGAAGACTTCCTGGTCACAGGCGCTGCATCTGTGGTGGGCGGGGCTGTGCCCGGCACCAGCATTCTGGGTGTCGACGTCCCCAACCTGCCTGACCTTCGCCCGGTCTTGTTGGTCTTGATTGTGATAGGAGCAAGTTGGTTCGCTTTTTCGATCTATCAAGAGTGGCGCATGAAGCCCCACCAAATGGTCCGGCATGTCTATCGCAAGCTGGTTCGGGCAGGCAGACTAGCCGGAATTCCGGCTTCGGTTGCGCTCACTCCTCAGGAATACGGCCATTTGCTGCTGTATACTGTGCACTCAGTTTCCAACAAGCGCTTTCCGGATAGCGCGGTACGGGCGATTTGCACGACATACGCTGAATCACTCTACAGCCCGCAAGGCATTTCGCCCCAGCAGAAGAAGACTGCAGTCAAGGCATGGGGGCAATTGCGCTGGCGACTCTACCGCCGCGGGTTGCTCTTGGGCCTCAAGCGACTAATTCCTTTTATGCGCAGGGCGCCTGCTGCCAGCGGGTCTGTAAGTATAACCGGCCAATAGGCGGATGCAGATTCCATGCATGGCCTATTTCTCTGCGGTCACTTCCAATGGGCGCGAGCGATTGCGGCTGCGCTGTGCGTATATACTGTAGAAGAGAGATGCACCAATCAATCGCATCTCATGGTGACGAGAAAGGAACCGGGCCTTGGGTCTAAGTGAAATTCGCGACATAGCAGTCATTGTCCTCGCCGTCGTTTCCATGCTCATGGCGTTCTCCCTCCTTTTCTTGGTGCTGGCCGTCGTGCGGCTTGCCGGCACGATCCAGCAAGAGATTCAACCCCTCCTGCAGTCACTGACTGAGACAAGCAACACGATCAAGGGCACAACGCAGTTTGTAAGCGAGGCCGTGGTGCGACCCACAGCCAAGGCCGCTGGCAAGACCATCGGCATTTTGCGGTTCGCGCGCACAATTGCAAACACTGTTGCGCGCGTGCAGAAGAAGTAAGACAAGGAGCGCAGGCGAATGCTAGGGTTTACGGTTGGCTTTGCGATGGGAATCTCGCTTGGCGCAGTAATCGGCGGCTTGCTCGCTCCCAGTAGTGGTGAGACATTCCGGGAAAGTGTCCGGCGTCAGATCGAAGTTGCCAAACTCGAGGCCGCCAAGGCCGCGCAGGCCACCGAAGAGGGACTGCTCGCCCGCTTTGAGGAAGCCAAGCAATGAGGATGTTATGACGCTTGCCAATTGGCGAGACATCGCCATGCTGGTGCTCGTCATCGAAGCGCTGCTTGGCGCCATTCTCATTTTGATCCTAACCCTCTTGCTCGCGAGCATCGTGCGGCGCACGAACTTTGCCCTTCGCAACCTGCTTCGGCAGGGCCAAGTCCATGTGGCAAGACTTGCAAAACAAACTGAGGAGGCTTCGCGCGAGCAGATCGTGAGTCCGGTCGTGCGCATCCACGCGACACATGCTGGAGCGCGAGCATTCCTACAGGCCTTGGCGCGGGGCATACCGTTCCTGCACTGATTGACCTGCTTCAGACACCGCTCGCACAGAATCTATCTCAAACTCACCGATGCTCCTAATCGGAGGCATGAGCCTACGTTGGTAGGGCCGGTTGAATTCGCTTTCGCGAGAGTGTCGTGCGCTTGGTAAACAGAGATTCTTGCCACGAGAAGTTAGCTGCGCGCTGCCGGCGGCGGGACATGCAAGCGACCCTTGGACAGACATTCATCGCATTCAGCGCCGATCCGGAAACCGGCGGCGTAACCGCCAACACAACCGAATGAACTTGAATGTCTCACCAAGATTCAGCTTCGATTGTCCGCGACTGCGCTCAACGAACGTGATTGGCACTTCGGTTACGCGGGCATCAGGCGCCTTGGCCAATAGCTCCAAGAGCAATTTGAACCCCTCTAGGCCGAGACTTGGCAGCAGCGGCTCCACGACCTCGCGACGGAAGATTGCGAACCCGGACGTGGCGTCGCGCGCACGAACCCCAACCATCAAGTGCGCTACTTTCCCCGCAACTCGACTAATGATCTGCCGGTGCAGGGGCCACCCGAGAGTTCCACCTCCGGCCACATAGCGCGATCCGACAACGATGTCAGCATTCGCAAGCGCCGCTACTAGGACCGGCAGGTCTTGGGGCCGGTGCGAAAGGTCGGCGTCCATCATCACCCAGTAGTCCCCGCCGGCCTGCGAAAACCCGGCCGCGACTGCACTGCCGAGGCCCAGCTTGCGCGGACGTTCCAGCAGTCGGATCGCTGGGTCATCCGCAGCGGCAGCGCGTACATCCTCGGCGGTCCCGTCAGGGCTGCCATCATCCACTACGATTACTTCGTAGGCCCACGCCTCTTTTAAGGCGCCTCCAATCCCAGATAGCAGCGGCCCAATGTTCTCTCTCTCGTTATACGTGGGTATCACGATGGAGAGAGTCGCGTCTCTCTTGCTCATGCCGACCCTCATGTCTTCTAAATGTGCACCCAAACACTCCAAGACATGGCCAATTCAGTTACCTTTTGAGGGGATCGCGAATGCGGTCTTAGAGACTGATTCACTATACCACTAGGTTGAGCTTTCGCCTGGGCCTTGTCATACTGCGTACGAGCGAATCTCCCCGAATCCCATTAGTGGCGTTCTGGCGTGTTACCCTCGGCAAGAGCAAGAAAGTATGGTAGTCTGCCTCATTCATGCTTAGCATCACTGTCGATCCCTCTCTAACTCTAAACCTCTTTCGCATTCTTGCCCTGCTTCTCTGCGTCGCCGTTTCCGGATTCTTTCTCGTCTACTTCGCCTTCGGCCTCCGCGCACTGCCTTCCGCTCTCGCAATCGCCCTGCCCATCGGCTTTGCGAGTACCTTGCTCGTTACCAACCTGCTGTCCTACCCATTGGGTACCCCGCGCGCTTTCGCTTTGGGCCTGATGGCAGTCCTTGCTATTTCCAGCGTAATTGCGCTTATTCGCCGACATGGATTCATGCCTTTGCAGCCACTCTCTTGGTTGGATGGCGGCCTCTTCATCGGCGCCAGTCTAGTGATTTTCGTCCTGAGCGTTGTGAACTATGTTGTCGCCCCAGTTTGGGAATACTCCACGCACTTTTGGCTGGCAAACACTATTCGCTTTGGAAACTTCCCCGTCATGGCGCCCGGCGCGCCTATGCTGCTTGCCGAATATCACTATGGCGGTGCCTTCCTTGCTGCCATGTTTTCCCATATCGGAAACGTAGACAGTGCCATCAGCTTCTTTATCCTGACCCCACTTATTGCCACTACTGCGTATCTCGCCGCCACTGCGGTCGCCGCAAGTATGCTGAGGAATTTCCGTCTTGGCTTACTTGCCGGGCTCTTTTTCTCTTTTTCCGCTGGACTGCCTCTTCTCCTTGGCCCGATACGCTACATCAATCTTCGTTGGTTTCCGCCGAGCTCAGCGGCGGCAGCAGACCAACTCATCGACACATTTGGGACGATGGCTCCTTTGGCTACTGGCCAGTATCCACGGTACCTCTCCGACCCTCACTTCCTCTTGGCAGGGGGGATTCTGTTGAGTGTGGTCGTTTTGACCGCACACCTAGACTCTTCTGCGCGTGAAACCAATGCTCCCCCTTCGACATGGAGCCTTTGGGTGCTGCTGGGTGCGCTCTCTGCAAGTATCGCCCTAATAGATTCACTGGTTTTCGGTCTTGGTTTCATCGGCTGGAGTGCCTACGCATTGTGGCAGACCGTGAAAAAGCAATCACCGTCCTACTTGCGGAGTTTTGTTCTTGCCGCTGCACCCGCGGCCCTCCTCGCCACGTTTCAGGGCGGAATTCTTACCTCAACTCTCTTTTCATCCGCCTCTGGGGGTACAGGTCTAGCCACTGCTTTCGACATCTCTCTCAAACCGTTGCCTTTTGCTTTGGGACATCCATTGCTGCAGTTTGCTACTTCGCCGCCCTGGATAGCAATCTATATCATCAGTTTTGGCATTCCGCTGCTCGCAGCGCCCGCCCTATTTGTCTGGGCAATCCGATCTAAGCACTCTATTCCACTCATTTGGCTATCGGCAATGAGCATTTTTGGATTGCTCCTCCCTCACATCGTCATCTATCACTACAACACGCTCTTGCGCTGGCTGTCCTTGGGTCACACTTCGCTGGCATTTCTCCTCGGTATCGGCACATTGACGCTTGTATCCCGACTGCGTCGCCGCTGGATAGCCTGGAGTCTTTTTCTCGCCTGCGCCGCTTTGACCTTTGGCTGGCCTCTCGCTGCCTCGATTAAAAATGTCTCTATCGAGAGAACTGTGAGTTTGGGACAGAGTATAGAAGATCATTGGACCATTTCAGCGTTGCATCGCCAAAGCGATCACATTGACTGGGTATCCGGTCGCCCCTACATATTCCTCATGGGCGCCGAAGCCCGCCAATTCCTTCGCTCTCTTCCGTCTACAGCTCGCGTACTTACCAACCGTTATCCCGAAGTGCCTTTGCTAATCCGCGGTCTCTCTCCGCATAAGAACACCGACGTCTTCTCATATACTAACTTTCGCTATCCCAGTCCTATCTATTTCGATGCCCTCAACGCTCTCGATCCGCTCGCCCTGGAACAGTACGAAATCACGCATTTAGTGATTAACAACAAGTGGTTTGACCATACGTCACCTCAAACCCACGCTATCCTGAAGAACCCTCGCTACTTTTCACTACTCTTTTCAGATGAAGACAGCCATGGAGGCTTTGCCTGGCATCACGTTTACCGAGTCCTTCCCGCCTTCTTTGACCATCATCCCAACACCTCCCAGGACCTCTTGCGGAGCCTCCCTAGCCTCATCCCTCAAGATGCCTCGGTCTATGTCTCGCCCGCAATTCCTCGAGACCTCCGGTGGGCTCTCCTCTATTCCCTTCGTGAACGACAGGTTGCAAGCGCGGCGACCCTCGACAACCACGTCAACGTGAACGTCTCAGTCTCCGAGCCCCAACCAACCGACCACTACGACTTCGCGCTCCTCATCGACGATCCTCCAGGGGAGCGCTGGCTCAACTGGGTGTTTACCCCTCAGGACCTCCCCGCTGCCTGGGGCATCCACCCTTCGCAACGCATTTGGCATGCGCTTGGCGTTGGTCTCTATGCCCTTGACGGCAGGGATTGCCCCAATCGCGCCATCGCCAGTGCGCCCTCCGCATGGCATATCCCCGCACGCACGGCGTCTACGTTGGACCTCACGTGTTTGCACGCTGAAGATACAGAGGCTCAGAGTTCCGACTCACTCCTGCTGACAATTCTCGCTCCTACCGCTTCACAGGTGGAGATCACTGCTGGCGGGCTTTCAAGTACCTACGAATTAGAGTCCGGTGCGACCCTCATCCCCTTTAGTGCATCGGGCCCTCAGCAGGTCACTCTCACTGCGACCGACGCAATCTGGGTGCGCGCGCAGCGCGTGGCGCCAACCAGTGATGCGCTACGCACAGGAATCCCTGCACTGCACATCATCCCGACCTTCAGCAATGACAAGCTCGAAGTCGACGTGCGCTTCTACGGCAAACGCACGAATCCGCTGGAGAATCAAGTAGTTTGGGATGTCATCAAGCAGCGACGAGTCTACGGCCATTGGTGGCATTGGGATTCGCCGTTTCGAGTGGGCGCGTGGCGGCTCATGCAGCCACAGCCCCCGGACCATGGCAGCCACTTCTCATTCCTCTTGGACTTTACAACTCTGGAAAACAGCCTCACTGTAAACGGCCAACCGGCGCGTGCGCCAAGAGAAGTGTATCTCCCAGAAAATCCAGGTGAACCGTATGTCCTGTACTTCACACTGTTTCGCCCGGCCGCGCGCGTGCAGAGCCTACCGGTGGCGTGGATTACCTATGCCCCGGACCAAGACCCTGAAGTGCTCCTCGCCCCACGCTTCATCTTGCTCGACCAAGCCCCTCTCCAGGAGTAGTGCACGACGTCGTTTCACAGTAGGGCTGTGCCCTGACCCAGCCTGCTATACGGCAATAATATGGCCACGCCGCGAATCGCCCTTTCGATTCGACAAAGTAAGGTGAAGCAACTGTGCATTCCCACGCTCGCTGACAGAGACTGGCAACCAGTTCTGTTGCCACTGCGTGGGCGCGGTGCGCATGTCCGTAAATTGGGGGCAGAATGCTAGGCAGGAGACTGACGGCCCGAAGCGTCCCAGTTTGCGATACACAATGCCTGGCCGCACAGAACAGCAAGGCCTGCCCAAATGCATTGGGGACTTTGAAAGGAGAGGGGCACTGGGATTCTCAAACTCAGCAGGCTTGACCCGAGCAATGTTCTCAAATGAAGAAGGAAATGCGAACCCAAGTGCAGGCGATTCAATCGTCCACACCACTCACCTACCGCACCACTCAACAACCCTTTAAGAGAGCTTGTTATAGGCATCGAGCGCCGCCACCTTGTAGCACTCGGCCAGTGTTGGGTAGTTGAAGACGTTTTCTACAAAGAAATCGAGTGTGCCGCCAAGCGCCATCGCAGTTTGGCCAATGTGGACCAGCTCGGAGGCCCCAGTGCCGAGCAAGTGGACGCCGAGGATGGTTCTGTCGTCCGCGTGCACGAGCAGTTTCACCAGACCATTAGGGTCACCGATGATCTGTCCCCGCGCAATTTCGCGGTAACGGGCGACGCCGATTTCATAGGGGATCCCTGCCTCGCTCAGTTCCTTTTCCGTTCGCCCCACCATCGACGTTTCAGGGATCGTATAGATGCCATACGGGAAGAGGTTTGAATTGAACGAGCCGCCTTCGCCAAAGGCATGCCGTGCAGCCAGCCTACCTTGCTCCATAGAAGATGCGGCCAAGGCCGGAAAGCCGATCACGTCGCCGCACGCGTAAATGTGGGGCACTTCGGTTTGGAAGCGTTCATTAACCTTTAGTCGACCCCGCTTGTCCGCCTCAAGGCCGGCCGCAGCGAGGTTTAGCATGTCGGTGTTGCCCTGGCGGCCACCGGCGTAGAGCAGATAATCGGCCATAATGGTCTTGCGGCTCCGCGTGCGAGCGACAATGCGATGGCCCTCGTCAATTACTCCAGCGACTTCTTCCCGAAATCTAAACGTTATTCCGGCTTCGCGCATGTGGTAAGAGAGCGCCTCACGAATCTCTTCGTCAATAAAATCCAGCATCTCGTCACGTTGTTCGATGAGGGTTATGTCCACGCCTAGCGCCCCAAAGATGCACGCATACTCTACGCCGATAACGCCGGCGCCAACGATAGCAAGACGTTTGGGGATTTCCCGGAGCATATACACGCCATCGGTATCAATGATCGTTTTCCCATTAAAGGGCACCATCGCGGAGCGGGCCGGACGACTGCCTGTCGCCACGATCACAAAGTCCGCTTCAATTTCCTCCACCCGTCCTTCCTCCAATTTGACGGCAACTTGGTGGGGGCTGATAAATTCCGCGCTCCCGTAGAGCGGCATTACACCATTGCGAGACAGTTGGACCTCAAGCACATCGGTTTCGTTCTTGATCACGTGCTCACAGCGAAACATCAAATCGGCAATGGTAATGTTTTCTTTTACTGTGTACGTAATCCCGTAGATGTTTCTTTCAAAGAAGCCGGTAAGGTAGAGTACCGCCTGACGCAACGTCTTGCTGGGAATAGAGCCGGCATTCACCAAGTTCCCGCCAACAAAGCGGCGGCGCTCAATTGCCACAACCGACTTGCCCAGCTTCGCAGCTTGAATGGCAGCGCGATGACCCGCTGGGCCGGTGCCGATGACAAGCAAGTCTACCTTCCGCATTTCAACCTACTCTTTGCGAAAACGAATTCTCATATCACTCTTGGTAGCCCGTGCACGCTTTGGTGGCACATGCTACCAAACAACGCCATCCATGCCCCATTGTCTGCTCCATTACCCATGCGACTGGCACGCAATTGGGATTCGCGTTCGTCAGCCAGGCTCACTCAACCATCAGTATACTCTCTCTGCCCGCGGGCGCAGCCTCCAAAGCATCCACTCTGGGATCATTAACTTATCGATAGAGAATTTAGACTACTGTTCTCGCGACACTTCGCAGTGCTGTCCACATGGCAAAGAGGTCAAGTCTCCAGCGTGCCAGGCAACTTGCGTTCCCCAGCCGTGCTCCCCAACGTATTTCGCCAGCCACCTACGAGCACCTAGCTTGGCGAATGCAGGGAGAGTCAGCTCAGGACTGGGACTAGGGATAGCCCGGTACAGTAGCCGCCAATGCACTCTTGTGCTAGACTAAATGAAGCCTCGCTAGCAAATGCCCGCTGCTTTTGCTATACTTCAATGAACTCGCATTTCCCCCGCTCAAGGACTACGTCCTGATTCACGCATCCCAAGCCGGTTCCGGCGCCCCGCTTCTTCGCTGTATTATCTCGCTACTGCCATGCAGAGACCCGGAATTGGATACCCTCGTCGCGCAAGGTTCGAGCATCCAGTCTACGGAAGACTCTGCAAGGAGCTGTCGAGGGAGTGTCGGCCCAACGCCTCAAAAAGCTCGATGTTTATCCGAATTCCGCCTCTAGATATTTCGACAGAGTGAGATTCCAAGACTTTTCAAGACCTTCTCTTCTTTCATACTTAATTATTCTCAGCTAGACTTCCGCGCCTACGCCCAATTTCCGACCGCATTCGTCTCCACTTCTCGAGTTCATTCCGTTTTCAAGAGACCGCTTTCTGTCTGCGCAATTCTTTCATCACTGTTCGTTCTCGACTCATCCTGGTAAAGACCGCCCTAACAGACTCGTTGTAGTGTAAGGTGCTACCCATGAATTCAAGCCATCTCGATCGTCCTACACTTGAAGCGGAACAGCTTGGGTTCCCGCCCTACTTCGAGAAAGTAGCGCTCTTCATGGACCTGGGCAACCTCTACTTTGCGGCGCGCAAGCTGAACATCCGAGTCGACTACACGCGCATGGTTGAGGTCCTTACGAAGGGCCGGCGCCTGTTACGTTCATTTGCATACGCCGGCGTGGACCCGCAAAATCCTGAGTCCCAAGGCTATTTAACCTGGATGAAGCGGCACGGCTTTCGCGTTGTAACTAAGCACCTGCGTCGTTTCCCTGACGGTACCGTCAAAGCCAATCTCGATGTCGAACTCGCCATCGACATGCTGATGATTGCGCCGCACATCGATACGGCGGTCTTGGTTTCGGGAGACGGGGACTTCGTCCGACTGGTTGAGGCGGTACAATTCAAGGGAGTGCGGGTAGAAGTTGTGGGACTAGCGGAGATGACGGCCATGGCGCTCATTGACGTTGCCGACACTTTTACGGAGCTCTCGGAGTTGGTTCCAATCATCCAAATGCCGCATCCCCCCAACGGCACCCGCGATGCCGCTCCCAAAAATGCCGTAGCTGCGACTTTGCCCCACACAAGCTCAGACTCATTCGTTGCCTACGACACGCCCGCTGACTCAGAGGCCGGTGTACAAGGCCAGCGCGACAACCAACGCTTTTCTCGCCCAAGCTACGAGGGGAAGTAGCAAGTGGACCCGCCGCTCACCTGCGCTCCAGGGCTGTGGAAAGAAGCGCCCCTTGAGGAGATCGCAGAGGACTGCAGCGCCGCTCAGTTTAGTGGCATTGAGCGACGTGGCGCGGCCCTCTCTCAATTGCTGGCACAACTGGACGTTCTCGCCGAATCCGGTCTAGCCCTATCCGCTCTTACGCTGCATGAGCCCTGGTATGACCGCGAGATAACGTCAAACCATCGTCCCCCGCTACCGCAACTGCTCGATGGCCTGGCGGCACTGAATCCCGACCATTGCGTTCTCTCCATCCCCGGGTCAAACGAGCGCATGTCCACGGCCGGTTGGCCGAACGCAATTCGCTACGATTCACTCACCGCGAGTGATCATGCGATTTTGGTCGAAACCGTGCAGAGCGTCGCTGATATGATTCGCTCGATTGGTGTGCAAGTGGCGTTTCGACCGCGCCTCGCCTCTTTTATCGAGACCGAGGAAGAAATGGAACGTTTCCTTGAAGAAACGGACCCGGAGATCGTCCATCTCGCCCTGGACTTCGGTCATCTTGCACTGATGGAAATAGATATCATGCCTTTGATCGATCGTCATGGCGCGCGTATCAGCTATTGTTATGTGCGTGATATCGACGACCGGTTGGCAAGCCAACTCCACATAGGGATGCTTGGATTGCCAAGCGCGGCGGGTGCGGGGCTCTTTCTCCCACCGGGACAAGGAAGCGCACCGATTCGCAAACCGTTGAATCGCTTGCTTGATGCGGGACTCTGTCAGTGGTACGCTCTTGACCTACAGCCAGACACTGTTGACCCACGTGAAGCACTGCGAATGACACATGATTACCTGCAAGAGAGTTAGGAGGGCAATTTTTGATGCGTCGAAGAGCATTGTTGGCGGCGAGCGCCGCTTCACTAGCCACGGTCGCGTGCGGCCCTTTCCGCGGCGACGATGAGCCGGATATCGAGCGCACAATTCCCGCAGCGAATGTCAATCCCTGGGGCGCAAACGCATTCCTCCACAAGGAGGTTGAATTCTGGAAGAAAGAGAAGACCTTCGAGATGGCCCGGGACGCCGGCATTGTGTGGATCAAGCAACATTTCCCCTGGGAGCTCATCGAGCAGTCGCAAAAGGGCAACTTTTACGATCAAGTCTGGCAGGTGTCGGCATGGCAGAGATTTGACGAAATCGTCGACCTTGCGGAGGAATTCGATGTCAAGTTGATCGCCCGCGTTGACCGTAGCCCCCAGTGGGCAAGGGACCCCGATACCCGGCCGGAAGAACCTCCGGCAGACTTCCAGGACTACGGCGACTTCATGGCCGCGTTGGCAGAGCGCTACAAAGGGCGCGTATCCCATTTCCAAATCTGGAATGAGCCCAATCTCGCGCACGAATGGGGAACGGCGCCTGATCCCGCAGGCTACGTGGACCTCTTGCGCGTCGGCTATGAAAGCCTAAAGGCAGTGGACCCCGACATCCAAGTGCTCTCAGCTCCCCTTGCCATTACCCTGGAGCGCTCCCCACGGGCCCTGGTCGAATTGGAATATCTTGATCAGATGTACCAACATGGCGCCTTTGACTACTTCGACATTATGTCAGCGAATGCCTACGGGCTCGAGTTCCCGCCGACTGCGGAGCCCGATCCCGAAGTGTTGAATTTTCGCCGCGTTGAACTGCTGCATGAGGTAATGGTACGCAACGGCGATACGGAAAAAGCCGTCTGGTTCAATGAATACGGTTGGAATGCATCGCCGGCCGATATGCCGGCAGACAAGCTGATCTGGCGGCGGGTTACCGAAGAACAACAGGCAGAGTGGACGGTGGAGGGTGTCCGGTACGGTCGCTCCAACTGGCCTTGGGCCGGCGTCTTTTGCATCTGGTATCTGCGACAGGTGGGCGATATCCCGGCCACGTCGTCAGAGTACTACTTCCGCATGATAGACCCGGAATTCACCCCGCGGCTAGTCTACCAAGAGGTCAAGAAGAACTCCAAGAAGATCAAGTGACCGCAAGCGGCTGGGCGTTCTTCATGGATCGGCCTTGATTTCGCGGCGGCGCCCGCAATATTGCGCAATTGACTCGATCCAGAATCCACATGTACAGGCGTACGCGTCTCTGCGCTTTTTGCCCTGACGGTTCCCCGCGCGGAACCTAGCCTTAAGAAATGCACTCGCTCAGGTGCGCTATACTAGCAGCAGTTGTCAACTGTCTTGGGCTGCGAGTAAGGCTTCCCTGAAGGATGGGAGTGGAGACTATGGACACTAAAGAAAAGTACGCTAAATACGTTGTAACCAGCCACGCGCCTCCGATGCCGCCGGTGGAGGTGTCGCATGCGCAAGGCGCAACGATTACGGCTACAGACGGAACCACGTATTTGGATGGATTTGCGGGCTATTCCGTGGTGAACGCCGGGCACAGCAATCCCGACGTAATCGCCGCCGCCAAGTCCGCTATGGACCGCCACATCCACGTGGGGAGCTATCTCTACTACGCTCCGGCAGTGGGCGATCTGGCTGAAAAGCTCGCGGAGATTACGCCGAGACGCCTTGAGCAATCGTTCTTTGGCAACAGCGGCGCCGAGGCTGTTGAAGGCGCGCTGCGCATTGCCAAGACGTTTACCAATCGCAATGAATTCATCGCCCTTCAATACTCTTTCCACGGGCGCACGCTCGGCACCCTGAGCCTTGGCGGCAATGCGCGCCGCAAGCGTCGCGCCGGGCCGCTGGTCTCTGGTGTCGCCATGGCGCCGGCCCCATATTGCTACCGCTGTCCGCTCCACCTTACTTACCCCTCCTGCAACGTGGCCTGCGCCGCTGAAGTGGAACGCGTATTCGATACACAGACAAGCGGCAACGTGGCGGCGATGATTGCGGAGCCGGTCATGGGAGAAGGCGGCATCATTGTCCCGCCGCCGGAGTATTTCCCTAAGGTGAGCAGGATCTTGCGGAGCAACGATGCGCTCTTCATTGCTGACGAGGTGCAAACAAGCTTTGGACGCACCGGCACAATGTTCGCCAGCGAAGAAATCGGCGTTGAACCGGACATTCTCACAATGGCCAAAGGCATCGCTAACGGCTTTCCGCTTAGCGCCTTTATCACGAGACCAGAAATTGGTGAATCCTTCCTGCCGGGCGACCACTTCAGCACGTTTGGCGGCAATCTTGTAGCGGCCGCGGCGGCGATTGCCACCGTGAATTACCTGGAACGTGAAAACCTGGCTCAGCATGCCCGCTACATCGGGCAACACGTCTTGGATGCGCTTGCGAGGATGCAGCGCGACCAATCCCTCATCGGCGACGTGCGCGGCAAGGGACTCATGATCGGTATCGAGCTGGTAAAGGACCGCGAGACCAAGAGTCCTGCCCCGGATGAAGCAAAGCAGGTACAGGAAGAGTGCCGGAAAGCGGGCCTGCTTGTTGGCTGCGGCGGTTTCTACGGGAATGTCATCCGCTTCCAACCGCCGCTTGTGATCACCATGGCACAGACCGACCGCGCGTTAGATATTCTCGACAGCGCCTTGTCGGAAGTGGCACGGCCTACCGCCGTACTCTCCGCTTCCTAGAACAAGCGCGGTTCGCTGCGCCGGCCGCATACGCTGCTCTCTGCCTGGGGCGGTTCCGTTCCCTGCAGATCTTTCTTCACGCTGCCGTTGCCCCTGAATTGTGCTCTGCTGCGCTCCGCGCATCGATTCTAACCGCGCACAGCGCCGCAAAACGGTATAAGATGGAAGGAGAAGCCTGCAGGGCGTTTGCCAATGGGGGAAGTGATAGGCACAGATGAAGGACGTTCTGCTCCTAGGTGGTGCAAATCCGGCACACAATCCGCGTGACGTTGCCGCCTTCGTTGCCGACCACCTCGAAGCCTCCGGTGAGATGAGAGTTACGCTCACCGAGGATGCCGGTATTCTTGAGACCTCGCGTGTCGACGCATACGACGCATTCTTGCTCTATCTCAATACGCAAGAAGAGCGCTGGCCGGGCAGCAGAGAGACAGCATTTCATAACGCTGTTGCAGGCGGCAAAGGACTGTTGGTGCTGCATGCGGGCGTATTGAGCTTTCGCGGCTGGGACGCCTACACCCAGCTTATTGGCGGTTGGCCTACGCCGGAATTCTACCACCCGCCCTACGGTCCCTTCGCCGTACACATAGACGATCCTGCGCATCCCGTCACGGCGCACATGGTTGACTTCGCGGTGCGCGACGAACTCTACGCGAACGTGCAACTGACTCCCCAGGCACACTTGCTCGCCCACGCCACGCTGAACGGCAGCCTGCAGCCGCTGCTTTGGACTGTCGAACATCCGCAGACGCGCGTATGCACGTTTCTCTTGGGTCACGACAGGGCTGCACTGCAGTATCCGGGGGCAGCCACGCTCTTGCGCCGCGGGGTAGCCTGGGTGGCTGGCGCGCTGTGAAGCAACTTTGCCCCGCAAGTAGTCTGCCGGGAGTGTAGCTGCCTTGGCGAATATCTTAGGCAACATCTTGCTGTGGTGGCTTGCCGTGCAAGTCGTCAGCCTAGTAACCCTGCCGCTGACCTGGCTCCTATTTCGCAAGATGCCGCTCGGGGGCTATCCATTCGCCAAGACCTTCGGCCTGCTCCTCTTTGGCTTTGCCGGCTGGTTCTTGATGTCGTTGCGGATCTTGCCAAATACCTTGTGGGCCCTAATCGTGGTGCTGTTACTTCTTGGCGCCCTATCGGCCTACATTGCGCGGCGCTTGCAATGGCGGGTCCGCGATTGGCGGGAAACGGTTGGGCATCAGGTATATGTTATTGAAGCTCTGTTCTTAGTCCTCCTCGGCGGCTACGCACTGCTGCGCCAGTGGGCGCCGGAGATTCTCGGCACCGAGAAATTCATGGACTTCATGATGGTGAACAGCATCCTCCAGTCATCATCCATGCCCCCGCACGATGCCTGGGCCGCGGGCCTCTCAATCAATTATTACTATTTCGGCTACCTCATCGTGGCGTTTCTCACTCGCCTCACCGGCATTCCCTCAGCCATTACCTTCAATCTCGCCTTGGCGTTGTTCTTCGCGCTGAGCGGCCTGGGTGCGTATGGCATCGGCTACACGCTCGTAAAGCGCTTCCAAGCCGCCGGAGGGGTAATCAGGCCGCGGGCAGGGACGGTCACCGGCCTGTTTAGCATGTTCCTCCTCCTCTTTATCGGCAACCTCTTCACCATCTGGAAAGCCATTTCTGAACCTGAAATCCTGCGGCAAGGCTTCTGGTTCGGCGTGGGCTGGAACGCGAGCCGGGTAATCAGCCGGGTAGATGGCGACACTCTGCTGGACTTTACGATTAACGAGTTTCCCGCGTTTAGTTTCATCCTGGGCGACATGCATCCCCACGTGATGGCGCTGCCGTTTGCGTTGTTGGCGATTTTCACCGCGCTCACCTGGTACGCCACGCCCGACTATCCGCCCCTGCCTCCCTCATTTGTGCGGAATTGGAGAGCTACCCTTACGTTGCTCTCTGTCTCGCGCGTCAGTCGTGTTGTGCTTAGCGCCATCATCTTTGGCGGGCTCTACTTCTTGAATTCGTGGGACTTTCCCACGTACTTCTTCCTGCTGGCGCTCTGCGTGCTGCTCTCGCTTAAGGTGCACGACAAGCTGGCGCAATGGAAGGACGCGTTAGTGTGGCTGGGCGCCACGGGAGCCTTGGCGCTAATCCTCTTCGCGCCGTTCTATCTTGCGTTCGATCCGCCGGCACAGGGGATCGGAATTGTGCCCTATCGTACCGATCTCGGCCAGTTCTTCACTGTACACGGTATTTTCCTGGTCCCGCTGGGGGTCTTGCTGACGATTCTTGCCATACAGACGGTACGGCGCCACATTGAGCCCGAGTTGGCCGACGAGACTTCTCAGACCCGAGGGCGCAAGGCACGGCAAAAACGACGCCGCGCCGACGGGGGCGGCTTGGAAGTCCCCGATGACGCAGAGCCGGCAGCGACGGGCCGTTGGGAATACTATCGCCCCTATGCAATCGGGATCGTGGCCTGGGTAGCGATTACGCTGCTTCTCGCGCGCCTCATCGATACCGCTGCCTTGGCAATCATTGCGTTGAGCCTGGCTGTCGGCCTCGCCCTCCTTCTGCGCTGGCGGAACTACGATGAACCGCTGCCCTTTGTCTGCACCGTGATTGGGCTCGTCGCACTGATCGTTCTAGCCTGTGAGGTAGTTTATGTAAAGGACTTCTTCGGTCCGCCGAACATGCGCATGAATACAGTGTTCAAACTCTACTTTCAGATTTGGACGCTCCTCGCGCCGGTTACGGCCTTTGCAATCTACTACGTAAGAGTCTGGCTGCGGGAAAGAAAACGCTCGCTAAGTTGGGTGTTTCGTATCACCACCACCCTTCTTGTGCTCAGCGGCTTGTACTATAGTCTCCTCACGGCGCCCGTCTTCGCGTCGTTTCAACGCGAGCCGCCGACATTGGACGGCACCAAATACTATGCGCGCGACCATCCTGACGAAGTTGCGGCGATCGCCTGGTTGCAGGAAAACGCACCGTCAGATAGCGTGGTGGTCGAGGCTACCGGCCAGGAGTACAGTCAATACAGCCGCGTCTCGGTGTTTACGGGCTTGCAGACGGTGTTGGGCTGGCGCCAGCATGAAAATCTGTGGCGGAACGACTTCGCACTGGTGCTCGAACGCGAGAACGATCTGCAACTGTTCTATGTGACCTTACCGCGGTCAGGCGCTGAAGCTTTCTTGCGTAAGTACGATGCTGACTATATCTTTGTAGGTGACTGGGAACGCCAGCTCTTCGGCGAGGGCGTCGACCACCTCCTTGACTGGTTCCCCATCGTGTTTCAGAGCGGTAACGTGTACGTACTAAAGGCAAATGTCAGCTAAAGAAGGAACAACCCGCGCAAAACCGAAGTCGCGCAAGACTCGGTCCGATCGGCCGCCAACTGCGCCCGACCCACCGGTCACCGCTGATTGGCCGGCAATTTCAGGCTGGCTGCGTGCGGAGACTCCCTTCGGGCTGAGCCGCTGGCAGGTGCTTGTGTTCCTGTTCGTGGTGGCATTTGTCATCTTTACCCGCTTCTGGGACCTCGGCTCACGCGCGCTGCACCACGACGAGAGCATGCATGCCCGGTTCGCATGGGACATCTACCGTTCGTTCGACTACCGGTACAACCCGGTGCTTCACGGCCCGTTCCAGTTCTACTTCACGGCCTTCATGTTCTTTCTCTTTGGCGTCAGTGACGCGGTCGCGCGCTTTGGGCCGGCGCTCTTCGGCGTGCTTTCCATATTGCTGGTTTATCCGCTGAAGCCCTATCTCGGACGCGGCGGCATGGTGCTCGCCGCTGTCCTTATGGCAATTTCACCGCCACTACTCTACTTTTCGCGATTCGCGCGTAATGACATTTACATCGTGGCATGGACGCTGCTCATTGTGCTGGCACTGTTTGGCTGGTTGCACACGCGGCAACGCTGGTATATCTACCTTGGCGCGATAGCGGTTGCGCTCTCCTTGGCAACGAAGGAGAACACTTACATTACCTTGGCGATAGTGGGCATCTTCATTGTGCTGCGCTTTCTCCAGGAGCAGTTCACACCCGGGCTCGCCGCCCGCCTGCCCAGCCACGAATCCGTGAAAAGCGCCCTTGCCGACCTCTGGCGCGAGCGGGCGCTGCTGATTACCGGCATCGTCACGTTTCTCTTGATTTTCGTCACCTTCTTTACCGCGTTCTACACGTATCCCCAGGACTTCGCGAGCGGCGTCGTCAAGGCGCTCGAATACTGGCTGGCGCAGCAAGACGTTAACCGCGGCAATCAGCCGCTATGGTACTACTTCATGCAGATACCGCTCTACGAGTTGATAGTCGCCGTGTTTGCGCTGCCTGCGCTGTGGCAACTCGCGCGGCGCGGCAGCTTGACCGATCGGTTTCTCTGCTTCTGGTTTGTAGGTGCGGTCGTGCTCTATTCCGCGGCGGGCGAGCGCATGCCCTGGCTGGTGCTTCACCTCTCGCTGCCGGGCATTCTCTTGGTTTCGCGATACTTGGGATTGAAGTTTTCCGAACCCAGTGGCCTGCGGCGGCACCGCATCGCGCTGACGCTCTGCCTCCTGATTGGCGTCTACGCGCTGCATACCGGCATGCCGTTGGCGTTTGCCCACGGCGACACGCCGCGCGACCTGCTCGTCTACGTCCAGACCACCCCCGACGTGCCCTACGTCGCAGCGCAGATTGAGCAAATATCGCGAAAACTCACCGGCAATACGGAAATTATCGGGCTAATTGACAATGAAGACTCTTGGCCGTTCGCGTGGTACCTGCGCGACTACACCATGGTCGGCTACATACCTGCCATTGGCGATCCCGGCGAGGCGGCCTTTGTGATTGTGACGGCGAGTCAGGTTGACACCGCGCGCGAACACCTCAGCAACTATGTGCCGTTCCGCTACAAGCTGCGCTGGTGGTTCCCCGAAGCGCTCTATCGTGAGCTGCGCCCCACATTCCTGTTTGAGTTTGTTACCAACTCGACGACACGCCGCAACTTTACGGCGTGGCTCGTAAGCCGCAGGCTGCCGCAACCCATTGGCTCGCAGGACTTTTACTTCTTCGTACGCGGTGACCTAATTCAACTGCTTTAGGCGCGACCGAATAGTACCCACATTAGGCCGGCTAATTTCGCAGTCCGGAACTACGCGTAGTAGGACTCTGGACTCAACGCTTTGCTGCTGGCCGAACACTCGTTTGAGACTCGACGCGCCGGGCCACAAATGGCTCCCTCCTGCGCGCCCGGTGATCTCGAATCACTGCCCTTAGAGTCCCCCGCGCAACTCCAATTCTTCAGCGACGTCTTCCTGGATTCCCGGTAGCGCAGGTTTGCAACCTGCGCCTGACTTTGGCGAGAGACAACCCTTGCAAGTTGCTTGCACGCCAAGGGCGCGGCACTCGCAATTGCCCCAAAGGTGTGCGTTTGCCAGCTAGGTAATCGCCGATTCCGGGTTACGTAGTCCCGCGAATTTCCGGGTCTAGCCGCTGGCTTTCCTATCGCCACCATCGCCGGGGGCGTCAAATGCACGAAGAGGCAAAATCGCCGAGCCGCCAAGAACTACTGCGCCCAACCCTGCGCCGACGACTGGCACGAGGATTGCCAACAGTCCGGTAATCAGCGCGGCGCTGTCCAGCGTGAGGCTGACCAGAAAATACCCCATCCCGGCCATACTCGCGGCAAGCCGGCGGCGCAAGAACAGGCGGAGAAAGTGGCTGCCAAGCGCGACCAGCAACGCGACCACCACCCACAGCCACACATCGGCAGAATTCGCATCCAAGAGGCTCAGCACTATGATTACTGCGCATAGCGGTCGCGCGACGAGACTTACCAGCGCTTCCAGACGGCCCCAGCGTGGATGCTTGTCGGCAAAGACCTGGACTCCGGCAAGGACGAAGAGCACGGCGATAGCGGCGGTATTTGTGAGAAAGGTGAAAGGAGCCTGCAGCGAGAGCGCAACGTCATCCGAACGGCTGAGCACCGCCAGGAGGAAAAGCGCCGCATACGGGTTCTGTCCGGCAGCCAAGGTAAGGCCGATTACGGTCCAGGGCATACTGCTACAACTCCTTCACATCCCGCCATTTTGCTTGCGTGGTCTCCCACGCAGCGTCTACGCTCGTTTGCAGTTCTGCGAGCAGTCCGGCATTCTCGATGGTCAGCACGGGCACAGAATTGCCCCGAATCCGCCGCAGGTGGGCCAACTTCTCCTGAGATGATGGCTGCGCAACTATGCGCCGTTGCGCTTCACTATCTGCCATTCCTTTGGCGCGCAAACGCGCTCTTTGTAGCTTAGGAGTTGCCTCCACGATCCAGACTGCGTCGAGCAGTGACACAAGCTCGCTCTCAATCAGCTTGATGGCCTCAATGGCGACAGGGGTTTGCGGTGAAACCCTCGCCAGTTCCTGCGCCACTTCGGCCACCACTGCCGGATGCACCAGAGTCTCCAGCCGGGCAAGCGCCGCGGCATCTCCAAATACTATCCCTCCCAGGACAGCGCGATCCAGCGTGCCCTGTGGCGTTACCACACACGCGCCAAATGCCGCGGCAACGGCGCTGACGAGCGCACTGTTCGGTTCATTGTAAAGATTGTGTACGACATGGTCGGCGTCGATTACGTGCACGCCGTGGGCGGCGAGCAATCTTGCCACGGTACTCTTTCCGGAAGCGATATTTCCCGTAATGCCGATGACGGGGGCTTGCCGTTGCTTGCCTACAGTTCGTAGGCCATTTGACATGGGATCTTCCTTCTATGTCACAGATTATTGCGAGCCGCGAGCCTTGCTTCGCAACATCCATTCCGGCTAGCAACGCCGGAAGAGCGCGAGGCTCTCAACATGATACGTCTGCGGGAAGAAATCAAAAAGCTCCAACCGTTCCACACGGTAGCCTTCCTCCTTCAGGAGCGCGGCATCACGCGCGAGCGTCGACGGTTCGCACGACAAATAGACAACTCTACTCGGCGTGCTGCCGGCCACCGCGCGCAGCACACGCGGGTCCAGGCCGGTGCGGGGAGGATCGACGATGGCGACGTCAAATTGCGGCAAGTCCTCCGTGACTTTTTCGGCGGACAAGTCCCAAAACTCAGTGTTCTGCAGCCCCCACTGCGCCGCGGTCTGACGCGCCGCGTCAATTGCCTGCGCGTCCACCTCGATGCCGATCACACGCCCTGCGTCTTCTGCCATGAAAAGGCCGAAAATGCCCACGCCGCAATAGAGGTCTAGCACTGTCTCATCGGCCTGAACCGCCGCCAAATCGCGCATGCGAGCAATGGCTGTCGGCAACATCTCCACATTTGCCTGAAAGAATGCGCCGGGCGGAAACCGGATTTGCTTGCCCAGAATCTCCACGTCGACCAGAGCCGGCCCGGCAAAGGGTTCCACCGCACCGCTCGGCGTACGGTAGGAGACACTTATGGCCTCGGGGATGGTTGAGAGCGCAGCTAGCACCGCGCGAAGTTCCGGCTGCGCCACTAAGTCAACGTTGCGCACGCCCTCCAGCACAAGCGCAAGCTTCACGGATTCGCCCTGGGGAATCACCCGGGTCTCGACCCAATTCATTCCCCATAGATCGGGTATGCGACCGTCCTGAATCATGGTGTTCAGCGTTGTCAGCAATTTGGAGATGAGCGGATGGCTGATCGCGCACTGTTCTACTTCGACAACGCGGCGGCTGCCGCGTTGTCGAAAGCCCGCCGCGCGGGAGAGCGCGATTTCACAGCCGTAGCGGTACGCCCACGGCGAGGAGGGCGTATGGACTTGGTCGACTGTGACGGATTGCTTGCCAATCCGCGCGAATTGTTCCTCGACAATTTGCCGCTTGAGACGCACCTGTGCCGCATAGCCCAAGTGCTGCCACTGGCAGCCGCCGCACACGCCGTAGTAGGGGCACGCCGGCGCAATCCGGTCCGGCGAAGGCTCCAGCACCTCCACCACGTGTGCCTGGAGAAACTTCCTGCGGCGCCGTTCCAATTGCACGCGCACCTGCTCACCGGGGATGCCATAGAAGGCAAACACCACCTGGCCGTCAATACGCCCCACCGCCGGCCCGCGATGCGCCATGCCGGTGAGCGCCACTTCCACCGGGGCACTTTCCCTCAGCTTGCGCCTGCGACTCAATGTCTGCCATCCTCGATGCGCAACAACGCTTCGACCGTCCAACCGAGGAGCCAGGCCAAGTTCTCCGGCGGGTGCGGCGTCGTTCTGCCGGTTATTTTGCGGTACCCTCCCTGTTCGATAAACTCTTCCGTGGTGTTGGCAAGCAGCCATTCCTTTGCTCTCGTCAGCTTTGGACCCACGCGCTTTTCCAGGTCCGCATCCACCCAGCCCACAGCGCTAATGTGATCGTATGCCATAATCGCCGCCGCCGTCATGCCGAGCCAGTGATCGTCTTGGGTGTGCATGCCAACGGCGCCATCCGGGAATTGGCAAGAAAACTGCCACTCAACTGAGCGCGTGCAGCGGTCGCGCATCACGGTCTCGCGCGGATGCCCTGCCGGCAGCCACGTGTGCAACCGCGTAAGGAATTCCACCGCGCCTCGCGCCGAGAAGCCCCAGCCGGTCTCATCCATGCGCACGCTGGGAAAGTGCTCGGCGGCAATTTCTGTAGGCCAGGGCCCAATGCACCACGTACCCAACGCATCGACAAAGGCGCCGTCCGGGGAGCCGGTTTCGTGGAGGCGCAGGTAGTAATCCGCCAACCGCACCGCCGAGGCCAGCACGTCATCGCGGCGCGACTGCTCGTAGTAGTGCACCAGCCCCATGCCGACCCACCGGAGGTCGTCGGTGAAGGCACCGTCGGTAATGGATGGGTCTTGGCAATTGGAAGGCGGATACCCAATGTTGTAGGCATGACCCCGGTCGGTCCGGTGTTGCTGCAAGTAGTCGAACAACGAGTCGGCGCGGGCGTCGAAGCAGTCCTCGTCCGGGTTATGGAGTCGGAATTCGCCATAGCACCACAGACCGACGCCCTGCATCCAGGAGCGGCTGAGGAGGTTATTTACAGTCCGCGGATCGCCTACGCTGCTAGGGTCCCGCTCCATTCTCTGGCTCAGCCGCAAATTGCGCTGCCGGTCGGCCACCGGCGGCACCGGATCGCGCACGAAGCTGAACATAAAGACCGCGTAACGGTCCGCCGCTTCTCTGTATCGTATATCGTTGGTCCGCTCATAGAGTCGATACAGCGCCTGCGCCAAGTACGGTGGCGAGTGGGCATGCGTAGGACCAAAACCTCGACCGGTCGTGACGAACGGGCACTTTGCAGGGTCAGGCCGCCCGATTGTGCCTTGCCAGGAGACAAAGCGGTCGCCGATCGAACGTGCAATCGTGAGGGGATCACGCATCACTGTCACTTCCTTCCCTTGCAGCATTCACTGCTGTTCTGCACTTCACCACTCTGGGTCTTTACTTTCCTACCCACCTTCTCCGTATTGTAACGTAGGCGTACCACGGGCAAGAGCAGTACCCCTACGCTCTTCCCGCCCGCGAAACCCGCACATGACCCTAAGACATGGTGCTTTTTGGGTCAATAGAGACGTTGTCGCATTATCCTAACAACAGTGACCGGACTATCTTGCCCACCACAGATCAAGTGTACGTGCAATTCGATAGACACCAAACGCTGCGATACTCGTGGGCGGTGGACATAGATGAGATGACAGGTAGCAGTGCGAATGTGTTACGGCCTCGGTTGAGGGAGTTCTCTGAGGATGAAGCTTCGAGATGCGAGCTTGCAGAGAGCCTTCGAGCTCGTAGAGAGCAACGGCGCCAGGCCGATGCGCGCGTTGGCTGCCAACGTGATGGGACTGATGGGAGCTGATGCAACGCTCGCCGAGCTGGTCAAAGCTTATCAAAACGCCGATGGGGGATGGCATAGGTTTGACAGTGACATGCCAGCGCCTCTGTCAACAATCTCAGCTATGTACTTGTTGAAGACCGTTGCCCCGCCTGCGACGTATGCCCAGTAACAGAGATCTACTGCCGTCACGGGATCAGCCGTAAGACCCTATGCCGCCGGCCGCCCGGTATCGGGGAGGGGGGCTCCTACTATGGCTTCTGCCAAAGCGTCTACAGCCCGCACTAGGGCCTCCTCCTGGCCCTCGCAAGGGTGGCGAATCCGGGAAGTCTGAGGAGATTTTCAGCAGTGTATCTCTGCCAAGGTGGCATGGCCTCCAAATCGTCCTAGCCTGGAGTGAGTATGCTCAAATATGCTGTCGTAGACAAGGGGATCGGGGGAGCATGCGTTGGGTCTCTTTACAGTTTAATTTTTCGTCCCTCAGGGGTGTCTCGCGCCTCCAGCCGGAGATCCGCCTAGTCCTCTTCACCAAGAACAACCGGGATTCCCATAGGCAACGTACGAAACTTGGTATGATGCTTGAGCACCGTCCAATTACGAAATGGAGGGTCTAGGGAGACCGGCAAGCGATCTCGCCCAAGGCTCACAGCGTCATGTTATGTTCGGAGGTGTGGGATGGCATGGAAGCAGAGCGAAGCGGCGGACGTGCTGGACACGCCCGCAATCCACGAAGGGGAAGGTGTGATCACGCGCCGGAGGTTCTTCCGCGACACCTCGCGGCTGCCCGTCCGCGTCGAGATATGGGAACTGCCGCCGGGCGCGAGTGAGGGATCCCATATCCACGACGGCGACGACGCGTTGGAGGAGTTTTACTACTTCATCGAGGGTCAGGGCGTCATGTGGATGAATGGACAAGAACTGACGGTCCGGCCGGGAGACGCCGTCATGGCTCCTCCTGGAGCCGACCACGGTTTCCGCAACACCGGCGACGAGACGCTGAAGCTGCTCCTGATCTGGGGCGCGCCGGCAGGAGAGTTGTAGAACGCTTGTAGCGCACCATCCCGGCGTGATGGTGCGCTACAGCAGAGAAGCCGTCTTGCATCGCAGGCTGGACGTTGAGGGTAATTCCCCGCCCGCGCGCGAAATGGGCACTTGCCCGGCCAAAACAGCGCCCGCCGGGCGGCTGTCGCGACGTGCAGGCCCTCATCACCCGCGTTGGCTCCAGCAGCGATGCGGATGTCACCGTCTACCAGAACAGACCTTTGCGTTAACCGCAGCCAAGAGCAACGAATCACTGCTATCTACCTGAATGTCCCCTCTCCTTGAGGAGACCTTTGCGCAACTGTGCCGCATCGATGGCAGCGGGGTGAATCCCGGATACCGCTATAATGGACTTGCCTTCAACACAATCTTCGAGGAAGCAGGTTCATGAAAATCGTAGACGTACGCAGCTACACCCTCAAGTCTCCCCTCGGCGATCAGGGCTTTTACGCATCACAAGAGTCTTTCTCTGAACGCAGCAGTTGCCTGGTGCGCATCGAGACTGACACCGGGCTGGTTGGCTGGGGCGAAGGCGGCCTGTGGGGCGCGCCCGAGCCGGTTGCGGCCATGATCGATCACGTCCTGACGCCCCGCATCATCGGACACAATCCATTGCACATGGACGTCATCTGGGAACGTCTCTACGCGCACATTCGCGATTGGGGCCGGCAGGGCACCGCCGTCGAGGCTATCAGCGGCGTTGACATCGCGTGTTGGGATATTGCCGGACAGGCATTGCAGCAGCCAATCCACGCGCTCCTGGGCGGCGCCTACCGCGACCGTGTGCAGTCGTACGCAACCGGAGGGTACTACAAGGGCGGTCCGGAGCGGTGGGCCGACACCGGACTCCTCAAGGAGGAAGTTGCGCGGCACTTAGACAACGGCTTTCGCGCGCTCAAGATCAAGGTCGGGTTGCTTTCCGTGGCTGAGGACCTCGCCCGGGTGAAAGCGGCGCGGCAGGTGCTGGACGAATGCGCGCCCAGCGGCACGCGCTTCCCCTATATGGTGGATGCCAACCATGCCTATCCGCCCCACATTGCCATCACGGTTGGTCGCGGCTTGGAAGAGGAGGGGGTGCTGTGGTTCGAGGAACCTGTGATACCGGAAGACCGCAAGGGCTACCGCCAGGTTGCCGAAACCCTTGATGTCGCCATCGCGGCCGGCGAGTGCGAGCACACGCGCTATTGTTTCCGCGATCTGATCCTGGATGGGTGCATAGACATCGCACAGCCGGATATTTGCGGCACCGGCGGCATTTCGGAGGCGGTGAAGATCGCCACCCTCGCCCGCACCTTTGGCGTGCAGGTGATTCCGCACGTCTGGGGTTCCGGCATCGCGCTGGCTGCCGCGCTGCATTTCATTGCGTCACTACCACCAAGTCCACACTCGGCAAATCCCCTGCCGGCCCTCAATGAGCCAATGCTGGAGTTTGACCGCAATCCCAACCCCTTGCGCGACACGCTGCTGCGCGATCCCATTGCTCTTGAGGATGACGGCACTGTGCGGATTCCGCAGGGGCCGGGCTTGGGTATTTCAGTGGACGAAGACGTGGTGGCGCAATTCGGGCCAAAGTAGCCGGACTGGGCAACGTCAAGAACGCTGTCACGACTGCCAAGACTATCTGGACGGCTTGAGAAATGTCCCGTTCGCAGCGAGGCGGCTCTGCCCCGAACCCTGTACGGAGTTCACGGCGACTCTTGTAGCTCTGTGGGCACCTCGCCCAAGCGCTAGTGGCCGGCAAACCGGTCGAGCCGGAACATCTCAATATCGTGCCGAGTCTTGCCGGCCAGCGCCAACTCGGCGACCACTTCTCCAACCACGCTGCAGAACTTGAAGCCGTGACCTGAGAACCCGGCCGCAATCACCACATTGGCGTGTTCGGGATGGCGGTCGATTATAAAATGACCGTCCGGCGTATTGGTGAACATGCATGGCTTCAGCGCCTGCGTCGGCCCCATCCCGCCCGTGAGATACTGCTGCGTGAAGGCGCGCAGTGCTGCTTCATCCTGCGGATGGCACCCGCGGTCCACGTCATCCGCGGTGGTCTGTTCCTCTAGGTGGTGGTACTTGCCGATCTTGAATCCTGGAATTCCATGAATGGGGAAACCGTAATAGTGACCTTCCGGCACGAGACAGTTGAAGACCGGAAAGCGTTCCAGCGCGAACAGTTGCGGTTGCGCGGGTTGAAACCAGCCCATGACCTGGCGCTCCGGCGCGGCATTGTTGCCCAGCGACGCCACGAGTGACTGGCTCCAAGCGCCGGCAGTAAACACAAGCCGCTCGGCGCTGTAGGAAGCGCGGTTGGAACGCACGGTGACGCCACCTGGCGCTGCCTCCCAATCGATTACGTGCTCGCGCGCCCGCACCTCGGCGCCCAACGCCTGCGCCTGCAGCACGTGGTGCACGATACACCGCTCCGATAGCAGAAAGCCGCCGTCCGGCTGCCACACGGCCAGCATCTCCGGCGGGAGTTGAAATCCAGGAAAGCGGCTCGTCAACTCTGCGCTAGTGAGTACCTCGTGGGCGAGATTGTGGTCCGCGCACGAGCTCAGTGAACCCTCAACCACAAATGAGTCCGGCGCGCCGGCATCGAGCGAACCTGTGATATACAACAACTGCTCGCCGCCGGCCTGCTCCAGTTCACGCCAGAGCGCAAACGCGCGCGCCAGCAGGGGCACGTACGCAGGGTGCTCGAAGTAGGTAAGCCGAATGACCCGCGTGATACCGTGAGACGACCCCATCTCGTGTGGGATGTCATATTGCTCCAAACCAAGCACGCGCTGGCCGCGTTGCGCGAGGTGATGGACGGCAGCGCTGCCCATGCCGCCCACTCCCACCACGATAGTGTCAAAATGCTCAGAATTCATGGCTTTCTTACCTCACCCATGCGCAATAGCTATACACACACCCTTAAGTTGATATTCGTCCAATTCTCCCCCGGCCGATCCAGGTTGAACACTACACGCATCTACTGACGGACCCCCATCGCGCGCACCCAGCCTTGCGGCTAGCTACTCTGCGCAAGCTCTATGCAGCGGACAGCACGAGATCAGAGTATCGGCTCGGGCCGGATGTCGCCCAGCGGTATCTCCATCAAGTCCTCTCCGAGAACTATCGTACCGGTGAATACCTCTGCGGCTTCCGCGAGCATGCGTTCGCGGATACCGGGACGTGCAATCTGCTCGGTAAGATGGATCAAGACCAGCTTCTCAACCCCGGCCGCGGCCGCCGTGCGCGCCGCGTCCAAGTGTCCGGAGCACGAGGTGGTGATACGCGGGTCTGTCTCCACTTCATTGAGAAAGTGACACATGTGCAGAATGACGTTCGCGTCGCGCGCCAAGTCCGCTAGCTGCGTGTTGGGGGCCGTATCACCCGTTACAACGATACTGCCTTCCTGGCTGTTGAACCGATACGCAACGGACTTGAGATATGGCTGACAATGCACCATCGCTGCCACATGAACCTGCCAGCCTTCGCCACGGATCTCCGCCCCTGGGCCGACTTCCTGCACCTCAGGCGCCGGACGCTGGCGCGGGAGCTTGCCGCCGCGATGTTCGTAGATCAAATGGCTGCCGGGATGGAGAGTGCGGCCCGCCAGGTCGGCCTGAAATACGCCCTCCTCGCTGAACAGCAAGCGAGTCATGCGCTCTGTGCCATCCGGACCGTACACCTTCAGATCGGGGATTTGGCCCGCGCCTTGATCCCAGCGCGTGAGGGCTAGATAGCCGTAGTCCATGCAATGGTCGTAGTGCAAGTGGGTCAAGAAGATATGGCTGATCTTCGTCAGCGCTATTCCTCTCGCCAGGAGGCGTTGTACTGCCGCCGGTCCGCAATCGAACAGCATCAGATCATCATTGTGCTCCACCAGGAAGCTGCAACCGCCCCGCTCGAGCGAAGGGGTTGGCGTGCCCGTACCCAATAAAGTCAGTCGAAGTGACATACTGGCTGTGCCTCTCTGCGCCGGTACCGGCGTCTCCATCGCTATCCCGTACATCCATGCTCGCGTGACCGTTCGACAGAATCATACCTTGACTCCGCGCTCTTGTGCCCGCAGTAAAACGCAGTCGCCACATCTGAACCAAAAGCCCTGCTGCGCTCATGGGGTATTAAACTACACGCTCATTGTGTGCTGCTACAATTTCCTGTAATGAAATCGCAAGGTTGTGTAACACAACTGCGCGATTCAAGGCGAAGAATGCATAGTTTGACTTGACTTCTCGCAGGGAAGGAATCTATAATTAAACGAACACCGCACCAAATAACGCGGTGTAATTGGTGTAACGCAATAAGAAGGAGAAAACTACGCCAATGGCAAAGCAGGTAGTACTAGACGAGGAAGCCCGGCGCGCGCTGATGGGCGGCATCGAGAAGGTGGCCGACGCGGTGGAGTCCACCCTCGGTCCCAAAGGGCGCAACGTAGCACTGGGCAAGAAGTACGGCGCACCGGTCGTGACCCACGACGGTGTCACCGTTGCCAAAGAGATCGAACTTGAGGATGGGCTCGAGAATGTTGGCGCCCAACTGATCAAGGAAGCAGCGAGCAAGACGAACGACGTCGCCGGTGACGGCACCACGACCGCAACCGTGCTCGCGCACACGCTTATAACCGAAGGGCACCGCAACGTGGTTGCCGGTGTAAATCCCATGATTATGAAGCGCGGCCTGGAGCAAGCGACCCGCGTCGTGGTTGACGAGCTTCGGAGCATTGCCACGCCAGTATCGGGTAAGGCCCAAGTCGCTGAAGTCGCCTCAATCTCCGCTGCCGATACCGAAATCGGCGATCTCATCGGCGACGTGATGGACAAGGTCGGCAAAGATGGCGTCATTACCGTGGAAGAAGGACGCGGCATCGGTTTCTCGGTCGAGTACGTAGAGGGCATGGAGTTCGACCGCGGCTATATCTCTCCCTACTTCGTAACCAACTCCGACCGCATGGAATCCTCAATCGAGGACCCCTACATCTTCATCACCGACAAGAAGCTCAGCGCCGGCAACGATGTGCTGCCGCTGCTTGAGAAGTTTGTGCAAGGCGGCCAGAAGAACCTGGTCGTGATTGCAGAGGACGTCGAGGGCGAGGCCCTGGCGATGTTGGTCGTAAACAAGATGCGCGGTGTCTTGAACTGCGTGGCGATCAAGGCTCCCGGCTACGGTGACCGCCGCAAGGAAATGCTGCAGGACATGGCGGTCCTGACCGGCGGCCAGGTGATTTCTGAAGAGCTCGGACGCCGCCTCGACCAAGTTGTGATCGAGGACCTTGGCCGCGCCCGTCGCGTCGTGGTCGATAAGGAAAACACGACGTTCGTCGAGGGACATGGTGACGCCGAGGAAGTCAAGGGTCGCATCAACCAGATTAAGGCCCAGGTCGAAGAGACTTCCAGCGACTACGACCGCGAGAAGTTGGAAGAGCGCGTCGCGAAGATGTCCGGCGGCGTGGCAGTCATCAACGTGGGCGCAGCCACTGAGGTCGAGCTGAAAGAGAAGAAGCACCGCGTCGAGGACGCGCTTTCGGCGACGCGCGCTGCCGTTGAAGAAGGTATCGTCCCTGGTGGCGGTATTGCCCTGCTCAACGCGCTGCCTGCGCTGGACGGCCTTAAGCTCGATGGCGACGAGAGTGTTGCGGTCACGATTATGCGCCGCGCGCTTGAGGCGCCCATCCGCCGCATCGCGCAGAACGCCGGCCAGGACGGCTCGGTGATCGCGCAAGAGGTACGGCGCTTGGCCAAGAGCCGCCGCAACAAGAACGTTGGCTTCAACGTGCTCTCCGCTGAGTATGTTGATATGATCGAGTCGGGCATCATCGACCCGCTGAAGGTCACCCGTTCTGCGGTAGAGAACGCGGCTTCGGTAGCAGCCATGGTGCTGACGACCGATGCGTTGGTGGTTGACATTCCTGAACCGCCGGCGCCCGCACCTGCCGAAGGCGAAGGAATGCCCTACTAGGCGTTTCTCCGTCACTTCGAGAAAGCAAAGAGGGGCTCTTCTCCGAGGAGCCCCTCTTATTTTTGAGATTGCCGGCAGCTTGGCGTTCTTTCATTCTTGCCAGCCTGACGGCGGCGCCGTGTCTACTGCCCAGGGAAAAGCCAGTCCTTCTCGCGCAGCGCCCGCTGCCTCTTCTCCAGAGCCTCCACGATTCGCTCTTTAGCTGCGCAGTCTGACGTTGTGCGGATCGTACAGCGGCTCATCCGTCACCGTGGCCGCATTTCTCTTGCCAAAGTACTCGACGGTCACATTGGTACCCGCCGTCGCATACTCAATTGGCAAGTAGCCGTAAGCGATGCTCTGACCCACGGTGTACCCAAAGTTGGCGCTGGTCACGTAACCAAGCACACGGTCGCCGTCGAGGATTGGCTCTTTGCCCATGACGACATGGCCGGGGTCCGCAAGTGTGAGACAGCAGAGCCGCCGCTCAATGCCTGCTTCCATGCTGCGAGTGAGTGCCTCACGGCCAAGGAAATCACCTTTGCCGAGTTTGACTGCCCAACCCAAGCCGGCCTCATACGGGTTATATTCAGTATGAATGTCCGTGCCCCACAGCCGGTATCCCTTCTCCAGCCGCAAGGATTCAAACGCCCCGCCTCCTCCCGCGATGATGCCAAACTGCTGTCCCGCCTCCCACAGCGCATCCCAGACGCCGAGCCCGTATTCGGTTGGGGCGTAAATCTCCCAGCCCAGTTCACCTACGTAGGAAACGCGCAAGGCACGTGCCGGCGCGGCGCCAATGGCGATCTGCTTACTCGCAAAGTAGGGGAACGCGCGGTTTGACACGTCTTCGCCACACACTTGCTGCAAAACATCTCGCGCCCGCGGACCCCACAGGCCGATTCCGCAATACTCAGAGGTAGTGTCGTCGATTTGGATCGAGCCGTCAGCAGGCGCGTGACTGCGCAGCCACGCCAAGTCGCGAGTCCCGCTGGCGCCGCCGGTTAACACGAGAAAGCGGTCTTGCGACACGCGCGTGATAGTAAGGTCGCATTGGATGCCGCCGTTCCGGTTCAGCATCGCGGTGTACACCACCTTACTCACAGGCCGGTCGATCTGGTTCGCGGAGATTGACTGGAGGAAGTCCAACGCGCCCGGTCCCCCAACTTCCAGCTTTGTAAACGCAGTCAGATCATACATGGCCACGCGCTCGCGGGTCACACGGTGTTCGCCGGCCTGAATTGGGCTCCACTGCCGCGCCTCCCAGCCGGAGCGGGCCGGCGCCGCTTCATCTGCAATGAGTCTTTCATTGGAATTGAACCACTGGGGACGCTCCCAGCCGGCACTTTCGAAGAATTCTGCCCCAAGCGCCTCCAAGCGCGATTGGAATGGACTGCACCGCACATCGCGGGGGTTCTCTAGCTGTTGCAACGGGTGGATGATGTCATAGACCTCGCGGTACTGCTGCGCGCCCCGCGCCTTCACGTAGGCCGGCGTATGGACATGGGCAGAGAAGCGATTGTAATCGGCCTCCCGCAAGTCAAGTGCCGTCGTACCTTCATCAATCCACTCGGCCACCACGTTGCCCACTCCGCCGCCATGTGTAATCCACACGGCTTCCGCAATCCAGAGGCCGCTCACCTGCGGCGCCTCGCCCAATATGGGCAGGCCGTCCGGCGTGAATGAGAACATGCCGTTGAACGCATCAGTCAACTCCAGACCGCGCAGCGCCGGAAAGAGCTCATCCGCTGCCCGGCGCGCGACCGCGAAGTGCTCCGGCGTGAAGTCCAGCATGGCAGGCGCACGTTTGGCCTCAGCGGGGCTGAGAATGTCATCCGCTGCCACCGGCAGCGGTTCATGCTTGTAGGACCCAATGCCGTAGCACTCACCCTCCTGCCGAAAGTACATGGCATAGTCCTGGTTCCGCACAATAGGATGAACGACTTCACGGGTCTCGCCCCGCAACGCTGGCACGGGCACGGTACGCGTATATTGGTGTTGTACCGGCAAGAGCGGAATGGAGATACCCGCCATGCGTCCGACGCGCGGCCCCCAAATCCCGGCACAGATGAGTACCAAGTCGGCATCAATGCGGCCTGCAGTTGTTTCCACAGCACGTATGCGTCCTGCCTCCACCACAATGTCGGTGACTGTCGTATTTCCATAGAACGCGGCGCCGTGCTCTTGTGAATAGCGGGACATCGCCTCGGCCGCGCGCACAGGCTTGGCAATGCCGTCGCTGGGCACGTGGTACGCGCCGTGAATTACATCGGGGTTGAGCAGCGGCACGAGGTCGCCGGTTTCCTGAGGGGAAATCAGGCGAGATTCCAAGCCATACGACTTGGCGAAGCCTGCCTTGCGGTGCAGGTCGCGCCAGCGTTCCTCGGTGTACGCCACCTCCAAGCTGCCAACGCCATACCAGCATGGCTCACGGTCCAATTCGAGCGTGCGGTAAAGCCCGACCGTATCAATCGCCAGCGTGGTCATGAGCTTGGAAGCGTTAGTCTGGAACACGAGACCGGGCGCATGGGAGGAAGAACCGCCGGTATCAAACAGCGGCCCTTGATCCACCACCACTATGTCCCGCCAGCCGCGCTTGGTCAGGTGATAGGCAACGCTGCACCCCACAATGCCGGCGCCGATGATGACGAGACGCGCCTGCGACTGCACGGCAGAATCTCCTCAGCTAGCCCTGCGCCAGCTACTTGCATGATCCATATTGTCGTGGGGACTCGTAGGGGCACGACATGTCGTGCCCCTACGCTGTTCATGCGTCATAAGTCTTAGCTTTCTTGACGCCGTTCCCAATTGAACTCCGTCTCGCTCATCGGCTTGTCGGGGTCCGGTTGCCAAATCTGCTCTTCTTCGTGCTTGCCGAGCACTTTCGCCATCTCGCGCACGTGTATGGCGACTGTCCCGCAACAGGCGCCGATGTAGTTTACGCCCATGGCTTTCGACTTCAGCGCGTAGTCCGCCATCTCGTAGCGTGTCATTTGGGTGGGTTCCAGCTTGTCCGGGAAGGCCGACGTGCCCGTAAACCACGGCACCTCGTCGCTGGTGCGGTGCGCGACTGGCTGGGCGGCGATAAAGGCGTCGGTCGCATCCCGCATCTCCTGGAGAATTGGGTACGTGTGCTCGGGATCGCGCATGCAGTTGGCGCCGACGATTTCGGCGCCCGCGTCCGCCAGCATGCGTGCGCAGTCAGCGGCGGAATAGCCATCGTCCGTTTCCGTCGTAGCGCGAAACGACATGGTGATCATGGCGGGCAGATTCGACTTGGCCTTGATGCGTTCCAGGCACAGCAGCGCTTCTCCCAGGTGCCAGAAGGTCTCGCCAATGAAGAAATCCACCCCATCCTGCGCCTCAATCTGCTCATCGAAAATGCCGGCTATTTCAGCGTTGCCGGATGGGTTGTCTGCGGCCCACTTCCACGTGGCGCTCAAGTCACCGGCCACAAGCGCTTTGTCACCGGCCACGTCCTTCGCAATTTGCGTGGTTTTCTGGTTGATCTCGAATGTTCGATCGGCTTGTCCAACGGTCTCGAGCTTGCTGCGGCTGCCATAGAACGCCATCACCTGCAAGACTTCCGAGCCTGCACGCAGAAACTCAATGTGAAGTTCTCGAATGGCGCCCGGGTATTCAAGCGCCAGTTCCGGTGTGAAGGCTCCGGCAATCACGTACCCACGTTTCTCAAGCTCGACGATATAGCCGCCGTCACCAAGCACGACGTCTTCCGCCAACATCTCTAGAATGCCCATGATTGAAGAATTCCCTCCTATTCCTACGCAATTGTGAACAAACTACGTTCCATCGCTTGTCGGCTAGCCGCGGGCGCACTGGAATTGCACCCAACTTGAAACCTGCCAATCAATCGAGACCAGCACCTAGCACGAGCTCGCTCACTGTTAACCCACAGGCGCAGCAGCAAGCAGTTCACTTGGCACTGCCTGCATGACCTTCCGCAACCCGGCGGCAATATCCTGCGCGTCCTGCTCCGTCCAGTCCATACTCAAGTGATACTCGCACACACGCGGCATCAGCTCTTCCGCGCGCGGACAGAGTCCCGGGCCGTAGTCCGCTGCCCCGGTGTAGACGCGCGAATCCCACGGCGACAAGCCGTCATGCCACATGCGCTTATGTAATATCGCCACATGCATATACACCGGTACGCCGCTATAGGGGAACTTGATGGGTACGCCTTCCGCGGCCAGCGCCTTGCGTACCCACGCGCAGAGTTCTGCCGTGGCGAAAACAAAACCCGGACTGACACCGGCATCACCCGCGGGATCTGCCAAAGGCCGCGCACACACGCCGGGAAAATCGCTAACGCTCTCCCTAATAATACCGCCCAGATGGCGCACATGGGCGCGCAGCCGGTCGAGTTTTTTCACCTGCTCCAAGAGCACCGCAGCCGTGAGTTCGCTCATGCGGTAGTTCTCGCCAAAGAACGGTGGCAAGTCCGCCCCTTCACTCTTGCGCGGTGTCCCTTGGTCCTGGCAGGCGACGGCGCGCTGGTGGAGCGCGGGGTCATTGGTGACAACCATGCCGCCCTCGCCAGCGGAAATGACCTTATTCATCTGAAAGCTGAAGATGTTTATGTCACCGAACCCGCCGACGAGCCGGCCGTGATACTTTGCGCCGAACGACTGCGCGCAATCCTCCAGAATAGGTATGCCGTGGCGCGCGCCAACCGCGAGCAGCGGCTGTAAGTCGGCGGCTGCGCCCCGCCAGTGCACGACCATCACGGCCCGTGTACGCGGGGTGATTATGCGCTCGACGCTTTCGGCAGATATGCTCACGGTCTCATCCAGGTCGGCAAAGATCGGCACCGCCTGGCATGCCACCACGGCGTTCACGCAGCCGTAGAACGTCGCAGCAGGCACTATCACTTCATCGCCCGGGCCAACGCCGAGGGCGCGGAGCGCCACAATGAGCGCCGCCGTGCCGGAGGTTACGCCTACGGCATGCTCGATGCCAATGAGTGACGCCACCGCCTGTTCTAATTCGTTGACGGTGTAGGCGGGATCCGGGCCGTAGTAGCGAAACGGCGAGCGACGGTCCAAGACTTCGCACACGGCGCGTTTCTCGTCTTCGCCAATAATCGTTGCGCCCGGGTAGGCGCCCGGCAACGGCGTCGAGCGTACCGGTCTGCCACCGTCAATTGCTAGTTGTCCGCTCATAGGCCTCTCTCTCTAATTGAGACAATTGCATAGCTCCCGTAAGGAGCAGAGAACCTCCCTCTCCTCAAGGAGACCTTTGCACAACCGCCGCCCAGGGGAGAAAGCTCCCTCTCCCTCGAGGGCACCCATGCATAGCCACTTGAAAACCCCCTCTCCCTTCGAGGGAGAGGGCCGGGGTGAGGGTGAATTTCCGCTATTCAGCTCACTCCCACGGATTTGGCACAGTCAAGCTACGATTTCCTCTTTCATGAGTTCGCTATCCAAATCGGGCTCGACCACGCCACCTGTCCGTTCTCCTGCGTTACGCGGAGATAGTAGAAGTCTTCCGCGCGATTAGCGCTGGGAGTGTCGCCAAAAGTATAGGACGCGCCTGCCAATTCGTCCGGCACGAGACGATGGATAAGGAACGAGTCAGACGGAAAGCCGGTGGTCAAGTCGGTCACGGCATTCTTTGAGGCTTCCGCCAATGTGTACGTCTCGGTGCGCTGCATCGGTTTCGTGAACGCAAGCGTTACCGTCGCCGAAGGCGGGCCTTCGACGTCCAGCACCACCGAATTCTGCGGACAATCGTTCAAGCAATCGGAGAGCGAGGTATACGTCTGAAATCTGCATTTGGCGGCCGTAGATTCAAGAATGCGGCTGCGATTTTCTTCATGGAAAGGGCCAGATTGGAAGCACGGCATCGCCTGATGGATGCGGGCGCCGTCCACCGAGACGGTCAGGTCCCACTCGGCGATACGCGGCTTGCCAAACGCAGACCACGGCCCCCAGCCCACCTCAACGCGGCAACGATGCCGCCGCGACCACGGATACCCCTCTTCAGGCTCGGCGTCAGCCGGAAAGTGCCGTTGAATTACGCGGTTGTTCTTGATGACTTCAACCTTTTCGATTTCGTCCCAGCCGCGCACGTTCACGGCAATCTGGCGCTCGTTGGCGGCAGGAAGCTGCGACCCCATCGGCTGACCGTTTACGCGGAAATCCAATTCGATTTTGTCGCCCGTCACAGCGTAGCAGCGGCGGCTCCACAACGCATCCCAAATCGCCTCGCGGGTGAATTCCGGTACCAAGACCGCTACCGTGCCCTCGTTGTAGGCCCCCGGATGCGCCTGATGATCGTCGGAAGAACCCGTCACGCCAACGTGGTGACCCAAGGCCAGCGCGTGCTGGAGTGTGTTAATGGTAACGCGGGGTCCCAGACCGTGCCGCGTGTACGCAAACGGGCCGCGGTCACGCTCCGCGCCGCCGTGCTCGGAGATAATCTCCACAATGGGCGACACCGTTTCGTCTAAGTAGTCCCAGTTCGCGCCGCGAAACCCGCGCATGTAGCCGGGGTGATGCGGCACCAGCAGCGCGCCGCTGCACCGCGCGTGCTCCTGAATCTCTCGCACGTGGTTGGCGAACTGCAGCGGGCCGTCCTCTTTATAGATGACGCAGTGGTCGCCAAACGCGGCGGAGTGCCACTCGTAGCCCAGGAAAGCCTCAAAGGCGCCAGGATCAGTCGCATCCTTGATCAACTGCTTGGTCTTTGGCCAGACTTCCTTGTGGCGGTCAAAGCCTTCTTGCCACTGTTCGTGCCGGTTATTGGGCATCTCCGGCATGTCGTGCCACTGCGCGTGGCCGGTGAACGCAAAGAAGTCCAGGTGACTCTGCGCCATGTCTATGGCCCGTTCCAGCGTGCCTTTGGTGTAGTGGAACAAGCCCACGGTATTGTGGTTGTGAATGTCGCCCCACAGGATCTTGTATTCCATACCTACGCTCTTGTCCTCTCGCTCAGTCGCATCATGTAGACAACGCTGCGGTTGAGGGGCTTGAAGCCTTGCCGCTCGTACATGCGGCGGGCAGGCGCATAGTGGTCTTCCAGCCCGGTCGATACTTGGGCGAATTCCATGCCCGCTTCCTCGATGAGTTCAAGCACCCGTGCGTGAAGCTTGCCACCAATGCCATGCCCACGATAGTCTGGTAGCACAGCGTTATTGCCCACTGTCCCAATGCGTGTCACATCGTTCACATGGAAAGTTGCAAAGCCCACCGCTGCGCCCTCTACCTCGGCAATGACCACCAGGCCCATGTTGATCTGGCGCATGTCGTCGGCTTTCCACTGGTCCCACGTGCGCCCGCCAATGATGCCGTACCGCTCCTCACGCCAGCGATGGACCGTCACGTCCGCAAACCCACGGACGATGAGTTCGACCAGGGTCTCGCGATCCGCTTCTACCGCGCGCCGGATCTGTACGGCGGTTGCATTCGTCGTCATGGAGCACTCTGCCCAAGCTCTCTAAAGTAAGTAACACTACGGTTCAGCGGCGTGAAGCCTTGCCGCTCATACATGCGGCGGGCGGGCGCGTAAGGCGCTTCCAATCCGGTCGACACTTGGGCGAACTCCATGCCGGCTGCCTCGATTTGCTTGAGGACGAATGCGAGCAGCCGCGCGCCTATGCCGCGACCGCGAAACTCCGGTAAGACCGCGTTGTCATCCACCGTACCAATTCGTGTGGCGTCATTCAGTTGATATGTCGCGAAGCCAACCGCTCTGCCTGCTACTTCGGCAATAATGACCCTTTTGATGTCAATCATGTGCGGGAGTTCGGCTTTCCACTCGTCCCAGATGCGCTCGAGCATGTCACCATCCTGCTGCGCGCGCACGTCCTCATATGCGAGTACGAAGAGTTCTACGAGGATTTCTCGATCGGCCTCGACTGCCTGTCGGATATTGAATTCATAGTGCTGTCCAGCCACGTTGCTCACTATCTTACCACGCGCCTAGGCCATGCGCCGCCACAGCCGGTGGTCCAATTGGGATAGACCTTCGACCCCCTGATTGTTGCGAATGCGCTTCGTTCGCATACGCCTGAATCGTCTTGTACGACAGCCGAAACACGCCACGAACGGCTCCCGCACCGGACGTATGACAATAGGCGCCTGCCACGAATGCGCTGTGCATACCGCGGTTGCAGAAAGGCGTTTGCCGGCGCCCGATTCTATCGCTGCAAAGATGTCGCCCAGATTGGGCTCGACCAGGCGACATGGCCGTCGCTCTGCGTCGCGCGCAGGTAGAGATAGGAAGTTTGCGCTTCTGACAGTGTAAGCGTCGCGGCGAGCGTGGCGACGCGGCCCGCGGCGGACTGACTCAAGACGGCGCTCCCGTTGCAGATTACTTCCAGACGTTCAAGCGGAGCGGTGCCCAGCACCCGCGCCGTCACCGCCACCTCGCGTTTGGCCGCCGTGAATTCCTCGCCCATGCCGTGGCCGTCAACCTGGAACGCAAGCACGATGCGCGCGCCGGTGGTTGCATAGCAGCGGCGGTCCTTGAGGGCCTGGACGATTGCCTCGCGGGTGAGTTCCGGCGCAATAACGGCAGTGAGGCCGCCGGTCTTGTGGTCGTGGAAGTCAACGCCGGCCATCGAGCACGTATTCCTGCCGGGCTGGGCGTGGTGGCTGTCCGTGCCGCCCACAAAGCCAAGACGGTGTCCCATCGCCAGCGCATCCTGGGCCGAGGCGCCGCCACCGCCGATCACGGTTGCGCCGCCGGGCTCATCGGTCTCGAACGCGCCCCGGTTCTGCGCAATCTCCAATACCCTCTGGTACTGGGGATTGTGACGCTGCCAGTCCTGCACCCGCCAGTTCTGGTAGCCGCCCTCGGAAGTGACGTTGATGTGGTGCGGCGCCACCACAGCCCCCGTGCCTGCCAGTTCCGGCCAGATCTCCTCGATCTTGCTTGTCGTAACGCGCTTGCCCGCATCGGGATAGAGAATTACGCGGTGCCCAGCGGTCGGATCGCTCAACTCTACGGCCACCAGTGGCGCGAACCGTCCCGGATCATGGAACTGAGCGATGATTTCTTGGTATTCCTCCCAATCGTCGGCCCGCGGCACAGACCACAGGGATTCAATGTTCTGCGGCGGGGGAAACCAGGCCACGCCCACGCAGTCGAGGCCGGACACGTCGCGCGCATAGCGGAAGGCTTCGGCATACGTCCCAACGCCGTGTGCCATGAAGGGCCCGTGGGGCCGGTGACTGGGACTGAGCGCGCCGGGAGCGTGGGTGTGCAAGTCGCCAAAGAAGATGCGGTCGCTCGTCTCTGCCACGACGTCTATCGGATTGCTGACGCCGGACAGTCCGGCATCCCACGCCACCGCCGCTACCGTGACCGGACCTACCGCATTCCTGGCAACACTGAATGGCCCAGCCCGCGCTGTGCCGCCATCACTTGCCGTTAGCGTGAGCGGTGCAGATGCGCTAATGCCGCCAGGCTGTGTACGGAGAGCGATGTCGCCTGCAAAGTCCGTACAGACATTGCCGAATGCGTCCTCAACCCGCACCAGCACGGAGAATTCTTCGCCGGTAGCTACCGTTGCCGGGGCAACCACACCCAATCGCGCAGGCGGCCCGGCAACCACGTCGACAACCGGCAATTCCGGCAAGAGCCGATAGCCTTTCGGATCGCCGCCGGGATAGCGTGGGTTGCTGTAGCTGGCATTGCCCAGCACATCCACGAGCACCTGAAAGTGCATTTCAGCCATGGCGACTTCTTGGGCGCGCGCCCGCTCATAGAAGCCGGAAATGTAAGACCCGGCATCACCGATGGTCACCGAGATTTCCTCGCCCGGATGCAGTGCTGCACCCTCCACGGTGACGAATATGCAAGGAAACTGCGAATGGTGATACTTAAGCGGGTAGTCATTGCGGACACGCACGGAGACGGCGCAACTGCCATTGGAAGTGGCCGTGATATGACCGACCCGCCAGCGCACGCTGTGCACGCAGGGCGGTACCAGAGCAATGCCGCCGCCGGGCACGATACCGGCGCTCCCCGCCGTGTACGTGATAGTCCACGTGCCGAATGCACCCGCGACGACGGGACCATCCGGGTCTAGCGTGCAGGTGCCCAGTTCAGCCTGCAAAGACATATCCGGTTCCTCCGCCGTGACTTGCACACCGTGCGTAACACCCTGGTTCTGCGACACTGGCGGTAACATCCTCTTGTTATCACTCACGTGCGGGCTCTCCCCTAAACAATGCAGCGCGGGGGCTTGCCCCCCGGCTCTGTTGCAGTCTACTATCCCAGACACTCGGCATGCTACTGCGGAGTAATGTCGTAACTGCCAACTCTGCCGGAGGGCGCAGGTTACAAACCTACGCTACCGGAAAATCGCAATGGCTGATGCGCTTCCGATACTGATCGCTACGCCGTGATGTCACACATTGAACAGACGCGCTGCGTTGTCATGGAACAGCTTCTGCTTGACCACATCCGCAATCTGCGTTTCAGTCTCGATGCTAAGCTGCGCTGATTCATGGTAATGCAACGGCGCATTGGAACCGAAGAGCACGTGATCCGGGCCGACAGAGTTGCAGAGCTTCGCTACGTCGTGAATCGGCCCCTGCACGCGGCTGTTCTCCACGTACAGATTCTCCGTCTTGTCTACGCTGCGCCAGATGCTCGTAACTTCACCGAACCGCCCGCCGGTGACAAGAAAACGCACCTGCGGAAACGCGTTCACCGTCTGGGCAATGTCACCGGCCGCTACGTCGGGTACCCGCACCAGCTTGTGGTGATGCCGCGCGTCCTCCAGGCCGATTGCTATGAGGATCAGCAGCCCGTGCTCCCGGGCTATCTCCAGCAGCCGCAAGTTCTCCTTGCCCAGCAGTTCATACTGATGGTAGTTGGGATGCAAACGCAGATGCTGCGCGCCAAGTTCCTCAAGGCAAATTTGCAAGTCTTCATCCCAGCCCGGATACGCCGGATTAATGGTGTATGCCGGAATGAAGCGATCGGGATGCGCCTGCACAATCGTGTGCAGTTCGCGGTTGCCAGCCAGCAAGTCCTTGAAAAACACATTCTCCAGGCGTGAGATCACCGCCTTCTCAATGCCGAGATCATCCATCTTGCGCAGCAAGTTTCCAGGCTGAGAGTAGGGTAGACGCCGAAACGGCCATTCGCCCACGTAGGCATTGCTATCGATCACGGGATGCGTTCCTTTGTCCGAGCCAATTAATGTGTTGTCGTGCCCTCGGCGAGCACACGCGCCATATTTTCATAGAGTATCTTCTCTTTGTCGGCCGCGACAAGGCTTGTGCCGAGCACTTTCGCGAGCTGTGATGGAAACGAACGCCCCGGCATATCCGTGCCAAAGATCACGCGCTCCGCGCCGACGTGTTCCACCAGGATGTGCACGCCCGCCGCGTTACATTCGTTGCCAGCAATGTCGAGCAGCACATTCGGCGTGCTGCGAAAGACCTTCGCGCCGTATTCGTAGTCGCCGCCCGCGTGCGCCGCAATGATCGTTGCGTTTGGATGGCGCCGCGCCAGCTCGGCCACCATCTCCGGCGACGATTCGCTGTAGCCAAGTCCGCCGGACTTGAGCCACGTGTGCTGCAGGGCGGGCACGCGGAAGTGCGCACAGATATCCACTAAGCGATCGACACGCGGATCGTCACATGGCAGTGCATGCCACAGCTTGAGACCGACGAACCCCTGTGTATCCAGCCGTTTTTCTAACTCTGTCGCCGCTGCGTCAGCGTGGTAGGGATTCACATAGCAAAACCCACGCACCCGATCGGGGTAGCGTTGCATAAGCGTGTGGGTTTCATCATTAGACCGTTCGCAGAACTCATGCGTCGGAAACGAATAGCGAGAGCCATCTCTCACCGGACGAATCGCGTACGTTACGAGCACAGCATCGAATTGCTCTGCAATTTCGATCTGTTCGGCAAAGTCACCCAGTGACTTCCCAACGTCAGTGTGTACGTGAACATCGATGATCGGCAACTGGCTTCCTTCCTATCCCCCAATGGTGCCGCTTGTCATGATACCGAGTTCAGCGAGGATTCTATAGACCGTATGGTTCTAAATGACTGCCAGTCAAAGCCTAGGTGTAAGCGGCCAGACAGCCAAACTCCTGACTACCAGCCTCATTTGCTGTGCGCACCCACTGCCCGTGCTGTGCGCCCTCACTGCCCGGAAAATACTGCCGGATGCTCAATCGTCTTGGTTGCGGCAAGCACACGCGCCATGTTGTGGTAGAGGATCTTTTCCTTTGCGTCTGCGGCTATGTCCGCGCCCAGCACTTTCGCTAGTTGCGATGGGAACGAACGACCGGGCATGTCGGTGCCGAAGATTACGCGGTCCGCCCCGACGTGGTCAACGAGGATTTGCACGTAGCCTGCATTGCACTCGTTGCCGCCAATATCGAGCAGCACGTTATCACACGAGCGAAAGACCTTCGCGCCGTACTCGTAGTCGCCGCCCGCATGGGCCGCGATGATTGTGGTGCGGGGATGGCGTCTTGCCAGCGCCGCAACCATCTCCGGCGGCGATTCGCCGGTCTTCTGACTCGTGGCTTTCTTCCACGTGTGCTGGAGCGCAGGCACGCGGTAGTGGGCGCAGATTTCCATGAGTTCATCGAGGCGCGGGTCAATGCACGGCACCGCCACCCAGAGCTTGAGACCGACAAAGTGTTCTTTTCCCAGGCGATAGTCAAGTTCGCCGCACGCCTCCCGCGCATGACCGGGGTTTACGTAGGCAAATCCCTGCACGCGCTCAGGATAGCGTTCCATCAAGACGCGGGTCTGATCGTTACAGGCGCGAATTGTCTCCGGCGTGGGATACTCGTGGTTGTTGGGCGCGGTCACGGGCCGGACGGAATAGGTGACGAGGTGCACATCGAACTGCTCTGCGATATCAATCAAATCAGAGAAGTCGTCCAAGCTGCGTGAAACATGTGGGTGGACATGGACGTCTATGATCACGTCACTTGATCACTCTTGCGCTCTACAAGCTGAATCGATGCGTAGCCGGTCGTCTGCAATACGCAATTGCTTACAAGCTGCCAGCCAGGGGCATGTCCCGCACGCCTCTGGCCGCTAGCGTCGGGAGCGAGACTCCAAGCACACAGATGGCCGGCTAAGCGGCCGCGGCCGCTTAGCCGGCCTCCACGCTCTACCAGCCGCCCACAAGCTCCTGCCACTTGGCGATGATATTGTTCCACTCCTGATCGACGTTTGCCAGGCCCTCTTGGATGGTAATGTTGCCTGCCATGACGTCGGGCAAGAATTGTGACAGGGCCGTGCGCATCTCGTCGGCGCCGGGGATTGGCAGCGAGTGGGACGCGCGGAACGGGATCTGGTAGCTCTGGTGCTCGAGGAACGGGTCGCCTTCGGTGAACTCCTCCGCGTTGGCCACCGAAAGCCGGATAGGCACGCGGTCCCATGCCTTTGCCCAACGGAGATTGTTCTCGGGTCGGGACACGAACTCGATCCAGGCAAATGCCTCCTCAGGCACGGTTGTCCACGACGACATGATCCAGATGTGGTGTCCGCTCCAACTCGCCTGCCGCACCGCGTTGGGCGGTTTTGGATGCTCGATGATACTGAACTCGAAACTCTCATCTATGGGGTAGATTTCCGCCTTGCGCGTAGAGTACGTCGCATACATCGTGGCGGTAAAGTCGTTGACGAGGGCTGCGCCCCGCGGCGAACCGGAGGGCCGTGCCGACTGATAGAGCGTGGCAAGGGCGTCCCAGCCGCCTTGGAGGTCGTTTACTTTCTTGACCCACGTGAGCGCTTCAATCCCCTCCGGGCTGTTGAGCGCCGCTTTGCTCAGGTCGTCACTCACTCGCTGCCCGCCAAGCTGCAGGAACGGTGTAATCCACTGGTATCTGCCACCGCTGCCCCATTCGGGCGGGAACCCGGCAACCACCAAATTGCCGGCCGTGTCCTTGCGCATGGTTTTCTGGGCAACCGCTTCCAGGTCGTCCCAAGACTCGGGGCCGTTATCCGGGTCCAAGCCGTTCTCCAAGAATATGCCGTCGTGCATGTAGAGCACACGCAGGTCGGGACCATACGGAAAGCCGTAGAGTTGACCGTCCTTGCTCCAGACCATATTCTCAGTCAGGCTTGTCCAAATGTCCTCCATGTCGATGTTGGAGCTCTTGACAACGTCGTTGAGGCCCCGCGCTTGGCCGAGCGCGCCGAGCTCGATGGCGTGCCATTCGCCCCAGGAACTGATGTCGTGCGGCGTGTTGGCGGCAAACGCCGTGCGAAACGCGGCGTAACGTTCGCTTGAACTCGTCGAAGGCGGATTGACGTCAAAGTCGATATCGGGATGCTCTGCGCGGAACTCGTCGACAAGTTCGGCGGATACGCCTTCTTCATCCTGGAATTTGAAGTAGGGATGCGTGGCAAACAAGACGTACACAGCCTCTTTTTCAGGAGGCGCTGCTTCTGCCTGCGGCGCTTCCGCTTGCTCTTCCATAGCCGCGGGCTGTGCGGGCACAGCGCCACAAGCGGCAAGACCCAAAACTGCCAGCGTGCCACCAAACCCTGCCATGAGCGTGCGGCGTGAGATCTCTGTCGTATTTCGATTCATTTCATTACCTCCCACACATTGTGCACCAATGATCCTGCAACAAATCAAGCGTGCCCCACGTCAGCGGGCGCCGTCTACTCGCGGGTAAGCGTCGCTGCAGTGTCCTTCGGAACCATGCCTCCCTTCTTCAAGCGCGAGGGTTACCGCCAATGGGCAATCCGCTCAGTTGTCTTTTACCACCACGTGAGGCATATGTCAAGCATTCACCCGGTGACGGACGCTGGAGGACTGCACGGGCAGGACAGGAACCACAGTTGGCGTTCCGCGATGTGCCTAATAAAGAAAGGCTAGAGAATCTGTGATAGGAAGCGCCGCACGCGCTCGTGACGGGGGTTGTTGAAGAATTCAGCGGGCGGCAGGTCCTCAACGATCTGGCCTTCGTCGAACATGACGATGCGGTCGGCAACTTCGCGCGCAAAGCCCAACTCGTGCGTGATCGCAACAATGGTCATTTGATGCGATGCCGCCAATTCCTTCATGACTTCAAGCACCTCTTTGATCATCTCAGGGTCCAGCGCCGAGGTGGGCTCATCGAAGAGCATGATCTTGGGCTGCATCGCCAGCGCGCGGGCAATAGCCACACGCTGCTGCTGCCCGCCGGAAAGCTCACCCGGATATTTGTCGGCTTGTTCCGGAATGCCCACCCGCTCCAAGAGCTCAAGTGCGCTGGCCTCTGCTTCGTCCATTGGCGTCTTGCGCACTTTCATGGGGGCGAGGGTAATGTTGCGCATCACCGTGAGGTGGGGAAAGAGATTGAATGACTGAAATACCATGCCCACTTCACGGCGGATGGCATCGATATTGCGCACGTCGTCGGTCATTTCAACACCATCGACGATGATATCGCCGCGTTGATGTTGCTCCAGCCGGTTGATGGTGCGGATGAAAGTAGACTTGCCTGAGCCTGAAGGCCCAATGACCACCACCACCTCGCCGCGGCCGACGGTGGTGGTCACGCCGCGCAGCGCATGGAAGTCGCCGAACCACTTATGCACGTCGCGGGCCACTATGATGTCGTCGGCCACCGGAGCCTGGTCCGCTGCTACTGCTACTTCTGCTGCCACGTTTTCCTCCAATTACTGCGAAGGCGCCACCAAAAGGCTCGGCAACCGAAAACTACTGGCGATTCACGCGAGCCTACCGTTGTCCCACGCCGAGATGCCGTTCCACTCGACGGCTAACAAACGACATTGTGTAGGTAAAGACCCAGAATACTGCTGCCACGAATATGAAGAGTTCACGTGCGTTGTCGGCGAACTGCACGTTGCCTTGCACGATTGAGCGGCCCATTTCCAAAATGTCGAGCATGCCGACAATGTAGACAAGGCTCGTATCCTTAAACAATGCGATGAACTGCCCCACGATCGCCGGAATCACGTTACGGATTGCCTGCGGCAACTGTATCAGCATGGTGACCTGCCAGCCCGGCAGCCCCAGGGCACGCGCGGCCTCAGCCTGTCCCGGGTGCAGTCCCTGCAGGCCGCCGCGAATGTTCTCCGCCGTATACGCCGCCGAAAAGAGCGTGATTACAATGGCCGCCCGCGTCACGGAGTCGACAGGAAAGTTTGCCGGCAAGGCGAGCGGCACCAGCACTTGCGACATGAAAAGCAGGGTGATCAACGGCACACCACGGAAGACTTCGATAAACACCACGCAAAGAACTTTGACCACCGGCAGATTGCTCCTACGGCCCAGCGCCAGCAGCACACCTATCGGAAATGCGAAGAAGATACCGGACACCGCCAGGATGAGGTTGAGCATCAGCCCGCCCCACTTCCGCGGCGCTACTTCCTCCATGCCTGGAATTCCGATGAGAATCAAGAGCAGGAGCACATATATCCCAACGCCACCCAGCACAAACGTCCGCGGCTTCGCAGTCTTAGGGTTGCTCCCCAAGCCATAGCCAAGAGCGAGTGTCAGGAGATTTCCCAGGATGAAGGCCCGTACCCACCAGGGCATCACTACGCCCTCGTGGAACAGGCCGTAGGGCAGCACTCCCAGCAACACCGTAATGATGCCGTAACCAAGGGCAATGCGCCGCGCGGCCCCACCCCACATGGCGGCAGCCATGCCGAAGAGTATGGACACCAGCAGCCAACCGGTCAAAGGCCGCCACGCGTATTCCGTGGGATAGAGGCCGATGAGGAACTGTTGGGGCCGGCTCGCGATAAGAGTCCAGTCAGCAGGGCCGATAACCCAACTCACCATGCGCCAAACCGCCCACAGGATTAGTGGCACGGTGACGACGGTCACAAGCCCGCTGAGCCAGTTGCCAAAGAGATTGGCTCTCGCCCAACCTATCCAACCTGTTTCCGTACGCGGCGGGGGCATTGAAGGCGCCGGTTGCCACGTATCCGCAGTAGCCATTTACGCTCTAGCCTCCGGTGAACTGGATATGGCGGTTATAGAGATTGCCAATCAAGGAGTAGGTGAGACTATACAGCAGATAGATGCCCATGATTATCAAGAAGATTGTGACCGCCGGTGCGGTCTGCGTCATCGTCTTGGCCACACTGGTCAAGTCCGCGTAGCCGATGGCCAGGGCCAGGCTGCTGTTCTTTGTGAGATTGAGATACTGACTGATGAGGGGCGGCACGATCACGCGCAATGCCTGTGGAAAAGTCACGAAGCGCAAGGTCTGCATGGTGCCCAGGCCCAAAGAGCGGGATGCTTCGCTCTGTCCCCGCGACACGGATTGCAGCCCGCCGCGGACGATTTCCGCGATGAAAGCGGAGGTATAGATGATGAGCCCCACCAGCAACGCCGTCAATTCAATAGAAATGGAATAACCGCCTTCCGGATGACCGAACCGACCCTCCGGGTGCGGGACACTCATGACAAACGGCGCGTTACCTATGACTATCCACACGATCCATGCGACTACGGCTCCCGCAAACACCACGCCAATTGCCCCCAACCAGGGATAGGACGGTTGACCGGTGCGGGTCTCGCGCCGGTCCAAGAGCACGCGTGCCACCAGACCGACCGCTATGGATGCCGCCACACAGAGCAGCCACACCCCAGGCAGTTGTTGGCCTTCCGGCCATGGGAATGACAAGCCGGCGTTGTTGTTCAGGTAGACAGCGTCGAATAGGACTATTCCGCCCTGTTGCACCGAGGGCAATCCCAAGAGCAAGATGTACCAGAAGAAGAGTTGCACCAGCAGCGGCACATTGCGAAAGACTTCCACGAATACGGTTGCTACTTTGCTGATCACCCAGTTACCGGAGAGTTGAACGGCGCCGACGATTATGCCCAATGTAGTGGCAAGAATTACCCCTACCACAGACACCATCAGCGTGTTGGTTGCGGCTACCAGGAAAGCATACGCAAAGGTGTCACTCTCTTCATACGGCAGCAGAGTCTCGCTTATCGGAGTGGAGTACTCACGGTTCAAGAATGTCCAGTTGAAGGGGATGTCTCGGCTGTCCATGGCGGAGGCAATATTGGAAATAAAGAATGCGACCGCAGCCACGACGAGGATTCCCGAGACGATCTGTGCGGTCCAACTCAGCACGCGGGAGTGCCGCCAGATTGGTATACCTTGGTATGTAAGCGAAAGTCGCATCGTGTCTGTTTCCTAGCCGCCGCGAGTTCAGCAGGTGCTGGTCGCAGCAGCAAATTCTTGCCAATCTAGACGCTCGCTAGCGCAGCGGCGCCGCGTAAATTTGCCCGCCTTTCGGGCAGTCTGTGCAGGGCGCATTCGACCACAACGCATTGCGGGAACCCTCCCGCGACAAATCGATGCCGGTCTCGGGGCCCAGGTTCCGCGCATAGATTTCACCGTAATTGCCCATGAATTTGATAACTGTCTGTCCCACGATCAGATCGAGGCCCAGCTCTTCTTGACCGAATGAACCCTCGGTGCCCAGCAAGCGCTTTGCCTTCACGTTGTCGCCGGCGGCGATTTCATCAACGTTCGACGAGTTGATGCCATAGGCTTCGGCATAGATAAGGATACCCATAATCGTCTTCACAATGTCGAACCACTGCTCGTCACCGTGGGGCACCAACGGTCCCAGCGGCTCTTCGGAAATCGTCTCCGGCAGAATGATGTGTTCATCGGGATTTTCAAGAGAGCTCCGCAGCGCCGTCAACGCCGAGCGGTCCGAGGTAAAGACTTCACAGGCGCCGCTCTTGTAGGCCTCAAAGGCCACCTGCGCTTCTTCGAATGTCTTAGGATCATACTCCATATTATTCTGGCGGAAGAAATCTGCCATGTTGAGTTCAGACGTGGTACCGGTATTCACACAGACGGCCGCGCCGACCAACTCGTACGCGCTCGTCACTCCCAAGCTCTTGGGCACCATGAAGCCCTGACCGTCATAGAACATCGTTTGCACGAAATTACCCCAGGAGGCGTCACGGGACGTCGTCCACGTCGTGACATACACGAGTAGGTCAACTTCGCCTGACTGCATCACTGGTCCGCGCTCAGCGGCCGTGATCAAACGAATTTCAATGGCATCGGGGTCGCCGAGCACCCCCGCAGCCACGGCGCGACAGAGATCGATGTCAAAACCAACACTATTGCCGGACTCGTCCACGTAGCCAAACCCTGGCGTGTCATTGAGGCTGGCGCAGATGAGTCTACCGCGGTCGCGCACAGCCTCCAAACGCGAACTCACAGCCGGAGCAGCTACCGTCTCGGTCTCCATCTTAGCCGTGGACTCTTCAACTGCCGGTTCAGCAGTAGTAGCACATGCCGCAGCCAGGAGCATGATCAACCCAAGCGCCAAAGCAGTCGCAATATCTCTAATCAGTCTCTCCCGTCCGCGCATGGCCTTCCTGCCTCCCCATTGATAGCAGTGTGTTTGGCTCTATCGCGACTTAGTTTAGGCTGCGGCTACCCGAGAATCAATCAACTTACGCATTAGGGGCCGCTCCACAGCAGCCCGGATGAACAGTTGCTATAGCAAAAGTCGCGCCGACCCGGAAGCTGTCCAGGCCGACGCGACATTAGTCAGCGACTACGTACTAGCACGTACTAGCGCAATGGCTGAGAGTAGATCTGTCCGCCCTTCGGGCAGTCAGTACACGGCGCATTCGACCACAAGGCATTGCGGGAGCCTTCACGCGGCAGTTGGACACCGTCGGGATTATCCAGGTTGCGCGCATAGATCTCGCCGTAGTTTCCAACGGCCTTGATGACGGTCTGACCCACCATCTGATCGAGACCCAGCTCCTCTTGACCGAATGAACCTTCGGTGCCAAGCAGGCGCTTTGCCTTGACGTTTTCGCCAGCGGCCATATCATCAACGTTGGTGGAGTTGATGCCATACGCCTCGGCGTAGATGAGGAGGCCCATCACGGTCTTCACAAGGTCGAACCACTGCTCGTCACCGTGGGGCACCACCGGTCCTAGCGGCTCCTCAGAAATTGTCTCCGGCAGAATGATGTGTTCGTCCGGATTGGGCAGAGCCGTTCTCAGCGCGGCAAGCTGCGAGCGGTCATTGGTGAACACTTCGCAGGCGCCGCTCTTGTACGCTTCAAGGACCACGTCGGTGTCTTCATAGACCTTCGGGTTGTACTCCAAGCCGTTCTGGCGGAAGAAGTCGGCCATGTTCAACTCAGTGGTGGTACCACTGGTCACACACACGGCGGCGCCAGCCAACTCGAATGCGCTACTTACGCCCAGGCTCTTTGGAACCATGAAGCCCTGGCCATCGTAGAACATGGTCTGCGCGTAGTTGCCCCATGAGGCATCACGCGAAGTCGTCCACGTCACGGTGCGCACGAGCAGGTCAACTTCGCCCGACTGGACTGTTGGGCCGCGCTCAGCAGCCGTAATCAGTCGGATCTCAAATGCATCAGGGTCGCCCAGGACAGCCGCAGCTACCGCGCGGCAGAGATCAATGTCGAAGCCCACGTTGTTGCCGGCCTCATCCGTGAAGCCATAGCCGGGCACGTCGTTACGGCTTGCGCAAATGATGTGACCCCGTTCCTGCACGGTCTCAAGCCGCGAAGCCGCAGCCGGCGCCTCCATCATCTCCGTTTCGGCTTCGGCGGCCTTTTCTTCCATTTCCCCTGTGTTCGCCTCTTCAGTAGCGCACGCTGCGCTGAAAAGTAGCGCAAGCATGACGCCCAAGACGACCAGGACCCTACACAGCTTTCTCATCTCTTTTCCTCCCTGATGGCACTGTTCTTTGTGCGTTGTCGCAATCCATTATATTGACCACACTGTCCCCATGCAAATGGACTACAAGCCATTTCTATTCTGTAATTTCCGACACTCAACGCCATTGTCTCGTATGACACGAGAAAAAGGCACTTCTGGACGCTGTCTCTACCTCCTATCTCTTAAGAAAAGACTATGCGGTGCCGGAAACATACATAACCCAGCGCTTAGCCGGCCACTACCGACTGCTGAGCGAGCACCCGTTCCGCTTCACGGGTCGAGCGGTCATGGTACTCAACCCAATTTTCAAGGCCGTACTCTCTCTTAATGCGAGCGACTGGCCAAGCGTCATCATTGGACTCCAACATGAAGACTCCATCATCACGCGTACCGATGATCGTTATTCTCTTGCCAAAGTCCGTCTGCATTTGACGAATTTGCTGGAATTGTAAGTCATAATGGAACACTTCGGCTTCGAGGTCTACGGTACTATGCGCGACGTGGACCCCCAGGCCGCTGGCGGCAACTACATCTCCGAGTTTGTTGATGATGCGAGAACTACCGCCACTCACGGAAGAAACAACAATGTAGCTGTGCAGCCAGGCATATGCGCGCAGCCGCAAGCCACCGTCGCACATGCTTGGGAAGACTACAAGCTCAGCGCCGGCAACTCCGATACGCGCCCACTCTTCCGGATAGTCGACGTCGAAACAGATGAGCATGCCAATCCTGCCAAAGTCTGTGTCAAATACCGGAATGTCGGAGTAGATACCCGGCACGGTGCCCGCTTCAAGTTCGCCTAGAGTTGGATGGATCTTGTCGTATTGCCCAACAATCTCGCCTTGACGATCAAAGAGGACGCTGGTGTTCAGGCGTGTGTTGCCGCGCACCTCGCACATGCCGGCAGCCACGTACATGCCATGCTCACGGGCCTTTGCGGCGAAATGGTCTGAAGTGGGACCGGGAATCGGCTCCCAAATCTTCTCGCGCTCCTCCTCGTCCTGGGGCAAGCCCAAGAGGGTAAACTCTTCCGGCAGGCAGGCAAGATCGGCGCCCAAGCCACCTATCTGATCGAGTAATTCAGTCGCCAACTCGTGATTCGCGGCAATCGAGGGGCGGCTGCCCAGGTGGCCAACGCACGCAGTCGCAACCAATGCTTTACGCGGCATAGTCAACCCTCCAGGAAATAAACTACGTACTCGAACAAATGTGTGATTGCTATCCCTGAGTATACTCTATCGCGGTATGGGTAAACTAGCCTTTCGCTAGGGAATTGCTCACAAAAGGCGTGGGCATACTATGATTTTGCGGCAAAAGTGTAGTTGAATCAAGACCGACGGTAATTCGAGGTACCGTGGGACAGTTAAGTTGGCAACGGCTGCACCAGCCGCGCTGGCCTTGCAACGCTCCTACGCAAGCTGAGATCGTGATCAACGCGAGCGAAGAGCCCTGTTCGCCAACCAGCCGCCTGGGAATGTAGACCACGCACTGCGCCTGCGCCATAGTGCAGCAATAGCAAGGCAATATGGTCGCGCATTGTGAATTGTGGCATCCGTCTAGTATGGTAGAAATAGAGGCAACCAGCGCAGGCACATCTCTGCGGAGCGGGCTTCCCAGCTTGAGAATGGCGCCATTTACTTGGGCTTTACAATCTTACATACCAACGACCTGCACGGTTTTGTGCGCGCGACGCCTCGCATAGCGCAGCGTGTGGAAGATATAAGTGGTGATGACGAGAACGTGCTCCTTATCGACGTTGGCGACTTCTTTCGGCTGAAACGCCACCGCCGACCGCAAGAGGATGATCGCGTAACCGCCTGGACGCTGCGCTCGCTAGGATACGACCTCTTTACCCCCGGAAATGCGGAACTCTCTCGCTTCGATCCGTGGCATCTGGACTTCTTGATCGCTCAGAACTGCGGCACGATGCTCTGCACCAGCGGATTCAATGCGCGGCTACCCGCCTCATGTCGTCCCTACACAGTTATCGCGATGAATGGCTATCGGGTGCTTTTTATCGGCATCTGCACGGAGGACGATCACTGGGACCTCGCCGCGCCCGCTAACAACTTCTACTCTTCTGCGCGGCGCTCGGCAGCAAAGACCGCCAGCCTGGTGAATGCGTACCGGGACCGCGTAGACATGATCGTCGTGCTCTCTCATTCCGGTATGGCGCAGGACATTCTTCTCGCTGAGGAGATACCGGAGATCGACCTGATTCTCAGCGGCCATTGCCATCACCCCACGCTGCGGCCGCTTTGCGTCGGCAACACCAAGATTGTGCAGGCCGGCCTCAACGGCATGTTCGTTGGCCAGGTGGATATTACGCCCGCCGACCCGAGACCCCAAATCGAGTCTCGCCTCCATACTATTGATTCGGATTCACCGGAACATCCGGTGATGGAGCGCTTGCTCCGTCTGCAGGGGCGGCGCAATGATCCCGACCTCTTGCGCGCCATCGGTACGGCTGGCGAGAACGTGGGGCAGAACTACCTCACAGCCAATGGACTGGGCAACACGGTAACGGACATTTGGCGGGAGGCGACCGGGGCCGATATCGCGTGGACAAAGGCAACCTTCATCACACCTCTCTTTGCACCGGGGCATGCGCTCACAAGCTGGGACATTCAGCTATGTGTCAGGGGGTTTCCGCTTTCAAAATTGCTTACGCTCACCGGCGCGCAGATCCGGGAGGCTTTGGAACACAGCGTCACCGACCAATCCCATGCCTTCCTGCCGCCCGATCGCCGTGACGAGATGGTAAAGCAGCTCGAATCCGCGTCAGCCTTGCCGGGGTGCAACTTCCTCCACCAGTCCGGCATGCAGATCGAGATAGATCTCACAAAACCTGTCGGCGAACGGGTGCAAGGAGTGCGCGTGGGCGACAAACCGCTACAACCTGATGCGACCTACCGCGTGGCGATGGATGCGTTCCACGCGCGGGGCGGCTCGGCCTTCACTATGCTGCAGGATGCGCGCAGCCGGGAAGACTTGAGCCTGGAGAATCCGGTTGAAGCGCACGTGCGGGAAACGGGGCAACTCGAAGGAACTCTCGACGAACGCTACCAGATCGTCGGAGCCACAGCCCTTGCCGCGACGGTGTGACCAAGAGATGAACGCGCAGAGCACGTGATTCGCCCCCTGTTAGCGCTGGCCGCACTTGGAGCCCTTGCCGTTGGCGCCTACGGGACTCTTGTAGAGCCCTATCGGCTGCGCGTGCGGAGAGTCCGCATTCCACTCTCCTCGTTCCGCCGGCCGGATGCCGTTGTGCGCATCCTTCACATCACTGATCTGCATATGAGGTCCGGCGACTGGCGGCGTGTGCGCATGCTACGCCAACTTGCCGGCCTTAAACCCGATCTCATCTTGCTCACCGGCGACCTCATCCAAGGCGGCCACAATCCTGAAGCCGAGTTGGCCACGGTGCTCGAGGCGCTCGCGCCAATCCATGCCAGCCACGGGGTTTTCGCGGTGCTGGGCAACCACGATCACGTGCGCCGCCATCGCATCAAGAGTTGGCTGGGGCAACCACTGCGATTCCACGACACCGGCGGGCTCGTGCGCACGCTCGCAGCGCATGGCATTCACGTGCTCACCAACGCGCACGTAAACCTCACTGTGCACGGCCAACCCCTGACACTCATCGGCGTAGACGACCCCTTCTACTGGCTCGATGACATCCGCCGCGCGACGGCCGGCGCGCCGCGCGACACCACGCGGCTGCTCCTCGCCCACACGCCCGACATCATTCGCACTTTGGAGGACCAGCGCTTTGATCTCATCCTCTGCGGCCATACCCACGGCGGGCAGATCCGTTTGGCGGAGCACATTGTCTGGCATACGAATACGCGTATCGAGTTGCCGCGTAATGCGGGCTTGATGGAACTGGGAGACCACCTTGTCTACTGCTCCGCCGGGGTTGGCGTCTCGGTGCTGCCCATGCGCCTCAACTGTCCGCCGGAGGTGGGGTGGATCGAACTGGTAGCGGCTGAACACTCAAGCTCGGAGAATCCGCACGTAAGGTAGAAGCACACATGCGCGGCCCGCTCTTGCCGCTCCTGTTCAGCATCATTCTGCTGCCACTGCTCCTGCTACTGCTCCAGATGCAGGCCGTCACGCTGGCGTTTGCGAACTTGGGGCTCTCGCCCACGCTGGTGATCATCATCTTCTATCTTTCTCTTATCGGCAGCTTCGTTAACATTCCCGTTTCCCGCCGCAAGATTCGCGTGGAACGCAAGTCCTTGCTGCCATTGCCTTCTTTCTTGTCACTCTTCTACTTTCCGCCGCGCGTGCAAGAGCAAGTGCTCGCCGTGAATGTGGGCGGAGCGGTGATCCCAGTGCTGCTTGCGCTCTACCTGCTGCCCAACGCGCCCTTGACGCAAGCGTTCTTTGCCACCGCAGCCATGAGCATTGTCTGCTTTGCGCTCGCCCGTCCGGTAAAGGGTGTGGGCATTACCTTGCCTGCCCTCATACCGCCCCTCATTGCGGCCTTGCTGGCCTACTTGCTGGTGCCTGATCCAATTGGGCGCACCGCAGTCGCGTACACTTCCGGCGTGCTGGGCACGCTCATCGGCGCCGATGTCTTCAACCTGCCGCGCATCCACCGGCTGGGCGCGCACGTGGTCAGCATTGGCGGGGCTGGGGTCTTTGATGGTATCTTCCTGGTGGGCATCTTGGCAGCAATTCTCACGTGAGGAAGCAATGAGCACAGCAGAGGTACAGACCCAAGTCCGCGAATTACAGCCGGAACTCGTGGCCATACGGAGAGAAATTCACCAGCATCCCGAAGTAGCCTTCGAGCTTGACAGAACTCCCCGTATAGTCGCCGACCGTCTCGCGGCATTCGGCTGGGAGGTCGAGACGGACGTTGGCGGGCAGGGCGTGGTCGGCATCCTGCATGGCAGCCGTCCCGGCAAAGTGCTCGCCATCCGGCCGGACATGGACGCGCTGCCTTTCCCGGACTGGAAAAAGGTTCCCTACGCGTCGCAAACCCCCGACGTGATGCACGCGTGCGGGCACGATGCCCACACTGCCATCGGCATTGGCATTGCCGCGATCCTTGCGAACATGCGCGATCAGTTCCAAGGAACCGTCAAGCTGCTCTTTGATCCGGCAGAGGAAGCCGGCGGCGCGTCAGAGGCACTAGGCTTGCCTCCCTGCGGCCCCAAAGCCCTGCGCGCAGACGGAGTGCTGGAAAATCCAAAAGTGGACGCCTTGATGGGCTTCCACAACCTGCCGGAGATTCCGGTAGGCCAGGTGTGGGCGCGCCCCGGCGTGATCTTTACGGGATACGACATGTTTTCGCTGGAGATCACCGGGAAAGAGACCCACGCCGCGCGGAGACACCAAGGGAAAGACGCCATTCTGGCAGCCAGCCACGTTATCCAAACCCTCTACGGTGCCGGCTCCCGCGTGGCGCCAAACAATCAGGTGTATTCCCTTAACGTCGGCCTTATAGAGGGCGGCAAGGACTACAACCTGATTCCATCGTCAGTCAGAATGAAAGGCTCCGTACGCTGCGGCGATCTTAACACGCGCGCGGGACTGGGCGAGCGCTTGGCAGCCCTGGTAGAGTCCGCCGCTGAAAGTGCGGATTGTACTGCGGAATTTTCACTTACGCGGGGTAACCCGCCAGTGGTCAATGATCCCGCTCTGGCATCGCTCGTGCACGCTACCGCGGCCGGAGTTCTCGGCACTGACAACGCCGTGATGATGGATGCCCCACTGCTCATCGGCGATACGTTCTGCTTCCTGGCCGAGGGCGTGCCGAGCGTCTACTGGCTCTTTGGCTCGGGCAATGCCGACCGCGGCATCACGTATCCCTTGCACCATAGCCGCTACGACCTCGACGAAGCTTGTATCGGGCACGCGCTGCAGGTGGCAGTGGAAGCTACCTTGTCTTATCTCAACACCGGTTAGGGTTGCTGACTTTTGGTAGCCGTTGCCTCTTGGAGTCTCCGCTATCTCCCAATGTCATACCGAACGAAGCGTAGCGGATTGTCGAACCTGTTCGCGGAATTTAACTAACGGACACCTTGCGCACGTAGAGGCGAGCCCCACGCAATTGTGTCCAGCCCCGTAATGCTGTCGAATTAGCGCTGCGGCGAAAGTCGCAGCGCTCGATGGACCCCAACATCCCCGGTAGCGCAGGTTTGCAACCTGCGCCCATACGGCGCAGAAGCAATAGTGGTCAGTGGCTGCGCCCGACCGGTGTAGGGGCAAGCCTTGTGATTGCCCTTTTCTCTAATGCAACAACGTTGCCCCGCCTGCGCTCCGGTATGTGCCCCGGGAAGCGGGGGACAAGCCCCCGCGCCCGCCGGCGGCCCCGGTGTGCAACCGGCGCGCCCAGTATGGTAAACTAGCAGCGCAAGCCTGAAAAGGCGCTGTCCGCTTATTCTTAGCCGCCCCCGTCACTCCGGTAACAGCCGGAATTTTGTGATAAAGCGCGTCAGATATTCCGCCACCGTGCGTAGATAGCTGCCAGTCGCTACTGCTTAGCGAATTACCCCCGTTCTACTTAAACGTGCTGTGCGCTTGCTGTATTCAAGCCCATGTCTGCCCCAGCACACCACGCTGAAACACGCCAAAGGGTGCTCTCCGTGAAGCAGATCGTCTTCGTGCTCATATTATCCGTAGGCATAGCCGCTTGCGGCGCACCAGAGGAGGCAGGATTGACGCCGTCGCCGACGGCGCAACCAACCGCTACGCTGCTGCCAAGGCCAAAACCGCCGGCGCAACCGAGACCGACACGCGAACCCAAACCGACGCCCGCGCCGCTCCGCGAATACGTCGTGCAACCCGGCGACACCCTCTACTCCCTCGCGCGCCGCTTCGGTGTTGACCTGCACGCACTCGCTGAATTCAACCGGATTGCGGATCCGAGGAAAATCTACGTCGGTCAACGGTTGCTCGTCCCATCCGACGCAATTATAGCGACTGCGCCGCCGGCCAGGCCCACGCCGCCGCGCGTCCACGGTGTCGATTGCGCCTTCCGGTTCGGCTTCAAGGAACTCTACGATCTCATTCCCAATACTGTCGGTCAGTGCCTGGAGACTGAGCAGTATAACGTCAGCGGCGATAGCTTTCAACGAACTACCGGCGGTCTCTTGGTTTGGCGCAAGGCCGACAATATGACCACGTTCACGGACGGCTACTGGACTTGGATACATGGAGAAAAGGGTCTCCAGAAACGGCGCAATAGCGAACGCTTTGACTGGGACCCGCTCGATTCGAAACTTGCAGATGCGATTGAGACGCTGCGCACCACACCCAGCGGGGAGCGAGTCTACACACTGTTCATGCAGTCGGGCGCCACGGCGCAATTCGGGCTATTGGAGGGCCTGTCATCCTACTCCACTTACCGCAACCTCATCATCATTAACGAACAGTACCGCCATGAAAGCCCCGAGGCACTCGCCCACACGCTCATTTGGCCGGCAGTAGGGCTGTACAACGAGGCGGAGCGGTCGCAATCCTGGAGCGAGTGCATGGAGCGCGTGATCGACCAAGAGACCGCGCAAGCCCAGTGGTGGCGCGAACTGTTTGGCGTGGACGGCAAAGGCAATCCGACGGATTTGGAGCGATGGGCAAACTACGAAGTTGCCCTGCTTGTCAATGAGAGCCTGCGCTACTGGGTACGACTAAGTCCTCATTATCGTGAACAGTGCGTAAAGTACGGAGCACCGCCGCAGCACATCGATCCGGTACTCGCCAAGGCGTATCGGACGGCGCTGATGGGAGGCGAATCCACACTGGGAAAGGCGGCGGCCGCAACGGTCATTGCCGCCAAGACGGGCGTCGTGTTCGGGCCGGCGGAAGGCTACGGCTATTACTTCCCTGCCCATAACCGCATCGTTGTTAGAGAAGAACTCCGCAACGCGAGCGCCGACGTGCTAGCGGCCGTGCTTATACACGAGACCATGCACGTAGCGCAGTATCGGGAGCGGAGCGGACTGCGTTCACCGGCCGAGTGCGTCGAAGATGAAATCGAAGCGTTCAAAGCGGAAGCCCAGTGGTGGGCGGAGTGGCACGGTCACGATGGTAAAGACAATCCTAATCAGGTAGAGCAGCGTATGAACGAACTGATGTACGCTTGGCTCACTGAGCTGCTGGAAGCGTTCGTACTGCTGAGCGACGGTTACCAGGAACAGTGCTTGGGCGGCATTGTAGATTCATAGCACTGAGTAGAACATGGAGCGCGGGGCTTGTCCCCGCTTCTTGGCGCGGAACACCTACGCTATCTCAGGCAAGGTAGTTAGCGGCAAGAGAGATAGGAGAGGCACGGCCGTTTCGCGCAACCTGCGACGAGAGTCAGCGCTTGTCCCTAATCGAGCGGCAGGTACTCCAGTAAATCCGGCTCCACTTCTTCCAGCGGCAGCGCCTCGTGGCAGATGGTGATGTCTGGAGACGGCGCGGCTGGGGGCCAAACGGCCTGGCCCACCACCAAGTTGTCGGCAACGAAGAATACCAACACTTGGGAGCGCGGGTAACGCGCCCGGAGGAACTCCGCAAAGGGCAGTATCCGCTCGTGGCGCTGGGCCTCGGCGAGTCCGTGCCACATTGCCACCGATGGTTCATCGAGCGGCATCACGATAATGTTGGCAACGGTCACGCCGTTTCGGTAAGTTCTATCGCTCCCGGCACTGTCCATATTCTCCGGCACGAGCGAAAGAAACGCGTCGCAGTTCCAGTGCTCGCGCTTTTCCTGACGGGAAATCTGATCCGCTGCAGCCCGCGCCTCTCGATTATTGCCTGCCATTAAGTACTGCCTGCCATGATTGCGTAGCGCTGCGTTTCTCGTAATTGTAGCGTATTAAATCCCTGACAGTACCAGTAAGCTGAGCTTCCCTCTCTATTCCGCGCTTGGGGCAAGCCTCAATGCTGTCGTATCGATAGAGAGGCAGTACGCTTGTTATCGCCCCAAGGCAAGCCGGCGCCCATCTTCCTTCCGCCTATGGCTGCGCCGCGTCCGCCTTCAGGAAACCTCTGCAAAATTCTGCTAAACAGTTGACATTGGGCTGGGTCGGCGCCGATTCCCCCTCACCCCGGGCCTGTCCCCTGGGGAAAGGGGGGTCTGTTCGCGTGCCGGCCCGGATTGTGCATCGGACTGGAATTCAGCGCCTGCTCTGAGCTTGCCGAAGGGCTGAAGAGCGTGCCCCGTGCCCTGGATACGGGGGGTCACCGTACGGCAGGATAGCCTCATTCACGGTAGGATAGGCCGGGGAGGCGACCGCGCCATATTCCTGTCCTGCGACCGGACGCGTAGTCCAACGCTTCTTTGGCTACCTCCAATCCTGTCAATCTCGTCTTGACAGACCCTCGTCGCTTCTCCAGAATTGCTGGGGTAGTGAATTCTCTAGGTTTCTTGCTCATTTCCCGGACGTATTCCTTCGTTGTGGAAGATAGTGCGAAGGATAGTAGGGCTTGGGCATGGGGAAGGAGGGAAGCAATTGGAATACCAGATAGAGGGCAATCCCGCGTACGGACACCTTAGCGTACGGCTCGGTCCCGGCGAGCAATTCATCGCCGAGGGGGGCAGCATGGCGTGGATGTCGGAGGGCGTGCAGGTAAAAGCGCGCCTGCTCGGCGGTTTCCTGCGCGCGTTCTTCAGGAAGTTGGTGGGCGGCGAGTCGCTCTTCGTCGGCGAGTACAGCCACCCGACCGGCGGAGAGGTGGCGTTTTCACCCTCCATTCCCGGCAACGTCGGGCACCGCGCGCTGGCCGGTAACTCGCTGGTGCTGACCGGAGGGTCGTTCATGGCGGCCACGCCCGGCGTGCAACTCAAGATGAGATTTGGCGGCTTCAAGAGCATGTTTTCCGGCGAGGGCATGTTCCTCATCGAGTGCAGCGGTAACGGGGACTTGTTCTTCAACACCTTTGGTGCGCTCATCGAAAGGGAAGTCGAAGACGGCTTCACCGTCGATACCGGCCACGTGGTCGCGTGGGAGCCTACGGTGGACTACTCGATTCGCGGCATGGGCAACCTGAAGAGCACGCTGCTTTCGGGCGAGGGTCTGGCAATGCGGTTTACGGGCCGGGGCAAGGTGTATCTCCAGACCAGAACCTTGGGGTCGGTCGCCAACTGGCTCATGCCATTCCTGCCGGCATAGAGGAGGTAGCGTAGCAATGGCCAAATGCACACTCACCGGCGGCGGAGGCTTCAAGGCCGCGCTGGTGGAAATCGGACCCGCTGAAAAATTCATGTCGGAGGCGGGGGCAATGTTTCGCACCTCCGACAACGTGGACGTCCAGGTCACCACGCGCACCCGGTCCGCGGGCGGGCTGTTCGGTGGCATCAAGCGGATGTTCGCCGGCGAGAGCTTCTTCCTCTCGGAGTACCGAACGACGGACGGACGCGGCGGCGAGGTGGGCCTCGCGCCCACTCTGCCCGGCGACGTGGCGCTCATCTCGTGCACGGGGCACAACAGTTGGGTATGCGCCGGGGGCAGCTACATCGGCTCGTCCGAAAACCTGGGGCTGGATACGGAATTCCAGGGCCTTGGCGGGATGTTCTCAGGCGAGTCGCTCTCGTTCCTCAAGGTCGATGGCGTGGGAGATTTGCTCGTGAGCGCGTTCGGCGCCATCCGGGAAATCGACGTGGACGGCGCGTTTACCGTTGACACGGGCCATGTGGTCGCGTTCGAGGACTCGCTGACCTACTCCCTCGGCAAAGCGGGCGGAAGCTGGCTCCAGTCTTTCCTCGCGAGCGAGGGCATAACGCTTAACTTCAGCGGGCGCGGCAAGCTGTACGTCCAGAGCCACAACCCCAAGGAGTGGGGAGGCACATTGGGCGGGCTGCTGCCGGAAAGGAAGCAATGAGGTGAATTACGAGATAGCGAGCCGGCCGACTTACAGCGTCCTGGAGGTCGGCCTCGACCCCAACGAGTCTGTCGTAGCGGAGTCCGGCGCGATGGTGTGGATGAGCAGTTCGATCCAACTCAACACCTCGGCGCGGGGAGGCATGTTCAAGAGCCTGCGTAGGTCCGCGCTCGGCGGCGAGAGCTTCTTTCAAAACGTCTTCGAGGCGCAAGACGCCCCTGGCGTCGTGGCGTTTTCGCCGGGGCAACCCGGCGACATCGTGGCCGTCGACCTCAGCCGCGGCGACGTGCTTATGGAGGACAGCGCCTACCTGGCCTCGCAGCAGGACGTCACCATCGACACCACCTTCCAGGGTTTCCGGGGCTTCTTCAATGAAGGTCTCTTCATCCTCAGGGCCACCGGCAGCGGACTGCTCTTCTTCAGCGGCTACGGAGACATCGAGGAGATCGAGGTGAATGGCACGTACATCGTGGATAACGGTCACGCTGTGGCGTGGGAGCCGACGCTGACGTATGAGATTACGCGCGGCCGCTCCATCCGTTCGTTCCTGTTCTCGGACCAGTTGCTGCTAAGATTCGGCGGCCGCGGCCGGCTGTGGGTCCAGTCGCGGAATCCCCAAGCACTGGCCAACTGGGTGCACCCCTTCAGAGCCATCGAGAGCCAGGACTCCGACGACGACTAGTGGTTCGACATGCTTACGTCGATGGGCAAGAACGCCGGTAGCGCAGGTTCGCACGAGACGTGCGCACAACCTGCGCCATCTTCCCGTGACGTGGGGCAGTCACGCCAATCCGAGGGGTTGCGCACAGGATACAAACCCGTGCTACCGTCTATTCTATTCACTACTCCAAAATAGTTAAGTCACTAGGAGCGCAAAGCAAATTACTGGCTGCGAGGAGGTTGTAGCTATACGGCAGAATTTCTTTAGGAGCCGTCTCTTCAACTGGATCATAGTCGGAGTATTCGTGATAGCCATTCTGATCATCGCTCGAGTCTGCGGAATCCCAATCGAGTTCAGCGTCGGATAGTCTGACCGCCAGCAGCAGGCAGCGCCCGACCGGAACGCGCTCCCGCGCCGCCTGGATAGGACCCACCGCTCTCGGCCCAACAGCGGAATGTCCGGGGAATGGGCATTCCGCCACACAGTCAAAAGGAGATTGCCGAATTGAGCGCAGCCACTTCTCATACCCGTTGGTTGGCGGTCTTGGGAGTCTTGCTCCTCATTGTGATTCTAAGCGCCTGCGGTGAGAGTCCGGCGCTCACTGCTACCCCCGTAGCTACGCACACGCCGACACCGACGCCCATCCCCGCGAGTCCAACGCCGGAGCCATCCGCCGCCATTGCCGAGCTTGATGTCAGCATCGATAGCGGTACTGTCTGGCGGGAAGTGTTCGTTACGCTCACCACCGGCGAGCAAGCGTGCATCCGCAACGCGCTGGGCAATGAGTTAGAGACGGCGCTGGGCCGGCCTATCGTGAGCGAGAGCGACAGCCCGGAGCAGTGGGAGGTGTCCATATTTTCCTGTCTCGCTCCGGAAATTGCCCGTGCCGTCTACTTCTCCGTTGTGATCGCTGAGATGCAAGAGGACGTGGAGTTGAGCGAGGTCGAACTGGCCGGCCTGCGGGAGTCGGTGGCCGCTACCGACGTGGCGGCCGTGGTTGCCGCCATGGTTGCCGAAGCCGACGATCACTCTGCGGCTGCGGCGTTCATCTCCGACTTTGTGAGCTGCCTGCCGGACCTACTCCTCTCGACCATGGTCGCGGAGATGGGGTTGGAGTGGGAAGAGTTGAGCGAGGACGAAGTAACCTGCTTGCGCGGGTTGCTGGCTGATATTGACTGGGGCGCCTTGCTCTTCGCCGCTGAAGACTTCGAGGCGTATGCGGACTTTGCCGTCAGCGTGATTTCTTGCGTCCCGGCCCTACTCCTGTCCAGCGCGCTGGGTGAAGAGGTGGAGCTGAGCGAGGCAGAAGCGTCCTGCCTGCGGGAGGCGTTCGCCGCTATCGACATAGTCGCCCTGCTTACCGCCACTGACGACCTCGCCATGTTTGCGGCGCTGGCGCCGGACATAGTGGGGTGCGTCCCGGACCTGTTCGTTTCCATCTTCATCGCGGAAACGGGGGCGAGTATAGAAGACTTGAGCGCGGAGGAGCGGGACTGCCTGCGGGAGTCGATCGTCGCTATCGACTGGGCGGCCGTGGTTGCTGATGACTCTACTGCTGTGTCCGCGGCGTTCTCCGCCTTCTTTTCTTGCGTTCCGGGCCTACTCCTCTCCGCGGCGTTCGGAGAGGACATAGAACTGAGCGCAGACGAGGCGACCTGCCTAAGGGAGTCGTTCGCTGCTGTTGACATTGCCGCCCTGCTTGCCGGCACTGACGATACCGATGCGGCTGTGAAGTCGGTCGCGGCGCTGCTAAACTGCGTTCCACACCTGTTCTTTGCCGGCCTGACCGAGGATGGAGAAGCATTGAGCGAGGAAGAAGCGGCCTGCCTGCGGGAGCTGGTAGCCGCTACCGACCTCGCCGCCCTGCTTGCCTCTCCCGACGACTCCGCCGCGTACGTGGAGTTCGGCGTCGGGCTGTTGAACTGCGTGCCGGACCTGTTGAGCGCAGGGGATGAGGGAGACATAGCTCCCGTCTCCGACAGCGTCGACGACCACGCCGGCTCAGTCGAAGAGGCCACCGCTGTAACGGTCGGAGAGCCTGTGCCGGGCGAACTGGACTACGCGGACGACACCGACTTCTTTGCGTTCCAGGCAGAGGAGGGCGTGTTCTATCAGATAGACGTGGCGCTGGGAACGCTCTCCGACTCGCTGGTTGGACTGTATGATGCTGACGAGCAGGCACTGGCGTACAACGACGATCACGGCGATTCGCTGGCCTCGCGCATCATCTGGGAAGCGCCGCGCTCGGGTGTGTACTACGTTGCGGTGGAGGGCTACGGCGCCGGTTCGTATACTCTGACGGTGGCCGTTTCCAATGTCACGGACGACCACGCCGGCTCAGTCGAGGAGGCCACCGCTGTAACGGTAGGAGAGCCTGTGCAAGGCGCGCTGGACTACGCGGACGACACTGACGTCTTCGCGTTCCAGGCAGAGGAGGGCGTATCCTACCAGATAGACGTGGCGCTGGGAACGCTCTCCGACTCGCTGGTGGGACTGTATGACGCCGACGAGTTGTTGCTGGCCTTCAACGACGATCACGATGATTCGCTGGCCTCGCGCATCGTCTGGGAAGCGCCGCGCTCAGGCGGATACTACATTGCGGTGGAGGGCTATGGCACCGGTTCGTATACTCTGACGATCACTGTGTCCGACGTCAGGGACGACCGCGCCGGCGCAACTGGATTCCCGCTTTCGCGGGGATAACGGACGTTGAAAGAGAATGGCGGACAAGAAGCCAACCGCCATTCTCATCCTGTTCTGTAGCCTGCGCAAGACTATGGTGCTAAAAGGTACACCATGACGACTCCGCCTCAAGCGGGGGCCAAGCTTCCCACGCTACTCCATTAACTTGCGCCACGCTCTGTACGATTCTCCACACTACGCTGCCTGGCCACACTCACGTGCGCCCAAACTCGCGCGCCAGTTGCGCATGGGAGAGCCGCACCATCGTCGGACGGCCGTGCGGACAGGTTCGGGCAAGGTCGCAGCGCTCCAGCGCGCTAAGTAGCGCCATTATCTGCTCGTGCGAGAGCACGTCGCCGGCCTTGACCGCCCCGTGGCACGCAATCACCCAGCGGAGCCGTTCCAGCGGGTCGCCGCGATAGTCAGGGTTGTCCTCTTGTTCGATGACGGTCACTACAAAGCCGCCCCAGTCATGCCCTTTGTCTGCGAGAAAAACCGGCACAGCGCGCAAAAGCCACGCGTCATTGCCAAACGGCTCGAGCGCGAAGCCCATCCGTGCCAGTTCCTCCACGTGCGTTTCCAACCATTGCACGTGCGTGGGGCTGAGGGCAAGCGGTTGCGGCTGAAGCAGCGGCTGGCTCTCCGCTCCCGGCAACCGCTTGAGCACGGCTTCATAGAGCACGCGCTCGTGGGCGGAGTGTTGATCGATCAAGTACATGCCGTCTACGCCCTCGGCGATGACGTACATGTTGCCGAGTTGCCCGAGCACCCGCAGCTCCGCGGGTGCGCTTGGCGCGGAATGGACCGCGCCGTTTTCCGGCGTGGTAGTTCCCGCGCCCGCGGGACGAAAGAGATCTACCGCTTGCCCGGACTGCCCCGGAACCGCAGCCGCGCTTGCGCTGCGCCAGGAGTCCATGGATTGAAAGTGCTGGCGCATGGGCTGCACCGCCACGTGCTGCGCCAAGACCGAGCGCACCGCGCTCCGCAACTGCCGCACGATCCGGCCGGCATCCTTGAGCCGAATATCTGACTTCTGCGGATGGACGTTGACATCGACCTCCTCCCAAGGCAGCGCGACGTTGAGGGCAGCAAGCGGATAGCGCCCCTCAGGCATGAGTTCCGCATACACGTCGGTGATGGCATAGGTCAGCGCACGTTGTTGCACCCAGCGGTTGTTTACAAAAAGTGATATGCCCGTGCGGTTGCCCCGGTTGACTGTGGGCTGCACTAGGACACCGTGTACGAGCGGTTCGTCAATCGCAATCAACTGCTCGGCGATTTCATGGCCGTGCATCGCGATAAACACGTCCTCGATACGTCCGCTGCCGCTCGCCGCGAATACCTCCCGCCCATTAACGGTAAGTGTAAAGCGCACCGCGGGGTGGCTAAGCGCGAGATGCTGCACACATTGAATGATGCGTTGCGTTTCCGCCTGAGGGCTCTTGCAAAAGGCGAGCCGCGCCGGGACGTTGAAGAAGAGGTGCTGCACGTCCACGGCAGTGCCGACCGGCCCGGCCGCCGGCTCTACCGCTACGCGCTCTCCTCCAACCGCTGTCAGAACGTGCGCGGCGCGGTCTGCGGCCGTACGCGAACGAACATGCAAATGCGAGACTGCTGCAATTGACGCGAGCGCTTCGCCCCGGAACCCCAAAGTCTGTATGGCCGCCAGGTCCTCGACGCTGCTGATCTTGCTCGTGGCGTAACGGCGCACGGTGAGCGGAAGCTCAGTCCCGGAAATCCCTGTGCCGTCGTCTGCGACCACGATGCGGCGCAACCCGCCCTGCTCGACTCCGACTGCAACGGCAGCGGCCTGCGCATCGAGCGCGTTCTCGCACAGTTCTTTCACCACCGACGCGGGACGCTCTACTACTTCACCGGCCGCGATCTTTGCCGCGAGCGCAGCAGGCAGTACTTGGACGGCCATGCGCAGATCCTCTCCATGCCATTCCTAATAGCAGGATAGCAATGGCAGCCACAGCCGGTCAAAAGCCTTGGACGGAAGAACACGGGAGTCTTGGAGGCGCGGATCCCTTTAATCACCAAGCGGTAGTCCGGCAACCAAAGCGTTGCCTGTCGCCGCTCCCTGAACACTGCTATGGACCAATGGAAACCAGCCAGTCAACACCCAAACGTTCGCACTCCGAGCAGCCCTCCACTTGGTTTCCAATAATGTTTTATAATAATTGCCTCGCAAAAAAGAATATTATCTAATAATATTCACTCATTATACTTGACACAGAGACACTCATATATTAGAATACTAGCAGAGGCTTGATTCAACAATCATTACTATTGGAGGTAAAGAAATGGCTGAACTCAAGCGCTACGAGCCCCACACGTTTGCGACCGTGCAGGATGTCTTCGATCGACTCTTCGATCGGTCGCTCTTTGGTCCAGGCCCTTTCGCCAACGGGGCCGCGTCACCGGTGAGCCGCGCTCTCCCCTCTAACCTCTGGGAGACGGATGAGGCCTATGTCCTCGAGCTGGCGATCCCGGGCGTCAATCCCGACGACATCGAGATGACCCTGAGCAAGGGCAGCCTGATCATCAAGGGCCGGTACGAGAGTCCTGAGACCATTGCGGGCACCAACATTTGGCGCAACTTGCCCGAAGGCGAGTTCGAGCTTGCCTACACGTTGCCCAGCGCAGTCTACGCCGACGATGCAACGGTCTCCTGGTCGAACGGCATCTTCAAGGTGCACCTACCCAAGGAGGAGAAGGCAAAGTCGAAGCGGCTGAAGATCAACGTGGGTAGGTAGGCAGCGCACCGTTTCCACCCCAGGCATTGCTTGAGGAATACAGGACGCCCGCAGTGCTCTTGAAAGCTCTGCGGGCGTCCTTGCATCTTTAGTCTGAATGCACGTTACGGAAGCCCGCTTCGTGCCGAGATTTTCTCGACAATCCGGGGCACCCAGTCATCTATTCACTCTGCGTCACGTGTGCGGCGTCTTGAACGGCGGACTTACCTCCATGCTCCCTGTATCCAGAACTGCGCTTCTCGCCAGAAATCCCTTTGAGACGATCCCGCTCCAGGCACCCACTTTGCTCAGCGCTTCGGAGACCCGTTGGCTGACACACTGTTTGCGTGGCTTCTTTCCTCACCCCTCGACCAGAGCGCCGCCCTGCTGGAGCTTCCAGTCGTGCGCACGCGCAAGCAAGTCCCGGATGCTGCGTTCGGCTGCGGCGCCCACAGCGCCGCTCATCGCTACCAATTCATCCACTTGCTGATCTGCTGCCAGCACGTTGACGTGAGTGATTGTGCGGCTGTCTGCCGACTCCTTATGGATAAAATAGTGGTGATCGGCATACGCCGCCACCTGCGGCAGATGCGTCACGCAGATCACCTGGTGACTTTGGATGAGGTTCCACATCTTCTCGCCCAGCACCGCGCCGCTGCGGCCCCCCACGCCAATCTCGATCTCGTCGAAGACAAGCACCGGTGTTTCATCAGCGTGGGCGAGCGCCGACTTGAGGGCAAGCAAGAGGCGCGATGCCTCGCCCCCGGATGCAATTGCGGCCAACGGCTTTGGCGGTTCGCCGGGATTGGGGCTGATGAGAAACTCAACCGTATCGATACCTGTTGGCCCGCACTGCAGGGTTTGCGGGCCTTCTTCGGTCTCTACCAGGAGCCCATGCGGCACCACCTCCTGGGTCACGGCCACGTCGAACGACATGTGGGGCATGCCCAGAAGCGCAAGTTCTCGATGCGCAGCAGCAACTACATCCTGCACAGCGCCCTTGCGTTGCCGCGAGAGATTGGCGGCACACTCCGCAAGTTCTCCATTTAACCGCCGCTCTTGCGCGGCAAGATCGTCCACACGGTCCTCGCTGGAGTGAATGCCTTCAAGTTCCGCTGCGGCTCTATCCGCATACGCCAAGACCTCACCAATGCTGTCACCGTACTTGCGCTGTAGACTTTCGATTACATCGAGCCGCGCTTCCACCACTAGCAGTCGATTCGGTTCTTGCTCCAGACTACCGGCATAGCGCCGCACGTCAGCGACGAGCTCCTCCAACTGCGCCGAGATTTCCTGTCCGACGCGGAGGTACGGCCCCGTTTCCGGATCGAGTTCAGTCAAGCGTTGGAGCGTTGCAACCGCCTCCCCCAGCAAGTCGCTTGCGGTCCGCGCGGGATCGGGAGCATCGCTCAGAATCTCAAGGACACTGCCGGTGAGATCGACTAACTCTGCGCTATGACGCAGCCGCCGGTACTCATTGCGCAGCGCTTCTTCCTCACCGGTTTGAAGACCCGCCTCCGCGATCTCTTGAATTTGAAAAGCGAGCAAGTCGGCGCGCTGCGCGAGTTCGCGCTTGTCCTGACGCAAATGCCGCAATTCTGACTGTACATGCTGCAGTGTGCGGAAGGTTTGCCGTACTTGCTGCCGCAGGCCGTCAAGTCCGGCGAAGCGATCAAGAAAGTCCAACTGGAGCCGGGAGCGCAGCAGCGAGAGATTCTCGCCCTGGCCGTGAATGTCTACCATCAAGCCGGCCACCTGCTGCAAGGCGCCTACGGGCACGGCGCGACCTTGGATGCGCGCAGTCGTGCGGCCGGAAGCCGCAATCTCGCGCCCAAGTCGCAAGCGGTTTTCCTCATCCAGGTTGGCGCCAATCTCATCCAGCGCTTCGGCGAGAGCCGGACGCACGGCATCCAGCACAAATGTGCCGGCAACCCGCGCAGTGCGAGCGCCGCTCCGCACCTCAGCAGCGCCCACGCGGTTTCCGAGCAACGCGCCGATGGCGTCGATGATGATAGACTTCCCGGCGCCGGTTTCGCCGGTGAGGACATTGAAGCCAGCGCCAAAATCGACCCGCACCTCGTCGATGAGGGCAAAGTCGTGGATCTCTAAGTGCTCCAGCATCGCGAGTCCTAGGAGCTATCGAGGGGTATCCTGAGCTTGCGCACCAGGGTCTCATAGAAGTACGTGGGCTCTTGCACGCGGGCGAATTTGCACGACTGGGTCGCGGTGGTCAGGTGCATCATTCCCTCGTTGGCGAGATCGCCCACCGGCAGCCCGTCGATGGTAACCACTGCTTCATGCTGGTGGAAGACCTGCAGGCGCAGGCGAGCAGACTGTCGCAAGACGAACGGAGTCGTCGGTCCACGCAACACACACATCGGCGTGATGAGCATATTCCGCACCTCAGGATGCAGGATCGGCCCGCCGGCCACCATCGAGTATGCCGTAGACCCGGTAGCAGTGGAAATCATGAGACCGTCCGCTACGTAATCGGCAAGAAACGCGTCGTCGATCCATACTTTTATGTCAAGTACACGGCGTACGTGGCCCTGGCTGATCAAGGCCTCGTTGAGGGCGAGAGTCTGTTTCGTTTCACCCTCTATCAAGCAATCAAGCATGGAGCGCTCTTCTATCCAGTATTCCCCGTTCAGGAAGCGCGGTAATGACTGGATTGCTTCCGCCGGCAGCAATTCCGAGAGAAAGCCTAGACGTCCAAACTTTACGCCTACGATGGGAACGTCACTCTCCGCGCACAGTGGCGCCGCCCGCAGGATGCTGCCGTCGCCGCCCAGCGTAAAGAGCAGGTCGGTTTCCGGGATTCTTTCTTGCCAGTCTGATTCCGCTTCCACCGGCACGTGCCACGCGGCATGCCCGTCTTTCTCAACCAGGGAATGCAGAACCGTCGCCAGCGACTGCGCTTGCTCGCGACCGGGATGGTAGAGCAATCCAATATTCACGGCTGCGTGCCTATCTCTCACTTTTCGCAGATCAGGTATCTGCCACACACCATCATTGCGCTTTCACACGCGCAAACTGCGAACCCGAAGTGTAATGAACTGCTGTGCCTGCAATGAATTCAGCACGCATCACTTTATGACTCAGAGCCTGGGCGCGGTTCAATTATACCGTAGTGAGCGGCAGCGAGAGCGCGTTGCGCCCACTGCACGGCGGCCTGTCAACCTATATCCGCCTGACACACGCGCCGCATGGGTCGTCGCGGGCAGCCTATTTCAATCGGCGGCACTCTCATCCCGCACGAGAAATGATAGTCGGTCCCTGCTTGCCATGGCACGCGGTCGTTTCGTCCCGGGACGAGTGCAAACGGGGCAGCCACGGTCTCGCTTCCGACGCCGCAGCGGTTTGCTATAGAACCGACTCATGCTGCTGCGCGCCGTACTGTAAGCCGTGCGTGAGTTGGCGGTACATGAGCACGGTCTTCGCCGCAATTCGGCTCTGCGTATACTCTCGGAGCACCCGCATTCGTCCCTGTGCGCCAAGTTCGTGGCGCAGCGACGTCTCTAGGTGAAGCCGGTTCAGGATCTCTGCCAGCGCTTCTGCATCCCCTTCAGGAAACGTCATGCCGCCGCGGTCGGTGTCGCTGTCACCGACAATCTCTGGGATCTCGCCCGATTCCGAGCCTACCACGGGCACTCCACACGCCATCGCCTCAATGAGCACCCGCCCAAACTGCTCTTTCCAGTTCGGTGTCGTGAGAGAAGGCAGCACACAGACATGCATGGCGCGATAGTGCGCCGGCATCGCGCTGCTGGGAACGTGGCCGAGAAACTCAACGCGATCCTGGATGTGCAGTGACTCTACGAGTGCTCGGAGCGACGATTCCGCTGGGCCTGTCCCAAAGAGTTGGATACGGTATGGGAAGGAGAGCCGGGAGGCGGCATTGAGCAGCACGTGAACGCCTTTTTCGCGAACTAATCGACCCACGTACCCAATCGTATAAACGTTATCGCGTTCGTGCGGATCGGTCCTCGGAGAAAAGAGGTCCGGGTCTACACCGAATTGCGGAAAGACCGCTGAGGGGTAAGAATAACGCTTACGGCGGAGGACTTCCTGTGCTTGGCGGGAGCCTGCCTGCGCTGCATTTGCCTTGAGCAAGCAGTAGAGTTCGAAGAAGTAGAACGGCAGCGGATAGATCCTGTAGATATTCTGCCATGCAAAGAAAATCGTCTTGGCGCCAACACGCCGCGCATGCCAAATGGCGTGTGCCGTCGCAAAGTTGTAGGGCTCTTCGTCGACGTGCACCACGTCGGGCTGCCACTCCAAGAGATGACGCCGGAGGTTGGGGTAGTAGTGAACATGATAGTGACCATTGAAGCGCATGTGCTCCGGCACTAGTTCGTACCCGCTCATAAAGCGAGCATCCAACATCTGGCGATGGTCGCCCTCTTGCCAGTAGCGAGGCACGATAGCGCGGAGGTCAACATCCGAAAATCTGGCGATTTCTTCCATCTTGCGCTGATAGGTGCCAACCACCAGCGCCTTGGAGATGTAGAGCACCCTCATCAGTTGACCTGTTTGTAGACCGCTACGGTCTGTGCGGCCGTTCGCTCCCACGAGAAAGTACGTGCTCTTGCCAGCGCTCGTTCGGCGTAGTGCACCCGTTCCTGCTCGGATTCCCATAGTCGCTCGATCGCTGCCGTCCACGCGTCGGCGTCGTCAGGCGGAACCAAGATCCCGCCCTCTCCCACTACTTCAGGCAGAGAAGCCGCGTTGCTGCTTACTACCGGCGTGCCGCACGCCATAGCTTCCAAAGGGTCAAGGCCGAAGCCCTCATAGCGGGATGGAAAAACGAAAACCGTCGCGGCCCTGTACAGGAGCGGCTTATCTGCCTCCGGCACACCGCCCAAAAAGCGCACACGGGGCCCAATCTCCGTTGACGTGGCTGCGTGCACCCAATCGGGAAAGAGAACTGCCTTCCCATGCCGGGTGCGGCCGGCGACGACAAGAGTAACGTCATTGGGCAGTTTCCTCAGCGCGTCGAACAGCACGCCAATGTTCTTGCGCACATCCAATCCACCCAGATAGAAGAGAAAGCGCTCCGGCAGATCGTAGCGGCGCCGTACTGCCATCACATCCTCAACGGGCGCAATGGTGGAAAAGCGGGAGTCGGCCGCGAGGTGCACAACATGCACGTCATCGTCGGCCAGGCCGAGGCGCTCTGTGACGTCGCGCTTAGACGCCTCTGAATCCGTGATAATGGCATCTGCCTTGTGCGCTGCCGCCATGCCGAGGCTGGTATAGAGCCGTACGAGGAAATTGCCGCGATATTCGGGCAGCACCACTGGAATCAGGTCGTGGATTGTGGCGACCAGCGGAAAGCTGTGGTAGTGCGGCGGCGCAAAGTACGGTACGTGGCCCACCACGCTTTCTCCCACCTTGGCGGCAAGGCGCGGCCACGTGAACTGCTCCCACCAGAGTTTGGCTAGGTTGCCGCTGCCAAGTGCCCCACGCAATGGCGACCGCGCCTGGATGCCGCCAACCGGGCGCATAGTATCGCGTGAGAAGTAAGGGATCTGCACCCCAAGCCGCACGTCGTCACGCTTCAGTAGAGCTCGCAACAAGTGATACGAGTATTGTGCGCTGCCGGTGTGGTGCACATTGAGGAAATACCCATTGATGGCAATTTCCATGGCAGTGCGGGCTATTTCGGCAGTGCCTGTAACGCCAGGTATGCAGGCCGCGGCCGCAAGTGTTCGTCGAGAATCGCGAACGAGTACGAGCTGTCGGTCGGTTCAATGTGATTGGCAAAGTTTAAGTTAAAGACCACCAATCCGGTGACATACGGGAATCTCTGCTTCACGAGTTGATAGGACCCGACAAGATACCGCCCTTGGTCTTCATCGGAAATCTCAGACCCGTAGGGGAACTCGGGGTGAAGATTGTGGGTCGTCCATCCCATCTCGGTCAGCCAGATGCTCTTGCCGGTGTCACCATACTTTTGCAGCACATCCCAGTGATTCTCAAAACGGCGGAAGTAGAACGACCAGTGGTGCTTGTAGGTGGTACCTGATGTCGTATAGTTATCCGGCGTGTCGCCGGGCGCGTTATTGAAACCATAGGAGTGCAGTCCGAGCACGTCGTAGTAATTGCGAATCACACCATCTTTGTATTGGTACATAGCCTCCAGGTACGCCACGTCGTCCATGGCAACTCCTTCGAGGTTGACCCCTGTGGGCGACAAGCCGCCGCTGACAACGATAGCGTTCGGGTTACCGCGCTTAACTCCTCGATAGCCCGCGGCCATAAGCTCAACGAATTCCCAAGGCGCGACCGTGCCATCCCAGTTTCCGGCCAGATTTGGCTCATTCCATAGCTCGTAAGAATGCACCCGATCGCCGTACCGCGACGCGATAATAGATAGGAAATTCTCAAAGTCGCCGAAATTCGCTGGCGGACCGTTATGGAACGATGCAAACTGCGCCCACCACTCCTCGGCAGTAACGGCATTGGCGCCTTGTGGCACACTGCTTTGGTTTCCTGTGGGCCGCACGCGGCGCATCCAATACGGAGACGCGTATATCCCCAGCATCACTTCCAAGCCGTGCCGGTTTGCCGCCTCGACGATGCGGTCTACCTGGTCCCACATATATCCGCCGGGATGAAGCTCTACGGCTTTCCACTCCACCTGTTGTTTAATGCCGGTAAAGCCCGCGGCCTTTGCCAAGGCGAGTACATGCTCGATGTTTGGATCATAGAATAGGGAGACTTGCGCGATTAGCTTTACCTGTGAAGGACGCGACGGCTGGTCCACGAGTTGCTGCGCCGTGCCGCGCAAGGAGAGAAACCGCCGCCCCAATGGCGCAAGCTGCACTTCGCCGGGAGTGCCGGCCTTCGTTGGATCGTACCGGAATACGGCCCGCTCGAAGTACTGCACGGCATGCTGCCATTCGTCATCGGCCGGTAGTTCCCCGGAAATCGGCAGACCAAATACCGATACTCCGCCATGTTCCTGGAAGAAACGGAGAAAGGCAAAGCGCACGGAATGGCCCGTCTCCGGGAAGAACCGCTGAGCGGAGGTTTCTTCTACCGGAGCTTCCTTGACAAAGAAGCGCCAGTGGGGATAGAGCAGCCGGCCCAGCGGACTAAGGCGGACCTGGCCGCGCTGCGGCCACCACTCCAGACGCGCATTTTCGAAGTACTGGACAATGTGACCGTCTTCTTGTTGTTCGTTCGTCAGCGGCTCACCTAGAACGCTTTCGCCCCCCATTTGCTCAAAATACTGGAGCATGGCGCCGTGGACGACGGTATTCGTGCTCGCGAATTGCTTTGGCTCGGTATTCGCAAAGACCGGAGTCGGCAAGAGCATGACGCACAAGAGAACAAGTATGAAACGAACACACCAATTTCGGGGGCCCTTGCCATTCATGATGCTCAATCTACCTCCTGTACACCGAATCCTGAACCCGCTGGGCTTTCCTGCGTAGAACGGCTCTTCGGCAACCGCTCTTGCTCCGCTACGCCCGCCGTCACAATCCAAATTAGGGCGAGGACACTGAGCGGATGCTTTGCCACATTATAGCATATTCGAGCCGTCGCTCAACGCAGGTGATGCACATTTTTCTTCCATCAGTTTCCCATGGATTTCGGCGCTTGAGACCGGCTAGCTGCGCCGCACTCATTATTTTTTCCCGCTCTCAGCGGCGAGGGCCAAGTGCCCGCGCAGTTCGGTTGCCGCTCGCTCCCAGGTGAAGCCGGCAGCGCGCTTCATTCCCGCTGCGCCGAGCCGGTCGCGCGCGCCGACCTCTGTGGCGAGTTCCACGAGCGCCTTGCCAATAGCTTCTGCATCGGCAGGATCCACCAGAATTGCAGCCTCACCCGCAACTTCGGGCAGCGAGGAGGTGTTGCTCGTCACAACCGGTGTTCCACATGCCATGGCTTCGAGAACCGGCAAACCAAAGCCCTCGTAGAGGCTGGGAAAGACGAACGCGGTCGCGCCAGCATACAATTCCGCGAGCTCTTCATCGGAATCGACTGTGGTGAGGAAGTGCACGCGATCTGAGACACCATACTTCTGCGGAGCATCGAAAATATCCTCATTGAGCCAGCCTGGGCGCCCCACGTGCACGAGGTGGTGAGGCAGCCCGGCCCGTACCACTGTAGGCAAAGCCGCAATAATCCGAGTGATGTTCTTCCGCGGTTGTATCGTGCCTACCGAAAGAAAATAGGGGTACACGATGTCGTGTCGCCGGAGCACTGCACACCGCGCATCTTGATCGTCGCGGGGATGAAATGCGGCATCAACCCCACAATGGAGCACGGGAATGCGCGCTGCCTCCGCGTTGTATTCGGCTACCAAGTCCCGCTGTGTTGCCTCGGAATCTGCGAGTATCAACCGAGCGCGCGCGATGCTGCGGGGCACCACCGCGTCCAAGTATGCGCGCAGCGAAGCCGGGTACGAATCGGGAAAGTGTCGATACGAAAGGTCGTGAACAGTGATAACTCCGGGCGCCCGCCATAGGGGCGGCAAGGCAAAGTCCGGGGCATAGAAGACATCAACCCCGCCGGCGAGCAGATCGGCGTAGAGGGGCAGCCGCAAGCGATGCCAGATACGCGTCAACGTGCGCTCTGAGAGCGGCACGATGCGATACTCGGAATTGAGGGTGTAGAGGCGTCGCCACAGACCTGCGGCGGGTCGCGGCGTTAAGAGTGTAAATTCGTCGGCAGGGCACTGCGCGATAAGCGCATTGACCAGCGACCACGTATACCTGCCAATGCCGGCCGGTTGCGTTGCTGCCGTAAAGTCGATGCCGATTTTCATGGCGATGAAACACTTCGCAACGATCTGCCGCTCACGTGCCACCTTCAGCTACCCAAATCCGCCAATTCCGCGCGAGGCTCGTACGTTCGCTCGTACATTCATGGTACGTACCTGCTATCAAAGCCATGCAGCCATCTCTTGAAGACGTCGCCACCGTGGGGTCTCTATAGGCGCAGGCGGGCATGCGTAAAGTAGTAGCCTGCTCCGGGAATGAGCACCAGCCAGTAACTTATGAGGCGGTCGACGATGGCCACCGCCGCCGCCATATCCACCGGCACGTCGAGCAGCAGCATCACGCCCACCATACCGCCTTCAACGGCGCCGAGGCCCCCCGGTGTAGGCGCGGCAAGCAGAAGCGCTCCGGCGGCAAAGACGAAGAGCAGTTGCGGCATTGTCAGTGGGACTCCCATCGCATTGGCCACCAGGAAGAAGCGTCCGGCTTCGGCGGCCCACGCCAGCGCAGTGAGTATGATTATGAGCCAGAGGGGTTGCACCGACGTGAAGATGCCGCGTTGGAAGCGCTCAAACCGTTCTCCCAACCTGTGCGGCAACCAAGACAGCAGGCTGCTGTCCAAGCGCCAGAAGAGAAACAACCCACCGGCTATGAGCACCACCAAGATGCCCGCGCTGAGCAGCACGCCCCGCATTTCGGTCAGTAGTTCCCCCCGTACAAAGAAGAACGCTGCGGCGACGGCAACGATGAGGAGAGCGCACATGTCGATCACACGCTCCGCGAGTACGCTCCCTGTGGTCATAGAGAATGAGATCTGTTCCCTGCGGCGCAGAATCAGGCCGCGATAGAGGTCGCCCATCTTGGCAGGAATTAAGTGGTTAACGAACCAGGAGAGAAAAATAACCTCACCAAGCAGACGCAATGGCAGTGCGTGCCCAAGATTGCGCAGCATCCTGCGCCAGCGCACCGCCCGCGGCAGCAGGGTCGTGTAGTAGACCAGCAGCGCGAGCAAAAATAGCGACAAGTTGATCTGGCGAATTTCAGTCCAGATCCCCCGCCAATCCAGACCGACCAAACGCCACAGCGCGACCAAGAGGGCCACCGCGACGAGGAATGAAAAGATCGTCTGGGGACTTATGAGTCGTTGCCGAAATGACTGGGGGGCACCGCCGCCTTCTTCCTTGGAATCAGGCGGGGAGGAAACTGGTGAAGCGATGGCTTGTTCTCTCGTCAGGTTGCAGCGTCACTCATCCCTATCATACCGAAAGCCCCATGGCCACTGCTAACCGCGAAAATGTCTTTTTGCGTGCTCCGTTCCCGCTCTCGCTGTGCCAAGACTTGCCACGAACTAACAGATCAGAGTTCAACGCAGCAAGAAAAACTCTGACCGGCGAGTCGATGGGCGCCAACCAGAGGGGATCGACGTCACGTCCTTGCGAACTTAGGTGAACACCTAGCAGTCAGTCTCTAACACCGTTACACTACTAAGAGATACTGTGAGTGCGTATACGACACTTGTGAGCTATGGAAGAGGTAGTCCATGGAATTGTTGAAGCGGCTATGCGAGACCCCGGGCATTCCTAGCCGGGAAGATCCCATTCGCAGGGTTATTTGCGAGGAATTGGAACCGCTGGTAACCGCGGTGCGGGTCGATGCCTTGGGCAACTTGATCGGATACCGCAAGGGCCAGGGCGGACCCAAAGTCATGATCTCCGCCCACATGGACCAGATTGGTTTCATGGCGAGGCATGTAGACGAAAACGGCTTCATTCGTCTCCAGCCGGTGGGCGGCTTTGATCCGCGCACGCTCGTAGCGCAGCGGGTGCGCGTGCACGGCACGGAAGAACTTTCCGGCGTGCTTATGCCTGCAACCAAACCGACGCACTTGCTGGATGAGTCCGAAAGGGGCAAGGCCCTGCAACTCGACGATCTATTCGTTGATGTAGGGCTGTCCGGCGAGCGCACGAAAGAGCTGGTCCCGCTGGGGACTCCCATTACGTTCGACCGTACCTGCAATGACTTGGGCGATGTGATGGTAGGGCCGGCCATGGACGACCGCGCCAGCGTCTACGTCATGATCGAAGCCCTGCGCGGCCTTGGCGAGCATGCGGCAGAGGTCTATGCCGTCGCGTCTTCCCAGGAAGAAGTGGGCTTGCGCGGCGCAACGGTCGCGGCTTTTGGCGTAGAACCCGATATTGGCTTGGCTCTCGACTCCACGCTGGCCGTGGACATTCCCGGCGGCACCGAAGCGGACCGCGTTTCGAAGCTCGGCGACGGCACGGCAATCAAGATCATGGACTCCTCTCTCATCTGCGACCCACGCCTCGTGGCACACAGCCGCAAGATCTGCGACGAGGCCGACATCCCCTACCAGATGGAGATCCTGCCGCGTGGCGGCACGGACGGCGGCGCCATCCAGCGCACCCGGGACGGCGTGCCCTCGATCACAATTTCCACGCCGACGCGGTACGTGCACACGGTAAATGAGATGGTGAACAAGCAAGACGTTAACGCCACGGTCAATCTCGTGCGGCGCTTCATTGAGACCGCACACGAGATCGATCTCACGTGGGATTAGCGCTTCGCAGGCTATTCACTGCTTCTGCACCGTTCCACGCCGACTTGGAGCCCACAGTCACAATTGATACCTGGGAGTATTGCTGTGAGGGCGAGGGTCGCCTACGCGAATTCGGGCCATCGCTCCAAACGCTCTCACTGCAGCGGTTTGCCATTGGCAAGCGTTAACCGCCTCTTTTTACGGCAGTTTTGGAACAAAAGCGAAACGCCTGCAGTGTTCCCACCTGCGGGCGTTTCGCCTGGCGTCATTGTGGAGTGCACAGCGGGAGACGTCGCACTCCACGGGGTTGATAGCCTACTTCACATCCACCGAGAAGAGGAAGTCATTGTCCTGCACGTCGCCGTGACACTCAGTGCAGCCCTGGACTTTGCCCTCGGCCTCGATCACGCCGTCGGGTCCATACTTCAGGAAGAACCATCCATTCGCATCCGCGTTCTCAAAGCCGGCAGGCTTGTACATCACCGTTGTGGCAGCCAACGTGCCGTCGGGCATGAAGTTTTCCTTGACTACCATGCCGCCTGCGGGGATGCTCCCCGCCTTGTCTTCAATTGCCTTCAGCGCAATTGCGTTGAAATACGTGCTCAGCAAGGCGCCGTGGGGATCCTGTCCGGTATACAAAGGCTCAACACCGGGCAGATGCTGCCAGGTGTTTTGAAAATCCGCTGAACCGAGATACTCTACGATGGCGGCTCCTTCAGCAGCCGGGGCCTCGGCGGACATGTCCTCGGCTTCTTGGCTGGCGCATCCTGCCGCCAACACTACACCTAAGAGTGCGGCGGTGAGCACCGTAAGAAACCTGCCCAAAAACGACCAGCTACAGCGCATGTTCTCCTCCACATAGAAACTAGTACCGGTACGAATTGTGTATGATGATATTGATCAGAACTGATTGATTCTGTAGGCTAGACGACATGCTCGCTAGGAAAGCACTATGAGCGCGCTTAGTAAACTGCTGCCGACCAAGAGTCGCAGCCCCATCGCGAGCCGAGACGAGCGCACGGCATTGCTCATGCGCTATCTCATTCACTTTGATCTCTTTCGAGATCTCACCAAGTCTGAGCTGGAGCGCCTGTTTGGGCATTTGCCCATGTACTCCTTTGCCAAAGATACCCTTGTCTACACACCTGACGACAGAAGCGAAAACCTCTATATCCTTAAGATGGGCGCCGTCGACATCTACCGGCTGAGCGAAGAGGGTAAACGCCTGAGCATCCGCCGCGTGTTCATGGGTAGTGTGTTTGGCGAAATGGGCTTGCTCGGTCAGTCGATGCACGGCTGCTTTGCCGAGACGGTCGCTCCCAGCCTCGTGTGCGTGATGACTCGCGCTGAGATGGAGGGCCTCCTGCGCGAGCGTCCCGACGTCGGCCTGCGCTTCTTCAAGGTAATTGGAGACCGGCTCAAGTCGCTTGAGGACCAGTTGGCGCGCCTGGCGTTCAGCCCGGTGCGCGCTCGCGTTGCCGCCTTCCTCCTCACCCACCTAGACCCGGCGTCGAGCGAGGTCCGCGGCTTCACACACGAAGAGATCGGCGATAGTATAGGAGCGTTACGCTCTACAGTGACGCAGACCCTTGGCGAATTGGCGCGCACCGGTCTGCTCGAGGTAAAGCATAAACGCATCCACGTGCGTAACTTACAGGAACTTTCAGTCATGGTCAGGGAGTAACGGTAATGGCTCAGCCAGTCCGCGTCACCGTATGGAACGAGTTTCGTCACGAGAAATCGGATGAGCACATCAGGCAGGTGTATCCAAAAGGGATCCACGGCGCCATTGCCGACTACTTGGAAGCGCAGGCCGGCATCTCCGTGCAGACGGCGACACTGGACGAACCGGAACACGGCCTTACGGAGACCGTGCTCGCGGACACCGACGTGTTGATTTGGTGGGGACATCAGGCTCATGGCGCGGTAGAGGATGCAATCGTAGACCGCGTGCACGCCCGTGTGCTGGACGGCATGGGGCTTATCTGCTTGCATTCCAGCCACTTCTCAAAGATCTTCAAGAGGCTCATGGGCACGACGTGCAACCTGAAGTGGCGTGAAATCGGCGAGAACGAGCGCCTCTGGGTGGTCGATCCCAGCCATCCCATTGCGGCGGGCGTGGGGCAGTACATCGACATCCCGCACGAAGAGATGTATGGCGAGTTTTTCGACATTCCTCAACCGGACAGGCTGGTCTTCGTGAGTTGGTTCCCGGGAGGCGAAGTCTTCCGCAGCGGTTGCTGCTATCACCGCGGCCGCGGCAAGGTCTTCTATTTTCGCCCCGGACACGAGACCTTTCCCACGTTCTACCAAGCGGAGGTGCGCCACGTCATCGGGAACGCCGTGCGCTGGGCAGCGCCCACCGCCGGCCCCGAGCCGGTGTTCGGCAACGTGCAGCCATTGGAAGAGGTCACTGTGACGGAGTAGAGACCGGTTGAAGCACTTGTTGAAGCGCCGTACCGGCCGGCTCCGACGTGGCGATGAATCCGCCTTGTTGTGCAAACCCTAGCGCCAGCACCCCCACGCGACAGGGATTGGCCTGCGCATTTCTCGCTTGCATGGCCTAGCGCGTCGACCGTTCCACACCGCCGGTCAATGCCGCCAGCGCCACGCCCATCTGGAGTAGCATACCGGCGGCCAGCAAGGGCGCAGGACCGACCGCGCCACTCAACACCGCCCACCAACGCTCGGATTCAGGCATCAACTCCCACTGGTCCGTGTAGCGGGCGTCCAAAGGCGCAACATCGTAGTTCGCCGCCAGATGCTGCCAAATCCCTACTATGGCAAAGACGACGGCCAGCGCCGCCATTGCGCGCGCCAGCCATATTGTCGCCGGTGCGATGCGCGTGGCGAGAGCCGCCAAACCGATGCAGATACCGCCAACCGCCACCCAGGGCAGCATTTGTATCCAATCGTGCCAGTGTCGTGCCAGGGCCAACTCCCCGGCGGCGCCGATTACGCCCAGTAGTACGAGCGCCAACAGCGCGGCACGCAGGCCTTCAACTTTGCCGCTGCGGCTGATGAGCTTCTTCACGGCAAATGCAATTGCGCGATGATTGCATCCACAACTCCGGCAGCGGGATTGTACTTAGCGAGTTCGCCGCGTAGTTTCTTGTAGTCCGTGTCGTCGACATCATATGGGCGGTACTCATCCACTTCACGCGCCCATCGACTTGCGTTGCTAATCCCTGCGGCTTCAAATGCCGCCGCGAGCTCCGCGATGCTGGCGTTATTTGCTGACAGTGTCGTCTCAGCCGGTGCCGGTGTCTCAGATGGCGCCGCAGTTGCGGCGGTCTCATTGGAACCCTCGGCAGGCGCTGCCGTTGCCGCGGTCTGGCTCGCAGATGAATCGGCAGCCCCAGCGTCGGACTCGTCGCCACCGCACGCTGTGCCGAACACAATTGCCGCAGCGAAAACTATTGCTAAGGCACCGCGCGCAAGCCCGGTGAGAAGCCTGGGGCTCTCAGCACCTAGTTCCCAATTAGCAGTCGGTTTACCTTTCAAAGCCAGAATCCTTTCTGTTTACATGCGATTCCTGATCAATTCCGATTGCTCTCGATACGCACAACGCCACTGTAGGCGCATCCGCGAAGTGCCATTGACTCTGCGATTACGGCCACTCTAGAGACTGAGCCCATTGGAGCATTCTCCAATTCCGTTGAGTGCCGTCAGCATCCAGAACCCGTCGTATGCTGACCCTTAACTCGGATCCAGGCACAAAGAACCCCAAGGCCCCCCCAGATGGGCAAAATCGCGATCAACAGTGGACGTGCGGTAGCCCGCAATTCAGGGTCGATGGGGTGCCGTTGGCAACGGGATGCGCGTCGACACACTTCAACCTATTGGCGCAGCAGTTCCTGCATTGCGATGGATACCTGCTGAGCCGCATCGGCCACGGTACTTTGGCCGCTCAAGACCGGCCCCATGAGGTGTTGTTGGAAGAGTGCCTGCAGGTACGGCGCAAGCAAGGGCGGCACGCCCCGGCTGTAGCCGAGTGCATCGGAAATGATGTTCGCATCCTCAATTCTCAGGCTCGGCCGCACCTGTTTGATTCGTTCGCCGGTGACGTTGTAGACCGGATAGCCGAAGAATGTAACGGGCAATTGGGAGAGTTGCCGTGCGAGCACGACCGCCGCCTGTGCCGCGAGGCCGGTGTCTTGCGCTTGCGCGCCCACACCCAGTCCGGCCACTGGCGACACCCACGTTGCCTGGCCTGCATCCACCGGCATGGCCGCGGCATGAATTCGCTCCGCGCCAAGCCCTTGCCCGCCGCCTGAGCGTACGGCAGTAGCCAGGCGCGCACGTTCGCTGGGCTGTACGCCGCCACCGCCACCGCCACCGCCGCCGCCTCTTTGGGGCAGTTGGTCGAAACTGACCACTTCCATGCCGTCGCGACCCGCACGCAGAGTTGCGAAGGTGCCTTCCGGCGGATTTGGCGCAATTTGATGGAGCGTTATCATATCACGCCAGAGCTCAATTCCCTTTATTGCTTCCGGTTCGGCAAGGCGCACGTCGCCGCCTTGGGACCCGAACACCTCGCCACCGTGACTCCATATCAGGCTCAACAGCAGCGGCACAGAGGCATGGGCGTAAGTCCCCCACTGCGAACCGTCATCGTTGCTGAAAGTGAGGCGCTTCCCCGCTTCGATCATCTCCATCCAGGTCCACGCGCTACCGGGGGCAGCTACTCCAGCATCTGCGAGAAGGTCGGAATCATACGTGAGCGTATTGATGGAACTGGAGAGTGGCAAGACGAGCGCTTGCCCTTGCCAACTCACCGCCTCCAGCGCCCCGGGCGCAAAATCTGAGAGATCAATGCTGCCGTCTACACGAGTAGCTTGCTCGAAAGGCTCGATGATACCCTCAGAATAGAGCAGTGGGAGTTCGTTGATATTGCTAATCATCAAGATGTCCGGCAGCGGATCGCCGCTGGCCAATTGTCCGCTTGCCGCTGCCTCGTTCAGCGTGTCGGCAATCGGACTGAATGGCGTTGGCGTAGGCTCTGGGTTAGCGGTGGTTGCGCCAAAGAAAGCGGCAAAGTTGAAGTTAGGCCCCGGCGGCACAACGGTGAGGTTTACCTCCATCTGAAAGCCTAAGCTCTGGTCGTTTATCTCGTTCGCTGCGGTCTGGAGGCTGGCCAGGATATTTCCGGCCTGCGCTGCTTGAAAATTAGCCCCTTGCCCCTGAGGAAGAAAGACTGCGACGTGTACAGTCTTCTCGCCGGAATCTCCACCAACCAAGTCTTCAAAGAAACCACAACCTGACGCAAGACTTGCCGCCAGCGGCACGCCCCCAACCAGACCGAGAAACGAACGACGCGTCATTGCCATCTCACATCTCTCCTCATGCGACTGCAAGTTATCTCTTTGTTAACCGCCTCACACATCACGGTTCCTCGTGTATCGGCTAAGCGCAACAGTCCCCCATACAACTAACATTCATGCTTTACGCCTACGTTAGGGTGTCCCTTGAGAGTATAGACGAATCGATGTTGACAATCCATTGTCTCTTGTCACACTGCATGTGCTGCCTTGTACAGAATCCATCGGCAAAGAATGCGGCACTTTCCCACACATGTTGATGGTACTGCCTAATTGTCAAGAGAATGTGAAGAAGTGTAGAAATAGAAGAAGCGTTGGGGTCAACGTGGGGCGCAACTTGGACAAGAGAGCCACCATAGGGAGCGGAGCAGGCGCTGAAGGAGACACACCCCAGTTCCGCTGCGTCTTCGTTGTCAACAGAGCAAGTCCGTTGGCGCCGCCGTGTTATCACGGCAGAATAAAAAGAAACCGTTCATGGTCCGTCTGGGACTTAGCGTAGCCCCCTCACCACGAACGGTCTCTTTGGCCGTCCACTCTTCTGCTCGGTCTGCCGGCCAATTCCTAGAGAGGCAGAGTGATGTCTCCACCTTGCTCAGCCGACATAAAGGTCGCCAGACACACCTCCAAGGCACGGCGACCGTCGTGGCCGTCGGGCATGGGGGTCGTACCGTTGCGCGCGCAGTCATAGAACGCGGCGAGTTGGTTGTGCATCCCCACGCTATTGGGTTCGGATTCAATCTCCTCGCGTTTGCCGTCATGGGTAACTAATACCGGCCCCGAGTGTCTATTGAGATGAATTGCACCCTTCGTACCGGCGATGCCGAAGTTCGACGCGCCTGCCGGGTAGATCTGGCTGCTGTGCAGCGAACCGATCGCGCCGTTCGTATAGTTCAGGGTCGAAATGAATGTGTCCTCGATGTCTGTGTTGGCAAACGTGCCGAACGTGGCGTTGCCGTGCACTGACGCCACCGGACCACCCATCCAGAGCAATAGGTCGAGTTCGTGCACCGACGAGGACCACGTGCCGCCCACCAGTTCCCGGCTTAGGCGCCACTCGCCCACACCTACGGGCGGGCGTCCGCTCAGGCGCGTCGACCACGCCAACTTTAGATCGCCGATGTCACCGTTTTGCAGGCGCTTGTGCACCTCGACGTAGACCGGCCAATACCGCATCACGAAACCCAGCATCAGCGGCACACCATTGTTCGCAGCGGCTTCGATCATGGCATCGCAGTCATCGAGCTTCAGTGCCATCGGCTTTTCGCAAAAGACGGCAACACCGGCATTTGCCGCATCCACGCAGATTTCACGATGCGTCGAAGTGGGCGTTACGACCAAGACGGCATCCAGATTCTCGTTCAGAAGTTCCTTGTGGCTGGTAAACGCCTTGACGCCATGCTCGTCTGCCACCGCTTGGGCGGACTCGATATTCACGTCTACCACGCCGACCAATTCGATACCATCCATCTCATGCGAAATCTTGGCCTCGCTCGGTCCGAGGCCGCCGCACCCAACTACACCGGTTCGTAACGTGCCTGCCATAGCCGGACTCTCCTCTTCACTTGCTCGGGTTGGACACATCCGATTGCCACGCTCGGATTTGGACACCATGATAGCAGGTAGCATCAACATTGGGAATAATGCTGCGGCACGCAGTGCCGCCGTCACCTCGGCGCTGCCTCGGACAAACCAATGTCGTTACAATAGAGCCAACAGGAATTCGGCAGTCACGTAGGAGATGACAATGGCGGACAAGTATCGCGTTGGCATAATCGGTTGCGGTTGGATGGGCAAGTCGCACGCGCAGGCGTATGCGGAATTGGATTCCGTTCAGATGGTAGCTGCATCCGACACCCATCCCAAGGCCCTAGCGGAATTGCAGAGCGAGCATAGTATTCCCGGCGGCTATGCCGATTATCATGACATGCTGGCCAAAGAAGACCTGGACATCGTCAGCGTCTGTTCCTGGCCGGGGTTGCATGCGCCTATGACGATTGCCGCCGCGGAAGCGAAGGTGTCCGGCATCATCTGCGAGAAGCCCATGGCGCGCACGCTTGGCGAAGCCGATGTCATGATTGCGGCTGCCGAGCAGCACGGCGCCAAGCTCGTGATCGGACACCAGGGCCGCTTTCGCAAGCAGACGAACGCAATACGAGACCTGATATCCGATGGCGCTATCGGACGCGTGGAGATGCTCTACATCCAGCAGAGCGGAGGACTGACAAATAGCTCCATCCACAATGTGGACTACGCGCGCTACATTCTCGGCGATCCAAAAGTGGCGTGGGTGATGGGGTCGGTGGAACGCCGCACCGATCGCTACGAGCGCGCTCAGCGCATTGAGGACCGCGCCCAAGCCTTGATTGGCTTTGCCGGCGGCGCGCGCGGGATCTTGGAATCGGACATCGGCGACGACCGGCGCGTGCAGCCCTGCATCGTCTATGGGTCTCACGGCAGCATCTTCCCGGGGAGCGGCGGAATTCGACTGTTGACTTCCGCCGGCAGCAAGGAGATTTCGTTCAACGAGCCCAATGCCCAGACACTCCAAGCGCAAGAAATGATCGATTGGCTGCAGGGACGGCGTGAACATCGCGGCCACGCCCAGAACGGCCGGCAGGCGTTGGAAGTGTTGCTGGCGATTTCAGCTTCAACCTATACTCGTGGCATCGTCAATTTCCCCTTGGAAATTTCCGATTATCCCTTGGAGCTTGCCGTCGAAGAAGGCGTACTGCCGGTTGAGCAACCGGGCGCGTACGATATCCGCGGTTATCTGGTGCGGAAAGACTAAGCGGAGTACACTGGGATAAAGCCGTACACACATTGAATGGCTCTCCCACTAATTGCGGCCCATAGCCGTACGAGAGTTGCATGCCGATATACGGGTAGCGCAGGTTGGCAACCGGGTAGCGCAGGTTGGCAACCGGGTAGCGCAGGTTGGCAACCGGGTAGCACAGGTTCGCAACCGGGTAGCGCAGGTTGGCAACCGGGTAGCGCAGGTTGGCAACCGGGTAGCGCAGGTTTGTAACCTGCGGCTCTTGGCAGCACCCTAATGAGAAGAATGAGACCACGTACCTAGGCACATTTGCCCGGTCATTCATAGCACTGGGCGCAAGACAAGGAGCGAATGACATGGCGGTACAGAGCGCGCAAATCTTGTCGCAGGACGAATTGGCAGCGAAACTGGCAGAGCAGCCCCGCGTCGAACTGGGCACGTTTCCTACGCCTTTGGATGCCTGTCCTCGCCTCTCTGAGGCCGTAGGCGGGCCGCCGCTCTACATCAAGCGGGACGACCTCACCGGACTTGCGCTCGGCGGCAACAAGACCCGCAACTTGGAATTCCAAATAGGTTCGGCTATTGCGCAGGGCTGTGACAGCGTGGTCGCGGGTGCGGACGCGCAGTCAAACCAGTGCCGCCAGGCCTCCGCGGCCTGTGCGAAAGTGGGGCTCGATTGCTTCCTCGTGCTTTCCGGCGGCTTGCACACGGAGCTCCAGGGCAACCTTCTCCTCGACCACATCTTTGGGGCAGACGTCACTGTGCTGGAAGACGCGACCATCGACAATCTGCAGGAGCGGATCGATCCCATCGAGGCGGAGTTGCGCGCGCAGGGACGCAAGCCCTACCGCATCACCAGCATGTATCCGGAACCGGCGTTGCGGGCCATGTGCGGCTACTTGAGCTGTGCGCTCGAGCTTTCCACACAGCTCTCGTCACTGCCGCAGCCACCGAGCACTATCTTCATCACTTCCGGCTCGGGCACGACCCACGCGGGCTTTGCCGCCGGCATCAAAGTCTTGGGATTGCCCATCAAGGTGGTTGGCATCTCCATCAAGGAACCCGCGGACGAGCAGCGCGAAAACGTGGCGGCGCGGTCGCAACGGCTCGCGGAACAGCTAGAAATCCCCTGCGGTCTCTCTGAGGATGAGGTCCACGTGTCCGGCGACTACATCGGTGAGAAGTACGGCTTGACGACTCCGGAGGGACTGGAAGCCATTCGGCTCACGGCACAGCATGAAGGCATCCTGCTCGATCCGGTCTACACCGGCAAGACGATGGCCGGCATCATCGCCATGGCGCGCGCCGGCGAACTGCCTGCGGAGCAGCCGGTGATCATGGTCCACACCGGCGGTATTCCGGCAATCTTCGCCTACCACGAAGAAATTATGTCAGCGCTTTAGGCGTCGCAGCGCACTGGCCGGCCGCATGCGGCTGCAATCGATTCTCGCGAGCTATTGTGAGTGAATTGCCCGGTAGCCTACCGGCGCCAACCTAGCCCGCCGTCCCGTCCTTGCGGCTGTGGAGGAGAATTAGATTGCCGTCTGGGTCAGCGATCCCAGCCGCGTAACAGGTGGCCTGTTCGCCGGGCTCAAGGATCACGCTTACCCCCCGCGCTCGCAGTTCGTCAGTGGCCTGCTGCACGTCGTCGACCGCGATAGCAATGGTACCGCCGCGGTCCGCTCCATTCACGGCGTAGTCGCCCCGAGTCGCTCGCAGCGCGAGCACAGTTGGAGTGTCACCGACCACAAACTCCACCCAACCCGGATCGATCCACGCGTAGAGCGTGAGACCCAGCGTGTTCTCGTAGAATTCCGCGCTCTTGCCGATGTCACTGACGGTGTAGCAAAAGAAGTCGACGCCTCTCGGTTTCATGAGGCCTCCTCAATTGAGCAACATCACTTTGGTTAAGCCCCGACGCACGCTGCGCTTATCCTGAAAATGGCCGGCACAGCGTAGTTTGCCCAGATCATAGCAGAAGAAAGCTACGAGTCTCGCAGTTTCTATCCATTCTACAGCAGTCACTGGGACAGCAGAGTGGCTCAGCCTCCACTCTATACGCGTGCATACCCAGCGCTCAACTCGTTCATGCCCCGCGTTCTGGCGCTCCTTCCAGGTGGTTGCGGCTCAGCTGTCTTGACGAGTCGCTCACACTCATATAAAACTATATATGAGATTGAGACGTTGCCATATTGAGAAGATGGTTGCATTCGCAATCGCTCCTCGGTCGTAGGCACAAGACACATGGAGGTATTCCGTGATGAGTAAAGTGCGTACTATGAAAGTCACCCGTCGCACCGCGCTCGCCGGCGCGGGAGCCGGCGCGCTGAGCGTGCTGATTGCCGCTGCGTGCGGACAGGCGACCGTGGCCACGCCGGAGGAAGCGCCGAAGGCTGAGATGAAGGAGGAGGCGCCCAAGGCTGAAGCTACGGCAATGCCCGAGGCCGAAACGGTAACCATCTCTATGATTTCAGCAGAAAAGCCAACCACGCGACCGGTGCTGGAGCCTATTCTCGCTGATTTCGCCGAGGAAATGCCGAACATCGCAGTTGATTTGGTGCCCTCCGGCGGCTGGGGTGAGGTGCGAACGAAGTTCTACGCGGCGCAAGCGGCCGGCGACCCCATCAACATTATGGAAAACGGCTGGAGCGCGGTTCTCACCACGTATGAGACGGGCGTGACTATCGACCTGGCGCCCCTCTTTGCCCGCGACAAGATCGATACCGCTGCTACTTTCGCTGCCCCGGCTATCAACATGTGGACGGTGGAAGGCCGAATTCTGGGCATGCCCATCACCATGTCGGTAGATTCAATGGCCTACAACGTGGAGATCTTTGAGGCGGCCGGCATCAACCCGCTACCCGTAGACCTCAACGACACCGACTGGAATATGGAAGCCCTTTTGGACTTGTCGACGCAGCTCACCAATGAAGATCGCACGCAGTTCGGCCATGGCGGCGGCATCACGTGCTCCAATGGCGGCGGCATCGGCACCGGCACCTTCTGGGGAGTGGGACCGTGGGACTCGGAGGCCAAGCGCGCAACCATAGATACGCCTGAGTTCATCAATGCACTGGAATGGTGGCGCGATTTTGGCGACAAGCACCGCGTAACACCCAACGCTGAGGAACGCGAGGCTGCCATGGGCGGCCAATCGGGCAATGTCTTCATGTCCGGTAAGGTGGCCATGCAGCTCACGTGCACGTCTTTCCGTGACGCGCCGTTCACATGGGCGCTGGCAACTATGCCCTACTCGGGTGAGGGCCCGAGCCAGTCAGGCCGCACCTGGACGCACCCGTTGCAGATGGCGGATGACGGCGCCGACACCAACGATCTGGCATGGGAGCTCTTCAAGTGGCTCCTCAAACCAGAAAACGGCGGACGCTACCCGCCTTCGGCCGGCCACGTCGTGTCGCCGCTCCTGGATGACAACGCGTCCACACTGGCGCAGGAGGGCTACAAGAACAGCCTGGGCGTTGACCCCAGATCCTTCCTCCTCCACTCGCGTACCACGAAACCGGCAGGCTGGGGCCTCTGGACGTTTACGGAGTTTGGAGACATCTCCGGCGACATGAATGGTCAATACCGCGAGTTTCTCGCCGGCAATCTCACCGGTGCGGAATATGCTCGCTGGGCGGCCGACCTCATCAACGCCACGCTCGGCGACAAGTAGGAAGTTGCCTGGGCAGTGAGGGCGGTGAGATGCCCTTGGACTCAGTTCGCTTGCGGGTCAGTGGCCGGCGAACTACTGCCAACCGCGGTTAGACAGATGCGTAGGGGCACGATATATCGTGCCCCTACCTGCGCAGTGCCCCACCGGGCTGCCGACGGGATTCGCTCTATCGTCATTCCCGCTTTCGCGGAAATCTGCTCTTGCAGAATTTCTCTGCCTTGCTGAGCGAAGTGGTAAGAAAACCACATGCGCATGCGCTATCTCCTTTACATACTTCTCCCATTCAGTTGAAGAGCCAGGAAGCAGTTGAAGTGCAGGGCCTCAGCGAGACAGTTTCAAACGCTTGAGATTCATCGCTCCCGCACGGAGTGACGGCTACGCGGAAAGAGAGCTAATGTGGCAGATCTCCAGCATGGTCAGTTACGGCTTGGTGTTGGCGCCGAGCGCATCAACCCGCCGCTGGGCGTGCCGCTGCCGTTGGCCTACAGCGGCGGTGGAGCACCAGTGGCAGTAGAGGGGCGGCACGATGACTGCTGGGCCCGGGCTTTGTTGCTGGAGCAAGGCGCAACCCGCCTCGCGCTTGTCTCGGTCGACCTGTGCACCATGCGGGACGACCAATACGGGGAAATCGTTGCCCGTATCAGCGCGCGCTGCCGCATTCCGGCCGACCACATCATGATCGCGTGCACCCACAATCACTCCAACGCGCCGCTGCTGGAACCGTTCGATGCGCCGCCCTCTCCTTGGCAGGAAACACTCAATGACCTGATCGTCTCCGCCGTCTATCAAGCGGGCCAATGTTTGGCGCCGGTTGCGCGCATTCGCTACGCCACGGCAAAGTACGGCAATGTTGCGTACAACCGTCGGGTCGTGCTGCCCGATGTCGTGTGCATGCTCATTGGCGCGGAACCGAACTGGGAGGCAATTGTCGAGCGCTTGTCCGGCACGTTGGGGGCGACGTGGCAGCAACTGGGTCTGGCGCGAGATTCCGTTGCGCCCCATGGAGTTGTGGACAACCGGCTGCGCCTGCTGGTCTTTGAGGGCGCCGAAAACGCTACCCTGGCGAGCATTGTCAGCGCCGCATGTCACCCGGTCACCCATAGCTTTGCCGATCGCCACACGGGCGCGGACTATCCCGGTTTTCTTGTCAGGCTAGCCGAGCGCGGATTGGGTGGGAAGGGGTTGTTTCTCCAAGGCTGTAGCGGTGACGTGCGCACCCGCTACCGCGAACCTACGTATGAGGAAGTTGAACGGGTGAGCGGGCAGTTTGGCAGCGCCGTGCTGGAGGCGGCGGGCAAGTTGGCAGCAATTGGCGGCTCGAATGTCATTGGCGTTGCCAAGCAAGAAGTCGAGTTACCACTAAAACCCTATGAATCGCGAGCGCGGCAGCGAATCAGGCTTGCTGAACTCGCACAGACTCTGGGCGAGATGGCGCAGACTCCCGCCCAAGATTCCAAGGAAATTAGGGAACGCTGGGCAATCTACCAGGAACGTGCGTTCCTCCGCTACCAACTGAAGTGGGGCGATCTGGAAACGCGCCACGCCGACTTAGCGCGCGCACGCGTGCGGGTAGTATTGCAGGCAATTCAGCTTGGCGGAGTCCTGCTGTTGACTTCGCCCGCTGAGGTCTTTGCCGAAACCGGCAGACAACTTGCCGCCTGGGCGCGGGAGCAGGGCTGGCAGGACAGCATTGTCTCCTCCTGCACGAATGGCTACATCAATTACATTCCGCCCCGCGCCGAGGCGGAGCGGGGCGGTTTTGAGCCAAGCTGCACCATGCTCGCTCCGGGCGCATGCGAAGCAATGGTGGCGGCGCTAAAGAACTTGGCAAGACCGGCGCCGGCCTAAGCCAAACCTGGCGGAGTTGTTTGTCGCAGGCACGTGGAAAGTGAGACCGCATTCGCCAGGGCGGCAGCGCAACAGATCTCACCGTTCGTCTTGCAACCTTAAAACGAAAGAGCGCCCAATCCGGCGCTCTCTGATTTTATGCTATGTCCAGGACTAGCTGTAGACTCAGTCCGCAAGAGCCACGCTACGTCGCCATGCCCGGATACGGGCGGGTGCGCGGTTTCTGGGTGCCGTCATCGCTATCTTGCGGCGGTGAGGATGGCTGTTGGTCTTCGTTGTCTACGAGTGTGCTCGCCGCCTGGGTATCCACGTCGTCGGTGGGTTCGGGCTCCTCGAAAAACGAGCTAAAGGCTTTGCCGTCGAAGGTCTCCACTTCCATCAACGTGTCGGCTATCTCCACGAGCTTTTCTTTGTGCGCGGTGAGCAGGCTCGAAGCCTTATCGTGGGCCTTCTGAATTAACTCTTCGACCTCGCCGTCGATATCCTGTGCTACGGCCTCGCTGTAGTTGCGCTGTTCCTGGATGTCGCGGCCCAAGAAGATCAATTCTTCCTTGCGACCGAAGGCGCGCGGTCCCAACTTCTCGCTCATGCCGTACTCCATCACCATCCGCCGCGCCAAGCTCGTCGCCATCTCGATATCGTTCGAAGCGCCGGTAGTCATCTCGCCAAAGACCAAGACTTCCGCAGCGTAGCCGCCGAGGGCAAAGGCCATCTGCTGCCTAAACTGTGAACGCGTCCAGAGGTGGCGGTCTTCCGGCGGGAGCACCCGTGTATAGCCGCCGGCGCGGCCTCGCGCTACGATGGAAATCTTGTGGACCGGGTCAACGTCCGGCAAGAGCTGCGCCACCAGGGCGTGGCCCACCTCGTGGTATGCCGTTACCTTCTTTTCACGCTCACTGATGATGCGGCTGCGCCGTTCCGGGCCGGCGAGCACGCGTTCAACCGCTTCCTCGACCTCGTCCTGGCTGATAGCCTTCTTGTTGCGCCGCGCGGCCAGCAACGCCGCTTCATTGAGCAAGTTCTTCAAGTCGGCGCCGGAAAAGCCCGGTGTCTGTCGAGCGATAGTTTCCAAGTCCAGGTCTTCCGCCAGCGGTTTATCTTTGCCGTAGAGGTTGAGAATATGCTCGCGGCCCTTGACGTCGGGGCGGTCGAGGACAACCTGCCGGTCGAAACGGCCCGGGCGCAGGAGGGCGGGATCGAGCACGTCAGGACGGTTGGTGGCCGCCAACACAATCACACTCGTATTGCTCTCAAAGCCGTCCATTTCAACCAAGATCTGGTTGAGCGTCTGCTCGCGTTCATCGTGGCTGCCGCCCAGACCGGCGCCGCGCTGTCGCCCCACGGCGTCGATCTCGTCTATGAAGACGATGCACGGGGCATTGCGCTTCGCTTGATCGAAGAGGTCGCGCACACGTGAGGCGCCGACACCGACGAACATTTCAACAAACTCGGAACCGCTGATGCTGAAGAAAGGCACACCCGCCTCACCGGCAACGGCGCGGGAGATATGAGTCTTGCCGGTTCCCGGCGGGCCGACCAAAAGGACGCCCTTAGGAATCTGCGCGCCCAAGGCTTGGAAGCGCTCAGGGTACTTGAGGAACGCCACGACTTCCTGCAATTCCTCTTTGGCTTCCTCCACGCCGGCCACTTCGGCAAACGTGATGGTCGGATTATTGCTCTTGAAGACCCTGGCTTTGCTCTTGCCAAATGACAGGGCTTGGTTGTTCGTGCCCTGCGCTTGCCGCATCATGAGCAGCAAGATTCCGCCAAAGATGAGAATTGGGAGGAAAGTGCCCAAAATTGGGAGCAGATTGCTGAACTGGCTGGGCTCCTGGACGGACACATCTACTTGATCGTCGCCAACGCCGCGGCTATGCAGCGCTTCAAGAATGTCAAAGCGTTCCGTCTGGAGGGTGGTTATGCGCTTATCATCGATCTCCGCAATAAGACGATTGCCTGCAATGATGACGCGGGGGCGCTCGCTACTTGTCCAGGCCGCATCCTGCACAATCGCAATGAATTCGGTGAGGGAGACCTTAGAGTTCTCACGGGCCGGCGGCACAAACAGGGTAAAGACAATGGCCAGAATCGCTACTGTAATGACCAGATAGACGAACCCGTTCTTCAACCACTTGCTATCCACTATGCTTTTCCTAGTTGAGACGTCCTTGGGGACGAGGTACGCCACAGTCATTCACATAGTTACTACCGTCATTATACCATACGGCTCTGTGCGCCAAGTCACATGCGGGTCTCCAACGCTCTCTAGCGCACGGGCATGCGCGTGTGCTTGGATTCAGCGCTTCCAAGCCCGATGTCCGCGATGGCTACCCTGTCAGGTCCCGCTCCGGCACGCTCTTTCTTACTCATCGGCGAATCCCGGTTCGCTTTAGTCCACCAACTCTTGGGGCGCCTTCCCAATCGGGGCGAACCCCTGGCAAAGCAATTCAATCCAATGTTCAAGGAAATATCGGGGTGAGCGCATTACTCTCCGACATCACCACCACAACGCCTCTACTACCCAACACATCCGGGGTCGCTTGTGGCTACGTCGACGGCACTGCAGTTGGCTTTTCTACTGTTTCCTCGCCCTCGATGCCCGCTGTCACGCCGGTTGTGTAGAGTTCAGCGTAGAACCCTTGCGCCGCCAGCAACGCATCGTGGGCGCCCCGCTCAACGATCTTGCCTTCACGCAGTACAAGAATGCTGTCGGCATTCTTGATCGTAGAGAGGCGGTGGGCGATGACAAACGCTGTGCGCCCCTGTAACAGGGTAGCGAGGGCACGCTGGATGAGCATTTCTGTGTGCGCATCAACACTGCTCGTGGCTTCATCGAGAATGAGGATGTGTGGATCGACAAGCAATGCGCGCGCAAAGCAGATCAACTGACGTTGCCCCACTGAAAGCCGTCCGCCGCGCTCCATAACAGCAGTGTCGTACCCATCCGGCAGGCGCTGAATGAAGCCGTCGATGCCCACGGCTTGGGCGGCAGCCGTTACCTCCGCCATGCTGGCGTCCGGTTTGCCGTAGCGAATGTTCTCCAAGATTGTGCCGGAAAACAGAAAACTATCCTGCAGCACCATGCCAACTTGCCGGCGCAATGTTTGGATCTGAACGTCGCGCAGGTCCTGCCCGTCGATTGTTATGCGCCCTTCCTGCACGTCGTAAAATCTCATGAGCAAGTTTACGATCGACGTCTTGCCTGCACCCGTCGGGCCCACCAGCGCGATGGTTTCGCCCGGCTTCGCCTCCAAGTTTATCCCGGTGAGCACCGGCTGCTCGGGGTCGTAGCCAAACGTCACATCCTCAAAACGCACGTGACCGTCCACTGCCGGCAAGGCGGGCGCGCCCGCCTTGTCAGTGATTTCGGGATCGGTGTCAAGCAACGCGAAGATGCGCTCGCCGCCTGCCATTGCTTGCTGGAGGTTGGTGTACCAAGCCGAGATTTCGCGGATGGGCATGAAGAACTGCTGGACATACGAAAGGAATGCCACCAGCACACCCACGCTCATCTGATCGTTCAGCACGCGGTAGCCGCCGTAGACGATTACGAGTCCGATGGCCAGCGCCGTGACCAGCTCAACCGCCGGCGGAAAGGCGGCCATGACGCGCGCCGCCCGCACGGACGCATCCAAGTTCTCACGGTTGGTGCCCTGAAACTGGCGGTAGTTGAGGTCCTCACGGGTGAAGGATTGGGCGACGCGCACGCCACTGATGTTTTCCTGCAGATTTGCATAGACTTTGCCGACGCGAAACCGCACCTCGCGAAACCGCTGCCGCGCTTGCCCGCTGAAAACGCGCGTAATCAGGAACATTATCGGCAAGACGATGAACGTTACGAGAGAGAGGGCGGGATCCAAAATCAGCATAACGCCGAGAATCAAGCCAAGGCCAAGCAAGTCGGCGACAAGTGTCATGGTGCCCTGGGAGAAGGCATTGTTGAGCGCGTTCACGTCGCTCGTGACACGGGCTATGATTACGCCGATTTCATTGCTGTCCAGGTAACGGAAGGAGAGCTTCTGTAAGTGGATTACTACTTTTACCCGCAGGGCGTGGAGCATGCGCTGCGAGATTGCCGCAATCATTGCGCCTTGCGTGTAGGATGAAACCCCCATAGTAATCAAGCTGAGCAGGAAGAAGACTGCCGCAAACGCCAATATGCGCGTGTCGCCCTTCGCGATGCCGTCGTCGATTGCCACCTTGATCAAGAAGGGCCCAGCCATAGTAGCGCATGACGTAACCAAGACAAGAAAGGCGGCCACCAAGAGCTGTCCTCGATGGGGAGTCAGGAAGGGGAGCATACGCCGCACGACATTCTGGTCGAAGCGCTTGGCGTCCGGATCGACTTCAGCAAACTCGTCGCTACCCCGCCAACTGCTGCCGCCGCGCGACCCCATACTGCCGCCGCGAAAGCCACCGCCGCCCATGTCGAACCCGCCGCTTATCATCCGCCGTCACCTCCGGACCCGCCGCTGCCGTCTGGAGCGAGTATAGTACTAACCGTACCGGCGTCTCTGCTTTGCGACGCCCGCTGCCGCTCCATGTGTTCTTCTTGTTCCTGCAACTGGTAGACGTACATGTCGTGGTAGAGTCCGTCCTGCAACGCCAGTTCTGCATGCTTGCCGCGCTGGACGATCCGTCCCTGGTCGAGAACCACGATTTCGTTCGCTTCACGCACGCTGGATATCCGCTGTGCAATGATGAAGGTCGTACGGCCGCGCATGAGTTCTTTGAGCGCATCCTGTAAGGCCGCTTCCGTGCGCGTGTCCACGGCCGACGTGGACTCGTCGAGGACCAAGACGCGGGGGTCGAGCAAAAGCGCCCGCGCAATGGCGATTCGCTGTTTTTGGCCGCCGGAGAGCGTGACGCCGCGCTCGCCGACGTGTGTATCGTAACCATCCGGAATCTCCGAGATGAATTCGTGCGCCTGTGCAGCCTTGGCAGCCGCAATTATCCCCTCTTCAGTCGCGTCCGGCCGACCGTATGAGATGTTCTCTCGAATGGAAGCGGCAAAGAGGAAGGTCTCCTGGGCTACCAGGCCGATATGCTGCCGCAGGGCTCGAAAGGTGAGATCGCGGATGTCATAGCCGTCCAGTGAGATGCGCCCGCCCGTCACATCATAGAAGCGGGGCAGCAGATTGATAATCGTGCTCTTGCCCGATCCGGTGCTGCCCACGATGCCGACTACCTCGCCCGCCTTCGCCTCAATCGTGATGTCATCGAGCACGGGTAAGCCGCTCGCATTGTAGGAAACCGACTCGAACTTGACGTTGCCCGCCACCGCTGCCATGTCAATGGCATCCGGCTTCTCTTCGATTTCCGACTGGGTATCGAGGATTTCGAAGATTCGTTCGCCGGCGGCAACGGCGCGCGCGTACGTGTTGATCGTCATGCCCAGCATGCGAATAGGGCGCTGCAACAACATTAGATAGCCGCTGAAGGCTACGAGGGTGCCGAGGCTCATGTCGCCGCCGATCACCTGAAGGCCGCCGTACCAAACTACGGCCGTGGTGCCGATGCCGGCGATGAACTGCAGCAGCGGGTTACGCATGGCAAACAGCTCCATAGTCCGCGACGTAGCAACTGCCAGCCGGTCGGAGCTGCGCAGAAATTTGGCGTTTTCCTGTTCTTCTTGGGCAAACGCCCGCACCACGCGCATACCGGAAAGGTCTTCTTGCAGGACTGTACTGAGTTGCGCCGTTTCCTGCTGCACCAAGCTGAACATCGGCCGCAACTGGCGCGCAAAGAGAACGGCAATGACGAAGAGCACCGGCATCGTCGCCAGGGAGAGGAGCGCTAACCGCCAATTCGTCAGCAGGAGAACGCCAAGCACCGCGACGAATGTCAACAGCATCAGTGCGCCGTTGATGAGGCCCTGCGAGACGAAGAAACGAATCTGCTCCACGTCGCTCGTCGCCCGCGACATAAGCTGCCCGGTTTGGGAGCGGTCGTGGTAGGCAAAGGAAAGACGCTGATACTGGTTGAAGATGCGGTTGCGCAGGTCGAAGCACACGCGCTGCGATAGGTATTCGCCTACAAAGACCTGGGAAAAAGTGAACACGCCCTTAGCTAGCGTAGATGCGAGGATTAGACCGGCGAAGAAGTAGAGCGGCTGTAGCTGTCCAAGTAAGGGATTTTCGCCAATGACGTCAACAATTTCACCGGCGAAGATATAAACGTCTTGCGTATCAAGGGCTTCGTCAACGACACTGCCGATCAAACGCGGAATAACGAGGCTTAAGAGGGCACTGCCGAGGAGGGCGCCGTAAGCAAGGGAAGCCAGCTTGCGGTAGCGCCACGTGTATAAGAAGAGCCGCCTCAGCGTATCCATTTCGGCTGCCGTGCACCCCCTCTTCTCATCGTCAGACGATCGCGGCGCGCTGTACTCCTAATATCGGAAATACAAATTAGTTTGAACGCTAACCCGCACGTTTACGTTAATGTGGATGCTAGCATGCGCTTACGTGCCAGTCAAACGATCTGCCCGAGCGGGGCATTGGGCTCCTGGCGCAAATCTTGTATGAAGTCCAACCTGGCGGGCGTGATGTGCTGCGTCGCGAGATAGCAGTTTGGGAAGGAGCCACCGGGACGGCCTCGCTTGCCACGCGGGGTATTCACTGCTCAGTGCTGGCACCGCGGGCAGATGTGGGTGCCGCGCTGGGCAACCACGATGCGCTGGATGGGCGTGCCGCACGCGAGGCACGGCTCTCCAGTACGGCCGTACACTGCGAGATGTTCCCGATGGCGGCCGGGTTTCCCTGCAGCATCGCTGTAGACGGCGTCGAAGGTCGTACCGCCATTCGCAATCGCATTGCGCAAAATGCTCCGTATGGCGTCGAGCAAGCCGCTCGTTTCCCCGATTTCAAGAGAATTAGCCTGCCTGCGGGGATGCAGATTACACACGTGCAGCACTTCGTCCACGTAGATGTTGCCGAGGCCCGCCAGAAAATGCTGGTTCAGCAGGAGCGACTTCAGCGGCGCGGTGCGCTGCTCCAGTCGTCTCTGCAGCGAGTCCGCGGTAAGGGCCGGGTCAAACGGCTCGGGGCCAAGCGGGGCAAAGAGCTCGGCAAGACGGGCGTCATCGGCCAACCAAATTCGCCCGAAGCGCCGCACGTCATAGAAACAGAGCACGTGACCTGACTCAAGATTCCACTGGGCGCGCAGATAACGGCTGTCCTCAACCGTTTGCACCAGCTTGAGCCGCCCGCTCATACGCAGGTGCACGACCAGGTTGAGCCTATCCAGCGCTAAGACCAAGAACTTTGCCCGGCGATTTACTGCGATGACACGCCGGCCGGGCAGCAGGGCAACGATCGCATCCGGACCTGGCTCAGCCACGGCGTGCGGTTCCAAGAGCGGCACCGCCCGTACCACGTCGTCAATAAGGAGCGGCGCCAGGCTGCGCCGAATAGTCTCGACTTCAGGCAGTTCAGGCATTACAGGCCCTTGAGTTCTTCACTTTCTAGCGAACCGCAAGACCCGCCTCGGCGATGGAAAGTAGGCGCATGCAGCGCGATGGCATGCTGCCAATAACTGCTAGCGCAGGTTTTCACCGGTAAGGCGTAGCGCTCCCGGCAGGATCTCGACGTTCGTCACCCGTATGCCGTACTCCGTCCTGAAATAGGTGTCGAGCTTTTCATTAACCTCAGCGGTGGCCTCCGCTATGTACCATGCCGGCACCGCAATGATGCCAATCTTCCCCTTCACCATCTCGGCCTCTATCCTGCCGTTGCGCACGACGAGGTGTCCGCTCACCTGGATCGTCGTACGGAAAGGACGCTGAAGCCTGCCCCGGATGACGAACGCGTCTGGCTCGAACGTAAGGACGACGTTCGTTACCTCACCTTCATCGTCGCTGGCCGCGATGGCTGCTACGATCTTTGGGGTCAATTCGCGTTCGGTAAGCGTTAGCATGAATTGCCCCGGCGCTGGGGAGGGACACAGGTTTTCGGGCATTGCCAGAGAATCCCCTTGCGGCGGCAGGCAAGACACCCACGTCGTCTGCGCCTGCGGTATGGCGCGAGGCGCCTGGGGCGTTTCCCGGGGTACCGGTGCGCCTAACTCGCCGCCGCACTGCGCGAGAAACACTATGCACGCGAGGACGGCGAACCATCTTACACGCGACCACATCCGCACCATAGACGTACCACCTCAGAACACACCATCACGTCGTCATAGTCCCATGGTACAGAACTCACCGGCGTTTGCGCTGGCAACGCAGCGCGCTCCGGCGCTGCGTTGCCAGCGCTGGTGGGGCGGAAAGCCCCGTGCGACTGCTCCTCACAAGCCCAGACGGCATGGAGACGCGGACTGCCTGCCACTTGAGACGTCCGGCGAAGAGTTCCGTGTCCCGCGCATTCGGCAGGGGTGCAAGTGCCAACGGCGTACCCAAGGAACCGAGATCAACTTGGCAATTAGGAACTGGGCGCGGCTACTGTTCGAGGCGCTCGCCGGCAACGATGATCTTGCTGGGCAAAATCTCGACACTGTCTATGCGTAGCCCTTGTGAGGCGCCGACGTTGGCAGCAACAAACTCGTTCGCCTGAATGGCTAGCTGGTCGCGTAACGCTTTCGGCATAGCCAGCGCGCCCAGTTTTGCCTCAGTGAATACAATCTCGACCGTTTCCTCACTCACTACGAAGTGACCCCTTGCCTGAACTGATGCGCGAAATGGGGACGTTATTGTGCCGTTGGCCACGAAGGCATCCTGCTCGAAGACCACGACCAAGTTTGTCACAGGGGGATTATCCAGCGATGCGATGACTTCACCCAACAACGCGGTGAGGTCGCTGTCAGTGACTTCTATGGTGAAGGGACCGGATTCATCAGCTTCGCGGATGGCATCTTCTGCCCGCTGAATCGCTGCTGTCTCGTCTCCCGCCGCCCCTGCGGCTGGCGTTGCGCCAGGTTCAGGTGTTCCAGTCTCAAGGACCGTATCGTCAGTTGACTGGCTTGGCGCCTGATCACTCGTTCTCGTCGCGGTCTGCGTTGGCGCCGGTGGGTCGCCGCTGCGAAACAATGCGCTCAGCCCCGGCACTTCCACGGCGCCTATTCCTGCGAGCAAAATAACTCCGATTAGGAGCATCAAGAGAAAAAGCGTAAAGAACAGTACGGAAAGCGCCTTATAGACTTGCCACAAACATCCCATAGCTGTTTTCCGGTTCCATGAATTACGTCCTTCTCCATGGTACAATACCGGCGGTTTGCAACCACTTCCCGGTCGCCGTGGAACAGGCGCGGGTATTCTCAGTCCTGGAGGATTCCTTTGGAACTCACTTTGATCTATTTGGTCGCATTGCTTTTTTACTTCCTCCCGTTCTCTGTCGCCTTGCTTCGACTACACACTGGTCGCACGAAGATATTCTTTGTAAACCTTCTGTGCGGCTGGACAGCTATTGGCTGGGTCATTGCCATGCTAATGGCTCTGGACGTTATCAACGCTAGAAAACCACTATAGAAACGATTCTTGGACATCCCCTTACCCACTGATAGTCTAAGATGTTCAGGGGTGCTTCAGACTGACCTGACCTTACATTTCCAGGATTCTAACGACTGTATCCAGATTATATTTTGTGGAAGACATTTCGCTATGCCACAGGGTCAGGAGATACGAAAGTACAAGAGACTAGTGGAAGAGCAATGTCTTGAAGACCCCGCGTTGTTATGCCTCAAGGGATTCAAAACGCTGACGGGCCTGGAGCAAGCTCGGCTCTGCGCACCACGGAGTCCAGCCTTGACTGCTCCCGAATGGGAACTGCTCGCAGAATTTGGTCTTTACTCGAAGAATGAGATTCGTCAGCGCATGAATGAACGGGCTATGCTTGCCGCATACGACGGTGCGCCAAATTCGCTTACGGAAATGCATGTTGAGCGCTCTCCGGCAGCGACAGGGAGCGGTTGCGGTCCGAGCCGCAAGGAGCCGCACATCGAGGCGAGGCAAGAAGCGGTGCTGGAAGCCAGATTGGACTACAATCCGGAAGGGTCTCGCGCAAGTTTACGCTATGTGGTTACGTGGCGGCACTGCGAGCGGACAACGGACGGACAATCGCTCAATACCGAAAGTAGTCGATTTCATGCCGTTCTATTCGATGTCCTCACCGGTGGTGTCGTGCAGAGGGAGAATGGCACGATCCGGCGGGGGCCCGGTCAGTTAACGGCTCGACGTGATGTTGTATGGGAATCGGCAACACAGCCGATCCGGTACAAAACTGGGCTACGTGGGAATTCGCGACGGTAGGCGCACTTCTTACGCAAGCAGACGGAATAGCCAAGCCGTATGGCAAAGAGATCCGTGCGGTTCGCTCCCATCCGATCTCTCGGTCTTGGAACGTCGTTCCCTCTAGTCCCGCTAACTCTAGATCTTGCGGAAAGCAGAGTCGCCACCGTGGGATGGTAAAACCCTGTCAAAGCTTGATGACACTCGTTTCAGAGGGTTGAATGAATCTCATTGCTCAACATGACTGACTTTCAAGTCCTTCTGCTCTTCGGCGGCGCAGTAACCTTCTTCGCGGCCACGGTCGCAGGCATTACGGGCTTTGGCTACGGGCTCGTCAGTGTGCCGTTGCTGGTGCTCGCGCTGCCGCCGAAAGTGGTTGTACCCGCCGTCACCACGCACATCTTTCTGGTCTCTCTGCTCATACTCTTGGAAGTGATCAAGAACGTGGATCTGCGGCGCATTTGGCCGCTGATGGTGACCGGACTGATGGGGCTGCCGCTGGGGGTCTATGTGCTGCTCGTCCTGAGCGAAGGCGTCCTGAGGACCATTGTCGGCGTTGTGATAGTATTCTTCGCGCTCGCGCTGTTGCTGGGACTAAACCTTACAATCAGGAATGAAAAACTCGCGTTGCTGCCGGTGGGTGTCACGAGCGGGTTGCTTGCATCCGGCATCGCCATGGCGGGGCCGCCAGTGATTCTCTTCTTCTCCAACCAAGGGATGCAAAGGCAGGTCTTTCGGGCGAATCTCGCTGCCTACTTCGTCTTTCTCAACATGATTACCGTTCCCGCCCATGCCGCGAGCGGGCTCTTTACCGGTGAGGTCATTCGCTTTGCGCTGCTCTTTCTGCCTACACTGGTGGCGGGAATGGTCTTTGGCAGCTTTCTTTCCCGCAAGGTGCCCGAGGCGCAGTTTCACCGCGTGGTCTTGGTGGTCGTACTCTGCTCGGGACTGCTCTCGTTGACGTCCGGCCTGGGCCTCTTCTAGCCGAAACCGGTCGTGCGGAGCGTCTCCATCACCGCTTCCCAGCGCCCGGGATAGCTGGGATGACTCATGTGCGGCTCGAAGCCAAGCTTCAGGTATATGTGGATCGCCGGCAGGCGCACGTCGTCGGTGAGCAGTTGCACGGAGCGAAAGCCGCGCTCGCGCAAGCGATGCAAGACCGAGAGCGAGAGCCAGTATCCCAAGCCAAAGCCGCGATGTTCCGGGTGGACGCAGACCATGTGCACGGTGCCGCGCTCCGGTGGATTTTTCTCTTCATGAACCGCGCTGGCAGTGCCGACGACTGTCTCGTCCTTCACGGCAAAGAATAGTCCGCCTGGATCGTATCCTGGCGCGCCAATGATTCTCTCGCGGCAAGCCTCGACGGTCCACGAAGAGTTCATCGCCACTCTCACGAGTTCCGTCCAAAGCACCTCGTCGTTGGGCCGATAGGCACGGATGCGATAGGGCGCCGGCACCTGCAGCGGGGGGAGATCGTCCAAGTGCGGGCGTACCATGATCAATTGTGGATTCGATGCGCTCACTACACTACTCCTTGAATTGCGCTGCAGCCGGATCGTTAAAGATGGTGCCGCCCCAGGTATCCACGGTCGGCCTGCTCCAGGGGGTGGGAATGGAGCGGTAAGGGTGTCGCAACAATGCTTCTTCGTCTAGTTCAATTCCCAAGCCAGGCGCATCCGGTATGCGCAGCGTGCCGTCCGGTTGGACGCATTCCAGCGAGTCGACGACGATGTCCTGTCGCCAAGGACAGCCGAACAAGAATGACTCAAGAATGAGCACGTTGGGTATGCAGCCAACCGCCTGCAAGGTTGCCGCCATCGCCACCGGGCCATAGGGATTGTGCGGGGCCACAGGGATGTCGTACGTCTCCGCCCATGCCGCAATCTTCTTGGCCTCCAGAATGCCGCCGGTGTGGCTGATGTCGGGTTGGATGATGTCCAAGAGCTGCTGCTCAAGATATTCGCGAAACCCCCAGCGAGTGAAAAACCGCTCGCCGGCCGCAATCGGCATGCCAATCTGCGCCTGTGCCAGTTTCGCGTAGGCGGCGGGGTTGTCCGGCCGGAGCGGTTCTTCGTAGAAGAACGGTCGGTAAGGACGCAGCGCCTCCGCCGCGGCAATCGCGCTCGTCACGTTGAGACGACCGTGCACTTCTACGCATAGGTCAATGTCGTCGCCCACAGCCGCGCGTACTGCCGCGACACAGGCTGCGGCTTCCTCAATCTCCTGGTTGGACGCCGTGATCCAGGAAGTAAACGGGTCCCATTTCAGGGCCGTGTACCCTTGCGCCACCACCGCTTGGGCGGCTGCCGCAAATTCATCCGGCGTGCTCGCTCCCTCAAACCAGCCGTTGGCGTAGACGCGAATACTATCGCGGCACGGTCCCCCAAGCAGCGCGTGCACCGGCAGCCCAACGTCCTTGCCCTTGATGTCCCAACACGCCTGCTCCAACGCACTGATGGCGGTGTTGTAGACCGGTCCCGTACCGCCGTACTCGCCCCGGTGCAACAATTGCAGGTTGGCCTCAATGTGCCGTGGGTCCTCGCCGATCAGCACAGCACCTAGCTCACTGATAGCGGTGGCCGCGGTGTGCTCTTTCCAAGCCAGCGGCGCTTCCCCCCAACCGTGAAGACCGGCGTCCGTCGTAACCTTGGCAAAGACCCAGTTCCACCATTGGCCGTCAACTATGAATGTCTGAATGCCCGTGATCTTCATGCGTCTATGGAATGTGCGTCTTGTGGAACGTGCGAATGAACTCGGCAAGATTCTTAGTAATTGCGTCCAAGAATGCTTTGCCTTTTTCCGCGGTAGCCAGGGTCGGATCGCCCGCCACCCCGGTCGTGCCCGGATCGAAGACCGGCCAGAAGTAGACTGCCCCGCCCGTGGGCAAACGTGTTGGCGGAATTCCCAGGTCCTTGACCGCGGTGCTCATGTCCACAAGCTCTTGCCGGAGGTACAGCATCATCGAGGTCTCAATCTCACACGCGTGGCCGACCTTCTTGCGCTCACCCTCTACCAACTCGGCCAGCTCAGCCGCTGCCAGATCCCAGTACGTCGTCGCGGCAACTTCAATGCCTTCGGCGCCGAGCTGGAGCGTCGCGGCCTTCATGGTCTGATCGTTGCCGCCGTGTCCGTTGAGCAACAGAATGTGGCGGAATCCGTGCCGCCACATGCAGGTCACGATGTCGCGAAGCACCTGAGAAAACGTGTCCACACTGAGAGTGAGGGTTCCGGTAAAGTGCATGTGGTGCGGTGAAACGCCCGTCCACACCGGCGGCGCAACCAGCACGGGCACGTCCGGCGCAAGCGCTTGCGCCGCAGCCAGGGCGACCGTTTGCGCCATGAAGATATCCACGTCCACCGGCAGGTGGGCGCCATGCTGCTCGATCGACCCTACCGGCACGATTACGACGGCGCCATGGTCGCGCATTTCCGCGATCTCGTCCCGCCGCATGTGTTGCCAAACATACTTTTCCATGCTTCTCTCCTAATCTATCCGCGGCCGTTGACGGCTCAGGCTCGCAGCAATCTCATTGGCTCGTACCACTTTCGCAGAACGTCAATTCCTAAGACACTCGGGTGACTCTCATAATCGTGACTGTTCCTAAAGCCCTTAGAGGGCGGAGCACCTGTCCCTGTGTCCTAAACCTGCGCCAAGTTGGGCCCAGGGGAGGATTGTGCAACAACAGGACTCTCATGAATCCTTTTGCCAGGTGTGCAAGCCAGACCCCCGGCAACGCCTAACGCACTTATGTCAATTGGAAACTAGAAGTCGGCCTGCCCCGGCGCGGAATACGCCTGAATGAGACGAGCGGTACTGAGCGCGTTCAGCACTGTGTCCCCACGATACTCGACCGTTCTTGAATCAATTTTGGTGCAGGCACTGCCGTCGAAGTACATGCGGTCGACGAGATCCGTGCTGTTGTAGCGAATCCGCACCCTGACCGGTGCGGTCACCGTGTAGGGCGTGAATTCACGCACTCTTGCCACCGCGCGGTGGGCTTTCGCCTGCAACAGTTCACGCGCGCGCTGTGGCGAGAGCATGCGGGCCGCGTGGCGTCCCAGCGCCCGCTTTACTTGCGCTGTTTCGATATCGCCCAGGACACTGCGGCCCTCGGCGCACGCCTTGTCGTCGCCCGTCACCAGGCCGACCGGCACCCCGTGCGCGCCGGCAATCGCCGCATCGATCATGATCTCTCCCGCCGGCGCACCATTGATGGTGATGTCCTGGTAGGAGGCAGAACTCATCGTGTGGTCCCGCACCGCGTTCGCAGTGCCCGACATCGCGTGGTAGCCCACCAGCATCATGACATCCGCGCCCTCCAAGAAAGGGAAGCGCTGTTGGTGGGCCCCGCCCATGATGTACTCAGCGGCCGGATGCAATTCTTCGTAAATGAAGTTGAAACCGGAGGCATGTGCGTCTACAACGAGCACTTCAGCAGCGCCCGCAGCCAGGGCGCCTTCAATTACGGCATTGGTATCGTTTACCAGTTGACGGCGCGCCTCTTGATAGAACAGCCTCCCGTGCAGAAGCTGCTCTGAGATGACGATGCCGCTGATACCTTCCATATCAACGGCAATGTACGCATTCATGGACTGCATCCCTCCTTTGGTGGAGGCCCTCGATCGCGCTATTGCGATCGGCAGCCTCGGTCACTGTGCTCATGGGCGCTGCGTCGCACCATGCCGTTTGGACCAGACGTTCCATCGAGCCCAAGCGAGGAACTCGCAGTGGTCTCTCTACGTCATTGAATTAAACCGAGACCACCCCAGCCAGGCGCCGCTTCAGAGCAAGATCAATTACCGCTAGGTACGTCAAACTCTCCCCAACTGCACAAAGCTAGGTTATTATAGACATGCGCATCCGTTTCAGTAAACGTGCGCATGTCCCTTGCTGACATTGCCCAGTTACTATGGTACTCTCAAGTGGTGTGCGCGTTCGGTTTCGCGCTCCTATGAGATTAAATTTTGGGATAGGGCTTTTTTCGTTTAACTTGGGCAGACGTTCTTGATGTCCAGGTGACCGAAGCGAACTTTTCTAGCGGCCACGCTGACGGTGAGGAGGAGTATTAACCCACCATGCGATGTATTATCCGGTTGCGTCATATACCTAGGGCTCTCGCTCTGATGGTAGTGCTATTCGTTCTGGCGGCGCCGCCGACGAACGCACAAGAGGCTACTACATTTACATCGGCGGTAGTTACAAATAACCACTACGATTCCACGCTTAGGCACAATATCCCGAATCTTCAAGTCACCCGGAGCGGCGCGACGCATAGTGTCAATTTCCTTGACCACTACAACTCAACCGGCGGCATAACCCGCTGGGGATTTCCAACGTCTGAGGTAATTGAAGAAGAGACCGGCAATCTCGCACAGTACTATCAGCGCGGCGTCGTGGACTGGCATTGGCGCCCCGACCTTGGGCGCTACGTGATGGAGCGCCGCCTGGCTTGGGACTTCTTTGGCGGCGGCGCCGGCGGCAGTGTCGACCAGGGCGTGGAGCCAGGACGCACCAACCCCAATCCCGGTATCACGCTAGGACCATGGGGGCACAAGGTTTCTGACTTTTCAATCGAAGGGATTTTCACCGGATTTAGGGGATTCTATGAGTCGCTCGGCGGCGTGCAGGCCTTTGGTTTCCCAAAGACCGACGCCCGCATTGACACGAACGCGGCCGGCACGCTCCATATTCAGACGGCAACCCCTGGATTCATCCGGCAGTACTTCCAAGCGGCTGTGCTTGAGTATCACCAAGGAAATCCCGAGCCGGTAAAGTTGGGGCTCCTCGGGGACAATCTGCGCAACCTAAACTACCCGAGCAACAGCTGGCAGACGTATTCCGCCTTCAATGCCGCAATTGCGCTCACACCGGGTCAGCTATACAGTATTCCCCGCGTGGTCCCGGGCCACATCGCCAGCGGACAACCGGCAATTACTCCGCCGCAACCGGCGCAACCGACTCCTGTGCCACGGCCAACACAACCGACTCCCGCGCCAATCAGTCCAACACCTACTCCGGCACCGGCAGCGACGAGTGTAAACGTTTGGTTCGGCGCCTATGGCGGCGGTGTTATCAACTACGATGGCTCTGAGTGGAAGACATATCGCGCCTTCCAAAGTCCGTTGAAGAATGATCGCGTCAACGATGTCTTCATAGCCGCAGGTGGTTCGAAGTGGTTTGCAACTGAGGATGGTCTCGCGCAGCTCCGCGGCACCACTTGGTCGCTGTTTGACTCCGGAACGGATGGCTTCCCAGGAGACAATGTAACGTCCGTTCACGCAGTTGGCAATCTGGTTTGGATTGGCACCGACGATAGTGGCGCCGGTATGTACGACATTGCTAGGAACAGGTGGACGAGATACAACACCGAGAATTCAGCCATCCCTGCTAATTCAGTGCGGGACGTGCTCATCATCAATGAACAGTTGAACCGCGTCTGGCTCGCCACGGCCGATGGAGCCGCGCTCTATAACAATGGGCAGTGGCAGTTCTTCGATACGAATACCGGCGCTCTTCCGTCGAACGACGTCCTGAGTCTCGGCATCGATACACTGGGTAATGTCTGGGTAGGCATGAATGGCAGCGGACTCAGCGCGTTCAATGGGACGACGTGGACAGACTATAACAATGGCAACTCCGGCCTGGCGAATGACACCGTGCGCAGCATCTCCGTTGCGCCAAATGGGCACGTCTGGTTTGCGACCAGTGGCGGCATAAGTGTCTACGACAACGCAAGTGGAACGTGGTCAAGCTACAATATCTTTACTTCCGGGCTCGCCCATAATGAGGTATTTGACATCGCGTTCGACTCGAGCGGCCGCGTGTGGATAGCCACGGCCGATGGAGCCTCGCTCTTAGAGGACGGAATAATTCAGACATTCCAAACCGGCGGTGATTCAGGCATTACGTACGATGCCTTACGCGCGGTAGACGTTGAGTAGTCCTAAAACCCTTGGCTCGTTGCACGGCGATTTACAACCGCATCAGCGCCTGGGAGCGCTGGTGCGGTTGTACGTTGCGAGACCTGCGGGCGTTGTGGAACTCAACTCTTGCAGGAAACAGCTTGTCTTGCCGAGACCGCGAGAACGCAGACAGTAGCAACTCTAGTTCGATGCCCCATAGCCGTGGAAGCGTCACGGCGCGAAGTCCAACGCAAGTACACACGAACTTTCATCAATGCGCGACCCCATCAGACACCTCAAGGCCCTCGCGTTTGCGCTGACGGTTTTCCTTATCACGTCATTCGTCGGCGCCCAGTTTCGCCCCCAGCTCTTTCCCTTCATGCCGTATGTGTGGCCGTATATTGCGGGCGGCTCCTTGACGTATACCGGCACGGAACTCGAAATCGCGCCCGCACCGTCTTTTGTGCTCCAGAACCAACGAGGAGAGCACGTTTCGCTGGACGACCTGCGCGGGAAATTGGTCATCCTCACCTTTCTCGACCCGCTGTGCACCGATGACTGCCCGCTTATGGTGCAGGAGTTGGCCGCTGCCTATGCGCAACTGGGCGCGACTGCCCAGGAGGTTGTGATTGTCGCCATTAATGTCAATCCCGACGCGCAGACTCAATTTGAAATGGAGTCCTTCTTTCGGACCCAGGGCCTGGACGAGGATTCCGCCTGGCACTTCTTAGGAGGAGAATGGGCGGAGGTGGTGGAAATCGTAGTGGCGTACCATGTGTCGGCCGGCGACCCCAAACCCAGCAAGCCGGGCGAAGTAGCGCATCAAGATGTGGTATTCCTCATCGACCGGCAAGGCAACTACCGCGTGCTCATCACCTATCCGACGCCGGTGGGGGCTTCTCTGCGGGACGTCATCATCCAGCGGGTTCGGGAACTACGGTAGCTTTTCTATTCGCTCCACCGCGTACTGCGGCTGCGGCTCGACTTCCTTGCCGCAGGAGCTTGGGAAACGGAGCATCTGTTCCGGAGCTTCTCTAACGGTTACTGCATATGACCCTACGTCCGCTGAACCATCTGAAGAGCATGAGAGGCGCACAGTTATCGCGTCGTCGTCGCTACCTCCGGCAATGACCTCGCTCTGCACCCGGTACGTCGTCCACCGCCAGCCCTCGGCCAGCAGCACCGCGTGTTCGGCTACCTGCTCCAACGGTGAAAACCTGCTCCAGCCGCGATACTGCCGCTCCAAATCTGAGAAGGAACCCGCACGGTCAATCAGATTGGGCAGATCATCTGGCGCAATATAGGCATAATAACGGCCCTCAGGGAAGTCTAGCAGCGTCGGCGCCATGCGGTGCCCGCCTAGGTGGCTGCAACGCCAGACACGCAACGTGTCCGGCTGGGAGCGCACGTAATCCTCCCGCAGTTCACGATAAATCTCAAAACCGAAGGTGGCGCAGCAGCGGTCCCGGCTGCCGTGGTTGCATACCAGTAGCTCGCGTATATGAGCGGTCGCCTGCCGGTATTCCGCAAAACGCTGCATATCGTTTGGCGTGTAGAGCAGCGCCTCAACTACTGCCGGCAGGGAAGCCGCGGGCACGAGGAATTCTTGCTTCCCGTAGGTCGGCGACTGCTCGTCCGTGTGCGCAAAGTAGAACACCCGGGTAAGTCCCGCGCGGGCATACTCGGCGTCCGGCATGAGACCGGTGACGCGCGGCTCGATGCCGTCCGCTAACGCCCGCTCTAGTATGGTGCGAACTTCAGCCGGAAACGTGGCAGATTCAGTCACTTCGCGGTCCCACGGCAACGCGCACTCCATGACCAGATGCGCAAGGTGCGTCGGCGCGGTTCCCACAGGATTAAACCCTGTCGCCCGCGCCACGCGCGAACAGAATGCCGTCGCTGCGTTGCTCGCCACTGCCCACCTCTTCCCAAATTAATTCGCTACTAAAACTCGCTCGTTGCGGACCCGTCCACTGTCCTGGCGAGCGTCAAGCGAGCCCGATCGGAGACATTGATTTTGCCCGACACAGAGCCCGTCAATGACACGACTGTTCTAGCGGCTCTTCACGCTTTACCAGAATGTCGTCCCAGGCACACTTTCTACCGGTTTACCATGCTACACTAGCAAGGAAAAACCTGGAGGGCAACGCGGCATAGAGGAATGCGCCGAGTGTGAGCACGATAGACCTTCTCCGTGTCGCGCTGCGCTGGGTGCACCTGACTGCAGCCGTGGTGTGGATAGGCGGCACGCTCTTCTACGTCTTGGCGATACAACCGTCACTAGACACGGAGGAGAAGGCTGCTGGTTGGCGGACAATTCGCCAGGGGGTCGAGCGACAGTTTCATGAGATCGTGCAGGTATGCATTTGGACGTTCTTCATATCCGGCGCCATCCTGACGTACGACCGCTTGACGTCCGTAAATCCGGGCCTGGACTACATAGCCGCCCTGGTGGTTAAGGTACTATTGGTACTGTGGATGGTATACATTTCCGGCGGACTGCGACGGTCGGGAGCCCGCAAGCCAATTGGCTCAGCGAAAAAGAAGCCATCCTCTGCCGGGAGCGTATTCCAGCGGCTGCGTTCGCCGGTGCTTCAAATCGCCATAATCGGCGTCATTGTATTGTTGCTGGCCGATCTCCTTAAGGTCTTGGCGGAGAACGCGCTGGGTCCCCTCTAAAGTGACGGAAGACGAGTTCAATGGCAGAAGACGTTGTGGTAGCACGCGCAGGCGGGAGTAGCCGTCGCGCGTTCGACGTTAAGATCATCGTGGGCGGTATCGTCATCCTCTTGGCGGTGGCCTATTTGGTCGTGGCCGCGCTGCCAGCGGGGACCGCGTACTATTTGACGGTGAGCGAATTGGCTGATATGGGCGAACGCGCACAGACCCAGCAGACACGCGTTTCGGGCAACGTGGTGCCGGGTACCATCGTGCGCAGCGCCGACTCCCAGGACATTCGCTTCCAGGTTGAAGATGAAAGCGGCCGGCTCACTGTCATGTACAGTGGTGTTGTTCCCGACATCTTTGGCGACCACACGCAGGTCGTTGTGGAAGGCACGCTCGGGGAGGATGGCATTTACAGCGCCGAAGTCCTCTTGGCCAAGTGCCCGTCGCGGTTCGAGGAAGCCGTCCCAACCGGCAGTGAATACACGGAACCCGGGTAGGAGCCAGCGTGAATGTGTATTCGCAGGCCGCTGCGCCGGACGAAAGAGGGTAGCAACCTGACCGCTCATCCTTGCAGACGGGATGGGCGGTAACTTTGTGAACGAGAGTGCTTGAAAGAGCTTCCAAATAATGCAACTTTGAGCGCACCGCAGTTGTCGGGCATCGGCAATACGCCAATTGCTTGCTGAGTGTCACTCTTGGCAGGGGGGGCGCACCAGACTCGTCAGCAGAAGAGGGCTTGGAGATAGGGAACAATGATTATTGCGACGACGACACAGATTCCGGGTAAGCGCGTGACCGCCGTAAAGGGCCTCGTGCAAGGCAACACTATTCGTTCTCGGCACGTGGGACGGGACATCATGGCGGCATTCCGGAATATTGTCGGCGGAGAAATCGCCGAGTATACGCGGCTCATGACAGAATCTCGCAAACAGGCCACGGACCGCATGGTGGCTGAGGCGGAAGGGCTGGGCGCAAACGCGGTGATCGGTGTCCGGTTTGCTACTTCGATGGTGATGTCAGGGGCATCGGAGTTGTTGGCCTACGGCACTGCGGTAAACGTTGAGGATGAAGCCTAGTCTAGCGGGGCTTGCCACAGCAGGACTTCCGAACAGCACACTCCGGTTACGGGCGCATGCTCGATTCTTTGTTGCCCTCCTATAGACCAAGATGAGTCTTTACTCAGCCAATCTTCCAATGCGGTGTGGCATGCCAATGTGGCATTATGTAAAGCAGTATTCTGTGCAGTCCGCCGGTAAGGGCGTGATGAATGTCATGAGACACCAAGACCTCGCTGGGAGCGCGCGGCTAGCTGAATGCCATCACTGTGAGAACGAGACACGATGACGGCAAACATCGGTACGGCCTTGCTCTTCATCGCTTTCTTGGCAGCCCTCTACGGCGCGGTCGCGTCTGTGCTGGGAGCACGGCTGCGGGTGCCGGAGTTGGTTGTGAGCGCGCGCAACGCCGTGATTGCCGTTGCCGCCCTCGTGGCGCTGGCCGCGCTCACCCTCATGTACGCCTTCGTAACGCATGACTTCAGTCTGAAGTACGTTGTCGCCCAAACGACCCGAGCTCAGCCATGGCCCTACCTCTTCAGCGGCTTCTACGGCGGTCAGGCGGGCTCCCTGCTCTACTGGTCACTCACGCTGGCGTTGCTCTCAACGGTGGTTGTGCTGGTTCATTTTCGCTCGGACCGGCAGCTCATTCCCTATGTCATTACCGTCCTCTTGACCATCGAATCGTTCTTTCTCGTAGTGTTGAACTTCATCTCGTCGCCATTCGAGACGGTGTTCCCCGTGCCGCCCGACGGGCGCGGTCTCAACCCGCTGCTGCAAGATCCCGGCATGCTGATACACCCGCCTATGCTGCTTGCCGGGTACATGAGCGTTTCCATCCCGTTTGCCTTCGGCATAGCCGCGTTAATAACGGGCCAGGTGAATAACCGCTGGCTCCAGGCTACGCGCCATTGGGCGCTGCTGGCCTGGCTCTTTCTTTCGCTCGGCAACCTGCTGGGCGCATGGTGGGCCTACCACGTCCTCGGCTGGGGCGGTTACTGGGGGTGGGACCCGGTGGAGAATGTCGCGATCTTGCCCTGGTTCGCCATGACTGCCTACGTGCACTCGGTGCTGGTGCAAGAGCGGCGCGGCATGCTCAAAGTTTGGAACATGGTCCTCATCATCGTGGCCTTCAACTTGGCTGTTTTCGGGACGTTCGTGGTGCGGAGCGGTATCCTGGCTTCCGTTCACTCCTTTGCCGTATCCGAAATCGGGCCGTACTTCTTTGGGTTCCTGGCCGTTAGCCTGATCGTCTCACTCACCCTGCTCATGCTGCGCTTGCCCCAACTGCGCGACGAGCATAACTTCGACTCCATGCTGTCCCGCGAGGCAACTTTTCTCTTCAACAACCTACTCTTGGTGGCGGTCATTTGCGTCACTTTCCTCGGCGTGATCTTTCCGCTGCTCTCGGACGCCGTCCAAGGACGGCAAATCAACGTCGGTCCTCCTTTCTACCAGCAGGTAAACGGGCCGCTGTTGCTTGCCTTGGTCGCGCTCATGGGCTTTGGCATGTTGGTTCCGTGGCGACGCGGCGCGGCGCGGGCCCTCTTTCGCGGACTCCGTATCACGTTGATTGGCGCGGCTGTGATTACCACTGCCGCTGTCGTGCTCGGCGCGCGCTCGCCCTGGACGATCCTCAGCATCGCCGCCTGTGCCTTTGCGCTCATTGTGGCCCTCAGGGAGTTCCACCGCACGGCCATTGCCCTCATGCGGGCGCAGCAGACGCCGTATCCCGCCGCACTGCTCGCGGTCTTTCGCTACAATCGCCGCCGCTACGGCGGGTATCTCGTCCACGTCGGGATCGCGATCATGGGCCTGGCCATCATTGGTTCCTCCTTCTTTCAAGCGGAGCGATCCGTGAGCATGCGTCCCGGCCAGAGCGTGGCGGTCGGCCAATACACCGTGGCGTACCAGGGCCTCACCACGTGGAACGAGCCGGGCAAGCAACGAACCATTGCGTCCCTGCTGGTGCGCAATGCCAACCAGTCGTTTGAAGTCGCGCCGCAAAAGGTTGTCTACCAGAACTGGGAAGATCAGCCGATCAGTGAGGTCGTAATCAAGACGGTCTATCCGCAATTCGACGACGTGTACATTGTAATGGCGGCTTATGGCGAAGACGGCACGGCGAGTTTTCACATTTTCGTGAACCCGCTGGTGGCGTTCCTCTGGCTCGGCGGCGCGCTCCTCGTGCTCGGAGGGCTCATCTCATGGTGGCCGTCTCCAGTGACTTCGCCGACGACGGCGCCAGCGGCCGCTAACGTACGTGCCCGCCGCTTGACGCCGGACACGGTCTCGTCCTAGGGGGGCTACCGAATGGATTACCCTGTCACTCAAGAGAATCGAACGGTAGGACACCGATTCGCTGTTGGGAGCGGAGCAATCAACTTTGCTGTGACATTGGCCAAGGCTTACTCATTCCCGACGACAGCCTTGGCCGCGCTCTTGCTGGCCGCGCTGCTCCTCCACACCGGACTGGCCGCGACCTCAGCCGCTACCATCGACGAAGAAACTGTGGAAATCGCCAAGCAGCTCAAGTGTCCGGTCTGCCAGAACGTGCCGGTCGCCTACTCACAATCGCAACTTGCAGGCGAGATGCGCCAGGTGATTCGCGAGAAGGTGGCGCAAGGCGAGAGCGAGGACGCCATCATCCAATACTTTGTGGACCGCTACGGCGAGGACGTGTTGTTGGAACCCCGGCGGGAAGGTTTCGGTCTCTTGCTCTGGGTTACATCTTTCGGCGTCGTGATATTCGGCGCGGTCGTCGTTGCCATCGTGCTCTGGAACTGGAGCCAGGCCCGCCCCGTGTCAAGGCCCGTCGCAGCAACGCCGACAGACTCCGACACGCCGGCGTCCGGCGAACTCGAGCAACTCTTTGAGGATGAGTACGCGCGCTACAAGCAGGGCAAGCGGACATGAGCATTGTCGTGTTTGGCAGCGTGTTCGGTGCGGCTGCGTTGCTTTGGATTCTCTGGCCGCTCGTGCGGCGCAACGGATTTTCCACGTCGGCCCGGGAAGAGAGCATCCGCGATGACCTTGCGGAACGCACGCTGTTGCTCTATCAAGAGCTCGAGGAATTAGACCTGGAGCACGAGCAAGGCGACCTCACCGCGGACGAATACGCGAGTTTGCGCGAGGCACAGAAGCAGCGTGTGCTTGCACTCCTGGAGTCCCGCCAGCGGGAATCAGAAGCGCTTAGCGGCGCCGCCGCCAGCGGCGATCCCAACGCGATGAGCGACGCGATTGAACGAGAAATCCTGCGCATTCGCGCGCGGCGCCGGGGACAGCAGGGCATCTCTGACGGCTCGCAGCCTAATGAGCAAGCCCTGTCACCCCTGGGATCACGAAAACTGCGCTGGCTGTGGCTTGGTGTGCCCGCCGCCCTCGTGCTGCTTGCGTTTGGCGCCATCTTCCAACTCTACCAGTCCTCCGCCCGTATCCTCACCGAGCAAACCCCCATCGTTCAGATTGACGTGTCGGAACTCGTGGGCTTTGCCTACGTCGGCCCCGACCACGTGCTGCTGGCAAGCGCGAGTGGCCTCCGGGAGAGCCGCGACGGCGGACGCACGTGGGTGGAGACCGCTCGGGACGTCGCGCCTGCCGCTATGGCAGTGTCGCCTGCAGGCGCCGGCTACGTATACCTTTTCACAGAAAATAGCGTGCACATTACTTCAGACGCCGGACAGACCTGGCAGGAAGTGCAGGGCACGTTGCCGGGCACGGACATCCTCGCTGCGGCGGTAGACCCATTCGCGCCGACCCAACTCTACGCGAGTTTTGCCGAGACCGGGCTACACCGCTCGCGGGATGGCGGCGCCACGTGGGAACCGGTGCCCACGCCTGATGACGAGACGATTGTGGCAATCCTGGTTGGCGACGTGCCGCCGCTGGTCTTCATTGCGCGGGAATCGGGCAGAGTGCAAGTGAGCAGCGACGAGGGTGAAACGTGGGCAGCCGCCAGCGGCGCCGTCACAATGGCGCTGCGCGGGCCGGTGCGCGCGCTGTCCGGCGCAGCGGACGGCAGCATGCTATTCGCGGCGTCCCATACCGGCCTGTACATGTCCACGTCGGCCGGGCAGACGTGGGTAGACCTCCCGTTGCGCAAGCCGCTGACCGCAGTTACAGTAGACCCAGCTACGCCTCGGACAGTACTGGCCGTCACGGAGTCAGGCGCAGTGTACCGCAGCACCGACGGCGGCATCGCTTGGAGAGACGAGTGATGGCGCGAGCCGCGCAGAGAAATTCAGCGAGTATCGTCGACGATGCGTCTCTCCAGCCAAGGCGACCACCTCTCAACACACTATTCCCGCCATTCCCGGGCAAACGAGAGCCTGACATGGCGTTCGATTCATCATCCTCACATTGGGGGCAATCTCTCGACGCAACAAATCCTTCGTTTCCCCAAATGCGAGAAACTGCTGAGGCAGGTAGTTCGTCATTCCCACACAAGCCGGCATCCGCGGGCGCACGTAGTCCGTCATTCCCGCTTGCGCGGGAGTCCATCTTTGCCGGCCCTGCTGGTGAGGCAAGAACCAATAGCCGTTCGTCACTTTCACACGCCTTGCCTCTCATTCGCGGGGCAGCGTGCCTCTTGCTCGGCATATTACTGTTCCTCTTGCTCTCTACCACAATCGCGGCGGCGGAGAATGGCGTCATCACCGGTACGGTCATCAACGGCACCGAGGACGGCAGCGCGCCTGCGGACGTAGCAGTAACCCTCTACTACCTGCGCAACGGCGAGATTGTGGAACAACGCACGCAGGTCACCGACGCTGCGGGCGTGTACCGCTTTACTGAGATTTCCACAGAGCCCTCGCTGACATTCGTGGTTGTGGCTGCCTACGGGCAAGTGCCCTACAACTCCCCAGAGCTGCAATTCGCGGAGAGTACGGAAATCCAGGCGCCGCCGCTCACCGTGTTTGAAGCTAGCCAGGATGCGAGCGTGGTGCGAGTGGTCACCGATGTGCTATTTGTCGCCCCGGGGGAAGAAGGAAGCGGCATGCTCGGCGTAATCGAGGTTGTGAGACTCGCGAATGACAGCGATCGCACCTACCTCGCAACCGGCGTTGCCGGCGGCGGCGCGCCGATGAACGTGCTCCGTTTCGCACTTCCTGCCGACGCAGAGGACCTCACGATGCTCAGCGGCCTCAATGCGCAGAATGTGGTGCAGATCGATCGCGGCTTCGGCGTCTTCATGCCGCTGCTGCCGGGCGAACGCGAAGTAGCCTTCGGCTATCAAATCCCTTACTCCGGCAGTACGCTGGAACTGAACAAGCGCACCGTCTATCCCACCGACCATTTCGCTATTCTTGCGCTCGAAGAACATGCGCTGCAATTCAATTCAAGTCAACTTGAAGTGCATGCCACGCCAATCGGCGACCGCCGCTACTTGGTGGGCGCCGCAAACTCTCTGACAGCGCGCGCGGACGTGAGCGTGCAAGTCGCAGGCTTGCCTGCGCCATCCCTGCAAGTCCGGTTCGAGCGCCTCTTCGCTCGTGTCCGCGCTGCTCAAGCGACTTTCTTCATCCTACTGGGCCTTATTCTGGTCTTGCCCGTCCTCTATGCCGTCTATCGCATGCGCGGCGGACTGCGGCGAAGAGTTGCGCGGACCTCCGCGGTCGCTGTCGCCGCGCCGGACGCGCAAGAAGCCCTGCTCCTAGAAATAGCCCAACTCGATGATGACTTTGCCGCGGGCGGCTTGGCTGAAGACGAGTACAGGCAATTGCGCGCGGACAAGAAGCAACGCTTGCTTGAACTCTATGGCGAGCCGGGCAGCGAGGCAGACGATGGGTGATTCTGACAGTGTTGCAAGTCTTGCCGTGGAGGCACTGGGGCTGGCCAAGAACTACGGCCCGCAAGTTGCGCTGGATCAAGTAGAGCTCTCTCTGGGCGAGAATGAGCGTTTGGCCGTCCTCGGCCCCAACGGCTCTGGTAAGACAACGTTGATTTCCGTCCTGAGCACAGCCATGCGACCGTCGGCGGGCTCGCTGCGCATCATGGGCTACGATAGTACAGATGCTCCGAACGACGTGCGCCGGCACATCGGTGTCGTCGCGCATCGCACCTACCTTTACGAAGAGCTATCGGCCCGAGAGAACCTCATCTTCTACGGTCGTCTCTTTGGCACTTCCGATCTTGCCGTGCGCGCGGACATGCTGCTAGACCTCGTGGACATATACGCGCGCCGCCACGATCAGGTAGGCAGCCTTTCCCGCGGTATGCAACAGCGCGTGGCGCTTGCGCGGGCACTAGTACACGATCCCGCCGTGCTTCTGCTCGACGAACCGGACACGGGCTTGGATCAGGAACACCTCGATCTGCTTGCTTCTCTTGTAACCGGCAGCAAGATTCCACCGCGAGCCGTTATCCTCACCACGCACAATCTGGAGCGTGCGCTCGACCTCTGTCACCGGGTTGCGGTGCTTGCGCAAGGGAGGCTCGCGTACCAAGCCGATAGCGCTTCCCTCGATCGCACGGCATTGCTTGACGCCTATCGCCGCCTGGCAGGAGCAGCGCTGTGAACCTTGCCGTACGACAGGTATTGGCGGTGGTTCATAAAGACCTCATGGTGGAGATGCGCGCGCGGGACCTGCTGAACGTGATGCTGACGTTTGCGGTGCTCTCGCTAATTATCTTCAACCTTGCCTTGGATTTGCGGGGGCCGACGGTACAGGAAGTGGGGCCGGGGTTGCTGTGGCTCACAATCGCCTTTGCCGCCATTCTGGGTATGGGGCGGACATTCGTGCGGGAGCATGACCGCGGCACGCTTGCCGGACTACTGCTCGCGCCTATCGACCGGGGCACGCTCTTTGTTGCGAAGCTGCTCGCCAATCTCATCTTCCTCTTAATCATGGAAGCGGTTGCCCTGCCCATGTTCGCGTTGCTGTTCAATCTGCCGGTGCTCCGGCCGTCAGTGATTCTCATAACTGTGTGTGGCACGCTGGGCTTTGCCATTCTGGGCACAACGTTCTCTGCCATGGCGGCGCACAGCCGCGCGCGCGAAGCGTTGCTGCCGCTCTTGCTCTTGCCCACGACCGTACCCATACTCATCGGCGCCGTACAGGCCACCAGCAATGCAATCAATGGCGCGGAAGGCGGACCGCCCTGGCTGGGCCTGCTCATTGCCTTCGACGTGATTTTCTTCACCGTCTCCTACTTGCTCTTTGCATTCGCAGTCGAAGGATGAGCTTATTCCCTCGATTGGCAAGGAACCGTTCGTGCTTCGCACTCAGAGCCCCCATATATTTGAAGTTAGCCAAACGGAACTGCGTATTCACTTGTGCGTCCTTCAGAAGAAAGAACCTGCGTCATGGGCTAAGAGCCGTTTAGTCTTCCGAACGCTATACTTTAATGCAGCCGGTGATGACGTTCCCGCGAGCGCACAAGTTGGCGCGGATGGCGCTGGCTACAGTTACAATGCGATGCCATGTCCTTGCAGGAAAGGAATAGAACGGCGGTGAAAAGAATTGAAAAAGGTGAGCGGCGATGGGTAGATGACATTCTTGGCGTTGCCACGTTGGTCGGCATGGTGGCGGCACTCTGGTTGGTCTTTGTCTACACGCCCGTAGAGCTTGTGCAGGGCGCCGTGCAGAAGGTCTTCTACATCCACCTTGCCTCGATTTGGAACGCATACTTGAGTTTCTTCCTTGTCTTCGTAGCGAGCATCCTCTATCTGCGACGGCCAAGTGCGGCTACAGATCGTTTCGCGCGCGCTTGGGCGGAAATCGGCGTGGTGTTCACGACCATCACACTCATCAGCGGCGCGATTTGGGGCAAGCCAACCTGGGGCACGTACTGGACGTGGGATCCCCGGCTTACCACCACGCTCCTCCTCTGGCTCATCTACGTGGTGTACATCATGCTGCGCGGCTTTGTGGACGATCCCGAGCGCGGGCGGCGCTACGCTGCAATCGTAGGCATCATCGGCTTCATCGACGTGCCCATCGTGCACATGTCCGTACGCTGGTGGCGCACGCTGCATCCCGATCCAATCGTAGCCAGACTAGAGGGTCCGGAGTTGCCAATGAGCATGTGGTACACGGTGCTCTTTTGCATTGTGGTCTTTACACTTTTGGCAGTCTTCTTGGTGCGTCAGCGCCTGCAAATCGACGAGTTGCGGGAAAGCCTCCTCGCGCTACGTTTGTCCCCGAGACAATAAGGAACAGGAGCAACTCTATGGACACGCTACAAAACCTTGACTACCTCTTCGCCGCGTTTGCCATTCTCTGGGTGGTGATCTTCGGCTATTTCTTCTACATCACAAGACAACTGGGTGAGCTGCGGCGCGAGGTCAAGGCGCTCCACGAAGAACGCGTACGTGATGCGTCAGACCCGGATGCACCGTCAGGGTCCTAGCTCTTGTTTTCAACTAAACGGCATCACGGTCTTTCGCGGCTCGTCGGAAGCAAGACATGCGCGCCGGAGTGCCGCTTCATCATGTTGGCACCTGTCAGGGTGCGTGTTATCCTATAAATACTGAAGTAATGGCGCAATCCAAGAATCCGAGAGAGTTTCAATGACGGAAGACGGGTCATGTACGACAGCCCAGACAGAGAGTCGAAAGAACCAGACGAGTGAAGGTTCTGGAGGGTCCGCCGCCGTAACTACCCTTACGGAATCCGACGCGCGTGCGCGCAGTCTGGCGCTCAATGACCGCGTTCCCGCGAGCGGGTTGTTTGGCGAGGCGAGCCGGCCCCTTGTAGAGGGCTCCCGCGCCTCATGGCGCATTGCGCCCGAGCCGTTCCTTATCACTCCCGAGAGCTACGCGCGTTTGCAGCAATTGGGAGACCGTCTGCTAGCGTTCTATAGCGCTGCAAACCGCCTTTACCGGCGCAGCGTGCGCGGCACAATTCCCTCGTTCTTTCACGAGTATCTCGATCGGGGCAAGAGCGAGACCGTAGTCGATTACGGGCGCATGAACCGCTTCCGGCGCGACCTGCCCGGCGTGATCCGTCCCGATCTCCTCCTGACGGCCGACGGCGTAAAGGCCGCTGAATTAGATTCCGTACCCGGCGGTATCGGCCTCACCGGCAGCATGCAGCAGCACTACAGCAGCCTGGGTTTCACCATGGTGGGCGGCAGCAACGGCATGGCTGAAGGCTTTGCCGCCACGATTCGCAGCTACGCTGGGAACAACGACCCCCAGCTTGCGATTGCGGTTTCAGACGAGTCCGCCGACTACCGCCCGGAGATGCAATGGCTTTCCGATCAATTGCGGGAGCTGGGCATGAGCAGCGCCTGCACCAGGCCGGAAGACATTGTCATGCGCGACGATGGGCTTTACCTGGACGACCGTCTGATTGACACGCTTTATCGATTCTTAGAGCTCTTCGATCTGAAGAATATTCCTAACTACGATCTGTTGCTCTACGCCGTGCGCAAGCAACTGGTCGTAATGACGCCGCCGCTCAAAGCATATCTTGAGGAGAAGTTGCTCTTCGGGCTCTTCCATCATCCGGTGTTGGCTGAATTCTGGATGCAGGAGATGGGGAAAGAGACCGTTGCCGCCCTGCAACGCGTGATTCCACAGACCTGGATACTGGACCCGCGGCCGTTGCCGCCCCACGCGGTTATCCCGGGTCTGGAAGTCGCGAAGAAACCCGTATCGGACTGGAAGCAACTCTTGGGGTTGGGGCAGGCAGAGCGGCGCTTGGTCATCAAGCCTTCCGGCTACTCTGCCGCTGCCTGGGGCAGCCGGGGCGTCACCATCGGCCACGACCATCCAGAAGCGGAGTGGGATGAAGCCGTGCAGACGGCGCTTGACGCTTTCGAAACGACACCCCACGTCCTACAGAAATTCCACCACGGCAACCGCTACGGCACCCGGTACTACGACTTTGCGCAGGACTCTGTGCGCAAGATGAACGGCCGCGTGCGGTTGAGTCCGTATTACTTCGTTGCGAATGACGAGACTACCCTCGCCGGCATTCTCGTCACCGTCGTGCCGGCGGACAAGAAACTCATCCACGGCATGGTCGACGCCGTGATGGTGCCGGCCGCCATAAGCGAGAGCGGCGTAAGTCTCGACCTTTAAAGCGCTAGCCCTAGGGCAAATGGAGAATAGGGAACCGGCATGGCAATCTCACAATCTCAAGTGAAACGAGACAAAGAAGAGTGGCAGGAACTCCTTGCGGCTGGCATCAACCGGCCTGAGAAGCTCATTGCCGAACTTGGCGAGCGGCTTGGTTTGGACGACGAGACTGCCGCCAGCTTGCACAAAAACTTCCCGGTGCGGATTAACCCCTACTACCTTGGCTTGATTGATGAGGTCAATGATCCCATCTGGCGTCAGGCCATTCCCGATGAGATGGAACTCGACCACAGCGATTCATTCACGACGATGGACCCGCTGGCCGAGGATATGGACTCGCCGGTGCCTTACCTGACGCACCGGTACCCCGACCGGGTGCTCATGGTCGTGCAGTTGCAGTGCGCCATGTATTGCCGCTTCTGCACGCGCCGCCGCGAAGTGGGCAGCCGCAATGCCGTCACCAAAGCTGACTGGGACCGGCAGATCCAATATATCGCTGAGAACCCGGAAGTCCGCGATGTCATCATTTCCGGCGGCGACCCCTTTATGCTGCTCGACCACCAGATCGACTACATTCTCAAGAATCTGCGTGCGATTCCGCACATGGAAATCATCCGCCTGGACTCTCGCATGCCCGTCACCTTGCCCCAACGCGTGACGGAAAACCTCTGCAAGATCATTCAGCGCTATCACCCGGTCTACCTGAACACCCACTTCAACCACCCGCGTGAAGTTACGCCTGAGTCTTCACGCGCGTGCGAACTCATGAACGATCACGGGGTTCCCGTGGGCAATCAGAGTGTGCTGCTGCGCGGCGTAAACGACGATCCTGAGACCATGAAAACCTTGGTCCAAGAACTGCTGAAAATTCGCGTCAAACCCTACTATCTTTACCAGGCCGACCTGGTGACCGGTACCAGCCACTTCCGCACCGCCGTTGAGAAAGGCCTGGAGATTATCAAGGCCATCCAGGGCCACACCAGCGGCATGGCTGTGCCGCACTACGTGATCGACGCGCCCCAGGGCGGCGGCAAGATTCCGGTGACGCCCGATTTCATCCAAGAAATCACCGAAAATGAAATCGTGCTGAAGAACTACGAAGGCAACGTCTACCGCTATCCCATAAACGCGGAAGTGCCGAACGCCCAGGAAACGAAGCTGTCCCAGGCGCACACCAATGGCAAGGGCAACGGCGATCTCGTCGAAGACTGCAGCCCTGCGGCTGAAGACGGCAGCGCCGCAGGTACGGATGCGAGTTAGCGGATGTCTGCGTAGCAGTAGGTGCTTGCGACAACTGTCCTGAACCCTCGACAAAGAAGCATCCCCTTTGAAGACCCCGCTCCGCATTGCCGCCGTCGGCTTGGAGCACGATGAAATCTACCGCGTGCTCGACCGGCTACGCCATCATGAAGAAGCCGACCTGAAGGCAATTGCCGAACGCAGCGGACGCCTGCGCATGGCTGCGGCAGGCCGCTATCGCGTACCCGTCTTTCCGCGCCTGGCGCCGCTCTTGGATAAGACCGACGTAGACTCCGTCCTCGTTGCCACGGCCAACGGCGACAAGGCGGCCGCAGTCCAGGAAGCCTTGCACGCGGGCAAGCACGTCATCGCCCATGCCCCGCTCGCGATTACGTTGGAGCAACTTGCTGCCGTGGAAGAAGCACAGGAGGCCACCGACGCCGCGCTGGTCATGCTGCTGCCGCAGCGCTTCACGCCGGCCTACGTGCAACTGCGGGACGTGGTTGCACAGGGAGAGCTTGGCGCCATCAGCCAGGTGGTGATCATAAACTCGCAGAAGGTCGCGGCAACCCCCCGCACCCAGGCGTTCTACGCCACCAAGACGCACGGCGGCGTGCTGACGACTCTGGCAGTCCACGACATCGACGTGTTGCGCTGGCTGGGTGGAGAAGTGACCGTCGCCTACGCCGCGACCCAGTGCCACGGTCTCACCGAGCAGCCGGACTTCGAAGACGCGGGCTTGGTGCGCTGCGCGCTCGCGGGCGGGGGCGAGGGCATAGTCGCGTGCAATTGGCTGGCGCCGGACGGCGGTGCGCCGTTTCACGAAATCACGGTGATCGGCACCGAAGGCACAGCCTGGGTTCACGGCGGGAAGATGCACGCATTGCGCGGAGACGCCGCAGGACAATTGTCCGACGGCGCCGATAGTCAGGGCTACTTTGCCACACACAGTGAAGCCGGAAATGCCTTCCCATCGGCCGCCGGTCAAGCCGACCACGATATTGACGCAGCAATGCTGAACGCCGCGCTTTCCGCGCTCGGCGCTGCCGACTTGCGCGCAGCGGCCACTACCGCTGCCCTCCGCACAACACGTGCGGCGGTGCAAGCTCAGCACATTGCCTGGCAGGACGTTGAATAACGTGCGCGCGTGCGCCTCTGCGACGCCGGATTTTCTCGCAATCGGCCATGCGGCGCGAGACCTGACCCCTGATGGCTGGCGCTGGGGCGGCACGGTCACCTACGCGGCGCTGCTTGCGCGGGCATGGGGAGTGTCTGCAGCGGTGCTCACTTCCTTGGCAGCAGCAGACGAGTCCCGCTACCAAGAATTTCTCGGCAGTGACGTCCTCTTGCACGCGCTCCGCTCACCGACCACCACGACGTTTGAGAACGTCTATACTGCTGCGGGCCGCCGGCAGCGTTTGCATGCCCAGGCAGCGCGGCTCGAACCGCGCCACGTACCGCAATCCTGGGGCAGCGCGCCAATTGTGCTAGTGGGCCCGCTGTTGAGCGAGGTCTCTACGCAATTCAGCGGTTTCTTTGCTCAAGACACTTTGGTTGGCATGGCCATCCAGGGGCGCTTGCGCAGTCACCGCCGGGGGAGCATCTATGCGCGCCGCTGGCGCCGTGCCCCGCAGGAGTTTGCGGCCTATGACGTGCTCTTTTTTTCAGAAGAAGACGTGCAGGGCAGCGCCGCGCTTGCCGAGAGCTACGCGGCCTTGGTTCCCTTGGCGGTGATGACACGGGGCGGTGCCGGCGCAACGCTCTTTGCGCACGGCCGCGTTACGCAACATCCTGCCTTTGCGTCCCGACCGGTTGACATGACGGGTGCCGGTGATGTCTTTGCCGCCGCGTTCTTGCTCCACTACGCGGAGAATCGCGATCCGGCAGCAGCCTGCCGCTACGCCAACGCCGCCGCGGCCTGCAGCATCGAGCACGCCGGCGCGAGCGGGATTCCGACCCGCGAGCAAGTAGATACACGGCTGCGCTCCACACAGAGATGAGTGTTGCGCATGCGTAGTCGCCTACTGCCGATCGCTGCTGGGACTCTCCGCGCGTTCGCCACCTTGATTTCCTGGAGATTGGCGCCAACCTGACTTAGCGCAAATGCTTAGCTCTAGAAAGCGGTGGACAAGCCCCCGCGCTACTGCGTTTCTCTTCCTCTCTTCTCGAGGAGATATTTTAATGACCCCGTCGTTCCGGCGAAAAGACGGCCCCGTACCTGATACAGGGCCGGAATTCAGAGCGGGCGTGGGCGGCTAGGGATCGCTAGTCATGAAGCTGTTATTCACCCACCAGCCCGACATTCACCCAGCAGAAGGGAAAGGGGTTTCGCAAAGGTCTCCCCAGGGAGAGGGAGAGGGCCAGGGTGAGGGTGGATCCCTGTCCTGTATCCCTAACGAACATGGTGCGACCGGCGCACAACCGCAGCGCCACTCCTGCGCAGGTTGCAGACCTACGCTACCGAAAATGGCAGTAGAATAGATATGTATGGGTGGAGGCTCTCCTGGAAGACCATAGAAAGACTCACCACTTGACCATCGACGTAGCCACTCTCACCGCGCTCCGCCGGGAAATCACCGAGAAAGTCATTGGCGGCCGCATCCAGCGCGTGCTGCATTCGGGCCAACTCGCCGTAGCCTTTGAGATCTATGCGCGCAGCGAGACGTGGTGGCTCATCATCAATGCCGCGCCGCAAGCGCCGCATCTCTACCTGACTCGCGAGCGGCCGGCGCGCGCTGACGACAACGTGACCCCGCTGCTTCTCCTGCTGCGCAAGTACGTGCGCAACGGCCGCCTCATCGCGGTAGACCAGCCGCCGTGGGAGCGGGTCTTGCAATTTACCGTCCACGCCCGCGTGGATGACGACATCGCGGAAACCACGCTCGTCGCCGAGATCATGGGGCGCACGAGCAATCTCGTGCTGGTGAACGCCGATGGCGTCATTCTCGATAGCATGAAGCGCGTGGACGCATCTATCAATCGCTATCGCCAGGTGCTGCCGAAGTTGCCGTACTTGCCGCCGCCGCCTCTTGAACGTCCCGATCCTTTCACCGCGCAGGCGGCGCACTTGGAGGCCGCTGCTGAAGCCGCGCCTACGCAACCTGCCTGGCGCGTGTTGATGGGGCAGACTACCGGCTGCGGACCCCTCCTCGCCCGTGAGGCTGTCTTTCGCGCCGCAGCCGCGGCTGAGGCTTCCGCGGCAGACGTAGGGTGGCACGACGTACTGGAGGCGGCGCGACAGGTGTTTACACAAGTTGAGCGCGGCGAACTCACGCCCAGTCTCGCGCCCGGCGCGGACGACGCCCTCACTGCCTATGCGCCCTACGCGCTCACCATGTTTCCCGGCTGCGAACAGGCGGACTCTATGAGCGCCGCCATCGAGCGCTTCTACCGCGAACAGGGCAGAGCGCCGCAGCGCCGGACGCGCGACCTGGGACAGAAGCCGCTGCTCCAAGCGCTGCAGGAGCGTATGGACCAACTTCAACAACGCCGCCGCGCCCTGAAGCGCCAAGAGCGTGACGCCGTCGACGCGGAGGAATGGCGGCGCAAAGGCGATTTGGTCCTGGCCTATGGGTACGGTGTCGCGCCGGGAAGCAAAGAAATCGAGGTGGACGGCGAAAAGATTCGTATAGACCCGGAAACCTCGGTTCCCGAAAATGCCGATACATACTTTACCGCGTACAAGCGCAAGAAGCGGGCGCAAGAAGAAGTGCCGGGACTGCTGCGCAAGGTTGAGAACGAGTACGCCTATTGCGAACAAGCGGAGGCCTTGCTGGAAGCGGCGGAGTCCCCAGCCGACGTGCGCGCGCTGCGCGATGAATTGCGGGAGCAGGGCATTGTCGGCGGCGGTCGGCCCCGTAGGGACAAGGGACGCAGGGGCAGGCGGGGTAAAGATGTAGAAGTAGGAGCGCGCCCGGTCTCAATCTGGCTCGACGAAATTCAGGTGCTCGTGGGCCGCAGCGGCGCGCAAAACGACGCTGCACTACGCCTCGCGGACGCGGATGACGTCTGGCTGCACGCGCGCAACGTGCCCGGCGCGCACACCGTGCTGCGCTCCGGCGGCCGTGACGTGCCCGAGGCAATTATCCATCAAGCAGCGCAGATTGCCGCCTACTACAGCAAACTGCGTGAAGCCACGAGTGCCGAAGTCGACGTCACCAAGCGTCGCTACGTGCGCCGCATCCCCGGCGGGCACCCCGGCCTCGTCACCTACCGCAACGAGTACACGGTCCGGGTCAAGCCTGAGCCATTGCCTCAACCGGAGCAGCAATAGGTCTTCCATTGGCCCTGAACCTGCCTGTCTTGAGCAAGTCGTAGTGCGGTCGCCTGCAAGCAATTGTGCTGCGACAGGCTCTGCACGCACGGTGCCGCGTTTGTTCTCTTTGGTTGGCTTGGTTCCGCTCGCCCTGAGCTTGACTGTCCTGAGCCTGCCGAAGGGTCGAAGGGTGATTGAGGGCATGAGTGAATTTCGCAAACTCTCTCCCTCTTGATCACACTTCGAGTGGCTTGGCACAAACGGGAAGGGGCTTCCCTGCTCTGTCGCTAGCTATCCCCGGGCGTCCAATTCAGGTGCCGGTCTAGGAACGGGAACGTGCCGGTACCTTCGATCATGTGGCCGCCGTCGAAGTAGTAGATTTCGGCGCGGTCGGGAATTTTCAGGTCCGCGTAACGGCGTTGCACCCGCGCGTATTCGTAGGCGCACCACTCGTCCGAGGCCACAGCGTCGCGGTGGCCGCGCTCGACCATGAAGGCGCGCGGCGCCATCAGGTAGGCCATCTCGGCGTAGTTGAAAGTCTGCCCCAGGTTGAATTCCTGCATTTCCCACTCGTGATTGAACATGTAGCCTGAGAAATAGTCGGTGCTCGCGCATTTTCGCGCCCATTCGTTGAAGTCGCCTGCGCAAATCGAGAGTGCGTATTGGGTCAAGACAGTCGGGATGCGCATGGCCGCCTTGCCACCGTACGAGAGGCCGTAAAAGCCAATGCGGTCGGGGTCTACAAACGGCAGCGTGGCAAACCAGCGGAGCATCTGCTCGTGCTGCGCGATGGCAAACGTGAAGAGCGTCCAGCCCAACGGATTGGCCTTGCGCTGGAGGGTGCGAAACTCGTGGAAGCCAATGTAGGGATTCTGCGGCGCGTATGTCACGTAGCCGCGCTCGGCCAGCCGGGCGGCAAACGCATTGTACGGGCCTTCCCCTTCCGCAATCACATCCTCCGGCCGACCTTCGAGTCCGTGCTGGCAGACCACTACCGGCCGCTGCTCACCGGGCGCAATGTCCCTGGGCACCAGCAAAATGCCGTGGGCAAAGATATCGGGAAGCACGTCTAGGGTCACTTCATAGCCCGTCCAGGCCTCGCTCTCGCCGTAAGGACGGCTCTTCGCGTTGAAGGGCAGGCTGGGATCGGGACAGCGGCCGATCAGGCCTTCCCAAAAGCGTTTTCTATAAACGGCAGCGGACTCTTCCCAGGTCTCTAGGGAGGATGTATCCGCCTCCGACCAGAAGGCTTCACGTGTGCGCCACGCCACCTCCAACTGTTGCTGGACATGTCCCACAATCTGGTCGAACTGTCGCTGCATGCGTGCAGCGGGGTCGAAACCGGTGCGGGCGTCGCGCAAAGCGGCAGCCGCCGGCGCCGCGCGCGGCTGCACTCCCAGGCCTTCGACCAGTGCGGTCAGAGCTTCATCCGAGCCGGGGCCTACGTCCGCAGCGGCGGGCTTCACGAGTACAAGCCGGTCAGCGGCGTTGTGCGCCGTGTAAGCCGGCTGCGCCCGGCCAACTTCGGCCTCAACTTCGGCCGGGGGCGCGGGTTCGATCTTGCCCGGGGCGGTCGTCTGTCCGCGCGCGTGTTCTTGCTGTCGTATCGGCGGCGCGCCGGGCACTGTGGGCGCGGGTGCTGCCTCTATAATCAACGGACGGGGAGCAATCAATGCAGCCAATTCGGCATCGCTGAAACCGCGTAAGACCCGCCAGACATTGCGATAGAGCGGCTCCTGCCACAGTTGACGCCGGTTGCGAAAGTATCCGCTTACACCGACGCCGGCTATGCGCTCGTCGAGTGCACCGCTGTAGAGCGCCAAAAGGCCGCCCTCGCCGTAACCAAACACGCCTACAGGCACGTCTGCCGGACCCGCCTGGGCAGCGAAGAAGTCTACCAGCGCCAAGACCTTTTGCACTTCGTAGCCAATTATGTGCCGTCCCATCTCGTAGGCCATGCGATAGATGAACTCGCGATGGGGTTGGTCGGTCATGCGGATTGCCGGATTCCCTGAAAAAGTGTGCGCACGGTCGATGAGCACTGGCACCGCCACTTGGCAGCCTCGTTCCACCAAGCGCCGCGCAAACTGCTGCTCAGGTTCTAGGCCGGGCGCGATACCGGCTAACATCTCCGGCGAGCAGTCAGCATCCGGCAGCGCAATCACGTGCGCACTCGGAGTCTGCTTGGGCCGCAGGAGCAGGCCCTCGCCTGTGACGCCGTCCAGCACCGGCCAACGAATCGCGTGAACGTCATAGGCTTGGGAGGCGGCAACGCGGAAAGGGTCGAGCGTGGAACTTACGAATTCCAGCGCCGGCACCGGTTTGCGTTCGTCCACGACACCGATGTTATGGGCAAATTCCTTTCGCTTCGCGGCAGCTTGAGCCTGGGCGGATGCCAAGTCTGCAGCCGTTGACCGCAGGGCGTTCGCTGCGGCCTCATCGGCAGCGTCGATTTCAAAGTCCAGATAGCGATGGATGCCCGCAATCATCTGTGCGGCAACGTCGCCTTCAAGCGAAAGCGCCGCTGTTCCAGACAAGCGGGGAGCGTCGTGATCGAGTTTTCCCATAGTGGTGGTCTTCCTTTACTACTCGCGCACACTCAAGGGCACATTACCTTGCGGCAAGACTCTGCGCAAGCAGGCGCACGCTACAATTTCATTCGCATCGGGATCATGTAGAAGGAAATCCCATGGGATTATGCAACTCAGTAGCCCACGTGACCTGAAAAGGACGATGCCAATGAACGTGGCTTATTGCGACGCCGCCGGCAGCGAGCCAGAGAAATCGGTAAACCCGGCCTTTCGGCGCCCTCGTTTACTCGGTGCTGTGTGGTGTTGCACGGCGGGCGACAGAACGATGGGCAAGGCGAATCCGCAGCAGGTCTCTGACGGTAGGGAGCACCACGCCCGCCAAGTTTACGCGAGAGTTCGGCTCGTCTGTCCAATCCACCGGAATCTCGGCGATCTTGTAGCCCATCCGTGATGCCAGATAGAGGATTTCCACGTCGAACGTCCAGCCGCGTATCGTCTGACGACGGAAGAGCGGCTCGACCACGGCTCTGCGAAAGAGCTTGAACCCACACGTCACATCTGCAATCCCGGGTACAGCCCAAACTCGCGCAAAGAAGCTAAAGGCCTTTCCCATGGTCTCGCGCACGATTGGTTGGTGCTGCTGGATTTCGGAGCCCGCTACGTCGCGCGAACCAATCGCAATATCCGCCCCGGCACGGAGCGCTTGGGATAACTCTTCGATTTCAGCGATGTCGGTAGAGCCATCCGCATCCATAAAGAGGACATGCTCACCGCTAGCCGCGAGCATCCCGGTCCGCACGGCCCAGCCCTTACCCGCATTTTCGTCATGGCTTAGGAGGCGAATGCTCTTGGATTGCTCTTGCCAAGCCTCGATCAGATTGGCCGTGCTATCAGTTGAACCGTCGTCGACAACCAGCACTTCCACCTGGTTGTGCTGACGTTCCGCGAAATAGGCAAGGGTTCGCTCTAGGGTAGGTCCAATGCGCCCTGCTTCGTTATAGGCGGGAATGACGACTGAATAGCTTGTTTCCACTTTGGCCCCGTCTTGAAAACCTGAGTTCCTTAATGTCTTGACAACGCATTTTACCGGTTCAGTCGGAGGAATGTGTCCCGTTTCGTTAATTACCGTAGCGGCGCGTGCCTACGGAAGCTACAGCAGCATTCATCAGAGTTGCCCTATTCGTGACATCAAAGGCATTGCTGCATGCAGGTACTTTTTTTGTTATCAGAATTGGCAGTATGCAGTTACAGCTTCTTCGAATCGCTTCGGTAATCGGATGAATAGGACGCTGAGCCATGCGCCAAAGAGCGATGGACTAAGCGAAGCCTTGCCACTTCCCACACGGTCTGAAGCGCGTCACGCAGCGGCCTCACCTTTGATCCGGGGAAGTCTGCCCACTGCACAGGGACTTCCGCTATCTTGAATTGCAGCTTCTGCGCGAGGAACAAGATCTCCACATCGAACGCCCAACCGCGCACGGTCTGCCGGTTGAAGAGCGGTGCGACAACGGACTTGCGAAAGAGCTTGAATCCGCATTGCGTGTCGCCGATTCCGGGCACGGCGAGGAACTGTACCACGCGGTTGAAGAGCTTCCCTACCGCCTCTCGTGCCATGGGTTGGTGCTTTTGAATGTCGGAGCCGACAATGTCGCGTGACCCAATGGCAATGTCTGCGCCATCGTCCAAGGCCGCAACGAGCTTCTCAATCTCGGCAATGTCTGTTGAACCATCGGCGTCCATGAAGAGCACGTACTCCCCAGCGGCAGCAAGCATGCCGGTGCGCACCGCCCAGCCCTTGCCCATATTCTTGTCATGCTTCAGGAGGCGAACGTATTGGGATCGCTCCTGCCAAGTCTCGATTAAACCAACCGTATCGTCAGTTGAGCCATCGTCAACGACCAGCAATTCCACCGGGAATTCTTGGCGGTCGGCAAAGTAGCCGAGGGTCCTTGCGAGAGTGGCGCCCAGCCGCGTCTCTTCGTTGTACGCAGGAATGACAATTGAGTTGGTGATTTCCAAACTATCCCCACCTGGGAAACTGAGGTCCGAGACGTCGTTCGGCCAAGCTGACTAGATCACGTAAAGTCGTCATTCAAGCGTCAGCAGAATCTGAATCCGCTTCCGCCGGCTTACCTAGACTGAAGCCGCCTTCTTCGGCGTAGCTCAATTCCACGCCGTTGAGAGTGCGCAGGCTCAGTTTATCTACGAGCACCTTCAAACCGTGCTGTTCACTTACTTCGTCGTTCTTGCCCGGCTGCTCCTCGCTGGACATCCCAAACTGCATGCCGTCTGCTCCGGGGCGTACAAAGACCCGGAGATACATTTCGCCCTCGCCTTCAGCATCCATCTGTGCCTTGATGAGACGTGCCGCTGCTGCCGCAATCGTGAACATTGTGCGCTCCTGGGTGTGGGACTCCTCAAGGTCTTCGAGTCCACGCTAAAGCGTATCACGCTCGCTATACCCAGTAAACAAAACCGTCCAGCGCGAGAGTTGCAAGGTTTGGTCTCGTTCAAGCCAACGGACTTTTAAGGCTACGGGGGCCAACCACATTGGACCGAAAGCGCCGGTCTGTGTGCACGGTTCGTCCAAGATCCCAGCGCGCAAACCAGCCGGGCTGCGTAGTTCGAGCCTGGCGTTTCAGTTTCCTATCCTGCGCCGATCAGTTGACCAAACAGCTAACTCACATTATTCCCCGAACTAGCAGTCTGTGGTGCGATTGGGTATCCTTGACAGGAGCAAACGCGCGAGCGGCAAGATGCTTCCTTGGACCTATCGGCGCCCCCCTGCTCTGTCAGGGCTTGCCTGCCAAGGCAACGCATTCTTGTCTGTGCATTACGGGAGGAATGCGATGGATACAGCCAGGGAACCGCGTTTCGACCCCTCCCAGATAACTGATGCCGACATTGCATACCAACGTAGTCACCGCAACCAACGCAATTGGTTTTGGTACTTCATTGTCGGGGGTCTCATTCTATTGCCGCTCTTTCATCTCTACCTCGGACTGCGCGTAATTGGGGCTGAGCGCTGGCGGTCCGGCCCGCTCCTAGTCATTGGCAATCATCGGAGTAATTTAGACCCCTTTGCGGTTGGCGTGGCTTGCCCGCGGCATGCGCTAACCTTCATGGCGAAAGTGGAGCTGTTTCGTAACTCGTTACTGCGGTTCATTCTCCCGCGCTGGGGTGTGTATCCGCTCATTCGCCAGAGAAACGATGTGCGCGGGGTGCGCTTTCTCATGCAGGCGGTTAAGGAGAATGACGCTGTCGTCCTCTTCCCGGAAGGCACCCGCAGCCGCACCGGTGAAGTCGGCCCATTTAACTCCGGTTTCGTGCGCATTGCCGTGCGCGAGCAGATACCGATCTTGCTTGTAGCCATCAAGAACACCAACCTGGCACTGCCGGCAGGGGGTAAGTTTCCCCGTCCGCGCGTTGGCATCAAACTATTCGTTGACGGCCCGATTGAACTCAGTGAGTACTACGATAGGAAACTGACGGGGGCTGACGCCGACACAATCGCAGAATCGCTGCGACAGCGTATCATCACACTCCTCGACGAAGATGACGCATCCAACCCGGCCTAAAGCCCAGGCCCAAGGGACACTTCCAAGTCTATTGGGTCAATTGCACTCTCCAATGCACGGTCGATCATCGTTTCGAGATTACAGCGCGTTTCATCCAAACGGATTGTAAATGCCTGCCACCGGGGACTTTGCATATCCGCTTGGTACGTCTCCATCGCGGAGCGAGGATTGCATGCAAAAGGACAACATCCGGTCTTCGACAGGGAAGCGCGCTCGCTCTTCACCGCCAGAGTGACAGTTTCTTTTCGGTTGTTCCGAGCGAGTTTTCTCCGGTACAATAAAAGCAGACCTGCGTAGACCAAAAGGCAATTGATGGAAATACTGCTGGCGAAGGAAATGGGGTTTTGCTACGGCGTTAAGCGTGCGATCGAGATGACCCAAGCCGTGGCGAAAGAGAAGGGAGAGATCCATACGTTGGGGCAGCTTGTGCACAACCCCTCTGTGATTGAGCGGTTGGAGCAAGACGGCATCAACGTCGTGAGCGACATGGAAGCCGTGCCCCAGGATGGCATTGCCACCATCACGGCCCATGGCACGGGCAAAGCGGTCACTGACCAGATTGCCGCACAAAACCTCGAACTCTTGGATGCCACCTGCCCCATTGTCTCCAAAGTTCATCGGATCGTGCAGGAGCATGCGGAACGCGGTTACCAAATCCTAATATTTGGCGACCCCACCCACAAAGAAGTACGCGGCATACTCGGCTGGTCGGCAGGTCGCGGCGCTGCCGTGGCGAGCCCCGAAGAGCTTGACTCCGTGCGCCTGCGGCGCAAGATTTGCCTTGTCTCCCAGACCACGCAGACGGTAGAACGCTTTCAGGCGGTTGCCCGCCGGCTCATGGATTTGGCGCTGGCAGACGCCCTGGAAGTGCACGTCGTTAACACGCTCTGTTTTGCGACCACCAAACAGCAGGCTGCAGCACGAGACATCCTGCATGAGGTCGATGTGATGATCGTCGTGGGCGGGCGCAATAGCGCAAATACGACCCATCTCGCCGAGATCTCGCGCGACGCAGACACACCCACCTATCACATAGAGACCGCTGCCGAACTCGATCCCACCTGGTTTACCGCTACGGAGAGCGTGGGTATTACGGCAGGCGCATCTACGCCGGACTGGTCGGTGCAAGAGGTCGTGACGTGGCTTAAGGAACTCGACGCAGTCGCCTCCTAGCCGTATCGCCTGGCCCGCTGCCTTGGCTTTTCCCTGCAACGCGCTCTGCCCCAAGTATGACGCGGCCTCTCACGGGCAACGCCGGCGAGCAGGAGCCCGAAATGGCATAGGTGCAGGGCCTGCCGCAGAGCCAGCGTGGTGTCTCCTAATACCCACACCGTTCAAGCGGGCTCTTGCGAATTCAGGAGGGAAACCCTCTTACGGTATACAATTGCCTAGCTTCTGAAGTACCTTATGGTCAGGAATCAGGCACGCTCGGCGGCGAATTCTTCGAATCTAGGAATTTTCGGGGGATCAGCCCACACAAGATGTGAGTGAAACCACTACGATAGACCTCATGAGCACAACATCCGATCAGCCGGAAATCGAAGCGCCTGCCGCGACCATCGCCGCCACACCTAGCGGTATCGTTGCTCTCGTGGGACGACCCAATGTAGGAAAGTCAAGCATCTTCAATCGTCTGCTTGGGCAGCGCCAAGCCGTTGTAGAAGACGTGCCCGGCACAACTCGCGACCGCGTCTACGGTGTGGTGGAGTGGCAGGACCGGGCCTTCACGGTCACCGATACCGGCGGCATCGCCGATGAGCGCGATGGACTGGCGGAGTCCGTCTTCGGACAGGTGCAAACGGCTGTCGAAGAGGCCACCGTCATCGTATTCGTACTCGATACGCCGGACGGTATCACCCCGCAAGACGAAGAAATCGCGGCGCTCTTGCGCAAAACGAAGAAGCCGGTAGTCATTGCGGCCAACAAGACCGATAACCAACACACTCACTTACAGTCATACGACTTCTACTCTTTGGGCTTCGCGGACGTTGTCTCGCTCTCGGCCCTGCACGGCCTTGGCTCAGGCGACCTCCTCGATGCCATTTGCGCCCATCTCCCCCCTGTGGAAGCCACAGAATCCGAATTGGCGCTGCCTCAGTTTGCGATTGTCGGCAGGCCAAACGTAGGAAAGTCGGCCTTGCTTAATGCGCTGCTCGGGCACGAGCGCACGATTGTGAGCGATATTCCCGGAACCACCCGCGATTCTATTGACACCGTCGTCACCTATGGCGAGGACACGGCGCTATTGATCGACACTGCCGGCATACGGCGACGCGGCAAAGTAGAACGCGGCGTAGAGTCGCATAGTGTACTGCGCACGTTGCGCGCGCTCGAACGCTGCAACGTTGCCCTCCTCGTCGTCGACGCTGCCGAAGGACTGACCGCGCAAGACATACACATCGCCGGTTATGTCAACGAAGCATACAAGGGCTTGGTCGTGCTCATCAACAAGTGGGACCTTGTCGACGCCGATGCCGGGGAAGTGAAGCGCCTGGTACAGGGACGGCTGCGTTGGATGCCGCACGCGCCGTCTGTGGTCATATCCGCCAAGTCCGGCTATCACCTCGGCCACATACTCCCGGCTGCCATGCAGGTCTTCGCGGAGCGGGGCAGACGCATTACCACCGGCACGCTCAATCGCACGCTGCGGGCATGGCTCGCAAACCGGACCCTTTCATCGAAGAGGCGGCGGCTTAGCATCTATTACGTTACGCAGGCGAGAACGCATCCGCCGACGTTCATTTTCTCCGTAAACGATCCGGCACGCGTTCACTTTTCCCACCGTCGCTTCCTGGAGAACAACATCCGGCGGCACTTCGGCTTCGACGGGACGCCGATCCGGCTGCTTTTCCACGACCATCATGCCTGATTTCTTGTGGTATGTGCTCTTCCTCGTCGTTGGCTATCTCGCGGGGTCCATTCCCAGCGGGTGGTTGATAGCCCGCCTTTTCCATCGGACCGACATCCGTGAGCACGGCAGCGGACGCACGGGCTCAACTAATGTGTGGCGCACGTTTGGGATAGCTTCAGGTGTCGCAGTCTTCATAGGCGATACGCTCAAGGTCGTCTTGCCGCTCATCGCAATTCGTCTTGCGTTCTCGGACAGCCCTGCGGGCGAAGCCGTAACGGCTTTTGCGGCAATCATCGGTCACAATTGGCCTTTATTCATCGGATTCCGAGGGGGCAGGGGCATCGTGCCGGGCGCCGCCGGCCTACTCTTCATGGTCCCGCTCGTAATTGCTGTGCTTTGGGCAGTCTTTCTCCCGATTTTGGTCATCAGCCGGTACGTTTCCCTGGCCTCTCTCACTACCGTCGCCGCTGCCCCAATAATGGTTGCTATCGGCATGTTCTGGTTCCAAATTCCAGTGGAATACCTCATCTATGCAATTGTCGGCGGCGTGCTTATCATTGTGCAGCACCGCGACAACATTGCCCGGCTGCGTGCCGGCAACGAGCGCCGCATTTCGCTGCGCCCGCGGGACTAGCGAGTAAGCGGACGCCGTGCCGGTTTGGGAGATGGGCCGTGCTACCAGGTGATGATCCAACCGAAGCTCTTTACCGCAGCGAAGCCGATCAACGTTCGCATGGGGCACCTACTGCCGTCGTCACCATTACTGCGCTTCAGCCCCGTGGCGCAAATGGAGGCTTCTTCGCAATCGAATTGAGTAGTGGTGAAGCCCTGCGTCTGCGGGCGGAGACCGTAGCCGAGCACGGACTAAACGTTGGCGACTCTATCGATGCCGCGGCGATTCACATATTGCAGCAGGACGATAACAAACGGCGGGCGATAGAAGCCGGCCTCAACTTCATCTCCTACCGTCCCCGCAGCGCCAAGGAAGTAGCCAACCACCTGCGCAAGAAGTCTCTTGACGCTGCCGCCCGCGATCACGCTATCCATCGTTTGGAAGAGCTCGGATACGTGGATGACGCGGCGTTTGCGCGTTTCTGGGTGGAGAGCCGCGACACGCATCGGCCCAGGGGAAAGAGGGCGCTTGCCTGGGAACTGCGGCAGAAGGGCGTTGGCGACGCCGTCATCGAGGATGTGCTTGCGCACTTTGCCGGTGACGAGGCAGCCTTGGCAGGCCAGGCCGCCCGCAAACGCGCGGCGACTCTCGATGTCTCCGATCCCTATAAGTTTCGCCGTCAGCTCGGCGCCTTCCTCGCCCGGCGCGGCTTCAGTTACGATGTGATCGCGCAAGTGGTGGACGAACTTTGGGAGGAATTTGGGGACACTTCGGACGGGGTTGATGTCTAAGTTTGAAACCAACTATGATGTTTGTGACTGAGGCCGCAAGACAGGAGCAAGAACATGGCGAGCTCTACGCCTACATTCAAGTTCACCTATGACGACTACCGCAACACACCTGATGACAAGCGCTACGAGTTGCTGGATGGAGATCTCGTAGTGGTTCCGGCGCCCAGAGAGGTCCATCAAAGGGTTTCCCTAAGACTCTCCCTGCTACTAGGGCAATTGGTAATGCGTACCGGCATAGGCCATGTCTATGCCGCCCCCTTCGACGTAGTGCTATCGGACACGGACGTCGTGCAACCCGACCTGCTGTTTGTCTCCAACGAGCGATCTCACGTCATCACTGATGAGAACATCCAGGGCGCGCCAGATCTGGTTATAGAGATTCTTTCTCCCTCCTCCGCAAATCGGGACCAAACCTTCAAACGCTCGCTCTACGCCAAGCACGGCGTCAAGGAGTACTGGTTGGTGGACACCGATGCCGAGACAGTGACGGTCCTGTTGTGGAACGCACACCGTTACGGGGTTGTGGGCGTCTGTAGAGAGGGTAAAGTTCTCCGCTCTCCTACACTGACGGAGTTTGAGATCAAGCCGGACGAGATTTTCTCGCATTAGCGCTTGCGTCTTGGAATTCCCACGTCTGCACGCTGTCGAGAGAGTTGCTAGGGCGGACCAACTTTCATTTCTATTGCCCCGGCACGTCCATTGTGTCCCTCAATGCCGGATAGAGGTGAGAAAACGTCTCAAACGACCGCTCGTAGCGACCGGCATCGGACTCATTGGGCAGGTAGTTTTCTCGAAGTCTTGGCTGCCACGCGGCGAGCCATTCAAGGTCCGCCCTGCCGGCGGCAACGAGCGCAAGTAACGCAGCCCCCTGCGCCGCGCTTTCTCCACCCTCGATTGCGGTAAGAGGACGCTGCAGGACATCCGCGAGGGTCTGGAGGACAAGCGGGAATGCGGCGCCGCCAGTAACTGCAAGCGCGGCAACCGGCTCGCCAAGATGCGCTTCCATCTGCGCAAGCACATTGCGCAGCGCAAAGGCAATACCCTCCACAACTGCACGTGCCATGTCCTCTCTGCTCGTGCCAAGCTGCAACCCGATGAAGGCTCCCCGCGCTTCACGATCCCAGAGCGGCGCGCGCTCGCCCATGAGGTACGGGAGGAAGATCACGCCGCCCGCGCCTGGTGCACTTGCGCCGGCCAGCGCGACCATTTCCGCTACCGTTGCCACCCCCAGAAGGGCCGCAGCCCAACGCAGAGTTGTCCCGCCGAGCAACGTGGGCGCGACGTGCAGATAGCGCTCCGGCAAGACGTGCCGGCGCGTATAGAAACGCGGATCGGTCGCGGCGCGTTCCCCACAAACCGTGAGCACGCTCGTCGTTCCAAGAGACATCACCCCGGCGCGCGGGGACACCAGACCCGCTCCAACTGCCGCGGCCTGCGCGTCCGCTCCTCCCATCGCCACCGGCGTACCAACTGGAATGCCCAGTTCTTCGGCGGCGCTCGGCAAGACGCTGCCCACTTCCGCCTGCGACGGCATGTGCGGCGGCAGCTTATCCACAGGAATGCCAAGCTGCTCACACCAGTCTTCGAGCCAACGTGGCGGCTCGTCCAGGGCAAAGAGACCGGAAAGCTGCGCGTTTGCCCAGTCAGTCCCAAAGTTGCCGGTGAGGCGATAAGCGAGATATGTCGTCAGCGAGCCAAGATAGGCGCATGCTTCCACCAACTCGGGGCGCTCTTCCACCAGCCACCGCATGCTGCTCAGCGTCGTGCTGCCGCTCTCAATCCGAATGCCGGTGCGTTTGACAATACTTGCTTGGCTTGCGCCCGCCAAAATCCGTTCTACCTGCTGAACACTGCGCCTATCTTCGTAGATGATGCCGGCGTGCAGCGGCGCGCCACGCTTTGCCAAAGGGGCGACAGTTGGGGCGAGCGACGTAAGACCAATGCCCGCGACACGCATTGCGTCAAGGCCGTCAGGTACGGCCGCAAGCGCCGCTTGGCAGGCAGAGACTACACCATCCCAGCAGCGAACAAAGTCAACTTCCGCCCAACCTGGCCGGGGACGGAGGACTTCGGTGGGGGCAGTGCCGCGACTAACAATGCGCCCCAGGTCGTCGCAGATGACAACCTTAGTCGCCGTGCTGCCAACGTCGATGCCAATTACATATTCTGCTGACATATATTAAGTAGAGTAAGGAGGACTACCCCGTGGTGGCCACGGCAGGCGCGTTACTCGCTGCAATTTCTTGGCCCTGCTCGTGCGGAGGAACTAGCGTCTGATGCGCGCCGAGCCACCCGCCGCGAAAGCGCGCACGTCATCCACCGTCGCCATAGTGGTATCGCCGGGGAAGGTAGTAATCAGGGCGCCGTGCGCCCATCCCAGTCTCACCGCGTCGGCGGGCTCCTCACCCGTAATTGTCCCGTAGATTAGCCCGGACGCGAATCCGTCACCGCCGCCGACACGATCGTAAACATCGAGTTCTGCGGTAGGCGCCAGGTGGGTCTCGCCATTGATCCAGGCTACCGCGCTCCAACTATGCCGGTTCGTCGAGTGCACTTCACGGAGGGTTGTCGCCACGGTCTTGACCTGCGGGAACTGCCCGACAACCTGGTCGATCATGGCGGTAAAGGCGCTGGGGTCGAGTTTTGACGTCGCGGCCACCTCCGGCCCTGGAATGCCGAGACCGGTCTGCAAGTCTTCCTCATTTCCAACCAACACATCCACGTTCTCCACAATTCGCCGATTGACTTCGCTGGCGCGGTCTTCACCGCCCCAAATCTGCCAGAGCTTTGCGCGAAAATTGAGGTCGTAGGAAACCACTGCGCCAGCGGCCTTGGCCGCCTGCATGCCCTCGATGATCACTTCCGACGTCGTCGGTGAAAGCGCCGCAAAGATACCGCCGCTATGGAACCAGCGCACGCCGCCCGCAAAGATGGCATCCCAGTCAAAGTCACCGGGCTTGAGCTGCGCCGCCGCCTCGTTGCAGCGGTTGTAGAAGACCACCGGCGCGCGTACGCCCTGACCGCGGTCGCTATAGACCGTCGCCATATTTGGCCCGTTCACGCCGTTGTGCGCAAAGTGCTTATAAAAAGGCGTCACCCCCATCGCCCGCACGCGTTCGGCAATCAAATCGCCAATGGGATAGTCCGCCATCGCCGAAACGACTCCAGTATTCAAGCCAAAGCAGTTGGCCAAGTTTGCTGCAGTGTTAAACTCACCGCCGCTCACATGTATCTCGCACGTGTGCGCCTTGCGGAAAGGGATGATCCCGGGATCGAGGCGGTGCACAAGCGCGCCCAGCGAAATAAAGTCACGTGCCGCATCGGCATTGATATCCAGACCGTAACTCATGGTTTTCTCCTTACAAATAGAGCAGTCCTACGTCTTTTCCCCAAATTGCCCACCTGGCAATTGCGGCTTGCGCAGCCCGCCGCACCGGTTTACACGCTACCGCTACCTATACAATTCAGCTAATGGGATTATATACGTGAAGCCCGCCAAGTATATAGGCAACGGCACGGGCATGGTTCGGTCAGCGTGCGATCAAGCCGGTGTCGATGCGGGAGAATTTTGCTTGCCAATCGTTTCAAGGAACGCAATTGGCGCCGAAGGACCATGACTGGTGCGCCTGAGCCTAAGAGAGGGAAAGCCGCTCTATGTCTCTCCAAGCTCGTCGCGAGCTGGTTTCAGATTACGCGAAATTGCAGGAGCGCTTAGCCTTCACTTGGGCCACATCTTGTTGCTCAGGCAGCGAAATCGATGCTATTATGACTGCATGCTGGTGATGGATTGCCAGGACTCGGACAAGGAATTGGATGCGTGCAGCCTCCTGTAGTACAAAGGCTACGGGAGGGCTTTTCATTTAAGGCGTAGAAAACCCCCATGAGCGACCGGCGCACATTGTTGAAGGCCGCAGTTCCGGTTGGGCTTGCCGCCATCACCGCGGCGTGCGGCCCGCTCGACAAAGCACGATCCCTTCTGACACCCGATGACCGGGAGCAGGTCGCCGTGCTGGCTGACGCAAGCCTCGCGCCCGTATTTCCTGCATTCAAGGCGGACTTCGAACGCGCGAACCCGCACGTGTTGCTGTCAGTATCATTGCTTTCCTCCGGCGCGATTATGAAAACCATCCTGGGCGGCAAACGCTTCGACGCCGTGCTGCTCGCGGGGGATACTTTCGCCGTCCCGCTCGTCGATGCAGGCCACATCAAGATCGGCACCATGCGCCCAATCGCATCCAATTGGCTGGTAATCGCCACCGCAGGCAGCAGCACACTTGAGCTGCAAACTCCCCAAGACCTCCTGCACGACACGGTAAGGCGCATTGGGGTCGCCGACTGGGAGCAATCATCGCTCGGCATATATTCCAGACAGGCCTTGGAAAATCTCGATATGTGGGAAGTTCTTGCGGCAAAGCGAGCAAAGAGCAAGGATGAACGAGAACTTACCGAGAGACTCCTGGGCGGGAAGGTGGACGCCGCTTTGCTCTATTCTTCGTCCGGGAGTACCGCTGAAGAAGTCATCAATTCTCAAGCTCCGGTGCCCGAGCACAGCCACCGACCCATCATCTACTATGCGGGCACAGCGCGTGAGACCAAGTATCCCATCACCCTCTCGCAGTTTTCCAATTACCTGATCAGCCAATGGGGCCAGCGCCACTTCGCAGATGCCGGCTACCGCATGCTCAATTTGCGCTAGAGCCAGGAGAAACGGTAAACCGATGTCTTTCAACGACCGACTTAGCAAAGTCTGCGCCCAGAAGGATAGTACACTCTGTATCGGACTGGATGTTGACTTGTCTCGTCTGCCCGCAGGTGTGCCGCAGACCCAAGCCGGCGTGGTCGCGTTCTGCCGCGAGATTGTAGATGCCACTCACCAGTACGCCGCCGCGTATAAGCCCAATTCCGCCTTTTTCGAAAGTATGGGCACGTGGGGATTGGAAGCGCTGCTCGCGGTTCGGCAGCACATTCCGCCGGACGCAATCGCGATTGACGACGCCAAGCGCGGCGACACGGATTCCACGAACGTCCATTACGCCAGGGCCATATTCGATGTGCTGGGTTTTGACGCCACCACCGTGCACCCGTACCTCGGCGCCGAGGCACTGCAACCTTTCCTCAGGCGTGCAGAGCATGGCGTCTTTGTGCTCTGCCGCACGTCAAATCCGGGCGCGCCGGAATTTCAGGACCTGCGCAATTCAGCGGGTGACCCACTCTATCTTGCTGTAGCCGCTGCCGTACCGTCGTGGAATGAAAACGACAATTGCGGTCTGGTAACGGGCGCGACGTATCCTGAAGAATTGGCGCAGGTGCGCCAATTGGCACCCCACCTGCCGCTATTGATACCGGGCATTGGCGCGCAGGGCGGCGACCTGCAAGCATCGGTGCGGGCCGCTGGCACTGCCGCGCCCATGCTCATCAACGCCTCGCGGAGCATTCTCTATGCCAGCGGGGAACGCGACTTTGCCGAGGCGGCCGCTGCGGCAGCCAGGAAACTTCACGGCGATATCAACCGCACGCGGGCGACAGTTACGTAGGAGCACGACATGTCGTGCTCCTACGTCCGAGATCAACCGGTCGCGGGCAGTTTACAAGCATCTTTAGGCGTCCAATGATGCCGGAGAGTCCGATCGTGGTTCGACATTCTCACCACGAACGGACTCCCTCGTCTACTTCACGCCCAGGCTTGACCAGGCGTTAGCCGAATAATCGAGATTTCCCGCCCTCTCCTAAAGGTGCTCTTTGATCTTCTCCGCCACCGTGCGGTTCATCTTCGGCGCGTCGGCGAGGGCCTCAAGCGACGCTTCCCGAATCGCATCCACGCTGCCGAAGTGCTGCAGCAACGCTACCTTCCGCTTCGTGCCGATGCCGGGGACTTTGTCGAGCAAAGAGCCGAGGGTGTGCTTGGTGCGGACGGTGCGGTGGTAGGTGATCGCAAACCGGTGCGCCTCATCGCGAATTCTTTGCAGCAGCTTGCGGGCCTCGGAGCGCTCCGTCAACATAACCGGTCGCGACTCTCCCGGCAGGAAGATCTCCTCCCGTTGTTTTGCGAGGCCCAGAATCGGGATGTCGTGGAGCGCCAGGTTCGCCAGCACCTCCAGCACGGCATTGAGCTGCCCCTTGCCGCCATCAATCACCAGCAGGTCGGGCTTCACGCCCCATGAGTCCAGAGCGTCCGTTTCGGTTCGGCCGTCCGCTCCCTCATGCTTGCCGGTCTCAGCTTCCGCGCGTTGTTCACTCAGGCGTTTAAGTCGCCTTGAGAGCATCTCCTGCAGGCTGGCAAAGTCGTTGGGACCGTCTACGGAATTGATGCGAAAACGCCGGTAGTCGCCCGTGCTCGGCAGGCCGGACACAAAGACCGCCATCGCGCCTACGGTATACGCCCCCTGGATGTTTGAAATGTCGTAGCACTCGATGCGCACCGGCGGTGACTCGAGGTCGAGTACGTCAGCCAGCTCGGTCAGCGCCACTTGTGCGCGCTGTTGGCTGTCAAGGTGCCGCAGGCGATGGTCCTGCAAGCCCTGGCGGGCGTTATTCCCCGCCAACTCCACGAGCCGCCGCTTCTCACCGATCTTCGGCACATTGAGCGTTACGGAGCCGCCCCGCCGCTCGCGCAGCCACGTGCGCAGCAATTCGGCGCCGCGAATGCCGACCGGCAGGAAGAGCGACTGCGGGATTTGCATGCTGCGGCCGTAGAACTGCTGCAGGAAGTCTCGAATCACGTCGCGGTCTTCCTCGTCGGTAACGTGCTCGAGGATGAAGTTCTCGCGACCCAGCAGGTGGCCGCCGCGGATACTGAATACCTGCACACAGGCCTCATCTTGCTCGCGGGCAAAACCAATGACGTCAATATCTCCTTGGCGGATATTGGTGATCTTTTGGCGCTCCAGGACGCGTTCTACTGCCCGGATGCGGTCGCGCATCACCGCCGCGCGTTCAAACTCCAGCGCATTCGACGCCTCTCGCATCGCGGAGCGCAGGTCTTGAATCACATCGCCCGGTCGACCCTTGAGAAAACGCGTGACCTGCCCAACGATCCCCGCGTATTCCTCCTGCGTGACCGCCCGGATACAGGGACCCGCGCAACGCTTGATGTGAAAGTCGAGACACGGCCGTTCGTATTCTTTTTCCATGTCCAAGGCGCATGACCGGTAGGGAAAGATGCGATTGAGCAAATTCAGCGTATCGCGCAGACTGTACGCGCTCGTGTACGGCCCGTAATAGTGAGCGCCGTCGTCCAGAATGCGGCGCGTCGTCAGCACCCGCGGGTAGCGCTCGTTGAGGGTGATCTTGAGGTAGAGAAACGACTTGTCGTCGCGCAGCACCACGTTGTAGCGCGGCCGGTGGTGCTTGATGAGGTTGCTCTCCAGCACTAGGGCCTCGATCTCTGTGTCGGTGATGATGTACTCGACCGTTGCGGCATTCTCGACCATGTTCCTCGTCTTCCATGGCATCCGGTCTTGGCGGCCAAAGTACGAGCGCACGCGATTGCGCAGCAGCTTGGCCTTGCCGACGTAGAGCACCCCGCCCTTGCGGTCGCGAAAGATGTAGCACCCGGGTAACAGCGGGACGGTTGGCATCCGCTCGCGGGCGTCTTTGACCGGGATCGACACGCAGATTCTCCGTTGGTTGTGCTTGCCAGCACCGACCTCTCGTCATCCGTATGGTATCATGAGCACAAATGGCTCCGTTTTCCCTTCTCTTACTATGGTTAACCTTGTGGTGAAGTAGCAAGTGTCCAGTATCCTTGAAGATGAATTCCATCGGGCGATGCTGAGCATTGACGCCACGGCTGGCAAGTATGGCTATCACCCGAGCTATTCTTTGCGCATGGTACACGAGCTTGGCGGTCTCAGAGCGGCAAAGCAACTGCTCAGCACAGATAACCCGCAATCTGGATTGGCCAGACTTTGGGAGTTGGAACTGCTTGATAACTCTATGGAAGCCTTGGTCATACAAGAGCAATGGAAAGATCTCTTTAGCGAAGAAGACCTACAAGAGGCACGCAGACGGTTGAGAGAGTACGGGTATGCGTTTCCACGTTGAAAGTCCACAACCAATAGTCGCCCCAGCGCATGTCTGAGTCCAGGGCAAAGGGGATGATGGGGAATGCGGCGGTTGCAGCGTGACTGCCCGAAGTAGAAGGAACAATGAGGGATGGCGGTATTTGATACTTACAGAGCGTGTGAAGCCCTGACAGGCGCGGGCTTCACAGAACGCCAAGCCAAAGCCCTTATCGACGTGGGCCGCGAAGGCTACGGTGCGCTGGCAACCAAAACTGACATTCAGGACATGGCGACCAAAACCGACTTGCGCGAACTAGAACAGCGCATAACCATCAAGGTTGGCGCGATGCTGTTCACATTAGCGGGCTTACTGGTTGCGGTACTGGTCGCGCTGGAATTGCTGCCGCTCTAGACTCGACCGGGGCTGGTGCAGGAGTGTATGCCCGCAAACATACACTCAATGCGATTCTGCTAGGATATTTTCCCTTTGTCAGGCAAGAAAACCACTTGCGGACCGCAAGAATCTGTGCAATGTTGTGAGCGAGCACTATTATATTCAGACATAGGCTCTAAAGAAGGAGTGACCGAAATGCGTTTCACGAGGAAGTTCGTTGGTCTGCTAGTCATCGCGAGCATACTGCTCTTGCCAGCGTGCGCCACTGCGGCAGTGCAAGCCGCGCCGAATGAGGCGGAAGCAGCGGCGCCTGCCGCCACCGTGTATAACGGCGGTGAGGACAAGCAGATCGAGCGGAGCATTTCCGTACAGGGCCAGGGCACGGTGAGCGCCAAGCCAGACTTGGTCACACTCTCTCTGGGTGTGCAGACCACGGGTGAAACCGCGATGGATGCGTTGCTGCTCAACAGTGAGCAAATGACCGGTGTCATCGCCGCAATTCAGGAGTCCGGCATAGAGCAGGAGGACATCCAGACCTCCGGCATCAACCTCTATCCCGTGTATGACAATCAGCGGCTGGAACCGGGGCAAACGCGGGAAGTCATTGGGTACCGGGCGTCAAACTCTGTGAGCATTACCGTTCACGACATCGATAAGGCGGGCTCGGTGCTTGACGCAGCGGTAGCGGCCGGCGCAAATCAGGTTGGCGGTGTGCAGTTTGGCTTGAGCGAAACCGACACACTCATCACAGACGCGCTCATCGCCGCGGTTCAGAATGCACAGGCCAAAGCGCAGACAATCGCCGACACGCTCGGCGTGCAACTTGGCGCTGCGCTCGTGGTCAATGAAGAGTGGATAGAGCTGCCGCGTGCCGGCGCTCAATTCGCCCGTGCGGAAGCCGCGTTCGATAACGGCGGTTTCTCCGCACCCGTCCAAGGCGGCACAGTGAGCGTCACTGCGCACATCCGGGTGACGTTCGCGATCGAATAGCACTCTGTGCCCCAGGCCGGTAGGCATTTTGCAATGGAATTGAATAGAGGCGGGTTGCTCAGCAACCCGCCTTCCTCTACCACTTGACCGACAGGCTTTGTAGAAATCCCAGACTTTTTTTGCTGTCCTTAGAGTTTTCTGACCCTCATGTGTGTGGCGTTCGCCCCCGCGAGGCGCACCACTCTTCGTACGGCGGCACGTCCTCGCCGACCACGTACAGGAAGTAATATACACCGGTTTCGCCCAGAAAGCCGAAGCGCTTGCGCAGGTCCTTCTCCGTTGCGTTATAGTCGCTGTGAGAGCGCAAGTAGGCCTGGAAGCTCCCGTGCTCTTCTTCCAGCTCGCGCATTGCCCGGGCATTCTTGACGATGGCTGCCAGCTTGCGCCGGTTGCGGATGACGCGCCTGTCCTGCGCCAGCTCGTCCAGTTCCTTTTCGCTGAGAAACGCAATCGCCACCGGATCGAAGTTGCGCATGGCTTCCATGATGTCGGGCCACTTTGCCTCCACGACCTTCCATGACATGCCGCTGTGAAAGACAGCCTTGCTCATCACTGCGAGGTAGTCCGCAAGACTCTGGGGCTCGATCTGCTGCGGTGCTTCCATGGTGACCTTTCTCGTCAAATGGGCCGGACTACGGTGCGGTACGGATCAGTCAGAATTAGCAGTCCCTGCAGTATGGCAGACGTATTGGAATTGGGCAATCGAAATACTCTTTCGGCGTCTCGCGGATTTCTCCCCCACACAGTGGTCTGGGCAATTTCTTGTGTGATTGCCCTCAGCAGTCTCACTTGTGAGAAGGCAATTTGAGACGGTATAATCAGTTTGAGGCAACGAAAGGCAAAAGGGCCGTGAAGGACTCCGACCACACAACAACGATAACGCGTGCCGACGTGCAGCACGTGGCAAACTTAGCCAGACTCGCGCTCTCCGCTGAAGAGGAAGAACGCTTTCAGCACCAGTTGAGTGCTGTATTCGAGCACTTTCAAAAACTCAGCGATTTGGATACCGAGCAGATCCCTCCGACCGCACAGGTTATTCCACTCACGAACGTCATGCGACCGGACGCAGTTGAGCCGTCGCTACCGGAACAGGACGTGCTCGCGAACGCCCCGGACCGCGAGGGCGACCAGTTTCGCGTGCGCGCCATTCTGGAATTCTAGTCCGTGAACCTCAATGCGCTGACTATCCACCAAGCCCAGGACTTGCTGCGCCGCGGCGAGATTTCGTCACTACAGCTTACCGAAGCAGTCTTGGCGCAGATCGAGTCCCTTGACGAATCGATTCACGCGTTCGTGACGGTTACGGCGGCAGAGGCGAGGGCCCAGGCACAGGCCGCCGATGCGCGGTTGGCCCAGGATGGCGTCGCCGCGCCGCCGCTCTTGGGCATCCCCGCGGCGATCAAAGACGTGGTCAGCACCAAAGGCGTCCGCACCACCTGCTCCTCGCGCATGTTGGAGGATTACGTGCCACCGTATGACGCTACGGTCATGGAGAAGCTCAACGCCCAAGGAATCGTGCTGGTGGGCAAGACCAATATGGACGAGTTTGCCATGGGTTCCAGCACGGAGCATTCGGCATTCTTCACGACCCGCAACCCGTGGGATCGCGAGCGCGTCCCGGGCGGGTCGAGCGGCGGCTCGGCAGCGGCGGTGGCCGCCGACCAGGCAATCTTTGCGCTAGGCTCCGATACCGGCGGTTCAATTCGTCAACCGGCAGCGCTCTGCGGCGTCGTTGGGATGAAACCTACCTATGGCCGCGTCTCGCGTTATGGCCTGGTTGCGTTTGCGTCGTCGCTCGACCAGATCGGCCCCTTCACGAAGGACGTCACCGATTGCGCCATTGTGCTGGAAGCCATCTGCGGCCACGATCCGCGCGACGCCACGTCGGCGCCCAACCCCGTGCCAAACTGGCCGGAGGCACTGAAGCAAGACGTTCGCGGTCTGCGGCTGGGTGTGCCGCGGGAGTACTTCGGCGCAGGTATTGACCCCGAAGTCGAGCAAGCGGTGCGGACAGCAATCGATCAGTTGGCAGGGCTTGGCGTTGCGGTGGAAGACGTCTCACTGCCGCATACCGACCACGCGTTGGCCACCTACTACATCATTGCTCCTGCCGAGGCGAGCGCAAACCTGGCACGCTATGACGGCATCAGGTACGGCTATGCGGCGCAGGACGCCGAGACTATGTGGGATGCTTACAGCCGGACTCGAGGTCAGGGCTTTGGTTCCGAGGTCAAGCGGCGCATCCTCGTCGGCACGCACGCCCTCTCCAGCGGCTACTACGACGCCTATTACCTGAAAGCGCAAAAGGTGCGGACACTCATCGCGGCGGACTTTCAGGAGGCTTTCGAGCGCGTGGACGCTATCGTCTGCCCCACGTCGGCAACCGTAGCCTTCAAGATTGGCGAACGCATTGACGATCCGATTAGTATGTACCTATCTGACTTGTATACGTTGCCCGGCAACGTCGCCGGCCTGCCCGGCGTTTCCCAGCCGTGCGGCCTCGTGCAAGGGCTACCCGTAGGGCTGCAGTTCATTGGAAAGCCGTACGACGAGTCTACGCTCCTGCGTCTGGCCTACGCCTATGAGCAAGTGAGCGGCAAGAGCTACAAACCTGCCCTCTCCCAAGGAGCACCACACTAATGACCGCATCTTCCCTCACAGACACTGGCGCCACGACCGGCGCTGACATCACCGGCAGGCTGTCGTCCCGTGTGCGGCAGGTGCCGGCTTCCGGCATTCGCAAGTTCTTCGATATCCTCGCCAGCATGGACGACGTAATTTCGCTCGGCGTGGGCGAGCCGGATTTTGTCACTCCGCCTCACATTCTGCAGGCGGGTGTCGACTCGCTCGGCAAAGGCGAGACCCATTACACATCCAATTACGGCCTGATGGAGTTGCGGGAAGCAGTGGCCGCGTACCTGAGCGACCACTACGGCGTCCAATACGATCCACAGACGGAGATTCTCCTGACGGCGGGTGTGAGCGAAGCGGTTGATATCGCGCTGCGGGCTGTGATCGATCCCGGCGATGAAGTGATTGTGCCGGAGCCCGCGTATGTCTCCTACCGTCCGTGCATTACATTTGCCGGCGGCGAGCCGGTTGGCATCAATAGTTCGGCGGCAACCAACTTTCGCATCACTGCGGCGCAGATTGCCGCTGCGATCACGCCGCGTACGAAGGCACTGCTGCTCGGTTTTCCGGCAAATCCCACAGGCGCAATGCTGCCGCGTGAGGAATGGGAGCAGATCGTCGCGTTGGCGCGGCAGCACAACCTCATTATGCTCTCCGACGAGATTTACGGGCGGCTGGCGTACACGATGGCGCATACGTGTGTGAGCGCCCTTCCCGGAGCCTGGGACCGCACAATTCTGCTCGGCGGCTTTTCCAAATCATACGCCATGACCGGTTGGCGCATCGGCTACGTGGCAGCCCCCAGCGCAATTCTGGAGTACATCATGAAGGTGCACCAATATGTGCTCATGTGCGCCCCGACGATGAGCCAGTACGCGGCGCTGCAGGCCGTGCAGCACGGCGAAGCGGATGTCGTGCGCATGCTTGATGAGTACACAAAGAGGCGCACCCTCATCGTCGACGGCTTGAACGCGATGGGGCTTGATTGCGTCCCGCCCGACGGCGCCTTCTACTGCTTCCCGAGTATTCGTTCCACCGGCCTCTCGTCGCAGGAGTTCGCGGAGCGATTGTTGCAAGAAGAGCACGTCGCCTGTGTGGCGGGCGACGCCTTTGGCCCATGCGGCGACGGCCATGTGCGCATGTGCTACGCCGTGCCAACCGCCGACATTGAAGTCGCGCTCGAGCGCATTGCGAATTTCGTGAACCGCGTGAGAGCCTAGCATGTCTTACGCGAGTCCGGCCGCGTAGACTGAGTAGCGCAGGTTTGTAACCTGCGTTACTGCGGCAGACTTGCAAGTCAGGTAGCGTAGGTCTGTAACCTGCGTCACCATGGGAGAATCGCAGGTCAGGTAGCGTAGGTTCGTAGCCTGCGCCACCATGGGAGTGACATTTCGTGGAGACAACCGTAGCCGAAAAATACCGCACCGTCATCGGCTTGGAATTCCACGTGCAGCTCTTGACGGAGAGCAAGATGTTCTGCCGGTGCAGCGCGCAATATGCCGCCAATCCACCGAATACGGTGGTCTGCCCGGTCTGTCTCGGCCTGCCGGGGGCGTTGCCGGTCATCAATGAAAAAGTCATCGAGTGCATCGTCATGACCGGCATGGCGCTAAACTGCAATATCCCCGAATTCGCCAAGTTCGACCGCAAGAACTACCCGTACCCCGATCTGCCAAAGGGCTATCAAATCTCGCAGTACGATTTGCCCTTCTGCGTGGCAGGGAGCCTTGAGCTCGACGAGGAAGACGGCGGGCGCACCATTGGCATCACGCGCGTGCACCAAGAGGAAGATACGGCCAAGTCCACCCACGTCACCGCGCCGAGCGGCGAGCGATATTCACTCGTTGACTTCAATCGCTCCGGGGTGCCTCTGATGGAAGTAGTGACTGAACCCGACGTTGCCTCGCCGGAGGAAGCCGCGGCGTTAGGACGCAAACTGCGCCAAATTGTGCGCTACCTCGGCATTTCCACCGGCAACATGGAAGATGGCGCGATGCGCTGTGACGCCAACATCTCGGTTTGGCCGGCCGACGCGCCCACCGGGAATATCAAAGTCGAAGTGAAGAACATGAATTCCTTCCGCGCCGTCGAGCGGGCCCTATTTTTCGAGCAAGAGCGGCAGACCCGTATCTTGGAGAGCGGCGCCGACACACGCGTCACCGAGACGCGCGGGTGGGTGGAAACAACCGGCGAAACCGTATCGCAGCGCATTAAGGAAGCAGCTCACGACTACCGCTACTTTCCCGAACCGGACTTGCCGCCGCTGCAACTCACGCAGGACTGGATTGAAACAGTGCGCGCGTCGTTGCCGGAACTGCCGGCTGCCAAGAAACAGCGCTTCATGGCCGAATACGACCTCTCTGCGTACGATGCCGGCTTGTTGACGCAATCGCGCGACCTGGCCGCCTATTTCGAGGCAGCGTCCGACCGCGCGAAGAACGCCAAGGCCGTTGCGAACTGGATGTCGCGCAATCTATTGCGGCGCCTCAACGAATCCGATACAGAAATCACCGAATGCAGGATTTCACCGGAAGCGCTCGCCGAGATGATTACCCTCATTGAATCCGGCGAGATCAGCAATCGCATGGCGCAGGAAGTCTTCGACCAGATGTTCGACACTGGCAAGAGCGCGCCTGCCATAGTGAAAGAGCAAGGCCTGGCGCAGATCAGCGATGAGAGCGAATTGGAAGGAATCGTGGCCCAGGTGATTGCGGAAAACCCCGCCGCTGTGCAAGACTTTAATCAGGGGAAGAAACGGGCCATAGGCTTCCTGGTCGGTCAGGTCATGAAGGCCACCCGCGGCAAAGCAAACCCCGGTATCGTCAACCAAAAGCTACAGGAACAATTACGCCAGAGCTGACCGAGACGTGCCCCGGCTCTACGAGATTCAGCAACTTCAAGCGACTGTCGCTCCGGCACAACGAAGTGCTCTCAGTGTGCGCTTGCTCCCGGCAAAGTTGCCGGTGAAAGAGGAGGCATAGTACATGGCCGAGCTTGTAAGTCAGCAACACCGCGTCAACCCGCTGACGATCGCTCTCGATCAATTCGACCGCACCGCAGAGATCCTGCACCTCGACGAGGACATGCGCAAGGTGCTTCGCGTTCCCAAACGGGAGCTTACCGTCAACTTTCCCGTGCGCATGGACGACGGCAGGCTGGAGATGTTCTCCGGCTACCGCGTGCAGCACAACGTGAATCGCGGGCCGGCCAAGGGCGGTATCCGCTTTGCTCCCGACGTGGATATCGAGGAAGTGCGCGCCCTCGCCATGTGGATGACGTGGAAGTGCGCGCTCGTTGGCATTCCTTACGGTGGCGCGAAGGGCGGCGTTGCCTGCAACCCTAAGCAACTTTCCCGCACCGAGCTAGAAGGGCTGACACGGCGGTTCACGTCTGAGATCTACACGCTCATCGGTCCAGAGTCCGATATTCCCGCACCCGATATGAACACAGACTCCCAGATCATGGCCTGGATCATGGATACCTACAGCATGCAACGCGGGTATTCAGTGCCTGCGGTGGTGACCGGCAAGCCGCTGGAGATTGGCGGCTCGGCAGGCAGAACTGAAGCCACGGGACGCGGTGTGACGTATGTGGTTGAAGAAGTGCTCGGCTATAGGGGTGAGCGACTCGAGGGCAAGACTGTTGCCATCCAGGGCTTTGGCAACGTGGGGTCGCATGCCGCCGAGTTGCTGGCGGCCCAAGGCGCAAAGGTCGTCGCAATCTCGGACGTGAGCGGCGCCGTCTTCAATGCCCGCGGACTTGACGTCAATGCCGCCCTGCAGATAAAGAACGAAGGTGTGCTCGTCAGCGACTTGCCCGGTGGCGAGCGCATCAGCAACGATGAGCTGCTTGAATTACCGGTAGACATCCTTGTCCCGGCCGCGATCCATGGCCAAATAACGGGAGAAAACGCGGATGACATTCGGGCAAGATACATTGCCGAGGCCGCCAACGGTCCTACCACGCCCGAAGCGGATGAGATTCTGCGGGAACGAGGGATCATAGTTATTCCCGATGTGCTCTGCAACGCGGGCGGTGTAACGGTCTCTTACTTCGAGTGGGTGCAAGGCCTGCAGGCGTTTTTCTGGGAAATCGACCAGATTCGCCGGCGCCTCAAGAGCATCATCAGCCGCGCCACACGTGAGACCATTGCGACCGCAGAGAAATATGACGTAGACCTGCGCATGGGCGCTTCCGCCCTCGGCATAAGCCGGGTCGCCGAGGCTACACTTTCTCGGGGGATATATCCTTAGCCGCAGCCCCAACGCAACCTACACTGCTCAATGTTAGTAAGTCGGCCGTCTCTCATTGTCCTCCCTTGATTCTGAGGTTTTGGGCGGCCGGCGGTGTCTTGCGCCTCACAGACCCAGCAATGCCATCCCGGATTCGGCCCGCACCTTTGCGACCCATTATGGTTCGAGCCAGTTGAGCTACTTGATCTCCTTCGCCCTCTATACTCTGGCGAGCGCAAAGACACATACGAGTATTAAGCACATAGACCGTGAGGCCCATACCTGCTTGGTTCACTCCCTTCACAGTCGTGTTCGCTTATAGGCTTTGCTGTTGACACATCGCAGTAGTTTGCTTATCCTTTAGCCAGTTCTAGGCATCCGTAGTATTGCAAGGAGTGGTGACAGCAATGGATACCAATGAGACGAAACATGCGTTCTCACGCAGGCGTTTTCTTGCCGGCGGCGCGGCAACAAGCGGATTTCTGTTGCTTGCTGCCTGCGGCGGGGCAGGTACGGGCGACGCAATGCCAAAGGAGGAGATGAAAGAGGCGGAAGCACCCAAAGAGGAAGCCAAGCAGCCCGAAGCAGAGCCCATCACCGTCGTCTTCCGCGACTGGCGTGAGCCGGGGCGCACCCTCACTACATGGGAAACCTGGTTCAACTGGTCCGCTGACACATTTCGCGAAATGAACCCGCAAGTAGAGGCGATCGAGTACACGTTCGTGCCATTCGGCGCCGAGTATTTGCAGAAGCTCACCACGGAATCTGCTGCGCGTGTCGCGCCCGACGTGGTGCACAGTTCCATTATCTGGGGGCGCGACCTGTGGGACAATGGCATTTTGGCAGACCTCAGCGCGCATCTTGCCACAGCCCCGGACGTTGGGGCCGATCAGTTTATGCCCAGCGCCAATCCCTATCGCACGGCGGAGGGCAAGGTCTTCGGCATCTCATTCTGGGGTCCAGACTCCTACGTGATGGTAATAAACCAGGACCACTATGTGGACGCCGGTCTTGATCCCGAAGGCGGCGACCAATTGACCTGGGAGGGCTTGGCCGAATCTACGGAAAAACTCTCCAAGAAAGACTCATCCGGCAACTACGAGCGCCTTGGTTTTACCTATCACATTCCCGGCATGCCCGAGTTTGCCGCCTGGCTCTACGCCAACGGCGGCGAAATGCACAATGAAGAGCTCACAGAAGCCATCTTCGACACCGCCCAAGCGCAAGAAGTGGCGGAACACCGCGCCCTTCAGTACGTGCGCTACAAGGACCGCGTTGAGGGCTATCCGGGCAACCTGGATAGCTTGAGGCAAGGTCTTGGGTCCGGCATTTCCTGGGGTACGTGGGCCGCATACTACGTTCGCGACGAATTTCCTGAGGACTTCAAATTTTGGATGGTACCGCTGCCGAAGGGTCCAAGCACTGATGGCGCAACCAGCGGCGCAACGTGGATCAACATGATGGTCGTGCCCGATGGCGCGCAGCAGCCGGACATGGCGTTTGAGTACAGCCGCTTCATCTGCGGCCTAGAGGCCCAGGTGCAGAAACTGCTCTTGGTCAAGCAGGTCTCGCCGAGGCTTGACTTCTACAACACGCCGGAATGGGGACAAGCGGTGGGCGAACTGCCGCAACTTGCGGCCGTACCCGAAATTGGCGCAGCTGGCAAGCCCTACCCGTTCTTCAGGCGCTATACGGCTGCAAATGCACAGTTCCCAATCGTTCAGGACGCAATGCGCGGCGAAAGCGATCTCGACCTGCGGGGCGCCATTGCAGAAGCCGTGAAACTCATTACCCAGGAACTCGAGTCTTAGGGCCGGATACCCGCTAGCGCGGGAACGAAGAGTCAGGCTCCCTGGCGCCAATGGCTGGAGAGAAGGTATTGTTACCGTCTCTCCAGCTTGCTTTTGACCTACACCTAAATCTATCGCACAATTCGCTTCAAAATGCTAACCAGCGTGCGGTACTTCGTGTAACTATCGGAGAGTATGGTTCGGTAGGAATAGACCTCTTCAGGAACAGCTCTTCCCCGTGAGCTGACATCCAAGAGTTCCCGTTGGGCCTGAGTTTGCCTACCCTGAGCAAGTCGAAGGACCGAAGGCCAGTTATCCAGAGCAACCTGCAAGAGAATTCCAATTCACGTCGGAATCAGGAGGCGCGACCGTGTCGTTCAAACTCGCCGTAGTGCAAATGGATTGCGTGCTTGGCGACGTAGGCGCCAACCTGGCGCGCGCCGATAGTCTCGTCGGTGCCGCCGCAGCGCAGGGCGCAACCGTGGCCGTGCTGCCAGAACTCGCTACCACCGGCTATTTTGTCGGCGAACGCCTCGGCGCGCTGGCGGAGGCAATCCCAGGGCCAACCACCGATGAATTGGGGCAGATCGCACGCCGCCACCAGTGCTACGTCGTCGCCGGCATGATCGAACGCGGGAAAGGCTGCTTCTACAACAGCGCTGCCTTGCTTGCCCCCGACGGCAACCTGCAAGGGGCGTACCGCAAGGTGCATCTCTTTTCAGCGGAGCGGGAAGTATTCACTCCCGGCGCCGAGCCGGCCCTGTTCGACATTGCCGGTACGCGGGTGGCGCTGACGATTTGCTACGACCTGATCTTTCCCGAGTACATTCGCCGTCTCGTCCTGGAAGGCGCGCAAGTTATCCTGAACAGCACCGACTGGATCACCAACGACTGGCAGCGCGGCCTCGGCTGGGGCGGAACGGTGGTAGCCGGTCTCGTTGCCACGCGCGCCCTGGAAAACACCGTGCACGTAGCCATGGCAGACCGCGTCGGCGTGGAAGAGGACTGGCAGAGCCTGGGGCATTCCTGCATCGCAGCCCCTTCCGGTGTGCATCTCGCAAAAATCGACGGTGGCGAAGGTGTCGCGGTAGCTGCGCTTGAGCTCGATCATCCGGATTGGGAACAGTGGCGCACCGTAGCCACCTATTTGGACGACCGCCAGCCTAGTCTCTACGTTCCCAAAAATACATCCTCTTAGGAGTAGCGCGGGGCCTCGTGCCCCGCCCCCATCGGGACGTGTGCGCAATCTCGTGCAGTCCATCGGCTCTTTGACTGTGTCCTTCACCCTTCAACGCTGCGGCAGGCTCAGGATAGGCAAGCTCAATGCGAACGGGGTGGTTAAGCGGCCTTTCAACTCGTCCACCGTCACTCCGCAAATGGCGCGACAAGCGCACGGCTAAGCTTCGCAGTGCGAATAGAGAAAGGCATGCCTTTGCTTTCGTGCAGCGCACTTGGTAATTTGAATGTGTGCTACGCGCCCGCACTTGCGTCAATGCCCATCTAACGAAAGGCTAAGCCGTGGACATCCGTACATACCTCTCTGAAGAAGCCCGACGCATGCAGGCGGAGTCGCTGCACGCGCTGCCCGCGCCTGCCGACTGGCCGCAGGCGCGTGAAGAGTGGCTCGCGCAGTACTACGAAATGATGGGCGTAACCAGCCACATGTCGCTCACGGAGCGCCCTGATCTCAACGTGTGTGTGACCAAAGAAACCCAGCGAGACGGCTACCGCATCCTAAATCTCTATTACGAGAGCTTGCCCGGACTTTTCGTCACCGGCAACCTGTATCTGCCCATAGGCGTAGAAGGGCCGGTGCCGGGTGTGCTCTACGTTTGCGGCCACGCCCAGAAGCAGAAGGAGCACTATCAAGCCCATCCCCGCAAATTAGCCCAACTCGGCTTCGCCTGCTTGCTGGTGGAAACGATCCAGCTTGGTGAGATAGAGGGACACCATCATGGCACCTGCCACCGCGGCTGGTTCAACTGGTTCAGCCAGGGCTACACGCCCGCCGGCGTGGAACTGTGGAACGGCGTGCGCGGCCTCGACCTGCTGGCGTCGTTGCCGGAAGTGGACGGCGATCGGCTAGGGGTCACCGGCATCTCCGGCGGCGGCGCCGTAAGCTGGTGGATTGCCGCTGCCGACGAACGCGTGCAGGTGGTCGCGCCGGTCTGCGGCACTGCCACGTTTGCTTCTCACATCTGCGAGCGAACTATTGACGGCCACTGCGACTGCATGTTCTTCGTAAACGCGTACCGCTGGGAGCTGGCCGACGTGGCGCGGCTCATAGCCCCACGCCCCATGCTTATCGGCTCCGCCAACCGCGACGGTATCTTTCACATCCGGTCAATCCGAGAAACCTTTGTAGGTGTCAAGAAAGTCTACGACCACTTGGGCGCCGGACACAATGTCCGCCTGATCGAAACGCCCGGCGGGCATTCCTACCACGCCAATTCGCGCCGCGGCATTTTCTCCTGGTTCCTGCGCCACCTGGCGGACAAGGATGTCTCGCCGGAGGCAACGGGCGATATCGACGACCGTCCGGAAGTGCAAGAGGACGCCGCCACGCTCCGCGTCTATCAAAACGGCGTGCCTACCTCTGAGCGCGTCACGACTATTCATGAGGACTTCTTCACGCTGCCGGAACTCCCCAGCATTGCGAACGCAGACGAATTGGCAGCCATCCGTGACAAGACTCGCGCCGGGCTAGCCGAGATATCGTTCGGACATTTCCCGCGCGTGCCAGGTGCTCTAGACGCGGAGGTCGAATACGAGACCGGTCGGGGCGACGCGGTCGCGGGCGGCCGGTTTGCCTTCACGTCAGAAGGCGGCTGGCGGCTGCACGGGTCTTGGACTCTGCCGGAATCAGACGCCGCTGCGCCGGCCGTTGTGGCACTGCGTTTGCCTCATGAGCCACGCCGCGCCACCGAAGACTGGCTGCAAGGGCTCGATAGTTCTTGGGCGCGTGTTGTCGCGGAGCCGCGCGGCACCGGCGACAACGCCTGGGGCACGGAGCTCGATTGGCACGTGCGCCGCGCCGCCATGCTCACCGGGCGCACCGTCGCGTCTATGCAAGTCTATGACACCCTACGCGCCCTGGATGCCATTTCAGATCTGCCGGGTGTGGATAGCACGCGGGTAGTATTGGCCGGGCGCGGCCAGATGGCGGTGGTGGCGCTCTACGCGGCACTGCTCCACGGCAACTTAGAAGCGCTCATTCTGAGCGATCTGCCGGAATCGCTGGCCGCGCACTCCAGCCCTGACGGCACCGGCATCGCCAGCGAAATCCTGTTTGCGCTCCAACACGCCGACCTGCCCCAAGCCGCCGGACTGCTCTGGCCCATGGAACTAGTCTTCCTCGGGCCCCGCCCCGGCACGTTCGGCTGGACCGAGGATCTCTATAACCGCCTTGGCAGCCCCGGCGCAATCCGGCACGTGATGAATCTTGGGCAGTGGCAAGCGACATGAAGTGCAGCATCCAGGGCTGTCCTGGAGAGTACGAAGCGAGAAGTGTCATGCACACCGTGCGGCGCGAGGGTCAAGTGATTGTCATCGACCACGTTCCGGCTGATGTCTGCACGGTCTGCGGAGACACGCTGTTGCAACCGGACACGGTACGCAAGATCGCAACACTCCTGCAACAGAAACGCCAACCGGCAAGTAGAGTACCTTTGTATGAGTTCGCTTAGAGTGCGCACGCGCCAATAGGGCGCGAAGTGCTGGGCAAGAGTGAGGCGCTGCCGCTCAGTCGCGGAGCCCGCCAAAGGAAGAGTGACTGTTGAGTGGCTAGTCAGACGTATCCGCCTCTCTCGCGCCTGCTAGCGGCGTGTTGTCCTCCGTCGCGCCTTTTCCTGCCCCATCACTTGCAATCCCTACTGCCCAAGCGGCCCCAGCCGGGCCTGAAGTCAAAGGACCGTCACTCCGGCGAAAGCCGAAGTCCAGACGACGAGCGGCGGAAGAGAAGATGGATTCCCACTTGCGCGGGAATGACGAACGCACGCGCGCTGATTGCTATGACCGCCCTTCCGGCACCACGTGACCTTCAGGATTCGGCCACTGAAAAGTGCCTTCTTGCATGTTTTCCAGAGCGCTCAATACCGTTTGCGGGCCTTGTTGGGCCACATTCTTCAAGGGGTCCGGCCAGCCTTGAAGTTGCTCTTCTTCCCACTGCCAGAGGCGGTACTCGATGTCTCGTGTAATGCCAGGATGACTCTCCGCCACGTTTTCTTCCTCTCGCGGGTCGTTTGCCAGGTCGAAGAGTTGGGTGAGCGGCCAATTCATGAGCCCCCCGTGGTAACTCTTGATGAGCTTCCAGTCGCGTCCATCCGGCGCGCCAATCGTGCGGATTGCTCGTTGGGCCGACCACAGGCCATGCTCCAAGAACACGAAGTCCCGTCGCGGTTGCGGCTCTGCCTCGCCGCGCAGCAGCCCCAGGAGGGAGCGGCCCTGCCAGCGGACGGGCGCCTCTAATCCAGCTACCTCACTTAGCGTGGGGCCAAGATCCAAGGTGTAGCTCGCCGCATCCACCACCGTGCCGGGCAGGATCCCGCCCTGCGGCCAGCGCGCGAGCATCCAAATGTGAGCGTCGGTCTCGTAGACGCCCCAGTGATCGCCGTAGACGCTGTGCTCGCCTTGATTCTCGCCGTGATCGGTAGCGGCAATGATAAGGGTATCGTCCAGAATGCCCGCTGCCTCAAACGCATCCAGCAGCCGCCCGACGTACTCATCGCAAAAGGCGATCTCCGCATCATACATCGCCATCCAGTAATCGAAATCTTCCTTGCCCCGGATGCGGTGGGAACCGGCGGAGTTCGGCATATGAGCGTAGCGCTCGGCGTCATCCTTGATCCGCTCATCGGACGGCCAATCGGGCGGCGCATACGTCAACATCTTGTCAACGTACGCCCGCGGCGCTTTGTACGACTGGTGTGGGTCCCAATAGTGCACGTAAAGAAAGAAATCGTCCTGCGCGTGGTCTTGCAGCCAGTTTTGCGCGCGCGCGGTGATCTCCGGCGCTTCCACGTTGCTGTGCCCCAGGTGCCACTGCGGACGGTAGTAGGCCTCCCAACCGGTGCGAAACCAGGGCGCTTGATCGGCAAAGGTAGAGACTGCGGCAGTATGGAAACCGGACTCGCCTCTCTGCACAGCCAAGTACTCCTGCACCTGCGGCACGCGGCTGCCGGTTGGCGGATACGTCGGCCCCGTGTAGCGAGCGTCCTGTTCCCAGGGTTTCGTATCCAAGTCACCTTCCGGGCGCCCGTAGTCGCCAATGGATTGCGACCGCTCGCCGTGAGTGAGCAAGCCCGTCTTGATGCCCCAACGACCGGTGAATATGCTCGCACGGGCGGGCACGCACGGCGTATCGGCGGCATACATGTTGGTGAAGCGCGCGCCCTCTTGCGCCAGGCGATCGAGATTCGGTGTTGTCGGCCGCTCGTAGCCGTAGCAACCCAAGTGGTCGCGGCGCAAGGAATCTATGTCTATGTAAAGGACTTTCATCTGTGGACCTTCATGGAGATCTCTCTCTCTCACGGACATTCCTATTGGGTGCGGCAAACGTTCCGGCCACCGCAATAACATCTCTAGACCAATCACTGCCAGAGCTATGGCCACTCCGCAAGAATTCACCCTCACCCCGGCCCTCTCCCTCGAGGGAGAGGGGGATTTGTCGCTGCTGGCAGTGGGATTGAAAAGGCTCGTATGACTGGTGGACACGCAGCGTCTGCGCCAGAATGACTGTAGTTTCCTTGCCTTCACGCAGCGTCTACGCTGGGATGACCGTTGTTTCCTTGCCTTCACGCAGCGTCTACGCTGGGATGACCGTTGTTTCCTTGCCTTCACGCAGCGTCTACGCTGGGATGACCGTTGTTTCCTTACCCTCACGGAGTGCCACCGCGTCGGCAATCATGCGGCTGAAGTCGTGCTGGGGAGCATAGTTTACGCGCGACTTCGCCGCGCTATTGTCCGCCCAATACTGCCAGCACGCCGGGGCTTCCCAATCGAGCACCGGCAGTCCGAGCAGATCGCTGAGCACAGGAGTCGCCTCACTGAACGGAATAGCATAGGGCCCGTGCATGTTCAGGGTCTCGCCGACACCACCGTCCTCTTCCAATGCTTGCATGATTCCGTGCACTACGTCCCGGGCATCGGTGCGCTGCCACAGCCAGGAATTGCCGTCGCGGTCGTGGTAGTTGACGAGCAGCTTACTGGGATCGTCTGTCCGCTGCTTCACCGCCTCATCCAGCTTAGCGACATTTTCCGCCATTTCCGGATGATGCAGCGGGCCGCATTCGGCCAAGCTCGCCTCGCGGTACTGGCTCGCGGCAATGCCCGCCGTCCAGCCGTTGAAGATCTCTTCCCCCGCGAGGATAGCGCCCGGTCGAATGATCGTGGTCTTCAAGCCGCATTCGCGCCGGTAGTGTTCAACCATTTCCTCGTTGAGCACTTTGATCATGCCGTATTCCTTAACCGGCAGGCGCGGGTGCTGCTCGTCCACCGGGGCATAGAGGAGCGACGGCATGGGATATACGGTATCGCTGCTGATGTGCACAAACCGATGCAGCTTGTCGCCCTGTTCCGCCACTGCCTGCAGCAAGCGCATGGTACCGGTGGTATTGATGTCGTAGTAGGTAAATTTGTCCATGGTCGGCGGGCGCGACATGACGCATGCGGTATGGACAACGGCGTCCACTCCCACCGCTGCTTTGGCAATACCCCCGGTGTCATCCAGACCAACGTTTGCGACTTCTATGTCAAAGGCATCGAGCTTGTCCGCCTTCGGGTCGCCGGGGAATACCATCCCGCGCACCTGATGACCTCGTGCCAGCAACGCCTTAGTCAGGTTCGTGCCCACACGTCCCGACGCGCCTGAGACCAAGATTTTCACTGATTAGTCTCCTTGATTCCCTGCATACTTTGCGACTTTGGGTATGTGTCTAGGACGATGATACGCAAGCCGCGACACTGTCGCAATGTGACTTAGCACGCAGAAGAGCCGCCTCCTGCGCCGCGCAGCGCGGTGAAGGCGGCTCCTCTTCGCATCAAACCTTGCGGCTCGATGTGTTGTTGCCGATAACTACTAGACCAGCACGGAGTTCGCCAACGTTTCGTCCAAGACGGCTTGGACTAGCTGGTCGGTCTCCTTTAAGGCTTCCTGAATGGTCTTTTCCTTCTTGTAGATGGTCTGCGCAAGTTGATTGTGCAGACCCAGAATGCCGATTCCGCCCGGCGCGCCGACCACAAAGCCCGCCACTGCCATCGAAGCCACCGCTTCTCTGCGCAGCGGATCGTCCTGGATGTAGTCTTCGCTATTTGCTACCGACTTGCGCATGGGTATGCGACTCTTCCCAAGCGCATGGCGGAGATCCTGCGGCGCTTCGAAGAGCCATTCAATGAAAGTGAAGGCTGATTCGGGGTTCTTGGAGCCATTGGGAATGATATTGTCGCCGCAGCCGCTATAGGTCGCATTCGTGCCGCCCGGCGGCAGCGGTGACGGCGTGGCGCTATGGACGAGCTCATCAAAGCCAGGCTTGTAGGCCGGCTGGTGGGGCGTATCGAAGATGGTATAGATCATGCTTGCGCCGCGGTCGGTGAATACAATTCGCGGGTCCGTATCGCCGCGGAAATCCTCCGCTGCTAGGTAGCCATCCTGTAGATCGTAGATGCGTACCACGTGCTCGAAGACGTCCACCGTCGTCTCATTGTCCAACGTCGACGTGCTATCGTCTGCGCTGATCACCGCGCCGCCCATCTGCCAGAGCGGGACCATCCATGAAGCCCAGATGCTGCCCGGACCCCAATGCGGCACGTAGCCAAGCTGGCTGATTCTCGCCCCATCCTTCTTAACCAAGCGTCCCACGGCAGTGTAGAGATCGTCCCAAGTCGCGGGCGGGTTCTCCGGGTCCAAGCCGGCCTCGATCATGTTTTCGTGGCCGATGAAGAGCGTGCGAGCATCAGGCGTGAACGGCACAGCGAATTGACGCCCCTGCCAAACGGCATCGTTCAGAATCTCCTGCCACATATCGTCATTGTCGATCGTGCCGGAGGCCTTGACCATGTCGGTCATCTCTGAAGCGAGCCCAGCGTGGGCTAGGGTCTTGATGGTGAAACGCGGCGCGAACGACAAATCGGGCGCAGCGTTGGCCGCCACCGCCGCGGGCATTTTCTCAAACGTTTCGCCCCACGCGGTAGGCAAGGTGTTGATGAAGATAGCGTCTTGCATGGAGTTGAACTCGTCGCGGAGTTCCAACCCCACACCCTCGGTGAACGACGCCCAAAAGCCGTTGAGCGACCAGAAGTCAACCTGCACGGTCTCCATCTTGGGCGCTTCCGCCTCGGCTTCCTTCTCTTCCATCTCAGGCGCTTCTTCCACAGGCGCAGCTACCTGGCCACACGCGGCCAAGAGTCCCACACTTCCAAGCATGCCGGCGCCAATGCCAAGCATCCGCCGACGGGTCACGATCACGTCCGTTGCCTTAGACATTGTTTATCTCCTTTAGCAGTTCTGGCTAAACACGTCATAGCAGCGAGTTTGCTGTAAAGCGGCTGCACCAACGTCTTTGCTGTTTTGAATGAAGCTCCGCAAGGAAGGTGCCTGCCGCATTGAGCGTTTTCCAAGTCCCTCCTTCCTCAATAGTCCTGTACTTGCCCTGCATCATATCAATTGACTAGCAGCACGACAAGTGAGCAACGGATCGGGATTACCCAACGAGTGTGTGCTGAATTTCGGCTAGGCAGCCGTGCCTTCGACGATACCCACCACGGCATGCGTGGGGACGACCCGGCTAAGAGAAAGACCCGCCTGGGCAAAGAGTTCCGCGTACTCTTCTTCCGTGCGTTCACGCCCGCCGGAGGTCAGCGCGAGCATCACCACGTCCCAGAGCTTGCTGTTCGACGGCTCATTGCCCGGCGGCATCACGCCTTCTATGACGAGCACCCGGCCACCCGCCGTCATGGCGTCGCGACAGTTCCGCAGGATCACCGCAGACCGCTCATCGTCCCAGTCATGGATGATGTGCTTGAGGAGGTAGATGTCGCCGCCAGTCGGTACACCAGCAAAGAAGTCGCCGCCAGCAACCCGGCAGCGACTGCCGAATTCCGAGGCTTCAAGCTCCGCTCTGGTAGCATCAACCACATTCGGCCGGTCATAGAGAATGCCGTCGAGCGCGGGATTGGCTGCAAGGACTTCGGTCAGCAGGCGACCGTGACCGCCCCCCACGTCCACCACCTTCTTGCAGTCCGAAAAGTCATAGGCAGCACAGACACCGGCGGCCTCGAAGCGCGAAAGCGCCGTCATTGAATTATTGAAGTCAGTTGCCGCGTCGGGGTTCTGTTCCATGAAGTCAAAGAGCGAAAGCCCACAGGCAAGGTCAAATGCCGGCTCATTCTTTTCAACACTGTAGAGCAGATGCGCCCACGCCCGGTTGTACCACTCGCTGCCGTGCACGATCGCGTAGTCGCGGAAGGAACAGGGCGCATCCGCTTGCAGCAGTTCCGCCATTGGGGTGAGCGCAAACTGCCGCGGCTCCAACTCCACAAACACATCCAAACTTGCCAAGAGGCGCAAGACCCGATAGAGCGCCTCCGCGCTCGTCTCCGTCTCTGCGGCGAGTTCGTCTACAGTTTGCGGGCCGTCTGCCAACAGGTCGGCAATACCCAGTTTCGCGGCGACGAAGAGGCACTGCGTAGTGGCTTTGCCCCAAACCAACTGTTGCAGGCGGGGCACAAGCGCTGGGTCTGGAAATGATTCAGGCCATTCAGGCGTCACGAATAGGCTCCAATCCTACAAATTGACTGGCGCGGAGACAGATTCTTCTTGCGTTTACTATGACAATTGAAATCTGTCAGCGTTTGTCCCTCACATCCTCAAGAGCGGGGGACGAGCCCCCGCTCTACGCTAATCTCAATGATGGAGATGCGGTTCACATCGCGTGGGCCAAGGATTCCGCCTATCGCCCCATGGCGTAGGGCACCATTGTCCGTGGGGAAGCCGCACCTTCAATCAGACCAGAATCCGGATCGAAACGAACACCCGTAACCTGACCGTGCGCCCAGTCTCCTCCTACGACGATCTCATGGCCACGGGCCTCGAGCGCGGCGCGTGTTTCTGCTGAAATGCGGCCCTCCACCACCACTCTCTTTGGATACGCTGCCCGTGGGTAGAACGAACTGGGGAAGTGCATGGTATGAAAAGACGGGGCCTCAATCGCTTCCTGTAGATTCATGCCGAAATCCACCACGTTGAGAAAGAACTGTAGCGTCCATTGGTCCTGCATGTCGCCGCCGGGCGTGCCGAAGACCATATGCGGCCTGCCGTCTTTCATTGCCAGCGAAGGTGTCAAGGTCGTGCGGGGACGCTTCCCCGGCATGAGGGCATTGGGATGGTCCGGATCGAGAGAGAACATCTGCCCGCGTGTGCCCAACGGGAAGCCGAGACCCTCAACAACCGGCGAGGACGGCAACCAACCTCCGCTCGGCGTGGCGGAAAACATGTTGCCTTCCGCATCGATGACGTCCAAATGGGTCGTATCAAAGGCGTAGAACGCCGGGTCGCCAGGCAGCGTTTCCAAGGTCTGCGGCGGCAGGCCGCCAGGCCGCAGTTCGGCGGAAGCCGCCGCCGGATCAATCAACGTGCTGCGCTCCGCGGCGTACTCTTTGCTCAAGAGCCGGTCAAACGGTACGTGCACAAATGCCGGATCGCCGTAGTACGTCTCCCGGTCTGCGAAGGCCAGCTTCGCCGCCTCGACCACTGTGTGGATATACTCAGGTGAATTGTGACCCAAGCCCGCCAGGTCAAATTGCTCCAGCAATGTGAGTTGTTGTAAGAAGACTGGTCCTTGGCACCAGGGACCGCATTTATAGACGTCTATGCCTCGATAGTTGACCGTGACAGGAGGCTCAACCTTGGTGCGAAAAGCAGCGAAATCCTCTGCGGTAATCAGACCCCGGTGCGTTTCGCCGCTGGCGTCAAGAATCTCCGTGTTCGCTGCAAACGCAGCAGCCTTTGCGGCCACGTCGCCGCGATAGAAATAGTCGAGGGCAGCGCGCAACCCCGCTTCCCGCCCGCGATGCTGCTCTCGCATCTCCACGTCTATGGCTGCTTGAAAGGTGGCCGCCCAGGTCGGCTGCCGCCACAGCGAGCCAACTTCCGGTACCGCGCCGTTATCCAGAAAAGCCTCTGCCGACGTTGGCCAGCGGGTGCGAAATTTCTCCGCGTGGGTTGCGAGTGAGCGGCTCAATTCCGCATACATGGGAAAGCCGTCACGGGCCATGTCCACCACCGGGCCCAACGTCTCCTTGAGGCTCAGTCTCCCATACCGCAGCAGCGACGTGACCCACGCGCCAAACGCGCCCGGCACCGTGGCCGGCAAGAAACCGTCACCTGGAATGAGGTCGATGTTCTGCGCGCGAAACCACTCGATGGTTGCTCGCTTTGGCGCCATGCCCTGGCCGTTAATGGCAACAGTCTGCGGGCCGTCAGCGGCGGCGCGGTGAATGAGAATTGGGCTCTCGCCGCCGATGCCGTTCGAATGGGGCTTCAGAAGATTGAGCGCAAAGCCGGCCGCCACACCGGCATCTATAGCATTCCCGCCGTTCTCCAGTACCCGCATTCCAATTGCCGTCGCCAGGTAATGCCCCGTCGTCACCACGCCGAACGTACCCGTGATGACGGGGCGTGTGGTAAATTCTGCCATGAGTTTCGGTAACTCCTTTGCCGCCAAGAACGTGCGGATCGCCCAAATTCTAAGTTTGGCCGGCCAGCCGACCGTTTATTGCGAGTTCCACCATTTAGATACTGCACAAAACGTAGCACGACAATCCTCAATCCGCAAACACAGCCGCATGTAGCCAGTGTATTCTCATCAATGGTACGATTGGGCGAGCAACCTACCAAGTGACCGAACTATGCGTTCTCATGAAGCCGCCAAACACTTCGCCATTGCCCCAGACACCCCTCGACCTCGGCGACAACTTGCGCCTGCGCTTTGCCGTGCCTGAAGACTTTGACGCCTTGGTCGACTACATCGAACGCGTGCCCGAATACAGTTCGCCAACGGACTCCGTGGCCGAGTGGGCCTACGAGCTAATGTCCGGCAAACATCCGACGACCAGAGCCGGTGACTTCACCGTGGTCGAGGATACGCGCACTGGCAAGATCGTCTCGTCCCTCTGCCTGATTCCACAGACCTGGTCGTACGGCGGCATTCCGTTCGGCTGCGGGCGCATCGAGCACGTGGCCACGGATCCGGCCTATCGCCGACGCGGCCTGGTGCGCGCGCAGATGGACGCCATCCACGGGCTCAGCGCGTCAAAGGGCGAGTTAATGCAGTCCATCACCGGCATCCCCTGGTACTACCGCCAATTCGGCTACGCGTATGCCATCGATCTCTACTACGGCCGCAAAGTACGCGCACCGCTGCCCGACACGAAACACACCTCGCGCTATCGCGTCCGCCCTCTACGCGAGTCCGACCACGCGTTTGTGCGTGCTGTCTACGACCATGCCGCCCGGCGGCAGCTCTTTAGCGTGGTGCGCTCCGACGAGCATTGGGAATGGGAGCTCGCTGGCCGCTCACCCGTCAGCGAGGTCTACCGGCCGTGGCTCATCATCGAGGACACGGGGCAAACACCGGTAGGCTACATCCAGCACCAACCGCTCGCCGCCAAGCCCGGTCCATGGATTCTCTCTGTGCGCCAATGCGCGCTTGCGCCGGGCGTCAGTCACCTGAACGTGGTGCCGGACCTGCCGCCGGCACTCTCACGGCATGTTCATTCGCTCCGCAACACGGATAGGGAGATGGAGAGCGCGCAGCCGGGCTTGATAGTGTTCGTTTTGGGCCGCGATGACCCCGTTTACGCCGGCCTGCCGGACTCGGTCCGGTCTTCAAGTTGGGGGTACGCCTGGTATATTCGCATTCCCGATCTGGCGGCGTTTCTGCGCCACGTGCGCCCGGCATTGGAGCGGCATCTCCTCGGTACGCCTGCGGAAGGCTACTCCGGTACGCTGACCCTGGATTTCTTTCGCGGCGGTCTGCGGCTCACGTTTGCAGAGGGACGGATTGCTGACGTCGCTGCTCTGAAGCACAGTGAAGTTGAGCCCAGCGACGCCTGCTTCCCGGACTTGACATTCCTCGAACTGCTCGGCGGACGCCGCAGCTATGGCCAAATCAAAGAGAGTGATCCTGATTGCCGCGCATCGGACCGAGCTCAGGTGCTGTTGGCTGCGCTCTTCCCATCTTTCACGGGGAACCTCTGGCATTCGGACTAGACAACGAGGCATTGGCTGCCGGTAGAGCGGGGGTTATTCGGCAGTGAGTTACTACTAGCGGCTGCCACGACAGGCTGGCGCACCCTGTGTTCTACTGCGCCGTGTAGCCGCCGTCCACCGGCAGCGCGGCGCCGGTTATAAATGAAGCCGCGTCAGAGCAGAGCCAGACCACCACCTCGGCAATCTCCTCCGGACTGGCAAAGCGGCCGTTCGGCTGCGACGCCAAGAGTCTCTCGCCAACTTGCGGGTTACGCGTCACGAGGGTCTCGAGCATGGAGCTAAGGACCGCGGCCGGACAGATGCAATTAACCCGGACACCGTGCGGCGCGTACTGCAGCGCCGCCGTTTTCGTGAGCCCCACCACACCGTGTTTGCTGGCGGCATAGGCCGGGCTGTGTTGGCTACCCACCAGCCCTGCCACCGATGACACGTTGACGATGGCGCCGCCGCCCCGTCGCATCATCTCCGGAATCTCATACTTCATGCTCAACCAGACGCCCTTAAGGTTTACGCCCATGACGTAGTCCCAATCATCTTCCGTAAAGTCGATCATGGCGGCGCCGCTGCCCAGCACACCGGCATTGTTGAGCGCGAAGTCCAGGCTGCCAAAAGTCTGCATGGCCATGGCTACCATCGCTTCGACATCGGCTGCGACGCGCACGTCGGCCTTGACGAATGCAGCATCCGCGCCCGTTGCGGTGATTAGCTGGGCGGTCTCTTCACCACCCACGACATCAACGTCCGCAAGCACCACACGAGCCCCCGCGCGGGCGAACTTCAGTGACGTTGCGCGTCCGATTCCCGCGGCGCCGCCCGTGACAATCGCCACCTTGCCGGCTAGTGAATCGGGCATGCTGCTGCTCCTAAACTGCGCTCTTAGTAAATGCGCCTTAGTTCAAACCTTGTACCAACAGGGCGATCACTGCACGAGTTCGAGTTCCGGCGCTTCCCCAGGACTGCCGAAGAGCTCGCCAATTACAGGGCGCACTAACTCCCAATCCGGCAACAACACGAACGCGCCGCCATCTGTCACGTAGTCATAGACTAGCGGCGGCTCGATGACGCGTGCCTTCACCTCTACGTCGCGCAGCAGGTAGAGGTCGCGGAGAAGTATGAGCTGCTCGGCAAGTGTGAGATCTGTCTCAATGATTTCATTGAAGCGCTCGAATAGAAACGGGAACATGAGGATCATTTCATCTGAAAAGAGCGCGGTGCGGACAGACTGAATGACGTTTTGCTGACGGCCCATGCGCTTGAAGTCGTTGTCCGGATGCCGAGTGCGGGCATAGATCAAGGCCGTGTCGCCATCCATGTGCTGAGGGCCTTCCGGGATGAAGACTCGCGTGAACCCATAGTCTCTGGTGGGATAAGAATTGTCGACCAAGTCCTTGGCAACCGTCACGTCAATGCCGCCGAATGCATCGACAAGGGCCACAAAGCCGTCGAAGTCCACCGCGGCCACGGCATGCACGGGCACGTCAAAGACAGACTCGATAGTCCGGCGCGCCAACGCGCCGCCGCTGCCCTCATAGACCTCGCCAAACAAGTACGCGGCGTTGATGCGATACCAGCCGTAATCAGGGATAGGCACCCACAGGTCGCGCGGAATCGAAAGCAATGAAAGCGTGCGAGTCTTGCGCTCGATGCTGAGCAACATGATAACGTCGCTGCGGGAACTCTCGTCCGGCTGCCGCCGATCGAGACCGACGAGTAAGACGGTGAAGCGGTCGCCGGACTGCAAGTTTGGATGTGCGGTATCGGCCCGGGCGCTTGCAACCGCAAGCGGCGCGAGCGCACTTATGACCGCCAACACGGCACAGAGCACGAGACGACGAAGAGGCAGTATGCGACGCTGCTGATTGACCGCCGGGACAATCACGTGGCCGACTTCCGAATTGGCGCCGTGCCCAGCAGCGACTCTATCTCATCCTCCACCTGCGGGGTCAGCGCAATCTTGTCATGCGTATCAATGCGCACGTGCCGGCCATTGAGAATTATCCGCAGCGCCACCCACGTGTCGCCGGGATTGCGGGTCAAGACATTGGCAAGCCGCTGCAGCCGTCCTAAGTCCTGTACATCGTCCGCGGTGCGCTGCAGCACAATCTCAACTTCCGGCCCCCTGGGTTCTGCAACTTCCTCAACGGGCTGGACTTCCGGTTCAGATTCGGTGACAGGCTCCTGGATTGCCTCGCCTGGCGTTGCAGCTTCCTGCGCTGCTGCGTCTTGGCCTTCAGCGGCAGGAGCCTCACTGACCACGGCAACAGGCTCGGCTGAGTCATCGTCGCCATCGAGCACCCACTCAGGCAGTCCGCCTTTGCCTGTCTGCGGCGGATCGTTTGGGTTTATTGCAATTGTCACCGGCGGCAACGCATCCGGCTCCCGTCGTTCTCCGGCGGCATCACCCAGAGAGCGTACGCTCTCCGCGAGTAGTCGCAGCGCATCATCGCGGCTGTCCTGCTCCACGCGCCCCAAAACTGCGACGAAGTTGCCGTTCTCGAGCAATGCAGTTCGCTCCGCGTAGAGCTTGGGAAAGACCGTAACATCGACCTGCCCTTTGTCATCTTCTAGCGAGAGCATCGCCATGTTCTGTCCCTTGCGGGTGAAGATCTTGCGTATTGATTCGATACGTCCGGCCACGGTAACGCGCTTACCCTCTTTTTCCCTTGTAATTTCCGCAGTGGTGGTATCAGCGGCCGCGCGCATCTGCTCGACATGCTGCTTGAGCGGGTTCTCCGACAGATAGTCGCCGAGCAGTTCCTTCTCCCAGATGCCTTTCTCTTCGGGAGTCGCTGGGGCCACGTCAGGCAACGAAAAGCTCGTGAGCATCGCCGCTTGTTCTTCGCCCAAAAAAGTCTCGAAGAGCGTAGGACCCTGGTTGCTCAAGTTCTGCGCCTTCTGCGTGGCCGCCAACACGTCCTCCAAGCCGGCGAGGAGCGCGGCCCGGTCTCCCATACCGTCCAGGGCGCCGACCTTGATGAGACTCTCAAGCGCGCGGCGGTTCACCGCCCGTTGGTCTATGCGCGCACACAAGTCATAGAGATCTTGGTAGGCGCTCTCGGCGCGCTGAGCGGCAATTGCCTGTGCCGCGGCGATACCCACGTTCTTGACAGCGGCAAGCCCGAAGTAGATGATGCCCTCTTTGATGGCAAAATTGGACTCGCTCTCGTTCACATTCGGCGGCGCCACCGTCACTTCCAGGCGGCCACATTCGCGCACCGCTTCTACTATCTTGTCGGTATTGCCAACTTCAGTGCTCAGGACCGCCGTCATATACTCCGTGGGGTAATTGGCCTTGAGATAGGCGGTCTGGTAGGCAATGGTGCCGTAGCACGCCGCATGCGCCTGATTGAATCCGTATCTGGCAAAGGGCTCAAAGTCGTTGAAAATGGCCTCCGCGAGGCTATTCGACAAGCCTTTCTCCACAGCCCCCTGCACAAACCGCTCGCGATGCTCCTGCAACTCGTGGGCAATCTTCTTGCGGACGGCGTAGCAGAGCTTGTCGGCTTCGGCCAGAGTGTAGCCCGCCACGGCTTGCGCCACGGCCATTACGTCCTCTTGATAGACCATAATGCCGTACGTAGACTCCAGCACCTCCGACATCAACGGATGCCGTGCCGTCGCTTGTTCGCGGCCATGCCGCCGCGCGACGTACTGTGGAATGTAGGCCATGGGGCCCGGCCGGTATAGCGCCACCAGCGCCATCACGTCTTCAATGCGGTCCGGCTGCAACTCCTTTACGTACCGCCGCATGCCGTCGGATTCCAACTGAAAGACCCCGGTTGTCTCCCCCGAGGAAAGCAGGGCAAACGTCTTGGCATCGTCCAGCGGGATCTGCTTGAGGTCAATGGCCTCGCCGCGCGTCTCCGCGATGAAGCGCACCGCCCGGTCGAGCACGGTGAGGTTGCGCAGGCCGAGGAAATCCATTTTGAGAAGACCGATCTTCTCGATGGCATTCATTTCGAATTGAGTCATGACGCCGTCATCGCCAACGTTCCGCTGCAACGGGACGTACTCGGTGAGAGGCTCGCGCGAAATCACCACGCCGGCGGCGTGGGTCGACGCATGACGGGCAACGCCTTCCAAGCTCTGCGCCAGATCAAGCAAGCGCTGCACCTGTGGGTCTTCTCCTACAAGCTGCTGCAGGTCCGGCGCCTCTCGCAGCGCTTCTTCCACCGTAGACATCA
>CATQHC010000003.1 GCA_958295775.1 Chloroflexota bacterium
CGAATCCGCTCAGCGACCGCTCCACATCCAAGTGTCCGTGGCCGACATACCCTTGATCAGGATTGTTACGCTCTACCAACCGGACAGAGACGACTGGGAAGACTACGCAAGGAGACGGTAGCGATGTTCACGTGCGGTGTTTGCCGAGGACAAGGTAGCCGTAGCGAGTTGGTGGAAGAGGTCTTTCGGGTAGATGGCCGCTACGTGCTTGTTGGCGGCGTGCCGTCCATGGTATGCCAACGCTGCGGCGAACGCTCCTTCAGCCGGGAAACCACGGAGAAGGCAAGGCATCAAAGGCCGTATCCATGCAGGTCTACGAATTTGCGTAAGGGTCCCTGGTCTCGTCTACTACTGGGTTCTCCTAGTAAAGGCCACGCGGGACTGGTCGCGGACCTCTTCATAAATCTCCAGAACCCGGTTAGCTTGCTGTTGCAGCGTGAAGTGCTCCTGCACCCGTGCGTGGCCGGCGGCGGCGAAGGTGTGTTGGCGGGTGGGGTCCTCTAACAGGCTGCGGATGGCTTGGGCGAGGGCTGTGGTGTCGAGGGGATTGACGACGTAGCCGGTCTCGCCGTCCGTGATGATCTCGGATGCCGCGCCGAAGGCGCTGCCGATCACGGGCTTGCCGCAGGCCATGCCTTCGATGAGGGTGAGATTGAACGGATCGGGGTAGGTGGACGGCGCCGCCACGAGGTCGCTGGCGTGGTAGGCGAGCTTCACCGCCGGCGGGTTCAGCCAGCCGAGGAAGCGTAGCCGCTCCTCAATGCCGAGTTGCGCGGCTTGCTTGGTGAGTTTCTCTTGGTAAGCAGGGTTATTGCCTAACAACACAGCCACGGCGTCGCCCGGCACCTGCGCCATCGCTTCCACCAGTTGGCCCGCGCCCTTGCTTCCGCTCAGGCGCGCCGCCAGCAGCACAACCGGCCGGTCGCCCAGGCCGTGTCCCGCGCGAAACGCCGCCACCGCCGCCGGGTCCGGCGGGGCGTATTCGTCGAGATCCACGCCGTTGTGCACCGGAATCACGCCGGGATAGCCGTTGTGCGCCAGCACCGTGGCCAGCGCCTGGCTGATACCGATGATGCGGGTCACGTGCTCTTGCACCACGCCGCGAATGCCGCGGTTGCGCAGCGGGTTGTAGCGCGCGCGCTGGCAGGGAACGCAGTCGAACGGCTTGTGCGTGTACGCCACCTGACCGTCCGCACAAATGAACTTGGTACAACAGAAGAGAAAATAGTCGTGGGCGTGCAGAATCACCGGCCGGCCGCCCTGCGCGGCGAGTTGCAGGCTCTGGAACGAGAGGTGCGTATGCACGTTGTGCGCATGCACCACGTCTGCCGCGATACCGGGCAGCAGCGCGCGCAGCTTGCCCAGCACGAACGGGTTGGCGGGCGTGAGATAGTTGCGGAATCGTTCCGGATAGCGGGAAAACACCCGGTGCACCGGCAGGCCATCTTCCTCGCGCAGTCCCTCACGGGCACGGTCCGCCGTGCTCGTGACCACGGTGACGCTGTGACCCATGCGGGCCTGCCGGTGCGCCAGCCGCCACGCGACCACGTCCGCGCCACCGGCGCTCTCAGGCGGAAATGTATCGGAAAGAACGAGAATTTTCATGAGTGGACGGGAGCGTGGCTCTGCAGGTGTTGGCATACATCGATGCGCACCGTCTCGGATACGTCCTACATAGCTTGATGGTAGCACAGCATTTGCAGTTATCTCCCTTCATACACTGACACCGCCAGAGTCTACGTTTCAAAACCGCACCTTACGGTAGACAACCGCATGCAGGGCAGGTCTTGTGTCACGTACTTCGCCTGCAATTTGGTCCGGCGTGGAGATGGGAGTTGGCCGGCCTGCATTCGGCTTTGCGTGACGCGTCGGGGCACGACATGTCGTGCCTCTACACTTTGTGGAGGAGCCCCTGCCTTTTGCGGAGGAGCGTTTGTGCTCTGGTTGCCGCGGGGCGAACTCCAAGGACGCTGCGAGACCGGCTTCCGCCGGTATGACGGCGCCGCACTTGCCCGCTGCCACAAGACACTTAGGGGAAAGCGCCACTTGTGAAACAATCACCAAATGCGCATAGTAGTGACAACAGCAATGAGGAGGCGATACTGCTTCACCTAAGACTTTCTTAGCCAGTCTCGCCGGCTTACTGTGTCTGGCAGAATAGATGCGAAGCGTTGCAGTTTGAGCCACAGGGGACCGTTCATGAGCGCCACTCAATCCCGAATATCCGACGCGGCGGTGCAGAAAGCGACCGGCAAGAACTGGGCCGAATGGTTCGCGCTGCTGGATGGTGAAGGGGCGGAGGCGCTGCCGCACAAGCAGATCGCGCGTTTGCTCCACGACAAGGGCTACCTCGCGAGTGGGTGGTGGCGCCAGACGGTCACGGTGGAGTATGAGCGCGCCCGGGGCCTGCGCAGCGTCGGTGAAACGGCTAGCGCCGGTTTCGAAATCGGCGTGCAGAAGAGCCTGCCCCTCACGCCGGCACAAGCGTGGAATCTCCTCACTGAGCCTGAGGGCCGCGCGCTGTGGCTCGGCACGGTCCCCGATCTGCGCTGGGAAAAGCGCGCCGCGTATGCCACGGCGGAGGGCACGCGCGGCGAGATTCGCAGCTTCACCCCCGGCAAGCTCGTGCGGTTGACCTGGCAGCCGCCGCACTTCACCGCGCCCTCGACACTCCAGGTTTCTCTCACCTCCAGCGGCGCCAAGACCGCGCTGCGCTTCCATCAGGAAAAGCTGGATAGCGCGGCAACACGCGAGCAGATGCGCGCCCACTGGCGCGAAGTGTTAGAGCAGCTCGCAAAGCTCGTGCAGCGTGTTGATTGAGCCAGCGACGGCAGGCGCTCCGAAAGTCCTCATACCATCGCATGCCTGGAGATTACCCCTTTGCAGGGCACATGCCGGGATGGGGGTGACAGGGCTTGACGTTACTCAGGCGCCAACCATAACTTGCGCCTCTGGTTCCGGCCCCATAGCAGGTATAGGGCAAGCTTTTCGTCGGAATGACGGGACATGCAAGCGTCTCTGTGGTAAGAGCGCGAAGGCCGCAACCGCCAACGCGACCGGAGTCGCTCGTTCTCCCGCTGTAGAGAACCGGCCTAGGCCGGATCGGAGACGGGGTCGCGCGGCTGCGCGGCAGGTTCCTGATGGACGTGCGGCGGTATCTTGGTTGGCGCGGCGATGTAGCGGGCGGCGTTCACCACCACGGCAACCGAGCCGAGATTGTGGGCCAACGCCGCGGCGATGGGGCCTAGAATACCGGTTGCCGCCAAGGCAATGCCGCCGAGGTTCCAGACCAACGCGAACAGCAGGTTTTGCTTGATCCCGCGCAGTGTCATTTGACTGACCGCGATTGCCGTGGGCAGTTGACCGATGTCGCCGCGCATAAGCGCGATGTCGGCGGTTTCCGCGGCCACCGCCGTGCCGGTGCCGCCCATGACGATACCGAGGTCGGCAGCCGCCAGCGCGGGCGCATCGTTCACGCCGTCGCCGGCCATTGCCACCCGCCCGCCGGCAGCGCGCGCGTCGCGAATCCAGTCCACTTTGTGCTCAGGCAGCAAGCGCGCGTGCCAGTCATCAATGCCCACCGTCTCCGCCAGGCGCTTTGCCTCCTGTTGCCGGTCGCCGGTGAGCATCACCACCCGCTGGATGCCCAGCGCGTGCAGGTGCTCAACTGCCTGGGCCGCTGCCGGACGCACAGTGTCGGCAAACTGCACCCAACCGCGAAACCGGCCTTCCACCGCCACCAGCAGCAGGCTGCCCTGCGGCGGCGCAGCTTCCTGCGGCGGGATGCCGGTTACGTCCTGCGCTTCTAGCAAACCGCGGCTTCCCACCAAGACGCGCTGCTGGGCGACACGCCCGCCCACGCCCCAGCCCGGAAAGGCCCAAAAATCCTCCGCAGCAGGAAGATCGAGCCCTTGTTCATCTGCATAGGTTACGAGCGCCTTGCCCAGCGGATGTTCGGAATAGCGTTCCACCGCCCCGGCAAGTGCTATCAAGGTCTCTGCTGTCGTGCCTTCAACCGGAATCACCTGTTGCACCACGGGCGCGCCGAGGGTGAGCGTGCCAGTCTTATCCACTGCGACGGTGTCCACCGCGCCGGCGGCCTCGAAGCGTGCGCCGCCTTTGATGAGGATGCCGTGGCGGGCCGCATTGGCTACGCCGGCCACGATGGCGGTTGGCGTCGCCAGCACCAGCGCGCACGGGCACGCGATGATGAGCACGGCCAACGCCGCACTGAGATCGCCGGAAATCAGCCAGGTTGCGCCGGACACGACAAGGATTGCGGGCGTAAAGTACTTGGCGTAGCGGTCCGCCACGCGCACAATCGGCGCGCGTTCTTCTTCCAACGTATCCAACAGACGGCTAATCTGGCCCACGTACGCGTGCTCGCCGACCGCTTCCGTGCGGATGGTGAGCGCGCCTTCCTGGTTCAGCGTGCCCGCATACACATGGTCGCCCGGCGCTTTCTGCACAGGGAGAGCCTCGCCTGTGACCAGGGCCTCATCCACCGCGCTCATGCCGGTAATCACCTCGCCGTCCACCGGCAAGCGCTCGCCCGGTCTGGCGAGTACAGTGTCGCCCGGCTGCAGGTCGTCTACCTCTACCTCCTCAATCGCGTCGCCCGCCATGCGGTGGGCACGCTCCGGCTGCAATTCGGCCAAGTGTTCCAGCGCCGCGGTCGCCCGCTGGCTGGTGGCTTCCTCGAGCAGTTGGCCGAAGATCATCATGAACACCACCAGGCCGGCGGAAAGGTGTTCACCGGCGAGCACCGAGGCGATCACGGCAATGCTGACCAATTCGTCCACATTCACCTGCCGCTGCCACAGGCCCTGCAGCGCGCCCCACACGATGCCGAGCCCGCCGATACCCACCGCCGCCAGCGCGAGAATCTCGGCAAGATAGGGCACGTCTACGCCCGCGAGTGAGACCAGCCACGCCGCGAGAATTAGCGCGCCCGTTGCGGCCACAGTACGAAAGTGCGAAGTGCGCGCCAGTGGGCCGTATGTCTGCCAAAGATGTGTGAGAGACATAGTCTGCGCTCAGCTACTTCTGAATTTGAGAGTTTCCGATGTACCGGAAGGCGTGCAGGACGACTTCAGTGTAACGATGACATCGCTTTGGCGACAACCGAGGCTCGTCACATTGACACCCTCCTCCACGCCATAGTTTAACTGATAATGATTATCGTGTGCAACTCTATCCTGCTTGCGCAATATGGCCAAAAGCAACCAAGTCCTGAGCCGAGAAAAGTCCAGTTACTTTGACATTCCCAACTAACATCGCTATACTATAGCCTCGCAAAGCATAGGTTACACGCACCGGGACAGCTTCCCTGAAGCTATTTGGGTGGTTGGGGGCAATTATGTATCCGTGGGCATGGCAGTTTACGGGCCCGGAGGGCCGGGCCACGACTAGGCGCACCACGGCAACGTAGCCTAGCAGCGCACCCGCCTCTCCGGCTGAGCAGAAAGTGTTTACCCGCTTTCTGCTTTTTGTTTCTGAAGTAAGGAACAGCAACCAATGGCAGACGAAACCACGGCACCTGACATACCGACGCAGCTTGAAGCGCTGGAACGCGAAGCGGAAGCACAGCTTAGCGCCTGCGCCGCGGACGCAGACTTTAACGAGTGGCGCACCACGTACCTGGGCCGCAGCGGCAAAGTCACCCAGCTCTTGCGCGGTCTGGGCGGACTGCCGAAAGAGGAGCGTCCCCGCATCGGGCAATTGGCCAACACCGTAAAACAGCGGCTGGCCGCGGCCCTGGAGGCGCAGCAGGCGCAGTTGCGGCGCAACGAGCATGCCGAGGCGCTGAAAGCGGAGGCGCTCGACGTCACGCTGCCCGGCGAGCCGGTGCGTGCGGGGCAACTGCATCCGATCACGCAGGTGCTCAATGAAATACTCGGTATTTTCGAGCGCATGGGCTTCCACGTGGTGGAAGGTCCGGAGGTCGAGTGGGACCGCTATAATTTTGCCTTGCTCAATATTCCCGCCGACCATCCCGCGCGCGACATGTGGGACACGTTCTATGTGGATGCCGAGCCCGTCAGCAACCTCGGCTCGATGCTCTTGCGCACGCATACGTCGCCGGTGCAAGTGCGCGTGATGGAGGAAACGCCGCCGCCGGTGCGCATCGTGGCGCCCGGGCGGGTGTACCGCAACGAAGCGACGGACGCCAGCCACGAGGCCATCTTCTATCAGATTGAAGGGCTTGCCGTGGACGACCGGATCAACATGGGCGACCTGAAGGGAGTGCTGACCGCATTCGCGCGCCAACTCTTCGGCGGCAAGACGCGCGTACGCTTCAACTGCTCGTACTTCCCCTTCGTCGAGCCCGGCGCTGAAGTTTCTATTAGCTGTCATGTGTGCAGCGGCAACGGCTGTCGCGTCTGTAAGCAGACCGGCTGGCTGGAGATTCTTGGGTGCGGCATAGTGCACCCCAACGTTCTCCGGGCCGTGAATTACGATCCGGAGAAATACTCAGGCTTCGCTTTTGGCCTGGGTGTAGAGCGCATTGCGATGCTTAAGTACGGGATCGATGACATCCGCTACTTCTATGGCAACGACATCCGGTTCCTAGAGCAGTTCCGCTAGAGGGGCAATGCCCCGCCAAGCGCGCAGTAAGGCAAGGGCAAACCAATCACGCGCGGCAGAGGCAGAATCAATCCGCCGCGCATAAAATGCAGGTAAGCAAGTGTGTGGAGAGCAGCGCGGCTTCGCGCGGGCACTCCCTGGGAGGTCTTTGATCGCATGCGAGTATCACTCCGCTGGCTTGAAGAGTACGTGCAGGTGACGCTGTCAGCAGATGAGCTGGCGCATCAGTTGACAATGGCCGGTATCGAAGTCGCCCAGGTCATTCAGGTTGGCGACTTCTGGAAAAACACCTTTGTCGGCAAGATTGTAGACATCAAGCCCCATCCCAACGCCGACCGCTTGCAACTCGTTACCGTAGACTACGGCCAGGAACAGCAACCTACGCTGGTCACCGGCGCGAGCAATATTGCCAAGGAAGACAAAGTGCCGGTGGCGCTGCTCGGCGCCATGCTCATTGACGCCTACAGCGATACGCCCGAAATCAAGGAGCTCAAGCCAGCAGTCCTGCGCGGCATCAAGTCCGAGGGCATGGTCTGTTCGGCCAAAGAGCTTGGCTTAGGCGACGACCATGAAGGGATTCTCATTCTCGATCCGGAAGCGCCCTTGGGCGAGCCGCTGCAAAACTATCTCGGCGATACAATTCTGGAGCTTGACCTTAAGCCCAACCGGAGTGACTGCCTGGCCATGGTCAACGTGGCGCGCGAAGTGTCGGCGCTCACGGGCGAGCGACTGCGGCAGCCGGTAACGCGCCAGATCGACACGCCCAGTCAACCGGTCGTGCGGGTGGACATCAAGGAGCCGAAGCTGTGCGCGCGGTACGCCGCCGGCTTGGTCACGGAGGTCACCATTGGCCCGTCGCCGCGCTGGATGCAAGATCGGCTCTTGGCCGCAGGCATGCGTCCCATCAACAACATTGTAGACATTACCAACTACGTGATGCTGGAGTTTGGGCAACCGCTCCACGCCTTTGACTACGACAAGGTAGCGGAAGGTCGCATCATCGTGCGCCGCGCCCGTTACGGCGAGCATCTGACCACTTTGGACGGCGAAGAGCGCGAATTGAGCGCCGGCATGCTGGTGATCGCCGACCCCAACGGTCCCATTGCGCTCGCGGGCGTAATGGGAGGATTAGAAACGGAAGTAACCGCTGACACCACCCGCATCCTGCTGGAAGCTGCCAGCTTCAATCCCACGTCAATCCGCCGCACGCGGCAGGCCCTTGCCTTGCCCAGCGAGGCTTCCCGGCGCTTTGAGCAGGGCGTGCCGCCGGAACTGGCGCCAATTGCCCGCGACCGTGCCATTGAGTTCATAGTCGAAATCGCCGGGGGACGTGCCCGCAGCCATGCGGCCGATTCGTACGTGCGTCCGCAGCAACGCCCCACCATCGAGCTCGCGGAGGCGGACCTGGCGCGGCTGCTCGGCATGGAGATTCCCATCACGACCGCCGCCGAAAAGCTGCGGCCGCTAGGCTTCTCGTATCGCCGGCAGGATTCACGGCTGCAGGTAACGGCGCCCCTCCACCGGCTGGATGTATCGTGCGCTGCCGATCTCGTTGAGGAAGTCGCCCGCATGGTGGGTTACGACAATATACCCACCACCTTGCCGTCCGGCCCTTTGCCGGACGCGGCGCCCACGCCGCTGCGCACGTGGACGGACCGGGCAAAACAGGTCATGGTCGGCGCGGGCTTTGCGGAAGCCATCACGTATACGCTCACGAACACGACCCGCATGGAACGCCTCCTGCCGAAAGGCATATCCGCCGAGCTGACCGAAGACCTCCCGCGGGAAGTAGCCGAGGCAGTGCTGCCACTCCATGCTGAGCCGTTGCACCTCAAGAATCCGTTTACTTCGGAGGCCGGCACGCTGCGCACCGTGACACTCGCCGGTCTGCTGGAGACGCTTGCGCACAACCTGCGCCGCCGGACGGACGACGTGCACTTCTTCGAGATTGCGCCCGTCTTCTTGCCCGTGCGCGGCAAACTACCGGAGGAACGCCGTCTCCTCACCGCAGTGATGGGACAGTTCCGCACCGAGCAATGGGGCGCACGCGTCGAGAATAGCTTCTTTACAATCAAAGGGGCAGCGGAACAGGTTCTGCAGCGATTCGGCATCGCCGGCTACGACTTTGTGCCGGTGGCGCACCCGACGTTCCACCCGTATCGGACAGCAGCGGTGACCGTGCGCCACGGCGAGGCAGAGCGGGTAGTGGGAGTAGTAGGCGAGATCAATGCCGAGGTCAGCGCCGCATTTGACGTGGACCAGCGCGCGCTGGCGCTGGTGCTCGATCTCAACGAGTTGGTTGCGCAGTCCCGCGCCATCCAACAGTTCACGGCGCCGTCCCGCCACCCGGCCGTGGTGCAGGACCTAGCGATTGTGCTCGACGCCGAGATTCCGGCCGAGCGCGTGGTTGAGGAAGTGCGCGCGGCCGGCGGCGCGCTGCTCGAAAGCATCGACCTCTTCGACGTCTACCAAGGCCCGCAAGTCCCTGAGGGCAAGCGCAGCCTGGCGTACACGCTCACCTTCCGCGCCCCCGACCGCACCCTCAACGACGCCGAAGTAACCACCATCCGCGACCGCATCATCTTCAAGCTGCAGGTGTCTCTCAACGCCGAATTGCGGTAGATGGTGTGCTGAGGGCGCTTGAGAAATAAGGGGGATTCGCCGCTAGAATTCTCTGACTAGAACTCACTCAATACCGGCGAGCTTGCGTATCCCGTCGCAAAATACCTGGAAGCTCTTAGATTGATTCTGATCAACATCCATATGCGGCGCAATGTTGCGAGCCCACTCGCACTTGGCCACTCCCGCAACCGGGTAGCCTTCTCGCTTCAATCGCGCTGAACCACCCGGATGGATCGCGTCGGCAAGGAGCTCCCAAGTGTCGCAGATACTGTCTTGCACGTAACGGTTCAGAATGGACTTGCTTGCTTTGGGATAGGCCGTCTCTATTGCGCTACGGTCTCCCAGCAACCACGCTTCACTCTCTTCGACAGCGATTCTGAAGAGTGTCGTTGGGCGCGGATCGCACGCTTCTAGGACTTCGAGCAATTCTCGCTTGAAAGTCATGCAGTCGCGCCTGTCCAGGTCCACAACCACGATGACTGCATTGCCCTCCTGCAAACTCTTCCCGTAACCCCGCAATAAACTTGGAAGTTGGTTCAGCAAGAGTCTCTTTTGTTTGTCTACTACGGCGTGCAAATTCCTTGGCAAGCGACCTATACCCTTATAGGCATGCAGTCTCCAAGAATGAATCGAACGGTCACTACCTAGAGTCTTCTCAAGAATTTGCTCGACCGCAATGCTGCCGGAGCGGTCCTCGATCAGCACCTCAAAGTGCATTGGCCTCTGTCCGCTCTAAGTAGTCACTGTACCAGAGACTGCCCAGCGGCAGACCTTCTTCCACCATGGCCTGGACGATGGGGTCATCGCTGGCACGGCGAATGGTTGCGAAACCGTCCGAACCTTTCTCCAATATCCAGGTCTCATCTGGCCTTAGCGCGTCGACGAGGTAGGGCTGATGAGTCGTAACAAAAATCTGCGACGTATTCCTTTCCCCGGTAGCATGGCGGCGAAACTCCGCGGCCAAGACTTCCAGTAGCTTGTGGTAGAGGCCGTTCTCCGGCTCCTCGATGCAGATGAACGGCGGAGGGTCCGGGTCTTCCAACATGAGCAGGTAGGCAAAGAGCTTTAGCGTTCCGTCAGACATCTGCTGCGCGTAGAAGGGATCCGTGAAGCCCCGATCGTTGAAGCGAAGCAGCAGGCGCCCGTCAGGGCTCAGTTCCGTATCAATGCGCTCGATGCCGGGAACCCGTTCGGCAATCCGCTCCAAGATTCGCTCGAATCTGTCAGGATGTTCCCGCTCCATGAATTGCACGACGTTGCCAAGATTGTCCCCATGCGCGTTCAAGCGCCGTTGCGGGCCGGCCAAGGGCAAACTGCGAGCGGCATCCGGCGTGAAGTAGCTAAGGTACCAGCCTTCCAGAAACTGGCGAAACGCCGCAATTCTAGGATGCTGTTTCAGAGCGCCGAGCGTTGCAATACCGAGCTTGCGTTTGTCCTCTAGTGTAATGAGTTCCGCTTCCTTGCTCTCGTCACCTGCCCACTGCTGTTTGGCCAATTCATAGTCGAACCCATCCTCGTCTACTTGCCGCCCCTGCGATGCTCCTTTCCATACGACGCCCGTACCAAGAACCATCATCAGAAACAAGAGCACTTTGCCACCCTTACGTTCCTTGTGGCGCTGAAATAGGAGTTCGCCCGCAACGCAAGGGCGGCCGGAATCGTCTTGGTGGACAAATAATACATAGGTAATGAGCGAAGCGTGCGGCTCTTGCCGGTAACAGACCTCGAACTTAATAGGTTCGTGACTCCCCCGCGAGTGGATTCGCTCAAATCCACCCCGTCCCCGCGCATCGCATGCTTCTTCCACTCCTAGTTTCAAGCAATCTGCCAGAAAGCCAAAAGCATCGAAGAGGGAACTTTTGCCCACCCCGTTTTTGCCGATCACCGCAGTCATGGGCGCCAAGGGTTGGGCAGCCTGCGTATTCGACAGCTTGCCGAGCGTGATGTCCTTTAACACCCGGTAATTCTTAATTCTGATACCTTCAATTCTCGCCATGGCTGCGCTTTCTTCACCTAAAGCGACTCTGCAATAGCAGAGCGCTGTGTCTGACTCTTCTCTGCAATCGCCTCGTCAAAGATTGCTATTTTGCAGGAGTCGAGCCGTCGTGAATCGACGAAAGGAACTCCTTTTATTCGAGTTCATAGAGAACAAGGTCCGGTAGGTTTTGATAATCTACGACGTTGCGAGTGACGAGTACATGGTCGTGGGCTATGGCAGTAGCAGCGATCATGATGTCTAGCGCTCTTCGGCGCGATCGCTTTCCCTGCTTTCGCAGTGTCTCCCGAAGGTGAGCGGATCTTTCCGCTACAGACCGCGTGAATGGCAGGATAGGTAGCGCAGCAACAATAGATGCAAATTGATGCTGTGCCAGCATTGGGTCGCGGCTTCGCAAGACTCCCTGATATACTTCCATGTACGTGAATATGCTAATTGAAATTCCGTCTTGCGCAAGCTGCTCAATGAGTTGCACCGCTTCCCGTCGCCCATCGAGATAGTCAATCAACCAGTCAGAATCAATGAGGTATGGCATGGACTAGCGATCATGTCGTCCGATGCTGTCCTGCTCACGCGCCGCGCGTAAGTCGCTGAGCAGGCTCTCTCGATCGACACCCGCCAGAATGCCTGTGCCCTGGCGCAATGCCTGCCTGACCTGCTCCGGGTCGTAGTCGGCCCAAATGTCATGAGCGTCTTCCCGTGCAAGCACGTAGCGCTCTCCGTTCTTCTCAAGGACTACGGGCGCCTCACCGATCTCTTCCAAGAAACGCCCAAGCTCGCTTTCCGGCGCCACGTTGATAACCTTAGTTTCCGTTGCCATTGGGTCTTCCTCGAGCAGCCACCATTGGTCTACGCTGGACTCTTCGCTCCATCAATCATTATGGCATATTCACACTGCACAAAAGCCGGTACCGCAAGTTTAGCAACAGATTGAGGTTGCCCCGTACCAAGTCAAGACGTCAGCGCAACCGATTCATGTTGGCGTAGTCTGTCACACACATGTGATGCGAGGCTTGTCGTAGCACATCCAATTGCCGCGACTTCGACAGAATTGGCTACGACGCGTGGGCTTTTTCCAGGACGCCGTCACGTTCCAGGACTGAGCGGAGGTAGACGCCGGTGTAGGAGTGGGGCATATGGGCCAGGGCTTCCGGGGTGCCTTCGGCCACCAATTCACCGCCGGCGTCGCCACCCTCGGGGCCGAGGTCGATCACCCAGTCCACGCACTTGATCACTTCCAGGTTGTGCTCGATCACGATCACCGTATTGCCGGTGCTCACCAGGCGTTGCAGCACCTCCAGCAGACGCTCCACGTCGGCGAAGTGCAGGCCGGTGGTCGGCTCGTCCAAAATGTAGAGCGTGCGGCCGGTGGCGCGTTTGGAGAGCTCGGCGGCCAGCTTGATGCGTTGCGCTTCGCCGCCGGAGAGCGTGGTGGCGGGCTGTCCCACGCGCATGTAGCCCAAACCCACATCCACGAGGGTTCTCAGCTTGTTGTGAATGCTGGGGATACTCTCAAAGAAGGTGTTCGCCTCTTCAATGGTGAGGTCAAGCACGTCGGCGATGGTCTTGCCCTTATAGGTGATTTCCAGCGCCTCGCGGTTGTAGCGCTGGCCGGCGCAGACCTCGCAGGGCACGTAGACGTCCGGCAAGAACTGCATCTCGATCTTGATGATGCCGTCGCCGCGGCAGGCCTCGCAGCGGCCGCCCTTTACATTAAAGGAGAAGCGCCCCGGCTTGTAGCCGCGAATGCGCGCCTCCGGCGTCTTGGCAAAGATCTCGCGGATGGGCGTGAACGCGCCGGTATACGTCGCCGGATTTGAGCGCGGCGTGCGGCCGATGGGCTGCTGGTTTATGTCGATGACCTTGTCGATGTTCTCCAGACCCAGCACCGCGTCGTGGGGGCCGGGACGCTCGCGGCTGTGGTAAATCTCCTGGGCCAGACGGCGGTAGAGCACGTCTATGACCAACGAGCTCTTGCCGGAACCGGAGACGCCGGTCACACCGATAAACCGTCCCAGCGGAAAAGTTACGTCAATACTCTTAAGGTTATTGGCGCGGGCGCCTTTGACCGTGACCCGCGCATTGCCCGTTCGCCCGGAGCCTGTCGCAGGAGCCTGCCTCGAGCTTCTTGCAAGAGCGCTGCCGGAGTTTCTCGAAGGAGTCTGTCCTGAGCCTGCCGCAGCCGGTCGCCCCCGTATCGTGTCGATACGCTGTGTCGGGTCCGGGGCAGGCTCTGAGCCTTCCGCAAACGTTCGTTCCCGTATCTCGTACGGGGCAGACTCTGCGCTAGTCGCAGGACCTCGGCGTTCCTGTGGTACGGGGATCACCCGCCGCCCGGTCAGAAAAGCCGCCGTAAGGGAATCGTCCACTGCCATCACGTCTTCCAACGGCCCGGCCGCCACAATGCGGCCGCCGTGCTCACCTGCGCCCGGGCCGATGTCTATGACGTGATCGGCTGAGCGAATTGTTTCCTCGTCGTGTTCCACTACCAGCACCGTGTTCCCCAGGTCGCGCAGGCCGCTCAGTGTCTCGATGAGGCGGCGGTTGTCCCGCTGATGCAGGCCGATGGACGGCTCGTCCAGAATGTAGAGCACACCCACCAGGCCGGAGCCAATCTGGGTTGCCAAGCGGATGCGCTGGGCCTCGCCGCCTGAGAGCGTGGCGGTGGCGCGGTCGAGGGTCAGGTAATCAAGCCCCACGTTCTCTAGGAAGTGCAGCCGCGCCCGAATCTCCTTGAGAATCTGACGACCGATCAGGCGTTCGCGCTCGGTGAGCGGCAGGGCCTCAAACCACGCGCGGGCGTCTTTAACGGCGAACGCCGTGACCTTTGCGATGGTGTGGGCGTCTATGGTTACGGAAAGGCTCTCCGGCTTCAGGCGCGCGCCCTGGCAGGCGGGACAGGGCTGCACGGTCATAAAGCGCTCGATTTCCTGGCGCATGTAATCTGAGTCCGTCTCTTTGTAGCGGCGCTGCAGGTTGGGGATCACACCCTCAAAGTCCACGGTGAATGTGCGCGTCTCGTCGCGCGCGGCCTTCACCGTAACAGGAACGCGCTCTTCGGTGCCGTTGAGCAGGATGTCGACGTGTTCCGCCGCGAGCTCCGCCACTGGGGCGCGCAGGGAGAAGCCGTAGTGCGCTGCCACCGCTTTCACCACCTGGTAGAGATAAGAGTCCTTGGTGGTGAGCCGCGACCACGGCAGAATGGCCCCTTCCAAGGGCGAGAGCCGCTTGTTGGGTACGATGAGGTCGGGATCGAACACCATGGTCGTGCCGATGCCGGTGCACTCCGGGCACGCGCCGTGGGGGCTATTGAAGGAAAACGTACGCGGCTCCACCTCGCCAAGTGAGATGCCGCAGTGCACGCAGGCGAATTGCTCGGAGAAGAGGAGTTCAACCGGTTTCCGGCTGTCGTCAGACTCTTGTCCGTCATTCCCGCGCACGCGGGAATCCATCTTTTCTCCATTCTCTACGGATGGACTCCCGCTTTCGCGGGAGTGACGGATAGGGTTTGTCTTTCCGCTCTCTGCAAATTGACCATCGGGGACTGGATTCCGGCTTTCGCCGGAATGACGGCCTGCCCCATCCACAATGACAATCCGCACCACGCTGGAGCCCAGGCGCAGCGCTGTTTCCAACGAGTCTGCCACCCGCGTCTTATCGGTCTCACCGCCGCGATTCACCAGCCGGTCCACCACAATCTCAATGGTGTGCTGCTTGTAGCGGTCAAGGGTGGGAGTCTCGTCCAGGTCGTAGACCGTGCCGTCGACGCGCACGCGCACGTAGCCCGCCTTGCGCGCGTCCTCGAACACCTGCCGGTACTCGCCTTTGCGGTCCTGCACGATAGGGGCCAGGATCATATAGCGGGCGCCGTCGGGCAGGTCGAGCAGCGTGTCCACCATTTGCTGCACGGTTTGCTGGGAAATCTCGCGCCCGCATTCCGGGCAATGGGGCACGCCGATGCGCGCAAAGAGCAGGCGCAGGTAGTCGTATACCTCCGTTACCGTGCCGACCGTGGAGCGCGGGTTGCGGCTGGCGCCCTTCTGGTCGATGGAAATGGCGGGCGAAAGGCCGTCGATGTGGTCGACGTCCGGCTTCTCCAGCATGCCGAGAAACTGGCGCGCGTAGGCCGAGAGCGACTCCACGTAGCGCCGCTGCCCCTCGGCAAAAATGGTGTCGAACGCCAGGCTCGACTTGCCGGAACCGGAGAGACCGGTGATGACCACCAGCTTCTCGCGGGGGATGTCGAGGTCAATGTTCTTGAGGTTGTGTTCGCGCGCGCCGCGGATGCGAATGTACTCTTCAGCCATGGGAGATTTAGAATCGCCTCTTTGGGTGCTGCCTGTGGCACGCAGCTACACGATGTTGACCCTACGTGTCACTCCGAGCGCAGCGTCGAATAGAGTTCGTTGACTTCGTCAAAGTCGCTGACTTCGTCAAAGTCGCGGAAACTGGAATCGACTTCTTGAATTTCCTTTGAGGGTAAAGACTCCAGATTCCTCACTGCGCTCCGTTCGGAATGACATGTGGGCAGGGCATTGCTGTGCATAGCAGTTTCGCGACTCAGTCTCCATGGTACCACGATGCCTCTCATTGAAGCAGACAATTGACAGTCAATACTTCATTGCATATACTAAGCGCAAGCGATGGCGGAGGCGGGCACGCCAGTCGTGTGTGTCAATAGACCTGCCGCATGTGTAGGTGTTTTCAGTCCAGACCCACCCACAACTATGAGGAGTAATGGTCATGGCAGAGACACGACTTTCACGCCGGACGGTACTGGCAGCGGTACCGGCATTTGGCGGTGCAGCTTTCCTAGCTGCTTGCGGTGCGGCGCAGGTTGCCGCGCCAATGGAGGAGAAGGCGGAGCCCGAGGAGAAAGCCGAAGCTGCGCCGGAACCGGCAGAGGACGTACAACTCACCTACCTGTCGCGCGATTCGGATAGCGCCACCCTCAAGGTGCGCGCGCTCTTCGACAAGTTCGAGGCGGCCAACCCCAACATCACCATTACCATCCAGAATATGTCCAGCGGTGATGAAGCGAAGACGAAGCTGCTCGTCCAGGCAGCGTCAGGCGTACCCATTGACTTCCTGCGCACGAGCTGGGGCTCGTTCGCCGACCTCATCGAAGGCGAAATCCTGTCGCCTTTGGACGATTTCTTCAAGGCCGACGGCCTGGTGCCGTCAGAGCACTTCTTGCCAAACAGCCTGACGCACTGGACTGTTGGGGGAGTCCTGTACGGGTGGCCCGGCTCCGGTAACTGCGATGCCGTGCTGCTCAATAAGACGATGCTGGATACTGCCGGCCTGGAGCCGCCGCCCATCAATCCCACCGATGCTTCCTGGAATATGGATAAATTCCTCGAATACGCCAAGGCGATGACGCAAGGCAACGAGCAGTTTGGGCACAATGGCGGCGTCTCCGCTTCCGACGGCACGCGCGGCCACCAGCGCGGCGCGTACTTCGGCCAGATTTCCTGGGACGCTGAACGGCAGGTCGCCACGATGGACCACCCGAAGTTCATCGAGGGGCTGGCCTACTGGGTAGACCTGAAACTCAAGCACCGCGTGGTGCCGAGCGCGGAGGACGCCGAAGGTCTGGGCGCGGCCAATACCGGCCGGCGCGCCATGTGGGAAACCGGCAAAGTGGGCATGAACATCACGAACGGCTACCGGCAAGTGGAGTTCGAGGCAATTGGTGCGACGCTGCCGTTCAGCGCGGAGGTGAACATCTCCGGCCGCTCCTGGTTCCCGGCAATCCTCGTCGGCTTTAGTCTGAATCCCGACGAGACGTGGCAGGTGAACCGCTGGATGATGGAGCCGGAACCCAATACGGAGTTCACGCTGGCCATGGGGCACACGATTTCGGCGGTGCAGACGGCGGTGAATATGCCGGCCGAACAGCTCAAGGAGACTGTCGGGTTCGATGCCGTCGCCCACGCGGAGCAAGCTAAATTTAGCCCGCCGGCAAGCTACGGCATGAACGCCTACCCAACCTGGGGCGAGGTCGGCACCGCTCTTCGTCCGCACTTTGACGCGTACGATGCCGGCGAGCTGACGCCCGAGGAGTACGGCCGCGTGGCCACCGACATCATCAACGAGCTTCTGGTTCCGAAGGAATAGGCTGAGGCAGCGACGACCATTTTCCTGATGTGAGAGTGGCGAGCGTTTAGCATGTTGCTCGCCGTAGAGGCACGATATATCGTGCCCCTGCGATGGGTTTGGCAGTGTAGTGTGAACCGTAGCGCGGGGGCTTGTCCCCCGCCAATTGGCTTTGAACTGGGGTTGGCAGCCACCGTTCGCCCCGACCTAGTCGAAGGGTCGAAACATGAACGGTTTGGCGCACGCTTCGCTTCAGGCTTGCAGCCCCTTTGTCCGGCCGGTCGTCCCAAAAGCGTCGCAGTCAAGCTATGCGTAGTGCCGCGAATTGCGCTCGTACTTGGTTGAGGCATACAGAGCGTGTGGGTGGATTTTCGTTCCGGCGCAGGGCGCTGTAAGCCATCCGGAAGCGTCCGTTCCAGGCGAGTACGGAGCCGATGGAAAGCTCAAAAACAGATGAAGTATGAGGTGGCCCAAGAGGAGGTATGTCACGCCGGATTCAATCAGCAATCCAGAATTCCTTAACCCCGGCTGGCTCACCAGCCGGTTGTCCGAGCAGGGGCACCTTCCCTCAGGCGAGGTGCTCCGCATTACGCCCGGGCAGTCATTTGAATCGACCGCCGCATTCCTCACGCCGCTCACGGTCACCTACTCGCATGATGCTCCTGCCTCTGCTCCTCATCAACTCATAGTGAAGATCTATCGTGAGGATTGGTACGGCGGTGGGCGAGCTGAAGCGGTGTTCTATCAGGATTTCGTCGCCGCCATGCCCGCTGCACCCGTAGTAACCTGCTACGAAGTCACTATCGTTCCCGAGCATTACTACTGCCGCTTTGTGTTTCAAGACATCTCAAAGACCCATGCTCCGCCAGCCGGCACTCCCAGTCAGGCTCAGCTTGAAGAGATCGTAGATGGACTGCTGCAATTTCACACGAAATGGTGGGAACATCCCCGCATCAGCCGTAGCGACTTTTTCGGAAAGGCCGGCGGTCCGCTGCGCATGACCCATGCTACCAAGGAGTCGACGTTTCTCAACTACTGTCAACACATCGCAAGGGGCTTTAGAGCCTTCGCCGATGATCTTGGGGATGAGCTCCCCGGCGAATGGCGGCAACTGTGTGAGCGAGCAATCGCGGTCTGGCCCAGCTTGTTCCTCAACCGGGTCTCGTCAGGCAAGGCCCTCACGTTTATCCACGGCGACTTCGGCCTATGGAACATCTACCTGCCGCACAATCCCAAGACACATCGGCTCTGCTTTCTTGACTGGGAAACGTATAAGCGCAGCATCGGCGTCTACGACCTCGCGTATATGCTCATTACGGCTGACAATTCAGGTGATCTCGACATGAGAAACCGAATGGAAGCCCAGTTGCTGCGCCGGTACCACGATGGCCTGCTCGCACAGGGCATCGCGGACTACGACTGGGACGACTGCGGCTACGATTACCGGCTCTCCGTCATCGCCAATCTGTTCCCCCCGGTGGGGTGGCAGCGGCTCAGCAGTCTGCAGGCAGTTATCACCGCCTTCCACGAATGGGGCTGTGCTGATTTGCTCGACTGAATTGATGGGCAGCTTGGTCTGCCGCGAGCACACAGCCGTTCTATATGGTCAGGAGGACTCGTTGGTCAAAGGCATGTACGGGATTGTTCTTCACGCCGGAAGCGGTGGCTTCCCCCCGCGTGCGCGAGACTGACGGAAAGGAAAACTGCCAGTCTTGGTTCGAATGGTGGTTCGCACACTGGACTTGGCGACGAAGGATCGAGGCAACGTTGTTAATTGCTAGTGAGTTTATACACACATAGGTAGGAGAACGATGAAAGTCTACGTGATGACGGACATGGAAGGCGTGGCGGGGGTTATCGACTCGCCGAACTACTGCTTCCCCGAATCCCGTTACTACGAGCGCGGCTGCGAGTTGACCACGCTGGAAGTCAACGCCGCCATCGAGGGCGCGCTGGCGGCGGGCGCCACGGACATTCTCGTGACGGACGGCCACGGCCATGGGGCCATCACGCCCATGCTGCTGCATCCGGCGGCGCGGCTCCTGAAAGGACGTCCCCGCCCCTATGGGGCTGGGCTCGATGAGTCGTTCGACGTCGCCATCAGCATCGGCCAGCATGCCAAGTCCAATGCCATCGGCGGCCATCTGGCCCATTCCGGCTCGTTTGCGGTGGAAGACCTAACGATAAACGGCGTTTCCGTGGGCGAGACCGGCAGCAGTTTCATCAGGGCGACGTACTTCGGCGTGCCCTACGTCTTTCTGAGCGGCGATCTGGCAGCGACGGCAGAAGCAGAGGCGCTGGCGCCGGGCATCGAGACGGCGGTAGTAAAGGAAGGCCTTGACCGGGGGTCCGCCACCGGTCTCGGCATGGACGATAACCGTGCTTTCAACGGCGCTGCCATTCACCTGCATCCCACCAAGGCCCGTGAACTCATCCGGGAGGGCGTACAGCGCGGCATCGAGCGCCGCGACGAAATCGGCCGCTTCTGGCTGGAGCCGCCGTACACCCTCGTACACACCCAACGCCCTGAGAACGGCGTCCCTGGGGGTGAGGCCCGCGTCACCGGCGATGACATTCTAAAGATATTTAGGACGCCGCTCGCAATGGGAAAACACGTCGAGGCCCGTTGACTATAGCTGCGCAGTATACTAAGCCCAGTGAGCGCTAGGGTCGGCTAGTTAACCCCAAACTAACTTGTGCGAATTGTGCGGATAAAGCGACGAATAGACTTCGTAGCGCAGGTTTGTAACCTGCGTCCGCCACATCCGAAAACTGTTACGCCGACTGCCCTGTACCGTAGTAGTGTTGGCACCGGAATCTTGAGCTTGGCTGCTACCTAGAATCGCTTATAGAAGGGTTAAGCATGACCTACACGTTGCTCTGGGGTGACACCCACGTCCACGCTGAGTATTCGCCGTGCTTCAAGCCGGAGGCAATACCGGATGGCTTTGACGGCTCACCGGCGGACTGCTACCGCTACGCCCGCGACGTGGCGGCGATAGATTTCGCCGCCGTCACCGATCACACCTGGTCGGGCATGGGAGGGAAAACGCCCATCATGCTTACCGACGACCAGTATGGAGTGATCCTGGAGGCAAACCGCGCCTATCAGGATCCCGGCCGGTTCGTGACCTTTCCCGCATACGAGTGGAACTCGCCCAAGGACCGCACCTGGGGCCACCACAACGCGCTCTTCTGCGACGACGAACCGCCCTTGCTGCCAAGCGGCAGCGCCGTGAGCTCGCTCGATGAGGTGTGGGCGGCGTTCGATGAACTGCCCTATGGGGCGATGTTGATCCCGCATCATCTGGCGCGGGACCGTACGCCGTACGACTGGTCAACGTTTAACCCACGCTACGAGCCGATCGTCGAGATCACTTCCATGTGGGGTAATTATGAATACAAGGGCAACCCGCATGAGTGCGATCCCAACTGGTCGCCCAGCGTGCCCGGTAGTTTCCTGCAAGACGGCCTGGCGCAGGGCCATCGCGTGGGCGTGATCGGCGGCAGCGACAACCACACCGGTCACTCCGGGGGACACCATTTCCCGTTTGATCCCATGATTCCAGGTCGCCCTTTGAACGAAATCCTGGCGGGGCGCGGTCCCCAGCGCCGCAACGCGCTCGGCGCCGGCCTGGCCGGCGTGTACGCGGAAGAGTTCACGCGCGAGGGCATCTTTGCGGCCCTGCACGCCCGCCGTTGTTTTGCGGCTACCGGCCACAAGATCCGCCTCTGGACCGAGACCAACGGTCTGGAAATGGGCGCGGACGGCGGCGCGCTGCCGGACGAGCCGCGTACGATCCACGTCGCGGTGAACGGCACGGCGCCCATCGCCCACGTCACGCTGGTGCGCAATAACGTCGACGTACGTAGACTTATTCCGCGGGAATCGGCGACCGACCTGACCGTAGACCTGGTGGACGACGACCCGCTGGAGAAGATCGTGAAAGTCTCACCGCCGGTAGCTGACGGCGCCGGCGCATCTCTTGTCTACTACTACGTGCGCGTGGTGCAGGCCGACGAGCGGACGGCGTGGCCGAGCCCGGTCTGGTTCACCGTGCCGGCCTGAACCTCCGCGCCAGCCACGACACTGCCCGCAATCGCGAGATCTCTTCCAACCACTTTCTTACGGAATCCTGCGCAAAGCGAAGGCGGGAGTATCCCGCCGCGGCTCCCTGCCGCCGGTCGTGGACGGCCTCAACGCGCGCAGGTATCATAGCAGCCACACGCAACAGTGGAAAGACACTCCTCCAAAGCCTTGTTTGGGACCAAGCCCTGCTGGGAATAGACCTGTGCGCTACTAGGCTTCTCTCCTTGGTTGGCGAGGATCAGGGCCTGCCCGTAGTTGATACGGAGGCAAGGGGGGGGACCTCATCTTTTTCTGCGCGGCTTAAGGTGTAGGGGCACGACATGTCGTGCCCCTACGTTTGAGTGTCTCTCCCAAACCTCACTTGGCAGAACATAACCCAGTACTTTGCGAGCAACCAGACGGATTTAGGCTACTATATCCGTAGAGTGAACCGTCCGGAACAGGACTCCCCCATAGCAATTGAGAAGGAAAGAAGCCAATGGCAACCATGACTAAGAGAGAATTACCCAACCGCTTGCTCCTCGGTCCGGGCCCGGCCAACGTGCATCCGCAGATAATGGTGGCGCTGCAACAGCCGGTGCTGGGACACCTGGACCCGGTCTTTCAGGAGATATTGGTGGAGACCGCCGGGCAGTTGCGGCGGCTCTTCGGCACGGAGAACGAGCTCACGCTCGCCGTGACCGGCACGGGGTTCTCCGGCATGGAATCGTGCCTGGCGAATCTCATCGAGCCGGGCGACACGATGCTCGTCGGCGTGAACGGTTTCTTCGGCACGCGCATGGCGGACTTCGCCAAACGCTTCGGCGCGGAGGTGGTGGAGGTCACGGCGCCGTGGGGTCAACCGCTGGCCGCTGAGGACGTGGACAACGCCCTCCATGCAAATCCGTCAGTGAAGGTGGTCGGCATCGTGCACGGCGAAACGTCCACCGGCGTGCGCCAACCCATCGAGGAAATCGCGCGTGTCGCGCATGCCCACGGCGCCCTGGTGCTCATGGATGCGGTGACGACGCTGGGCGGACTGCCGGTCATGGTCGACGCCTGGGGCGTGGACGCCGCGTACAGCGCCAGCCAGAAGTGCGTCGGCACGATTTCGGGTCTCGCGCCGCTCACGTTCAGCCCCCGCGCCCGCGAACGCCTGGCCCAGCGCGCGGCGGCGCTGCCGACCTGGTACCACGACGTCGAGGCGCTGCACCAATACTGGTCGGCGCAGGGCTTCTACCATCACACCTGCTCCAGCACGCTGGTCTACGGCTTGAAAGCGGCGCTCGACCTGATGGACGAGGAAGGCATTGAAAACCGCTTTGCGCGTCACCAGCAATGCGGCGATGCGCTGAAGGCCGGCCTGGAAGCGATGGGCCTTTCGCTGGTTGCGGCGGCGGGTCACCGCCTGCCGATGCTAACGACGGTCAGGATTCCCGACGGCGCTGAAGACTTGGACGTGCGTAAAGCCCTCCTGGCCGGGCACGGCATCGAAATCGCGGGCGGCCTGGGACCGTTGATGGGCCAGATCTGGCGCATCGGCCTGATGGGCTACGCGGCGCGGCCGGTAAACGTGCGCACCTTCCTGGCTGCATTCGCCCAAATCCTCACCGACCGGGGCTGCACCATAGACGCAGACGCCGGTAAGGCCGCCGCGGAAGCGCATTTGGCACAATGAGTGCACATGCCTAGGGTGCATTAGTGATGTGCCGTGACCATACGGACCACGGAGCTTTCGTATTGCATCCTTGCGTAAAGATGGTACTTGCGTTCTTTACATTCATAGCTCTCTTCGGACATAATTATCTGTGACGTAACGCATAACGCCAGCCAAGGCTGGCGATGATTCTCAGCTATCGCGACAAGCGAACTAGGGACTTTGCCGCCGGTAAGCGCGTCAGGTCCTTTTCCGGCATCGAACGCGCCGCCCGACTAAAGCTTGACCGATTGGAAACAGCCACTTCACTCAAGGATATAGCCGCGTTGCCGGGCAACCGACTCAAATCTTTGAAAGGAGACCGTACCGGCCAGTACAGCATTCGCATCAATGACCAATGGCGGATCTGTTTTGAGTGGCCCCAGGGGGCTCAAGGAGCCACCAGCGTAGAGATTGTAGATTATCACTAATCAAGGAGTACACGAATGGCTCTGCCCGCCATTCATCCGGGGGAACACCTTGCTGAGGAGTTGAAAGAGCTCGATATGAGCGCCACTACGCTGGCGCAACAGCTAGGCGTGCCCACCAACCGCATCACCGGCATTCTCAACGGACAGCGCGCAGTCACCGGCGATACGGCGCTCAGACTAGCCCACTTCTTTGGCTCCAGCGCAGAGTTTTGGCTGAATCTCCAAAAGCTCTACGAACTGCGGCTGGCTGAGGAAAGAGTCGGCAACGCAATCAAGACGCTGCCGACACTCAAGAGCCGCCAGTCCGCGCGGCCAAGCAACACCTAGTCATACACCGCCACCAGCACGGCGTCTTGCGGATTCTGCAAATCGTTGAAGACCACGAGGCAGCGTTGACCTACCGCAATGGCCGTGGCATCCAGGCCGCGGTTCACGGCAATGCCGGTGAGAAACGTAGGAAATGAGCCCGAAAGCTGCACGTCCGACAGCCAGTTCGTGGGGTCGAATGCCCTGATCACGCCGTTCAAGGTGGTGCCCGGCGTGATGTCTCTCGTGTCTGCATTTTGTGGCATAGAATTCTTCCTTTCTGCAAGGACCGGAGTGATTGTCTGTTGAGAATACTCAGCTACCGGTGTCGCTCTTGCTGGTAACGTTAGTCCCACGTGGGACCGTTTCAATATGCTGATGTGCTGCGCAACAGCGTAACAATAGGACTGCAGCGCACGATTCGTCGCGCTCACAGCGCGCGCTCCCAGTGCGCAAACTCTTTGAATTGCGGCGCCGTATCGTCTCAGTTCGCTGAATCGGGTGCGAGGCATGCTTTACGCCGGGATGACGGCACCAGAGCGCAGCGTGATGGCTTCTCCCTCGCGTGGGATGGGGTAGGGGCGGTTCGCGAACCGCCCCTACCCCATGGACGGATTCATGCGTGCGCGGGAATGACTCTTGTCCGGACGCAGGTTACAAACCTGCGCTACCAGATGGAAACTGCGCCTTTGCCGAGGTCAGCGCTTCTGACGAAGTCAGGCTGCACCGGTCGTTCTCGTAAAATGAAAGGCCTTTTGCACCCAATTCCAATTTTCCGGGTTACCGCACAGAGGGATGCGGGGGACAAGCCCCCGCGCTACAGTCGCAATACAATTGCTCCTGAGAGAATCAACACTACCTTGCCCCGTGCAATCGCCTTCTCACCCTCACCCTAACCCTCTCCCCCAGGAGAGGGGATCTGCTCCGCTTTGATTCAGCTTAGGCGCTAGAATGTCTAGTCAGCTTCTAGTACGCCGCACTGGAGCGTCATCGTGTAGTTCGCGTCGTGGGGCGTGAAGCGGTGGCTGAGCCTTACGATGCGCAGCCTGCCGTGGGCAAAGCCTGGGGTCTGAAAGTCGACCACGTCCCCGACCTGGAGCGCCGGATTGTAGGGAACGTCCACCGTATACGCATTGCTTCCACGGCGGACGGCCGCCAGCACTGATTCCGCGCGGCTCCGGCAGTCCGCGGCCTGGGTCAGTTGAGTGTCGGTGACAAGCGTGGTGTGCTCGCTGCCGGACGTGCGCACCGCATCCCAGTCCCACGCTTCGCCGAGCACGCCTTTGCCCTGCACCAGGACGTGATTGATCCGGTCGCGTTGCTGCCATGCGCCCGCAAATTCCTGGCCGTTGAACGTCCACGCCGCGGTGCCCGCGCGCGGGAAGTGGCAATGCACGGCGCCGTCCGGCTCCACCCGCCACCAGACGGCGTTGAGCGCGGCCAGCCGGTCCACCATGGCCTGCCAGGACTGGCCGGCATGGAGCGCGAAGGCGGGCAGAGCGCGGGCGAAACGGCTATCGCCGTCGTCGGTCATGCGCAGCGCCCCGGCGCGGTACCAGGCCTCCGCGAGCAACGCGCGCACGCTCCGATCACTGTACGACCATGTCTGCAAGACGCGGCGGCGCGCCTGCCCGCTTGCGTCCACCGCCTCTAGACGTACCGTGCGGTCGGGCAGCAGCGTCACCGCTTGCAGGGTGAGGTCGGCCATCGGCGCCGTTTCCACGCCGCTGCTCGTTACGTATCCGGCGCGCACGCTGAGCGTAGTCCCCGCGCGCAGGGTTGTGCCCAGTGCGCCGGCGAGCGCATTGTCGGCATTGTCCAGCAGCAGGCGCGCCGTGCTCGTCTCGTTTGCCTGCTCTTCCCACTGAAAGTCCAGCACCCGTCCCGAGACATCTTGAAACTGGTCCGGATTCGTCGCGGCATAGCCCCGGTAGCAATGCGCCGTTTCCTGGTTCACCAGCCAGTAGTGGCGTGCATCTTGCCGCAGCCACCAGAATCCGGCATAGGATTCATCTTCTACCGGCGTCGCCTCAGCGAAGGCGCCCCACGCATGCGCCGTACAGTAGCGCCAACGGCCGAAATTGAGGCCGGATACCACGCCGTGGTCGCGTTCCAGGTACGCAATGCGAAAGGCGTGCTCCCACCGCTCTACCGTGGGATTGAGCAAGTCGCGCCGCGCCGTGCTGTCATCCACCCGCGCGATCGGCGTCAACGCTTCCCAGGCGGCGCCGTCCGTGCGGCAACTCACGATGGAGGCGCCGGTCGTGCCCGGCACGCCGCCCCACAGGGAGAGCGCCAGGTGCCAGGCAGTGCCGTCCCACGCGGCGCCGATGCCGCTGCATGCCGAGTACGTGCCGTGGGACCACTCGTCCGCCTGCCACGCCCCGTCGGCTTCATGGAGCCGGTACACGGTTACGCCGCCGCCTGACTTGTCCGCCGCCAAGAAGATACTGCCGTTACCGCCGTAGCAGAGGGCGCGCACAAACTGACGGGCGTTCCACAGAGTCTCGGGATTGCTCCAGGTGACGCCGCCGTCGGCGCTGGTGCGGCGAAAGACCGTGGTGAGTCTCACATAGACCACCATCACGTCGCCGTTCGGCAGCAGTCCCGCGCCCACCCCGGCAGCGCCGGTGACGCGGGACTGCAAGGTGGTCCAGGCGGTCCATTGGCTTGCCTGTTCCGGGTCCGTAATCCGCTGATACGCAACCGAGGCGGAGACCACCCCAATTTCCGGTGAAACGTCTACCCGCCAGAGCGCGCCGCTCGTGTCCACAAAGCAGGCGTTCGCGGCGGCAGGCCGCGCGTCGGACCGCACGCGTGTGTAGTGGTGCGCCGCATCGCGCAACGTAAACTGCATGGCCGGGCGGCGGGCCGGCGCGTCTACCGCCGCGGCTAGGGTATCGGTCAGCGTGCGTGCCACTCTATCCAGACCTCCCGCAATACTGTTTTCTTATGTGTCGCAATGCCCACGTTGTCACGGACTCCCTTTTTTTTAGACTTCCCGCAACACTACGCGCGTTTCCCACTCCAACACCCACAGTTGCGCTTTGCCATACGGGATCACGCGGTCCTCACAGGCGGCGAAACGCACTTGGTAGCTATCTGCCAGTGGGTCCACGAACGTGTGGCTCTCATTCACACGCTGGTAGAAGGACCAGAGCCGGTCGTGCCATTGCCGCGCCTTGGCGGCGTTCGTCGTGCCGTCGAAATTGCGCACGTTACCACGGCACATGACCACAAACGAGAATTCGCGTTTCCCTAGTCCGGTTTCAACATAGGCGACCGTGCCGCCCGCCGTGGGACGCCCCTGCGCCCGGCGCGGTTGAGCCATGGTGTACGTACCGGGCTTGACGAAGAATCCCACCGGCCCGCCGTCGTTCACGTTCGCGTTGGTGAGCGTCACGTTGCAGTCCACTCCAATGGTTGCCATGAATTGTGTTCCCCCTCTCTCGTTTCGGTTTTCTTGGAGATAATTTGTCTAGGCACTGTCGAACACGCGTAAGCCCAGGTAACCCGGATCGAGCGACATCGAGAAAACCACGCTCAAGCCGTTCGTCCCCGTATCATGTCGATACGCTGTATCGTGTCGATACGCTGTATCGAATACGGGGCAGGCTCTGAGGCACCCGCCCTGAGCTTGCCTGCACTGAGCTTGCCGAAGGGTCGCAGGATAGAAGGGCCGCAGACCGCTCCGTGGCTCGACTCTGTTGGCCTCGCTGCCCCGGCACAAGCAACTGCGGCGGGCAATTACCCAGCCCTGTCCGGCGCGCATTGACGGTCTCAGAGCAGTAGCGGCGGCGACTCCAGCGGACTTACGCGCTTCACGCCTCCACCAATGTGAGCGCAATCTCCCATTCCGGCTGTTCCCAGAATCCCACCGCTTCCGGCAGCCGTTCCTCCAGCGACCTTGCGTGGACTTGGTGTGCCGTGCCCTGCCGGTCGGTGAAGGGCAGCGCCTCGGCCTTGGCGTACGATGCCCGCAGGCGCTCACGGAAGACAGCGGCAGTGATGGGATTGACAGTGCCGTTGTAATTCAGGTGATTGGTGTAGGCAAGCACGGTGAAGTGCCAGACGTGTTTACCGGCCCCAAGATCGACCGCGGCCGGCCCGGCGGCTGCAGCGGGATCTGCAGCCATGATCTTGGGAACCTCCACACGGTAGGAGCCGGGCTTTACGAAATAGCCGTGTCCATCCAGAATAATCGAGCAATCTTGGCCAACGATCGGCATGTCTGCTTACCTTATCTCTACGAGTTTGACGAGAGTGCGGTTCGGCGTGCCGGTCAACCCCAAACGCAGGCGCTCCTGCACGCGGTACTTGCGGGCGCTCGCGACCTGGGTACGGTCCGGCGTGTCGGCAATCGCGACGACAGTGGCAACGTCCACCTCCGGCGCGAATTCCGCGGTGACGTCCGGACCCCGGTTGAGGCTGCGCGTGCGTTGACTAACCGCACCGGCGGCAGCGCAGTGCTCCTCCTTCCAGGTGCACTGCGCGTTGGCGTAATCGGTGGCGCCGCCGCGTTTGCGGATCAGCGTGACCGTGCGCAGCCGTCCCTGGCGAATGCGCTTGCGGTTTTCCAGGACATTGGCTGCCTGTTTGCTATCGAGCATTGTCGTTCTCCGTTGTTTCTCTCTCGCGAGAGTCTGCCCTAACCAAGATTTTCCCTAACGCGGGCTCTCTCTTACAGGGGTTCTCTCTCATGGAAACTCTTACTTACGAGTCTTTTCTTCCATCACTCAGCGCCGGATGTAGGACCTTTCATGCTGAGCTTGTCGAAGCACGTGCAGCCATTCGCGCTGGGCCTGTAAGAGCACCTGTAACCGCTCACGCTAAGCCTGTCCAAGCACGAACGGTTACACCTGGACCAGGCGCAACGCACTCGGTCATTCCGGCGAACGCCGGATTCCAGGTCTTTGTCGCCACTCGCGCGCACACTCGAGGACGGGAGGCAAGCCCCCCGCTACGTCCTTGCACGTTCAATAGTCGGCTGTCCTTGCTATGCAAAAGGCGTGCTACTAAATCCGTCATCTGCATGTTGAAGAAAGCCTGCGAATGCGCGAATGTGAGCGGGTAACGCGAGGGGCGCGTCGTCCGTCATTCCCGCGAAAGCTCGCCTCCGCACGGGGCCGCAGAATCCATCTTCCCTTGGCAACGTGGGCCCCGCCCAGGAGCGGGGGACAAGCCCCCGCGCTACATCATGAATACCCCGGACGAAGCGCAAGCCCCCGCGCTACACCGAGACTGTTCCAGACTTCTCCACTTCCTCGCCTTTCGGCTCTGCACTTGCGAGTATTGGCTTCACCTCCTCCGCTGAGAAGGCACACACTCCCATCCGTCTTTCCCGCGAAAGCTCGCCCCCGCACGGGGGCGCAGAATCCATTTTTTCCTCACCACCGGCGCAAACCCCCGAGGCGGGGGACAAGCCCCCGCGCTACATCATGAATGCCCTGGACGAAGCGCAAACCCCCGAGGCGGGGGACAAGCCCCCGCGCTACATAATGAATGCCCCGGAGCGGGAGACCGCTACGTCTCAGTGAGACACGCGCAATCACGGCCGGGAGCGCCAGCCTTAGCGCACGGTGTCGGCAGCGTCGACCGTCCACGCGACGCTACCCCGCGTCTGCTGCGCCCGTTCCTGACGCAAGACGTCAAGCTCCTTCGCAAACGTTTTCCGCGCCGCACTGCCCTTCTCCCACCAGGACCCACTCACCATGCTCGTATCCACGCCCGCCCCTTGCTGGCCGTCCTGATAGCGAAAGTTATCGGATTTTGGGGTCGCGTACGCCAGGCAGGCATGTGCGTACGCGCCGGTCGTCAGCAGACCGGTGTGCGCCGCCGGCACCGTCCACTGGTTTTCACCGGCGACGTGTTTCGTGCCCCAGCGCACGCGCACCGGCTCGGCGGCGCTCGGGGCTTCCGGCACCAGGAGGAACACAAAACCCGGCGCGCCGTCGCCGGTCGGCAGCACCATGAACGTGCAGAGTTGCGGCGGATAGCCGCCGGTGGGCCACTCCACCTCCGCCACACTCCACACATCCGTGAGACCGCTCAGGTCTACCAGGCGCGAGTCCGCACTCGTGGTCAGAGTGGCGTCACGGGTCCAGGGCGCAGCCCGCGACAATTCGGTGAGGGCACGCTCGATGGCGTGGTCGAGGTCTGCGTCGCTGAAGCGCGCCTCGGCGTCCGCTGGGTCGAATAGCTCGCTGCGCAACGAGCTGCGAAATTTGCTCAATGTCATTGGCAATCCTCATGTGACAACTACAACTGTGATGCTCGGCACAACGAAGCTCGACGTTCAGGCGGCGCCAACCGCCGCGGGCAGTGGACGCCGCTTTGCAACCTGCGCGACCGGCGGCGGGAGGGTGCTGACACTCTTCACCGCAACCAGCGCGGCGCAGGGGCACGACATGTCGTGCCCCTGCGTGCGCGCCACCGGGCGATAGCGGTGGTGAATCAATCACACAATCGCCCCGTGGCGGCCCTACGCCACTTCCGCCCAGTAAGCGCCCCGGTAGTCCAGCCAGCCGCCGCCGAATTCCCAGCGCACCTTGTAGCTGATGGCGTCGTTGGTGAATACCGAACCGGCGGTCGGATTATCCTGCACCAGCAGTTCCGGCGTCTCCTGACCGTTGATGAAGCCCACCTCCAGGCACTCGATCTGGGTCGGATCAGCCATCAGGTAGTAGTCCTTGGCGTCGCTGAACTGCGGTACCACCAGCGGTTCCAGCATGCCCTGCAGCGGGTTGGCATCGTTATTCTGGCTGCCGGGCAACAGCGTGCTATTGAGGATGGTGACAGCCGTCCAGTAAAGATCGGGCGGCAGCAGGAGGTAGCGGGGCTTGATGCCCAGGGGCTTGCCCGCGCTATTGGTCTGCTTCATCATCTGCGTAATCGCGGCTTGGAGCGCGGTTGCCGCCAGCGCGGCGGTACCGCGATTCTTGTGCGACGTCTGGGTGCCGTCATCGAAAACCTTCGTGCTGTCGGCAAGCTGCGGATTGCCGGTGAGGAGGCCGTACACGAACTCGTTGATGGTCGTGGCCGCCGCAATCGCGAGCTTGGTGGGAATGCGCCGGATGGCTTCCAGGTCGTCGTTCAGGATCGCCTCGCGGGTGACCACCACCAGGTTGCCGCGCTTGGCGGGTGTGTACGTCTCCCGCGTGTCGTCCCACGCCAGGTTGGTGTACGCGGCATTCTCGTTGACCGTGCCGAGGGCGGCAAAGTCATGCAACAGCACGCGGTACTGGGGTTTGTAATCGCGGATGGAGCGGATCACGCAGAATTTCTTCCAGTCCTGCGGCTGCGCGCCATAGTCCTGGACGAGCCGCTTGCTGATGGCGTTCGCGAGGGCGTGATTGAGCACGCTCGTCGTCACCTCGTTGGCCTCCCGCACGAGCGAGAGCTCCGGATTCAGGGCTCCTCGCACTTCAGCGTCGCCCGTGATCTGCACGTAGGCTTCCCGGATGCTGGACCAGGCGGGCACCGGTTCAGCGGAGCCAACGTCACGCACGCCCAGCAGGCGCGCCAGACCGGCTTCAACGGCGGCCAAGCCCCGGCTCGCGCCCGCGCCGCCAACGTTCAGGCGGGTCTTCTCTGCGCCGGCGCCACGCACGGCGGGGGCAGAACCCGTCAGTGCGCGCACGGTCTCGACTTCGTCCTGGACGGCCTGCTCCAGCACCGCAGTGGCAAAGGTCTGACCCTCAAAGCGGCGGCGCAGCTTGCGCTTGATGGCCGCGGGCAGGGCCGCCGTGTCGAGCCGCTCGTGCAGTGCGGTCATGCAGGCGAGCTTGGCCTCCGCTTCGGCAAGGCGGGCATCGGTCGTTGCTGCGGTAGTCTCTCCCATGAGTACCTCCTCGGTATGGGTTGAATGAGCCGGATCTGCCCCGGCCTGGGACTCGTCAATTGCTGCGTTGAGACGTACTTCTCCATCTCCTTGCATTGCGTTCTCCTTTGCTGTATCGACTATGTCTCGTGCTGCCAAGAGACGCTCGAATGCGCCGCCGGCCGCGGCCCGCGTGACCACGTCACAGGACCGCAGTACCGGGATGCGTTCCACCATCTGCACGCGCTTGCCGTTCTGCTGCTGGGTGCGCACCGACGCGAGCGAGTCAATCGAGAGACCCAACACGTCGGGGCGTCCCATCTCCACGGCTTCCTGTACCAGGCTCCAGAGCCACTCGGCGCTGGCAAAGATGTGCAGGGTTGCCCGCACCCGGTCGCCCTCTACCTGCGGCTCGCGAAAGAAGCCCACCACGTCGCGCACGCTCCGCGGCTTGTGGATGCTGCCGGTCGCAGAGGCAGGGTGGTCGGCAAAGGCCTTCAGGCCGTCGAGTTGTGCCGCGACGTCCTGCAGCGCCTGCGGCGTGAAGTAGCGGCCATTGCGCGACATGCCTTGCCGCAGCACCGTAACGGCCACGTCGCGTTGCGGCCCGGCAAGCTGCGCTTCCCGTAGCGGCGCGAGCAGCGCGAGGTCTTCTTCTTTCATTGATTTATCCTTTCTCTGGTGTCGTTCGTGTTCTTTCTTCGTACGGTCTTGACCGGTAGCGCAGGTTTGCAACCTGCGTATTCCCGCCCGCGACGGCTCTCATTCTCGCTGCGCGGGGGCTTGTCCACCGCATGGGATAGGACCAGGCGCGACCGTTCCCTCACATAGTTCGCCTTGACTCGCGTGCGAGGGTGAGGGCGGGAAACCACGCGCCCAGCCCCTCTGAGACTCCCGCTTTCGCGGTAACAGCGATGAACGTATTGGGTCCGGCAACCGCCGTGCAATGCGGCCAGCAAGCGGCCAACTGGTACAATAGCGACCATGAACCAACACAGACCTCCCGCCCCAGTTGCAGCCCTCACCGTTGTCGTTGCCCCTTCCCAAGCCGGTGGCTATTGGGGAGACCTGCCGACGCTGCCCGGCTGCGTTGTGCAGGGAGAGAGCGTTGACGCGGTGCTGGCCGATCTCACCATGGCGGCGGAGATGTTCCTGACACAAGAAGCGCCGCCCGCCGACACCGTCGCGCTGCACGCAGTCACCGTAGACGTAGGCGACGTGACGTACCGCTTGCCGGCCGTATCCTGGCAAGGCGAGCGGCGGCACCATGCCGTGGCGCTGCCGCTCCACGACCGTGTCGCGCGCGCAGAGACTGCGGCGGACGCGCTGACGCAACTCCGCAACCTGCTCCCCGCGTGGATTGCCGCCGATCTCGCCGAGGGCGAGACTGTGCCGGCGGTGGCGGTGGCGGACACGGCGACCATCAACCCGCGCACTGCCGGCGCCACCGGCGCGCCCCTCTCCCAATCCGAGGCGCTCAAGCCCGAAGTCGTCCTGGTATTGCTGCGCGCGGCAGGCATGACCAAAGAGCAACTGAGCGAGATGCTGGACTACGACCCCGAGTGACTGGGTCCGGTATCGTTGCGCTCGGCAAGACTGCGACCGGCGTCGCCGTGCTCGACAGGACTGCACCTTGCACGAGTGCCAACTGCGCCAATCCCAGTCCGATTCCTCCATGCAAGAGACCCTTGCTCTGCCCCCGCTACATTTAGACTGTCGCGCTTGCAATCCTCGCCTCAAGACCCCCTCTCCCTTGAGGGAGAGGGCCGGGGTGAGGGTGAATCTTCTCATTCGGTCTTGCCCCTTTTGGCTTGTCCGCAGCACATTTAGGTGTCCCTGTGGTCCGTAATTCCCGCTTGCGCGGGAATCCATCTTCTCTGCGTGCACACTGAACACCGGACCCGTACGCGATATGGCGCGGGTGTTCATCGGCCCAGCCCCCGTGGACTCCCGGTTGCGCGGGAGCGACATATTGGGACCCAATTCAAGAGACCCAAGACTCGGCAGATTACACGGGGCAGTCCAGTGCCGCACTCCTTTACTCCTCTTCAGCTAAGAAACGGCGGAAGAGACGCGCGGCATCTTCCGTTTCCAGCCAGCCCTCGGCGCGGGCGAGCTGCAAGGACCGCGCAAACGACTCGGCATGCGGCCCCGCCACGTGGGCGACGTCCGGCTGCAGTTCCTGAAAGACCACGCGAAAGGCCGTATCGACATTCGCCGCCAGCGCGCCGGCATCCTGCTTGGCCTCGATTGCACGCGCCACGAGACGGCGCAGATAGCGGCCAAAGAGTTCCTGGCGGCGTTGGAAGCGCCGCAGCGTCGGCAGACCCATCTCAGCCGCGGTCGCCCGGTTGACGTGTCCGCCTTCCGCCAGGTAATGCTCCGGCAGGCCCGCGCCGGCCGCGATCATCAGCTTGAGGGCGCGGCCGTCCGCGGCCACGTCATCAGCGCCGATTGAAGGTTGCACCGGCTGCCATGTCTCGGCCTCGTTATGGAAGACGACCGTGCCGGGCGCCGGCGGTTGCGCATAGGCCGCCATCTTGGCAAGCAGGTCGTTCCGCGTTGCGCCCCGTACGGTCACGTCGTAGATGAAGCTGCCCTTCAGGCGGTTGATGCGGGCGCGGTCCACGAGCCAATCGCGATAGCGTTTGAGCCACGGCAGCAAAGCGGCCAGGTCGCTGCGGCCCCGCAATGCGTTCGACACGCGGTTGACGGTGAAGTGCTCCAACTCCGCCGCGGCTACCCAGTAGCCCGGCTCCTGGCCGACACCGCGCACGCGATAGCGGAGCACCTGCTCGACGTCTTCGGCCGCAGTCTCAATCCGGTCGATGAGCAGCGGATCGAGCTGGCGCAGGCGGATCTCGCCGGTGAGCGGATCGGTGAAGACCCGCACGAACTGCTCGCCGTAAAGGGCAAGCTCGGTGTAGAGACTATAGATGCGCGTGTCCATGCTGTTGTCGGAGTGCCGCCAGAACGCATCCACCACGTCCTGCACCGCCGGGCTCGCGCACGCGATGCGCACGCCGCCGCCCAGCACGAAGTTGGCCTGCACGTCGATCACGGCGTAGGCCAAGGGGTTGGTGACGTAGGCTTCGTAGACCTCGCGCAGCAACCGCTGGTGGTCCCAGAGCGGATCGTCCCGTGTCTCCGCTTTTCCCGAGACCTGCCGGTAGCCGCCATCCTCAGCCGCGACCGCCTCCTGCACGCGGGCCTGGATCACGTCGCCAAAGAGACGCTCACCCAAGCGCTGCCACCAGTGTGTTGTCTGTATTGCCATGCTGCTCGCTTTCTATTGTTCATTGCGATTCGGGCCTTCCGGCCCGTCATTCCCCCGAAAGCGGGAGACCTTCCCTCACTTGCGTTCCGTGCCCCATCAAGAGCGGGGGACAAGCCCCCGCGCTACGGCAAGAGAATTGCGCCTCTTATTCGTAATTCCCATGAAAGTAGACCGCCAACCTCCGTCATTCCCGCTTTTGCGGGAATCCATCTTCTCTTTGTCAACAGCAATTCCCCCTGTTGGGAGGCATCCTTCCGTTACGCATTCTCGACCTTCCTTCCCCCTGGACTCTGGCTTCCGCCGGAGTGACGGCCAAGACTCGTGTGCCCGTCGCGGCTCATAATGCGTAACTGGGGCAAGGGCTCAATCAATACCCTTCCGATTGCCTCTCTTGCGGCGGGAGCGCGACCGATACGGCAGGCGGCGCGCCGCCCTCAACCGCGCGCGCCAGCAGAGCCAGGGCCGACACGTAGTCGTCATGTCCCCGGCCGGCGGGCACGTGAAACGAAATCCGGTTGCCCGGATGCAGCGCCAGTTGACACCGCCGCACCTGTTGCCGGCATTCCCGGTACTCCGGCGACCCATCGTCTGCCCACAGTTGCAGGCGTCCGCCGGAGACCAAGCTCCGCAGGTCATAGCCGAGCGCGCTCTTCGATTGCGCCGTGAACGTAAACGGCTCGATGCGGTCGTCGCCCAGGCGCGCCCTCAAGAAACGGGCCAGAGCGTCACCCAGGCCGGTGGCGTCAACTATTGCCCGCTGCACGCGCCACTCCTCGCCCAACAGGCGCACCAGGCGGGCGTACTGCTCAGTGGTGGGCAGGCCGGTCCATTGGTAGGCATTCACCACTGCAACGGCAGGTAGCGCGAACCCCAGCACCGGGTCGTGCCGCCAGACCCGTTCGCCGATCAAGACCACGGTGCTATCCCGCCGTGATTGGGCGCTCCGCCGGTCTGCGGCAGTTTCTTCCCCGGCCACGTCCACCGCCGCAACGTAGTGCGCCTCAGCCTGCGGCTGGTGCTGCCGCGTGTGTGTACCCTGCAGGGCGGCTTGCAACGGCGGCGTGAAGAAGCCGGTGGCGTCGTCCACCTCTTCCAGGCAGTACTGGGTGCGGATAACCAGGTCCTCCGCCCCACGCTGGCGCATCTGCGCCCGCACCGCGGCGCCGTAGCGCGGGTTGGCCCGCGCGCCCACCTCCCAGGGAAACGAGAAGTGCCGCCGCTCGCCGGTTTTTTCCTCATGCGCGAGGTTGAGCGCCTTGTACTTTGCGAGGAGCGTGTCTTTCGTCCACGGCGTACCGTAGAGCACGATGGTGGCGTTCTGGGCCGCCGCCATGGGCAGGAAGTCCTTGGCAAACTTCTCCTCGTCCACGTCCTGGGCTTCGTCCACTTCCAGCAGCAGGTCGGCGGTCGCGCCGACGACATTGGACTGCTCGTGCGCCGAAAGGAACACTACCCGCGCCTTGCCGACCGTGACCGCGTTGCCGTGGGCGCGTTTCCAGTAGGGCGCCAGCCAGGGACGGTCCAGCACCGCTTCCAGGCGCAGGCGCGAGATGAGAGTCTGCGGCGTGAGGGTGGGCGCGCACTTCACAATCGTGCCGCCGCGCCGTTGGCAGCGGTAGAGCAGATAGGCTTCGAGATGCGCCGAAAGCTCGTTCTTGCCCATCTGCCGCGCCATTTCGACGGTGAAGACCGCTCCCCGGCGACGCCGCACGCTTGCCAGCACGGCTCGCGCTACCGCCAACTGGTACGAACGCAGCGGCCGCCCCACGAGCACGCGGGAAAAGTGCGCAATATCGTTAAAGGTATAGCGAAAGAAGGCGCGGGCCAGCGCATCCGTATCGTCATCGTGAAACGTCGACGACGGACGCGCGGCGGCATTCGCGTGCTGTTTGGACTTGTCGGCGGTAGTCATTTGCATGAAGAATCTTCTCTATCTGTCAGGCGGCGCGGCGCACGCGCCCCGGCGGGACGCCGGCACAACCGCCCGCGCCCGTTGGACGCATGCCGGATATGCACGCTCACTGCCCCGGTACCATGTGCAGGATGCTGTTGAGGAACGCGGCGGCAAACGGCGACGCAAAGATGCCGATCAGAATGACGTTGATCTTCGCTTCCAACCGCGCGTAGTCCTCGCGCGTGTTCTCCGCCAACTCGCGGGTCACCTGGCCGAAGGCGCAGCCGTATTGCGCCAGGTGGTCTGCCAGCTCCCGGTGGCGCTTGTCCTGTGTGGTTGGCGCACGTGTGCTCGTCTCATTCAGCATGGTTTGCTTCCCGTGTTCGCTCTTCCTGTTGTTCGCGCGTTTCGATCTCGGCGATCACCTGGCGCATGGCCTCGGTCAGGTTGTCTTCGGCCCGGGGCGAGAGTTGGGCGCGGGCTTTCAAGGCGTTGAGGAGAATATCCGTCAGTTCCTTGACCGCCTTGATCTTGTCGGACGGTGCGCGTTCGTCTTCTTCCGCGTTGAGCAGTTGGGCGGCGATGCGGCGAATGAGCATGCGCAACAGTCCGATCTCATCCTGGAGCAGCGGATTGTCGGCGGTGCGCGCCAATGCCGCCAGTTCATGCTCGGCGAAGAGGTCGGCGTAGAGACTCTTGGGTTGCTTCTTGTCTTGGGTCACCTGGGTATATTCCTTTGCGTGGTGGCTGTGTGCTTCTCAATTGAAGAAACAGTGTTCTGTTTCCCGCTCCCTGCGGCTTTCCAGCCGGCGCGTCGCAGGGTGGAGCGTTGCGAGCGCGCCACAGGCACGGCCTTTGCCAAGCGTTGCAGGGAGCGTGTCGCTGGTGCTGTGCGGCGCTCGCCCATGATTTTGGGGCGTGCTTTAAGTTATATTCAAAAATAATGTAAAAAATAAGGGGTAAAAGGGGTTGTAATTTTACTATATCTTTACTATACTGGGAAAAACGCGGTGCAGGATGCCGCTGAGCAGCATCTCGTGATGGAGAGGAGAGTGCACATGAAAGAAACGCTTATGGATAAGCCACTTACCGGCAAGCAACGGCAGGTGCTGACGTTTCTCACGCGCGTACAGCAAGAGGGACGCTGGCCCACCTTGGAAGAGATTGCCCGCTGCATCGGCGCGCGTTCACCCGCGGCGGCGCACCACCATCTGAAGCGCTTGGAGACCAAGGGCTACCTGCGCCGCACGGCCTGGGGCAGCTACGAACTCACGCCCCAGGTACAACTGCTGGAGGGTCTGGGGGTTGCGCGTGTACCAATCCGCGGCACGATTGCCGCCGGTACCGGCGTGGAAGCGGTGGAGGCAGTGGAAGACTGGCTCACCGTGGATAGCGTCTTTGCGCGTCACCCCGACGTCTACGCGCTGCGCGTGCAGGGCGACAGCATGGTGGATGCCTGCGTCTGCGACGGCGACCATGTGCTCATTCGCCCCCAGCCCGCCGCGGAGAACGGCGAGATGGTGGCGGCCCTGCGCGAAGACGGCACCGCCACGCTGAAGCACCTCCAGCATGAGCGTGGGAAAGTATTCCTCGTGCCCGCCAACCCGTATTACCCCACGCTTCCCGGCGACAACATCACCATTCTCGGCAAGGTGATCGGCGTGATCCGCGTATTCGCATGAGGGGGAGCCGCAAGTAGAAACCGGCAGCAAGGAAGCTCAAGCGCATGGTACGTACCGTTCATCCTTCGACAAGCTCAGAGCCTGCCCCGTACTCGATACAGCGTATCGACACGATACGGGGGCGAACGGGAAGAATCTCCAACGTGCGGATGAACGTCCGACGCTGTAGAGGCGCTCGCTGTAGGGTCGTTTCGCGAAGCGCCCCTACGCGAAACGACCCCACGCAAAACGACCCTATACGAACCGTCCCAACGTTACACACCAGCAACCGTTCCAGTTAACGAAGGAGAGGAAAAGAAATGGCAGCGACAATGCCTTTGACACCGTCAACATCTTTGACGAAAGCAACGCCTTTGGCGCAGGCACAGCCCTTGGCGAAAGAGTCGGCATCCGCACAGCCGCGCCACGGGCAAAGTCTGCCTGACGAACTGTTCGTTACGGTGCAAGCGGCGAAGCAGGGCAACACCACCGCCCAGATGCTGCTCATGGACCGCTTGCGCCTGCCGATGGAGCGCCAAATGCGGCGTCTCAAGCGGAGCTTCCGCCCGTCAGAGGCGGAGGACGCCCGTCAAGAGGTGCAGCGCCTCTTTCTGGAGTTGCTCTATGAATACGACTATAGGCGCAACGGCAATTTCGAAGCCTATATGTGCACCATGCTCAAGTGGCGCGTACATAACTTCGGCCGCACCTCCCGGCGCGTCGCGCCGCCGGACCCCGCCCACAATCAGTCGCTCAGCGATGAGATTACGGCCTATCTCGCCGAGCAGTGCTTGCGCAAAGACAAGCCCACGGCGGAACCGGCAGTCCACGCCGAGCTTGAGATAGCCCTGCAGATGCTCACGCCGAAGCAGAAGACGGTGCTCTACGCGATCTACTGGCAGGACCGTCGGGTGGTGGATATCGCCGCGCGCATGGGCGTGAGCCCGCAAGCCGTGCGCGCTATCCGCCAGCGTGCGGAAAACATCCTCCGCCGAGAGTTGGAAGCCTGCGGCGCAGCGCCGACAGCCGCTGCACGGTGAGGGACGCTGTATGCGGATAAGTTATAGCCACGCGCTCGCTCGTGAATTCACAGAAAACCGAATACACGGTGCGGCGACTTAAGCAGCGACAAGTAAGTTAATGTTGAGATCAAATCGAATAGTACCCATCTGCTCGACAAGGCTGGGTACTATTGTGTACCATCCTCCCAAGTCAATATGAACCCTACATCCACGAGTCTGCTAGAAGGCATCTCATATCGGATCGACATGCCCAATCCTATGTGTTATCGCGAACTGATCGCCGCGAACGGGCGGAGGTCGAGGAATAGGAAACTGCATAAAGCATGAGGGGTATGTAGGACAAGACCTACTCAACCTGTAGCACCGTACGGGATGTAAATTCGCCCTGATCACCGACAAGAGTCGCGCCGTCGCCCAAGAACGAAACGATGGCATACAGGAAAAGCAAACCATAACGCAACCGACATGCTTAATGCATCAAGTCAGCGGACACAGACCAAGAAACGTGCTCGGATTGTGCAAAACGGTTTGCCGACCAACGAGCTAATTCTAAGTGCACATGTGGGGGGAAACGAGAGTGTATTCCCTCAGATACTGTCTCTTTATGTCCCGAATGCAAGCGTGATTGCAGACGTAACGTACGGTGAAGGCGTATTTTGGCGCAACATTCCTGAAAACCAATACAGAGTTCTCGGAACTGACATCCAGACTGGAGTCGATTGTCGCGACTTGCCCTATGAAAATGGTGAGATTGATTGCGTGGTTCTCGATCCGCCTTATATGCATTCTCCAGGCGGCACCGCCCATCAAAGCCAAAGTGCTTTCGAAGAGTACTATCGGAACAACGAAACAGGCAACAACACAACGAGAAAATACCATGAAGCAGTATTGGAACTGTATGCGGATGCGGGCGTAGAGGCCCATAGAGTGCTTCGAGATCGCGGAGTCTTCATCGTCAAATGCCAGGACGAGGTGTGCTCCAATCGTCAACGCTTCACCCATGTAGAAGTCATGGAGTCGTACAGCAAATTGGGCTTTATCCCAGAAGACCTATTTGTCGTAGTTAGAAACAACCGCCCTGGCGTAAGTCGCACTGTGAGGCAGGTCCACGCAAGGAAGAATCATTCCTACTTCCTCGTATTTTGGAAGAAAGGAGCCTCCCGGCGCACTTGGAATCCACCAGAATGAACGCATTAGATTTGTTAGTGAACATTATTCGAGAACACGCACCAGAGGACATTTGGCAGGACTCACCGCTTATTGGTTATCGAATGCTTGGCAATACAAATCGTGGCGAAATCGGGGAGACGTTCATCCGTCGATACTTGGAACAGCACGACATTTCAGTCGGAAACGGCAATCGAACATCCCAAACCGATCTCCGCGTTGGAATGTTGTTATTCGAGGTCAAGACAGCATCCCTAGGGGTGAACCGAACTTTTCAATTCAATCACGTTCGCTTGGATCGAAGCTACGACTATCTCCTGTGTCTCGGCATTTGTCCTCATCAGGTCGTGTTCAATATGTGGCGCAAGGGGGCGGTTGCTGAAAACCGGGCGGGAACACTAGTACGCATGGCAGAGGGACAAGCAGTGACCTACAAACTTACTAAGAAACTTGAGGACATGGTAGCTATTACAGAGTTTCCAGCGATGGTGAGAAGCGCGTTGGACGGGGAACAGCGGTGAAGGAGCACAAACCTCTCCAGCGTGCTCTTGCAAGTCCGATAGATTGGGCTTCCAATTGAACCAGGCGGTGTTGGATGAGGCAATCGACTTCCCCATGGAGTAACGAGAAGCTACTATAGTGCCAAAGCGCGTTGCCGACTAACCGTGTAACATACGGCAAATCGAACTAGGAATACTCTGAACAAGCCCTTACGAGTCAAACCTGTCCCTCAAGGCGACTGAGTCGGGGAAGAGTCAAGTCCCAATTCAGGTACTCTCCTGTTAGTGATCTGGCCGCACCGCACGGAAGGCGCGAATTAGGAAGACAGAAGCAAGTAGCAGTGGAAGAAGCTTGGTAAAGAGCTGTAGACTAAACCGTTTGCCAACCACCAGTCACCGACTGTCGGTTACGCTCACGGGGCCGAATTCACCTGCTCCGGCTTGCCGCTTTCCAGCGAGCGCAGGCCGGCCGCCAGCGTAGCCACGGTCTTGGCGCCTTCCAGGGCATCCACGAGGGGAGTCGCGCCGGTGCGGATGCAGTCGACCAGGTGCGTCAGCTCGTCCAACACCGGATGGCCGATGGTGCGCCGGAAGGGCATAGTCTGCGCGCCGGCCAAGCCGTCTACGCCCCAGTTCAGCCAGAGTTTCGCTTCCATCTCCAGCGTGTTGGTGAGCATGGTGCCTTCGGCGCCGTAGGCGTTGAAGTTCACCACGTGCCCCGGCACGCGGCGGATGGCGGACGTTTCCCAGACCTTGCCGAGACAGCCATTCGCAAACTTGAGAATGCTGATGTAAGTGTCCGGCAGAGGAAACTCCGGCGTGCTGGCGCACTTGTTTGCGTAAAGCGTAATTTCTGTTACGTCACCCGCCACCCAGCGCACCAGGTCCATGGGGTGCACGCCGCCGCCAAACCAGGCGTTCTGTGGATTTACGGGGTCCTTGCGCCACGGTGTGCGCTGGTAGACCTGGCGCATATCGTGGATGTAGTCGCTCTCGACGAAGAAGAGTTCGCCCAGCCGCCCTTCTTCCACAAATTGGTGGATGGCCGCGAATTGCGGCACAAAGCGGTTGACGTTGCCGACCGCGAACCGCAGGTCCGCCGCCTTCACGCGCCGCACCAGGTCCCAGGCGTGGGCCTCGCTGGTAGTCATGGGCTTTTCGCACAAGATGTGCTTGCCGTGGGCCAGGGCCACCAGACAGTGCTCGTAGTGCAGGTGGTCCGGCGTGCACACGGAAACCACGTGCACGTCGTCCCGGTTCACGGCTGCTTCCACGCTACCTGTCGTGACGATGCCGTCGAACTCCTGCCGTGCCTCCGCCAAACGTTCCTCATTGGTATCGCAGAGCGAGACCAGCCGCACGCCGGGAATCTCCCGATACGCGCGCATGTGGCTGCGTCCCACGCCAAACCCGATCACTGCAACGCCAAGTTCTGCTATGCCAAGTTCGTCCATATTCTCGCTCTCTTCGAGTGCACTGTGGGTCCCTCTAAAATATCCGCGTGAGGAGAATCTCACGCACCGGCCGTGGGCGATATTGGAACTCCGAGGTTTCGTCCCTGATTACATTGAGTCTATAGGAAACTACGGCCCTGCATTCTCGCGCTCTCTAGCCCTACCCTTTCACGGTAATTGACACTGCAAAGAGCAGGGGACAAGCCCCAGCGCTACTCGGCAAGCCGGAGCCTCCGCACGTCCTCACTACCGGACGAGAGGAATCAAGTAACGGTGGGTACTTATCGTGGCAATTGGCCGCTGGGTACGGACAATTCCTCGTCTTCCGCGTCGAGCACCGGCGTTGGGGAGAGCATCTCCTCGCTCGCGTCGATCGGCAGCGGCTTCTGATCGCCTTCCAAGTGCACCCGTTTGCCGGCCTCGACAAATGCCGAGAACAGCGGGTGCGGGCGGTTGGGGCGCGACTTGAACTCCGGATGAAACTGGCTGCCCAAGAAAAACGGATGGTCGGTGCGCTCCATGATCTCCGCCAAGCCGCCTTCCGGCCACACACCGCTCACCCGGAAGCCGTGCGCCGCCAGCGCGTGCTTGTAGCGGTCGTTCAATTCCCAGCGATGGCGGTGGCGTTCGTTGACCAAGGACTTGCCGTAGGCTGCCGCGGCAATCGTGCCCGGTTCAAGCGCGCACGGGTATGAGCCGAGCCGCATGGTGCCACCCTTTTGCGTCACGCCGCGCTGGCTCTCCATCTGATCGATCACCGGCAGGGGCGTCTGCGGGTCGAACTCGGTGCTATTGGCCTGTTCGCCCAATACCGCACGCGCGAATTCTATAACGGCAACCTGCAGGCCGAGGCACAGCCCAAGGTAGGGTACCTTATGCTCGCGCGCGTAGCGCGCCGCCATAATCTTGCCCTCGATCCCGCGCGGGCCGAATCCGCCCGGTACCAGAATGCCGCGCACGCCTCGGAGATGCGCCGCCGCCCCATCGGCTTCCACGTCCTCGGCGTCCACCCATCTGAGTTCAAGGTTTACCTGATTCTCCGCGCAGGCATGGCGCAACGCCTCGGTCACACTCAGGTAGGCGTCGGGCAACTGCGTGTACTTGCCCACGATGGCAATCTCCAACGGATCGTGGTCGCAGGTGACATGCGCCACGATCTCTTTCCACACAGAGAGGTCCGGCGTGCGGTCCGGCAAACGCAGCGCCCGCACCAGCAAGTTGCCGAGACCAATGTTTTCCAGGTACATGGGCACTTCGTAGATCGACGAGAACGTAACGAGCGGGATTACGGCCGGTTCGTCCACGTCGCAGAAGAGCGCGATCTTCTCGCGCAGTTCCGGCGGCATTTCGTAGTCGGAACGACAGATTATCATCTCCGGCTGGATGCCCAGCCGGCGCAGTTCCTGGACGCTATGCTGAGTGGGCTTGGTCTTAAGCTCGCCGGTCGAGCCCATATGCGGGAGCAAGGTCACGTGGATATAGTAGACGTTTTCGCGTCCCAGGCTGCGCCGCAATTGGCGAATGCTTTCGATGAAGGGCAAGCCCTCGATATCGCCGACCGTGCCGCCCACCTCAACGATGACCACGTCGGCGTTGGTGGTCTCCCCCACGCGCAGGATGCGCTCGCGAATCTCACTCGTCATGTGGGGGATCATCTGCACCGTGCCGCCCAAGAAATCGCCGCGCCGTTCTTTTTCGATGACGTGCTCGAACACTTGCCCGGCAGTCACGTTGCTCTCACGGGTCAGGGGTTCGTCGATGAAGCGCTCGTAGTGGCCCAGATCGAGGTCTGTCTCCGCGCCGTCGTCCGTGACGAAAACCTCGCCGTGTTGGTAGGGACTCATCGTGCCCGGGTCTACGTTGAAGTAAGGATCGAGCTTTTGAATTGAGACGCGAATCCCCCGGCTCTTGAGCAAGCGCCCGATGGCTGCCACCGTCACCCCTTTGCCGACGGAAGAAACCACTCCGCCGGTAACGAAGATGTGCTTGGCAACGTGCCTCGTGTCGGCATTTGCGACGCCGTCCATGTCTTCGACGAATTCTGTCATTTGTTCACTCACTCTTGGGAAACTGCCTCACGGCGCACTTGCGCGCGACTTTCGAGCAGCACGAGCGTGTTCTGGCCGCTCACTCCCCCGCGTCGGGTGTTGAAGGTTGCGGCGGGCTCCGGCAGTTTCGTGCCAAGCTCGTGCGCCAAGCGATCCAACGTATGAAAGCGGTCATCGGGGGCGTCCGGCAGGCTGTAGTACATGGGCATCAGCACCTTCGGTTCAAGTTCGCTTGCCAGGTCTGACACTGCCTGCACACTGATTCGTTCCGGGCCGCCCACAGGTAAGAGCAGCACGTCTACGTTGCCAAGGTCTTCGATCTGGGCGGCGGACGGCGTCTGCCACGGCAGGCCGAGATGGCAGATTGCCAGTCCTTCCATCTCGAATACGAACGCCGTTACCGGTGGTTGCCCGCGGGCATGCATGGGCACACCCATGATGAAGATGCCGCCAATTTCGTATTCGCCTGGACCTGAGACGAGCAGACTATGGTCTTCTCGGTTGACGACGGTATCGTCGCAGAGCGCAGATTCGCTAACGGCGACAACGGCGGCGTTGAGCTTGGGGAGACGCAGTGCGGAGGTCGGTGGATAAGGGTCGGTGATTACCGTCCCGAGCTGGCTGCGCAAGCGGAAACATCCGTTGCCGTACCAGGAAATCTCCACGCCAATCTACACTCCGGGGCTGGTGGGAAAAACAAAGCGGAAAGTAGTCTGGTTGACTACGAGCATTCTACCACACCACCATACAGGACGAAAGCCGACGAACTCCATTTTGGTGGGAGACATTCTTGCTAGGTAGTGAATCAAGCATGCGCTCTTACAAAACTGACTCTCTGATTTCCCGGAGATTGCCATTGCAGGCCTAGAAATCTATATTGACAGGCGAGCTGTGCTACGAGCCTCGGGCCGTCACTCCGGCGCAGGCCGGAGTCCAGTGCGGGAAGAGCAGATGGTTTCCCGCTTTCGCGGGAATAACGGACAATACCTTCGCTCTCGTGGGTGAGCTTCTCGACCGGCAGAAGAATCCAAACCGCGCTTTCTCGACTTCTTGCCATAGTGCCCCTGCAAATTCCTGGTAAACAGTAGCGCGGGGGCTTGTCCCCCGCTCTTCTATGGAATGGGCGTGGAATCGGACGGATGAATTCCCGCATGCGCGGGGATGACGAGCATTGTTACCGCTAAATCTCTTGGTATTTGGGAGGGGATTCCAAGGGTGCCTACGCAGCTCAGCCTACGTACTTCGTTAGACAGAAAGGCTGCTTGCGTATCTCACGCCTACAGGCCTACCGCAAGCAGTTGCACGATTGTCGGCTTCCGCAAACGCCGCGCATACTGCAACGCCGTTTCACCCTCGCGGGACTCTATCGCAAGATCTGGCGCACTTGCCAGCACCACTGCAACCAGCTTACGGTTCTTCGCCACCGCATGGTGGAGCGGAGTCTTTCCCGACCGGTCCTGACGGTTTGGATCGGCGCCATCTTCCAGGAGCAATTCTGCCAAGGCAGCGTCGCCTTTGATAATGGCGCGGTGAAGTACGGTGCCGCCGTGATGTCCGGCACCCGCATTTGCATCCGCGCCGTGCGCCAGCAGCAGCTTGGCAATAGGGACACGCGCTGCCGTCGCGGGGTATTCGGGGCACAGCGCCAACGCCGTGTGGCTGTTGTGGTTCTTTGCGTCCACCGGCACGTCTTGCCCAAGCAGAAATTTTACGCTTTCGCGATTACTTCCGATCACGGCGGCGTGCAACGGCGTAATGCGCCAGCGGCCACCCGCTGCCGTAGGTTCCCTCAAGGCCGGATCTGCCGCCAGCATCTGCCCCAAGAGGCGGATGTCACCGATTGCCGCGGCATGATGCACAGTTGGCGGCATACCGAACGAGACGAGATAGCGGAAGATGTCCGCGTGCCCGCTATACGCCGCCGCATCCAGCAAGGTGCGACCGTGGTAGGCATAGCGTGGATCGGCGCCCTGGGCAATTAGGAACCTGACACGATCGAGGCAGCCGGTGCCAATTGCGGCGCCGAGCGGGACGTGACCGTGCGAGTTCGCCGCATTGACGATGGTGGGGTCTGCGCCCACTATCTCGGCTACTCGACTTAACTCCCCCGCCTCAATTGCCTCGATAAGCTGCTTGCGCAACGCCCGTCGACCCATTGTCTCTGCACACTTATTCCTTCTTGCGTTGACCTGATGCTCCACATTGTACCAATGGAGAGGCTGGTGGATTGCCGCTTTGGCTCAAAGTAGTCAGGAGTTTCTCGATCAAGGTTACACCTTCCAAACTGGGGTCCGCGTACAAATCACTATAATGGTGACAAGCTACTAGCCAAATAGTGGTCGTCTTACCAGGAGGAGGATCGAAGGCATGCGAAGGTTAGCGCACCGTATCGTACACGCCCGGATATTCGAATTCTTCCTGGTTTTTCTCATAATCGGAACTTCCATTCTGCAGGGGGTGTCAACGTCTGACGCTCTGTTTGAGCGTTATGAGGACTTGATAGTGTGGTTCGTTATACTCATGCTGCTCGTGCTCCTTATGGAAGTGTTTCTCAAGCTGCTCGCGGTCGCGCCCAGGATAGACCGTTACTTCAGGGACCCCTGGAATGTCTTTGATTTCCTTGTTATCACCACCGTGATCGTCGGCATTGCAGTCTATACTGCCGCCATCGACTTTGCGTTACTCGTCGTGGTCGTACGCCTACTGCGGCTCCTTCAGGGCTTTACCACCATCAAGGCGATGCGCATAATCCTCACGACGATGTTTCGCTCTATTCCGGATATGGCACACATCCTGATCTTGCTGTGCATCATTATCTATCTGTATGCCCTCTCCGGGCACAATTTCCTCAGGGAGCACGACCCCGAACACTGGGGTACGCTGGGTAAATCCATCCTATCGCTCTTTCAGGTGGTAACGCTGGACGGCTGGTCCGATATCATGCAAACTGCCCTCAAAGTAGAGCCGTTCGCGTGGGTCTATTTTGTTAGCTTTGTCATTGTCACCACGTTCATCGGGGCCAACCTGTTTATTGCCGTTGTGGTAAGCACCATGGACGAAGCTAAGCAAGAACGCCTGCGCATGCTAGAAGCGCCCGCATCCAGAGATGAACTGCTTAGAGAATTGCGCTCGACCCAAGCATCGCTCCGCCACGTGGAAGAAGCCCTGCAACGCACGCCCGAATAGGAACTGGGCCTTCCCAATAGACTCTCTCGATACTTTTCTCGCACTTTGGGGATCCTCGCACGGCAGCTACGTGCTTTCTGGGTCTCTTTGAATTGGCTCAAGGCACATCAACATCAAGACTGCTATTGGTCTTACCCCGCTTGCGTGAACCAAATCGGGCTGCTCCACGCTCTTTGACGGTTCGCTTGGAAGAGGCGCAGATAGTAGTAGACGAACGGACGGTCGTCGGGAAAGGTAGGGGAGAAGGCAGCGGCGGCGAGGTCGGACGCGTCGTTCCACTCGTCTTCCCACACATCGCTGTGCGGGTCGGCGCTGAAGACCACCTGATTATTGCGGATCACTTCGACACGCTTTATCGGCGCGGTGCCCGCCGCCCGCATCCGCAGACGACGCGGTCCAACACCGCTCAAGTCGACGGCATTGTCGCTGCCCATCGGCTTGTCGTCGATAGTGAAGTCAAGAAGTATGCGGTCGCCGGTGGTGGCGTAGCAGCGACGGTCGTAGAGCGCTTGCCAGATCGCCTCGCGGGTGAGTTCCGGCGCCACCACACAGGCGAGGCCGTTGCCGTCGTTCACGTGGTAGCTGCCCTGATTGGCGAGACCGTAGTGGCTGTCCGTGCCGCCGACAAAGCCGAGCCGGTGCCCCATCGCCAAAGCGGTCTGCACGCTGAGCGGCCCGGCCTCTTCCGCAATGTCCCACTTGGAGCAGATCTCCACCAAGCGCTGGTAGCGGTTGTTGCGAAAGCGCCAGTCCACGCCGCCGGCCGACTTCGTATGGTGGGGCACGGTGAGCGCCTCCAGTCCCCGGTCGGCCATGTCTTCCCAGAGCGCATTGGGGTCTGGATGCTGACCACGGTACCAGTAGTGGAAGGGACCGCTATCGCCCCGGTAGTAGATGTTCTTGTGCCCGCTGCCGCCGCTGCCGCCCCACTCAAAGCTGACCAGCGTCACAAAGCGGCCGGGGGCGTTGAAGCGGTTGCAGTCGTCTATGAGGCCCTGCCAAACGTCCTCGGTTACCTCGAACCGCCAGTTGTAGTGATTGGCAGGCGCGCAGAAGTCGAGACCCGCCGCGTCGCGGCCCCAGCGAAAGAACTCTTCAGTAGTCCCCGTGCCCATGCTCAGCCACATTTGACTGTGCATCTCGCCAAAGTAGATGGAGCGGTCCGGCAGGAAGCCGGCGCCGATTGGATTGCTCTTGCCGGAGATGCCCGCCCTGGGATCGAACACGCTGAGCGCGTGCGCGCCGCCGGTGTTGGCGGTTACTGATAGGGTCTCGCCAACGGGCGGTTCGCCGTGGCCGTTAAACTGGATCTGCTTGGCGGTCTCTAGCCCGTCCGAGGCGAAAACGTGCGCTTCGCCGGTGTAGTTCGTCGCGGGATTGAAGCTGTAGATGTCCACCGGCAGCACGCGCACGTCAAACGGCTCGCCCGGCTGCACCACGGCAGGCGCAAAGACGCGGAAGCGGTCAACGCTCGCGCCAACTACTTTCACGCTGGGAAACGTCGCGGCGCGGCGATAAGCCCCGCTGCCGTCTGCGTCTACACCGACACTAAAGATAGCGGTTTGGGCGTACTTCTGCGCCTGCAAGAGGTTGCCGTCGAGCGGGCCGAGGGTAATGTGTACTTCATCTCCCGGCTGCAAACTGCCCGCCTGCACCACAACGTCCAGGAGGTCCAAATGGCGGCCCCAAGAGGCGGCGTGCGCCAGTTGAACGTCAGGATTGGAACAAGCGACATCCGCGAACGCGCCGTAGCCCGCGCGTACCTGCTCACGGTTGCCCAGGGTGCGTACGCCCAGGCGGAAGCAGTTGCCCAGATAGCAGTCCCAGGACTCCGGTACTTCCAGGGTGATGTGGGCGCCGGTGGCGAGGGAGAGACCCGGGCCGAGCGTGAGCGTAACGACAAATGTGTGTCCGCTCGCGGCCTCGACCTCGTTTGGCGACATGACGCCCCGCATGTCAACCGGCGGTAACAACTGCCAGCCGCGCGTGATGCCCCGTATCCAAGTGCCGGCGTCATCGAAGATCCGTGGTTCTGGCATTGCAAGTCTCCCGTAAGGTTGCGGTGGCAATTGCGTTGCGTTCTCTTCCACTCGCCCTACATGCTCGAACTATCTCTCTCTTCCTGCTACATCTGCGTGCAGTATACTTATTTCCAGCAATCGCTGGGAATCCGTAAGCATGCGCGCCAGTCTTTCGCTAAAGTAAAGTGCGCGTACGCGCAGGCGGCGCGCATCCGAACACGCAACTCAAAAACCGTACTCTGGATCGCCAGAACTTCCGAAGGTTTGTTGTGAGCGCGTTGCGGGTGTACCCGTGCGAGCAGAGGTTGAGCGAGTAGCCGACTATTGGAGGACATTCTGTGTCAAGACTATTGTGTGTTTTCTCAATTGTGATCGCCGCATTCCTTCTGGCAGGATGCAGCGCATACACCGTGTCCACCTGTCCGGAGGGCACGGATTCTTTTGCCGAATATCAACTATTCTTCGGACGCAGCAGCGCCGGCGTGGAGGTGGTGAGCACGAAGCCTGGACCGCATTCCTGGCGGATACGGTCACACCCCGCTTTCCTGGCGGCCTTACTGTCGTCGACGGCGCCGGCCAGTGGCGCGGCTCCAGCGGCGTGATTGAGCGTGAGCGCTCCAAGGTGCTGATCATCCTCACCGTGCCGGGCGAGGAAGGCATGCGCCTTACCGGCGAGATCTCGCAGGAATACGAATCGCGCTTCAACCAAGAAACGGTGCTGCGCGTCGTGCGCACGGCCTGTGTGTCATTCTCATAGAAACCGCGTCAGGAGCGGCGGTTCCTCTGGTGCCGACCAATGTACCCGACAACAACCTGATTGCGCTCTTCATCCCAGGCGAAGGCAATTCGAATTGTATTCTGCGGGTCGGCGCTGGTACCTCTGCCGAGGTGTTCGCCTAGCTCGTACTGCCGGCCCTGGGACTCGGTTGCGTACCACTCCCGGAACTGTTTCTTGGTATTGTTCGCCTGATGCGGCTTATACGACCAGCCGGGGCAGGATTTCTTCAAACGCTCTTCGAAGCGCGGATTCTCACCGGGTTGCGTCCAGCGCAGGTGATGATAGTCCGTGGCGAGCCACGCAAGGGCCGACAACACCTCTGCCGGCTTTTGGAATGGGTTATCCTTATCCGACTTAGAGTTGAGAGCAAAGACCAGTTGCTCGGGAAACAGTTCCTTGGCGCGCGAAACCGCTTCGTTGACGTTTCTCACCTGATCGGTCTTGGGCGCCGCGTAGAAGCGCCGCCAGTACTCCTCCAAGTCGCGGCTCTGCGCTAGCTTGGCTCTCAGTTGGCCGTTTTCGCCGTCGAGCGACTGCTTCTCAACTTGCAGACCGGAGTTAGTTTGGGCAAGCCGGTCGTTCTCCGCTGCCAACCGGTCGCTCTCAGACTTCAGGGAGTCACGTTCTTTCTTCAGGCGCCCGCATGCGGCCCGCAGTGCCTGGATATTCTCGGGCGGCGCGGAGCCCGCCGAGCCACCCGCAGCCTCGGTAGACTCCGTCACGGGCGCTGCGCCGGTCTCCTCGTGCGCCGGGTCGCTAACCTCGTCGGCGACGCGAGAGGCCGCATCGGGAGCCTCGCCGCCGTTCAGGTCAGCGGTTGCCGCGAGCGCGCCTTCCCACTTGGCGGCTATATCGAAAATAGCAGACTCGCGCTCCGCTCTTGCAGGCGCCCGTTCCGCTTCCTCTTGCCTGGAGGCAGCCTGGGGGTGAAGAAGCTGATACTCCACCAGATTGCGCTTGAGCTCTTCCGCCAGTTCCAGCACAGCGATAGCGGCGGCCGGCCGGTCGTCGACTGCTTGCGCCCAAGCGGCGACATCGAGTTCAAGATACTTCAGTTCCGCCGCAAAGTCGCGCTGTATCTTCTGGAGGGTCTCGCGGCAATGCTCGACAAGGGTCGTAACCCGTTCAACTGCGATCTCGTCGGCCATCTCCGTCACGATAGCAACGAACGCGTCGACTTCATCCCAGTCGGGGGCGTCGAGCGAAAGCTCTCCCAGTTGGTGGATACAAGCGGTCAGCAGAGGAGACGTCACCGCGGGCCCCACTGCCATGCCAGAGAGGTAACACACCATCATGCCAACGTCGTCTCCGTCGAACTCCGGATTCTGCTGGACGATCGTGTCAACCGCATCATTCCACTCGAGCCGCGGCCACAGCCCGTTGAACACCCCTTGCCGGCGGTCTGGCCCGTCCACCGGTAAGCCTAGGCTGCGGAGATGGCGCTCGGCGAGAACCTGAAGCTCTTGCTGAGACTCTGCCCACGCCCTGAGCACCGCGCCGGCAAGCCTGTCGTTTTCGTATTTCGCCACCTCTGCCAGCACGGGCCTCATGAGTTGAGACGGGTGCGCCTTGCTTGCAGAGCGAAAACCGGCTACCTGGATGCTCTCGTCAATTGCCGAGTCGAGTCCACTGCGTACGCTGCCGGACGCCTGGTCGCGGCCCTGCAAGACGCGGTCAATGAGAGCCCCGAGGTATTCGAGTGGGAACGCGCCTGCGACACTGGTTAAGGGGATGCCCTCTTCGGGAACGGTCATCATCCTCAATTCTTCTCAGGTGGAAACGCTATCCTGCCCGCAATGCCGCCGCCGGGCATCAAAGTAAGCCTTGACGCCCCGGCGGGCGCTGTGGTTCATCACCACCGCGCCTACCCGACTGCCGCCAGAGGCACTGACGCAGCCCGTGGCTTTGCTATGTAGACAGCCCACACCCCACGGTCTCCGGCCCCGCATCTACCTCAGGCAGGGACATGGCGCTTCCGAGCGCACTGTTGACCGCGCGGCACGAAGGTATCCGGCAAAAAGCGGCTACCTTACCTTCCCAGGCGTTCGTTCCAGCCGGCCAGCAGTTCCGTGATTCCTTTCTCAGCCACTTCAAGCGCCTCCGGCGCGGTGATGTTGCCCGCCATCACGTCCGGCACGAAGTCCCGCGCGTGGTCGCGCGCTTCTGTAGCGCCAGGCCCGGAATAGTAGAAGTGACGGAACGGCATCTGTTGGGCGATCAGCTCGCGGAACGGATCGTTCTCCGTGTACTCCGGCGAGGAGGTCGAGGCCTCGCGCACCGGCACGCGGTCGTACTGCTTGGCGAAGCGCAGGTTCGTATCGGCGCTCAAGAAGTACTCAAACCAAGCGAACATCGCGTCAGGGTTCGGCGCGTTGATGGCAAACGTGGCGGTGTGGTTGCCGCCCAGGTTCGCGTCCAGACCGCCTTCCGGCTTCGGCCATGGCGTAAAGCCGAAGTTCAAGTCCGGCGCATTCTCTTTGAACCACTGGCCGCGCTCGGCAAAGGTCGCGTAGTAGTGCACCGCACGCGCTTCGGCCAAATGGCTGTTGCGATGCAGGCCGTCGCCGCGCAATTGGGCGATGGCGTCCCAGCCGCCCTGTACGTCGTGGATGTTCTTCAGCCAATCCAACGCGCGCACGGCTTCAGGGCTGTTGATGGTGACTTCCGACCAGTCGTCGGCCATCACGTCGCCGCCCAACTGCCAGAGCAGCAGCAGCCACAGGCCGGTACCGCCGCTACCCCAGAAAGGCGGGCATCCGGCGCGCACGAGGGTCTCACCGTCGAATTTCGTCGTCTGAATGATAGCAGTATCAAAGTCGGACCAGCTCGACGGCGGATTCTCGGGGTCCAGGCCGACTTCAAGATAGGTATCCCCGTGGATGTACATCACGCGCAGGTCCGGCGCATACGGCGCGCCGTACAAGTTACCCGTGGGCGCATCCGTGAGGTAGCTCAACACGCTGGGCCAGAACTCGGATAGATCCAGCACGCCCGAAGCTTTGTAGTAGTTATTCAGCGGCTGCGAAATGTCCGTGACGCCAAGCTCAACGGTCTGCCAGTCGCCCACGTCCACGGCGTCAGGCGGGCTACCCGCCGCTACTGCCGCGACGAACTTATTCAAGCGGTCCGCTTCACCCACGGCATTGAACGTCAGGCCGGGATTCAACTCCGCAAATTCTTTGGCCCACGGCTCGAAATCAAAGAAGCCGCGATGCCAGTAGAGCGCCTCGCCCTGCGGGCCGCTGGGCGCTTCGGCTTCCGCCTTAGCCTCTTCCGCCTTCTCCGGCGCCATGTCCGCCTCTTCCATCGCCGGCGCGGGCTGTCCGCACGCCGCAGCCAGCACACCCGCTCCCAACACGGTCGTGCCAGCTAAGAACGTTCGTCGGCTAATCTGCTCATTCATCGTCAGGTCTCCCTGTAAGAATACGAACGCACACACTGCCCTAAGTTATACCGACCCTGAATTGATGCTGTCAACTGCATGTTTGAGGGGAATCGCTTGGGCCGTCACGGGAGCGAAACGTTATATCGGGACAGGCAAGCATCCCCGTTTGTCCGTGCGGAATCCACTTGTAGTGTGCGCGTCAAAAAGTCGAAGAAAAACAGAATAGTAGCTCGTCAACACTACAGTTTGCTTCTTTCGCGCTCTTCCCGCTGCGGTGAGAGCAAAGCCCGCATTCGTCGCTCGCAGCAACTGCGCTAGCTTTCTCTCAGCAACCAAAATGGATCTTCCTCGGGTTTTTCATCGCGCAGGCCGAGTCCTATCTGTTAGCATTTAAGCGATAGCGCTGGGGAGGCGAATGTGACATGAAAACGCAAGCAGAAGTAATGACCTATGCGGAGATGGAAGCGGCGTACGACGGCGAATGGGTGCTGATTGGCGAGCCCGACCTCACCCCGATGAATGAGGTGATACGCGGCGCCGTGCTCTTCCACAGCGGAGATCGGGAAGAGGTGTACCGCGAAGCGATGCAACGAAGTCTTGATCGGATAGCTATTCTCTACATCGGTAGTCGCCCGACAGACGTCCACTTTCTCTTGTAGTATGACCTATTCATTCAATCCCCACGATGGACTCATCATCGTGCCTGTCACGCTGGGCGGTCCGCAACGGGAAGTAGTAGTTGAGCTTGCTCTTGATACCGGCGCAACCACCACAGTGATCAACCAAAGTGCGCTTCAATATGCAGGAGTCCGACTGGATAAAGAAGGGAAACCGGCGGAGATTACAACCGGAAGCGGCATAGCATCTGTGCTCGAGGTGCGGCTAGAGAGAATTCATGCATTGGGTAAGAAAAAGACTGACTTTTCAATTCTCTGCCATACTCTACCGCCTAGCGCCAGCGTAGACGGCGTGTTGGGTTTAGACTTCCTGCGCGGCCAGCGGCTGGTCATTGACTTTCGCGCAGGCCTGCTAGCGCTGGAGTAAGTTGCCTATGCGTATCCTGATTGTCGGCGGCGGCGGGCGCGAGCACGCGATTGCGTGGAAGTGCGCGCAGAGCCCAATCCAGCCGACCCTATTTGTTGCCCCGGGCAATGCTGGCACGGCCTCCCTGGCTGAAAACGTCCCAATTGCGGCCACGGACATAGAGTCCCTGGTCGCATGGGTGCAAGCAAACGCCATTGACCTCACCGTGGTCGCGCAGGATGATCCCCTGGCCCTCGGCGCGGTTGATGCCTTGCAAGCTTGCGGGCAAGCCGCCTTCGGTCCCACGCAAGCAGCGGCGAAGCTGGAGTGGAGCAAGGTCTGGTCGAAAGAATTCATGCGGCGGCACGGACTGCCCACGGCCGCTTTTGCTGTCTTCGACCGGTGGGAAGAGGCGGCCGCCTACGTGAAACAAAAGGCGTCAATGCCGATCGTGCTCAAGCCCGATGGCTTGACCGCGGGCAAAGGCGTGTTCGTCTGCGCCTCGCGCGCAGAGGCCCTCCAGGCGCTGGACACGATTATGGAGAGCCGCGCCTTTGGCGCATCCGGTGACCGCATCGTAATCGAAGAGTGCCTGCGCGGCATCGAAATATCCGTCTTTGCCTTCGCCGACGGCACCCACATCACGCCGCTCGTCACTGCCTGCGACTACAAGCGCGCCTACGATGGCGACGCCGGGCCCAACACCGGCGGCATGGGCGGCTACTCGCCGGCCCCATTCGTGGACCCGGAGACCCTGGACTACATCCACCACGCGATCATGGAGCGCACGATCACGCTCATGGCGCAGGAAGGGCATCCTTACGTCGGCGTGCTCTACGGACAACTCATGCTCACCAACGACGGGCCGCGCATCGTCGAGTTCAACGTGCGTTTCGGCGATCCCGAAGCGCAGCTCATCCTGCCGCGCCTGCAAGCCGATCTCGTCGCGGTGTTGCAAGCGGCGGTAGCAGGACGCCTACCGGAAACGGACGTCACCTGGGATCCCGCCGCCACCTGCGGCGTGGTGGTCGCGTCCGGCGGCTATCCCGGCGCCTACACCACCGGCCATCCCATAGCGGGACTGGATACAGTGGATGACGACGTATTGCTCTTCCATGCCGGCACCGGCGTGGCGGATGGAAAAGTCGTCACCGCCGGAGGCCGGGTGCTCATCGCGGTAGGGCAAGCGGCCAATGTGCCCACCGCCCGAGGACGCGCCTATGACAATATCGCGCGGGTCGCATTCGAGAATTCTTACTACCGGAAGGACATTGCCGCAAGGGAAGTCTGAGCGCCTCCACCTGTTAACACGGGACTTGTACGCATGATACGATAATGCACGGGGCGAGGTGTGCTTTCTCTCACGGCCGGCAGGCAATTTTCAACGGGGTGGCGGCCCAACTGAGAGACTTCGGTTGTGAGATTCACAATGGGAGCCGCGAATCTCAGGAAATTCCCAGCTTTGTCGGGCATGCTGGAGAGTAGTATAGGTGTTTGGGCGCACGAAGAGCTAGGGCAGCACGACACTGCGCGAGCGCGAAGGGGAGTATTCAATTGACGCGACGATGGATGCAAACCTCTGGGCAAAGCCCCGGGCGCGTTGCGACCGGAACGAATCGATCCAACGAGAAACTGACTTCTTGGAGATAACCCCGCAGTGACGAGACGAAATCTGATCATTCTGGCGTCCTTCGTTCCTGCTGTCGTTGCCGCGTGCGGACCCTTTGCCTCAGACGATTCAGAGACGGACGATTCCGTCCTTTCTTCCCCTACGGCGGCCACCTCCGCAACCCTCACGCTGATCATGCCCGACGCGTCGAGCGGCCAATCCAGCGAATTGGCCGCGGTGCTCAAGGAAACGACATTCGCCGACAATCACACAGTCAAGCCGGTGGCGTTGCGCCCCAGCGGCGGACAGACGTACTCAGAGGCCGTTACGCAGTTGGTAGCCGCCGGCACCAGGCCCGATCTCGTGTGGATGGACCAATTCGCGCTGCCCACGCTGGCGACACAAGGGGTAACCCGTCCGCTTACTGAATTCACACGGCGGGATATTGATTTTTCCACCGACGATTTTTGGCCCCACATCCTGAGCAGTGGCGCCAACCGCGGATCGCTGCACGCCCTCCCGCTCGCGGCGTCGGTTTGTACTCTGCTGTACAATCCGGCGCTTTTTACCAGTTCCAATACGCCCCTGCCGGAGGACAACTGGAGTTGGCAGGACTTCCTGACGCTGGCCCAATCACTCAATGACAGCACCGCCACGCCGCGCGTCTGGGGCTTCTTGCAAGCGCCTCTGATACCGCCGTTCTTTGCCATGGCTTGGCAGGATGGCAGCACCCTCTTCCAAGACCAGAATTGGGACATCACGCACGAAGGCGTCATTGACGCGCTGCAATTCCAGGCAAATCTGATCCTGCACCATGAGGTGGCGCCGCCTCTGGACGTCGTAGACTACCGCACCGATAACCTCAGAATCGACCTGACCGACAAGGCGCGGGACATGATTCTCTCCGGCCAGATCGCCATGATGGGCGGTATGCTCAAGGCAGAAGTCTTTTGGCGCAGCGCCGGCGGCGCATCGCTTGAGCTCGTTGAAATGCCGCAAGGCAACGATGCCGCCACCTGGGGCATGGCGGAGCACATGGCAGGCGTGGCGCAGGAAAGCGAACAGGCTGATGCTGCCTACGAGGTGCTGAAGCCGCTCACGGAAGCAGCGGCCCTGGTCCTGAGCATGCCCGCCAAGCGCACCAGCGCGGAAGCGCTGCGTTCCCTGCACCAAACGCTGACGGTCAATGACTCGGTCGTGCTGATTGAGAGCATGGAGCAGAGCCAGTACATCGACGCCGACGCGCCGGAGTGGCTCGCTTTTCTTATCTTCGCCTCGCTTGTATTCCCCGTGCTTACCGGCCAGTCCTCGGCCCACCAAGCCGCCGCCGACACCCACAACGCCATCCAGATGCAGATTCAAACCGCCCAAGCCACGCCGACTCCTTCTTCGTCGTAGTCTGTGCTGAGTGAAGTCCTGCCGGCAAAGCCAGGTACTGCTGTCGTCACTCAGTTCTTTTGTGTACAATGCACTGGCTGACTGAGTTCCCAGTCTCCCAAAGCACCGGCATGCCCTCGAGCTTGCGGACGATCTTGTTTGATTTCGACTATACGTTGGCGGACTCCTCCCCCGGCGTGATCGCCTGTGCCAACTATGCTTTGGCAGCGCTCGGCTTGCCCGCGGCTGAACCGGACGAGGTGCGGCGGACTATCGGCCTTTCGCTTGCAGACACCTTTGCGCGCCTTGCCGGCGGGAGCTTGGCAGCAGACCGGTTTCCGGCGGCGAGTAAGGAATTCGACCGCCTATTCATCCGTCAGGCTGACGCAATCATGGCCGACAACACGGAGATACTCCCGCACGTAGCAGAAGCGGTTCACGCCCTGCAGCGGCGCGGCTATGCCCTCGGCATTGTCTCCTCCAAGTTCCGCTACCGCATTGAGGGCGTGCTGGAGCGCGAGGACCTGCGCGCGGAATTCGACGTGCTTGTGGGGAGAGAAGACGTCATTGCGTCAAAACCGGACCCCGAGGGCCTGCTCACGGCCATGTCAGTGCTGGGGGGCGTACCGGCACAAACCTGCTACGTGGGCGACAGCGTCACCGACGCCAAGAGCGCGCAGCGCGCTCGGGTGCCCTTCGTCGCCGTGCTCTCCGGCGTTACCGCGCGGACAGATTTCAGTGCTCACCCTTGCCAAGCCGTCATCGCCAGCATGGCTGCGCTACCGGACGCGGTCGCCCGCTAATCAGCCCGCACGCTCGCCAAGCAGCGGATATCGGGGTACCTTGCCCTCGTGATTCACCGATTAGCCCGCCGTTTGGAGCATGCCGCTAGTCATGCATACGCACCTGTGCGAGCATGAGGATGACCCTTGCGCCAATGCATGCGTTCCCGCGCGAACGGAAATCGGCAAATGGATGTACCACTACTCCGTTTCTTTCGGCGTGCAGACATACTTGCCGTATTGGCGCACCGCAGCTTTCGCTATCTATTCTTGGCACGCGCCGTAAGCAGCGCCGGTGACGCGATCTATTCCGTGGCCCTTCCGTGGTTTGTCATCGAAGAACAAGGGTCCGCGCTGGCTTTAGGGTTCACGCTCTCAGTCGGACTGCTGCCAATCTTGTTTATGGCGCCGCTGGCGGGTGTACTGGCGGACCGGCTGGACCGCAAGTTTCTCATGATACTGTCGCACACGCTGCAGGTAGTCGTGTTGGCTGTGCTTATCGGAGCCGGGCGACTGGTGGAATTGCACACGTTACACTTTGCGGCCGCCGTGTTTCTGATCACGGCAGCAGGTCAACTCTTTTACCCGGCGCGGGCGGCGATCCTGCCGAATCTCGTGCCGAAAGAGGAATTGGTGGCGGGGAATGCCGCGCTGACGGCCGGTTCTCGCTCAATTGATATTGGGGGCAAGGCTGCGGCCGGATTCATGATTGTGACCATCGGCGCCCTCAACACGTTTGGTATCATTCTGGTCGCGAATGGCCTCGCGGCCCTGCTGCTTAGCAGAATCGCGGCGCCTGCCCAGGCCAAACTGCCGAGCGCGGTCGGCCGGGGTATCCAACTGCACGCGAAGCTGGTGGGGCTGGCGAGAGGAGCCTGGAGAGATTTCGTATCCTCGCTCGCGTTTATTCTCCGTCACCCATTGCTGCGTGCCCTGGCCCTGGTCGGGTTGGTTTTCAACGCCTTTCACTTTCCCGCCACGTCAATCTTGGTTCCGGTCTTTTTCAGGGAGACTCTCAAGGCGGGGCCGGACGCTTTCGGGCTGTTCAGCTCCATTGAAGCCGCGGCAATATTCGTTGCGTTGCCGGTAATTCCGTGGCTGGCGAGGGAGTTGGGAGATGGTAGAATTAGTCTCTTTTCGCTCATAGCCTTGGGCATTTTCATCGGAGGACTAGCGGCTGTAGGACAGCTCTGGCAGGCCTTTGCAATTGCGGCCCTCATGGGTGTGTTGACTGCCGGCGTGCTGCCGATGCAAAGCCTGGTGCAAGCGGCGTCGCCCGATCACATGCGCGGCAAGGTGGTGGCGAATCTCGCGGTGGCGAATATTTTCTTCGTGATCTTCACCGGACCCTTGCTCGCCTGGCTAACCGATTCGATAGGGGTCAGAGTTCTCTTCCTCGTCACCGGCGTTGTTGTGCTCCTCTCAGGATTCGCCCTTATGACAGTGAGAGAGGTGCGCGAAGCACGCCTTAGCGCAACGCCGCAGGATAGTTAGCGCGTCCCACCCTATGCAATACGCGGCTGGCCGGAGTGAAGGAACGACCACTGGCTTAGATAGGGAGAAATGAAGGACTCGACGAGCAAGAAAGCACACAGGCGCGGGCGAATCGCCCGCTCGTTTGGCCGGCCCCGCAAGTGAGTTGCCTAGAGCAACCGGCGGCGGGTTTGCAGACGAATGCGTTGGGGCTCGGCGGCGGGCTCGTTGGCGGGGCGCAATTCCAGGAAGATGCCTCCCGCCTGTCCGATAACGGTACCGGCATACTGCGGCGACGTTTCGTCCTCGCCGCTGAGCTCCGAGATAACAACGGCATCGTCAATTTCCATGGGCACCGACTTCTTGCCGCCGGGCGGAATGCGGTGCACCACCGTATCGCCGTTCACCGTGATGCGCTGGGGGGCGTTCCCCGTATTCGTATAGTCCAGACGATATACCGGCACCGGTTCTGCTGCTCCTTGCGTTAAGCGGTCGGGCCTCATCTGCAATGCGGGCGTCAATTTCGGTCTTGTCAGCACTCCATGATACCAAGTCTTTCGCTTTGAACCCAACCGCTGCCCGGCTCCGGGCGCAGCCGGCAGCGCGCGCCAGGGTTTTTTCACGGCTTCAAAACGGAAGACTTGCGCCGCGCACCGACCGTAGCGAGCCGGATTTGACAGCCAGACACCGCAACGCGGCGGCGCCCGCGCGCGCATTCTCGGTTTTCGGTTTTTCATAGCCGTCAATCGCCAAAGAATCGCGATTGTTGCCGCTACCCATTGATACGCACGCAATATGCACGTACTAGGCAGCCACTTGTAGGGGTAAGTATAATGGGCGTGTGGGTAAAAGCGCCTCAATTCGCAGCGGATGGTTGCGATGCCGACCCTCGTCACTCCACATCAGCACGTTTCAGCGCTCTCTGCCGACCCCACCCCCGCCGTGCGGGAGTTTGCCGCAGCCTTGGGGGAGGGCGAGCACTGGTACACCGCGCTCTTGGGCGCCGTCCACCTTTGGAGTCGTGAAGAAGAGTGTTACGGCGGACGCTATTTTCGCTACCTCGTGGCCGGTGAAGCGCTTGACCTGCTGCTCGTCATGGAGCGCATTAGCTGGGACTTTCGGCATCTCCTGCCGCAGGCAGAGCGCGATGCGCTCTTCTTCTATGCGCGACCGCCCTTCACGCATTCGGATAGAGAATTCGCCCACTTGTTGGGGGAAGAAAAATACTGCTCATACCTCAGCTACTTCTACGGCGTAACCCTGGAAGAGGTGCTGTTGCACGCGGTGGAAGATGAGATATTGAAGGCCACAAACTACGGCGTCACCCGTGACCTGCGCGATCCGGAAAGCCCCTACACCCGCTTGTACGGCAAGAAGGAACACGAACTCCTCGAGGGATTCAGCGAGGATCGGGGCCGGTCCCTCAATGGGGTCATGACGCTTACCGAGTGGAAAGAGTTTCTCTATTGGTTGTTCAAGCACCGGGTTGCCAACTCCCTGCCGGAGCGCCTCGCGAGCGACACCCAGAAGGGCCTGGACACGTTGCGCATGCTGCGCGGCACGTATCCGGCCGGACCCTTTGACACACTGCGGGGGTATGGCGAGTAATGCGCCAACTGTTTTTGCTCCTCACGGCGCTCGTCCTGGCGCTGGTGCTCTGGGTGGAGTTCCGCACGCGCCTCTCACGCAGCCTCAAGATCGTGGCCTGGCTCATTCCCTCCCTGCTCGTCATACGTCTTTTCTTCAACTGGTCGTGGGAGGACGCCACTTATCTGGGGCTCATAGTTGGTATTGGCGGTCTCGTTTGGCTGGCAGTCTGGTATGTCACCGGACGGATCGCCCGCGGCCAGACCGAGAAGTAGGGCCTAGGGAATTGACGCGCGCGGCTGGTTGTCGAATAATAGATTAGAGCTAACTCAAGGAATGATCACTATGCCGCAAAACATGTCAAAACGCGACGAACAAGAGGTGCGGCGGCTGCTCGACGGCATTGAAGTCTACGTGCCCAAAGAGAAGCAGCGCGTTCGGCGCACGCCGCCGTCACTGCAGCGCGCCCTCTACGGCATATTCGACCGCTTCGGCCCGAGCGGCACGCTCGTCTTGCTGGGTTTGGCCGCGCTCGTGTTGGGCAACGTGCTGCGCCTCACCTTTCCGCTGGCGGCCCCACTGCTGGGCATTGGCGCCGCGGTCTGCTTAGGCGCCGCCCTGTTTCTTGCTTTTCGCGGCAATCGAAAGCGCCCGGTGCAGTTGTGGCGCGGGCGAGATATGACCGACCGGCAGCCTAGTCTCATCGAACGTTTGCAGCGCGCGTTCCATTCGCGCCGCCGCTTCTAACGCTCCATCGGCCTCATCGCATTCGTAGTTTCAAATCTTGTCACCTTATATTACTGTCCCATTAGTCGCTAAGGAGAACAATGATGTTTCAGCGGCTTCTTTCGTATCCTTTGCGCGTCTGCGGCGGGCTTGCGCGGCGCATGTCATTGAGGACATGTGTCGGTTTCCTCTGCCTTAGCGGCGCACTCTTACTGACGGCGGCTACCTATCAGTCACCGTGCACCGAAGACATCAGCGCCGAAGACTGCGAGGTGCTGATAGGCGACATGGGAGACGTGCTGCGCGGCGATGGCGGCGCGGACCTCAATTGGAGCGTCGACACGCCGATAGCTGAGTGGACCGGCGTCACCATCGACCCTGAATCAAAACGCGTCACCCGCATCGACCTGCGGGACCTTGATCTACAAGGGACCATTCCCGCAAGTCTGGGACTTCTCACCGGCCTGGAGCGGCTCTGGCTCTCCGGCAACCAACTCACCGGCGAGATTCCCCTGGAATTGGGCAACCTCGCTAATCTGGAGTGGATCACGCTCCGCGGCAACCAACTGACCGGCTGCCTGCCGGATGAATTCAGCAATATTCCCTATGGCGACGTGAACCAGCTTGGCTTGCCGTACTGCGCGACAAATGAGCACGCGACGCTCCTGGAGCTTCGCGACACACTTGTCGGCGACGGCGCCGCCCTCAATTGGGCGGAAGACCTCGACGTCAGCGAATGGGATGGCGTGGGCCTCAACTACTTGATGCGTGTGACCTCGTTGAGCCTCTCCGAACATGGCCTGCGGGGTACGCTCCCGGCTGGACTGGGTAATCTCCCCTATCTGAGTTCGTTGAATTTTTCGCGCAACTTGCTGAGCGGCTCACTTCCCACGGAGTTGGGCAATCTCTCTGATCTTCGCTCGCTAAATCTCTCGCGTAACGGTCTGACCGGCGAGATTCCGGTGGAGTTGGGCAATCTCTCCAATCTGAGTTCGCTCTCGCTCCACTACAACCGGCTGTCCGGCGAGATTCCGGTAGAGTTCGGCAACCTTGCCAAACTGCGGTCCCTGGTGCTTTCCTTCAACCAACTTTCCGGCCCGCTGCCGATAGAGTTGACCGCTCTGCCTGAACTGCGCACCATTCACATCTCGTTCAACCGGCTGACGGGTGAAATTCCGCCGGAGATCGGCAACCTCACCAACCTGAACACGCTGGTGCTCTGGAACAACCAACTCACCGGTCCCATTCCGGCGGAGATTGGCAGTCTTACAGAACTGAGCAGCATCGACCTGGACAATAACTTCCTGTCCGGCGAGATACCCGTGGAGTTGGGCAACCTCACCGAGTTGGAAAGCCTGTGGTTGGACAATAATCATCTCACCGGCGAGATTCCGGTGGAACTGGGTAACCTGAAGAATCTGTGGGCGCTGGGCCTGGCCGGCAACCAACTGACCGGCACAATTCCGCCGGAATTGGGCGACATTCCATTCATCGCCTACTTGGTGCTCAGCGGGAACCAACTAACGGGCAGCATTCCGCCGACCCTGGGCAACCTCTCCCATCTGCGCGACTTCAATCTCTCCGACAATCAACTTACCGGCGAGATTCCCGTCGAGATAACGAATCTCGCGTTTGTGCGGACGTTCAGACTTGCCAACAACAGACTCACCGGTGAGATACCGGTTGAGTTGGGCGAATTGCTCTACCTGGAGTCGTTGTCCCTGGCGTCCAATCAACTAAGGGGGAGCATTCCAGCCGCATTGAGCAACCCCGGCAAGCTGGAGGTGCTGGACCTCAGCGATAACCAATTGAGCGGCGGAATTCCCGCCTCGCTGGGTAGCCTCTCCAGCCTGGCCAAACTTGATCTCTCCCACAACCACCTGGCCGGCGAGATTCCGGTTGAATTGGGCGACCTTGCCAACTTGACCGTTTTGGACCTGGGCCATAACCGGCTGGTGGGCACTATACCTATTGAGCTGAGCAAGCTCCGCAGCCTGCAAGAGCTCGGCCTCTGGAACAACCAGCTTACCGGCAGCATTCCGGCTGAACTCGGCAACCTGGCGAACCTGCGGTCCTTGGACATGCGCCACAATCAGCTCTCGGGCGAGCTGCCGGCGACGTTGGGCAATCTCTCCAATCTGCGTGAACTGGATATCGACGAAAACCAGTTTGTCGGCAGCATTCCGCCGGAATTGGGCAACTTGCTCAACCTGCGCGAACTGGACCTCAATGAGAACCAACTCACCGGCAGCATCCCCGCCACGCTGGGCAACCTGACGAACCTGGAGTGGCTGGACCTCGACGAGAACCAGCTTTCCGGCAGCATTCCGGCTGAACTTGGCAACCTCAGCAACCTGCAAGTGCTGGACTTGGGCGAAAACCAACTCGACGGCTCAATTCCAGCCTGGCTGGGCAACCTCAGTTCGCTGAAGAAGCTCGATCTCAGTGGGAACCAACTCACCGGTTGCATACCGACCGCGCTGCGCAACGTCGAATACAGCGACCTGGATCAACTCGATTTGGCGTTCTGCAGCAACTAAGCGGTATCGCTGCGCATCCGCGTAACGATGCTGGCATCCGCGTAACGGTGCTGGTAAGAACTGATTGAGCGGGCCCAGGCTGGCGGCAGTGCCGCCAGCCTGGGCTTGGTTTCCGTATGAGCCACTGAAGCGGCGTTACCGTCAATGCGCATCGGCATCCTGGGCGGCACCTTCGACCCCATCCATTACGGGCATCTGCTTGCCGCGGCGCAGGCGCGCGCCGCGCAACAGCTAGACCGGGTGCTGTTCATTCCGGCCAACCGTTCGCCGTTGAAGCCCGCCGCGCGGGCGGCCACCGCCCACCGGATCGCCATGGTGCGCCTGGCAATAGAAGATTGCCCCGCCTTTTGCCTCTCCACGATTGACGTGGAGCGCCCGCCGCCCAGCTATGCCATCGATACGGTGGCAGCCCTCCAGCGCGCGGCGCCTAACGACTCTTTCGTCTTTCTCATTGGCGCCGATCAGCTTGCCGACCTGCCCCACTGGCGCGCACCGGAGCAGCTTTTGCGGCTGGTCCCCATCGTCGCGCTCACCCGCCCCGGAGCCGCGCACGCTCCTGAGGCCGCCATGAGCCAGCTCTCGCCCGCGGCGCGCGCCCGCATAACTATTCAGGAAATACCTGCCGTCCATATTTCGGCAAGCGCCATCCGCTCGCGCGTGGCTGCCGGCCTCGCGCTCTGCGACTTCACGCCGGAACCTGTGGTCACGTACATTGCCCGGCACAAACTTTATACGCAGCAGGACGATGGCGATCGGGCCTGACAACGGTCGAGAGCGGCAAACCGGCCTTTCCCATACGGGCGCCGGGGTGACGGCGCAGCGCAGCAGAACAAACGGACGAATTTTCGCGCCGCGACCATACCAGCCACTTGCATCTCAACGGATTAAGCGCAGACTGCTCTCCACGCAATACGGCGCGCCGGCACAGAAACGGACGCCTGTGCGCGCTGTTGCATAATCGACTCCCTTAGAAAAAAGTGGGCGTAAAGTCATGGAAGTCCGGGGATTTGTGCTATAATTATGCCGATGGATGTTTTGGAGAAGGCGAAGCTCGCAGTCGATATTATGGCCGAACACGGCGGCGCAGACATAGCGCTGCTGGACATTCGGCGTCAGACTGTTGTGGCCGATTTCTTTGTACTGTGTTCGGCGGAGTCGACGCCGCAGTTGCGCGCGATTGTGGAACATATCGAGGAGGCTTTGGGCGCGCGCGAAGAGTCGCCGCTGCGCAGTGAAGGCAAAGGCGAGGGCGGTTGGGTCGTGCTTGATTACGGGGACGTGATGGTGCACGTATTCTCAAGCGACATGCGTGAATACTACCATCTCGAACGCCTGTGGTCGCAGGCCACGACGATCTTGCGTGTGCAGTGAACCCGGGTGGGGCTGGGTGGCCCTCCCGCAAGTTCGAGGCTAACGCACAGGCGGATCACGGCTACCGTCAACTGGCGCCAAGGGGGATGGTACAGTGCTTGGTATGAAACTTGCAGAAGAAGACAACTTCGTGTGGGGCGTTGCGCTTGGTGCGGTGTTCGGCCTGCTCCTAGGTTCAGTAATCGGCACGCTGCTCGGCCACGACAGCGTTGCGTACCTACGCCGCTTGTCACAGCGTGTGCTCGGGCGTGAAGAAGACGTCAATTTCGAAATCTTCGTGCAGTAGCCTTCCTTCTCGATCGGGCTACCTCCTAAGTCCCTCTTCCTCTCCGTTGTTCCGCCGCCTGCCGTAAATCGGCCAGTAGCGGCGGCATCTCCGTGTCACGCTACACGTGTCGCTGCCTCTAACCAACGTACTGTCACTTACGGCGTTTGCGCTCAACAATCGCTGAGGCAGAAACGTTGTGGACACGTCCGCTGCATGACCCAAAACCGGCAGAGGCGGCAGCACGAGGGACGGCGTGATATCAATGTACGAGAGTGCGGCTAGTGCCTCTCAGCAGATCCCCACTCCAATGACGACACGCTCACGAATAACGGACGCAGCTATTTTCAAACCAAGAGCCGGAGTCTATCATCCCAAAAGCCGGCATCCGTTCATCCTTCGACACACTCAGGACGAACGGATGGGGCTCTAAGGGAATTCTTGCGTGATCTGCGTCGGCCCAATATACGCCGGCACTTGGTCACATGCCTACTGCGCCAGCTCAACCACCGTCGCGCCGTCGCCGCCTTCGCGGGCCGGGGCGGTGCGGAATCGGCGCACGAGAGGATGGCCGCGCAGCATTTCGTGCACGGCGGCGCGCAACGCGCCGGTGCCTTTGCCGTGGATGATGCGCACGTTCTTCAGGCCGCCGTGCAGCGCCTGATCGAGGTAGCGGTCCACCGTGCCCATGCTCTCCTCGGCGCGGTTACCCCGGATGTCGAGCTCTATCGGCACCACCGGCACGGTGGGCCGAATATCGCGTTGCCGCTCGTCCGGCACGGTCGCCGGCTCCTTAATCTCCACCAGCGTGATCTCGGCGTGCGCAACCCGCGTCTTGATGTGTCCGATTTGCACTGCCACCTGACCGCGCGCGTCCGGCGCCGCGACAACTTGCCCGGGCAACTCCCAGCCGCGCACGCGCACCGTGTCGCCCACGGCGAGCGCAGGCGGATCTGAAATCTGCTGTGTTGCCCGCGCCTGCGAGCGCATCTCCCGCTGTCGTTCGCGGGCTTGCAGGGCAGCGTGTTCCAAGAGCTTGCGGTTGGCGTTCATGGGCGCGGCAAAGACCTTCGCCTGGCGCACCAGCGCTTGGATCTGCTCCAGTAGAACGCCGGCTTCCTGGGTTGCCTCCCGCCACGCCGCCCCTTTCTGGGCGGCTCTCGCCTGTTCCATTTCCCGCACCCGCGCGGCCAGCGTGTCCCGCTGCGCTTCCAGTTCGCTGCGGTTGTGGGTGAGGTGCTCGCGCTCAGCCTGGAGTTGCTCCGTCTCCGCGCGTAAGGAGACCATCAGCGCGTCCACCGCCTGTTCGGTTGGACTAAGCCGCACCTCAGCCTGCGCGGCAATGGCGGGATTGAGGCCGAGACGCTCCGCGATCTGCAGGGCATGGCTGGTGCCGGGCATGCCGATGGAGAGCACGTAGGTCGGCGCCAGCCGCTCGACGTCAAACTCCACGCTGGCGTTTTGCATGGACTCCTCCACGTGGGCCAGCGCCTTTACCGCCGAGTAGTGGCTGGTGGCAACGGTGGGGATGCCTTTGTCGCGCAGATACATGAGAATTGCCTGCGCTAACGCCGATCCCTCCTGCGGATCGGTGCCCGCGCCGAGTTCGTCGAACAGCACCAGCGAGTGCTCGTCTGCTTCATCGAGTATCGGAATGATCTTCGAGAGGTGCGACGAAAAGGTTGATAGGCTCTGCTCGATGCTCTGTTCGTCGCCGATATCGGCGTGCACCTGTTGAAATACCGCCAGTCGCGAGCCTTCCGCCACTGGCAGATGCAGCCCGCACTGTCCCATGAGCGTGAGCAAGCCGACGGTCTTGAGCGCCACGGTCTTGCCGCCGGTGTTGGGACCGGTGATGACGAGCACGTAGAACGGCTGCGGACGTTCCCGATTGGGGTCTTGCCCGAGATAGACGTCGATGGGCACCACCTTGCCCGTGAGCAGCGGATGCCGCGCCTGGCGGAAGGAGAAGCGGTGACCGGTGACCACGGCGGGCTGCTCAGCCCTGATCGTCTCCGCGAAACGCGCCCTGGCAAGAATGATGTCGATGGCGGCGAGCGTCCCGACGTTCTCGGTGAGTTCCTGCCGATACACGCCCACCTCGGCCGACAGCGCGCGCAGAATCCGGTCTATTTCCCGCTTTTCCTCGCGCTGGGCGCTGCGCCAGCGGTTGTTGATCTCCACCACGTCCAGGGGCTCCACAAAGACTGTGGCGCCGCTCGCTGACTCATCGTGCACGATGCCTTTCACGCGCCCGCGAAACTCCGCCTTCACCGGAATCACGTAGCGCTCCGACCGCACCGTAACGATCGGGTCCTGCAAATAGGTGAGGTACTCCGGGGTGCGCACCAGCGCCTGCATGCGGTCGAGCAGTTGGTTGTGGACCGCACGCGCCTCGAGCCGCAGCGAACGCAGCAGCGGACTGGCGCTATCGATCACGTCGGCATCGGGCCCGATGGCCTGCTCGATGGCGCCCTGCAGGGGATCGCACTTCATGATCTCCCGCGCCAGCCGGCTGAGCAGCGGGAACGACTCCGTGCGCCGCACGAGCATCTCCCGCACCATGCGGCCGCTCCGCACCGTATCGGACACCTCCAGCAACGCCGCCGGGTCCAGCACGCCGCCGCGTGCGGCGTAGTCCACCAACCCACGGACGTCATGCGCCGGGCCGATGGTGAAATTCGGGTGCAAGCGCAAGAGTTCCCGGGCCTCGGCGGTCTCCACCAGCAAAGCTTCCACCGCCGCCGGCTCCGTCGCCGGCATGAGCTCTTCCGCCAATGCCTTGCTGGCAGAAAAATGCGCATGCTCAACGAGCAGGTCGCGGATTTTGGGAAATTCGAGAAGTTCGAGAGTCTTGGGGTTCATTAGTTTCGTTGGCAATACCAGTCGTTCCGGTTGATCTTTAGTTTCGTATGAGTGACAATCTCAGTTCGTCATTCTAGTGGCAAACTCAATCCGTCACATAAATGGCGATTTCAATCCGTCATTCCCGCTTTCGCGGGAATCCATCTTTCTTGAAATGCGCGACCGGTCTGCGTTGCCGGGCCACCTTTCTAGTGTAGCCTGCATTGGCGATAGGGGTAGAGGCAGGGACACTTGGCGACCTGGCCTGACGTCTGAATCAAGAGGCGGGGGACAAGCCCCCGCGCTACGGCTAGGTATCGTCAAGAGGCCCTTCTTGGATGTCATTCCGAGCGCAGCGAGGAATCTAAAGTGCCCGCATTCTCGATTCTTCGTCGCGGAGCCTGTCCTGAGCCTTTCAGCAGGCTCAAGACAGGCTTGTCGAAGGGCTTCTCTAATTGACAACCGAGAAAGCTAGTTTCCACAAGACTACACTAGATGAATCGCCTTCAAACACACATCGGCATTCAGTTCGTGTACTGGCCAATAGGCACTACCCCTTACCATCAGCCTCCGCCAGCAAGCCGTCGCGTAGTTCCCTTTTCAGCACCTTGCCCATGGCGTTGCGGGGGAGTTCGTCCACGAAGTGGACCTCGCTTGGCACCTGGTAATCCACGCTGCGTTCGCGACAGAAGTCGCGGATGTTGCGGGGCGTGGCTGCAGTGTCGGCGTCGGGGTCTTTCACCACCACGGCCACCACCCTTTCGCCGCGCAGGTCGTCGGGCAGGCCGAACACGGCGGATTCCTTCACGCCGGGGCAATCGTTGAGCACGCGCTCGACCATGGGCGGATAGACGTTGAAGCCCTTGGTGATGATGAGGTCGACCTTTCTCCCAATGAGAGTCAAGTACCCTTGGTGATTCAAAAAACCTAGGTCGCCGGTGGCAAAGAAGCCCTGGTGGGCAAAGGCCTCGGCGGTGGCTTTCGGCCGGTTCAGGTAGTGGTCGAAAATGACCGGGCCACGCACGTGCACCTCGCCTACGGCATGACCGTCCTTGGTGGTGGAGCCGTCCTCGACCATCGTCATCTCGATGCCGTCCAACGGCAGACCCACCGAGCCCTGCACGCTGGGGCGGTCGATGGGCAGGCTCGCAATCACGTGGCTCTCGGTCATGCCGTACCGGTTAATCAGCGGATTCTTTAAAATACCCTCCAACTCCGGCAACACCTCGGGACGAATCGGCGCGGAACCGCACGTGAACAGCCGTACGTGCGACCACTTCTCCGCATGTGCGCGAAATTCCGGCCGCCCCAGCAACTGATAGTACATGGGTGGAATCGCCATGAAGACCGTGGCGCGGTCGATGAGGTCCAACGTACGAATTGGGTGAAACTGGTCCCCCATGAGCATATGGGCGCCGGTGAGGAAATTCACGTGGCTGGCGAACGAGAGCCCGTGGATATGAAAGAACGGCAGCACGTTTACGAGCACGTCGTCCGGCGTGAACGCCCAGCAATCGGCGAGCGAACGCACCGCCGCGCCGAGATTGGCATGGGTATGCACCACGCCCTTGGGCTGGCCGGTGGTGCCGGAAGAATAGAGCAGCAACGCCCAGTCGTCTGCCGTGGAATCCGGCAGCGGAGTCGTGGGCTGCGGCGCGAGCTCGAGAAACTCGTCGGCGTGCAGGATACCCCCCAGCGAATTCTCCTGATCCTCTACCAACGCCTGCAACACCGGCAGTTCGGCATCACCGCCGACCGCCAGCGCCGCGCCGCTATCCTGCGCGTAGTACTGCATTTCGCGCGGCGTGAACTTGAAGTTGAGCGGCAGCGAGACGCCCCCGGCCCGGATCGCGCCCAGATGCGCCAGCAGCAACGCGCGCTTGTCCGCCGTGTAGAGTATTACGCGCTCGCCGGCGCGCAGTCCTTGCCGCCGCAAATGCGCCGCCGCCGCGCGCGTCCGCGCATCCAACTCCGCATACGTCCACGTCTCACCCTGATACGAAAGCGCCGGCCGCTGCGCATATTGCACAAACGCCGTTTCAAGCTGGTCGCGAAACGGTTGAAACGTCGTGGCTGATTTCGACTTTATTGCCAAGAATGAACTCTTTCCGGCAGAACTAGGAAGCCATTCAATTATTCTACAAGGCTCTGCATGAAGGTAAAGCCTAAGCTCTTGGTGAGGCCTTTTTTCATGCTCTTGATGAGGTCTTTCAGCGTGCTCTTGCTGAAGGCGTTAGCACTGCTCATTATAGGGCGCGGGAATCCGTTGTGCGGGTCCGATATCTCCCTCTCCCAGCGGGAGAGGGCCGGGGTGAGGGGAAATCTTCGTCTATCTACCCTATCCCACCCACAGGGACAGAATGCCCGTTTGATTCCATCGAAAAATCAGCGTTTGCAAGCGCAAGTCCCTCTTCACCAGCCCCAGGACTACGCAACTACCTTATCCGGGTCGGTCGGGGTTTGCTGTTGCGGGGGCGGCGCGTCGTACCGGATGACTTGGTACCAACCGGAGCCAAAGATCAAGCCGTCGTGCCTGATCACCCACGCGTGCTTGGTCTCCAGGAAATTGCCTCTGGTGGGATTCTCGTAGACATAGCTGATCCAGCTTCCCGCCTCGGTCACAGCCAGCATGGCAGCGCCAAAATCGTAGCCGTTGGCGTCAATTCCCAACGGCTTCTCGACGAATAAGCCGACGTTTTCCGGAATGGCGGAGTGCACCAACACCTCACCGGCCTCACTGATGATGAAGAGGTACCACTCGCCGTCCACGCTGTCCGTCGTGTTGAAGTGGGCAATAGTGGCGTCACGCCCCTCGGCGTCGTAGCGCCGAATTGCTTCCGCCACGAAGGCCTTGGTGTAGAGTCCCGGTTCCGCCTCCCGCGAGATGGCTGCCAAGCTTGGCAGTGACGGTTCCGACGGCTGGGGCGGCTGCGGCTGGGGCGGCACGGTGCTGCACGCGGCCAGCGCGAACATGGCTGCGATTAAGGCGATTCCTGTAACAATCCTACCGGACATCCGGCGACTCCTTTGTCCCGTAGTAGGCTGGATCACTACGTCCTGCACTTACTAATTACAGTATAGCACCGCAAACTGCGTGCCTCGCGCGGTTGTGAGAGCCGCGCTCAGGGCGGTCATCGGCTGGCGAACAGGCGCCCACCCTCGCCCCAATAAATGGATAGGGCGCACAGACGACTCGCCCGTTAAACCTAAAGCGCCTGCCCGGCACCGTACGCAGATTCCCCTTCACCCTAGATTGGAGTGAATAACGGTCTCACTGCAAGCGAACCCTAACCACTTGCACCCCTCTGGATTCCGGCTTTCGCCGGAATTACGAAGTTACACAAGAGTCTCCAGCGGGAGAGGGAGTTGCGTGGCTCCACCCAGGTTGTGCAGTGGCCTAGTGGCGCTATGGCCTGGTTGTGAAACTGCCGGGAAGCGCGGAGTCCGCTACGGCACGTCGAGCACGAAGGTGAACTGGGCCTCTTTGCCGTTTGCCGCATCGGCGAGCTCTAACAGGAGCACGGGATCGAAGATGCCGTCGCCCTGGTTGCCGGACTCGCCTGGAAAGTAGAGCTGGGTAGTGAGGATCGGTTGGTTCGGCGCTTGCACGCGCACGTGTATGTGGCGCGTGCGTCCGGGATAGATGCCCGGCACGATGGTTTCCAAAGTGAAGCGGCCCGCAGCGTCGGCAAACTGGTGGCCGCGAAACGTGTAGCCCTCGTTATCGTAATCGCCCGCGTCGTCTGTGTGCCAAAAGTCGAGCAGCGCGCCCGCAATGGGCGTGCACTTTGTGGAGAGCACCTGACCTGAGAGCAGCAGCCGCGTCCCGCCAAGGCCCGGTTCCAGCAGCGAGGTCCGCAACGGCGTATTCGGGGTGTAGAACGGTCCCGCGGTCTGCGGCGGCGTGGGATCGTCGTCATCCTCGCATGCCGGTGTGGCCGGTAGCTCCGTTGTGGCCGCCGAAGCGGTAGTGCCTTGTTTCTGCTCCCCGGACTGCGCCGCCGGTGCCGGCGCGGCGGTCGGTTGAACCTTTTCGGTTTCCTGCGCAACGGCTGCCTGCTGTTGTTCGGCTCTGCGTCCCAGCCCGCCGCAGGCCGCGATCACTGCCGTCAGCGGTACAAGGAGCGCTCGCAGCCACAGTGATCTGCGCGAATACCGCAGGACCGTTTGTGTATCCATCCGCATTCGTCCTCTTGTGCGCGGTCGTCTCCAATCCACTATAGAACGGAATTGTGAATATATCTAGAAGATGCCGGGGCGAACATCGCGCGGCTGGCATGGCTTGGGCGCAACATAACAGGCTAGTGTGCCTCATTGCCAGCAATCTATAGCTAGATCTACTCCTCCCGGTCCCAGTAGTCAACGCGCTGTTCTTTGCGGAAGATGTGACGCACGCCGCGCATGTTCACCTTGTTGGAGTCCGGGTATTCGCTGATGTCGCTGGGTGCCACGTTGCTCAGGAGCAACAGCGTGCACGGCTCCGTGCCTTCATTGAGGTATTGGTGGTCGCCGTTGGGGCCGGGCGGAAAGGCGACAAAGTCCCCCTGGCGCAGGGCCACATTGCCCCGTGACGTCCGCATGGTACACGTGCCATCCAGCACCACGCCGAGTTCTTCTTCAAAGTGATGGAAATGGAGCGGAAACGCTTTCCTACCCGGAGCTAGGCGAATCACCTGGTAGCCCAGGTGCCGCGCGCCGATGAGTGGGTCGATGTTCTTGAACTCATAGCCGAAGTCCCCGGGGGCTTCCCGCGTCTCCCACCACGGTATCTCATCCAGGTTGATGCGATTGATGTAGATATCCGTGCGGGCCTCCAACATTGCCAGCAGTGCGTCCCGGGCGCCGTTGAGGATCGAGTGGCCGTCGCCGAGCAGCAGCGCGTCGAGTTGCGGTATGAATAGCAGTTTGCGCAGTTGCAGCGCCGCCTGCGCCGGGTCCGTCACCGCCGGCTCCGCGCCGAGCACCAGCGAGCCCACGGGATGGCCCCAGACATAGTCGCCGATGAAGGCCACGCGTCCGCCTTGCCAGAGCAGCGCGATCTCACCCGGGCTTTTGCCGTGCGCCAGGTGCAACACCTGCAGGTCGGGCACGATCTCCTCGCCGTCGGTTACCGTGCGGTCTACCGCAAGCTCGAAGAGCGGGGCGTCCGCCGCATGCGCCACGATCTGCGCGCCGGTGCGTTCCTTGAAAGCCACCGCATCCCGCTCGTGGTCGCGGTTGGTCAGGACGATAAGCGCCGCGCCCCCGAGGGCGTCTAGTTGCTGTGCGTCGCCGGCACTCATCGGTACCGGGTCGATGAGGATATTGCCTGCCGCCCGCACCCAGAGGAACCCGTTGAAATCGAACTGCTTCTCCTCGTTGAAAACCGACCACGTGTAGAGATCGTCGAACATCACCCGCTTCACTGCTACCGCTCCTTTGCCGCGCTGAGACTGCCAGAGTACATGGTATACTGATTTACCATCAAAATGAGAGGAACACCGAATAGCGGGAGCCAGCAGAAACGACGGCACAGTCCGGCGCGAGAGTTCCTGCCGCGAAGTGCGCAAGCGTCCCGTGCTTTCGTCATTCCCGCGCACGCGGAAATCCGTCTTCTCCGTGTGACCTGACTCCGGCTTTCGCCGGAGGTGATGGGTAACGGCCAGGCGGTAACTCTTATGTTTGTTTCGTAGGATCCGGCATAAGAACTATTGGCTGCCTTTGCCAAGTATTGCTGGCTATCGATTTACTCCAACTAAATTCCCTCCGTGTGCCCAATTTCTTGGCAAATCACCCATTGAACGTAGAACAGACACCTATGAATTTGCTTACCCGCGCAACCCTCCCCTCGCAGATTGCCGATGAAGCGGCCCTGGAAGAGTTGCTGTCGCGTCCCAGTCAGGCATTGATCGACGACCTGCGGCGGCTCGACGGCGACATCCTCATCCTCGGCGTCGGGGGCAAGGTGGGGCCCACGCTGGCGCGACTGGCGAAACGAGCCGCCCCCACAAAACGCATCGTTGGCGTAGCCCGATTTAGCGATCCCGCCGTGCGCTCGCGCCTCGAGGCTTGGGGCATCGAGACCGTCGCGTGCGATCTCTTGGACCGCGCCGCGGTAGCCGCTCTGCCGCAATTGCCCAACGTCATCTTCATGGCGGGCAAGAAGTTTGGCACGCAGGAGGACCCGGCCTTTACGTGGGCCATGAACACCCACGTGCCGGCCATCGTGGCCGAGGTGTTTTCTCAATCTCGCATCGTGGCGTTCTCCACGCTCTGTGTCTATCCCTACGCGCCGGTCGCTGGGGAAGGCTGGGATGAGTCAGTTGCCCCGGAACCGGTAGGCGAGTACGCCAATTCTTGCGTCGGCCGCGAGCGCATCTTTCAACACTTCTCACAACAACACGGGACGGCGGGCCGCTTGCTCCGGCTCAACTACGCCATCGACATGCGCTACGGCGTGCTGCACGACGTTGCCCGCCGGGTGCGCACCGGTTCACCGGTGCCGCTGACCATGGGACACGTCAACGTCATCTGGCAAGGCGACGCCAGCAGCCAGGCCCTGCGCGCGCTGTTGCATTGCACCATCCCAACCACGCCGTTGAACGTCGGCGGGCCTGAAGCAACGCACATTCGCGCCCTCGCACACGCGTTCGGTGACCGCTTCAACACGATGCCGCTCTTTGACGGAATAGAATCGGAATCCGCCTGGATCAACAGCACAGCCCAGGCGCAGCAACTCTTCGGCAGCCCCATTGTGCCCTTGGAGACCATGATCGACTGGACCGCCGCTTGGTTCGAGCGCGGCCTGCCGGCCTACGCGAAGCCGACCCGCTTCGAGGTCCGCAACGGCAGATTCTAGCCGGCTCCGCCTAGTCTCCCAATTCCCCCTCTCCCAAGACTGGAAGAGGGTCGGGGTCAGGGTTGATCCCTCAATGCCGGTTCCAATTCGCCTCAGCGCCGTCAGTGTGACGAATGGCAAGAGCTGTACCATCCACTTCCTCTTTCCGCCCCGCATCCTCCCTCTCCCAAGACTGGGAGAGGGTCGGGGTGAGGGTTGATTACGCCTCCGTCACCCGCGAGGTGTAGGGGCACGACATGTCGTGCCCCTACTGGTCCGAAGCTGCGCGGGGAGAGCATTCCCAGTAAAAACGAGCGAAGGAGCAAATGCAGATACTTTGGCGTAAGATATTTCGTAGTAAACATTGCGCAGCCGGTTGCATGCTCCGCTATGGACTGCGGAGAGCGATTGCGCGCCAGATCAAGCCCTAGCGCTAACTTACAGCTTGCACACTTAGATCGGAGTACACCAATGGCAGATACCACCCCACCTAAACGCATCCTGGTGGTTGGCGGCCCCAACCTCAACCTCTTCGGTCGCCGCCAGCCGGAGATCTACGGCACGGTGACGCTGAACCAAATTCACGAACAGGTGACCAAGGAGGCTGAGAAACTCGGCTTCGAGGTGGTCTGCTTTCAGTCCAACCACGAAGGCGCGGTGCTCGATTTCCTGCACGAGAACATCGACAACGCCCAGGGCGCATTGCTGAACCCGGCCGGGCTGACGCAGTACAGCCCCTCGCTCTTCGATGCGTTGAAAGCCATGCCGTTTCCGGTGATCGAGGTGCACCTTTCCAACCTGTACGCGCGGGAAGCCTGGCGCGGCCATTCCATCATCTCCGCGGCGGCCCGCGGCGTGGTGCAAGGCTTCGGCTGGTACGGTTACATTGTGGCGCTGTACGGCCTGGTAGGGTTGATCAATGAGGTCCAGCCGGACGCGTAGGCGTCGGCCAGTTTTTTGCTATCGTCGTTCCTCTGGTAGCGCAGGTTTGCAACCTGCGCCCACGGGACGGTGTGAGGCGGATCAGGCTAGCGGTTGTAGGGGCACGACATGTCGTGCCCCTTCGTTACGTCGCAAGAGACCTACTGCCACACGGGGCCTTTTTCGAACATGCCGGGTTGTTGCTGGGCGCCGTCCACCGAGACGTTCGTGCCGTTTATCCAACTCCCCGCGGGTGACGCCACAAAGACGACTGCCCGCGCCACTTCCTCGGGCTGCCCCAGGCGTCCGAGCGGATACTCCTCCACCTCAAACTTGCCGAATCCCTCCGGGTCTTCCTGCTGACGCTTTCCCCAACCGCCGCCGGGGAAAAGTATCGAGCCGGGGCTGACGGTATTCACGCGGATATTGTCCGGTCCCAATTCCATGGCCAGCGCGCCGCTCACGAAGACTTCGGCCGCCTTGGCAGCGCCGTACTGGCTGCCGGGGGCCGGTTTCAGGCCCGAAATGGACGAGATGACCACGATAGCGCCGCCGCCGCGCTGCCGCATGTGGGGCACCGCCGCGCGGGAGGTGCGCACGGCGTGAAAGAGGTTCAGGTCGAATGTGGCGACCCACTCTTCGTCGGTGGAGCCCATCAGGCCCTTGCCCACGGAGCCGCCGACGTTGTTGATGAGCATGTCAATGCCGCCGAGCGCCTCGGCGCTCGCCTCGATAAACGTCTCCACCTCCGCGCGTTGGGTCACGTCCACGGCCATGCCAAAGGCGTTGACACCGTGGGCGCGAATTTCCGCCAATGTCTTTTCCAGGGTCTCGCTGCCGCGCGCGCAGATGGCGACGTCCGCCCCCTCCTCCGCAAACGTGAGCGCCGTCGCACGCCCGATACCGCGACTCCCGCCGGTGACTACGGCTACCTTTCCGGCCAAACCGAGGTTCATAGAATTCAAGTCCTTTCCGCGATCACAAGAGGTCTCCGTAGGGGCACGACATGTCGTGCCCCTACAGCCCCAAACGAGTGCCGCCTTGGGTCGTCATTCCCGCGAAAGCTCGCCCCCGCAGGGGGCGCGGAATCCATCTTCTCCTTACACATTCGTCCCGATTAGTCCAAGGAGGCGGGGGGCAAGCCCCCGCGCTACATCTCGCAGAGCCAGTTAGTTTGTTATTCCCCGCAAAGCCTGCCCCGTATTACGTACTGGGCGAAAATCCGCCTTCATTCCTGCCTTTCTAGGCCGTCACTCCGGTTTTCGCCGGAGTGACGGACGGGAGAGGCAAGAGTGTATACCTCCCTACCCAATCCGCGCCAGCACGGCCTCACCCATTGCTTGCGTGCCGACCGGGCGCTCGCCCGTCGCGCCGCGCGCCAGGTCCGGCGTGCGGAATCCTGCCGCCAGCACGTCTTCTACCGCACCTTCCACTGCCGCTGCTTCGCGATCCAGTCCCAACGAATGACGCAGGAGCATGCCGGCGGAGAGGATCGCCGCCAGGGGGTTCGCCTTGTCCTGACCGACGATGTCCGGCGCGGTGCCGTGCACCGGCTCGTAGAGGCCGCGCCGGCCGCGGCCCAGGCTGGCGCTCGGCAGCATGCCCAAGCTGCCCGTCAGCACGGAGGCTTCGTCCGAGAGGATGTCGCCAAACATATTTTCTGTCACCAGCACGTCGAATCGTTGGGGATCGTTGATGAGGTGCATAGCGCAGGCATCCACCAGGATATGCTCGACCTCCACGTCGGGGTATTCCGCGGCCACTTGCTCCGCTATCTCGCGCCACAACCCGCTGCTGGCAAGCACGTTTGCCTTATCCACCGACGCCAGTTGCTTGCGGCGCAGGCGGGCCAGGTCAAAACCCAGGCGAATTATGCGCTCCATCTCGCCACTCGTATAGGTGAGCGTATCCTTCACCCGAATGCCCTGCTTGTTGACGCTGCGCCCGCGCGGACGCCCAAAGTAGAGACCGCCGGTAAGCTCCCGCAGTACCAGCAAATCGGTGCCGTCCACGATTTCCCGCTTCAGCGGCGAGGAGTCTACCAGCGCGGGGAAGGTCTTCACCGGCCGTAGGTTGGCGTAGAGGCGCAATTCCTTGCGCAAGCGCAGCAGACCGTACTCCGGTCGCGCTTCCGGCGGCCCTACGTCCCACTTGGGACCGCCCACCGCGCCTAACAGGATGGCGTCCGCCTGCCTGCAAATCTCCAGGGAGGCATCCGGCAGGGGCGAGCCGGTCGTGTCGATGGCAATGCCGCCGATGCTTCCCTCTGTCACCTGAAACGTGTGGCCGTACTTCGCCGCCACGTGCTGGAGCACCTGCGCGCCCCAGGCTACGACTTCCACACCAATCCCGTCGCCGGGCAAGACCGCAATCTTCGCTCTCATTTAGCTCTCCACACTGTGCTTACCGGCGGGGCAACCTACCCCGCGCCAATTTCCATCGTTTGGATTGACTGATAGTGATGCGACAAGACCAGTCGTCATGCCCGCGCACGCGGGAATCCATCCGCTCTTCACCGCGTGCACGTCATCCCGAGCGGGGGACAAGCCCCCGCGCTACATTTCAATCCGTTGGCCGTCTCCCAACTTCAGTTGGCCGTCTCCCAACTATGATTGGCTGTTTCCCAACTGCTTCACCAGCATGTCACGCTCCTCATAGTACCCAGCGCAGGTAAAGAACGCTAGAGCCGCCCGGTTGCCCTCAGCCACGTTGGCAGCAACTTTCGCTATGCCCTGTTCGCGCGTCCAAGCCTCCGCTTCCCGGAGCAACCGCTTGGCAATGCCCTGGCGGCGAAACGGCGGGGCTATCGCCAACGCGCGGATGTGGGCGTGGAGCGCCTGGCCGGCAGTCCCTGAGCGCACCGTGAGCGCGATCAAGCCGACGACGCGTTCTTCTGCGGGCTCGGCATCGCCGCCCGCCACCGCCACGAGCCGCAGTGCATCCGCTATGGTTGCGCCAGCGGAAATAGCGTATGCCGCGCCGGAGCGCACCTCGCGCACGCCTGGCAGCGAAGCCTCCACGATCATGCGCTCCAGGTCACGGACGTGGTGCGCATCCTCGGCGCGAGCGGCGCGAATCCTCACCGCCGTCATGCGCGCAGGGCTCTTTCTCCGCCCGCCGGCATTGTGTTTTGTGCCATAAGACCTCACCCGGTGCCGTTGCCCCTCCCGCGCTTCATTTCTCACTACACCATGGTATATGAACGCCTCTGACGCATTCAGGCGATTCCGCTTCCTTGACGCACCGCAACTGCGCGTTCATCATGAGAGTAGACCTCTACCCGAATGTGACGATACGAAATCCGACCCAGTATCTCGCGGCAGTAACCGCAGTGGGAATAACCCCTACCCTATGTCAGAGGACAAAAAGCTTCGCATCATACCCCTTGGCGGTTTGGGCGAAATTGCCAAGAACTGTATGGTGCTCGAGTACGGTGACGATATCGTACTCATCGACGCCGGTGTGATGTTTCCCGAAGACGAGATGCTGGGCATCGACTTGGTGATTCCCGATATCTCGTATCTGGAAGACAAGCGCGACCGTCTCCGGGCAATCATCATCACCCACGGGCACGAGGACCACACCGGTTCCTTACCCTACTTCCTGCGCACCATCAATGCGCCCATCTACGGCACGCGGCTCACCCTCGGACTGCTGGAGGTCAAGCTCAAAGAGCACGGCCTGGAGGAGCAAGTCCGGCTGCGGGAGATCGCACCCGGCGATCAGATTACGCTTGGGCCCTTCCGTTTCGAATTCTTTCACATGTGCCACAGCATTCCCGACGGCGTGGGCATGGCGATCTACACGCCCGTCGGCCTGGTGGTGCACTCCGGCGACTTCAAGTTCGACTACACGCCGGTGGATGGCGAACTCTCCGACATCTGGCGGCTGGCGAAATATGCCCAGGAAGGCGTGCGGCTGCTGCTTTCCGACAGCACCCGCGCCGACCGGCCCGGCTACACCCCCTCCGAGCGCGTAATCTACGACTGTTTTGCGGAAGTTTTCTCAGAGGCCCGCGGCCGCATTATCGTGACCACGTTCGCTTCCCTGATCTCCCGCGTCCAGCAGGTGGTGGATACTGCCCACGAATTCGACCGCAGCGTGTGCGTGACCGGTCGCAACATGGTGCAAAACGTGAACATGGCGATGCAGTTGGGCTATTTGGACGTGCCGGCAAACATGCTCGTGCGCCCCGACCGCCTGCATGAATTCAACAAGGAAGAGGTCGTCATCATCACCACGGGCAGCCAAGGTGAGCCGACGTCCGCTTTGGGCCGCATCGCGAACCGCGACCACCGCCAAATCAACGTGGAGACCGACGACACGGTCATCATCTCCGCCAGTCCGATCCCGGGCAATGAGGCGCTGGTGGCGAAGACTATCGACAAGCTCTTTCGCCAGGGCGCTGACGTGCTCTACGACAGAGTCGCCAACGTCCACGTCTCCGGGCATGGCGCGCAGGAGGAGCTGAAGACGCTCATCAGCATCCTGCGTCCGGAAACGTTCATTCCCATTCACGGCGGCTACCAGCACCTCATGCACCACGCGCGCTTGGCCGGTGAACTGGGCGTGGATACCGAGAATATCATCGTCGCCGAGGACGGCGACATCATCGAGCTGACCGCGGACGAGATTAGCAAAGTAGACCGGGTGCAGGCCGGCTACGTGTTCGTGGACGGCCTCGGCGTGGGCGACGTGAGCCAGAGCGTCCTGCGCGATCGCCAGCACCTCTCCCAAGACGGTATCTTCATCGTAGTCGTAACCATAGACCGTGAGACCGGGCACGTGCTCTCCGGCCCCGACATAATCTCGCGGGGCTTCATGCAGGAGGGGCTGGAGATGCTGATTGAAAAAGCCCGGCAACGCCTGTATAATAGGCTGGAAGCCGATCTCGGCCCCCGCGCCGAGATCCGCCAAGTACAAGATCGCATCCGCGACGTGGTGTCGACGTTCCTCTACGCCGAGACGCGCCGCAGGCCGATGATCCTCCCCGTTGTAACCGAAGTCTAACGCTTTTTCTCTCTGGTCGGCATGGGTTCATACCCGTGGTGACTCACGTCCAGTGTCTCGCACCGTACCCGCTCTCTGACTTAAGCCATGAGGAGTCTACCTATGGCAACCCGTCGCAGCACTGTCCAGCAAAAGTCGCCGCCCAGTCAATCGCGTCTGCCTCTGCCCTCGCTGCGCCTCCCGTCGCCGCTCCGGCGCGAGGTGTTTGGCGTCCTGAGCATCGTTATCGGCTTGCTCTCAGGCATCGCCCTCGTCTCGCCCAGTGGCACCGTGAGCGGCTTGTGGCAAAGCGTCCTCGTCGATCTATTCGGCTGGATGGCGCCCTTGCCCGCGCTCGCGTTCGTTGTGCTCGGCGTACAACTCATCCGCGACGGCATCACCCAAGAGCGGTATGTGCGCTGGGAAACGCTCACCGCGCTGGTGGTGCTCGTGCTGGCAGCCACGGCCTTTGGTCAAGCAGTAGCGGGTCCGCCGGAAATGGCAGAACGATACCCGGTCGGCGGCGCTATTGGCCTGCAAATCCTTAAGCCACTTACCACCGCGCTGGGTTTTGTGGGAGCAGTTGTCGTCCTCTTTGCCCTCTTGCTCATTACGACGATCATTACGTTCTCCATCTCGTTGGGACGCATTCGCGCCGCCCTGAAGGGAATCTGGCAGATTGTGCGGTTGGTGGGCAAAGGTCTGGGCGTGCTTTTCACTGCGGCCGGCAGCGCTTACCGGTCCATGAGAGAGCGCTCGGCGGCGCCGGCGGAGGTGGAGGTGGAGACTCCTCAGCCGCGCACGCTAGCGGTGCGCGTCGCTACTAACGTGAACCCCGCCAGCGAAACCGCCGTCTCCGCTTTGCCGCAAGCTGACGCAACCGCCGCTGTGGCAGAACCCGTCGAAGCCGCGGACATGCCGGACGAAGCCGACTTGGCGGGCATGGACTTGGACGCTGAGCTGGACGCTGCTGCGGAAGCAGCTCCGCCCCGCTGGCAATTGCCGCCGCCGGAACTGCTCACGCCAGCCGCGCGCACAGACGATGCGGAAGAGGCGACCCAGGAGATCGAGCAGCGCGCGCTCATTATCGAGGAAGCATTGCGCAGCTTCAAAGTCGTGGCAGAGGTGGCGGAAGCCATTCGCGGCCCGGCGGTGACGCAATACCGCCTGACATTGGGACAGGGCATCAAGGTGAGCCGCGTCGTGAATCTTGCCAACGACTTGGCGTTGGCTCTCGCCGCGACGAGTGTGCGCATCGAAGCGCCGGTGCCCGGCTTCCCCTACGTCGGCATCGAGATTCCCAACCAGCACACCACCATAGTCACAATGCGCGAGTTCATGACCGATCCCGTCTTTGCGGAACACAAGGGCGAGCTGCCGCTGGCGCTGGGACGCGACGTCGCCAACGACGTCCGTGTGACGGATCTCGCCACCATGCCCCACCTGTTGATTGCCGGTTCCACGGGCTCGGGCAAGTCGGCGTGCGTGAACGCCATCATCTGCTCGCTGCTCATGCAGCACACGCCGGAAACGCTGCGCTTCCTGGTCGTGGACCCCAAGATGGTGGAGATGATCGGCTACAGCGACATTCCCCACCTGCTGCGCCCCGTGATTACCGACTTGGACGAGGTGGTACCGACGCTGATGTGGGCCGCCGACGAGATGACGCGGCGTTACAAGGTGTTGGCGCAGGAGGGTTTCCGCAACATCCAGACCTACAATACCGCCAAACGCGAAGCGGGCGCAGAGCCCATGCACTATCTCGTCATCTTGATCGATGAGCTTGCCGACCTCATGATGACGGCTGCCGGCGATGTGGAGAAATACCTCTGCCGCCTGGCGCAGATGGCGCGCGCAGTGGGTATCCATCTGGTGGTTTCCACACAGCGCCCCTCGGTGGACGTGCTCACGGGTCTCATCAAAGCCAATTTCCCGTGCCGCATCGCCTTTGCGGTGAGTTCGCAGGCCGATTCCCGCACTATTCTCGACGGCGGGGGCGCGGAAAAACTCATCGGCCAAGGCGACATGCTCTTTGCGCCGAAAGAGGCCACCCGCCTCACCCGTATCCAGGGCACCTACCTCGCCGACGACGAAATCAACCGCATCGTGGCCTTCTGGCGCGAACAGGGCGCGCCGGAGTACATCCCGGAGAAGTCGTTCGAGGAAGCCGTGGCCAACCACCAGGAGAACAAAGACGACGACCTGGTGCGGCAGGCCATCCGTTTGGTCTCCCAATACGACAACGCCTCGGCTTCATTCCTCCAGCGCCAGCTCGGCATCGGCGCCACCAAGGCCAACCGCATCCTGGATACGCTCGAGGAACGCGGGGTTGTCACCCCGCCGGAAGGACTGGGCCGCGTGCGCCACGTGCTCGTCAACGCCGGCGACCTGCTGGAAGAGGACGGCGACGACCCGCCGTTCGACCTGGACGACGAGGAGACCCCCGCCGAGAAGGACGAGGAATTCTCCCGGTTTTCTGTTTAGGCGAAGCTTCTGCAGGCATTGCGCTGCCACGCATAGATTAGGTAGCATTCAATTGGCTGGCATTTCCTTGTTAAATGGTGTGTGGTAGGGCGTCGGTGACCGGCGTTCGCTGCGGTGCAAGGCGGCGGAACCCATGAATGAGGAATCGATGAATTACTCACGCATTGCGGTGACAGGCATTGGGGCCGTGACCCCGTTGGGGGCCAACGTCGCGGAGTCGTGGGAGAACCTCTGCGCGGGCGTTTCCGGCGCCGGTCCCACTGAAATCTACGATGCCACGGGCTTTCCGGTAACGATATCCTGCGAGGTGGACGGGTTTGATCCCAACGTGGTCTTCAAGGGGCTGCCTCGCCGCATCTATAATGATGCGCGCCGCCAGGACCGGACGCACCAGTATGCGTTAGCGGCTTCCCTGGAAGCAATCACGGACTCCGGCTTGCCGCTGCCCTTGCCTGAGGAGCTGCAATTCCGCTGCGGCGTAGTCTCCGGCAATTGCCTCGGCGGCGCGCGCTCAGTGGAGCAGGCTTCCCAGCGCACCGGCCGCGGCGAACTGTCGTCGATTCTGCCCAGCGAGGTGCTGCGCATCATGCCGAACGCCGCTACCGCGCTCATCGCGGCGGCTTTTCGCGCCCGCGGCCCCAACTTCACGCCTTCGGTCGCCTGCGCCACGGGCACTATCGCCGTCGGCGAGGCCATGTGGATGTTGCACGCCGGACGCGCAGAAATAGTGGTGGCTTGCGGTTCCGACGGTGTGGTTGTGCCCACGATTACGGCGGTGTTTTCAGCGCGAGGCGGACCCATGAGCCGCCGCAACGATGATCCGCAGCACGCCAGCCGCCCGGCCGACGTGGACCGCGACGGATTCGTGATAGGCGAAGGCGGCGGCGCCTTGATCTTGGAACGGGAAGCCGATGCCAAGGCACGCGGCGCGCACATCCTTGCGTACCTCGTGGGCTACGGCTGCACGAACGGCACCGGCGGCCGCACCGAACCGGACGGCGACGCCCAGTTGCAGACCATGAAGATTGCGCTGGAGATGGCGGGGCTCGCCGCTACCGACATCGATGCCATCAACCCGCATATGACCTCAACCGTCGTCGGCGATCGTGTGGAAGCAGCCGTGCTGCGCGAGATGTTCGGGGACAAACCTTATGTCTCCGCAACGAAGTCCAGCACCGGCCATATGCTCGCTGCCGCGGGCTCATTCGAGGCGGTTTCCTGCGTCAAGATGCTGCAGACACAGAAGGTCCCAGGGACCATCAATACCGCGGCCATCGACCCCGACTGCGCCGGCATCAACTACGTCCTCGGCGAAACCATCGACGCGCCCCTGGAGTTTGCGCTCTCAAACTCCTTCGGCTTCGGCGATCACAACGCCACGCTCATCTTCCAACGGGCGGACTAAAATAGTCTGCCAAGATATGGTAGGAGTTTGCCTACTAGAAGGTTTCAGCTAGCCTCCATTTCATTAGCGTGAAAGACAATAGGCATGGGGTTGAATCCCATGCCTATATGAGTTCGACTCCTGAAAGCTCGAATCTAGCCGTCTATTCTTGCTTTTCAGATGTGGCTGGCGGGAAGTATTGCCTAGCAATTTCGAGCATCTTTTCCGCCACCTCTTCTCCAAAGGCCCCAGGCTCCTGATAGTCTTGATCTCTGTGACCTATCGGGTTGCTCGGCAACACTTCCCTCTCTCTTTCCTGCGCAATGCGCTGAACCTTAGAGCCTTCCCGCGTCGCCCTGTCATTCATCGGTACTTGTCCTTTCACTGTTTAGGTCCAAACTACCTGCTTCAATGCTAGCTTCCTTGAAAGCGGCTTGAAGATACTGCGGATTCATCGCACGATCAAAGTAGTGCTTACGCTTTATCCAGATAAGCCCATCTCCTTTCGAAATCAACATTACATCAATCGGGCCACCCACAGTTTCCTGCTCACCTGAAACTCTTCTCTTGAAGGATTGGAGGTTCACCAATGCCTCAGCCACTGCAGGCAATTCACTCTTAGGCATACTCTCAATAGTGTCAATTACTGGATCAACATATCTGGTTCTCTTTAAATCGCTGAACTCGAATGTAAACGCCTCAAATGCCTCTTCTGATGCCTTAGTAACACCCTTATTCAGGCGTTCTTTTTCCTGCTCATTTAGTCCCTGAATACTGTCGATAAGGGTCCTAGGATACTCGTCCAACAGACGCCTAAAGGCACCCAATATATCACTCCAATAGTCTGGTTCAATTCCTTCCATGAAGGATCGTACCATTTCGTCCTGGGCAAAAGGCATGATCGTTGAGGTCATCTCCACGCTAATATCTGCAGACTTATCCTCAAATTCGTACTTTAGCGTACCACCAGCTATTCCCGACACCTTGAAGGATCGTATGGAAGGAAAGATCTGCTCTTCTCCAAACCCGGCGATTACGACACCCGACTCTCCTGGCAATAGACGTGTATACGCGTATTTCGAAAGTATCCAACCCGAAAACCGAGTGAGCTTTCTGGAATCACTTTGCGTCAGATGCGAGCCAAACCTTGACTCTTTAGTATGTCGAATTACTGAACGATATTTCTTTTTCAATGAATCAGCAATAGCTGCATTTAGCCCCTTTGCATGTTTGGCATCTCTCCATAGCCGATAGTGCCTATCGATTGTTTTCGATTCGGCGACACGAAACAACTGCTGTATTTCCTCTTGAGAAGCTGGTGTTTCAATGTTAAGACTTTCTGTGATTTGGCTTTGAATTTGCCGAACCATGTAACCAAAGTACTCGTCAAGGAAAGATCTGACATAACTCTCCTGGCTCGATTCTGGTGCCAATGTTGGCTCCGACTGAAGGAAACTGACGAACTTCTCAGCATACACTTGGATGGTTGAACATGACATATCACCCATTCGTGCCCTGAAGAGCTTGATTACCGTATCCCAGGGCACCCCCATGAAGCTTCCACTTCCATAGACCATAATCCCGACTGGATGGTACCGTGAAAGCGCAAAAAGCTTGTTCGCAGAAGCGAAAATCTTAGGCGCGCCTTCTTGCGGAATTGTGGCAGCGCTGTCTGCAGCCAAAGCGACGGCTTCCTTATTCATAATCGCGATTTCTGCGGTCACGTTATCGATTCTCCAAGAGTAATCCTATAGACTTTATTCACAAGGAATGGGCAAGTTCAACCTCTGTGGGGTTAGTAGTCCAGTGTCGCGCCGGGCATTCAGTCTTCTTTGGCTACTACCGTGACCCACTCAAGCTTTGGTGCACATATTAGTTTATCACGCTATAAGCATAGGAATAATGAAGGTTATCCAAGTCGCGCCGGTTTTCTTTGGCGCTGACGGCGTGGTGGGCGGCGGTGAGCGCTACCCGCTGGAACTGGCCAAGGCGCTGGCGGCGCTGACGCCAACCACGCTGGTTTCATTCGCCCGGCAGCCGCGGCGGTTCCGCAACGGCGACCTAGACGTGCGGCTCTATCGTCCCTGGCGCTACGTGCGCGGCAAGCGGACCAATCCCTTCAGCCTCGCCTGGCTGCCCCGGGTCATGGGCGCTAACGTGGTGCACGCGCACCAGTACCGCACCGCCGCCGCGAATCTCGCCATCGGCGTGGGACATCTGCTCGGCAAGCGCGTCTACGTCACCGATGAGGGCGGCGGCGGCCATCACTGGGGCAACCGTCTGCGCTTAGGAAGTCGGGTCGACGCCCACCTGGCGATTTCGGCATTTGCCGCTACGACTCTGCCGGAGGTCGGCAAGGAAAAGCACGTCATCTACGGCGGCGTGGACCCACGCCGCTACCTGCCCGCCGCTCGCACCGTTGTGAATCGCATCGTGTCCGTAGGCCGCATCCTGCCGCATAAGGGGTTCGACGTGCTTCTGCAGGCCGCGCGCCCGCAGTGGGACGTGCACATCGTCGGCACCGTGTACCACGACGCCTATTTCGCCCACCTCCAGCGGCTTGCGGCCCAGCGCGACCTTGCGGTAACGTTCCACACCAGCGCCAGCGACGCGGACGTGATCGGCCTCTATCAAAGCGCGGCAGTGGTGGCAACGCCTTCGGTGCTGAGAGACATGTACGGCAAGAACCAGCCCTATACCGAACTGCTCGGACTCACGACATTGGAAGCGATGGCCTGCGGCGTGCCGGTGGTCGTCTCCAAGGTGGGCGGCCTCGCTGAGATCGTCACCCCAGGGGAGACCGGCTTCACTGTACCGCCCGGCGACCCGGCAGCATTGGGAGAGGCAATCGACCGGCTTCTCACCGACACAGCAGCACGCAACCGGCTCGGCGCGAACGCCCGCGCCGACGTGGAAGAACGCTTCACCTGGCACAAGGTCGCACAACACTGCCTGGAGATTTATCAAGGGGGAAAGAGTCGCGAGCGCGGCACTCCCTCTCCCCTTGGAGACCTTTGAATTACCCACATGCAGGCGAGAGGGACTTCCTCTCCCTAGGGAGAGGACCGAGATGAGGGGTCTTTTGGTTAAAACGGTCCCTTTGCTTGTGCAAGGGCAAGACGTAACAGTGCGAAACCGGAATGCATATGAAGGGAGTTCGAGAGATTCACCCTCACCCGTCGAGGGAGAGGGAACCATGCTGGTTCCGCTAGGGTTTCGCAAAGGTCTCCCTGGGAGAGGATTGGGGTGAGGGCAAAATCCTTGAGCAAATTGGCTTCGCAGCTCTGATATGATCTTGCTATTTCATTTCAAGGTAGCGGGCATTGGGAGCCATATACAGCGCGAAGCCACGTCTCTTAGGATTCTTAGGGGTAGGGGCACGACATGTCGTGCCCCTACGGATCAATTCTTGTTTGCGAAGCGACGGTTCACAATGAGAGTCAGTTTTCACTAGCCGACCCAGATTCGCCGTTCTCGCCAACTTGCGCCGAGCTATTCTATAACAGACAAGTCACGCCAACTAACCAAAGGGAATTACATGAGCACACCACCCAACACACCCTACGATCTCGTCATCCACGCCGGACGCGTCGTGTGTCCTGCAATGGGTCTGGACGGACCCGGCGCCGTGGCGGTGCGCGGCGACCGCATTGCCGCCGTGCTGGATGCCGCGGCAAGCGCCGCGCTTACTCCAGAATCAGCGCGGCAGACCCTCTCTTTTGCCGATAGTATTCTGCTGCCCGGCCTCGTGGACATGCACGCGCATCCGGCGCTCTCGGGCTCCAAGTACGGCATCGATCCCGATACGCATATCCTGCCGTACGGTTCGACCACAATTCTCTCCCAGGGCGACGCGGGTGCGCACAATTGGGCGCGCTACAAGCAGGAGACCGTTGCGGGCAGCCGCACGCGCATACGCATGGCCCTCAATCTCTCCGCCACGGGTGAGTCCAACGAGGAAGGCTGCTTTGCGAATCTCGCCGACGCCGACGTTGACGCCTGCGCGGCGACCGTGAGGCAAGACCCGGAATTCATCTGGGGCATTGCATTGAATGTAGGGCCGACAAACTGCCGCGACAACGACCCCCGCGAGATCATGGCCCGCGGCCTGGCCGCCGCCGACCGCACCGGCAGACCCTTGCTCGTAGGCCAGCGCCGCCACGATGATTGGTCGCTGGATGAGCAATTCGACCTGTTGCGTCCCGGTGACGTGGTGACCTACTGTTTTCACGCCCGGGGCGGGAACCCCGTGGCCGACGGCCGCGTGCGGGACAGCGTGTGGGCCGCCCGCGAGCGCGGCATCATCTTCGATCTCGGCCATGGCTTTGATTCGTTCAGCTTCGACGTTGCCACGACCGCCATTGGTGATGGCTTCCTGCCGGATACGATCTCCAGCGACGTCTACGCCCGCCACGTGAGCGTGTCGCCGCGCCACCATCTGCCGCTGGTCATGTCCAAGCTCCGCGCCGCCGGCATGCAGGAGGCCGACATCTGGCCCCGCGTGACAAGCCGCCCCGCCGCGCTCCTCGGTATGGAGAACGAGATCGGTACGCTCGCGGTCGGCGCCTGCGCCGACCTGGCCGTGCTCCGCTGGCACGCCGAGCCGCAGACCCACCGCGACGCCGCCGGCAATGAACGCACTGGCGGCGTGTGGGAACCGGAGCTCACCGTACGCGGCGGCAAGATCGTCGGCAACCCGTAACAACGCTCCTTGAGTGCCAGCAACGGCAGCCAACAACCGCAAGAGGCTACACGTGGGTTTCCGAGACACTTCTGACTACACACCGGTTGCACCGCACTATGATGCAACGCGCAACATTCCTGAAAGTCTCCTGCAGTTGTGCTACCAACGCATTTTCGCGCAGGCAGACTTCCCCAGAAAGGGACGCCTTCTCGATGCGGGCTGCGGCACGGCGCAGGTGTCGCTGCCGTTGATCAAGAGCGGTTACGGTGTGGTTGGGGTGGATGCATCAGCGGCTATGCTTGAGATCGCCCGCCGGAAACTAGCGCCTGGCGATGCCGCAGAATTCAGGGTGGGCGATGTTCGGTCGCTTGGAGAACCGGATAGTTCCTTCGATGGGGTCGTCGTTTCTAAGCTCTTTCAGCATGTTGGCAACTGGCAGTCAGCCGTTGACGAACTGATACGGGTCACAAAGGACGGCGGCCTATTCATGCACATCAACGAGAAGGGCGCATTCAAGCATGCGGTCAGGAGGCAGTTTTCCGCCAGGTGTCGCGAACGGGGCTACACCGACCTTTACGTGGGCATCAGAGACCGCAGTCAACTCGGCGCATACCTGATTGCACAAGGGGCGGCGGCGCTTACCCTCGACACACAGGACCTCGCTTGGGAGAAAACTATTACGTACGGGACTGCGCTTGAACACCTGCGGCTAAAGCTCCATTCGGAGTACTGGGCGCTGCCTGACGAGGTGTACGATCTAGTCCTACAAGAGGTACAAGCATGGGTGCGCGCACAGTCTGAGGGCGAGAACACAGTCGAAACGATGCGACCTAATCTGGTGGCTGAAGTATTCATTATCAGGAAGTGATAGCCGACCGGCGGTACCTCTGCGCAAGGAGAGGTTTGCGTAACTCTGACAAGCACGCGAGATTAGGCCGGTACGGTAAAGACTCACCCTCACCCCGGCCCTCTCCATCGAGAGAGAGGGTGCAGAATGCGTGAAAGAGTGAAGGCGGAGCGGCTCCGGTTTCCTCTCCTGGGGGAGAGGGTTAGAGCCTGCCCCGCACTTGATACGGGGTTGAGGGGAATCTTCTCACCTGCCGGCCTGAGTTGTGCAAGAGTCTCCCATGGTAAACCGCATGCGCTGGCTTTCGGCTTGAGCCGGCATGACGGACTCTAAACCAGGTTGTGACTAACCAACGGCGCGTTACACCCCGGCTTGAACCCAGGCGCAGAGCCGGCGGTCGAGGAACTCTATGAAGGCATAGAGCGTTAGTCCCATAACGGCCATGGCGACGATCCCCGCGTACATGGCGGCGTAGTCCACCCGTCCCCACGACTGCACGATAATGAAATAGCCCAGGCCGTTGTGGGTGGCAAAGGTCTCCGTGAAGAAGAGCACCGCAATCGCCGTGCCGCTGGTAATGCGCAGCGCGCTCAGAATAGACGGCAGCACGGCCGGGAAGTAAACATGCCGCAGCAGGTGGCGGCGGCGCGCCCCCAGCGAGCGCACGGACAGGATCAACTCCGGCCGCACCGCATAGGCGGCGTCGCGCGTGAGCACGAGGATTTGAAAATAGAGGATCAGACTGATGATGAAGATCTTCGAGGCTTCGCCCACGCCCAGAAAGAGCATGATGATGGGCAGCAGCACGATCTTGGGCACCGGGTAGATGAGGTAGATGAGCGGGCTGAAGATGCGGTCGATCATGGGCGCTTGGCCCACGGCCATGCCCGCGGGCGCCGCGAGAATCACGGCGATGATGATGCTCAGCACCACGCGGTAGGCGCTGTAGAGCACGTGCTCCCACAGGCCGCCGGCCCACTCCCGCGCGAAAGCCTGCGCCACTACCCACGGCACCGGCAAGATCGGATTCGCGAGTACCAATGCGAACAACGCCCACACCGCCACCAACGCCACCACCGCGGCGATCAGAAACGGCAGCGTAATGCGGGAACGCGGTGCGACCATAGCGATTACCTATTATCCACCCGGTGGCAGAGACACTCGTTACGCAGACCAAGCGCAAAGGTTGCTCACCGAGAATCCTTCCGCTCAGCATTTTCGAGCTCGGCTTGCACTTGCAACAGATGAGGCTTCACGGTGGGCATATCCACCGTTGCCACCTGCCAGACGCGTTCCACGATGACGCCAGGGTACTGATGTATCAACACGTCGCGCAAGCCGGAAATTCTACGCCATGGGATGTCAGGGTACCGCGATCGCACGGCTTGTGGCACATGCTTTGCGGCCTCCCCAATCACCTCCAATCGGCGGAATACTGCGTCCTGCAACAAAGAATTCGCCGCGAATTCGTCTGCAGTCACGCCTGCACAGTACCTCTCTATTTTCTCAATGCACTCCAACATGTCCTGCACGTAGAGTGCGACGCTCCGTTCTCCACTCATAGGATCGGAACCTCATCCCGGAGAATCCGGTCGCGCAAACGCGGCTTTATGGCAGCATATTCCACAAGGTCAACGGACCGCCCCAGTACGTCCTCCAGTTCAAGCTTTATCCCAATGAAATCGAGCAGGCTTGCCTGCCCGTCTAGCTCGATGAGAATATCAACGTCGCTCTCCGGGGTTGCCTCACCGCGCCCATACGACCCGAAGACTCCGGCGCGCGTGACGCCGTGCCGGTGCAACACGGGCAGGACAATTTCTCGGATTTCCGCAACAGCGGTCACCTGTTCGCTATGAGATGCAGCACTCATCGCATTCCTCACTTGCCGGATACCACCGCGGCGATGCCTGCCACGGTGACTGTTCCCCGTTCAGAGACCACTTACTCCCCGGTCAACTCTGGAATCCGCTCCGCAAACTCCTGCGCCAGTTTGATAGCAGTTTCTCTGTCGCCCTGCGCCAGTTCGCCGTCTATCACAGGCTCCAGGAGATAGTCCTTTATCGGCTTGATCCACGGCCCCGGACCGCGGTCAAACATCACCATAGGATCGTTGCCGTCAAGGGGGGCTCTTCAGTTGCGCCACGTCTTCCTGGGCCTGGAGTTTGCCGCAACGGGCTTCAGGATGATTGCCACAGGCCACGTCATCAGGTTCGAGAGCAGCCCGGCCGCTATCCGGCGCCTTCATTCAACAAGGACACGCAAGAAGTCCCGCGGGCTGACGATAGCCACTCCCTGATGCCGGCCGAGCCCTTGGAGATCCCTATCTCCAGTAACCAGGTAGTCGGCTCCTCCTTTCGCTGCGGAGGCAAGCACCTGGTCATCTTCCAGGTGGGCAGCTACCCGGGGTACGCGTTCTGCTACCGAGACCACCGTAGCGTAATTGAGGACGGCCGCCGTGTAGTCGGCAATTGCCTCGCGCGACAAGCGCTCCGCAAAGTACGGCTTCATCAAGACGCGCTCTAGTTCGCCGAGAATGTACGGGGAAAGAACTACAAGAAACCCCCCAGCAAACCATACTTCAATTACCTGCGCGATTGTGCTGTCCGAGGCTGTCGCTCCAGACGCTAAGACGTTGGTATCCAGCGTGACAGTGATCACGTCGATGTATCGGCGTCTCGCGCGGCTCGATTTTCTCGGCGCACTTCCTCGATTGCACGAGCAACCTCCCGCTCGATCTCCTCGCTTGGCACCCCTGTGAATGGCTCGCGCATTTGCGCAAGAACTCTAAACCGTTCCTGCCTCTCGGCCTCGATCCTCTCTAGATGTGCGAGGTCGGACGGAGAGACGAAAGCTGCAACGGGGATGCCACTGCGTTCGATTATCACACGGGTCTTCTTGTCAAAAACCTCATTGAGCAACCCGCTCAATTGCTGTCGCGCTTCCGACGCCTTCACCCTTCGCAGAAGTGCCATCAGTTGCCTCCTTTCTTTTTATGTACTATATTGTACGTTATAGTACAAGTCTGTTCATTTGGCGACGGCTGTGGTCGGCCTAACCCTCGTCGCTGCCCAGAGCGAGTAGTATCACCTTAAGCCCCAAACACCTCCGAATTCTGGTCCGCGAACTCCTGCGCTAGCTTAGTGGCTGTTTCTCTATCGTCCTGCGCCAGTTCGCCGTCTATCACAAGCTCCAGCAGGTAGTCCTTAATCGGTTTGATCCAAGGCCCCGGTCGGCGGTCGAACATGATCATGAGGTCATTGCCGTCCAGGGGACTTTTCAACTGGGCCACGTCCTCCTGGGCCTGGAGCTCGCGGCAGCGGGCCTCCAGGTGGTTCACGCGAGCCACGCCGGCTTCCACGCGGGAGCGGCGGTAGCTGGTGATGTCGGCGCGGGAGAGAGCGAACAGGTCGTCTGTGATCCCCTCGGTCTCGCGCAAGAAGCGGCGCACGGCGCCGTCGGTCCAGTCCGGTGTGTAGAGGTTCGGGCGCAGATGTTCCGCCACCAAGCGTTGAATGCGCTCGCTGCTGTCCCGGTCAAAGCGCAAACGCCGTAGGATGCGCCGCGCCATGCGGGCGCCCACCGTCTCGTGCCGGAAGAAGTGCACCTTGCCGCCCTGCACCGACTTCGTTTTCGGTTTCCCGATGTCGTGCAGCAGCGCCGCCCAGCGCAGCAGCGGCGTAGCCGGCGCGTTCTCCACCACTTTGAGCGTGTGGCCGAACACGTCCTTGTGGCGCCGGTCGTCTTGGCTCGTGCCCCGCAACGGCAGCAGCTCCGGCATGACGACTGCCGCCAGCCCCGCATCGCAGAGTATTTCCAAACTGCCCGCGGGCCGCTCCGCCACCAGCAAGCGCGTCATCTCCACGGCGATGCGTTCCGTACTTACGTGCTCCAATGCGCGCGCCTGTTCCCGCATCGCCGCGAGCGTCGCGGCATCGATGTGAAAACCGAGCTCGGCAGCAAAGCGCAGGGCGCGCAACATGCGCAACGGGTCTTCGCGAAACCGTGCCGCGGGATCGCCCACTGCTCGAATGAGACCCCGCTGCAGGTCCTGCAGGCCGTGAAAGGGATCGAGCATGCCGCCGGTGGTCGGCTCCTGCGCGATCGCATTGATGGTAAAGTCGCGCCGCGACAGGTCATCTTCCAGATTCGTGCCGAAGGTCACGGCGGGCTTGCGGCTGGCAAAGGCATATTCTTCGCTGCGATACGTGGTGATTTCCACCACCCACTCGCCAAACGTGGCGCCAATCGTGCCGAATTTCTCGCCCACGTCGTAGCGCGAATCGGGCTGCGCTTGCGCGAGCAGCCGCTTGATAACAGGCGGGTGCGCATCCGTGGCAAAATCCAGATCGTGAGTGGGGCGGTGCAACAGCCCATCGCGCACGGAGCCGCCGACAAGATACAATTCGTGCCCGGCCTCGCCAAACTGCGCCGCCAAGGTGCGCAGTATCGGCGCATCTACCAGGTTTGCCACCACGCTTGTACCGTGTACAGACACTTTGACTCTCTTGCCCTATTACAGTGTTGCTCTTGTTCGCACCATGCCGCGCGATACTCTCAGCCGCGCCAACCGCGGGTGCCGGTTCCTCACAACCGCCCAAGCAAGGGCTTTGTGGGTAAGACGCCGCGACCTTTTCGCGGCTTTTCATCCATTCCCCGCTGCCAGCCGCCGCAGGCCCAACGCAATCTCATGATAGCACGGTGTTCGGTCTTTCCGGCTGCATAGATGGCCTGCCAAGTATCGTGTCACGCGCTCCCCCATCGGTCTGCGCCGCGGGCACGCTGTACGCCTGCTTTTCCGGATATCACTCTAGAGCGCCATACGGGGCCGGTTCGCTGCCGCACGTCACGCGCAGGTTGCACCTGCCGCGCCGGTCGGTACAATGAGGATTGGAACACTGGCGGCGCGCCGGGGCGGCAGGCATGACTCAGAGTAGACTGGCCGGAAGAATGATGAGGCATACACTGACCGCACGCCGGCCGGCTCACTCGTGCTGTGTACCCTTGCAATACTGACGTTTCGCTGCCAACAAGCGCTAAAGGTTTGATCAATGCCGCGTGACTTGCCTGTAGGAAACGGGCGTCTGCTCGTCTGCTACGACAGCAACTACCGTATCCGGGACATCTACTACCCTCACGTCGGTCAAGAGGACCATACCGGCGGACAACCCTTTCAATTCGGCGTCTGGGTGGACGGACAGTTCGCGTGGATCCATGACGCTTCCTGGCGCAAGTCGTTGCGCTATAAGGATGACACCTTAGTCACGCACGTGACCGCGCAGAACGACCGCCTGCGCCTGCAACTCACGCTCAATGACGCTGTTGATTACAGCCGGGATGTCTTCCTGCGTCGCATCACCGTGGAAAACCAGGCGGACACCGAGCGCGAAGTCCGTCTATTCTTCCACCATAACTTCTCTCTCCGCGGCACGAGCATCGGGGATACCGCGTATTACGATCCGCGCCACCGCGCCCTCATTCACTACAAAGGGAAGACCTTCTTCTGGATGAACGTGATGAGCGGCCCGGACATTGGGCTGGACTCTTATGCCACCGGCACGAAGAACGTCGGCGGGCTCGAAGGCACCTGGCGCGACGCCGAGGACGGCAATCTGGAAGGCAATCCGATTGCGCAGGGATCCGTTGACAGCACCGGGTCAGTGAACGTTACGGTTGCAGGACAAGAAACCGCAACCGTGTACTACTGGATGGCCGTCGGTTCCGATGCCATGCAGGTGGAAGAAATCGAACGGCACATGCGCCAGGTCGGCCCCGCGGCGGTGCTCTACCGCACACAGGAATACTGGCGGCATTGGGTACGTAAGGAAGGATTCTCCCTCGCCGACCTGCCGCCTGAAATTGGCGCGCTCTTCAATCGCAGTCTGCTCACCATCCAGACCCAAACCGACCATGAGGGCGCGATTCTGGCCGCCAACGACAATGACATTGCGCAGTTCGGCCGCGATACCTATTCCTACATGTGGCCCCGCGACGGCGCTCTTGTCGCCTATGCGCTGAGCCGCGCCGGCTACGGCGAGATTTCGCGGCGCTTCTTCAACTTCTGCCTGCGCACCATAACCCCCCAGGGCTACATGATGCACAAGTACAACCCCGACGGGTCCGTTGGCTCCTCGTGGCATCCCTGGGCCGCGCCCGACGGTTCCCGCCAACACCCGATTCAAGAGGACGAGACGGCGCTCGTCCTCTGGGCATTGTGGCAGCACTTTGAAAAGTACTGGGATATCGAGTTCATCAAGCCGTTCTATGCCTCGTTCATCAAGCCTGCCGCGCAGTTCATGAGTCTCTACCGGGACCTTACCACCGGTCTGCCGGTGCCGTCCTATGACCTCTGGGAAGAGCGCCACGGCGTGCACGCGCACACGGTCGCCACCGTCTACGCGGGGCTCCAGGCGGCGGCGAATTTTACGGAAGCCTTTGGTGAGAACACTTACACAGAGAGCTACCGGCGTACCGCCGCAGAGCTTAAAGAAGCCGCATTTCGGCATATGATCAACCCGGACACCGGCCTGTTTTCCCGCATGGTGACGCCGCTTCCCGATGGTACGGTGCGGCACGATCAAACGATTGACAGCGCGACCTATGCCCTCTGGTACTTCGGCATGCTTGCCCCCGACGACCCGCTGGTGATAAAGATGATGGAGACTGTGCGGGACCGCCTGTGGGTGAAGACAGACGTTGGCGGCCTCGCTCGCTACGAGAACGACTACTACCACCAGATTACCAACAACATAGCCGTTGTGCCCGGTAACCCTTGGTTCATCTGTACCCTGTGGCTTGCCGAGTGGTATATCGCCAAGGCCACGTCCCTAGAAGACTTGGAACCGGCCAAGGAAATCCTGCTCTGGGTCGAACAACGCCGCCTTGAGAGCGGCTGCCTTGCCGAGCAGGTCCACCCGTTCACCAACGCGCCGCTCAGCGTCTCACCACTGACCTGGAGCCATGCTACGGTTGTTATGACGGTCAATGCGTATGTAGACAAATACAGTCAACTCCAGACACCCATAGAGTCGGAAGTCCCCACCTTGGATCCGGTGCGTCAGTAGCAACGCCCAACTATCCCGCCAGACCGCCTCAACATAATCTCTCCTCTCAACCTTATGCCTACCTGTGAGTTCGCCGACAGCGATTTATGTGGATAACTAGCACTTATGCGGTGGATAAATTGCCCGAAATGGGGATATCCTAGGTCTGGAGCGGAATCTCGACGATTCTGCCAACTTGACCGTTGCCGCTGTATGCGGCGAAAAGTCTTGCGTTACCTGGGGAAAGATACGGCTCGGATTGAGATATCAAGTGGGGAAAGAAAGCTGCCTTTTCCCCACTTCCGCGACTTTACCTGTCTTGCACCAGATTCCACCTTCCTTACCGGCATCCTTTACCCTCTTTTCAACCGACTTATCCTGTGTTCAAGACCGCTCTACGACAGTCTCTGGAGCGCTTTTCCCCGCTATCTACAGCCCTGATGAAGATTATTAAGAGATTCTTAATAATTCAACCCTTCTCAAGTCGTCTTGCCCTGTGTTCACCCTTAGTTTCAGCCCGGTATAGAACGTCCAGTTCACCCAAGCGCTGGCCGCGCAGCTAGGCAGACGCATTAGGCAGAGTGCGTGAGGTCGATTTAGGTAATTTACCTTGATCAGGGAGCGAAATAGCGGCAGCGCGGTTGACAGGAAAGAAAACAGGAGAGTGCGGACGGTTTCTACAGCAAGCGGCGGATGCATACCACGATAGTAGCTGGCAGTTATGAGTGGTCTAGGGTAGCGCTGGTGTTGGGTACACAGGAAACGCACCCGTGGTTGATCACTCAGCGTAGCAGCCGGTCGATTATACTAAGTGGTCTGAGACAAATGTTCTTACCAAGGCCGATTGGACGATACTTGGCGACCCAAGGCGATGCCACTGCGTGTGGCGGCGCATAGTGGCTCGCGCACGCGAGGTGAGGTTAGGAGCTACCGGATGACGACCTCGATTAATGTGACTGAAAGGCGTGATAGCTGTGACGTGGCAGTCGCGGCCGCGGGCGCAGAGGTTGCCCGCCTGCGTATCTTAGATCGGCAGATGCGCCTGGGCGCGGCCTGGGTGCGTATCGGCGCGATCGCTGGGGTGAAAACGAGACCGCGTCACCGCGGCCAGGGTTACGCTCGTGAGTTAATGCGGGCGACAGTCGACCACATGCGCGAGAATGGGTATGACGCCTCTATCCTTTTCGGCATACCCAATTTCTACCACAGATTTGGCTACGCGCCGGTGATGCCCGACAAGAGCGTGGTCAGGATAAAGACAGCGGCAGGCGAAGCCTTGGCTGGAACCCTGGCGGTGCGGGAGGCACAGGCAACGGATGGGGAAGCGCTGCTCGCGATCTATAACGCTGCGAATGTAGAGCGAACCGGAACTCTGGAACGGAAGGAATCCTCGTTCTCGCGCTGGCTTGATGACGATGACGATTGGTGGCAGGAAGAACGCCGCATAGTCGTGGCGGAGGACGGCGGCAGGCTGGTGGCGTATGCGCTGGCCGACCCCGAATGGCTGTTTGAATCGGAATGGAATATGCGCCCCTACGAGATTGGCGTGCTGCCGGAGTATATTGGCCCTGGCACAGCGAGCTTGATCCGGGCACTGGCAGCAGAGGCAGCGGCGCGACGAGATGAGTGGCTCACCATAGAAATGCCGGCGGATTCGCCACTGCTCGGCGTGTTGCGGCCGGTTGGGTTCACCCAGGAAATCGCATATGCGCAAAACCAGGGCGGCATGGGCCGCATCGCGAATCTTGACGGCCTCACGCTGGCACTCAAAGACACGTTAGCAAGTCGTATGCGCAGCTCGGGACTGGCGGGGCGGGTTGGCAAGATCGAATTTACGTGTGATACTGAGCGCGCAGAAATTGAGTTCGACGCCGGCCCGGCGCTCTCCATCAAGCTGCCCCAGCAGCACCTGCTGCAACTTCTGATGGGCTACCGTAGCATTGCGGAGTTGCGCCAGGAGTTTCCGGCCTGTGTTGACGACCAGGTTGTTGAAGTGGTCGACACGTTGTTCCCGCCGGGGCACCCGTATATGTGGCGCCTGGATCACTTCTAGGTTGCCGATGCGAATTGCTCAAGTTGCTGGAGTAATCTTCGACGTAGACGGGCTCATGGCCGATAGCGAGCCCCTGCACCGCGCTGCGTGGCGGGAACTCGGCCGCGAATGCGGCTTTCCCACATACCCGGAGGACGACAGGGAGAGCCTGGGATTGCGCGTAAGCGACAATTTGCGGCGGCGCCATGCGCAGGGTCGCTTTACCCAAGAGCCGTCGCTGATGCTCGAGCGCTACCATGAGATCCTCATCAGACTGATCAGAGCACGGCTGGTACCGAAGCGCGGGCTGAAAGCGGCGCTGGACTTCGTGCGCGGGCAGGGCTGGCGCTGCGGGACGGCCTCGTCGGGCGACAGAGTGTATATCGACGTCGTACTCGACGTACTTGGGATACGCGCCTCCTTCCAGGCGGTTGCGACAGGAGACGAGGTAGTCGAAGGAAAACCCCATCCGGCGCTCTATCTACTTGCGGCTGAGCGATTAGGCGTACCGCCGCCGGACTGCGTGGCGCTGGAAGACAGCCCCCGTGGCGTGGCCTCGGCGAAAGCGGCCGGGATGCGGTGTATTGCGGTGCCTGAGGGCACAAGAGTGATTGCGGAAGCCGACGCGGTGTGCGAGTCGCTCCCGGCAGCGAGGGACGTGCTGCGGGAATGGAGCCAAGGGGCGCGCTGAGCGCATGAGATGCCTCCGGGCTACCGGCGCTGCCGCCTAGCGTCCACCGCCCGCTGGGTTCTGCTAGACTGATTCCGGGCGCCTGACAGCGAATTCTTCCGGTAATCTGTGCCCACAATTTGGATAAGGATAGAAGAATGGACAGAGACGCGCTGCCGAAAAAGCCTGCCGAGCTGCGGGCGCTCGTCCGCACGGGTGAGTGGGATACGACGACCGAAGGGCTGGCGCCGGGTTTCGTGCAGGCGAATCTGGCGATTGTGCCCAAGGATCTGGCATTCGACTTTCTCCTCTTCTGCCAGCGCAACTCTCAGCCGTGTCCGGTGCTGGAGGTGCTGGAGCCCGGCGCGTACGAGCCGCGGGAGACGGCCCCCGGCGCGGACATTCGCACGGACGTGCCGCGCTACCGTATCTACGAACACGGCGAGCTTGTGGACGAGGTTACGGACATCTCGGACCGCTGGCAGGATGACTTTGTGTCGTTCCTGCTTGGGTGCAGCTTTAGCTTTGAATCCGCCATGCTCGCCGCCGGTATTCCGCTGCGCCACTTGCAGGCGGGCAACGACGTGCCGGTCTACGTGACGAATCGGGAGACAACGGCTGCCGGCGCCTTCTCCGGCCCGCTGGTGGTCAGCATGCGCCCGATTCACCATACGCAGGTAGTGCGCGCGGTGCAGACAACGTCCCGCTTTCCGGGCGTCCACGGCGCGCCGGTGCACATCGGCGACCCGCGGGAAATCGGCATTACGGACCTCGATGACCCGCAGTGGGGCGCCCGCACCGACGTGCGCGACGGCGAGGTGCCCGTCTTCTGGGCGTGTGGTGTGACCCCGCAGGCAGTTGCGCTGGCAAGTAAGCCGCCGCTCATGATCACCCACGCTGCCGGCCACATGTTCCTCACCGACCTGCAGGACGCCCACCTGGCGGTACTCTAGCCACAGACGGTCTGGGGCAGCGTACCGAGCGCAGCAGGGACTGAAGGGAGAGGCCGGGAGGCTATCTACGCGCCCACTACCGCATGTTCCTTGACGAAATCTAGAATGCGGCCGGCTCGCTGCGCCCACGTGTAGTCTTGGACATCCCGCTGCGCCTCGGCTGCCAGGTCCGCCGCCAAGGCCGGTTCCGCAAGCACGTGTTGGATGCCTTGCGCGAGGCCGGACGGGTCGTCGGGCGGTACCAGCCAGCCGTTCTCGCCGTGGCGCAGCACTTCACGCAGAGAGGGCAGGTCCGAGGCGACGACGGGCCGGCCGGCGGCCATGTACTCGAAGAGCTTGAGCGGCGAGGTATGGTCGCGCGAGATCGCTGCCTGCGCGGTGTTCGGCAGCACGAGCACGTCCGCCGCCGCCTGATAGAGCGGTACCAACTCCGGGGCCACGTGACCGATAAGGCTGACGTTGGTGAGTCCCTGCGCCCGCACCAGCGCCTGCGCCTCCGCAAGCTCGCCGGGTGCGCCGCCCACCAGACACAGCGTGGCTTCCGGCAGCGCCGCCATGGCGGCAATGAGCGTATGCACGCCTTTCCAGCGGTAGAACTGGCCGGTGTAGCAGATCAACGGACGCTCAGTGGGGAGCTCCAGGCGGGCGCGGGCCGCCGCCGGAGCCGGCAGTTGCGCATAACGGGCAATGTCCACGCCATCCGGCGCGGTGAGCACGCTGTCTGCCGCTACCCCAAGCTCCATATAGAAGCGGCGAATGCTCTCCGTGATGGTGACGATGCCGTCAAGGCGCGGCGCCAGCCGGCGGGCTTGGCGCAAAGACCAGGGAGTTTCCGGCGTGGTATGCGCCTCATAGAAGAGCCGCCAGCGGTGCTGAGGATCGGCCGCGCGCAGCAGCGAGAGAAAAGTAATGTCGCGTGAGTAGCAGACCCCGGCGCGATGTGCCAAGACCCGCTGCAAGGCTTTCAAGGCAAACGTCCCGGTTTGCAGATAGTGGCTGAGCCGCGGCAGCGGCGTGCGAGTGAGCTGGGGGTGGTCTATCGTGACAGTCTTGATGGGGTCGACGCACGGGACCGGCTGCATGGCAAAGGCAGCCGGCACGCCGTAGTAAGCATAGGCGTCGTCGATTGCGCCCCATTGACCGTATGCCCGCCGCCGCGGATAGAGCAGGTCCACCTGTACGCGGTGCGCCCCGAACGCCGCGCACATTTGCATCACCTGGTAGGCGCTGGCGCGTTCGCTGGGAATGCGGGTATTGGTGATGTAGAACAGTCTCATGATTTGATACTATGCGCGCTTTGTTAACCCAAACGCTCGGCGCTAACCTCTTTCTGTTGGGCCTAAACCGGTTGCAGGCTGAACGCTGTCGTGGATTCCCCCAATCATGGCGCAGTTCCCGCCGCTCGCGCGGCGGCACGCCTGTGCTGGACTCATCAGTGTGCGCAACACAAACGACATGTGACGGCGAGCTTTATCATCACTGAATCCAGCCATAGTCTAGGGGCTGTGCCGTTAGAAAGCCTGTCACAGCGCCAATCTAACCGTATCACATCGATGATTCCCTGGCTGTGCACGCTTGCTAACCGGGCGGGAATGCAGCATTCTACTATAAACTCTGACAAACACGAAAGAGAGGCAGCAATGCCGCGGCGCGTGAGAATCTCGACAGTTTCCTTTCTTCTAGGCGGCGGGCCGGTTACGCAGGCCGCACGCTACGATCAGGCATTTTGCTACCTGGAGTCGGCGCTGGCGGACAGACCCGATCTCATCCTGTTGCCGGAAATGTTCGAAACGATGGGCTGTGTGGAGTGGCAGGAGATTGGGCGGCGGGACGACCCGGAGGAGCGCTTCGCAGCCGCGCTGGCATGCGCTATGACCGAAGACGGGCCGGTTGCCGCGCGCTTTCGACACTTCGCCGCGCGGCACAACGTGACCGTGGTCTCGAACAACCTGACGCGAGCGGGCGATGCCCTCTACAACCAGGCGACATTCTACGGCAGGCACGGCGACATTGTCGGCCGTTACCGCAAAGTGCAACCCACCGAGAACGAATACGAAGTGAAGGGGATCTCGCCCGGCGACACGATTGAGCCTATCGAGGTGGACGGCGTGCGTTACGGCGTCTTCATCTGCAACGACCAAGCCTTTCCCGAGATCTGCCAGCTTTATGGTTTTCAAGGCACGGACGTGCTCCTGCATCCCACGCAGGCCGCCGGGCCGACTGAGACCATTCGCTCCGAGATGTTGCGCACCCGCGCCCACGACACCTCCTGCTTTCTGGTCACGTCTACGTTTGTCCAAGACAGACCGCTGGGGTGGCAGCACCGCCAAAGCCACGCGACCATCTACGATTTCAACGGCTTTACCCTGGCTGAGAGCGGCCATCGCGACGGCCACGTGACCGCAACCCTCGACCTGGATGAGGAACGCTGGACAAGTTGGTGCACCAAGTACGACCACCGCCGCACAATCCTGCGCCAGCACCGCACCGACCTCTACGCCCGCGCCTACGCAACGCTGGCCCAGGGCAAAGAGAACATGATCCCGGTGGCGGAACCAAGCACGGTGAGTTCGTAACATGCATCGCTAAACGCCGAGTCTCGAAGAAATACGCAACTGTCGCAGGGCAGTCTCTTGTCCGTCATGCCCGCGCACGCGGGAAGGTGGACTCACATTTCAAGTGCAACACTTGGTTCATGAATACTTCTGCTGGCGTTTGGTAGTCAAGACACTTGCGCGGGGTGTGGTTGTAGGCCTGCACGAGTTGCGCAAAGCGTTCCTCGGTTACGGTCGCCAGATCGGTCTTGCGCGGCAGCCCGCGCCGCAGGCGCCCGATAGCATTTTCGATGCCGCCTTTCTGCCAGGGAGAGTGGGTGTCGCAGAAGAAGGTCTGCATCCCCAGGTCATGGAGGCGGTAGTGGCGCGCGAACTCGGTGCCGTTGTCGAAGGTGGCGGTTTGACGCCACTCTGGAGGCAAGGAAGCGAACAGGTCGTGCATGGCAGTGGCGATAGGTTCGGCGGCCTTGCCGGGCGGTCGCGTGGCGATGAGCAAGCGCGAGTGGCGCTCGTGCAAGGTCAAGACGGCTTGGCCGTAGGTGCGAAAGAGCATCAGGTCCACCTCCCAATGACCGGGGGATTGGCGGTCTGCCGCCGTCTGGGGCCGTTCTGCCAGCGGTCGGCGCTGGGCAATGAACGAGGCCGGACTGCCGCCTCTGCGCCCCCGCCAGCCGCGTTTGGACTTGCCCCGCGGCAGGTAGTGCCGCCACGTGTAGTCCTTGGTGCGTGCCATTTGCGCGTAGATAAAGCGATAGATGGTCTCGTGGGAGATGACCGGGCCGCTGGCGTCCCGCGCCAAGCGTCCGGATACCTGCTCCGGCGACCAGCCAGCTCGCAAGTATCCCAGCACCACCTCCCGCAAGGCAGCATCTCGCTCCAGCTTGCCGCCGCCCCAACGCCGCGCCAACGCCTGTTCCTGGGCATATCTCGCCTGATACCCCTGCTTCCCGGACCCATTGCGTATTACCTCCCGCGTAATGGTCGATGGCGCGCGATCCAGAGCTGTAGCAATTTTCCGCTGCGACTGCCCCGCGGCGAGAAGTCTGGCCACTTCACACCGCTCTTCAATGGTAAAATGCGTGTATCTCTTTCCCATGGCAACACCTTAGCAAAGTGTTGCACTTCGTTTGTGAGTCTAGAGAATCCAGTCTCGGCGAGGGTTGCGCAAAACCAATCGGGTTGCGGTCAAGCAACCGGAGTCTCTTGGCGGTCGCCGGCGCAGCTAGTATCAAGAGTGCAGGGCCGCACCCAGAGGCGGGTGACTTTGTTAACGGACATGACGCACGAGGCAACGGTCTAGCCGGCGAGAACAAGAAACTGCACGCCGCATAGCGGTCACTTTGTTGACGAGACGGCGCCAGGGGCAGCCGCGGTGACGCGATTGAAAACCTCCACGAACCGGTCCGTCAGGCCGGCGACACCGTGGTGGTCGACGACCAGCCGGCGCAAAGCGCGGCCCAACTCGCTGCGGTAGTCCGGCTCCAGCGTGAGCACCTGTGCCAGGCGCTGCGCAAGCTCCTCCGGGTTGCTGGGGGCGAACATGAGCAGGTCGGCGTGGTCGGCGAGCACCGGCGCGAACGACTCGTTGCAGGTGAGCGGCGGCTTCTCGCACGCCATCGCCTCCAGCACCACTTTATCAATCGAACCCGTGTGACTGGAGTTGATGAGCACGGCGCAGCGGCGGTATTCCTCCACCATGCGGCGATTGGGCACCTTGCCGACGAACGTCACATGCTCGGCCAGCCCAAGCTCATCTACCAGTTTCTCCAATTCGGCAAGGTAGGCGTGGTCGTCGGCAAAGAAGGGCGTGCCGATAATACGCAGGCGCGCGTCAACCGTGGGCTTCTGTGAGCGCAGCCTGGCGAGCGCCTGGATGATAGTGCCGTAGTCCTTGGAGCGAGAAAGCCGCCCCACCGTGAGCAAGACCTTGCTGCCTGCAGACACAGGCGCAATATCGCCGTCCGTTGCCGCGTCGCTAGGGCCGGTAGCGCGGGTTTGCAACCTGCGTCCATCCGTGGTGGCCGTGGGTTCCCGCTCGGCCGCCGTGAAATAGTCCGTATCAATGCCGTGGCCGGTGACAATCCGCTTCGGACTGTTGATACGGAACGATTCAGGTGAGGCGGTGACCACCGCCGCCACCAGCCGGTGGGCGAGACGCAAGTAACTGCTCACGGTACCATGGGCGTTCCAAAGCACTATTGGTATGCCGAAAAGGCGGGCAAGCGGCGCGGCGAGAATTGCATAACGCGGCACCATGTGCACGAAGATGACGTCAACTTCGCGCCCCCGCAGTAAGCGCCAGAGATGACCATAGAAATTCTTGAGCAAGCTGAGCTTATTGGCGCTCCGCTCCTTGCCCATAGAGTACAACGAGACGTTATCTGGCAGGTCTGCTGTGCCGACACTGAGCGCCAACACGGCAACGTGGCCTACTTTTGGCGCGAGGTGCCGAATCCAGGTAAGGGTCACGCCGAGCAGCGCGCTATTCTCATCGATCTCTTGGGTGACGAGGAGGACACGCATGGGTAGCACTGCTCCTTAGCCTTCACACGGCGCCAATCAGGCGCAAGTAGCCTGCCGCGTACCGCTGGATGCCCGGGCCGTACGCAAAGGGTTGGACGGCAGCACGGGCGGCGTGGCCGAGACGCTGCAGGGACTGGCTCTCGAGCACAGTGAGCAGCCCTTCGCTCAGGCTCTCTGGATTCCAGTCTACCAGGTAGCCGTTTTCACCAGAGGCGATGACTTCCGGCATGGCGCCAACGCGAGTGCTGACGACGGGCAGTCCGCACGCCATGCCTTCCAGCGTCGTGCGCGGCCCGCCCTCATTGAACGACGCGCAGACTACCACGCGGGCGGTATTGTAGGCCCGGGCAACCGCCGCCTGGTCGGGCAACCAGCCCAGGAACCGGACGTTCCGCTGCAGGCCGAGTTTTTCGATGTGCCGGTCGAGCGTATCCCTCAGCCCGCCTTCGCCAACAACGTGGAGAGAGATATCCGGCTTGCGCTGCTTGGCAAGGGCGAGGGCATCCAGCAGCAGCAAAAGCCCTTTGTTCTTCACCAGCCGGCACACGATGATAGCGTCGGCTTCCTTGGCGACCGCCTGGGGCACGAACGTTTGAAGGTCAAGGTAGTGGGACGGCAAGACCAGTATCTTATGTTGCGGCACGCCCCAGGCGCGGTAGAGGCTGGGAATCTCTCGTTCGTTGCCGGCGCGAAACGCGGCAGCGCGCCCCTTTGCCCACTGCACATACAGCCAATAGAGTCTCTTTTCCACATGCTCAGTCAGGTCCGCGGCCCTGGGATGTCCCGGTACGTGAAAGATTTCCGATACGTACGGTATGCCTGCGCTGCGCGCCAGCCCGGTCGCGGCCCGCCCGTTGCTGAAAAGGCCGTAGTCGTGACTGACGATTAGCCCATAGTTGCGCTCTTGCAGCAACGCGTGGCCCTGCGCTGCAATAAAACGCGCGCGGCTGAGCTTGCCGCCGCCGCTCGGGTGAATGAAGACGTTGGGAAAGGGTTGTTGCGGCGCGGCGCCGCGCTGGGGCGGCACGATAACGTCTATGCGCTGCCAGTAGCGCCGCAACTCCGCCAGCGTGTAGTAGAAGGGGCCTTTGCGACCGCGGGAAACGTCCCGGTCGCCGCTGAGCATGAGCAGATTCGGCCTGTTGTTCTGCGCCATCGAGTCCACGTGCAATGCTTGATGAGAGGGGAGGCGCCTCTCTGCGTGATGTGCCGATCGCAGGCTTCTAAAGAGCAGGCTGCGGCCGGTCTTACGCGGGGCCTTCTCGCTCTCTGCGTTGTTGCGGCGCTTTGGGCAGCGGTTGTTCCCCGGCGAGGCGCTGCAGCACCGCTTCCGTCTCGGCAACCAACCGCGACCACACGAAATAGTCCAGCCCTGCCCCTGCCGCCGCGCTGAGCCGCGCGCCTTCTTCCGGCGCGGCCAGCAGTTCGTTGATCGCCGCCGCCATGGCCGCAAGATCGTCGAGTGGCGTGAGGATGCCGGTCTTGCCGTGTTCGATCACTTCAAAGTTGCCGCCCACCGCTGTGGTGACAATGGGCACGCCCACCGAGCGCACCTCCAGCAGCGTGTGGGAAAGCCCCTCATACTGCGTGTTCAAGACAAAGACATCGGCGGCGCGCAGATAGAGCGGTACCTGCGCGTGGGGCACGCGCCCTACGAAAACGACCCGGTCGGCGACGCCTTGGTCTCGCGCGCGTTGTTCGAGCACCGCCTGTTCGGGACCGTCGCCGACAATTACGAGCTTGGCATCCGGGTGAAGCTGCGGCACGAGGTCGATGAGTTGGTCCACGTTCTTCCAGGCGTAGAGGCGCGCCACAGTCATAACCGTGGGAAAGTCGAAACCAAGCCGGGCCTTGGCCGACTCTTCCGTTTCGTCCACGCGCACCGCCTCGGTGAGCGCGTTGTAGATCACCTGCACACGCTCGTCCGGCACGCCCCAGCCGACTACCAGCGACTTCACGTAGTTGCTCGGCGTAATGACGATATGGGCGTTGCGGGCGTAGAAGCGCTGCAGATTGCGGATGATCTCCACCCGCCACGCGTGCCGTTCGGTCTGAAAGGCGTCAATGTGCGCCACGTCCCAGTTGTGGCGAATGGCGTACTCCCAGGCAAAGTCGCCGACGACCTTGAGCGCCCGCGGCTTGCGCAGCAGCTTGCTCGCGATGATGGCGGGCAGGTCGGCGCCGTTGACGTAGATCACGTCGGCAGTGCGGGCGACCCGCAGGGCCGTGCGTATGAGCGACAAGTACCGCCGCCAGACCGGCAATTGCCGCGACACCTTGTAGACCGGAAAGGGAAACACGGCCGACGTGTCAGCGGGATCGTCGGCAGTGGCGATGACGGCAACCGTGTGCCCCCGCTCGTGCAGCTCCTCGGCGAGATGCGATACATAGGTGGCGGGACCGCCAATGTCCGGGGGAAAGATGTTCGTGATGAAGCAGATGTTCACGGCAGCGCTAAACCCTACTCGTCGAAGACTGGACAGCGCACGTCGTCAGGACATCGTCGCTCTGGTCGCCGCCTGTGCGAAAGAGAACGAAGGGTCCAAAAGCTTGGCCCCATTAGGCGGGAAATTGAGGCCCTGCTGAAACCACAAGTCCCCTCTCCCCGAGGGAGAGGGCTAGGGTGAAGGTTTACGTCAGTCAACTGCCCCCGTCCTAAAGCTTTGACGGCATTGCACTTCCAAAGCGGTCGAGCGTCGCCAGGACTAGCGAGAATCCCCACTCGCCCCGTCAGTCCCGGGGGAAACTCCCTCCACCCACACCTCGCCGTCGGCGTAGGCCTCTTTCTTCCAGATTGGCACCGTCTCTTTCAACCGATTAATCGCAAACTCGCAAGCTTCGAAAGACTCTTTCCGGTGGGGTGTTGCTACCGCAATTGCCACCGAGACGTCGCCGATCTCCAGCTTGCCGATACGATGCAGCATGGCCACCTGACACTCCGGCCACTGCGCATAGACTTCCACGGCGATCTTGCGCATCTCGGCCTCTGCCATTTCCGGGTACGCCTCGTACGTGAGGCCGGTGACGTGCTTGCCTCGCGCATGGTTGCGCACCGTGCCGGAGAACGTCGCCACCGCGCCGTATGCGTCCGTAAGCACGTGCGGGATCAGTTCGTCAGCCGTGATCGTCCGCTCGAGGATGCGGAAGATACCCGCCTCGACCTTCTCCGCTGCTGTTATGGCTATAGTCATCGCGACGCTGCTCCCTGTCAAAGACTGCCGCCGCTCACCGGCGGGATGAAGGCTACTTCGTCACCGGCCTGAAGCACCGTTTCCGCCGATGCGTACGAGCGGTTGACCGAGAAAGATACCGCTGATTCCGCGCCTGCCAAACCCGGATGCTCGGCTATGAGTTGCGCCAGCACCTGCCCTACCGTGGCGCCGCGCGGCACCTCGCGCGCAAGGGTGCTCGCGCCCAGGGTTTCGCGAAAGATCGCAAAGAGCCGCAGTGTGATCGCTACGTTCTCAGCCATGGCGCGCCTTCCTCCCTTGCCGCTATGCAATCTCAGTATACCAAAGCCGCATTCGCAGATGAGGTAGGGGCACGACATGTCGTGCCCCTACGTAGCCGGCCGGCAGCTTGGATACATTCCTGATTAGGCCCCCGGACGTTACAGGAAGCCGGTAGTGGGTTGCCGATTCTGGTTCTTGGCTGTATACCTGCGCGGGATATTCGGTCATTCGCGCTGCAAAGCGGCAGCGCGAATCGCTCCTACGGGACCGAGCCGAACTTGGTACCATGCGAATAATGGACACCTGAGGGGGTATGCAATCGAGGCAGTGCCGGCGTCGGCTGGACGTTTGGACGGGATGGCGTTGACCGCACGAAAGGACTACGACGATGGAGCAAGACATAGCTTTTGAGATGGCGGCATCCAACATCCGCTTCGGCTGGGGTGTCACCCGCGAGGTGGGCATGGACCTGGCCGATCTCGGCGCAAAACGGGCGATGGTGGTCACGGACCCGGTGCTGCGGGAGCTGCCGCCGGTGGCAACGGTGCGCACTGCGCTCGAGGAGGCGCAAGTGCCCTACGTGCTCTTCGACCGCGTGCAAATAGAGCCGACCGATGCCTCGTTCAAGGAGGCGATCGCGTTTGCCATAGCAGAGAATGTGGACGCCTTTGTCGCGGTGGGCGGCGGCTCGACGATGGATACGGCCAAGGCCGCCAATCTCTACGCAACCTATCCTGCCGACTTTCTCGACTACGTGAACGCGCCCATCGGCAAGGGTTTGCCGGTGCCCGGGCCGCTCAAGCCGCTGGTCGCGATTCCGACGACGGCGGGCACCGGCAGCGAAACAACCGGCACGGCAATTTTCGATCTGGTTGAAATGCACGCCAAGACGGGCATCTCCCACCGCAATCTCAAGCCCACCCTCGGTATTATCGACCCGGAACACACCGCCACCCTGTCGCCGACGGCGGTGGCTTCCACCGGCTGCGACGTGCTGAGCCATGCCATCGAGTCGTACACCGCCATGGCCTACACGGCGCGACCCTATCCTGAGCGCCCAATTTTGCGGCCGGCCTATCAGGGCGCGAATCCGGTCAGCGACCTGTGGTCGCGGCAGACACTCGCGCTGGTGGCGGAATACCTGCCGCGGGCGACGGCGGACTCCGAGGATCGAGAAGCGCGGGAAAAGATGTTGCTCGCGGCGTCCTTTGCCGGCATTGGGTTTGGCAATGCGGGCGTGCATCTGCCCCACGGCATGTCTTATCCGGTCGCCGGCATGGTGCGCGACTACCACCCGGACGGATACGTGGGCGACTATCCCATCATTCCCCACGGCATGGCGGTGGTCCTCAATGCGCCGGCAGTATTCCGCTTCACCGCAGCCGCGGGGCCCACGCGGCACATCGACGCGGCGGGCCTGCTGGGCGCCGATGTCAGCCGGGCCAAGCCCGGCGATGCCGGCAAAATCCTCTCCGACCGCCTCATCGCCCTCATGCAAGAGTTGGGCGTCCCAAACGGTCTCAGCGCCGTGGGCTACACCACGGCGGACATTCCGGCGCTCGTGGCAGGCACGCTGCCGCAGCATCGAGTTACGAAGCTGTCGCCGCGGCAGGCAACGGCCGAAGACCTGGCCCGCCTCTTCGAGGATGCCATGCGGTACTGGTGAAATGCCTTGAGCTTAACCAAGGCGTAGGGGCACGACATGTCGTGCCCCGTTGTCTCAGGCGAATAACGCTCGCGCCGGCCTTCATGCTCGGAGTTGGGCGTGGCGTGTCTCGCGGTGGAGCAATACGCGCACACCATCTCGCCGTCCTGAAGGCTGTCAATAACTCACGTCAGTGGCGGCCAATCAGGCGTCAAAGAGCCTGAATCCTATTGGAGGGACGCGATACCTACCCTATCGAGGTACCCGCGACCGCATCCACAGAAGCGGCAATAGACGTTCAAATCATGCCCATATTCCCTTGACAGTGCTATATCTTGTGGTTTAGACTCCATGCCACACAATATCTAGTAAGCGGTGACGGTCATGCAGGGAACGGGTGGCTACGGCATAATGAGTATAGACACTCAGATTTGCGTCTGCATCTCTCCCTGTAGCTCAGATGGATAGAGCAGCAGTTTCCTAAACTGCGTGTCGGGCGTTCGAGTCGCCCCAGGGAGGCCAACCGCGCCGGAACCGGTACGGCGCCGTCGGTCCGTACGGTCATCCCGACCGTGCCATCTCCCTATTCATGCGCTCTTCCCGGCATTGTGGCAACGCCGCTTGCGCAAGATCACCCTCGTGGAAGGAAGAGACTCTATGGATTCGCTTATACGTACGCGTATGCGCACGCGTCGTGCGCTGCTTACACTGGTTTTCGCCTTGGCGGCGCTGTTGGCGGGTTGCGGCGTACAGACCGTGATTGTACCCGAAGCCGAGCGCGCCACTCGTGCTGCCCCGGCGGAGACGGCGGCCTTTCCTCGCACGCTTACGGATGGCGCAGGGAACGAGGTAACCATCCCGCAGAAGCCTGAGCGTATTGTGTCGCTTACCTTGGGCACAGATGAGATCCTGCTCTCGCTCGTCGCTCCGGAGCGGGTGCGCGCCGTGACCTATCTGGCAAGTGATTCAATCTGGACGAACGTGAGTGAGATTGCGCAACAGGTCGAGCATACGGTCCAGTCCGACCCCGAACAGATCATCGCCCTGGAGCCGGACCTCGTCTTGGCCGCTACTTATAACAATCCCGATCACGTGCAGTTGCTCCGCGACGCCGGTATTCCGGTGGTGGTGGTTTTGCTCTTCGATTCGATCGATCGCGTTGCCGACAATATTCGCTTCGTGGCGCACTTGACCGGCGATGAAGAGCGAGCGGAAGCGCTGATCGCGGCGATGGCAGCACGGCTGGAGAAAGTGGAAGCCCTGGTGGCCGAGGCAGAGACAAAGCCCCGTGTGCTGTTCTATAGTTCATTTGGCAGTTCGGCCGGCAAGGGCTCGACCTTTAGCGATATCGTGCGGCGCGCCGGCGGCATAAATCTGGGTGATGAGGCATTGGAAAGTCCCTTCGGCGAAATCTCGTTGGAGAAGATCGTGGAACTCAACCCGGATGTGATCATCACCGACGAATTCGCGCCTGAAGACAATGCGAAGTGGCAAGAGAGTTTCAGCAACCACCCGGCGCTGGCAAACGTCAACGCGAAGCGAAACGGTATGATTTACACCGTGCCCGCGCGGCACTTGTCCACGGTGTCCCATCATATCGTTGAAGGTGTCTATGACGTGGCGCGGCTCCTCCACCCCGATCTGGTGGAGTAGAGGAGCGGCGCCGGGATCGGATAGGCGGCTTCACTGCCCGGGCAGGCTTGTCACAGCAAGATAAAAGGGCAACCACAAGGGTTGCCCCTACGCCGGGCGGGCGCAGGTTTGCAACCTGCGCTACCGGGGTGGGAGGGAGGCGCTTGACTCCTCCCCATGAATTTCGGCTACCCCGGTTTATGCGACAACACGAGCGGCACCGGCTTAGGCTGCATTTTCGCGTTGGAGAAGTGAAGGCGGCAGAGAAGAGGGTCTCACTTTCGTGCTACGACGTATGCTGGATGTTGAAGTCCCGCTGGCGCTCAGGCTGGCGCTGGCGCTGGGCATGCTCTCGCTGCTGCTCTTCCTGTCGTTTGTCGTAACCATGGCGATTGGCGCGGTGGACGTGCCGCTCCATGTGACAGCCTCGATCGTCTTGCAGCAGATGGGCATTCCCTTGGGTGCGGCCGCGTCCGACGTACATTGGAGCATTATCAGTCACGTGCGTCTGCCCCGTGTGCTCACGGCGGCGTTGGTGGGCGCGGCGCTGGCGGTGGCGGGCGCGACCATGCAGGGCATCTTCCGCAACCCGCTTGCGGACCCCGGCATCATTGGGGTGTCCGCGGGTGGCGCCTTGGGCGCAGTAATTGCGATTCACTTTGGCTTGCGCGCCCTACACTACCTCGCCACGCCGGCGCTCGCCTTCATCGGGGCGCTGGGCGCGGTCATGGCGGTCTATGCGCTCGCCGCGACCCGGGGCGTGGACCCGCTCACCACCATGATCTTGGCGGGAGTTGCAGTGCAAGCCTTCATCGGTTCCATCACTTCCGCCGTGCTCACGCTCACGGCCAACGTCAACGCCATGCGCGAGATCGTCTTCTGGCTGACGGGCAGTCTCGGCGCCCGGAGTTGGACTCACGTACAACTCATTCTGCCGTTCATCGTGGTTGGGAGCCTCCTCTTGCTCTTCTTTGCCCGGGACCTGAATGTGATGGCATTGGGCGAAGACGCCGCCCGCAGCATGGGCGTGGACGTGCGGCGCGTGCGGCTGATCATGCTCGCGCTGGCGGCGCTCATTACGGCGGTGGCGGTGGCCGTGAGCGGGATCATCGGCTTTGTGGGGCTGGTGGTGCCGCACATGGTGCGCTTGGTGGTAGGCCCCGATCATCGGATCGTGCTGCCCGCGAGCCTGCTTACGGGCGCATTGCTGCTCACGTGGGCGGACTTTGGGTCAAGGATGCTGTTGCGGCCGCAGGAATTGCGGGTGGGTCTCATCACCGCCTTCTTCGGCGCGCCCTTCTTCCTCTACCTCTTGTACCGCCATAAGCGTCAGGGGACCGTGCTGTGAATGTCCCGTCGGAAACAGCCTCCATCAACGGCGCTGCCCTCACTGCCACCGGCATTTCCTACGCGGTGGGAATGGCGCAGTTGCTGGAAGCGGTCTCGTTGGAAGTGCGCCACGGCATGCTGCTGGGTCTGATCGGTCCCAACGGCGCGGGGAAGTCAACGCTGCTCAAGTGCATCAGCCAGATTCTTGCGCCTACGGCGGGGCAAGTGTGCCTGGATGGCAAGGACTTGCAGCGCCAATCGCCGCGCGAGATTGCCCGGCATATCGCGTTGTTACCCCAGAGCACCACGCTCAATTTCGCATTTGCGTGCTTGGACGTAGTCCTCATGGGGCGCAACCCGCACTTGGGCCGCTTCCAAGCGGAAGGCGCGCGTGATCGCGCCATCGCCCAGCAGAGCTTGCAGGACACAGAAACCGAGGAGTTCGTAACGCGTCTCATCACGGAAGTCTCCGCCGGCGAACGCCAGCGCGTGCTCCTGGCGCGGGCGATCACCCAGCAACCGCGCTTGCTCCTGCTCGATGAGCCAACCGCCGGCTTGGACGTGCAACACCAACTCCAGGTGTTCATGCTGATTCGAAGACTGGTCCGTGAAGGACTCACAGCCATTGCCGTGGTACACGACTTGAACCTTGCCGCGCGTTTTTGTGACCGGCTCGTCCTGCTCAATCGGGGCGTCGTGCACGCGCACGGGCTCGTGGGAGACGTGCTCACCGCTGAAAACCTCGCCCGCGTATTCAAGGTGCAGGCTGTGGTCGAGGAAGACCCGAATCTGGGAGTGCCACGGGTTACGGTGCTCGCTCCGCTTGACACTGAGTAAGCAGACGGCACCTCCCTCCTTCGGCCCGGCCCACCCTCCGGCGCTCGACAAGATTGCGCGAGCCGTGAGCCGTGCTGCTCTTTCCATCCGCCAAGAGCCGCCGTCGAATGGCAGCGGCGCAGCGCGCCGTGCCAGCGCCTTTCGTCGGCTGCCGGCTTACGCTTAGCGAGGGGACGTATAGAGTAGATGCCCGCAAACCGGCTGCTCAGCACCGCAAACGTGTGACATAATAGGGATCGAAGCGTCTCGCACGCCTGTGCGTGCGGAAGGGGCGGCAGCCTGAGGTGAGCGCAAGCGACTGGCGAGGAGCAGCAATTGCCAAAAGACAAAGTACTGATCATCGAGGACGACGACAATTTGCAGGAGGCGCTGCGCTTTAGCCTGGAGCAGGATGGCTATAAGGTCCATAGCGCGGCGGACGGCGAGGCGGGGCTGGATCTCGCGCGGGAGGTCACGCCGGACCTTATCATCCTCGACATCATGTTGCCGGTGCTGGATGGGCTGGAAGTCTGCCGCATCATACGTCAAGAGACCGCCGCGCCCATCATTATGCTCACGGCCAAAGGCGAGGAGGTGGACCGTGTGGTCGGCCTCGAATTAGGCGCGGATGATTACGTTGTCAAGCCCTTCAGCACGCGCGAGTTGCTGGCCCGCATGCGGGCGGTACGCCGCCGCACGCGGCCGGGCAGCGATGGGCTCCCAAACTCCGCTCCGGCAACGGTGCTGAATGCCGGCGACCTCCAGGTCAATCTCTCGAGTCACACGGCCAAACTGGGAGACCGGACGCTTGCGCTCAAGCCCAAGGAGTTCAGCCTGCTCGCGCTGCTCATGTCCGGCCGCAGCCGCGTTTTCACCCGCGACCAGATCTTGGAGCGTATTTGGGGATTCGACTGGGTCGGCGACAACCGCACCGTAGACGTCCACGTGCGGCGGCTGCGGGAAAAGATCGAGGCAGACCCTAGTGAGCCAACCCGCATCGTGACCGTGCGCGGTGTTGGCTATCGGTTTGAGTGATGAGAGTTCCGCGCACACTGCAATGGCGCATGACGCTTGTCTACACCACTCTGCTTCTTCTCACGCTGGGTGTGGCAAGTTTCTATCTCGTCACGTACATCCGTAGCACGAACCAAGCGAGCCTCGAAACGCGGCTGGAACACGAAGCGCGGCTGGTTGCCGAAGCGACCGCACCCTATTTCGCCGAGCAAGCGGACCCCGGCGCGCTGCACGCGGCGGTTGCGCGAATCAGTACCACCATCGGCGCCCGCGTAACCCTGATTGCGCCTGGCGGCACTGTGCTCGCCGATAGTGCGCAAGTCCCGGACGAGATGGCGAATCAGGCCGTCCAACCGGAGGTGGAGCGCGCGCTAAACGCCGGCGTAGGCGTCAACACACGGCGCAGCAGCGCCACAAACGAGGAATTCATCCACGTGGCGGTGCCCCTGATCGCCCGGGACACCGTCCTGGGAGTGGCGCGGGTTGCGGCGCCTGCGGCGCAGGTGCAAGAGAGCATCATTCCCGTCTTCATCGGTATCGGCATGGTTGGCCTGGCCGGCGTGGCGCTCGCGGTGCTGGTTGGGTATGGAGTCGCGGCGCGCACCTCTCGTTCTATCGTCGCGCTCACGGAAGGCGCCCGGCAATTGGCGGCCGGTGAATTGGACTACCGGGTGCAGGCTCAGGGCAACGACGAAACCCAGGAGCTGGCGCAAGCCTTCAATCGTATGGCCGTGTCGCTGCGCGACCTCGTGCGCGATCATTCACTTGAGCAAGGGAAGCTGGCGGCGGTGCTGAATACGATGGCTGACGGTGTCGTCGTGATCGATGGCAATGGCACAATTGTGCTCGTAAATCACGCCGCGGAACAAATACTCGACATCGCGGGCGGCGACGTGCTGGACCGCCGCTTTACGGAAATCATCCGCGATCACAATCTCCTGCAACTGGTTGCGCGCTGCACAGAGCGGCAAGAAGTGCAGCACGGGGAGGTGGAAATCCCGCAGTGGCGCCGCTACTTGAGTGTCATCACCACACCCTTGGCCGAGCACGGCGATGCGAGCATTCTGCTCACGATGCACGATTTGACGCGCATCAGGCAAGTAGAGACGACCAGAAAAGAATTCGTGAGCAACGTCTCGCATGAGTTGCGGGGCCCGCTGGCGGCCGTCAAGACACTGGCCGAGTCGCTATCGAGCGGTGCGCTCAAAGACAAGAAGCGCGCCAAGGACTTCCTGCGCCGCATCAATAGTGAAGTGGACCGGATGGCCGCCATGGTGAATGAGTTGATGGAGCTCTCAAGAATTGAGAGCGAGCAGTCCAGCCTCCAGCTCCAGCCCCTCGACTTGCACCCATTCTTAACCGAAATGCATGAAGAGAATGAACCGCTGGCGGAGAAGCAAGAGATAACACTCGAACTCGCGCTCGCCGAACATTTGCCGTGTGTGCGGGGCGATGAGAACAAAATGCGTCAGGTATTTGGCAACTTGCTGAACAACGCTTTCAGATTCACCCCGAAAGACGGCCGCATCTCCCTCTCGGCCCAGCGAGAGAACGGCATGGTCTGTGTACGCGTGGCAGATACGGGGGTTGGCATTCCCCGCAAGCATCTGCCCCACATTTTCGAACGATTCTATAAAGTTGACCGCTCGCGTCACAGCGAGGGTTTCGGCCTCGGGCTGGCCATCGCCAAGCACATCGTGCAAGCGCACGGCGGCGAGTTACACGCGGAGAGCGCCGAGGGGCAGGGTGCGACGTTTACGGTGGTCTTGCCCGCAGAGGGCGAAACTGCGGCCAATTAGGCGCGCCGCCCGGGCCGCGGAGGGCGCCTCCGTTTCTGCCTGACCTTAAGCACGCAGCGCAGGCCTCGCGCACTCCATCTCCCCTGCATGATTGCTCCTGGTAGCAGGCAGATGCCCAGCGGCCGCGCGCCTAGTTCCCCACGCGACGTTTGCTAAGAGACGGCCGGATTTGTGTGTCTCGTCCACCGTAGGGCAAATTCATAGCCTGTTTACGCAGCGCTAACGTGCTGTACATGCGGCCCCTCTACGCTAGACAGTGAGAGATTAACACAAAGTTGTGTGCACGGGTGGTGCACGGAAGTAAGGAACGGAAGCATAGCCCATGGCAAAGGGAGCGCTCGCGGAGCGTCGGCAAATTGACGATGAACTTCTCAGGGAGATTCTACCCGAAGACGAACGGCACTGGCTGTGTCCCCATTGCGAGATGGAAGTGCAACTCACGAAGGACCGGGTCACCGATTGTATCAGCGCTCACCCCGCCATCATTCTGCGCGAAACGCACTATTGGCGCTGCCCGGGATGCAATGCGGTCGCCGTGCGTGAGACTTCGGACCGCGTTGAGCAGATCGAGTACATTACGGGCAATTTATAGCTGGCGGCAGGCGCGGCGCCGCCAATCCACGCGGATCGAAGTGTAACAAGACCACCTATCGGCGCGTAGGGGCTGGCTACCCGGAGATAGCCGACGTTGACCGCGGTGAAGCGGCTGTGGTTGAGGCTAGGCCGTGTAAAGGGAGCGACGGAGGCAGGAATACGGGTTTACAAAGCTTGTCAAAGGAATATGCGCCAACACAGGTAGTCAATAGCATGTCAAGGGTGTAGGATAGGATCGGGTACGATCTGGATTACGAGCAAGCGCGAGCCGGTTGTCCGCAGGCGGGACAGTGGTTGCAGCGCATGGTTCCTGGTACATTCGTGCTAGTAAGCAATGTCTTCGCCGCAGACAGGCAATGATGTGAGATCCTGGGCGCGCAATCGGGCAAATTGGGCGTTCGCCGGAGTTGCCGGGCAGTGGTAGAAAGGGACAGTGCCATGATACGCACCAACATCGAGAATCGACTGGTTGAGATCCAAGATGACATCCTGGCGCTGGCGAGCATGGTGGAGAAGGCCATCGCCCATGCGATAGACGCCTTGCGGGAACGCGATCTGGAGGCTTCCCGCGCGGTTGTCGCGTTTGACGATGTCATCGATGAGAAACGCTTTGCCATCGAAGAAAGCTGCGTAGACTTGCTGGCTACCCAGCAGCCCGCGGCCCGAGACCTGCGCTGGGTGATCGCCTTGCTGCACATCGCGGTCGAATTGGAGCGCATGGGTGACTACGCGGAAGGCATCGGCAAGATCAGTCTCATGATGGGTGACGAGCCGCCGCTCAAACCGCTCATCGACATCCCGCGCATGGCGGAAATGTCCATCAGCATGCTCCATCGCAGCATCGATGCGCTTGTCACCCGTGACGTAGACCTCGCAGAGCAGGTGTGCGCAGCCGATGATGAGGTGGATGCCCTGCACGAGCAAATCTATAACGAGTTGCTCTTGTTTATGATCAAAGACCCGCGGAGCATTCAACGCGCGACGTACTTGCTCTGGGTCACGCATGACTTGGAGCGCACGGCAGACCGCGCGACGAATATCGCCGAGCGCGTCATCTATCTGGTGACCGGCAAGATGCAGGACCTCAACCTCTCGAAAGAACCGGAATTCTAGCGAGAAAGAGGGCGTTGGGTGTCTGGCCATTGGGTATTCCGCGCGGCGCGAGCGGTCAAGATGCGGCGGAAGCTTGGGGTCAGCCGGTTGGCGGTACCGGACGCGGCACACCGCCTCGTAGGAGACGCTTGATATGAGACGGGTGTTGTTCGTCTGTGTGCACAATGCCGGGCGCAGTCAAATGGCCGAGGCCTTTCTCCGGCATCTCGCCGACGGCAGGGCGGAGGCGCAATCTGCGGGCATGGAGCCGGGCGCGCACGTAAATCCTGTGGCCGTGCAGGCAATGGCCGAACGCGGGATCAGTCTGGCGTCGCACCGGCCCAAACTGCTAACGCCGGCGCTGGCAGCGTGGGCGGATAGAGTCATAACGATGGGCTGCGCCCTCGACGATTCGTGCCCGGTCGCGCTGACGCCGGTTGAGGACTGGGAGATTTCCAATCCCAGTGGCCAGCCACTGTCCGTGGTGCGCGGCATCCGGGACCAAATCGAGGAGAAGGTTAGTCTTCTTCTACGCGAACCGGACGACTGATGGCCTGGGCTATCTGCCCTGTGCCTGGCTGCACACTGGGCGCATTCTGTTCCAATTGAGCCAGGTAATCGGAAACCACCGCGCTGATTTTCTTGTGAATTTTCTTTGGGCTGGGCGTCGCGTCTATCATCTTAAAGCCGTATTCGTCTCCGAGCCTGTGAAAGTTCTTCCGCAGCGACGCTTGGTACTTGAGGAAACTCTCGAACATGCTGCTGCCCATCGGCAAGTCCATGCCGGACTCCCAATAGTTGAGCTCTCCATACTTTGCCAGCGTGCGGTAGAAGAGCACCTCCGGCTCCGCGTCGAGAAATATGATCAAGTCCGGTTCCAGCGCTATGCCGAACAGACTCTTGAGCCACTTCAGGTCGGCCCCGCGCGCCAAGTCCCGGGCCATCAACGTGTAGATATAGCGATCGGCGAGCACCACGAAACCGGCCTGCATCGCCGGCACGATGCGGTTCTCCAACTGATCGGCCAGATCGGTAGCATAGAGCAAGCTCAGAGTCGTCTTGCCCAGCAGGTTGCCTCGCTTCGCCGAGGATATGGCCTTCCCAAGCAAGTCTGACCGCCGGATGCCCATCTCAAGCACGGCGTGTCCCGCTGACTCCAGCGACTCCTTGAGCAATTGCGCTTGGGTCGAGCGCCCGGAACAATCTGATCCTTCGATCACGATCAGCGGACCGGCAAGGTCCAGGTCCTCGAGGTGCGGCAGACCGCAGCCGTAGAAGCGTGCATGGGTCGGAATTATGCTGGAAATTTGCTCATCCCCTTATTGCTGGTTGTCATGCGTGTTGTTCTGAGTTCGCAAGCCGAGCCAAGCTTGCGCCGCGTGGAATGCGCGAGCGCGGGCCCGCGGCTGCGGCGGGTTAGATCTTGCCGGCCGGCGGCTCATAGTCCGCCAACTTCTCTTGCACCACCTTGTGCACCTCTCCCCAGGTTTCATGGATAGAGCGCGTTGCGTCAATAGTGACAAACTGCTCACTGCGCGCCATCTTATCGTACTGGTCTTTGATTCTGCCCTGGAACAGCTTGAAGCTCTCCACCGGATCGAGGGAGAGGCCCACGTCCATACCGGCTTCGTAGTACTTCAAGGATGGGCGGCCGAAGAGAATGCGGGAGATTGAGACTTCCAACGGCGCGTGAAAATAGAACGCTATGGTCGGCTGCACGGCAAAGCGGTAGGTGTTGCGCACCCAAGGCAGATCGCAGCCGCGCGCGACGTCCCGCGCATAGGCGGTGTAGACGTAGCGGTCGGCCAGCACGATGCAGCCGGCATGCAGCGGCGGCAGAATGACCTTTTCGTAGCGATCGGCAAAGTCGCACGCGTGAATGAGGCTAAATGTGGTGGGCGTGAGCAGTTCTTTGCGCTTCGCCCGCCGTGTCGCCTGCTTCACGATGGCCGAGGAGTTCCACTCGGTAAACACTACCGGGTACCCCTGCGACTGCAACCAGACGCGCAGGAGGTGGAGTTGCGTACTCTTGCCGGAGCCGTCGCAGCCCTCCACAACGATCAGGCGGCCGGGGTACTTCTTGTTCATGCCTAAGCCGCGGATTTTTTTCAATGCCACTTGTAATCTCTCCCTATTAAGAATTGCTGTACGGAACGCGGGGGTTGCTGGCTGAGGGACGGGCTTCAGGCGGAGCTGAATCCTTGAAGGAAGCCTCAAGTCTGACTACGGTACGACCTCGGAACCTGCCCGTTTCAAGCGGTCATGCGTGTAGTCAAGATTAAAGTTTACACCAAATGCGGCTGCTATGTCAGTGAGCATCGCCTTAGTTTCGCGAATTTCGCACACGGCGTCGGGGTCTGCCGCAAGTTGCAGGGACACTTCGCGGCGATTGTCTGACACCACGCACGTGATGGCCTCTACTAAGCTCGATTCGCTGCGGTCGAGCGCCTCGCTGAGTTGAAGGATTCCGCCTAGCTTGGTCACGGCGTCCACGTCTTGCTTCTTCAGGAGCGAGCGATACTCCGGCCAGCGTTTCAATGGCCCGACATTGCCGTTATGCACGGCCACCAGACAGGCAACTATGAGCAACTCGCGGTGAGAGAGACCGTCGATGCCCGTACGCGTGAGCAGATAGAAGCCGTGTTCGTCGTGGTTATAGTAGTTCACGGCAATGCCCACGTCGTGGAGGAGCGCCGCAATGTGCAGCAGCCTGCGCAAATCGGCACGCAAGCCGTGGACTGGCGCGAGCTGGTCAAAGAGCGCCAGCGCCAGATCGGATACATGATTCGCGTGGGTTTCGTCCACACTGTAGTAACGCATGAGGTTGGTGGCGGCAAAGAGCGCCGGGTCCGGCACGCGCGGTTCTATCAAGCCGCCACCGAGCACGTGATTCAGAAACAAGCCCTCGCGCAGGCCTCTCCCGCTGATGGCGAGCGCAGTGGCGCCAGCCGTCTGCGCGAGGCTGCACACGACCGCCGCTCCCGCGACAATGATGTCGGCCCGCTTGGTGGAAAGTCCGGGGACTTTACGCCGTTCCTCGAGGCTGAGCTTCCGGAGCATGGCGTAGATGTCTTCAACGGCGGCAATCGGTAGGATCATGCCGTGGAGGAGGTCGAGCGGGTAGCCCGTCCGCCGGCGGTAGATTTTGGCCAGATTGCGCGCGGTGCCGCCAATGCCGATCATGACCGGCTTGCCTTTGTGTAAGAGGGTGGCGTCTTTGCGCGGCCTGCGCGCGGCGTTTTCGCGCGGCTTACGCGCGGCGTTTTCGCGCGGCTTGCGCTTGGCGGCCTGCTTGCCGGAGCGCAAGGGCGCGGCAACGTCGTCGTGCCCGTTGAGCCAAGGGAGGGCCTGGAGATTGGTCTTGATGTGGTCCTCGAGCGTGCGCAACTGTTTGTTGGTGGGCTTATCCCGGTCGAGGAACGCGCTGGTAAGCGTGATTGCGCCCAGCGGCACGCTCGTCATGTGTGTGGCGGCGCCTGCGTGCGTGCGCACGATCTGCACGCTGCCACCCCCAATGTCTACGACGAGGCCGTTTGAGGCTGCGGCGCTGTTGGCCGCTGCGATGTAGTCGTAATAGGCTTCCTCATCACCGGATATGATGCTGATGCGCAGACCGGTCTCGGCTCTAATGCGGTCGACGATTTCCGGTCCGTTACGGGCCCGCCGCAGGGCGCTCGTGGCAACGCCGATAACGTGCGTGACGCGATGCGCGGTGCAGAAGCGTGCGAGTACGCGGGAAATCTCCAACGTGCGCGCGGTGGCCTCGGCAGTGAGGTAGCCGTCCTCATCGAGCTGTTCCCCCAGCCGCAGCGTCTCACGCAGTTCGTCCACGAGCTTGAACGCACGGTCCGCATAGACCTCCAAGAGCGCCAAACGCGCTGAGTTGGAGCCGATGTCGATGACGGCCACGCGTTCTCCGGTCATGCTTCCTCCTCGTCAAGTTGCGGCGATGGCTGCGCGCGGGACGCTACGCCGAAGACGACACAATCTCTTGCAAGCGCTGACGGAACTCGACCCCGGTGAGACGTTCCCAGATAACCGGAAACGTATGCGCGTATGTCCGTACGCGCTCGTCGCAATAGGCGAGGTATCCGCCCAACGCTTCCTGGGCCGCGGCGGGATGACGCGCTTCAGCCTCGCTGCGCTGCCACTTTTCCAGAAGCTTGCGCAGGTCGACACCGGCCACGTACGCATCGTTCAGTTCGCCAAGATGATCTTGGGCGCGCTTGATCTCCTCGATTGTGGCTTTCGCTTGCGGAGCAAGGGCCTCGCGGAGGAATTCCATAGCGTAGCGCAGACGCTTACAATCGATGCGCACCGCGTGCAACGTCTCTATCGACGCGCCGTGGAGCGAAGGACCGTACCTGAGCAGCTTTTCATAGCGTTTGCAGATGAGGCGCGGCGTCTCGGTGGCAACGCGCGATTCACCCTTGGGAGAGAACGGCGCCGTTTGGCCGTTACTGCCGGCGGAAGGGGATTCAAGCGGAGATTCACTGGCAAGGAGTGTGCCTACTCTTTGCTTTAGCACTTGGTACCGTTTGCTTTCCAGGTACTTCAGCATCGCTTTGCGGGCGCGGGCGCGCCGCTTCTGCCAGCGCTGCGCGAGTGGGTTCAACGCAGCCTGCCCGTCCGCCGGCAGAGTGGCGCGGTAGGCGGCCAGGTTCTCAAGCATGACGTCACAATCCCGTGCGGGTCCAAGGGCGCGTCCGAGGCGGCGCAGGTCTTTGCGCAGGTAGGCGGCGTGCTGCTTGGGGAGATAGGGGCGAAACAACAGTACTGCCGCACGCAGCCGGCGCACGGCAACCCGCATATCGTGCAGTTCTAAGCTGTCGCTGCCAGCAATGGCGCCGGCTTCATGCCGCAACACGCGGTTGAAATGCAAGCGCAGAGCCTTGCGCGCGGCCGCGTGCACGGTGTCGTGCCGCGCTATCCCCGGACGTTTCGTGGACGGCTTGACGTTTGCTGTCGTTGTGATCGCTCTCTCCAACCGTAACGGAAAGGTGCGGCAGTGTGAGATTCGGGTTTAGTGCGCCAATGCAGGAGGCGTACGCAGGGGCAGCCCGACACTTCGGAGTGATTGCTAAGAGTAACTCCCAAGCTCAATGCCGATGCGCGTGCGACCGTTGCCTCCAAGGGACTTTCTTCCGACCGGTCCCGGACGCACATCGCGCCTGCGCTCAACATTAACCTACCAAGGTTGGCGTGAGATTGCGAGACTATTGCCGCCGCAGTGTTGGCCGGATGGTTAAGGATGACAAACGCGTGGGCTCGAGTTCGGTGTAGTAGGGAGCAGGACTGTCCGGTCAATCTAGCAGGTGAGTGAGCCGCGAGACTACACTTGCCGCTAAATTCCACTAGCGTCGGCCGCAATTCTACGCCCAGCCACCGTAGGGGCAACCCTTGTGGTTGCCCTCTTCTCTTTCGTCCAATTGAGGGAGACTGGCCGTTTACACGCCTACACCGGCAAGCGCTTCCGCCAGCGCCGTTTCACAGGCCTCCACGTCTGCGGGCGTATTGTAGAAATGCGGCGAGATGCGCACGCGCCCCTCTTTGTACCAGACCTGAACGCCGGCAGCTTGCAGCGCGTCTCCCAGCCGCTGGTAGTGCGGCGTTTCAAAGGACACGATGCCTGCGCGCTGCCGTGGGTCGCGCGGTGTCAGCGGTGTGATCCCCAGCCCTGTCAGACCGCCGTGAACCCGGCCGGAAAGCTCGAGCACGCGCTCCGTAATGTACGGCATCCCCACCTGCCGCAAGAATCCCAGCGCGGCGTGGAGCGTATAGACCGCGGTGTAGTCGAGAAGTCCGGTCTCGAACCGGCGCGCGTCGTCGTGGAACGCATAATCGAGGGTATCGACGACGGTTGGTGGTGCCGCGGCGCCGCGCCAGCCGGCATAAAACGGCTGCACCGCGTCGATACGGTCTTGGCGGCAGTACAGAAAGGCCAGCCCGTGAGTCGCGAGCAGCCATTTGCGGGTGCAGGCGGCGATAAAATCGACAGAACCGACCGCCAGCGGCACCGCGCCCACCGACTGCGAGGCGTCAACGAGCAGCAACGCGCCGTGATCGTGAGCGCAGTCCGCCGCGGCCTCCAGGTCTGCCCGGTAGCCGGAGCGATAGCTGACGTGGCTGATGACGACAAGCCGGGTGCGGTCGTCCACGTGCGCGGCAAGGGCCGCCGGGGTCACCACGCCGCCGGTGTGGCGCACCAACCGTACCTCTACGCCAAGGCGCCGGCCCAGGTGGAGGCACGCGATGATGGAACTGGGAAACTCCAGGTCGGTAACGACCAGGTTGTCGCCCGCTGCCCAAGGCAGGCCGTAGAGAATGGCGTTCACGCATTCGGTGGTGCTCGACAGCAGGGCGATTTCCGGCGCGCTGCACCCAATGAACGCAGCGACCCGCTGGCGGCAGTCGGCTTCGACTTCCTGCATTTCCGTGGGCGTGATCGCGCCCTGCAGCTTTTCCTCGGTGTACTGCTGCAGCGCGGCAGCGACCGTCCGCCCCAGGCACGACCCCGCCGCCGTATTGAGATAGACCCGTCCGCACAATCCCGGAAATTCGTCACGCCAGTCGGTCATGATAGGCAGGCTCCTCACGTTGCATGAATCGTAGGACACTCCGGCAGAACCCATGGACAGTCGACAGCCATTCAGCTTGTCACCAAGCTACCAAGTCTGCGGGCAGTATACGGTGAAGAAGAGTAGGGTGTGTACGATTTCACTGTCGTCAGGATGCCACAATGAGCGCACATCTTGCTATCAAAGGCAGCGGGCCATGGGTAGACTGAAAGGAGTAGCTTGACGACAGTCTATCTAGGCGTGGCCGCGAAAGCCATTAGAGTCCCTGAGGTTGGTGTGTTGTGACCCGCGAGCAGCGGCTAAGTTTTATCGGCATTAGTTTGGCGCTCTTCTTGGCGGCGCTGGATCAAACCATTGTCACCACGGCCTTGCCGCGCATTACGCAGGAACTCGGCGGCTTGGACTATTACGCCTGGGTGGTTACGTCGTACCTCCTCGCGTCGGTGCTGGGGCTGCCGCTCTTTGGGCGTCTCATCGAATTGTTCGCTGCCAAGTGGGTGCTGTTGGCCGCGGTGAGTATCTTTCTGGCCGGCTCTGTGCTCTCCGGCCTGGCGCCGGGGATCGAGGCGCTGATCGCGTTTCGTTTCCTGCAGGGCCTTGGCGGCGGCGGCATCTTAGCCTTGACGGTCACGCTGATTGCCCTGCTCTTTCCCTCCCGCGAGCGGGGCAAGCGGCAGGGCATGATGGGCGCCGTGTTCGGCATCTCCAGTGTGGCCGGGCCGTGGCTCGGCGGTCTGCTGACCGACCTCCTCTCCTGGCGCTGGATCTTTTACATCAACGTGCCCGTGGGTGTGGTCGCCGTCATCTTCATCGTGGGTTTCATGCCGCAACTCCGGCCCGAGCAGCGCGGTCGCTTCGACCTGCCGGGTATGAGTCTGCTCGCGCTGTGGGTCATGCCGCTGGTGGTCGCGCTGTCCTTAGGCGGCACGAACTATCCCTGGCTTTCGGTGCAGGTGCTTGGCTTGGCCGCTTTCGCGGTCGCAGCCCTACTTCTTTTTGTGTGGTGGCAGCGGCGCAGCGCCGAGCCGCTGGTTCAACTCAACCTCTTTCAAACCAAGGTCTTTCGTTGGGCGGTGGCAGGCAGCTTCTTCTTTGGCGGCGCGTTTCTTGGCTCCGTAGTCTTTCTGCCGCTCTATCTCGTGCACGTGAAGGGCTTTTCGGCAACGAATTCCGGCCTTTCCATCACGCCGCTGGTGATGGGTGTCGTGGTGGGCAGCATTACCGGGGGCCAGATTGCCAGCCGCACCGGACGTTACAAGCTCCCGCTCATCACCTCGCTTTGTATCGGTATCGTCGGCTTCGCCGCCTTCGCCCTCAATCTGCGCGTGGATACGCCCCTATGGCAGGTGATCCCGCTCATGATCGTGATCGGTGTGTGCCTGGGCCCGTCGCTGCCGCTCTATACCCTGGCCGTGCAGAATGCCGTGCCGCGCAACCGTCTCGGCACCGCCACCAGCACGCTGCAGTTCATGCGCCAGGTAGGGTCCACGGCGTCAATTGCGCTCATGGGCGCCGTGCTCGCCGCAACGGTTACCGCGACTACCGCCACCCAGGTACCGGCGGCAATGCGCGCGCAAGTTACGGCGCTGAGCCCGGACGAGGTCGGCAACGTCGGCAACCTGGCCAGTGAAGTACAGGCGCGTTTTGCAGCGCTCGAGCAACAGGTTGCGGCAGCATTGAATGGGGACGAAGCTGCGCGCAAGGCCTTGCTGGAAGACCCGACAGTGCGCCCGGAGTTTGCGGCTCGCCTGCAGCCGAATAGCGTCCGCGATCAGGTGCGGCTACAGTTGGTCTCAACTCTTGGCCAGATCGAGGCCGCGCTCGCAGGTAACGCTGCCGCCCGCGCAGTAGCGCTGCAGAATCCCCTCATTCCGGCAGAGGTGAAAGCCCTGCTGCAAGACCCACCAACTGCTGACGCCGCCCGCAACGAACTCCTCAATGCGATTCGAGAACGGATGCAGTCTCACGAGCAGACCCTGATACGCGAGGCAACAACACTGGCGGTTGCCCAAAGCCAAGCTGAATTGCGCAGCCAGGCAGCCGCGGTCATTGCCGCACTAACGAACGCGCTCAATTCAGGCATCACCGACGCCATTAGGCGGGTCTACTCATTCGCCACGGCGTTGATGCTCTTCAGCTTTCTCGCCGCATTGCTGCTCCCCGACGTCGAGCTTGGTGGAGCGCCGCAATCGAGGCGTGAGAAGGAGCCGCTTCCCGCTGATGCCCCGTAGAGCCTTCGACAAAGTCAATTCAGTGTGCGTAGGTGTCACTGGGGCGCGGCGAACTATTGAACGGACCACTTCTAGGGCTGCCGGTCGGCGCAGGTTGCAAACCTGCGCTACCGGAGAACCCGGCGCTCAGTCTGGGACTGCCGTGCGCGTATGCTACAATTGGAGTGAAATCTTCCGGCCGACGTAGCTCAGTGGTAGAGCAATGGTTTCGTAAACCATAGGCCGCCGGTTCGAATCCGGCCGTCGGCTCCTAAAACACTGACACTACCGAGTAAAGCAGCGCATTCGCCGGGTTCGTTGCGAGGCGCTGCTTCTTTAGTTGGCAACAGCATGGGTGCCGCTCTGCCGGGGGCGACGGCACCTTAGAAAGCACCGTGGTAAAGCGCGTGTTCGTGGTTCTGTACGGTACGGGAGAGCGGCGCTGCTCTCGCTGTTCCCGCTTCGGTCTCAATCGCTAGACCGCCACTATGGGATCCTCCCAAGTAGCGAATCGCAACCCCGATGCCAGCATCGTCGCGCTTGTCCTGCTCCTCGCGTTGCTGTGGGGCGGCAATTCCGTTGCCATCAAGATTGGCCTGCAGGATATTCCGCCGTTAGCGCTGGCGGGATTCCGTTTCATCATCGGACTGGCGGCCGTAACCGGCTGGGCCCTTTACCAGCGGGTACGGATCAGGCTGGAACCCGGCGAACTCGTGCCGCTCATTTGGCTTTCGCTGATCTTCCTGCTCCAAATCATTGCCCTCAACGTCGGCACGCACTACACGACCTCCTCCCGCTCAATCGTGCTCAACAGCACCTATCCGCTCTTTACCACCCTCTTCGCGCACTTCATGTTGCAGGGCGACCGGCTGACCGTGCCCAAGTCACTGGGCATCCTGCTTGCCTTCGGCGGGGTGACGTTTACGTTTATGGAGAGCATGAATCTGGCTTCACGTGAGTACCTGCTCGGCGACGCAATTGTGCTGGCAAGCGGCGCCCTCCTGGGATTGCGTGTCGTCGCCACCAAGCGGCTGGTGCAGAGCATCCACCCCTACCGCCTCTTGATCTGGTCCATGCTCTTTAGCCTGCCCTGCTTCTTCCTCCTGAGCCTGATCTTCGAGCAGGGCTGGGAGTATCAAGTATCGCTCTCCAGCGTCGCGGCGATTCTCTATCAGGGGCTGGTGGTGGCAGGTTTCTGCTTCGTGGCTTGGACATCGGTGCTGCAGTTCTACAAAGCGAGTCGCCTGGTGGTGCTCTTCTTTGCCACCCCGCTCTTTGGCGTGGTGCTGAGCAGGCTGCTGTTAGACGAACCGCTCGGCCTCGAGTTGATTGCGGGCGCCGTGCTGGTGGCGGCCGGGATCTATTTGGTCAACCGAACGAAGGAAGAGGAAGGGTAGGTGTATGCCGGGATGCCGCCGCGGTGGCGATTTGAAATCGGCATGGAGGGATCAACCCTCACCCCCTCCCTCTCCCAGGCTTGGGAGAGGGAAGATGCGGAGCGGAAAGAGGAAGAGCGAGTGCCAGCTTCTCCGTAAAGTCGTGCCGCTGCCGGTGTCCGTGAGGCTGGGTTTAGTTGCCGGGAGCAGGCTCATTCTAAGCGCCCCTAGGACAGCGAAACGGGCGCGCAAAAGGGTGACAAAGGGGCCGCTTGGCTGCTATACTTAACTGTGAGGAAGCGTATACCAGCTTGCTGCCTGATTTATGGGTCGGTGGGCGAGCGGTCAAAACCACCAGACTGTAAATCTGGCGCCGTAATGGCTACGGAGGTTCGAATCCTCCCCGGCCCACCGCGATAGTTCTCCGCGTGATTGAGAACGCTTTGGTCCCGTGGTGTAGTTGGCCCAACACACGGCCCTGTCAAGGCTGAGATCGCCGGTTCGAATCCGGTCGGGACCGCCCCCAAACCTAAAGGCCCGGACAGCGGGTCAATCTTGCAAAATAGTGAGAGGATCGTATTGGCACGGTCCTCTCATTTGCTTAAGGAGAGAAGGGCCCAGTAGTGCTCGTGGGCGGCGTGGCAACACCAGCGAAGGTCGCCGGGCGGCAAGTGGGCGTGAAGGAAAGAGCCGCGCGCGCTGAGGTGGCAGTGCGGATCAAGCTGCGTGTCGGTAGCTCCGGTAGCTCCGGTAGCTCCGGTAGCGCCGGCGTGGGCTAGGTGCCTGTGAAACGAGAGAAGCCGCGAGCTCAATGCCCGCGGCTTCTTAGATTTCATGCGCTCATTCGGAAGAGCGAATATAGTCAGGTTCAGGTACGCGCTGCTAGCGTCCTACCGGCTGCTTTGCCGCACTCTGTGCAGAATCGACCATTTTGTGCAGCCGCGCTTCTTCACGCTTCTTCTGGGCCCAGCGCTTGGTCGTGACGAGGCGCTTGCGGCGGTATTCGGCATCGGTATGGTACTTGTTGCGGACGTAGCACTTTCGGCAGCGCAGCGCACGCTGGACGAGGGTGCCACAATCTACGCAGAACTTCGGTTCCTTGGGCTTCTTGGGTTGCTTGCTAAGGCGGATGCGGCGCAGCTCTGCCACGCGCTCCTTATTCTCCCGCGCCCACCGGCGATTCTTTTCCAGAATCTTATCTTTGTTGCGTTGGTAGTAGCGCTTGAAATACGTGGAAAGCCGCTCGGCGCGGCCGCAGCGGGCACACAGGCCGGCTCGCTTGGACTTGCCGTCACGCTGGCCGGTAATGTCGGTCTCACAGCGTGCACAGGTGAGAACTTGAACTGTTGCCTCCATATTAACCTCCAACGGAAATCCAACGATAGCACCAACTAGGCCAAGTACATGCTGCACACGGACGCGGTACGCAAACGCATCCACAATGCTGGTGAACTATCGCTTACTCAAGATTACTCGTACGCTTACTTTGTGTGCTTTTTCACATGCGAATACAGGATATCTAATAATGGCGGCTGCTGTCAAGCTTCTGCAAATCCGATTGATGCGCGCCATTGCAGGGAAAAGTGCCTCTCGACCCAATTCAACCTCACGAAGTTTCCTAAGAGATTGATAAGAATTGTTGCCTGTGAAGCACCACAGCCGGTTGCAGCCAAACGCTATGTAGCGTAACGGTTAATTGGATTTTCCCAAATGTGGCATACCACAATACGCAGGAAGTTGACAGGCTTGGGGTCGCCCTACACAATAGGCGCTAGCGGGAAGACGTACTCTTTTTCCCACACATATGCACACGGCACACCGAACTATTGACAGGTGCACGTCCTGGCGCTTTTGATGTTACCTTTATCACAAGCTTCAGCCTAGATTGCGAGTCTATGCCGGGAATCGCGGCTTCCGCTCTCGCACAGACAAGGGCCCGCAAGGTTCAAGATTGCCTTGCCAAGTATACGTGCGCACGTATCAAGAACAAAGGCGTAGCGCGTGGCGCTCTCATCCACGGTTGAATATCCTGCCTGGCCGACGCTTTCGCCCAACGGTTGGAGTTGGCCGGCGTTTGCCTTGGGCGGGTTCTGGTACTTGCGGCAAGGCATGACTCAAAAGGGGCGCGTGCTGCTCGTGCCCCAAGCTATCGTGGTAGTGCTTGCGCTCTTCAACGGACTGTATCTACTCCGCCAATTGGCATTCCCGGCGGTTGTAGCTCCCGCGCTGTTCGGCGGGCTCTTGCTTTGGTCGTTCTTTGGCTCCTACTGCGCCGCGTCGTTTCGGGGCGATGCCTACCGCCGCTGGTGCGCTGAGAGTAATCAGACGCCGCTCGTGCCGACCCAGTGGCAGTGGTGGGCGTTTCTGCTCACCGGCGGTTGGTACGTGGCTAACGGCATGCGCGTGAAGGGCCTCTGGCTGTGGCTGGCCTTCTTCACCTCGGTGGGAAGTGTCGTGGGTATACCGATCGCGTTTGCCCTCATGTGCTTTTGCGGGGCGAATGCTCGGGCGGAACAGTTTTTGGATAAACCACCGGCGCACATCGGCCCGACGCCGCAGGAGGGCTGGATTCACCAGGATATCCTGAAGGCGCTGACCGCGGTTGCCCAGACTCCCCAGGTCTCGCTGCGCGCCTCGCTGGTGGAGACCGCGGTCCGCGGCCTGCGGCGACGGGGGTATACCGTGCGCATGGAAGATGAGCAAGATGAAGAAGCCACGGCCCTCACGCTGCAGCGCGGCGCTCGCTCTGTGGTTGTGCGTGTGGTCCCGGATTCGCCGGTAGCCGTAGCGCAGGTCGAGCAACTTGTGGCCGCTTTAGAGGATGATTCCTATCGGGTCGGCGTGCTGGTGGTGAACGGTCCGCTTTCCGGACCGGCCCAGGACGGGGCAGCGCGGGCGCACGTGCGTGTGCTCAACGTGCAGGAAGCGGCAACATAGCAATGGTGTGAGCGCGCGCCGCCTGATTGCAAAGTCTTGTATTGAATTGCTGGCCTAGCGGGTGTGGGTGTGGTTTGGAATAAATAGCCTGCGTGCCACCCCGCGGGCAAGAGGAGCGAAGCTTGTGATGTTACGGCGAATTGCGGCAGTTGGCCTGCTGGCAGTTGGCGCGGTCATGTTCCTGCGCCGGTTGCGGCAGTGGGCCGGCGAGCCGCCGGTGCAGCGCACCTCCCACAAAGAGGCAATTGAGCCGCCGGAACTGGTCGCGCGCTACAGCCGCTTCATGGGCCTACCTCCCATGCGGCTGATACGCGCGTACCTCGCCCGCTACGTTGCCGCCGGTGCAGTGCAGTGGCGCATCCTCGACGTGGGGTGCGGGCCGGGGTGGTTTCCGCTGGAACTCGCGGAGGTCGCGCCCAATGCGCACGTTACAGGCGTTGATCTCTCGCATCCGATGACGGTCACCGCCGTCGCGCACGCCGCAAATCATCGCAGTGTGGAGCGCGTGCACTTTGCGCAGGCGCGCGGCGAAGTATTGCCATTCGCAGACGGCACGTTCGACCTCGTCGTCAGCACCCTGGCGTTGCACCACTTGCAAGATCCGGTAGCCGCCCTGGAAGAACTGCGGCGCGTCGTCCGGCCGTCGGGCAGGATCGTCGTATTTGACACGCGCCGCAATCTTCATCCCTGGCTGTGGACGGCGCTCAAGGTCTCGCAGGCATTCGTGGACGGATTGGCACTCTGCGAGAACGGCGAACCGGCAGCGTCCATCGGCGCGTCATATACCGCGTCGGAAGCCCAGCGCCTGGCGCTCCAAGCCGGTTGGGAGCGGGTGCAGGCGCGCGCCGGCATCGGTTGGATTGTATTGGAGCGACGAGCTGCGCCCACGGCTTCATTGCCACTGCCCCCGGTGCCGCGCCCCAGGCGATAGCATCCTTCGTAAGAAACTGGAAGTGTTTCTGCTACCGGCCTCAGCAGAGCGGGCACGCAGGTGACGCGGCCCGTGTTGCCGCAGTTTCCTCACCGCCCAATCCGGTAAGAGGCCTACTCAGTAGTCACGCGCACCGCCTATGAGGGCGTATCTCAACGAATTTGTTCGCCGGTCGTCGACAGAGGGTATCGCAGGGCGAGCTTCTGCTAAGATTGTTGGCAACCAACCTGCGTAGCGCTTTTCCGAGAGTGAGACCGGTCGCCCATGAGTCAATCTCACATGCAAGTGCGCGTGCCGGGGAGTACCCGCCGGTTCTCGCTGGGACTGAATGAAAGCTACCTTGGCTTGCGCGGGCTCTTCACCGGGCTCTTGCTTGCGGTGCTTTTCTTGGATAGAGCCTGGCCGTGGCAGGCTGCACTGCCATGGCTGCTGGCGGCGGTGATTGCGCCCGTGGGCGTTATCGGCTGGCAATGGGGTTACTGGTGGCTGCTCCGGCGCATGGGAGCGACAGGCCCGGCGGCCGGCAGCGTCCTGAACTGGTCATTAGCGCCGCTGTGGCTGGCCGTACCGGGCCTGCTGCTATTCTACTTTTCCGATTACGTCCACTATGTGCTTTGGAATATTGCGCTGCCCCGCATCCTGCTGGTATACGCGATCGTGGGAGGCACACTCCTCCTGCAACTGTGGGCGCTCGATACCGCTCCGGCGTTGGACCGCTGGCCGCCGCTGCGTCTCGCGAGGTTCTTGCGCGTTTCCCGTGCAAGCGGGAATCTGCTCCAAGAAAGCTGGCGCCGGGTGTGGCAGCTCCTTTCCGCGCACGGAGCGCTCGTCATACTTCTGCTGGCGGGTCTGGCGCTGCGCATGCGGCAGTTCCTCCACGAGGGCGGCGACGTGGAGCACTTCTATTTCTATGCCAGCACGGTTTTCACGAAGATCCACTTTCTCTACTACCACCTGACCGGAGACTTGCCTTGGCCCCAGGACCAATTGGCCACCTTTCATCTCATCATGGCGCCGCTGTGGCGCGCGGCCTACCACTTCGACTGGCCGCAGATACTCTCAATCAAGATTCCTACCTATACGGCGGATGTGCTGAGCACGCTCGTCGTCTACGTGCTGGCGTTGCAAGCGCAAAAGCGTTTCTTAGGAGAAGCGGTTGGCGAAGAGACTCGTGATGCTGCTGGCGGAGGCGTGCGGTCGCTGCGCCAGAGGGGACAGCTTATCGCGCTGGTGGCCGCGGCGATCTGGTACTTGCAGCCCTGGCTGCTCACCGCCACCATCGATAATGCGCAAAGCCACGCCGTCGCCCTGCTCTTCTTCGTGCTGGCGGTGGCGCGGTGGGAGAAGCCCTGGCTCGTGGGCATCTTGCTGGCGCTGGCCGCTTCCACGCGCCTGGAGTTCGGCATTGCCGGGATAGTGGCGTTCTTCTGGTACCTGCGCTGGCGCGGCCCGCGCGACGCGGGTCTCTATGCGCTCACGTCGCTCGGCTTGCTTGGGCTGATCGCAGTGCCGTACGCCCTCGCCGACTTTACGGCGTTCCGTTGGGCACTCGGCGGACACCTGCTGGACCGCGGCGAGCCGCTGCTGCTCGTGCAAGAACTCTACCGTGCGTTCGGCGCGACGGCGCCCGCGTGGCTCGATACGCTCGACAACCGCTACGTGGGCCTGGCCAACGCGCTCTTTGCCATACTGGTGATGTTCGATCCCAGCCACCGCCGCGCCCTGGCCAAGGCCGGGCTCTTCTACATCCTCACGCTGCCGGTCATCCACGACCGCTACCTCTTGTTCGGCCTGGCCGCGCTCTTCCTCTTTGCGCTGCCCCAACGCCGCTTGGCCTACCTCATCATCGGCCTGCTCTGGGTAACTGCATTCATTCCCGTACTCTGGTTCCTCGCCACCTTCCTGGCCGTACTGGCGCTGCTTTTCTTCACCAAGGAACCGCGCCAGAATGCAGTGGCGGTCAGACATCCCAATGTTGGGCCGTAGTGCTCGGGCAGAGCGTTTGTATTAGCTTGACCCAACTGCAGGGCCAAGGTGCTCTACTTGAATTGAGACCAGTGGCGTCAGAGGCTGTCAGCAACTCAATTTTCCTCGATTCCAATGGGATGGGGTTCTTTGCCTAGAATTTCCACATATGTAGAAGGCACCGACAGATTCTTGACCAAGAATTCGACCCATTCGTCAGTATAGATGTAGTCTTTGTGTGGTTTGTCATATTGGCAGAATCTGGGATTCGTTATCGTGGGAGCTGTGGCATTAGTAGCTGGCCTAACTTGGTAGAATTTCCAACAAACCGTGTGATCATTGATCCTAAACCTGTACCCGAGCTTAGCTTCTACCTTACGCACTACGTCACCTGGCTTCATTTCTCCAGGATGAGCTACCGGAGTTTCACGTGTCTTGATCAGAGTTACGAACCTCTCGTACTCACTTCTCAATTCGTCATTGAGATCCTCAGGTTTGATGAATTCGACAGCTGCATCAGAGGATTTGGCACGGTTTGCAGGTTTGGGAATGAGAAACACCCTGAAACTATATTCCATGCTTTGCTCAGTGTCCGTAGATAAACCACTACGGAATCGCTCCACATAGTCCATAACCGACGAATAACTCTTGCTCTGTAGTGATCTAAGTGCCTCTAGCTTTTTCCTTGGAACAACGGTTGAGAACTGAAGCGACACGGTTAGGCTTTCATTGAGTGCGTATTGGTCACCAAACTCCTCGCTCAGAAGTGCTTCAAAGTTCAATAGGAGTGCCTGGCATTCACCGAAAATCCGATCATCAAGGTGAGGCATGTTTCGGTGTTCTATCTTGTTCCTTAGTCCAATGAAGAACTCCAAATTCCTACGTGCTGGCGGGTTTTCGTCCTTGTAGAACTGACGCAAGCACTCTTTGAGTTCCCATGCCTTTTTGTCCCCATCCACCTTCTTGTATCGGACATACCTTTTAGTCCTTATTCTCGTGTAGAACGGTTTGACACGGTCTCTGAGAAAGACTGCATGGAATAAAGATGTCCAAGCTATAACCATCAATACTATGTATGCACCAGACCTAAAGGCGGTTTCCGGTCTGTTATAGCATCCAACAGCGAGCAGAGCAGACTCTCTGGCCTTCTCCAGGCAAGCTTTGACGTCACGGGGCAGCCTTTTCACAACGACCCTCTCCCGTCTCAGTGAGAATTGGGATTAGCTGGATTCCATCGATGCTGATTGACGATGATTACAAGTAGAATGCTATACTCTATTGTCCCTCACTAGCAATGACATTGCTCAATTCACACTCGGCCTGCGTTCTTGGCATTTTCTTGCAAAACACATAGTCTAGAGACAGGAAGGCTCGATATTCAATGCGGGCGAATGACGTTCAAGAAGCTTACACAACACGGTATGGTAGCTTTGGAAGCTCTATCATGATCGCGATAATTGACTACGGCGCGGGGAATCTGCGCAGCGTCAGCCGGGCGGTGGCGTTGTACACGCAGGACTATGTGGTAACGCAGGACCCGGCTGATGTAGAGCGCGCCGCGGCGGTGATTCTGCCCGGCGTGGGCGCGGCGGGTGATACCATTCGCGGGCTCGAGCGGCACGGCATGACGGAATTGGTGAAGGAGACGATTGCCTCCGGCAAGCCCTACTTCGGCATCTGCATGGGGTTGCAGGTCTTGCTGACTGAGAGCGAGGAGGACGGCGGCACGCCCTGTCTGGATATCTATCCAGGCACCGTGCGGCGCTTTCCCAAGGGGCTCACCGTGCCCCATATGGGCTGGAACCAGGTGCGCCAGGCCCAGGCGCATCCGATGTTCGCCGGCGTGCCGGACGAAGCCTATTTCTACTTCGTGCACTCGTATTACACCGATCCGGACGACGCTACGCTGACGGCCGGCGCCACCGACTACGGCGTCACGTTTCCCAGCGTGCTGGCGCACGAGAACGTGTTTGCCACCCAATTTCACCCGGAAAAGAGCGCTGCCATGGGCCTGCGGCTCTACGCGAATTTCGTGGCGTGGGCGACGGGAGTAAAGTCCCGCGTGCAAAGTGGCGCCCATACTGAACCTTAGCCAGTCCCGGGGCTGCGGAATGTCCGCGGCTTGCCCGAGACGGTAGGAGTTCTTTGCGCTAAAGAGCGGGAGACAAGCCCCAACGTTGTCGCGTTACAAGGAAAAGGCAATCACAAGGGTGTCCTGTTACGCATTGACAAACGCGGTTGTAGGGGCACGACATGTCGTGCCCCTACGTGACTGCAAGGAAGTCTTGACCCCTCATGGCAATGCGTAGTCCCACGATTGTCCCACGTGAACGGTAATGCGACAGCATTGGGGACAAGCACCCGCGCTACGACGCATCGATGAGGGTCAAATGCTATACTGTCGTTTTCGCAAGATGAGAGCGGCGTACACGGATTGACTCAAGAGGGCCGCAGGTTGCAAACCTGCGCTACCGGGATGTGAAAGGCCGAACGTGCAGGACGCCGCAGCGCAAGCGGCGCGCAGGCCGATAACAAGCAAGAATGATTGTAATTCCCGCCATAGACATCAAAGACGGCGCGGTGGTGCGCCTCTATAAAGGCGATTTCGGCCAGAGTACGGTCTTCTCCCACGATCCGGTAGAAACCGCCCTTGGTTGGGAGGAGCAAGGCGCCGCGTTGCTCCACGTGGTAGACCTGGACGGCACCGAGAAGGGCGGCAGCCGAAACCTGCCGGTGGTGGCAGCCGTTGCGGACGCGCTGAACATTCCCGTGCAGATGGGCGGCGGCTTGCGCGATCTGGCCGCCATTGAACAGACGGTTGCCGCGGGGGTGGACCGGGTCGTGTTGGGCACGGTGGCGCTGGCGGATCCCGCGCTGGTGGCCGAAGCGTGCGCGCGTTACCCCGGCCGCGTGGTGGTGGCTTTGGACGCCCGCAACGGCAAGGTAGTGACCCACGGCTGGCAGCAGCCAAGCGACGTTGACATGTTCGTTCTGGCGCAACAGATGGCGGCGGTCGGCGTCAGCCGCTTCCTTTACACCGACGTGGAACGCGACGGCACGCTGAGCCAGCCAAACTTCGCGGCCACTGCGGCGCTCGCAGAGGCCGTGAGCGTGCCCGTAATCGCCTCCGGCGGCGTGGCGACGCTGGACCATCTCACACGGCTGGCAGGGCTCGGCGTGGAAGGGTCTATCGTCGGCTCCGCGCTCTATCGGGGCGCGTTCACGCTGCCCGAAGCGCTGGCGGTGGTGAGCAGTGAGGGACAATAGAGGACGGTCCGGTAGCCTTGTGTCACTCCTTCTGTGTCAGAACGGTCGATCAGGATGCGGAATCGTTGTGGGAAAGTTTAGCCGGAGCGGACACCAATGGCGCACAAGGGGAACTAGACTACAGCCTATTTCCCCTTGACATTTTTGCTCCTAATTGCTAGTATCTAGATACAACCCCTATCGCTTCGCCGGTAGGGTGGAGACCGCTCTCAGAGCGGTCTCTGTCTTTAAGATGGCCAGATGGAGTGTCAAGTGAAGACCAACGTCTATGTTGACGGTTTCAATCTCTACTACCGCGCGTTACGGGACACGCCATTCCGATGGCTCGACCTCCGTAAACTGGCGCAGACGCTTTTTCCGCAAGACACGATCAATCAAGTCTGTTACTTTACCGCATTGCTTGATGCGCGTCCGAATGACCCTGGTCAACCTCGGCGGCAGTTGGTGTACTTGAGAGCGCTAGCAACCCTGCCGAACCTTGAGGTCTACTACGGTACCTTTCGTTCGCGAACCAAGCACCGCCCGCTGGTCAACCCAATAGCGGGTATGCCGGGTGTGGTTAGAGTAAGAGATTCGGAGGAGAAGGGGTCTGACGTGAATCTCGTAACCAGGCTATTGGTTGACGGGTTTAGAGGCCGGTATGAACAAGCTGTTGTAATATCCAACGATTCAGACTTTGCAAGTGCCTTACATTACGTGCGAGATAGCTTGCACCTGCGCGTAACGGTTGTGAATCCCGATCGCAAGATTAGAACGCACAAGGACCTAAAGGCCGCGGCAACGTACATCAAAAGGCTCTGGAAGAGTCATTTGCGGCAAAGTCAGTTTCCTCTTACGCTGACCGACGCGCACGGCACCATCAGAAAACCGCCTAGCTGGGCATAGGTGCAACTTAGGACATACCCCCGCAGTACGAAGTCGCCACTGAACTGACGTCCGCCAACAGCCCGCAATATTTTCCCCTTAAGGCCGGTGTGACGCCCTGAATGTCGTCCATTACTATGGTGGTAGGTAGGGCAAGATTGTCGAAGACTTTCGTAGGCCAAGCTATGCGTGAGTCCGAGTTCACGTAGTTCGTGCCGTTTCAAGCAACGAAATGATGTAAGAAGTATGCTCACCACACGTATCATTCCCTGTCTCGACGTCCATCGCGGCCGCGTGGTGCGGGGACAGCAGTTTTCCGCCGATAAGGACGCCGGTGACCCCATCGAGTTGGCTGTGCGCTACAACGAACAGAGCGCCGACGAGTTGGTTTACTACGACATCACCGCCTCGGCGGAGGAGCGCGGCATCTTTCAAGATCTCGTGGAGCGCACCGCCGACCAGCTCTTTATACCCCTCACCGTCGGCGGCGGCATTCGCACGCCGCAGGACATGCGCCGCATGCTGCAAGCCGGCGCGGACAAGGTCTCAATAAATACGGCGGCGGTGGACAACCCCAACCTCATCAACGCCGGCGCTGAGGGCTTCGGCAGCCAATGCACCGTGCTCTCCATGGACGTGAAGCGCGTGCCTCAAGCCGACGGTACGATCAAGTGGCATGTCTTCACTCACGGCGGCCGCCGCCAAACCGACGGTGAAGCGGTTCCCTGGGCTGTCGAGGGCGTGGCGCGCGGCGCGGGCGAAATCGTGGTCAACAGCATCGACGCCGACGGCACCCTGGCCGGGTACGACCTGGAACTCCTGGCCGCCGTGTGCGCCGCCGTGGACGTGCCCGTGGTCGCCAGCGGCGGCGGCGGTACCCTGGATCACCTCTTCGACGCGCTCGACAAGGGGCACGCCCATGCCGTGCTTGCCGCTTCGATTTTCCACTACGAACACTTCACCGTGCGCGACGTGAAGGAGTACCTGGCGGCCAAGGGGATCCCCATGCGCCTATCCTAGAGTGTCGTAATTCACGTGAGTGAGAGCGTTTGCTCTCGCAACTCAATTCTGTGGAGAAGAGCATGTCAGTCAAGGTGCAGATTCGACCGTACAACCCCAATCTCGACACGGCGGCCCTGCTGCCCCTCTGGCAGGCGGCGCTCGGTGACGCGTGGCCCATGCGCGCTGACCTCTTGCGGCGGCAATTGACCGAGCATCGCTTCTATCGCGGGGACGACCATCTTGTGGCGGTTGCGGACGGGCGGATTGTGGGTTTCGTGGGCACGCAGGTGGACCGCTGGGAAGGCCTCCCCGACCAAAAGCGCGGCGGCGGCATTTCGGTCGTGGTCGTGCACCCGGACTGGCAACGGCGGGGAATCGGCACACGGCTGCACGAGGCGGCGCTGGCGCAATTGCGCTGTGAAGGCGTGCAGGAATTGAGGCTCGGCGGCGGCGGCGCGTACCGCTTCTGGCCGGGCATTCCCACGGACATTCCCGAGGCATATGAGTTTTTTGCCGCCTGCGGCTGGCCGTTAGACCCGGAACAGCGGTCATGCGACCTGGTGCGCGACCTTGCGGACTACCACACACCGTCTGCCATGCACGCGCGCTTGGCGCAGGAAAACGTGAGCGTACGTCCCGCCCGGCAGGACGAGGTCGACGACGTCCTTGCCTTTGAATTTGAGCACTTTCCCGGTTGGGCCGCCGGTTTCGTCTACATGGCCGAACTCGGTGACTTCCAGAATATGCTCGTCGCTCTTGACGCAGAAAAGGGCATCGTCGGCACGCTCATGCTGCACACGCCCTCGTCACGCTGGCTCACGGCAAACATCACGTGGAAGACGCTGCTGGACAATGCGCTGGGCGGCATCAGCGCCGTGGGCGTGGCCGCCCGTGAACGCGGGCGCGGCATCGGCATGGTAGCGGTTGGCTCGGAGGTCCTGCGCGAGCGCGGCGTCGGCAACTGCCACATCGACTGGACGCGCATCGTCGACTTCTACGGCAAGCTGGGCTACACGGTTTGGCGTGAGTACTGGATGAGCACGCGCACGCTCGCCTGACAAGCATGGGCGCAACCACGGCTGGCAGCGTCCGGCGCCAGCTCATGTGGTCGGTGGTGGGCAGTGCGCCGGAAGTCTCGTGCTGAGCGGCTGACAAGACCTTGCCATGGGTTGCGGACTCCTTAGAGTGGTTTGTGCGGATACGCGCAATGCACGCCGGTTGCGGTCTCGCTCCCCGCGCTGCCGCTGAACGAACTGCCGGTTAGGGCTGCGCAAAGCCTACGGCGTCCCGTAGTTGCGCCCATTCATCCGCGTGTCCGCATGCTCTTCCCTGGGTCTCCCACTTCTCTGCCTCACTCTCAGGCAGGAGCGTGATCGCCGCGCATCATGCCGTGCGCCGCCAGCAGGGGGCGCCATCTATGTGTGGCAGCCATGCTTGAGGTGACCGCTCACTTGGGTTGCTGACAACCTTTCTCAAAAAACCTTAAAAACTGCCCTAAGGGGCTTGCAATCGCCCAATACCGCGTATATAATATCCCCACACGGTATTGCTAATCATTTGCATTAGCTAAAAGGATACGGAAGTTTTTGGAGAAAGGGGCGCACATGATCGCTTCAATCGCGCACTCCATGCCGAAGCAGCGCGTGGCTATGATTGTCATAGCCGGACTGTTGCTGGCCTTCGGCACCGTGCGATCGGCACACGCCATGCACATCTCAGAGGGGTTCTTGCCTCCCACGTGGGCGGTGCTCTGGTTCATTGCGGTAATTCCGTTCTTTCTTTGGGGCTTGCGCGCAATTGCCAAGCAGGTCAATCGCTCTCCGCAGAGCAAGATCACGCTCGGCATGTCGGGAGCTTATTCATTTGTTCTCTCGGGTCTAAAGCTGCCCTCGGTTACCGGTAGCTGCTCGCATCCGACCGGCATTGCCCTGGGCGCCATCCTGTTCGGCCCCACCACCATGGTGGTGCTCGGCACCATTGTGCTTTTGTTCCAGGCCATTGTCCTGGCGCACGGCGGCCTGACAACTCTCGGCGCGAATGTTTTCTCCATGGCAGTGATCGGCCCGTTCGTCGCGTATGGCGTCTTCAAGGCCTGTCGCGGCTTTGGTCTGGCGTGGGCCGTATTCTTGGCCGCCGCTCTTGCGGACTGGGCCACCTATATCGTCACGGCCGGGCAGTTAGCCTTGGCGTGGCCGGCCGCTACCGGCGGCATCTTGGAGTCATTCATCAAATTCCTCGGCATTTTCTCCATTACGCAGATCCCACTGGCCGTTGCCGAGGGCATCCTTACAGTAATCGTCTTCAACCTGCTCTTGCAGCACAGCCGCGAGGTGCTCGTGGAACAAGGCATTATCTCAGACGAATCGCCTGAGCCCGCGACCGGCCCTACCGCCGCCACGAGCTGAGGGACCGGTTCCTGGCGCTAGCGCACCTAAAGGGAATGTGAAGGAGAGTTAGCAATGTCGCCGGCGAGACGCAATTGGCTATTAGCAGCAATCGTGATTCTCTTGGTTGTCGTGCCCTTGGTCTACCGGGGTTGGATTGCGGAAGGCACGGAGTGGGGCGGGGCCGACATGCAGGGCGTTGCGGCCGTGGAAGAATTGGCCGGTGAAGACTTCGTGCCCTGGTTTAATCCCATCTATTCTCCTGAAGACCTGGAGCGCTACTATTTCGGCTTGCAGGCGTTGCTCGGCACGCTGCTTGTGGCCGGCATCGTTGGCTGGATTCTCGGCCGTTCTCGTGCCCGGCATGGCATGGCAGGCGCCGCCGACCTGGCAGTCGCCGGTGTGCTGTGCGCAGTGGGCGTGGTACTGGCTATCGGGCTCCTCTTTGTGGAGACGGAATTTGGCGAGTTGCAGGCGACAATCTCCGCCTCGCAGGGCATTGGTTTAGGGCTGTTGGCGTTCTTCATCGGGTATCCGTTGGGTAGGCGCGCCGGAGCAGCGGTAAACGCTTCGTAGCCGGCAACCGTATTGCCGCTTACGTGCGGATGCACTGTGGCGGCGTCAGCGCTGAGTAAAGAAGCGATGCATCCTTTTCCCATCGATATGTACGCGTATCAGAATCGGCTGCGGGACGCACACCCGGCCGAGAAGATGCTCTTTGCCGGTCTGACCATCCTCATCTGCTTGATCGCCAGTTCGCCGCTAGTGGCGCTCTTGGCGATCGGTATTGTCACGGTTGCCGTTGTCCGTGTCGCGGGTATTCCCTTGCGGGCGTTCTGGTATTTTGTGCGCCTGCCTGCCGGCTTTATCCTCATAGGCGTGCTCACCCTGGCCATTACGTCGGTAGATCCCGCAAACCCCGCGACGTTGCTGGCGCTGCCTATCGGCCCGTGGCACGTCGGCGTGATGGAGAGCAGCCTGGCGCGCGCGGTGCAAGTTGCGTCCGTATCGTTTTCGTGTGTGGCAAGCATGCTGGCGTTGGCGCTAACGACGCCGATGGTAGACATCACGGACCAATTGCGAAAGTGGCGGGTGCCCCAGTTGTTCATCGAGTTGATGGTGTTGATGTATCGCTTCATTTTTGTATTCATCGAGACCGCGCAGGCGATGTATATCGCGCAGAACGCCCGCCTGGGCTATAGCAATTGGCGGCGCTCTCTGCAATCGGTGGGAATGCTCGCCGCAAACCTCTACCTGCGTTCACAGACGCGAGCCTCAGCGCTATTCACCGCACTCACCGCCCGGGGCTATAGCGGCGAATTGCGCGTGCTCACGGCGCAGCCCACCTGGTCCCGCCGCAACCTCGTTCTTATTGCCGGCGTTGAGAGCGTGCTGCTCCTCGCTGCAATTGCAACTTGGTAGGGGAGAAGAGTATGAGTTCAATTGACCCCACCCATACCCATGCCCCCGGCATCGCGCCTTCTCCAGGCTTGCAGGACCCCGAGGAATTTGTCGCGGCGCGGAGCAACGGCGATCAGCTCGCGGCGCGAGAGCCGGTGGACTCCAAGACGGATGGGTCCCCTGGCGTGCTGGCGGCTGAGAGCGTCACGTTTGCCTATCCCGACGGTACCGTGGCGCTGCACGATCTCTCCTTAACGCTGCCGCAAGGCCGCAGGGTTGCCATTTTGGGCGCCAACGGCTGTGGCAAGACGACATTGTTCCTGAATTTCAACGGCATCTTGCGGCCCTCCGCCGGCACAATCGTGCACAATGGCGAACCGATTCAGTACGACCGGGAAGCGCTGCGCGATTTGCGCCGCCGCGTGGGTCTGGTGTTTCAGGACCCGGATTCGCAACTCTTTGCCGCCAGTGTCCGACAGGACATTTCTTTTGGGCCGCTGAACTTAGGCTGGTCGGAAGAGCATGCGCGCGCCAGAGTTGAACAAATCATCGTAGACACCAATCTGACAGAACTTGCGGAACGCCCCACGCACATGCTGAGCTACGGTCAGAAGAAGCGGGTTGCCATCGCCGGCGTGCTGGTGATGGAGCCTGAAGTCATCATCGCAGACGAACCTACCGCCGGCCTTGATCCGGAAACAACCGGTCGGGTCCTCAACTTGCTCGATTCTCTGCACCATGCCGGCCGCAGCATTGTCATCTCCACGCATGACGTTGAGTTGGCGCTGGCTTGGGCGGACCACGTAATCGTGATGCACAGAGGCCATCTCCTGGCGGAAGGTCCGCCTGACGTTGTCCTCGCGGACGACCCGTTGCTGCGCGAGGCCGGGCTGCTGCAGCCAATCGTGGTTGACGCTTACCGGCAGTTTTGTGCCGCGGGACTGCTGCCGTCGTCAGAGGCTGTGCCCCGCACGGTGAGCGACTTGACCGCCCTGCTCGTGCGCCACGCCGCGCCGCGCACGCCTCCAAACAGCCCGCCCGACTGAACCACGTTTTGGCACTCTCGACGGTGGACGCGGCACGGGAAGCGGGCGCTGCTACTCCTTCACCTTGGGCCTCTGCGCTGCGACAGGCTCAGCGCGAACGGTTAGAGGGGGACTGCTGCACGAGCCTCCTACGCCATCCGATCGTACGTATCCAACGTGATCGGATAGCGCAGCGGTTCATCGTTGAGGAAGTGTTCCAGTTCGTCTACCATCGCCGCGCCCTGGCGCATTCTCGTATCATCGCTATGGCCTGCCATGTGCGGGGTCAAGAAGACGTTTTCCATCCCGCGCAGCGGACTATCCTGGGCTAGCGGTTCCGGGTTGAAGACGTCGAGGACGGCGCGGATGCGGCCGGTGGCCAGTTCGACGACCATATCATCCTGGTTTACGGCGCGCGCCCGTGCGTTATTGATAAACACGCCGCCATCTTGAAGCAGCTTGAAATGCGTCGCTGTCACCATGCCGTCCGTCTCCGGGGTTGTGGGTGCATGATTTGCGATGACGCGGCACGTGCTGAAGAGTTCTTCCAGGGATACCCGCGTGACGTTGAGCGCGGCGGCGCGTTCGTCCGGCAGATAGGGGTCGTAAACCGCAATCGGCATACCGAAGCCCTGCAATTTCTGGATGACCCGTTGCGCGACGTAGCCGCAGCCGATCAGGCCCACTCGCTGCGCTTCCAGCAGGTTGCCGTCGGTGGCACGGCATTCCGACCAGGGTTTGCCCGCATGCATCCAGGCATTCTGCCGGTGCGGCCAGCGCAAGCCCAGCAGCATGCCGAGCACCGTAAATTCCGCCACCGCCTCGGCAATCATGGGAGCGGCGTGGGTGACGGCGATGCCTTGTACCAACGCGGCTTTTGGGATAAGTCTTCTAATACTTCCCGCGCTGTGGGCGATGATGCGCAATTCAGTAGCGGCAGCCAAGACCTCCGGTGTGATCTCCGGCGTTCCCCAGCCGGTAATCAGCGCCGTGCAGCCGCCAATACGCTCCGCGAGATCAGCGCTCGCTAGCTTGTCGTCGTGGTCGCCGCCGTGCACGGTGAATTGAGTGGCGAGGCGCTCTTCGCTTTCCGCTGAAAAGAGACTCGACCGCAGCGTCTTGGTAATGGCGATGAATACTTCTGGTTTGGGCACTGGTAAAACTCCCTGTAATGCAGCAAGGTTAGGATTTCGACAGTTCTCCCGTATGCTACCAGAATGACACACGACGACATCGGCTATTTGACAACACCAATTGAATCCGAATTCTTGATGCGAAAACTGCATCGTGTTTTAGTGAGGGGGGTCAAGTATTATCTCCATTCTGAGGCAGTACATAGTTGTTGTCTTGGGCTGTGGAGCGAACATAGAATGTAATATGCCCTTTGAAGCCATCTGAATGGTCTGCTAGCTGCAAGAGGGTGAGAGTATTACAGAGAAATCGAGGAGGGAAACTGTGCCTGAAAGGGAGTCTCAATTGAGTGAGAGTGAGTTGCTCAATAGACGTAGAGCACTGGAGCTAATAGTAGAGATCAATGATATCGCGGCAGGATTGGGAGGATTCGTTGAAGAGATTGGGACAAAATCTATGGAACGGAAAGTTGTGGAAAACGTCATTTTTGCGATTTGCGACACTCTACCTTCTAAATGTTACCAGCTACTCAAGGTGGCTGAACGAGACCGCTACAAGGAATGGCGGTCGTACGTTCTTGCTTATGCTTCATTTGGAATATCGGGCGCCTGCGTTATCAATGGCGCGGAGTGGCCTCATTTAGAGAGGGACTTTTATAGTTCCTGTCTGTCTCACATGGCCAGACTACATTTACGATTATTGGAAATGAATAAACTTCATACTGGGGAATTACCATGAAGTAGGGTTTCGGTAATGGCGATGAATACTTCTGGTTTAGGCACTGGTAGAACTCCCTTTGCGCTGGCTGGGCAAGATAGCCGTCAACTCTTTCGTATGCTACCAGACCCATAGGCAAGACGTGGTTGGTCGTGCGTTTGACTTCCGCATGGATTCCGAGAATCTTGACGATTTGGCATTCCCTTTATATGCTACTGCTAAATGGCACGCATTCCAGAAGCAGGGAGGAAGGGCTATGTCGAGAATACTGAAGACATTGACGCTGATCGTCGTGGTGAGTGCGCTGGTGCTGTTTGCAGCAGCGTGTGCCGCTGAGCCGGCCGCCGAGCCGGAGATGGCCGAGAAGGAAGAGATGGCAGCCGCGCCAGTGGTGAAGATTGGCGTGCTGCTTCCGTTTACCGGGCCTTTGGGTGAGTTTGGCGCGGCCTTTGAGAAGGCGGCAGCCCTCGCCGAAGAGCATTTGGCTGCAGGCGGCTATCCGATAGAGATCGTCTACGGTGACACCGAGACGAATCCGACGGCAGCCGTGGAGGCGGCCCGCAAGCTGGTGGACGTAGACCAGGTGCACGCGCTGATTGGCGCCGCGGCCAGTAGCTCCAGTTTGGCCGTTGCCGAGTCGGTGACCATCCCCAAGGGCGTGCCCCAGATTTCCTACGCCTCTACGTCGCCGCTGCTCACGATTCTGCCCGCTGACGAGGGCCAGGACTTTCTGTTCCGCACCGTGCCATCGGATGCGCTGCAGGGGGTGGTGCTGGCGGGCGTGGCCGCGGAGCAGGGCTATACGAACGTGGCCATCCTTTACGTCAACAATCCGTACGGCCAGGGCCTGAAGGACAACTTCCAGGCAGCATTCGAGGCTGCCGGCGGCTCGGTGAGCGCCGCGGTGCCCCATGACGAAGCGGATTCCACCACCTACGTGGCGGAACTGCGCAAAGCAATCGAAGGCGAGCCGGAGGTGCTGCTGGCGTTGAGTTATGCCGGCCATGCGACCATCTATCTGCGGGAAGCCATCGAGAATGACTTCATTACGAAGTTCCTTTTCGTGGACGGCACCCGATCGGAAGAGATCATCAAGGCAGTCGGCGCTGAGAATCTCGAGGGCATGTTTGGCACGGCGCCGGGTTCAGCCGACACGCCGTCGCTTGAACTCTTCACGGCAGACTATCAGGCGAAGTACGGCGAGTTGCCGCCGCTGCCCTTCATGACCAACGTCTACGACTCCATCGTCATTGCGGCCTTGGCGGCACTGGCGGCGGAAGTATCCGGTGTGGAGGTCACGCCCGCTGCGGTGCGTGACATGCTGCGCACGGTCTCCAATCCTGACGGCGACGTGGCTGCGGCCGGCGCGGCCGGGGTCAAGGCGGCAATTGAAACCCTCCGCGCAGGCGGGAGCATTAACTACGAAGGCGCCGCAGGCGCACATGACTTCGATGCGAATGGCGACGTGGTCACGCCTATCGAGGTCTGGAAGTACGCCGGCGGCACTATTGAGAGTGTGCGCACGGAGGAAGTCACGATAGAGTAACTGCCCTCATTTTCTAAGGGTGTGAAAAGAATGGAGGGCCGGCCGAGCGCCGGCCCTCCATCTTTCTGCCGCGCACTGAATCAGCGCGAGTGGACCTTGAGGTTGAGCAAGCCTGTATTGACGGGCAAGAGCGCCGGTAGCGCAGGTTTGCAACCTGCGGCAGCTTCTCGGGAAAATGGGCGATCACGCCCTTCCGAAGGGTTGAGCACAGGTTGCAAACCTGTGCTACCGTTTACGCTTATTGAACTCCTGCGGCGGAACCCCTCGTGCAGAGCTCACCGATCCTGAGCTTGTCGATGGGTCGATGGGTCGAATATGAACGGTTGCACTTGCGCCCATCTCCTTCTATGTCTTCTGCCGCCAAACCGTAGCGCGGGGGCTTGTCCCCCGCTCCGCATCGAGTGCAGGGTAGGTTATGTGTACAGCACCGCACACCCCGCAAAGTCTATAGTCAAGCGCGGACGCCTGACCTTCGCCTACCGCAAAGCCGTAGCGCGGAGGCTTTTCCCCCACGCCGACGACCCTTGCGCGACTTCGCATGCTCCCTCTCCCAAGACTGGGAGAGGGCTGGGGTGAGGGTTGAGAGTTGAAACTGCCCGTTGCGCGTGTGGGACAGGCCGTGTGGTTCAGCACCTAACACCCCGCAGAGTCTATAATCAAGGGAGAAATATACGCTCTTAACCATTACACCGAGAACGGCAGCGCATACAGGAGAGACCACCGCATGACGACCAAGTATCTTTACGGCAAAATGACGTGGCCGGAGATTAAGGAAGCGGCAGCGCAGGAGCGGGTGGCTCTGCTCCCCACGGGCTGCATCGAAGACCACGGCCCGCACCTGCCGCTGGACGTGGACGTGCTGCTCCCCAGCACCATCTGCGAGCGCACGGCAGAGCAGATTCCTGAGCAATGTGTCGTGGTTCCGGCCGTCGCCCACGGCTATGATCCGCACCACTTGGACTTTCCCGGTGTGATCCACGTGGACGGCGACGTGTTCATTCGCTATCTCGTGGATATCTGCAAATCGCTCATCCACCATGGCTTTACGCGCATCATCATGCTGAACGGCCACGGCAGCAATACGGCATTTACCGAGGTTGCCGCCCGCCTGGCGGTGATCGAAACTGAAGGCGAAGGGCTGGTTTACGCGCTGAACCACTGGGGCATCGCCGAGGTGCGCAAGGTGGTGGCCGAACTGCGGGATTCGCCCCACGGCGGCATGTCCCACGGCGGCGAGTTGGAAACGAGCCTCTACCTCGCCATCGATCCCGATAACGTCTACATGGACAAAGCGGCGGCGGAAATCCCGCCGGACGTGCCGATGAGCCTGGGCGGGTGGAACGACTTGGTCGCCGGCCGTGCCGACGAGGCCAACCATGTGGCGGCAATGCCCTACTGGAGCACCTTTTCCAAGACCGGCGTGCGCGGCGATCCCACGGTGGCGACTGCCGAGAAAGGGGAAAAGTTCTTGGAGGCTGCGGTACGCGGCCTGGCCCAGATGGTGCGCGATTTACGAGAGCTTGAGATCAATCCGCGCGTAGACCACCATTAGCGCCTGTTCAGCCCAATTCTGGCAAAGAACAGAACCCTCGTCCTGTCACCTTACCGTAATGCGGGAGAAGACTAGGCAAATAGAACTTCTGTCTTATCCCCTCTCCCGTGACGGGTGAGAGTAAGGTGAATAGAATGTCCGTCTTGTCCCCTCTCCCGCCGGGAGAGGGTTAGGGTGAGGGGGAAGCAATGGGATTGGATTTCGCCGAATAGGTGAAAGCGCCGTTTCTTCGTTCAACCTGTGCCTTTGAAATGTGCATAACGCTAGAAGGAGTACTGCCTGTTGGAGACCTCCGTCACCCCAGACCCGCCAATACAATCGCAGTCTCGTCAGCCCGGTGGAATTTCCCCACCCAATCATGTCGGCGAAGAGCCCTCACCCCGTCAATCCGACCAAGGGCCCACAATCCGTCATTCCGGCAATGAGACCTCCCTGCGTCATTCCCGCGAAAGCGGGAATCCATCTTCTCTTCCTAGGAAGACCCGCGAGTGCGTCGTAGTGCTGGACTTCGGCTCTCAGTACAGCCCGCTTATCGTGCGCCGCATCCGTGAATGCGGCGTGTATGCGGAACTCATGCCCTACGACGCGGATGAGGCAGCTATCCGCGCTCTCAATCCCCGCGCCTTGGTGCTCTCCGGCGGACCGTCCAGCGCCTACGCGCCTGGCGCGCCCCATCCGCAGCCGTACGTCTGGCAGGGCAAGCTGCCGGTGCTGGGCATTTGCTACGGCATGCAGCTCATGGCACAGGCGTTGGGCGGCAGCGTGGAGCCCGCTGAGCGGCGCGAATACGGCCATGCCATGATCCAGGCGGAGGATGCCGCTGGAATTTTCGCAGACCTTGCCCCCGACCAGGACGTTTGGATGAGCCACGGCGACCACATCACGGCGCTGCCGCCAGAATTTCAGGTGCTGGCGTCGTCGGCCAACGCGCCCATTGCCGCCATGGGCAACGCACAGGGCATGATCGGCATTCAGTTCCACCCGGAGGTCGCCCACACGCCCCAAGGCATGGCGATCATGCGTAACTTCCTCTTTGAGGTCTGCGGTCTGCGCGGCGATTGGACGCCCGCCGCCTTCATCGATGAGGCCGTGGCCGACATTCAGCGGCAGGTAGGCGAGCAGCGGGTGATTTTGGCCCTTTCAGGCGGCGTTGACTCCACCGTGGCGGCGGCGCTTCTCCACCGGGCCATTGGCGACCGCCTCATCAACGTATTCGTGGACAACGGCCTGCTACGCCTCAACGAACCGGACTGGGTCGAAGAAAGCCTCACGCGCCTCGGCATTCCCGTGCGGCGGGTGGACGCCCGCGCCCGATTCTTAAATGCGTTAGCGGATGTTGCAGACCCTGAGAAAAAGAGGCGCATCATCGGCGAGACGTTCATTGACGTCTTCGAGGACGAGGCCCAGCGCCACGCGCCGGTGGACTTCCTGGCCCAGGGCACGATCTATTCCGACGTGATCGAGAGTCGCGCGCCGGATTCAAAAGCTGCCGCGCGCATCAAGAGCCACCACAACGTGGGCGGCCTGCCGGAAACCATGCGCCTCACCCTCGTCGAACCGCTGCGCAAACTCTTCAAGGACGAGGTGCGCACCGTGGGCGAGGAACTGGGACTGCCCCACGAACTCGTCTGGCGCCACCCGTTTCCGGGACCGGGTCTCGCCGTGCGCGTGCTCGGCGCGGTGACGGAAGAGAAGCTACACATTGTGCGTCTGGCGGATGCCATCCTCACCGAGGAACTCCGCGCCGCCGCGCTGTATGAAAAATACTGGCAGGTGCTGGCCGTGCTGCCGGACGTGCAGAGCGTCGGCGTGATGGGCGACGAACGCACCTACGACCACCTGGTCGCTCTGCGCGCCATCGAGAGCCAGGACGCCATGACCGCCAATTGGGCCCACATCCCCCACGACGTGCTGGCCCGCATCTCCAGCCGCATCGTCAACGAAGTCCCCCACGTCAATCGCGTGGTCTACGACATCACCAACAAACCTCCAGCCACCATCGAGTGGGAGTGAGGCAAGGGTTTCTTAGGCGCTGCTAGAGTGGTGGGACTCGCAGGATCCCCTCTGCCCCACCTCCCCCCTTAGTGTTCCCGCAACAGTGAGATTAGTATCACGTAGGGGGCACGATATGTCGTGCCCCCTACACCTGCGTGCGCGTGGTTGCGGCGAATTCAACCCTCACCCCGGCCCTCTCTCCCAGTCATGGGAGAGGGGGCTATCGGAGCGGCACGAGGGTCTAGCGGAGTTTGCCGAGACTGAGCAGGGGGCGTTGCGGAGCGATGGGAGTTGGGCCGGCTCGGAATGGAGAACCGCGAGTTTTTCCGACGGTGCTCCTTATGTTGATCTGTAGCTAGGCCACCCTACGCCGCAGCCAGGGTGGCTTCCATGCGGCGGCCGAGGGCGGTGACGCCGAGGAGGAACACGGCGCAGATGGCGAAGCCGATGGCGAGGTCTACCCATACTTCGGCGAGGCCGGCGCCGCGGATGGCGATATCGAACAGCGGGGAGAGGAAGTAGTAGGTGGGGAAGACTTTCGCGATCCACTGGGGCAGGTTCGGCCAGATGAAGAAGACGACGGGCACGAGCAGTACGATAGCGCCGGACTTCCAGATGGTATAGAGCGCTTTCGTATCTTTGGCGAAGGAGCCGAGCATCAGGCCGACCTCCACCGCCATGAGCGTCGCCAGCACGAGCACGAGCAGCAGCGCGGCGGTGTTGGTACCGAGCGCGCCGTTCAGCGCCAGGGTCACGACGCCGGTGGCCATGGCCAGGATGAAGCCCAATGCGCCCTTGCCGAGCAGGACGTCGCCCAAGCGGGTCGGCGTGACGAGCAGTGCGGTGAGCGTCCGTTTTTCCTTCTCTTCCACGAGACTAGTCGCCGGTGTCAAAGCCCCCGCAATGAGTACCGCCATGAGCACGATCAACGGCAGCAGGCGGGAGACGATGGGCACGGACTCGCCATCGCCGACGGTGATAGTTTCCACGTCAATTGGCGCGGGAGAGCCCGCCACCTCGCGGATGAGGTCGACCATGGTCACTCCCAACACGACGCGGTTGGCGGCCAGGCTCTGTCCGCCAAAGAAGAATTGCACGTTGGGCATCTGGCCGGCCTGCAAGGCACCGTCAAAGCCCGTGGGCAGTATGAGACCGGCGTCGAGATCGTTATTCTCTACCATCTGTTTCAGGACGGCGGCGGATTCAGGAAACGTCACTTGGACGCCCTCCATCGCGCTGGCGTTACGGACGATCTGCGAGTCGCCTTCATCCACGATGCCGAGCCGGGGCGCGGGGTCGAAGAGGCTGCCGAACACTACGCGAATCAAGAGCGTGAGAATCACGGGCAGGGCGATGGCATACAGAAAGATGGGTGAGCGCGGCCCGACGCCCAAGTCCTTACGCAACAGGTGCCACGCGTGTACACCTACCATGGTGTCTCCGCCTTTCGCTCTATATCCTTGTAGCGCGGGGGCTTGTCCCCCGCTCCTCGTTACCGCATCTTATCTTCAGCATCTGCATAGTGCCACAGTAGCGGGACAAGCCCGCCACGAATTACCAGCAAGAATCGCACGTATTTTGAGAATATCCAGCCTGAATTGGTAAATGGGCTCACGCGATGAAAACTGCCCCTTCGCCGCGGGGATCGGCGCCGCCGTCCACTGTGCCGTCAGCCGCGAGCGTGACGAGTTGGCAGAGCGCGAATCGCGACGGATAGCTGATTGGGTCCTGCTCAACCGTGAATCCCCGCGCGCGCAGGGCGGCGCACGTGTCCGTGCGCAGGCGGGCGTCGCACCAGATGGTGTCGCCCTCGGCGTGGATGCGGGGCGCCACCACCGCTTCCGTGGCGCTCATGTTGAAATCAACGACGTTGGTAAACGCCTGCACGAGCGCGCTCAGGATGGCGTTGCCGCCCGGCGCGCCCCAGGCCAGCACGGGCCGGCCCGCCTGCGTGGCGATAGCCGGCATCATCAAGTGCAGCCGCGCCTTGCCGGGGGCGAAGGAACTGGCGCGCCCCGGCCGGGGATCGAAGCGGTTCATGCCGTTGTTGTAGACGAACCCGGCGCCGGGGGTGATGATCCCGGAATGGTTGCCGTTGCTGTGGGTAATGCAGGCGATGTTGCCCGCCGCATCCACCACCGTGAGGTGGGTCGTATCCCCATGCTCTTGGGGCGGCGCGCTGCCGCCGACCGTGCCGGCAGCCACCGCCGCGCGGAGTTGCGCCGTGCGTTCCGGCGAGAGCAGCAGCGACTCCGGCGTTTGCGCCAAGACTTCCGGATCGCCCAAGTAATCGCGCCGGTCTTGATTGACCAGTTGCAGGGTCGATCCCATGTGGGTCAGGTAGTCTGCACTGCCGTGCCCCAACGCCGGCAGGTCGAACCCGGCGAGCACGTTGAGCGCTTCCAGCAGCAGGGGCCCGCCGCCCGGCGCGCCGTTACTGTACACCGTGTAATCGCGATAGGCAGCAGCGCGGGGCGCATAGGTCACGGGCGTATAGTTCGCGAGGTCGTCGCGCGTCACGAACGCGCCGTTTTGCTCCAGGTCTTTACCGATTCTCTCCGCCAGTTCGCCGCGGTAGAAGTCGGCGGGGCCGCGTGTGGCGAGGTGATCCAACGTATCTGCATACGCCGGATTGCGCAGTTGGTCGTCCGGATCGAACGGCATGCCGTCGGGCTTTAGATAGAGCGCGGCGCAATCCGGCGAGGCGCTCAGGCGCTCCGCGCGGCTCGGCTTGTAGGGTTCCGGTTGTTCGTGAGTGACCTGTGTCATGCCCGGCAGCACCGGAAAACCCTGCCGCGCGATGCGAATGGCCGGTTGCAGCAGGTCGCGCCAGGGCATGGTGCAGAAGCGGCGTTGCACCTCGCCCAGAGCGGCTACCGCGCCGGGCGTGCAGATGGCGGTGTAGCCCATGGTGCTGCGGAAGTCATCGAAGAGGCTTTCGCCGTTGAATTCGCCTTCGCCACGATAGTCCGCGAGCCACATGTCCGGCGTCACCCGCGACCCGGCGCGCAGGCAGCCGTCCACGATCACGTGCGCATCGTGCGCGCGCGACATCAGGTGCGCCGAGACCATGCCCCCGATGCCGCAGCTAAAGGGAGTCACAATCATCTGCACGAAGGCGGTCGCAACGGCGGCGTCGAACGCGTTGCCGCCCGCTTCCAGGACTTTCGCGCCTGCTTCGGCGGCGCGGGGGTGAACGCAGACTACTATGCCGGGCATGCGTTGTGCTCCTCTATTACAAGATTCTGCCGCACTGCAATTATCCTCGCCGGACTTCTGCCCTTCGACCCTTCGGCAAGGTCAGGGCGAATGGTTGCATCGCGCGTTGGCCGTGTTTTCTCTAAACCCGGCTTCTTTGAAGCTGACTTCTATCTGTTGGCTGGGTTTCTTTCGTTCGTACTGAGCCTGTCGCAGTACGTACAGTGCCCGCAACATGATTTCTCAGTTTTACTTTTGAAATCAGTAGCATAGTGGCTGGCCAGTTAGTCCGATTTTGCAGCGCGATCAATCGAGATACGTCAGTTATTCCGTCGAAAGGCTTGACCCGTGTCTGAGCCCGGTCCGGAATCTCCCCTCACTCGACCCCTGAACTCCAGAGCCAGCCGGAGTGACAGGCGAGCCGCCACGTTCCCCAGATCTCGGGCCGCCGCGTAGAGATCAAGGTCACTCCAGCCGGCCGGTGGCCGTGCCGACCACGACCGGCGTGCCGTCTTGGTTCTCGCACCAGACGTCGAGCGCGAGGCATATGCCGGGTCCCGTTTCCTCTCTCGCCGTCACCCGCGCCTTACAGAAAATGTCGTCACCGGCGTCGACGATGCCGATGAATTTGGACGTGAGCTCGCCGTGGCGCAGCCACTCGTCGCCAAAGAGGTCGACCAGAAACTCCGTCAGGTAGCCGAGGCACATGGCGCCGGAAGCGGCCCGGGTGGGCAGACCGCTCTGCTGCGCGGCGGCCAGGTCGGTGTGGACGTTTTTTGCGGGCCAGCCGTCGAACCGGGGCCAGCCGCCGGAAAAGAGCCACGTGCGATACGACGTGACCGTCTTCTTGCGGCCCGTCACGGTGTGGCCCACGGGCGTATCTGGGGACAGTGGCAGCATCATGGAGTCCTTTTCGGTTTCTAAGTCACTTTGCATTTGATCCGTAATTCCGGCGAAGAGCCTGCCCCGTACTTGATACGAGGCCGGAATCCAGCTTTGGACCGGCCATGGACTCCGGCGGAAGCCGGAGTGACGCTACCTCTGTCACCCTCTAATGCAACCGCCATCACCCTTCTCCCATGTAAATGTTCGTCGAAATACGACGCAACACCTGATTCCCGGTTTCCGTCGTAATGAGCGCTTCCACCACCTGATAGAGGCGGCCGCGTTTCTCGTAGGTGTCGGTGATCTTCCAGGAGACGGTGAGCGTGCTGCCGACGGGGGCAGGCTGCAAGAACGCGGCCTCTTCGTGCGTGTGGATGGCCGCGACTCCGGCGGGCAGCGAGAACGAGGGACTGCGCGTCAGGTTGCTGAAGTTGAAGAGCAAGCCGGCGTGGATGATAGGGGCCCGGCCTGCGTGATCCTCCACATACCGTGGATGAAAGTCCTCCATTGAATGCAGAAAGTTTTCATTGAATTCTTCCGTTACGTGGAACGTAAACGGATCCAGTTTTTCACCGGCCGCGAGCCGGTCGGTGCGTTTCGGCGCTCCCACAAGTGCACATCCCTTCTTACGCAATGGTCCACAGAATCAGGCGACCGCTCACCGTTCTGCGTCGTTAGTCCGTGTCCGATCGCTCGTCCACAAACCGCTTGAACTTATAGCCGCCCGCAATCTCGGCAAAGCCGTCTTCCGGCAGAAACTCGATTTCGGGACTGATCTCCGTTTCGGCGCGCACGGTTGCTTGGATCTCCTGTCGTAAACGCGCTTGTTCTGAAGCGGCGCACGCCGCGCGTACCCGCAGCACATCGGCCGCGAGCGGATCGCGCGGGTTTTCCCGGCTGATGACGACCTGGTACTCCCTCACCCCGCGGCTGAGCAAGCCGGAAAGCCTTTCCAAGAGCACGGCAGGATTCACCAACGTGCCCTTGACCTTCGTCAGGCCGTCAACCCGATACGGACTGCCCAGAAAACGCGGCTCATGGCGGCCGCAGTGCGGGCATTGCGCGTGGGTCAGCGCCACCACATCACCGGCCACGTAGCGCAGCAGCACCGTGCCCCGGCGATTCAGGTGGGTGAGGAGCAACAAGCCCCGCGCGCCGTCGGGCACGGGTGCATACGTCTCCGGGTCTACCACTTCAAAGTAAAATTGCTCGGGCGCGGGCAGGTGGGCGCCGCCGTTCTCACGGCACTCCGTAGAGGGGCCCATGAGTTCCGTCATGCCGTAGCCGTTGTTGACCGTAATCTCTCCACTGCCCAAGTTCATGAGGCGCCTGCGCATGTCGTCGCGCATGGCGGTCGGGCAGGGCTCGCCCATTGCCATCACGAGCCGCACCGCGCTGAAGTCCCTACCCAGTTCCTCGGCGCGCATGATCACGCGCCGGACGTACGAGGTGATGCCCCACAGCACTGTAGCGCGCTGGCTCTCAATGAGGTCGATGGCCTCGTCCATGCGCCGGTGTACGGGAAAACCGGCATAGGCGCGGCCGGTGAGGCCGCTCAGCAGCTTGCTGCCGGCTGCCATCGGCCCCCACGTAGCACTCAAGAAGCCTTGATGGGGAACGACACTTAAAGGAAAGAGATTCATAATCGTGTCGGCAGGCCCGATGCCCGCGATGCGCGTGGCCCGCGCCATGAGATCAATGCGCGCATAGCGATCGTGCACCGTATCGTAAAAAGGTGTCGGCTCGCCGGAGGAGCCCGCCGTATAGATGATGTCGGCAATCGTCCGCTCTTCCAGGCTCAGTCCGGTGACGCGGGCGGGGTCGAGCCGGAACGACTCCGGATCGCGCATATAGTCCTGCTTGGACATGGGCGGCAGCTTGCGGATGTCGTCCACGGTCCGAAAGTCGTCCGGTGTCAGCCCGCGGTCACGCAAAACCTGCTTCGCATAGGGATGGGCCTGTGCGCACAGATGCACCATGCGTTCGAGATACGTGTTGCGCTGCACGCGCAGCCGCTCCATGTACGCAGCCGCGCCCGCCGTCGCAGGCGGTTCGTCTGCGTGCCGCGCCTCGGTTGGTGCTCTCATCGTGCCCATGTTCATCTACCGTTTGTCCCGCCCCACCTCTTGCAAGGATGCCAGAGTCGGGACGATTTGTTGTAAGTTGCGGGCGCCGTGGCGCCGCAAAGCTAGATTTACCGATTCTAGCGCGGTGGGTAGGTGGTTTCAAGGAGTGGCGATGCGCGCGGGTGCGGGTGAAGGGCTGAATCGATGCCATTGCTGTCTAAGGGGTGTGCTTTGCTGTATCCGGAACGAGGTTGACCTCCGCTAGGGGTCAAGGGGTTGGTTCTGGCGCAGTGGTGTAAAATGTCACCAATGGTCGTAGACCCTAAAGTACGTTCCGATCGTTTTGACTTGGACAGAAGCAGGCGGGAGTGCGCGTGCTCGTTTCCATTTCGAGCTAGGAGGCGGGGGACAAGCCTCCGCGCTACCGGAAGCCGGATTCGCAGTCGCAAAAGTATATTGACCGTAATTGAGTTCAGGCACTGAGGTGAAGCAAGTCAGCGAAGTTGGGAGGAAATACACAATGGCAAGCACGCAAATACTTTCGGAAGTGATTGGCGATCAGCGGGCGTGGACCGCGCAATCGATCGATGGGGGCGAGTCGTGGCGCTATACCTTGACAGCGGACTGTTTCGCGGAGCTCGATGCCTTTCTCGCACAGCGGCAGAGCCAGTCGCAGCCGATTACCGAGACGCGCATCCAGCGCGCCGACTTTCCCGCTTGTGCCGCAGTTCTTGAAGGTGCGCTCCCCGCGCTGGAAAGAGGGCGGGGTTTCGCCATCGTCGAGCGGCTGTCATTCGAGCGTTACACACGAGATGAAGCGCAGATGGCTTACTGGGTGATCGGCCAGCTTCTGGGTGTGCCGTTCGCGCAGGACGTGAAGGGCACGCTGCTCTACGATGTGAAGGATACCGGACAGGACGTGTCAAAGGGCGCGCGCTTCTCCGTGAGCAACGTGGAGAGCAGCTTCCACATGGACCACTGTTTTGGCGATCCGATCCCCGATATTCTAGGTTTGCTCAGCTTGCAGGGGGCGAAGTCCGGCGGCAGGAGCCAGTTCCTCAGCGCGTATACGCTTCACAACGAGCTGCTCACCAAGTGCCCGGACGCGCTGCCAATCCTCTATGAGCCCTTCTACTTCGACCGGCGCGGCCAATTCAAAGAGGGTGAGAAGCCGGTGTTCGAAGCGCCTATCTTCCGCTGGGATGCGCAAGGCCTGCACATTCGCTACCTGTACTACTACATCCAGGTCGGTCAGGAGCGCATGGACGTGCCGTTCAGTCCGACGCAGGCGCAGGCGCTGGCGGCGGTGGAAGACACGTTAGCCCGCCAAGACCTGCACGTTGAGATGCTGCTGGAGCCGGGACAGATGCTTTTCACAAGCAATCACTGGTTGCTGCACAACCGCACCTCTTTCGAAGACCATCCTGAGCCGGAAAAGCGGCGGCATCTGGTACGCCTCTGGCTGAGTTACCGGAACGGCGCGGCGGCGCACCACTAGACTGCTTGAAGAGCGGCGCTGCAGCCGGCCTGCATTGCCCTTTCGAGACTTTCGCGTGATCCTCATCCGGTTGGGTGGATTCCTAATCCCGCTGAAATCACCTGCAAAAGCCGATCCAACGGTCGTGAAGACGCCCTCTCCTGGGGGAGAGAAGCTGAACCGAGGGTCGTGGTGACACCCTCTGGGGGAGAGGGTTGGGGTGAGGGGATCTTGGCGCCGATCCAGCCCACTTCCAACTATCATGCAGAAGTACGCAGGAGGCAACGCTGGGAAAGGGCCGGAGCCCGCCCCGTTCGCGTTACGGTGATAGGGATGATACCTTCCACGAATAGCAGGGCGTAGGGGCACGACATGTCGTGCCTCAACGGGTAGTAGTTCACTTTCTAGAGCGGCCAATTGTACGGCGAAGGGATTGCCGAATTCATTCGCCTCTCTGCGCAGGTTAGGCCGGAATACGCAGCAGGCTTCCATTAAGGAGATACATCATGCCGATCAGCGACGAGCTGCGCGAGAGCGTGCGCCGGAGCTTGCCGGAGTTGGCCGACATTGCCGACGAGACGCTGCGGAATCAGGTGGTGGAGGCGTGGGCTTTCGCGCTCTCCGAGACCGAGTTCACGAGTATCGAGCAAATTCGCGGGTCGGGCAATCCGGATACGCCCGCCATGAAACAAGGCACGCAAGCGGAACACTTGCGCGGTGTCGCGCGCATTGCCTTGGCAATGGCTGATGCCCTTGAGCAAGTAATGGGGCCGTTGGGCATTGACCGCGATCTCCTTTGCGCCGCCGCACTCTGTCACGACCTTGGCAAGCCCTTCGAGTTTAGTCCCGCCAATCAGGCACGCTGGCGCGCTGATCCCGCCAAGGTGGGATTCCCCTCGGTACGCCATCCGGTCTATGGCGTCCACGTCGCGCTCTCCGTAGGCTTGCCGGAAGCGGTGGTGCACACGGCCGGCGCACACTCCATGGAGGGTGAGAATGTGGAACGCAGCCTGGAAAACACTATTGTGAATCTGGCCGATCATGCCTTCTGGACCGTGCTCAGACGCGCGGGCGGGCTGTCCGAGAATGAGTGATATCGTGCCGGTGCGGCCCGCACCCGCCTGCAATTAGGTGGGAGAGTAGACAGTCGTCCCTCACCCAAAGGCTTGCAGGCATCCACAACTCTTCCTTTATGCCATACTCTCATGTGAGAAACTACACCTATGGTTTCGAGGAAGTCCGCGTAAGAGAGATCATTGCTAGCGAGCGCTTGCGGAGAAGAAAGAGGTAACCATGTCCCAATTCCATGACCGCTATGGGTTGACGCCCATCATCAACGCGTGCGGCAAGATGACGCATCTGGGCGCGGCCGCGGTGCCGCCGGAGATAACGAGCCGTGTACTGGAAGCTATGTCGGAATTCGTAGATATGCCGGAGTTCCTAAAGGTGGCGGATGCCGCCATCGCCGACGCCACCGGCGCGGAAGCGGGCACGGTGACCCACTGCGCCGCGGCGGGAATTGCCGTGACCTGCGCCGGGGCCATGACCGGCGACGACCTAGGCAAAGTGCTTTCCCTGCCCGACACCACCGGCATGAAGAATGAGGTCATCATTCAGAAGGGCCACGCCGTGAATTTCGGCGCGCCCATCACGCAGATGATCCGCATGACCGGCGCCACAGCCGTTGAGTTCGGTGAAGTGAACCGCGCCTTACCTGAACACATGGCGCGCGCCATCACCGCCAACACCGCGGCGGCCGTCTTTGTGCTCTCGCACCACACCGTGCAGCACAACCAGCTCTCATTCGCGGAGTTCGTGGAGGTCGCGGACGCGCACGGTGTGCCCGTGATCGTGGACGGCGCGGCGGAGGCGTTCTTGGCGCGTGAATTGCTGGAGCAGGGCGCGTCTGCCGTGGTGTTCAGCGATCAGAAGCACCTGAACGGCTTTACGGCCGGCGTGATAGCCGGCAACCGTGACCTCATCGACGCGACCGCGCGCAACGGCATGGGCCTGGGACGCCCCATGAAGCCGACGAAAGAGGGCATCGTGAGCGTGATTGCCACCATGGAGTGGCTGCGCACGTTCGACCGCGACGCCTATCTCGCCGACATGGACGCGAAGACCGATCCCGTGGTAGCGGCAATGGCGGAGATTCCCGGCATTACGGCCATTGCGGAACCGGACATCACCGGCAACCCGCAGGCCCGGGCGAAGATTATCGTCGATCCCGCCGTCACCGGCACGACGGCCGAGGAAGTCTGCGAAGCGTTGAAAGCCGGCACGCCGTCGATCCACCCGCGCGCCCATCACGTTGATGAAGGGTTCTTCTACATCGACCCCGTCGAACTGCGCCTGAGCGAAGTACCGACGGTGATCGCGCGGCTGCAGGAGATTTTCCAAAGCGCCAGCGTTCCGGTCGAGGTGTGAGCACAAGCAGACATTGATTTTGGAAACGGTTGGCCGTGCCCAATAGCGCGCCTGTGAGCCCATCCAGCCCAGGGAGTAAGCTAAGGGACCCACCGGAGGACCGCGACCACAAATCCACCTACCGCCACCACCAAACCGCCCAACACCACAAAAAGCCAAACAAGCGTTTTGGTCTGGTCGTGCAATTGCTTCTCTATGCGAAGCTCAAGCGCTTGCAGGTCCTGCGTGGTACCAAGCGAACGCTGCGACTCGGTTACCACGTCGACCAGGGCTTGCGCCTGCGATTCAGAGAAGCCTGCGCCCGTTAGCATTCTTATGGCCCGATAGGTGTCAAACACAGCCATCGAGAAGCTCCGTCATGCGCATTACAATTAGGTAGCACGATTATTGTATCATGCGTTCTGCGTGAACTGCAGTTGACGACTCATGGTACTTACCAAAGAAGACGCAATACGGACCATCACCCAACACCGCGACGACATCGCTGAACTTGGCGTTGCCGCAATCGGACTGATCGGCTCCGTCGCACGCAATGAAGCCCACGCTGCCAGCGACCTGGATGTCGTCATCGACCTGCCGCCGGAGCATCAAACACTGCGAGGGTATTTCGCAATAGTTGACTACCTGGAGGCACAGTTCGGCCGCCACGTTGACGTGCTAATGCTGGATACGTTGCGGCCTCGCTTTCGCCGCGCGATTGAGCGTGAAATCGTCTGGATCGACCTCTGATTAGGGAGCGCCGAGAAAGGCCCTCAGAATAGGTGTCAGGGTCTCCGCGTGGGTGTAGTGTGGAAAGTGTCCCGCCCCCTCGATAGTGACTATCTGGGTAATATCTATCCAGGCAGCGTAGTCTTGAGCCACGTCAAGCGGCTGCAGGTCGATGGCGCCGTGCACGATAAGCGTCGGCGCGGTGACAGCGGCCAGTGCATCCGAGTAGTCGTGGCGCTGACCCATGGAAAAGAATTGCGCGCGGGCGTGCCATGACCCAACCCGCTCCAGCGGTGGAGCCACTGCTACCGGAGAAGGCCCTGCCGCTGTCTCGAAATAGACAAACAGCTCAGCGTCCAACTCCTGGAGTTCAGATTCCGGCTTGTCGAAAATGCTCGCGAGGTCAAAATACCGTTGCAGCCACTCGTCGTAGCTCCCGTGTTGTTCAGGTGGAAGTCGCTCTCGCAAGTTGTCGAACAGCCCACCGTGTCGCGACGGAAACACAATCAGATCAGCAGGAGCAACAAGGATTAGCTTTTCGACCCTGTCAGGCAGTTCGGCTGCGTACAGCGCGGCGAGAAGCGCACCATATGAGTGGCCGACCAGGATCAGCTTTTCATCGCCCAGGAGACGACGGATACGTTCGATGTCGGCTAGCTGCTCCGCGATGCCGAGAGCGCCTTCAAGCTGCTGGATGTTGTCCCATTGACTGCCTGAGAACTCGAACTCGGGCCGCGTTGACAGCCCGGACCCGCGCTGGTCGTAGTAGTGGAATCGATAGTTGTCGCCCAACGCATCGAACGCAGGAGCAGAGGCGGTTGGTGGAATCCCTGGCCCGCCGTGAATTACGAGCACGTTCCGGCCTTCACCGCTTGCGAAGTGGTGAAGCAATATCCCAGACGCTACTTCCCACGTCTCTAGATCACCGCTTACTGGCTCCAAGTTCGGATGCGAAGCAAGTCCACCAGGAGTGTAAAGCGGTTGCTGCATGAACCACCAGAGCAGCCCTCCTCCCCCAGCGGCTAAGAGTGCGAGAACTACGACGACCGATACAATTATCCTCTTCGTTGAGCCAAAGAGCCTTGTTACATACCCCCGTCGTTTCGAAGCCGGTGTGTCACCTGAAGCGAGGGTAGGTTTTCGCTTTTCTGAGCTGCCCATGTTCTTCTCAATCTTTGGCTAGTACCTCAGTAGCCTCGACTAAGCTGTCCATCTTCAATGTGCTATTCTGGGCACACTCCAAGATTATCACAAGGGGTTCACCATGCAGTATCAACTCTATTGGGGCGACATCCACAACCACTGCGGGATCAGTTACGGGCACGGCAGCTTGGAGCGGGCGTTGACGCTCGCGCGGCAGCAGCTTGACTTTGCCTCCGTGACCGGCCACGCCTTCTGGCCGGACATCCCCACCGACCGTGAGACATTCGGCGCCATCATCGACTACCATCAGGCCGGTTTCGCCAAGCTGCACGCAAATTGGGACACCGTTCAGGATACCTTCGAGTCCTTTCACGAAGACGAGAAATTCATACCGTATCTCAGCTATGAGTGGCACTCGCGGGGTTATGGCGACCACCACGTGCTTTACAAGGGTACGCACGGGCCGCTGCTGGGCGGCGAAACGGTGGCAGACTTGCGCGAGAGCCTGATCGCAACCGGACACCAGTTCATTCTCGAACCGCATCACATCGGCTATCCGTTGGGCGGGCGCGGCATCAATTGGGACGCCTACGACCCCACCTGCTCGCCCATCGTAGAGACCTATTCCATGCACGGCTGTTCCGAGAGCGACGAAGCGCCGTATCCCATGCTCAACACCATGGGGCCGCGCGACCACAACAGCACCATCCAAGCCGGGCTGGAGCGGGGACACCGCTTCGGCATCGTGGCGTCCACTGACCAGCATTCCGGCTATCCTGGCTCCTACGGCGACGGCCGCCTGGCAGTCTATGCCAACGAACTATCACGCGACGCCATCTGGGACGCACTCTGGAACCGCCGCACCTATGCGGTCACCGGCGACAAGATGGCGATAGGGTTCCATATTAATGAAGCCATGCTGGGCGGAGAGGCCCACGGCAGCCAGCGCCAGCTCAGCATCAGCGCCGAGGGGTCGGACTTCTGGGATACGATAGAGGTCATTAAGAATAGTAGAGTCTGGCGGCGTTGGGCGCCGCTGCCGAGTTACAGCCTGCCGGAGACGCAACGCCGCGTGCGCGCCAAGATACACTTCGAGTGGGGCTGGTCGGCCGTGGACCAGGACGCAAACTGGGAGATGGCCGTGCGCCTGCAGGACGGCGTGATCCTGGATTGCGAGACCTGCTTCCGCGGCGATCCGGTATTGCGGCACGAGCAGGTGGAAGGCGTCGCCGAGACCATACCCCATGCCGTGGAGGAACAGACGGCGCAAGAGTTAAAGTGGCGCTCGGTCACGCGCGGCAATGTGACCACCCGCCATCCCACCACCCAGGGGCTGATTCTCCATGTGGAGATGCCGGTCGGCGCAACGCTCACGCTTACCGCCAACGGCTATACCGCCGAACACACCCTTCAAGACCTGCTCACCGCCACCCGCGCGCACCATACCGACGGCTTCCGCAGTCCCGCCGTGCGCATTCACCGCGCCGTGCCCGCGCAGGACTACACCTTTGCCGCGACCGTCACGGATACCGAACCGGAACGGCCCACCGACTATTATTACGTACGCCTCGCCGCCCGCAACGGCCAGTATGCCTGGACGACCCCGATCTGGGTTTCTAGCTAAGCCGACAATTGCAGTGCAATCCGCCTGGCGACGGGCTGTCTCCTTCAAATGCTCGCTGTAGCGCTAAATATGGCAGAGACTCTTGTGCGTAGCTATCTGTTTTTTGGATTGATGCAGTTGACAAAGCTACCGCAGTGGTCTAAAAATAGTCTTAGCATGGAAGCCTGACCGTGTTGCGGCGACAGCATTCCGCTAGAGTTGTACATTTGCCGCTTATTGAGGAGGTGCAGAACACGGGGATCCGGGCCTACCCAAGCCAAGCCGCACATAGTGCGTGCATGTGTACGTTGTACGAAGCGTATTGGTATTGGTAAGGAGACAGCAAGAATGAAATCTCGTTTTTCGAGACGAACCATCCTCGGCGGCATGGGCGTCGGTATCGCTGCCACGTTCGCGGCGGCCTGCGGCGCGGCTGCCGGCACAGCTCCGGCAGGTGAAGCGCCAGCCGAGTCTGACGGCGAGACGGAGGCCGCAGAGCCTTCGATGGAAAAGCAGAGGGTGCTCTATTGGTCCCACACGACGCAGCCGTTCCATGAGGGCATTGGCGCCGAAATGGTCGCTGAGTTCAACGCGTCACAGGACGCCGTTGAAGTCTTTGCCGTTGGTACTGCCTACGGCGATACGCGGGACAAGCTCCCCACCGTGGTCGCGGCGGGCAGCGCACCCGACATCTCGTTCCTCGACCGCTACATCACGAAGTCGCACGCCGCAGTCGGCGCGACCATGGACATCACCCCGTTCGTGAAGGCCTCCAGCGTGATGCAGCCGGACGACATCTGGGAACGTATTCTCAATGACGTGACCTACAAGGGCCGCCACTTTGGTTGGCCGTGGGGCCCGGACACCCGCACGCTCTTCCTGAACCACGACATTTTGATCGAGGTCGGCCTCGATCCGGAAGAACCGATCGGGGACTGGGAAGACTTTCACAACGCATCGACCAGGATTCACACGCTGGAAGGTGAGAACATTACCCGCCTGGGCTTTGTGCCAAACTGGGGCAGCGCCGGTATCATTGCCGGTTGGATGATTCCTTATTGGCAGCAAGGCATGGATCTCACCAGCGCTGACGAGACCCAGGCCACCATGGACAATGCGGAGATGGTGGCGGCGCTGGAGCACAGCACCCGCTTCTACGACGCGCAGGGCGGCTGGGACGCCGTGCAGGCCTTCCGCGGCGATATCTCGCCAGCACTCGTGTTTACCGGCGGTGGCGTCGGCATGTTCTTTGATACCTACAGCACGCCCAAGAATACGGCGTTCGCTGAGGAATACGCCAAGATTAACTACAGCGTAGTCTTTGAGCCGTATCCGGACGACGGCGAGCCCGCGACTTACGGCGGTGGCTGGTCCAACGTCATTCCCACCGGCGCGAAGTCCGCTGAGGGCGCATTCCAATTCCTCGAGTTCCTCTTCATGGAGCCGCAGGACCGGCGCTGGGCCGATCGCTGGGACCGCATTCCGGTGCGCAAGTCCGTTGGCCGGAGCGAAGAGTTCATCCAGGGTGACCCTGACCGCGCACACGCCATCGACGAGATGCCGGGCGCGCACTGGGTGGTCACCGCAGCCGGCGGTCCCGACATTCTCGGCGCGCACATCCAGCTCAGCCGGGATGCCTGGCAGCACCTGAAGACCATTCCCGAGGCCATCAAAGAGGCCGAGGCCAAGACCCAGCAACTGATGGACGAGTGGGAAGCCAACTCCGTCGTTCAGTAGAACCAGTACCGGACGCAAACGGTACCGGGTCTTCTGTAGAGACTGGTCTGGAAATCTAAAGAGGGTGGCGCTGTATCAGCGCCACCCTCTTGCTCTTGCGTACACTCTCGCGGAGAGGCAATTGCTACTCGCGTACTTCCAAGCGGGCCGCAGCGTCCGGTTCTCCTGCTTGTGCCATTTAGCTTCCTCTTAACATGGTTGCGTTTGTCAACCAACTCCACTAAAGCGGCTACTGTGGCCGCTCCCGGTCTACGGATGACATATTTCTGCGACATTTCATCGCTATCGTGAGCAGTATCACGGTCTTCTTATATAGAGAGGTAAAGCGATGACTTTCAGGAATCTGTCAGCGAAAAAGCTCCTGGCTGGATCGATCATGGGGGCTATGCTCTCCGCCGTAATTATTGGCGGCTGTGCGGTGGGCACCGGACTCCGAGACGGACGAGATTCTGAACATGCTGGGGAAGGTCGAGGCATCTCCGAGCGAGAAGGACGCGAGTCTGAAGGTGAGCATAGCGGCAGTCGCGCAAGCAACGAGTCCGGCGGAGAAAACGGCGCTGGCGGTGACGGCGGTGGAGAGGCCAATGAAGCTGCTATGTCGAGCCCGATCATCCCGCTCGGACAGTCGTGGAACGGTGTTCTCGGCGGACTAGCAGTTTCCATGCAGTTTAATGCAGCAACCCTGTCTATTCATGGCACCGTACGAAACACGCTCTCAGAGAAACTTTGCTACGTACAGGCCGAGCCTCACCTGAAGTCAGGAACGAATACCGTAGGAGAGCTTGGCCCCGAGAAGCTGGGGCACCTGAACCCAGGACAGGAAGCAACCACAAGCCTGAGCGTTGCCAGCGAACTTAAACTCGCGGGAGTTTCTTTCGATGGCTACGTCGTGCACATGGAAGTGTTCGATTGCAGCGGCCCCGGCCCGGCAGCGCAGACCGGAGGAGAAGGCGCTGAAGGCAGCGGCGAGCACGGCACTGCGGGTGAAAGCGGTGATGAGTCCGCTGAAGCTGGCGGCGAAGAAGGCAGCGGCGCAAATGCCTTAGCGCCGGATGAGACCTTCGACATGGTTCGCAGCGGCGCCCGGTTGGTCCTGAAATACGATGCGCCCAGCAACGCCTTCAAGGGCACCGTGGAAAACACGACCGACGGCGTTTTGAAGCGGGTCAGAATTGAGGTCCACCTAGCGAACGGCACAGAGCTCGGGCCGACTACGCCAACGGACCTGGAGCCAGGACAGGTGAAAATGATCAACCTGCCTGCGCCGGCGGCAGCGTTCACGGGCTGGACCGCACATGCCGAGGTGGGCAACGCAGACTAGGAGAGCGAGTAGGGCGAGAGGCAGCGCGTGCCAGCGAGCATGGCGGCACGCATAGCCGCGCCACGCAGCGCAGCACAACTGCAGTACGACTGGCAGCCAAGTTTGCGATGGCGGCGGGCGTCGGGACGGCAGCTAGGGTCAATCGGTTGCAACCGAGGGCAGTCAACCAGACTCTAGGTGAGATAGTCTGACCATGGCCCTATCCGGTACACAGACGCGTTCCGTGAGGCAGCGCGCCTGAGATGCCTTTCAAGAGGACTGGCGATGAGCGGCACGGTATTGATTATCGAAGACGATACGAGGATCGCTAACTGGGTCAAGGTGTATTTTGAACGCGCCGGCTTTTCCGCAGAAGTTTCTCATGATGGTGAATCCGGCCTGGCCCTGGCCCGCAACTTGGCTCCAGACCTCATAATTCTCGATCTGATGCTTCCGCGTCTCGACGGCGTGGCGCTGTGCAGAATCCTGCGTCAAGAGTCAGATGTTCCCATCATTATGCTGACGGCCAGAGAAGCCCATGCCGAGCGCATCATCGGGCTTGACAGCGGCGCCGACGACTACATCGTGAAACCCTTCGATCCGGAGGAAGTCATTGCGCGCGCCGACGCCGTGCTGCGCCGCGTCAAAGGCCGGGTTCAGCGGGTTTTGACGTGCGGCAACATCACACTAAATGAGACCACCCGGAGCGTGACGGTCAATGATAGACCCTTGAGCTTGAGCCAGGGGCAAGTTGCGCTGCTCGCGACGTTTATGCGTCATCCCAACCAGGTACTCAGCCGGGATCAGCTCATCTCGCTGACCTTCAATCACGATTTCCAGGGATTCGACCGCGCCATCGACAGCCAGGTCGCCCGCCTGCGCAAGCTGATCCGCCGGGAGGGCAATCAGCCGATTCAGACGATCTACGGCGCGGGCTACAAGTTTTTGGTAGAGGCGGAATGATGTCGCTGCGTTGGCGGATCATGGGAGCCACCGTCTCGGTCATTGTGCTTACGGTCTTGCTCAGCATTGGCGTAGGCTACTACGCGACCCAGTCCCGCCTCGGCGTGTTCGTCGCCGCAATCGGCGATGACGAGGCGGGACAACTGGCCCGGAATCTAAGCGTGGAGTACACCGCTGCCGGTGGCTGGGAGACGGTGGACAGACCGCTGTCTGAGGCCGGTTATGTTTACGCTGACGCGTTGCAAAGGGAGGAAGCTGAAGACGATGAGGAAGATTCCTTCGAGCTCTTCCACAGCGATCCGATACGCGTAGTCATCGTTGGCAGCGACGGACGTGTGGTGAAAGACAACCTATCCGAGTTGCCGGTTGGCGCCATTGCGCCGGACTTGGCCGGGCAGCGTGAGACGGTGTTCGACCTGACGACCAACCGGCCCGTTGGCCACGTCTATGTGGATGTGAATCATGCGTTCCTCGCGTCTGAGTCGCATAGTTTTCTCACTACGCTCCTGTATATCACCGTTGGCGGCGGCGTGCTGACAGTTGGCATTGCAGCACTGCTGGCCGCCTGGCTATCCCGACGCATTACCGCACCCGTGACGGCGCTGACACAGGCGACCCAGGCTATTGCGCAAGGGGAGACGACCCAATTACCGGTCACGTCCTCCGATGAGTTGGGACAAATGAGCGCGGCTTTCAATCAGATGACCGCCGCGTTAGCGAGACAGCGCGACCTCCGGAAGCAGTTGCTCGACGACGTTTCCCATGAACTGAATACGCCGCTGAGCGTCATACAGTTGGAGGCCAAAGGACTACAAGACGATCTGCAGACGCCGGAGAGCGCAGCGGACCGCATCATTCAGGAGGTAGCGAGGCTGCACGGTCTCGTAACCGATCTGAGCTCGCTGGCGGAGACCGACTACGGCGAGTTGCTGCTCACGCGGGAGGCAAGCTCGCTCGCCGAGCTCCTCGCCGCGGAGGTGGGCCGCTGGCAGCCTCTCGCCGAGACGCGACAGGTTGCGCTGTCGCTGTGGGTAGCTCCGGACCTCCCGGACCTGAACCTCGACCGGCTGCGCATGAGCCAGGCCTTGGGAAACGTCCTGAGCAACGCCATACATTGCACCGAGGCCGGCGGGCAGGTGGTGATGCGGGCGGAGGGAGAAGGCGATGAGGCGGTGGCTATTGCGATCAGCGATGACGGGATCGGCATCCCCGCCGCAGACCTGCCCCACGTCTTCGACCGCCGCTACCGTACCGGCCGGTCTCGTCGCAATGGTATCGGCGGCACAGGTCTGGGCTTGGCCATTACCCAAGCCATAGTCGCAGCGCACGGGGGTACCGTATCCGTCACCAGCGACGGGTCCGATCAAGGTGTCACCGTGACTTGTCGTTTTCCTTTGGATGAGTGAGAACCACCTACACCTTCGTAGGTGAGAACCAGCCACACCGGCCAAGTAAGCCGCCGCCGCGAAAACCCGGCAACTGAGGGACGAAAGGGAAACCGACTCCGTCGTGTAGAAAGACTGGGTCTAAATTAGTCGGCAATGGGTCTGGGACAATTCGTTCCAGGTCTGTTGAGTTTCTTAGGGAACACGTCAGCATACGGGCTGTTTCAAACGAAACTGGATTCTCTTGACAAGAGTTGCTAGACTTTATACAATACACCCTTAGGGTGAATCGTGGAAGTCACATTTCGAACCAAGCAATTGAAACTTTGTTACGAACAGTCAGCCAAGGCGGTCCAAAAGTGGGGACCGGTCGTTGGGCGTAAGTACATCACCCGAATCAACGAACTCTACGCCGTCAAAGACTTCCAGGACGCCTACAACATTCGTTCAATGCGCCTCCACCTATTGAAAGGAGGAAGGAAAGGGGAGCTGTCCATCACGCTGACAGGAAAGTGGCGTCTCATAGTGACCAAGGGTGCAACTGAAGAGCACGTGAATGTAGAAAACGTGAGTAACCATTATGAAGACTGAAATTTCGCGTGTGTATTCCGACTTGCCAATTCCTCCGGGAGAAGTGCTAGAGGAGGAAATTGAGGCTCGCGGCATGACCCAGAAGGAGCTTGCGGCGAGGCTTGGCAAACCAGCACAGGCAGTAAACGAGATAATCAAGGGGAAGAAGGCCATTACCCCAGACACTGCGATAGGTCTCGGGAAAGTGCTAGGTATTAGCCCGCATTTCTGGAGCACTCTTGAAGCCGACTATCGCATGACTCTGGCTCGGAACCGAGAGCGGGAAGCAATTGCGGCTAACGTGCAATGGCTGGATGAATACCCAATCAGGGAGATGATCAGGCGCGGTTGGATACAGGCCGGGCGGGACAAAGAGAGCAAACTAGAGGCTTTGCTGAGCTTTCTTGGAGTAGCCGACGCCAAGCCGCAGGTGTACCAGGAAGCGGTCGGCTTTCGCATTACTGAGGCTGGGCAGCAGAATATCTCTATGGGTGCTCTTGCGGCCTGGCTCCGCAAGGGGGAGCTTGAAGCGGAGGAAGTGCAGACGGCTGCATACGACGAGGACGCTTTCCGTCAGGCTCTCGTCGCCATCAGAAGTATGACCGAAGACCCACCGGAGGAATTCGATCCAGCCATGAGAGCGCTTTGCGCGGGAGCAGGGGTAGCGTTCTGCGTGGTTCAAGAGTTGCCCAAGAGCGGTGCAAATGGCGCTACTCGTTGGCTAACCCCGCAAAAGGCTCTCATTCAAATGAGCCTCAGGAATAAGTGGGCCGACATCTTCTGGTTCTCGTTCTTCCACGAAGCATGTCACGTGCTCATGCATCGCCGGCGGCAGGTGGTGATAGACGGGCTAGATGGGGACGCAGACATGGCAGCAATGGAAGAAGAGGCGGACCGGTTCGCGAGGGATAGACTCATTCCACCAAGAGAATGGGGCGAATTCCGAAGTGGTGTGACTTTCAATCCAGGCTCCGTGAAGGCATTTGCGCGGTCGGTCAATGTAGCTCCGTTTGTAGTGGTTGGCAGACTGCAAAAGGAAAAGCTGATTAGCTACAGGCAGCTTTCGTCGTTGAAGCGGCGCTACGAATGGGTTGCCGATTCGCATAGCTAGCCCAAGTTGGTTTACACGACTAACCCAAGAGAGAGTCCGACCTAGTCTATGTCCAATCTCAGGCAGGCTTCAACGAGCTTCGCAGGCAATGAGAAGCAAAGGTGACTCCATGAGCAGTGAAATGCCCAACCCGAATGACTATTTCGAGGAGTTTACCGGTAAACTCCTCCGCAAACTAGGGTGTCGGATTGAAAGGGAACCCCCAGTCGGCAATGGACTTGCGGACTTTCACGCTACCACCCCCGACAACGACGAGTTCTATGTTGAGGCTACGGTTGCGGAGCATCGACCCTTCTCAAATAAACCAACTGAAGCTGATGTATGCGACAAGCTAAACGATATGTGCAGTAACCCTGGCATGTATTGTTTCAACGCACATGCACAAGGGGAGTTGTCTCAAAAGCTCTCGAAGAAGACGCTGCTTCCAATCAAAGAGTGGATTGAAGAGTTGAGCACTACGGAAGTCAAGCGCATAACTCAAACTTTTAGTTACCGTAACGAGACGCTTACGATAGAAGCAAGAGACCTCTCCACTGGATGGACTTTGACGATCAATGCAAGGCCTCGATCAGAAGATTATCAAGGCACTCACGCTCCGCTTTTGGGAGGCATTGGCGGCGGTGGCGCGGTTGATTCTGCGAAACCTCTTTTGACAGCCGCAAAAGCTAAATTGAGGCAACACAAAGATATTCCAGGGCCGCTCTTATTGGCGATAAACGACTTTGGGGACTTTCCGAGTGAACGTATTGATGTGACGCTTGCCCTGTTCGGTTGGGAGCAAGGAGTGGAGAAAGGACTTAGCCGCATATCGTCGCCATCGGTAAGACGGCAACGAAGTCTCTGGGGCAACCGCGAAAATACGACTGTTAGTGCTATTCTGTTATTTCACGAACTGACACCACGCGCACTGCCCCACGCGAAAGTATGTTTATATGAGAATCCGTGGGCAAAGTACCCTATTCCGTCTTTGCTGAGAACATCCTTCCCACATGCGCTTGTGGAAGAAAAACAAGGCATTCAATACCTGCGCTGGTATCCAGGGCCACGCTTGAGCTCTATATCTGGGTATTCCAGCAGAACCTCGACCCCACGCAGAACTTGAGCGGAGTCCAGGGCACCGCGGGAGAAGTAGGCCGGAGTCCCCTCCTAGTCTCAATAGGCAGCCGCGTCTCAGTCACTCCGGCGAAAGCCGGAGTCCAGAGGACTGGAGGGAGGATTGGTTTCCACGAAATCGCCTGTCTCAGCAAGAATCTGGGCCGATGTTGAACTCAGACGATTTCCCCGTACAAGTCCCGCCACGTCGGATTTTCTTTCTCAATCAACGCGAGTTTCCAGGCGCGCTTCCACTCCTTGATTGCTTTTTCCCTTTTAATCGCACTCTCCATCGATTCATGAGCCTCGTACCAGACAAGCGTGTGCACACCGTATCTCTTGGTGAATCCCTCCACTAGGTCGTTCTTATGCTGCCAAACCCGCTGCGCTAGTTCTGAAGTCACCCCGACATACAACGTGCCGTTACGCCTGCTCGCAAGTAGGTAGACATAGCCAGGTTTCACGGCGCGCCTCTGGATTCCGGCTTTCGCCGGAATGACGGAGCGGCGGCCTCCCCTTCAAGGACAGCGAGTAACCTGGTTACGAGGTCTTCTATTTCCTCCGCGATGCCGTGGTCGTGGAGGGCGGTGCGGATGTGCTTGCGGGCGGTGACGAAGTACATATTGTCTTTGAGGGGGACGTTGGCGGCGATCTTGGCGGCGCGGGCGGCGGCTGCAGCGAGTTTACGGTGTAGGGGGTCGTTGACGTTGAAGAGGGGGATGGGCAACTCGAACATGAGCTTGTCGAAGTGGCGCGCGCCCCACTGACCGCGGGCCTGCATGGCGGCAACTCGGCTGCGGGCGGCCTCGCTATTTAGGATCGCTGTGACGTAGTACGCCTCACGTTTACTGACTGCAGCCCAGTACAATGCATGTTCCAGTACAGCCTCGTTGTCACTAAGAACGGCGGCGGCCGGCAGTGTGCCAGAAGCGGCACAGATCACCCTCACTGATGGTGCCGGAAACTGAACGCTGAGCTTTCCGAAGTAGTCCAACTGCTCAACAAACGTCATGCGGCCCGCGCCGTGGGTGTTCCACAAACGTTCCGCCTCTGTCAGCCACGCGCCGAGGTGGGGATAACCGGACTGTTGCGCGGCTTGGGCGTCGAGCAGACGCTTGCCGTCAGAGTCCCAAGGAATGATGCCATCCACCGGTTGGAGTAGGCGATACGGCGCAACGGATTCACCGAGGTAGACCGGCCGCACGAACTGCTTCTCCACTTGTTGTTGAAGAGACGGTAGGCCTTTCCACGGTTCTTTCTCTTGGCGTGTACGACGGCTCCGCACGATGGGCGCGTTCGCCGCACTCCCTAAGACACCCACCGAGGAGACTTCTTCTACAATGCACAGCATGCGCGGGAAAAGCGTAGCGCCGTTGCGGAACTTCGCCCGATAGGCCGACCCGCCGGTACGTTTCCCGCCGGTGGGCCACGGCGCGATGCTGTGTGTAAGGTACTGCGCCGCCTGTTCAGGCGTGGCGTCGCGCCGGGGAAGCGTGCCCGTGTACGCTGCGACTTGCTTTGGCAGCGCGCTAGAATCGCCCACGCGCCCGATGAGCACGCACGACGGCACGGGAAAGAGCGGCTGCACAGACTCGTCAAACGTCCAGGCTTGCCGAATTGCGGCCCGAGCAAACACCACGTCCCCTTCTCCGAAAACTCCGCTGCGGAAACCCTCGTATTGTTTGCGGTGCAACGTCGCATACGGCAGGACAAAGGCCAGCGTGCCGCCCGGTTTGGCATAGAGTTCCGCGCAGCAAGCGTAGAAATACGCGGAGAGGTCTTGGTGTGTGGCCACGTTGCCGCCCGCCCAGAGATTGCGGCGCTGGCTCTCCTCGCGAAAGCGGCGTTGCATGGCGCGTGACATATAGCGATAGGCTAGCCAGGGAGGGTTGCCAATGATGACATCGGCCCGTTGGTCGTTTGTAGAGAGCCAGACCGGACGCGCCTGGTTGCGCACCACGTAGCCCCAGATGTGGTCGCGTCCCGCCGCGCGTAAGTCACAAAGATGCTGATACGTATCTGCAAGCCTGCCCCGTCCCCATTCGTCACCTATATCCTCGCGCTGCAACCAAGACTGGAGGTCTGATGCCGGAGCGCCGCGCTCGCTGTAGTCAAGCATCCTCTGGACGATCTCATCGAAACGGGCAACGTCAGCCACAATTGCGGCAGGAAAGTGCAAGCGCGGTCCGTCTGGCACTCGGACTACAACGTCGCGTCCGGTGATGAAGCCTTCAGTATTCCACTGCAAGGAATCCCCCAAGTAAACCGGGATTGCTAGACTGCCTCGGTCGCCGATCAAGCGTTCTGGACCTAACGCCAGCAGATAGGTCACGCGGGCGATGAGCGCCGCCACCGGATGGATGTCCACACCCAGCACTTTGCGTGTGCACTCCGCCAGCGCGGCGGCATTGTCATAGCCTTTTTCATCCGCTGCAGCCAAGAAGTAACGCACAGCGTGGAAGAGGAACGTGCCCGAGCCGCAGGCAGGATCGAGCACACGCTGCGCGAGCGGGTCCGTCACCACCTCTCGCACCATGAGATCGGCCAACCAGTCCGGCGTATAGTACTCGCCAAGTTGGTGGCGTTGCGCCGGATCGATGAGCGATTCATAGAGTTCCTTCAAGACGTCTTGCTGCACGTCCTGCAGGCGAAAGCGTCCGGCTTGGGCGGCGATGCGGCTTATACGAGGACGTCCCCTGCCGGCGCATCCAGGATCCAGTCAAAGAAGTCCGATTCCACCGCGCCGGTGATACTCGCATCGCGAAAGGCTTTGCCGGAGAGCAGGTTGGCGGGTGGAGGCAGGGGAATGCCGAGCGCCCGTGTGGCCATCGTCTTTGCCACGATGGTGAGATAGGTGTGCTGGAAGAACAGATCGTCAGCATCCACAGACTCGCCATAGACCATCTGGAGTAAGTCCGCCCACAGCGTGCGCTTTAGTTCCACGTCCGGCGTAGTCTTCACTTCCTGCCATAGCCGCCCTAGGTTTGTGCGGGCAACGTGATAGGCTAAGCTCTCACGCCCCAGTTCCTTGCGTACGGCCTCTGGTTCGGGCGGGATCTCCGGCTGGATAGCGACGGCGGAATCCAACCAGGCAAGAAGAGCGCCGGGATCGTCAATCGAAGGTGTGTGGCGGGCTAACTCAGCAAGAGAATCATCCCGCAATTCATAGGTTATGAACTCCGCGCCGTCGGTAGCGATGCCTATGTAATGTTCGCCGGTTTCCCGTTGACGTTGACCGATATAGCGCGCTAATTGCTCCTCTGCATCCTCTAGCTCAACGCGCAGATTGCGCTTGAATTCCAGAATGGTGCGGCCAAGCAAGGCATCGGCCCGACCGCGCACCTCACGGATATGCTCCTCGAAACGAACCTGCTCACTGGTCGCCTCAAGCCCCTGCACCAGCAAGTCATAGACAAGCGACCGTACCTTCTCGTGCCCCGGTCGGCTGAGAAGCTCGACTACGATTTCTTGCAGGCGATCACTATCTAGTGGCATATGAGTCTACGGAAGGCTGTCGTACTCCGCCTGTTCGTCTACCGGATATGGCGGGCGTTTGCCTTGGATGACGTCAACGAGGCACTCGAAGGCCATGACGACCATGGCGTGGACGGACTCTTGCGTCACGCCGGCCACGTGGGGGAAGGGCAGAATCTTCGGGTGGTGCAAGAACGGATGGTCCGGCGGCGGCGGTTCTACCGAGAACACGTCGGAGGCCGCGCCGGCCAGTTGTCCCGCGTCGATGGCGGCCACCAGCGCCTCTTCATCGACCAGACTGCCGCGCGCGGTATTAACAATGTAGGCGCTGGGCTTCATGCGCGCTAGCAAATCGGCGTTGACGAATTTCACGGTCTCCGGCGTGCTCGGCAGGTGGACCGAGATGAAGTCCGATGCCGCAAAGAGCGCTTCCGGCTCCGCGAACTCCACGCCGAGGTCTGCCGCCGCCTTTTCATCCCACATCACGTCATAGGCGAGCACGCGCATGTTGAAGCCCCTCGCCCGGCGGGCCACGGACTTGCCGATACGGCCGAGACCCAAGATGCCCAGGGTCTTATTGCACACGTCCACGCCTTGAATGCGGTGGAATCCGCCATCGCGGGCAATGGCCGCGTGCTCAACGAGCTGGCGCGCCAGCGCCAGAATCATCGCCATGGCGTAATCGGCAACCGTATCGTTATTCGCTCCGGGCGTGATGGTAATCCAGACACCGTGCCTGGTGGCGGCAGCGACGTCGATCTGGTCGTAGCCCACGCCGACGCGGGCCACGATCTTGAGCTGCGGATGGGCGGCAAAGACGCGCTCCGTGAAGTGGTCCGAGCCGGCGACAAAGGCCACGACACCGTCGAGATTGTCAATTAATTCCTGTTCCGTGAGCGGACGAAACACGTCGAGCGGGGGCGCCAGCTCCAAGCCGGCATTGCGTAGTGTGTCCCAATGGGGACCGGGAAGATCAAGGATAGAACGTGCACCGATGAATACCTTTGCCACCAGTTACCTACCTTTCTCGCTAGCGGCGACATAGCGCAGCGCTGCTCTACATTAAGCGTGTACAAGGCCTGCGGCCTGCCCGGCAAGCGAGGCACGGCCGCGCGGCAGAGACCCCTCGTGCCGGGATATCCCGGCATTCAGATCGCATGCAAAACGCCGTGAAGTAGCGGTTCCGGCCGAGTGAGTTGACGCTTTGCAGAGCAAAATAGTACGGTCATAATTGAACCTTGCGGCATGCCCGCGCATGCCTCTCTCCAATGATACACGCGCACAATGAACGACGTTTAGGATATTGAGGATGAGCACATCGGAATCAGACAGCAAGCCAAGCGAAAAGAAACGGAAACGGCGGGCCCGCTACGGCGAAGAAGCAATCGAGTCCGTAGAAATCCGTTACTTTCCGAATCCCGAGCCCAAGCGGGACTACTACGTGCAGATTCGTTTGCCGGAGTTGACGTTCAAAGACCCGGTCTCCGGCTATCCGGACTTCGCCGTAGCCACCATGGTGTACGTGCCCGATGCGCGCATCGTAGACCTCAAGACGCTGAAGCTTCACTTCAATAGCTTTCGCGACAAGTACTTTTCCCACGAGCGCATCACCAACGAACTCTTCGATGAACTGCTGGCGGGCTTGAAGCCCCGCGGCGCGCTGCTCATGATGGAGTTCAATCCCCGCGGCAATGTCTCGACTCGTGTGATCACCACCACGGACGATGCGTTCTTGGAAAAAGCGCAGCACGTGCTTGAGATGCCGGTGACCCGCCCCGCCTTTTAGGGCATGTCTTCCCGGCCGCGGCGCGTGCAGCGGGCGAATACCGGAAGACGGCCTAGGCATTGGACGGAGTTGCTCCGAAGTGTGCGGCTCCGCATCACCCGGCTGCGCATTGCCTTACCAGGGACTCTCCCGTGCAAGAGGGGAACTGCAGGGCTCTTTCCCGCTCGCAATGGCCTATAAGCCCAAAGAGTTGGTGCTATTCGTCCGGTCCCGTGTGGCTGCAAAGGGTTACGCGCCAAAGATGGCGGGCGCGCACCCAGCCGCCCGTGGCATGTGCCTCTTCTCCAGGAATGCTCCAACCGGCTGAGGCCCCATTCCGGCGTCTGCAAATTTGGAAGAAACGTGTCAGGAATCCGAGCGGTTACGGGGAAGTCTCTCTTTTGGTTCCGAGCGGAATCACGGGAATGCGGCAAAAAAAGTCATCGCCGTGCTGACGACACATTCCAAGACTGTCAAGATTTTCATCGGCTTGTTGCCTGCAATTTACACCTGTCAAGAGGCGATTTAGCCTCTGTATAGGCCTTTTGTGGAATTGACAGTTAGGGTGACAGGGGTGCAACCGGGTTTTTGAGGGAATCTTGCCACTTTTTCGGCTGAATGCGGACTTTGTCCTTGACAGCAATTAATGGTTTCCCCATAATGTCAGCAGCACCACACCGTGGGTATCGCAAACGTGGTGAGCAGTCTAAAGTATCTTTTGGTAGCGTTCGGTGAAGGGGCGTACCGAACCCGAACGGATCTTAAGGAGGAGGGATCAATGCGTATTACCAGATACCCTACCCAATCACTAGATAGGACGTTCCTGTACAGTTCCCTTGTCCAGGTCGCCCTTGTGGTTGCGGTAATCGTTGCGCTGTTGGCAGTAACCCTGCCGGCGCGCATCGCTTCAGCGGCACAGTCCAACGCATCTGCGGGGCAGATGGAAGTTGTGATAGTGCCGCCTCGTATTACCATCGCCCTTGGTGACGATGGTTCGCTGCAGTCGGTAACGACTAGCGTATTCATTGGCGGCACGGCTACGCCGGTGAGTATTTCAGCGAAAGACCTAGCCGCGCTGGGCGCGTTCGGTATTCCTGTACCGGCGCTTGGCCTTGACGCCGTAACGACCGGAATCCTGACGGGCGCTGGTGTTGAGCACATTCAGGTCGTGAAGGGTGTTGACGGCTCAATTGACGTCTATACCAACGGCGTATACACCATTGGCGTGAACCTCGGTGAGGATCAGGCGAACTACGAGCGGGTACTCAATCTGGTGGAAGGTTTCACCGGTTTTGCCATCCCCTTGAAGGACGTTGTGGTTCCCGTGGTGATTGCTTCCGGTGGCGACGTTGTGATCACGATTGGTGAGACGAGCACTCCCGTTCGCGCGGAAGGCGCAGAGTCCGGCTACGTGGCACTTGAGCAGCAAGACATCCAGTTGATGGCGAAAGCCACGGTCAGCTACGATGCCGACGGCAATCTCTCAGTGCTAGGTATGTCCGCTGCCGACCTTGGTGTGGTTGGCACCGAACTGACCCCGGCCATAGTTGCACTCATGACGGCCAACGGCATTAGCCAGTTGAACGTCAAGATTAACAACGAGGGTCTTGAACTGGGCAGCAACGGTGAAATGCTTGCCAACGTCCGCTTGAGTGGCGTTGCCGCCGACCATGGGGTTGGGCTGGCAGTTATCAGTTCGTTGGCACCGGGTGCCGATGCACTGCTGCCGTTCTTGGACTTGCGCGATCGCATTGACGTTGACCTGACGGTGAACCTGCCGTAAGAAGGGGTCGCTGTAGTGTAAATCAGGAAAAGCACTACGTACCCAGTCATACGCAGGTGAATTGAGGGATACCCTATGCGCCCCAAGGGTATCCCTCATTGCTTAGAGACAACAGACAGAATCTTTGCATGATTGTTAGACACGAAACCATGTATGCATGCAAGCACAGAGAGGGAAGGCTATGACCACCTGGAGACATTGGTGGGTGCCCGTACCAATTCTGTGGTTGGTCCTTGTTCTCATCGCTCTGATTGTGCTGGTAGCGATCGGTGGGGGACTCACTAAGTTCGCAGCAATTCTCTTCTTGGTGAGTTTTGGCCTGGTGTTCTCACTGCTCTATTTGGGCGCGGGGCTAGGCTACAAGGCAGGGAACCAACTAGGCGGTGGTACCGGTACCGGTCAGGCTGTGGGCATTGTCGGCCTGATCATCGGAGGAGTAGTGGGCCTGCTGGCTTCGCTCTTAATCGTTTCTACCGGCTTTGTGAGCCACGGGCTTTCCACACCATTTGCGCCAGCGCGCCTCACGAGCGCCGAACCGATCTCCGGTCCTGGCGCACCGCCCGAACGGGCGGAAGCCTCTATCGAAGTGTACGGCTTGCCTCAGGCAACCGTGCAGTTTGGTGAGGATGGAAGCGTCAGCGGCGTAGAGGTCGGCATGTTCCTTGCCGGACAGCAGTTCAATCTCAGTCTATCTGAAGGCGAACTAAGCGATCTCGGCTTGGGTGAAATCTTGTCGGCTTCCGCGATCGAATCCCTCAAGGCGGCAAACTTACAACACGTCCAACTCATCAAGGGACCGGGCGGAGATATTGATGTTTACGTAAATGGCGGCTTTGCGTTGCGCGTTTCCGTAAACTACGAGCAGGCCGCGTTGGACAAGGTCATTGCGCTGGTCAAGGGACTTGGCTATGACGTAGCTGTGCCGGATCTTGCGGTTCCGCTCGCGCTGGCGATGCTTGGCACCGTTGCTGTGGACTTTCCCATGGCGGATGGCGCAGCGGCTCTGGAGAAATTCTCCGGCGAGACGTCGCAGCCGCCTGATGTCCCCGATGCGACGGACCCGCAGTACCCGCTTTTGATTGGTACGGTTCTGAGCGCTAATGGCGACCTGCTGGTGCCTGATGTTGTTATTCTGGAAAATGCCGCGCCACTGCTCGAAGCCATTGGCTTGAACCTGAGCATGCCCGGTATGCTTCCGGCTGATACAGTGGCAGGCTTGAAGGAAGCCGGTCTCAGCACTATCACCGTTAAGCTGGTCCCGCAGGGCCTCGACATCTATCTTGACGATGTGCATGCCATGACCGTCTTCTTGGGCGACGAAGCAACCTTGGCTAACCTAACGACGGTTGCCACAGCCTTTGCCGGTGACGAAGTCGGCGAGATGTTGGACACCGTGATGCCCTTTATCGTGCGTCGCAACGAGGTGGCGGTTGACATCGTCGTGAACATCGAATAACGCTTGTTCTTTTGCCCTGCATTGCAGGGCTTGAGAGACAGCAGTGTTGAGATGGCTGTGGGTATTGCGCCCACAGCCATCTTGCATTTGGGCGGCGGCGCCGGCATTGCCCCGAGGCAGCCAGCTCGCGCAAGGCAGTGATGGACTCCCGCCACGCTCACCGTCGGCTCGTCGTGACGGCTTGCTGCGCACAGTGGCCGTTGCACGGGACGGCCTTGAGGTTGAGGTTGGAGATTGCGCACGCGGCCGCCTCCTGCTATGCTGTCTAATAGCCGTGCGTGGGCACGGATTAATAATTGCATGTGCCGTTGACCACAGGCGCTCCCGCCCGGGAGCATAATCCTCAGGTTCACGAGGTAAGCCTGTTGAGGTAAGATCGCAGAACCGGAGCATTGCACGCTGCCGCATGGCAGCGACGAATGCATGTGAGAGGTCTGTGTATGCTAAGCCTTGGTCAACGCCAAGGCTCTTTTATTTGCAGAAGGGAGGTGACGCACTTTGGGAACTCGTGAAGAAAAGTCCGTAATCATCGAGGAGTTGCGTGAGCGGCTGCGGGCCACAGATCTGGCGATCGTAGCTGACTACCGGGGCCTCACGGTGGGGCAAATGCAGACGCTCCGCCGAGAAATCAGGGGTGCGGGCGGCCAGTTTAAGGTGGCAAAGAACACGTTGCTCCGCTTGGCGGCGGAACGAGAAGACCAGGCAGGTCTTGCCACGCTGCTGGATGGCCCCAGCGGCATTGCCTTTGCCGAGGGCGACATGGTGGCCGTAGCCAAGGCGGTAACGGATTTCGCCAAGAGAGCGGATGCGCTGGAGGTACGCGGCGGCCTGATGAACGGACAGGCCATCGGCGCGGATGGGGTGGCTGCGCTGGCAGCCCTGCCCTCCCGTGAGGAGTTGCTCGCCAAGATGCTGGGGAGCATGCAGTCCCCCGCCACCAATCTGGTGGGCGTGCTCAACGGCGTCGCGCGCAGTCTGGCCTACGTGTTGCAAGCACGCGCCGAGCAACTACAGCAGGCGGAAGGCGCATAGTAACGGCATTGCGCTCGCCTGCTTTGCCGGCGAGGGTAATCCCAATTGACGGCAATGAGTGAAACAATCGTGCAGTTCCGGAGTTTAGGAGAGAAGACCATGGCGCAGACAATTGCGACTGAGGACATTATTGCAGCGATCGAGAACATGACACTGCTAGAGGTTTCGGAGCTTGTGAAGGCTCTGGAAGAGAAGTTCGGCGTGTCGGCCGCCGCGCCCGTCGCGGTAGTGGCAGGAGCGGCCGATGGCGATGGCGCCGCGGCTGAAGAGGAGAAGGATTCGTTTGACGTCGTGCTGACTGAAATCGGCGACAAGAAGATCCAGGTCATCAAGGCCGTGCGCGAAATTACCGGCCTCGGCCTGCGCGAGGCCAAGGCGGCCGTTGAGGCAGCGCCGAACCCCATCAGGGAAGGCCTTGCCAAAGAAGAGGCCGAAGAGATCAAAGGCAAGCTGGAAGAGGTGGGGGCCTCCGTCGAGCTCAAGTAAGCGCTCGCAAGCTACAGTTAGGTCGCCATTTCAGTCGTCGTAAGTAAGTGAACCAGCCCCTCCCGTGACGGAGACCTTTGAATTACCCACATGCATTCGGGACGAACTTCCTCTCCCTAGGGAGAGGATTGAGGTGAGGGGTCTTTTGGTTGAATTGGTCCCTTAAACTGTGCAAGGTCAAGACATAACAGAGCGAAGTCGTATTCATAGGTAGGGAATTTGGAAGAGTCACCCTTACCTCCGTATCAAGTACGGGGCAGGCTCTAACCCTCTTCGTCGAGGGAGAGGGAACCATGTTGGTCCCGCTAGGGTTACGCAATGGTCTCCGTGACGGGAGAGGACTGTATCCGTACGGCGAGAGTTGCCCGAGGGTCTGTGTCCAGGAAGAAGGTGTTATCTCACTGGGGCAAGGACTGTAAACTCGCCACCTACGACCCACAGGCCTGCCCTGGTCTGACAACCCTCATCGCTAAACGAAAGCAGCGCAGTCCAGTATGTACTGGACTGCGCTGTCGGGACTAACGCCCGCAGAAGACTATTCAGAATCCCCGACCCTCCCTATCTCTTCCTGATGGCGCAATTCCAAGCCGTCCTCTGTCAACTGATACAGTTGCACCACACGCAGCGTCGGACAGCACATCCCGTCGCCCTCCCCGTGGGTCACCATTTGCACCTTGATGTAGAGATCTGCGACGACAAGCTCTTCAAGTTGCACACGGTCGCCCAGCAGGACGGATGCCACGTGCACCGGCGCACCGTCCTCGTTGATTACGGCTTCCAGGGAACGGAACGTGCCGCTGCCACCGCCGCTTGCCTCAAGCACGACCGCGGCATCATGTATGCCGTCACCGTTCAGGTCGCCGAATGCCACCAGATCCATCATTGTAATGTGAATCTTGCTCGCTGAGCCCTCGATTGCCTCTTCATACTTGCCGTCCTGCAACTGCGCTTGGCCATCCTTGGGAAACTCATGCTGATAGGTGGCGTTGCGCAGCGCGTCCTCCGTCAGTTCACCTGCCGGCGTGGTGCGTTGCAGCAGCCTGAGCACGCCAAAGCCCAAATTATAGCGGCGCACTTCCGCTTGCGTGGGACAACACATGGCGTCGCCCTCACCATGCGCCAGCATTCGCACCGTAATGACGGCATCCTCAATCTCGAGCGACTCGATTCGCACACGGTCCCCGAGTGCGGCGGAGTGAAAGTGAAACGGATTGCCGAGTCTGTTGATGACAATAGCCAAGGTGTAGAACGAGCCACTGCCGCCCCCACTCGCCACCAGCACCACTGCGGCATCGTCTAGCGTGTCAGCGTTTACATCACCAAATGCGAAGTGTTCACTCAACACAAGGGTGTTCTTGCTCGCGGAATCCGGCGCTACCGGCTCCTCATATGCCCCGTCCTGCAACTGCGCCTGCCCCGCCTTCACGAATTCAGACGTATACGTGGCGTTTTTCAATACATCGATGGTGAGTGGCGCCGGTTCCCCATCGATCAGATTGGGCTCTTGCCCAGCGGGCTGTTGTACTGCACAGCCGCTTAGCAATAACGCCGCCGCCAAAAGACACAACGGAAACACGCCGGCCGCAACTGACCTCATCATGATCCTAGTTCCTTGCTAAGTTCGTGAAGTACTATGCGACGTGAGCGTCGTGGTTTGATCTCTTCCGTCCCTCTCTCACGACCACAAGTCACAGCTACACACATAGACCAGTATACGCGCTAGTATATTGTAAATGTCTATGCGGCATGGCGACGCGTCAAACGGAAGACCTGCACGCCAAATAGGACGACAACACTTACCACTGCCAGACCGTACCGTGGCCAGGCAGCGCCGCTCACACTACCCATGAACGCGGCTAAGACGATGACGAGTGCTACGGTGAGCAGGGCCGCGTCATTCCACCGGAGAAGTGCAGATGGATTCCGGCTTGCGCCGGAATGACGGGAAACGGTCCCAGCGCGCGGCGCGCCGGCCAATTGACCCGCGTAGCCCCGTAACCGCATGACCGTATACAGCCGTTGCACGTAGTCCATGCTGTGCACAAAGACAAGCCCCAGTCCGATGCTGAGGTTTTTCACCCGTTGCCACGGCGAACCGCCGCCGAGCCCGCCCCGCAGCCGCAGCGATAGCACAAGACGACGCGTGAGTTCCAACAAGACAAACACCGCGCGATAGGCCATGAGAAGGCTCTCGGCCACCAACGCGGGCAGGAACCGGCTCAGTGGCGCAAAGATGCGCGGATAGGGCGTGGAGGCAACGAGCAGCAGGACAACCAGCGCCATTGTAGGCGCCTTGGCGATGATGGTGAGGACCGTGAGCCAGGTGCCGTCCCAGCGCGAGATAGCGAAGATAGCCACAAATAACACCGTGTAGAGCGAGGTTGCGCCAAGTGTCAGCACCGGCAGCGGTGTGGTGAGGAGCAAGGCCAGCACCAGACCGTACGTTGCCAGCAAGAGCACGACGTGGTCCGCCAGTATCACGGCCACAAGTACCGCCACGACGAGCATTGCTTTGGCCGTCAGCGTGGCATTGTGCAGCCAACTGCGATAATGCGTTGCCCATAGATCAACCGTGCCGATATCCATTAGGGTTTGTTCCTCTTACCATAGGAGCACGACATGTCGTGCTCCTATGCGGGCTGACGCGATTGCGAGCGCCTTCTACTCTTGGGCAGCCGGAACACGCGCCGGTAGCACCAAGTCACGCCGCACGCGCGCCAAGAAACCGATAATCAAGCTGACCAAGATGCCTTCCAGCACCCATCCGATCAGGCCGAGGAGCAAAACCGCGCGGGCAAAGACCAAGAACGGCGACTCCCCAACGATGGTGGGAGCTTCCTCGTGCTCCTCATGCTCACCCTCGAACACGTGCAAGGCAACCACGCCCTCGGCAAATGGATCCTGGATCGTGCCCGTTTCTACGTTGTAGGCGCCCAGTTCTCCCATCTCGCCTTGAAAGGGATTGATATTGGCCGCCGCCACCACACCGAGAAACAAGACGGTCGTCAGCGCCAGCGCGACGAACGCGCTAACCCCCGCCGTGAGGGCCGCCCGCTCTGCCAGCAATCTTAGGAGACCCCGGAAGAGTAGGTAACCTAAAGTGATCTCTGCTCCCATGAGCAAGGTGTTGATCCCGATGAGGGTAACCGCCCCGTCACCCACGAGCCAGCGGAGTACCATGAAGATCAGTCCCGCGATGAAGCCGTAGACCGGCCCGAGCAAGATACCGGCTACCACGGTCAGGTGGGGCTCATAGGCGATAGGAACGAGCGCAAACGACATGACAACGGTCATCAGCGCGGCCATCACGCCGATCAATGGCACCATACGCACCATGGCTTCGCGGTCCGTACGGAGAACAACCAGTCCGACCACAGCAATCGTTACCACCCAGCCCAGGCCCCACAGCCAGACCGGAAAAACGCCGTCCGGCACCATGATGTGCGTCATGCCCCAAATCTCTCCTTCATAGCCGTTAATAAGCTGAAATAAAATAGCGCGACCACGAGTTGATTATACACAACACGCCACAGCAGCTACTCTCCACTCTCGGATAGGCGCTCACGTGATAGGGCTGAGGCACGGTGGGCGCAACGTCCGTCCTACCTGCTACAATCTAGCGCAGAGGCATAGAGGACCGCTTGCAGCGGCATTGGTAGTTCGTGCTCCGCTCCTGACGATGCCGGGCAGAGAGCACCAGCGACAAATATGTATTTAGGGAGAAGGCGATTACATGGCAGAGCAGAACGCAGGCACCTGTGACATTGGTGTCATTGGCATGGCGGTGATGGGGCAGAACCTCGCCCTCAACATGGAGAGCAAGGGCTTCACCGTGGCCGTCTTCAACCGTACGACTACGCGCACCGAAGCTTTCATGCGCGAGCGGGCGCAAGGCAAGAACGTGGTGGGCGCCTTGACGCTGGAGGATTTTGTCGCTGCCCTCAAGCCACCTCGCAAGGCAATGCTCATGGTGCAGGCCGGCGCGGGTACGGATGCGGTGATCGATGCGCTGTTGCCGTTGCTCGATCCCGGCGATCTCATCATCGACGGCGGCAATTCGTTCTACGACGATACCGAACGGCGCGCCGCCCAGGTGGAAGCGGCAGGCCGCGGCTATATCGGCACCGGCGTCAGCGGCGGCGAGTACGGCGCGCTGCACGGCCCATCCATCATGCCCGGCGGCACCGAGGCGGCCTACGCCGCGGTGGAACCCATATTCACCAAGATTGCCGCGCAGGTGGACGACGGCCCTTGCTGCGCCTACTTGGGTCCGGGCTCGGCCGGCCACTACGTAAAAATGGTCCACAACGGCATCGAGTACGGCATCATGCAAGTCCTCGCCGAGGCCTATGACGTGATGCACCGCGGGCTGGCGATGTCGGTGCCTGAAATCCAAAAAGTGGTTGCCGGCTGGAATGCGGGCGAACTGCAGTCGTTCCTCGTCGAGATTACTGCCGACATTCTGACCCGCAAGGACCCTGAAACCGACTTGCACGTCGTCGAGATCATCCAGGACAGCGCGGCGCAGAAGGGCACGGGCAAATGGACGTCTCAGAGCGCCCTCGACCACGGCATTCCCATTCCCACCATCACCGCTGCCACGGAAGCGCGCATTCTTTCGAGTTTCAAAGACATCCGCGAACGCACCGCCGGCATTCTGCATGGCGCGTCACCGGCTTTTGCGGGTACGCGCGCAGAGCTCTTGCCCGCGCTGCAGGACGCAGTCTACTTGGCGGCGGTCTCTGCTTACGCGCAGGGCATGCATCTCTTGACCGCGGCCTCGGCCGAACGCAATTATAGCTTGGATTTCGCTACGGTGGCCCGCATTTGGAAGGGCGGCTGCATTATCCGCTCGCTCATGCTCGACCCCATCAAGCAGGCGTTCGCGGCCGATCCGGCGTTACCGAACCTCATGTTGGCGGAACCGTTCGCAAGCGATGTGCGGCAGCGTACTCCCAACCTGCGCCGTATCGTGGCTGAGGCGGCCATGCAGGGCATGCCAACTCCGGCGTTGAGCGCGTCGCTCAACTACATCGAAAGCTATCGCACGGCGCGTCTTCCCGCGAACCTCGTGCAGGCCCAGCGTGACTATTTCGGCGCGCACACTTACCAGCGCGTAGACAAGGAAGGCGCGTTCCACACCGAGTGGCAGGATATTCATAATATCTAGTGTCGGAAAGAGCTTCTTGGTAGCGTACGCGCGAACTCGCCCGGGATGAAGCCGGACCGACCTTTTCCATCTCGGAGTGGACTTGCTGCCACAACAAGACCATGTGCATCCTGCGCCGGGCGTGCCAAACGGCACGACCCGGTGCCTGATTTCCCGGTATTCGCAGCAAGGTCGCACCAGCGAGCAGGAGCGTCCGTTATTGATGCGCCGGAATCTCAGTTCGTGGGGAGCACTGCACCAGGCTCAGCACAGGCTTGTGGAACCTTGGACGAACGACTCACCGGCAAGCTCGGGTCTCACGCTGAACCTGCTCTTTCAGCAGCACCATAGCGCCACGACCGTACGCACTAGCTGTCAGCGTCTTGCTACATTGAGAATGATTTCAGCAATAGGGAGAGAAAGCCCCCGTGTCATCCAGTTCCGGCGTGGCTGCGTTTCTAAGCCCCTACACTGCGGATGCGACCGAACGCATGGTCTGGTATGACGGCGAGATCAGGCTGGTCGTCTCATCTTACGTCTCAGACGGACTTCCTCCCAGAGACTTCATCACTTCCGTGCGGACACTCGTTTTCCACGGAGACAACATTCTGCTTATGCAGAATAGGGATAGATATCATATCCTGCCGGGTGGCAGAGTGGAGTTGGGGGAGACGCTACCGGAGGCTCTCCGCCGAGAAATTCTTGAGGAGGCCGGCATTGAGATTTCGGATAGCGAACGCCTGGGTTTTGTGCATCTCAGGCATGAGACGCCAAGGCCGCCGCAATACCCGTACCCCTACCCCGACTTTTTCTGGCTGGTCTATAGTTCTCACTTCCACAAAGTGAGCGCAGAGGAGCGGGAGCCGGACGAATTCGAAATTTCCGCTGAGTTCGTTCCCCTCGTGAAAATTGGTAGCGTGCAACTCAGACCGTGCGAACGTGCCTTTCTGGCTTCTGCCCTTCGGAAGCGGTGAATCACAAATGCAGGCGCCGCATCGCTCCCATTGCCCGTGTGGTTTGGCTACTTGGCGGCAGGTACGCGGTCAAAGATGTCGAGGAGCCGCTGCTGTCGGTAGGCAAAGATACGCTCCAGGTCGCGACCAATCAACAGGCTATTGGCGAGAGCGCCGCCCGGCAGCGCATACTCCACGCGTTCGGTTGCCAGCGTCCCGCCGTCCCGCGCGGCAAATGCGTGCTCGTGCACCCAGCGCCGGTACGGCCCCTTGACTTGGCTGTCGACAAACCGGTGCGGCGGTTCCCACGCCAGGATTTTGGTGCGCCAGTGCAGCGGAAAGCCGCGGTACCGCAGTCGATAGTCGATGTGCGTGCCCTGCGCCATCGCCACCGGCGAGGGCGTGAGAATCTCGAACCGCAGCCAGCGTGGCGTGAGGCGTTCCAGGTTTGCCGCGTCCGCAAAGAATGGGAATACACGGTCTACCGGATAGGGCAGCCAGAGACTCGTCTCAAGGGTGAACATTCGCATACTGATAGACGCCTCAACGGGACGGCCGCTCGCTCGCGCGCCGGTGTTATCGGACAGCACAATGCGCGCATGGCGCAGCCCTGACACCGATACTACGCATGACGCGGCATCAGGGACTCAGCTCGATCAGCCAGATTGCGTAGTCCTTAGAGGAGACGAAAGCGAAATGAGTGCCGCTAGGGGCAAGCGCCCAGTCGCCATTGGCGATGAAGAACGGGGTTTGCTCGGGATCCACAAGCTGTCTCCGTTCGCCGGTCGCAACATCTAGCCTCCAGACGGCAAACCCAGCGTCTGCGGACTCACGCAAAGGGACGTAAACGAGCGTTGATTCTGCCGCGCCGACCCAAGCGTACCGGCCTGCGAAATCAAGGCGCCGCTGCTCGCCGGTATCAACGTTCATCGCCCAGGTGGTGTTCCAGTACGGGTTTTCCTCAAACAAGGTGAGAAAGACCGCCCACGCGCCATCGGGCGAGAGCGAGATATTGCGCATTTGTTCCGCCTCGTCGAGTTTCTCGATCTCGCCGGTCGTCACATTGACGTGCCACAGGGCCGGACGTTTGGCGCCGAAGGTCTGGGTGCCCAGCACTAACAGCCGCGATCCATCGGGGAACCAGTCCACGATGCCGCCGCCGTAGATCCTGTTCAAGACACGTGGATTGCTGCCATCCAATTTCGCCACAACGAGAGGCGCGTCGCGGCGGTTGGCATAGAACCATTGCTGCGCGGGACGTTCGTCGTAAGCAATGAGCGAGCCATCGGGCGAGATGAACACGTGGTTGCCGACCCCATTCAGTGACCAACTATCACCGGTCTCACGGTCGTGCACGGTGACGCCTTGCAACGTGTGATAGAGCGGCGCTGTCACGTAGCGGTCATTGTGCTGCATCACTCCCACGACTGTGCTGTACCGCGCCCGAATCTCTGTAGCCACATCGATTCCCCAAATTGCGGCGGGGCGATTGTCCGGCTTGTCCACATAGAGCACCTTTGAGCCGTCAGCCGACCACCAAATGCCGCTGCAGCAGCCGGGCGTAGTCAGGCGTTTCAGCACCGGTGCGGCCACCGGCGCAGGGGTGGCCGTGGGCGTGGGGCTGGGCGCGGGCGTCGCAGTAGGCGGTATTGCGGTTGGTGTGGGGGTTGGCGACGGGGTTGCCGTTGGGGGCGCCGGCGTAGGGATGAGCGGCGTAGACGTGGGGGTAGGAGAGGGTGTCGCAGTAGGCGGAATTGCGGTTGGCGTGGGCGTTGGCGATGGGGTTGCCGTAGGCGTGGGGCTGGGCGCGGGTGTCGCGGTAGGCGAAATTGCGGTCGGTGTCGGCAGCGGCGTGGCAGTTGCCTGAAGTGCAATTGGCGACGGCAGCGGCGTGACCGCAGGCGGCAGTGGGGTGGGCGTCGCGGTTCCCGGCGTAGGCGTTAGGCGAAGTGTGGATGCAGATACGGGCGTGCCCTGTTCATTCAGGACGAACGCGCCCGCGCAGCTACTTCCCAGGATGAACCCAAGTCCCAAGAGAAGACCGAAGGCAAGCTGGCGTCGCAATTGGCGTACCACGCGCCTAGCGCATCCAAAATCGAGTGAAGTTATTCAGAATTCTCCCTCCGAACGTCGTATCCGGTTGATCTTCCAGTGACTGCCAGCGGCGCGGGTCTTCAAGGTCTTTCACAAAACCAAGAGAGCGGCCGAGCGCCGCGCTGTGCCAGTCGGCTTTGATTAGGTGCACCGGATTGACCGCAAAGCTGCGGTTCGGTCTGCGAATTTCAAGATGGAGATGGGGCGAGGCCGCACAGCCAACGTTATCCAGCCAGTCACCGGAATACCCGATGACAGCGCCCGCCTTTACGGACTGTCCCCACGGTATCGCCGGAAAGCGGTGCAGATGTCCGTACAAAGAGAGATCACCGTTGGCATGGCGCACGATCGCATTGTGCGGTCCCCCGCCAAACGAGAGGTCGTCAGCGCCTACCACCACGCCATCACCGATTGCCCTCACTTCGGTCTCACAGGGACAGGCAAAGTCAATGCCGAAATGCAGCCCTTGTCCCTCGCGATAGATCGTGTTGCGTGCGTAGTACGCGAAGCTCGTGTTGCCGTACCATTGCTCCACAAACCAGGTGCTGGGGCCGGGAGGTGTTGAGAAGGGAAGTTGATAGATCGGTTCCGGTTCTGCAGGGAGCGGGAGTTCAGCAGGAGTCAACTCGCCGACTGGAACGAAGAGCCCAGCGTACTTCAAGAATTGGCGACGATTCAACAGATTCACCCGTGCTACCCTTGCTACGATTTCGGCAAGATGGAGGGTGCCAGCAGGCGTCATTGAGCACTGGCACGTGAGCCCTTGGCTATGCACTCTGTCTCATGGCTCAATCGTGCTATCTGAGCGTACATATCCTACCAGACGGCAATGTGCCGTGCCAACCAGTGCACGATGCACTCGCGCCATGGAGAGTGCTCGCACTGCTTGACGCTCGCCTATACGCATGGTAGCGTGTGAGTGCAGCAGAACCGATGTGCCGGTTCGATTAGTCATTTCCAAAGAACACGCACGTGCCGGAATAATGCTACGGAGGAGAGGGCGCTCATGGCTATCGACATGCAGAAGCAGATCATGGTAGACGACCTGATTACTCAGGTTCGCGAGATGTACGCCCGCGACCTGGGCGACCAGCACATTGATATTCTCTATCAGTCTGCCCGGCGCACGATGAAAGGGCAGGAATTTAGCCCCACTCGTGTGCAAGAAGAAAGCCTGGGCCGGCTGACGCAGCTAGGGTTCGGCATCAAGCACGAGAGCCGCACGCGCGGCACGACGTTCGACGTGACGGCGGACTATATTGCCCCCTCGCTCATGCTGCTCGGTTACCATGACATTTTCCGCTATCAGGCAGGGCGTAACCCTGAGCGGACGCGCGAGGAATTTGCTGATACCGTGCGCGCAATCTTGCAGCCCACCGTGGTTGAGTTGCTCGACCGCCGCGGCATCGACGCCCTGAGCAAGTTTCAGTCTATCGTGACGGATCGCGACATTGCCCGCACTCCCGCGCCGGAACTGGAAGTGAAAGCGGTCCAGTCACTGGTCGAACATGACTGCTTGACTGACGAATTGAAGACTATCTTCTTCGGCTTGCTCGGCCAACGCCATGAGTATCAGTTGACGACCAAAGGGCAGAGCCTCCTTAGGCTCGCCGAGGCCTTCAAGGAGCTCATGGACCTAGGCGTGAGCTTTACTCTGGAAGAGGAAGAAGGAGAGACCGAGGAATCCTAAGAGCCGGAAACCAAAGTAGGCGGAATCTGAGGAAGACCTCCAGACCTGTCCTTGGGTATCGTTTCCGCTCGGGGTACGGCGGGCTGAGACCGCCAACCTACCTCGGTTATCTCAATCACATACACCCCCTGGATGCTTCGGCGAAAGGGCGCAAGGCTGCCGTAAGGCAGCCTTAGCTTTTCCTAGGGCTGGGTTGATCTGTGCGAGAGTTTTCTCCGCACAACCCAGTCCACTGCTGCCAAACCGCCGCACGCGCGGTTGCGCAACACATACCGGCTTCCATTAACGGCTCAATGTTCGATATTCCTGTGGTACAATGTGTGGACGCACGTGTATGCAGAGGCATGGATTTTGCTCGATTTCACGCAGCACAACATAGGCAGAGAGCGCGCGGTACTCGTGTGTGTCGCGCTCGGAAACGACGCTGACCGGTGGCCGGTGCAGGAGTCGCTGCGGGAGCTTGCCAGCTTGGCGCGCACGGCTGGTGCTCGCGTTGTGGCTACGCGCCACCAGCAACGGCGCAAACCGGATACGACAACCTTCATCGGCAAGGGCAAGGTGGCGGAATTGAAGTCGCTGCAGCACGAGCAGCCATACGACCTGCTTATTTTTGACAACGACCTCACGCCCAGCCAGCAGCGCAACCTCGAGGAGCAACTCGACGTCAAGGTGCTCGACCGTACGGCGCTCATCCTCGACATCTTCGCCACGCGCGCCCAGACCTCGGAAGGCAAGCTGCAAGTCGAGATGGCGCAGCTCACGTATCTTCTCCCCCGACTTTCAACGCTTTGGGTGAAATTTTCACGTCTAGGCGGCGGAATTGGCACGCGAGGGCCGGGCGAAACGCAAATCGAATCTGACCGGCGGCTCATTCGCCAGCGGCTCTCTCATTTGCGGTCGCGACTCGATGCGGTGCGCGCTCGCCGGTCGCGCCAACGCGCGCGGCGCACGGTGAATGACATGCCGGTGGCATCGCTGGTCGGCTATACGAATTCCGGCAAGAGCACGCTGCTCAACGCGGTGTCCCAGGCCGGAGTGCTGGCTGAAGACAAACTCTTCGCTACCCTCGACCCCACCACGCGCCGTGTGAAACTGCCCACCGGCCTGGAGGTAGTCCTCAGCGATACTGTGGGCTTCATTCGCCACCTGCCGCCAAGCCTCATCGCAGCCTTCCGCGCCACGCTGGAGGAGATTCAGGCTGCCGACCTGCTGCTGCACGTCGTGGACGCCAGCCATTCGCAATGTGAGCGCCAGGTGGCGGCGGTCTACGAGACCCTGACCGACCTTGGCATCGAAGATAAACCGATCATTACGGTCCTCAACAAGATCGACCAGCTCGAGGGCCTTGCGCCGAATTTGGCAGATTATCCGAATCCCGTGCTTGTCTCCGCCCGCGAAGGAGATGGTCTGGACACGCTCCTGGATACGGTTGCGCAGACGCTCAACGCGCAACTCTCGGTCGACGTGCAAGTGCGCATCCCGTACCAAGAAGGGCGTTTGGTCAGCCTCTTCCATCAGAGAGGCAGCATTCGCCGCGAGCGGCACGGCGCCGACGGCACAGTAATCGAAGGTACCTTGCCCCGCAAGTATTGGCCGGTCCTACGCCCCTACGCGATTGGCTCGTCCTAGCGCGCCCAGAGAATGCCCTTCAAAATGACCCGCACGCAGCGCCGTACGCTCCCAATAATCTATACGCCGCTCCACAAACCCCACGTGCCCCGCATCGAGCTTTCGCATAGTCTTGTCGTCGATCATCCGGAGGTGCCTGAGCGCGTTGAGGTGATGGCGAGCGCCCTGCAGCGGGCCGGTCACGCCGAAAGCTTCGTGGAGCCGCGCGAGTTTCCCTTCAGCAGCGCCGCCGCAGTGCATGACGCGAGCCTCCTTACCTTCTTGGAGCGGACCACCGCGCGCCTCGCCGAGTCTGCGGGGGATACGCTGTTGGAAACGCCGTACACCATCAGCCCGGACACGCCGCTGGCGGCGAATACGCTGGCGCAGGCGTGGCTCGCGTCCTGTGTGGTGCTCACCGGCGCGGAAATGCTGCGCGGCGGCGAACCGCGCGTCTATGCCTTGGAACGCCCGCCGGGACACCATGCGGGGCGGTACAAGTACGGCGGCTATTGCTACATCAACCACGCAGCCGTCGCAGCCCACGCGTTGCAGAATCACGGCCGCGTCGCGGTGCTCGATATTGACTTTCACCACGGCAACGGCACGCAGGAAATCTTCTACGAGACCGACGAAGTCCTCTACGTCAGCCTGCACGGGCATCCTGCCTGGGCGTATCCGCGCTTTAGCGGCTGGCCGGAAGAGACGGGCACAGGCGCGGGAGAAAATTACACGCTGAACCTGCCGCTGCCGATGTTCACCGAGAACGCCGCCTTTCTGGAAGCCTTCTCTCAGGCTTTGGAAAAGATTGCCTGGTATGCCCCCGCCTACCTCATCCTCTCGTGCGGCTTTGATACGCGGGCCGGTGATCCCGTCGGCGCCTTCTCCCTGACCGATGAGTGCTACCAAGCCATCGGCGAACAGCTTGCGGCGCTCTCCGTGCCGATACTGGCTGTGCAGGAAGGCGGCTACGACCTGGAAGGTCTGGGCAAGGCCGTGGTGGCGCTGGTGGATGGACTTGTGTAGCCAGCACAGGCTTGAGCGTACGGGACTTACTATCGCGCTTCAGATATAGCTTCTGAGGCCTGAGGAATTCCAAGTCGTCAATCCGGCGGACGCCGGAATCCCTCTGCGCCAGGTCATTGGACTCCGGCAGACGCCGGAGTGACGAACCGCAGGTCGACTATTCACTTTTTCTCATCCCACGGGACAGCCGCTGCCTACGGCAACTGCCGCGTTCAGTTGGCTCCCATCGCTCTCTACCTCGTCTTGTCATGAATGCCGGTAGAGCCGGCGAACCACTCGTCGCTTCCCATTCCCGCACACTGTATGACTCTTCGGCGAGAGAGCGGCAGAAATCCATCCCCACGAGGGGCGGTTCGCGCACCGCCCCTACAATTGGCGTCTCAATAGGAGAATTGCCAGCCTCGCAGCATGGCGGTTGTGCCTGGAGGAGCGCGGAAGCACTCTTGCATGGCCTCGCAGTCTTATTTCACGACGGCTTATGTACGCTACGTAGACACCTTATGAACATTTGATGAACTCTCCTTCTCTCACGCGCCAAGCACAGCAGGCCGCTCACTGCCTTGCACTGCGCCAGCTAGAGGGGATAGACGAAAGCGTGAGTTGAGTTTGCCAAAGTGGTTCTTTCCCAGTCATAGCAACAATGTCCGCATCTTTATCTGATTGTTAACATGGCCCAACTGTGCGTTGACCGCATTTCGGAGCCCGTGATACTTTTCCTCACTGTTGAGAGAAAAACTTTGTTCCATGCGCGCGTTCACCGGCGTAGGATTGCACAGGGTGGCATCCACCCTGCCCACGGTGAGATGAGGAAAAGCGAAGTGCACCACGTTCGGTTGGCGGGCGCGAAGGGACAGACTGCTGTCGCACCAAGAATGGGAGGAATGAAATGACAGCACCGCTTCGGATGAGCAGACGACGGTTCACTTTTGCCGCGGCAGGCGTGGCAGGCTTTGCCCTGCTGGCCGCGTGCGGAGGAGATTCCGGCGCTGGCGAGACTGATGGACTGGAAGGAGACATCATCGTCGATGGCTCCAGCACGGTCTTCCCCATCACCATGGCCGCTGCCGAAGAATTCAGCATCATGCATAATGGCGTGCGCGTGAGCGTAGGCGTCTCCGGCACGGGCGGCGGCTTCAAGAAGTTTGCCGCCGGCGAGACTGACATATCGGACGCTTCGCGGCCCATCAAGCCCTCCGAGATTGAGGCGGTAACTGCCGCCGGATTAGATTTCATCGAAATCCCGGTTGCCTACGACGGCCTCACCGTGGTCGTCAACCCCGAGAACGACTGGGTAGACTGCCTGACGGTGGACGAACTGAAGAAGATGTGGGAACCGGCAGCGCAGGGCGAAGTCACGAACTGGAATCAGATTCGTGATAGCTTCCCGGATATGCCGCTGGACCTCTTCGCCCCCGGCGTGGATAGCGGCACCTTTGACTATTTCACCGAGGCCGTCGTGGGCGAGGCCCAGTCCAGCCGCGGTGACTTCCAGGCCAGCGAGGACGATAACGTGCTGGTTACCGGCGTTGCCGGGAGCAGGAGCGCCATCGGCTACTTCGGTCTTTCCTACTACGTGGAAAACACCGACAAAGTCAAGGCCGTCCCGATTGACTCCGGTAACGGCACGTGCGTGGAACCGTCCTTCGCAACGGTCGCCGACGGCAGCTACCAGCCGCTAAGCCGCCCGATCTTCATCTATGTGCGGAAAGACGCGGCAGAGCGTTCTGAGGTGGATGCGTTCGTCAAGTACTATCTCAGCAGCGAGTTCACGCCCCTGATTTCCAGTCCCGAGGTTGGCTACGTGCAGCTCTCCAGCGAGCTCTACGCGGCGCTTACCCAGCGCTTCGCTGATCGCGTCACCGGCACGTTGTGGCCGAACGGCGCTGAGGTCGGCGCATCGCTCGACCGCTACATGCAGTAAGAGCCGTCTTCGCCGCAAAGCAAGCAGCGTTACTGCGGCGTACACCAATCCAATTGAAGACACGCTACCGGCACTCTCCCGCGCGGAGAGTGCCGGGGCTGGCTCACCCGCCGCGTTGCGCCTGGTGAGAAGCCAGCCTTCGAATACAGTTGAATCGTAACGCAGCAACTGCATGATGTTGGCAGTTGTGAAGAGAGGAGCTCCGATGGCAGAGGACGTATCCCCGTTCTCGCACTATCCGTCGCGCAACGACATGAGCAAACGGGCGAGCCGCAACTTCAAAGAGGAAGCCATACGCTATGCGCTCATGGCAACGGCAACGCTCTCTATCGTTACGACCCTCGGCATCCTCTTCTCCCTCATGGGAGAGACGTTGTTCTTCTTCAGGGAAGTTTCAATCTTTGAGTTTCTCACTGAGACCGAGTGGACCCCACTCTTCTCAATAAAGAAGTTTGGGATCTGGCCGCTGGTCACTGCTACCGCGCTTGTCGCCTTCATCGCGCTGGCGGTGGCCATCCCAACCGGCCTGCTCATCGCCATTTACCTCAGCGAATTTGCTCGACCGCGGGTACGCGACGTCATCAAGCCTGTGCTTGAGGTACTCGCCGGTGTGCCCACCGTCGTCTACGGCTACTTCGCCCTGACGTTGGTAACGCCAATCCTGCAGGAGTTCATTCCGGGATTGCGCATCTTCAATGCACTTAGTGCCGGCATCGTGATGGGCGTCATGATTATTCCGATGGTAGCCTCCTTGAGCGAGGATGCCATCGGCGCCGTGCCGCAGGCATTGCGCGAAGGGGCGTACGGTCTGGGAGCGACCCGCTTTGAAGTGGCTACCCAAGTCGTGGTCCCGGCGGCGCTCTCCGGCATCGTGGCCTCGGCAGTGTTGGCGCTCTCACGCGCGGTTGGCGAAACCATGATTGTCTCTATCGCGGCGGGCCAAAACCCCACATTCACGCTGGACCCCCGCGTGCCGATAGAGACGATGACCGCTTACATTGTGCAGGTAAGCCTGGGAGACACGCCGTTTGCCTCGCTTGAATATCGCACGATCTTTGCCGTGGGTACCATGCTCTTCATCTTGACCTTTGCCATGAACATCTTCGCTCATTGGTTTGTGCGCCGGTTCCGGGAGGAGTACGACTAATGTCTGAAGACACCCAAACGGTTGGCCGCAGCGAGCCAATCTTCAAAGCCAGCATGCAATGGCGGCGCATCAAGGCCCACTTCTTTGTGGTGTTGGGCCTGCTGAGCGTGCTGCTCGGCGTTGTTACTCTGCTTGTGCTTCTGGCAGACGTAATTATTCAGAGCACCGGGTGGCTGGACTGGCAGTTCTTTACCAGCTTCGACTCGCGTTTTCCGGAACGTGCCGGGATTAAGGCGGCACTCTTCGGCACGCTCTATATGATGTTCTTTACCATGCTGCTCGCCGTGCCCATTGGAGTTATGTCGGCGATCTACCTGGAAGAATATGCCGGCGATAACTGGTTTACCCAATTCATTCAGGTGAACATCGCCAACTTGGCCGGAGTGCCATCTATCGTGTACGGCTTGCTCGGCTTGCAGGTGTTCGTGCGTTGGATGGAGATGGGGCGTAGCGTGCTGGCCGGTTCATGCACCATGGCGCTGCTTATCCTACCCATTATCATCGTCGCTTCCCGCGAGGCCATTCGCGCGGTGCCGCCAAGCATGCGGGAAGCTTCTTTTGCGCTAGGCGCTTCCAAGTGGGAGACCGTACGCCACCACGTGTTGCCGTATGCCCTGCCCGGCATGCTCACCGGCGCCATTCTGGCTGCAGCGCGTGCCATTGGCGAAACCGCGCCGCTCATTACCATCGGCGCCCTGACGTTCGTGCCGTTTCTCCCTGAACATCCGCTTGATCGCTTTACCGTGTTGCCGATTCAGATTTTCAACTGGGTCTCACGCGCACAGTCGGAATTCCATGAATTGGCGGCAGCAGGTATCATAGTTCTGCTCGTCGTACTCATTGCGCTAAACTCCGTAGCAATCTATCTGCGTCAACGACTCCGCACTAAATATTAGCCCAGGGGAAGGGAAGAACAGTATGATAAAGGTGCCATTAAAGAAGGCCGATGCGGAAGAAAGCACTGTCGAAGCTGTGGTGACGCAACCTGCCCCTGCGGAATTGCCGAAAGACGCTCCAATGGAGATTCTCGATCCGGCCGTTGAAGTGAATAACTTCAGTCTATGGTACGGGGATTTCCAGGCCGTTACTGATGTCTCCATCGGGTTTCCGCGCAAGAAGATCACGGCCGTCATCGGTCCCTCCGGCTGCGGCAAGAGCACGCTTCTGCGTGGGGTCAACCGCATGAATGAACTCATCGGCGGCGTGCGTACTCAAGGCAACGTGCTGTTGGAAGGCACCAACATCTACGCGGATACGGTGGACCCGGTTGAGGTGCGGCGGCGCATCGGCATGGTCTTCCAGAAGCCGAACCCGTTCCCGCGCTCGATCCGCGACAACATCCTCTTCGGCGCGCGCGTCAACGGCTATCAAGCCGACGAGGATGAACTGGTGGAAGCGGCGCTGCGCGGCGCGGCCCTCTGGGATGAGGTCAATCACGACCTGAAGCAGAGCGGTCTCGCGCTTTCCGGCGGTCAGCAGCAGCGCCTCTGCATCGCCCGCGCCATCGCGGTCTCACCGGAAGTGCTGCTCATGGACGAGCCGTGCTCCGCGCTGGACCCTATCGCTACGCTGAAGATCGAAGACCTCATGCGCGAGCTTGCCAAGGACTTCACCATCATCATTGTTACCCACAACATGCAGCAGGCCGCCCGCGTCTCCGACTACACGGCGTTCATGCTGTCCGATGACGAATCACGCGGCAAGCTGATTGAGTTCGGCCCGACATCCGACCTCTTCACCAACCCCACCGACGAGCGCACCGAGGCGTACATCACCGGCCGCTTCGGCTAAGGGCCGTTCCCGCCTGGCAGCGCACTATTCCCATGCGCTTTCTTGCCTCACGTGAAGGCTAGGATTCCATTCTCCCCGGGCGAGGCGATTCTCATTGGGTGTGTTGAGTATTGAGCCATAGCGTTGCTCCCATTCCCAGAGTAAGCGCCGGTTGGTAATTGCCGCGACCATTGCCAGGGATCGTTTGCTCTCCTGGGGGAGAGAGGGTCAGGGCCTGCCCCGTACGTGATACGGGGGTGAGGGCGGCACCGCAAGCTTCCCGCGAAACTAGGCCCTTCGCTTCATTTGGTACTGCGGAATAGCCACCGGTTTGCCGCCGTTGGCGGCGGATTCGGCGGCGCAAACACCGGGCAGGCTGTACATGATGCCTTCGTAGACATCAATGGGCGCGGGGGTGCCCTCGCGGATTGCCTTCATGAAGGCCTTTAGCATAAACCATTCGGCGGTGCCGTGACCGCCCAGGGCGGCGGTTACCGGGGCATCGGGGAAGTTAATTCCCAGTGGCAGGTTGTCGGGCACGACAAACTCTCGTTCTCCCGCATAGCGAAACTTCGGCTCATCCTTTCCAATCCAGCCGCTGTCGAACGTGGCCTTAGTGCCCATGAAGACCTGCCGGTGATTGCCCCAGTGGGAGTTGGCAAATGAGCAAGAAATGCGCACGATACTGTCGTCGGTCATGCGGAATATCGCCACCTGGATGTCGTCAAGGTCCGGTTCGTAGTGCTCCTTTGTACCCAGACTGACCACCTCCACCGGGTATTGGCCGGTAACCCACATGATCGGGCCCAAGCTGTGCGTGAGGTACGTGATAGGGGGCATCGGCGAACGCCATGTGCGGTTGCCGTGCTCGTCGCGCCGCAGACTGGGAATGTTGTGAATGTACTCGGCTTCCGCGGCGAAGATCTGTCCCATGTCTCCACGCTGGTTGAGGTGCTTGAGGGAGTGCACGTACGCCCAGAAGCAGCAGTTTTCGCCGCACATGTAGAGGGCATCGCTCTTTTCCGCCGCTGCCACGAGTTGGTCGGCCTCTTCCCGCGTGGCGAGATTAGGAATCTCGGAGATGACGTTCACTCCCGCCTCGAGCACCTGTATTGAGTGCTCCGCGTGCTGGGGCGCCGGCGTCGCCACCACCACGAGGTCCAAGTCCTCTTCCAGCATCTCCTCCAACGTGGCAAAGCCCTTGGGCACGTTGTAATCAGCACAGACCGTTTGCCGCCGTTCGTCGTACATATCCGCGATTGCAGTGACACTCACGCCGTCCATGGCCTGCAAGACGCGCACAAAGCTCCGCCCGCGCCGCACGCCGAATACGCCCGCCCGCAATTCGCTGCTCATAGCACTCCTCGCTCTGCTTTGCCCCCAGTAATGAATGGATTCCCTCTCCCGGGGAGAGGGTTAGGGTGAGGGCGACAAATACCTTTTCGCTCGTCGCTATGCCTTGCGCTGCAATTGGTACTGCGGAATCTCTACCGGCCGGCCGCCGTTGGCGGCTGATTCCGCCGCGCAAATACCCGCCAGGCTATACATATTGCCTTCGTAGACGTCGATGGGCACGGGGCCGCCGGTACGGATCGCCGTGAAGAAGTCCTCCAGCATGTACCATTCAGCGGTGCCGTGACCGCCCAGAGCAGCGGTTTTCGGCGCATCGGGAAAGTTCGTGCCCAAGGGCAGGTTGTCGGGTATGGTGAAGTCGCCTCCCGCGTAGCGGAACTTCGGCTCATCTTTGCCGATCCAGCCGGAATCGAACGTCGCCTCGGTGCCCATGAAGACCTGCCGGTGGTTGCCCCAATGGCAGTTGGCGAATGAACACGTAATGCGCACGACGCTGTCATCAGTCATGCGGAAGACGGCCATTTGGATGTCGGTAAGGCCCGGCTCGAAGTGCTCCTTTGTGCCCAGACAGACCACCTCTACCGGATACTGGCCGGTGACCCACATGACTGGGCCCAGACTGTGGGTGAGATAGATGATTGGCAGCATCGTCGCCCGCCACGTGGGATTGCCGTGTTCGTCGCGCCGCATACTGGGGATAGCGTGAATATACTCCGCTTCCGCGGCAAAAATCTTTCCGAAGTCTCCCCGCTCGTTGAGGCGTCTGAGAGAGTGCACGTAGGCCCAGTAATTGCAGTTCTCGCCGCACATGTAGAGGGCATCGCTCTTTTCCACCGCGGCTACTAACCGATCGGCTTCTTCCCGCGTGGCGAGCGTAGGAATCTCCGAGAGCACGTTCACACCCGCCTCGAGCGCCTGGATAGAATGTTCGACGTGCTGGGCTATTGGTGTTGCGACCACCACCAGGTCCAAGCCCAAGTCGAGCATCTCCTCAAGCGTTGCGAAGCCTTGGGGCACATTGTGCTCTTCACATACCGTTTGCACCCGTTCGGCGTTCATATCCGCTACGGCTGCCACGTGCACACCGTCCATGGCCTGGAGCACGCGGACATAGCTCAGCCCCCGCCCTACGCCCAAGACGCCCGCCCGCAAATCGCTGCTCATGGCATTCCTCGCTCTGCTCTGCTTACGAATCTACATCTGCTCCGAGAAAACTGCGGCCTATCCCAGCGTCTCAATTTCGCCCCGGAGATTCTGCATGCCGGTACTCACAAAAACACTATCGTTGCCGAACCAGAGGAAGCGAAAGCCCTCGGCGACGCGCTGCTGGGCCTGCGCGTAGCTCTGGCAGACGTAGCCCGCCGCCGTGCCGGTGCGTTTGCCGGCGGCGGCGACCTGCTGCACCAGTGCCTCGTGGTGGGCCTCGTCGTGGCCGTGCGCCTTTACGTTGATCATCAAATCGCCGGGGCCGATGAGCACCACGTCCACACCTTCCACCTGCATGATGCTTTCGACGTTGGCAATCGCCTCTTCACTCTCGACCATGACGATGACCATGACCTCGTCGTTGGCGCGGGCATAGTAGTCCTGCGCCGTGCCGCCTCCAATGAGGCCAAGCCGTATGCCGCCGCCGGAACGGTTGCCTTGCGGCGGGAATCGTGCCGGGCTCGCCATGGCGGCGGCCTGCTCGGCATTCTCAATCATGGGAACAATCACGCCCAAGGCGCCCATGTCGAGCACGCGGTTGATGGTGCCCGGTTCGTGGCCCTTAACGCGCACGATCGGCACGGTATCGGTATGCAAGAACCGCGCCAGCGCGTTATTGAGTGACAGCTCGGTCCACTGCCCGTGCTGCCAATCGAAGCTCATGAAGTCAAAGCCCACGTGAGCGACTTGCTCCGCCAAGTCCGGCGAGTCAATGCCCATTGCCGGCCCGGCGGTAATGCCCCCGGCTCGAATTTTGGCCAACGCCCGGTTCTTCTGCATTGTCTCTGTGCTCCTTTTGTTGTCAGTCTAGAGAAGCCTCTTGCATCTCCACTCAAATCGCTATAGGCATACGAGTCTATTTGCCGATAACTACGTGCGTATCAATTCCGTCCGCAGACATTGCCTCAAGAAAATAAGTGCAACCCTATCCGTCATTACCGTGAAAGCGGGAATCCATCTTCTCTGTGCAAATGGGTCATTCACGCGGATGAGAGCTGTAACGAATTTACCTCAAGACCCTAGTTCGCCAACCCCTGCAATAGCGCTCGCACGTAGCCTACCGAGTAGGCGACGTATTGGTGCCCATTGGCCGTGTCGCCGGTTAGCTGCATCACGTGGTCGAAGTCAATGGCTCCTTGGTAGTGTACCCCATGCAGCGCCTCCACGACTTCCTGCATGTGCATGTCGCCTTCGTCCAAGAAGACCTCGCTGTAGCTGCCGTTCGCGGGCAGCGTGCCGCGCACGTTGCGGAAGTGCACGTGGACGATCTTGCCTTGCCCGCCGAAACGCCGAATTCCCTCAAAGATATCCTCACCCGATTCGTAGCGCGTGCCGACGCAGAACGTCATGGTGTTCTTTGGGCTAGGCACCTCAGTGAAAAGGCGGTTGAAATCGGCAAAGCGGCACATAATCTGCGGATTGCCGTAGAGTTCATACAGCGGCGGATCGTTGCCGTGCATGGCGACGTTGATACCCGCCCGCTCCGCGACAGGAATCACCTGCTTGTAGGTGAGCAAGAGATTCTCCCAGAGCTGGTCGGGGGTGACCGTGAGGCGCGGGGCGGTTTGGCCTGCTTCCTCGGCCGCGAGATCAAAATGGTAGTAGCGGTAGCCGCCGCGGCCCTCCGGCCAGGAGCGTCCGGTTGCGGTACCGCTACTGGCATTCGCGGCTTGGAAGCATTGCACGCCAAACACGGGGACACCCACCTCTCCCAATAGCTCCGCCATGGCGCAAAGGTGATCGCGCTGCCGAGCGGCCTCGGGACCGCCGATGAGGGCGTCGAGGTGCTGCGAATTAGTGGCGTTGGCGCGCTCGATGCGCAGACCGGCTGTGGCAAAGCGCGCCACGATGTCGTGCAATCCTTCCCGCGTAAAGCACCCGGTTTCGTCGTATCCCGGCACCATCCCAAGCTCGATGTCGATACAGTCCACTCCGATCTGCTGCAGGAAGCGCAGGTAATCGTCTCCGCCACTCTTTAGCGACTGCCGGTTCGCGCGTACACCGATCTTCATGGCGCTTGCTCCTTGAATTGGCTGCAATTTTGCTCAAGGGATTTCGTTCTGCTAGTAGCCGTCCGAATCTCTCTGTACGTATGCTACACGTGATGGACGTCAACCGCTTAGAACTCGTGCTGACATTAGAGGGCTGACGCCACCCCCAGGTTTGCTTATCCAGGAAGGATCATGCCCAGTTTCCGTCATTCCGGCGAAAAGCCTGCCCCGTACTCGATACGGGGCAGGAATCCAGAGACCTGCCAGGAGCCCTCGCTAGCATGGTGGCGGGCCTCATTCACGCCATCCCGACTTTGCTTCCAAATGAGACCCTTGCCTCAGTTTGCCTAACAATCGAGACTTGGCAGGAACGGCGCGAAATCTCCCCTCACCCTGGCCCTCTCCCCGAGGAGAGGGAAAAGGACCCCGCCTTGGCGGGTTCTGCAAGAATCACAGTGTGGGACCGTTGGCTTCCAGGCGTTTTCGCGATCATCGATTGCTCGCGTCACGCCGCCGCCTGCTTGGCCGGCCTCTGCTTGATGAGCACCAGCGCGACGAGCGCAGCGAATACCGACACAGCGCCGGAGAGAATGAACGCGCCGCCCAGACCGAGCAGGTCGGCAACCACGCCCGCAGTCATGGGTCCGATGAACATGCCGATGGCGTAGACGGCTTGGAAGACGCCCATGGCGGTGGCGCGGTCCTCACCGGAGATCTCCCGAATGCTCAGACCCATCAGCAGGGGATAGACAATGCCGCGCCCGATGCCGTTGATGCCCTGGGAGGCCGCAAGGAGCGGAATGTCGTGGATGAGCGGCACCACGAACGTGGTAGCCGCCATGATCATCATGCCGGCAAAGACCGCCCAATTGTCGCCGAGGCGCTGCGCAAAGCGGTGATTGACCAGTGAAGCCAGCGTATACGGCACCAGCGATACCACACCGATGATGCCCAGGGTAAACTTGCTCGCGCCCAGGTCATCGGCGTAGACCGGCACGAAGCTGAAGGTGGTCGCCCAGAAGGCGTAATGGTTGAGCGCCGTCACCGATGCCACGATGATGAGTGCCGGATGAGTCATTACCCGCCAAATCTGCCGGAGTGTTGGCGGCTTGCGCGTAACGCGCTGCTCCTTGATCGGTACTGTTGAGACCAGGCCGATCACGGCCAGGCCGGCGCCCGCATAGAACGTGGCTACCATACCCCACGATTCGGCAATCTGGCCGCCGGCAAGGTTCACTACTATGAGCGAGAGGCCGTTGATGGCCGACATGATGCCCATGGCCTTGGGCGCCTCATCGGACGGGAAGTAGCTGGCATAGAGCACCGTAAACGCCACCCACGTGGCGGCGCTGATGCCCAGCACACCGCGAAAGACCGCCAGATACGTGGCGGTAGGGGCCAGCGCCAGGCCCAAGCAGCCGACGATGTTGAAGAAGTGCCCGGCGTAGAGGAACGGCAAACGCCGGCCCCAGCGGTCGGACAGTATGCCCAGCGGAATGCGGAGCACCATCTGCACCAGGCCGTACGCGCCCACCACGATGCCGATGAGCGTGAACGTTGCCCCCAGCGATTCCGCATAGACCGAGAGGATCGGCGAATAGACGTACAGCGCGCCCCAATAGAGAAACGTGCCAACGTAGAACGCCCAAACGGTCAGCCGGTCAGGCCGATGGTGAGAGGCGGTGGTGGACGCTTGCTGGGTTGTGGGCACAGGGTTGTTTGCTGCTATCTCTGAACTAAGTAATGTGGAATGAGGCGCTAATGCCAATTCTTATACTTTGGTATATTGGACTTGAGAGTGTGTGGCACACATAGACTAGGGGGAGAAATGGATTCGTCGAAGGAATCTAAGAATCAAGAACCTGAGCGCCCCAAGATATATGTCACTGAGAAGGGTGCACGGTATGTCGACGCTAACGAACTGATGCGTAGCAAGAGGGGCCGTGCCGCAGTCAAGGCCGCGGCAAAAATTCCGGTCAAGAAACCACCCCACGCATCTTCCAAGGATTCCCCACAAAGAGCTTAGACGTGCTGGAGCTTGGCGAGGCGCTTATTCCCATTCTTGCAGGGTACTGGATTCTGACACGCCTGCACTACACACACTATAGCATCGTTCGAGACTCCGGCTACCACCTCTTTTTCAAGGCCGCTATCGTTGGCACATTTCTATTCCTTGCTGCGCACTTGATTGTCGTTCTAATCGGGAACTTGCTTTCGTCAATGGCGACACCATGGGACATTCACTCCGTTAGCCCCTTTTCAGCTTCACCGACTGTCATCGCTTTACTAGGCCTGCTAGCCCCATTCGTAGGCAACCAGTTTTACAGCAAGGAGAAAGCCGCAAGCCGAGCGGCTGTGGCAGATGGTGATTTCATCGAACTTCTGATTGCACAATCCATTGAGAATCAGAAGTTAATCGAAGTGTCGCTTAGGAATCGAAAGTCATATGTTGGGATCGGAATTGTCAGCGGCATCGAAACCATCGACAAGGATAACGCTGACATAAAACTGCTGCCACTCGCGAGTGGCTATCGCGACGAGCATACACAGGAATTATTTATCACAGAAAACTATGCTGAGGTGCTCCAAGAACACACGTATTTGCGTTACGACGACTTCTGTATCGTCATTCCTATATCCGAGATTGTATCTGCTCGCGTGTTCGATCCCGATGCCTATACAGTCTTTCAAGAAGAGAAGGAAGACTTCCCGCTCTGACTCATAAGGCTGCACTTGAGTGAGAAGTCTTCCCTCAAATGCACTGATGCCAATGTGGCAATTTCTTCCCACAAGCGAGCAGCGCGCGAACCGTTCGCTCTCAGTCCTCGGCGTGATTCCTTTATCTCACGCCAGCCGAATACTCACGCCTCCCACGCCGAAGCGGACGAAAGTGTAGTCGTCGGTCCAGTTCAGCCAGTCGGAGAACGTGGCGGGAGACACCGCCAGAATCTCACCGTCGCGGTGGTGGTGGGGGCCGAGCAGATTGTGGAGCGTGCCGATCAGCTCCAATTCCAACGTGTTTTCGCCTTCGACTAAGTGGGACGAAATATCAAGCTCGTGGGGACGCCAGACGATCTTGCCAGCTTCCTGGCCGTTCACGCGCGCGATCGTCACGGTCGCGTCGAGTCCGTCGAGCACGAGTGCTGCGGCGTCCGCCTTGCGGGTGACCTGCACCTGCTGGCTGAGCCGCACGCGGCCGGCATAGAATGGCAGCCCCTGATGCGTGAGGTCGCCGGACTGCGCTTGCGTCGGGGCCGCACCCAGCCGGAATCCAGCATCGGTTTCCTCCACCCCAAAGTCGCCAATCACGTAGCAGGCTTCGATTTCCATATCGAGACTTGTCACACTCTCCAGCGTAACCGTGTTCGTGCCCGGTCGGGCGAGACCGCCGATGGGAATGCGCCGGAAGGTGGTATCGAGCCAGTAGCCGTCGCCGGCATCATGCGCGACCGCCGTGCCGTTCACCGCGATGCGAAACTCATCCGGACGTTCCAGCACCAGCGTGAGATCGTGTCCCGCCGCGAGGCCGGACTCAAAAGTGTACTGCACGGCAAACGGCACACCCGTTCCGGTTGTCCGAAAGTGTTGCAGGGTACCGGCTCGCCGTAGGATTTCCAGGGCCTTCAGGTGGGGCACCGGGTCGTGCCAAGCGCCGTCGGCAATGCGATAGGCGCAATAGTCGAGCGTGAGCGCGTTGGGGTCCAGCAATTTTATGTCCCAAGTGTCACCCGCAGCGACTGATGCGGTATAGTCCGGCGCGGGTGCGGCCTCACCGGCTGGGCCGTTCGCATCACTGACGAGCAGATACGAGCCAACCGGCGCAAACGGCAGCGTAACGGCGCCATTGGCCGCATGTTCTTGCGCAGGAAGCGGTTTAATCTCGCCGGTGGCCGCGTCCCAAAGTTGCCAGTTGCCCGCTTCCGGCAGGTGTACGGTGTAATCGCCGCCTTCGTCTTGGCTCGTGTTTGCCAAGAAAAGAGTCTGCTCCCCGCTGTTGCGCCGCAAGTTATACCACACGTGCGGCACTTCGCTGCCGTCCCCATTGGTTACCCGGACCGGCCGGCTGAGGTGTGGTTCCAGTGTTGCTGCGAGAGATTCGTCTCCAAGCGGCAGCGTGTCGCACGCGCCAATCAATGCCGCCACCGAGTCATCCGGCTCGCCATCCACCAAAGTCGGCGTTTCATCGCAGAAGAACACAACGCCGCCTGCAGCCCTGAACGCCTGGAGCAAGGCCACCGTAGAGCTTGCCAGCGTAACGCTCGGCGGCACGATGACAACTCGGTACCGCATCTGCCCGATGACCAAATTATCGTCTTCCACGCGGGCGTGCCGGGCCATGATCGATTCATCGCCAAAGTGGTAATCGAAATGTTCCTCCAAGAGCCGCGTCGAAAGGGCGACCCACGGATCGTTTATTCTTCCCGCTGCTTGGGGGTTCTGCGGGCGATAGACGGACCACGCGCTGCCAATGGGATGCACGACGAGGAGGTCTACCACACGCTCGCCCTGACTGAGCGCATAGGAGAGCCGAGCATAATAGTCGTCTACCAAGGCATTATGCGGCCACCACGGTTGCTGGTAAAAGATGTCTGGGGGATAGTCCCGCTTGCGCGCGCCGCGCAACGTGTATGACGACAGGTGTGGGTTTAGGAAGTTTACGCCCAGCACGCACTGCCAGTCGCCAATCCACTTGCGCCCTTCAAAAGACAGGTTCTGGCCGGAGCAACCGTAGGTCTCCGAGAGCGCCCGCTCCTTGCCAAGCTGGCAGACGACGCTGTCCAACTGCTTGGGCGTCACGAGATCGGCGATATTGCGGCGCAGGTGGTCGATGCCCGGATAGTGCATATATTCGTAGTGCGGCATTACCGCGCCGGACACCGGAATCTGCTGCTGCAAGGAATCCTCATAGAGGTAGTGCCCGGTGAGCTTCAGGTTGTGCGCGTCGCACCACTCGTAGAGCTGTCTTGAGTACGCCTCGACGAATTGCTCGGTGATGGCGCGCCAGTAGTGGTAGCGCACCTTGTGGAAGTCGCCGGTGTCATAGAAGAGCGACGGCAAGTGCGAAATCAAGTCATACCCGAACTTCCCCTCGAAAATCTGCGCAAACCCTTTCGTCCATGGTACGGAAATCTCCGGGTACTCCTGGTGGAAGGAACAGAAATTCGGCTCGTCGGTGAACATGCCGGGTACCACCGTGCCAAAGTCGTCGCCCACGACCTCGTGATAGGCGGCATACGTGTTGGCTATGAATTCCTGCACACCCTCGATGCTGAGCTGGTCGCTGTAGGCGGCGCCATTGAACCATTCGCTGCCCAGCGGCGCGATCCATTCGTGAAACTGCAGGTAGGTGAGGCGGGCATCGTCTTGCTGCTCGTCTACCAGTCGCACGTCGGTGAGCACGCCGTTGTTGAGATTGCCCGCAAACACTGCCACGCTCTCCGGATAGGTATCGTAGCGGTTGAACACCCGGCAGGCGAGCACCCGCATGCGAAAGTCAGGGCTCTTGAGCGCCGTCATGCCGCCGGCGAAACCGCTGGGCCACTTGTCCTCATCGTAGAGCCAGGCGTGCATGCCGCGCCGCCGCGCCTCCTCGACACACGTGCGAATGCGGTCCATCCACTCCTGCGTCATGTAGGGCGTCTTGAGACCCAGCCGCGAGTGCATGAAGAAGCCGCCCCATCCCGCCTTCTCCATCTCATCGATCTGCCGCACCAACTCGCCGTCTTCCAGCCAGTCGTTCCACGACCAGAACGGCACAGCGCGATACTCGACACCAGGATTCTTAAATGTCGCTCTATCCATGACAGGAGCCTCCAAAGGCATTGCACATGAAGCGTCTTGGTAAGTCTATTGGCTGCATTGTACTCACGGAAGATAGACGCACACAAGCAGAAAACACTTCGCAATAAAATCATCAGAGTGAGTGTGCTTTTTGAACATGCCGGGATACCAGACGAATGGACAGCGCCACTCGAGTCGTTGAAGATCTCTACTAGAATCGAGGTCTAGTCGTACAAGCTACTCACGGTCATGTTCAAACCAACCTGCTTTAATCTTTCGGGCCAACTTCCTGAAGTCCATTTGCGCATCAAGTGCAGCAGCAGCGTGACCGCCAATTGCGCCGTCAGCAGGTGTAAGCTTGAAGATAGGCTTGCGCACTTCCTGGGCCAATGGAACAAGGCTCCGGAAATGCTTGACTGTAGCAAGAGAATGTTCGTCCTCTTCAGGCGTTCGGGGGTAAGGTCCTGACTTCTTCATTAGCAGGTTTTCCGCATACTCTCTTGGCATACGATTGACCCACTTATCGTACGCTTTGACAGGCCGAGATAGACGAATGCCGTGCTGCTGCACCACATAACCAATGGGCTGCATGTTGCCTCTGGGAAGTGGGAATGCGGGTGCAGTCCAATTATCTCTTCGCTTCTGCCAGTCTTGCCGCCATGTGCGCAGAGTAGGGCCCAGGTTTCGTAAGCCCTGCAGGGAAAACAGATCGGCCCCCAGAGGGACGACAACATAGTCGGTAGCTATCAAGGCTGAACGGTTGATGGCCCCAAGGTTTGGGCCAACATCAGCTAGGATAATTGAAGCATTCATCGCTTCTGCCCCCGCTTGCATTATGGTTGAGAATGCAGTCAATATCCGAAATGGTCTAAAGAGATCACTGGAACCAAGCGCGTTCGGCCATTCAGCAGATAGCGTGTCCTCAAAGCCAGCCAACGCCAAGTCTCCCGGAAGCAAGCTGAGTTGCTCTGTAATCTGTTGAAGATCAGGATGTTGCAGATCGCCAACTCGCATTAGCGGCTCCACACATTGGAATATAGTGCTTGCGGTTGAAGAAGCACTGTGATTTCCATTCCAAAGGGTCTCGACACGCTCATCCTCAAGAAACATGCTAGTAAGGTTCGCTTGCGGATCGAGGTCTGCGGCAACAACTCTAATCCCTAATTCGGCATACATCCACGCCAAGTGATAGACGAGAGAGGTCTTTCCAACCCCGCCCTTGTTATTGAAAAAGGTGAGAACGGGTACACTCATTGTTTTTGCCCCTTCTCTTTGGACTTCCCTCTAATTGTCACAAAGACATGGTTTTCAGGGAAAGCGAATTCCGGTTCAGGATGACCGGCCTCTTCCAAGAGTTGGCGGGCTCTTGGTATACCGTAGCCAAAGCGCTGCACGAAGCCAAGGGTTTTCATAGCATCCGCCACGTTCGGATTGCGGTAGTCAACTATACCAAACGAACCGAGATTTTCGGCAGTAACCGCCCCGAATAAGCCTCCGGGACTCATAACTTCAAGGCGATCGTTATACCAGTAGACACTGACCGGCGCGTTTGTTTCCTCATATGTACGATGCATAATGGCGTTTCGGGTGATCTGCTGAATAGCTGCATTGGGATAGAGACTAGTCCGCTTTTCGACCGGGCCGGAGATGATGTCGACTGCAGTCCGATTGTGAGCGATCAGCTTCTCATCCAAGCGTCGGACGATGTCCGGTATAGTGCCACGAAACTCCTGACTGTCAATGATGTCGCTTGTTAAGTCTATCCCATCTAACTTAAGGAATTGGACGTAGGCTCCCGGCAAGAAGTCCTGCGGGTTCTTCCCAATCATCAAAATTCCCAACACGGTTGGCAGAGGTTCTCTGGCGGTCGCAGTCATCTTTGTCGCAGCCAATTGCTCTTGAGTGTTGCGCTCATTGGCTTCGAGGACGTCTGGCGAGAAAGCTTGTGTCAGATACTCATGCTCAAACTGAGGCAGGTTGAGGTCGCTCAACGTGGCAGAGGGAACCGGATGTATGTCAAACGGAATGTCTCTGTAGCGGCGTTTCTCATTGAGAGTTCGTTCATCCTGCGCGGTTGCAGTCCCTCTCCGAGAGCCAATGCGGACATGCACGCGGCCGTCATAACGGACCGGCGGCGAATCGGACGGCTGCACGGCGACCACGGCAACGTCGCTTCCACAGACAGAACGCCGCTCTACTGTCAGCGAGAGCGGCGGCACAATATTGCCATCGGTCTTCATGTCCGCCAGTTGCCGGAGTAGCCCATCCGTTACCGACAAGCCGGCAACAGTGCCATCATCCCGTACGCCCACGAATACAACCCCTGGCTTGCGGTGGTCGGGCAGATCATTGGCAAACGCACAAATGGCTTCTCGGATCCGGTTGGGCGCATCGCCGCGCAAGGACTCCTTGAACTCAACGCGGTCCGATTCACCTCTTTGCAGCAATTCCATCACGTCTTCAGTGTCGAGATTTGCCACCGTGGGAACTCCAACTTCCATTCCAGCTTTCAGCAACACATCTTTGGCTGCATTGTACTCATCCACCATAGTAAGAGAAAAGCGGTATGCAGACATGGGAAGCGTAGTGAACACCACGCGATGCAAAGTAGGGGCACGACATGTCGTGCCCCTACTCAGCTTAGATCGTTCACTATTGACAGCGCCTGCAGCGGCCCCGAACGTGAGACTGGGTAGGCTACGTGCTCGTGATGCGGGAGATTGTGCCGTTGCGGAAGATCACGTACACTTCACCATCGGCGTCCTCGCCGAAGGAGGTGATTTCCGGCGGAGCCCTGAAGAGCACGGTGCGGAGCCAGGAGCCGTCGGCTTGCGGAGTCAGTGTCCAGACGATGCCGGTACAATAGTCGCCAAAGATGTAATTGCCCACGAGATCCGGCAGTTGCCCGCCGCGATAGACGTAGCCGCCCGTCACCGAGCAACCCTCGTCGCGGCCGTACTCCGCAATCGGAAAGACCAGCTCCCGCCGGACCATGCCCTCCGTACTGCGGTTACCGAAGGGCTGAGTGCCCTCATATCGATTCCAGCCGTAGTTCTCGCCGCCCGTGCTGGCTGCCGGCTGAAAACTCACCTCTTCCAGCTTGTTTTGACCAACGTCGGCGATAAAGAGGTCGCCCGTGACGCGGTCGAACGAGAAGCGCCAGGGATTGCGCTGGCCCCAGTTCCAAATCTCCGGCCGCACGCCCTCACGTCCAACGAACGGATTGTCCGCCGGAATCACGTACGGCCCGCCTGTGCGCACGTCTATGCGCAACATCGTGCCCAGCAGCGTCCCCAAATTCTGTCCGTGGTCGTGCGGATCGCCGCCCGAGCCGCCGTCACCGAGGCCGACATAGAGGTAGCCGTCGGGGCCGAATTTGATCAAGCCTCCATTGTGATTTCCATAGGGTTGACCGACGCGCAGGAGTATCTCTTCGCTGTCTACGGCAGCCGTGTCGGGGTTGTCCGCAGAGACGCGGTAGCGGGCGACGACGGTCTCACCACTCTTATCTGTGTAGTACACAAAGAAGATGCCATTGGCTGCATAATCGAGGTCGAACGCCATGCTCAAGAGCCCCTGTTCGTTGGCGCTGGAACCGACGCGCGACCGAATATCGAGGAAGACCGGCTCCTGGCGCTGACCGTCTCTGAGAATAGCAATCCTGCCGTTTTGCTCCACGATGAAAAGGCGTCCGCTGGTGTCGTCGGGTGCGTACGTAAGATAGAGCGGACGATTGAAGCCCGTTCCTACTTCCTTGAGGCCATACGCGCCCTCGGCTGGTGGTTGCGGCGTGCTTGCGGCGGGCGCTGGCGCCGCGGTGGGTGCGCTCGTAGCCGCCGGGGCCACCGTGGGTGGAATCTGGGTTGGCGCGGCCGTGGCAATCACAGGCGATGCAGCGGGCACAGGCTCCGGCTCATCGTCACCGCACGCGCTTGCCAGTCCGCCGACCAGTACGATCGACAGCAACACTACACCGAGCTTCTTGGCCGGGTGCCCAAACTTCCTCATACGTTCTATTCCCCATAGGTTCATGCAAATCCCCCGCTTCTGTGGATTTCTGACATCGCGCGTATCGTGGAAACATGTATACCGTACGCGCAATATAACGGACGCACTGCATCGATCACAGCGCGCAACGCCGCTACTGCTGCCTATGTCCCATGATACACTGGTAGCGCCGCGTAGACAGCGCACCAAATAGCCAGAATCGTACCTCACTGGGAGGCACAGATCTCTTGACGCCCGCTGCCGAATCAATCGCGCCACCACCCTTCGCTCCGGCCTACCTGCAGCGCTGCCGCGCGGCCCGGCGCGACTTGTCCGCACTGTGGACGCCGGCTGTCGGCGATTGGACTCTTCAGGCCGATGATGCGTGTCTTCTGAGTGAAAAACAGGCGGCACAGGGCAGCGAGCTTACTGCCGACCGCTCCGTCTGTTGGCTGCCGCGCCTCGACCAACTGCTCGCACTGTTGACCGCCGTCTCGTCGCATACTGTGTTGGACTGCTACAAAGGTGATTTTGCCTGCATCTGCTTTGACGAGGTGAGCCGGCGCATCGCCGACGTGGTGTCGGAAACGCCGGAACTTGCCTGTCTGCAAGCACTTTTGTTCATCCATGCCGAGCTGGCGGCGCACGAGAAATCGTGGGAGTAGCAGCCGAATCACAAGGGAAATGCCAGCAAGCTACCGGGCCGACCTGCACCTGCACTCGTCGTATGCCATAGGGACGGCGAGAGACATAACTATCCCCACGTTGGCCCAATGGGCACAGCGCAAAGGCATTCAACTGCTCGCCACCGCCGACTTTACGCATCCGCGCTGGCGCGCCCACTTGCAGGAGACCCTGCAACCCGCTGCGGGCGAGCTCTTTTCTTATTCGGACACGCGCTTCGTTCTCGGCGCCGAGCTCTCCTGCGTCTTCAAACATGCGGGCAAAGGCCGCCGCCTGCACCTGCTCGTGTACGTGCCAAGCTTCACTGCAGTAGAAAAAATATGCCGGTTCCTGGAGCGTGCCGGCGCTAAACTGGCCGGGGACGGGCGGCCGCTCATATCCTTGCACGCACGGGAACTGACAGCCGAAATCCTTGCTATCGAGCCCCGCAGCATCATCATTCCGGCCCACGCCTGGACACCCTGGTACGCGCTCTTCGGCTCTAAGTCCGGTTTTGAGTCGCTGGAAGAGTGCTTTGGCGAGCTAGCGCCAGCGATACCTGCCCTCGAAACGGGCCTCTCCAGCGATCCGGCCATGAATTGGCGGGTACCGGATGCCGACGGCCGCAGCATTGTGTCGTTTTCGGATGCGCATTCGCCCCGCAACCTCGGGCGCGAAGTGACGGCGTTTCAGGGACCGCTGACGTTTGCTGGGCTAGCTACCGCGCTTAGAGAGGAACGAATCGCCTACACCTTGGAGTACTATCCCGAAGAAGGCAAGTACCACGCCACCGGCCATCGCGCCTGCGGCGTGCGCTATCTACCGGCGGAGACGAAAGCACAGGGGACGGCGTGTCCGGTCTGCGGCCGTCCCCTCACAGTGGGCGTGCTGGAGCGTGTGGAAGCGCTGGCGACCGAACCGGCTGTTTCTCTAAGAGCCGATGAGCAAGGATTCTTGCATGGCGCGAATGGACGCCCGCCCTTCAAGCACGTGGTCCCGCTCATGCAAATCTTGGCGGAAGCCCTCGGTGTTGGCGAGCGCACGAAGTCCGTCGCCCGCGCCTACACTGGGCTTACCGATGCGCTCGGCTCCGAATTCGCCGTGCTGCTGGAAGTGCCTGTGGCAGCCATCGCGGACACGGCCGGTGCACGGATTGCGGAAGGCATCGGGCGCATGCGGGCGGGCGACTTAGCGGTCGACCCGGGGTATGACGGGCGCTACGGCACCGTGCGCATCTGGCCGGATGAGACGTAGGGGCGGTTCGCGAACCGCCCCTACTGTACGGAAACCTTGGACAGATCGTAGCGCGGGGGCTTGTCCCCCGCTTTGGAAGAGATATTGTCGATCCGAAAGCCCTGTGCCGGAGCAAACTCTGGGGGGCGAAATTGGGAACGTCCAGTGCCAATTCCACAACGACAGGACTTCCCCCACACCCTAACCCTCTCCCGGCAGAGACCTTTTCGTAACCCTAGCGGAACCAATATGGTTCCCTCTCCCGTAGAGGAACAGGGCTAGAGCCTGCCCCGAACTTGATGCGGGGGTGAGGGTGAATCTCCCAAATTACCTACATATGTATACCGATTTCGCTATGTTACGTCTTGACCTTGCACAATTTAAGGGACCACTTCAACCAAGAGACCCCTCACCTCGATCCTCTCCCCAGGGAGAGGAAGTTCGTCTCGAATGCATGTGGGTAGTTCAAAGTTCTCAGCCGGGAGAGGGGACCATATCGCTTCGGTGAGGCTTAGGCAAAGGTCTCCGGTGGGCGAGGGAGGAAGTTCGCTTTGGCGAGGGACAGGTAGTGGTCTACGGCGAGTGAGGGGGGACTCGCAACACAAGGGAGAACGCAACGCTCGCGCCTGACAGTGCCTGAATGGCCCTGCTCAGCGCGGCATGGCTGCCATGATCTCGATGGCGCGTTCGATTTCCTCTTCGGTGTTGATGAACGCGGTGCAGAGGCGCACGCCTTGCATGCCGTCGTGCATGAGCGCGCGGCACCAGACCTTGTGTTCATGCAGATAGGCGGCAAGGTCGTCGCCGGTGACCCCTTCAACGCCGTAGGCCACGATGCCCGTGTAGGCAGCGGGGTGTTCCGGGTCGTAGCAAATAGCCCTCGGATGCTTGAGGAGTTCACTACGCAGCCAGCGGGAAAGATGCTTGGTGCGCTCCTCGACGGCCGCGATGCCGTGCCCTTCCAAGTATTCCACGGCAGTGCCCAGCCCCGCCATGGTGGGAAAGTTCACCGAGCCCATTTCCAGCCGCCGGGGATAGGGTTGCCAGTCAATCTCGCCGGTCTCGAAATCGATGTGTTTCGCCACGTGGCTGCCGCTCCAGGACATCTGCAGCACGTCGCGCATGCGTTCGGCCACGTAGAAGCAGCCGCTCCCGTAAGGGCCGAGCATCCACTTGTAGCCGAGCACGGCGTAGAAGTCAGGGTCGATGGCGGCTATATCCACATTGAGTTGGCCGACGGCCTGGCCGCCGTCTATGTAAACGTACGCGCCCCGGTCGCGCGCCAGGCGGCACATCTCCGCCACGGGCAACTCCGTGCCCCGGTCCTGCACTACGTGGCTCAGGGCCACGAGCTTGGTGCGCGGGGAGAGCAGCGCCTCGAAATTTGCCAAGTTTTCTGCCGGCGTCGCGCCAACGCGCATGTGGTGGATCACGGCCCCGTGCTGCTTGCGGCCGATGTTATAGAGCGGCAGCCAGAGCGCGTCGTCTTCCTCGTTGCTGGTAATGATCTCGTCGCCAGGCGCCAGCGGCAGGCCGGAGACCACTAAGCTCATGCTATTGGAGACGTTGTTCACCATCGCAATCGTGGTGTCAGGCACATTGAAGAACCGCGCCAGCGCCTCGCGTGTGCGCTGTTTGTGCAAGAACCTCTCGTCGCGGCGGCTCTGCAGCCACGGGCCGTTCTCGAAGAAGAACTGCCACCGGTCCATCACTTCTTCCAGCACAGGTCGAGAATTGGGCCCGATTCCTGCCGTTTGCAGATAAATGCCGTTTTGCAGCGCCGGAAAGTCCTCGCGAATTCGCGGTATGTCCAACATGCCTTTTCCTCTTTTGCTAATTTGCCCACTAAGCGCTTGGACTCTGCTACTATGCTCAATCACGATGCAAGGGCAGTCCTCATCAACAAGCCGTAGCGCGGGGGCTTGTCCCCCGCTTCTTGGCGCCAAGAGCAAACACTATCCGGGCAAGACCCTTAGCACCTATACCGCAACGTCTCGTGGCCCTGCAGTTAGCCCGATCCGCCAGGCCGGTCGTACGAAGTCCGCTCCGCCACGATCTTGGTCTTGCCCAGCGCGGCTCGCATCTCGTCCGACGTGAGCAGCGGCGTGGTCTTTACCGTCTTGACGTGGCCGGGCGCTATGGCGGCAAGCACGGCGGCTGCGGCGGTGGCGCCGTCCGGGGCTTCAAAAATCACAACCCCGTCGTAGTCGCCAAAGGCATAGTACACCGCGATCAGCCGGCCGCCGAGACTCTCCAGCAGCGGCTCGATGGCGTCCCGCCGGTCTTCCGGATCTTCGGCCAGTTGCTGCCACGTTTCCGTGGCGTAAGAAAACTGAGACATGTACGTAGGCATTGCGCATCCTTCCTTTCTCTGGTACTTCAATTACATGGCGCGCCCATGAACGCGCAGATGGCCACTCCCCGAAGCAAGGCATGCCGGCACACATTGATGGCAATTGCCCTATGAAGTAGTCTGCGGGCGAAAGACAAACAACTCATTGCCACTCGCATGTCTGACCTGCATACGGCCCGTCTCTAGTATATCCGTTCGGCTCCACCATGTACTGCCTGCGGCGATCCCAGGAGTGTCGCCAATAGTCCGTCATTTGTATGTTAGGGAGGCCTGCAAATGAGCGAATGTGAGAGGGTAATGCGAGAGGCGCGTCGTCCGCCATTCCGGCGCAAGCGGGAAGATGGACTCACATTTCAAGTGCAACACTTGGTTCATGAATACTTCTGCTGGCGTTTGGTAGTCAAGACACTTGCGCGGGGTGTGGTTGTAGGCCTGCACGAGTTGCGCAAAGCGTTCCTCGGTTACGGTCGCCAGATCGGTCTTGCGCGGCAGCCCGCGCCGCAGGCGCCCGATAGCATTTTCGATGCCGCCTTTCTGCCAGGGAGAGTGGGTGTCGCAGAAGAAGGTCTGCATCCCCAGGTCATGGAGGCGGTAGTGGCGCGCGAACTCGGTGCCGTTGTCGAAGGTGGCGGTTTGACGCCACTCTGGAGGCAAGGAAGCGAACAGGTCGTGCATGGCAGTGGCGATAGGTTCGGCGGCCTTGCCGGGCGGTCGCGTGGCGATGAGCAAGCGCGAGTGGCGCTCGTGCAAGGTCAAGACGGCTTGGCCGTAGGTGCGAAAGAGCATCAGGTCCACCTCCCAATGACCGGGGGATTGGCGGTCTGCCGCCGTCTGGGGCCGTTCTGCCAGCGGTCGGCGCTGGGCAATGAACGAGGCCGGACTGCCGCCTCTGCGCCCCCGCCAGCCGCGTTTGGACTTGCCCCGCGGCAGGTAGTGCCGCCACGTGTAGTCCTTGGTGCGTGCCATTTGCGCGTAGATAAAGCGATAGATGGTCTCGTGGGAGATGACCGGGCCGCTGGCGTCCCGCGCCAAGCGTCCGGATACCTGCTCCGGCGACCAGCCAGCTCGCAAGTATCCCAGCACCACCTCCCGCAAGGCAGCATCTCGCTCCAGCTTGCCGCCGCCCCAACGCCGCGCCAACGCCTGTTCCTGGGCATATCTCGCCTGATACCCCTGCTTCCCGGACCCATTGCGTATTACCTCCCGCGTAATGGTCGATGGCGCGCGATCCAGAGCTGTAGCAATTTTCCGCTGCGACTGCCCCGCGGCGAGAAGTCTGGCCACTTCACACCGCTCTTCAATGGTAAAATGCGTGTATCTCTTTCCCATGGCAACACCTTAGCAAAGTGTTGCACTTCGTTTGTGAGTCTAGAGAATCCATCCTCTCCTATTTGGCTTGAACTCGTCCCAGTGAAAGACAATCTCCCGCATTATTGACAAGCATTCATCAGAGAGAATAGCAAGAATGCAGAACTGAGAAACTCCAGGCTCTAGATTCTTGCCCCCGTGTCTAGCACGGAACTGCGGCGCGCTCGAAATGGCAGGTACCGGTCAACGCTGCTCGTCGCAACGGTAGCCTATTCGCCTAAGACAGTCTTTGCACCGCTCTCTTCAGCGCGTCGGCGTTGTGCCGGTGAAAGTCCTGGTCACGGGCGCTGACGCCGGTGATCATCAGGCGCGGCATCAGGGATTCCGCCACCGGGCACCAGCCGCGGCGATACGGGAGCGGCTGTGATTGCGGCGCGCGGCTCACGCCGTACCCCCCGCCCAAACTGAAGACGGGATGAAGGTACGCCGGCACACCAACGTAGCCGAAACTGAAGGCGGCTTCCTCCGCGGCGCACGCTGCCTTGAATTCCTCCAACGTGGGGCCGCCCGGCTGCGGCGCGAAAGCCGCCACCCAGAGATGGTAGGAATGGACGCTGTCCGCACTGGCCTGTTGCGGAAGCAGCCAAGCGCAATCTTCCGCCGCTTGCGCATAGAGCTGCGCGCTGGCGCGGTCTTGGGCCACGTAGCCGCGCGCGCGGCGCAATTGCACCCGCGCCACGGCGGCAGTCATTTCGGTCATGCGAAAATTGTGGGCCAGCCGGGTCGGCGCGGCGCCAAACGTGATGATGGCGCGCATCTGCTCGGCAAGGTATGGGTCGTTGGTGACCGCAATGCCGCCGTCGCCCGTGCTCAGGTGCTTCGAGGCTTGAAAGCTGAAGACGCCCACAGAACCGAGCGTGCCCGCATTGCGCCCATGCCACTCACCAAAAAGCACGTGGGCGCAATCCTCGACCACGGGCAGCTTGTGCGCGTCCGCCACCGCCAGAATGCCCGCCATGTCCGCCGGTTCGCCCCAGTGATGCGTCACGATGATGGCTTTGGTGCGCGGCGTGATGCGCTCGGCCAGCGAGGCGGGGTCCATGTTATGCGTGCGCTCGTTCACATCGGCGAACACGGGCATGGCTCCCGTGTACAGCACCGCCAGACCCCCAAAGAGCACCAGCGGATCGCACACCACCTCGTCACCGGCCCCGACACCCACCGCCCAGAGGGCCGCGTGCAGCCCGCCCATCGCCGCATTGCAGGCAATGGCGTGTTCGGCTCCCAGCGCCGCCGCGAACTCCTGCTCCAAGGCCGCCACCTCCGCGCTGCCGGTAAGCACACCGGACTCCAACACCCGCGTGACCGCCGCAATGTCCTCGGCATCGAACACCTTATTGCTCATTGTGGTTGCCCTCTCACGTGCCTCTCGCGCAGACCGTCGTATTGGTCTCTTGATGATACTGTATCGAGACCGGTAAGGTGGTCGCAATGCCGCCTGTGGCTTGGTCTACTCTCCATAGTCCCATGCATCTGCTTCCGGCATCACGTAGGGGCACGACATGTCGTGCCCCTACACCTCACGTGCGATCGGGACTGGAAGTTTCAACCCTCACCCCGGCCCTCTCCCACGCTTGGGAGAGGGAGACTCTTGCGGTGGGAAGGAAGGGGGAAGAATCCTCTATGTTTGAAGAAGGAAACTCCCCTCCACAGAAGATGGGGGATGGCCATCTTTTAACTTGCTGAAACGAAAGGAAGACGCTTGCTAAACGGCGGCGCAGCCAGCCACGTTTAGTACTCACCATATAATTTCCCTCGCAGTACAACTCGGAAGGAAGCGATGACGGACAAGTCGGCGCCGCGGGAAGCAGACATTGTGCATCCCAACTACCAGTTGGGCAAGGCGGGTGGGAATCCTGGAGGATGCGGTTAGCACGTTGGTCAGACGTTGGGGGTCCAACTTGTGGCGACCGTACACTGCCCGTGCTCTTAAAGCGAACAGGTCAACCCTCACCCCGGCCCTCTCCCACGCTTGGGAGAGGGAGACGAATGCGAAGCGTCGGGCGACCTCGGTCGGGCAACCTAGTCGGCCAACGCCAGTCACCTCATCCCGGTCGGCCAACGCCAGTCGTCTAACCGTGGGTTGGCCTACTCAACCACCAGCACTTCCTGCTGGCCGGCGCGGATTTCGCGGATCTGGTCGCGGAGCAGCGCGGCGCGTTCGAAGTCCAGGTCTCGCGCCGCTTTGCGCATCTGTTTTTCAAGCTCCTTGATGAGCTTCTGCGCCTCTTTGGCCGAAAGCGGTTTGTGCTCCGCCTGGTAGCTCGATTCCTCTTCCGCCACGGCGCGAATCGTGTCGGTAATGTCGCGGATTGCCTTATGCACGCTCTCCGGCTCTATGCCGTGCTGATCGTTGTAGGCAACCTGCCTATCGCGGCGGCGGTACGTCTCGTCGATGGCCCGGCGCATGGAATCGGTCACGTTATCGGCGTAGAGGACCACGTGGCCGTTGATATGGCGCGCCGCGCGGCCGATGGTCTGCACCAACGAGGTCTCACTGCGCAGGTAGCCCTCTTTATCGGCGTCGAGGATTGCCACCAGCGACACTTCCGGCAGGTCCAGCCCCTCGCGCAGCAGGTTGATGCCCACCACCACGTCGTAGACCCCCAGCCGGAGGTCGCGCAGGATTTCGACGCGTTCCAGCGTGTCGATTTCCGAGTGCAGGTAGTGGACCTTGATGCCGATTTCGTTGAGGTAGTCGGCCAGTTGCTCCGCCATGCGTTTCGTGAGCGTGGTCACGAGCACGCGCTCGTGCTGCGCCACCCGCAGGCGGATCTCGCCGACGAGATGGTCGATCTGGCCGGTGGTGGGCTGAATCTCGATTGACGGGTCCACCAGGCCGGTGGGGCGAATGATCTGCTCCACCACCTGGCTGCTCCGTTCGCGCTCGTACATGCTGGGCGTGGCGGAAACGAAGACTACCTGATTGAGCCGCTGCTCAAGCTCTTGGAACATGAGCGGGCGGTTGTCGAGCGCGCTCGGCAAGCGGAAGCCGTAGTCCACCAGTACCTGCTTGCGCGAGCGGTCCCCGGCGTACATGCCGCGCAGTTGCGGCACTGCCACGTGGGACTCATCGATGAACATCAGGAAGTCTTTGGGGAAGTAGTCCAGCAGCGTCCACGACGGATCGCCGGCATTGCGGCCGTCCAGATGGCGGCTGTAGTTCTCGATGCCCTTGCAGTGGCCGGTCTCGCGCAGCATTTCCAGGTCGAAGTGCGTGCGTTGCTGCAGACGCTGGGTCTCCAGCAGCTTGCCCTCGTTTTCCAATTGGGCGATGCGCTCTTCAAGCTCAACTTCGATGCTCTTGACGGCCTCTTCAATGCGCTCCACCGGCGTCACAAAATGGCTCGCCGGATAGATGTTTATCGCTTGCCGTGTGTCGAGAATCTCGCCGGTCAGGGGATCGATCTCGATGATGCGGTCAACCTCATCGCCAAAGAAGTCGATGCGAATTGCCGTATCGCCGTAGGCGGGAAAGATGTCGAGCACGTCGCCCTTGACCCGGTACGTGCCCCGCTTGAAGTCCACGTTGTTGCGCTCGTACTGGATGTCGTTCAGGTGGCGCAACACGTTCTGGCGGCGGTACTGCTCGCCGACGTTTAGGGTCACGACCACTTGTCCGTAGTCATGGGGTGAGCCCATGCCGTAGATGCAGGAGACGCTGGCGACGATGATGACGTCCGATCGCTCCAGCAAAGACCGCGTCGCCGAAAGCCGGAGTTTTTCTACCTCTTCATTGATATCGGAGTCTTTCTCAATATATGTATCCGTGCGAGGGAGGTACGCCTCGGGCTGGTAGTAATCGTAGTAGGAGACAAAGTATTCAACCGCGTTGTCGGGAAAGAAGTCGCGGAACTCGGAGAAGAGCTGCGCGGCCAGGGTCTTGTTGGGCGCCAAGACGAGCGCGGGCTTTTGAATGGCTTGAATGACCCGAGCCATCGTGAGGGTCTTGCCGGAACCGGTCACGCCGAGCAGGGTCTGGAACGGATATTCGGCATGGCACCCGCCGACCAGTTGGCCAATGGCCTCCGGCTGATCGCCGCGCGGTTCAAGCTCTGAGGTCAATTGAAAGGGGGGCATGCCCTATCTCCTGGAGCAGCATGTCGCACATACGCAAAGCTGGGAGTGGAGTACGTGCCGGGAAGTTGCCATTGATTTCTGCAGCTTGTCGTGAAGTTCGTTCGTGCTGAGCTTTGCCGAAGGCTCGAAACCTGAACGGTTGGCCTGTGACAGACTCAGGCCGAACGTTGAAATTGCCCCAGCCGCAGCAACGAAAAGCGCTGGGCACACGAAGTGCGCAGTTGTGTGCATCAACTTGTGTATGATACCATAGCACTCTATTCCTCAATTATGAGAGGTGATAATTTTGTGCCTAAAATGAAGACGCACAAGAGTACGCGCAAGCGCTTCAAGGTGAGCGGCACCGGTAAGTTGATGCGGCCCAAAGGGAGTATGAACCACTTGCGCCGCAAGAAGAAGCCGCGCACGCTGCGCACGACAGCGCACTATTTTGAGGCCCCCGACGGCGAGAGAAAACGCGTCAAGCAGCTCCTTCCCGGCGCCGGAATAAAGTAGGCGCCAAGAACTGGCCATGCCTGCAGCGAGCGGGGAATTGGAACAGTTCACAAGTGAGACGTTGCCACCAGTCGTCCTGAGCCTGCCTGCCCTGAGCCAGTCGAAGGGTCGCAGGATGAACGGGCCGACGAAGCTGAGTCAGAGTAATAGCCTGGAAGTAGCACAGCGCGGAGGTTAGGCCTCCGCCGGTTTCCGGCAAGACAGTAGCGCGGGGGCTTATCCCGCGCAGTTCACGCCAGATTTCGACAGAGAAGAGACGTACCCAACACCAAAGAGTAGAGTAACTATGCCCCGAGTAAAACGCGGCGTAACATCGCACAAACGCCACAAGAAAATCCTCAAGCGCGCGTCAGGGTACTGGGGCGGCCGCCACCGCCTGTTCAAGACGGCAAATGAAGCGGTGATGCGCGGCATGGCCTTCTCGTACCGCCACCGCCGTACCCGCAAACGCGAAATGCGCCGCCTCTGGATCGTGCGCATCAACGCCGCCGCGCGCCAGCACGGCCTCTCCTACAGCGCCTTCATGCACGGCCTGCGCGAAGCCAACGTCTCCCTGGACCGCAAGATGCTGGCTGACCTCGCCGTTCAGGACAGCGCAGCGTTTGCCGAGCTTGCCAACGTAGCCAAAGGCGCCTTGCCGGCCGCTTCGTAGAGCATCCCGTTTACACGCAACCCGAATCGTAGGCGAGTCCTCTTAATCTACGTACCGCGTAGCTGCGCACGTCTTTTGCAGCGAGATTGAAAACGCAGACTTGGCCGCACCTACGCATGCAAGCTCGACCATGCGTTCATGCGCTCTGCACCCTGTCTTCAAGCACGTGCTTGATCCATTCGTTGATGCTCATCCCACTCTGTATGGCTGAGACGGCAACCCGCTGATGCAGAGCCGGCCCCAGTCGCAGCGTGAGTTTTCCGGAAAACGGTTTGCGCGGCTCGACGCCGTCCTCCTCACATGAGGTCAGATACTCCTCGACCGAAATGCGAAACTCCCGTTCTAGGCCCTCCACGTCGGCGGCTTCGAACATGACAATGGGATAGGGCCCTGCATTCACGACCTGCCCGTGAAGTAACCCCACCGAATCGTCGTATTCGACTGTGGCTATGTAGCCCTTATACTCCATCATGGCGACACTCCTATAGACTTGAGAAACATGGCAATGCCACGGACAGTGGCCTTGCCGGTCTGCGGGCTGGGGGTGCGGCCTATGAATGACGATGCGCTCCGCCCCTTTCTTCAGGAGCAAACGAGAACCTGCCCGCTCCGAAACATCCACACCTACCGCTTCTCGCACAGTCTCTACGTCCGCCCACCTGATGTCAGAGGGCGTGGGCCTTGTGAAGACTCGTTCTAGCGTACGCCGGTGCTCTTTAGAACTGGAGCCGATGACATCGCTAGAGTGGTACGGTTAAGTTGTTGTCATGCGCGATAACCCCGGCTCTTGCTTGGGCTGGCGTCGAAAGCAGGTTTTCGCCAGTCTTGTTTGCGCATTGCTGTCAGTCCCGCACGGACATCTATGGTACACTCCCCACCGGGATGGAATGACAATGGGGGATTCCAAATGAACATACGATCATTGCTCTACTGGCTGGCGCGAATTCTCGGCGACGTAAACGCCGTGCGCAGAGGACGCATCGGACAACGCATTGTCCGCCGCGTCGCTGGCAAAGCGACCGGCCGCGCCCTGCGCAAGACCCTGCGCTAGGGGCGCCAAGCCGTGCGCCACCCAACCGCGTGACCTCGTGTCTCTTGGCGAGCTTGTGGACTTTGTCGGACGCGCACGCGCGTGAAATCAGCACGCCGGCTGCGTTTCTTGCGCCAGTACGCAGTCAGCAAGCCCTCAATCCCTTGCATTGCCAGCTCCACAACTGCCGCGTGACGGGCTGCAACTTCTGACGCGAGAACTCTAGGGGCACATGTACAGTTTGCGCAGAATCCCCGATGTGCGAACCGCCAAAGGCTGGAAGCAGATCTTCGCCGGTCTCGTATGCCTACTGCTGGCAGGCGTCTGCCTTAGTGTGACCGCCTGTGGCGGGGACGATGAGAGCGGTGCGAACACCGGCGCGCCGCCGCCCACCGCCCGTGTGGCGGCAACTGCCACCCCGCTGCTGATCGCTACGCTCACCGCGACAAGTGAGCCTACAGCTATTCCGCCGCCAACACCGCTTGCGAGCCCTTCTCCTCCCGCAACCGCCGCTCCCTTGCCAAGGCCTTCTCCCGCTCCCACACCTTCTCCTACTCCATTGCCCTCGCCCTTGCCGGTGCCGTCGCCTACCACAATACCGTCTCCAGTACCCGCCGCTACCGCAGCGCCGCAGAGCGACTTCGACCCGCAACAGTACATCGGAAAGGGCGACGAGTACAACTGCGGTGATTTCGACTACCAGTGGCAGGCCCAAGCGGTCTTGGAGGCGGACCCATCAGATCCAAACAGGCTTGATAGAAACGACGATGGGGTCGCTTGTGAAAGCCTTCCCAAGCAGTAGGGGATGCTAGCTAGCCGATAGGGAAGGAGTGCGCATACCCTCTTGGAAGAGAGTGCTTTAGGAGGTGTGGAGAGGTGACCCCAAAGACATGTCTGCCCCCCGCAGTCTGTGCTTGGATGAGTTCAGCCGCAGGTTGCGCTAACTGTCTTCCGCCCTTTCCTGCACCGTTTTCAGTGCCTCACGGGCCCGGTCGAGGATTTCGCCTACGTCCTCGTCGGTGTGGGCCAGCGAGAAGTAGAGCTTTTCGCCGGGATTGGTGAGAATGCCGGCGCGGAGCAGTTCGCGGGCAAAGGCGATGCGCTTCGTATTGTCGGTCTGCAGGCAGTCGCGGTAGCTGCGCAGTTCTCCCTCGCCAAAGAAGACCTGGAGCAGCGGCCCCGCGCCAATCGCCTGCAGCGGCTCGCCAAACTCCCTGCCGAGCGCTGCCAGCCCACCGCGCACCTCATCGCCGATCGCGTGCAGGCGGGCAAAGCTGCCCTCTTCCTGGAGCACGCCCAGGGTAGCCAGGCCCGCCACGGCGCTTAGCGGATTGCCGCTAAACGTGCCGCCCATCCAGACGTAACGCGGCGTGCCCCGGATAGCCGACGAAACCACTTCCATGATCGCGGCGGGGCCCGCCACCGCGGCCTGCGGGTAGCTGCCCCCCAGCGCTTTGCCGAGCACCGCCAGGTCCGGCTGCACGCCGTAGTATTCTTGCGCGCCGCCCCAGGCGAGGCGGAAGCCGGTGACGATTTCGTCGAAGATGAGCAGCGCCCCCACCTCGTGGGCCAGGTCGCGCACTGCTGCCAGGAAGCCCGGCTCAGGATTGAGCGCCCGCTGGAGCGGCTCCATGATAATGGCCGCCAAGTCGTCCCCGTGCTGATGCGCCAAATCGCGGGTGAGAGCCAGATTATTGAATTCCGAGACCAGCACCTGGTCCTGTACCTGTTGTGGAATACCGCTGCTGTCGGGAATGCCGTGGGGGTAGTCGCTGATGCGCGGCGGCACGGTGCTCATGGTGGCGTAGTCGTTGCCGCCGTGGAGCGCTCCTTCGAACTTGAGCACCTTGTTACGGCCGGTATAGGCGCGCGCAATGCGAATCGTGTAAAATGTGGCCTCCGTGCCCGTGCTCACGAAGCGGATCTGCTCGGCGCAGGGTACGGCGTCCACCACCTGTTCCGCCAGCCGGATCCCCGGTTCGTTGAGCAGGAAGTACGTCGCGCCCTTCTCAACCTGCGCTTGCACTGCCGCCACGACCGCCGGATGCGCGTGACCGATGAGAACCGGCCCCGAACCCAGGATGCAGTCTATGTACTCCCGGCCGGTCATGTCCCACACGTGGCCGCCGCGCCCGTGGGTGACCACGATTTGATACTCTTCCGGCAGACTCCACAGGCCTGAGGAACCACCCGGAAAGAGCTCGCGGCTGGTCGCCAAGAGTTCTTGTTGTAGTGCGCTCGCTTCAGATTCAGTTTTCATGGAATCGCTTCCTCAGTTCTCTTGTCGTCCGGACCAGGCACTTGCCGGACATGGACTGGCTCAATCAGGGCACGTCATCCTGCATGTGAAACAGGACCGGCGGGCACTCCCCCACAGGATACTGGCACCTCAAATCCCGCGGTACCGCCCTGCGCAAGGTATCTTACCATGCCCGTTTAGCGAAGCCGCTTGTTCATTACAGGCTTCTATAGTCGCTTGGGAGCAATTCTGCCCGTCACAGCGACTACGGGCGCCCACTCCACGCCAGGCTTCACTCGCTAACAGCCGTCTACGCAAGCACCTCGTCCGCGTGTGCGAAGAGCGACGGGATGCCGCCGGTGTGCACGAAGACGACGCGTTCATCTTGGCCGAATGTGCCTTTGCGCACGAGGTCGATGAGGCCGGACATGGCCTTGCCGGTGTAGGTGAGATCGAGCAAGATGCCTTCCGTGCGCGCCACGGTGTGCACGGCGTCTCTGCCCGCGGCGGTGGTGACGCCGTGGCCTTTGCCGTAATACTCTTCGCGCACGTCAACTTCCTCTGGGGTCAGAGCGCACGGGATACCGTAGTGGGTTGCTGCGCTCTGGGCGAGGGCGGCGATGCGCTCGCGCTGCGGTGGATTTTGCGGGCGGATAGAGATTCCGGTCACGTGGTAGGGCAAGCCCAGCGCCTTTACCGTGGCGGCGATGCCGGTGTGGGTGGAGCCGGAACCGGAGGTGACCATAATGGTCGTTGGCTGTTCCGGCAGGCGCTCCAATTGCTCATGCAACTCCAGCATGCCGTTCAGGTAGCCCGCCACCGACTTCACTGCCAGTTCGGGGTACTTATTCGTGAAGCGGTAGGGCCGCCTGCCCGCGGCTTGCAGTTCCGCCACGCGCTCGTCGATGATCGACTGCACGCCCACGTCATCCGCCTCCGGCGCCACCTCCACGTGCGCGCCAAAGAGATGGTTCAGGAGCAGGTTGCCCTGTACAACCGCCCGGTGGCGCAACGCCCCCAGCACCAGGTAGCATTCCAGCCCCAGTTTCGCCGCTGCCGCCGCGGTCTGGCGGCACTGGTTCGATTGCGGATACGCGCCGGTAATGATGCAGTCGGCGCCTTGCGCGATCGCTTCACCAAAGAGAAACTCCAGGTTGCGGGTCTTGTTGCCGCCCAGCGCCAGCCCGGTCAGGTCGTCGCGCTTGATGAAGATATCCGGGCCGCCCAGTTGCTCAGTCAGGCGCGGGCAGAAGTCGAGCGGCGTGGGCAGATGCGCCAAATTCGCCCGCGGCAGCGCGTCGAGCGTCGCTCGATACGTGTCTATGGTTATCGTTGTCCGCGCTCGAATACTCATCCCCTGCCGCCTCACTTTTCACATCGAATGACCTAAGAAGAGCCTTGCTTGGATACGCTTCATTGAACCTGTTGAGCTAAGGAAGATTTCCTCTCCCGCTGGAGACTCTTTCATAAGACCCTTGCCGGAGGGAGAGGGTTAGAGCCTGCCCCGTACGTGAGACGGGGGTGAGGGTGATTCTCCCACAAGCCGCTACGCTTTGTCGGTAGGATGCAAGCTTTTAAAGTTTCTCTAGAGCAATGGAACCGGATTGGCAGGACTTCCCCTCACACATATCCTCTCCCCAGTGAAAGGGCGTACCTCCTTCTCCCTCGGCCGTAGATTCGCCAGGGTCTCCTCTTGATGGAGATCTTTGCGAAACCTCAGCCAGCGGCGCAGGAAATACTCCCTCTCCCGCCGGGAGAGGGCCGGGGTGAGGGGATTACTGCTTGTACTGTCCTTATCTACCTCTAAGACCTAAACGAAAGTGTACAAAATCGTTGAAAACGGCCCAGATTGCGGGGATTCCCCCCCCTCACCCTAACCCTCTCCCGTTGTATAGACCGGGTACATGGGTTACACATGTTCGGGTTGATGGGTTACACCTAAAGGCATGGGAAATCTTGCAGCAGGAGGATGACCATGCCGTGGAAGGAGAGTACGGTTGTGTCTGAACGCAAGGAGTTCGTTGCCCTGGCACTGACGGACGGATCGAACATCAGTGAACTGTGCCGACGCATGAAGATCAGCCGCAAGACGGCGTACAAAACGCTGCGGCGGTATGCGTCGGGGGGAGCGCAGAACCTGCGTGACCGTTCGCACCGTACGCACAGCTGTCCGCACCGGACAGACCCGGAGCTGGAAGAGAGGATCATCGCGCTGCGCCTGGCGCATCCTACGAAGGGCGCGCATGTGCTGCACAGGCTGCTGCAAGACCAAGGCTGCACGGACGTGCCGGCCAAGAGCACCATCCAGGCCATTCTCAAACGCCATGGGCTTATCGATCCCGTGGAGAGCGCCAAGCACACACCCCACGTGCGTTTCGAGTGACCCCAGCCCAACGCACTGTGGCAAATGGACTTCAAAGGGCATTTCAGCATGCACCATGACCGTTGCCATCCCCTCACCCTCCTGGATGATCCTTCCCGCTTCAACCTCGCCCTACAAGCCTGTGCCAACGAGCGCGGCGAGACAGTCCAAGACCGCCTCACCACTGTCTTCCACCGCTACGGCCTGCCCCAGGCCATGCTCATGGATAACGGCTCCCCCTGGGGCAACGACAGCGGCCAGCCCTTCACGCCTCTCACCGTCTGGCTCTTGCAGCTGGGCATCAGCATCCGGCACAGCCGACCCTACCATCCCCAGACACACGCCGAGCCCGAGGCCTTTCCCGGAAACCTTGCCTGCCCTCGCCTATGCTCCCGACGACCAGGTGCGCTCCGTCGATGTCAACGGCCGCATCTCCTTCCAGGGCAATGTATTCGCTCTCGGCAAGGCCTTCCGGCACAAACGCGTCGCGCTCAGACCCACCACAACCGACGGCGTCTGGGGCGTGCATTTCTCAATACAGCGCATCAAATCCATAGACCTCAGAAAACAACATCTGTAACCTATCAACCCGAACATCTGTTACCTATGTCCCCAGTCTGTACAACGGGAGAGGGGACTTAGTCTCCTCGGTACACCCCTATGCAAAAGTCACCTCGAGGGAGAGGGGATTCCCTTGCCGCGGTATTGGTTATGCAAAGACCTCCTACGGGGTGACCGAATTCGGTTCTTAACCAAGCATAGCAACGAGTTTACCCACCCGTACGGGATGGAAGCTGTTGCTGACCAGCCTGCACCTACCGCGCGACTGCCGCCGCAACCCTGGCGTCTGCCTTCGCCACAAACGGCGCCATGTAGTCCTTGAATTTCTGCGCGTAGGCGTCTAAACTGTCCAGTTTGCCGCCGTCGCGCAGGGATGAGCACATTTCGTACGCCACCGTGCCGGTGTAACCCGTTGCGATGAGCGTGTCAAAAAACGTAGCGTAGTCAATCAAGCCCTCGCCCAAGGGCACGCCCAACATGCGGGGGGTCTCTTCTACGTAATTCACGAGCGCCGGTTCGTACCGGTAACGCGGCAGGGCCACGTAGTCGGCGACCGTCGTGTACGCCGTGAAGGGCGCCATGCGGCGCACGGCTGCTGCCAGGGCCTCGCCATGCAAGCCCTGTACGGCGGGCGACCAGGCGTCGAAGGCCGCCCGGCAATTGGGATGGTCTACCTCGGAGAGCAGTTGGTACATGCTCTCGTAGTCGACGGCGATGTCGTGGTGGTTCTGCACGGTAAGCACAACGCCAAAGTCCGCGGCGAGCCGCGCCGCCTCGCGCAAGCCGGTGACGACGCTGGTCCAACCCGCGTCGTACGACACGCCGTCACGCTCGTAGCCGGTGAAGATGCGAATTGCGGGGCAGTCGAGATCGCGGGCCAGCGCCGCTAGTTCAGCGATATAGACGATCTGGTGTTCCCAGAACGGCACGTCTGGCCGTTCTGGGCCAACGGTAAAGTCGTTATAGCCCGCCAGCGAGTGCACGCTGAGGCCATGTTCTGCCAGCAGCCCCCGTACGGCTTCCCGTTTCTCAGGCTGATGGAACGGATAGTCGAGCAGCGAGAGATGCGGTCGCTTGGCGACGAGCATCACGCCCGAAAATTCCAGCGCCGCCGCGCGGGCAAGAAAGCTCTCCAGCGTCAACCGTTCTTGTCCCGGCCATACGCCTGCGTAACTTACCGAATGTAAGGCTAGTTGCATCGCTGTTACTCCTTATTCGTATGCTCATACGCGACCTGACAGAGTGTATTCTTCAAGCTCTTGTCAGTAATTCTAATGGAGTCCGCGTGAGTATGTCGCCTTATTGGTGCGTACGGGCGTCAATTGGGTGACGAAAGTCCCTGGGCGCTAACTCTAGGAGGTTTTCCTTGGCGTGCCGCAATTCACGCAGGCGCAGGGCTCAATACCTGCTTACGTAGAATTCTCACCGATAAATGCTTTTCCTTGTTAGGGTTTCCGGGTCTCCTCCGCAGGATTGCCGTTGGTCATGGCGTCGCTTTCCGCCTGGCCGTTCTCCGTAGGTTTTGTATCGATTTGTGCTGCGCGCTGCGTCGCGACGATAGTCTGAGTTTGAGTTGAGGTCTTGACCGCTGGACTGCTCCCGCTGCTCGTCGGCGATACATCGATCCGTGCTTCCGCGCCCCGTTTGGCGGGATCGCCGTTCTCTGGGGTTGGGGAGTCCTCCGACAGGTTCGGCGTGTGCGCATCGGGGTCGACTGCGGCCTGTGGCGCTGGCGCCGAGGGCGAATCAGGCGATGCTGCGGCCTCTTGCTGCGACTTAGGTGGAGCGGGCTCTGCGGCAGCATTCTCCGCTCCGTCCCCTTGCGCCGGTCCGCTTGGCGCACCCCCGGCTTCCGAGGCTCCGGCGGCGTGTGTGCTCTCAGTTGGCGTCGCGGTCTTGGTGGGAACAGTTCCGGTGTCACCTTCAAGCGCAACCTGCGCGACACGCATCAATTTGGCCCGCAATATGTCGTTTTCAGTGCGCAGCGAGCGTAGGGATTCCTCCTCAATCTTTGCTTGCATCTCCTTGGCCAGTACTGCGGCCTGCTGGGCGAGAGCAGTTTCCATCTGTTTCTGCTGGGTCAGGTCGCGCACCACACACAAGAACTGGTCCGCGGCAAGCGCCGCCATGCCGCCGGCGAGCACTTGGCCGCCGGCCGGATGGCACGTAAACCGGCTGGGCCGACCGTCGCGCTGCACCTGTGCGATTGCGGCCATGACCTGAGACGCCAAGTCAACGGGCAGGACCTCCCGCACTCTGGCCCCGACCAGTTCAGCCACCGCGCGTGGGCCAAAGTTCGCGGCGGGCTTGCACTCCAGAATAGTGCCGTCGGCCTGCAGCCGGAGCAGGAGATCGGGCAAGAGTGTGCGCAGGGCCTGCAGCGACGTTTCCGCTTGGGTCAATTGCGCAGTGGCGCGCTGCACTTGGCTGACGTCCCGCACGAGGGCGATTACTTCATTGTCGCCACAGGCCGCGAGACTTCCCTGATACGTGGAGTCCTCCTCCAGTGTGCACACAAACTCCTGCACCGTGCCGCTTGCCAGCGCTTGCACGGCGGCGGTATGCACTGCCTCCGCCAGCGGTCCCGGCAACACGTCCCGCACCGGTTTCCCCCGGAACGCTGGGGTCTGCACGAGCTTGCCTGCATTGGAGTCTTGCGCGTCCACGACCGTGCCGTCGCTCTGCAACCGCAGCACGAGATCGCCAATGACCTGATCGAGCGCGCGCTGGCGCGCCAACACAGCGGCCTGCGCGGAGTCAACCTGTGCAAGATGCGCGCGCATGGCTTGATTCGTTGACTCGCTCTCCGCCAGTTGCGCCGTTGCTTCCTTGAGCTCAGTCGTGTCGCGCAGCAGTAAGAGCACTGTGTCTTCTGCAAAGGTAGCAATGCGCACTGCCAGCTCTTGTCCGCTCTGCCGCGTGAAAGAAAGTTCTTGCACTTCACTGTTTTCAATGACCGCTTCCGCTGCAGCTACCAGGGGAGCGACATCATCGCCCTGGAAGACATCCTCCAGGTGTTTACCGGCGAACATGTCCCCGTAGCCGGCAAACTCCGGGGCGGCCGGCGGTTGCATGTCCTGGATGATACCGGTGCGCGTTATGCGTATGAGCCAGTCACCCGTTACGCGCCTCAGTGACTCAGCCTTCAGTCGTTGGGCTTCCAAATCTTGGAGGGCCCGCGCTTGCGCGGTGTGATCCTGGATGATGCACAGCGCGTGGTCGGCGCTGTGGGCGGTCACATAACCTTCCAGAGCCATGCTGCCATCCGCCGCGGCGTATTGTAAACGTTCCGTCTTGCCTGCTTGGAGCACGCGCGCAACGGTCGCCATGATGGCGTCGGCCTGGTCGAGCGGCAGCACTGCGCGAATATTCTTTCCCAGGAGGTCGCTCGGCAATGCGGTGGGACCGAATTCGGCAGCCGGTTTCCAATCCGTAATCGTGCCGTCGCCGCGCACGCCTATCAGCAAGCCCTTGGTGGCGTTGCGCAGAGCGCGGTGGCTGGCTTGGAGATCGCGCAGGGCGAGTGCCGGCGCGGGCACGGGCGTGTCCTCCGCAGCGCGTGAAAGCGGGGAGGGCTCTGGGGCATCGCGGGCTGCGGCGGGTGTCGCGGCTCTTACGGCCTCTGCCGCCGGCGCGCCGGCCGTGGCTTTCGAGACGATGCCCACGGCAACGCAGACGTAACTCGCCAAGACCAGTGCGTGCCCGAACAAGAGCAGCAATTCAGACGGCCAGGCATAAACGAGGGGCAAGCGCGCCAGCGCAAGCAGAGTGATGACAAGAGTCAGCAGGACCCAGCGGGAGAATGGGTCAGTGCGCCAACGGCCGCTCCGCAAGCTGGCGCCAATACCCAGCAGGGCGAGTGTGGCCGCCAGAAGTAAGTCCAATTGGGCAGTGAGCGGCGCCAGTGGCTGCCCCAGCGCAAATACCACGCTGGCGGCTTGCGGCAAGGGGAATACCAAAGCGGCGACCGTTACGATGAAGGCAAGCGTGGCGGCGGCCAGAAAGACGCCCCCCGGTTGTGCGGCTGAAGGTCGGTCTTGCCTGTTCGCGAGCAGACTCAAGCACAGGAACAGACTGAAAAAGAGCGTCGGCAGCAACGCGCCCCGTAGCGCCGAGGCCGTGGCAACTGTGGACTCTGCGGAACCAAGCACGCCGGCGAACGCGGCAAAGTGATAGAGATGCAACGCGGCGGCAACCCATAGTCCCGCACTCACGAGCAAGAAGGCATCGCGCCGCACTGCCAGGAATTGCTGCAACGCGAGCGCACCGGCAACCAGCGCGAACGCTGCCGCCAGGACGAGCGCAAGACCGTATGCAGCCTCGCCAGGTGTGGCAAAGGCAGCGAAGCGCAGCGCATAGAATGCTGCCAAGAGGACAAGCATTACGGCATACGCTGTGGTGCGCACGGGGTGTCTCTGCAATACTGCCGCCATGAACCTCTGTTCTGCTCGATTCCAGCCGCTACGCCACGACATTGGCGCATATTCTTCTACGCCGCTGGCTCTTCCTGAAACTTGCTATCGCGGGGAGAACACGGAGATTCCAAATCCGAAACAGATATGAAGTGAAGCTGCGCGCTACGTAATCCGGTTTGGGGCGCGACTAGCACTCTACGTCTTTGCCCTCACTCCCAAACACCGCCATGCGATCTTCCTGCTCTATCCGCTCGGTGTCTGCTGGAATGAAGTGGAATTGGAGCGCCCGGCGCCGGCTCTCGCTGCGGTTTGCCGGAGTGCCGTGGTGCATGAGTCCGTCGAAGAAGAGCACGCCGCCGGGTGGGAGCGGCACGGCAACGTCGCGGTTGAGGTCGAGGTGGTCGTCGCATATCTGCCAGTCCCGCCGGCGAAAGTGCACCACCGGCCCTTCCTTGTGGGTGCCGGGTTTCACGTGCATGCAGCCGTTTTCGAGCGTGGCGTCGTCCAGCGCGGTCCAGGTGCCCACAATCGGCGTGCCCATCGGCAGATTGAAGAAGGCGTGGTCTTGGTGCCAGGGCTTCTCCCGCCCAATGCCGGGCGGCTTGCTCAGGGCTTGGTCCGCAAAAAGCTCCGGTTCAGCTTCGAGCAGACGGCTTACGACCCGCTGCAGGTTGGGATGCCACGCCATGGCTTTCATGCGCGGCTCAAACTCCACAAAGTGTTGCAGTTTGCGCACACAGTCCAGTTGCTTTTCAGGGGGCAAGGTGCGGACGTATTTCTTCGCTGCAGCCTCGAATTGCACGCCCACAAATTCGGGATATTTGCCGATAACGAGGTCGGTGAAGCCCGCCAGCGCTTCTTGGATTTCGTCGGGCGCAAAGACGTTCTGAATGACGAGGAAACCGACTTCTCGATAGAATGCCACGTGCTCATCGGAGAAGTCATCGATGCTGGCAATGCCGGTGGCGCAGTTGTCGTAGCGGTAAAGCTGATCGTTATACTGGTCACCCTCATACTGGTCGAACTTAAGTTCCGTGGCGGCTCCCAGTTCCTGAACCTGTGCCATAGTAGTCTCCTCGTTCGAAAATGAGGGGTAAATGCGGAATTGCCTGACTTTGATGGTAGAACTGACTCTGGCTACTGTCAAGCGTGGAATTCCCCGGGACATGGCGATTTCTGCCCCCACTTGGGCTTGCCTAAGCCGCAAGCGGAACAGGCGCCATACAAAGGCATAGTGCGCCGAAAGACACGGGAGTAAATTGGCAGTCTAGCTCCCTCTCCCTCGAGGGAGAGGGGGATCCGCCTGCTTGTCATGGCGAGTTGCGAAACTAAGAAACGCCAACCAATGAACGCTGCGTTGCGCAAATGCGAACTACCCAAAAGCCCACGGCGCCGCAGTCTCAACCAGGGTGCGAGGCACTACTGTAAAGCCAGTTTGAAGCGAGTTGCATTCATTGGACCGATGTCACGATCAGGGGCAGGAGCGGCATTTGCTACAATGAACGGTGGCAGGCTGACCGACTTTTTGCACTTACAGTTGAATTTCGCAATATACTAGGCCGCTGCATCCAATGCATTTACGATCGATTTTGCCAATAAGAGGCATCATGTGCCGAGCACTCATTCAGTGAACCAACAACACATCCGCAACTTTTGCATCATCGCCCACATCGACCATGGCAAGTCCACCTTGGCCGACCGGCTCTTGGAAAAGACCGGCGCGCTCGACGCCCGCAAGGTGGTGGAGCAGGCGCTTGACTCGATGGAGCTCGAGCGCGAGCGCGGCATCACGATCAAGGCCAAGGCCGTGCGCATGCTCTACCCGGAAGCCGGTGGCCCCACCTACGAGCTCAACCTGATCGACACGCCGGGGCACGTGGACTTTGCCTACGAGGTCTCGCGCGCGCTCGTCGCGTGTGAGGGTGCGTTGCTCGTTGTCGACGCTTCACAGGGCATCGAGGCGCAGACGTTGACCAATCTCTACCAAGCCCTGAACCACGACCTCGCCATCATTCCGGTGATCAATAAGATCGATCTGCCCAGCGCGCAGCCTGACATGGTGGCGGTCGAGTTGGAGAATCTCGGCTTCACGCCCGAAGAGATGATCTATGCCTCCGCCAAGACCGGCTTGGGCACCGATGAAGTGCTGGCGGCCATTGTGGAGCGCATCGCGCCGCCGTCCGGCACGGAAGCGGCGGCCGCCCGCGCGCTCATCTTTGACTCCCATTACGATCAACACAAAGGGGTTGTCGCTTACGTGCGTGTTGTAGAAGGCGCCGTGGACGCGGGACAAGAAATCCTGCTCATGCAGTCCGGCGCGCGCTCCGAGGCCATGGAGATCGGCACGTTCCGCCCCCATCCGGTCAAGGAGTCGCTCCTTGCCACCGGCGAGGTGGGCTATGTGGCGAGCGGCCTCAAAACCCTGCGCGAGTGCCAAGTGGGCGACACCATTACCATGGCGGCAGCGCCGGCAACACAGCCCCTCCCCGGTTATCAACCCGCGAAACCAATGGTGTTTGCCGGCTTCTATCCGGTGGAGAGCGAGGACTACGCACCGCTCCGCGACGCCTTGGATAAGCTCAGACTCAACGATGCCGCCTTGACCTATGTGCCGGAAACGAGTCCGGCGCTCGGTTTTGGCTTCCGCTGCGGCTGCCTGGGTTTGCTGCACCTGGACATCGTGCAACAGCGGCTGGAGCGCGAATACGGCTTGGAAATCTTAACTACGCTACCGAATACGGAGTACCGGGCGGTGACTACTGCCGGCAAGAGCGTGGACGTGGACACGCCTGCGCAGTTGCCGCACCCATCGGAACTCGACCGCATCGAGGAGCCGTGGGTCGAGCTTAATCTCATCACGCCGTCCGGTTACATCGGGGCCATCATGGAACTGTGCGAAAACCGGCGCGGCGCGTTCAAGGAGCTTGAATACTTGGACGAACGGCGCGCAATTCTCAAGTACGAGGTGCCGTTCGCCGAAATTCTTACCGACTTCTACGACCAACTCAAGACTCGCACCCAAGGTTACGCCAGCATGGACTATACGGTGACGGGCATGCGCCCCGGCGATCTGGTGAAGCTGGAAATCCTCGTGAACGGCCAGCCGGTGGACGCCCTTTCGAGCATCATACCCCGCGAACGTTCCCAACAAGTCGGTCGGGGGTTAGTCGAGGAACTGCGCCGTCAGATACCGCGCCAGTTGTTCGAAGTGCCGTTGCAAGCCGCTATCAGCGGCCGCATCATCAGCCGGGAGACGATTCCGGCGCTGCGCAAGAACGTGCTCGCTAAGTGCTACGGCGGCGACGTCACGCGCAAGCGCAAGCTGCTGGAAAGACAGAAAGAGGGCAAGAAGCGCATGAAACGAGTCGGCCAGGTGGAAATACCGCAAGAGGCGTTTCTGGCACTGCTGAAAGTGTAGTGTCGTTAGTCCAGTGGCATTGTGAAATTCAATTCAATAGGAGCAATACAGAGTGACTGAATCACTAACGGCGACGGCTGAGGCACAGGAGACCGGCGCGGAGTCGGTGCGTTGGGACTTGAGAGATCTCTACGCCGGGCCGGACGATCCAACGATAGAGGCCGATTTCAAGGCCGCGCTAGAGCAGGCGCAGGCGTTCCAGGAAACGCACAGAGGCCGAGTTGCCGCAGGCGAGATTACTCCGGATGAGTTCGTGGCGGCAGTTGAGGAGATCGAGCGGATCTACATGTGCGGCCATAAGGCCATAATGTTCGCGCATCTGGTCTTCTCGGTGGATACGGCCGACCCGGCGCACGGGGCCTTGCTGCAGCGCACGGAGGAACAGGTCACCGCGGTGCAGAACACGCTGCTCTTCTTCGACGTGGAGTGGCGGCAGGCGGACGATGGCTTTGCCGAACGTATTCTGGCGCACCCGCCGCTCGCGCGGTACGCGCACTCTTTGCGGCAGGAGCGGGCCTTCGCGCCCCACACTCTCTCCGAGGCCGAGGAAAAGCTGGACGCCGAAAAGCGCCTGACCGGCATCAGCGCCTTCCAGCGGCTCTTTGACGAGCGCACCAGCCGCTTGCGGCAAACAATCACGCTGGATGGCGAGCGCAAGGAGATGAACGAGACCGAACTCCTGGCGCTGCTTTACCATCCCGACCGCGCCGTGCGGCGGCGCGCGCAGATTGCCATGACGAAGGCGCTCCAAGACGACGCCCATATTCTGACGTTCATCTTCAACGTGGCGGCGCAAGAGAAGGCCATCGAAGACCGCCTGCGGAACTTTCCCGACCCCATGTCGTCACGCAATCTGGCCAACGAAGTTGACGACGCCACGGCTCACGCCATGCTCGATGCGGTGACGCAACGGTACGACATCGTTGCCGACTACTACACCCTCAAGCGCCGCATGCTGGGCTACCGCAAACTCTACGACTACGACCGCTACGCGCCGGTGTTTCCCCCGCCGGAGGGCGGCGTCGACTTCGGTGAGGCCAAGGCGCTTGTGCTCGACGCCTACCAGGCCTTTTCGCCGGAAGTGGGCAACCTAGCCGGAGAGTTCTTTGAGAAGCAGTGGATCGATGCCGCTGTATTGCCCAATAAGCGCGGGGGCGCGTATTGCCAGCCCTGCTTGCCCAGCTTGCATCCCTATGTCTTTCTCAACTACATGGGCAACCAGAGGGACGTGATGACGCTGGCCCACGAGCTCGGCCACGGCATCCACGCTCGCCTTTCTCGCGAACAGTCGTACCTCGAATTTGATACGTCACTGGTGGTAGCGGAGCTTGCCAGCACGTTTGGCGAGATGCTGACATTCCACCTGCTCATGGAACGCACCAGTGACCCGCGCGTGCGGCTCAGTCTGCTGGCGCAGAAGATCGAGGACTCGTTCGCGACGGTTTTCCGCCAGGCGGCGATGCACCAGTTCGAGTACGGGCTGCACACCCGCCGCCGCAGCGAGGGCGAACTCACGGCGGAGACCATCGGCGAAATCTGGATTGAGCAGCAGTCGGCCATGTTCGGCGACTCCGTGGCGATGACGGAAAACTACCGTCACTGGTGGGCGTACATCCCGCACTTCATCCACGTGCCGTTCTACGTCTACGCCTACCCCTTTGGCGAACTGCTCTCGCTCTCGCTATACCATGCGTATCAGCAGCAAGGCGCGCCCTTTGTGGACGTGTATCGCGGCATGCTGGCGGCCGGCGGCAGCGAATCCCCCGCCCAACTCATGCAACGCGCCAACATCAACACCGCCGACCCCGCCTTCTGGCACGGCGGCCTGGACATCATCCACAACATGGTGCAAGAGGCGAAAACGCTGGCCGAAGTGTGAGGGCACTCGTAAGTTGCTTTCAGATTAAGCCGATTGACGTGCCTTCTTGGTTATTGGGGTTGTGAATTAAGTCACAGGATGAATGCTAGAGTCAACAGGCGCTATTGGCTTAAATGCATGGTATGCTCAGGGTAGGAATAGGTTCGATTTAGGGGGTAATAGCGATGGGCAACAATCCAGAGCCCAACGAGGTGAAGTTCAAGGAACTCCTCATTTACATCGCGTTGTGTTCGGAGGGTGACGACTCATTCGGAGCAGTCAAACTCAATAAACTGTTGTTTCTTTCAGACTTCTTAGCCTATTTGCGGCTTGGTAAAGCGATGACATGGGTAGTGTATCAAGCACTACCACAGGGTCCCGCGCCAAGAAGACTCGTGCCAATTCGCGAGGAACTAGAGGAAGAAGGCGCAATTGCTGTCAGGCAAGAGGACTACTATGGGCATGATCAGAACCGCATACTTGCCTTGCGCAGGGCAAACTTGAAGCTTTTCTCATCAGAAGAAGTGGATATAGTTCGGCAGGTAATCGAGCTTTGCAGAGGAAAGAATGCCAATGAGATTAGTGAATTCTCTCATAGGTTTCTTGGCTGGCGGCTGGCAGATCAGGGAGAGGAAATTCCCTACAGTAGTGCATTAATTGGATCGCGTGAACCTTCGAGACGGGAAAGGGAACACGGCCTCAACCTGGCTGACGAGGCAGCAGGTCTTCTCTCATAGGAAAACATGCCAGCATACCGAGATGTTGTCCGCACAGAACGCTTCGAGCGGGAACTAAAGAAGATTGAAGAGGATCCACTGCGTGCGGATGAGTTCACAGAAGCCGTCGAATGGACACTGGCGCGAGATCCTACTTCCGGCACTCAGATAAGAGAAGATCCGCCAATCTAGTACATCCCTATGTTGGATCTGCCTTATGGCAGTTCTCTAGCGATCTACTACACTTTCGACGACAGGAAAGTGTGGCTGCTATCAATTCTCTTGTCGCACTTCTATGAAGTTTTTTGACACTTGCAGCGCAGACATATGCCGCACTCCCAGCGCCCTACATCCTTGTCAATTCTGCAATTCCCAACAAGCATCTAGTTTCTGGCAGAAGTCTAGCGTCCGGTGGCTTCCTTATTCAACCGTGTGAAGAACTGCTTCATGAGCAGTTTGGCGGCTTGGTTCATGAGGCGTTGGCCGACGCGGGCCAGGGTGCCGCCGGCTTGCGCGTCGCCGGCCACGTGGATGGTGGTGACGCCTGGCTTGTCCTCCGCGAGGGAGAAGGCGCCCTCGCCTTTCACAAAGCCGGGGCCGCCTTTGCCTTCCACGATCATGCGGTAGCCGTGGGGCGGGTCGCGGTCGGCCACCGCCACCGTGCCCTGGTAACGGCCTTTGATACCGGCCACGCCCACGTTGAGGGTAGCCGCGAAAGAGTCTGCGCCGGTCGGTTCCAGCTTTTCGCAGCCGGGGATGCACACCGCGAGCACGTCCGGGTCTTGCAACAGCTCCCAGACGTGGTCCTTCCCCGCTTTGATCGTGAACGTACCCTCTACCTTCATGCGTCATTCCCTTGCTTGTTTTGCACGGCCTTCTATCTCTCCAATCATACCGCCAATCGCAAGAGGTATCCTAGTGCATGAGCGGCTAATGAAGGCGCAGTTTGCCGCGTAGTGGTTAGTGGCTGGCACTGAAGAGCGGGGGACGAGCCCCCGCGCTACAATCTAGCGATCACCCTGAGGAGCAACACTATGCAAGGTCAAGTATGCGCTCAAGATTCCTTCCCGTGTGAATCACTGGGACGCTGCCCGCTTGAAATGACGCCAAGCAATTACGCACTGCTGGATTATGCGGCTGCTTGGGAGATAGACACGTGTGTAATTGAAGCGCAATTGGTATACTAAACCAAGTATTTTGCGTCTTCGACGAAGTCGGCGACTTCGACTAAGTTGGCATCTTCGACTGAGTCGGCGTATTCGGCAAATTCGGCGCATGCAGACACGCTTTGCGTAGGGGGTAATAGTATGCCCAATGAGATTTCAGTAACGGTCAACGGCACGCGTCACACGAGCAGTGTCGAGCCGCGCTTGTTGCTGGTGCACTACCTGCGTGACGAGCTGGGACTCACCGGCACGCACGTGGGATGCGATACCAGTCAATGCGGCGCGTGCACGGTGGTCGTGGATGGCGCCGCGGTCAAGTCCTGTACGGTGCTGGCGGTGCAGGCTGACGACAGCGAGGTGACTACCATCGAAGGTCTGGCGCAGGATGGCGAACTGCATCCGGTCCAGGAAGGCTTCTGGGAGGAGCACGGATTGCAGTGCGGCTTTTGTACGCCGGGCATCATCATGACCCTTCACCAAGTGTTGGAGGAACAGCCCGACCCGAGCGAGGAGGAAATCCGCCACTCGCTGGCCGGCAACATTTGCCGCTGCACCGGGTATCAAAACATCGTGAAGGCGGCCCAATACGCGGCACAGCGGCTGCAGGAGCAAGCGTAGCGGAAACGGTGCATGCGAGGGCGCGGGAGATAGGCGGAAGGTATGGATGTCGTGAGGCAATGTGTGTAAGTCTCCCGAGCGCGGGTAAAGATGGATTCCCGCCCCGTACGTGATACGGGGCAAGCTTTCGCGGGATTGACGGAGTGTGCGGCGTCCATTCTTGAAAGTGCTCTTGGCAATGATCGCTGCACGGTGACGATGTAGGAGTCAGTCCGGAATTTAGAGTGGAGCTTCTTGCCGTCTCAGAATTGCGATAGAAGTCAGTGGTTTTCCTCTCGGTAGGTCTCACGCGTTTGCAGTCCTGACAGTGATCGGCAATAGCCAGGTGCGTAAATAAAGGAGCGAGGCGATGATCGCGGGCCAAGTATCGAAATTGATCGGTTCGCGCGTGAAGCGCAAAGAAGACCCTCGCCTGATTACGGGGGAGGGTAAATATACGGACGACGTCATCCTGCCGGGCATGGCGTATATGGCCGTGCTGCGTAGTCCGTATGCCCACGCGCGCATAAATGGCATAGACACGGCGCAAGCCGCCGCACTCCCCGATGTCTTGGGTGTGATGACCGGCGCGGAAGTCAACGAGCGCTGTAGTGAGCCTTTTCCGCTCTTTGCCATCTTGGAGGGCATGCAGTACCCGGAGCGCTGGCCGATGGCGGCGACGAAAGCCAACTACGTGGGCGAGCCGGTGGCTGCCGTAGTTGCTTCCTCGCGGGCGGCGGCGCGGGACGCGCTGGATCTCATTGAAGTAGACTACGAGCCCCTGCCTGTCGTTGTAGATATGGAGACGGCGGCGGATCCCGATACACCCGTCATCTTCGAGGAAATGGGATCCAACCTTTGTTACGAAGCTTCCGACCAGGCGGGCGATCCCGACCGCGCCTTTGCCGAGGCCGACGGTGTGGTGGAAGCGCGCATGGAGCAGCCGCGCCTCATTCCCAATCCCATGGAGCCGCGGGCGACGGTGGCGGACTATGAGCGCAGCAGCGGCAATGCGACGTTGTGGGTCACCACCCAGAACCCGCACATCGAGCGCATGGTAGTTGCCCAGATGCTGGGCATGCCGGAAAACAAGCTGCGCGTGGTTGCCATCGACGTTGGCGGCGGCTTTGGCTGCAAGATCAATACGTACTCTGAGTCCCTCATCGCTATCATTCTAGCCCAGGAGTTCGGCCGGCCGGTGAAGTGGGCGGAAGACCGCACCGAGCATTTCGTATCCACTAGCCACGGCCGGGGCCAAGCGCAGTACGTGCAAGCCGCCTACAAGAAGGACGGCACCCTGCTCGGCATGAAACTGAAGATCTACGCCGACCTCGGGGCGTACGCCCAGGTGATTTCGCACGTTATTCCGACACTCACTCCCTCACTGGCGCCGGGTGTCTACGCTTGCCGCGACATCGGCTGGACCACCGTCGGCGTCTTCACCAACAAGATCCCCTACGACGCTTATCGCGGCGCAGGCCGGCCGGAAGCGGCGTACATCATCGAACGGGTGATGGACTTGATTGCCGATGCCACGGGCAAAGACCCCGTAGCAGTGCGGCGCAAGAACTTCATTCCGAAAGATGCGTTTCCCTACGAGACTCCAACCGGGATGATCTACGACTCCGCCGACTACGATGCGGCGCTGGATAAGGCGCTGGCAATCGCGGACTACGACAAGCTGCGGGCCGACCAAAAGGCCCAGCGCAAGGACGGGAGAATCGTGGGCGTCGGTGTGACGGTGACGACCGAGGTCTGCGGGTTTGGCCCCGCCGCCGCCATGGGCGGTCTGGGTGGCTTTGAGAGCGCAACGGTGCGGGTAGACCCCATGGGCAAAGTCACGGTCCTCACGGGCGCATCACCCCACGGCCAGGGTGAGGAGACGTCGTTTGCGCAGATCGTGGCCGACGACCTGGGCGTGCCTTTCGATGACGTGGAGGTCATCCATGGCGATACGAGCATAGTCGCGCGGGGCGTTGGCACCTTTGGCAGCCGTACGCTGGTGGTTGGCGGCACGGCTATCGTCAAAGCGAACGAACAGATCAAGGAGAAGGCCAAGCTCATCGCCACGGCGCTCCTGGAGAACAAGATCGAAGATACGCTCGATCCTCAACTTGTCACGCTTGAGGACGGGTTGTTTTCGGTGCAGGATATGCCGGACCAGTACGTTACCTGGGCCGAGGTGGGCGCCGAAGCCTACGACGGCCAGTTGCTGCCGGAAGACCTGGATCCCGGCCTGGAGGCGGTCTCGTTCTGGGAGCCGCCGGGGCTGACGTTCCCCTTCAGCGCGCATATCGCCACGGTTGAGATCGATCCGGATACCGGCGAAGTCTCTTTGACGCGCTACGTATCCGTAGACGACTGCGGTACGGTGATCAATCCCACGCTCGTGGAAGGGCAAATCCACGGCGGCTTGGCGCAGGGCATCGGCCAAGCACTGCTGGAGCAGGCGGTCTGGGACGATGAAGGTCAGCTTGTTTCGGGCTCGCTGATGGACTACGCGATGCCGTTTGCCCAGGAATTTCCCATGTTCGAGTTAGACCGCACGGTAACACCCAGCCCCGTCAATCCGCTGGGGGCGAAGGGCATTGGCGAGATGGCAACGATCTCCGCCACGCCGACCGTTGCCAATGCGGTCGTGGACGCGCTTTCGCCGTTAGGCGTGACGCACGTGGACATACCCATGACTGCCGAGCGCATCTGGAGGGTACTGCAAACACACCGCCGTGGCCGGAGAGGAGGCCGCTCATGATCCCCCAAGCGTTTGACTATTACGCACCCACGTCAGTTGCCGACGCCCTGCGCTTGCTCAGACAGCACGGGGACGATGCGAAATTGCTCGCAGGCGGCCATAGCCTGCTGCCCATCATGAAGCTGCGCTTATCGACGCCGCAGTGCTTGATCGATCTTGGCAGAATCTCCGAGTTGCGCTTCATCGGTGAGGCGGACGACGGCTGCCTGGCGATTGGCGCCATGTCAACGTACCACGACATCAAGAACTCGGCGCTGGTGCAGGAACGCGTGCCTGCGCTGGCGGAAGCCGCCGGTGAGGTGGGCGACGTGCAGGTGCAGAACAAGGGCACCATCGGCGGCAGCTTGGCCCACGCCGATCCGGCGGGCGACTTTCCCGCCTTGGCGCTGGCGTTGAATTTCGAGCTTGTCACCGCGACGGCCCGCTCCGGCCGCACCATAGCCATCGATCGCTTCTTCCGCGACCTGCTGACCACGGCACTGCGGCCCAACGAGATTCTGACTGAAGTCCACATTCCCGCGCTACCGGCCGGCACCGGCGTTGCATACCAGAAGCTGCCGAATAAGGCCTCCCACTACGCTGTAGTGGGCGTAGCGGCGGCGATCACGGTTGGTGACGATGGGGTCTGCACAGATGCCCGCGTGGGCGTAACCGGCGCCGGCGCGACGGCCGTGCGGGCGCGCAATACGGAGCGCATCCTCAAGGGCAAGCACATCGACGCGGCAGTTATCCGCCGCGCCGCCAAACGCGCTGGCGCGAACGTTGAGGACTTCAACGACGATCTCCATGCATCAGCCGAATACCGCGAACACCTAACGACGGTATTTGCCGCGCGGGCGATAGAGGACGCGTTGTCGCGCGCTGGCTAAGAACAACTGAATGTGAGCGTTGCTATCTACGGCAGCCAGATCCGTGCTGCAGGTAACATGAAAAACACGCTAGTCTGTGCAATGTGATCAATGTGTAGGGGCACGATATATCGTGCCCCTACGTTTGTAACCGTCCCAAGGAGCCTACTATGGATGCCTGCGAAGATGAGATTGAGCAGTTGGACGTCCGCGCCAAGTGGCCGGATGAGGCGCTCGACTTCACCCCCTGGCTCGCCGAGAATCTTCACATGCTGGGCGATGCAATTGGTTTGAGACTGGGGTTTATCCAGAGGGAGGTACCGGTGGGACCGTACTTCCTGGACATCAAGGCGAAAGAGGTCGACGGCGGCGCGATAGTAGCCATCGAGAACCAACTGGAAATGACCGACCTGCACCATCTCGGGCAATTGCTCACTTACGCCACCGGATGCGAGGCGCAGACCGCAATTTGGGTCGCACCGTACTTTGGCTACGAGCATGCGCAGGCCCTGCACCGGCTCAACGAATGGACGAAAGACTGCATCCGGTTTTACGGCGTCAAGGTCGAGGTCGTCAAGCAGGCTGGTGGCGACCCTATGCCTCGGTTCCGCAAGGTCGTGTGGCCCGGCGGCTGGTGCAAAGAGGCCACGCTCCCACCCGGTGAGATAGACCCACAAAAAACGAAGTACGATGAGTTCTTTCGGCCACTACTTGCTAAGCTGCATGGCAAGTACTTTGAAGAGAAGCCGGTCTTTTTCTTTGGTCACACCGGCCGGATGTTTTGCTCTAACCTCAACCCGGGCATCAGATATGCGGTGGAAATGAACAGAGACAGCGCCTGGGTGATACTTAACATCTACATGAATGAAAAAGAGTCCACCAAGGGCATATTCGACACCTTGGAAGTCGGCCGGGCGGCGATTGAACAGAGTATCGACGCTGATCCCGCGCCAGACTGGCATTGGTTAAGGCATAAAAACCAGAATTTCTCCTCCATCTGCATGAGGAGAGATGGATCCATAGACGATCCTCCTGAGAAGCTGGAGGAAACCAGAGCGTGGATGCTTGATCTCCTTCCCAAGTTTAAGGATGTCTTTCATCCGCGTCTCACAGACATATTGGATTCCACATAACCATCGGAGACCCAGTCGGTTGCAATCGACTCTATCCGACAGATGCAGTGTCCACGGCCTCTCGGTAGGGGCACGATATATCGTGCCCCTATATTTGTGAATTAGCTATGTCATTGAAACCGGTTCTCGTCTCCTGGTCGTCGGGAAAAGACTCCGCCTGGGCGTTGCACGTGCTGCGGCAGCGGCCGGAGCAATACGACGTGCGCGGCATCTTCACGACGGTGATGCCGCACTTCGACCGCGTGGCGATTCAAGCGACGCCGGTGCCGGTGCTGCGCGTGCAGGCGGAACGGCTGGGTCTGCCGCTATATGAGATCCCCATTCCCTATCCCTGCTCGAATGAAGAGTACGAAGCGGCGATGACCGCTTTCCTCAATATGGTGCGCGACTTGCCGCCGCATTTGACGGCCAAGACCTTCGCCTTTGGCGACCTCTTCCTCGAAGACATCCGCGCCTACCGCGAATCCAAGCTGGCAGGCACAGGGTTCGAGGCCATTTTCCCGGTCTGGGGCATGCCGACGGCGGAACTCGCACAGACCATGCTGCAATCTGGGCTGAAAGCCATCGTAACGGCAGTGAGCCCGACCTCCAAGCTCGATCGCAGCTTTGCCGGTCGCTGGTTCGATCAGTCGTTCTTGAACGATCTGCCCGAGGGCACGGACCCGCTCGGCGAGAACGGCGAGTTTCACACCTGCGTCGTGGCCGGCCCTATGCTCAGCCGGCCCATCGCCGCGCGACCCGGCACAATCGTCGGCCGGCCGGTGAGCCGCAACCACGATGGCGCCGGCGGCACGGTTACCGCGTGGTACGCGGACGTTGAACTGCTGGAGGAGTAAGGCGCGCGTCGCGAGCGGATAGAGAATCATGCGCCTTCATCGGTTGTTTGGAGGGCAAGACCTTGCGAGAGACGTAGGGGCACGACATGTCGTGCCTCTTCGCGTATTCAATGGTTTGAAGGCGCTCGTTAGGTGCGGCTGCCCTCTCCGCAGGGACGGCATTGGCTAGGACCAAGTCTCGCGCCTTGTGCTCAAGGAGGGGCCAGCGGCAGGCTGAGAAACTCTGCGAAGACTTCAATGTACTGCTCGCCTCCATAGAGATAGACGTCGTCGTGGTCCGCGCCGCGCACGATGTACTGCTGTTTGGTCTCGTTGGCGACTGCATACAAAGTGTCCGCATGTTGCACCGGTACCTGGCTATCGCTGTCCCCGTGGATGAAGAGCACGGGCGCGTGGATGGCGGCGAGGTGGTCGCGGTTACTGTAACGCGTGTAGAGCAGCGGCCGCAGCGGCAGAAACGGATAGATCTCCCGCGCCATGTCCGGCGTGGACGTAAAGGCGGATTCTAAAATGAGCCGGTAGGGCGCTTCCTGGGTAGCAAGGTGGGATGCCACCGCAGCGCCTAGCGATTTGCCGTAGTACACAATGCGCTGGGGATTCACGTCGTCGCGGCTCTGCAGATACGCCAGCGCATCCTGCGCGTCCTGGTACAGGCCCTCCTCCGAGGGTTTGCCGGCGCTCTGGCCATAGCCTCGATAGTCGAAGATGAAAAAGCTCGCCCCCAGCCGGTCATGCAAGCGCCTGATGAATTCCACCCTACCGGGGTGCGACAGATTGCCCGCATTGCCGTGGAACCAGAGGATTGTCACGTCGGTGCGTCCGGGGACGAACCACCCGTGTAGGCGCCCCTCTTCCCCAAACCGGACCTCTTCATAGGCAAGGCCGAATTCTGCGGGAGTGGTGTACGTCTCGTGATCGGGAAAGTAGATAAAGGCGTCTTCCAACCGCATGACCCGCGCCAGCACGACGAGCCCGGCCAGAACGACCACTACGATGAGAGAGCCTGTGCCCATATTCCGCATTGTCTTTATGAATGAAAGAAGGATTGGCATACAGCTATAAAATCATCATACTAGAGGAGGATAGACGTGGTGCTTTTGTGCGGCGGATTGCGGAGACTAGGGCAGCGCAATCCCTCTTCAATCCGGCTTAGTGTGCGGAAGGCAGCGGAACTGTGAATCCTGAAGCGGACATGGAATCCAAAGATTGGCGAACCCTACCAGCCTACACTGTCAGTGAGGCTGCGAAACTGGCGGGTACGACAGTTCCTACCGTGAGACGTTGGATTTGGGGCAACGAAATTGCGCCCGTGTTCGGTAGGCAGTCTGCTTCTGCGGGTCAACCGGCGACAATCTCCTTTCTCATGCTGGCGGAAATCCTCGTGGCTGTAAGGTTCCGGCGCAGGAACATCAAGTTGGAAACTGTGCGCCAAGCGCACACCTTTGCCTGCGATTTTCTCAAAGTGTCACATCCATTCGCCTTCAGCGAATTCGACACCCTTGGCGGCCATATAATGCATGAGTTCTCGCTGCAGACCGGTGAGCCGGCACTGTACCGCGCTTTGGATACAGAAGGCATGCAGGCAGCTTTGCCCATGCCCGTATTGGAGCGGTTTCTGCAGTTGGACTTCATCGAAGAGCGCGGACTTGCCGCTCGCTGGTTTCCGCTCGGCCGCAACGTGCCCGTCGTCGTGGACCCTCGCTTTGCTGCCGGCCGTCCTTCAATTGCGGGCAGTGGCATCCGGGCAGAGACCATTCTAACGCGATTCTTCGAGGGTCGTGAGAGCATCAGTGCAATCGCCGATGACTTCGAGCTAGACGACAAGGTGATCGAACTGATCATCCAACACGAGAAGACCCTTGCGGCGTGATCCTGTTCTTCGATGAAGATATGGGCACGGCCATACCCAGGTTTCTAAAGGGCGCAGATAGGGATGTAGATGTTCGCTGGCTCCGCGCACAGTTTCCTAACGAGAGTGACCCACGCCGCCAGGACGTAGAGTGGTTGGCGGAGGCGGGACAACAGGGCTGGTTAGTAATCTCGTGCAACAAGCGAATGCTCTCGGTGATATATGAACGCCAAGCGATTCTTCAGCACAAAGTAGGCATTGTCTACTTTGCAAGTGGTCAGGTCAGCCGGCTCCCGATGATGCGCGCGCTTCTCCGAAAATGGGACTGGCTCAAGGCTGCGGACCTGTCTGAACCTCGACCGTTTGCCTACTACCTCTATGCCAACGGTCGGACTCGGCAGCTAAGCCCCTAGACTAGGCGGGTACCGATTCAGGGCCCGGAAGTCTGGTGGAGCCAACTGCCCTACCCCCGGTCGGGGATGTGCTGGTTGGCATGCCAGTAGGAATCTTCAGGCACCGGCTCCGGGGACTGCTGCATCGAGTTGAAGTTCTTAAGCTCCGGGCGCACGTCTTCTTCCCAGATGTCCTCGATGTCGGCAAACGTCAGAGTCTTGCGCGTCGGCTGCACGCGGTCGTATTCCGCCACAAGTTCGTTAGCGGCTGCGCCGAGGCTCGTCACGATGTCGGCACTCATGCGTTCGCCGGCGCGGCGGTCGGATGCAGTGGCGTCATCGCCCATGGCGAAGTGCGGCCCCGGCGTGCCCGCGGGCGGAATGCGGGTGAGGTCCACGCCGCCCGGTGTCACCGACCACAGCAAAGACGTTTCGCCGCGGCCGGCGTGACCGCCCATGCCTTCATCGTCCTCGAAACGCGACTCTTCCGTGCCCATGCCAATCGGCATGTGACAGTGCAGCCGCGTGGCAACGTGCGGCTGCATAATCTCCAGAAACACTGGAATGTCCGGGCTATGGGGTCCGGCGTGACCGGAGAAGATGATGGCCCCGTGAAACCCAAGGACATCCACGGCGCGGATGTGGTAAGCCATGTTCTTGAAGAACATCCACGGCGGGATGGACGTGAGCCACGTGCGGTTATTGCCGATGGTGCGATGCCCCCAATTTGCGGACGTCCCCGCCTCGTGATTGTGCCAATATGTAGTCGGCATCACGATGCCGCCGTATTGCTCCGCCGCTTGGCGCATATGGCCCTCGGGCCGCAACGCATCACACCCCAGCACGTTCTGCGGCCCATGCGGCTCGCACAACCCATAGGGCATGTACACCACCGGAAACGCCGCCAGCGCAGCATTCAATTCATCCGGGAACATCAATTCCCAACGCACTTCTCGTCGATTCACGGGTAATTGCTCCTTTGACTGCGAGACAACTCCACCAAGTGTTCTTTTAGAGGCTATGCTCAATATAGGAGAGGGTCTGTTCAGGGTCTAACGCCCGTGTTGTATTGCCAACTCTCACATAGAACTCTGCTCCCCTCTTTCCAGACAGAAATGCCGGTTCGGTTGCCTTAGAAGTGTCTACTATGCATATAGACTCGCCTCCCACAGAGTCAATCCGAGCGTTGACAATTTGAGTGAATTGCACACCAATTCTGTCTGTGATTAGCGAGTTCAACAATTGGAGGAATTTGTCCTGTGAGCCTCCGACTATATCCAGATCTCTTTTTAGGCCAAACACTTGCCCGCTATCCTCAACTCCGATAAGCGTGGTTCCGCCTTCTGTGTTCATGAATGCAACAAGTGTCTTTAGTACAGAGTCTCTAAGACTCCTATTTTGTTGGCCTTCCACAACATCCCACTGCAGAGTGCTCTTGAATTCAAGGCCTATCCCTTCACCCATGCTGATGAGATCGTCTAAAGGCCGTGTGCTTGTAGGTTCATCAACAGATACTAGGTCATCGAACATACGATTGAGATTGGCGGCGAGTAGTTCTCTTCGAGCGCGGAGAAAGTCTCGGTACCTATGGAGCTTCCATAGTTGGCTATCTAACGGAATGAATTGTCTCTCCAAAGCCCCAGGATATCTTTCCTCTACTTCTGGTAGGTAGTCTTCAGGAATTCTACTTCCTATACTTAGATTGGTTTGACCACTAAGGAAAGCTCTGTTAGCAATGGCATTTACCATCTGTCTATCTACATGGCTATCGGAACTGTATCCACACCGATAGAGGGCGCTCTGTGGGAAAATGTGGTGACTATGAATGCCATACGTGTCGCCCACAGGGGTCTTCAATGAAATCCCGTTGAACCAGTCCACCGCGCCGTTAGCTTTTGCCAAAGCAAGGCTCATTTTGTACAGAGGGTGACCAGCGCCCCGACCCTCGAAGTCATCGGGCAGCACTTCTACACGCCCACGTTGATCCACGATTTGATCCAATAGAGGCTGCCATGGTGATTCTTCCCTGTTTACAAGGGTGACATCGTGCTCCAAACGACTATCGGTTTGCCCTGCGTATCTCTGATGTACTTGGGCTAGGTATAGCCAGTGAAGAGCCCTGCGAAGGGAAACGTCGGACTGAAACTCGCCGCCGTGAAGGCTGAGAAACCGGACAATAGGGATCAAAGGGTTTGTCGAGCTCATGTCACGGGTTGAATGAATGTGGGCACGAGTGGGCAGTACGATGCTAAGATAGTCGAGAATCTCGGAGAGTTGTGTCCATCCCTCCTCCAAGCGAGGTCTCTCGACAGTGTGGATGTGTTCAAAAAGGGCATGGCCAGTAACGGTGCCCACCAAAGCTCGTGTCATGAAGGTCAAGTCGAATTCGAACCTCTGTTGCCGGAGTTGGTCCATCTTGGCTTTAAGAGTCCTCCTTGCCTGGGACCATTTGCCCGTAACATGGGTAAGGGCAAGTTCTGCGTCGGTTAGTTTCGTTCCAAGACTATTGAGTCTGTCGAAGACATCTATTGCGTCATCAAGGGTGGCCTTAGTGGGCACCACCTGAATTGGCAGATCGATGTCATTAATTCCCCTCAAAGTGCTCAGATTAGATTCATATTGCCGTGCCTTTTGGAATGCGGCCTCACTCTCTCCTACGGTATTCTGAGCAACACCAAAAACATCTACCACATCGCCATCGAAGCAGTCGGTTACTCGGACCCAACGGGGATTGTCTCTCATTCTGACTGGTTGAAAGTATTGAAAGTCGCCATCATCTAAGTTGTAGAATAGGTCTCTAATATCGTTGGTTATGTCTCTATCTAGATAGAAGGGAGGTATTTCTCCGGTGATAAGCATATAGAGTGTAGTAAGGCGTTGCTGACCGTCCAATATCACTTGAACAGTTCCTAGTTTCTCTGGCAATGTGTCTATGTTCTTGAGCTCTGGCGGTTCCTTGGTGTTCCAAAACAAGAGACCGCCGACTGGGTACTTGCGAGTCAACGAAACCAGCAATTGCTTTGCCTGCTCTCGCGACCACACATACTCCCTCTGAAACTCTGGAAGGACCAGATCCTGATTCTTTATGTAAGAAACTGCTTCGCTAATTTTCATCCCGTACCTCCCTACGTAAGCCTTTCCCGCACACTGCGTTTGCTTTGCACTACACAGGCTGCAAGTGTAGTGGCCTGACGAAATTCAGAACAACGACTCAGTCTCGAATTATGAATTTGCCAAGGTCTGACAGCGACCTAATGATACAATCCGGGCGGACTGTAGTCCCGTCCGGCAGCCCTCTACCTTGTGTGTCCACCCACACGGCATAGATGCCCACCTGCTGCGCGCCGCGGATGTCGAACTCCAGGTTGTCCCCGACCATCCAGGCTTCGGCAGGCTCCGCGCCAAGGGCGCTAAGGGCATGGCGAAATGCTCGCTCGTCCGGCTTGCCGATCCCTAATTCCCCTTCGATTTGGATGTGGTCGAAGTAGCCCGCCAGGGAGAACCGCTCAATCTTGGCTCTCTGCATCTCGGCATTGCCGTTTGTTAGCAGACCCAAGAGGATGCCTGTCTTCTTTAGCTGTCGCAGCATCTCGATGGCTCCTGGAAACGGTCGCATCGCCTCAACCCTGATTTGATTGTACCGCTCACCCATGCGGGTTACGAGCGGCGAATCGGGAACATTGAATGCGGCCAAGGCCCTCAGCAAGATGCCGCGCCTGGCCTGCAACATGTGAAGGCGACCCAGGCGCGCACGCTCCATGTCGCTCCAATACCAGTCCCGGGCCTGCATGACTGCGGGTTGGAGCTCCTCTGCGGTCACATCTCCCAGACTGCCGGCAAACTCACGGCAGAGCTGAAGCCACGCCATATCGGGATCGCTGTAAGAATCTAAGATCGTGTCGTCGAGGTCGAGAAGGAGTGCTTTGGGCAGGTTATCCATGTGGGAGATTATAGCCTATGGGCACGGTGAAGCCAGGAACTCGTCGCTCGCCTGCGGGTTTGGGAGCGCGGAGACACGCTACCTCGGCGTTCGGCTATACTGCACAGAACAGCGCCACTCCAAGCAAGTACGTTTGGGCAAGAATGAAGCGTGTTACGCGAAGGACTTTCCGGTAGTCTTGCAGTATCTGGTGATTTAGCATGGCGCATTCTGCCTGATGAAAGCACCTCGTAGCGAAGCAAGAGAGGATGGTCGACTATGGTTTCCTTAGCGTACGATGACGCAACCAGCGTTTACGATTTTGAGACTTCGGAATTGAAAGGTTCTTTGCGGGCGCAGTCGCCGGACCCGCAGATGGATATTCGGCATGGGATTAGTCAGCTTGAGCACAAGCCGAGTGGAGTCTCCATCATTCATCCCAAATATTCGGCGCTCAATCTGTTTCGGTTGTTCGCGACGCATTCGGGTCTGGGCGAACCGCGCTTGTTCGAGCGCACCGTAAGCGTGGACGGCGATACGCTGACCGTGCACTGGGGCCCCGCCGACGAGCACTTTGCCAGCATCGAGGCGGTCTATCAGATCAAAGAGCCCAACCTCATCGATCTGACGATCACGGTGACCGCCGAGGCGACGTACGAGAGCTACGAGATATTCCTGTCCAATTACTTCGATCCGCCGCTGCTGGCGCACGTCTACGTGGCGACAGACCGCTACTCCCGCGAGCCGGGATCTGAAGAGCTGATCGCGCCGCAGGAAAACCCGGTCTTCAAGGGCATGGGGCTGGTGTACCCGCGGGATGCGCATGCGGCGCGGCGCTGCGTGGACGGCCGCTGGGAGCGCAAGGAGATGGGACACCCGACGGCGCAGTTCCGGCCGCAGCGGGAGTATGCCGTGCCGGTGGCATTTCAAGCCGATATGGAGCGGCGGGTGGCGGCGGTGCTGATGTCGCGGCCCGGGGACTGTTTTGCCGTCACCAGCGGCTACAGCACCAACGACCCGGAAGACGCCTGGAAGGTGCAGAATCCGCTTTACCTGTCGCTGTTTGGCAGCGATTTCGTGCCGGGTACGGAGCGCACGGCCCATGTGCGGCTGGCGATCACGGCGCTGGATGACGACATGTCGCAGCCGTTGGCGCTGTACCGGCAATTCTTGGCGGACGTGGGGTGATCAAACCGAAGGAGCAATAGATTTACCGTAGAAGTGTATGCGCTATACAACCGAATGAGGTTGGCGACCGGCTTTGTCACCTTCACGAACGCGTTGCCGGTAACGGGGAACAGAAAAGAAGATGGATTCCCGCTTGCGCGGGATTCTCGGTCAGGGAGGCGTCTCGCTTCGTCACTCCGGCGAAAGCCGAAGTCCAAGGATAGCGCGGGTGAAGTGTCTGGTTAACGTGTGTTTGGGCATAGACCTGTGAGCAAGAGGCGATAGATTTCCTAGACTCACAAACGAAGTGCAACACTTTGCTACGGTGTTGCCATGGGAACATAACTACAGTCAGTTTACCTTTGAAGAGCGGTGTGAAGTGGCTCGTCTTCTCTCCACCGGCCAAACGTGCCGGATAATCGCTACAGCTCTGGATTGCGCGCCATTGACGAGAGCGGTCACGCTCTTGCCGGGGAGTTGACCCAACTCGGGCAGGAAGGCGGTGAGTTCGCCGACACCGCACAGGCTGCGATAGAGCAGGGCGCGGGCTTGCAGGTCAGGGCTGCGTTGCAGCGCCGCTTTGTAATCCTGATCCAAGCGTTCAATTTCCTTGTCCAGCCAGCGGAGGTGGCGTGTGATGGAACGCCGCACGCTGGGAGAGAGCCCTGTGTCTAGGCGGTTCAATTCTTGCACCCGTTGCGTCACGAGTTGCTGGCGCCGCCGCAGCACGTCTTGCAGCAGTGCGCGTTCCGGTGAGGGTGCCTGCGTGCCTGCCAGCGCAAACACGGTGCCGAAGCGCGACAATACCTGTGCGTCCAGACGATCCGTCTTGGCTTCTTCGCCACAGGCCCGGGCGAACACTCGTACCTTGTTCGGGTGCGCCACCACCACCGGCAGCGGCGTCGCCTGGAGCCGGTGCACCACCTGGCGTTCATACCCACCGGTCGGCTCACACACCACTACCGTGACGCCGGCACGCTGCAGCCAACGCAGCAACGCCGTGATGCCCGGCGCACTGTTGGCAAAGCACCGCACGGGACCCGCCGCTACCGACACGTCGAGCGGGGCTTTTCCCACGTCAATGCCTGCTACCACTTCCAATCCCCTCACCTTCCTGGCATACTGGTGCTGTTCTCCGGCCTGCCCAGGTAGCTGTGCGGCGCGACGTACTGGCACGTGGGGTGTCGTACTCCCGCACGCTGCAGCCACCACTACCGGGCTGGCTCACCTAACGACGGACGACGCGCCCCTCGCGTTACCCGCTCACATTCGCTCATCTGTAGGCCTTCTTCAATACATAAATGACAAAATGGCTGCGGTCTTCATTACAATGAATAGTGTATGCCTAGTATTGCTTGACGAAGGGTAGCAGGCGCAAAGCCATGCAGAATTATTATGATGTTCTCGGCGTCGCGGAAGATGCCGAAACTGAGGAAATCGAGGCAGCATTTCGCCGCGCGCTCGCGTCCGCGCAGTCTGTAGCCAAAGAAAACGAAGCCGCCGATGTCGCCGTCCGCATGCGGATGCTAGCGGAAGCCTACGAAGTTCTCTCCAATCCCGCCTACCGCGCCGCCTATGACCTTAAGCGGGCGAAGAAGGAGCCATTTCCGGTTCCGAAGCCAGTCGCCGGATCTAAGCTCTTTCGCGCGTTAAAGGCGAGCGGCTCTACTCTCGTCAAGGAAGTGAAGGAACAGTACGAGAGTGATCCCACCATCAAGGAAGACTTCGACCGCTCCATCCAGCTTGGGCGCAAGGTCGCCCGCGCCGCGCGGTTCCTGCGGTTCTTGCGATAGGCAGAGCGCCGTTCTTGCCCTTCACATCGGTGACCCTTGCGAAACCATTTCCACCTTGATGAGGAAGATCGGGGTGGGATGAAGGATCGGCTCCATGGCTAACGACCCCTTAACTACCCACTTCCCTCTGGACGCCGGCATTTGCGGGAGTGACGGAGTCATTTGTAGGTCTCCGCCGGGAGCAAGAGTAATCCTCGGGACTCTGGTTGAAGTCACGCAAGACACGCCACGGTAGGTGCGCCAAACGAGCTGACGCCGCGGCGCTACGGGCTCGGGGTGGAATTGTCTTCCGAGCGGCCGTTGCCGTCGCGGATCAGCGCCATGAGGTTCTCGGCGGCTTGCGAGACCGTCACCGGCGTCTTCGCGTTTACGCCGCGCTGGCGCAACTCGCCAAAGAGCTCGCTGAGAATCGGCGGTGAGACATTGGCTTCGCGCAGCATCTCGTCCTGTTCGAACAGGTCTTCCACGCAATAGCGGCACACAATGCCGCGCTGGCCGTCCAGCACGTACACGCCGTCCGAAATCTCTGGTATCAGGTCCAAGTGATGCGTGGAGACGATGAGCGTGGTGCCGCGCTCGCGGTTGAGGGTATTGAGGAGGGCGATCAGGTCGTCGCGTGAGGCCGGATCGAGACCTTCGAACGGCTCGTCAAGCACCAGCAACTCCGGCTGCATTACCAGCGCCCCCGCCAGGGCCACCCGCCGCTTCTCACCGGCCGAGAGGTAGTGGGGGACCTTGTCCCTGAGGTGCGTGATGCGGAGCGTCTCCATGACGGCGTCAGTGAGGCGCGCGACGTCCTCAGCCGGGAGGCCATAGTTCCTAGGTGAGAAAGAAACATCCTCCCACACGGTTGGGGCCAGAATTTGGTACTCCACGTTCTGCAGCACAACGCCGATGCGTTGGCGGATCTTGGTGAAATCCGCGCCAGGATCGTGGCCCAAGACTTCCACTGAACCTTCGCTGGGACGCAGCATGCCGAGCAGCAACAGGAAGAGGGTGCTCTTGCCCGCGCCGTTTGCGCCCACCACCGCCACACGGTCCCTCGGCCAAATGGCAAGATCGCAGCCTGCCAAGTCTACCTTGGTGCCGTCGGCATACGTGTATTGAAGATTGTGCGTCTTGACAAGTGGCTGCACGGCTCCAAACCCTTGGATACAATCACGTCCGTTCTTGTCATTATAGTATCCGCACAGGAAGAATGGGAATATCGTGGGGAAAATGGTGGAGATTGGGGTCAAGGCATCCAAGAGTTCGCCTGCTCGCCCACTGCACTTAGCGATAGCCCAAGTTGCACGCCGGCGTGCGCGGGCGAGCGCGCAGCGACAAAGGATGGTACCTCGTTTTCGCGGGAAAACAGGCCGAATCTGTTCACTATTCTCTCCAACTCGGGCACGAAACAGCCCTCTACACTTCTGATTTGACATCGGCTTGTGCAATAGTGCACAATCTTGTGTTGGTGAGGTGTTCGTAAGTAAATAAGGAGAAGATGTGGATGAACACAAGCACCTTGGTTAGTAGCATCACCCGCCGCAAGATGCTTGGCGGCTTTGCCGTCGGAGCCGGGGCTGTGCTCGCCGCTGCGTGCGGTGGCGCGACTACGGCCATGACCGACGAAGCGCCCAAGGAAGAGATGGAAGAGAAGCAGGCCGAGGCGGCGCCAGCGCCTCCTGAAGAGGTCAACATTCTCTATCTCACCTATACGCGTCCGGCCCGCAACGAGGCCGAGCAGGCGCTGTATGGCGGGTTCCAGGAAGCCAATCCCGGCATCAACCTGGACATCAAAATCGTGGATGGCGGCGGCACCGGCGTGCGCCAGAACATCCCGATTCTCTTCGCCGCCGGCACGCCCGTGGATCTCTTTGAGAATACCTGGGGCACCTGGCTGCAGTTCGTGGAGGGCGACCTAATCGCCCCGCTGTCCCCGCTGATGAGCCGCGATGGGATCGATCCCTACGAGGCGTTCATCGCCGAAGGCGTGGACTTCGTATCGAACCAGGGCGTGACGTGGGGTTTCCCCGCCAGCATGTCCGTGGACACGTGGGCCTACAATAAGAACATCTTTGATGAGGCAGGCGTGCCCTATCCGCCGTCCGATCCGGACGACCCGAGTTGGACGATGGAAGCGTACATCGACGCCATGGAGAAGCTCACCAAGGGTACCGAGCAGTTCGGTATGCGCCGCGGTTACACCGGTTTCAACACCTTTGGCATCGGTGACGGCACGTTCTTCGGCGGCCTGGCCTGGGACGCCGAGAACAACAAGGCGACCATGAACAACGATCACTACGTCCAGGGCATCAACTTCTGGATCGACATCGAGGACAAGTTCCGTGTGATGCCGACTGCCGATGAGCATACCGCGATCGTTGGTGGCAGGAGCGGACACCCGTTCTTCACCACCGGCGCTTTTGGTATTTCCGTGATGTTCGTGGTACCGCCGGAAGCCAAAGAAGCTGCATTTGACTGGGGCATTGGCGCGCTGGCGTACACGGGCGAGCCGCCGAATCACTCCGGCCGCCACTACACGCACGCGGTATTCGCGGGCAACACCGATCACATCGACCAGACGTGGGAAGTGATGAAGTGGTTCTTGGCTGGCGAGAACGGCCTCACCTATCTCGAGGTGACCGGCCACGTGGTTACGCCCATGCTGCACCTCTTCGACAAGGCCAAGTCGCACTGGGAAGCCAAGTACGACGGCAAGGTGGACGGCACCACGTACTTCCTGGAGGCAACGCACACGCCGCAGTCCGGTCACGGTATGTTGAAGTACTCCAACTTCTACGACATCCGCGACGTGCTGCAGCCGGTCTATAACAGCGTGCGCGCACGCGAGGCTTCGGTCGAGGAATTCCTGCCTTTCGCAGAGGAGACCATCAACGCGGACCTCAAGGTCGAGTAGGACAGGGAACGGCAACCAAGCGCTCACTTTTGCGAGCGTTTGTAGGAGTTCGACAAAGAAGGAGGGCCACCCGGTGGGTGACCCTCCTTTGATTCATCTCAAGGCAACGCTTGGTCTTGGTAGCAGACAGTGATTACTGGCTTAAGCGACTGGCCGCGTTGCGCCGAAGAGCCGTTGTCGTTCAGACCGAGCTGAGCGGGCCTCTCGCTCAGAAACTCGCTATCTGCTGGGGTAGGTCGCCCCACCGCTCGCAGCAGTCCGCCTCAAACTGGTTGATTTCCACGACGAGCCGGAAAGATTCATGGTCCGGCCGAGGTCAATAGGGGTCCACTTCCATGCGTCTAACTCTCTCCCTATCACGCGCACCGCGTCTCACCATAATTCTGGAAATTGATATGAGCGCAATGCGCTGATAGACTGAAACGAGCCAGATCACACTGTCGTGGGTGCGGGGGAGGTCCGAGGGTGCACATGGATTCCTCTCTCTTTCAACTTGAGGGTAAGGCGGCGCTCGTCGTGGGCGGCGGTCAGGGTATGGGCGAGAGTACGGCGAGATTTCTCGCCCGCGCCGGTTGCGGTGTGGCGGTCGCCGACGTGGTCAAGGAGCGTGCCGACCGTGTCGCCAACGCGGTTGCGGACCTCGGCCAACCCTCTGCCGCGATCGTGGGCGACGCACTGGACGACAGCGAGGCCAAGGAGATCGTCGAGCGTGCCGACCGCGACCTTGGCGGTCTCGACGTGTTGGTCACCATCGTCGGCCAGGCATCATTTAATTCGCTGCTCGATATGAGGCCGGAACATTGGGACTACGACCAACGGAGAAACCTGCGGTACTTCTTCGTCATCGCGCGCGAGGCAGCCCGCTTACTCATCGCACGCGACAGACCCGGCGCGATGGTCTGCATCTCCTCCGTGACCGGGCTGCAATCGGCTCCCAATTTCGCCTCGTACGGCGTGGCGAAAGCCGGCCTGATCAATTTGGTGCGTACGATGGCCGTCGAATGGGCGCCCTACAACATCCGCGTCAACGCGGTTGCGCCAGGGACCATCACCACGCCTCGTCTACCAGACACGCCGGAGAGACTGGAACGCGTTCGCCAGGGGAACATCCCTGCCAAACGTCGCGGCACGACCGATGAGATCGGCAAGGCGGCGCTCTTCTTGGTTTCAGACCTGGCAAGCTACGTCACCGGGCACACGTTGGTCGTCGACGGTGGGTGGATGGCCGCCATGCTCACCGGTGTGCCTCCCATCCCGCGCAGCGGCGCCCTGGATGCCAGCGCCGGGGAGAGGTAAGGGTCTGAGGTTTGCCCCGTTGCGTGCGAAGGGCACGAGGACTTGGCGGTAATAGGGGAGGGGAGGCGGAGGATTCCACGAAACCGGGCATGCAGTTGGCGTGGCAGCGATGCGGCCGCCGTCGATACGGTGCAGGATGTCTGCGACGGTGCGCGCCGCGTTCGCCAAATTGAATTGTCTCGAATACGGGATGTAGCTCTGGGTAGTGAAAGTGAGGATTAGAGATGAAGACCTACGTGGTAGTGGTTGATTCTGAGATTTTGGATGTGGAAGGTCTCGCCAGCCTTTCGGATAAACTCGCTGCGGAAGTCACAGGCCATGGGGGCAGGTATCTGAGTCGTGACAGAGCGGTGAGTGTCGTAGGAGGAGATCTGGCCGCTGAGCACATCACCCTAATCGAGTTTGACAACCCTGAGCAAGTGAGTGCCTTACTCGAATCGCAGAGTTTTACAGAGCTGCGACAACGGCGCCGCCAGTTTGTAAGAGCCAGCGCTTTCGTCATCGAAGGCGCGTGATTCTGCCGCCGGGTGACTTCATCCACATAGGAACATGATCGGGATGCCGTGAAAACGACTGAGGGCGTGACCCATGAGCCTGACGAATCCTGTTCCATAGGGCTGACGCTCGGCGTGGGGTTTCAGGGCGTCCTACTGTCTCTGGCGCCAACCGTGCTGACGATGTTGCTCTTCGCGCGCGCATCGGGATTGGGCCAAGGCTATGTGACGTGGTCCGTGCTGGCGGCGGTCGCCGTCAGCGGCATCACCACCGCTCTCCAGGCGGCGCGTTTCGGTCCTATCGGCGGCGGCAATATCTTGATGGCCGGCGCCGCCCCCAGCTATCTCGCTATCGGGCTCCTGGCGTTGGAGCAGGCGGGCCCGGCAACGCTCGCCACCTTGGTTGTCGTGTCATCGCTCCTTCAATTCGCCTTGTCGGCGTCTTTGCCGCGTCTGCGCCGCATCATCACGCCGGTCGTCTCCGGCACGGTAATCATGCTGATTGCGGCAAGCGTCTTGCCGCTCACGGTAGATAGGCTCGAGCAGGTTCCAGATGGCGCGCCCGCATTGGCTGCACCGGCCGTGGCCGCCATCACGTTGCTTGCAGTCGCGGTCCTGGGCCTGCGCGCGACTGGTGCGCTGCGCCTCTGGACTCCGCTCATCGGCATAGTCGTTGGGTGCGTCGCCGCCGCCTTGTTTGGCATTTACGATCCCACGAGCTTTCTGGATGCGCCGTGGATTGGTCTGCCCGAGCTATGGCTACCGGGCTTTGATTTCTCTCCGGGCGCGGAGTTCTGGGCCTTGCTGCCGATGTTCCTGATTGTATCCATATCGGGCGCAATCAAGGCGGTGGGGTCCAGCGTCGTAGTGCAACAAGTGTCGTGGCGGGAGCCGCGGGTGACCGACTATCGCCGTGTGCAGGGAACCGTCAACGCGAACGCAATCGGCTCGGTGCTCTCGGGGTTTCTGGGCGTTTTGCCCACCGGCACCTACGCCGCCACCAGCGTATCGCTCACCAACTTCACCGGTGTGGCCGCGCGCGCGGTCGGCTACACCATCGGGATCATGCTGATCGTGCTGGCGCTCCTGCCCAAGCCAATGGCGCTCCTCCTCACGGTACCCAACGCAGTCACCAGCGCGTACATGCTGATGCTCATGGGCTTGCTCCTCGTGGAGGGTTTGCGCTCTGTTGCCCAGGATGGTCTCGACCAGCGCAAGGCCCTAATCGTCGCGCTCTCACTAGCCGTGGGTGTGGGCCTGCAGAGTGAGAACGTCATTACGAGAGTTGTCGGCGGCGCCTGGGGCTTGGTGCTTGGCAACGGTTTGATTATGGGCGCTCTCACCGCCATCTTGCTGACCACGTTCATCGAATTGGTAGCCCCCCGCCGCAGACGGCTCGAGATCTCTTTGAACATCAGCGCTCTGCCGCAACTCGATGAATTCCTGGCGCAGATGGCTGCCAAACTAGGCTGGAATGAGGCGTCGGCAAATCGGCTGCGTCTGGTGGGCGAGGAGGCGCTGTCGAGCTTGCTGGGAGATGAGCAAGAGGATGCTGCAAGACGCGTGATAGTGCTGGCGCGACCGGGCATGGGCATGATCGAGCTTGAATTCATGGCGGTGTTGGAAGAGGAGAACATTGAAGACGCGCTCGCCTATATGAGCGAGCAGTCCGACGCGCCCGAGGCAGGTGAAATTTCGCTGCGGCTGCTCCGGCACTTCGCGTCCGGCGTGCGGCACCGCAAGTATCAGGGCATCGACATCGTGACGGTCGAGGTGCCGCGCTAAGGGCAAATGGTGGCCTGCACGATGATACCTGCACATATGTGGGCCACACGCCGTTCACCCTTCGACAGGCTCAGGGCGAACGCTTGCGCTCGGTGCAAGTATAGGACCACGTGCACGCATAGACTCGCTCGGAGATCCCGGCGCAAAATGAGTCGTGGTGCGTTTGTGCTGGGCCTGCCTGTCTTGAGCACTTCGACATGCTCAGCACGGGCTTGTTGAAGGGTCCAAGCACGAACGGAATCAGGCAAACTGAGCGAAGACCCCTCGCCTAGGCTGTCGTTGCTCCGACGGGTTGCAGAATCTCTTGGAGGCGGGCAATCACGGTGGGCACGTCGTCCGGCCGCAGCGTGATGGGGTCGATGAAGAGGAGGCCCTCCGCTTTCTGCATGGTGCTATCAGGTGGGAAGATTACGCAGCGCGAGCCGATTGTCTTGACGTAGTATCTGTGGTATACCATCTAGATAGCTCTCGCCATACTGCTGTCTCGTACCACAAGGAGTAGTCCCCATGCCATACACGGCGGACATCAGCCGCAACAACCCCGGTTGCTTCCTCTTCCTGCTCGACCAGTCGGCTTCGATGAGAGAGGCCCTAGGCGGGCAGCCCGGCCTGCAAAAGATGGACGGAGCGGCTGACGCCATCAATCGGATTCTCGACGCCATCTCCCAGCGCTGCTCCCAAGGCATGGAGGTTCGCGACTACTTCCACATCGGGGTTATCACCTACACCACCGACAATGAGGGAAACCCAACACTGGGAAGCGTCTTTCCCGAAACCTCCCTGCAGCAGCCCTTCCTGACGGTCAGCCAAGTGGTTGACGCTGCCGAAGTGGAGGAACGGCAGGTCAAGGAGTCCGACGGAGCCGGCGGCATCGTGGAAGTCACGCGCAAATTTCCGGTGTGGCTCCGGCCGACGGCCAGCTATGGCACGCCCATGTGCGCGGCGCTATCCGCCGCATCCGGGGCCGTTCAAAGGTGGACGGGCGAACATGCGGATTCCTATCCCCCGATGGTGATCAACATCTCCGACGGCGCTGCCGGCGATGGGGATCCGGTACCCATAGCCCAAGAACTCATGGCCCTGGCAACCAACGACGGCGCCACGCTGCTCTACAACGCGCACCTTTCCGAGGTGTCCGCGCCGCCGGTGCAGTACCCGGCCCAAGAGAGCGACCTGCCTCCCGATGAATTTGCGGCATCGATGTTCCGCATGTCTTCCGTCTTTCCGGACCCGGTCCGCGATCTTGCCGCGAGCATGGAACTGCCGGTCGTGGAGGGTTCTCGCGGGTACGTCTACAACGCCGACATGGTGGCTCTGGTGCAGTTCTTGGATATTGGGACCCGTGCCGCTTCAGACCTGCACTAGATTGATGGAGGGTGAAGATGGCTCTTCGACCTCCCAAAAGGCTTTGGCTGCCCAAGACGGGCAACCGCCCGGACGAATACGAGGACGCTGCTCTGGCGGTCTACCCGCAGCGCATCGGCGTGTCCGGCCGCCGTACGGTCAGGGTAGCCGTAGCCGACGGCGCCAGCGAGTCCGCCTTTGCCCGGGAGTGGGCGAACGTCCTGACCGACGCCTTCGTCGACCGGCCCCTGGACCTCTGCGGCCTGACGGAGGAATCCCTCTATGCTTGGCTGGCCGTGGCGCAAGCGGAGTGGCACGATTGCGTGCCTTGGGACCGCCTGCCCTGGCACGGAGAGGCCAAGGCGCGGGCCGGGGCCTTCGCCAGCCTCCTAGGGCTGACCGTTAGCGCGGCGCCGGACGACCCCCGGCAACTCCGCTGGCAGGCGGTGGCCGTGGGGGATAGTTGCCTCTTCATCGTCCGCGGCGGTCGCCTGCAGCTCTCCTTTCCCCTGGAAGACGCCGCCCAATTCGACAATACTCCCGACCTGGTGTGCAGCAACCCGGCCAATGCCGGAGAGTTGTGGGAATGTGTGCGGCGTGGCAGCGGCCAATGCGCGGCGGGAGACCTCTTCATTCTGGCGTCGGACGCCCTCGCCTGTTGGTTCCTGTCCAGGAACGCCGCCGGCGAGAAGCCCTGGGAGACCCTGCTGACGTTGAACGCGTCGGGGTGGGCGGCCTGGGTCGAGGAGCAGCGGCGCGGAGGAGCGATGCGCAACGACGACACCACGGCGGTCGTCATCGCGGTCGCTTAGACCTGAGAGGTGAAGCGCAGCCATGTCCTGGCCGAGAATAACCGACTTTAGCGAGGCGGTGCAAAATCCCCGCCTGTGCTTCAAGGGCACCGAACTTGAAGCCGGCACGGTGGCCGTCAACCAACGGGGTATGCCCTTAGTCTTCTCCGGCTCTTTCGCCTGCGTCTACTCAGTCTCCGTGAACGGCGGCGCGTTCGCGGTGCGCTGCTTCACCCGCGAGGTAAAGGACCAGCAGACCCGGTACAATCAACTCAGCGATTACCTGATCAACGTCCTGCCGCCAGCCTTCGTGCACTTCGAGTACCTGGAAGACGGCATCAACCTCAAGGGCGACTGGTATCCGATTGTCAAGATGGAGTGGGTGGAAGGCGAGGTGTTGAGCGCGTTCGTCGACTCCAAGCTGAAAGAACCGGACACCCTCCGGCGCATCGCCGCTCAGTGGCGCGGGGGCACGACCGCCAGCCTGCGCGGGCTGCGCATCGCCCACAACGACTTGCAGCATGGCAACGTCATGGTGCAGGCAGACGGCAATATCCGCCTGGTGGACTACGACGGCATGTTCCTGCCCCAATTTCGCGGGGAGCGCAGCCCGGAACTGGGACACAAGAACTACCAGCACCCGCAACGGTCCGCGACAGATTACGACGACTACGTGGACAACTTCCCCACCCTCGTGATCTATCTCAGCCTGTTGGCCATCGCCGCCGATCCCAAACTTTGGTCGTTCTACAACGACGACAACCTGCTCTTTACCGGCAACGATTACGCCGACCCAGGCAGTTCCGCAGTATTCGACCGTCTGAAGAAGTCCCGCGATCCCGCCGTGGTCAAACTGACGGAACGCCTGGAGGAGTACTGCGCTCTGCCGGACGTAAAGGCAGTGCCGGATCTCGAAACCATCCTGCAAGATATTCCGCCCAGCACAGCGCCGTCATCACCGGCAACGGCGTCTGCGACGAAGTCGGCGTCTGCGACGAAGTCGGTGCCATCGTCCGCTCCACGTCCATCAGCGGCCTCATCGCGGCCGGCGGCTCCGACCGCGACCGGGCCGGGCTACCGGCAGGCGCTCCAAGCGCAGCCGCCCGCGCGGACACGACCGCGGCCTCCCGCCCGGCAAGCATCCCATCCTGCGCTGGCGGCGCGGTCTGCTGCCCTACCCAGGTCCGCGCGCGCCTCCCGCATGGTTGCCTCCAAGAGCGCCGCCGTCCAACGCGCCATGGCGCGTTGGACGGCGACTCCTCTTACTAGAAGAGACGCCCTGAAAGTGATGCTGGGCGTCGCGGCCACGGTCCTCATAGTTATCGTGGTGCTCGTGGTGCTGTCCGTGTGGGCAGTTGCGCAGCTCGGCTGGTAACGGCCCGGTCTTCAGGGGAGAAACCCCCACGGAGCGCGGGAGAAACGACACTTGCCATGGTGACGCGCCATCGTTGCAATGATGGGTGTATCAGCATCCGCGTCCGCCATTACCATGAAAATGGCCCGCTTCCGCTATTCCTGTAAGTGTTGAGTATTTCGTTGACAGAATCCTCTCCCCAATTGGCAGTGTTGACAGTTCATGTCATTCCGAGCGCAGCGTCGAACAGGGTTCGCGGAATCTAGGGCCCATGCCGCCTTTGGAGCCGGTGTAGCTTGGCCAAATTACGACAGGCTCCCACGATCAGCGTAACGGCCCCCACCACCGCGGCTATGATGAAGGGCGCTCCCCACCCCATCGCCGCGCCAATGGTCCCAATCACGATCAACCCCAAGCCGAGCCAGTTGACCCAGGAGCCGAGCAGCGTCCGGATGGGCTTCCCCAAGACCAGGAGGGCAAGCCCGCTCCATAGCATGACATTGCCAACACCTATGATTGTCTCCAGCGTCGCCATCGTCCCCCACTGTCCATAGTTGTAGCGGAAGAACTCATAGAGAAGATACTCCGGCGTCGCGCCGAAGATGGAGATGAGAAGCCCAAGCGCTGCCGTGCCCAATCCCAGCTTGGCCACCCACCCCAGCTTGCTGATCCATCCCGGCTTGCCGGCCAATCCCAGCAATCCGAGCAGCAGACGGATACTGACGATGCAGGCCCCGCACACAAAGACGAGGGCGCCGAGCAACAGCAGCATTTGCTCGCCCGCCTCCGGTTCGTCCGGAGGTAAGAACTCTCGCTCTTCAGGCGCGCCCAAGAGTGTCAAGAGCTGCATGAGCGCTTCGAAGAAGATTCCTCCGAGAATTCCGCCGGAGACCATAATGATGACGCCGGTCACCATCACGGCAAACCCTATCTTGTACGTCAGCCCCATCCGCCAGCCTGCCTTGCCCTGTAGGCCTGCCGTATCCTGTAGGCCAGTTCCAGCCTGAAAGCCAACACTCCCTGCCTTCTCCAAGAAGCGTTCGTCTTCCGCGTCTTCATCGCTGCACTCCGTTGGCTCCCGCTGTGGTTACGCTAAGACCGGAACTACCGCGCAACCGATTCATTGCGATCAGCGCCTCCCGCGGCCTCTGCCGTGCCCTTCCCTCCGTGACGGCGCTGAAGATGGCGGCACTGGACTGGGGGTTCGGGCCGCTTCCCACCCCCGTACCGGTTTGGCCGGCTACGCGGGAACACGCGTACCTCCGGCCACAATATTGGAGATAGTGTAACTATTGACATGATGCAGGACAATTCAAATGTCAACAAGACCTAAGCGCCGGGACTCGGTTGGCCTTCCCTGGCCGGTGTACGCTCGATCCTGGTTACCTCGTCGTAGCGCGGGAGCTTGTCCCTCGCCGGAGTAAGAAGCGCGGGGCGTGTTTTTCGGGGATTGCGCATGAGAAGAGGTCTCCCACGGAATGACCCTACAGTGACGCAGGCTGCAAACCTGCGCCGGAGACGTGCGACACTGTGTTCTTCGCCTTAGTGCTTAATGCGACAGCATTGGAGCTTGCCCCCACCTGTAAACACTATCTTAGGCATGGCGCTGCGGCGGCACGGCTGCGGCAAGCTCAGGCCGAACTGGAATCTAGACCCTTTTCCTACCGTGTCGCTGCGCCGACCGGTTGCAGAGTCTCCTGGAGGCGGGCGATCACGGTGGGCACATCATCGGGACGGAGCGTGATCGGGTCGATGAAGAGAAAACCCTCTTCGGCGTAGTGGTCGCGAGTGTAGATGGGCGGGCTGCCGGCTTCCAGCGCCTGGCACACGGCCACGGCATCCATACCCGCAACCTCCGGATCGACCACGATCTTGGTGCGGGTCTGCGGATTGCCTGTGACGTCCCGCTCGGCAAAGACGTTGGCGCCGGGGATGTCCTGCAGCGCCGCCACCATCACGTCCACTTTGGCGTTTTGCTCAGCTTCCCAGGCGGCAAAGTCGAGATTCGCGAGCCACTCCATGCGCTCTATGACGCTCACCACACCTTCTTTCGAAGGCTTCATGGCGCGGCCGATGCCTTTGCCGTTCAATGCCGCAGCTTCCACGATACCGCGCTTGCCGGCAATCACGCCTGACGTGAAGCCGCAGAGGTGCTTGTGGCCGCTAAAGCAGACGGCGTCCGCGCCCTCCGCCAACAGGCGGTACGCAAACAACGCGCCGGCGGCGGCATCCACGATCACGGGAAGGTTGTGGCGGTGGGCAATCTCGGCAAAGGCCGGCAATGATAGTTGGCCGCTGGTGGCGGTCATATGGGATACGACATAGAGAGCTGCCGCCGTCTGGTCGGTGATGGCGAATTCCATTTGCTCGGGCAATGCGCGGTTGGCCTCGCCAAACTCCACGGCCTTGGCACCGCTCAGATGGACCATCTGGGTTACCGGCGCGCCAAACCCCACCGTATGCCGCTTCTGAATTATGACCTCATTCTGCATGCGGCTGGTATCGGGCAGCGCCAACACTTTGCCCAAGTGCGTGCCGGTCATGGCTCCCGCACACAGCACCGCAATGGCCGAAGCGGCGCAATGGGTCACTGTGCCGGCTTCCGCGCCGGTGGCGTGGGCAATCGCCGCATCGGCGGCTGCGAGCAACTCCGTCATGCGCGCAAACTCCGGCGCCGCTTCAATTACGCGTTCGACGACTTCCGGCGGCACCGCCGATGCGCCCAGGGTCGTCTGCGTCCCCGCAGTGTTAATAATTGGCGTCAAGCCGTAGCGCTCGTGGTACTTGGACATGCGTGCTTTCTCCTCATCCTTCAAGAGTGGATCTTGTGCTCCCTGTGTCCCCGTTGTGGGTCCGCTCACCAATGAGCAGCAGGACACTTTGGCCCTGCAAATGATGTAGGGGCACGGCATGCCGTGCCCCTACATTCTATCTTGCTAACAGCGAAAACTCTCACAATTGTCTCGTACGAGGGCAAGAATCCTCGCATCTGGGTCTGGAAGCCCCCTCTCCCTCGACGGGAGAGGGCTGGGGTGAGGGTGAATGCCGCCGGTCAGGCAAACTCGCACTAGCTCACCGCAACTTCAACTTACCCTTTGTACTTCTCCTCCGTATCGTCGAGGATAGCCTGGATTTGCGGCTTCAGCGCCAGCAGGCCTTCTTCCACGCCCGCGGTGCCGGCGTAAACATTATTGAGCCATTCCTTCACCTCTGCCGAACCGCTGAAGGCGAAGTTCGGCACCACCCAGCCGGGGTCGTAGCCGCCGGGGTGGTCGAGGACGTTGATGATGACGTCCAGCCGGACCTTGTCTTTCAGGTCGGGGAAGGTCTCAGTGGCCCACTGCTCCATGAGGTCGGCGCGCATGGGGATCGTGCCTTTGCCCGCGGCCCAGTTCAAGGTGCTGCCCTGCCAGGCCACGTACTGCCACGCTTCCTCGGGGTGGTCCGCATTGGTCACAACGCCGTTGGCGTCCGTCCATTGGAACGAGGCCGTGGTTTCCACCGTCGGCAAGGGCGCGAAGTCGATGGGCAGGTCTTCGTCACGAATGCGCTGCATCATATCGCCGAACGTGCCGCTGGAAAGCGTATTCAGGAAGGCCAGCTTGCCCTGGTAGAAGAGATTGACAATGCTGCCTTCGCCGAACAGGTCCGCGCCCTGGCCCGGCTTGAGCATGGCGCCGTGCTCGTGCACCATCGAGAAGTAATCACTGTAGCACGCCATCGTCTCCGGGCTGTCGCACACGGCGGTGCGGCGGTCGTCGGAAACCCACTGGCCGCCCCACAGGAAAGGGAGATTGCCCACCAGCGCGCCGGTGCCCATGTTGGAGGCGCCCATCGTCGCAATGTTGCCGCCCTCGGTGACGGTGGTCTTCTTCGCCATATCAATGTAGGCGTCCCAGTTCCACTCCGGGTCGCCCCAGGTGGCGGACGGCTCATTGAGGCCGGCCTTCTCGATGATTTCCCGGTTGTACGGCAGGGCCATCATGTTGCCGCCGGTCTGGTTGGGGAGACTGTTGATTTCGTTGCGGATGCGGCTGATGGAGTTGAAGATGTGCTGGGGATAGTGGCTCAGGTCGAAGTTGTCGCGCTTGATATAGTCGGCGAGATCGACAAAGTAACCAAGCAGATAGGTCGCGTTGTCCGCTTCCCAGGCGGCATCCGGCTGCTCACCGGCCGCAAACGCCGTCCGAAACGACTCCTGGTAGGCGTGCATGTTGTGGATGACTTCCACGGTAATGCCCGGATGCGTCTCTTCGAACGGCGCCACCAAGGTGTCCGGGTAATTCTCAAGCTGACGGGCGTTGAGCCAGGTGCCGTAGCGGATGTGTACCGGCTCCTTCTCGGGAGCGGGCTCTTCGGCCTTCGGTTTGGCCTCTTCTGCCATCTCCTCTTTGGCAGCTTCAGGCTCTGCCATCGTCGCCTGCCCACAGGCGGCGAGCATTACGCCGACACCGGTTATTCCAAAACCGGCGAGAATCCCACGTCGAGTCAACTGCAATTCGTCACGGTCGGACATATTCCTGCCTCCAGCCTCTACTGCTATAGGATACGTTTCCTCTCTGCACCAAAACACGAGGCTCCGGCAGAGAACTTTAGGGGCTCCCAGCCCTATGCCACGCCTCGCTGCCTCAATGCACCGTGCTTACACTCTAATTGTCACTGCGAGATGTTGTCAAGATAAGTGATATGTAATTGCGACACGCAAAACTGTGCAACCTGCCAGTGTGCCTCTGCGCAATCGACACGATAGCATCCCCGCCAACCGGAAATATGCGACGCCTGTGTGAATTGGTGCTACTAAATGGCGCCGCCGGTGCTGCGGCAGTTTGAGTAGGTAGAGGAACTGAGTTCCACTGCAGGAGCGTTACCCATTGGGTTTCGCGAGAGGCACAAACACGCCTGGGTGAAATACCCCCGAGGCGCGCTGCAACGACAAAACGACAATATAGAGAGGTCGGCACAGCCGGTTCAGCCGCCGAGCGGCAGCAGTTCAACCACGCTAGATATCGCGACGACGGCAGCGCCGACTGAAAGGATCCACCACTTTATGCCGCGGATTTCACCGTCCTGCCTCGCAATGTCAGCCTTCAATTCGGCTTTCATCTGGGCAAGATCGGTTTCAACGCGCGCAAGATCAGCCTTCGTCGCCAGGTGTTCGTATCCGCCTTCTATCCGGCTTACCCGTTCGCCGAGTGAAGATGTCTGCTCCGCCGTCGCCAATGTGCAATCTCCAAAAACCGCGTGATCCTGACTTTCTTTATACACATCTGTGTCATATACACAAGCATTGAATACTTCTATAGAGCGAAGGAGTCTTGTGCTCTAGCAAGCTCTTCGTCCAAGTGGTGTGAGTTAATTCCAGCGTGACACAAATCAGCGCTAGTGGCTAGCTCATCTGGTAGCCGCGCTTTGCATCCGGCAGTCCCACCGGTTTGCCGAGCGCTTCCGCCATGGCGCGCACGTGGTACGGCAGCGCGCCGCAGCATGCGCCAATAAACTCAATGCCGATGCCTTCGGCCTCCTTGGCGTACTCCGCCATGACAAAACGGCTCAGCACGCGCGGCTCCACACTTGGGTACAAGCTGGCGCGGCTGATCGCCTGGTTGAACACTTCGCCGGGTTCCAGTTGATAAGCCGTCGGCTGGACGCATATAGGCACCGAAACCGCGTCGCGAATGCGCCGCGCCATGTCGTTCATCGTCTGCCAGGGACGCATGCAGTTCAGGCCCACCACGTCGGCGCCGTTATCTACCAGGCGTTTTGCCGCTTCCACCGGATCGTAGCCGTCGCGGGTGAACTCACTATCACGGAAGGTCAGCGTGACCACGGCCGGGACACCCGCCTCTTTGACAAAGGGGATAACCAGGCTCGCCTCTTCCACCGAATAGAAAGTCTCGATGATAAAAACATCCACCTCGGGGTCCATCTGCTCGGCAACCCGCCGGGCGAAGAATTCCTGCGCCCGCTTGCGGTCGTCGGCATTCAGCGGCTCCCACTTCGATGAACCGGAATAGATGAACTGGCTGACGGTGCCGGCCACGTAGCGGTCCGGACCCGCGGCCTCGCGCGCCAATTCCACCGCCGCTTTGTGCAATTCAGCTTCTCTGCCAAAGGGTCGCACGCCCCAGGACATGGCCTGCAGAAGCTCGGCCCCCGCTCGGGCAAACTCATGGTGCATTTCCAACACCGCTTCGGGATAGTCCAATACCGCCATCGGAATGTGGGAGGCATAGCTGCCAATCACCCGGCGTTCCAGTTCAAGGTAATACGCGCCGTCGCCCAGCAGCGGCCCCTGCGCAAGACGCTCGAGAAAGTCCGCTTTCACCGGCCTGCTCCTTGTTACTGCTACCGTGTACGCACCTATCATACTGGAAAGTATGGCACGTACGTGCTTGTGAGCGCGCTTAGTGGTCACCCATCATTGGGTAAGCTGCGGCAAGGCGGACAAAGGGATGCTCCGTGCTGAAGAGATCCAAGAGCGGTGTGAAATGCGGTCTCTACTTCCACGGCTATTGAGGAGAGGCCGCATACCTGCTAGAATTAGCACGTAAGCGGGGCGTGGCTCAGCCTGGTAGAGCGCAGCGTTCGGGACGCTGAGGCCGGCGGTTCAAATCCGCCCGCCCCGACCAAGCAGTGAGACAAGGACGTCGCTTTGCTGTGTCGTTCTCCATTGCTTACTCCAAACCATCCGCAAAGCGGTTTCTTAGCGTGTGCACGAAGAGGTGTGCGCTCAGCAAAGGGCAGTGTAGCCGTTGCCGTTGGTCAGCAACGGGAGGTATGGAATGCAACAGCAACCGCAACAACCAGATGTAGACAAACTCATCATTGCCGTGATTCGCAACGATGACGCCAACACCATCGTGGACGAACTCGTGAAGCGGCGCATCGGCAATACGCGCATCAATACGGCCGGAGGCGTGCTGCGCCGGGGCAACGTGACCCTGCTAGTCGGCGTGCCGGCCGGCCAAGTGGATGAAACCCTTGAGGTAATCCGCGAGAACGTGAGCGGCCAGCCGCTCACGGGTAAGGGCCAGACCGGCAACAATCGCGGCGTCGCCTTTGTAGTCGACGCCGGCCGCTACGTGCGGGTCTGACAGATCCCCCGTAGGCAGGTGACCTAAAGGCCAGTGACCAGTAGCCGTTCATCCTTCGACCCTGCGGCTAGCTCAGGACAGGCACGCTCAGGACGAACGGCTATTCGTATTTCTGGTGGATCCTAACAGCCTGGGACTTTATGAATAGCTTCTCTGTGAGCTTTTCGCCTCCAAATGTGGTTCGACATGCTCACCACGAACGGAAATCCCTTGGCTGAGCGCCTCCGAGTAAAGCCCGACTTTACGCAACACCTCCACAACTCCCCGCCGGCCCGCGGCTTTCCTATACGCCTTTTGACGTAAGAAACTCCAAGCTTGACCGCAAACAGTCAAAGGCATCACGGCGGCACGTGTCCTGCTCCACGGCGTACCACTCTACGCCTGCCTTATCACCGGCGGCGATGATGCCGTCCCAGTCCAGATTGCCCTCCCCGACCGGACACATGACCGGACCTTCGTCGGCGTCCACTTCCTTGTCTTTGGCGTGGATTACCGGCACCCGCCCGGACGCCTGCGCGAGCAGCTTTGCCGGATTCGCTCCGGCGTGCGCGACCCAGTAGACATCGAACTCCAGCGTGAAGTCCGGCCCGCCTTCCTCGATGAAAATGTCGATCAGGGTCTTGGGGCCGGGCGCGATGCGTTCGAACTCATGGGCGTGATTGTGATAGCCGAAGGTCAAGCCGGCCGCCTTGAGCTTCTGGATCACCGGCTGCGCTTCTGCGAGAAAATTGCGATAGCCCTGCTCGCCCTGGCTGCGGTAGGGCTGGGGAATGCCGCCGATGGCGACGTAGTTGCAGTCCAGCACGCCGTGAAAGTCAATTTCGGCTTGGGTGTTGTTTGCCAAGTCGTCCCAACTGCGGTGCGTGGCGATACAGCGAATGCCGTTGTCGTCGAGCATCTGTTTCGCTTCCTGCACCGTTACTTCGGGGTCAGTGTTCTCCAGCGCGCCCACGGCAGAGAACTGCGCCGCCTCGTAACCTATCTTGCTAATCTTCCGCAGAGAATCGGCCAAGTCCTTGCGCGTCTTGGTGTGGTCCCGTACGGTGTACATCTGCGCTGCCACTTTACTCGGCATCGGTGTCTCCTTGTGTTCAATGTGTTTCCGGGGGTGGGGGCTGCTTTCTGGAGATTATATACCGTTTGGTGCCACCTCAGTAGACAAGGACGTAATGACGTAGGGGCACGACATGTCGTGCCCCTACCGCGTTCAAAGGAAAAAACGTAGCGCGGGGGCTTGCCCTCCGCTCCTCCCAAAGCGCCTATTCTTCCGATCAACCCTACGTTGGGTGGAAAGCGCCAATGAATAGCAGCGGCGGCGCGCAACACCTCGTCACCCGCCGCCTTGGGCCCTACTTAGAGAAAACGAATGGGTCACATGGAATTTAGACCGCGCCGCCGGAGACGGCCGGCACGATGGAGACGTCATCGCCGTCGCTGAGCGCTGTTGCCAGGCCATCGATGAAGCGGATGTCCTCACCATGCACGTAAATGTTGATGAAGCGGCGCAGTTCGCCGTCCTCGTCGCACATGCGGGCTTTGAACCCCTCGTGGGCCTCGTCCAACTTGGTAATCAGTTCTTCAATCGTGTTTGCGCCCTCCACCGTAACCTCAGCCTTGCCGCCGGCCAGGGGACGGAGCGGCGTGGGAATTTTAACCGCATTTGCCATTGTTTCGTCTCTTCCTTCCTAAGAGCTCACACCGTTACCGGCGCGCGTTCCAGACCTTGAATTGCTGCTTCGAATGATTCTACGTGCGGGGCAACCTGAATCGTCAAGTCGAGTTGGTCGGAGACCGCCTCCTGCGCCTTGAGGCCGTTGCCCGTAACATATGCCACCGTGACCTCGTCCGGCGCGATCTGGCCGCTCTCGGCCAATTTCTTGAGTGTCGCAATCGTCACGCCGCCTGCGGGTTCGGTAAAGACGCCTTCCGTCGATGCCAGCAGTTGAATTGCTTCCACCACCTCATCGTCGGTGACAGACTCGATGACGCCGCCGGTATCCTGCGCGATTTTCACGGCGTAGTAGCCGTCGGCGGGATTGCCGATCGCCAGCGAATGGGCAATGGTGGTCGGCATTTTCACGGGCCGGATGGCGGTGGTATTGGCGGCGTAAGCCTGCGCCACCGGACTGCACCCCTCGCCCTGGGCGCCGGAAATGCGCGTATGCGGCGTGCCTTCGAGCAGACCTACCCTGTACAGCTCGTTTAGCCCCTTGTAGACCTTGGTATAGAGCGAGCCGGAGGCGATGGGCGCCACGATGTGGTCCGGCGCGCGCCAACCCAATTGCTCCACCACCTCAAAGGCCAGCGTCTTCGAGCCTTCCGAATAGAAGGGCCGTATGTTGATGTTCACAAAGGCCCAGGAATAGCGGTCGGCAAGCTCGCTGCAGAGGCGGTTCAGTTCATCGTAGGTGCCCTCCACGGAGACCAGCGTCGCGCCGTACACCGCCGCATTCACCACCTTGCCGTGCTCGACCGTATGGGGCAGGAAGACGTACGTGCGCAGGCCGTTGCGCACACCGGCGGCCGCAGTCGCGCTCGCCAGGTTGCCGGTGGAAGCGCAGGCAAACGTGTCGAACCCAAACTCTTTCGCCTTGGCGACGGCCACCGAGACCACCCGGTCCTTGAAAGAAAAGGTCGGGTTGACGCTATCGTTCTTGACGTAGAGTTCCTTCAGGCCCAGGGCCTTGCCCAAGTTGGGGGCGGGCTGCAAGGGCGTGAAGCCCACCCGCCAGTTCAGGTCTTCACCCTGCTCCACGGGCAGCAGGTCCTTATAGCGCCACAGCGAAACCGGCCCTTGGGCGATCTTTTCGCGGCTGGTTGTTTCGCGTATGGCGTCGTAGTCGTACTCGACTTCCAACGGGCCAAAACAAAAGGAACAGACATGTGTCGGCTGCACGGGATAGCGCTCCCCGCACTCCCGACACTTCAGTCCTCGTATTCTCTCCACATTGTTCATGATCCGGAGTCTCTCTTGCTGTGATTAGTGCTTCGCTTTGCCAATTCCCGGCATTGATATTTTGGGTGCCGCAACTTCCATTGCCGCAGAATCCTTCCCGTCTTGCCACTTTCTTGCTCCCGCTTCCGTATTGCCATTCTCTTGCTCCCTCACCCGTGATGCCCTACTCTTGCCCCTCTCCCGCTGGGAGAGGGTCGGGGTGAGGGTCTGCGGCTTGGCTGCGGGCCGTAAAGCCGGGCACAGTTGATTTTCAAAGAAGATGTGCGCAAAGAAAGTGCCCGCAACGGGGCATACGCGGCAATCCGCCGGCGTCGGTCGTCAGCACGCGCCGGACTCCGCCAAGCCGCTCTTTTCCGTGCAGTGCGACCTGCACAACCGGCAAGCGCGCTCCAGGCAACACTTGCAGTGCGGCTGGCCGATTGTATTTATCTTTCAGCAATGTATCCATTAAATAAAAACAACCCCTTTCTCTTTCCTTATAGAGAGGGGTCGTATATCGCAATATATCCCCTTATCTTGCCCCAATGCGTATGGGGCCGGAATTGGCACCCTGGCGTGGACTAGACGTCGTCCACCGGGATGCCGGGCTTCACAGGGCCGTTTCCCTCCACCTCTCTTGATAAGGCACCGGTTATTCACTTGTTAATTGACGCAGGCTTCCGGCGCTACCGCCTTCTGCCCACACCTCAGACACGAATATCTTAACACAGCCCCGCAGCCTCGTCAACCGCCATATTTCCCAGACCCAACCTGAGCAAACCCACGTCAACAAGCAGTACAATTAACCATACCGTGTCTGATCACAAGTGGCGCCTAATGAGCGGCGGCCGTGCCTACTGTCCAACGTGCTTGCCCAAGGTGGGCGGCGGTTGCCGGCAAGCAAAGTACCTCGGTTTGATCGCTGGCAGGATCCTGCCTTGTGAAAAGGAAGGGTTGGGCCGGTGTGAAGCGAGGGTCAGACGGCAAGTATTCGGGGCCTGCCCACGCAGCTCTGGATTTCAGCCCCGTATCAAGCACAAGGCAGGCTAATCACCGGAATGACGAGTATAGCATTAGGTCTCTGAGGGCATGCAAATGTTACACCTCACACAGGGGAAGGAATCCGACAATGCCAACCGAAAGACTACCTGTAGGGCTTGTTCCCGCCGGCAGTTCATTAGAATTCACAAATGACACCATTCCCACTGCTCTACAAAAGGAGCACGCATTGGGACCCGGACACTGGGGCGTACTGCACGTATTCGAGGGCACCGTGCGTTTTGTGGACATTGCGTCCGGTGAGGAGAGCGAAGTTACGGCGCCGGACCACGTGATCATTCAGCCGGAGGCACCGCACAGATTGCGTGTCACAGGCCCGATCCGCTGCCGCATCGACTTCTTCAGAAAGCTGGAAGACGACGCCACCATGCGTACGCCGGGCAGCTTTGCCGAGGAGGAAGTGCGGCAGAGCTTCGCGCGCTGCGAGGCCGCCGGCGACTTCGCCGAGGCATTCTACACTACCTTCATAAATGCCTCGCCCGCGATTGCGCCGTTCTTTGCCCAGACGGAGTTTGGCCGCCAACGTAAGCTGCTGCGCGACTCCGTTTTCTTGATGGTGACGCACGACGTCTCCAACCCGGAGATGCGCGGTCTATTGGACAAACTTGGCGCTGTCCACAGCCGCGCCGGCCGCAACATCGCGCCTAAACTCTACGAGCTCTGGCTGGATAGCATCTGCCAGACGGTCAAAGTCCTCGATCCGGAGTGGAGCCAATCGCTCGAAGACCACTGGCGAGTGCGCCTGCGCGCGGGGATGCAGATCATCATGGCGGCGTATTAGAGGGCTGCGCAATCACTCTGCTCTCGGAGCGACTTAATTAGACAACGCAGTCCAGTCGGCTCGCTTTGTAAAGAAATCTTCGCTTTGAAATCCGCTCTCGAATAGACCGCCGAGCACGTGCCGAAAGTTCTCTCCATCGACGAAGATGCACACTCGGACCATTTTGCACACCATATGCAAAAGCGGCGAACGCGCAGTTCGCCGCATCGCCAAAAAGCGTTTAGGACGCACCTAGACGAAGCCTCGCTTTGATTGTATTTCAACCGGCAGCTTGAGTTTATCGTTTCACGTTCATGTTCATTGTCTGGTCTGCCAATAGGCAAGTACCTAGCCTGCATGTCACCGCTTGTCTATGCTAGTATACGGTATCCCAAATAGCGCAGCGGAGGAGGAAATCTTTCCCCATGCAGGTGCAAATTACCGCGCCGATACATGGCGCGATCCTCAATCGGCATGACGGGCGGCAGGACGACGACGGATTGCACATCACGGTGCAGGGCGTGGTGAGCGAGGCCGATACGGTGACCGTGAACGGCGTGACGGCCACCATAGTCGGCGCCACGTTCACGGCGGACTTTACCCTGGTCGCCCACCAAACGGTGCTCACGGCCGTGGCGGAACGCGGCGGCGAGACGCTCACCCATGCCGTCACGGTGCTCTGGGACCAACGTTCGTTCCCGCGCTACCGCTTCTCGCTGGATGACGACGTGTTGTTCCTGCGCGATATCGCCATGGAGCGGCCAAAGTCGCTCTTCGACAATTTCTACCTGGGGTTCATGCGCGACCTGCGCGACCGCTACGGCACCAAGACCCACATCAACATCTACTACGCCTACGAGGACTTCGACCTGCGGCAGATGCCGGACACGTACAAGTCGGAGTGGCGCGACAACGCCGACTGGCTCCAGCTCTCGTTCCATGCCCGCGCCGACCATCCGCGCGATCCGTATAAGGAAGCGTCGGCAGAGAAGATTCTGACGGACTACCGGCTGGTGCGCGATGAGACGCTGCGCTTTGCGGGTGAGGAGAGCTGGTCGCTCTTTACAACAATTCACTGGGGCGAGGGCACCCGCCTGGGCTGCCGCGCGCTGCGCCAGGAGGGCATCTGGGGCCTGGCAGGCTACTTCATTCCCGCTCCCGACCTGCGCGTGAACTACTACCTGGACGCCGCCACCACCGCGTACCTGCACAGCCACGACTATTGGATGGACTACAGCGAGGACATTCTGTTCGTCACCCACGACCAGGTCATTAACTCGCACAAGACGCCGGAAGCAGTAACGGCTCATCTGGATTCGGTTGGCCGGGACCCCCACCGCAGCGAGGTCATGGAGCTAATGGTCCACGAACAGTACTTCCGCAAAGAGCTGCCGCACTACCAGCCCAACGTGCCCGCCAAAACCGAGGCGGCCATCCGCTGGGCGACTGAACACGGCTACCAGTCGGTCCTGTACAACGAGGGCTTCCTGGGCACGTAGGGAGGCTCTCGCTAGGCCCTGCCGATCCGATTAGTCACGCTCGGCCCGCAAGGAATTCCCCTCACCCCGGCCCTCTCCCTCGAGGGAGAGGGAGTAATTCTTGCGCCGTTGGCTGAAGTTACGCAACGGTCTCCGGCGGGAGAGGGTTAGGGTGAGGGTAAGTTTCTCTTGGATGCCGGGCGCGTGCCGCAGCTTCTGCAAGTCTCATCAACCTGCCGCAGCAGTCTTGCTATCAGGCGCACGATGGTAGCCTCGTGCCACCAATATCGCCAGGAGGAACATAGGAATCGTAACGCCTACGCACACGATGAACGGCAGTTGCAGGAAGACCGATGCCAACGCCCCGGAGATAAGCGTACCGGCCAGGATACCCAAGGCCCAGAAGAACTCCGTTATGGCGATGAGGCGGCCCTGTTCTTCCCCTGAGCCGGCTTCCGCCACGAGTTTCGGGTAGAGACCGGAAAACCACCAAAGGCCCATATTCGCCAGCAAGCCGCTGGCGGCCAAACCCCATAGGTTATTGATGAGCAGCGTGGTAAGTACTGCGCCGCCCAGCACGAGCACCGCCGCCAAGCGCACCGGCCCACTTCGACCATGCTTGTCCGCCGCCCAGCCGATGACGAGCTGGGTTGGACTGATGATGAAGAGAATGGCACTGGCGTAGAGACCCACAAACGTAACCGAATCCGTGAGCCGGAAGAGCTGCAGCACCAGCAGCAGGTTCATGGTGCCGTAGAAATAAGTAGCGCAAAAGCGCAGTCCGCACAGGGAGAGAATTCTCGGGTCGCGCAGAAGCCCAAGGTAGTCCGAAAACGCAGCCCTCCGCTCTTCTGCACTTTCATCAGTGTCCGGTTCTTCGCGATCGGATTCAACTGAAGGCAGCAACCATGCCGCGATCGGCACGATCACCAGACCGGATACGATGGCAATCAACCCCAGTGCGCCAAAGCCCCACGTATCTGCAATCGTACCGCCAAAGGCGCTGCCCACCGCCAAGGATACCGTTAGGCACAAGAAATACACCGCCCCGCCGATCCCCATCTGCACCAAAGGGAGGGCGCGTGCGAGGTAGGTGCGGCTGCCGATGGTGGCGAATGAGAAGAGCAGGCCGTACACCGGCGCAATTAGGAGCAGCATTAGAGATGACTGCAAGCTCAACATGAGACCCACGGCGATCGCCCCGCAGAATCCCAACACCAGCGTCCACTTCGCGCCCAGACGGTCGGCCGACACGCCGCCGACGAGCAGCATGGCGCCGTAGACCGCCGTGTGGAGCGAGACGACAATCGAGGTGAAGAAGGGCGGGCGCTCGAGGACTTTTTCCACAAAAACCGGCATGAGGCCGTGCGCCGGACTCATGAAGACAAAGTTCACGAACAAGAAGCCGAACATTATCAAGACTGATCGCCACGAGGCGAACCGGCCCATGCGCGCGCGCAAGTCTGCAACCATTCGCTGTTCCTACCTCCTGCTCGTATTGTGTATTCTAGCCGGTTTCGAGTGCCGCCACAGGCTTGCCGGACACCAGCCGGTGACCGCCGCTCGCAACGAGCATAGCGATTAAGAGCGTGGGAATGTTGAGCCACGCCGCCACCAGGAACGGCGCGCTCAGGTGGACGGTCAAGAGCGCGCCGGCGCCCAAAGCGCCCACCACCGCGCCAATGTTCCAAGCCATCTCCGTGACGGCGACGAGGCGGCCCTGTTCATCGTGCGCGCCGCTTTCGGCGACGAGGAGCGGAAAGAGGCCGGAGAGCCACCACGCGCCCAAGTGCCCGACGAAAGCCCCACAGACAAGCCCCCAGACATCGTTAACGAAAATGGCCGCCAATACCGATCCGATGATTACAAGCACCGTAGACGCGAGAACCGGCAGGCCGCTGCCCCACCGGTCGGCGGCCCAGCCCACCGGCATCATGGTGGTGCCGATTGCCAGCAGGCTCACCGCGTAGAAGAGCGCCGGCGCAACGGGAGAACCCGTCAAGCGCAGGAGTTGGATGCCAATTACCAGTTGCCCGGTGGCCCAATAGATTGTCGGCAAGCCGCGTAACAGAAGCAAGAGTTGCACTGAGCGGCGCTGTACCATCTGCCAATAGCTCCCCAGAGTGATGGGCTCGGCGCTCACAACCTTTGGCGTAACCGATGGCAACCAAAGCTGCGCGCCAAGAGCCGTGAGGAAGCCCAAAGCTACGATAATTATGCCGGCGAGCGGAAAGCCCGACCTTGCGGCGATTATGCCAACGGCGGCGTTGCCGAGAGCTGCCCCCAACGTAAACCCGAGCTCATACAGGTTGCCGAGCAGTCCCATGCGCTTGAGCGGCACCGCCAGCACGAGATAGGCACGACTGCCGGCCGCGTGCAGCGCAAAGAAAGTGCCGGTGAGCGCCGCTACGAGCACGAGCTGCCAGACCTCCTGCGCGATCAGCAAGAAACCGGCAACCGCAGGCGTGAGCAAGCCGATGACAAACGTCCGCTTGGGACGAAACCGGTCTGCCAGAAAACCGCCAACCAATAGCATCACCCCAAAGACGACGTGAAACGTGGACTGCACGATGGAGGTGACGATTGGCGCCCCGGCCAACTCGCTCTCCACGTAGACCGGCAATTGCGCCCGCGGCGGATTGGCAGCGCCAACATTAAAGAAGAGGATGACAAAAAAGGCGGCCATCGCAACCCAGGTAAGGGCATAGACATTTCCGGACGACCGGGCCGTGGTTGCCATGCGCTGCGCTTGATAGGTCGGTGAAGGGGTTACATTGTGCGCAAGTGTACCCGTCCACTTGGCTGCGAGCAAGTTAACCGGGGAATCGAGCGCGGCTAGAGGCTATTGGGACCACCGGGTCCGCTGTGCGTGGAAAGAGGAGATTCCGTGCGCGGTGCGTGGCAATCCCGTTCGCGGCGAACGATTATCCCATTCGTGATGGGCGACCAACCGGTTCGTGGTGAAAGATCATCACGCGCGTGGCGGGCTTGCCTGTGCTGAGCTTGGCGAAGAATAGAATCCATATTGACGCTTGAGGTTCTGGCTTCCGCATATGCTACCGCCGGGACGACGAAACGAGGCATGTAGCTGCGGTAGGTTACCCGAATACATCCGCTCTATCTGCGCCTGCCCCGTCAAGAATTTCCTCAAGCGTGGGCGGAGGTGCATCAAGGTAGTGGAGGGCGAAAACTTGTGCCAGGTGGTGCGCCACCCGCGCGCGGATGAACGACATGTCCACGGTACCGGCTACATGTATCCCAGAAGCCTCTTGCGAAGCAGACGTCTCCTGCAAAGCAGACGTCTCCTGCGAAGCAGACGACTCCTGCGAAGCAGACGTCATCTCAACCGCCGGCATGCCGCAGGGCACAATGTTGGAGAAGTAGCTGAGATCGGTGGTGACGTTTAGGGCAAAACCATGGCTGGTGATCCAGCGGCTGAAGCGCACGCCGATGGAGGCGATCTTGCGGTCAGCCACCCACACGCCCGTCTTCCCCGCAACACGCCCCGCCGGTATGCCGCACTCCCGCAGCGCATTGATGAGCGCCTGTTCGAGATCCCGCAGGTATCGGCGCACTTCACGGTCGCGCGGCCGCAGGTCGAGGATGGGATATCCCACCAATTGCCCCGGCCCGTGGTACGTCGCCAGCCCCCCGCGATCCACCGCCACCACCGTCGCCCCCAGCGACTCCAAGTGCTCCGGTGAAGCAAGCACCTCCTCGCTCTCACTCCCACGGCGACCTATCGTGTAGGTGTGAGGGTGCTCCAGCAGCAGCAGAACATCCGGAATCGTGCCCGCATGCCGTGCCTCTACCAAACGCCGTTGCAACTCCCATGCAGCGGGATACGGCACCCTGCCCAAGTCTACCAATGCGCAACTGTGTAGTTGCCCTGTTGTCACAAGTCTTGTTGCTCCAGCGCCTCGACCAGCGAGGGCAAGTCCTCTTTCACCGTCTGCCAAACGACGTCATAGTCGATTTTGAAGTACTCATGCACCAGTTGGTTGCGCATACCAATGACATCTCGCCATGGGATATCTGGGTGTTCTTGGCGGGTTTCTGAGGAGACTTGTCGCGCCGCCTCACCGGCAACACGCAGACACTCCACAAGGGCATTCGCTAACATGCGATCTGACTCTAAATCGGCGCGAGTCTTGCCATCAGCAAATGTGAGGGCCTCCTGTGCAGCTTCCAACATGTGCTGGAGCCGCACGCGGTCACGAACCTTCATAGACCGGATATGCCGAAGTGACAACCTCATCCCGAAAATACGGGGAGAGTCCGTTAGGAGTGCGTATGTCTATCTCACGCCCGCCAAGAAGCGGTGAAAGCTCGCGCGCAATGCGCGCAAGGGTGAAAAACCCCGGCGTCCGCCCCGGCTCGAACTCCACGAGCACGTCAACATCGCTATCGGCCGCAAAGTCCTCACGCATCACAGAGCCGAACAGCGCCAGCGTACGAATGTGATACCGCTGACAGACCGCAGCTATCTGCTCTCGGGGTACCGGAATCTGTGGTGTGGCCTGAAGTTGCTTTGCCAATTTGGTAATCCCTGTCCGTAATTGCCACCACTCGATGCGCACCGGGAAGCGATTTTCTGCGGAGAGCTTTCCACTGCCCTCCAGAATATTGCCAATTTGCGTGACAAGACAATTCTCCCATTCATTATCGCACGGTATATGCAAGAGCGGGACCAAGGGAGCTGAAATCAGACACTCCCGTCACGCAAGACCGCATTCGCCCTGCCTCAATATCTGCAGCGCAATTCGCAGTTCACGGAGCAAGCTTACGCCCAACCACAATCAAGCGGTCGGCCTCCAGGCCGTAAGGTGCGCCGTCAATGCTGCCGTAGAGCTTCACGTCCGCAAAGCCGGCAGCAGTGAAGCGGTCCTTGAGTTCCTGGCCGGAGTAGACCGTATGGTGGACCGTGTAAACGCGCACGTCGTTGCCCCGGATGATTGTCCATTCCATGCGGATGCGTGTCCAGTCATCCAAGACCTCGCGGCGGTCGATCACCACGGAGCCGTCGGCATATTTCCTGGAGCTTGTGGGTTGGAACGACCGTGCGAGCCGCTCCTTCCCGACCACGTCCATGACCAGCGCGCCGCCCGGCCGCAAACTCTCAAAGGCATTTTGCAATACCCTCAGGTCTTCATCTTTGTCTTCAAAGTAGCCGAACGACGTGAACATGCTCAGGGCGAGATCGAAAGCGCAGGGCCGCGCAAATGTGCGCATATCCTCTTGTACCCACTCAACCTCCACGTTTGCCGCGGCTGCCCTCTCCCTGGCCTTGTCGAGAAAGAACGCCGTCCTATCCACGCCGGTGACGCGATAGCCGCGCCGGGCCAGGGGGATTGCAAAGCGTCCCGGCCCGCAGCAGAGATCGAGGATTGACTGCGGTTCTATCCCAACCAGCCTCAGTAGCGGCTCGACTTCCTCCTCAGCGGCAGCGATGCGCGAGGGAGAGAACATGTACGGATACGTCTCAATCCAGAGCGATTCGTCCTCAAACCATTCCGTCATGCTTGCCTTCCGGTTTTCCTCGTGTGAGCAAAAGCCATAGAGTATCCGGTCTGAGCTGCGATGGGGTCACTCATAGGTCGACTAGACACCTCCGCACACAGAGTGATTAATGCTTGGCCCAGGGTATGAACCCTTCTGTCTAGTATTCAAGCTTGTGAACACAAGAGCGGGGACAAGCCCCCGCTCTACACGGAGCAAGGCGAGAATCAATCCGTCATTCCCGCGCACGCGGGAAGGTGGACTCACATTTCAAGTGCAACACTTGGTTCATGAATACTTCTGCTGGCGTTTGGTAGTCAAGACACTTGCGCGGGGTGTGGTTGTAGGCCTGCACGAGTTGCGCAAAGCGTTCCTCGGTTACGGTCGCCAGATCGGTCTTGCGCGGCAGCCCGCGCCGCAGGCGCCCGATAGCATTTTCGATGCCGCCTTTCTGCCAGGGAGAGTGGGTGTCGCAGAAGAAGGTCTGCATCCCCAGGTCATGGAGGCGGTAGTGGCGCGCGAACTCGGTGCCGTTGTCGAAGGTGGCGGTTTGACGCCACTCTGGAGGCAAGGAAGCGAACAGGTCGTGCATGGCAGTGGCGATAGGTTCGGCGGCCTTGCCGGGCGGTCGCGTGGCGATGAGCAAGCGCGAGTGGCGCTCGTGCAAGGTCAAGACGGCTTGGCCGTAGGTGCGAAAGAGCATCAGGTCCACCTCCCAATGACCGGGGGATTGGCGGTCTGCCGCCGTCTGGGGCCGTTCTGCCAGCGGTCGGCGCTGGGCAATGAACGAGGCCGGACTGCCGCCTCTGCGCCCCCGCCAGCCGCGTTTGGACTTGCCCCGCGGCAGGTAGTGCCGCCACGTGTAGTCCTTGGTGCGTGCCATTTGCGCGTAGATAAAGCGATAGATGGTCTCGTGGGAGATGACCGGGCCGCTGGCGTCCCGCGCCAAGCGTCCGGATACCTGCTCCGGCGACCAGCCAGCTCGCAAGTATCCCAGCACCGCCTCCCGCAAGGCAGCATCTCGCTCCAGCTTGCCGCCGCCCCAACGCCGCGCCAACGCCTGTTCCTGGGCATATCTCGCCTGATACCCCTGCTTCCCGGACCCATTGCGTATTACCTCCCGCGTAATGGTCGATGGCGCGCGATCCAGAGCTGTAGCAATTTTCCGCTGCGACTGCCCCGCGGCGAGAAGTCTGGCCACTTCACACCGCTCTTCAATGGTAAAATGCGTGTATCTCTTTCCCATGGCAACACCTTAGCAAAGTGTTGCACTTCGTTTGTGAGTCTAGAGAATCCATCCACTCCGCGCTACGAATGAGTCGTGATACGGGAGGCCGCAGCTACGTGGAATCCTGTGTTTGGGTAATCCTAGATTCCTCGCTCCGCTCGGAATGACATTAATTGTCAATACTGTAAAGTGGGGGGAGGATTTTAGCAGCGAAATGCGCAACGCATTCAGGAATGACATCGGGTGCAAGCCTGATTACACTAGCTTATTCTGCAGCGTATCCACCTGATCGCGGGCGTGGTAGGAGGAGCGGACGAGGGGGCCGGATTCGACGTGGCGGATGCCAAGAGACTCGCCGATCTCTTTGAGTTCGTCGAATTCTTCAGGGCGGTAATAGCGTTCCAGCTTCTGGTGCTTCTTGGAGGGGCGGAGGTATTGGCCGATGGTGAAGATATCCACACCGGTCGCGGCCATGTCGGTGAGCGTCTGGAGGATTTCGTCCCAGGTCTCGCCCAGACCCAGCATAATACCGGACTTGGTGAGGATGTCCGGGTCGAGTTGCTTGGCCGTGCGCAGCACCCAGTGGCTGCGCTCGTAGCGGGCCTTGGGGCGCACGCGGCGCTGCAAACGCGGCACGGTTTCCACATTGTGATTGAGGATTTCCGGCTTGGCGGCCACCACCTCTTTGAGCGCGTCGTGTTTGCCCGCCAGATCGGGAATAAGTACTTCGATGGAGCAATCCTCGTTCAGCTCCCGCACTTTGCGGATAGTTTCGGCAAAGACTTGCGCGCCGCCGTCTTCCAGGTCGTCGCGCGCGACGGACGTAATCACGGCGTGGCGCAGTCCCATCTGCTTCACCGCCCAAGCCACGCGGATGGGTTCGATCTTGTCGAGACCGGCGGGACGCCCGCTCTTCACCGCACAAAAGCTGCATGCGCGAGTGCAGGTATCGCCCAGGATCATGAAGGTGGCCGTGCGCGAATTCCAGCATTCGCTGATATTCGGGCAGCGCGCCTCCTCGCAGACGGTATGCAGGTCCATACCCCGCATGATCTGCTTGAGCTCGCGGTACTGGTCGCCTTCTTTCCAGCGAACGCGGATCCACTCCGGCTTTCGTTCCAGTGATGTTGCCATACGGTGTGATCTTTAGTGAAGAGAACTCTGACTGCGGCGAGTCTCACCCTCAGAATAGCATGTTCAGACTGCGCGTTCCCAACAGCGCAGGAGCGAACTCCAGCGGGAGCTACGGCGCGCGCGAAATGACGCAAGACTTAGGCACACTCTACCGCTGCGGCCGCGCCACGAAGATCATCTTTTCCTCGATGCCGGTAAATGGATCGGCCTCATAGCCGCCAAACACATTCTCCACCGCAAAGTTGGACTGCGCAAGCCGCGCCTCCATTTCGTAGCGGTACGAGTAACGGACCGGAAACTCGCTCACTACCCGGCGGATTGAGCTGTCGTTCTGCAGATGATCATAGAGGTACGTCGTGCGCACCACTTGGGTCTCGCGGTCTACTTCCCACACCTCGAACTGCTGAATTGGCGCGCCGGTTCGGGGGTCCGCCAGGACGTTACGCAATGTCACCATGCGGTCGCGCACGTCATACTCCTGCGTCAGTGGGTTGAAGAGATCCAGGATGAGCAACCCTTCCGGGTGGAGCAAACGGTGTGCGGCGGCGAGCGCCTGCGTCTGCTGCAACGTGGTCGCCAAGTGAGCGAAGGCATTGAGCGCGGAGAAAACGAGGCGCGCCTGCACGGGCACTGCGGCGGCTTCCATCTGTTGGTGCAGAAGCTGGAACTTCTCAGTGGAGACGTCATACGCCGCAAACCGTTCTGCAGCCCGGTTGAGCATCGCCTGCGAAGAATCGATGCCAATTACACTGTAGCCCTGCTGCGCGAGGGGTGCCAGCGCGCGGGCTGTGCCGCAGCCCAATTCGACTATCGGGCCGTCCGTGCGCGCGGCAAAATTCCGCCAGAACGCGCCATCCTCGTCCCAGTCGTCGTATTCGAGATCGTATAGGCGGGCGAGTTCATCGGACTCAAGCATAGTATCCAGAACAGATCTTTCGCACCGGCTTACTTGCGTGCCAAGAAGAGCGATTCCACCACTGCGGCGAGCGCGGCAATGAGCAGAAACATTGTCAAGTTCCAGCTCCCCACCAACAGCAAGCTCAGATTTGCTACGAGAATGCTCGACAGCAAAAACGAATGACCGGCTACCAGCACCGGATTGCCCTGCTGCAACCGCGATGGCGCGAACCACGAAAACACGCGATGCATAAGCGGTAAACTTGTCACAAACGTGGCGATGAAAACGCTAACGACAAAGATTACCCTGCTAGAACTTTGCGCAGGATCCTGGGTGACCATCACCCAGAGCAGCGCGAGCCAACTGGCGGCGATCGCGGCCAACATAATTACCGCGCGTACCAGCCACGCAGGCACGATCCGGCGCAGTGAGATTGTGCGCACCGACTTGGATTTGCGTTGCGGCCGCGGGCGCCGCACGGCTACTGACGGTGACGGCCAGTTTGTAACGTTTGCGGCGCCAAGCCTCTTGGAAGTGAGAATGGGATCAAGGCGGGTCCCCACAGCGGTAGCTGAGGATGAGAGCCTGCGTTTTGGGGCGCGCCGCGACTGGCGTTGCTCAAGCGGGGAGGCCATGCAAGTCCTTAGGCTCGGGGTGGGCAAGAACTGAGGGTACCCGTATGCTAGCACACCAACTGCATCCCAGCAAGCGGTGTATTCTTGCATTCAGGGGCATCCGTGCAACTGTGAATACTCTCCAATTCTGTGAGGTTAGCGCTCGGATTGCCTTCCACTTCAATGCGAATGAGCTGCTGTTACCTCGCCAAGCCGGCAAGGCGCCGTTTGCCAATTCGGCGTTCAGAACAGCAACTCGCAGTGGCAATTGCAGCCAATGAATTGGGTTGGGTTCCCTGCGGGTTGTGGCTCTGACAGTTTCGCTATCTGTCATCTCGTTAGACCTCCAAGTGACAGCACGGTCTATAATGGCAACCAAGATGATACTCTCATTCTATTTGGGTACCCCAGCGGGAGGCGTTTCATGGCGCAAGCTCCGAACATACTGCTTATTACTACCGACCAGCAGCGTTGGGATACGCTCGGCTGCTATGGCAACAAGAAGGTCAAGACCCCTCACATCGATGCCCTGGCTGCTCAGGGCACACGTTTTGTTAGGCCTTACACACAAAACACCATCTGCACGCCGGCCCGGGCCTGCCTCCAGACCGGACGCTACATCCACCAGCACGGTGTGACCTTCCAGGCGATTCCCATCGACCGTACGCCGGGCCTGCCCGCGTCGGAATTGACTTTCATGGAGCGTCTCCATGACGTGGCGGGGTATTATACCGCCGCCTTCGGCAAGATTCACATGTGGCCGCCGAAAGGGTTCCGCTTCACGAGTCTGACGGAAGGCAAGGGTTCGCGTTGGAAAGAGTCCTCCGGCACCCATCTGGGTCCGGGTCCTCTGGGGCCGCTTTACGCCGCCTGGCTGGAGGAACGGCACCCAGGCGGCTATGAGAAAATCTACGCCCAGCGCCGCCAACCCGAATACAAAGAGATGACGGCCATCACGAATGTGCTGCCCTACGAAGACTACATCGACACCTGGATCACGAACAACACCGCCGGTTTCATGCGCGAGAGCCGTGATCGGCCCTTCTTCGCCTGGTGCGGCATCTGCGGGCCGCACGGCCCGCTGGACCCGCCGGAGCCTTACGCCAGCATGTACGATCCGGCGGAGGTCGATCTGCCGGTGACGTACCTCGCCGACGACAGCGACAAGCCAAAAAACCTGCAGAACGGCGGCGGACGCTTTGCCAAGGAGCCGGACGACCGCATCATCCGCAACGCCATTGCCAAATACTGGGGTCTCTGCACCATGATCGACGACATGGTGGGACAGTTGGTGCAGACGTTGGCGGATGCCGGCACGCTGGACAACACGCTCATCATCTACGCCAGCGACCACGGCGACCACATGGGAGATTGGTCGCGCGGCGGCAAAGGCACGTTTTGGGAACCGTCGGCGCGAGTGCCGCTCATCGTTATCCCGCCGGCCGGTCACGCGCGTATTCCGGTGGTGGAGGACGTGGCGGAAACCTTCCAGATCGCGCCGACAATCCTGGACTACGCCGGCGTGCCCATCCCGGAAGCCATGGCCGCCACCAGCCTGCGGCCGGTTATCGAGGGCAAGACAGACCTGCCCGGCATAGCGCTGTCCGACTACGTCGGCAACCCGCGTTCTACGCGCGGCACGGCGCTCATCACGAATCGTTACAAGTACGCGTATTGGGGCCGGGAAAACGGCGGCGAGCTTTACGACCTGCAGGAAGACCCGCATGAGTTCCGGAATCTCGTCCACGATCCGGCCGCCCAAGCTCGCATCCGCGAATACCACGGCTTGCTCACCGAACGCCTGCTCGCCACCACCACCCCGCCGCTGGACATGATCGGGCCGGAGTGGCCGTAGCGGGATATACTTTCAACTTATTGCGAGCTACAGCCTCGACACTCCTGCATACTGAGGTTAGCGCGAGCCGGCATGTCTATGGCGGGCCGAGAAACACTGGCGCTCACCTTCTCCGACATGAAGCGGGCGGCAAGCCCCCGTGCTGCGGTCTGCCAGCAAAGTCGATCAAGCACTGGCGAAGGCAATTGGCCCAGCGCCGTGTCCTAATCCCATGGCATCGGCAGTTTGCCCGTTTGCCGATAGTCGTCTATGGTGCTGCACGCGGCGTTCACCACCGTTGCCACGTCGTCGCCGCGCCCCAGGTTATCCGTCAATTCATGCATGACGTGCAGTGGCAGCCCCCGCTGCGGCCACTCACGCCCATGTTCCATAGCGTGCTGCACCGCTGCCACCTCTTCCGGGCGGAGGTCCTGGCGAGTCTCCGCCAATCGCGCAACCGCTGCTCTGCTCGAGGGTACGACCGCCTGCGCCTGCATGGCGCGCGTAAAGCCCCGCAGCGCCGTATACGCCGCCTCCGCGTGCTGCGTTCGGGCAGCAATGCCAAGCCCAAACGCGGTGCGAACCGGCGTGGCGTGCACTTTGCCGCGCGGCAGCGGCGCCATCCGAAATCTGTTTCTCTGACTGAGATGCATCGGCGGATAGCCATACAGCATGGCCGGCGGCGTAATTGCCGGCGACGTTAAGATGAAGTAGTCCCACAAGTCCCTTAGGTTTACCACCGGGGAGACGCGGTGTTTGTGCATGAGATCATGCACAAACTGCAGGGCTGCCACCGCCGCCGGTTCCTGCAAGCCGCACTGCAGCGTATCCATGTCCACCAGAGACGCCTCGTTCTGCCACAGCGCCCAGAAGAGCCGCTCCCCGCGCGCCACCAACCCCCAGCGGGCCACCGAGCCGTCTTCATTGTTAACTGTCAGCTTGACTGCATTCTCCGCCAAGTTGTCCCAATCCCAGGTCGCGTCCGGCGGCGATATTCCTTGTTCGGCAAAGTGCTCCACGTCGTAGTAGAGCATGAGTGGCGCTGCGCCGACCGGCAGCGCGTACTGCGCGCCATCTACCTGATACTGATTGAGGACGCTTGGATAGAACTCTTGGTTGAATTCGGTGCTTTCCGGCCCGGTGAAGCGGTCTAGCGGCAGCAGTAGTCCGCTCCTGCCCCACCACCGTGCTTCTTCCGGCCACACGGTCACAAGGTCCGCTTCGAGGTTCTCCAGAATGCCCGCCGCCGCCTCAAGCGCCGCTGCCTGGGCCGCTTCTAAGTCTTCCTGCGACTTGGGAGACTCTTCCATAATCGAATAGTTGTCTTCAAAGAAACGCAGCGCAAGCTGGTATCCGCCGCGCGCCGGCCCATACGGGCTCTCCTTGTCTGCCTCGAGCACGGCTAGCGCTTTTCGGTACTTGTCCTCCGGTTTTTCGAGCGGGGTACCCAATTCTGTCGGGCCCCAGAGCGAAATGTACCGCGTGAACGCCGCGACGTTTACCTCAGTCGCTTGCGGCGCACTGGGCGGAGACGATGGTGTCCCCACCGTGCTGCAGCCGGCGGCGAGCGCCGCCGAGCCTGCGAGTAATGATCGACGCGTAAGCATGGCTCTGCCCCTTTCCCCCAAAGTGCAGTGCTTAAGCTGTTTGGGCGCCTTCAACCCCACGTCTTTCACCCCACCCGGCGCCGGATATTGCATCCATCATTACACAGTGATGGAGTGTGTCAAGCACTAAGCAGGGCCTGGTCGCCACTGAAGCCAAAAACAGAAAAGGAATTCCCAGTCCAGAAGGACGCAGAAATTCCATGCATAGCAAGTAAAAGAAGCAATTTACGGGGGAGTTACAAAGAGTGTATAGCAGCCCAATATTACAATATAAGAAAGTCCTGAGAATCTGGAAAAAGCCTCGATCTGTGCGTTTGAGGCGTAGCTAGCGCAGGGCGCGGCCAGCGAGTGGACTGCCCTCCGGCCGGGATTCGTATGGGCTTTCCGCTTTGCCGCTATGCTTCCGCGAACCGCGCCGGCTCTTGCTCGAAGGCAGCCAGGCAATGGCGGCAGCAGAAGTAGTAGATGGTGCCCCGGTACTCGACTTTGTGCTCAGCCGTGGCGGGGTCTACCGATTCGTTGCACGTTGCGCATTTCGCCATGATGGTGCTCCCTTGTGTGTTGTCTTAGACGTGGGTTTGCTCCTGCCTCATTGCGAGAGGCGTAGCGCAATCCACCTTGCTGTGTTTTCATTCTACGCAATTCTTCGCGCGACTCACGTCTTCACGCGACTCACGCGGACCTTCTCTCTCTATCACGGACAATGCAGATAGGTCCTCTCTCGTCAAGCTTCGAGACCCCGCAAGATCATAGCGCGGGGGCTTGTCCCCCGCCTCTTGCAGCGGGGCGCGATCGCTGTGCCACGCGCACGGCAGAGAAAGAATGTTGCGTAATCCTCCGGCGCTCCCAATAGCCAGCTCTCTGGATTCCGCCGGAATGACGGTCGTTGCAACTGAATTTCGGCCAAGTGACCCCGCTGACTAAGATTTGTCAATAACTGTGGGAGCCGGTCTTCCTTTTGGTGGTGATGCAGATTCAAACCAAAGGCAAAGATTCTATGCTCCCCGCTGTATGCAAAAAAACGGTCGCACACACAGTGCGATTGGCGCAGAGCAACGACCTCACGAGACCCTTGCTTCCTGACTTTACTTGCGCATCACAGCACCGGCTCTTGCGAGTTTCGCCTCAGAACCGCCGCAGACGGAGGGAATTCGTGACCACCGAGACCGAAGAAAACGCCATTGCCGCCGCGGCCAGCATCGGATTCAACATCGTGCCGAGGAAGGGATATAACACGCCCGCCGCAACCGGGATGAGCAGCACGTTATAGCCAAACGCCCAACCGAGATTCTGCCTGATAGTCCGGCGTGTCGCGCGGGAGAGCGCGAATGCAGTCGCGAGGGCGCCGAGGTCATTGCCGACGAGCGTTATGTCTGCTGCCTCCAACGCCACGTCCGCGCCGGCCCCCAGCGCGATGCCGACGTCCGCACGGGCCAGCGCCGGCGCATCGTTGATGCCGTCCCCAACCATGGCGACGACTTCTCCTGCCTCTTGGCGTTGCTGGATCGCCGCCGCCTTCTGTCCCGGCATGACCTCAGCCGAGACATCCTTAATCCCGACCTGACTGGCAATCGTCTTTGCCGCGCGCTCCGCGTCGCCAGTGAGCATTACCACCGCGAGTCCCCGTGCCCGCAGCGATTCTACCGCCGCCGCAGCGCCTGCCTTGAGGGTATCAGCCACCCCAATCACACCGGCCACAGCGCCATCCACAGCCACGAATAAAGCAGTCTTACCCTGATCGTTTAGTGCTTGTGCGCGCGCCGCGACGGCAGCGAGCTCTGCTGGATCGACGCCGCTCTCATCCATATAGGCTCGATTGCCTATTCTCACCAAATTGCCTGCCACTGCGGCGCGAATGCCGCGGCCCGGCGCGGCAATGAAATCGGTGACCGCAGGGAGCGAAAGTCCTCTTGCTACTGCCGCCCGCACTACGGCTTGGCTTAACGGATGCTCGCTGGCTTGTTCCGCTGCCGCGGCAAGCCGCAGCACTTCAGCTTCTGACAAGCCGCCGGCAATCACATCCGTGACTTCCGGCTTGCCTTGCGTAAGCGTACCGGTCTTATCGAGCACCACCGTAGCCACCTGGTGGAGACGCTCGAGCGCTTCCGCATCCCGCACCAGCACGCCCTTGGCCGCACCGGCGCCCATGGCGACCATAACGGCCGTCGGCGTCGCCAGTCCCAGCGCACACGGACATGCGATGATGAGCACCGCCACAAAGGCCAGCAGCGCCCGCGTGAAGGCCGGCTCTGGACCGACGAAATACCACACGAGAAAGGCGAGCAACGCAACCGCGAACACCGCCGGCACGAAATAGGCGGCAATGCGGTCCGCCAGCCGCTGCAACGGCGCCTTGGAGCCCTGGGCTTCCTGGATCATGCGCGCGATCCGCGCGAGCGCCGTATCCTTTCCGATGCGGGTCGCACGGAAGGTGAAAGCGCCCGTGGTATTCAGCGCGCCACCAACCACCTCAGCGCCCGGCCCTTTTTCCACCGGCAAACTCTCGCCGGTGAGCATGGACTCATCGACGGCGCTCTGACCTTCGATGACAACGCCGTCCACGGGTACGCGCTCCCCCGGCCGCACTTGGACGGAGTCGCCTACCACTACCGTCGCGAGCGGCACTTCCCGAGAACTCCCGTCGCGGACAACGTGCGCTGTCTGGGGCCGCCAATCCATCAATGCGCGGATGGCGGCAGCCGTGTGGTGCTTCGCGCGCCCCTCGAGGTAGCGCCCCAGCAGAATGAGCGTAATGATCACCGCCGCTGTATCAAAGTAGAGTGGGACCTCACCACTCACCGCTTGACCGGCAAGAAGCTCAGGGGTCAGCACTGCCGCTACGCTGTAGAAGTAGGCCGCGCTGGTACCAGTGACGATCAGTGAATTCATGTCGAAGTTGAGGTGCCTCAATGTGGCCCACGCGCCGCGGTAGAAACGCCAGCCTGCCCAGAACTGCACCGGCGTCGCCAGCGCCCAGAGCACAAACGGATTCTCTATCACGGAGCCCCGCACAAAAGGCAGGATCTGCCCACCCATACTGCCAAGCAGGATCGCAAGCGAGAGAGCCAGAGAGACGCTCAGTTGAACGCGCATACGGCGTTGCTCTGCGCTAGCGGTCCCAGTCCCGGCCTCCCCCTGAGACGCAGCCGGCTCTTGTACTTGACCTGCCACCGTGTACCCGGCAGCGACAACTGACTCTTTGAGCGCAGACTCGTCGGACACGTCAGGCAGATAGGAGATGAGGATTCGCTCTGCCGCCAAGTTGACGTTCGCGCGCAGGACTCCCGGCACGGCGTGGAGGGCCGCTTCCATGCGGCTGACCGCTGAGGCATCCTGCATGCCGCTCACGCGCAGGGCGAGCTTCGCGACGCCTGGCGCGTAGCCCGCATCAGTCACGGCATTGGCGACAGCAGCGGGTGTAACCTGTGCCGGATCATAGGTTATCTGAGCCCGTTCGGTCGCCAGATTTACCGCGGCCGCGCGCACACCCGGCAGGCCCTTCAGGGCCTCCTCGATTCGCCAGACGCAGGCGGCGCACGTCATGCCCTGCACGGCCAGCGAGAATGACTCTGCTTCTTGTGTTTGTTCAATGGTCGCCATAGACTGGATATCTCTTGGTCGCGAGCGCCCTACCTTCAGCCGGCCAAACACGTGTGCTTAGGTCTTTGCCGTCTGCGCGCAGCCACGCCGAAACGATACTGCTTGCGCGCACAGGCCGATTCTTCCCTACACCCATATACTACTGGGGGGTATCAAGACGGTCAAGACGTGTAGCAGGATTTGAACCGAGACGCGCGCCGTACATGCTTCGACAAGCTCAGCACGAACGGTGCGTAAGCGGTGTGTCTACCCAAAGTCACACTTTCTCCAGTTTTCTCAAGCCGGGTACGTCTGCGCTCGCTAGACCCTTTGCAGGAGTGAGGCGATTTCTTGGGGAGGCATCACCCACGCGAGCAGACGATCAGACGAAAAGAGAGGGAACTCTTGGCGTTCCCTCTCCAAATTCAAGACTTTGGGTCAGTTCTGCAGGATTAAGCAGGCAGAATGGGCAGATTCACCGTCACGCCGGTCTGCACGGCGATCTTGCCCGCCTCCAGGATTTCCTGGCCGTCCCGGTTGAAGGCGGGGTCGCACGGCGTCTCGATGGCCGTGCCGTTCTGTAGAGCGTGCACGAAGTACGCCGGGCCGTTCTGCATGTGCGGCTCAGTCAGCGGCGGCACGTCGATGATGTCGCCGTCTGGGTTCTCCTGCGTGCAGTGTTTGAGCTGTTCTCTGCCTACCATGGTCACACTGCCTTCCGTGCCGTTAATGACCGGCCCGTGGATCGGCTCCGGGCCAAAGCGGGTCCAGGTGGCCTGGCTGACGCAGAGGGCGTCGTCATAGCGCAGCAGCAGTACGGCATTGTCTTCGGACCTTACCGGCTTCACCAGGGTATCGGCCATGCCGCAGACCTGGCGGGGCTGCTTGCCGAGAATCCACGTAAAGACATTGGCCGCATAGCAGCAGTAGTCCAGCAACACGCCGCCGCCGTCCTGCGGGCGGTACCACCATGTATCAAGAGCGCCGGTGGGCCCCATGTGTCCGCCCCGGAACGCGATCTGAAAGACCTGCCCCAGCGCACCGGACTGGGCGATCTCGCGCGCCCGCCGCAAGGCCGGACCCCACGCTGTGGGAAAGTTGATCATCAACGTGACGCCATGCTGCTCGCAGGCCGCTATCATGCGGTCGGCATCGGACAGGCTCGCCGCAAACGGCTTTTCCAGCATGATGTGAATGCCGCGCTGCGCCAGCGCCTCCACATACTTCACGTGATCGGCGTTAGTGGAGCATATGATCGCCGCGTCCGGCTGGCGCTCGTCCAGCAGCTTCTCATAGTCGGCAAAGACCATGTCGTCGTCGAATTCGTTACGCTCTTTGGTGAGGACGCGGCGTTCCGGGTCCGGATCGGCGAAACCGACGAATTCGGCTCCAGCCAGCTCTTGCGTCTGCCTGATCAGACTGTGTATATGGGGGTGTGCCGACTCGAGGGCGACGACCTTGACTTTCCCTGCCATTGCAAACTCCTTCTCAGGTTAATGGCCGTTTTCTGTGCTATACTGCGACTGTAGTAGGCGGGCGCTCCGTAGGCGGTTGCTGCATCCAAGCAGAGCGTACGACCATGTTGACTTATCTGTCGAGTAGCATTTCGTCCATGATGATGACACGGTTACCCAGGGATGGCAACTCGCGCCCGTGCTGCACCCATGTCTCTGGAGCGAGTTTTGCAATGGCTTGAAGACGCTAGTGATGGAATCAGGAGGTTAGCGTGGCAAACACATTGAAGAATGCGGATACTCAAGCAAAAGTGGCTATGTGGTCGGTCGTTTCGCTGGCCCTCATACACATCCTATGGGGAGCAGTGGTGCGGGCGACGGGATCGGGCCTCGGTTGTCCCGATTGGCCGCTCTGCTCAGGGCAGGTGATTCCGCCCTTCGAAACCGCAGCGGTTATTGAGTTTGTCCATCGCTTCCTGGCGTTGCTCTTGACCGTTGGCGTGGTCTGGGTGCTGGTCAAGGCGTGGTTCGGCCAAGGCCGCTTGCGACAAATACGTCCCACGGTGCTTGTGTTCTCAGTCTTGATTGTTGTACAAATTGCCCTCGGCGCGGTGACGGTGCTCACAGAACTGCCGGCTCTGCTCGTCGGTTCTCATCTCACGATCTCCATGCTCTTTGTCTCAGCGACGGTGCTGGGCGCGGTGCAGGTGCAGAATCAGTCGCTCAGCGTGAGCGCACTTCCTAAGTGGCGCGGCATTGCTGCGCTCTTCGCGGGATTGCTCGTCGTAGTTTCCGGCGCCTTTGTGGTCGGCCTGGCGGCAGGCGTAGCCTGCCAGGGCTATTTGAGTTGCGACGGCGGCAGCGGCTTCTCCCGCATGCTGGTAGAAGTCCACATGGGACACCGCTACGCCGCTTATGTATTCGCGATTGCGCTCGCGCTGGTCGCGGGGTGGCGTTTGCGCGTGGATCACGGCGGATCGAAGTGGCTTGGCGTCCTCGCAATTGCACTCTTGGCGCTGCAGATAACTATCGGCTTTGCCCAGGTGCGCATGGGACTGCCGGATACGCTGCGGGTCGGCCATGTGTTTACGGCGTCCTTGATCATGGCGACTGCCACGGCCCTCTTCTTCTGGCCGGTAACTCGCCAGGCTGATCAAACGCAGGAAATCTCCGCTCCCGTCACGTCGCCTTCGGAGTCTGCTGCGCCAGATCCGGCGTAAACAGACGGACTGTGCCCGGCAACTGACAGGTGTGCTGGGCGTCAGACTGAAAGCTCTCTATAGACCGGCGCTGACGTGGCGCGAGTTGCGATTGACTAGGAAGCGCCTGCTGCGGCCCCTAACACCCACAACGCATTCCTCCGGTAGCGCAGGTTTGCAAACCTGCGCTCCTCCTAGCGGCAAAACCCAGGCAGCACAGTCTCATCACTTCATGACGAGACTGTGCTTCTGTTCCACGCGCCTGCGCGCATGGGAACTCAAAGGTACTATGCCGTCTCCCGCTTACCCGGCGGATGGGTTTTTCTCCCACGCCTCGCACTGCCTGCGGCCAATAGAATTGAATTGGCGAGGGAATCAAAAGATATAGGCGTCCAGATTCCCTTACTTGACAGAACGAGCCCCCGTGCCTAACACGGGGGCTCATTTACGCCGTGTGAAGTGACTATGCGATAGAGCTCAACTTTCGCTGCTCAGCGTTGCCGTTGAGAACACCACGTGGAACGGCTTGCAGTAGATCACGATGCTCTTGACAGTATCTACTGTGATATTGGCCCCAATCTCGTAGTTCTGGCTGCCCACGTTGCCCTTGAGGCCCCCAAGGTCGACGTACCCATCCGCCTCTAGATCGTTCCGGTTGACGGGTTCAGCGTGGTTCGCCAGCAACACGTGCAATTGTGGGCCGTTGGTAACGCGGAAGTCCTCGAAGCGCAGCAGGTGCGTACCATCCGCCAAGCGGTAGAGCGTTACCGTGCCGGCGCCTTGATGGAATTCGTCCGCGTCCTGGAACTGGCCTTCTGCGACGACCACCGGTTTGGCGTCATCCGCCATCTCCGGCATGTCCTCTTCCATCTCCTTGTCCGGCATCTTGGCCGCCGCGTCCATCACGTCCGCGGCCACCTTCTCGCGCTCGTCTTCGGACATATTCTCCATTTCTTCCGCGGTTGGAATCTCGAAGGGCAACTCTTCTTCGACGACCTGGTCTAGGAATAAGGGCGACACCAGCCACCAACCTGCCGTTCCACCGACCACAACCACAATCAAGCCTATTGCAATCAACAATGCACGCTTATTCACGACTCCTACTCCTTTGTAGCGGCACATTCAGCCCTTAGTTACATATTAGCACCTGTACCTGAAGAACAGACTCTCCCCGTAGACTTTACATTGGGCTGAAACCCCGGCAATATATGTCGCTCATGCTAGTCTTTGCACCGGAAAAAGGTGTGCTGTATTGCGACTAAAGTAAGAAACGGGGTCTCATTCTGCCGGCAACAAAGTGCAGAGTTCGCGGTCGGCAAGAGACCGTCCGAGCCAGAGTCATGCGCCAGCAATGAACAAACCCCTCCACTCCAGAGGGGCTGTCCATGGAATCTGTAGGATTGGCTTCTAGTATTCGGGTGTTCCCTCGACAACGACATCCTCTTTCGGTATGTCGGCGACGAGCGCCTCAGTCGTGAGCACCATCGAGGCTACCGAAGTCGCATTCTCCACCGCCGAGCGTGTCACCTTCAGCGGATCGATAATGCCTGCCTCGATCATGTCAACATACTCACCGGTGAGTATGTTGAAGCCAATGTTCTTATTGCGACGGTTCTTTGCCAGGCGCTGGACTTCCTGCGAAATCACCGCCTCGTCCAGGCCGGCATTCCGCGCAATCCGCTTGAGCGGCGCCTGCAAGGCCGCGCGCATTACCGGTATCGCAGCCGCCTCATCACCCTTTAGCTTCAACCTGTCCAACCCAGACATCGCGTTTATGAGGGCAACGCCGCCACCGGGTACAATTCCTTCTTCCACCGCGGCGCGCGTGGCAGACAGCGCATCGTCCACGCGGTCTCTTCGCTCTTTCATTTCAATCTCGGTAGCTGCACCCACGTGGACGATGGCCACCCCACCGGAGAGCTTGGCTATGCGTTCTTCAAGCTTCTCACGGTCGAAATCGGGTGCGCCGTCGCGCAGGCGCGACTTGATCTGGTTGATGCGGGCAGCGATTTCATCAGTATCGCCGTGGCCCTCGATAATTGCTGTCGTGTCCTTGCTGGAGACGACACGCCTTGCGCGGCCAAGGTCCGCCACTTCCACCTCGTCAAGCCGCTTGCCGGCTTCTTCCGAGATCAACTGGCCGCCGGTGACGATCGCAATGTCCCGCAACGTTTCCTTGCGGCGGTCGCCGAAGCCGGGGACCTTGACAGCAATACAGTTTAAAATGCCCCGCGACTTGTTGGTGACGAGCATTGCTAGGGCGTTGGCATCCATCTCCAAGGCAATGATTGCCAGGTTCTTCTCACCGCTCTGCACCATGCGCTCCAACAGCGGCAGGATTTCTTCCAGCGCTTCAATCTTTTGATCGGTAATCAGGATGAACGGGTCTTCGACTTCCGCGACCATGCGCGTGGAGTCCGTAACAAAGAATGGCGACAACAGGCCCTGGTCGAATTCCAGACCTTCCACATACTCCACCGAGAAGCCAAACCCCTGGCCCTCCTCAACGGTGATGAGACCGTCTCTGCCGACTCTGTCCACAACCTCACCGATGAGTTCGCCAATTTCAATATCGCCAGCCGAGATGGTGGCAACTTCGGTCACCTGTTCCATGCCGGACACAGGAGTGCCCGACTTTCTCAACTCCTCCACCACAGACCTGGCCGCGAGCTCCAGACCTCGCTTGAGGATCATGGGATTGGCGCCCGAGACGATGTGACGATGGCCTTCGGTGATAAGCGTGTGGGCAAGCACGGTGGCAGTAGTGGTGCCATCACCGGCAATGTCATTGGTCTTGCTCGCGGCTTGGACTATGAGCTGAGCGCCCATGTTCTCGAAGTTGTCTACGAGCTCCATTTCCTTGGCCACGGTGACACCGTCGTGCGTAACGATCGGAAGTTTGTCCTTATGGCTCAGCGCCACATTGCGGCCCTTGGGGCCGAGCGTCGCTTGAACCGTGTCGGCAACCAGTCCAATGCCGCTCATCAAAGCGTTGCGCGCATCTTCGCTAAAGATTACGTGCTTGGGCATGTATGTAGTCTCCTCATTCAGCAAACGTTGCTAATACGTACCTGGCAGACTGCCTTCACTCTTGCCAAGTCATCTGTTCTTACTTTCAGCATGTCGAGCGAAAGTGTGCGTAAGCACAGTGATTCACCGTACGCTAGCTGCACCTTAATGTCAAATTACCCCAAGAAAGTGCATGAATTGGTGCACATTCTTGCTAAATCGCACCTTTTCGCTGCAAAACAGCTTCAAGTCACGCAACAAGCCGAGAGAGTCCCGCTCTTCACTTTGCCGGCGTCGTGAAGCGGCCGCGAGCGGTGGGCTTGCGCACGCAGGCCGGCAATGCGCACAGGCCGCTGCCGCCCCGCGCCTAAACTCACGTACGTGTACAACACAATCTCCATGAGAAGAGTACAATACGAGGGAACGCAACGCGAGATGGACCGGCCTTGGCACCACGTGGGCCGGAAAAGGGAGTAAAACCGTGGCACGTGCACAGACATTTCAAGGCTACCGGCGACCGGACGGTCGCGTGGGTGTGCGGAATCACCTGGCGATCCTGCCCTCAGTAATCTGTTCGTCAACTGTCGGCCAGCGCATCACGGAGCTGGTGCCAGGCTCGGTAACCACAGTGCATCAATATGGCTGCGGTCAACTGGGGGCGGATGCGGATCTCTTTGTGCGCACCATGGTCGGTACCGGCAGCAATCCAAACGTCGGCGCGGTCATTGTGGTGGGACTGGGCTGCGAGACGGCGGAGGCGCCGCTGATTGCCGAGGGGATCGCCAAAACCGGCAAGCCCGTAGAGCTTATCGTCATTCAAGAGGCCGGCGGCTCCATCAGGACGATTCAACAGGGCGCGCAATTGGCGCAGAAGCTCTCCGCGAAGCTTTCCACCATGCAGAAGGAAGAATTCCCCCTGTCTGAGCTTGTGCTCGCGACGGAGTGCGGGGGTTCGGACACCACCAGCGGGCTGTCGAGCAATCCCATTACCGGTGTGGTCTCCGACATGCTGGTTGAGGCCGGCGGCACAGTGATGATTAGCGAGGCCGCGGAGTTCATCGGCGCTGAGCACATCTTCGCCCAGCGCGCCCGTGAACCGGAAATCGGCGAGCAGCTCATCGCCGTGGTGCGCAAGGCCGAAGAAGACGCGCTCAAGATGGGCGTTTCCATCCGAGGGGCCAATCCCGCGCCGGGCAACATTCAAGGCGGGCTTACGACAATTGAAGAGAAGTCTCTCGGCTGCATCTACAAGGGCGGCACGTCAACCTTGGAGGAAGTAATCGGCTACGCTGATTACCCCACCAAGAAGGGGCTGGTGGTGATGGACACGCCGGGCTATGACTCGGAGTCCGTAACCGGCATGGTGGCCGGTGGTGCGCAGGTGTGCATTTTCACAACCGGCCGCGGCTCGCCGCTGGGCAATCCGATCGCGCCGGTCATCAAAGTGTGCGCCAATCCACAGACTGTGGAGAAAATGCAGGACAATATCGACTTCTCCGGCGTGCCGGTGTTGGATGGCACCGCCTCGATCCGCGAACTGGGCGAACAGTTGTTCGATCTCACGCTTGACACTGTCAACGGTCAACTTACGGCCACCGAGATTCTGGGACATCGCGAATTTGCTCCCCACAGAATCGGACCCACGATGTAGGCGCGTATCCCGTGTACCGCGCCCGCTGCAAAACTGGGGACTTGCGTTCGCGGCCGGAGCGATGCCGCCGGTGTGTTCACCTGCATTCCCTTAGCTCTCTTGTGGCCATGACTTTAGCGCAACCCTTGTCCGCCCCAAACTTGAGCCGTGTGCCACTGCGCACCGGAGTACGGTGTCAGGGTGACAGCAAAGCGCTTACCGACCGTGACACGCATTCGGCTGGGTTCTTGCGCATGGGATATTCCCAATTCCGCTACAACCGGCAAGAAAGAATGGCATGAAAGTCATCATCATCGCGCTCCTCGCGGGCACTGCCGGTGTCGTGCATCGCAATCAGGTGCATCCGCGCGGCGAGACTCCTTTCCTCTACGATGAAGCCCGGGCCTTGATGGCACGCGAGATTGGAGCCGCCGTAGACGGCGCGCTGAACGCAGGCGCGCAAGAGATCCTGGTGCACGATGCCACCGGTCTCGTAACCTTTCCTGAAGAGCTGCTGCATCCTGGCGCTGCGTACGTCTTTGGCGAGCAGCAGCAGGTGCGTTTCGCCGAACTCGCCACTGCCGATGCCGCCATCCTGCTGGGACACCCGGCCAAGGCCGGCGCCTGGGGTGGGGTGCTCTGTCAAACCTTGGCTCCATGCGTCCAGCGCGTGTTGATCAATGGGCATGACCTCGGCACGATCGGCGTCCATGCCGCGCTTTGCGGGGCGCAAGGGGTGCCGGTAGTGCTGGTCAGCGGCGATAACCATGCCTGCGGTGAGGCGGAGACACTGCTGCCAGGTGTGCGAACGTGCATCACCAAGTGGGGCTTCGGCTTGCAAGCCGCCAAGCTGCGCATTCCGGCTACGGTGCGGACCGAGCTGGCTGAGACGACCCATGAGGCGCTCAGCGCCGAATCGCTCGCCTCCGTGTGGTCCGTTGCGCCGCCATTTGAGATTCAGGTTACCGTCACGGATACGCAGGTCTGGGACAAGAGCTCCTTCAGCGCTCCGCACCAGGAACGCCTGGACGGGCGCAACGCCGTCTTTCGCGGCGACGATCTCGCGTTTCTCGCCGCGCACATTTGGGAGATCGTGCATTGAGTGCGCCGACACCGCCGCGGAGCATTCCGCTGCGGTACATTCTCATACCGCTCTTCCTGGCGATGGTCGTAGGGCTTCTGGCGCTCCTCTTCTACGTGCTTTCGCAGAGCGGGCAACTGGCCGGCTTCGAGCCCGGCATCAACCTGGAGCCGACGCTCATTCGCCAGGAGAATCGTCCTGCCCCGGACTTCACGCTTGTCCTGAGCGACGGGCGGGCCGTGAAGCTCAGCGACTATCGCGGAAAGGCAGTGGTCATTAATTTCTGGGCCTCTTGGTGCGCCCCATGCCGTGCCGAAGCGCCGACGCTCGAGGAAACCCACAAGCGCTACGCGGACCGCGGCGTGGTCATTCTCGGCATCAGCCTTTGGGACACTGAGGAGGCTGCGGCCGAATTCCGCAAGGTCTACGGGCAAACCTATCCCAGCGGCGTTGATCCCAACGGTAAAATCGCCATAGAATACGGTGTCTCCGGCATACCCGAGACGTACTTCATCACACCGGACGGGATGATCGCCGCCAAGTTCGTCGGTCCGCTGCCATTAGAAACTATGGAAATACTGCTGGGGGAGATGCTTTCAGACGAATAGGGATGATGAAGGAAAAGGCAAGTACCGGGTTCAAGACAGACATCACCGGAATAGCGAGTATGCGGCTTGCGCCTGAAAATTGGGAAACAGTTTGGATCGCGAAGGCTTGCCCCCCGCAAGGGCCGCTTTTCAAGTCTAGTAAATTGAACGATACTCAGCGCGCACAATCAATGTGGAACGAGCCTTCTCTTCTGTGTAGCGCGGGGGCTTGTCCCCCGCAAGGGCCATTTTGCAAGTCTAGTGAATTGAGGGATCCTCAGCGCGCACAATCAATGTGGAACGAGCTTTCTCTTCTGTGTAGGGCAGGGGCTTGTCCTCCGCTCCGCCAGCACACGAAGTAGGGATGAACAAACAAGGACCCGCGGAGTCGAATTCAAGCCAAAACTTGGCTGTACCACATACCATTTGGCAAGCTAAGGACAGGCGCGGTCTGCGGGAAAGGTCGCCATCAATTCAACCGTTGCATCGGCAGGTCTGCCCCAAACTCAATAAAGCTCCGAAGTTCAGGGGCAGATAGAGATGGATTCCCGCTTTCGCGGGAATGACAGATTGAGCTTAGTCCGTATTCGATAGATATTGAGGTCTAATAAGAGACAGGACTATGCACACTGCAAAGTAGATTTGCTACACTCCGGCAACGACCTGCGAGGAGCGCAACCAACACGTAACCCAACACATTGGATTGGTAGAGTAATACTTTGAGCGCGACGTCCGCATCCGTGGTTTCTGTCATTCGCAAAGTGCCGATCTTTCTCGAAGCGATCAAGATCGAGCACGCGGCCTTCACGTTGCCGTTTGCCTATCTCGCCATGCTGCTGGCGGCGGCAGGCTGGCCCACGTGGTGGCAATTCATCTGGGTCTCGGTGGCTATGACCGCTGGCAGGACGGCGGCCATGTCGTTGAACCGCATCATCGACCGCCACCTGGACAGCCGCAACCCCCGCACGGCAATTCGTGCTCTGCCCCAGGGAATTCTCACGCCGCGATTCATGTGGGGCGCGAGTATCGTCAACCTGGCGCTTATGGTTTTCGCGGCGGCCATGCTCAATCCGCTCTGTGTGCTGCTCTCGCCGGTGGCGATCTTCTGGCTGGTGTTCTATTCGTACACCAAGCGCTTCACCTGGCTCAGCCACTTCGCCCTCGGCGTCTCAGGCTCCATGGCGCCGATGGGCGGCTGGATTGCGGTCACGGGCGAATTCGCCTGGAGCACGGTGCTCCTGGGCGCGGCGGTGGTGACGTGGATGGCGGGTTTCGACATGATCTACGCCTGCCAGGACTACGAGATCGACCTGAAGGAGGGTCTCTACTCCGTACCCGCCAGGTTCGGCATCCTAGGAGCGCTGATCTTCTCGGCTATCTCCCATACGGCAACCGCTCTCTGCTTAGCGGCAGTGGGTCTACTGCTCAACCTTGGGCTCTTCTACTGGCTCGGCATCGCCGCCGTGGCGGGTCTACTCATTTGGGAACACCTGCTCGTGAACCCCCGCGACCTCTCCCGCATCAACACCGCCTTCTTCCATGTGAACAGTTCCCTGTCGGCGGTGTTCTTCGTGTTCGTGGCACTCGAGACGTTTGTCGCGCTTTCTTAAGTTCATCTGTAGTTCTCCCCTCCTGTCTTTTTTCTGAACGAGACGCGGCAGACCCTCCCTTGACAAAAGACGTCTAGACGTCCATACTTGGGACATTATGGAACAGAATCAAAGCAGGCGCGCACCCGGCCGAGTTCGCGACGGCATCCTTCAGGTGATGTCACATACATCTAGGGGGTTGACGGCCAAGGAGATCGGCGACCGAGTCTCGCAGGTTGTCGGGCCGGTAAAGGAGTCCTCCGTGCGGTCCTATCTCAGACTGAATACACCGCAGTTGTTCACGCGAGAGGAACGAGGAGTATATACACTCAATCGAGACGCAGAGTCGGCCATACAACTCAAAGTGCCTCAGGTTCAGACCTTCAAAGCCCCAATCCTTGTTGGCAGCGCAACACTCCATCACGCAGACTGCTTCGATTGGCTAGAGCAGCAGGCAGACGCCTCTTACCACGCCGTGATTACGGATCCGCCGTACGGACTTCATGAGTACACGGATGAGCAGCAGGCAAAATTACGCATGGGTAGAGGCGGTGTTTGGCGCATTCCCCCCTCATTTGACGGCCACACGCGCTCTCCAATACCCCGATTTACCACACTCACCGCTGAACAACTCAAGCAAATAAGAGCGTTCTTCTTTGTCTGGGCACGGCTATTGCTACCGAAACTGGTTCCGGGTGCTCACGTAGTCGTAGCATCCAACCCTCTCGTGTCGTATTTGGTGTCAGCGGCGCTAGCGGAAGCCGGCTTGGAACGACGAGGAGAGATTGTGCGGCTAACCATGACGATGCGAGGCGGCGATCGACCAAAAGCGGCTCACGATGAGTTTTCTGATGTCAGCGTAATGCCGCGTTCGATGTGGGAACCTTGGCTGGTATACCGCAAGCCTCTAATGGGAAGGGTGCAGGACAACCTAAGACGATGGAAGACAGGGGGGTTCCGCCGACCAAGTCAAGAAAAGCCGTTCGGAGACGTAATTCCTTCCTCTCCCACAAGGAAAGCCGAAAAAGACCTTGCGCCGCACCCCAGTCTCAAGCCTCAATCCTTCTTGCGCCAACTCGTGCGTGCCATTTTGCCGCTGGGAGAAGGTATCGTCCTCGATCCTTTTGCGGGCGCAGGGTCAACTTTGGCTGCCGCCGAAGCCGTAGGCTATGCAAGCGTCGGCGTTGAGCGAGATGAACACTACTTCGAGATGGCTAGTGCCGCCATTCCAAAGTTAGTTCACTTTTCTCCGAACGGGAGTCAGTCCAGGCGATAGACCCAACTTTGCCTGAGCTTCTGAATACCTTCCTTGTGGAGCGTCGCGGTTCTAGTGCCAAGAAAGATATGTTTGGCCCAGCGCTACCGAGGCTGCAAGATGAGATCTACCTCACAGTTGGCCTGCTTAGGTGCTCCGCCGCGGCTGTATGGTTTGAGTTGACGGTCTGGATGCAAGGGGTGCGAAATCTCAGTAAGGCTCTTCTCTGGGAAGTTGCGCACAAGCGCTTCCAAGGTATTCCGATATGTCAATTCCCGACGATCAGTTCTCACGTAAATTACTGCATCTTCGGTTAGAATGGGCTTCGACTTGGAGAGAATTTGGTCAATAAGCTGTAGATGGTGGTGCGAGTTGCTGAATTTGCCACCGTATCGGTTGCTGGTTCGTGCGGTGGGGCGTTCAGGGCCACCCAAGAGCCAAAGTCTTAACCACTGATCGTAATAGTAGTTGGTGACGTTATGGTAGGGTGGCGAGGTGAGCAAGAGTCTCGCTTTGGCGCGTTTACCTTCTCTGACTTCACGTGCTAGACTGAGCAGCTTTTGGGTGCTGTCTGCCAAGAACACGTTCGCGTTTCCAGTTTGCGGACGACCATGGACGTAACGCCATGTAATGCGCTTTCCTAGAAATTCGACTGGGTCAACATCTGGTGGACTCATCCTATTCTTGCGCCACCATGCTACGCAGTAGTCTGGAGACATTGCAGTGCTCTGGCGCATCTGATTGGATAGAGATTGTCCGATTTTGCCATGCAGCGACACCAGAATTATGGCCACCAAGGTACGATCCGCATGCTTCCGTCGCCAGTCCAGGTTTTCACGAACTGCCAGTAGAAATTCTCGCACTCTCGTTGAGTAGCAGGAGTGAAAAAACTCAGGAAGCGCGTTTGCCGATTCGCGGTAGCGACCGGCTTCCTTAGCCAAATCTTCCAACCTACGAACCACAGCGGTATACTCCCCCACTTTGAGCTTGGCATTCGCGTACACATACCCAAGCGGGTTTATTTCAATTCCAGTTCCAGAACGGTCTTGGACAGCAGCACTAAAGATTGCCGTACCCCTACCAGCAAATGGATCAAGAACAGCATCTCCGGGCTGAGTATATTCTTCTACAACTGCATCAGCGAACGCAGTCGGAAACATCGCGTAGTAAGGACCGATCCCGGCCCATCGGCCCTTAGCACTGCCGTATCTTTGCCTCGAGGGCATCGGAGGGTTGCCTTGCTGATTCATTCCTCGCTGAATAGCTCCGTTAGAATCCTAGCGCCAGTTCTAAGCGGGATGGCCGCGTGCGCGTGTGCACGTACTAGTGGCGCAAAGCCGTCTTGGTAGAGATGTGTGGAAAGCTCATCCATAAGGTCCAAAGCCTCTCCTAGCCTTGGGAAAGCCGCTTCATCCACACAATGCGGGTCTCTGCCGCTGTCATTCACTATGGGCGTCATGATTACGGAGTGCTGGCCTGCTCTATTCTTATACAAGACTTTGCGTCCGTAATAGGTCGCCTCTCCGTAAGGCTTAGCGTCCAGCGGGCGTAACACAATGTGCTTATGAATATAGTCAATATCTGGCGCCAGAGCTGTGCAATTGGGCAGTCGTTGCCCAGGGCCTTTTTTCTCCATCCAGTCCAACTCTTTCAGGTGGTCCAAGAACTGCCCCGATTTTTCTATCCCCATTAGCAAAATGCCAGGGTCTCCCTGCTCTTGTGCTTTCTTGTGAAGACGGGCAATTTCCGGCTCTATGTGGTATTTGAGCCATGCCGGCATACCGAATAGAGCCAAAGGGCCATCCATTATGAAAGCCGTATCGCGGAAGACACCCAAGCTGTCCGTCCGCTCGAAGTATCTCAAGATGTTTACCAGTGTAAGCTGCTCTATTACCTGTCGGACTGCGGTGAATGCCTGTTCACTTGGGCCGTTTTCTTCGAATCGCTCATGGGCCCTCAGTACGTCAGTCTCAAAGATAACTTCAGCCTGCGGGCAAATGCAGATACTGGCGCCTTGCCCTGGACTAATCTTCTTTTCGGTCACTCCAAGGGGACAGTCATCAACAGGGCAATCTATCGAGCCGGCACGATCTTTGGTTATGACTCGCAATGTCTCTAACAGTGTTTCATGCTCTGGGTCCAGTCTTGCCTCTAACTCTTTGCTGATGGTCGCCCGAAAGAATCGCTTGGGAGAGTCCTCCGGTTCGCCCCTCCTTACTACGTTGCGACCAGGCAATACAGCACTGAGTGTTTCACATTGCCCATTTCCCGCATTTCCCTTGGACTTGGAATGTAGTCGCGTGGGATGTTGCGTATCGCCTCTAGCTTAATCACAATGGCTGCCAGATTAAGAAGTGCAGCTTCAGCACCGGGGTAGCCATTCTTAACTTGGTGAGTTACCGTCGAACCATCAATTGCTATCACGCGCTTTATTCTGCCAGCCCCTCGCTCCAAATCAAGGCTGTCGGGCGGCTCATGGGAAATCTGGTTTTCGCTATACCTAATCGCGCCCTGAAACTCCTTGACACTAGGGCTTTCTGCCAAACGCCAGAGAGAGTCTCCCCTGGCGAATTCGTTACGGTACGGCATTAGGAATCTCCAAGTGACATGCCCGCTGGTGATTCTAAAGAGGGTACAGGGTTCATTACTCTAATTCTTGCGGTACAGGAGCCGTGAACAAGTCGATTTGCACCGGCAATGTGTAAGGGCTGGACAATGTGCGAACTCTCAAGAAGCCGGTTTCGTTTACCTTGATAATACTGTCTGTGAAGTCGGCGAAGTCATTGTACTTGTTCAATTGTCGAGTTTCGTCTGTGTTGTTGAGGTGTGCAATGAACCAGTTCTCACTGTTGGTAAGAATGTTGGGTTGAATTGTAGATGGTTCTTGCGTCGAGTACACCAAGCCGATGTTGAATTTTGCACCCTCCTTCGCGACCCTCGCCCAAATGTTAGTGGTGTCGGTCTCGCTCCCCTTAGGCAGCAAGGTGTGAGCTTCCTCAACATAGATAATCACCGGAGGCGGCTTCTTCATTTCGCCGCTCTCCTTATCGGTTTCCGGATTGACAAAGGCCTTTTGTTGGGAAGCGAATATTCGCCACATGATCCGAGAAGCAGCCTGTTCGTTCATTTCGGGATCCCCCAACGCCTGGTCAAAGATCACCAGTCGGCCATCACGGATGTGGTCAACGATGTCTTCGGCATAGTCGGTTACTTGGTCAAGACCGTGCCACTGCCGAGCTTGCTGAATAACAGCTAAACCACGGGTGTTTTCAAAGATGCGCAGCAGACCCAGGAACCGGTCATCGGACCAGTTTCTATCTGCTTGATATTCATTGTCAAAACTCTTGAACTCTCTGCTCGCCACCCATTCCGAGAATGCTCTACAGAAGTTTTGTGCCATATCCCAGGGCATTTCGTCATTCCCTTTTAGATGTTCGGCATAGGCTTTCATTTCTGATGTGTTCTCCATCACTGTAAGAAGCTTTCTATTGAACAATCCCTTAGTGTTGATTCCTGTGGTGGGTCTTTCGAATGCAGCAGCAACCAGTATAGATTTATAGACAAACAGTGCCCGACGGTAACGGATACTCGCTCCAAAGTCGTCGGCGTCAGGTGGCGCTGTAATATCCACGTTGGTGAAACTCTTAATGTAGCCGCCAGACTCCTCCCGCAGGGCCTCATTTATGATTTGCTTGCCTTGATATAGGCTTTGCAAAGCTTCATCCAATTCCTGTTTGCCGGGATTCTTGCCAGACGGCACGCCATCACCAAAGAAATTGAACTTTGTGATTTTGCGATTAGGGTCATTTGGATGGGGGTGCAAGCCGTACGTTACGACGTCACCAGTAGGTGCATCGGGCATATTAGCTATGTTCTTCAGGCATCCCTGGTCTTGCGGGTTCTCATTTGCGTATTCGCCATTCGGGTCAAAAATCAATTGCCCGACTCTTTGACCACTCTCTCCGGTTCGCAACTGGAAAACGGCACTGGCAATGGTCTTGGTAGTATTGGACTTGCCGGTCCGTGTCATGCCAAATAGAGCAGTCCGTTGAGCCAAGAGATCCTCAGCCATCAAGCAGACCGGCACGGATTCGGGAGCATTTAGGTCTCGAATGGAAGCCGCATAACGCAGCTTGCCAATTTGGACGGGTTCAGAACCCATTGATTCCCGCTTCGTATAGTTGACGATTCGTTGCAATGCTGTCCCGGCAGGCTTGTATACCTTCATGCCTTGACCAGCGTAAAAGTTGTCTATGTCTCCACCGAATTCCATACTCCAGTCTCCAGTTTCAACTTGGAGATTCATTCGGAATGTGCCCAGTATGCGGCAGTGCGCGCCGGCATAGCGCATCTGGTCTAAGGTGAACTGGTCGGTCTTGCCACCTTCATCCCAATTGTCTGGAGTTTGAGCCGCTCTTTGCCCGGCTTCGAGGCGAGCACTCTTCATCTCTATATCATTCGGCAGAGGACTCGCCCCCAAAGCACGTAGCAAAATCAGAGAAGCTTGGGCATCATTCGGATCCGGCAGTGTGTCTTCCACTTCATCCAACCGTATTCTCGAAGCAAGCAACAGGCAACCGTGAGGGACTCCGCCGACATCCTGTCGCAACCTGTCGTGAATTAGCACTTCGGCAGTGTTGTAGTCCATGCTAATGAGATCACCAACGTATCTTTCCAAGTCAATGAAACTAACCAGCCTGCGGGCCGCCTGGTTGGCCTTACGCTTGGCTTTCTCTTCGGCATGCTCTTTCGTTACATTGCTAAGGGCTGTGTTATCAGCGGTGCCATCGCGTGCACCACTTCTATCCTGTGCTAGTGTCACTACCTGCAACTCCTATTGCCCTTTCCTTTGGGCGGTCAAGAAGTGTTGTGTCATAGATGTCTCACTCACTAAAGGTGATCCTACACAGCGCACGCAGTTCTCACAATTAGAGGTCAAATTGCGCAGAAAGCTGGCTGATCTTATATCCCCATGCTGCGGAGGAAGTCGCTCGTGATTGCGACATGGAAGATGTGGCCGTCGTCGTGGGATTCGCAGCGCACGTTGGGGCAGTCGGCGAGGAAGTCGCAGCTATAGCGCTCTTCCGCCTCGATGCGGTAGATGACGCTTTCCTGTTTGCCGTACGTGAAGAGGAATTGCGTAGATGAAGACTTGATCTTCTCGCGCACGTTCTCGTTGCTGTAGGCTTGGCCGATGCCGGGGATGATGATCTGGTTGTGCCCCGACCAGTGGATGCGCTCCATGATGACCGAAAAGCCGGAGGCGATTACGGCCGCCGTGGGTTGCGACTGCAATGACGTGAGCAGCGCCGCACCGCCGCCCTGGGAAAGCCCGGCGACCACCACGCTGTCATGCCGGCCCTGGAGGTACTTGGTGATGGCCATGGCGCTCACGATGTAGGCGGCGGAATAGGACGTGGCATTATTGAGAAGCCAGTTCACGAAGAAGTTGACGTCCACCTTGCCCTCGCCGTTGTGAAAGGCCAGGCAGTCCTCGTTGGGCTTGATGAACACGTAATTCGTGATGCCCTCGCCCAGCGCTTCGATGACGCCGTCGTGATAGCTCGCCGGATCCTTGCGGTAGATGGGCTCTGAGCAATTGAGACCGCTGCCCGGAATGATAAGCGACGCCGGCTGGTCGGTATCGGGAGCCGCAGGCGCGTAGGCATACCCGTGATACGTTGCCCCGCCCAGCGTGTACGTGACGTGCAAGAGGTGCGTCGCGCCTTCATCGAGCTCCAAAGTCTCGACAGATTCGATCTGCAATTCGTCGTAGGCTGTGAAGAATTGCTCCGCGGGCATCAGCAGCGTTGAGTTCGCCTCGTAAATGCAGTCAAGCGTGGAGAGCGCCGGATACAGCATCTCGTTCTCAATAATCGGATCGGAGAACGCGTGCTTGAAGATTTCTTCTTCCGGACCGCTATAGGACGGTTCGTTGGCAGTAGTAGCGTTCATTTCCTGATTTCTCCAGTATTGCAACGCCGACATCAAAGGCGGCGCTGAGGTGTACGCCCCGGGGCAACTGCGGACAGATCGTCTTTGCTATGCGCGGAGTCCCATATAGGCGATGAGCACGGCTATCACCAGTCCGGCCGCGGCGAACATGTAGGCTCCCAAGTGCAGCCGTACCCGCAACTCCAGTTCTCGCAGGTCTGCTTTAGTAGCTAAAGATTCACGGGATTCGCCCATAGCGCTAAGCGCGCCCGCGCTTGAGCATCGCTGAAGCCTCCGCTCATCAAGGTCTCAAACGCCTTGTGAGTGTCGAAAACTGCCATATTCTTCTCCCTTCACCGGGTCGCTCACGCCAGCCATGATCAGAGGCATTCGTCTACCCCTGGGGCAAATGCAGATACGCTCATCATTGCGCAGCCACCCAACCTATCGTGCGCCTGGAATCACACCCTCTTGCTTCAAGAGGCCAACGGTGCGGTCAAACCCCGCGGCGGCCTCGCTCACGTCTTCCTCGGTATGGGCAGTGGAGAGCATGCCGCCGTCGCCCATCAGATCGACACCGTTGACCTGCAAGCCGCGCTTCATCTTGCCGTAGAGCGCCGGATCGACGTCCCGCATGGAGATGAAGGGTGGCTGGCCCGCTGAGCTGTAGTCCGCAACGGATAGCTTTTCATGAGGGTTGTGCGGATTGTAGAGGGCGATATGGAACATGGAGTACGTGCCGTAGACGCAGCCGGTCAAGCCGTGAGCGTCCAATACCTGGTTGAATTCATCCCGCAGCATGGCCGCGAGGTCATTGACGTGGCGGGCCGGCCAGCCCTCAGCCACGATAGCCAACGCGGTCGACCCAGCCGACGCGGAAAGCGGGTTGGCATTGAACGTACCTTGGTGGCGGACCTTCTTGCGCGCATTCCACTCCGGTTCATCGCGGTATTCAAGGTGCGCCATAATGTCAGCGCGACCCACTGCCGCGCCACCGGGGAGTCCACCGGCGAGGATTTTCGCAATGCTGGTCAGATCGGGAATCACGCCGGTTGCTGCTTGCGCCCCACCCGGCGCACAGCGAAAGCCCGTAATCACCTCATCCATGATGAGCAAGACGCCATAGTCCAGCGTAAGTTTGCGCACACCTGCCAGGAAGTCGGGGTCGAGCGGATAGGAGGAATACCCGGCGCCGGTGGGCTCCATAATTACCGCGGCAATATCGGGATCATTCTTCAAGACAGTCTCAAGTCGTTCAAGATCGTGCACAGGGAGCACGAGCATCGAGTCTGCAGTGCCTGCGGGCACCCCCGCAGGCGGCGGCGCAGGCGGCTCCTCCACTACGACGTAGTCGTGCCAACCGTGGAAGTGATGCTCGAACTTGATGACTTTGCTCCTGCCGGTGTACGCACGTGCCAGCCGCAAGCACATCAAGGTAGCTTCGGTGCCGGAACTCGTAAAGCGCACGCGCTCGGCTGAGGGTATGAGCCGCTGCACCCGGCGGCCCCATTCGACCTCGCGTTCGTGGGCCGCGCCGTAGTGCGTGCCGCGCTGCATTTGTGCGGCCACTGCCTCGACGATGGCAGGATGACCGTGGCCCAAGAGCAAGGAGCCATGACCCACGAGAAAGTCGATGATACGGTTGCCGTCCACGTCCCACTTGTGCGCGCCCTGCGCGCGCTCGATATAGAGCGGAAACGGCTTCTGGGCCCGGCCGTCGTGGGTAGCGCCGTTCGGAAAGATCTCAACGGCTTCCTGAAAGCGCGCGGCCGAACCGGCGAATTGCCGGATAAACTGTTCGTCTAGCGTTTGACTGGATGACCCGATCGTCGTGCTCATCGCGCGCTCCCTCGGCTACAGATGCTACCTGCCTTTATTGTAACGAAATCATACGCACATCGTGGCTCGCTTGTGACAGCTTGCCGAAGCACTCTTCCTGACTTGTCGTATCCTTCGGTCTGCAAGGAGCGGGGGACAAGCCCCCGCGCTACAAAGTGTCGGCGAAGAACGTGCCTAGAGTCGGCACCTCCGGTTCACTCTCCTGGGGGAGAAGGTTAGGGCGAGGGGGAGCTCATTCCGCCACGAATACTCGCGGCAGCCGAGAGGGCTATCCCCGCCTCTAGCCCTCGTCGGGCACAATACCTTGCTCGGCCAAAATCGCCTGCAGTCCGGCGAACGACTCGCGGCTGCCCTGCTCCGCCGTGCCGTTTTCCGGCTTGTAGTGGGTCTCCAGCGAGACCACGCCAGCGTAACCGTCGTCTGCCAGCGCCTTCATCTGACCGGCGTAGTCCACTTTGCCCGCGCCAATCGGCTTCCAAACAGATTCGCCTGCGGGGCTGAGCACCGCATCCTTCACGTGCACGTGTATGATCCACGGTTTCACCGCTTCGTAGCCGTCGGGATAGGGCCGCGCCTCACCGGAGACGTAGGCATTGCCAGGGTCCCAGATCACCCGCAGGTTCGGCGAGTTGACGGTCTCCATCAAACGCGCCGTTTCTACGCCAGTGCCGATATTGCACGAGCGCACGTTCTCGAACGCCAGCGTCACACCCGCCGACTCCGCCATGCGCACCGGCAACTCCAAGCGCTCGAGGATGGTATCCCAATGGGCTTCCAGATCATCCTCCCGCCAGAACGAGAAGCAGCGCACGAGCTGACAATCGAAGAGCGGCGCAATCTGGATCGAACGCTCCAGAATCTTGATGTGCACGTTGTAGGCGTCCGGGTCGTCGATGGGACAGCGTAAGAAGAGCGAGGCAATGTCGCACACGGCAAAGCCCCGCTGGCGCACCATGCGCAGGACTTGAGTCAGCTCATGACTGTCCAGGTCGCAGATGTTCTTGTCCCAAATGCTATGCAGCTCAAGCGTGCGCACTCCGAATTCCTCAATCACGTCGAGCGCGTGCGCCAAGTCCTGAGAAACCTCGTCGGTCATTACGCCAAGAGTGAACATAGAAACACTCCCAAGTCGGTTGGCAGCGAGAATCAACAAGATTGCTTTACGTCAGTGGCCGGTCAAGTCCTCTATGAATTGTTTGATTGGGCTGTACACCTCGTGGCTCCAATTCCAGTAGCCAAGTTTCGCCCCTTCACCGAGCTTCAAACCGGGTTCGGGTCTTGAGGCGAGAAAGGCTTGGACGCTGGCTTTCTTTCGGTTTTGGCCCCGCCAGTTCGGCACACTTCTCTTGACACACTCGATGTATTCATCAACACATGGCATAGCCGGATCAGCCTGCACGGCGTCAAGGCATACGTCTTCAAGCATGCCTTCAGACTCTCCTGGCGGCAGAATGAGGATGCCAATCCTGGGTTTCTCACCAACAACCTGCAACGGACGCTCCGGAGGGTTCAGCTCTGAGGCACTAATTGCAGCATATGCGCTCTTGAAAGCTGCCTCCGCAGCGGATTCAGTGCCGGAAGCACTCAATTCAGCGTCGCGGACGATGCCGATTGCCTCAATTGTGGTTCGCGCGCGAGGCGCGTTCCAAACGGCCCCAAGAAAGCTGTGCAGCTCAGTGACGCCGCCGAAGTTGCTAATTTCCGCGTCGCTGGGGTCAAGCCGTCCCAAGATTTCGTTCCGAACACGGTCAAAGGCTGCGAGATCCTCCTCGTCGAGTTTGCTTCTCAAGCCCAAACCCTTAATCATGTCAGGCGCATCTTTGTAGACTTTGGAGTGACCGCGCCACTCGATTTCTCCTTGCACCTCTACGTTGTTGAAGCCCATGTGATTGAGGAAATGCATGAAGAAGAATTGCGCGTCCGCACCCTCGACGAGGAGTTGGATCGGCGCTCTTATACCGCTTCTCGGCGGCACTAGCGTACCTCCAGATTGGTGCGGATTGCGGCGGCAAGTGTCTCCTGATCGTATGTAATCACGTGTGTCTCGTCTGCGATACGCTCCAACCGATGCAGCCTGAACGCGTATTCCCGGTCTTCACGAAAGGCCTCATGCGCGGCTTCGATGCATTCAAAGCTATGTGTGGTGGCAAATACCTGTGTATTGTAGCGGCGCGCCGCCTCGTCAATTGACGCCCATACTCGGCTAAGTACGGAGTGATGAAATCCGTTTTCGATTTCATCTATTAAAACCACGCCATCCGGTGCATCGGCAATTGCGAGCAGAGTATTTGTAAGACTTCCCAGACCATCTCCTAGAAGTGAGAGCGGAACCATGCGGCCGATCCCAATATCACCACGCAGCATCGGAGTACCTGCTACTACCCCCACTCGCACTCGCTTCAGTCGAGGTTCGATGATTCTCAGTGTCTCAAGCAACTCACTCGGTTCTCGCTCACTCTCTAAGCGCGTGTACTTTGTGGCAGCGTTCTGCAATCCTCTCGACTTGTTTCCTCCAAGGTATGATCCTCTGAACGGAAGTTCCGGTCTGATAGGTGGATCGGAGGCTACACGCACGGTAAGTGCTCCATCGCTTGCAGCTTCAATGACCATGGCAGATTCTACTACCGACCCATCTGGCTTGGAGTGCACAAGCTTGAGAAAGTGACCATAGATCGGTAACGATTCTAGTTCACCGGTGCCTTCATCCGCTCTTCCATCACTAACCGAAAAGTGAGTGGTGCTCACGCGGTCAATTGAAACCTGCGCAACATGCTCTCGGCCACAATGAATCCCCCTAATTTCTATGACGTCAGAAGAGTTAAGATTGTGAAAGAGCGAATTCCAGAGCAGTTCGGTAAGTTGCGAGAGTTCTCCCAAGTAGTTTCCAGCTAGACCACGATAATTTCCAAGTTGGACAACCAACTCGACATTTCCCATGCCGATGAGCATGTAGATTGCTTCCAGCAGTGCGGTCTTGCCGGCGCTATTCAACCCTGCAATCAAGTTGACCCGATTCAGGGAGTCATCAATCGAAAGCGATTCGAAACAGCGAAAATTGCGAATGGAAAGCGACGTGAACATTTCTGGACTCCTCGCAGCGTAGCCATGTCCCTCAATTATGGCAGAATCTACCTCTGCGCTCGCATCCTACCACTTCAACTATAAGCTGAGACTTGACCCTACATTCGCGCTATCTGGACTTCATCAGTTTTTCCAAGAGCGCCACGCTCGCGTCCACCACACGTCCGGCGCTTTCTGGCGTCACTGCGGCGGGGAGACTGTAATGAAAGTGGGCGGTCTCCACCTCGTAGCCGCCCTCAGGGTAAGCGGCCGCAGTGGGAATGTACCCGATGTCGCCGTTCGTGTAGCCCAAATACATGGTGTGGTCGAACGGCGAGCGTTCCTGCACGGCTTGCGCGAGCTCGATGAAAACTTCACCGGCGCCGCCGACTAAGGCCACCTCCCCGATGCGGAGCGCTTGCACCTCGAATTCCACCTGATTCTCGCCAACGAGCGGTGGTGTCCAGTAACGGAGAGCGGGTGTGCGCGTTCGGAACGTGGGCGGCGGCTCACCCGGGGCCTGCAGATCGAGCGCCAACGTCTCGTGCGCGGCCCCCAGCACGGGTGCGAGTGGCGCGGCTTCCCCAAAGGCGGAGTGCAGGCCGCTGAGCGAGTAGACTTTCAATGCCTCCGCACCGAGGGCGCTGCCCACGCCCCAAAGACGCTCCTGCATGTCGATCTCGGCACGCTGGCCGATGGGGTTGATATTACCGCACGCGCCCTGCAAGAAGAGCATGGTCGCCCCGCTCGCGGCTTCGAAAAGGCCCCGCGCTACGCCCACAAAGTCGGCGGACACGGCATGGCTTGGTGGAAAGAGCACCACGGGATGGCACGCGTAATGCACGAGCGCAGCCAACGGCTCGCCCTCATCCGTGTCCACACGCAGCAATTGCACAGCGGTGTCCAGAGCCCCACGGGCATTCTCGCCAAGCACCATGCCGCCGGACGAGCGCATTTCGCGGCGATTGACGTTCACAGCGACACTGCCCGCGCCGTGGGTTACGCGACACGCCTCCAGATTGCTCTGCGCCAATTCAACCGAACCGGCAATAGCGTGTACGAGGGTCGTGGAGTACGCCCGCTCGTGGTCGGACATGTCGTCATGGATGCTCGTGAACGGGCCGGAGTGCGTATGCGATGTGTTGATGAGGACGTTCGACCCCGGAATGCCGGTGCGCTCGGCAATCAGCGCGCGCAGGGCAGCGACCTGCTGCGACGGCAGCCCGCAAACGTCGCAGCTAACGATTGCGATTGCGGTCTCGCCGGTGGCGAGCACGAGAGAAGTGGCATAGAGGTCGTCTAGGATAGCGTCGCAGCCGTGTTCACGATTCCCAAACCCACACAGCCAGGTACCTAAGGGCGGCGTGATGGTTGCTCGCCCAACTCCGGCCTGCAGTACGTCTGCCATTGGAGCATCCCTTTCTCGGCAAACACGGCCGCCCTGCTCCCAGCAACCCTTCAGCCCAACACCTATGCCTCTACCGCAGCCGCTTCGCCTCTCGCTGCACTTGAGCCGATTGTGTGGCTCATTATAGCGAAGGTCACACGGTTCTGCCGCGCTTTCCCCAGCAAACTGCCCGCTCAAGGCGAGTCGTTCGCGCCGCAGAGAGTGCAAGATCTGCAGCAATCGCGGCGGAGTTACGCCTACAGGGGTTGTTACCTTTCTCGCCTAGAGAGCGGCCCCGGTCTGCGGTCGGCGAACACGGCACGGCGATGGTCAGCCTGCCGCAGTTCCGCGCGGATGAAGTGAAACGCGGCAGACGCCATGTCCAGCGCCTGCCGCATGCTCGATGCTTCTCTTTGATTATGCCGGCGGAGTATCACGCCGTACTTGGCACTACTCCTTGGCTTCCTCGTACCAGCCTGAGCCAAAGTAGAGCCCGTCGTGCCGCACAAGCCACGTGTGCTTCAGGGTCTCTTGGTTTGTCTCCAAATTCACGAAGACGTAGTCCACCCACTTTCCTTCCTCGGTCGCCGTGAGGAATTCAGCGCCGTAGTCATAGCCTCGTGTATCGATGCGCTGTTCCCTAGTGCGGCCGATGTGTTCCGGATTCGGATGCGCGATGGTGACCTGGTTCTCATCCAGGACGAAGACATACCACTGGCCCTGCACACTCTGCTCGGAGCTGAAATACTCTAGGGCAACTTCCCGCCCCTGCGCATCGTAACGCTGGATGGCACGGTGCACGAAGGATTGGGTATACGAGGCATCGTCTTCCGCTTCGGCGCGTTCGTACCAGCCGGAGGCGAAGATCAGCCCATCGTGCTTCACCGCCCAGGCGTGCTTCTGCTCCTCATAACCGGTTGCCGGATTCAGGAAGTAGTAGTCGACCCAAACACCTTCCTCGGTGGCTGCGATGAGCTCCTCACCATAGGCTTTGCCGCGCACGTCAACGCGCGTCGTGGGCGAGGTGCCGCGGAGTTCAGGCCGCGTGGGCTGGACAACCGTGTTCTCATTCTCATCGATGATGAAAACGTACCAATCGTCGTCCACACTCTCCGGCGTGTTGTAGTAAGCAAACGTAGCCTCACGTCCAACGGCATCGTACAGTCGTATTGCCTGTGCGACAAACTCCTGAGTGAATGCCGCCGGATCAGACTTCGAGACACCATCTTCGTACCAGCCGGAGCCGAAAACCAATCCGTCATAGCGGATTACCCACGTGTGTTTCGACTGGAATGCCCCAGTAGAAGGATTGACGTACGTATAGTCCGTCCACGCGCCCTCTGTAGTAGCCGCCCCTGCTACCTGCGCTCCTGCCGGATAGCCACCAGGCCCAAGAATCTCCTCTGGGGGTAGCCCAACGTTCGCCGGAACGGCGGCATGCGCGATCATGATGTCATTCTCGTCAGCGATGAAGACGTACCACGCTCCATCGATGCTCTCCGGCGTATTGTAGTACGCTACGGTGTCTTCCAGCCCGATGGCGTCATAGAGCCGTATCGCCTGCGCCACGAACGCTTGCGTGTACGCCGCCGGATCTGACTTGGACGCCCCCTCTTCATACCAGCCGGAGGCGAAGATCAGTCCGTCATAGCGCAGCACCCAGGTATGCTTCGACTCGAATGCTTGCGTGGCCGGGTTGATGTACGTGTAGTCCGTCCAGGCGCCCTCCTCGGTGGCCGCCGCCGCTACTTGGGCTCCCGTGGGATAGCCGCCGGGACCGAGAATGTCCACAAGGGGTTGCCCCACGTTCTCGGGAACCGCGGCATGGGCGAGCATGACGTCGTTCTCGTCAGTGATGAAGACGTACCACGCGCCGTCCACGCTCGCCGCCGAGTTGTAGTACGCGATGGTGGCGTCGCGCCCCTCGGCGCGGTAGAATTCCAACGCCTGTTCGACAAACGCCTGCGTGTAGGCGGCGGGGTCAGACTTGTCAGGCAGCCCGGCGTGCCCTTCAGTAATAACCTCGTACCAGCCGGAGCCAAAGATTAGCCCACCGTACCTGACGACCCAGGAATGCTTCGCTTGGAGTTCCCCGTTTGCCGGATTGCGGTGCAGGTAATCTACCCAATCGCCTACCTCTGTCGCCGCGGCCAGAGCCGCGCCGTGATTGAAGCCGGTGATGTCCACCCGGTCATTGACGTCCGTGCCCAGGCGGCCCGGTATGGTGGGGTGGGCAATGAAGATGTCGTCCTCGTCGATGATGAAGACGTACCACTCGCCGGCCACGCTCTCCGCTGAGTTGTAGAATGCAACGGTCGCCTCACGTCCGTTGGCTTCATAGTGGTCTATGGCTTTTGAAACTACGTACTGCGTATATTCCGCAGGCGCAGTTGCGGGATCGGGCAGCGGCTGTATCACCTGCACACTGCACGAGGCAGCGACCATGAGCGCCGCTGTCGCTACGAGAACCGTAATACCACGTTGTATCCGGCTAATCACCGCAGGCCTCCTCTTTGAGATGCTGAATTCTTTTCACTTGGTGCTCACTTCTTCGTTTATCGAACTGCCTTAATTATACCGAGCCGCCAAGCAAGTTTTGTCTGAATACCGCCTGTTGCCACGGGATTCTCCGAGAATGCCACCAGAGAGGCACATCCGAGAGGCGTACAGGGAGGGACTCCCGATATGCCCGCTAGCTAACGGAGTGAATGGAGCCGCCTGGCAGCGGTTTATTGGAGCAACGCCATTACCTTGCGAGAGGTCGTCCGGCACTTGCGGCCGCACGCGAAGGATCCTCAAGCCAGTAGTTGAAATGCCGTCGCATACTTTACCAGGAATTCCTTGACGGCAATGCACCTTGCACCCTCTTCGGACATTTGATATGGCTCCGACCTAGCTGCTCCAACCGGCAATGAACGACTCGGCGTCTACGCCGGCCGGGAGCTCGTTGAAAAAGTAGTGCATGGGCCGCCCCTGAAATGCCGGCTCGAACTTCTCCTCGTCGCTCTGGAGCGCGGCATCCATATACTTGAACCGGCTCCACAGAGTTGCAGCTTCCGCATCGGTGAAGCGTTTGGTGAAGTCCGGTCCCCAATTCAAGGTAATGGGGTGTTCTCCGTGCACCCAGCGATGGAGATCGTCCGTCGGGCCGCAATCAGCGTTGTTCAGAATGTGCATCTGCAACGCCACCTTGGACAAGTAAATCGTGAGGGTGGTCCTGCCGTGCGGGCCTGCGCCGGGCTGCAATTTTTCCAAAGCGGCGCGATAGGCGGCCTCATCCTTTGTGATAACGGCACGCAGCGCAGCCTCAGTTGCATTTTTCATGTCCTCGCCGCGGACAACGAAGGACTCGAACCTCCCGCGGACCCAGGGCGCGACGTTCTCCAAGAAACCCAGTTCCTGGTACGTTCCATAGATGGCGTGGCCGCCGTGGAGCGTGCGCCGCTGCTTGGTGGTGTAATTACTGCCGGTATGGTTGAGATAGTTGATGTACACCACGCCATCCCCAGCGTTCAATTCCACCGGAATGCCTCCGGTGACCGGCGCGGCGCGGTCCTTGAGCAATTCAGCGTTTTCCTGCTGAGTATTACGCCGGCGATGGCTGCCGGGAATCACCCATAACACGCTGTCGTCATACAAGGGCACGTTCCACTGCGTGTACCTGGGGCCGTTTTCCATTAAGTCCGCAGTCAAGGCATCCAGCGGTGCCATGTCCACCGGATGAATGTCCCGGTGCCAGCCTGTGCCGCCCGGCCAGTCGCGGATCGGATTGCACATCATCATCATTTCGGTAATGCAAGGCTGCGGTTCACAGAGGAGCTGACTGACGATTTCCAGTGTCTCGTCGGCGACCCAAAAATCCTCCACCACATTGGCCGTTGCTTTGTCGATCAGTCCCGGACGCATCATCATGACGCGGGGCTGACGGGCCTTATCGTATTCGCCGCCGGGTGGGTCGTCCGGCCCGCGCTCTCGTGCCCAGTTCACCTTCTGCCGTTCCAACATAGTCTCGCAGCTCTTCCGCATGGACTCCAGCCGTTCCGGCGGAATGAAATTGCGGAAGATCAAATACCCTTGGTCCATGAACTGGTCTCGGTCTACCTTCACGGTGCGCTCCTTACAATGCTGTGCACCTGCTGCCTCGCAGCAGGCCGGACCGGCAAGTACTGGAGAATCTAAGCCACTGCCTGTGGCTTGTCAAGCGCCTGATTGGCAAGTGGCTTGCATACGACACCGGTTACGCTGATCAGACAAGAGCGGGTCGTCGGTCACAGCCCGTCCCAGCAATACGCTGCAACTCAGGCGATCGGCACAGCCTGGTCACGGCTTCTTTCCCCATGCAGCGCCACGGTGTATTGCTCCATTGCACTGCCCTGTCAAGGGAGAGAGCGCCGGTCCCAACGTGGGCGGAATCGCCACCGCTTGCGCCGGTTGGCATCCGTGAGAGAACCGAACAGCGGGTCTTATGGACAATGGTTAGGCGCTTCGGTTCAGATGCAGAGGTGGGCCGGGGAAGGGCACATGGCAGAAGTATGCCCAGCGTAGCTTGACGCTTCGCCCCGGAGGTTGAGGTGTACTTCCAGAGCCATGCGGAATTCAGGGCGACATGGAGGTGACTATTGGGCGATGGACGCGTATGATCGTCGGAGCTTAACTTAATCTCGGTTGTACTTGAACAGGTGCATCTGCCAATCAATGAACGGCATGAGGCCGGTCGCAAAGAAGAGCGAGAGTGCGCGTCGTGCGTTGATCGGCTCTCCTGCATGAACAGCGTTGCATTGGAAGTGGTAGGTCAGACCGCCGCGTTCCTCTTCCGCCGCGTACTGCTGCAGATACCGCAGGTAGTCCGGTCGGGCAAGATTAAACGGGACCCAGCCGGTGCTTGAGAGAATCCCGCCGTAGCTAAACTCGGGCACCTCGTCGCACAGTCGCCTAGCCCTCTGGCCGTAGCGCGACGACCCGCCGAGCAAGACAACGCCGCCCGCTGCCATGTAATTCCGCGCCCCCCTAAGCACTTCACGTCGGAAACCGAAGCCGTCGTCGTGATCGCTGGCAGGTGGATTCGCAAGCACGAAGTCCACACGTCTCACCAGGGAATCGAGCGCCCGGCGAACGCGCCAGTCCACCGGCGAGTATGAGTCGGCGACGAAGAACGACGTCTTGTCGCTGACGGCGTTGCATGAGGCGTTCTTGCGGGCGATTGCCACACTCGTCTCGGAGATGTCCAGCCCGACCACGTGAAAAACATCGGCAATTCTGGCTGCGGTGATCGCCAGACACCCGGAACCAGTGCCCCAGTCCAGCCCGATACCCTTGAGCAAGCCCTGGTTTCCCACTATCGCTTGGACCGAGATCAGGCTTGCCGGCGATAAGGCGAAAGTGCCAGGGGGGTGCAGTATGCGGACATCACCCAGACCGGCCATCAAAGGCCCGGGCAGCGTCGTTTCATTGGCGGTCTGAAGGGGAGCGTACATCGGCATTCTCACTGTGCTACTAGGCTACTCTGGCGGCCCAATATTTCCGTCGTGTCCCCCCTAGGTCTTAAATTCACAATACACCACTTTCAGGGAAAAGCCAGTAGTTTTTGTAAGAAAATTCTAAGTTCGTAAAAGGACGAATCGCTGGTGGTGAGAGTGCGTCATCTTGACTGCCGAGCGTGGGTCAAGGGAGCCATGGCGGTCGGACGAATGTACTACAACTATACTGATTGACAGGCCTCCCGAATCAGTGGGTCGGGGTCGGCATGAGGCTGGGGTTTTGAGGGGAATTTCAGTTCGCAGGAGCAAGCTAGCGTACAGTCGCGGTCGCCAGACTATACCAAGTCCGGCACAGACGCCATTAGTTGGGCTCAGCGACAATCCGCTCGGCGAGCATCAGCGTGGGCAGGTTGGTGTTGGCTCTGGGAATGGTGGGCATGATGGAGGCGTCGACGACGTAGAGGCCCTCTACCCCGTGGACCCTACCCGCCGGATCAACAACCGCGGATGAATCGGAGGCCGGGCCCATCTTGCAGGCGCCGACCGGATGATAGTAGTGCAACCCGTTGCGGCGCACGTCTTCGGCGGTTACCATGCCCGCGGTCACTGCCAGTTCTTGCCCAATCAACTCAGCAAACGCTGGCTGGCTGGCGATTTCTCGGGTCAGCGCCACGCCGTCCGCCAGCACTGCCAGGTCATGGTCTTCAGGATCGGTGAAGTAGCCGGTATCGATCATCGGACTGCTCTGAGGATCGGTGTCGCGCAGCGAAAGCCGGCCGCGGGACTGTGGCGCCATGTTGGCAACGTACATCTCGCACAGCCACCGTCCGTCCGCAGCGGGAGCGGGCGCGGTCAGGGGCGCAATGTGCAGGTCAAAGGCCTCGCCGCAATGGCTGCTGCGCGCTTTCGCCAGGCTTTGCTCCGTAAAGACTGTCTTGCCCGCGGCGACGTGTTCCTCCATCAGGGATTTGAGGAGCGGCGTGCCGTAGTGCAGCATAGCTATGCCCGGATGATCGTGCAGATTGCGGCCCACGCCGGGCAGATCGATCTGCGGGCGTATCCCAGTTTTGTGAGATTCATCTGCCGGGCCGATGCCGGAGCGGAGCAGGACGGCGGGCGAGCCGTACGCGCCCGCGCACAGGAAGACTTGATCCGCCTCAATCGTCAACTGCTCGGCTTCGTGGATTATGTCTACTGAAACCGCATTCGAATGCCGCAGGTTGACTTTGTCCACCAGGGCATCGCCAACGACGGTCAAGGCTCCCCGATCTCGTACCGGATCGAGATAGGCGAATGCAGTGCTCCAACGGACTCCGTTCCTAATGTTGATCGGCGCGATCGCCGCACCGGCGTCCTCATCTAGATCGTTCAAATCAAGCGACCGGGGAATGCCGCTACAGACCATAGCCTCCAGGCAGGCGCCGTGGAACGGCGTCATCTCCTCCGGCGCGAACTCGCGCGTGCAAAGCCGCGCCGCCGCCCGCGCAAAGTAGGGGAGCACCTCAGCCGTAGACCAGCCGTCGTTGCCCGCCGCGGCCCAGCCATCGTAGTCCAGGCGGCTGCCCCAGATGACGATGCAGCCGTTATGCGCTGAGCAGCCGCCAATTACTTTGGCACGCTGCAGCGCGTGGTCCGGTTGGCCGTTTGCCGCCGCGCTCGTTAATGACCAGTCGTGGCTGCTCGCAAGCACGCGCCCGTCCAGCAAGTCACTGGGCCAACGGCCCTCGCGCAGGTGACCGTAATCGGGGCCGGCCTCGAGGAGCAATACCGACCGGTCACCGCGTTCCGCGAGCAGACCCGCCACCGCCGCCCCGGCGGTGCCGCCGCCGATTACGACCGTGTCTGCATGACGCGGAATCACTGACGTTTCCATAGGTGCAAGGCGGCCTCAAAGAGCACGAATACAGCGAGTACACAATCCCTGGGATGAAAGGAGGATGTCGGGACGATGTGGCATCATCATAGACCCACTCTTGAAGCCCGGTCAACCGATTCTTAGTCACGGATTGATACGCTTGTCCCCCTGCTTGCCTGCGAGAGCCCCAGAGAGTGAGAGAGGTATCCCTGGTGAGGGCTTCTGTCCTGCGCCTGATCCACGCGAACCGCCTCGTGACTTGGCCTTTCACGCGGCCAAATTCGCGGTCGTTCCGTTGTGAACGCGCGCCAATGGGTATATCATCGCCACAAGACGTTGCATGCAGCGAGGAGGCGGCCATGGGCCAGCGGCACAATCAAGGAGGAGTTGCGACGAAACCGGACGCGGCAGAAACTGCTCCCACCGGCGGGACTGCAGAGCTATTCGCTGAATCGTCCCGTTACATGCCGGGCGGCACGTCACGGCTCCACTATTACTATCAGCCGTTCCCCATTTATGCGCAGTCCGGCAACGGCTGCTACCTCACCGACGTTGAGGGGGTCGAGCGCATCGACTACCTCAACAATATGACCGCGCTCATCCACGGCCACGCCAACCCGACAATAAACGAGGCCATCATCGCGCAACTGCAGCGCGGCACGGCCTTCTCCGAACCTGCCGAACCGGAGCTGAAGCTCGCCCGCTTGCTGGTGGAACGGGTGCCGTCTTTGGATAAGATCCGCTTTGCAAACTCCGGCACCGAGGCGGTAATGCTGGCGGTCAAGCTGGCGCGCGCATTCACGGGACGCAGCCGTATCGCCAAATTCGAGGGCTTCTACCACGGTTACTACGACTACGTGCAGGTGAGTTATTCTTCCCAGCCGGAGGCTTGGGGTCCGGCGCAGGCGCCGCATAGTGTTGCCAGCAGCGGCGGCTTGGCGGATTCAGTGGAGTCCGACGTGCTCACGCTGCCGTTCAACGACCGCGAGTCCGTCATTCGCCTGCTCGAACAACATGGCGCCGACTTGGCGGCACTGCTCTACGATCCCCTCTGCAACCGCTCAGGTTTTCCGCTGCCGCAGGACGACTTTCTCTCGTTCCTGCGCGAGATCACCCGCGACTACGGCATCGTGCTCATTTCCGATGAGGTAATCAGTTTCCGGGTGAGCTACGAGGGTGGTGCGGCCCGCTTTGGGGGCGAACCCGACCTGACGGTCTTTGGCAAGATCATTGGCGGCGGTCTGCCAATTGGCGCGGTGGGCGGCAGTGCCGAGGTCATGGCGCTGCTCGATCCCACAGAGGGGCCGCCCGCCCTTGCCTCCGGCGGCACCTACAGCGGCAATCCGCTCTCGGCGACGGCCGGTTACGCCGCGCTCACGCAACTCACACCGGAGGCGTATGCGCGCCTGGAAGCCTTGGGCGACGACCTGCGCACGCGCGCCAATGCGGTCTTTGCCGGCGCCGGCGTTCCCGGACAGGTCAGCGGCGCCGGATCGCTCATAGTCGTCGTACCAACAGACGCGCCAATCGTGAACTACCGCAGCATCCCCAAAGGCCCGGCGGCGGAAGCGCGCATGCGGGCCTTGCACCGGGGCCTTATGGATGCCGGCGTCTGCGACGAAGTCGGCGAAAGCGACGGAGTCGGAGTTATCGTCTCTAAGGAAGGCCTAGGCGCTCTTTCCACGCCGATGGGACAGGCCGAAGTCGATCACTTCGTTTCTGCCTTGGAGAGTGCAGTGCAGCGGGTTGATTTAGCCTAATTCTCTAGGTGGAGGTTTGTAGGTGAGCGATTGCAGGCCTCCGCGTTCCAAGCTCGAGGTGCATTCCCGTCGTCACTCCGGCGAAGGCCGGAGTCTAGGTTGCGTAGGTAAGATGGATTCCGGCTTTCGCCGGAATGACGGCCCCAGACGCTCTTCCACGCGGTAAAGTGTCCACGGGCGAAGGTGATGTCTGCGAACTAATCCCAAGGACAGTGACAGGATACGCAATCGATGCAACCAAGTGGAACGCACTATCGGGCATTGCTCACCGACATCGACGGCACCCTTGCGCCCTACGGCGTGCTGCCCCCGCCAGCAGTGGTTGCGGGGCTAGCGGCAGTGGCGCAACGGTGTCCAGTAAGCCTCATTTCGAGTCGAGACTTCCACTACGTCGCCGCCATGGCCGCGCGCTTCGGACTGACAGGGCCGCAGGTTGCCGACGGCGGCGCCCGCATCTTGCGCGCGGATACACTGGAAACCCTGGACTGCATCTACTTGGAAGCGGCCGACGCCCGCACGTTGCTGGATGCCGTAACAGGAAGCCCCTACACGTTCTCCGCCGTGGATGATACGGAAGTGGTTACAGCCGTTACCGAAATACGCCACTGGCGCATCACACGCATCACGGTGCTACCCGTACCCACGGCAGATCTTCCTCGCTTTGATCAACTCTTTGGCCCGGAGCGGCCGGTGCACGTGACGCGCTTTCCCTACGAGCCCGGCAAGACCTGGGGCGTGGACCTTACCCACAAACTCGGCACCAAGGCCACCGCCGTGCATCGCTACGCGCGCCTAATCGGCACGACGCCTGCGCACATCATCGGCATTGGCGACGGGCCCAACGACGTGGAATTCCTCCAAGAATGCGGCCTGCGCATTGCCATGGGCAACGCCCATCCAGACCTCAAAGCCATTGCCCACTGGATCGCACCCGACGTCACGGAGCACGGCATCCTGGCGGCGGTAGCACGATATGGTGAACGTCTGGAGTTCTAGATGAGTCACATTGTGCCTGGGGCCGGATAGAGCAGAAACGGCACGTTCCGTTACGAAATCTTCATGCCAAGGGTAGTCTTGCTGCCCGGCAACTGGCGAACCGGATTGATCAGGGCGATTGTGGTATGACTTTGTCACTCCGGTGGAAGCCGGAGTCCAGGGAAGCGGTGAAGATGGATTCCGGTTTTCACCGGAATGACAGAGTGGGTCCTCCTTGGCGCATCGCGGGATACACCATCGCAGATTCTGCTCGCCAGAATCTTGGAAAGTAAGAATACCGCACAAGTAACCATGCGGGCCGTTAAGCCTGTGTCAGCATGGCGGCAACTTCCGCGGCTCCACCCTTCCGCATTCTCTTCGCAAGTGAGACGACAGTGTCGCCTTTGGCGTTCGCCGCTCTTGGGTCGGCGCCGCGTTCCAGCAGCAACGCCACCGCTTCCACTCGACCGGCACGGACGGCGTCGCACAGCGGCGTCTCGCCCTTCTTGTCTGGCGCGTCGATGGCAGCGCCGTGTTTCAGCAAGACCTCCATACTGCCAAGAAAGCCGGCGGTAGCGGCGCGGTGGAGGGCGGTCTTGCCCTTGTAGTCCCGCACATTCACGTCGGCCCCAAGTTCCAGCAGCGCTTGAATTTTCTCCGGATGTTCTCCTTTGTCGCCGCGGCTCGCAACCACCAACGGCGGCCAGCCCGGACGGCCTTGGTTGATATCGTAACCATGGGCAATTGCCAATTCCGCCAATGCGCGGTTCTGGGAGGGGTCTGCTAACGGGAGATTGCCGGCATCGGCCCCGTGCTCCAAAAGCATCTGAACTAAGTCCAGTCGATTGCGTCCCACCGCAATACCGAGCAAGCGTTCACTGCGCGCGCGTACTTCCGCGCCGCGCTCCAGCAGCAGCGCAACCGTATCTCCGCTACTACCGCTGAGCGCATAGGCAAGCGGCGTGGCCCAGGAATTGGGCATGTGGTCGAAGACAAGCCGTCTCCCCTCTGACCTCTGCGAGTCGTGCTGCGCTTGGGTGCTTTCAAGCAGCGTTGGGTCAGCATCGAGTAAATCACGGACCGCCGCCGTATCGCCTAGATAGGCTACCGTAAACACATCTACTGTCGCGCCCTGCGCCAGCAGGTAGTCGGCAAGCTCATGCCGCTGCTTGGCCTTGGCTACGCAGTAACAACTGATTTCCACATAGTGTTCGCTGTAGCGGCAAGCGCTCGCGTTCACGTCGGCGCCACTCTCCACGAGGAAGCGCGCTACCGCCTCTTTCCCCCAGTACGCCGCTTCCCACAGCATGGTGCGCCCATGGGAGCCGACCGTGTGCAGCCAGCGGGGATCGTCCGCGACCAGTGCGCGCACCGCCGCCAGATCGCCGCGTCCGGCAGCCGCCGCCACGATTTTGAGGAAATCGCTCTGCTTACCCGTGAGGGTAACTTGCCCCATACGCCGCCTCACATGTGCGTTAGCAAAAAATCAAACGGCCTAAGTCCAACGCGCACCACCGTGAGAAGACCTGTTGGTTCCAAGATTCCAGCTTCGCGAGTAGACTCATAACTCAGCAGGTCGAGAACTCAAGAGCCGCCCGTTGTTGCGCCGCTTCCTGAAGCGCCGGCGGTTTCAGCGCCACCCGCCCGCCTTGTAGATACCCGTGTCCAGAGCGAGTGGCCGATTAGCCCGACGACGAGCAATGCACAGAGGCCGGGAAACCAATCGCCGGTGCGCGTGTAGAGCGTGCCGGAGTCTGTGGGTACGGAAACGGTAGCGCGGAGCACCGTGCGGGCTGGCTCCAACGCGGACGTGCTGGCGATGATCTCACCACTTGGCAGAATGACCGCGCTGCCGTAGCGCCAGTCAGCCTTTACGACGGTCGCATAATTTTCAGCGGCGCGCAGCACACTCGCTGCCACCTGAAACGGGCTCATCTCCACCCAGTCATGGCTCGTTACCGCGATTAGCTGCGCACCGTTGGCGGTTAGTGTGCGCGCCGCATCGGGAAAGTCGGAATCATACGCCATCATAGTTGCAAAGGTGCCAAGCGGTGTCGTAAACACCGGATATTCACCGCCGGTCACACTCTCTTCGCCCACAAAGATGATGGGATAGTTCTTCGCGTACATGCCGAGGAACTCGCCTTCAGGAGAGATCAGCACTGCTTCATTGCGGTAGCCGCGGGGATCGGTATCCACGAAGTACGGCACAAAGAGATACGCGTCCATCTCACGGGCAAATTGTGCCAGCCGTGCGCGCACTTCTGGGTCAACCTGCACGTCCCACCAGACCGTTGCCTCCGGCCAGACGATCAGGTCCGCGCCCTGCGCTTGCTCCCGTGTGAGCGTCTCCACGTCGCTCCACGCCAACGCAAAGTAGTCGCGTATATCCTGTTTCACTGCCATGTCGTAGTAATCAGACATGTCTACGCCCGTCTGCACCAGGGCAACCTCGATAGTCTGGGGACCGGACTGTGCCTGCGGCGCCGCGAACGCGCGCATGGCTGTTCCTAAGAATAGGCTGCAGACGAGGATTGGCAGCACCACCGCGAGCGACCCCGCTGCCAGCACAGGACGGCGCGCCAGCACGCGAGCCAACAGGGCCGCGATGAGCACATTGGCCAAAACGATACAGAATGTGAGCAGCCATGGACCGCCGATCCGTGTGACCGTTAGCACAGCGGGAGCGGTGTGCTGCGTAGTAAACAGGTTGCCCCAAATGTGGCCGAGTTGCAGCCGATAGCGCACATACTCCGTGAGCGTCCACACGGCCGGCGGCAGCAGCCAGTAGTACGGCCTTGCCTGCGCAAGCGAGACGGGCGGGCCCAGCGGCACGCGCCCGAAGTAGAAGAGCACGAAGAGCGTTGGCAGCAGTATGACGCTTACAAACAAGGCCGGAGAATCGAGAAAGAGGATTGGCGGGAAATCGCTGCCCCGCCAGGCGCGGCTCGTGAGCCCCGGCGGAAACGCCTGCCACAAGAGCACACCCATGTACAGCACAAAGGTCAAGGCGCTGGCAGCACGGGCGGCGCGCGGTTGCAGCATGGGCGCCGCCAGCGGCAGCAACATCGGCACCAACGCTATCCAAGCCAGGAACCACAGGTTGTACGGAGGAAACGCCAACACCAATAGGACCGCGGAGGCCGCGGCGCTCACGAGTATTCCCACAATGCCGAACTGCATCGTTCGCGACTTCATGAATTTCTGCCGTCCCTGGCGCGTATCTTCGCCCTAAGTTTGCCGCTGACGGATAGGGGCCTTGCTCTTTCACACTTATCCATCTATCTTAGCGTGCCGGCTGTCTCGACGCGTAATAGCCAGCTATCTAGGCCAGGAATGCTGTGAGTTCTCTGGCAGAGCCGGCAAGGAACGCAACGGAACGAAATCGTCTCACGCAACGCCCTGCAAGCCCGCGGTTAGCCATCTCCCCGGCATGCTATTCCAAGGCTCTGGTTGCCCTCCCGCGCCATAGCCCAATGCCGTAAAATACATACTAGTATGTGCAGGCTGGCGCCGGAAGAATACTCTGCAGTTCGCGCAATTCCGGGGCGGGCCAGCATATTGTCGGTGCCGTTCGGATTTGCCCTCGTTACCGTGTGGAGATGTTTCTAAGTCACAGACACGCCGCACCGTCAGCCGGCATACATTGAGTTCGGCAACGCGACTACACCTGTACACCGATGCTCTTGACTGTTTGCTAAGCAAGCGGTTACGGCTATGCCTCGTTAAGGTGATTCTGGAATGAATCGAGATGAGTACGCCAAGATGTTTGCGGTGGAGGACCGCTACTGGTGGTTCGCGTCCAAGCGCCTCTTCCTGCAGGCCGCTCTGCGCATCGTTGACACGCGACTGCCTGAGAACCCGCGCATCCTGGATATCGGCTGCGGCACCGGCGCCGTCATGGGCATGCTCTCAGCACTCGGGGAAACACACGGCATCGACATTGAGACTGCAGCGCTCACATTCTGTGGCGAGCGTAATCTCGGCAACCTCGTGCAATCCAGCGCTACAGCGCTGCCCTATGCTGATCGTTCCTTCGATCTGATTGTTATCGCCGATATGCTCGAACACTTGCGCCACGATGGGCCTGCGGTCCGGGAGAGCGCCCGCGTGCTCCGGCCCGGCGGCATTCTCCTCTGCACCGTGCCGGCGCATCCGGCGCTTTTTGGCGAGCATGACATCGCCCTGCACCACTTCCGCCGCTACTCGCACAACAGCTTGCGCCAGACGATAGAGGGCTCGGGGCTACGACTATTGCGTTTGTCGCCCACGTATGCCTCGATTCTCATACCTGTCCTGATTGCGCGCGGCCTTAAGAAGCTCTTGTCGCAGAGACTCAGCAAAGAAGATGCCCAGAGCGACTTCATTGCCGTCCCAACTGTGCTCAATGCCTTGGCTGTAGCCGTGCATCGCGCCGAATCCTGGTGGCTGGCGCGGCGAAATCTGCCGTTTGGTCTCTCATATCTGACCCTCGCAGAAAAGCCGGAAACTTAGTAGTCCGCCTGCCACGCAGTCGCCGCCGGGCGGCAATTGACATTCGCACTGCGAGTGAAGGATAATGACTAGTCCAACAATGATTGAACGCTCCGAAAGGGCCTAACGTGGCGCAGCCTGTCTCAAATCTGTGGCTTGCAGAAAATGTCTTTCAACTAGGCGGAGTGCGGTTTGGCGACTATACCCTAGGCCGCACGACCGTCCATTCACCCATCTATATTGACCCGCGTGTTTTAGTGAGTAATCCTCATTCATTACGCGCCGCCGCTCAATTGATAGCGCAAGAGACGAGCTCCGGCCAAGCGATGCGGCATCCCAAGATTCACCCCTTTACGCTCGTTGCGGGTGTCCCCTTCGGTGGACTGCATCTTGCGACTGCGTTCTCATTGGCAACAGACATCCCCATGATCTACGCGCGCAGCGAGGGCGGCGAACACCGCATTGAGGGTCGCTATGAACGAGGTGAAACCGTTCTCATCATTGACGATCTGATTACTTCCGGTGGCAGCGTCCTGGAAACCGCGGCCATTCTGGAGGAAGCCGGCCTGGTTGTGCGGGACGCCATCGTCCTGGTGGACCGCGACCAGGGCGGTGAAGCGCGCCTCAAAAGCCACGGCTACACCCTCTACCCAATCCTGCGCCTTGAAGTGATGCTCAACCTCTACATGTCCAAGCAATACATTTCTGAAGACCAGTATCGCCGTAGTCTCGAGTATATCCGCACCCACCGCACGCCGGAAGCGCTGGAAGAGACTTCACCCTAGCGGCTCAAACCGAGATTGAAGCGACTCTCCGGCTCTCCCCCGAGTTTGAAAATCTATAGCTTGAAGTCTCTATCAGGCTGTTGTACGCTGCGGGACACGGGGAAAAGACTGCCCGCGATCAGACCATCAGCCAATTACCACAAAGGGTCTCCGTCTCTTGCGTGGGCCTCAGCGGTGCTGGGCGGGCCGTGGATGCCCTGCGTTTTCCCAATCGGCACTGGCTGCCGTGAGCAATTCAGCCTACCGATCATTTCAACCGACAGAGAGGAACAGCGATGCGCCAAGTGACTCTGCGCGGAACACCGTATGAGATGGGGCGACAGCATGGAGAGGCGTTTGCCGACCTCGTCGCGGCAGCCATCCAGATGGTGGTGCCTGAAGATAGGTTTCCCGCCGACCACACAACGCGTGTGCTCGCGCAAGTGGAACGCAATTTGGATAATGTCTTCCCGGAATCGCTTGAGGAACTGCACGGCATTGCAGATGGTGCAAATGTCCCCTTTGCCGATCTGCTTGCCTACAACTCCTGTCAGGAGATTGGACGGATGCAGCAAGGGTGTACAAACTTTGTGCTTGTCACCCCCGATCACGGAGTCGTTCACTACAAGTCAAACGACGTGCATCTTGAGGCGCTCAAGTTCCACGTGTACTTAGAGGCCCACCCCGACAAGGGTCGCGACTTCATTGGCGTTACCTGGGCCGGCACCGTGTGGATGAACGCAGGCGTCAACGAAGCCGGCCTCACCTACGGCGGCGGCAGCTTGCCCAACACCGACAGCGATTGGGACCACGGCATCCCTGCAAACATCGCGTTGCGCTATTTCTTGCAGTACCCCGCTGGCGTGGAAGATGCCCTCGCTCTGGTCGAACGTACACCCATCATGTCTCACGGCCACAACCTGGTCTTCACTGACCCCGCCGGCAAAGGAGCGGTGATAGAGCGTACTCCCACGTCCCTGGGCGTGCGCCGGCTTGAGGACCACGCGCTGTGGGCCTCGAACCACTGCTTGGTTGACCGCGTCCTGCCGAATCTGCGTACAGATAATGAGGCTTTCATGGCCAACAGCCATGGCCGCTACGACTTACTGCAGCAACTCACGACCGAGCAGCCGCACTCGCTGGAACAAATGATTGCCATTGCACGGGCGCACGCCGAACCCACGTCCATTTGCCAGCACGGGCCAGTAGCGCATAGCGTCATCGGCTACGTCATGATTCCGGCCGAACGCCGCATGCTCATTGCGCGGGGACGTCCCTGCGAGAATGAGTTCAAAGAGTTCACGTTCGCTGCGGCTGAGTCCCCGGCGGCGACCGGTGCATGAATCGGCCGTTGGAACCCACATCCCAGCGCCAAGTGCCTTGGCAATGCTTTCCCACAGGCTTCCGCTAGTGTTGACGCCTGAGCATTAAGGCGTTTCTATTAAAAAATGACTACTTCGCCGTACGCTCTGAGAAACTTGGCAGCGCGTTAGTCCAGCGTCTACGTCTTGGCGGAATGAGGCGCAGACCTTGAGAGCAGAGTAGTTCCTCTCAGCGCAAGTACTGGAGTGGACCTCGCGCGGCCCTCAACCCAACGGACCTATCGGGAGAACCAAGCAGGAATGACGCAAGGCAACGTCGACACGAGCCGGCCGCACATCTCGGTAATCATCGTCTCGTACAACACTCGTTTGTTGTTGGCGCGTTGTTTGGAGACCGTCACCGCGGAGTTGGACCCACCTAACGAGGTGATAGTTATAGACAATGCCTCCGCCGACGCGAGCGTGGCCATGGTGCGCGCGCAGTTTCCCCAAGTACAGGTAATTGCCAACGCCGCGAACTCCGGCTTTGCCGTAGCCACCAACCAGGGTCTGCGGGCAGCAAATGGCGCCTTCCTTTGCCTGCTCAATCCGGACACTGAACTGTTCCCCGGCGCGCTGGCTGCGCTGGCGACCTACCTCGAAACCCACCCCGACGTCGGGGTGGTGGGGCCAACTTTGCTCTATCCCGATGGCAGGTACCAACACGCGGCCTTTCACTTTCCCACGCTTACCATGGCGCTCATAGATTTCTTCCCCCTCAACCACCGGCTGCTCAATTCGCGGCTCTACGGTCGCTTTCCGCTTTCAATGCATGAAAAGCCCTTTGCGATGGACTACCCTCTCGGCGCGTGCATGATGGTGCGGCGCGAGGTGTGCGCTGTCGTTGGCTTGCTCGACGAACAATTCTTCATGTATTGCGAGGAAGTAGACTGGTGCCGCCGCATCAAGCAAGCGGGTTGGGAGATCATGCACGTGCCCGGCGCGCGCGTGGTGCACCACGAAGGCCAGAGCACGCGACAGGCGGCCGGGCGCATGTTTGTGGAGTTGCACCGCAGCCGCTTCCGTCTCTTCTCCAAGCACTGCAGCCGCCGTTATCAAGTGGCCGCCCGCGGCATCGTGGCGGTAGGCGCACTTGCGGATCTGGTCAGAATGCTTCCCCGGCGCTTGACCTCTCGCATGAACGGCGGGGACGAGGGCGCGCAAGGCAGGGATAGCGCAGGCCCCAATCAGGCGCTCCGTGACCGTTGGCAGAGCCGGCTCCGTGTGCTCGCCTTGGCACTCAGGGGCGAGCAGAACCAGTGAGCATTCCGCGATGGCCCCAATGAATGCGCAACCCCGACACTCCCGCGCAAGCGCGCATCCATCTTCAGAGTCATCTCCCAGCGGCATTACGGCAGTGGTGCTCACCCGCAACGTGGCAGCCATGATCGATGCGTGTCTCACTCCCCTTGCCTGGGTCGACAGCATCTTGATTGTGGACGACTTCAGCACAGACGAGACCCGAGCCCGGTGCAGACGCCACGGCGCGCGTGTGCTCGAGCGAAAACTCGAAAGTTTTGCTGCCCAGCGCAACTTCGCGCTTGAGCACGTGCAGACCTCCTGGGTACTCTTCATCGACTCCGATGAGATCGTAACGCCCGCGCTCGCAACGGAGATCCGGACGGCGGTGCGGGATGAAACAGCGGCCGGCTACTGGATTCCCCGCAAGAACCTCCTCAAGGATCGCTGGCTGCGCTACGCGGGCTGGAGCCCCGACTACCAACTCCGCTTATTTCAGGTTGCGAAAGGACGCTACGATCCGACCCGGTTGGTGCACGAACTCGTAGTGCTCGACGGTCCCGACGGACGATTGACAGAACCACTAACCCACTACAGCTACGACTCGGTACGGCAGTTTGTCGCAAAGCACCAGCGGTATGCCAGGCTGGAAGCGCGCCGTCTCTGGCTCAACGGGCAACGCGTGCGTCTGCGCAACTATTTCCTGCAACCGCTGCGGGCCTTCAACCGCCACTTTTTTACCTGGCAAGGGTACACGGGTGGTTGGGCGGGTTTCGCACTCAGCGCCGCCATGGCGTACTTCGATTGGCGCACGTGGCGGCATCTCAAGGTGCTGGAGAACGACCCCACCACGCAGGTCTGGCAAGAGTTTCGTGACTTGCCGGCTGCGACGTGCGCAGTTTCGGTGGTGATTGTGTCGTATAACGTAGCTAATCTCTTGATGGGAGCAATAGAATCGTCCTTAACTGATCTAAAAGATGCCGGGCTTGATGGCGAGGTGATCGTCGTCGACAACGCTTCGCAGGATGGCAGCGCTGCAATGGTACGGTCGCGCTTTCCCGGCGTGCGCCTGATTGCTAACGACACAAACCTGGGTTTTGGCAACGCCGTGAATCAGGGCATGTTGGCGGCGCACGGGGAGGTGGTGGTCGTTCTCAATCCCGACGCGAGCGTGCAACCCGGCTTTTTCGCCGCCGTACAGGGCTCTCTAAGCCGGCGGCCGCACGTTGGGCTGTTGGGGCCTCACATCGCCCATCCCGATAACACAAGTCCCGGCGGCTGGCTCACCCAGTCAACATGCCGCCGCTCCCATACATGGGCAACCATTCTCCTCGAGAGCACCCCGCTCCAATGGTGGTGGGGCGAGACTTCCGCTCTCCAACGCTTCTACTGCCGCGACCTGGACGAGACGCAGCCCGCCATGGTTGATTGGGTGGTTGGCGCATGCCTCGTTGTCCGGCGGGCGGTACTGCAAGCGGTGGGCGGGTTCGATCCCCGCTTTTTCATGTACTTCGAGGAAACCGACTGGTGTCAACGGATCAATGCAGCGGGCTGGCAGGTTGCCTACTTCCCTGGAGCGCATGTACTACACCACCGGAGCCAAAGCGCCGGTCAAGACCAGATCGCCCGCGCCCTAAACTTTCACCATAGTCGCCAGAAGTTCCTGGCGAAGGAGCGAGGCCGCTTGGCTTCCCTAGTCCTGCGCGGCATCATCGGTCTCCTTTTTGTGGTGTACACTGCGGAGCAGGCGTTGCGCGGCCTGCTGAAGGGACGCGACCCATACTTACTCCAGAAAGCCAACGTGTGCGCCCACGTGGCGGTCTGGTACCTTACCGGCTTTCCAGGGCGAGGCCGGCGTCTCGAATAGTGCATGCGCTTTACACCCATCTCGCACGTCTTCGGCAGCATGCATCGTGTTTGTGGTTTGGTTAGTGCCGACTTAGCGAGCCAATGCGAGTACTCTTCATCACAGGTGAATATCCCCCTCTCCAAGGCGGCGTTGCCGATTACACGGCGATATTGCGGGCCGAACTGCACGCGCTCGATGTAACCAGCGAGGTGCTGACCGGTTCAGATTGCGCAAGCACGGAGCAGAGTGTGCATCCCGTGGTGGGCACGTGGGGTTTTCCCTTTTGGGGTATTACGCAGCAGATTCTCAGCGAACGTCAATTCGACGTGGTGCACATCCAATACCAGACCGCCGCCTTTGACCTCAAGCCTGCAGTTAACCTCTTGCCCTGGTATCTCCGACGCCGCTCGCCGCGCCCGGCAATCGTCACTACCTTTCACGACCTGCGCACGCCCTATCTCTTTCCCAAAGCGGGGCCGCTGCGCCGTTGGGTAACCCACTTGCTGGGCCGCCGCAGTGACGCAATCATCTTCACCAATCGCGAAGACCGTGAAGAGTGGGAAGCAGCGGGGGCTGCGGATTTGCCGTCTTCGGAGCGGACGCCGGCACACCAGATCTACGTCGGGCCGAACATCGCCGAAGTCCCCATTATCGCAGAACGGCGGCAAGCGCTCCGCAACGCGTACGGCGTGCCGGCGAACGCCTTTCTGGTAGGATTCTTCGGCTTCGTCAACCTCACAAAAGGTCTCGATACGCTATTCGAAGCAGTCCGCATCCTGCGCGATCAGGAAGTCCCGGTGCACGTCCTCATCATTGGCGGCAGTCTTGGAGCGAGCGACCCGTATAACGCCGTCTATCGCGAGCACTTGCAGCGCCTAATCTACCGGCTGGGGCTGGACACCGAGGACATCCTGCTCAGCACCGGCTATCTGTCGGCGGCTGACGCGTCCCACGCGCTTGCTACCTGCGACGCCATGGCCCTGCCCTTTGCGGACGGGGTTTCGCTGCGGCGCGCCAGCATGCTGGCGGCCCTTGACCATGGATTGCCGGTGGTGAGCACCTATCCCAAACAGCCATCGCCCGAGATACAGGAAAGCGATGCCCTGCTGCTCGTGCCTCCTGAGGATCCGGCCGCGCTGAGCCAGGCCCTGCGTCGTCTTTACGACGACCAAGCGCTTGCAAGAAACCTCGGCGCTGCCGCCCGGCAGTTTGCCCAACGCTTCTCATGGCCGCTCATCGCAGAACATACTCTGGCGGTGTACACCGAAGCCTGTAAGCGGAAGTTGCTGAGCTGACGAGCATGGCTCGCGCGGCACTTCGGCAGTTGACCTCGTTGGGTGAGCCTCTGGTAGAAATGTGTATGGGACTCATCCCTGCCCTACAGATTGGCTGCCACAGGGAAATAGAGTCCCGTTCAGAAATCGTGAGGAGAATGACCAAAACGGGGAGTAACTCCCACCTGGGGCTGAACGAGAGCTTCTCTAGTGTGTCTGGGGAATGGCCGTGACGCGGTGCAGGGCTTCTAGGTATTTCTCGCTCGTCTTCTGCACGATGTCGTCCGGCAGCATGGGTGCCGGCGGCTCCATGTTCCAACCGCTTTGACGCAGCCACTCGCGCACGAATTCCTTATCGTAGCTGGGCTGGGGACGACCGGGTGCGTAGACGTCGGTATCCCAGTAGCGCGACGAATCCGGCGTGAAGGCCTCGTCGATCAGCATGAGCTCGCCCTCGTACAGGCCGAACTCGAATTTTGTATCAGCCACTATCAGACCGGCCTTTTGGGCCTCGGCGCGCCCGAATTCGTAGATGGCGATAGACTCCGCCTCGAGCTGTGCGGCTAACTCCGTACCGATACTTGAAGCCAGTTCCGCGCGGGAAATGTTCTCATCGTGACCGGTCTCGGCCTTGGTGGCGGGCGTGAAGATCGGCTCCGGCAACTCCACGCTCTCCTGCAGGCCCGGCGGCAGCGCGTGTCCGCAGACCTCGCCGGTGCGTACGTAGTCGCGCCAGCCGGAACCGGCAAGATACCCGCGCACGACGCACTCGGCGTCGATCCGTTCCGCCTTGTGCACCAGCATGCTCCGTCCCGCGAGCAGCTCGCGGTCGTTCTGCAATTCCGCGGGGTACGCCGTCACGTCGGTGGCGATGAGGTGATTGGGAATAAGATGCCCAATGCGCCGGAACCAAAACGCGGAGAGTTGATTGAGCACCCGGCCCTTAGCGGGGATGCCCATCGGCAGCACCACGTCGAACGCTGAAATGCGGTCGGTGGTCACGATGAGCAGGTGCTCGCCGAGATCGTACATGTCGCGCACTTTGCCACGGGCATAGCGGGGCACGGCAAGTGCCGTTTCCAGAATTACGTCATCCATATTGTGCCATCTGCTCCAGTCCAATTGCCCGTTCTTGTCTTCAAGTTCTACTATATACTGTGTGGGCCTATTCGGTTCACGCAATAGTATCCGCAGCCAAACAGAGGTGACAATGGACGTAACGAAGCACCAACCCGGCATGTTTAGTTTTGCCGATCTGGGAACGCCCGATCTCGCAGCCTCCAAGCAGTTCTATTCAGAGTTTCTGGAGCTAGAAGTATTCGAAATGCCGCTGCCCGACGGCACGGAGTTTTGCATGCTCCGCAAGCGCGGCAAGAGCGCATTTTCGCTGTACGCAATGCCTGACGAAATGAAGCAAATGACCGGCGGCCAGCCGGTGTGGCAGAGCTATTTCACGGTGGAGAGCGCCGACGAAACTTCGGCCGCAATCAAGAAACTGGGCGGCACAGTGGCGCAGGAGCCGATTGACGTCATGGATGCGGGACGGCTGCTTGTCGCGCAGGACCCCACCGGCGCGGCGTTTTCGGCGTGGCAGCCACTTAACCAGATCGGCGCCGAGGTCTTTGGCGAACCCGGCGCGCTGGCGTGGAACGAACTCTATACCCGCGACACTGAAGCGGCCGGGCAGTTCTACACGAGCCTCTTCGGCTGGTCGGTGGAGAAAACGCAAAGCGGCGACGGCGGCGAGTACAACCTCTTTAGTCTTGGCGACAAGCCGGCCGCCGGCATGATGGCGATTCGAGAGGAGTGGGGACCGATGCCGCCCAATTGGTCCATCTATCTCGCCGTAGCCGACTTGGACGCATCACTTGAGAAGCTGCAAAACCTCGGCGGCCAGCAGATCTCTCCCGCCATGGCGGTGGATGGAGTCGGGCGATTCGCCTTCATTTGCGATCCCCAAGGGGCCTATTGCACCATCATCGAGCCGACGCCTCACGACCAGTAGCGGCGCGCGCGGAAGTCCCAGTCTTCGCATGGGAACCATTTTGCCGTGCGTAATGGGTCCTTCTTATCGTTCGTGCTGAGTCCTACCTGCCGATCTTACTTCAACAGCGACTTGGTGAAACCGCCTCAGCACGAACAGTGAACGGCGATTGCAGCACGCGGAGTGTCACCAGCCGATGCTGGAGTGCGGGGGTTTGTCTCCCGCCGTGATGATGTCTCAGAACAGTTGAAGGATGCGTTTCTACACCTCACGGAGATGCTGCAGCCTTGTGGACTACCTCCGTACGTACCGCATTTCTTCGTGAGACAAACAACGTGGCGGGTATCACGCGCCGTCATCTCCGGTAGCGCAGATTTGCAACCTGCGCCCAGATCGTGGAGAGGCAAGCCCTGGATGGCTCCCTTCTCTACACTGAGGCGACCACAAGAAAATCCAACTGCAGCTTAGTCTTCTCGCCGAGGAAAACCTTGAGTAATTCGGCCAGGCGAGCCGATTTGGCTTGGTTTGACGAAGACTCGCCCTCACCCTAGCCCTCTCCCTCAGGAGAGGGAATCAGACCGGCTCTGTCGCTTGCTTCCCCTCTCCCACAAGAGAAAGAGGGAGCATTTGGCCGCACAGCAGGGGAGGTTCTTGCTTCCACCAACGTCATGCAAGGCTCTATTAGTGAGCGAGGATTACGGGCTACGGGGAATGAGACGGCGCGCCGCGTATTACGTTACCCCAGTCCCATTCGCTCGAATGACGCGTCGATGTGCCGCAGATGATGGCGCGCGTCGAAGAGCGCGTCGATCTCGGCCTCATCCAGGTGCGCGCGCACCCTGGGATCGCCCTTGAGGAGGGCGCCAAAGTCTCCGCCCGCTTCCCAGGCGGCAGTAGCATGCTCCTGCACGATGGCGTAGGCGCGCTGGCGCGTGAGACCGTGATCGATCAGCGCCAAGAGCACCGCCTCGCTGTAAACGAGGCCGCCGGTCTGATTGAGATTGCGGGCCATGTTTTCCGGGTACACGCGGAGATCGGCCATTACGCGCGTGAAGAGATCGAGCATATAGTCGAGGATGATGCAGGAGTCTGGCAAGATTACTCGCTCCGGCGCCGAGTTGGTAATATCGCGCTCGTGCCAGAGCGCCACATTCTCCAGCGCCGTCAGTGCGTAGGACCGCATCAGGCGGGCGAGGCCGGATATGCGCTCGCAGCGGGCGGGGTTGCGCTTATGCGGCATGGCGGACGAACCCACGCGCCCGCGCTCGAAGGGTTCCTCAACCTCCAAGACCTCGGTGCGTTGGAGATTACGGATCTCAGTCGCAAATTTGTCCAGCGAGGCGGCGATCACGGCCAATGTCGTGACGAAATCAGCGTGACGGTCGCGCTGCACGATCTGCGTTGACGTCGGCACAACCGCGAGACCGAGCATGGCGCACACGCGGTCCTCGATCTCCGGCGGCACGTTGGCGTGGGTGCCCACCGCGCCGGAGATTTTGCCCACCGCCACTTGCGCCCGCGCCGCCTCCAAGCGTTGCCGGTTGCGGCGCATTTCGTCCACCCACACCAGCAGCTTGTAGCCGAACGAAATCGGCTCGGCCTGCACGCCGTGGGTGCGCCCAATCTGCGGCACGTCTTTGTACTTTACCGCCGCAGCTTCCAGGACGTGGCTCAGCGCCGCAATGCCTTCAAGGAGCACGTCGGCGGCATCCCGCAGGCGAATGCCGGTGGCCGTGTCTTCCACATCGTACGACGTCAACCCCAAGTGGAGGAAACGGCTTTCGTCGCCCAGTTGCTCGGCTACCGCCATAAGAAAGGCGTTGAGGTCGTGGTCGATTTCCCGCTCTATTTCCGCAATGCGCTCCAGGGACGGAGTCCGGGCCTCGCGCAGCTTTGCCATTTCGTCCCCGGGAACTTTGCCATGCGCCGACCACGCCTCACACACGGCCAGTTCCACCTGGAGCCAGGTAGCAAACTTGTGCTCTTCCGACCAAATCATGCCCATTTGGGGGCGGGTATACCGGGGAATCATCGGTGAACTTCTCGAATCATTTGGTCGTCTCTGGAGTAGCTAACAACAAGCGAGTCCACTTGCCATTCTAGGAGAAGGACCCTGCCCTGTCCAACGGCGGCAATTACAAAATGAGAGACTACGAAACGCAACACCGCCACCTGAGAACGTGCCCAGCAGCAGGAAGAGCAACCGTAGATTCGAAGGGCGAAGAGACCGTACTCGCCTCAGAAGGCACTGAGCGAGCTATCACTCTCGCAGATTGATGCGGGCGACGAAGAGCCAACCTAGCCATTCACATCGAGAGAATCTCTGTGCAAACGGCCTATACGCGATGCACTCCTGCGCCCCCCGCCATGGCGGGGATCACCGAGATTTCGTCGCCATCCGCGAGAGCTGTGTCTTTGCCCTGGAGGGTGCGGACTTCCTCGGTGTTGACATAGACGTTGAGGTAGCCGGGAATGTCGCCGTTCTTGTCTGCGATCTGGGCGCCGATGCCTGGGAACTGCGCCTCAAGTTCCTGGAGAAGCTGCCCTACAGTCGCGGCTTCGACCTCGACGCGCGACTGGTTACCCGTGAATCGACGGTAGGGGGTCGGAATATAGACTTTTACTCCCATCGCAATGGGTCCTTAACTTGCTTCATGTGTGTATACAATCCATTTCTTACTATATGCTATCTCAAGGCCGCGCCTCAACGTATCTTCGGTGCGCGATCTCAAGGCCGCGCCTCAGTGTCACCGCAATTCTCCATCCCAGCAATCCGAACAGGACCTAACCGAAACCATTAATGTTTTCGGACCTATCGTGCAATAATTAAGTGCATGCGACAGCCAGCTTCACGCCCACTCCTTATGGATCGATTCGAATTTTTCTTGCAGCGCCTTTCCCTCAATGGCAAGGCGGATCGCTTGGCCGTTGTGACGCTTATTCTTCTCTGCTTGTGGCCGTTCCGGCGCCTCTTGGTGCTGGGCGAACACTGGCTGAACGGCGATTTGATCCTGGTGCACCAAGTTTGGGCCGAGTGGCAGGCAGCGCAACTCCGCAGCGGTGTATTCCCCTTCTGGACTGCCGACATCCTAGGCGGCTTTCCCTTCGCCTTCAGCGAATATTCGCGGTTCTATCCGCTGCACTGGCCGTTTCTCATGTTCCTGCCATCGTCCACCGGCTACGCGGCCGGGATGATAGCCCACCTCTGCGTGGGAGCACTGGGGCTCTACGCCTTTGTGCGCGTGCTAGGCGTTCGTCCTCTCGGCGCGTTTTTGGGTGGTAGCGTCTATGCGCTCAACACCTTCATGCTTGGCACCCTGCACTTCGATAACTTTGCTCCTTTATTCGCCCTCATGCCGCTGGCTTTGTTGGGAGTCCATAGCCTCTACCAGCGGCGGTGGTGGGGCTGGCCGCTGCTCAGTGCAGTGCTTGCCTTGGCGCTCTTGGGGGGTCACCCGCAGCTCTTCGGTTATCTCTTCCTGCTGCCCGGTATCTACGCGCTCACGCTCTTGGCCGCAGCCGTCCGGCAAAGCCGCAAGCGCGGTCTGCTGCTCGCGCTTTCACTTGGGGCTGCACTGGCGGTCGGTGGCGTGATCAGCCTTATCCGCTGGCTCCCCACGCTTGCGCTAGTCGCAGAATCTGCCCGCGTCAGCGATGCGCTAGCCAGCGGGGTTTCGGTGCCGCCGTGGTCATTCGTCCTCGGCTTTGTGTTTCTCGACTTCCAGATTCCCCGTGTGCTCAGCGCACAAGGGCTCCTCTTCGTTGGTGCGCTCCCGGTCGTCTTTGCAATCGTTGGCGCCACCATGTGGCGCGCCAAGCTGCCGGTACGCGCCTTCGTCATCACACTCTGCGTGAGCGCTCTCGTCGCATTGGGCGACTATACGCCCGTCTTCGGCCTGCTGCAGCACATTCCGGGAGTCTCTTTCTTCCGCGATCCGCATCGCGCCGTTGTCGCAGTAAATGCGAGCATCGCCCTGCTCAGCGCCTATGGGCTGCAGAAAATTCTCACAGACGGCTCTGCGCCGGCTAGCCGCGTCGTGGGCTTTGCGCAGCGGCTCTTGCTGGTCTTGGCCGCGCTCTGGGCAGGCGGCGGCCTCGTCGCAACCCTCACCTTCAGGTTGTTCGAGTCGCAGATTGCGGCAGCGGGCCACGCCTACGTGGACCGCTTTGTGCTTACGGATCCTACGAAACGGCAAGAACCCGCGTTCTATTATGGGTCCATGGCGAAGGAAATCGAGTCCATCGGGCGTTCCCTGCGCCTCGACGAACCGTTGGCGCCGTTTTATGCCCTTTCGCTGCTCTGCGCAGGTCTTGCCCTGCTCTGGCTGCGCCGCCATCCGCGCCAAGCGACGTCCGCTTTGCTCATCCTCGTAGCGGTGTGTGGAACCCTCCTCGTGGGGAACCGCAATCTTGTCCCCAGCGCGCCGGCCGGTCTTATGCGGGCAGTGCCCGCAGCCGTCAACGCCGCGCGTGGGGACGCGGCACCCGGACGCGTTTTTGGCTGGCGGCTGGGCGGCCTCCGGCATGAACTCGAGCAGTCCCAGAGCTTGGATCCCCAGGGCGCCGATCATTTTGCGCTGCATTACCAAGTGCCAGAGGCTGCTCTGGCGCCCAACCGGAGCGTGATGTACGACATTCCGAGTTTGGATGGCTATGAGAATTTGATGACGGCGGTGCAGGACGCAGTTCTCAGCTATAGCGGCAGCGAAAGAGCCATAACGCCGGGTTTCGTCAGAGACAACACGCTTGATGCCGCTGAGAAACGCGAAATCTTCCTGACTCGTTTATCTGTATTGGCAAAGCTAGGGGTACGCTTCATCACCAGCCTGGAAACGCTCGAATCGCCTCTACTCTCCTTGATCGCACAGGAGTCCATCTCCCTCACCGGCGGCGAGATCACAGTGTACACGTACAGGCTGGAGTCTGCCGCGCCGTTGCTCTTCCTCGCTGGAGAATTCGTTGTAGCTGCCGGTGCGGACAATGCGCTGCCCTTGCTTGCAGGAGAGAAACTTGTGCTTGACCGCGAACCGGACTTCGCTGCAGGACCTCGTCTCACCGCGGCCGGTTCCACGCTGCGAGTCGTGGACACGGATGCACATGGCGCCGAGATCGACGTGGTGCCTGACGGCGCGGGAGTCCTCGTCTGGCTGCAAGCGCCGCTGAACGGGTGGACCGCCCACGTGGACGGCCGGCCGGTGACAATCATCCCCGCCAACGTGCTCGGCATGGCGGTGCCTGTGGGTGCAGACACGCGGCACGTGGAATTTCGCTACACGCCCCCAGGCTTCTTGCTGGGACTCCGTCTCGCAGTGGTGGGGTTGATCGCCCTCTTGGCGGGTACGCTCATACATAGTCGAATCCCGCTGCCGGCGGCAATTACCGCTAGGCAGAGGACACCCAGCGGCGGTAATATGTAACTCAACCTAGGGCCGGCGGACATGGGACCGCTGGCCTCCGTCGGCGCATGAATACCTGGCACCTGACCCAAACCGTGGACCCAAGATTCAAAAGAAGCCGACAGAATAATACAAGCTTAGGCACCAATACAGAGATGATAGTTAATAAAACAGGAGACTCTGGCCATGGCGGAAGGTAACGGGCGTCCCCAACTGTTCGATGTAAATGTCTCGCTGGGCCCGCTTCTCAACCGCCCACCGGGGGCGCCGCGGGATGCCGCGAGCTTGCTGGAGTTACTGGACGACTACGACATTTCGCGGGCGCTGGTCACCCATACCCTGGCCAAATGGCACAGTCCGACTATCGGCAACGAACGGCTGTTGGAGGATATCGCAAACGAGCCCCGGCTCGCGCCCTGCTGGGTTGTAATGCCCGCTGCCACGGGGGAAGTCCCGCCGGAAAAGGAGCAAGTTGCCCAACTGCTCGCTGCAGGCGCGCGCGCCGCGCGGCTTTGCCCAAAATCGCACCTGCTGGTGCTGGAACCATGGGTGATCGAGCCGCTGGCGGAAGCCCTTGCCGAAAAGCGGGTGCCGGTCTTGCTCGACTTTGATAACGCGCACTACAGCGAGCCCCGCCACTGGGACTTCATCGCCTGGCTGCTGGCCGCGTTCCCCGATCTGCCGGTTATTCTTCTGCGCCAGTCTCATGCCGACTTTCGGGTTCTCTTTCCGCTGCTCAACCGTTCGCCAAACCTCTTTGTAGAGACTTCCTATCTGGGCGGTCATAGTGCCTTGATTGAGCTGGTAGAGCGATATGGAGCGGAACGTTTCATATTTGGTACCGGCCTGCCAATCTTTGAACCGGCCCTGCCGATTACTACACTTTCTTACGGTGGCCTGTCCCCCGCAGCCCGCGCGGGCATCGCCGGCAAGAGCCTGCAGCGCCTCCTCGACGGCTGTCTGGTGTAGACAAGAACACGTCGTGGTTCATTCTGCTGAAGATTAGTCCTACGAATTACGTAGAAAGCAGATAGACTTGCCAACTTTGCAAGCTGAGACTTATACCGGCCCATTTGAAAAGGAGCAGCCTGATGTCTAGCGAAGCACAACTCACACCCGCGCAACTTGCCGATCTGCAAGCAATCGATAGCCCTACCATTGCCAACGCCATTGAAGAATTCGACGTGCGCGACCGCCGCGCCGGCTACATGGATAGCTCAATCCGGTGCCTCTATCCCGATCTCGGCGAGGTTGTAGGCTATGCATTCACAATCACCTTCAAGAATCGCGGCCCGAACGACCCGCCCATGCGCCAGGAGTGGGTAAGGGCCCTGGAACTCGCGGCGGCGGTGCCGGCGCCGCGCATCATGGTGGCCCACGACGCGACCCCGGACGTACCGGCGGCGCTGTTTGGCGAAATAATGTGCACGCTCCTCAAGCGTCTCGACTTTGTGGGAGTGATCACTGATGGTACCGTGCGGGACCTCAACGAGGTGCGTGAACTCGGTCTGCAATACTTCGCGTCGGGCGTCATTGTCTCCCACGGGCAAGTCACCGTAGAATCCTTCGCCACCCCCGTCACCGTCGCGGGCCTCACAGTCAACCCCGGCGACTTACTCCATGCCGACCGTAACGGCGTCGTCCAGATTCCCGCTGAAATCGCGCCCGAGGTCGCTGCCAAAGCTGAGGAAGTCCGCCAGGATGAAGGAAACCTTTTGGAAGCGCTAGGCGATCCAGAGTTTACATTGGAGAAGTTTAGGAAAGTGATGCTGGGGTAAGCACTGCATGGCTAATGAAGATAGCAGCGAAGTACGCGAACAACTGCAGGACATAGCCGACCAGTTGCGAGCGATTGGGCAGACCGGTCTTTTCTACGCCCGGCGGGAAGATGCTGAATACGACATTTCCCGCTACGAGCTTGTATTGGCGTTAGCCGCACGGCTCTTCGCGCTCACGGACACACGCTCAATAGAGGAGATTCTGGCGGTTTATAGCGGTGACATTGGCGTGCAGTCACCGAAAGTAGCAGCGTCCGGCGCGCTCTTTGACGCGCAGGGCCGGGTGCTGCTCATGCAGCGGTCGGACAACAAGCTGTGGGCCATGCCGGGCGGCATGGTGGAGGTCGGCGAGACCGCGGCACAGGCGGCAGAACGGGAAATCTGGGAGGAGACCGGCGTGCGCGTGCGGGCTGAGCAGCTCATCGGCATTTACGACAACCGGGCTCACGGCGGTCGGGCGCCGTTTCAACTCTATAGCGTTACCTTCATGTGCGCGCATGTTTCCGGCACGCCGCACCCGACGAGCGAAGCCCTGGACGTGGGCTACTTTGGCGAAGACGCCCTCCCGCCGCTCACGAACGGCCACCGCGCCCGCCTGCCCCAGGTGTTCGCCTGGCATCGCGGCGAGCGCACAGAACCACACTTCGAGCGTGAGATTCCATTGCCGGGCGATTTGGATGGGTGATGGCTTTAGCAGCGATGGACTTGGGGGTTGAGGTTTTTGTCACCTGCGGAAGACACGCTTGGAGGCGAAAGACCAATTCTAGAATTGAGCGTTGCACTGACTGCATCTTTGGAGAGCGACCTACCTAACCCTAGCTCTGCGATTCCCTGTGCCAAAGAAATGGTACTAGGCCGGGTGACTAAACAGCAACAGGTAGCATGTCGCCGCCTGGACCGTGACTATCAGAACCATAGTTGCGATGAGCGCCACTTCCAGAATCCTCGCGCGGACTATCCGCTCAAAGACCCGCAACCGTACGAAAGCCGCGCTCAAGACCACCCAAAATACCAGCACTCCCGCCCCGACAAATCTAGCCGCGCGCTCTAGCGTTCCCTGATCGCCTTTCCACCCATTGGCCTTAGCTACTCCCGGGTTAGACAATAAGAAGGCCCGGTTCGCCTCGGGCTGCGTATTCACCCATTTTTCCAGCGGCAAGTAGTTATTCGGGTTTATTTCCTTGGGATTCAGCAAGAGGTACGGTCGCTCTATCACTTCGCCAACTGATGCGGCCAGTTCCAATCTGACGTTGTCAATGAGCACACTGCCGGGCTTGTCCCACATACCGAAAATTATTGAAACGGTGTGTGCTGAGTCGCCAACCTCGAACTCATACTCCTGTTCCATCCACGTATTCGTTACAACTGGCTGGACTTCCTTCCTCACGCGCTTCCATCCCTCCTCGAACGTATCCCATTCCAGCACTTCAACGTAGAGTTGTGAACTTCCCAGCGCCTCCTCTACGAAGAGATAGGAGAAGGTGAGCCGGTATCTCCCTGCAAACCACACCGGCACATCCTGCCGCATCCGTGTATCTTTACCACGCTCGTCCGAGCCTATCTGTAGGATCGCGGAACGAAATCCATCCCGGGCTCGGTTAGGTTGGACAACCAACGGGGCTCTGGGCTCGCCTACTTCTTCCACAAAGGTCCATTCCTCCTCGGCTCTCTCCGTTTCAAAGGAGCCCCCTTGCATGAAGTTCGGTCGCTGTAAGTAGAAATAAACTGCCGCAATTGTTACTAGGGCGACGGCGACCGCTGCCAGCAATACGTTAATGAGCAGGCGACTGTTGACTAGCTTCTCTTTGACCTCCGCCATAGCCAGCGCAGGAAACGTCGCCGCCCCGACCAGCACCAGCGGAATAATGGGCGAGCTGAAGCGCGAATCAACGACAGTCATGGTATAGAACAGGGAGAAATACAGGAGAAAGGCAGTGACAAACACCGCAACTTGCGGTCTCCGTCTAAACAGTAGGACCAGTGCGAGCACTCCCATGACCACGAGCGCTGTGCGCAACCGCGCATGATCTGAGAATCCCGGCACCTCCCTGTACCCTCTAGGAAAACGCTCTGAGCCGTCGTATACCGAGTCCGGCCAAGTGGCTGACGGTTCTGTCCAGAAGTATGAGAATTCTCCCCATACAAATCTCAGGTATGCCGTCGGCGAGCGCTCAATCCGCTCCCACAGCAGTTGCAGTGTTTGTAATTCGAACTGGATTGAACCAGGTTCAATTCCCTGCGCCTCGGCGTTCGCGAGATATGTTTCCAGCTCCCGCCTTACAATTGTCGAATCGTATTTCGCATACCCATCGTCAAAGACGTGATGCAGCAGTGCAGGGAAGGGCTGCCCTAGGGTCGTATTGTCAGTTCCAAGCTGGTTACGCAGCAACCAAGGGGAAACGGTCAACGCAAAAGCCAGCATGAAAATCGCCCAGCTTAACAGCCAGCCGCGTCGCCACGCAACTAGCCCATACACCGGCAAGAGAACCAACGGCCACAGAATCGTAGTCGGCTTTACCAAAGTCAAGAGTCCCCACAGAATTCCAGCCGCACCATGGAACCGCGCCTTTTCCTGCCCAATTGCGTAGAGTGATCCTATCAACGCGAGTAGAAGCAGAAGCGTTTGCAGGTTTTCCGTGATCAAGAGTCCAACGTTGCCCAAGAGTGAAGCGTCGAGCATCACAAGTAGCGCCGCGAGAATGCCCGAGCGCTGGCCCGCAATCTGGCGCGCCAGCCAATAGCTCAGTCCTGCCACAAGACCAAGCAGCGCCCCTTGCACAAGGTAGACTACGTGCAAGTCTCCTCCCAGCCAATAGATGGCTGCGAGAAACATTGGATAGAGGGGATAGGGATAGCCGTAGGGACCGTATTGAAGGTCCTCCGCTAGGCGGCGAGCCAAGGTGTTGTACACAGTGCCATCGGCTACCGCGATTGTTGGTTGCGCGACAAGGACAACAAAGAACGCTGCAAGCAGGAATGTTACGCCGGCCAGCAACGCCGCCCACCTCACCATCTCATTGCGCAAAGAGTGCACTGTACCAGCGGCCCAATGGGGTAACGTCATTCTCAACCCTATGCATAGGACTTCACAGAACCGGCCCGCCACCTTTGCTGCGCTAGGAGGGGCGCGCAAATATCTACGGCCATATCCACATTATAGAGATGCCCTATTGGTAATTGGAATCAGCTACTAAACCCACGTCATGGGTACGCAAATGAGAGTACCCAAGAATGCACCAAGTCTTTCACAGGCGCATCATTGAAGTCAGCAAGAGGGGCTAGTTGGCAATGGCGATTCGTTGCTGGAAAACTACGCAATTGCTCACACGTGCTTCTCGTGTTGTAGAGCATCTGGTAGGGACGTCGCGGCGGGAAAACCGCTAAAGCGTTACCGCAAGCACCCCGCCAACAGTTAAGAATGCTAGAAAGGGAGCAATGCGGGCCGCTTTGTCTTGTCCGTCGGCGCAAGCGAATGCTACAATGCGGGCAGAGTGCATGTGCGTTCTGCGCGTGTACGGCCCGCTAGCTCAATTGGCAGAGCAACTGACTCTTAATCAGTGGGTTCGGGGTTCGAGTCCCTGGCGGGTCACCTACACCAACGGCCTTCATAAATTTGGTTGGCTTCATCCCACTCGCTCTTTCTCACACCGCAGGGTTTTCGTCGGTTTACCGCTTAAAGCAGCGAGCGCGACTTGCTCTGATGCGCCTAGATCGGATGGCTAAACAGCACTAAGTAGCACGTTGCCACCTGCGCCAGCACCACCAGCGCCATGACACCTGTCAGGCCCTGCTCTAGCAGTCGCGTACGCACTATCCGCTCTACCACTCGCAAACGAATGCAGACTACTCCCAGCAACGACCACGCCGCAATCGCCACGAGCCCAACACCGAAAACTACGACTTTCAGTCTACCTTCATCCCCCCGCCAGCCACTCTCCCGCGCAGCGTCCACATTGTTCAACAGCCGTGACCGGTCTTCTTCCGGTTGCGATTCCAACCACTGTGACAAGGGTAGAAAGTCGCTCTGCTCGATTCCTCCAGGATTCGCCAAGAGGTAGGGGCGCTCAACTATCTCCCAGACCGGTTCTGCCAACTCCAGCCGAACGTTGTCTATCAATACCGCACTGGGCTGGTTCAAGAGACCGAAGACGATTGTAATGCTGCGGGCCGAATCGCTAACCTCGATTTCATATTCTTGCTCCATCCACGTGCTTGACACGACCGGCTGAAACTCCTTACCCAATCGCGTCCAGCCCTCCTCCACCAAGTCCCATTCCAAAACTTCCACATAGAATGAAGGAGATCGCTGGGGCTGTTCGGTAATGAGATACGAGAACTTCAATCGGTATTTCGTACTGAACCACACTGGTATGTCCTGAACGATACGAGCCTCTATTTCCCGCATGGGAGGGTCAATTCTCAGCAACGCCGCGCGGAATCCATCTTGGGACCAATGCGGATCAACGACCAGTGGTGCTACGGAATGTCCCACCGCGTCTTCATAGCGCCATGCCGACACTGCCTGTTCGGTCTCAAACGATCCTTCCTTTACATACTTGGGGCCCTGCAGGAACAGTTGCGCTGCAATCCCGACAAAGAGCATGATTGCGATTCCTGCGAGCAGCACGTTACTGGATACCCGGAGCTTGGCAAACAATTCCTTAATTGCCCCTGCGGCAAGGGTGGGAAACACCGCCGCTCCAACGAGCACAAGCGGCGTGACAGGGCCACTGTAGCGTGGGATCAGGAATGTCATGGTGTAGAGCATCCCATAGTAAAGCACAAACGCCGTGAGTAGCAGGGCGCCGCGCGGCCTCAGTCTATAGAGCAGTAACAGAGATACCAAACTCACTAGCGCCAGTGCAGCGTGTAACCGCGCATACTCGGCGTAGCCCGGCACCGTCTTGAACCCTCGCGGATAGTGCTTGATGCTGTTGTACACCGAATACGGCCAGTCACTTGATGGTTCTGCCCAGAAGCGCGAAAACTTCTCCCATACATAACCCACGTATGCCGTCGGCGAACGGGCAATCCGTTCCCTCAGCAACCTCAACGTATTCAACTCAAACTGAAGCGAGCCCTGCTCGATCCCCCGGGCCTCCATCTCGTCATGCACTGCAAAGAGCTTTGGCATGAGGTTGCTCAAGTCGTGCTTTACTTCCCCTTCGTCAATCACGTGGAGCAGGAGCGGCGAGTAGGGTTGTCCGGTCGTCGTGGAACCAGCACTGAACTGATTGCGTACTATCCATGGCGACAGTATCAGCAGAAATGCTAACACCAAAAAGAGCCAGCGCATGAGTAAGCCACGGCCGCGGCCGGCAATTACGTACACGGGCAAGAGAACAAAGGGCCAGAAGAGTGTGGCCGGTTTCACCAAGGTCAGCAGACCCCACACAAGGCCTGCGACTGCGTGGAAGCGTACTTTACCCTCGTCAATTGCATAGAGCGAGAGTATCAACCCAAGCATCAGCAGCGGCGTCTGCAGGTTTTCGGTAAGTATGAGGCCGACGTTGCCAAGCAGCGATACATCGAACATCACGAGGAGCGCCGCGAACACACCGGCTACGTGCCCCGCAATGAGACGGGCCAGCCAGTAGCTGAGTCCCGCAGTCAATCCAAGGAACAGCCCTTGAACCAGAAAGACCGCTTGATAGTCCCCTCCAAACACATAGACTAACGCGAGGAAGATTGAATACAGCGGATAAGGATACCCAACCGAGTCATAGCGAAACTCCTGGGCCAGGACGTAGGCTAGTCCATGGTAGATTGGACCGTCAGTTTGGAAGATTGACGGCTGGGCGACCAGAGTAACGAATCCCGTTGCCAGCAGAAAGGCCGCTCCGGTAAGGATGGCAGCCCACCGCACACTTTCACTCCGTGCCATCCGCCTCGCGGAAGCAAACCGATCAAGAATAGACATTATTCAAGTGCGATCCATTATTGTGAGCTAAAACGCATCGGCAAGCCTTCAGGCCGCAACGCAACGCGCCGACCCAGAGCCAAGGCTTGCCCAATGACATTCGAAAGCGCTATGTATTGCGTTCTGAACGGCGGCGACTTGTCCCGCTCAAAGTCGGGCTACGGCGATAAGATCGAGACAGTCCGGGTCTTTACCCTCCACAATCGTGAAGTCTGAAAGCGCAAGTTGAAACCCTTGGCGGTCGGCTGAACGCGCAATCAAGCGGTTTCCTACGAGTGCCGCGATGTCAAAGAGCATCTGATGAATTCGGCGCGGCACACGATTACGTAGCCGGAGCGGATCCAGCGCATACAGCCGCTGTACAGTTCTCCGCCTTATCTCTCGATACGCTTGAAGTCGATCACTCATGACGACCGAGTACATTTCAACATGCGGAAAGACGGCTCGCATTATGTGCTCCAGTTCATCGTGCGTCAGTTCGCGGTAGTGGTATGGATTATCCATTAGGGAAGTGAGACGATTCGGTGTAGCAATGAACATAAGGCCGGGGGGGGGGCAAGAATTCGCATCACTTCATGCACAAGTCCTGCTGGATCTTGCACATGCTCGATGAAATGGCAGGCGACGGCAGCCTCAAAGCGCACGCCCCTATCTGAAATATCCATAGCGTCTGCGCAGAGATAGGCGGGGCTTGTAGAACCGTAGCGCTCCTGTGCAAAGGAAATCGCCTGTGGGGAACGGTCTACACCGGTGGCTCTTCGAGCCTTTTCCGCTAGTATCTTAGTGCCGTACCCAGGACCGCAGCCGATGTCAGCAACGTTCAATCCCGCTACGCAGTCGCGCGCAAACTGGTACTCGACTGTGGTTTGCAACGCAAACGGTCTTGTGTCGGCCCGTTCAGGGTTTATGCGCTCGGCGCCCCACATGGACTACACCTTCTTCATCACAAACTTAAAATACCGGTCTAGGACCGGGTTGCCTATTCTATCGAGGAGCGCACTGTGCAAGTCAGGCGCCTCCAAAGTCCCGCACATACTTGAGAGCAGCGTACGGTCATCGATCCGGCGCAGCGCTTGCACTTCCTTGCGAAGCCTCCGCACTGAACCAAACGCTTTACAGACGTCGCGGTAAGCAGCTACTTTCAGCCAAAACCACCCACTCTTCATGGCATAGGCGAGTAGACCGACTTCGATCAGGATGAGGGCAGGGACAAGCAACAAGAGCGTGCGTACGCGATAGTAACTCAAGAGTATTATCCAGCGATTCCGCTCCAAGAAGTAGAACTTCCGTTTCCCAGCTCGGCCAAAAAAGCGATACTTGTGCCACGCCCGAGCAGCAGGAGCGGCTACTACGCGCAGTCCCGCAAGCCGCGCCCGCAATGAATACTCCAGGTCTTCACCATAGAAATTGATGACTTCATCAAGCAGCCCGATGCGCTTGCAAACACTCGTGCGAATGGCCATCGCCGCCCCACTGGTGAAACCAACATCTTTGGCTCCATCGGTAGAATCCGTGTCCTCTTTCCCATAGTTGCCGCAGTAGCCGAACCCTAAGTAGTGCACTACGTTTCCATCGGTGTTGAGCAGGTCCGGCGAGTCGTAGAGCAAAATCTTTGATTGGCACACCGCGATATCCGGATCAGAATCTGCGGTGGCCACAAGTTGCTCCAGCCAATCGACAGCAACAGTCGTATCCGGATTCAGCAGCACTACGTATTCAGCGCCGTGCGCCATAGCCAAGCGCACACCGATGTTGTTTGCCGTTGAAAATCCTAGGTTGCTCTGCTGTGGCTGAACGAGCACTTCCGGAAACTCGCTCTGCAGCATGGAAACGGAACCATCCGCAGATGCGTTGTCTACTACCACTATCCGGTCTGCCGCGAGGGACTGGCTGCGGAGTGAGCCCAAGCACTCCCGCAGATCATCGCAGCCGTTCCAGTTCACCAAGACAACCCACACTGCTGGCATGCGGCAATCACTCTCACGTGGGTTCATCGGAATCGGCTTGCCCCCGATCCACCACCTTCCGTTCACACTGAACGACCCGCCACTGCAGCAAGGCTACCTCCTGCACAAGGTCTTTAATTTCACCTGCTTGCCGAGAGATTATGGCAGAGAAGTGCAAGAGCACTAGCAAGAAGAGGAAGAACCCGACAAGGAAGAGCGCGGAAGGTGGGTAGTGAATTCCCAAGACCTGCGCAACGAACGCGAGCAATGGACGTGAGAAGGAGAGCACAAATAAGATTACGCCACTAATCAGCCAGGCAAGCGCATATTCCTCGCGCAGACGCCGCCGCCGCACCAGTTCCATGACAAGCAGCAGAATGAGCAGCGAACCTGCAACTGAAACCAGAATAGTACGGTCAATCATGCGCTCATTGCCTCGAATGACGTGGTCTTAAGTACGCGGTGGCCACCGCTAGCAGCACCTTTACGACGTAGTATACCGATCTAAGTGGGGTAATGCTTGAGCGGCCGGCTTGGCGCTGTAACATAGTCGACGGATACTCGCTAACTTTGAAGCCTGCGCGCTTGGCGCAGATGGTGCCTTCGATTTCCGGGTAGTCTGTTGGCAAGTCCCTCGCGTAGAGCGTTGCAAGCTCACGTGTGACCACCCGGAGACCTGAGGTGGAATCGGTGATGCGCTGGCGCAACAAGAGAGTGAGAATACCCGAGAAGAGAGCGACACCTGCGCGGCGCATCCACACCCCACTATACCCAAGGTCTTCCACATACCGTGACCCTATTGCGATATCCGCCTCCCCGTTCACAACTTTCTCGATCAGTGCAGCAAGGTCCTCCGGACGATGCTGCCCGTCGCCATCCACGCGACCAACAATGTCATACCCCTGCCTTACGGCGAACTTGTAGCCGCTCTGTACCGCGCCACCAATGCCAAGGTTGCATGGAAGTCTTAGCACATTCGCTCCTGCCTCCTCTGCGCGCTCGGCCGTCGCATCATGGGAGCCGTCGTCTATAACAAGGACATCAGCAGAATCAAGAATGCGCCGCACCTCCGCAACAACCGACAGAATTGCGCCGGCTTCGTTGTAGGCAGGAATAATCACGAGGACTCTTGGCTTGGGGCTAACCAATCGGCCGCCTTCGCGCTCGCTAAGGGGTGCCAACTCCGTACTGCATGTCATGATAGCATCACAGCGTCGGCGTTGTTACGGCGGCTGGCGTGCGCTCGAGAGCGCGAATGCCGGGAGATTGTGCCGAATAATCAGCCTGCGCTATCACGAAATACATCGGAAGAGTGCTGTCCTCGTATTCCTGTAAACGCAGCCTGAGTCCACCTCCGCTACGCCGCCCGATTTTTATCGGACTGCAAGACCTTGTTACTCCACTGGTGGAGAGAAAGTGCATCCAGCCTTTTGACCGTCCTCGTCGCAAGCGACGTCTGCCCTGCACTATCACTTCGTGGCAGCACGCGGGAGACGGTGTATACTGCCACTATCACGACGAGTTTGGTTTGTTGGTATTGCGGTTCCTGGATGGCGGCAACGGTTGCAGGTTTACTCTGACGCGCTGCTGGCAACTGTTCGGCATTGAAGGCAGGGCCTGTTCAAAGAGTTAGGCGAAGCAGGCTTTAGATTGTTGATCGATACGCACACCTACATCGGCCATTGGGGCTTTCGTCCCTTGGCTTGGCGCACGGCAGACGGCCTGCTCGCTGCTATGGACAAGCACGGCATCGACCAAGCGTGGGTCTCGTCCGCAAGCGCAATCCTTTACCGCAACGCGCACACGGGGAACGAGGAACTCCACGCTGAAGTGAAGCGGCATGGGGATCGCCTCGTGCCCTTTGCGGTCATCAACCCTACGTACGCCGATTGGGAATACGACCTCAAGGTGTGCCAGGAGGAATTTGGCTGCCGGGGCGTGCGCCTATTTCCTCCCTATCATCGCTACACCTTGCGCGACGAACAGTGCCGCGATTTGGTCGAAGCGGCCATTGCCCGCAACATGGTGATCTCCGTGCCGCACTGGGTCGAGGACGATCGCGAGCGGTCGTGGCTCATCAACCAACCCGGCATCGTGCCGGTGGCGGACATGGCGGCGCTTGCGCAAGCGCATCCCGCGGGGCGCTTCGTCTTTCACTACGGCTTGGGCTTCACGGCAACGCCCCTTGGCGTACGGGATGCCGTGAATGCCGACTACGGCCTGGATGTCTCGCGGCTCTCGGTTTTCGTGAAAGAAGAACTGCCCGCGCTCCTCGCAAGTGTCGGCCCGGAGCGCTTGGTCTTCGGCAGCGGCATGCCGCTTACGTCAGTTGACGTGCCGCTCTACAAGCTGGAGGTGCTTGACGTGCCTGAAGCCGTAAAAGAGCACATCCGCTGGAAAAGCGCAGTACGCCTGCTGGGCGAGTAGGACCTATATGTGGCTCGGAAACTGCAGAGACAATGTCGGTGGCACGCTAGTCGCAGTGATAGGAGAAGTCGCACACTCCGTCATTTGTACGTTGAAGAAGGCGGGTGAGGGAATGCCGGAGCGGATGCAGGTTTGACAGTGGTCGGCGTTCCGTACTCTGAGCAGTTACGGAAATTGGTGTTCTTTAGCTTTTGGTACTGTCGAAGGCCGGCGCATCAATTTCATGGCAAAATCGGGGTTTGGGACTCTGTTTTCAGTGTGAGGACTACACAAAATGAAAAGACTACGCATTGCCGTTATCGGCGCGGGATCTGGGCCGGGGGCGCGGGCGCGGGGGTGGATCGAGACCGTGGCGAAACTCACCGACCACTTCGACCTTTGCGCCATTTGCGATATTAATCCCGCGGTTGCGGAGGAAATCTCGGCGAAGCATGGCGTGAAGCAGTCTTTTACCAACGTTGCTGCTACGCTCGATGAGGCCAAGCCCGATTTGGCGCTCATCCTGGTGCCCACCGACGGCCAGTCGGCGGTCGCCGTGGAAGCAGCCAAGCGCGGCATCAACATCATTACCGAGATTCCCTACGGCATCACCCTGGAAGTCGGCGACGCCATTCGCAACGTCTGCCAGCAGCACGGCGTGGTCTGGGAGATCGCCGAGCAGGTCTGGCTGTGGCCGCAGGAGCAGCTCAAGGCCAAGATCGTCGAGACCGGCTACATCGGCAAGGTCTCCATGTCGCGTCTCTGGTATGCGAGCGGCGCCTACCACGGCTTTAATGCGGTGCGCCTGATCCTGCGCGATTCGGCGCGGCGCGTGCTGGCCTACGTGACGGAATCCGAAACCGACCAGTACCTCACCTATGGCGGCGAGCAGTCGACGACGGTGGTCTGGGAAGCCATGTGGATCGAGTACATGCGGGGCACGATGTGCCTCTACGAGCGGGCGCCGCGACCCTTTTCCAAGCACTCCAAGCCCAATCATTGGGAAATCGATGGCTCCAGCGGACACATCGCCGGACGTGACGTCGTCCTGCTTGCCGGTGAACCGGACCAGCCGCAGACTATACGGGAGCAGTATCTCACCGATGATGGTGAACAGGTCTTAGACTACGTGTACCTGGAGGGTGCGCCCGATCTGCGCTGGGACAATCCCTATCAGGCGTACCGCGTCGGCGATTTGGATGACGTGGCGAAAGCCGAAATCCTCACGAACGTCCACCGCGCGATCGTGGATAAAACGCCGGTCCAATACGGGCCGGAAGGCGCTCGCGCCGACTTGGAGCTCTCGTTTGCCATGGCCGAGAGCCAACGGCTGGGGAACACCTGGATGGACGTGCCGTTGCCGGGACCCACGGAACTCTCCGAACGCATCGAGCGCATATTCGTGGAGACGTACGGCCACGATCCCATTGCCGGCAGCCGGGAGCTGCTGGAGGTGCCGATAGGCCGGCTGGGTGTCTGGTGGCCGGCGGCGCAGTGGCTGTAAAGGCGCGCGAATGGCTAATAGCCGCAAGGCGCCTGGGCATATTCGGTCAGGCACCTTGCGGCTATGCGAAATGATGGATTCCCGTTAAAGCGGTAATGACCGGTAAGTCTCACCGCACCAGACGGCGGAAGGGTTCCCGTTTAGTTTCCGCCTCGAGCAATTCATCGAGTTCACCGGTGAGGCCACGTTTCACGATCTCCAGAGATTCTGCCGCCGCCGTCGCGGTGATGGCAATGTCTGCGTCGGTGTGGGCTAGGGTAGCGGAAAAGGCGGTTGCGCAGAACACGCCGCGCTTGATCATCTCCTGCATGAACAAGGTGTCTATGGGCTTCTTGAGAGCGGGGTCCGGCACATCGATTGCCAACGTCGGCATGGTATGCACACCGGTGACGGCAGCCGCGATGCCTACGGAGGCAATGGCGTCTTGCAGTGCCGTACGCAGCTTCTCGCCGATTTCCTTGAAGCGCGCCGCGGAGTTGCGGCGGTTGAGTTCGGTAATGGTCGCCATCGCCGCCGCCAGCCCCACGGCTTCGCTCCAGTACGAGCTTGACACGAACATGCGGCCGGCAGGTTCCATGGCCGCGCGTGAGCCGACCACGCAGCCCATTGGGTAGCCGTTTGACATGGATTTAGCGAACGTGGAAATATCGGGCGTCACGCCAAGCCAGTCCTGCGCACCGCCGGGAGATAGACGCCAGCCCGACGATACCTCGTCGAGAATAAACAGGGCGTCATGTGCGTGGCTGAGTGCCTTGACCGCCTCCAAATAGCCCGGCGCAGGGGGCTCGGAACGCATTGGCTCCATCATCACCGCTGCCACCTCGCCCTGGTTTTCTCGCAGTAGTGCCTCCAAGCCGTCCAGATCACCATAGGTGAAGGGCAATGCCGTGCCCGCCAAAACACGCGGCACACCGATGGGTTCGATGCCCGCGAAGGGAAATTCATCGGTTTCCGGGTCGGCGAGGAAGTTGGCGGACTGGTACCAATCGTGCCAGCCGTGGTAGCCGGAAAAGAGAATTTTATCCTTGCCGGTGGTACCGCGCGCGATACGCACGGCCACGGCGCAGGCCTCGCCGCCGCCCTTGGTGTAGCGCACCATTTCCGCACAGGGGATGGTGTCCACCAGGATCTCGGCAAGCTCGATCTCCAAGGGGCTGTTCAAGCTGTACAGGCTGCCCTTGTCAATCTGCGCTTTCACGGCGGTGTCCACCGCGTCATCGGCGTGGCCGAGGATGATGGCCGTCACCGCGTTCACCCAGTCGATGTACTCGTTGCCGTCAACGTCCGTGAAGCGCGATCCCTTGGCGTGCGCCGTGTAAATCGGGCTGATGGGGTGGGCGAAACTGCTCGCCCGGCGGCTGATGAGCTGCGTCCTGCCGGGGATGAGTCGGTCTGCCTTTTGGTAGAGTTCGAGCGAGCGCTGGACTTTGCTCTGCGTCATGTTTCCTGCCGTCTCTTTCGTTTGATAGTGGCTAGACGAGTTTTTTCCTGCGGTTTCATTCGCGCTGGGCGCGGCTTCAGCTACCTACGTGCTCTCCCGAGCTATCTGCGACCTGCAGCCGCAACTGCCGCCAACAATGGGCTTGGCATAGAAGAGCCTGCCGCGTGTGTGCAGCCGTGCTGCCGGCGTTGCTGTATCTATAGTGTAGCTTGTACCATAGGTACCGGTGGCAATACTAAACGAAAGGAAAACAAGGTGCGTGCTACCAAGAGAGTGATTCCTCTACTACTCGCCTTTGGGGCATTATTTCTCACGTCCGGTTGTTCCGTGCAGGTGCGCGAATCACCATCTGCGCCCTTAGCGGTGGGCGCAGCGGCCACGGCCATGCTCGCCGCGCCGGACGGCGCCGCAATGGGCACGGTAACACTGACGCAAGGCCCGCACGGAGTCATCATCGCGGCGGACGTGTCCGGATTGACACCGGGCGGCCACGGCTTTCACATTCATGAAAAGGGTACCTGCACGCCGGACTTCGCGGCGGCTGGCGACCACTTCACACCCAAGGCACAGGGGCACGGCTACTTGCATGAAGGCGGCTTTCACGCCGGCGACCTACCCAACATCTACGCGGCAGCCGACGGCACGGTGCGCGTCGATGTCTTCACGAGCGACGTGACATTGACAGACGGCCTTGCCCACTCGCTCTTCGACGAGGATGGCTCCGCGTTCATCATCCATGAGAAGCCGGATACCTATGGCGAGGATGCCGGCGCCGGCGGCCGCGTCGCGTGCGGCGTGATTGTGCAAAACTGAACGTGCTGCCTAAGCGGCTGACCCGAACCCCAGCAGGACTGCTCAAAGGAAGACCTTGGTGAGACTGCCGTCGCTTGTCCCTGTGTCCACGCGCGGCCTGCGCAGGTGTATGCGCGCATGGATATGCCTCTTGTTGGCGGCGAGTGATGGGAGATTCGTGTCTTGCCCGTGCGAGGATGCACGCACTAGGGCTATTCCGCCAGTGTAAACAAGGCACGGGCGTGTAGAAGCTGCTCTGCGTAATACTGTGCGTCATCGCTCTTGAGAGCTTGCAAGGCGGCAACGGCGGCGCAAAACTCTGCCTCTCCGGATTCACTTTGGCCGTTAAGCAGTGCCGCTAGCCCAATGTATCCTGCCAGCATCAAACGGCCCTCCGGATCGTCCCCCTGCTCTTGGTTGTAGCCGTGCGCCGCTTCGAATGCTTCTTGGGCGTCCGCGTACTGCCTGTTGGCCATGAGCTGCGCGCCCAGGAACCAGTACGTGAATGCTAGCTGTTCTGCGGTCGGGTCGAGTTCTTGGAGCTGGCGCACGCTGAAGCGAGCATACATGAGGCCCTGTTGCATCTGCTCAGGTGAGATCGTCACACCGGGCTCATCCCAACCGGGCCACGTAAAGGAAGCAACGTTCGTTGCCATGCGCTTGGCGGCCAGGCGGAGTTCTCTTGCGGCGGCATCCTCCTGACCGTCGAGTTTTCGCGCAGCGGCCAGACAGTAATGGATGCCGGCACTGCCGAAGTGCAGCACCTGCTCGATGGATTTCGCCTGGTGGTAGCAGTCAAGAATGAGATTTTCGAAAGCCGCAACGACTACCTGCGTGTCGCCAAGTGCCAGCACATATGCGCTGGCGGCGAACAGGTCATTTTCCTCAACGAGGGCTTGAACGGACTGGTGGATGTCTTCACGAGTCATGGGAACTGTCCTCCGCCGAGCCTACCGGCCACAAGTGGCGTCTCTAAACTAGGCATCTTCACATTGGGAGGGGCGACCTAGGTCACTTCGACACTGTAGTCTCTAGATTCTATTCGGGCTTGCTGACTTTCGCCAATTGAGAGTCAGCAAGCCGCAAATCAGTTACTTGAACGGGGCTGAAAGGGCGCCCGACACCGTCATGCCCGTGAAAACGGGAACCCATCTTCTCCGCGTGCCCTGCATTCCGTCCCCGTCACAAGCACGGGTAAGAATGATTCTCTTGCACCAAGATCTCTGGACTCCGGCTTCCGCCGGAGTGACGGCATTCATGCCCTGCCAGCGAGCAAGGCATTCCGCTAAGCCGTTTCCGGTTGCAGGGCTTTGAGCGCCACTTGATAGAGCGTTTCCAGACCCGTGCGCGTGGTGTCGGAGCGGAAGTGCGGGTCCCACTTCAGGTCTGCGAGCGAGTCGCTGATCGTCAACAGCGACCCCATCTCCACGCCGCGGTAGGACGCGACGGCAAAGAGCGCCGCGGCTTCCATCTCCACCGTGAGCACACCTTCCTCCTGATAGTGTTGGACTTCCGCGATGGTCTCGCGGTACGGCGCGTCGATAGTCCAACTGGTGCCGACATTGTGCGGTAAGTCTGCGGCATGTAACGCCTCCACCAGCCGGGCGGTCATGGCGGGCGAGGCGTGGGCATATTTTTTCGGCGGCAGGTAGTGGTGCGAGGTGCCTTCATCGCGGATTGCGCAGTCGCAGACGACAATATCGCCAATGGTGAGGTCTCGCTGGAGGCTGCCCGCGGTTCCGATGGAGAGGAAGCGCCGTATGCCCTGAACAATCAACGCCTCCAACACTAGAACCACAGCAGGCGCGCCAACACCGAATCCTCCGGCAACAGCCACCCTGTTCTCCGTTTCCTGCAGCCAGTGAAGATGACGATAGGTTCCCCGCTCGACCCCGGCAGTCTCGTGTTGCTCCAGGATGTGTGCCAGCAAAGATGACTGATAGCAAAAGACGACGGCATCCGGAAATGGCAACGGCGGGTCGTCTGTCACAAAGTGCGCAACCGACGCTTCCGGTGTAATGAAGGCCTCTTCACGGTGTTTATTGGGAAAATTCGGGAACGGCATGAATCTCTACAACCTGTCACAATCTTGCTCTTGTAGCGCGGGGGCTTGTCCCCCGCTTGGGTACACAGCAATGCGCACGTCCTTCGGCGGTCTCACATGAGGAGCGTCGATGCCGCAAGGACCTGTGGTCCTCAAAAACCTCGGGTTCCAAGGGTGCTCACAGTCTAATCGAGTCGGCCCAACAGGACGCAGGTTCCAAACCTGCGCTACCAGAGTGATCCGTCGTAGCGCGGGGGCTTGCCCCCCGCTCCTCTGTGCAGGTGCGGCGAACACCCACATGACGTGTCGAATTCTCGCGGTGCTATCACGCTTTTTCTACAAAAACCGGACTGCACCAGGCCATTTCGCCGTCGTATTGGGTAACGCGGACGAAATAGGGCGTCACGTCTTGGCTGAGCGGTTCCGGGTCCTGGAATTTGAAAGCCGTGTCGTAGGGAGCGCGCTCCTCATTGTCGCGGCTGATACGCACCTCGCTGCCCACGCCGGTGATACCGGGTTGTACGACTTCACCTTTGTCAGCCAGTTCGTCCAAGCGCACCGAGTACGTGGCGGGCGCAGAGGTGAAGGTGAGCGTCGTGTCGGCGTCGCCCACAATTTCCAGCGCGATGCCGTCCCAGTCACCGGAGGTCTGCGAGACCCAGCGCACGCTCTCCTCATTCTGCTCGATGATGCCCTCCGTCGGATCGTCAAAGGCCCAACCTCTTGCCGAGAGAATGCGGCCGTTGTCCACGCGCAGGCTGCCGTCCCAGCGCAAGCGGCGGGTGCGGTCTTTCACGCGCGAGCCGCGCCAGCCGACGCGAAGCTTGCGAGGCAGGCCGTTTTCCCTTTCCACTAAGGGATGGGAGTAGACCGGCTCTGTGCCGCGCAGCACTTCCACTTCATCCAGCGGCGCGGTGCCGGCCACCCTGACCTGTAGCGTGGGCGGATTAGCTGACTCAAAAACCTCACCCATCAGGTGTTCGTCGGCGGTCAGGTGCACGATCATGCGTGCGCCGGTGGAGGCAAAGGTATGGCGGGCGCGGATGGCGTCCCAAATCGAGCGGCGTTGCAGATCAGGGGCATAGGTACCGAGCAGCCCACCGCGTACGCCGAACATGCCGCCGTTGGTGGGACGGCTGGTGCCGGGGCGTCCGGTATGGTCGTCGCTGCCCGCCGCGAAGCCGGTGATGTAGCCGCGCTCCAGCGCCTCCTGCCAGACCCACTCGAACCAGCCGTGGGCCGACGCAATCTCTATAAGGGGCATCACTTCGGAGTCGAAATAGTCGAGATTTGCGCGCCGTCCGCCGATATGGGGAATCATGAAGACGTCGTCCAGGCCGCGATAGAGGTCCACGAGCGTCGAGACCGGGCACTTGTCCGCCCACGGCCCCGGATCGCCCGGCACCTGCCAGTGGGACGAGCGGTGCAGCGGGCCTTCGTCGCCGAGAAAGTGCACGTTGTGGTCGCCGCCCGCCGGATGGTTGCCCGACCACTCGTAGCCGAGCAGCGTGAGGAAGCGACCGGACTCGTTGTAACGCTTCACGATCTCCTGGAGCTCATACCAAAACTCTGCCGTAATTTGAAAGTCGTTGCCCTGGATGCCCAGGAAGTCGACCCCCGCGTGGTCGCGGGCGTAGGTGAAGTATTCGTCGGGACTGCCCGTGCCCACGGTCTCCTCGGTCTGGGCGTGCATGTCGCCCCAGTAAAGGCGCAAGGCGGGCGTGTCTGCCTGCACGTGGATGGGATTGCTGAGGACGGAAAAGGCCGGATCCACGCAGCGCGCCTCGAGGCGGATGATGCCGGTCTCCGCAAGCGAAAGGCCGGCAAAGCGGTGAATGCCACCGTCGTGTTCGTTGAAGGTATGTCTCGCTAGCGGTTTGGCTTGATGCGGAAGGTAGAGTCCCACCTCACCGCAAAAGCCCGTGGCCGTGTTGCCCCAGGCGTCGTCGGCGCGCACGAGCACGTCGAAAGCCTCGCCCGCGGCCACCATGCTCGGCGCTTGGGCCACCAAGTGCGCCGCCGGTCCCGCTACGATGCGCACCACCGGCGCGTCCGGCAGCTCGCGGAATTGCAGCGTGCCGAAGTTGTCGGCAAAGAACTTGAACTCGAACGTGCTTTCTACAAAGGTCTGCGCCTGGCTGCCGGGACTGCCGCCGGAGGTATCACCCATCACGATCCAGATGTGCTCGCCTGCCTTTAGGGTGCCGTCGTGCACATGCACGTGGATGGTGCGCCGCCAAGGACGCACGTGGTTCTCGCGGTCGAAGTGCACCTGTAGTTTGGCGTTGCCGTCGGTATGAATACGGCAATAGTTCGGCGCGGTAGGATCGTCGAAGTCCGGCGCGCCCCAGTCGCAGACGCCCCGCATCACCAGGCGCAGGTTGGAGCGGTCGTCCATGCCGTAGGCGCCCACGGTAAAGGTAAACGTCCACGTACCCCACGACCCGGCCACCACGTTGGCGGTCGGCACCAACGCGACCGTGCCGCAGTACTTCCGCAACGTCGCTGCATCGTATTCAGGTGCCATGGTAGGTGAAAGTTCTCCTTCTAGCTTAGCGTGCCTCTCGCAAGGGTTTCCGCCCTAAGCTGTAATGTAGTCAGGTAGCAACAGTATACGTCTTTGTCGACCGGCATGGGTGCGCTTCTACTCTCCGAGAAGGTCAGGGCAAACGGATTGGCATGTCTGCACTCTGACAAGCATGTCGAGACATTCTCTTGCGGAAGGTAAGTTGCTATTGTCGGTGCCCGCAAGTGGCTGTAACGGGCCGTATCGGTGGCTGGTTACTTTCGCCGGGACATTCTCTGTTTCAGGAGGTTCACGAACTCCTATCCTTGTATTGGCATCCCGCGCTCAGCTATAGTGAGGTATGGAAGACAACGTGATCTTCTCCAATATATTTTCTCAGTTGCGCGCCAAGCGCCGGTCACGAGCAGCTTGTCCAAGTGTCACGTAGCGGACAGGGTTAGTGTTTTGTGACTAGCACATGCTGCTTCAGCTAATCAGCAGCTTCTTGAAACGGCGATTTCGCAAGGCGGCGATTTCGCAAGGCGGCGATTTCGCAAGGCGGCTACTTCGTTTCATTGAAACGGCATCTTTGCTTCAAAGAAGCAGCAACTTTGCTTCGTAGAAGCAGCATCTGCTAGTCACTAACCACAAGGCGGGCCGGGGTGTGGGTGCGGGAAGGATTCATCCGTCGTATTATGATTCACAAAGTAGAGGCGGACCACGCCGGTCGTGCAGTCAGCATCGAGACCGGGCGGTTTGCCGATCAGGCCAGCGGTAGCGTCACAATCCGTTGTGGCGACGCGATTCTGCTGGTCACGGTCACGGGCTCTAAGCCCCGTGAGGGTATTGACTTTTTTCCTCTCTCCGTTGACGTGGAAGAGAAGTACTACGCCGTAGGCAGAATACCCGGCGGGTACTTGCGCCCGCGAGGGCCGGCCGAGCGACGATTGCGTGCTGGCGGCGCGGCTGTGCGACCGCCCGTTGCGGCCGCTTTTCCCCAAAGACTACCGCAACGAAGTCCAGGTTATCATCACCATTCTCAGCGCCGATCAAGAGAATGCCACCGACGTGCTGGGCATTGTTGGGGCATCGGCTGCGCTCTGCATCTCGGATATCCCCTTTGGCGGGCCGATAGGCGCGGTGCGCGTGGGGCGCATCAATGGTGAGTTCGTCATCAATCCGCTCATGTCGCAATTCGCGGAGAGCGACCTCGATCTGGTCATCGCGGGCACGCGCGACGCCGTGATGATGGTGGAAGCCGAAGCGGGACAATTGCCCGAAACGGAGATGGTTGCCGCGCTGGAGCGCGGTCACGAGGCCCTGCAGGAGACCATCGCCATGCAGGAAGAGCTCATCAGCAAGGTGAGCAAAGCCAAGCACGACTATGTCCCTCACGGCCCATCGGAAGACCTAGTGGCGCAGGTGCAGACGCAGATTGCGGATAAGGTCGCGGCAGCATTCGGCCAACCGGACAAAGCCGCGCGCGAGACGCAATTGGCTGAGATTACGGCCGAT
>CATQHC010000004.1 GCA_958295775.1 Chloroflexota bacterium
CGCATCCTGGAAGAAGAGCAAGAGTTGCTCAAGATTGCCCGTGAGCGCATGGCGCGCCTGCCCGGGGAAGAGATTGACGTGCTAATCGTCGACCAGCTCGGTAAGGACATTAGCGGCATCGGCGCCGATACCAACGTCATCAACCGCTACTGGAGCGGCCCGTTGCCCCAACCTCCCCACATCAAACGGATCGTGATGCGCGACCTGACCAAAGACACGGAGGGCAACGCCTGCGGCATTGGGCTCGGCGACGTTGTATTGCAGCAGATTGTCGATAAGCTGGACCCCGTGCAAACCTACATGAATGTGATCACCGCCAAGGGCCCCGAGGGCGCGCGCATTCCACTCACGGTCGCCAACGACCGCGAAGCGCTCTTCGTAGCGCTGGCCTGCTGCCATCAATTAGAGAACGAAAACGCCCGCATCATGCGCATTCAGGACACGAAAAACCTCGAAGACCTCTGGGTTTCCGAACCGCTCGCGCCGCAACTGGAAGCCACCGGTCGCGTCCATCGCGTAGGTGAATCGGAAGCTATCACTTTCGATGCGCAGGGCATGTTTACGCAAGCTACGCGGAGTGGTTCCGCAGTCGCTGCTTCTTAGTTCAAGGATAGACAGGATTAAATGGGGTAGCATGAAGTCGTGCTACGGAAGATGATCAACAACGAGGTTGAACGCGTAGATTGAGTAGTATGCAAATGCCCCTGCGCGTTGGCCAAAAGAAATGAGTGTTGAATTCCGTAAAGGTAGAGAACGCTATGGCTGTCGAGTCTCAAAGTACGCGCAAATCCTCCAAGCGTAAACTTAGCCGGCAGGCAGAGGAACTCTACGCGCGTTACGGCAAGCCGCTCGAAGCTGAGCACCCCGGTGACTTCATTGCCATCTCAACGCAAGGCAAGGTTGTGCGCGCCCCCACGCTTCAGAAGGTTCTAGACCTGTCAATGGAGCAACTTGGTAAAGGCAGCTATGTATTCAGGCTAGGAGCCGACTGTAGTGTCATTAAGTGGCGATGACGGGGCACACTTACCATGCGTGTCGAGAGTGATCGTTTTCCATACCTTCCTGTTAGTCTCTCGCTTCGGGGACGTAAGACCGAATTCGAGGCCCTGCTAGACACCGGCTTCGATGGCGGTTTGGCGGTATCCGAAGGTGCCGTGGCAGACGGGCAGACCGCCGAGTGGCACCTCACCGCTTGCCTGGCCGATGGGTCTGTGGTGGACGTTCCTGCATATCTGGGAACGGTTCAAGTCGGATCGCTGCCACCTTTAACCACGATCATCATCACTCTTGGCAACGAGCCAATTCTTGGTCGTGCAGTAGCCGATCAGTATAAAATCACACTCGACCATGGACAGCGAGTAATCGCCGAAGTTTAGGTGCGGGCCGTTGCCACCCAATAGGCGAGTTGGCACAATGAAATTCACGCAAATTCCACTTCTTCAATGTGCATTTGCACTCCACTGCTAACAAAGCAGCCGCGTAGTATGAACGGCCGCATCAAGTAAGTCGAACCAATTCAGAGAAGCGCACCTGGGATATGCTTGAGAAGGGAACTCTTAATGCTAGACGCATTTGACCTCACGGGTAGGACAATCATCGTTACCGGCGCGAGCCGCGGTATCGGTCGCACTACGGCAGAAGTGCTTGCAGCGGCGGGCGCCAACGTCGTGGCCGTCGCCCGCACGGAGAGCGCGCTGCAATTGCTTGTGCAAGACATCTTGGGATCGGGGGGCAAAGCCCTGGCGGTTCGCGCAGACGTAAACGTGCCGGAAGACGCGGAGATGCTGGTGGAGCGCACCACCCAGGCGTTTGGCAGCGTGGACGTGCTGGTAAACAATGCGGGCGAGTCCGGGCGGCACGGAGCCATGAGCGAGACCACCGCTGCCGATTGGAACGACCTGCTGGAAAACAACCTGCGCAGCGCGTTTCTCTGCGCCAAAGCCGTGTTTTCGGCCATGGAGCAGCAACAACGCGGCAACATCATTAATATGGCAAGCATCAGCGGCCAAAACGGCGGCCAAAGCGCGCGCGTGCACTACGCGGCGTCAAAAGGCGGCATGATCGCCTTCACCAAAGCGCTCGCCCGGCAAATGGCGCCCTGGGGCCGCGCCAACAATATCGCGCCCGGTCAGATTGACACCGGCTTTGCCCGTATACCGGAAGACCGCTTGCGCGCCGTGCTCGACCGCACGCCGCTGCAACGCCTCGGCAAATCGGAAGATATCGCCCATGGAGTGCTCTATCTCGCCAGCGATGCGTCGTCCTTCATCACCGGCCACACACTCGCCATCAACGGCGGGATACTGATGGACTAATTGGGCTGCACTCTGTAGCCTATGTCTTCACGACGCATTCAATCTGCGTCTCGCGCTGAACAACACACTTCCTTAATAGAGCGCTCCGCTATGGCAGCCCTCGAATCGTTCGCTATCGTATTTGCCGCGTCGTTCTCCATCGGCCTTTCAGGCGCCATGTCGCCCGGGCCGCTGACTATCTTTGTGATGGGGCAGAGCGCCCGTTACGGCGTTTTGGCCGGCCCGCTCGCGTCGCTTGGGCACGGCTTGCTGGAAGTCGCGCTCGTCGCGCTGCTGTGGCTCGGACTGGCCCGCGTTCTGCAATGGGACCCTGTGCTGGCCGTGATTGGCGTGATCGGCGGCCTGGTGATGATCTGGATGGGCTGGCAGATCGTGAGCGGGGTCCGCCGCAAGGGCGCGCGGCTAGCAGCATCTTTCTCCGACCGGCGCGCTGATAACCCTATGGTCGGCGGGGCCGTGCTCAGCCTCGCGAATCCCTACTGGTCGTTCTGGTGGGCCACCGTGGGCATCTCCACCATGACAACCCTCGCGTTACCGCGCGGCATACTCGGTCTCACGGCGTTCACCATCGGCCACGTCGCCAGCGACTTCTTCTGGTTTACGCTCGTTGCCATAGTCTTCGCTACCGGGAGACGCTTCATCACGGATCGGGTGTACAGAGGTGCGCTCTACCTCTTTGGCATCCTGCTGGCGCTCTTTGGGGTCTACTTCATCTGGCAGGGCGCCACGATATTCCTCTAAGAGCCGCTCTAAGGTCATGTATGCCATGAAGCAAGCGGATATACTGAACTGAGAGAGGGTGAAAAGCGTTCAGCCGCCACAAACGGAAGGAGCGATCACGATGGCCAGCAAAACGGTGAACAACGCGCGGCGCACGCCGCCCGGCCCACGTGACTTCCTGGGCTTGCGCACCATTGACGCGATGAAGCGCAATCCTCTGCAACTCATGCTCGACCTCCACAATACCTATGGGGAAATCGTCCACCACACGCTGCTCAACGCGCCGGTCTACTTCTTCACCCATCCCGATCATGTCGGTCACATCCTCCAGGATAACCACCGCAACTATCAGCGCGGCCGTGACTACAGAAGGCTCCGGCGGCTGCTCGGCAACGGCTTAGTAACCAATGACGGCGCATCGTGGCTCAAGCAGCGCCGCCTCATGCAGCCGGCCTTCCACCGCCGCCGTATCGCCGGCTTTGGCGAGACGATGGTCCAAGAGACACAGAAGATGCTGGCGCAGTGGGAAGGTCCAGCGACAAGCGGCTCCCCGCTCGACGTTTCGAGCGAGATGATGCGCGTGACGCTCAATATCGTGAGCCGCGTGATGTTCGGCGCGGCAGTCCAGGACGACGCCGAGCGGCTCGAGCCGCTCGTTACGGTGGCGCAACGGGAGGCCCGCAAGCGTCTCTACGTGCTGGTTGACGTGCCGGAATGGATACCCTTGCCGGGCAATCGCCGCTCCAGGAGCGCCCGGCAGACCATCGATGCGGTGGTAACGCGCATCATCGCGGCCCGCCGCCAGTCGGATACGCCCCAAGAGGATGACCTGCTTTCCATGCTGTTAGAGGCCAGAGATCCGGACACCAATGAACCCATGGACGACGATCAACTGCGGGATGAGGTACGCACCATCTTCCTCGCCGGACACGAAACGACAGCCAACGCGCTCACGTGGACCTGGTACCTGCTCGCCCGCAATCCCGCCGCCGCTGAAAAACTGCGGGCAGAGCTCGCCCAGGTACTGAACGGACGGTTGCCCACCGTTGCCGACGTGCCCCAACTCCCCTATACGAAGATGGTCGTCGAGGAGTCCATGCGCCTGCTGCCGCCGGTTTGGAGCATTTCCCGCGAGGCCATCGACGCTGATGAAATCGGCGGGTACCGCATACCCGCTGGCGGCGCCGTCATCATGAGCCAGTACCTAACGCACCGGCACCCCGACTTTTGGGAGGAACCTGAAGCCTTCATCCCGGAGCGCTTTGCGCCGGAGCAGGCAAAGGAGCGTCACCGCTTTGCCTATTTTCCCTTTGGCGGCGGGCCGCGCCTCTGCATCGGCAACAACTTTGCCATGCTGGAGGCGCAACTGTTGCTCGCCACGATCGCCCAACGGTACGAGCTTGACCTCGTCCCCGAGCATCCGGTCGATTTGGAGCCGCTTATCACCCTACGCCCCAGACACGGGATGATGATGACGCTCCGTCCGCGTGCATAATCCCCGTTCGTCCTGAACCTGCCTGTCCTGGGCACTTCGACAAGCTCAGCACAGGCTTGCCGAAGGGTCGAAGGATGAACGGAGTCTATGCTCAATGCGGACAGACCGCCGCCCAGGAGAACTGATCGTGCATCGCACTGCGCGCCTCTCCTTCCGCGCGCCACACCGCTGGGGTATAATTAATGGCGAGGTCGCTGCCGCGTCAAGTGTTACGCGGGTAGCCCAATGGCCTGTCAATTGAGCGCTCGCGCATACCCTATCGCCCCGCATGCTCTCTCTCTGAGCGAGAGGGCTAGAGCCTGCCCCGAATTTGATACGGGGGTGAAGGGGAACATTGGAACACACTCGCGTAGAAGCGATATCAACAGTCCAAGACATGCGCATTGATGCGTAGGAGTGACGGTAGCGTAGATTGCAACCTGCGCCGAGTGCCGGTATTGTCGAGTAGTCACACCGCTCCGGATGACTCCTCAAGACCACGCAGTTCAACAACCGGCGCGCGCACCTTCCCTGCCCCCGTAGCTCAGTGGACAGAGCAACTGCCTTCTAAGTAGTCGGTCGGGTGTTCGAATCACCCCGGGGGTGCCCTCTTCCCTGCGCGCGGCTCTCTAGCCGCCGTCACGGACGAAGCCTTTGGCTACCCATGGTTCAGCAGGAGCTACCAACGGCGCCCGCACCATAGCGTGCTTGCCAAACTTGTCGCGAATGGCATCCACGGCTTGATCGCGCTGGCTCAGCCGGTCTGCCGTCTCGCGCCAGAGCGGCAATTGGCCGCCGCTGGCGGGCACGAGATCATGCATGCCAACCCCTACGAGACGATACCCCGCCGCATCGGGATGCACATTCGCGAGGAGCCGCTTGACTTCGGCATAGATGACGTCGGTCGCATCGGTGGCGTTGACCAGCGTGGCTTGCCGTGATTGGGTCGCGAAGTCAGCCGAGCGCAACTTCAGGGCAACCGTGCGGCCGCGCAGTCCTTGCTTGCGCAGTCGTCTGCCAACCTCCTCTGCAAGCGCCATGAGCATGTGTAGCAGCGTGATGCGATCATATACCGTATGCGGGAACGTAGACTCATTGCTGACGCTCTTTGTCGATCTTCCTGAAGACACAGGGCGCCGGTCGCGCCCGTTCGCCAGGTGATGGGCTTGCACACCCCAGAGGCCGAATTCGCGCGCCAGGGCATCGCTTGAATACGCCGCCAGTTGGCCGATAGTGCGAATACCGTAGGCGCGCAGGCGCTCGCCCATTTGTGGACCCACACCCCAGAGCGCGCCAATTGGCAGTGGCGCCAGGAATGCTTGTTCCTGTCCGTGCGGCACCACCACCAGTCCGTCGGGCTTGCCGGTGTTCGTCGCCATCTTGGCCACCAATTTAGAGCTTGCAATGCCGACGGATATCGTGAGCCCGCACTCCCGCTGGACACGATCCCTGATTTCTCTTGCTGCTGCCACCGGCCCGCCCTTCCACCGTTCCAGGCCGGTCGCGTCTACAAACGCCTCGTCAATAGAGAGCGTCTCCACCATGGGCGAAAAGTCGGTCAGTATGCCCATCACTTGGGCAGATACCGCCTGGTATTTCCTGTAACTGCCCCTGACGAAAATGCCGTGGGGACAGAGGCGCCGCGCCCGCGCGCCGGGCATCGCCGCATGGACGCCAAACACGCGCGCCTCGTAAGACGCCGCCGTTACGACACCGCGTCCGCCGGCGCCGCCAACCATAACCGGCTTGCCGCGCAAGGCGGGGTTGTCCCGCTGCTCGACTGCGGCAAAGAACGCATCAAGATCGGCATGGATGATCCAGCGCGGCGGCATTGCAGACTTCTCTCGTCTACTCAGGAGACTCTTAACCCCCGATATTTCGGTCCTCTCTGGGCGGTTCCTGGATAGTAGCATTCCGGTCGGAGCGATTTGCGCAACGGCAACTCGCGGCAATACGGGAAAGGAGTGCAGGTCGCTCTGCGCAGTCAACAAAAAAGACATGAGGATGAGGAGACCCTATGCCTCCCCGCTTGTAAGCAGTTACACTAAGGTTGCCGTCCTCTAGCATGAGGCCGCAAAAATGGACTGACTTAGTCTGACACAGTAAAACAGATAAGGACAACGCACGATGGTTACACTTGGCGCAGGAAAGTTTACGTACGCACTTACGGGAGCCAACTGGGGTAATTTGCCGGCAGGCGCGAACTACAAAGAGGCCACGTCGGTTGCCGTGGACTCACAAGATAACGTGTACGTCTTCAATCGCGGTACGCATCCGATGGTCGTCTACAATTCTGAAGGCAACGTATTGCGGACCTGGGGACACGGCATCTTCGATACGCCGCACGGTGTCTCCGTTGGGCCCGACGACTCCGTGTATTGCATCGATAGCGGTGACTCTACCGTGCGCAAGTTCACGCCGGCGGGCGAATTGCTCATGACGCTCGGCACGCCGGGCGAGGCGGCGGCGCCCATGAGCGGCAAACCGTTCAACCGCCCGACAACGGTGGCGTTTGCGCCGGGTACGGATGCCTTTTACGTGGCGGACGGCTACAGCAACGCGCACGTGCATAAGTTTTCAGGCGAAGGTGAGTTGCTGCACTCATGGGGCGCGTCCGGCACGGAGCCGGGGCACTTCAACATCGTGCACGATATTTCGGTGGACGGTGCCGGGCGGGTCTACATTGCCGACCGGGAGAACCACCGCGTGCAGATCTTCGCGGCAGACGGCACGTATCTAACGCAGTGGGTAAACCTATCAAAGGCCGCTTGCGTGCTCGTGGACCCGCGCGGTGAGGATCTCGTCTACGTGGGGGAGTATTTTGGCGGCATTGATTCGAACGCCATGGGCACGGACCTCGGTCCGCGCGTATCCATTCTGGATACCAGTGGCACCGTGCTGGCGCGCTTGGGCAGGGAATCCTACGGCGACGCGCCCGGCCGCTTCTATTCACCGCACAGCCTCGCCGTCGATTCCAAGGGCGCCATCTACGTAGCGGAGGTCTCCTGGAGCGAGTACGGCATGAAGCTCGACCCGCCGCGCGAACTGCGGTCGCTGCAGAAGCTCATCCACCAACCAGCGTGACTCGGAGCTAAGGTGAGAGATAGCAGAGCAGAAAATCGGAAAGCAAAGAGAGCGGGCAGACCAAGATGGTTTGCCCGCTCTCCAGTTTTCGATGATCGCCCTTGTCAGCCGGTCAAGCGGCTTCAAGCGCGAGAACCGGAACTACCCGCTGCCCGCCGCATCGATAATGGAGTTCAGCTGGTCTTGCAATTGCTTCAAGCCCTCGGCTACGGTGATCTCATTATCGAAGATCGGATTCATGCTGGGATTGACGCCTTCGCGGATCATCTGCTGCCACGTCACGACATCGTGGGTCGGCAGCGAGATGGTTGCGCGCAGCGAGTCCTCAAGCTGAGCACGTGACGCAGGCGGCCCCGCTGCCTCTGTGCTGGTGTAGAACTCAAGCGCGGAGTCTAGCCGTCCCGGCACCTCGTTGAAGAGTTCCACCACGCGGTCCTGCACCGGCTTCGTGATCGAATGCGCCATCCACTTCCACGCCGCATCCGGATTGTTGGCCGCCGCGTTCATGACGGTGCCGCGGAAGTTACTGTTGTTCCCGGTCTGCCCGGTGTTTGGTGACTTCGCCAGAAACGTCACGTCCCAATTCAATGCAGGATCTTCGAAGTAGCGGTTAAAGTACCAGTCGCCGGCCGAGAAGATCGAAACCAAGCCCTGGTTCATGAAGTAGGCGGGGTGGAGATTGTTTTCGCCGCGCAGCGCCGTGTATTCGTCTCTAGTGGGCGCCACCCTGTGCTTCTGTACCATGTCGACGCAGAACTGCACCGCATCAATCGCCTCCTGTGAGGCAATCACACACCGCGAGCGGTCCTCGCTGAGCACGCTGCCGCCGTTCATTTGGATAAAGTTGCCCCAGCCCGTTTCAATACCGTGCAGATGCCCGGAGCCGAAGCGCGTGATGTTCTCGCCTTCACGCTGCGTGAGCTTCTCAGCGTACTCCTGATACGCGTTCCAGTCCCAGCCGTCACCCAATTCGGCAGGCGGGGTCAGGCCGCCGGCAACGACGTGGTCCAAGTTGTACTGCGTGTTGCTGGTACTGTAGTTCCAGGGAGTACCGGACGCCTTGCCGTCGGTTGAGTACCAATCGACGAATGAAGGCAATGCCGCGCCCAGGTCCGCCGTGGCCTGCTGATCGCTGGAAACATACTGAGACAGGTCGGCGGCGACACGACCGCCCGTAATCCACGACTTGATGTTCACACCGTTCATCAAGAAGATGTCGGGGCCAGTCTGCGCGGCAAGCGCCGCCAGGACTTTGTCCCAATAGCCGGACGGATTCTCGACGGTCAGGTCAACCTCATCCTGCATTTCGTTGTACTCACCGACCAGCACGTCGAAGCCGGGTACGTACGTGGAACCCCACTGCCAAAAGAGTACGGGTTGAGCATCTGCGGCTGCAGGCGCCTTGGCATCCTCTTTGGCCGGCGCATCGTCTTGCGCCATCTCCTCGCCGTCACCGGTCGGCCCGGCCTGCATCCCGCAGGCCGCCAGCAGCATTCCGGCGCCTGAGAGCGTCGCGCCGCTTAGGAATGAGCGACGTGAAACCCCAAATCTTTCGCTCCCTAAAACCCTGTCCATTTCCGAACCTCCTTGATGAGAGAGCACCACCGATACGACAACAACCTTTGTGGTTGCTGGTTGCAGGATAACCATCCACTTTGTCGGCGTCAAGAGTACCGAGTGCCAATTCCGCCCAGAAAGTCAATTTTCGCCCGCGCTGAGATTGCAAGAAACCAAAGCCGTGAAATAGCTGATCGAATGACTTCACCATGCAGGAACATGAGCGCTACTCGCGCAGGGCAGCCTCCACGCCATATTGCACAGTGACTTGTTTACCAATACGCGCTGCTTGATACGCGGCCTCGATAACCTGCAGGACATGAAGCGCGTCCTCAAGCGTCACGGCGGGAGGCCGATCGGTGTGGATTTCCTCAACAAAGCGCCGCATGATGTCGTAGGACCAGCGGTGGCCGCCGTAGACCGCCATCGGTGTCGGCGTGTAGGTGATGCTCTTTTGCGGCGCGCCGGACCAAGTTGGCGCTTCACTTGTGATTTCCAACTGATTCCCGCCCACGGGCATCCAATTGGCCCAGCCATGCATGCCGCGATAGACGAAACAGGAATCATAGCCACTCGCCAGGGGCGGCTGCGCATACGCGGCGTGCAAACTGCCCAAAGCGCCGTTTTCGTACTCCATCGCGACCACAGCCACGTCTTCAAGAGGGTCGTCGATGTATCCCACCGGACGGCCTACAAGCGCCTGCACGGACTTGACCTCGCACTGCACGAGGTGCCGCATGAACTCAATGTAATGTCCGCCCAGCATATGGAGCACCCCGCCGCCTTCGTTGGCAGCGGTGAACATGAAGTGCGTCGGCTCGCGGCTGCCGGGCCGCACTTGCGTGGTCACCAGACGGCTCTCCAGGGAGAGCGGCGCGCCAAAGACGCCTTGATCGATTAATTGCTTCAAGTCCTGCATTGCGGGATGAAAACGCCAGGGATACCCTGCAAGCACTTTGACGTTATTGCGCCGCACGGCCTCCACCAGCCGTGCCAGGTCGGCAGCCGTGCGGGCGAATTGCTTCTCCACAAAGAAGTGCTTGCCGGCTTCCGCCAGCTTGATGCCGGCAGCGGGTATTTCGTTTGCCGGCAGCACAACGCAGGCGAGCGCGAAGTCTTCTTTCTCCAGCAATTCATCAATGCTCGCGTAGACCCGCGCGGCAGGATCGTGCGCCTGCGCCAGATCCAGCAGAGAAGAGTCGCTGTCCTCGCAGTAGGCGACGATCTGGACACCCGGAATCTGCTGGAAGGTATGGATGTATCCCGGCGACGGCCGCGCCGGGTCCAGGCTGCCTACGTGTGGATGCCGGAGACCGATCATGGCAACGCGCAGCGGTTTCTCTGGCGACATTGCTCTTTCCTTTCCCTAAGCTTATCTTAGTGGAATTCTACCTATTCCCATTTGATGTGGATTCCGCCCCGGGACTTTACCTTGAATGTAGCAGTGTTCAAGATGCTTGAATGTCGATCAATCGTAGGGGCACGACATGTCGTGCCCCTACCGTTCAGCACTGCCTTGCGAACGGGCTTCACCTACGCAGGTCCGCAAATCCATTCGCAGTCTCCTTTATGTCACGTGGCCGTAATCAACCGTGCCGCCTTGTCACCAAACGGAAAGTCCACGCGCGCGGACCCACGACGAAACGACTCCCGCATGGCGATTGCAATCTCCAAGGCAGCGTAGCCGTCCTCGCCGTTGCACTCCGGCTCCTTATCGGTTTCCAAGCACTGGACCATGTCGGCAACCGCTTGGGCCGTGGGGCTGGGCAACCGCTGGGGACGCGGAAACGCTTCCCGCAGCGGGCGGTCGGCTTTCGTATTTCCCGCGCGCCGCCAGAGTTCAAACTCTCTCCCGCCGTCCAGGGCGCGAATGCGCCCCCGCTCACCGATGATGTCCCATTCTTGCACCGCCGCGCCAGTACCCATCATGCGCAAGTACCCGCGCACGCCATTGCGAAACGCCACGTAGGCATTCCCTCCGTACGCATCCTTGTCGTCAGTCAGGGCTGCAGGATTGCCAATCTCGCCCACGAGCCAGTCCACCGGCGCGTCACCGGCAAAATAGCGCAGCAAGTCCACCCAGTGGCTGCCGTCATGGGATAGGGTGGAGCCGCAGTAGCCGGTGACTTGAAGTACCTCGCCGATTGCGCCCTGGTCGATCAACTGTTTGGCTTTTCGATAGAAGGGATGCCAGCGGCGCAGGCAACCAACGCCGAGCTTGACGCCGTGGCGGCGGCACGCGGCAACCACTGCCTCAGCCTCTCCCAGCGACCACGCCAGCGGCTTTTCGGCAAAGATCACCTTTACCCCTGCCTCGGCACACGCCGTAACCACCTCCGGCCGCTCCTCGGCGCGGGTGCAGACGCTGACTATATCCAGGTTCTCGCGCTCCAAGAGCTCGGAATGGCTTTCATAGACGCGCTCCACGCCCCAACGCTGCCGGTAGGCAGCGCGTTTCTGCGAGTCGACATCTGCGGCGGCAACCACCTCCACCCGCGGCTCCTCCATATAGGCGGCGGTATGGGCAAACGGCAGGATGACGCTGGTGTTGCCCTGCACTTCATCGTCGATGGTGCTGCCTATGCGGCCGCAGCCGATGACCCCTACCCGATACGGTGCCACGATATGCTTCCTCTCTTTCGCATGCTTCACCTGGAACGCAGCTTAAGGCCTTTGGCAGTGATGCGAACGACGTGCCGCGGCCCTCACAAACTGTTTGTTCGAGAAATGACAAGAAGCCAGTTAGTCTATCCTAACTGGCTTCTTGAGAATCTTCCAAAGATCAAGGTCAGCTACGTGCCTGAAAGGGCACTCCTAGCCTCGATGCAAGCTGTACAAACGACTGTTCAAGCAGTAGTTACGTCTGTGCCCTTTTCACTTGCTAGGCTTAGCCGCCCATGCGCGCGATGTCAGCCTCAAGCTGCACCTGCGCAATGTCCTGAATGATCTTCATGCCTTCCTCTGCAGTCAGCTCGCCGCGCCACACCGGGTGGAAACCATCGCTGAAGAGCTGAGCCTGGAAACCGCCATAGCCGGACGGCAGACCGGGATAGCGGCCGCCGTATTCCAGTTCCGCCGCAAACGTGGCGTAGTCCGGATCTTCGGCGATGAGGCCCTGGTAACCCTCGTGGTTCAGAACGGACCTACTCACCGGCAGGTTCGTGCCGCCGGAAGCCCTGATGACGAAGACCTGGGCGTCTGCCGAAACGGCGTACTGTGCAAACCGCAGCGACGCATCGAGAATGTCGGCGTTTTCCTGCACGAACACCGCGACGTTCTGGCCGCCGTTGGGCGCATGACGCTTCGCTTGAATCGGCGTGTGGATCACCTTGAAATTATCGCCGCGCTGGCGGAGCGTCGGCAGGCGGTACGGGCCCTGGGACTCGAAAACCGTCTTGCCGTCGTGGAACAACTCGCCGCCCCACTCGTCCTTATACGGCGCGAGTTGGTAGGCGTTCATCCAATCGCTAACCATCTGGGTGGCCCAGATCGCCTCTTCGGAATCGAAGTTCCAGCGTGTCTGTTCCTCGTTCAGCCACGTGAAACCGGCGCTGCCGGCAACCTGGTCCCAGCGGCTGAGACTGCGCGGGTGATAGTCCCAACCCCAAACTTCAGGCGGGTTGGCGGCTTTCTGCGCCATCTCGAGCATGTCTTCCCAGGTCCAGCCCTCTTCCGGATCGCTGACGCCGGCCGTCGAGAGGATGTCCGGATTCCAGATCATAATGCTGTTGTTGGTATTGATCGGCAGACCGGTCAGCTTGCCCTGCCACGTGGTACTAAGGGTCATGCCCTCAAAGTAGTCAGCGCGCTGATCGGCCCAGCCGGGGAAGCGCTTCAGCTCTTCCTCGTGGTCCACCGTCACGCCGGCGGCAAAGAAGTTTGTGCTGTCCGGCCAGGCATGCCAGTGCAGTCCAGGCGGCACGCCGCCCGCTGACGCGGTCTTCGCTTCGTCCGCACCCTTGCCGGGCACGATCTCGACGAGGATATTGTCCTCGTTCTCGGCGTTATACTTGACGACCATGTCGGACAGGCCCTGCACCTGCGGGTGCAGTCCGGCGGCGCCAAAGCCAATGTAGGACCAGAACGAGATAATGGTGCGCCCATCGGCCATGCTCATCGACTCTTCAGCTTTGGGAGCCTCAGCATCTGCTGCCGGCGCATCCGCGGGGGCAGAAGCGGGAGCCATGCCCTCACCGCAAGCGGCCAGTAGGACCGAACCGAAACCGGCGACGGCGCTACCGTGGAGAAGCTTTCTTCGGCTAATTCGCTGCATGTGCGTTTCCTCCTTCGCACGCTACACAAAAAACCCAGAGTAGCCCTCTCATCGAAACCGATATTCCAGCAGGCCACTCCGCTCTCTTAATGGTAAATTCACTGATGCTGTCAGTCAAGAATAACCAACGACTTGAAGCCGAGACATTGGAAAGCGGGATTAGGCAAACGGTGAACCTATTGCACTGAATGAGTCCAACTCCACGGCATCGAACACTTACGTGCGCCCCCCAGTGTGGCGACCCACCGTGCTGAAAGACGATGCCGCCGCCAAGAAGAAAATTCTCATTCTCCCGCCAATTTAAAAAAACGTAGAATGCGATGACATCGCATTCTACGGATAGACCATCTGCAGTTGCATTCGGCCGGGGCCAAAGAGAGCGAACTCTCTAGACGCCCATAGTTCTTCGCACTTTAGCCTCGCGGCGACGTTGCCGGCGAATAGCCCGCTGTAGTGCCAAGCGTTCTTTCTCTGCTTTCGAGCGATAGAACCGCCGCAAACGGACTTCTCGCATCACTCCGGATCGGTTTACAGATGAACGAAACCGCTGCAAGAGACTTTCGAAGCTCTCACCGTCGCGCAAGGTCACTGCTGACAAATCAATCACACTCCTTATGGCATTTCACCGCAAAACGTGCAGGAACACACGTGCGGTCATCACTCTACGAACCTAGGCTAATCACGATACCATACTTCGCGCTCTACAACAATCCAGGAGTTACACCGGATCGGCGACGGCGCTCTCTTGCTTCAAGTCGCTCGCCACCATCATCTGAACCAGACCTGAAAAGTCCACTGTGGGGTTCCAGCCCAATTCTTCGCGGGCTTTCGTGCTGTCCGCGATCAGCAGATTCACCTCCGCCGGTCGGAGAAACCGCGGGTCTGTTCCCACATACGCTTCCCAATTCAGACCCACGTGCGCAAATGCCACCGCGCACAGTTCCTGCACCGAGTGGGTCTCGCCGGTGCCGATCACGTAGTCGTCCGGCGCGTCTTGCTGCAACATCAAGTGCATCGCCTGCACGTAGTCGCCTGCATATCCCCAATCGCGTTTTGGCGACAGATCGCCCATCAGGAGGTTTTGCTGCTTGCCAAGTTTGATGCGGGCTGCCGCGTTTGTTGTCTTGCGCGTGACAAACTCCAGCCCACGGCGCGGCGATTCATGGTTGAACAGAATTCCCGAACACGCAAACATGTCATAGCTCTCACGGTAATTCACCGTGGTGTAATGCCCGAACGCTTTGGCGACGCCATACGGGCTGCGGGGATGAAAGGGGGTGGCCTCACGCTGCGGCACCTCGCGCACTTTGCCAAACATTTCGCTGCTCGATGCCTGGTAGAAGCGAATGTCCCGATTCACGATGCGAATTGCTTCCAGCAGGCGCGTTACGCCCAGACCCGTGATCTCGCTCGTGAGCACCGGTTGACGCCACGACACAGGCACAAAGCTTATCGCCCCCAAGTTGTACACTTCATCCGGTTGCGTGACCTCCACTGCGGCAATCAGCGAGCTCTGGTCCAAGAGATCCCCTTCAATGAGCTCGAGGCTTGGAATGAGCCGCTGCACCGCCTCCGCCTTGGGATTGTTCTGGCCCCGGATCAAACCATGCACCTTGTAGCCCAAGCTGATGAGATGCTCGGCAAGGTAGGTGCCGTCTTGGCCCGTAATGCCCGTAATCAACGCTGTCTTCACTAGCGATCCTTTATTGCAGCACTTGATCAAGATCCATTGTATCTACAAGAGCGTTTCTGCAGTATGAAACGGTGGCAATTGCCGCCCCTGCAGGGCCTGCGCTTGCGCTCAGGGTCCACTTTGAACGGTGTCCTTGCCCCTGACCTTGAACTTTCCATCTTGCGTGAGAGCTAGACTATTGCGAGGAAGTCTCGTAGGCTACGTGGCACCAAAAGCGGAGCGAATGACGTCAGTGCTCTTCCTGCACGCCAGTTAGGTTCGCGGCCAGCGCAGGACTCACATTGAGGTCGACCATCGAGAGCGAGATTCACCACCTACACTCTAATGCTATCATAGGGACGAGGCTAAGCGAATTGGAGGCGTTGCGAGCGGCCTGCTATTGCTGGGTTATCGCCCTTGACAAAGGGCTATTCCGGAGACCAGGGCTCACTTTGAAGATAGCTGAAGGGCGCTTGTGCAAACGACTGCTTGGCACACTTTGGGGAAGGTCGCCCGGTGCCGCCGGGCAGGGAACGGCAGAAGACTCACCCTCCTGATCCAATTGCACCGTGGCAACACTTCCGGGAGGGCCGCACGGATGAGGCAAGTCCACTTAGGGAAGAGAGCATGACTGAGGAACGTGAGCCGCTGACACTCAAAATAGAAACCAAGCGCGGCGTACGCACGCTTTCGTTTCCGGATGAAATCGTCGCCCAGGGGCGGGGCGTGCCGCGTACCATCCGGTGTTACGCCATGACGGATGAAGTGCGGATGGTGCGCATTGAGGCGCGGCGCGCGGACGGTCTGCGCTTCAACGTGCTTGACGAGTATAATCAGCCGCTAAACGATGCGCCGGTCCAGTGGGAGATCATCTGGCGCTAAGGGCGCCGCCCCCTTCTTTTGGGGATCCTTCACTCTTCAGTGCGGCGTGCAATGCTGTGATTGCGGCGCGCCAAATCAACTGCGCTGACTGAAGAGTGAAACCGGCCTAGAGAAAGTTAAACGGCTGCAGTGACATGCAGGGCATTCGCACGGAAATCGACCCTATCCACCAAGAGATCATTCGACTGTTCAGCCGGCGAATTGAATAAGATCAGTAGGCGCCTCAGTCCAAGACAAGCGCCGCCACAACGCTCGCGCTGGAACGCTCCCAAGCAGTGCCCCAGCAAGGCCGAGTCTGGGCGCAGGCAGTTGACATTCTTGGCGAAGTTTTCGAAGAGATGTACCTTAGCCCCGTAAACTCCTCCAGCAGAGAAAAGACTGAGAAGGTCGGGCAAGAGCACGGTGAGATGTGCGGTCCTACAGTTTTAGCGAAGAACGCATAGAGTACTCAGTTCACCAGACTCGCGTAGAAACTGCCCGCTCGTGCCCAACCGGCTGTCAAGACGACAACCCAACTAAATGATATCAATGCCCCACGTCGATGCAGCCCTCATCCTGCCGCTATTCGTCAGCTTCCTGGCATTGCTCTGGGTGTCGTATTGCGGCGCTGTTCTCGTTCGCATTTCATGTAGAATCCGCGAGTGGTCGTTCCTCGCGCCGCTCGGTTTGGCAGCCGGTTGCGCCATTTTCCTTGTGTGCGCCAACCTTGTCGGTAAATTCGGCTCCGTCCCCTTAGCCTTCGGCGCCGCCTTTCTCGTAGTCAGCGCGCTCGGCATCTATGCTTCCATCCGGCTACGGCCCCGCTCTTGGCACATCCCCTCTGGCCGCGTTGCCATCGCTGTCTCTGGCTGGACGCTCTTGGCGCTCGCCCTCACTTACGTCTGCCTCGCGATCCGTAACCAGTCATATTTCTTTGATTTCCCAACACACATGGCCCTCGCCACCACCATCGCGCGCGACAACCTGCCCGTGCGCAACCCCTTTTCGCCCATGTTGCCGTCGGGCTATCACTATGGCGCCGCGCTCCTAGTGGCCGCGCTCAGCCGCGGCGCCGGCCTGCCTGCCGTCACCGGCTACCAACTCCTCGCGGCCTTGCAGGGCGCAGCATTGTTACTCTTGGTCTTCTCCTTAGGCCGCGAAGCCGGAAGACACGCGCTCTGGGGTCTCGCGTGTGTCATCGGCGCTCTCTCTTTCGGCAGCATTGTGCTCTGGCGGCCGTTGGCCGCAACTCCAGCGGCACTCACTTCCCTACTGCAAGGGGACTTCTCCCAAGAAGTGCTCTTGCAGTTTCCCAGTCTGCGCGAGAACATTGAGTTCGCCTATCCAATTCTGTCATTCTCCACCGACCTGCTCTGGCTCTTGATCTACCCCCATCGCCTTGCCAGTTTTTTTTCGGTAATTGCGTTGGCAGTGCTGCTGGTAGGTCCGGGGAGAAGACGCTGGGGCCATGCGAGCTTGGCCTTGGCCGTATGTCTCGTTGCCGCAGTCTCCCTTTTCGATGAGACGCTACTGCCGCTGGCGCTGATGGCCCTCGCGTGGCCGCTCCTCTCGCTTCGCCGCAAACCGCAGCGATTCCTCCTTTGGTCTGGCGGCATTCTTGCCGCGGTCTTCCTCGTCGCCATCCAAGGCGGCTCCGTCACGGATGCGCTCTCAGGCGCGACCGGCACCAGCCTTCCCTTTGCCTTGCATTCAGCGGGAGAAGTGGTCCGCTCAATAGTCTTGGCCAAGGTGCTGCCTCAGGGATGGCTCTGGCTGCTACCGCCGCTGCCGCTCGCCGCCAGCGCCCTCATCTTCATTTGGAAACGCTGGTGGTTAGGGCTCATGCTTTGCGCTTTTGGCTTCGCAGGCTACGTCGGCTTCCACATCCTTGACTTTCAAGGAGAGGCCGGTACCGGAGAATTCGCCCGCGTTGTGAATCTCGCCTTTCTCGCGCTCGCCTTAGTCGTGCCCATGGCTGTGGCCCGCCTGCTGCGCGCTTCGCCGCCCTGGCGAACTGCGCTGGTTGTGCTTGCGCTTTTGCCTGTTGCCATACCTTCCCTCGTACAACCGACGGTGAGCGTCATCTCGCATCTGGAAAAAGGTGTCAAGCTGCTCCACCCCAAGACTGAGGAGCTAGTGTACACACCACAGATCACTGACCCCGCCGTAACCCGCGAGCTGTTTCATGATCAAGTCGCCTATGCAGACCTTTCACGGATACTCTCCGCCGACAGCGTCGTGTTGACCCAGCATCCCGTATCATTCGTGATCGCAACCGGAATCCCCGCCGCGTTCGCGCCGACCTCCGGGCTCATCTTCTTTCCTACGCACCACTACATTCCGGATCCCGCGTTCTATGACGCCTATTGGCGGCTAGATCCCACAGCGTGGCGTTCACTTGGGGCTACTGCCGTCTTGTATGATCGGAAGACGTACACCTCGCTGCCGCCGTCCGTGCGCTCTCAGGTTGAAGGCAGTGGTTGGTTTGTCACGCAATATGACGAGAATGGGTTTCTCCTGCTCGCGCCCACCGAGGCCTTCTTCCGCTATGGGACTGCTGCTCCCAGTACATTCTCCGCGCTCCGATCGACACTGACACCGGCGGATACCATGTATTTGTCACCCGACCTGCCCTACGGCGTGGGCCAGGCGCTTGTTCATCTACTTAGCGATCATCCCGTCACCGGCCTGATCCCCGATCCAAACGCACATGCCTGGATGGATCTAAACCGGCCCACCGGACTTGCAGCAGAATCGGCAGTCTGGCAAGCGCGCGGCCATGAGGAAGCGCGACTCTTAGGAATTAATCCCGAGGCTGCACTGTGGCAGTGGCGCGCACCCGGCGAAAGCGCGGGTGTCTACCCCAATACCACAATTCCGGCATTTGCTCTCATCAAGCTTACGCAAGGCCAAGCGATTGGACTGCAAGCCAACGACACCAGCCTGGCCATGAACGACACAGTTGTAAGCACTGCGCATGCCCGGTTCCGTTCGCTCTCAGTCTTGCTTGCCGGACACCCAGGGAGCGTCGTGCGGCTCTGCGGTCCCGCCGGCTGCGTGCAACGCAATCTGGACGGAGGCGCATGGTCGCTGAGGCTGCCGCTCACCCAGGAACTGACGCAGTTTGAATTCTCCGTCGTGCAAGGTGAAGCCTTCATTGCGGGCACGCTTGGATACGGCGACCCGCTCTCTGCCGTCCGGACAACCGGAGTTGTAATCCGACCGCGGCTGCATGAGAATACCATTGAAGTTGACGTGAGCTACTTCAATCGCCTGGGATGGACTCTTGGCAACGGCGTTGCCTGGCAACTTTTCCGCGCCCCCGACACGAGGGAGAATCCGAGTCTTTCGCGCCCAAGCCAGCTCATAATCTTTGGCGAGCGCGGTGACGTGGGCTTTGCGCTCAGTGCTGACGGCAGCCATTCGGAACACAATTTCACCGGTTCGCCGCCGCTTCTTGAAGAGAGACGCGCCTTGCCTGATGGTGAGTATCACCTCTATCTGAGCTTTCTGACGGAGCATTTTGGGGCCGCCGATCGAATACCTGCCGCTCGCTTCACTGTGCAGAGCGGTTCTTTGGATTCGGTAGTTCTGCTGCCCCAAATCGCGCAACTCAGTTTCGGCGCAGAACAGTCGGAACAGTTTGAACTCGGGGAGTAACGAGCGACTCGACGAAGTTTCACAGTGGTGTGCTTAGACGTCCTCGGCTTTGCCTGACATGCGCCGGCGTATTGGCCAAGTCTAGGGTCGAACAGATGCGCAATATTAAAGAGCTAGAGATTCTCATTAGTTAGTCTTGGCCCAGCAAACAATCGAAGAGGCAGCCGGACTGTAGCATCTACGCACACGATCCTGCGAAGGTTTACATGGTCTTGCGTATGAGTGCAAAAACATACTCAGGTTCCAGCGAATTCTTGCCGCGCCGGGGATGATGTCTGGCGATAGAGAAAAGTGGAAGTCTTGTGACTGCGTCAACAATCGAGATGCTACGCCAACGCATTGCTGCCGGCCTTAGCGATCGCGGCCAGACGCTCGCGTGTGTTGAAATCGGCAGCGGTGGGAGAGTCGCCTCCCGCCTTACCGCCAAGGCCGGCAGTTCGGCATATTTCGCCGGCGGGCTAGTGCTCACTGCGGACTCTTCCTACTGGCCTGCGTCCCTCGTGGGCGAAGGCGCCTGGCTCCGGAAACCGCCCGGTAGCCGTTCTCGCCTGAATGAGATCGCGCGGATCACACAGCACGCCTTCCATTCAAACTGGTGTCTGGTGGTGGAGTGCGTTCCTCAGGCCGCTCCGTTTACCGTCTACCTCGCGCTGCGCAACACTGAGAATAATGCAACTCACACTGCCAATGTACTCCCACCAGGATCCTCACAGCCCTGCTGGGAACGACTGGTACAATATGCTCTGAAGCACTTGGCAGAGAAGTTGGTAGAGAACGGCGGAGAAACAGCGTGATGCGCGTCACCCATGAGAAAGCCGCACTCCTGCTCCAGGTGGAAACCTATGACCTGGAGGGGGTCGACCAATACAAGCTAATGGTCGTGTGGCGAGAGGACCGCAATACAATCCACGAAATGCATCTTGATGCTAATTCTGTTTACGCTGGTCCCAGAGCGGGCGACCGTATCGAGATCACCTTCTTGATGGACACGCCGCTGCGCGTAAAACCGCTTGAAGAATCCCCGTTACCCGGCGTCTCTGGCTCAGAATGAGAATCGCGGGCGTGAAGGCGCTCGTAGCAGCTTTGCAGGACAAGCACAGCCAGCGCATGGACGCCGCCGGTAGAACAGGCAACAAAACGTCATTCCCAGATTAAGGACCGAGCATGCCCACCATTGAAAACATCGAAGTCTTTTCATTCACCCTCCCTTTCGCGGGTCTATTCCGCACGTCACGGGGTACCGTGGGCAGCGCGGCCTCCGGCCGCCCAATTGTCCTGACCAAACTTACCGCCAGCGACGGCACCGTCGGCTGGGGCGAGGGGTCGCCCTCCCATACCTGGTCGCCGGAGACTCGCGAATCAGTGGTAAGTGTGCTCAGCGACCACTTCGTCCCTGCGGTAATTGGCAAATCGCTGGCAGACCTCGACGGCCTGCATGCGGCAATGAACGGCGCGATTGCGCCCCTCTGGGGCTTGAGCATGCCGATTGCCCGGGCCGCTATCGATGTCGCCGCTCACGACGCGCTGGCGCGGCACTACGGCGTTCCCCTTTTGGACCTGCTTGGACACCGGCGCGCGGATCGGGCGCGCTTGAGCTGGACCGTAACCGGCAGCTCTCAGGCAGAGGTAGAAGAGAGTCTGCATGATGCCAAGGAGCGCGGCTATCGGAGCTGCAATATCAAGGTTGGCGGCTCCATGGATTGGGACGTCCAGCTCTGCGAAATGGTGCGCAGCGCCTTTCCCGACGGCTTCCTCTGGGCGGACGCCAACGGCGGCTTTCCGCCCCATGAGGCGCGCCAGCGCCTGCATACGCTGGTGGCTGCGGGAGTTGACTTGCTCGAACAACCGGCCGCGCCCGACCGGCCCGATGTTTCCGCGCGCATAGCCGCGGAATCGCCCATCCCCGTGGCACTCGACGAGTCCATTTCCGGCCCGGTGCCGTTGCTCGCCATGCTCAAGCAAGAAGCGCTCACCGCGTACACATTCAAAGTCACGCGCACCGGCGGACTGTGGCCGGCCCACATGTGTGCCGCGCTTGCGGACACAGCCGGGCTCATGCTGGTGTGCAGCGGTCTCACCGAATGCAGCGTGGCGTTCGCCGCCAGCATACACCTCTCCGCGGCGTGGGGCATTACCCATCCGTGCGCGCTGAACGGCCCCCAATTCCTCACTGACGACATTGCGGCCAAGAGCCTGCCCCGCGAGGGCGACGCAGTGCTTGTCACAGATGATCCGGGACTCGGCATCGAGGTGGACGAAGACAAAGTCCGGCATCTTTCCGCACAGGAAGCATGACAGCCATGGCACGACCAACACCCATCAGGACCATCCATGTTGGTGTCGGCCGCCGCGGACGCTGGCCGCTTGAGGTGCTCACGGCCGATCCCCGCTTTGTGCCGGTGGCCCTTGTTGATGTGTCTGCGGAATTGCTCGCCGCAGCGCAAGACTTAACGGGGCTTGCCGCGTCTGCCTCGTTCACTGAGTTGGACGCGGCGCTGTCACAAACGCAGGCCGACGCCGTAATCATCTGTACGCCAACGATCTACCATGCCCCTTTGGCCGGGCTGGCGTTTCAGGCAGGCAAACACGTCCTTGTCGAGAAAGGCATGACGACCAACTGGCAGGAAGCCGTGGCGCTCGTAGCCGCGGCAGAGCGCGCCGGGGTTAAATTCTGCGTGTCGCAAAATTACCGGTACCGGCCGGAAATCGTCACCCTGAAATCTGCCATCGCCAGCGGAAACTACGGCACGCCGCGCCTCATCGACCTCATTCACCACCGATTTCGTCCCACACCCCGCACGTTGGACTATCCCTTCGCGATGGTGTGGGACATGAGCGTGCACCACCTCGATAACCTGCTCGCCTGCTTTGGGCCGGTCGCGGAAGCCACCGCACGCAGCTTTACCGCGCCGTGGTCGCAATATTCTCATGACGCGGGCATTGCGGCGGTGCTGCACTTTGTGAACGGCGCCATCGCCACGTATGCAATGTCCCATATCGCCAGCGCCAACGACTATCGCTTTCTCGTGCAGAGCGCTGAAGGAGTGCTGGCCTGGGACGGAGAAGACTGGCAGTGGCAAGCTGCGCCCCATGCAGACTTCGGCAAAGCGCCCGCGCCGCAGCCGGTGCCGCACGCGCCAGCGCCAACCCGCAGCGAACAAGGCGTCGTCGACGACCTTTACCGGTACATCATTGACGACGTCGAGCCCGATATCAGTGGGCGCAACAACCTGGAAGTGCTCCGCGCCTGTGAAATGCTCTGCCGCTCCAGCCAAGAGCAGCGCACTGTGGGGAGAGACCAGATCTGATAGCGATACCGCCCAGCCTTGAGGGAGCTTGGCGCAAGTTCATGCCGGTGCACATCCCCGAAAGGGAGCGGAAACGTCGTGATAACGCTCTTCCCGGCAACGAGATGCCGCTCTCGTGACTGCCGAGAAACGCGCGCGCTCTGGATTCAGATCTGACTGTGGACCCGGCGCGGGTCGTCTCTCGCAACGTCATGGGTTACGATAGGGTGGCTATCCCGTTACCGCAGCGCAGAAGAGAATGGGTAGACTTTGCCATGAAGTTTCGTTTCCTCATCTTCCTGGCAGCTTTGCTTGCCGTCACGGCTTGCGAAACTGCGGCGGAATCCACGACCGTGATCACGCCGGAGCCGCAACCAACCGTAGCATCCGCGCCAACGGCTGTCCCAGCGGTTCCAACACCGTCTGTTGAGAGCCTCATCATGCTCCAGGACCCGCTGGACGAGCCGGAGTTCTATTGCGTTGACGTTGCCGGTTTCGGGAGCAACCTCAACCTGAATAGTCCGCTCCAAGCCCACACGTGCAAACCCGGTGCCGACGATGAGCTCTTCATCTTCAACGCTCCCGGCGCGGGCCAATTCTACATGGACGCCTACGATGTCTGCCTCGAAGCGGAAGCGGGCCTGCTGTACGTGAGGCAGTGCTCAGATGCCCCGGCGCAACGATTTGAATTCGGCAGCGATGGCGCCATCCGTACGCAAGCGGCTGATCTCTGTCTCGCGGTGCAATCCGGCGAGGGTCAGCCCGCCGGCGGCAGGTCGCATGTGCGCCGCGATCTCTTGCTTCAGAGTTGCGCGGATGTAGAACAGAGCCTCTCCCGCTGGCTGCTGCCGGGGCCAAGCCCGTAGCGGCGCTCTATTTGCCGCAGATTGCAGTGAACTCTTCACCGGCACGGTTCGGAGGACGCTTGGGCAGCAATACTAGAGATAAATTCTGCGTCGAAAGTTTGACAGAATTCCGGGTAACCTGATAGAATTCCTAATGCTGCAAAACTCGAACTAGAAATTGCAGCGTAGAAAAGGGAATTTGGGTGACAGTCATAGCTCTCACTTATTATTATCTGTTTATTGAGCCGGAGGGCCCGGCTTAAGCAGGTATGCCTTGACCGTCGACAACACCGAGAGCATGCAACACCCTCCGGCGATAGCAGAAAGTGTTTTCACTTTCTGCTTTTTGTTTTGTAGTTAGGAGCGCGCCATCGAAGAACTGCAGCAGTGATGACGAACGCCAATCTAGTTGGCCGGACATCTGTTCATCGAATTCCGAATTTCCAAAGACATGTGCCATATGGCTACCACAGAAAGAGTTTGAAAGGTAAAGAGACATGATTGTCATTATGCGAACCAACGCTACTCCCGAGCAGATATCTACCGTGTGTACGCGAATTGAAGACGAAGGCCTTGGGACGTCCGTCAGTCAGGGCGTCAACAAAGCCGTGATCGGCCTCATCGGCAAACGGCCTCCCGGCATGATGGAGCGCGTGGAAGTGCTGCCGGGCGTTGAGATGGTCATCCCGGTCGACAAGCCGTACAAGTTTGCGGCGCGTGGGTCGGGCGGCGGCGATACCCACATTCGGGTCGGCAACGTGACCATCGGCAGCAACGAAATTGCCGTGATCGGCGGGCCGTGCAGCGTCGAGAGCGAAGCGCAAATTACCGCCACTGCGGAAGCCGTGAAAGCGGCAGGCGGGCACATTCTCCGGGGCGGCGCTTTCAAACCCCGCACGTCTCCTTACAGCTTCCAAGGCATGGGCGGAGAAGGCCTGGAGTTGCTCCGTACCGCGGCAAACGCCACCGGACTGCCCCTCATTACCGAGGTCATGGAGCCGGGTAGAGTTCCGCTGGTGGCAGAATACGTCGACATTCTGCAAATCGGTACCCGCAACATGCACAATTTCCCGCTCTTGCAGGCCGTCGGCAACACCGACAAACCGGTGCTGCTTAAACGCGGCATGGCGGCAACCATAGAAGACCTGCTCATGTCCGCTGAGTACATCATGGCTGCGGGCAATATGCGCGTAATCCTCTGCGAGCGCGGCATACGCACTTTCGAGACGGCGACGCGCAATACCCTGGACCTGAGCGCGATTCCCATATTAAAGGAGCAATCGCACCTTCCGGTTATCATCGATCCTAGCCATGCGACCGGTATGTGGGAGTTGGTCAAGCCAATGTCGCTGGCTGCCGTCGCTGCTGGGGCGGACGGAGTGATGATTGAAGTGCACCCGAATCCGGAATTAGCCCTCTCCGATGGGCCCCAGAGCGTCACACCCGATCGCTTCTTCGACATCATGGCTGCCATTCGCAAAGTGGCGGCCGCCGTGGGACGTGAAGTTCCCGCCGCGACTGCCGAGATGGAAGCCGCCGCCACCTAGACACTCTACTACTGTTTTTAAAGAAAGCGCTGCTCGTGAACGCCTGGGTGGAGATAATTGCGGAGAACGAAGCGGAAGGACAGTTGCGCGCGGTCTACCAAGAGCTACTCGGTGGTCGGCCGGGCGGCAAGGTGCCGGACTTCCTGCGCCTGCATAGCCTCGCGCCGCGCACTATCGTGCCGCTGGCGCAATTGCACAAGGCCATAACCTACGGTCCCGGCGAACTGACGCGGGTTCAGCGCGAACTCATCGCAACGGTGGTCTCCGTGATCAACAGTTGCGCGCTCTGCCGGGAACTGCATTCGCGGCTGCTCCTCCAGCGCACGCGGGACGAAGCGCTCGTGGCACAGGTGCAACGGGACTTCCGGACCGCAGCCCTCTCCGCGGCTGACCGCGCAATGCTGGAATATGCGGCAGAGTTGACAACCGCGCCCCATGCAATCGCCCGCGAGGATGTGGGCCGGTTGCGCCACCTTGGCTTCAGCGATGCTGCCATCGTCGAGATTACAACACAGGCTGCACTCTTCAACTATCTAAATCGGGTCATACAAGGGCTCGGTCTTGGGGAACCCGGCACCCCATGAAGCGCATCGAGCCCATAGACCACCCGGTAAACGCGACTGTTACCTTGCCCGGATCGAAGAGCTATACCAATCGAGCGCTGATCATCGCGGCTTTGGCCGGAGGCACGTCGACACTGCGACAGGCGCTCTTTAGCGAAGACACCGTTTTTATGGCTGAGGCGCTCCGCAACCTTGGCATTCCAGTCGAAGCGGACGAGTCCGCCAACACATTTACCGTGGCAGGCAAGGGTGGCGAGATTCCCGCCGACCGCGCCGATCTGTTCGTCGGCCTCTCCGGCACAAGCGCGCGCTTCCTCACAGCCCTGGCGAGTATCGGGCACGGCCGCTACTGCGTAGACGGGACCGCGCGCATGCGTGAGCGCCCGATGCGTCCGTTGCTCGACAGCCTTCATCAGCTTGGCGGCAATATCCGGTCGCGGTTCAACAACGGCTGTCTGCCGCTTGAGATCACGGCGACAGGGCTCCGGGGCGGCCCCGCTCAAATGGCCGGCGACCAGAGCAGCCAGTATTTCAGCGCGCTCTTGATGGTCGCGCCGCACATGCGCGACGGGCTCGATCTCTCCGTGGCAGGCGAGCTTATTCATGGTCAATACATCACCATGACGATGAAGAGCATGGCAGACTTCGGGGTGCAAGCGACTGCTGAGCATGGCTGGCGCTATCGTGTTGCCCCCGGTCAGGGTTATGTAGCCCGCACCTACGACGTCGAGCCGGATGCTTCCGCGGCTTCTTACTTCTTTGCCGCTGCCGCGCTTACCGGAGGCACCGTCCGTGTGGAGAACCTCGGCGCCGGGTCTGCACAAGGAGACTTGGATTTCGTCGACGTGCTCGCGGCAATGGGCTGCACTGTCGAAAAGAGCGCAGACTCTGTGGAGGTAGCGGGCCCCACGAGACTGCGGGGCGTGGACGTTGACATGGGATCGCTGTCAGACACTTTCATGACGCTCGCCGCCCTCGCACCGTTTGCCAAAGGACCAACCACTATTCGCGGAATTGCCCACACGCGGTTGCAAGAAACCGATCGTGTGCACGCCACCACTCTAGAACTCCGCAAGCTGGGCCTCTCGGTCGCGGAATTCGAAGACGGTCTGCGCATTGAACCGGGTCCAATGTGCGCGGCTACCATCGATCCCCATGACGATCATCGCATCGCCATGAGCTTTGCCCTTGTCGGCCTGCGCCAGCCCGGCATCACCATCAGCAGTCCTGAATGCGTAGCAAAGACGTTTCCCGACTACTTCGACCGGCTGGAGGAAGCCGTTTCGCAATCGGCCCGCCCCACGGTGGTCTAGAGCGCTGCTGCGCGCTTGCACCCGCTGCAATACCAATCTCCCGCGCAGGAGCGAGAGCCTTTGAGCAGGCCTTGACTGCAACCATGCTGCGCGCTCAGGTCTGTGCCGCTCTTGCCAATTGCGCTCCCCTCCTCTTCAGGAGGCAGCAGTTTTGCCGGATGCTGCTTTTGCGCTGGTGAAAAGGCGCCCAATCGCGATCCAGAACCTGACAACTGCAATCCACAATCTCTTTTCGAATTAGAACCGGCGTCATGTCACTGTGCGCGGAAAAGAGCCGGTTGCAGCAGTGCCCTGCCTAGCGTAGAGTAAGATTATCCGACTTCCTTTGAATGCAAGCCTGCTATGGCGAGAGAAGGCATGTCTCGAAAAGAGAGCATTTCCGTTTTCTTCCCTGCGTACAACGATGAGCACACCATCGGCACGCTCGTGAAGCAGGCCGTCACCGTGGTAACTGATCTTGGATTCACTGACTACGAGATCATTGTCATCAACGACGGCAGCGAAGACGGCACCGCTGCACTTCTCACGCGACTTGAAGGCGAAGTAGCGCGGCTGCGCGTGATAACGCATGTGAAGAACCGAGGCTACGGTGGCGCGCTCCGGAGCGGGTTTGAGGCCGCAAGCAAAGACTTGGTCTTCTACACCGACGGTGATGCCCAATACGACCTAAACGAGCTACCAGTGCTCCTCGATGAACTGACGGATGAGGTTGAAGCAGTTAATGGGTACAAGATTTCCCGCAGCGACGACTGGGTCCGCGACATAGTCGGCAAAGTGTATCGCGGCACACTGCGCCTGCTGTACAAGACACCAATCCGGGACATTGACTGCGACTTCCGTCTCATACGACGCCATGCATTCGAGCCGGTAGAACTCACGATGGATAGCGGCACGATCTGTTTGGAGCTTGTTGCCAAGCTATCTGCCAGCGGCGCTCGCTTTGCTGAAGTCGGAGTCCATCACTACGCGCGGCAATACGGTCGGTCTCAGTTCTTTCGTCCGCGGCGCATCATCCAGACGCTGGTGGATGACTTGCGGCTTTGGTTTCAGATGCGCCAGGTGCGACGGGCCTACGTTGCACGGGAAGAGCGAGATATTCCTTAAGCGCTTCCCCAGGGTTGCCTCCAGTTCGCACTGGTAGGCCGCGATGCGCATGTTCCGCAAGCCGGGTTCTGCCCGCTGCGCCAATTCTCGCTGAGGCGGTCCTATCGTCACCAGTCCGGCTCTGAGTGCCTGCGGGCATTCATCGCTAGAACTCTGCGGAAGTCCTCTCATATCCCATGCGCTGCGTCTGAATGTCAGGGACATAAACTTTGATTTGCAGTTATTTGCTTACTGCCGGGAACCGCTGCACGGTGGACGTCGTTCGCCGCGTCTTTCCACCCATTCGGTGTCCTGACAACGCGGTTGCGACGGCGTGTAACTGCCTGCTACCATCGCTACTATGAGTCGATTCCAATCTACCGACGCCGCACCACTCTCAAGCTTCCATCCATCTCTGGAAGACGCACCGCCGCACACGCCACGCTTGATCGGCGTGCTCTTTCTCTTTTTCTTCTTGCTGTACGCCCTCACCGGGGGCGGTCATGAGTACAGCCCCGACGGACGTTTTGCGCTCAATATGGGACGAAGTCTCATCCTTGATACGGAGCACAAGTACTTGCGAGAGGAGTACCGCGGGCTCGCCTGGTGGGGAATCGGACTGCCGCTGCTGTTCCAGCCTACCTTGCTCATCGGAGCCGCCTTAGATTACTTGATGCCCCAGAAGGATTCATTTACGCACGAAGGAAGGACGTACGTCTTCGGAGATTACCCGGTGCTCGCAACCCGGGGCACGCCGGACACCCTCAGTACATTACACATTCCCTTGAATGACAGGCCTGCCAGGGGGCTCATAATCTTCTCCTACTTAGGGACGTCTGAAAACATCGAAGATGGCACACGAATCGCCATAGTCTCGCTGGACACGGTACCCGTTGGGCGCTTCTTCGGAGAAATGCTCGCTGGGCGCGACACGGCTGAGTGGGCGTATGACCGCCCGGACATGGTAGGAAAAGTGGCGCACGCGAAAGCAGACGCCGCGGCGAGCAGAATTGGCATTCCCAATTCCAACGTCTACGTTTCCCAATTACTATTTCCGCAGAGTTTGAGCGTCAAGAGTGTCACGATTCAATACGTTGCCCAAGAAGGCAATCTGTTCGTATCCTCCCTCAGTCTCATCGATTCAGAGACCAATCAGCCCATGATGATCGGAGCGAGCGGAAGGATCTGGTCGGAGCGAGAGAACTCCGACTTCTTCACACGTCTGATCGCACTCTTCACCAACGCCTGGGTCACGGCTTTGAATGCGGTGCTCGTGTTTCTCATTACGCGGCGGCTGGGCTATCACAGCTATGTTGCACTTGCCCTGACAATTCTGTTTGGCCTCGCAACCATTGCGTGGCCCTATGCAAAACACGATTTCGCTGAGCCGGGGGTGACCCTCGCGCTCCTTGGCACTGTGTACTTCCTATTGCGCGGACTTCAAGACCAGCAACTGACCTGGCTGCTCATTGGAGGCTGCGTCATTCTTGGGGGCATTGGCGTCAAGTATGTAACGGCGATGAACCTTGCCGTCTTGGCGCCCATTCCGGCTCTCATTACGCTGCAAGACAGCCGGCGTTCTTTACAAATGGTAGGGTCAGCAATACTGCGCAGCGCCGTATTCCTGGCGCCTTTAGCTATACTCGGCTCGGCGGGTCTCTACGCGCTCGTGTTCGTTTTCGACGTACGCCCGCCGGTGCTCACGAGTTTCCCGGAAAGGTTTGCCGCCTGGCTTGACCTTCCCATTTGGATCGGCCTCTATGGCAACTTGCTGAGCCCGGGAAAGAGCGTATTCCTCTATGCGCCGCCCCTCATTCTCGCCCTCTTTGGCAGCTTACCGTTCATTTCGCGCCACAAGTGGTGGGCTTTACCCTTCATAGGTATTCCACTGCTCTATCTGCTGATTTACAGCAGCAAGGGCGTTTGGTACGGAGGGAGCAGTTGGGGGCCTCGCTATCTGGTGCCGGCTGTGCCCTTCTTCCTGGTAATGGCTGCGCCCATCCTTGAGCGAGCTTTTTTTGATAACGGAGTTCGCGAGTTGCGGGCGGCTATAGTTCTTGGTCTGGCAGGAGTAGGCGTACAGCTAATTGCCATTGCCAATCACTTTGACTGGTACTTTGGCCTGCTGCGCTCCCAAATACTCCCGCAGATACCGGAAAGCGGGGCTTTTCTCGCTGGGCGCGTAGGCCAAGCCTACTACGCGCACCCTACGCACTTGCCTTGGGACAAAGAGAACGTCCTCTACCTTTTTGCGGCGCCATTCTCACCCCTATTCGGCCACATTTGGATGTTACTGGCAGACGCAGTGAGTTTGTTCTTGCCCTCCAGGCCGGAGCTTCTTCTTACCATTCTCGGTCGCCCGCCATGGACGGTCTTAGGGGTGGCAATTTGGCCCCAGCATCCCGAATACCTGCTGGGTCTTGACTTTTGGTCCATGATTCTGTGGCGGGAATTCACCAACCACACGTTCTTCCTCGTAGTCGTGCTGCTTTTGGTGCTGGCTATGCAGGCAGCAATCCTCTACTGCTGGTCATGGCTGAGCCAGCGTTTTGAGCTTCCCTTGCGGCTGTTCTGGAGCGGCATTGCGGGCCTGGCGACGTTTTTCATACTGTTCGACGTCGCCCACATTCTTCAGTAAGTCGGCTCTCCCGCACGCATGCGATTGACAGCCTTGACCGAAACAACTGGGACGTGCGGCACGGAGCAGTTGAAGCCAGACAACACGCTAGCGTGACAGCTCCGGGGCGAGTGTGCCCGATCAGCGAGCGGTCAGCCCCGCAACAGCCTGCACGCAAATAAGTGGTCGGGCCCAAGTAGAGCGACTTAGCCAAATCCAAGGCACAAGGTGCGACGAGGCAATGGGTGTCTCAGAGGATTCGCAGCGGTCAGAATCGTGACTCGGTCTTAGCTTGGAATTACCTGTACCGCTACCGACCTGCGCGGGCGTGGGCCATCGAGTTCTACAAAGAAGACGCTCTGCCAGGTACCCAGCACCAGGCGTCCTTGGTGGACGGGAATCATGAGGTTGCACCCTACGATCCCGGCAGTGAGGTGCGACCGCGCATTGTTGTCCACACAGTCATGCCGGTATGCCGCTTGGGGCAGCAATTCACGCACAACCGTCTCAAAGTCCTGCTTCAACCCGGGCTCATGCTCATTGACAATAATGCACGAGGTTGTATGCAAACAGAAGACACTGCACACGCCTTCTTGAATGCCGGCTTCCGCCACCGCATCATGAAGTTCGTTGGTTATGTCAAGAAGTTCGGTGGGTTGCGCGGTCGAAAGAGTTATCGTCTTCATAGCTCTGATTTCACGATACCACACGACTTTGCGCTGCGACAAAGAGGCTAGGTAAGAATCCTCTCAGCTTTAAAAAACGCGGCGCCAACGCTTGCATTCACACCCTTGCCGAGCCGTGTTCAGTGCGGTCGGCGCCTGGATGTTCTCCAGCAGCGGAGGGACACTTCCTACGCCAAATCCTCGGTCTCGCTCAGCTATTCACCCACGTTCGCTGCACAGAGATCAGACCTGCAATGCTTCTCCATTCAGAGCAGCGCTTTATCACGGCGACTCAGCCAGGGTTGGGCTGAGATCGAAGGTATGCTCACACCGCAGCAGGCGCTACCGTTTGGGATTCACTCCGACTTCGGCTTGTCGCGTAGGCTAGAGCGCACAGTGCGGCGGACAGCCAGAACCAACTCGCCAAGTCCGGCAGAAAGTAGTAGTTGTCCAGCATGCCGTGGGTCACGGCGGCAAGTTGGCTGCCGGCGAGTCCGACGCCTAGCGCCCGCACCTCCGTCACTCTATTGCCGTACGCCATACGGTGGGTGAGCATGAAGAAGCGCGCCAGGAAAACGGCGACGAATACAAGCCCGACGCTGCCGAGGCGCAGCCAGAAGTCGAGGAAGAGGTTGTGCGGGTGCGAGAGATTCGGCTCGCGCCATGCCGCTGGATTCAAGTATTGGGCGTGCACATACAGGTAATTGTCCAGACCGACGCCAGTAATGGGATAGTCCGCAATCATCTGAAGTGAGGACTGCCCTTGCAGGAGCCGCATGTGCGTGGACGTACCGGGTTCCGCGCTGACAAGCGACCGTACGCGCTCCGGCCCGAACGTCACACCGCCGGCAAACAAGAGCGTGACAACCAGCACCACGCCGCCAACAACGCGAATTCGCTGACCGCGCTCCGGCAAGATCACCCATATAAAGAACAGCGCCATAACGAAAGCGGCAATCCAGCCCGCGCGGGAAAAGGTGCCCAATAGCGTGAGGGCGAGAATACCGGCGAGCGGCCAAGCCACGCGCGCGGGCCAGAGCTTGAAGAGGCCCGCTGCCACCACAAAGGGCAGCGCTCGTTCCAATATCATCGCCAAATGGTTCGGCGAGGGATAAAGTCCCGACAACCGTATCACTCCTTCCGCTCTCACCACTTCATTCGGGTCGAGAACCGGCTCCAACAACGCTGCCCCGGCGGCAATGACCGCGCCCGCGACAAATGCCTGGATCAGTCGCCACGCCTGCTGCCGGTTCTCTATCAGCCAGCACGCAACCATGAACAACAAAACCGGCACTATAATGGTCTGCCGCAGTTCACGCAGGCTAAAGACCATGTAGTGAGAGAACAGCAGCGAGACCGCGCCAATCGCGACCAAACCGACGGCCCACCAGAAGAAGCTGCGCCGTGGTACCGGCAAGCGCTGTTGCAGATACATATGCACGATGAGCGATCCGGTGAGCAAGAGCGCGAGTATTTCGGTCACAGGCAGGGCGAACCGGCCGGCAGACGGTATTATTACTGCCAGGGGCAGGGTCGCTGCCACAGCGTACAGCAGCGCGCGGGGCCAGACCAACGCGGCGAGGGCGAGCAAGCCAATGAGCATGAGTTGTGCTGTCGTCCCCGGCGCAAGCCACAGCAGCCCCGTAAGCAGCAGGAGCAAGACAAGTCGTGCTAGGTCATGCCGCCAGATGCCGCTGGCGGTCCATCCCAACCCCTTACTGACCAGCCGGTGCGACCAGCGCCGCCGCCCTAGCCAACCCGCCAGGACCCAACCAGCGGCAGCAAGGAAGCCGGCATAGAGTCCGCCAACAAGAACGTAAGGCCACAGCGGCCGCTCCCGCACAACAACAATTGCGTCGATGTCAACACCGGCATCGCTTGCGAGCGGGTTGCGCCGGCCTGTGAGTTCGATCTCTACGCTGTGCTCGCGGTCCGGCAGCCGGTCAGCCAGCAACACCTCTTCCTGCCAGCGGTCTTCGGGCGCGTAGAGGTCCAGTTCGGCCTGTCCGCCGGAATCTTTCGGCAGGCGGTGCGCCAGCGACTGCGAGCCGTTGATGCGTACCAGCGCGATGCCGGTATCGGGCCCTCTGCGTACGATCACTGAGACCGCGGTCCCGCGGAAACGAAAGCGCAGACGGGCGTCGCCCACGGGGCTGCCCCGCGCCTGTCCTAGTGAGTAGCGTTCATCATCGATTTCAATCCAATCGCCTTCCCACGCCAGGGCCGGATGCGACTCTTGGTGATATCCTGGCCCCAGGACAGGCGGCGCGCGCATCACCTCGCGCAACGCGGTCAGCACGGGTCGCGGCGCAAAGTCCGCATCCACGATGGCAAAGTGCTGCGTCGGATCATCGGGGTGCGACTGGGGCCAGTAGAAATGCCAAAGGTTGATCATCGGCATCCAGGGCCACTCACGCGCAGCCCGCTCCATGCCCTGCACGGTATAGCGGGCCTGCGTGGCCTCGGACACATTTCCCCAGCTCGAGGGCTCTCCTTGCCAGTCTGTTGGCAAAGCCACCCAGCCGTACTCACCCGCCCACACCGGTTTCGCCGCGTCGCCGTTCCGCACCATTACTTCGCGAAAGAGGACTGCCCGTGAGAGATTCGTATGGTGCGCTGCCACGTAGCGATCGTCCGGGGCATTCCAAAGCCCATAGGAGGCGCTGCTCGCCACATCGAAGTAGGGGGCGCCCCCGTGCGCATACATCCCCTCGAGAAAGAGCAGTTCGCTGAGATTCTTCGGCCCTGTCTCGATCGTTGGCGCAAGGAGGGCGGCCACAATAACCGCCTCCGGATTTGCCTCCCGAATCCGCTGGGAGGCTACTTTGAGCATCTCCACGTATGCGGCCGGATCGGGGTTGCCCGGCCACCATTCGCCAAAGAGATTGGGCTCATTCCAGATCTGAAAAATCTCCACGTCGCCGCGGTAGCGCTGCGCGACCGTATAGGCAAAGTCACCAAAGTCCTCAAGCCGTTCCGGCGGGCCTTGTTGGCGCCCGTCATCAGGTGGCTTGCCGTCAGCATAGGCCCAGGGCGGGGGTCGTTCGAGCCGCGCAATAATCTTTAAGTTGTGCTTCTTTGCCAGCGCGACCAGGCGGTCATACTTCAGCCACGCGCTTTCCTGGGCCAAGTCGTCCCAGTATCTTCCTTTTAGAGGACGCTCGATGCCTTGCCAAGGAAATACTTGCCGGATGTAGCGGAAGCCGGCTTCCTCCAACAGCGCCATGCCGCGCTCAACCTTTTCCCAATCCAGCTCTTGGTCGAAGCGCGTGTTGATACCGTACCGATATACGTCAGCATTGTGGACCGGAAAGACCGATTCTCGTCCGTAGGCGACGCCGGTTTCAAACCAGTACCGATAGCCCAGCAGGGCGAGGGTTGCCCCCACAAGCAGTACAAGATAGCCGAGAAAGAAGTAGAACCGCACCACTATTGGAAACCTGCATCTGAAAGCCGGCAGACGCGCGGCGCCGGCAAGTATTCTTCACCGGAGAGAAGCGGGCCGCTCGCGTACCTAAGCCCCTCGTAACGACGATTCTAGTCCTTGCGCGGGCTAGGCGGCTAGCGACATACGCACGCTTAGGCGCTCAGCACCTCACGCGTATACCACTCCACGAAGCAAGCGACGCCCTCGCGAAATGTCATCTGGGGAGCAAAACCAAGCAACTGCTCCGCCCTGCGAATGTCGGCAAACGTGCGCGGCACATCACCGGGCTGCGGCGGCAGCATGATTCGTTCCGCGGTGATGCCCAACACGTCTTCGATTGTGGCAATCATGTCCCGCAAGAGCACTGGGTGATTGCCGCCAAGATTGATCACCATATAGGGAAACACGTTGTGCAGGGCCGCTACAACGCCAGCGACAATGTCGTCTACGTAGGTATAGTCGCGCCCACTGGTGCCATCGCCATAGAAAGGGATCGGTTCATTTTGCAGCAAGAGGCGCACAAAAGTGTAGATAGCCAAGTCGGGGCGTTGGCGCGGGCCGTGCACGTTGAAGAAACGCAAGCACGTCACCGGCAGGCCGTATGTATGGGCGTACACGTGGCAGTAGAGTTCGGCGGCGCGCTTGCCCGCCGCGTAAGGTGAGATTGTCGTACTGATGGGATCGTCTTCTGAAAAAGGCACCTTGGCATTGAGACCGTACACGGAGGACGACGAGCCGAAAATAAACTGCTCCACGTCAAAGTCGCGCGCCATCTCCAGCATGTTGATGGTGCCTTCTCCCAGCACCCGGGAGTAGAGCGCAGGCTCTTTCAAGGCCATGCGTGCATTGGCTCGTGCCGCGAGATGGATCACGCGCTCAGGCGCCGCTTCCGTGAAGATGCCGCGCAAACCGGCGGGGTCCAGAATGTCCGCCTCGTAAAGCCGGAAGCGCGGGTGGTTGTTGACCGCAGCGAGATTGCGACGCTTGCGGTGCGGATCGTAGAACGAGTCGAAGTTATCCACCACGCAGACGTGGTGGTTCTCGCGCAAGAGCCGCTCCACGAGGTGCGAGCCAATAAAGCCCGCACCACCGGTAACGAGAATCTTCATAGTGCCTGGCTGGGTTTCAGTGTAGTCCGACAACTTGCGCCCATTATAGCGAGGTTTGCCGTATGGGACTCGCCATGAACGCAGGCCGGCGCGGCATGGATCAAGAGCGATGGGAAACTAGGCGTCTACGCGATGGGCAAACGCACCCAAGCGAGCGAAAGCGGCAACAAACGAGAAGATCTGACTGGCAAATACATCAGTCCTGAATCCCGCCAGGCGCCTGACTCACGCATAGGCACACACTCCGAAGCGTGCGTCACACGGCAGCCGCGAGAGCTTCCTGCACCGGGCTCAGCGCGCGGTCGATGCGCCCGCCGCCAATCACCTCGTCATCCTGATAGAAGACCGTTGCCTGTCCGGGCGCAACTGCGCGTATCGGCTGCGTAAACGCCACCCGCGCTGCGCCCGCCGCTGCCGGCTCCACGATAGCCTCCACCTCTTCCATGCGGTAGCGCGTCCGCACGCTGACCGTAATGGGCTCGGTAGGTGGCGCATCTGCCACCCAATGGACGTCAATTGCCTGCAGCGCGCTGGCGTAGAGGTCCTCCTCTTCACCGACGAATACGGTATTTGCCGCCGGATCCAGAGCAACCACGTAGAGCGGGCGCGGCCACGTCAGACCCAAGCCGCGGCGCTGCCCAACCGTGTAGTGCGCGATACCCTCGTGTTCGCCCAACACCCGCCCGTCCTTGTAACGGATCGGCCCGGTGCGTCCAATGCCGGGCTCCCAAGTCTCCAGGAATTCCCGATAATTGTCGCTGGTGACGAAGCAAATCTCAAAACTATCCGGTTTGTCGGCGACATGGAGACCGTACCGCCGCGCCAAGTCGCGAGTCTCTCCCTTGGTCTGCGTACCCATTGGAAACATTGTACGCGCTAGTTGGTGCTGACCCAGCATATAGAGCACATACGACTGGTCCTTCTGCGGATCAACCGCACGGAGCAAACGGTGGCGGCCCGCGGCGTCGTCTTGCACGACCCGCGCGTAGTGACCGGTAGCCAGAAAGTCGGCATCCAACTCCTGTGCCCGCTCGAGAAAAGCAGCGAACTTTACGTACTGATTGCAGTCTACGCATGGGTTCGGTGTCCGTCCGTTCGCGTAGGAGGCGACAAACCGCGCCATCACCTCCCGCGCGAAGAGATCGCGAAAATTCAGCGAGTAATGGGGTATGCCGATGCGGTCGGCTACCCGTTGGGCATCGTGCGTGGCGCTCAAAGAACAGCACGCGTGCAGGCGGGTATCCACCATGCCCTTCTGCCAGACGTTGAGGGTAATGCCAATGACGTCATGCCCCTGTTCGGCAAGCATGGCAGCCACCACGGAGGAATCAACACCGCCGGACATCGCGACCACGATGCGCAGCGGCTTGGTCGTTCGTTGGAGAGTATCGGGAACCATAGCACATTAAGTGTAGCACACATTCAAGCAACTTCCGCCCGGCATGAACCGGCGCTCATTGGTCGCGTGGGACGCATGCGCTATACTGGAAAGCAGCAAGACCCGGCACGCCAATGCACCGCTCCCGGCACCCTGCACATGATACTCGACGTCCCGATTCGCGTTCGCTATGCCGAAACCGACGCCATGGGCGTGGCCTATCACGGGCATTACTTCACGTGGTTCGAAGTAGCGAGAGTAGAGCTCATGCGCGCCTTGGGATTACACTACCGCGACCTTGAAACGGAAGGGGTCTACCTACCGGTGGTGGAATGTCGGGCGCGCTTCATCGCTGCCGCACGCTATGATGCCTCCCTGCAGGTGCGCACCGCACTCATGGCGGCCTCGCGCGCCAAGATCGTGTTCGGCTATGAGGTGCGGGAGCCTGAAACGTCGCCCACGCTCCTCGCCTGCGGACAAACTACCCACGCGTTCACAACCCGTCAGGGCAAGGCCACGCGCTTGCCCGCCACGCACCCGCTCTGGCAGGGAATGGGCCAGGTCGACTGCATGCCAGAATTCGTATCGTTCGCCTAACGAGGAGCCCGGACGCCTATGACCCCTCAACCCCAGCGTGAGACGCGTTCCGTCCTGCGGCTCGTGCTCTACGCGCTTGTAGTCCTCATGCTCATCGTGGGGTTCCTCTACGCGTACGAGCTCATGGGCGGGCCGGTTGACACCTTCATTGAAGCCCTTGGCGATCTCATCGGCTTATTCTAGTGCCCTGGCCGTCGGCCTGCAGCGCCAAAAATGAAAGCCGCAACCACGAGCGCATCGCAGTGCCTGGGAGATTTCCGTCCAGTAAATCTTGCCAGGACTCTGAGGCAGGAGGGCAACGGTGTCAGCCAGCGGCATTCGCAGCCCGTCTTAGGTTGACTGCTCCGGTACCGGGGTGGGCGGCGGCTTGGGGGTAAGGTACGCTTCCACCGCATCGTGGGCGTTTTGCGCCGCTTCCTCTATTGAGACATCGCCCCGGGCCACGGGCAGCGTCAAGTTGCTGAAGAACTGCCAGCTTAGCTGCGTCGCAGTTGCCAAATGGGAAGGCACACTGTCCACCATGAGTTCCAGCAGCACGTCACGCGCTACAGGGTCCAGGAGCAGAGACATGTGCCGGCCGTCGGGCTTGGCGACATACCCCTGCGCTTCCGTAACGGCAGGCACAAGGCGGTTCTGTCCGATGTGGTGCGCCAGCGGCAGCATCACGCTGTAGCCCGCATCGCCGTTCTGGCTGCCTGCCGGCATAACCAGCGCCTCCTGCAGGCCCAACGGCGTCCCGCTCCGGTCCTCCTTAGGTATAACGGCCGGCATGCGATCCGCGCGGAGACGACCGAAGAACGGTGTGAAGACCATCGCCGTCTGCAAGCTCTCGCCATCAATTGTGCCGCGCAGCGTTTGGGAATCGATGTCGGGCCCATGCGGCATGGCGCGGTGCGTGCGTCCAAGCTCTTGCCAGAAGCGGATGCCCCGCAGCGCCGGTCGCTCGGTAAGCTTGATTTCACCGGAGTCCAAGTCAACGGCGTCGCCGCCTTCCTGCAATACGAATGGCAGCCAGCCCGGTATGCTCCACTCGGAGTAGCCCCAGAAGTCAATACTCGTATCGCCGTCGTCATCACGAGTCAGCGACTTTGCGGTGGCAATGAAGTCCTCGTGATTCCACGTATGCGTCGGTTCCGCTACCTTGTACTCCTTGAACTTGGTGCTGTTGTACATCACCATTGCAGGCAGTACCGCAAGGGGAATTGCCATCAACTGACGTCGATACCGCGACAGTTGCAACGCGTTGTAATGGAATGATTCGAGCAGGTCGCTATCGTCGGTTTGGGCGTAACGATCCAACGGCGAAAGGATTTGGTGCGTGAATGCGCGGGGGAAGTCGAGCGCTGCATGCATCCACGCAAGGTCAAGCGGCACGCCGCTCGCGTCCCGCGCCACCACGAATTCCGTGAAACCGTCCCGCCACGACTTGTCGCTCGGCCGCCGGATTTCGACTTCCTCGAGCAGGGAACGCGGGGCCGGGCCGGGGATGCCTTCGTTGTTCCACGCGCCGATGAAATTCCTAGCCTCAGTGCTAATGCCAGCCAAACGCGCCATGAAGGCAAACGTGAGCGTAACCTGCTCGGCGGTCTGACTGCCGCCGGCAGAACGGGGCGCGTCGCGAAACGGCACTTTGCCTTCAAGTTCAGGTCGGTCGGGCGCGCGACCGGGCCCGCCGCCGCACGCTGCAAGCGCAACGGCACTAGAGCACAGGGCGCCAAGCGTACCTATACACTCTCTTCGCGTCATTCGGGTTTCTCTGGCCTTTCCGTACCTCTGCTCGCTTTTCCGATACTAGCGCGGCGGAGAACCGAGCCACTCCCGTACTGTGGCTGCGCCTCTCTCCAGAGCGGCCGTGGCCGTAAGGTTGCCCCGCAGTGCGGGCAAAGCCATTTGCTCAGTAAGAGACTTCCCAATTCCACTATACAACGAGAGCGTGGTACCGACACTGTAGGAAAGGCTGCGCAGTACAACGTCCGCTCGGTCAAGCCCCAAAGCGAGGCTGGGGTGCAACCGGCTGGGACGCCGAATGAACTCAATGGCATTGTTGCGCGGCGGCACGAGCAACTGTGACCCTAGCTGCGCGGCCATTGGCTTGGCAACACTGTACGCCGCATCAAGGTCCGCGCTATTCGCCGAGACACCGACCATATCGGTAACCACCATGGGCACGGACTGCGCGGGGCCGTTCGGCGTCCCCACGTAGCCATACTGCAGCGATGCCGGTTCGGCATGGCGCCAATTGATCAACTCCAAGCGCAAGGGGGCATTGGAGATGCCGGTACGTCGCTGCATCATCGCGTTCAAGGACTGGTTCGGGCCGCCCTCAAACGCCTGGTGCCGGTGGGCAAGCTCCAACCAGAACTCCAGTCCAGCCTGCGCTGCGGCCTCGTCCAGCGTTGTCTTGCCGGTCTTCATGTCAGCGACGCGCCCGCCCGCTCCGACGATGAACAGCAGCCACGCAGGCACCGATGTCGTGCCAAAGCCCCAAACAGCACTGCCATTTGCAGTATGCGTAAGGGCTGCCGCCTTGGCTGCAAACTCGTCCCACGTCCAGCGGGACGTCGGGGGCGGCGCCTCCTGTGCGGCAAGCATCTCATTGTCGTAGCGCACGGAGAGAATTCCCAGGGCTGCCGGCAGCGCCATCTGCTGCCCCCAAGACTGGAGAGCCCACAGCGACTCCGGATGGTAGCCCTTTAGCGTGTTATCCGAATCGTTGTCGACAAAGGGATTGAGGGGACGAAGCAAGTCTCCGCGCAGGATTTCGGGCAAGTCATCCTGCAAGCTAAACCAGACAACATCGGGAGCCTCGCCGGCGGCCACGCGTTGGCGCACGCCTGTCACAAATGATCGCCCGGGGGTGGGCACGATGGGGATCTCCCTAATCGTGGGCATGCCGTTGCGCCCGCCGGGCGCAAGTCCGTAGCGAACGGATGGCAGCGCTTTCTCCAACACTGCATTTACCCGCTCGTTCGCTCGCACCGCTACGGTGACGGTGACGTCTTTCGGTACCGGGGTCGGAGGCTCGGGGCCGCCGCGCGTACCGCACGCAATGAGCAAAGCGCTACTGAAGACTGCGCTTCCGGCCCGAAAAACTTCCCGTCGTGTCATGTTCGCACCCGCCACGAAGAACGCCGTGCAGCTACCATACTACACACCGCCGCCGTCAATTGTCTATATTCTGAAGCGTTTTTGGCCGCTACTTGCGCAGCGCGTACTTCGCTAACGTCCAGAGCGCGTGCGGCCCATCGGTCCAGATATTCAACTTGCGGTTGCTGCGGGGCGCATAGGAAATCGGCACTTCCCGTATGCCATAGCCCAGCTTCAAGACCTTGGCCGTTATTTCCGGTTCTATCTCAAAGCCGTTCGATTCGATTGTGAACCGATCAAATACCTCTTTCGCCATCATCTTGTAGCACGTTTCCATGTCATGCAGAGACACGCGAAACAGTATGCGTGTGACCAGGGATAGGAAATTGTTGCCGAGACGACGAGGTAAACTCTGGCGCCGCAGGGTGCGCACGCCGTAGACCACTTTGGTCTCGCCCCGCGCAATCGGCTCCAGCAGCGCCGTGAAATCGGTCGGGTCATACTCCAGATCTGCGTCTTGAATGACGACAACGTCACCGGTAGCCGCCGCCAGCGCGGTGCGAATTGCGGCGCCCTTTCCTCTGTTCTCCGGATGGTAGACGACATGGAAGCGTTCATCCTGCAAGGACTGCAGCACCTCGGTCGTGCCGTCGGTAGACCCATCGTCAACGACGACTATCTCTTTCTCCAAGGAAACAGCGGCCACGCGCTCTAGAATCTCGCGCACGGTTTCACGCTCATCAAAGACCGGAATCAGAATGGAAAGCTTCATAGTGGCTGTGACAATAGCTCAACGCAAAGCAAGACCGATTGCATCAAAAGTGGCGGGGCATTCGCGGCGAACTGTGTGGGGCGATTGGTATGGGCGGACTCGCGATCCCGAGCAGCTCTTGAAAGGGTTGGTATGAAATCGCCCCTACTATATCATTGGGTCTGTAGCCACGTAAACACCTGCCAATATATGACAAGCCTGCGGCAGGTACTGCAATTATCTTGACAATGGCGTGCTGCAGATTGAGCCGCGCTACATTCACCGCCAAACCCGAACGCCAAGGAGCACACAATGACCAACCCGCCGTTTGCAGTCGACCTGGAGCGCAACGTCGCTGTTCCCATGCGCGACGGTGTCACTCTGCGCGCGGACGTATACCGACCGCAGGCCGACGGCCCGTTTCCCGTGATTCTCACGCGCACGCCGTACAACAAGAGCGCCTTGGACGGCAGCCCGTCACCTACCTATGAGAGCCTGGCTGCGGCGGGGTATCTCGTAGTAGCGCAAGACGTGCGCGGCCGCTACGCATCGGACGGCGAATTCACGCCCCTCTTCGCCTTTGGCTATCCCGATATCGAGGATGGCTACGATACGGTAGAGTGGTGCGCGCGGCTCGCGGATTCTAATGGGGACGTCGGCATCTTTGGCAACTCCTACGGCGGCTTCACGTCTTATTGCGCGGCATTCAGCCAGGCGCCCAGCCTGCGTTGCGTATTTGCCGAAGGCATGACCCAGCGCCTCACCGACTTTGAGCCCCACTTCCGACCCGGACGGCGCTTTGCCTGGTCTATGTGCACGATAGCGCCGGACATCCGCCTGAAGAAAGGGCTGCCAGGGACCCACACCAAGGACATTGCCGATCAGCTCTGGGAGCGGGAACGCCACAAGTGGCTCTGGTTCCTGCCCCGCAAGGATATACCGGACGATCACTTTGGCGGCCCCGTCCAGGCCGGCTACTACCGCACGTTGATGACGGAAGGGGGAGTCGATACGTTCCAGTGGCAGGACCGCTACCAGGACGTGCGGGTGCCGGTCTTCCATCGCACCGGCTGGTACGACCGCTTCGTGCGCGCGATCGACGGCCATACGCTGATGGCACAGAAGGCCGCCACGCCGGCAGCCCGCGCCGGACAGCGCGCCATGATCGGTCCGTGGGGGCACACGAGCGCGCTGCACGCCTATGAAGGCGAACTGGACTTTGGGCCGGCAGGTCTTGTGGAGCAAACCGACCTGCTGCTGCGCTGGTTCGATCACTGGCTCAAGGGCCATGACACCGGCATCATGGACGAGGGGCCGATCCGGCTCTACATTCTGGGTGACAACGCCTGGCGCAATGAGCAAGAATGGCCGTTAGCGCGCACCCAATACACAGACTACTACCTGCACAGCAACGGCGGCGCGCAAACGGCACGCGGCGACGGCAACCTTTCGCCAGACCAGGCCGGCGACGAATCACCCGACCACTACGTGTACGATCCTCGTGATCCGGTGCCCTCCTGCCACTTGATGCACGATCAAGACGGCGTCTTCGATCAGCGGGTGCTGGATGCGCGCGCGGACGTGCTCGTCTATCAGACCGAACCCCTTGCCGCGCCGCTCGAGGTAACCGGCGAGCCGACCCTGCACCTCTACGCTGCCACAAGCGCCGTTGATACCGATTTCATGGCAAAACTGGTGGACGTGCATCCCGACGGCTTTGCGCAAAACCTCTGCTACGGGGTCGTGCGCGCCCGCTACCGCAATGGCTATACGGCACCGCAACTGCTCACGCCCGGCCAGGTGTATGAGTTCACCATCGCGCTCAACCCCATTGCCAATGTCTTCCAGCCCGGCCACCGCTTGCGCCTGGACATCTCAAGCAGCGACTTTCCCAACTGGGACCGCAACCTGAACTCCGGCAGCGACGGCTACTCGGACGGAACGATGGTCAGCGCCCGCCAGACCGTGCTCCACGACTCCGTCCGCGCCTCACGCATCACTCTACCCGTGATACCGCGCGATTAACCACTGATTGCGGGAAGAGGCGGCAGTGGAGTTTGGCGCAGGTTTGAAACCTGCGCTACCGGTCCGCTGGGGCGTTTGACTCAATGCCGGACATAGCCTCTGTGCTGCCGGCGGCAATACAGAGTGTGTAGAGAGAATGGGGCACTTGGAGGCATGGGGATGGGCTTCAAGGGCAAGCTGCTCCACGTTACCAGAGGCTATCGCCGCCTGTCCCGCAACTCTTCGTTCGCACTCCTCTTAAGCGGCCAGACCGTATCCTACTTCGGCGATGCTTTCTTCAATCTTGCCGTGATGTGGGTGGTCTGGTCGGAAACCCAATCAACCCTGCAGACCGCAATCATCCAGGCCATTTGGCATCTCCCCGACGTTATCTTTGCCCCGCTGGCCGGCGTCCTTGCCGACCGTTGGGACCGCAAGGCGATCATGGTGAAAACCAACCTTGCCGCCGCGGCAGTAGTGGCAGCGGTGGCGCTGTTGGTAGCGCTGATCGGTCATCTGCCCCCGATCATCGCTTTTGTCGCCATCTTCAAGTTGAATAGCCTAACAGCGTTTATGAGTCCGGCCCGCGCCTCGGTCATGCCCTCAGTTGTGGGGCGGGACCTCCTGACCACTGCCCAAGGCCTGTTCTCCACCGCCAGAGAGACCGCATCGCTGGTAGGAAGCGCAGCCGGCGGGTTGCTGATCGCGGCTGCAGGCGCCGTGTGGGCGCTGGCGGTTGATGCTGCATCGTTCCTGTTCGTAGCGCTATGCATCACGCTCGCCCGCCTGCCGGGCAGGGAGGCGCCAGCCTCCGCCTCAAGCGAACCTCACTTCCGGTTTACTGCCAAGTCAGTCGTCCGGGACTTGCGCGAGGGGTGGCAGACAGCTACAGGGTTGCCCGTGGTGTGGGCCTTGCTCTGGCTCAGCGTGTGTATCAACATCGCCTCCTTTCTTGGCCCGCTGTGGCCGGCCCTCGTTCAGGAGCGCTTGGGCGGCGGGGCAGGAGCCTTCGGCCTGTTGCTCGCGGCTGCCGCGGCCGGCGGTATGTGCGGCGGGCTCGTGGCCGGGCCCTTGGAGCGGCGCCTTGGCGCGGGGCGCATCCTGGCAGCGGGTTGGAGTCTGGCAGGACTCTGCACTTTAGGGATAGCCGTCTCCACCTGGTTGCCGGTTACGATTGTGTTGGAATTCGCAGAAACCGCCTCATTGACCGCAAGTATGGTCGCGAGCGGCGCGATCACAATCGCGTCCGTACCCGAAGCATTTCGCGGCCGAATCTTCGGGGTATTTCGCAGCATGGCCGTCGTTCTCATCCCCGTCAGCGCCCTGGGCGGCGGCTGGATCGCGGAATTCGTGGAGATATGGGTCATGTTCACCGCGGGCGGGGTGTTAGTCCTCGCCCTCGCGCTCGCGGCATGGGCAAACCCTCACGTCAGAACCGCGCGCATCTGACCGGCCCCGTGGGCCAAGGTCGCCGTGTCTTCGCTGGGCCTCTGTCTGTAACCGAGTCCCAGTTGCATGAGTTTCCAATTGTACGCCATCGTCCGGTTAGGGCGTTCGCCCCATGTCGACAAACGCCAACGATACCCAGCCGCACTGCGAAGTGGGATCAAGCTGATCGTCTTCGTCACGTCGGCACTACTCGTACTACGCCGGGAATCCTGTCAAAGTCAGTTTCCCAACTGTAAATCTCTGCGATCCCACGGGCATTCATGTGCGCTGCTGTGTAGGCATCGGCGAATGAGATGTTGCGCTCGACATAGACTCCGAGCGCTTCTACGCACAGTTGTTTCTCGGCAAACTGGATGCCCGGCAGAGAGATAATGTCTCCCACCATCGTCCGCACTTTCTCTCTGGGTACGCCATAGGTGCGCTGGAGCGTGAGCACCGTTTCGAAGACGACCAACGCTGAAGTGACGACTTTTACCTCACCGCGCTCTATCGCCGCCAGCAGCCGCTGAGCTGCCTCGGCCATTTCCGGATCGCTGCCCGTGAAATAGCGCAAGAGAATATTGGTATCAAGAAAACGTGTTGCCCTCATGTCAGCGGTCTGCCGTCGCTTCTCGCGCTACGCCTTTTTCAAATGCAGTACGCTCCTCCCGCCAGGAGCGGGTCTTCTTCGACCCGGCCGCGCCAAAGTGACGTTCAACGCGAGACGGTACCGGGAGCAAGCGCACGCCATCCGGCGTTGACTCGAACCGCACGAAGTCCCTTGGTTTTATGCCCAGCTTCTCACGAATCTCAGCCGGTACGGTCACCTGACCCTTTTGTGTAACCCGAGATTCATAGGCCGGCATGGTACTACTCCAATCACTTACTTACTTTTCTATTAGTATTACTAATACTATAGTATTACACCACGACCTGCTTGATCGAATCCCGCTCTCCCAGCTTCATTCACTATAGGTGTAGTTCAATGACGCTTGTGACAAACTTGCGCGCTCACAACTGCATTTCCCAATTGCCAGTCGCTGCCGAATCTCTCCGCATCCGCTACAATGGACGTTACTGTCTTTTGCCCACCGCTACGTGGCAGGTCCCGATTCCTTGTAAGGTAAGAAACACCGTGCGCACTGACGAAATACGCCAACGTTTTCTCGACTTTTTTGCCGAAAAAAACCATCTTGCCATGCCTGGATCGTCGCTGGTTCCCCAGGGCGATCCCAGCGTGTTGCTGACTTCAGCCGGCATGCAGCAGTTCAAGGACTATTACTTGGGTCTCGCCGACCCGCCCCATCCCCGCATCGCCACGGTGCAGAAGTGCCTGCGCACCGACGACATCGAGGAAGTGGGGGACACGTCACACCTCACGTTCTTCGAGATGCTGGGGAACTTCGCCTTTGGTGACTACTTCAAAGAGGAGGCCGTTGCCTTTGCCTGGGAACTCGTAACCGAGCGGTTTCCCTTTGCCAAGGAGCAGATTTGGGCGACGGTGTTCGGCGGTGAGGACGATCTCGGCCCCGATGAAGATGCCGAACGCGCGTGGCTCGCAGTGGGCGTGCCGCCGGAGCGCATCGTCCGTTACTCCGGCTGGAAAGAGAACTGGTGGGGGCCCACCGGCGACTCCGGCCCCTGTGGGCCGTGCTCGGAAATCCACCTGGAATTAGCGCCGAATACCGATGGGCATGACTGCATTGGTCCCGCCTGTCCTTGCGGCCGATTCCTTGAAATCTGGAATCTCGTCTTCAATCAATACTATTCCCGCGTCAGCAACAGCCAACTTCATGCCGGCGCTCTGAATCCTTTGGAAAACGTCGGTGTGGACACGGGCGCCGGTCTGGAGCGTTGGGCCGTGGCCCTGCAAGGAGTTGCCACACCGTTTGAAACAGACCTCTTTCAGCCAATCGTGCAGCAGACTTCGGAGCTTCTTGGCTGCACCTATGGTGACGACACTGACCAGGACATGGGCATTCGCATCATCTGCGAACACACGCGTGCCGCGGTCTTCCTGATTAGTGATGGTGTATTGCCGGGTAACGTAGGGCGCAGCTACGTGCTCCGCCGTTTGATCCGCCGCGCCATGCGTCACGCGTATTTGCTGGGGTGCCGTGAACCCATGCTGGCTTCGCTCGGCCGGACCTGCATCGAACTGATGGGCACAGCGTATCCGGGCCTGCGCACGCGCGAGGAGTTCATTCTGCGCATGATAACGCAGGAGGAAGAAGGCTTCTTGCGCAGCGTGAACCAGGGTTTGCCCCTACTCAACGGCATGCTGGCAGACTTGGCGCAAGCCGGCGGAAAAGTCCTCACGGGGACTGACGCGTTCCTGCTCCACGACTCGTATGGCTTCCCGATCGAGCTCACCCGGGAAGTTGCCGGGAAGCGCGGGGTTTGTGTGGACGAGGAGGGTTATCTGGCCGCGTTCCGTGAGCAGCAGGAGCGCAGCCGCCAGAGCGCGCAATTTTCAATCGTGCAGAACCTCCCTACAGATTTCACTGGCGTGACCTTCACCGGCTATGAGACTACCACTGATGCCGCCACTGTAGTCGGCATTCAGCAGGGAGACGAACGCACCGGCAAGCTGGACTCCGGTGAAGAAGGTCTGATCGTTCTCGACCGCACGCCGTTCTACGCCGAAGGCGGCGGCCAGGTAGGCGATGCCGGTAGCATTTCGAGCGCCGGCGGTACTTTCCTGGTACAGAACACATACTCGCCGCAAGCCGATCTCATCGTCCATGAAGGGCGAGTCACTAAAGGCGCCATCGTTGCCGATAGTGCGGTAACGGCGACGGCGGATGCGGAACGCCGCGGGAACACCGCGCGCAACCATACGGCTACCCACTTGCTGCACGCCAGTCTGCGCAGCCTGCTTGGCGAGCACGTGCAACAGTCTGGCTCGTTGGTGGCGCCGGACCACCTGCGCTTCGACTTTGCCCATCCCGATGCCCTCACGCGCCCGGAAGTCGAGGAGGTGGAGCGGCGCGTGAACGCCCACGTTCAGTCAAATCTGCAGTTGGAAACCCAGCACCTGGAAACATCCGAGGCTGTCGCTGCCGGCGCGTTGGCGCTGTTCGGCGAGAAATACGGTGAAACGGTGCGCGTGGTCAGCATCGATGGCGTGAGCAAGGAGCTCTGCGGCGGCACGCACGTCGCGGCCACCGGCACGATCGGCCTCTTTGTCATTCGGAGTGAATCCAGCATCGGCGCGGGACTGCGGCGCATCGAAGCGCTCACCGGCCCCGCCGCCGTGCGCCATATGCAAGACCACAACGCGCTCTTGCTCGACCTCGCCAACACGCTGGAAGCGCCGCCGCACGAGCTCGCCGACCGCACCGCCGCCTTGCGGGAGGAACTCACCCAACAACGGCGGCACATTACGCGCCTGGAGCGCGGCCAGGCGGGGCAGCAGGTCGAGCGCCTCATCGCCTCTGCTGAGGATATAGCGGGCGTGAAGCTCGTCGTGGGCAGCGTGGCTGTGCCCAACGTCGAGACGTTTCGCGAACTCGGCGATAGAGTGAAAGATCGCCTGGACGGCCCGGGCGCGTTGCTGCTCGGCACGGTACTCAACGACCGCCCCCAGTTCCTCGTCATGTCTACCAAAGGCTTGTCGGCGCAGGGCGTCCACGCGGGCAATCTCGTGCGCGAAGTCGGCAAGGCGGCCGGCGGCGGCGGCGGCGGCGGCCCTGAGACGGCGCAAGCCGGCGGCCGCGATCCCGCCAAACTAGAAGAAGCCCTGAAGCATGGCGCGCATCTCCTGCGGGATGCTATGGCAAACGCCCACAGCCCAACGGGTGACTAGCTGCTGCATATCGTTGCAACTACCCATGCTGTATGGTTCTGGCAGTGCTTGCCCCTTATCCCGTTAGGAGAATCCAGTTCTTAGGGCCGAGGTGACGCGCAGATCCTATGTTCCACAAGCCTGCGTGGCTTAGAGCACCGATCGAGTAACGTCTTTCCGGTGGTGTTTTCTTGTCAAACCTGCACCGTATCAGGCATCGTGATAGAGTGAGTTGAGCAAAGAAACCTACGATTACAAGGAGTATTGGTATGGCACTGTCTGCGGAAGAACAAGCGTTGTTGAGCGGAGAAAAGCGAAACCTCCCCTTTCTGCCCGCCCTTGGCGGCTGGTACAACGAGGAAGAAGTGGAAGCGCTGACCCAAGCGCTCCGTGAGAGCATGGAATGGAGAGTAGGCTTTAGCGGCAACGACATTGCGGAATTCGAGCGGGAATTCGCCGAGTATTGCGACGTTAAGTACGCATTCGCGGTCAACTCTTGCGGTACCGGTCTCGATGCCTCGATGCAGGTGCTCGACCTCGGTCCCGAGGACGAGGTAATAGTGCCGGCCATCACGTACATTGCGACGGCGCAGGCAGTTGTGGGCGTAGGCGCGAAGGTAGTGCTTGCCGAGTGCCATCCTGACACCTTCAATATTGATCCCAACGACGTGGAACGCCGCATGACCGCGAACACGCGGGCGATCATGCCCGTGCACAACAACGGTCTTTCCGCCGACATGGACGCATTGGCCGACATTGCCGAACGACACCCGCACCCCATACACGGACCGGCCCCGGTGGTGGGTGACGCCGCCCGTGCCGCCGGCGGCGGCTACAAAGGCACGCGCGTCGGCAAGAAAGGCGCGATGACGATCTTTAGTTTTCAGACCACCAAGAACATGACCACCCTCGGTGAAGGCGGCATGGTTACGACGGATGATGACGATTACGCCGCTTACATCAACAGCAGCCGCTCTTTCGGCTGGGGTCTCAAAGGCTGGGGTTCTAATTACCGCCTGACGAAGTTGCAGGCCGTCGCCGGCAGAATTCAGCTCGCGCGGCTCGACGAAATGAACGCACTGCGCCGCGACCGCGCGCTGATGCTATCCGATTGCCTCGCCGACGCGCCCGGCGTCATCATCCCGCAGACGCCGGCCGGCTATGAGCACGTGTGGTATGGCTATACCGTGCTGCTGGAATCAGAGTGGGCCGGTGAGCCGCGCGACAAGATGCTCGAGCACATGCAGGCCGAGTATGGCGTTGGCAGCGGCGTAATGAATGCCGCGCTGCCCGACTACGACTCGGTTTTGAACAAGCTTGGCCACAAGCCGGAAGATGTGCCGGTCTCTACCGACGTCGGCCGCCGCCTGTTCTGCCCTTCGCTCCATCCGTTGATGACCGACGATGACGTGCGCTTTGTCGCTGCCGCCCTCAAGGCGAGTATGCAGGAAGTCTCCAGTAAGGTTGGCGCGGCTGCTGCCGTCCGCTAAGGAACCATACAGCGGAGAACTCAACCGTGAGTCCCGTGTCTTGGGTGCAGGGGCTGATCGGCACCCTTAGATGAACGTCGCGCGGGGTCGCGCCACATATGACAAGCAGTGGCGACCCGTTTCTTGCGGGGCAAGCAGGCGATGGGTTCCCGCACCTTGGTAACGTTGAGCTGGGTAAGAGCGGCCGCCAGCTATTGCCTTGAGCGGCAAGCAACCTCACATAGCCAGTGAGGTTGCTTCTCTACTACAGATGCTCTACATTTGAGAAAAGAGCGGCTGTGTCCCGGGTATGCGGGGCAATTGGGGATGCACATACAATACGAGCGGCAAGGAGCCGACTATGGCAGTGTTTGACACCCACAGGGCGTTTCAAGCACTCACGGACGTGGGTTTCTCGGAGCGCCAAGCACAAGCGCTGATCGACGTGGGCGGAGAAGGTTACGGCGCGTTGGCGACTAAGAGCGACCTGAAAGCGCTGGAACAAGCAACCAAGGCCGACCTGAAGGCGCTGGAACAAGCAACCAAGGCCGACCTGAAGGCGCTGGAACAAGCAACCAAGGCCGACCTGAAGGCGCTGGAACAAGCAACGAAAGCCGACATTGCCGCCGTGCGTGAAGTTATGGCGACCAAAGCCGACTTGAAGGACTTAGAATTACGCATCACGCTGCGTCTGGGTGCACTCATCGTGGGCGCGGCGGGGGTGCTGGCCGTGCTGGATTTTCTTCCATGATCGCGCCTGACTTCAATTCCCGCGTCTCATTGCGTACTCTCCAACTGTAACCGTGTGGATTACATACGTGAGAATTCAGGTCCCACTGTCTGAGGTCATTGCACGGGACTAGAGGGATAGCAAAGCAATACGTTGCCGTCCCAATGCAATGCGTTGAACCAACAGCAAGGACGGCATAGCTCGGTGTTGCTCGTTTTCAATGTCTGGCGCAGGATGCTTGGCCTTCACTACTCTGATTTCTTCACCGTTATTAGAGGCAACATCCTGTGGGCGATCTTCTGTTTGCCCTTTGCGTTGTACAGCTACGTTACACTCGTGCCAATCCTCACCGAATCTGCTGAAACGCCCCAGGACACTCCGGGGATTCTCTTGGGCATCTCCTACATAATCGCCTCGCTGGTGCTGCTTGCCCTGGCGGGCCCGGCCACTGCGGCTATTTACGAATTCGCGGCGCGATCGCTCGCCAATGAAGCCGTAGGCATGCAAGACTACATCCAGAGTTTTCGCACCCACTTCATCAGGGGCTACCTGGTGGCGGCGCTCGACCTGATCCTGTTGGCGGCGCTGGTGCTCAACGCGTGGTTCTACTTGACGGCGGATCTTCCCTCGCTCTTTCGCGTCCTCAGCATTCTCTTCGTTTGGGGAATCGTGTTCTGGGTGGCGATTCAACCGTATTTGTTTTCAGTAATGATTCGGCTTGACACCTCCGTGCTGCAGACCTTTCGCAACGCGGTACTCCTGGCGCTCGACAATCTCGGCGTAACCATCAGCCTCATTGGCGTGCAGTTGGTGATGATATTCTTCTTCGTCCCACTCTTTGCAATTGCATATCCGGTCTTGGCCGGCTCTATTTTCGCCCACACGCACGTTGGCGTGCTGAATGAACTCCTCGACCAGTACGATGAGAAGCGCAGTGCCGAAGAAGCCACGGAGAGTGGGTCCTAAGGAGTAAGCAATGGCGAGCCTCACTCTTGAGGGAGCGGTAAGAACGTATAAAAGACCTAACCCATCTTCCTGGAAGGATTTATTTGGGAAGCTCAGGGGCGGGGAAGCGTCCGATGCGGTCGTCGCTGACACCGAAGAAGAGCTAGTTTACGCGCTCGACGGGATTGATCTCCAGATCGAAGACGGCGAATCCCTGAGTATTCTGGGGCCCTCCGGCTGTGGCAAAACCGCCATATTGCGCATCCTGGCGGGACTGGAACAGTTGGATGACGGCAAAGTGCTCTTCGATGGGGAGGACGTGACCACGGTGAGCCCCCAAGAACGCAACGTCGCCATGGTGTTCCAGGACTACGCGCTCTACCCCCATTGGGCTGCGCAAGACAACCTGGGGTTCTTCTTTCAAACGCACCAGCGCAAGCATGAGATTCCCGAGCGAGTGCGCATCACCGCACGGGTTATGGGACTGGGTTTTGAGACTCTCCTCAGCCAGAAGCCGCCCAAGCTTTCGGGCGGCCAGCAACAGCGGGTTGCTATCGGTCGCGCGATAATTCGCGATCCGCAGGCATTTCTCTTCGACGAACCGCTCTCAAATCTCGACGCCACCGTACGCGCGCGTACGCGCGTCGAGATCAGGCGTCTCATTCAGCGTTTCGGCATTACGTCGGTCTACGTTACCCACGATCAGTCCGAGGCCTTTACTATGGGCGACCGCATAGCCGTAATGCGTAACGGCAAAATCCTGCAGGTGGATACCCGCCGCCAGCTTGTCGAACGGCCGCTCAACCGCTTCGTTGCCGACTTCATTACTGTACCGGCGATGAACTTGCTGCCCGGTGTGGTGCATAGAGACTACGTGGATGTGCATGACCGCAAGATCATGCCGCCGCCAATTGTGCTCCAGCAGTATCAGTTAGAGTCAATCACCATTGGAATTCGCCCAACGGATGTGCAGCTTCGCCCTGAGAATGAAGAAGATACGATACCGGCCAAAGTCGAAACGGTGGAGCCGCTCATGAGCGAGCGTTCCGTCCTGCTCACCGTGCGCGTGGGACGCTACTTGTACCGCGTCCAGCGACCGCAGACCGAGCATTTCGAGCCGGATACGCTGGTGTTCATAGAAGTACCCCCCCACTGCCAGCACGTCTTCGACAACCGCGGACGGCGCATCAACTAGCGTCCCGAGGGACGCCGCCTGGACGTTGCCTAGGCCCCAAATCGGTGGCTTGGCGTCACCACTCCTCTTCGGGTCAACTGGGCTGCTGCGGGTCATTTGTGCAGCGCAACGGTATGCCCTTTACGGGTACTCCAGGAGTACGCCGAGGTATTCATCCTTGCGGTCGCGCAAGCCTTCATACGCTGTTTGGCCCTGTGTGTAGGGCAATACGTGGGTGACAAGCGGCGCCACGTTGATACGGCCCTTAGCCAGCAACGACCAGATAAACGGCATGTCCTGCGCGCGGGTAGCGGCGTCTACCGTGCTGGCATGCGCGCCAATCAGGTGCACACCCGTGCGATGAATGTCGAAATAGGGATCGAGTTCCAGTTTATCCCGCGGGCTGCCCAACAGCACGACGCGCCCATGATCGGCGGCGGCTTTGATGGCAAGGTCAATCGTCGGACCGCTCCCCACGGCTTCGACGACGAAGTTGGCGCCGCGCGGACCGAGTTCCGGCAGCCAGTCGGCGAGCGGCTTCTCGCTCAAGTTGAACGCCAGATCCACGCCGCAGGCGAGCGCCTGCGCCAACCGGGGCGCCGCCAGGTCTGCGGCCGCAACTTGCCCGGCTCCCGCGAGCCCACAGAGCTGCGCGCAGAGATTGCCCACCAAGCCCATGCCAAGCACCAGCGCGTTCTCGCCAAAATAGACCGGCGCTTGGCGGACAGCCGACATGGCAATCTGCACCATTGCGAGGAACGGCGCGTGCTTTTCGGGCACGCCATCGGGCACCGGCAGCAGGTCATCACAGCCCAGAAGCGCGTGGGTCGCATGGCGTTTACGATGAAAGACGCGCGCGCCGGGCGCTAATTCGGAAACTCCCTCGCCAACCGCCAGCACTTCGCCCACAGCGGCGTAACCCGGCCGAAACGGATACTTGGCATAGCCAAAATCAGGCTCTGCGAAGCCCCGGTGCGTCTCCGTGAACATGGCAAGCTCCGTGCCCGCGCTAATCAGCGAGAACCGGTTCCGTACCAAGACTTCACTGGTACCTGGTTCGTCTGAGATTGCCAGAGTCTCTGCGACGCAGGTATCCCTGCTTGGAAAGACTAGCCCCTGAATTTCCATGTGCGCTCCTCTATAGCTCTTGCCTCGCTTTGGATGAAACCACGGTCGGCCCCTCGCGCCAAGTGTCGAAACTCAGACTATGCGGTCGCGATGCCAGCCTAGCCCAGTGCAGCCAAAGCGTTACCTATTGCGGTAACCACTTGACCTTACCGCACGTTACTCCGTTGCCGCTAGGAATCGTAGCGCGCATCCTGCATTGCGGCAACAGTTCAATGGGCGCGCTCTATGAGCCGTGTGAGACTGGTAAGGTGCTCATGGAGCTTGGCGCGTCCTCGCGCACTCAGAGAATACCAAGTTACCGGCCGGCGGTCGCGAAAGGTCTTCTCGACCGCAACATAGCCACCATCTTCCAGCTTACGCAGATGCGTCCCAAGGTTGCCGTCCGTTTCGGCAAGAACTTGCTTGAGACGGCTGAAAGACATGAATTCATGCTTAGAGAGCAACACACAGACAGCAAGTCGCACCCGATGCTCAAGCAGACCGCCGAGTGACGCTAATTCCTCAAGGCTAGCGATTTCTGGATCAGTTCGATTGGGCACGGGAATTGTCTCCAAGATAGCCCAGCGTCAATAGCGCCGCAGCAAACAAGACCCCGGTAATCGTCCACCCATAGTCAGGTACGAAAAGGGTGATGACATAGCCAACGCCCGCTACCAGGCCTACTGTCAGCAAGCGACGATCCAGGTGCAAACCGGCGAGAAAGTATGTCAATGCCAGCAAAAGCAGCCAAATTGAACTATAGCCGGACCATGTGAGCTGTTCCGTTGCGACCAATACGCTACAAAGCAGACCAACACCCAGAAATGACAGCCAATGCAGGCCCCACCGGATGCCTTCCCAGCTATCCGTTTGGCCGACACTCCGGCTATGGCGTATGCCCAGCCATGCCGAAATGACAACACCAAGCGGCGCCGCTACTGACCAGAACCATCCAATCCAGCGGGGGTCACTGGCAAAATCTACCAGGGCAAAACCAATGAGCGCAGCAGCTGCCCAAAAGACAAAGGTAGCCGTAGGTTGACCGGGCCCAGATCGCTGCGCCACGGCGCGAACGTACGCTACGTCCTCTCTAAGCTTATCGGTATTCGACATGACAACCTCCTTTGAACCTAATACTACTCCTGTTTGACTTGTACTCTGTACAATAGAGTACAAGTCTCAACGTGTCAAGGGTGAGTCCGGTCCTTGAGCTGTGAAATTGGAAATCTAACGGCAAAAAGAGCGCCTAGCGCGCTACACTCTCCACGTATTCCAACGACTGGTGCCGGAAGTACGTATCGTAGAGCGCGGCGTAATGACCGTCTGCGGCCAGGAGCGATTGGTGGGTGCCCTCTTCCAGGATGCGTCCGCCGTCCAGCACCAAAATGCGGTCGGCGTGCTGCACGGTGTACAGACGGTGGGCAATCACGATTGAGGTGCGGTCCCGCATGATTGCTTCAACGCCGTCTTGGATTTGGACTTCCGTAAAGGGATCAACGCTGGCCGTGGCTTCATCTAGAATGAAGACGGCGGGGTCGTGCAGCATAACGCGCGCCAGGGCCACAAGCTGGCGCTGGCCCATAGAGAGGCGGCCGCCGCGCTCGCCGACGTCGGTATTCAGCCCGTTCGGCAAGTCGGCAAGCCAGTTGCCTCCCGCAATGTGCTCCACTGCGCGCAGGACGTCTGCCTCGCTCGCGTCCGGCTTGCCGTAACGGATGTTCTCGCCCACAGTGCCGCTGAAGAGAAACGGCGACTGCGGCACGATGCCGATCTGGCGGCGGTACGATGCCAGGTTGAAGGCGCGGATGTCACGCCCGTCAACGAGCAATTGGCCTTCCTGGAATTCATAGAAACGCGCGACAAGCCGCACGATGCTCGTCTTGCCGGAACCGGTGTGCCCCACCAAGGCGATTGATTCGCCCGGATGTATTGTCAGGTTGAAGTCCGGGAGCACGGTTTCATCGGGCAGGTAGCTGAAATTCATCTGCCTGAATTCAAACCCACCACGCAGAGTGTCCGCCGGCGCAGCACCGGTCTGCACTACCCGCGGCTCAGCGTCGATCAGGCCGAACACGCGCTCGCTGGCAGACAAGCCGTTTTGAAATTGGCTCCAGAACGACGCGATCTGCGTGAGCGGAAACCAGAAGAACATCAGCGCCGTGATGAAGAGATACCAATCGCCCACGCTCATCGAGCCGGACGCGGTGTTTATGCCGCCGAAGTAGACTATGACCGCGGTGCCGATACCGGCGGTGGCGTTGAACACCGGAAAGAACGTATTGAGGACCATGCCCTGCCGGAAGTTCACACGGTAGGCTTGCTCGTTGATGCGGACGAAATCATCGTGCACCGCCTTCTCTTGACGGAAGACTTTGGCCACGGAAATGCCACTGATGGATTCTTCGATATGCGCGTTGACCCGCGCCATGATGCGCCGGGAGTGCAATGATGTCTCCCGAGCAATACGGCGGAATACTAGAGAAATCGATACCACCAGCGGCGCCATCGCCAGCGTAATCAACCCAAGCTGCAGATTGATGAAGAGCAGCAAACCTCCCATCAGCACCACAAGCATGACCTGGCTGGCGAGATTCATCGTCAGGGAGACAGTTTCGGCAAAACCGTCGGTGTCCGAGGAGACGCGGCTGACGAGCTTGCCGGTCGGCTGATCATCGAAGAACGAGAGGTCATGCCCCATGGTTGCATTGAAGGCATCCTCGCGAATCTTGAGCGTTACATTGCCGATCGCCACCGCGCCGAGCCACTGGCGCAGGAAGTTGAGACCCCAGGAGACACTGCTTAAGGCCAAAATTGCGACCACGAGCAGCGCCATGACTTGCGTGGCAGGATCGGCGACCACGATGTCGATACCCCGGGAGATGAGGTACGGGACCGCCGTATCGGCAAGCGAGCCAACGAAGATCGCCCCGGCCACCAGCAACATGGGGCGCAGTTGCGGACGGAAGTAGCGAATGATGCGGCGCAGCAGCGCACGATCGCTGTACTCGCGATCATACGCGTCAGCGTCCAAGCCATCCATCACGAAACCCATCAGCGGTTCCTTTCCGGCATCAGTGCGGACGGGCCGCAGTTCGCTAAACAAGCTAGGTCAGTCGCATAGGTCCTGCACAGACCGCACGCAAGACTATACGTGAGTGGCAGTTCGCCGCCCAACCGTAACGCACAAACTCCCCTGCGAAACTGATGTGGAAGTATTGCCAAAGGCAGTGTGCCAAGAGTGCCCTGTAGCGCGGGGGCTTGCCCCCCGCTCCGGTTGCCTTGCAAGACACGGAGCAGGGCTGGACTTCGGCTTGTGTGTAAATGGCGAATCAGCATACTGCCTCCTCTTGAGGCAACTCTTCTACGATCGCGTGCTGCAGAATTCCCCATCACCTACTCTCCAACCACCGTTGCCGGCAAAACGGCTGCGTAGCGTTCGTCCCGGTGGGCAAAGATATTCCGATAGGCCGGGCTTCGTGTCATGAGCTCCTCGTGCGTTCCCTGGTCTTCCAATTTGCCCCCGCGCAGCACCAGAATGCGGTCGGCCCATCGAATCTGCGAGAGCCGGTGCGTAATCAAGAACGTGGTTCGTCCGTGCAGAATGTTGCGCAGAGCCCGTTGAATCTGGTCTTCCGTCGCGCTGTCGATGGCGCTGGTCGAGTCATCGAGCACCAGAATGCGTGGGTCAGCCAAGAACGCGCGGGCGATGGCAATGCGCTGACGCTGTCCGCCGGAGAGCGTCACACCGCGCTCACCTACGATGGTATCGTAGCCGTCTTTGAAGCCCATGATGAAGTCATGGGCCTGGGCCTGTTTTGCCACCGCCTCGATTTCCGCGCGGCTGACCGGACGGCGCACGCCAAATGCGATGTTTTCCGCCAGCGTGCGGGAAAAGAGGAACACGTCCTGATCGATTGTGGCAATCTGCGAGCGTAGGGATTCCATCGACCACACGCGCACGTCAACGCCGTCTATCAACACGCGCCCTGCCGCGACCTCATAGATGCGGTTGATGAGGCGGGTAAGCGTAGACTTCCCTGAGCCGGTCTGGCCTACAATCGCGATGGTCTCGCCCGGTTTAGCCCTAAAACTAATGCCTTGCAGCGCATTAGCGCCTTGATAGGCAAATGAGACGTTATCGAATTCCACTTCGCCCTCGATGCGCCGTTCGATACCGGCTCGGTTTTCGTCGATTTCAGTCTCCGCATTCAAGATGGCGAGGATCCGCTCAGATCCCGCCGTGCCCAACTTGACCAGGGAAAACGCAAAAATTGAAACAAACGTCGGGAACCGCAGCATGGCCAGCAAGCCCATGAAATAGATGACATCGCCAATCGAGAGCGAATCGTTGCTGTAGAGAAACAGCGCGTGCGCCAACCCCAGCGCGAGCGTAAAGGAGAACATGAGCAGTGGCAGGTAAAGTGCCTGAATCTTGCCCTGCTTTACAAAGAGATCGCGGTAGCTCTGCGCTTCCGCGCGAAAGCGGACGTGCTCTTGCTCTTCCTGCGCGTTGGATTTCACGACTTCGATGCCGGAGATCGCCTCGGTGAGATTCGCGTTGAGTTTGCCAAACTGCGCCCGCATCGCACCCGCCACCGGCGTCAGGCGCCGCAAGTATCCCCGCAGCGCAACGAGAAAGAGAATGAGAAAAAGCACCGGTATCGGCAACAGCGTGGTGCTCAAGAGGCCGATTGCAATAATAGGAACCACCATATTTACGAGCCACTCCGATAGCAGCAGGAGGCCGGGGTTGACCATCACGTTGAGTTGGCGCACGTCGTTCGTGGCCCGAGCCATGATATCGCCGACGCGCTGCTGGCCGTGAAAGGTCTGGCTCTTGCCCAGTAAGTTGACGTAGAGTTCGTCACGGACGTCCCGTTCGATACGCAACGCGACAATTTCGGCCGTATAGTTCGCAAGGAGCTGCAACACGCCTCGGAGCAGACTGATGCCGAGAATCGCCAGCGCAAAGCCCAAGAGCACGCGGACCTCGGCACTTGCTCCCGCTACCGTATCGAAGGCGCTTCCCATCAACTTCGGCACCTGCACCGCGGCGACCACCACGCCTCCGCGAAAGAGAATGCCAATCACCACGTACAACGGATAGCGCAGCGCGTGGCTGACGAGCCAGCGCGCCACTGAAGAGCGATCATACGTATGTTCTGTTTCAGGCGTAAACTCGCGATTCTTCACCTGGGTCTCCGGGACGTGTTCACTCTTGCTCTCACCTCACTATAGCACCCTGAAATAGATGTGATACCTGCGCCCACCTCATCCCAAATTCATGCTTCGATTGCGGATTTTTCTGGTAAAACGACCAACATCGGTATTTCCCGCACTTGTTCAATTGCCCCATTCCTGGGTACATTAGACAATAGAATGCATTGAATGCGAATTATTGGGAACGGGGTGACTGGTGAAGACCACAGATGAGCGCCGCCACAAGCGGCAGACTTGGCAGATCGGCCTCGCTGTGTTGGCGTGCGCCCTCTTCTTTGGCGGGTGCATCACGCAGCCGCAGGGCGTCATCATCAACACCAAGCCAACCCCCACACCCACGCCCGTCGTTGGCGATCCGAATAACCCCAAGGTCATCGAGGTTACGCTCTCGGACAATACCGTGCCGCCGACCGGTGTCGGCATCATCTGGGTCAAGCGCAGCGTCGGTTGGGCGCCCTATGAGAGTCCGGGCGACGGTCGCTTGCCGCCTGATGAGTACGGCGTGCAAGTCTACGTCGATGGCGAACGCATCGGCGTTTTCTGGCCGGACGATACCGGCGGCATGGGGCCGCGCCCGCTTGCCATCCCCCAAAACGTCTGGGGCTTCGCGCTGGGTCAACATACCTTGAAGTTCGTACAAGAGGGACCTGAAGTCTGGCGCGAGTCAAATCCGATAATCATTGTGGTGACGGAAGACTTTAGGCCCACGCCCACAGTTCCGCCTAGTCCGACACCGGTTCCGCCACCGACGCCTACGCCGCTGCCGACACCACAACCGCCGCCGGCACCGGCGCCGCAGCCTACACCAACTCCCCAGTCTGCATAGCGATGGCAGCGCGTTTCGGCGAAAGTATTGGAGTTTTGCTGTTGGCCGCCGGCGAATCGCAGCGCATGGTGACTCCATCTCTGACGAAAGCTGCGTCAGAGACGAAAGCTGCGTCAGAGACGAAAGCCGCGTCCAATATTGCTACTGTCTCGGGGGCACCGGCTGCGTCACTGACGCCGAAGCCCAAAGCCCTGCTTCCGTGGCTTGGCCGCCCACTGATCCAGTATCAACTGGAGCAGATTACGGCGATTGCTCCCGCCCACGTGGTCGTCGTGACCGGCTTCCATGCAGAGCGTTTGGCGCCCCACCTTGCACCCTTCACGGACGTGCACGTCGTTGCAAACCCCGCTCCGGCGCGCGGTCGATCTTCATCGATTGTGCACGGCCTGCAGGCCCTGCCTGAAGGGCTGTCGGCGATTGCCGTAGTAAACGTAGACCAGCCCTGCGCCGCCGCCACGCTCAAGCTGCTAATTCGCGCAAGAAGTGCGGGAAACAAGCGCATTGCGATCCCCCGCTATCAGGGGAAGCGAGGTCATCCGCCCCTCTTTGCGAGTGCACTGCGCGGCGAACTGCTGCAGGTACGCGAGGAGACCCAGGGCCTGAAAGCGGTCACGCGGGCACACCGTGCGGAAACAGTGTATGTAGACGTCGACGACCCCAGCGTCGTGTGGAATCTGAACACACCGGACGACTACCGGCGGGCGCAGCAACAGCACGTCCTGCTTGCCACCACCAATAGCGCTAAGGCAGACCATCTCGCTTGGTTGCTCGAGGAAGTGCCGCTTCGGCCCGTAACCTTAGCAGAGGCCAATCTCCACACCGAAGTCCCGCCGGCAGAAGCCGATCGGACTCTGAAGGCAATTGCCGAAGGCAAGGCAATAGCATGGTCGCGGAAGTTTGGCGGCTTGGTGATTGCCTCGGACGGCGGCATTGCGATACCAGCGCTCGGGGAAAGTTGGGAAGCGCGCCTGACGGCTCGCTTTGCGGGCAGCAATGCCACCGATGCGCAGCGCGTAGAGGCGCTGCTGGCTTTGCTCCGGCCCTATCGCGATGCGGACCGGCAAGCCTACTTTCGCGAGTGCGTGGCGCTCGCGAACAACGGCACGCTGCTGCACTCGTGGTGCGCTGAGAGCGCGCCGGGCTCGATCGCGGAGTCATATCGTCCGGATGAGGTCGTGCCCGGCTTCTGGCTCCTGACGGTGTGGTGTGATCCGAGCAGCGGCAGGCGCGTCGCCGCGCGCTCACCGAGCGAACCGGGCTATCCCGACGGCGCTTGGGCGCGCATCAAGCCGAGCGTGCAGCAATTCTTGCGCGGCTACGTGGACAGCCAGCTTACGTCGGCAACATGATTATTGCTTGGGCTTGATCTTGCCGATCCCCCGCAATCACCACAAGCCCGTCGCGCTCCAGGTCCCGCGTCAACTCCCACAACCAACCCGCCGTCATCTCCATCGCCTCTCGGTCTTGCACGCGCTCTACCAACGCGGAAAACGGGATCGTGCTGCCTGGCGGACGTTCCCGCAGGGCGGCGATAATGCGTCCCCGGTAGTAGCGCTTTGAGCCGGCAAACTTCCCCTGACCGCGCGGCCGCAGCCCGGGCAGGTCTATGACCTCTCCCCTGCGGCGCGCCTGGCACCACGCAAAGAACGGACAGCGGTCGCAATCCGGTTGGCGAGACGTGCAGGTTACGGATCCCAGGTCCATGAGGGCCTGATTCCAGCGGGCGGAATGGTCCGCCGGTACAAGGCTGTCTGCCAGTGCCTGAAACTGCCGCTCCGTAGGTCCCGAGTTCCCATAGTGCGCGGCAAGATCGCGCTGAAAGACGCGGCCCAGCACTCTGCGCACGTTGGTGTCAACTACCGCGACGGGTGCGTTGTCCGCGAAGCTCAGCAGCGCCCGCGCCGTGTACGCGCCTACGCCGGGCAGCTCCAGCAGCGCCGCTAGATTCATTGGCAACCTGCCGCCGTGTGCCCGCACCACAGCCTGCGCGGCGCGATGCAGATGCACGGCGCGGCGGTTGTAGCCGAGACCCGCCCACAGACGAATAACCTCCGCCAACGGCGCGGCCGCCAAACGACGAATTGTCGGGTAGTGAGCCAGGAAGGCGTGATACTTCGGAACCACACGCTCGACTTGCGTCTGCTGCAGCATCATCTCAGCCAGAAAGATGCGGTACGCGCTCTTGGAGCCCCGCCAAGGCAATCTGCGGCGGTGCGAGCGATACCAGCCCAGCAGCGCTTCCTGCAAACGCGGCGCCGCGATCCGCGCTACATGCAGCCCGCCGTCGGCCGCAACCGTGCAGTGCTCCCGGCTTTCTTGGTTGCAAGGATGTTGGCTTTGCATGCGCGAAATGAATTGTCTTCCTCATGAGGATGCCCGCATACACGGCCTCTGCGGCTGTGAACGACTCCTCAGAAAACCCAGGCGGAATCCGTTAGCAGCACTATTCAGGAACGAGTATGCCACAGGCGCGCTACGAAGAAGTGCACTGCAAGACCGCGCTCACCCGGGTGCAAGGCATGGCGTTCGGTTGGAGTCTCAATCCCTACCGCGGGTGCACGCACGGTTGCCACTACTGCTTTGCCCGCAGCACGCACTTCTACTACGATCTTGACGCTGACGAGGAGTTTTCCTCCATCATCTTCGTCAAGAAGAACATTGCGGAAGTGCTGCGCTTGGAACTCTCATCGCCGCGCTGGCGGCGCCAGCGCGTGGTCATAGGGACGGCCACCGACCCCTATCAACCGATCGAAGGCAAGTACCGGCTGACTAGAGCCGTACTCGCAGCCTGCTTGGACTTTCGCACACCGGTATCCATCATCACTAAGTCTTCGCTTGTCGTCCGTGACATCGACCTCTTGACCGAATTGGCTCTGCGCTTAGGGTGCACGGTGAACTTCAGCATAACCACCCTTGACCGCGCACTCTGGCGGCAGCTAGAGCCGGGCACGGCGCCGCCGCTGCAACGGCTGCGGTCGCTGCAAAAGCTCGCCGCGGCGGGCGTGCACGCCGGCGTGCTGCTGGCCCCCATCATTCCCGGGCTTACGGCGACGAAAGAGAACCTTGAGGAAGTCGCCCGGGCCGCGGCAGCCCACAACGCCTGCTTTCTGGCTGCGAATGTGCTGAATCTTGGCGTGGGCGTCAAGGAACACTTCCTGGGTTTTCTGCGAGATGAATATCCGTGGCTCCTTGGCACGTACGGGCAGCTCTTTCCCGGTCGCTATGCGCCAAGAATCTACACTGAGCCCATTTATGATTATGTAAATTTGTTGCAGCAACGCTACACCCTAAACCAGCGAGAACTGTCACACTCACCTAAACCCAATCCCAAGCAACTCTCTTTGGGTCTCTTCTGAATTTCGCCACGAAACTCAGTTGCATCGGGCTTGTTTTACTTTGCAGGTTGGCAACACAATTGCTACTCAGGCAATTTCAGCACTTAGCACTTAGCACTTAGCCATTGTTGGGACTGCTCCAAGTCTAGTTGAGGGCTACTGTGAGTGAGAGCCGGCGCACGAGGTGTCGCGCATAGCAATAACTCATAGTTAAGAACATCTTTCATTTTATCCCAATTTAGTACAATATACATTTACAATAGACTTTCTAGTTGCTATATTGGAAATAGTGAGTTTATGAGAGCAAAGAGTTTGGAGTCGAAAACATGGGCAAGCAAAGCGATCTCGACAACCATGCAGATCAACTGAACCCAAACAACGATGCCTTCTGGGAATCACGTGGTTGGGAGGAACGCCCTGAAGACTGGGAGGATCGGGCAGAAGACGACGAAACACTTCCCGATGAGGATTAGGCTGGCTAGGGAAGCGAAACCAACAATAGTCGGTGGGGCATCAGCCAAGTTGTGCTAATCTGCCAAGACTGCTATACTACGTCTACTTTAAATTCCCCCTCGCAGATGCACTTGGGTTTGCTATCTCCTCTTCGTCCCACTCCCCAGATGAAAGCAGCAAACAGTCTTGAAGGGTCGCGACCTCCTTACACTTGCTGACTTCTCAGCTTCTGAAATTCACCAGTTTCTCAACACTGCGAAGACGCTAAAGTCCGCTTGGGCCGCACGGTCGGACTACGCTGCGAGAGCCGAGTATCGTCCGCTCGCAGGCCGGACCCTAGCCATGATCTTTGAGAAGCCGTCCCTGCGCACCCGTGCCACCTTTGCCATTGGCATGGAGCAGCTAGGCGGTCTGGTTGTCGATCTGGCGGCAGAACACCTGCAAATGGGCGTGCGCGAAACGGTGCCGGACGTCGCCCGCAACTTGGAACGCTGGGTAGACGTCATCATGGCGCGGGTGTTCGAGCATACTACCCTGGAAGTTCTCGCGGAACATGCCGAAATCCCCATTATCAACGGTCTATCCGATTACACGCATCCCTGCCAGATCTTGGCCGATTTCCTCACGATGCAGGAGCACAAAGGGGACCTTGCCGCGCGCAAGATTGCCTACGTTGGCGATGGCTACAATGTCGCCAACTCTCTCCTCTTCGGCGCCGGCAGACTTGGCTATCACCTCGCGGTTGGCTGCCCTGAAGGGTACCTGCCGCCCGACCACATCATCGCGCGGGCCCAGGGCTTGGCTGCAGAGTCGGGCGCGACGCTCGAGCTGGGCACAGATCCAATCGCAACAGTTCAAGACGCAGACGTTATCTACACAGATTCGTGGATTAGCATGGGCTTGGAAGCGGAAGCAGCGGAGCGCGAAAGAGTCTTTCCGCCGTATCAGGTAAACTCGGGCCTCTTGCGCCACGCCCGCGCGGATGCAATCGTCATGCATTGCCTGCCCGCGCACCGCGGCATGGAAATCACCGATGAAGTGATGGATGGGCCTCAGTCGGTCGTGTTCGATCAGGCTGAAAATCGCCTCCACGCTCAAAAAGCAGTATTGCTGGAACTCTTGGCTGGTAGTCGTCCCCAGTTTGACTAGCTTCGCTCGTCTACCGCCTCTCCAGCCGGTCGTCGCCAGGGTGAAACGGGGAAGTGATAAGCGAAGCGCGCTGTCTTTGAGGTGACGTGTGGTAGAGGACCTCCGGTGGCTCGTTTCCCGCCTGGACTTTAGTGCGGCGTTTGATATCCTCCTCGTCGCCGTCATCATTCACATTATATTCACGATCGTGCGTGGCACCCTCGCGGACCAATTGGTGCGCGGGATCGTAGTTCTACTCGTCGCTGCCTTCGTCATTGGCAATTTCCTACAACTGCTGGTCTTCGATTGGCTGCTGCGCAGCGTGTTGTCCGCGCTGGTCATTGCCATTCCAATCATCTTCCAACCTGAACTGCGCCGCTTCCTGGAGCAGGTGGGGCGGCAAGGCACCCACCCCCTCGCGCGCTACATTCCGATTAGCGAGAGCGTCTCCCAATCCCTCGACGTAGTGGCCCGTGTCGCGGGACGCCTCTCTGACAACCACTGGGGCGGTCTCATCGTAATCGAGCGCGAAACCGGGTTGGAAGACCTGGTAGAGACCGGCCATCGCATTGACGGTCAAGTGAGCGAAGACCTGCTCATGACCGTCTTCTATCCAAATTCAGCGCTGCACGATAAGGCCGTTGTCATTCGCGGCAGCCGTCTCATTGCCGCTTCCTGTATGTTGCCGCTGTCGGAAGACGTGCCCCAAGGCGAAGGCTTGGGCACGCGCCACGCGGCTGCCATCGGTGTGAGCGAAGTTACGGACGCCATCGCCGTCGCCGTTTCCGAGGAGAGCGGCATAATTTCCGTCGCGCGCGGCGGATCGCTTCTGCGGCACATGGACGAGGACAAATTGCGTACGTACCTCCACAGCCTGTTCCGCGAAGAACCCAGGTCAAGCCTGCTTCCTTGGATTTCATTCGGCTCCCTTTCACGTAGTCGCCGTGAGCGTAAAGTCCTAAAGTAACCCTCTCCACATGAACAAACTACGCTCGCTCATACCCATTCTCGGGCGCTTTTTTACCCACACGTTGGGCGTGCGTTTCCTCTTTGCCTTGGCGATATCAGTCATCTTGTGGGTCCTGTTCACTGCCGAACAAAACCCCGTGCGCGAAGACTTCTTTGACACTGAGATCCCCATTGAGACCAGCCGCTTGGGCGATGGGTTAGTGGTCAGCCGCATCGCGCCAAGCACGGTGCGTTTGCAGATTGCCGCCCCCCGTGACATCTGGGATTCCCTCACCGTGGACGACTTTCGTGCCGTGGTCGATCTCTTCGCGGTCGGTGTCGGTCTCCATGAAATTGCCATCGACACCGATGAGTCCGACTCGCGTATTCGCATTATTGCTGCCGAGCCGGAAACTGTGACCGTTGCCTTGGAACAGCGCAAGGAGAAGGAAGTGCCGGTGCGCGTGGAAGTGGCCGGAGACCCGCCATTCGGCTACCAATTCCAACAACCCCAACTGCTGCCGGACCTCGTGAAAGTGATTGGGCCGGCCTCCAAAGTGGAACTCGTCGACGCGGTTTGGATCGACGTGGAAGTAGGTGATGCCAGGAGCACGATCAATCTCACCCAGCGCGCCATCCCGCGCGACGCCCAGGGCCAAGACGTGAGCGGCGTGCAGCTTGATCCCGCCGTGGTCCAGGTGACGGTGCCGGTAGCGCAAGTAATCTCCTCCAAAGATGTGCCGGTGCGTGTAAGGATCGAAGGCCAGCCTGCCTCGGGCTACTTGATCTCCCGGTACATAGCCTCGCCCCCCAGCGCAACACTCGTCGGCTCACCCCAGGAACTCAACGCCATAAACTTCGTGTTCACTGAGACAATCCCGATTGCGGGAGTTACGCAGTCCATTACCACGACGGTAGAACTAGAGAGACCGCCGGGCATTGGCATCTCCGGTTCCGATCAAATAGATGTCACTATAGAAGTGCTGCCAATCGCATCGAGCGCGGAAACTCGTGTGGCCGTTACGCACGTAAATCTCCTACCGGGCATGGAAGCCGTAGTGGCGCCCACCACTGTCTCGGTGATCCTCAGCGGCCCGGCGCCAGTGCTGCGCACTCTGCAAGCGAGCAGTGTGATCGTCTCGTTGAATTTGAGCGGCGTGGGCGCGGGCACGTACTTATTGACGCCGGATGTGAGCACGCCGCCCCAGGTGACCGTGCTAAGTGTCGACCCGGCACAATTGCAGGTAGATGTGCGAGCATCGCCTGCGCTCGCACCCACGTCAGAGCCGGCGACAACCCCAGGACCCAGCGAAGAGACACTGCCCTCATCGCCCACGCCGAATCCCTAGGCGGGCGAGACCGCATCCCGGAGAGGTTGTCGCACCATCACTGATTCTTGCCAACTGTGACACGCATATGGCGTCAATGAGGCGATGAGCGCCGGGACATGCGCACGCTCACGCCCCATTCGTCCCCTACGAGACGCCGGGGCGCACCTCTTCCCAAGTCGATTCCGTTGCGCAAAAGCGGTGTTTTCAGGATGCTATACTAAACGGACGCCGAGAGACTGGTTAGGTGGGGGCTTCCCACACTTCTCTCCGCTGACTCGCTCTCGTGGTCGCCCGTGCATTTCATGATTTTTGCGGAGAATGTGCCGACACATTGGTGAAGTGGTCATACACGCCCCGCGTGCAAATCGTAGGACGAGCGGCAAGGAATCCCGAAGCCATCACCGCCGGCATGGCACGCATAAGTCGCGACCCCACGCCCGTGCCGCAACTCATCAAGGAAGCACGCGACAATACCGCCCTGGCGCGCCAGCGCAACCAGCGGGTCGTCTACGAATACGGCCACAATAGCGTGGCAGAGCACGGGTGCTTTAGCGCCGCCATCTGGGATATTCCCCGCCTGCTTTCGCTGGAAATCGTGCGGCATCGTCTGGCGGCCTATACCCAGCACAGCGGGCGCTACATCCCCTTTGAAGAAGTGCCGCGCCAGTTCTACTTGCCGAAGGCGTACCGCCGCGGCAAGCCCCGGCGCCTGATGGAAGAAGCGGTCAGCCAGAGCTATGCAGCCTACCAAACGATCTATGCGGGCTGCACCGCGTATCTCTTAGAAAAGTATCCGCGCATGCGGGCTGTGAGCGCCGCACGTCGCGCCACCGAAGACGCGCGCTACGTCCTGCCGCTGGCGCAGACCACCCAGGTGGGCGTGACTACAAACGCCCGGGAGTTTGCTCTCATGATTTCGCGGTTGCTCTCCTCGCCGCTGCCTGAGTTTCAGGAGACCGGCGAGAAGCTCTTTGCGCAACTTCATCCCATCGCGCCCTCGCTCTTTCCGGAAAAGTACATTCACGCCTTGCCGTATCCGCAAAGCGGCCGCGATGCAATTCAGGAGACCGCGGCAGCGCTTGCTATCTCGCCGGCGTCTGCGGGCGTCAACACGCCGCATGCGGGCGAGTCTTCTGCCTCCACAGCCAATGCGGCCGTGCGGCTGGTGCGCTATGACCCAGACGGCGAACGCCACTTGGCCGCGGCCTTGCTCTTCCACAACTCCCAAATGACGCTTGCCGCCGCGCAAGAAGCGGTGACGCGTTTGGACGGAGACCAAGTGGGACGACTGATTCGCTCCGCATACCGCGGCTTGCACGCCCATGACACGCTGCTGCGCGAGTTCGAACTGCTGCACTACCAGTTTGAATTGGTCATGTCGGAATCCGCATATCATCAATTCATCCGTCACCGGATGAAGACCGAGGTATCCCAGACACACAGCCCCGCCCACGGGCGCACCCTCCCGCCGCTCGTTCGCAATGCGGGATTCGCGGACGCATACAACCGCACATTGGATCTATTGGAGGAAGCCTACCAGGCGCTTGGCGCCGGTCAAAGGGCCGAAATCCTGCTCGCCAACGGCCACAACCTCCGCATCCTCGTGGACCTCAACGCACGTGAAGTTGTGGAAATGTCTCGCATCCGCAGCGACCGGCATGCGCAATGGGACATCCGCAATGTATCCGATGCCATTGTCGCCGCAGTGACCAGCGTGCATCCCCACGTCGGCTTGGCCTGCGGCGGCCGCGACACCTTCAAGGAAGGCACCGCCGCCGTGCTGCCGGACACGGCTCTCTGACCCGCCCCATCTCTCTTGCGCTCAAGGCTTCAAACTAGCGCTGACCCGGCATTTCCACGGCAATGAGGACGTAATTCTCGCTGCCTTCAATTAGGCTTCACCGCCGCAATTGCCTATAATGGAGAATACTGAATTATATCTACATGTATGAGTAATACCGGACCCAATTGGACCAAGGAGTGCGTTCAGCGCCATGGCTACGCGAACAAAAGCAACTGAAGAGAGCACTGCGGATGGGCGTACCCAGGCGTTACAGGCCGCCATCGGCCAGATCGAGCGCCGCTACGGCAAGGGCTCGATTATGCGCATGGGCGAGGAGGCAGCGGTTCCGGTTGCCGTCGTGCCCACCGGTTCGCTTTCGCTCGACCTGGCGCTGGGGGTAGGCGGCGTGCCCAGAGGGCGCGTTGTGGAGATCTATGGCAATGAGGGCAGCGGCAAGACTACCCTGGCCCAGCACGTGGTGGCTGAAGCGCAGAAGCTCGGCGGCACCGCCGCCTTTGTGGACGCGGAACACGCGTTCGATCCCTCGTATGCGGCCAAGTGCGGCGTGAGCATTGAGGACTTGCTGGTTTCGCAACCGGATAATGGCGAGCAGGCGTTGGAAATCGCGGAAATGCTGGTACGCAGCAATGCCGTTGACGTCATCGTGATCGACTCCGTGGCCGCCCTGGTGCCAAAGGCCGAAATCGAAGGCGAGATGGGCGATGCCCATATGGGACTACAGGCCCGGCTCATGTCCCAAGCGCTCCGCAAGCTTACGGCGGCCATCAACCGCTCGCGCAGCGTCATAATCTTCATCAACCAGGTGCGCGAGAAAATCGGCGTGATGTTTGGCAACCCGGAGACCACCCCCGGTGGCCGCGCGCTGCGCTTCTACTCTTCGGTGCGCATTGACGTACGCCGGGTTGACTACGTAAAGCAGGGGCAGGAGCAAGTTGGCATCCGTGTGCGCGCCAAGGTGGTCAAGAATAAGGTCGCGCCGCCGTTCAAGACCTGCGAATTCGACATCCTCTTCGATGAGGGCATCTCCAAGCTGGGCGATCTCATCGACCTTTCTACTGAATACGGCATCGTTCGCAAAGCCGGTGCGCATTACTCCCACGGCGACACGCGATTGGGCTTGGGACGCGAAAACGTGCGTAATTTTCTCAAGGAAAATGGCGACATCGCGGAGGAGATTGAACTGGCAGTGCGCACCCAAGCGCTGGCAACCCTTGCTGCCGATCCCAATGGCAACGATGTCGAAGCGGCGGCGGGGCCGGATACCGGAAAGCAATGAACCGACGCTACTTCATCACACTGGCAGTAATCTTCGCCCTCGTTGTGCTGTCCGGTTATGTCAATTGGCCCGATAATCCCGGTCTCAATCTCGGCATAGGCGATTCACGCCTCGTGCGCGACCTGCGCTATCACCTGGGCCTCGATCTGCAGGGCGGATTGCACGTCGTGCTACGGGCAACTCCTTCTGAGGGCCAAGAGATCACGTCGGACCACATGGAAGCGACGCGCGATATCATCGCGGAACGCGTGAATGCCCTTGGCGTTTCGGAGCCCATCGTGCAGTTGGAAGGCACCGACCGCATCATTGTCGAGCTTCCCGGCGTGGAGAATCCGGATGAAGCCATTGCGCTCTTCCGGGAAACCGGCGAACTCGCCTTTGTGGACCTCGGCAAGAGTTCGGTGCCGCCGGTGCCGGTAGGCGGCCTCGTTGAGGGTGAGCAATTCCGCAGGCTCTTCACCGGCGCATTGGTCAAGTCCGCCGAAGTTGGCTTTGATGAACGCGGCCTCCCGCAGATCAATTTCGAACTAAAAGACGACGGCGCCGTGATCTTTGAAGAGTTCACGTCCCAGAATATCTGCCTGCGCGTTGACGGCCAGCCGTGCACCTGGCTCGGCATTACGCTCGACAATCATCTGATATCCGCCGCCACGATTTCAGGCGCCATTTCCAACCGCGGTCGCATCACTGGGAGTTTTACGCTGGAAGAAGCCCGCGACGTCGTCATCAAACTCAAGTACGGCGCGTTGCCCGTGCCTTTAGAGATTGCCCAAAACCGCACTGTAGGGCCCACGCTCGGCCAAGACTCCGTAGACCGCAGTCTGCGTGCCGGCATAATCGGCTTAGTGCTGGTAGCCATATTCATGTTTATCTATTACCGTTTGCCCGGTCTGGTTGCCGTCTTGGCTTTGATGATCTACGCCCTCCTTGTGCTCGGGATCTTCAAGTTGTGGCCGGTGGTGCTGACGCTGGCGGGCATTGCCGGCTTTATCCTCTCCGTGGGCATGGCCGTGGACGCGAACATCCTGATATTTGAGCGCCTGAAAGAAGAGTTGCGCCGGGGCAGGACACTCCGGTCGGCGCTTGATGTTGGCTTTGAGCGTGCCTGGACCTCAATTCGGGATTCGAACATATCCACCTTAATCACGTGCGCCGTGCTCTTCTACTTCGGTACAGGCATCGTGCGTGGCTTCGCTATCACGCTGGCCATCGGCGTAATCATCAGCATGTTCACTGCGATCACGGTCACACGCACGTTCCTCTACCTCGTGGTGCGCCTACCCCAGTTGCGCGACAATCCTTGGCTCTATGGCGTCGCGCAGTCGCAGCAACAGACCTTCGCGCCTCCCCAAACACCACCACGTCAAGCTACGGAACCATAGGCAGCGAGGCCGCAATGTCGCTAGAGACTCGCCCTGTAGAATCCGTCCGAGGGATGCTGGACCTTGACGCCCGGCAGGCCCACGCGCAGACGCAGTTGCAGCAATCCCTGCTCGCAGCGTTTCAACTGGCGAGCTACACGCCGATTGATGTACCGCTCGTCGAGCAGGCCGATCTCTACATGCGCAAGTCCGGCGCGGATATCATCTCCAAGATGTACACCTTTGAAGACTTTGGTGGGCGTCGTCTCGCTTTGCGACCGGAATTCACGGCATCGGTCGTCCGCTATTACTTGAGCAACGACCAAAATGCGCCGATTCCGTTGCGCTATGCTTACGCCGGCCCCGTATTCCGCTATGAGAAGCCGCAGCGCGGCCGCTACCGGCAGTTTTCGATGGCCGGCGTGGAGTTGCTGGGCAGTGACGGCCCGTCCGCTGACGCCGAAGTGATCGCCCTGGCATGTTGGACGCTTGAACGCCTTGGCGTCAAGCACTACCGGCTCGTCCTCGGCCACGTCGGCATCCTGCTTGAACTGCTTGGCAGCCTGGGACTCTCAACAAGGCTCAAACACTTTTTGCTCGACAGCATGGAAGACGTTGGCAGGCCGGGACGCGGTCTCGCGTATGTATGCAAGCGATTAGAAGAAATCCACCCCGCGCGCCACGCCGGTACGCCGGCAATCGTGGACGCCCCCGGCACCGAGGCCCAGGCGCAAGCGACGCTGCGCGCATCGTTGCAAGAGATGGGCATCGAACTGCACGGCAGCCGTACGGAAGATGCCATCCTGAGCCGCATGTTTCGGAAACAGCGTGCCTCCGATGAGGATGAGCGGGTCGAACGCGCTTTTGCGTTCATTCAAGGACTGCACGGCCTCACAGGCGCCCCCGGCGAGGTGCTGGAACGCGCGCGCTTGTTTTTGGCGGAGTACGGCTTGGGAGATGAACCGCTTAGCCGTCTGGCAGAGGTGGTCGCCGCGCTCGCTGCCTATGGCATCGAAGAATCGCACGTACAGGTGCAGCTAGCTCTGGGACGCGGACTCCACTACTACACCGACGTTGTATTTGAGCTATACGACGATACCGGCCGGAGCCAGTTGTGCGGCGGCGGCCGGTATAACGAACTGGTGCAATCACTCGGCGGCCGCAAGTCCGTTCCGGCAGTCGGCTTTGCCATTGGGTTGGAGCGTCTCCGACTCGCACTTGAGCAACAAGGGACCGCACTGCCCGCTGCACCGCGGGTGCAGGTGCTGGTGGCAGCCGCAACGCCGGCTGCCGCGCGCGCCGGCATGCAGGCCGCACAGCGGCTCCGTGAGCACGGTATCCGCACGGAATACGACCTGCGGCAGCGCAACGCGCGCACTCGTGTCGCCTACGCAAACCGCAAGAGCATTCCCTATCTCCTGCTGGTTGAAGACGGGGAAGGCAGCTTGAACCTGCGCAACATGGCAGACGGCACGACTCAATCTCTTTCGCTAAGCGAAGTGGTGCAGGAAATCCATGGCTGAAGCACTGCGCCTGCTCGTGCCGAGCAAAGGCCGTATCGGGGAACAGACCCTGGAATTCTTCGCCAAATGCGGCCTCGCCGTCGCTCGCCCCAATTCGCGGGCTTACGAAGCTACGTTACCGGCTGTACCCAACGCAACCATACTCTTCCAACGCGCTTGGCAGATGGTTGAGCAAATTCGCAATGGCGATGCCGACGCGGGCATAACCGGCTATGACATCTTCTCCGAAATGCGGCAGGAGGGTGACGATCTTGTCGTCGCGGCGGCAGACCTCGGCTACTCCCAGGGGCAGCTCGCCATCGCCGTGCCGGAGGAATGGATCGATGTCCGTACGTTGACCGACCTTGCGGAAGTGGCGCTGGAATTCCGGGAAAGAGGCCGCGTACTCCGCATTGCCACGACGTTTCCCGCTCTAACCCGCCAGTTCCTCTTTCAGCAGGGCATAACGTACTTTCAAGTGGTACAGGCTGAGGGCGGATTGGAGGCGGCGCCAACGCTGGGCTATGCTGATATCATTGTCGACCTGGTTTCCACAGGCGCGACCCTCAAGGACAACCGGCTCAAGATGATCGAGCACGGCGTCATTCTGCGCACCCAGGCGTGCTTGATCGGCAATCGCGAACGGCTGCGCGCGAGTCGTGACAAACGGCAGGCATTGCGGCAAATTCTAGAATTCGTGGAAGCCTCCCAAAGCGCCACACCCTATTCAACGCTAACCGCGAATATGCAAGGCGAATCTGCCGAAGAAATAGCCGGCACGCTGGCGGCGTTTCCTGAAGTAGGCGGCTTGCTGGGTCCGACCGTAGCGCGCGTGTTTGCGAACGATGCGCAACACGGGTCGTGCTTCGCCGTCACGATACAAGTGAAAACGGTGGACTTACTCGCCGCGGTGGCGAGCTTGCGGCGAGCGGGCTGCACAAGCGTCTCCGTCACAGCGCCCCGCTACATTTTCGGTCGGGAATGCGCGCTGTATGAGGGCCTTCTCCAGACGTTGAAACTACAAGAGTGAGCGAAAGCGCCGCAAGTTGACTAGACTGAAATGCGAAACGCCACACATGACGCACAGACACGAGGATAACAGAAGCTAATGTTTGATATTGTTGGCCGCAGAAAGTGGGCCTATGTCGTTTCCGCGCTGATTCTGGTGCCGAGCATCCTCTCGCTCGCGGTCTTCCGCTTGCAACTCGGCATCGATTTTTCCGGCGGGACGATTTACGAATTGCGTTTCGAAGCCACACCGGCTGCGGAGGAGATTAAGCGCATCTACCTTGCCCTGGACCTTGGCGAACCGTTGGTGCAAGCCACTGGTGAGGGGTCCGTCATCATCCGCTCAAAAGAGCTAGCGCTTGAGAACAAGCAGGCGGTGCGCACGGCGCTGGAAGAGGCGCACGGCCAGGCAGAAGAGTTACGCTTTGAAGCCGTGGGGCCTGTAATCGCCCGTGAGCTCACACAGAGAGCGCTGCTTGCCGTGCTTGTGGCCTCCGTCGGCATTCTCATATACATCACGTGGGCGTTCCGGCACGTGCCGCAACCCTTCCGCTACGGCGTCTGTGCCATTTGCGCGCTAGTACACGACGTGCTGGTTGTGCTCGGTGTTTTTTCCGTGCTGGGTTTCCTCGTGCACAAAGAGATTGACTCGATGTTCATCACCGCAATTCTCACCGCCATCGGCTATTCCGTGCACGACACCATCGTAGTCTTCGACCGGGTGCGCGAAAATCGTGCCAAGTACTCGCACGCGCCACTCCCAACTGTGGTGAATTTTAGCGTCAACCAAACAATCGACCGCTCGCTCAACACTTCCATCACATTGCTAATCACGCTCTTTGCGCTCTATCTCTTTGGCGGCCTCGCCATCAAGGACTTCGTCTTGGCGCTGTTGATTGGCGCGGCTACCGGCACCTATTCCTCTATTTTCATTGCCGCGAGCTTGTTGGTAGACTGGGACATTTTCTCGCGACGCCAAGTCGCGGCAGCATAGCCACCCACTTCATACCCAGCGCCTTGGCTGCCCCAGCCGCGAGAATCCTGAGGTCAAAGACGGCCATGCCGCGGAGGTTGATCGAACGTCGGCACTAAGGCACGGCGATTCGCGGCAACGCGGGGTTGATGCGGCTGACGATTTCGTAGTTGATGGTCCCCACATGCGTCGCAATGTGCTCCGCCGGCATTTCGGGCCCGAGCAGAGTGACTTCATCGCCAACCTTGACGGCCGGAATAGCGGTCACGTCAATAAGCGTCATGTTCATCATTACACGACCGACCACGGGCGCGAGCTTCTGCCGGACAGCGACCTCTCCCACATTCGAGAGTTTTCGATCATAACCGTCTGAATACCCGATGGGGATTACCGCCACGAGCGAATCCCGCCGCGTGCGGTGCGTGCGGCCGTACCCTACGGTTTCCCCCCGCGCCACGCGCTGCAGGTGCACGATCCGCGTTTTCCACTGCATGACCGGACGGAGGGTCAGCGGGCGCGTCGCGCGTTCCGTCATTGCAATCTGCGTATCCAGTGACGGCCATAGCCCGTAGAGACCGATGCCAATGCGCACCAAGGCGCCGTGCGCGGCCGGTTCTACCATCGTTGCCGCCGTCGCTGCCATATGTTGGTACGGCACCTGGATCCCGGCTGCGGCCAGAGACGTCTGAACCTCCGCAAAGCGGCTGATCTGCAACTGGAGGTACGAGTCATCCGCCGTGTCCTCAGCCGTGGCAAAGTGGGTGTAAATGCCTTCGACTGCAAGCTGCGGCAATTCCTGCAATTGACTTACGAATTCAACCGCAGCACCGCAGGGCACGCCCAAGCGGTAGGTGCCCGTCTCAATCTTCACGTGCACGTTGGCGGTCGTGTTCTGCGCCGCCGCCGCCCGTGCCAGGCATGCGGCGGACCCGTGATCGTAGACCACCTGGCGAAAACCGTGCCGCACTACTTCATCTGCACGACTATGGGGGGTATAACCCAAAATAAGGACCGGCAGCGTGATGCCGTCATTGTGCAGGGCCAGCGCTTCATCAAGCGTGTTAACGCCCAGCCAGTCAACATGGGCTGCAATAGAGTTGGCCACGACCCGCATTCCGTGGCCGTAGGCATCTGCCTTAACGACGGCAAGCAGTGAAGTCCCCGGTTGCAGACGTTCCCTGAATGAAGCGATGTTGTGCTGCAGCGCGCCGCGGCTGATCTCGATCCAGGAGGGGTAGTCCGTCATGTGAAGGACGCGCCTCTAGGCTCTGACACCGCTGAGCACAACCTCATGGCGGGTCAAGAGCAAGTCATCACCCACCCGCTTGGGGGAAAGACCGCCAAGGTCCCCTTCAAGCCCATCCCAGAGCATGGTCCTGACGATCTCGCGGTTCTCGTCTGTGGTATTGGCCGTTTCCAGCCACTCGCTCGCCATCATTTCCCGGTTCAGCAAGCGTTCGTCATGCACGGGACAGCCAATTTCCGCCATCATTCCCCGCAACTGGCTGGGGCTGAACGCCTGCACATGCGAGTGACCGCGCGTGCGTTCCATACGATTGAAGTACGCCGCTTTCTCAGGATCTTCCGGCATGCCGAATTCGCCGATGACGAGTCTTCCGCCGGGCATGAGCACTCGTCCCATCTCCTGCAGCGCCGGCATGGCGTGCGTGAAGTGGTGCACGCTGAAACGGCAGGTAACGATGCTAAACATGCCGTCGGGAAAGGGAAGACCGGTCGCATCGGCAGCAGCCAAGGATACCTGCGCACCGGGCGCAGCCGTACCGTCGGCGCCCTGTTCCTCAGCCGCGCGGGCGAGCATGGCAGCGGTAAAGTCAACCCCAATCACATAGCCGCTTCCCGTAATCTCCGCAGCCAGGGCAAAGGCCACCAGCCCGGTGCCGGTCGCCACGTCGAGCGCCTGTGCGTCGGGGCCGGGCGCGGCCATAGCGACCATTGCCTCCACCGTATCCCCTTGTCCGCCGGTATACGTCGCCGCCCGCTCCGTAAAGTGCTGTCGTACGTCCTGGTCCGACGGTGACTGTTCGCCCATGTATCTTCTCCTAACTTATGCGGTTTTGTTCAGAAAACTTATGCAATGCACTTATTTTGTCACTTGCGCGAAAATGATGGCTGCAATTCGAATATTGCAGTGCCCGGAATCCGGTTGGGTTTACAGCGCTGGCTCTACCTTATCATGGGTCCTCCAGCGCGTCAGCCGCATCGGACTGGACCGCTCGTGCGCATGCCAATGACTGCATTTCGACCGCAACGTACCCAGGGCGGTAACCCGCCTGAATTCAGGCGCTATTCTGCCTTCTGCGCGACGATGAAGAGACCGCCACCCTCTTCCTGCGGCAGGAGCGGAATCTCGAGCAGGTGTCGGTAGCGCTGGTACCAAAACCAGACAAAGAAGCGGCGCGGCGCCAGCCGGCGAATCACCAGACGGCGGAACAGGTCGATGGGACGCCGCCCTCGCCAAATTCTGCGGGTGAGCGCCACGTCCAACCGCTCCCACGCCGCCATGAACGATGCCGGGGCAAAGTACTGACACTCCCGCACCGCCAAATTGGCGGCAGCCAGCTTTTCTTGCCACTGTTCCGGCGCGTAATAGTGATAGTGGCCGAGCCGGGCGTTCGTTTGGGCCGCATAGGCTTCGGCTTCTTCCAGGCGGCCGGTGGCGCGAAAACGGTTGATAGGCGACAGCATATCCAGAAAACGCTGGCTTACGGTGGTAAAGGCGAAGTATCCGCCCGGGCGCAGGCTTGCGCATACCGCCAGCAACACTGGGTCGAGATCTGGAATGTGCTCCACCACACAATTGCTGAAAACGGCGCCAAAGCTCCCGTCAGCAAAAGGCATGGCCCCGCCCTCGCTCTGCACGACGCCGCGATACGTGGCCAATTGACGCGCCACCCGCAGTTCGGAGAACACCATATCCAAGCCTACGGCGTCCCGATCTGACGGCAAGAGCAGCGAGGCCACGTAGCCGTTGCCGCAACCGACGTCCAGCACGGGCTGCGGCAAGTCGTGCCCCTGCCACACCTCCAACTCCAGGCTTCGCCACAAGGCGATTGCCGGTTGGTAGTAATGACTCTCCAAGACGAGCCGAAACCATTGGGCTGCGGTCCGCTGCCGCAAAGTCGCGGGCCGTGCCACACCGTCAGCCGGCGCCGAGTCTATGTTAGGCACGTTGTACTGTCCAAAGCTGGGCCAAGAGTAAGTCCTTCATCATCAATTCTATTCCGGCAGGCCTAAACCGTTCGTGCTAGCCTGTCGAAGCACAGGGCTGGGCTCACACACGCACAGGGGAGCATTGCGCCTAGCCATGGCCTACTCCCTGCTGAAGCAACGTCTTCAGCCGATGCTGATACGTATGCTCTGCCAGCACGCGCTCCCGACCGCGCGCCGCGATTGCCGCGCGTTCGCCCGTATGCGCGAGATAATACTGTATCTTTGCCCGGAGGTCGTCCACGCCGTCAAACTCCGCAATCTCTTCACCCGGCACGAACAATCTGCTCAGTTCCGTGCGGTTATCCACCAACGAAAAAGCGCCGCATGCGGGAGCCTCGAACGTACGCTGATTACAGCCTTGCGGCAACTGCGGATGATGGACGTTGAGCACGATGCCCGCGGCCCGGTAGCCTCGCGCCACCCGCTCCGCCGGGAGCAACGCGCGGCCCAGCACGGAGCGTTTTACTGCGTACCCATCGGGGAGAATCTCCCAGCCTTTGCCGTACACTCGCAAGGCAAGGCCAAGGCGCGCGACCGCTTCAACCGTATCGGCGCGGTGCCAGTTTTCCGGCAAATGCCCCATCACGTGCCGGGAATCGCCAACGAAAATGACGTCGCAGGCGAGTTCACGTTCTTCCTCGGCGGTGAGTGCGAATGGTTGATACGTCTCCGGATCGGCGGCATGCGGGAGATAGAGCGGGTCTTTGGCGCCCATTTGCCCGGCCAACGGCAGGTAGGACGGGTCGACAATGAAAAACCGTGTATAGAGACGCAAGCTCCCAAGAATGTTGGGAAACCAGGTGGGATCGTCGCCGCACCAGTTGAGCACCGGCGCCCCGATGCGGTCGGTAAGATAGTGGATCGTCTCGGGCAGATAGACATCTCCGCGAATGAGCAATACCGCGTCCGGTCGTTGTTGCGTGCAGACTCGCACAAGCTCCAAGTTGTCTTGCTGATTTGCCGCGAGCAGCCGCTCCAGGTTGAATTGATGCGCCCCTACCAACCTGCGCCGCACCCGTTGTCGCAAGCTCGGCTGCTCACCGGCACGCCGGCCGTACTCCAGTCTTGTCACGGTGTGTCCGAGTTGCTCCAGAGCCCGCTGGCAATAGAATCCCCACTGGCCCGTCTCCCAATGGGGCGCGGCAAGGACAATCTTCATGACTTGTCCCTCTTGTTCGCAAATACCAACATGCTCACCTCACTACCCTGCCGCGGCTTGACGCATGCTAGCGAGCACTGACGCTGCCGCGCGTTCCCATGAAAACTGTGTTGATCGCGCGCGCGCACGGACGCCAAGTCGCTGCCGCAAATCTGGATCTTCGCCAAGCTGCAGCAGCGCTTCAGTAATTGCTTCCACACTCATGGGATCAACCAGCAGCCCCGCATCGCCGATAACTTCCGGTAAGCCGCCGCTGTCGCCTCCCAACACCGGCACGCCGCATGCCATCGCTTCCAAGGCTGGGATGCCAAACCCCTCGCCGATGGAAGGAATCGCAAGCAAGTCGGCGCCGTTCATCAGCAGGGGAACGTCCGCCATCGGCACGCCGCCGAGAAAGTGTACGTCCTCTCTGAGACCCAAGGCCGCCACCTGCGCGGAGATGCCGTTGCTGGACCACCCTACTTTACCGGTCACCAACAGGCATTGCTCCAGCCCGCGCTGTTTCGCGGCATGGAGCGCCTGCACCAGCCGCTCTAGGTTCTTCCGCGGCTGTATGCGTCCCACAAAGAGGATGTACGGTCGCTTCACCTGCGGATACCGCTCTTCTAGCCGTCGCTTCGCCTCATCCCGGTCAAATTCACAAAAACGCTCAGCATCGAACCCATGCTGCGCGACGTGAATGCGGTCTGCCGGAAAGCCGTAGTGCGCCATGACGTCGGCTTTGCAGGCGTGGGAAACGGCGACAAGCCGCGTGGCACGGCGAACGGCAGCATCCGTCAGTTTCTCCAAGCGCCGCCGCACTGGCGGCTCGAAATACTGATCGGCATCCGGCAGCCGGAAGGCAATGTCGTGAATGAGAAGCACGCTGGGGCAAGGCAGATGGCCCGGCAGCGGCTCTTGACCCACTTGAAAGTATACCGTCGGACGTCGCTGCCACAGCTCGAGTTGCATGCGCACCTGGTACCACGGTTCAACGTCCAACCGGCGCAAGACCCGGTTCACGCCGCGTACCGGTCGCAGCGTCCTCGCCTGGCGGCGCGTCTGCGAGCGAAAAAAATCAAACTGCGGGACAGAATCCAGGTAGTAGCGAATCTGCTCGCTTGGATCGAGACCCGCAATGCCCTGCGCGAGGCCCTGCAAGGCCATGGCGTTGCCGTCAAAGGCAACTTGATTGCCGGAGCGCACGTTGAACCCGAATGTTGTAGTAGCTTCACTCACTATAGGAGACCCTTGCACAACTTCAGCCGGCGGCGCAAAAAATACTCCCTCTCCCGGCGGGAAAGGGCCGGGGTGAGGGGATTACTGCTTGTACTGTTCTTATCTACCTCTAAGACCTATACGAAAGTGTGCAAAATCGGTGAAAACGGCCCAGATTGCGGGGATTCCCCCTTCACCCCCGTATCAAGTACGGGGCAGGCTCTAACCCTCTCCCGGTGGGAGAGGGGACTTTCTCGCCTCGGCATGAGTAATTCAAAGGTCTCCTATAGGATGCGCACTTTTCGCAAAACCATCCAGCGTGCCTCAATCACATTTCGCCACCGGCGGCGGTAACTTCCTCAAGACCATTGCGTAAGCGCCGAAAACTGGACGAAGCATAAAGGCCATTCCCTTACGTCTCCCTCACTTGCGGAGAGACTGATAGATTTCATAGGTGCGTTCCGCAATTGTTTGTTTGCTATAGAGCGCAGCGGATCGTTCGTGGCCCGCCTGGCCCAGCGCGCTGCGTCTCGCCGGGTCCGACCGCAACGCTTCAAATGCCGCCGTGAGCGCGGCATGATCGCGCTCCGGGAAGACCAGGCCCGCATCGCCAATTACCTCCGGAATCGCGCCGGAGGATGAGCCAACTACGGGCACGCCGCAGGCCATGGCCTCGGCGAGCACCCGGCCGAATTGCTCCTTCCACCCCTTGTGGGTCTCCGACGGCAAGGCGAAGGCATCGAGCGCGCGGTAATACCCCGGTAATTCTTCCGGCGGCACGCGGCTCACCCAGCGAATCCGATCGTCGATGCCAAGGTATTTCGCATAGTTGGGCAATTCAGCGCTCAATGGGCCGGCGCCGACCATGAGCAATGTCCAGGGCACGTCCCAGGCCGCGAGGGCGCGGAACAGCGTTTGCAGCCCTTTGCCTTTTTCCAGGCGACCGAAGAAACCCACGACAAAACCGTCCAACCCCAGTTCGGCCCGCAGTGCGGATCGTTCCTCATCCTTAATCGCCTCCGGGTGAAAGCGGTCGGTATCCACGCCATTCTGCGGCAGCACCGTGATAGGCCGCGCGTAGCCTTTACGCTGCATCACGTCAACCGCTTCGGTATTGCCGGCAATGGCCGCATTCGACACGGCAAAGTTGAACCTTTCGAACCAGCGATAGGGACGCGGGTAGTACTTGTAAATGTTCTCCCACGTGAAGAAGACCAATTTCTGCCAGGGCATCACTGCCCTGAGCAACGAGGTCTGGAAGAGGGGCAGGCTCCAGGGCTCCTGTTCCACGTGAAGAATATGCGGGCGAAATTTCAACACTGCGGCAAGGAGATCAATTGGGTTATAGAAAAAGCTCCAGATGTCGTAGCCGTGGTGGGTGCGCACGGGAAATACCCGATAGGTCGCACCGGGCAACACCTGGTACTTCCCATTGTGCAGGATGCTGCTCCAACGCCGCGGCACAACCAGACCCATCTCGATATCCGGGTATGCGTCGAGCAATTGCAGCTTATGCTGAAAATTCGGCGTTCCGTATTCGTGGCAGACCAGAAGAACACGCACAGTCAGTATCCCAAAACTAGCGCACCCTTGAGTTCAGGGCGAGAATTGATTGTCACCAGGGGCACCGAGCGCACCTATTCCATTATATCCTTGGACCGAACCCGGCCCCGAAGGCTCGCGCACCGCAACACCGCTACAGCGCCTTAACGAGACGCCGTTGATCGGGAGACAGGTACGGCGGCTGCGCTGCGCGAACGTTTGCTTCGAGTTCCTCGACGGTCATCACCCCGGTCAAGCACGTGGCAACGTGCGGATTGGAGAGCACATATTTGATTGCCGCTTCGTGAAGCGACTGTATCGGTGGCGTGACGAGGGCCTTGGTGAGCCGTTCTACCGCTGCCTCATCTTGGAAAAGCCGCCCAGAGGCAAAGGGCGATCGCGCCAGCACGCCTACGCCTTGCTCCGCGCAAAGTGGAAATAGCTCCTGCGCAGCCTCCTGCAGCAACGCGCTGTAGGACACTTCGACAACCTCGGCATAGCCGCGCTTCACCGCCTCCACACAGGCGGCTACGGAAGAAGACAGCCCGATGCTCCGCACCTTGCCTGCCTGCCTGAGTTCCCGCAGCGTCTCCCAGGGCTCTTCACGCGCGACCACGTCAACCGGCGGGTCGTGCAGAAGGTAGACGTCGATGTAGTCTGTCTGCAATCGGCGCAAACTCAGTTCACACTCATGGCGAATGTACCACGGCTCGTAACACTGCGGCTGCGGCACGTCACGTTGCTGAAAGAGCATCTGCGCCCCATCGATCCCCACAAGGTAGCCGACTTTCGTTACAAGAATTGTCTGCGCGCGACACTCGCGAAACGCCTCGCCCAAAATCACTTCCGACCGGCCGTTCCCGTATTGGTCGGAAGCGTCGAACGTCGTAACGCCGAACTCCAAAGCGCGGCGCAAGAGGTCAACGCCGTCGTTTGCATCCACTGGACCCCACCACAGCCCGCCAAGTTCCCAGGTGCCCTGCGCGAGGACCGATACAGCGATCCCCGTTTTTCCTAACTTGCGACAATCCATACGGGTCCTCCTCGAATTGCAGCCATTCTTCTCATTAGTCGTCAACCGTTACCACACGGGACGATCACACGATAGTACGTTTCACACACAATGCGCTCGGCCACTGTTCCTACCTGACTCACCCTATTGAGACCTTTGCACAACTCCGTCATTCCGGCGAAAACCGGAATCCAGAAGCTCTTCTATGCCTATAGATAGTATTCGGTCAATACATTTTATCTCCATCTCAACCTACCCCACTAGGGGAAAAAGATTTCGCAAAGGTTTCCTATAGTTGAAGGTCTTGGCAGCGCATCCCGTTCTAACCGGTCCCGGCGCTCAAATCTGCCGCAACGTTTGGCGTACGCTGCGCAGCTCCACCAACAATTCTCTCCCCTCCAAGAGGACGAGCACGGCAAGATACGTTACTCCCATAAGCGCGCCGTGCGTTGCTAAGAGTACTATGTCCGCCATGGGCGGCAAGTATGTGTGGGCAACAACGGTCACCGCACCCGCAACCAGCGCGCCTACAAACGGCGGGCCGTAAGTTTTGAAGCTGTGCACGTCCACAAAGCGCCGGATAAAGACCATGCCCATGCTGAGACCGATCACATGGACGATACCAATTGCTATGGCCGCTCCCACCGCGCCGAAAACTGCCGCTTCCAACGGGGCGTATGCCCATTCCACATGCATTGTCCCGATCGCGATTGCTTCACGCCACTCGTGGTTGACTGTTGCCTCCAATTGCGGACGCGCCCACGCCTGAACCCACGAAGGCAGACGCGCTAAGAGCGCCGGCGCCGTAATGACCAGCAGCGGCGCGATGGCAAGCATCAAGACCGCCATCGTTACCTGAATCCGATTCACTAACCGCAACTCGCCCACGGCAGTAAGGAGCAACTTGATATCGTCGTAGAGGGGTCGGGTGAACATGTACACAGCGAAAATCTGGAAGATCGGCGCTACGGGCAGCCAGCGCTCGCCAATGAGAAATCTCGTGCCGAACGGAATGACCAGCACCAAATAGATTGCCAGGGGGAAGGACAGCCGGGCAACCGCTCTCTGCACGAGGCGAAACGCATAGGAGAGGCGTTCGCGCTCACTTTGGAGCTTGGCATACACGGGAAAGGCGGTGCCGGAGATGATGTGCGTCACACGTTGCGTGGGCAGGTCGGCCCAACCGTAGGCGCGGCTCATGAAGCCTACCGCGGAGAAGCCAACGAGACTGCCTACGAGAAAATTGTGCACCTGCTCGATAACGAGCGTGGCTAGCCCGCTCACTACCGACAACCAATACGGCCCGAAGCGAAAGTACCATTTGGCCATGTCCCAATCAAGTTTGATGCGGGGCCTCAGCGGCGCCCAACGCCACGATGCCGCCACCGCCCAAATGCGCGTTGGCACGCCGCCAAATACTAACGCCCAGAGACCCCAGCCCATGAACGCCAGGGAGAGTAGGCTGAAAGCAGAGAGCAAATTCCCCACGATTCCCAGAATCGATATTCGCCCGTAGCGCATTTCCTTATCCAGCAGGCGGCTGGTGGTCATGCTAGGACTGCCGAGCAGGAAAATGAGCGCATTCGCAAGCACTATCCACCCCACCGTCGTGCTATGGAAGAACGCCAGAACAGGTAATGCGAGGGCGGCAATAACTACGATTAGACCGCAGATGCTCACGTGCAGCACCAGGTGCGTATTCGCGGCCGTTTGCACGTCGTCGGCGCGGTGAATCAACGCGCCATCAAACCCGTGGTCCTTGAGCCGGGCAATGAGAGAGTAGAAGAAATTCGCAAAGACGACGGTGCCAAAGTCCGCGGGATCGAGAATGCGCGCCAACACAATCCCGCTCGCAAAAGTTATGGCCAGAATCACGTAACTGGCAATGCCTAATTGAAACGCGCCCTGCAGCGCGCGTTTGCCAAGTGACTCCGGCTGAGACTGGGCGGTCATGCGTTGGGATTAATCTGCTCTGAAGCCGCGCGGAGAGACGTCCGCACATCCAGGATGCCACCGTAGAGCGCGATGAGCTGGTCCACGGTGTGCTGCCACGTCATCTGTTGTGCGCGAGCGCGTCCATTTGCCCCCATCCGCTGCAAAAGCGAAGAGTCTTCGAGCAAGCCTACAATCGCGCCTGCCAAAGTGACCGGGTCATCTTGCGGCACAAGGTAGCCGTTCTCCCCATCCATTATCACCTCTTCGGCTCCGCTCTCCCAGGTGCCGATCGCCGGGGTGCCACAGGCATTCGCCTCCAGATGCACCAAGCCAAAACCTTCGAAGTGATCGCCCACGGAGAGTGACGGCAGCACGAACACAGTCGCGCGATGGTACCAATCTACCAAGTCCTGTTCGGAGACTTCACCTAAGAACGTGACGTGCTCGCGTAGCCCAAGCTCGTCTACCAAGCGCAGAAGACGAGCAAAATACGCGCTGCGTTCCTGCGGACCAATTACGTAGTAGTGGGCACGTGACTGATGTTTCACCACTACTGCCAGCGCTTGCAGCGCAACATGAATGCCCTTGCGTTCCTTGATCATGCCTACCGACAGCAGCACCGGGTCGGAGTTCTGGGGTGGCGGCTCAGCCTCCGCGAAATCTTCCAGGTTCACGCCCAATGGGATGACTTTCGTATTCTCAAGCGGCAGACGCGCAGTGAGGCGCTGCTCGGTATACCTGCTGATACACGTCACCGCCCAGGCGTTGCGAAACGCTCTGCGGTGCAGCCAACCGTGCACGCGTGAATCTAACGGTTGAACGGCAAAGGTCCCCACGGCGGAGAGCACATAGGGCTTGTCTCGTGCCGCAAGCGCTGTGAGCGGCGCGTAGGGTTCCGTCAGGCAATGGACGAGGTCGCAGTCCTGGATTAGACTGCGCGTGCGCAAGTAATTTCCGGCAAGGAGCCGCGCAAAATGCCGCGTGTCTTCCATATACGACGTGATCGAGTGATGGTCGTGATATGCGGCAAGCTCAGGATACGCACAACGTTCCTTGGACGAAAGGATGCGGCAGTCGATGCCCGCTGCGAGGAGACCCTTGATGATCTCGGACGCGTAGCGCCCCCAGCCGGTCTGCGGGCTTAGCACGTCCGTGATTAGGCAAACTCTCATTGTCTTCGTGCCGAGACTCCCGCTCTTCTCGCCCCGTCACTAAACCTTGCGCGGGCCGGTACTGCCACTATCCATTATGGCTTACGTACGCGCGCATGGAAAGACGTAGCGTATTGATTGCAAGCGGCAGAGCGCGCAAGTGCCGCGAGGAGGCGTGACAGCGCCTTAGCCGGCAACAAGGCCAGCGCCAGCGGGCTCCGCCGCCGGACCGCATCCCGAAAACGATGCCAAATGAGATAGTCCAGTACCAGGAAGAACCCGCCGTTCGTCACCATTCGCTCGGTAATGAAGTCGTGCGCGTCAAGCAGCCGTTGAAATCCCTGCCGTGTCCAGCGGACGTAGTCCTGGTCTGCGTGCTCCATCTGCAAGAACGGCACGGCTATGTAGCCGAGGCCGCCGGGCTTGAGGACACGGAGCGCCTCGGCGAGCACTCGATCCGGTTCGTCCACGTGCTCCAACACGCCCACGAGCAGAATCGAGTCCACTGACGAGTCCGCAAGAGGCAGGCTATGGGCGTCTGCGCGCACGTCGCGGGCCCGGTTGGAAATGTCCAAGCCGACATAGGTTACATCGGAACCAAAGGTGAATTTATCAGAAAAGAACCCGCAGCCGATGTCCAGGAGCAGCCCGCGCATCCCTGCCATGCATATGCTGTTGGCTTCATCCGAGCGGCGGTATTGGCGGGGTTCAAGAGGACGCAGCAGTGCACGACGCATAGTAGATTTACTATATCAGTTTGCCCACACCGCTACCCGGATTCCACCCTTGCGCTCATTGACATCGTTGTGGTTTGCCGCCAGAATCAACCCATGAGAACGCGTTCGTGGCTCAAGAGGTCAGGTCCTCCATCGCTGTGTAGCCGCAGCCACACTGAGGTAACTCAAGACTCTAGCGCAGTCAGGGCCCTCTTGGACCGGTGATGCGTGAGTTAAGATGGCTCTATTTCTTGAGTGAATCCAACCAGAGAATCCAATAAGGAGCGCAGTCTTGGCACCCAGACAAGATGTGGCGGACGTATTGATCATCGGTGCGGGCGCCTCCGGTGCCGCGGCGGCCTGGTCGCTTTCATCTGCCGGGCTCAACGTGGTCTGTCTGGAGCAAGGCGACTGGATCGATCCCACGGATTATCCCCATCAGAGCGTGGAATGGGAACTGCACCGGCAAACTGATTTCGCCAAAGACCCTAACGTTCGGCAGCGGCCCGAGGATTATCCGCTCAATAACGATGATTCACCCATCACACCGCTTATGTTCAACGCCGTCGGCGGCAGCACGATCCACTGGAGCGGTCACTTTCCTCGCTTTCGCCCCTCCGACTTCCGGGTGAAAACACTTGATGGCGTCGCTGACGACTGGCCCATCACGTATTGGGACCTGGCGCCGTATTACGAAGCAAACGACGCCAACATTGGAGTCTCCGGCCTGAATGGCGATCCCGGCAGCCCACCGCGCACGCCCCGCCAAACGCCGCCGTTGGGACTGGACGCCGCCTCTCACGCGTATATCCGTGGCCTGGAGAAGCTTGGCTGGCACTGGTGGCCTTCGGACAACGCGCTTATCACAGAACCCTTCGGGGAAGGGCGGCAGGTGTGCAATTACTGCGGGCCGTGTGACGTGGGCTGTCCCCGCGGCGCCATGTCCAGCGCGCACGTGACCTACTGGCCCGCCGCGCTTGCTAAGGGGGTGCAGCTTATTACCCGCGCTCGCGTCCGTGAAATCACCGTCGACCGGCGCGGCCGCGCCAATGGCGCAGTCTACTACACCGCCGACGGCGGCATCGCACAGCAGCGCGCACGGGTCGTCATTGTCGCTTGCAACGGTGTCGGCACCCCGCGCTTGCTCCTCAACTCAGTTTCCGGCCTCTTCCCGCACGGTCTTGCCAATTCGAACGGCCTGGTCGGCACGCACCTCATGTTTCATCCCGTAGCCTTTGTGACTGGGGTTTTTGCGGAGCCGGTCGACGGCCATGTGGGCCCGCTTGGCCTGCTGCTCCACTGTCAGGAATTCTATGAGACCGACACCAGCAGAGGTTTCGTGCGCGGTTTTCAACTCCAAATGTGCCGTGATAGCGGCCCGCTCTCCACCGCCACGGGCAGCTTCCCTGGTGAATCAGTGCCTTGGGGCGGTGACCACCATCGTGTGCAGCGCGAGCGCAGCGCCCACATGCTGACAATCGGCGTGATGATCGAGGACCTGCCTGAGGCGCACAATCGCGTGGACCTCGATCCCACACTGGCTGACGGCAACGGCATCCCAGCGCCCAGGATTTCATACACCGTAAGCGAGAACAGCCGCAATTGCCTCGACTATGCCATTGCGCGGGCGCGTGAACTCCTGGATGCCGCCAGCGCCAAAGAGGTCATCAACCAAGCGATTACGCGCGAGACCGGGTGGCACCTCATGGGCACGGCGCGCATGGGCGATAATCCTGCAACTTCAGTTGTCAACCGTCACGGACAAGCACACGATGTCCCAAACCTGTTCATTGTCGATGGCAGCCTTTTCGCCACGTCCGCTGCGGTCAACCCTACCAGCACAATCCAGGCCCTTGCGCTGTACATTTCCGATTGGCTTAAGCAAAACTTCCGGGAGGTGGCCTGATGAGCGAGCCGCACGAGAATGGCGCCATTCTGACCGCAGAACAACTGGCTCTTCTGGAAGCAATTCAAAACCGGCTCATTCCTGCCGGGGATGGCATGCCGGGGGCAGGTGACGCTGGCTGCGCCAATACGCTTGATCGGTATCTCAGCGAGCGCCCAGCCCTACGCCGTCCCCTCTTCGCTGCCCTGTACGCCGTCGAGGCGGCGGCCCACGCAGCATCCGCTGCAGCGGGCGACGCAGCTACAGCGGACGAGTCCACTCACAGCGCTTTCCTACTGCTTTCCAATGCCGCGCGTGACGATGTGCTCAGGGGCCTTGAGAAAACGCTACCGGAACTCTTTGAGGTACTGCTGCATCAAACGTACACTGCCTACTATACGAATCCAGCCGTGCTGCTCATCCTGGGCTGGAACCCGCCGCAACCGGAGGGCTACCCTACCCCGCCACCCTTTGACGAGGCGCTTCTTGCCAATGTGAAGCAGCGGGGCAAGGTCTGGCGGGACGCCTGACCCCGGAACCGGCAGCGCGGCTGGGGGTGTCGCCCTCGATCCGACTCTACCGAGAAGCCAGTTCAGAGCCGCTCCGCGCCAAAGGCACTCTCGCGCGGTTTCCCTTGGAATCGTCTTGTATTGCCCGCCGCCTGTAGAGCGGAGCAGCAGCCCATGGCACTGCGCTTGCCGCGCTACCGGCCTCGCCGCGTGGTTTCCCAATGCCGATAGAATGTTCTGCGGCGCTCTCCGACCAGGTGTTCCAGCTCATCTCCGTGAATGCCGTACCGCAGGAAAACCTGCTGGATCACCTCCACGCCTGCTTCAAATTCCGGTTGCACGACATCTGACGCCCCGGCTTCGCGGAGCCTTTGAATAGACTCACGGCTGCTCGCCCGCGCGACTATGTCCAGCCCCGGGTTTAGAGAGCGCGCATGCCGCACCGCAATTTCCGCTGCGACGTCATCGTGGACGAGCACCGCCAAGAGCGACGCCTCCTCAAGCTTCGCGTGCGCGAGCACAGCCGGACTCCCCGCATCGCCATACACCACCGGCACGCCGTCCTCTCTAAGTTCACGCACTGTCAACGGGTTATATTCCACTACAACATAGTGAATGTTCTGGAGGTCAAGCGCCTCGGCAAGCTCTCGCCCGACGCGACCAAAACCGCAGATCACCGCGTGTTCGCGAAAGAGGCCCGTCCAATAGGGAGCGGTGTCCGGTTCCGCAAACCGTCCGCCAATGAGCGGCAAGGCGCGCAATACGCGAATTAGCTGTGGCTCGAGCAGCAAGAGAAACGGCGTCAGAAAGATGCTGATCAACGCCGTGCTGATGGCGAGGTTGAAGATACCGGTGGGCAGCGCGCCGGCGTCGACACTAATCTGGGCCAGTACAAAGGAAAACTCGCCAACCTGCCCGAGACTGAGCGCGGCGCACACCGCGGCATGTGCCGGCACGCGCAACATCAGGAGCAGGACCATCAGTATGACCACTTTACCCAGTACGGCAACGGCAACGGTTAAGCCGACTGCGCCCAGATTATCGAAGAGCCACACGGGATCAAACAGCATCCCAATGGAAACAAAGAAGAGCGACGCGAATAGATCTCGTAGCGGTACGATTTCGGCCACTACTTGGGTGCGAAATTCTGACTCCGCGACGACGATCCCTGCCAAGAAAGCGCCAAACGCAAGTGAGAGACCGACAAATTGCGTGAAGAATGCAGTGCCGAGCGCAATCGCCACAACGGAGAGGATGAGGAGTTCGCGGGACTCGCCTTGGGCAATGTGAGTGAGCAGCCAATGCGCCACGCGCGCGCCGATGAAGTAGGCTCCTATGCAGACCGCGGCCGCCTTTCCGGCAAGTAAGAGCAAATCAAAAACCAAGTCCTCGCCGCCCGCTGCCAAGGCCGGTAGGACAACGACCATTGGCACAACCGCAATGTCCTGGAGAATGAGAATGCCAAGTGCAATGCGACCGTGAAGCGCCTGCAACTCCCCGCGGGTCATGAGAACTTTTATGACCACCACGGTGCTCGAGAGGGCTACGAGGGCGCCTAGCAAGACTCCCTGGGTAAAAGTTAGGCCAAGGAATTTTCCCATAAGGGGACCTATGGCCATCGTCAGCGCGATCTGCCCAATGCCGCCAAGAATGACGATGCGCCCGAGATGCCGCAACTCGCGCAGAGAGAATTCCGCGCCCACGGCAAAGAGCAGAAACATCACGCCGATCTCCGCGAGCACTTGGACATCGTGCTGATCGGCGCGGAGCAGCGGACTAAACGGCCCAATCGCAATTCCCGCCAGCAAGTAGCCCAGGATTACCGGCAGCCCCAGACGTTGGGCCACCAGCCCAGCCAGGAAAGCGGCAAAGACTGCCACAGAGAGATTTAGCGCTAACGAGACATCAGGCACGGTAGTTCTCCCACGCGACCCTCGACACGTGCACAATGCCAGGGCAATCTATGGGCACTCTAGGCTACGTATGGGCAGACTTCGCACGGCGGTCGTGTGTGACCATGGTACCAGAGGATCCCAAAGCAATAATTTCTTGCCCATGAATTCTGCCATGGCCAACCCACATTGGAAATCGAGCGAGCACAAAGGGGACACATTCGCAATCGCACCCACGACCGGCATTGCCAACCTAATGCGAAGCTGCTATACTCTTGTGCGGATAATGAGGTCTGAGGCTAGGCATTCTAACCAAAGATTGGAGTGAGCGATGGGCTTCCTGGATGCGTTGTTTGGCAAGAAGAAGTCTGGTGGCGGCGTCCGAGCGACAGTTAAGGTCGGCCCGGGGGAAACTCTCCAAGACATCGCGCAGCGCGAGTACGGCGATGCCAACAAGTGGGATGTGATTTTCCAGAAGAATAAGTGGCGCTTTGATGGTGAAGATCCAAAGACCATCTATCCCGGCATGGACCTGGATATTCCCGAAATAGACGGGAACTAGCCGCAGACCGGTCCCGATCGCGTGGACTGATTTCACAAACGAAAAGAGAGGGATGGGCGTGTTGTGCCCACCCCTCTCTTTACTTTGCGTTACTATGCGCTCGCAGCCGTCAGCATCTCGCGCAGCGCTTTGGCCGACTCAATTGCGGCGGCTTCCGGCGGGCCGCCTGCCACCTGGTAGTGCATCTCCAGCGTGTAGACGCCATCGTAGCCGTCCTTGGCCAGCGCGCGAAACTGACCCTCGTAGTCCGTCTCACCCTTGCCCACCCGGCACGCCTCTATCTCACCGTTCACCCAGCGAGCGTCCTTCACGTGCATGTGAGCCAAGTGGGGCTTGATTGCCGCATAGTGCTTGGGATAGGGTTCTTCCTCCGCCCACAGGCAGTTGCCTGGATCCCAGATTGCCTTCAGATGCGGCGACCCGATCGCCTCTATAAGTCGCTGCGACTCTTCACCCACACCTGCGTAGCACGTCGGCTCGTTCTCCATACTGAGATCAAAGCCATGCGTTGCAGCCAAGTCGAGGGCCGGGCCAAAACGCTCCACAACTTTGGAGAAAACCTCTTCGGGATCGTCATCGCGCCAGAATGAGAAGCAACGCACGACGCGCGTGCCGAAACGCTCGGCCAGCGCAAAACAGTGCGGCAAGAGCGCCATATGCTCTTCGTAGGTCATTTCCTGGGCCCCAAACGTGTCGCCCTGGATCTTGCGCTCGCGGCCCTCCAGCGGGCACTTGAAGATCGGCGTGCCGAGCGCACTGACCTGAATGCCGTGCTGCCGCAGCAGTCGCTCCACGTCGTCCAGTTCTTCGGGGGAAAGGTCCATGAGGTTGGCGCCGTTGATCGTGCGCAGTTCCGCGTACATAATGCCGTGCTCGCGCATTACCTCCAAGGACTTGCCGAAATCCGGATGCACCTCGTCCGTAAAAATCCCGATTTTCATTACTTTATCCTTCTATTATTCATTGAAAAGTCCTTGCGTATTATACAAGAAGCCATGCCGCGCCGCCGCGACCGGCGGCGAAAACTAAGCCTGCGCACCTGCGCTGGCCTGCCTCACACGATTGCGGCCGCCAGCATTCCCAGCATGTTTTCTCGCACCTAAGCGCCGTCCGCCTCCACCGCCACTGCCGTATCGGAGAGTTCCGCTCGGGGCCGGGCGAATCTGCGTTGCGCAGCCACGGCCAGGATGGTTGCGGCAAGCGCAGCGACACCGGCCACGCCGAAGAGGGCCTCAAAGGACACGAGATCGGCGAGGAGTCCGCCCAATGGCGTAAGTAAGAACAGAATACCAATTAGGGTGTTCGTGAACCCTAGATAGATGATGCGCTCTTCCACCGGTGAGACCTCGATTGCCAAGACGGAAAAGGTGATTTCCTGGCCGCCGGTTACCGCGCCAATGAAAACAAATAGAGCAAGAAAGAGCCAGCCGATCAGAACAGGAGCGACATGAGCGACGGTGAGCATCTGCGTCGCCAGCGACAGCACCGGCGGCACCACGCTCACCAACGTCATCACCACCAGCAGCAGCCAGCCGCCGCCGCGCGCCCCCAACCAACCCCAGACGATGTTGCTGCCGATCACACCCGCCGTGAAGGCCACTGCCGACGATGCCACCACGGCCGCAGGCAATTCCAACACTCTTGCGCCGTACACCACATAGAAGGGCATCGCCACAAAACTGAGCATCGTCAAGATGCGGATGATAAGATACGTGCGAAATGGGGCGTTGCGCGAGACAATTACTCTTATGCGGCGTAAGTCCTGACCCATTGTCCGCTTCGGCAGCATGGGTGGGTCCTCCGGTTCCTTGACGCAACTGAACGACAAGTACCCGGCCGAGGTGAATACCCACGTCAGCAAGAAGAGGAGCCAAACGAGGTCGAGACTTCCTGCCGAACGTTCGATTACCTGCCGCACCACCACACCTGCCGCGAGAATGCCGATGCCGCCAAAGAAGTTTCGCAGCGAAAAGAACGTCGAGAGTTGCCGCCGCGGCACGATGCGTCCAACCACGTCAAAGAATGCCAGGCCCGTAAAGCCGCCGCACAAGGACGCGAGCGCTGTCAGCACAATGAGGGCGGGCAGTACGATCTCGGCCCGTTCCGGCACGATGAGCACCACAACCACAAGCAGCGCCCAACAACTGCTCCTTACGGCCGCGCCCCGCCGGTAGTACTTGAGCCTGCGCGGCCGGTGCAGCATGAAGTTGATGAGCAGCAACTGCGGCAAGGCCCATCCGCCCAACTGCAGCGCAGGCAGGATACCAATGAGCACGTTTGATTGCGTAAGTTGGCTTACGTACCACGGCAGCGCGACGGTTGCACTCGTGAATGCCATGCCGGTGGTATAGAATACGCCGTTGCAGACACCAAAGATGAAGTTCCGCCGGCTGAACAAGAGCGGTCCTACCTTCGCAAGCTAACGGAGTTGCGCACCCTCGATGGAGACACCTGCGCAATTACGGCCGAGGGAGCAGGAGATACGCACTCTCCTCGGGGAGAGGGGAAGTCTTGCCAGTCCGGTCCCATTTCTCTGACAATCCTATGCAAGTTTGCATCCTACCGACAAGATCGTAACGGATTATGGGGAAATCACCCTCACTCTCTCTCGACGGCAGAGGTGACTTTCTCACTCCGGCAAGGGTTATGTAAAGATCTCCGAAGGGAGCGATACTACCGATTATCGCAAAAGCGGTCTCACGCGCTGCGCACTATGGCATCGGTCATGCGGCACACGCGCACCAAGGGGCCCACGTCATGCACGCGTACCAGATCGACGCCCTGCGCAATTGCGAGCGCCACCGTAGCTGCGGTGCCTTCCAACCGCTCAGCTACGGGAAGATCGAGCGCCAGGCCGATGAACGACTTGCGTGACGTGCCAATCAACACCGGTTGGCCTAACTTCTGCAATTCGCCGAGATTGCGCATGAGCTCGATGTTCTGTTGCGGTGTCTTGCCGAAACCAATACCGGGATCGACGATAATGTTGTCTCGCGAGATTCCACAAGCGGTTGCTCGCGTAATCGTGGATTTCAGTTCATTCGTAACGTCCTGCGCCACGTCGGCATAGGTAACTTGCCCGAAATAGCCCCCCAGCGGTGACGCCTGGGACTCGGAACGCCGGTTGTGCATAAGCACCACGGGCACATTCAGGTCGGCTACGGTAGCGGCCATGGCCGGGTCGCCGCCCAGCCCCCAAACGTCGTTGATCATTGCCGCACCGGCCTCCACCGCGGCGCGCGCAACCGCCGCCTTATAGGTGTCAACCGAAAGCGGCACGTCCACTTCGCCCTGGATTGCTTCGATTACCGGCAGCACACGATCCATTTCCTCTTGGAGGGATACAGATTCCGCGCCGGGTCGCGTGGATTCGCCGCCAATGTCGATAATGTCTGCGCCCTCTTGGGCAAACCGCTCCGCCTGCGCAAGAGCGCGCGCGACGTCACCCTTGATGCCGTCGCCGGAGAACGAATCGGGCGTCAGGTTGAGTATGCCAACCACGTAGGTGCGGGCCCCCCACTGCAAGCTGCGGTTACCGCAAAGAGTCTCGCGGGATCCGCACACACGAGCCGGAGAAGGGAAGCTCATGCATCTCCCTCTGACGGCGAGCGGACGGAGGCATACCGGTACCCGTGAATGAGCGTGTCTCCCGGCTGAACGTGAGCTACAAAGAGACTGACACCGGGTCCCAGTCCGACCTCCACAATCCGGTCGGTGCGGTCGCTGGTATTTCGCTCCAGGTCCGGCAGAACCACGGTTGTGATGCCTTCGGGAATCGTAAATGACTGTCGTGTCTCCCAGTACTCCGGATCGCCAGGATCGAAGAGCAGCCGGAACGAATAGTCCTGTAAGTAGTACTCAAGTTGGTGGGAACGATCGAATGCCACGATTAGGGTCTGCTCCGGCGCGTGGTTCAAAGCAATGTACCGCACCTGCTTGGTGAGTATCTCGTCGATGTGGCGTATTTCCTGATAGCGACCCTGGCCGGTGGCGAAGAGAAAGAGTAGCACGTTGGAGATGGCTATGGCGGCGACAAGGACAGTTGTGATACCCAGGGACACGCGGTGCGGCGTAAGCGCGGTCGTTACCATACCGCGCTGGGTCATGAGAAACCGGTATGCCTGTTCACAATCGCGGGCAAAACCGCGCATGGCAAGAGCGGCATAGATGAGGAGAGCGGGAAGGAACGAGAGCACGTGACCCGGATTGCCTACGTAGACAAGCATATAGAACACGAAAGGTACAATCATCCACAACAGGACGATGCGCGTCCGCGAGTCGCGCACGACCTGCTGCGGCGAGAAGTAGCGTCCCAAGAAGTAAATGATAGGCAGGAGAGCTAGGCCGATGCCGTTGTAAAGCACCGCCGCAAGCAAGCGTGTGTTGTCAAGCACGCTCTTGAGGTACGCGATCGGCCCGGCAGATTGCCCTGCCCAGAAGCCATAGTACTCGCTCGAAGCCCTAACGTACGCTTCCCATCCGCCGGATAGTTGCACTGTCGGGACTGCCCAGGCCAGAACAACCGCCAGCAACACCGCAATCCCGCCAAAGAGACTCCGTAGGCTTCGTCCCCACCAAGCGTAGAGCCATACCGGCAAGAGGAAGAGCAGTAGTTCCGGACGAAATCCCGCGCCGAGGGCCAGTACGAAGGCAGCCGGCACTATCAAGTTGCGCGGCCCAAGTTTCGTCTCGGTCACGAGCAACAGCACCAGCGTGCTAAACAAGGCAAGAAAGGCGTAAGGATACGCCACCACGCCATTGGACCAAAAGACGCTGCTCGTGACCAGCAACAGCGCGGCGACAATCGCAGTCTGAAGCCCGTAGAGCCGCCACCCAAGCAGGAAGAGGCACCACACTGCGAGACTGCTGGCTATGAGCGACAGGAGCACGTAGCTCATGTTGGCGTCAATACCAAGACTGTACAAGAGTTTGGCGCTCGCTACGTAGAGCGGGTAGCCTGGCGGTTGCGGCTGATGAAAGGCGACGTTGTACTCGTCGAGGGCGAAGGCAAAGTTGGCCGAATCCCAAGCGAAGAGCATTTCACTGCGGAAGGGGATACGGCTGACAGCCGTAATCGCGAGGAACCCAATGCTGAGCAACCACCCCAGCCGGGTCCAGTCGGCAAGTCCCTGGCGCGAGCCACCTGTTATTCGGGCTGTCTGTTCCATAAGCGCGATTGAGCGATGATTGTGTTGAATGGAAACGCAAGCCCAGAGGCGACCCTTGGGCACCGACTCCTAATTCTAGCTGCGCCGTAATCCGGGACGCAACCACATGCCGCGCTAGTTGCTCGCGGCAACATAAACCGCTCGCCGCTACCTACTGCCGCTTGCGCGGCATTCTGCGAGTGTGCTTAGCTATAGTCAACACCAAACCAATTGCAGTCAAGGCTCTTCGAATTATGAATGTTGTGGTAATCTGCCTCGACACAATGCGCACCGACATGGTGCGTTCCTTGGGCGCCGACTTCATTCGTACGCCCGTGCTGGATAACTTAGCAGCAGAGAGCGCGGTCTTTACGGAAGCCTACGGCTGTGCCTATCCTACCATTCCTGCGCGTCGCGCACTCTTCACCGGTATGAATAGCTTTCCGTGGCAGTTTGGCTTCGACACACTTGGCTCCAGTCCCTCGCCCCGCGGCTGGCACAAGATCCCGCCGGCGCATACGCCGGTCTCCGAGCGTCTCGTGGAAGCGGGTGTCAACACCGGCTTTATTGCAGACACGTACCACATGTTCAAAGCCACCATGAATTTCACCCGCGGCTTCTGTTCCTGGGACTTCGTGCGCGGGCAGGAGTTCGACCATTGGAAAACCCTGCCGCCGGGCGCCGTAGACCCCACGAAGTATACGGACGCCGGGCCGGACTCGCCCCGCATGACGGGTATGCTGCAGTACCTTTGGAATCAAGGCGAGCGCACGAGTGAAGACGACTTTCAGGCGGCGCGCGTCTTCTTGAGCGCCATGGATTGGGTGGAGAATAACGCCCCCTACGGGCCCTTCTACCTTTACATCGATTCTTTCGACCCCCACGAACCGTGGGACCCGCCGCTTCACTATGCCGATGCGTATTACAAAGATGACGCGGTAAAAGACTACATCTGGCCGGTTGGCACTGAAGTTGAGGGCGATGCGGCAATCGAGAGGACCAAAGCGCTCTACTACGGTGAAGTGACGTTCGTTGATACCTGGATCGGCCACTTTCTGAACAAGCTGGAGTCACTCCACCTTCTTGATGACACGGTCATTATCTTTACCTCCGATCACGGCACCGAGCTTCTCGACCGCAATCGGTTTGGCAAGTCTGAGGACCACCTGCAATGGTTCAATACGCGCATTAACATGTTCATCCGCCACCCCGACAAGCAGCACGCGGGCAAGCGCCTCAACGCCTTTGTACAGCACCAGGACGTCCCGCCCACCGTGCTCGACTTGTTCGGCGTAGGTTATCAGGGCCTCGACGGCGAGTCCATGTGGCCCCTAGTGACCGGTGAGCGTGAGAAGAACCGCGACTTCATAATCGCTGGCTGGGGCCAACACGCCACCGTGCGCGACCATGAGTACAACTACGTAATTGACTTCGAGCAGGGGCCGCGCAAGACCGACAGCGGCGGCTTCACCGTGACCCAGGAAACCGCCGCACTTCACGTTCAGGAAGAACTCTACAATCTGCGTGACGACCCGCAGGAAACAAAGAACGTGCTCGAGAGTGAACCCGATGCCGCGCTCAAACTACGCGCCCGCCTGGAAGGTTTCTTGGACCAGGCATTGCCCGCGCAGCTCGACGACCGGGTAGATACCTACGAATATCCCCGCCGCGTGCATGCCAAGACCAATCCAAGTATGAAGAACATCGTGTCTCCCTAAGTTTGCGGTGGATTCCCCCGGGCTGGCGCCGAAACATCCAGTGGGCATGGCTTGGGCTTACTCGTGAACACATCGTGAGGGATCCCGTACTGAGCGTCAGGGAGAGGTGCGGTGGCACACACGTACGCAGGCTTGGCGGCGTGCGATCCAAAAACTCTCAGGTCCAAGTCTCTAACCGTAACGTCTGACAAGAAAGCCCAGGTAGTTTCGCTTCAACAAGCTCTTTGGCCCCACAGACCGCAACAACCGTGATGAGGCAGACAGCACCGGGCAATACGCAAGGAGGCTGGCATGGGGGAACCGGTATCCGTCATTGTCCTCGTCTCCGACGACGATCCACGGCTTTTCCAGTCCTTGGCGCATGCGACTTCCGTCCTGTCCGCAGGCGATGTCACGCATGAGCTAATCGTCGTGCCCTTCGCACCGCTCGATACAGCAGGAGCTGATCTTGCGCGCCTAGCAAACGTCCGCTTCATTCAACAGGACCGGGGTGCGAGCTGGGGCCAAGCGGTACTGGCCGCCTGCAAGCAAGCGCAATATGACCTCATCTGCACCGTCGATACACAGACGCTCTATGCGCTGGCTGAGCTGCCACAGCTAGTGCGCGCGCAGCAATTGAGTTGCGCCGCAATGGTCGTAGGAGTGCAAGTCGGCAAGGAGAAGCCCATCTCGGCGCGGCGCCGGCTGGTGCCGTGGCTGGTTGACATGGCGGCTTCGCAGACGTTGGGGTTTCCTATCCTCGATCTGAATTCAGGCCTGAGACTCTTTCGTCGCGCTAGACTCCATGAATTCTCCAACTGCCTGTCAACTCGCTCGGCGCTGCCCGCCACGCTGACGCTCCAGATGCTTACGCGCGGCGCTTCTGTGATGTATCTTCCTCTCAACAGTGATCCCGATGCGCCTGCCCTTTTCTCTCAAGGCCTTGACAAGGCGCCGAGCCTCCTTTCCCAGATCATCGCCACCGGCTTCACATTCGCCCCTCTGCACACCTTGAGCTTTATCGCCCGCATGCTGCTCATGATCATCATGATGGTAGGCATGGGCATCATGATGATGTGGATGATGGGCATGTTCCCCGCAGGATGAGAATTCGCTGGGACACTCCCCTGCCCAGGAGGTCGGCCTTGCTGTGGCGCAGGAATGCAATGTAGAACGATTGGCCCGGAGATTCTTGTCCTGAGCGGGCTTCTCTATCTGCACCATGCAAGTGACTACGCAACAGCGGGTCGTTAGCTCTCTCTTTGGGGGGAGTGTTCGTCAGGCAAGGACATTGCTCCGGCGCATCTCGCTGCAAGTGTGAGGTGGAGAAGCCTTGGCTCCATGCTGCCTGCGAGCAATGCCGCTAGGCTTGCCGCCTATTGGTAATGCACCGCCAGCTCGTGTGTGCCGGCTGCAAAGTCGCATACCGCAAGCACGACCGCCGTTCCGGCCACACTGCGCCTTTCGAGCCGCAGCGGCTCACCGTCTCGCAACACCTCAGCGACCTGGCGGCCGCCATACCGTGCCGGCACGATCATCGTCCCATTGGGCAGACCGTCACGCGTCGCCAAGGAGAGATAAAGTATGCCGCTGGAGGCGTCCCACCGCTGCTCTGCAATTGCGGCTGCGCGCCGTTGTTCGTTGAACGTGCACCACGCGTCGGTACTCGGCATCGGTAGCTTTTCCTGCGCAGCGTATTTCAACACCGCTTCAAACCAGCCCGCCGTGCGGATGAACTGTCCGGTATTCACCTTCACTCCGCTTGCATAGATCGGATGGAAATACAGGTGCACCACCGTGTGGTAGTGGTCGCGGGCAGCATCCATGTACTCCTTGGAGGTAGCGATGGCCTGCTCCTCGCTCAGCGGCGGCAAGAAGCTCTTGTCCACCAGCACGTAGTCGTCGCAGAAAAGGGTCTCTTGCTCGAATAGCTCGATAAATTCGCCGTCCTCATCGATGAAGCGCATCGGCAGGCCGCTGCCGGTGAGGTAGCCGTATTGCAGGTGATCGCCCGCCCGGAAGTTCGTATCCATGCGGAAACCGGCGTCGGCGAGCGCCTTGGCAGTTTCCACCCAGCCCGGCCAGATGACGCAATGGTGGCGGGTGGTCTTGGGCGGATAGCCGTAGCGCTCCTCGAAGAGGGCGACTTCCTCTTGTATGCGCGTGCGCATCTGCTCCACAGTCGGCTTTGGTGAATGCCAGATGTGCGGGCCCGCCGAATGGCCCCGCTGCCGATAGTCGCGCTCCATCTCCGGCGTGAGGTGCGCTAAGTGCTGCTCCATGAGGTACACGGTGTACTCGCCGCCGTGGGCTTCCACCATGTTGGTGTACCATTCCATCTGCGGGCGGGTCATGCCGTCGCTATCGCCGTTGAAGAGCGCGATGGCCGGTGCGGCATCCGGGTAGTACCAGAGTCTTGCCAGCGGCGCGTGGGACGCGCTCGCCCACTCAAGAATCCTAACGAGCAGTTGCTGCTGCAGGTCGGACTGCGGGAGATCAAGCAATGTGCGGTCGCGGTACCCGATGAAGAGATCGCTTGGGCAATACAGGCCGTCGCCGTCAGCATCCGGGTCTGGGCCGGTGCTTGCCTGCTCGCGGCGGCCCTGGTGGAAAAGCACCGTAGACGTTGCCAGATCGTACGTGAATACTGCGAAGCGCCCCGCGCCGTACGTGCCCGTGACAATTGCCGGATAGGGCAGCTCCCAATCGCGTCCGGCGATCCAGGCGAGCACGCGTTCGCGGCCGCCATACTCGCCATACATGTCCGCCGTGCCGTGGAATTGCAGAAAGTCTCCAACAGACGCAAACCAGAGCGGATGGTCGCGCTCCGGCGCGATATAGGCATCATTGGCCGTGCGCCGCTGTTTGTCGGCAATGCCGAGCGCAGCGGCGGTGTTCTCCGACGGCCGCAAGAAGACCACCGGCGTGCCGTGCCGCAACGCCTCCAGCGCCGCAGCTTCCGCGCCGGTTTCCTCGCCGCACGGCGCGACAATCACCGCCTGCCTGACTGCAAGCGCACCGGCCTCCAGCGGCGTCTCCCGCACGTTCTGTTCCTCCGCGCCGGTCAAGCCCTCGGCATAGAGAATCTCCAGCACGTATCGGCCAAAGGGGGCTGCCTGCGGATCGTAGCAACACAACGGCGGGAGAATTGTAGTCGCACTTTCAAAAGTCATTCATTTTTCCTCAAACGCAAATCCACTTCAGTCACAAGGCTCCGCTTCCCTTCACCCTTCGACTAGGCTCAGGGCAAACGGAAGTGTCTTGCCGCGCCCTTTGGAGCTTGCCCAGGTGAAATCGGATCGTGTTCTCAATCCCCCAAGTTGAAGTAGCTAAGCCAGGTCCTTGTTGAAGCATGAACGGAGGAGCAAATAGCGCTAGTTCCTTTGGGATCACTGTAGCTAATTCACCGCCGCCAGCGACCGCAGTTCCGCCGCGTTTTCTTTCACCTTTACGAAGGCATCAGCGATGTCGTCCATGTCTTGTTCGGTGCCCAGGAAGGCAGCTTGGCCGATCCAGAGGCTTTCCTCGCGGCAGAGGCGTTCGGCCTCGGGGCACTCCACCTGGCGGTAGTCCATCTCACGACCGTAGTAGTGGCTTGTGAGCGGAAAGCCGCTGCGCAGCGACCCGTGCAGCGCGTCCTGGAATAGCGGATGCTTGTGCAGGGGGCGCACATAGCCGGGGCTGCAGGGAATGCCCTCAGCATTCACGGCCTTGGACACCAGCTCGCGCGGCGCGCCCGCGAATTCTTCAGCATTCAAATACTTGAAGAGGAAAATATGGAGCGCGTTGCGTTTGACGAAAGGATCGACGCGCACGTTACCCAGGCCCTCGATCTCAGCCAAACGCGAGGCGAGGTAGGTGAAATTCTCGTGTCTACGCGCCGCCCATCCCTCCAAATTGGGGAACTGAGAATGCAGGATCGCGCCCATGATCTCGGTCATGCGGTAATTCCAGGAGAGCACCGGAAACTGCGTGTCGATGGGATCGTTGTAAATGTCATCATCAAGTTCCACGTGCGAGCGCCAGAAGTCGTGGGCATAGACCGAGCGCTTGTAGGTATCCTCGTCATTCGTTGTCACGCAACCGCCCTCGCCGCTCGTGAGGTTCTTGCCTGCCTGAAAGCTCCAACCGGCCGCGTCGCCCAGCGAACCTAGTTTGCCCTGGGCGTGCATGCCGCCATGGGCGTGGGCGCAGTCTTCGAGCACGAGTAGGTTGTGCTTGCGGGCAATAGCATTGATGGCCTCCATATCGGCAGGCAGGCCGCCGAAGTGCACGGCAATGATGGCGCGGGTTTTCTCCGTGATGTGGTCTTCGATAAGCGCGGGATTGAGGTTGTAGGTCTCCGGATCGATGTCCACGAAGACCGGCACGGCGCCCACCTGCAGCGGCGCGCTGGCCGTCGCCATAAACGAGTACGGCGGGACGATGACTTCATCGCCAATCTCGACGCCCGCCGCCCGCACGGCCACCTCGAGCGCCGCGGTGCCGCTGCTCACACAAAGGCCGTATTCGCAATCGTGGTAGCGCGCAAATTGCCGCTCGAATTCCGCCGTGCGTGTGCCGTCACGCCGCCGGTTCCAGCGGCCGCTGCGCAGCACATCGGTAACCGCGTCAATCGTCTCTTCTCCAACCTGCGGCCAGCCGGAAAACCCCGCTTGGCGCAGTTTCGGCCCACCGTTGATGGCTAGCTTTGCCACGGCAAACAAGCCTCGCTTTCTATTTCTTACAACATTCGTTATCGCCGTCAGTGTGCCCTATAGTATCATGAGGGAGAAATGAAGAAATCAATACTGATCAGTGCCAATTGCTCAATATACTCGCAGGCAGAATGCACTCTAGTTGATAAGCAGCTTACTGCCGAACTTACTTAAGGCATATTGAACGAGTGTTAGGAGTGTGGTAGTATTTGCTTTCACTTGAATTTGTCTATACAGGAGTGTAGGTAGTGGCAACGTCAATACAAGATGTCTTGAAAATTGACTTAGCGCTAGGCGGTGTAATGCTGCTCGGAATCCCGGAGGAGATTGAAGCATTTAGAGGCGTGGTCGGTTCTGACGTTGTTGTCACAGACAGGGGTGCATTTAATTTGGGTAAACGGATTGCTCTGGGCAGAGAAAGGATACTGATTGAAACTGACATAACCCCGTTGGTTCAAACTTTGACGGGTATAGAATATCCTGAAAGAGACAACCTCAGTAGATTTGCGGAAGTAGTAAGACACGCAATTGAAAACACAAACCTGAGTGAACAGCATTTGCAGGGATGTGTGTGCAGAGTTGACTTGATTTATGATCAAGATTCTGGCCTGCCAGCAACCGAATACTTAGCAAACAAGATGATAGTTTCTAGCCTTCAAGCTCATGCAGGATGGGTGTTGAAGGGTGGGAGCTGCCGAGTGACATTCGCTGAGGAAGAAAAACAGTGGGTGATCACTGTGGAGCCGCGGTTTGGTAGCGAAGAAACAAATACAGTATTTCTCTCCGTAGCACGCTACAGAAGCGAACAACATTTACCAGAAATGGGCGACATCGAGGAAATCCTTCAAGAAGTCTGGGATCAAGCCCATAGCTTTTTGAAACGACTGGATGAGGAGTCCAATCATGCCTGAAGGTGTTCTAGCTCCAATATCGGCGAATCCCCATAGGCCTACAGTCTTTTACTTCGAAACTCAGGCGCGGTCTAATTCCGGCTCCAAAGAGGCGTTATCTTTGGCACTGGAATTGAAGCATAGGCCATACAAAGCGTGCAACCAGGCGATTGGCAAACAGGATTCAAATGATATAACAACCCAGTTCTCTTTGACTGACCCATTCCACCCTAGATTGAAGCAAAACGACATTTTGCTTGCTTCGTTCCTAAGTCGAATTCCACCATACAAGCTTGAAAAGTACATCAGGGAACATGTACTCCCCAAGGAATTGCTTGATGCCCTTGATGAGTTGAAGAATTCCTCTATTGAGGCCTTAGAAGATGGATATGAGGCACCCTCCAATCTAGCTTTGCATAATGCCGAGCGTATGTTGAGGGAAATGTACGACATATCGCCTCAACGCTTTGAAGTGTATCCTACACCGGACGCTGAGATTGCTATTCGCGCATTGGCTCCAAGAAAATCGGTGATTGTTCTTTGTGAGTCTTCGGGGGGAGCCTTGTGCTTAGTAAATGTCAACAGCGGTCGCAGACGCAAGAGATTCGAAACTGCAGGTACCCTATCAGACAGCTTCATAATGGAAGCACTACTGGACTTGAAAGGCGAGAGCATCTAGTACTAAATGGAAGCTCTAGGTGGTATAGAGGAAACTGAAGAACTTGGCAGAGGAGAATCTTCAAGAGGAAACGCTAGGCGGTACAAGAATTCCCGTTCTAAACACATCGCTTTCTTGCCAAGAGAAGGTGTGATTGAGATATCCGTAGATAGAGTGAGTTTTGCGGGCATCACACAAGCGACAAGTGTCGCCGACAAACGCGATTCCGCTCGCTGTCGCACTTTCTACGGCTGGCTGATAGTAGTTGCAAAGGACGCAGCCAGCGAGGGTCGCCGGGCAGTAGCTTCACCCACTGACGGCAATCCTTACCACGCAGAGATAATTCTTCCTTCCAGTGCATCTACGGACAGAGATGAACAGAATCAACACGCCCAAGACTTGGCAGATTCTTCGTACTGGCTTAACGCCAGAAGATGACTCCAGTTGCTGCCCAAGTGTGCTCCTCTCGACCGTTCTGACCTCTTGACTCCTTTAGGACTCTTTGCCCATGAAAATCGTTGACATGCACGTGCGCACGTTCACCTATCCTTCCCGCATCGTGCGGGATGCCGAGGGGCACACGCATCCCGGCTCTGAACACGAGGCTACCCAGTCGCTGCTCACCGTGGTCACGGACGAAGGCGCTACCGGCTATTGCTTTGGCGCGCCGAGCCCTGCCGTGCTGGAGGGTGTCATCAAGCCCGCCATCATTGGCGAAGACCCCATGTATCGCGAGCGCATCTGGAAGACCTTACACCACTGGCAGCGCATGTCCCGCGACCTGACCGACCGTGCGCTCGGCGCGGTGGACATGGCGATCTGGGACCTGGTGGGCCGAACTTTGGGCCAGCCGGTCTACAAGCTGCTGGGCGCGACACGCGATAAAGTGCCCGCCTATGCCAGCACCATGTGCGGCGACGAGATTCCGGGCGGACTGAGCACGCCGGAAGAATACGGGCAGTTTGCGTTGCAGTGCAAGGAGCGGGGCTATCCGGCCTTCAAGCTGCACACCTGGATGCCGCCTATCGCCTGGGCGCCGGACTCGAAGATGGACGTGGCCGCTTGCGCCGCCGTGCGTGAAGCCGTCGGCGACGACATGGACCTCATGCTCGATTGCTACCATTTCTACAGCCGCGCGGACGCGCTCGCCATTGGCCGAGCGCTGGAAGAGCTGGGCTATTACTGGTTCGAGGAGCCCATGGACGAGTTCAGCACGTCGTCGTACATCTGGCTGGCCGACCAGCTCGACATTCCCGTGGTCGGGCCGGAAACCGCCGACGGCAAGATGTATACGCGCGCCGAGTGGCTCGCCCGCGGCGCGGCCGACATCAGCCGGGGCGGCGTGAGCGACGTGGGCGGCATCACGCCCCTCATGAAGGTCGTCCACCTGTGCGAGGCCTTCAACGTGCAGATGGAGGTGCACGGCGGCGGGCCCGGCAACCTGCACACGCTCTGCGCCATGAACTACCCCGGCAAGTACTACGAGCGCGGCCTGCTGCACCCCCACGTCGACTATGAGGAAGTCGAACCCTGGCTAAAAGGCAAGACCGACCCCATGGACGCCGCAGGCAACGTGCACGTCTCCCAAGCGCCCGGCCTGGGCTGGGACATCAACTGGGACTACATCGACGCGCACACGGTGGAGTAGTTGGGGGTTAGCAGCCACGACACCGGGTCGGCGGAGAGTTCCGGCGGAATGTGTACCACCCCCCCCCCGGTGCGGGTGGCCTCTTCACAGGCCACGATGGTTGATCCCACTGATCGTCTACGGGCCGTGCTTGTCGACGTAAGAACTATGGGTTACGAGGAAGGCTCCGGCGTGGGGGTAGGCGTTGGCGTGGGGGTAGGCGTTGGCGTGGGGGTAGGCGTTGGTGTGGGCGTTGGACTGGGTGTGGGTGTCGGTGTTGGTGTAGGTGTGGGCGTTGGCGTGGGCGTTGGCGTGGGCGTAGGTGTGGGTGCGGGGATGATAGGGCAAATAACGGATATGGTCCTCGTGGTGCTTGGGCCGTTCTCGGCACGATAGACAACGCCATCGCCTTGCGCCGCAGCGGAGACCGTGAAATTGAGGGTCTGGCCGCCTTGTGCGGGAGAGCACGTGAACGCACTTACGTTAGACGCCAGTCCGCCAGTGGTCGATTGCCTCCAGCGCCGATGCCCAGAGCCAAACAGATTGCCACTAAAGTGTATGGCCTGCACGCCGTGACTGAATCCCGTGTCCGCAACAACCATAATATTTTGGACATAGTCAGGATGATTCCATTCTAGGCTCCTAAGGGAAAGAGGTGGCGCCGGGGGCAGTGGCAAGGGTATCGGAGTAGGCGTTACTCCCGGGACCGCCGTAGGCGTTGCTGTGGGTATGGGTGTAGGTGTAGGTGTAGGTGTAGGTGTAGGTGAGGGTGCAGGCGTCGGCGTTGGTGTGGCTATTGATGCTGGCGGGCCAGGACATGTCACACTCGTGCCACTCTCGCTCCAGGCAGACCACGTCGCCAGGTACTTCACACTGTCGCCAAACGACCGTACGCCCACAGTGACATACGCACTACCGCCTGCATCGCTGGGATAGCACAATGCAGAGGCCATTGGTGGCGTTTGCCCCACTGTCCATGTGGCTCTTCCCGCAGCGCCTTTCGTTTCTAACTTAGCCACGCCTGCAGGCCACGAGAAATTCCACTTTACCACTACAACCTGACGGTGCGCGTCCCACGCGCTATATGCCTCTGGGATTATTTCAGATCCAATTGACACCGACAAGACAGGTGGTAAAGGCAATGGTCCAGCAACCGGTATGGGCGTGGGTACTGGTGTCGGTGTTGGCACTGAGGCCGGTGGGCCCGGACACTTCACAATGACGTTGGACTCGGCACTCCAGGCAGACCATACCGCCTGGTATTTCACACCATCGCCAAACGTTCGCATATGCTGGTAGGCTTTCCAAGATTGGCCGGCGAAACGACGAGAGCACGTTTTCGAGCGCATACTTGGCGGTCGTCCATCCGCTGTCCAGTGGCCTATTCCAGTGTTTCCCCTAGTCTCAATCTGGGCAACCCCTTCCGGCCACGTGAATACCCACTTGATCAAGATTGTATCTCTCCCATCCCACGCATTATAGGCATCTTCAATGAGGTGAGCGCTCATGGTTGCAGAAATAACCGGAGGCAGCGGCAATTGGCCGTCCGCCGGAATTGGCGTTGGTGTTGGTGTTGGTGTGGGTGTGGCAAGCGGACCGCTCGGACACTCCACTCGCAAATAGTCACCCGAAGACCCGCTGGCATGGTCGGTGTTGTATGTCACACCATCGCCATAGGCCCAGGCACTCAGTCGGACTTCCTTGGTATTACCGGCTTCGCTCGGCAGACACACTACAATGCTATGGTTAATAGAACTTCCCGCTGTCGATTCGGACCATCCCCCAATGCCGTTAACCGTAAAGTAATACCGAATCCTGCTGACTGACTCCGCCCACAAGAAATTCGCCTCGACCAATATGACTCCTAAATCCGGCGACCATGCCTGATAGTTTGCTTCGATTCTCCGAGCGGTGATGGTCGTCCACGGTACAGGCGCATTGGGCAGGGGCTGCGGTTGTAACGTGGACGGGGGTGTCTCCGGGAGGCTATCCGGACAGATCACAATCAGCGTAGCACTCGCACTCCAGGGACCATATTCGGCCCGATACGTCACACCATCGCCAAACGCGCGCGCGACCAGTTGGAATGGCTTGTTTGCACCGCCCTCGCTCGGCAAACACACTGCGACGTTCTTGGTGAACGAACTTCCTTCTGTCGAGGTGAAGTTTCCCCCACCCCCTTCGAAAACATACTCTATCTCGGTGACTGAGTCCGGCCACAGGACATTCCCATCGATCGACAAGACTTCTCGATTTGAACTTGCGTAATAGTTCTCACTTATTATTGAAGAGAGGATGGACACCCACGGAGCAGGCGGGTAAGGCAGTTCGGTTGATAGGGAAGCTTCCTGGGTTGCGGGCACTACACCCTCGGTGCCGCGGTCAAGGGGTGACAGGACAAAGACATCGAGGGACAGATAGTCCGGCTCCCAGGGAAAGCGCTCGGAGTTCAAGCGCTGCTGCAGCCCTTCCGGACCGTTGATCCAGGTATGGTGGCCGTCGGTGAAAGCAGTGTGGTTGTCCGCCTTGCGCCAGACCAGGAGACCGCCGGTGGTGGCTTGGGTGCTGTCACCATTGGCGCTGGACTTCTCGTTCTCCAAGCACTCGCCGACGATATCGTGGCCCACCAGGTCGCGCAGGGTCTTGAAACCGAGGACGAATTCGCAATCGGCGGCGAACACCGACGCCACCGCGACTGTGGCAATAAGCAAGCCAAGCAGCAAATACGCAACAGAGCGCCGGATGCGCACCAGGATTGACCCCACACACATCCCTTCACTACCTGCACGCGTAGTACGGTAGTTTTCTGCATAGTAATTATTTCACCGGCGCAATAGTATCATGCAGACGAAATAAGCGCAAATGTCAAACCACCTCTAAAGGGATTGATTGAGGGGGTACTAGTGCGGAATTGCAACGCTCTGGAGATTCAAGAGCCTGAAACATTACCAAGACGCGAGATCGGCGAAAATGTGCGGCGGGATGTGCACCACTTCACCGGTGCGGGAGGATTCTTCGCAAGCCAAAGCTACGGCGACAATGTAGCGCCCCCAGCGGCCGTCCACCGGCGGCGCAGCGTTAGTCTCGATTGCATGCACGAGACCGGCCAATTCTAGCGTGAATGAATCGGCGCCGGCTATTGGTTGTTCGACGTACTGCGTACCGTCGCTGAGCCAGAGTCGATCGTCGCGGGTGGCGACCTTCATGCGCGCCTGGGCGCCGATGATCTCTACCTCGTTGCGTTCCGGCCCTTCCTGGGGATAGCCGGTGTGGTGCAGCGTGGCGTGGGTGCCGTTGGCAAAGTCCAACCACGCCAGGCCCGTATCGTCGGAGTTCTGGCCCACCATCGGGTTGCTCACCCAGGCGCGCACCGCCGTGATCGGGCTGCCAATGAGCCAGGTGAGGCGGTCGAGCATGTGCACGCCGTTCATGTACCACATGCCGCCGCCGCCCTCGGCGCGGTCCAAGAACCACGACGGGCGGATGGCCAAATCGAACGTGCGGTACCAGGTATCGGTGGCAAAGACAACCGTGCCCAAGTGTCCAGCTTCGATGAGCCGCCTGGCGGCAAGCCCGGCAGGGAGAAAGTGCTCAGTATGGGCCACGAGCAATTTGACACCGGCTTCTTCTGCCGCCACGTTGATGGCGTCGCAGTCGGCGACCGTCATCGCCATGGGCTTTTCTAGAAAGACATGCTTGCCTGCCGCACAAGCCGCCACCGCGACCTCCGTGTGCAGGAAATGGGGCAGGCCGATCATGACGATATCCACGTGCGGGTCCGCCAGCAATTCGGCGTGGTTTGTATAGCCAATGCAGGCGTGTTTGCCCGCGAACGCCTCGCGGCGTTGTGCATGCGGCTCCGCGATTGCCACCAACTGTGTCTCCTGCACTTCCGCGATGGCTCGCGCGTGACCGTCGCTCACACGGCTTGCGCCGATGATGCCTACCCCGTACGTCATACGTACCGCCCCTCGCTAACTTTCAAGCTGCATAGACTCCTCAACCACGAGACCTGCCAAGTTGTAGCGCGGGGGCTTGTCCCCCGCCTCTTCGCAGAGTCGAGCGTTCTGGAATCGAGCGAGCTGACCGGTCGTGGAACATCTTATTCTCAAGGAGTTGCCAGATTGGCCTTAGTACGACAATTCTGGTCTGCGGCGCCGGTCACTAGATTCTGAGGCCGTTGACCTTGACCAAGAGCGCCCACGAGTCGGATCGCCAGCCGCACACCGCGTCACGTATTCTGCCAAAGACTGGCATTACGCTTGGCGCCAAGAGGCGGGGGACAAGCCCCCGCGCTACGGTTTGTTGACTAATCTCGTCCTCGAACGACCGGCACGCCATCCGATCCCAGGTGCTTAGAATAGCAAGAAAGGCCGGTGGCCGTGGCCTGGAACCGACCTCTACGCAAAACCGCGAAATGTGTGTCTATTCCGATACGTTGAGCGCTGCGAGCTGCTCTTGCAAGTTGGCAATGAGCTCCTGCGGCTTGGCGGCATTCTCGGACTTCTTCAAGGTCAACCGCCACTCTGAGTCAGCAGCGCCTTCGATTGTCGTCTCGTAGCCGTTCTTTGCCGCTTCCCATGGAATCGTGCCCAGGGCGGGCGCATGATCCGTGAGCACCTCTAGGGTCTCGTCGCCCTCGAGCTTCTTCAGCGCTTCAGAAGTCTTCATCATGGGATAGGGGCAGATTTCACCGCGTACGTCGATCTTCATGGCCTACCGCTCCTTCTGGTTCTACAGTCAACGGTGCAGTCAGATTTTCTTCAATAGACATCCAATTGGTATCGTAGCACACCCGCATGGCGACTTAGCAGTTTCCGCGGCACATAAAGCATCTCAATGCCGGTTGCTCATGTTGACTTCGCCGCACGGTACTCTCGTTAGGAGAACAGTGCGCAACTCGAATCCTCAAGCGTGATCGGAGATTCTCTATGAGGATTCCCCCCTCACCCTAACCCTCTCCCGGCGGGAGAGGGGACTTTCTCGCCTCGGCAAGGGTTATGCAAAGGTCTCCTCATGGAGAGGGGATTCTTCACCTCTGCCCAGGGTATGCGAAAGTTTATGCTAAGGAATGCGCTTGATTGCCTGCACGCCAAGATAGGCGCCCGGCAACAACGAGAGCCCAAATATCCAGCCATTGAGCCCCAATGATGGGATGGCGGAGAAGAATGCGCCGATAGTACAGCCCACCGCGATCCCGGCGCCGTAGCCCATGAAAATCCCGCCGATTGCCGATTGCACGTAGCGCCGTTTTACCGGCGGCACCCGCACCTTGAACTCATTGGCGAGCACGGCAGCCACCAGCGCCCCAATAATCAAGCCGGCGTCGACAAACAGGCCCTCGCTCGTCCACCATGACCCAACCCCTGCGGTCAGATTGCACCCGGCGAGACCGTCGGCGCCGAGCAAAGCCGGCGCTTGCAGGCGAAAGAGACCGCTGGCGATGCGGTCGGACCACGCCGATAATTCGCCGGTGACGCCCAAAGGCCGATCGTAGATATAGAAGAAGACGTTCACTACCGCCAGCGCGATGGCGCCAACTGCCAGCGGCCAGCCCTTGCCGAATACCAAACCATACACCTGCCGCAGCTTCGTACCCAGGTCCAGCGCGGGCATCTCGTCTTTCTTGCCGATGGGAAAGCTTGGCATGGGACCGGAACGGTATTCCCACCAGTAGCTCAGGAGCACGAGCCCCGCGAGGGCGAGCAGTGTGAGCGCCACAGCGCCGCCGTAGCCGAGCCACCTGGGCAAGAAGACCGTCGGCATGTCGCTGATGTGGTTCGTCCACCACCAGTTCCACGTCCGGGCAGAAAGGTACAGGCCGACCAAGATGCCCGCCAGCGACGCCCACGACGCCACGTAGCCCTCACCGATGCGATACATCGTGCCCGAGACACAGCCGCCCGCAATCACCATGCCAAAGCCAAAGGCGACACCGCCCACCACGAGGTGCAACCCAATTGGGATCACGTGCACGGCCGCGGGCAACGCGCCGGTTCCAGGGTTCGGCACCATCATCTGCATCACCAGCCAGAAACCCAGCGTGGCAATGCCGATGCCTACGGCGAGCGCGCGCATCGTCCCGGCGTCATGCATGAGGAAGATGTCGCGGAAGCCGGAAGCAAAGCATAAGCGGCTGCGCTGCAGAATGACACCAAACGCCAACCCGAACAGCCACATTACGGCGAGGGTAGCGTTCGTCATTGCGAGGAATGCAAGAAAGAGCAGTACCGCAGCCACCACACCAATGCGCAAGGCAAGGCGTGCTGCGATACTCTTTCCCAGACCGGTTGCCCCGCGTGTCTCTACACTCGCGCTCATGATTACTCCGATACTCGATCGTTTTTCAAGGAAAGCCGTTCAGCAACAATGCGAAGATCGTCTGTCATTGCAAGATTAGCCGGTTACTCCCGCGCGGGCGGGAATCCATCTTCGCCGTGCCGCGCGTACGCCATCCCCTTACTGAAAATTGCCAGCGTACGCAATCTCGGTCGTCCTAATTCCTCTGACTCCCCCATTGGGAACTCCCGCTGCCATCTTCCCAACGCATCGCTGCTTGAGAATCCCCACCAAGACTTCACCCTCATCAGCAGTATTATGACTTAGTTGCTCCAATTTATCAAGTATAATATTTGGCCACCCGGAGCGCCAAGTTAACGCCCGACCGACCCTGCCCTCAAGCGCACTCAAGGCTGACATCGCTTTCGCGGAAAGGGGCCTAGAGACTGAATTTCACCGGAGCGCATGACGGCTTCGTTCACCGCAATTTGACTCTACCGGTTACTTCCCGCTAGCTTGGTGACGTTCACTCACTCTCTATTCCTTGCCAACCCAATAGCAAGACTGGCTGCGATGTGGGGTCCATCTCACGCATGAAGCTGCGTATTTCACATTTAAGCCGGCTATTTCATTATCGGGAACAATGATGCTACGGTGGTCTGCGGCGCCGCAAGCGCTCTGCCTCGTGTTCTTTCCTCTCAGCTTTCTCTTGCTGAGCAATACCGGCCTGCATCCCGGCTTTGGCGGCACGCCAGCGGAGCAGATTCAAGCCCTCGCGGCCGACGCCGCCCGCTGGCGCTGGGTGCACCTTGGTATGGCCGGCGGCAGCCTGCTGGGCATTGGCGTGATCCTCACCCTGCGGTCCCTGATGCCTCGACCCCACCTTGCTGTGCACGCCGCCACAGTCCTCGGAGTCGCGGGGGCCGCACTGCTCACAGGTATTTTCACTCTGGAAGCAACACTCATCGTGGAGCTCGCGCAGGCGTGCGTTGGGGCGGGCGCGACCTGCCTGTCACCGGCTAACCAAGCGTTTCTCGACCGGTTCGCAGATCTCGCGCTCAATCGTGTCCCGCTCTTGTTTCAAAGCGGCGGCGCGTTACTGGCGGCAATCTTCGCGCTTGGCGTGATGGGCCAGACCCTGAAGGGTCTGGCCGTACGCGAATCGCTGCCCCTAATGGCTGGTTCGGTAGTTGTCTTTCTCTATGGGCCGGCGCTGCACGGAGCGCCGTTGGGGTTGACGTTCTTCGGCTTCCTCATCATGCTAGTCGGAACCGGCGCGCTAGCTATTCGGCTTTTGCGCACTATCGTGTAAGGATCGCGGCGGCTGTTTTACCTGTTGCAGCCGTTGAGGAGGAAACTGCCCGCTGGTACAATGGGGAGGCAGCATGGCAACGGCGGTTTGTCGCGTAGCTTGGGGTAGATGAGGAATCCGCCACGGGGTGCGCAGTGTGTATCTGACGCGCGTCAGATGAGGCTAAGCGCACCTATGCCGGCATGACAACGGGGTGTGGCGCAGCCTGGTAGCGCGCTTGAATGGGGTTCAAGAGGTCCCCGGTTCGAATCCGGGCACCCCGACCAGAGACGGTCTCTCCCACTTTTTCCAGTTTCCCTGACTCGATTACACCGCCGCAGGCGCGTGTTCGACGAGACTTGCCAATACCAAGTCTTGCAGGGCTGTGACGTCCAGCGTCTGATCCAGGTCGGCGGCCGCGACCAAGTGCGTGATGTCGCCGCCTTCATCCATGAAGACCGCCGGTAGCTCGAGCTCCATGAGGTGCGGGTACGCCTCAGCCAGTTCGTCGCGATGGAGAAAGACCGCGGCGTGGGGCAATTCTTGTGCGAAACGCCGCCAGGCGCGCTTCATGCCGAGATTCCCATACGTGATCCGGCACAGGCTACACGGATACGTGTCCGGCGCCACCAGCTTGTGCACGTAGTCCTTGAGCTGCGCGAGCAGCGGAGAATCGGCGTTGTAGACGAATACGATCCGACGTTCACTATTCATAGCCGCAACCGTCTCCTCACCGTTTCATGGAATGCCCGCGGCTCACACCGTTTGCAGCGGCACAATCGTGTGGGAAGCGAGAGTCTCGTTCAAAGAGCCGGAACGGTAGCCCTGCATATCGAGGGCAACGTACTTGAAGCCGATCTCTTTGAGCGCCGCGACTATCCGCGTATGAACTTCGCCCTGGAAGAGCCGGGGCAGGTCTGCGGGCGGCGCCTCGATGCGCGCGATGTCGCCATGATGACGCACCCGCACCAATCGGAATCCGACCTTGTGCAGAAAGAGCTCCGCTTGGTCCACCTGGTGCAGCTTCTCCAGAGTTACGCGCATGCCGTACGGTATACGCGAAGCGAGGCACGCGCCGCCGGGCTTGTCCCACGTCGGCAGATCAAGCTCCTGCGAAAGCTGCCGGATCTCACTCTTCTGAAGTTCCGCCTCCAGCAGTGGCGCGCGGGCGCTGAGCAGCTCCGCTGCCTCCATGCCCGGGCGGTGATCACCGAGGTCGTCCATGATGCCGCCGTAGACAATCGTATCGAACCCCTCGTCCTGCGCAATGATCTGCATTTCAGTGAATAGTTCCTTCTTGCAGTGGAAGCAGCGATCGGGGTTGTTGACGGCGTACTCTTCCTTTTCAAGTTCGTGGGTTTCGATCAGGCGATGCTCGATGCCAATTTCCGCCGCATAGAGCTTTGCCTCTTCCAATTCGGTCGCAGGGTACGTTGGGGAGAGCGCCGTTATCGCCACCGCGTCCTGTCCCAACACTCCATAGGCCACCTTCGCCAAGAAGGTGCTGTCTACGCCGCCGGAGAAGGCAATGAGCGTCCGCCCCATGCCCCCAATGAGTTGTTTCAGATGTTCGTACTTTTCGTTCTGGTCTAGCGTGTTCATCCATTAGCCTCCACGCGCACTAGGTTCATGTCGCGGCTCAGTAGAATATCTCTCGTGTCTGAGTCCACAAAGAGTTCAGCGCCTGCCATGCTGGGCGCACCTCCCATTGTATTCGCTGAGCGCCTGATCTTACTACCTCGCGCCGCACAGCATTGGGTCGGCGACTGCCCCGGCACGCGCGCGCAACGCAAGAGCATCTTGCCGTCCTGCGTGCTTCCAACTCTTCTCTGGGGCGCCAGGCTTCATTCGGCTTCTTTGGGAACGGCTGCATCCTCTGGCGCTACTTCTAGCGGCACTACCATGATCTCACCATTCCTAATTGTATACCCGCGCACGTCGGGTTGCTCCGGGTCGGCCAGCGAGATGACCACGTGCACTGCGCCGGGATACCGCTCTACCGTTTCGCCATTACCCATGTCAAACTCGGCCTCCGCCACGTCCGTCGCGGAAGGATAGGCGCGCGAGGCGACATGCGAATGGAAGATGCCGACGATCTGCCAGCCCCGTTCGAACTCCACTGTGCGCACGATCCGCAACAGATCTTCATGATGGATCGCAAAGCGAATGGGGCTTGCGGCCTCGTTCCGGGCCGGAAAGACCGCCAACACGGTACCATCCCGGCCGCCCAGCATGCCACAGCCTTCATTGGGCGCCTCCGCGCGGACGTGGGCAATCATTTCTTCAAGCTGCCGCCTGCTAAGCGTGAGCATGGGTCACCAGCGCCTGATGTCCTCGTGTTCGTCGATGAGTTGCAGGATTTCCACGTAGTCCACGGTCTTGTGCCGGTGCACGGCTCCGTGCTTCTCACAATCGGCGCGTGACGCCACTACCGCAGCGCGCTCGTGGGGTGGGCAAAGCACGGCCTGGCGCAGCAGGAGCACCGTAACCGGGCGCTCGCGGCAGTCGGCTTCGATCACAGCCCACGCCTCTGAATTGTCGGCGTGGGACAGAATGTGCAGCACCGCTTCTGCAGGCATGCGCCGATGTCCTCCCGGCAACCGATCAACGTGTGTCTCCGCTTGCTACGAAACCGTGCCGGAGGTTACGTCCAACGTCTGCTCCACTGCCGGCATGCCGCAGAACGCCTCGTAGTCGATCAACTCGGTGATGGTCGGGTTGTCGCCGCAGACCGGGCAAGCGGGATCGCGCCGCAACTTGACTTCATGGAACGTCAGCGCCAAGGCGTCAAAGAGCAGCAGGCGGTTGGCCAGCGTATCGCCAATGCCCAAGATCACTTTTGCCGTCTCCACTGCCTGAATTGAGCCAACAATGCCGGGCAAGACGCCCAACACACCGGCTTCAGAGCAGGAAGGCGCCATTTCCGGCGGCGGCGGCTCAGGGTAAAGGCAGCGGTAGCAGCCTTTGCCAGGTTCGAATACCGTTGCCTGCCCTTCAAACCGGAAAATACTCCCGTGAACCACCGGCTTATTCAAGAAGAGCGCCGCATCATTGACCAGATACCGTGTAGGAAAGTTGTCCGTGCCGTCAACGATCACATCGTAGCCGGCAAAGACGTCCATCACGTTATCGGAGTTGAGATGTTCGGTGTGCGCCACCACGTTCACGTCCGGGTTCACCTCGCGCAGACGGTCCGTGGCAGAGGCTACCTTGGGCCGGCCGACGTCTGAGTGGCCGTGGAGAATCTGGCGCTGCAGGTTGCTCAGGTCTACTTCGTCGAAGTCCACGATCCCCAAAGTGCCCACACCGGCCGCAGCCAGGTAGAGCGCCGCGGGCGAGCCCAAGCCCCCCGCGCCCAGGAGCAACACCTTGGCGCTCATCAGTTTCCGTTGTCCGATGGGGCCGACCTCTGACAGGATTATGTGCCTGCTGTAACGCTGTACTTGCTCCGGTGTGAATAGGCTGCGCCGCTTCGCGACGTTCTTCATACGTTCCTCCTTCATCCATTCGTGTCTGTAGTCATTAGATATAGTATACGATGCGTTCTCGCCGTTCTTTCTCCCGGGCGACCAAATCCGCAATGGTGTGGCGGGTCAAGATGGATTGCACCGCCTCCTGCACCTCCTGCCACACTTCACGCTGCCCACAGCCGGGCACCAATACGCAAAACGGGACATTCTCAAGACACTCGACCGGCGTGAACGGCCCTTCGAGCGTGGTGACTACCAATTCCATCGTAATCTGGTCCGGTGGACGCGCCAGTTCGTGCCCGCCTTGCGGACCGCGAATGCTGCGCACGATGCCGGCCTTGCGCATTGCCGTAAGCAACTGGTCCAAGTAAGCTTCGGGGATGAACTGCCGCTGCGCGATCTCCGCGCTCTGCACGAGTCCTTGACCGTAGCGATGCCCCAAGTCAACCACGGCCCGGACCGCATAGTCCGCTTTCATCGAAATTCGCATAGTCTGTTGCCAAGTAGCTGGGTAACTAATGTTAACTAATTCACTTAGTTAACATTATACTGGCCGCGTTGTCCGATTCGCAAGAGTAAATGGGGAAGGGCTTAGTAGACCCGGACTTGATTGCTGCGCGGGGCTGCGTTGCTTGCTTGTACCGAGGGCAGCGTCGAACAAGGATCGCTGACTTCGTCAAACTGGCGAAATCTACGCCCTCTAAACACCGCATCTCGGTGTCTATCCGGAGCTTGCCGAAGGGCTCCTCAAGAATGGCTTATCGAGGAATCGCTTTGGGCGTGAGTACGTCGGGTGGCGCGCGTATCCGTCCGGTGCAAGCCCAATCCCATCAACTCTCAAAAGGGAAACCCGCAAAAGAGCATAGGTTTGATGGTAGGGCCGAACGCGGGCTGGCGGCCGGCCAAGTGCGGCCGACCGGGGGCGGCGACTTGCCAGATTCGTTGCGCCGGCCGCCTGCCCACGCGATCCTGATTCCCGAAAACGTGCAGACCTCTACTCCGCGCGGACGCTCGCCGCTACCGCTACCGGCTCGGCAGTTTCCTCGCCAAGCGAATCCGCAGCAACTACCGCTGCGCCCGTTGCTTCGTCATCGGCTGACGCAGGGGCGGATGAAGATTCCGTCTTGAGTCCCTTCATGCGGTCGACCAGACGGCGCAGTTGCTGGTCCTCCGGCGCCGCTGCGCGACCCGCTTCACCAGCCGCCAGGGCTGCGCCCTCATCACCGGATTCCAAATTCGTCCAAACGAGCATCCGGCAGAGGAACGCCTGCGCCGGCACATCTTCAGCCTGTTTTGCCAGTTCAAGCGCTTGCGTGTATTGCTCCAGGGCGTCCTTGAACTTGCCGCGCTCGTAGCAAATACGGCCCAGCACGGCTACCGGCAGGTAGTTCTCGGGATTATCCAGTACGAGTTGCTCCGCCATCATGGCTGCGCGTGTGTGCTCGCCGGAGACTGCAAGTTGCTGTGCGAGGGCGAGGGCGACCTCAAGGTTTTCCGAATCTAGCCGCGCCGCTTGCTCCAGCGCGGACAGCGACTCTTTGTGCTCACCTTGCAGCATCTGCCTGAACGCCTGCGCCATCCCCTCGGACACTGAGGACGGCGCCACTGCAGCAGCCGTTGCTGCCGTAGAATCCGCTGCTGCCGCAGAAGTCGCTGCTGCCGCAGAAGCCGCCGCAGGTTTCTCCGTGGATTCCTTAGCGGCAACATCCCTACTCGGTTCAGGCTTCTGTCGTTTCGGCGCACTGGATTCGCGAGCGGCGGAATCAGCAGTTCCACGAGTGTCGGTACGGGCCTCGGATGATGCGACGCGAGGCTGGCGGGCCGACCCAGATGTCTGTCGCGGCCGCGTTCCGCGCCCCCGCTGGCTGGTGGCTTGGCCGTTACTGCTCTTGGCCGCGCGTTCTAGCTCTTGCTTGCGGGATTGTACGTCCTTGTAGCGGTCATCCAAATTACCGCAGCGAGTATAGGCCTCAAGCGCCTTATCCACAGCGCCGAGCTTTTCGTAGACCTGGCCGAGGTCGTAGTAGACTTCCGCGTCGTCCTCCTGCCGCAGGAGGTCTTCGAGTTCATTTGCCGCATCCGCATACCGCCCTAACTCGGCCAAGCTGAGCGCGAGCCGGTGACGGTAGCGCGCCTGATGCGGCATCAAACTTACGGCTTGGGAAAAGTGATTCAGCGCCTGCGACAGCTCGTTGCGCTCCAGAGCGTTGCGGCCCAGGCTATAGAGGCGGGACGCGAGCATGTTGCGGTCCACGTGCGTATCGAGCGTCTGGCCGAGCGGCAATTCCGGTTGATCGAACTGCATCTTCTCCGTCCGGACCTTTTCACGCTCGATAACAAGCGAGAGCAGCAGCCCCAGATTGATGAAACCGTCGGCAACGAGCTTCAGGCCCGGATCGCTGCCCACGCCAAAGTTCCCGACCATCACTTGGACGCCGCGGTCGCGCAACCGCGAAAACACCGGGATGAAGTCGCCATCGCCGGTCAGCGCGAGCGCTTTGTCATAGAACCCGACGAAGTCGAGCATGTCCAGCGACATCTCGATGTCCAGATTGCCTTTGTAACCTCCGCCCGGCAGCTCTTTCGACCGCTTGTGCACAACACGAAAGCCGTGGGTTACAAGATAGTCGAGCTGCTGGCGAAATCCTTCCACGCGCAGGTCAGTGCCTGTATAATAATACGCTCCGACGAGCGTATCTTCTCCTCGGAGCTGGTCTCGTATCAGGTGCCACGGCACGCGCATGATGCCGATGTCGCGGGCCTGTCTTTCGATGTTCGCCGCATCGATGAATATCATCAGGCGATGCGGCTTGGCGGACTGAAGCGGAGTACCGATTGCGGATCGTAGCGACTCTAGCGGGTGCCCGCAGGCAACACAGATGAGGCTGTCCCCTTTATTCAAACTTCCACA
>CATQHC010000005.1 GCA_958295775.1 Chloroflexota bacterium
GTGAGCAGCTTGATGGTGGTGGACTTGCCCGCGCCGTTCGGGTCCCAGGAAACCCAACACCTCACCCTGGGCGACACTAAAGCTGACGTTGTCCACCGCCTTCACGTCGCCATAGGCATAGCTGACACCGTTAACGCGAATGGCTTCCTCGCTCATGAGGTTCTTCTCCTTTGCCCCAAATAGAACGGTGTCTTCATCCGTCATTCCCCGCGCAAGCGGAATCCATCTTCTCTATTCAGCCGCCAATAGAGAGGATTAGGTCGCGTCGAAAGTGCCTTTCGGCTACCAGGGACGTCCGACCCCTCACCCTAACCCTCTCCCCGAGGAGAAGGAACAGCCGCCATGAGTCTCGGAACCCTCCTGCGTTGACTCTATCACGAAATATTCAAAAACTGGGCAGTAATCCCCCAAATTGCTGCGGCTAAGTCCTCGATACCAAGGGTCGCGTCCACTACGCGCCAGCGGTCGGGTTCCGCTTGAGCGAGAGAGTGAAAGCCGGCGGCAACTCGTTGATGAAACGCCAGGTCGAGGCGGTCCATGCGGTTGGACGCTGTGGCCGCGCTGCCCGGTCCCAGGCGCCGTTCCAACCCCATCTCCGCAGGCAGATCGAGCAGGAGCGTGAGGTCAGGCACGAGGCCGCCGGTGGCGAAATGATTGAGCGTACGCAGCGTCGCCAGGTCTTGACCGCGGCCATAGCCCTGATACGCAAAGGTCGAATCGCTGTAGCGATCGCAGATGACTACCTCTCCACGTGCGAGAGAGGGTCGAATGACCTCATTAACGAGTTGGGCGCGGGCGGCGCACATGAGCAGCGCCTCGGTATGCGGATGGATCTCTACGTTTTCCCGGTCGAGCACCACGGCGCGAATGCGGTCGCTGATGCGTGTGCCCCCCGGCTCGCGCGTGGTTGCCACCGTGCGTCCGGACGCTTGCAGGCTACCGGCCAGCCGCTCTACCTGAGTGGTCTTGCCGGAGCCCTCCACGCCCTCAAGCGTTATGAAGTAGCCCTGCGGGGTGTCTGCCATACGATCTCCATCCCACATACGCCTTGGACTGTCATTCCGAGCGAAGCGTCGAACAATGTTCGCGGAATCTAGAGTGCCGGCACTTGAGATTCCTCGTCGCTTTGCTCCTCGAATTGACTTGGCTCCGACGCCTACCTCTCACACTCCCGCCAGCGCCCGCGCGGCTTGGATGAGGGCCTGCACCTGTTCGTCACTGCCGGCCTCGGCGTAAATGCGCATGATCGGTTCCGTGCCGGAGAAGCGCACGCACACCCAGGCGCCGCCCTGCAGGGTGTAATGAAACCCGTCTTGCGTGCGGCTTTCTACGACCTCGCTAGCAGCGAGTTTGGTAGGCGCGTGCGTGTGCATGCGCGCCGTAATGGGCGCACGCTCTTCAGGCGGAAAGTCCAGGTCAAGGCGGTCATAAAAATGCGGCCCCACTTTGTCGAACAAGCGCTCCACCAACTCCGTGGGCGTGCGGCCGGATTGCACCACGTAGTCCAGCAGGAAGAGCCCCGCCAAAATGCCGTCGCGCTCGGGCACATGGCCGCGAAAGGCGTAGCCGCCGCTCTCCTCGCCCCCCAGCAGCGCATTGGTTTCCAGCATCTTTGGCGCGACGTACTTGAAGCCCACCGGCGTTTCGTGCACCGGCACGTCGAAGATTTCGCCAAGGCGGTTGAGCATGGTGCTGGAGGTGAAGGTTTTGACTAGCGGCCCGCGCTGGCCGCGCACCTCCAACAGATAGAGCGCCAGCAGCGAAATGACAGTGAGCTGATTGAGAAATTCGCCGTTCTCGTCGCACGCGCCCAGGCGGTCGGCGTCGCCGTCGTTGGCCAGACCCAACTGCGCACCCAATTGGCGCACGATACCGAAGAGGTTGTACAGGTTGCCGGGAATGGGCTCAGGATTGTGCAAACCGGGGAACATGGGATTGCGCTCATTGTGAATATCGTAGACGAGCAGGGAGCCGCCCTGGAGTATGTTGCTGAACCAGTCCCGGCCGGCCCCGTACATGGCGTCCACCACCAGCGTGCCATCCCAGGCGCGCAGCCCCTCGAGATCGAGCAACCGGCCAATGTGCGCTAGATACGCCGGCGCGGGATCGAACTGCTCGCACAGCCCCTGCTGCTGCGCCTGCGCGAGAGAGAGGGCACGCACGTCGCGGGAGTGCAGGTCGTCGAGAATCGTCTCTATCTCTGCCAGTTCTTCCGGCGGCGTCGCGCCGCCGTAGCCGGACCGTACCTTATACCCCTGGTAGTCGAAGGGGTTATGGCTCGCCGTCAGCGTGATGCCGCCGCCGGCCTGCCGGTTGACGATGGCATGAGAGAAGACCGGCGTGGGCGTGGGCACGGCGGTAAGCGCGACGGGAATGCCGTTGCCGGCCAGCACCTCGGCTGCCGCCGCGGCAAACATCTCGGCGTTGTAGCGGGTGTCGTAGGCGACGACAAAGCCGCGTTCCGCCTCTGCCGGGTGTGCTGCCAGCCAGTATTGCGCTACCGCCTGGGTGAGCAGGCGTACGTTGGCGACAGTGTAGTCGGCGCCGACAATCGCGCGCCAACCGTCGGTGCCGAACTTTATCGGTGAGGAATCCATGCCGGTTTGGTTGCTCCTTGTCAGCGGCAGCGTAGTTATCAGGATACTGCGGTAGTGCCGGGCGAGTTCCCGCTCACCTAAATGTTACACGGATGAAGAGTCGCCCTCACCCCCGCATCACGTACGGGGCAGGCTCTAACCCTCGCCCCCAGGAGAGGGAAAGACGCGGAGTTCGGTAATTCGCCAAACCCAATTGCATGCTGCTAGCATGCGGCGCGTATCTGGCCCCGCCAGTAGTCCAGGGTATCCTCTAAGGTCTGTTCCAAGGGAATGGCGGCCCGCCACCCCGTCTGCGCTTGGACGGCGCTTGGGTCCGCTTGGAGGACCGGCAGGTCGCCCGGGCGCAAAAGCGCCGGATCGGATTCTACTGTTATGTCCACTTGAGTAAGACTCAACATGATCTGCAGCATCTCGTCAATGGAGCGGGCGGCGCCGGAACCGATAGTGTACACTGCGCCGGGCGTCCCTTTTTCCAACGCAAGCCAATAAGCCCGCGCTACGTCGCGCACGTCGGTGAAGTCGCGCTTGGCGCTCATATTGCCCACCTTCAGCAGCGGTGGGACAATGCCCGCCTCCATCCGCGCCAATTCCCGCGCAAAGCGGGCAATCACGAAGTCCGGTGTTTGGCGGGGCCCGATGTGGTTGAACGGCCGCACCCGCACGATGTGGAGGCCGTGACTTTGCCAATACTGCAACGCCAGCATGTCCTGCCCGACCTTGCTCACCGCGTAAGGGTCGGCCGGACGGAACGGCGCCGTTTCGTTTACGGGCAGGTCTTTCTCCTCCACCATACCGTAGACGTTGCTCGAACTTACTGCGAGCAGCCGCGCCTCCGGTACGTGCTGCTGCAGCGCCAAGATTACGTTCAATTGACCCAGGATATTGGTGGTGAGGGTCCCGGCCGGATTGCTCCACGCGGTCGGCACATGCGCCTGGGCCGCGAGATGAAAGATACGATCGGGTTTAATCGCCGCAAGCGCGGCGTGCATGCCGGCTTCATCGGTGATATTCGCGGTAAAGAGACTGATGCGCTCGCCGAGATGCGCGAGATTTGGCTGCGGCCCCGGCGTCTGCGTTAAACCCCACACCTCAGCGCCCTGTGCCACACACGTATCCGCCAAGTGGCTGCCCGCAAAGCCGGAAATTCCGGTAATGAGTACGCGCATGGGAAGCGGCTTTTCAAGTCACGTGAAGGGGTGGGGTTCCTGTGGCGATTATACGCGGGACTCCTGAGCAGCGGCAAACGCAAACTAAGCCAGTTGCTGCATATCACAAGTGCTTACGGCGGGTTGGCGGCAGTGGAGGTAGCGGCGATTAGTCAGACAATGTGCTTCAGTTGCACTTGTGTGGCTGCGGACGAGGAATTTCGACCTCCTTTGGCGGCACGATAGCCTCTTGCTTGTGCCGTAGTTTGCAAAATGACTTGACACGCTAAGCAGTCTAAATGCTCGCTGGCAGAGTGGCACCCCATCCATCAGTTAGAGCGTATTCTGAGATGTCATTGCGAACCCTTACTAGCATTTCCCGATTGGCGGAATACCCTATTTCTCCTCTGTGCTGAAGTTGGCCGACTACGATGCCTGGGTGAACACTAATTGATTCTGCAAATTTTCTGAGTCGCAATTTAGAGTAGCGTGGCCTAATTCGCTTTATGAATTCCTCCAGTTCGACTTGTGGCACCAGCCAGTTCACAGCCAATGAGTCCGCTGCAATTTCGTGCTTGGGCCTCTGTTCAACTGAATCAGGCTGGTTGCCAACTAAGTCCACATCTAGAGTAGTGAATTGGTTCCTAATGCCGTCACCTCTCTTGATGTGCCCAAGTTCGTGCATAATGGTGTGCCAAAAGTAATCGATGCGGTCGTAACGAAGAGACAGCGCTATCACGGGAGACTCTTGATTCAGCCAAAAGCAAGCGCCGTCAATTCGTGTTCCAGGCAAGACCTCTATTATGAGAAACCGTATGCCGGAGTCATTTAGCACTTTCGGAACATGTCGGACCTCTTCACTACTGTGGGCGAGACCACGCAGGGAATTGATTGCCTTGCTCACCTGGCTACAATCGAAGAGACCTACGTCCATGGCTTTGGCGAGGTGCTTTGCCCGAAAGAGCCATGCCAGTTGCCCTGCCGAGATGTCTCTGTATGAGCTGGACTTCCTTGCCGCATGGTCAAAAAATAAGGGGTCATGATCCATCGTTGAGATTTCCAGGAAGTCGCAGACGTTACTCTCGAGTACGTCTAGATTGCTGGAGCCCTTAATCCAATTGCGCTTCACGATTTGATTTATGGGAGCCTTGGACAACAGTCTTGCCCGGCGGGGAACATTGTCCTCGTCGTCTCCTGACTGCGCAAGTCTATAGAGTCGATAGGATGATTCTAAGTTCAGCCAAAACTGCGCGTCTGTACCGAATGCTTCCCCTAGCTCATTTGCAGTCTGTGGTGAAACGCTCCGCTTTCCGGCGACGACTTCACTTACTACTCGAGCAGGACGCCCCATGATGTACGCCAAGTCAGCCTGCGTCCAACCGCGAGCCTCCAACTCTTCCCGTACAAACTCTCCGGGGGGAAATGCCTCCGCTACCATTCCTTTAGGCATCTCGCTCTCCTTCCGTTTCTCAATTCACGCTCAGTGATAATCTTCGATTGATATAACCACGATGGTTTTATTTGGCGACTCGCCCTCGTACTCCACTATGAGCCTGAATTGGTTATTCAATCTCATTGAGTGCTGGTGTCTGCGTGCACCTCTTAGTCTCTCGAAGTGAAATGACTTCATCTGGTAGAATACGCGCTCGTCAGTTGCTGCTCTAATGGCTTGCATGCGCTTACGAAACGCCTTAACAACGGCCTGAGACCATCTTCCTTTGAAGGATGGCTCAAACTCCAGTCTTTCCAATTCGCTGTCTTCATAGCGCACATCCATCTCTCACCAACTATATCTTAGAAGTGTAGAATCTGTCTATACATCATTACACTTAGTGTAATGATGTATAGATGATACTTTCAACATTACCGTGTCAAACAGGAGTTTGCTTCAGAGTATTACGAAGAATACTCTCTAGTCTTTGACTTGCAGCGAGTCCGCTGGTACCTGGAGACTAGCCCCTACTACATATCCTTGCAGTTGAGACCTCACATCCTTCACTGGTACTCAGTGAAAGTCAGGAGATTTTGGGTTGCTTCTCGGCCTTCACAGCTTCTGCGCCTCGTAGAGATCGCGAAAGAGGCCCGGTTGCGCGAGCAGCGCTTGGGGACTGCCTTCTTGCACCAGTCTCCCCTGATCGAGCACCAAAATCTTGTCGGCATGTATCACCGTGATCAGTCTGTGCGCCACCACCATTGTGGTGCGTCCGCGCCGCGCCGTCTCCAGGGCGGCACGTACTTTCTGATCGGTGAGCGCGTCCAGGGCGGACGTTGCCTCGTCCAGCAAGAGGATGCGCGGCTGTTCCAGGATGGCCCGGCACAGCGCCAGACGTTGGCGTTCTCCACCCGAAAGCGCCACGCCGCGCTCGCCGACACGCGTGTCGTAGCCCTCCGGCAGCGTTTCTACGAATTCGTGAAGCTGCGCCGCTGTGGCTGCCTCGGTAACTGCTTCTCGCGGTAACTCACGGTTGGGGTACACGAGATTTGCATAGATGCTGTCGTTCCAGAGGAAAACGTCCTGCGGCACAAGGCCGATCATCCCGCGCAGGTGCGGGAGCGGCAGCGACGTAATGTCCCCACCGTCAACGCGGATCACGCCGGAGTGAGGTTCGTAGAAGCGGAGCAGGAGATCGATAATGGTACTCTTGCCGCCGCCGCTCGGCCCCACGATGCCGATGAATGAACCGGGCTCGACCCGGAATGACACTCTCTCCAGACCAAATCCCTCGCGGCCATAGTCAAACGAGACATCCGCGAATTCGATGGCAGCGCCGCTGGGGCTAGATACACCGTTGTCTGTCTCTGCTGCGCCAGCGTCCGTTTGTGCTGAGCTAGTCGAAGTACGAACGGTTTCGCCAGTTATCAGTGACGACTTCAATTGGGGCTCTGTAAACGACCCAGCTAGCCCAAATCGTCTCGCGCTGTGCGCATTCCCTCGCTCCGCCTGTCCTACGGCTAGTGGCAAGCCGCGAACGGCGTCTTGCGCTATCGGGGGGGTCTCTTCGCACGGGATACTGAGAAGGGCATCGATACGTTCGGCCGCAGCCTTTGCCCGGCCGGTATTGATGTGGCCGGAGAGGATGACTTCCAGCGCCACGTAGGCACGCTGCACAAGCATGATGAAGGCCACCAGGCCACCGATTCCCAGCCGCCCGTTGACAACCTCGTATGCCCCGTAGCCATACACCAACCCAACACCGACGTTCTGCATCAAGTCCAGCGGTAGCGTCAACACCAGGTTATGGAAGGTGATGTTCTTTGCCTTGTTGCGCCAATGGAGCTTGAGCCATTCCAGCCACCGCGCGGCTTCATAAGGCGCGGCGGTGTGGGTGCGCACGGTGCGCATGCCGGGTATTGCATCTTGCAAGTAGTTCTCGCCTTGCTCTCTGATCTGAATGTACTCTCGGTCGAGACTTTCCGCATACTTGCGCATCCGATGCGCGAAGAGATAGAAGAACGGAACGGCGACCAAGCTTGCCACCAACAGGTGGCTGTTGAGGAAGAACATGACGCCCAGCGTACCCAGCAGGAGCACGGCGTTGGTGAACACCGGCAGCAACTCGTTGGACACGTACACTTCGCCGATCTCGCCGCAGACCCGGGTGATCGTGTGGATAATGCGCCCGCTTGTAATTCGCTCCAACTCATGCATACGTACGTACAACATGCGATTAAAAAGTGCCTGCCTAAGCGATTTCGAGACCGCTTCGCCAATGCCGGCGCGCAGATAATTCTGCACGGCCCCGAGCGCCATCGTGATCAGCGGAAAAGCAATGATGCCGACAAGCAGCAGCGCGATGAGCAGAATGTCCTGCGCAGGGATGGCGTCGTCGATCAGACGCTTGACCAGCAGCGGCGACACCAGGCTCACGCCGGTGCTCACAATAACGAGCGCGATGATGCCCGCGATGAGATGCAGGTGCGCGCGCAGTTGCCGCTTAACGACGCGGTAGGTCGTGTGATTTCGCTCGATAGTAATACCTCCTGAATTTGGTTTGCTACCCTCCGTATGTCAGCCCTCCTTCCTCGATACACTAGCGGTGACATCGGATTGGCGACGCCGACCGCTGCGATCAGAGTGTGTCTAGGCGGTCGCAGCCTTACTCACCTGCGCAGTTGTGGATGTTCCTTGGTATCGCCCTCTTACACCCTCTCCCTTGATGGGAGAGGGCCGGGGTGAGGGTGTTCCGCGCCACCACACGCCTCACGGCCGCCCGTCTTCAACATACGATTGGTGAGCCTTACACGTGAATTCAGGCCACAAAACGCCCAGTATACGTCGCAGGCGAAATTCGCAAAAAACTCGACCGAAACACCCCGAATAAAGGGCAAATGTGCGCGTGTACCGTCAAGGTGGTATACTATTAACGTGGATGAAGCAGGCTGCGGATTGGTTATTGCCTAGAAAAGTGTAGACACCCGGGTTATGAGCCCGGGTGTCCTTTGGTTAAGTGCGAGACGGAGTCTCTGGTATTCAGTTCGCCATCACGTATCGGAGCTAGCCGGCACCTCTTCCTGCAATTCGAGATACATCGCCTCGGCCAACACGCGCTCTCTCATGTGGGGTTTGATGCTGCGGAAGGTCGAGACGTCCACCCGTCGCCCGAATAGCTCCTCCAAGAAAAAGCAGACGTCCATGTAGCCGGTCAGCGTCAAGTAATCGTCGGCCAGTTGGACCAACACGTCCACGTCGCTCTTTTCCGTGGCCTCATTCCGTGCCACAGATCCATAGAGCGCGATTTCTTCTACGCCTAAGTGTTGGAGCTGCTCGCGATTCTCTTCGAGTATGTTCAGAGCGTGTGTTCTTGTCAGCGTTTGTGTCGGCGTCATGGCTTTTCCTCTCGCAGCATAGTCTTCACTGCGGCGGCCAATTCCGGCACGCTGACTGTTGCTGCTCGCCAAACAATCTCAACATCAACCGTAGCATATTCATGTACCAAACGGTCACGCATGCCTGCAATTTGCTTCCACGGAATGTTAGGGTGTTGGTCTGTTAACTTCGCTGGCAACCGCTTTACTGCTTCACCAATGTGAGCGAGTGCAAGACGAACCGCATATTGAGTCTTTATATCACTAAGAAACTCAGAAGATGCCTTGTCTTGGACAAATGCTTGAATCTGCTCCGCTTCTCTGCGAATGTCCGCAAGATAGACATCAGGCTGTGCAGCCATCGTGCGTTACCTTCCCGACCCTACCAGCACCTTTGATTCCAACAGCACTTCTAAGAGCGTCTCCAGGCCGTCGCGCCACTTCTCTTCCTGACGGCCCACGCGCCAGCGCACCACGTTGCGGGTCAGGCGCACGTCGGAACCGAATTCCTTGAAGATGCGCATGCGGTCGAACACGCGTTCGTCGCGGAAGCGGATTACCAGGAATTCGTCCTCGAACGCCAGCGAGAGGATGCCGTTTTCCGCGGCGCGGGCGCGCAGCCGCAGCAGCGCGAGCAAATTCTTCACCGACGGCGGCGGCGGGCCGAAACGGTCGCGCAGTTCTTCGGCAAAGGCCTCCGTATCCTCCCTGCCCTTCAGCGCAGCCGCCCGTTGATAGAGCTTCATCTTGGTGCCGACGCCGCCCACGTATTCGTCGGGTATGTAGGCGGCAAGCGGCAGGTCCACCACGGTCTCCAGGGCCTGCTCCGGCGGCAGGTCCTCTTCGGGTTGTTGGCCAAGCATGGACTGCACCGTTTGCTGGAGCATCTTGGTGTAGAGGTTGAGGCCCACGGCGTTCACGTAGCCGTGCTGCTCTGAACCCAGCAGGTTGCCTGCGCCGCGAATTTCCAGGTCGCGCAGCGCGATCTTGAAGCCCGCGCCCAACTCCGTGGCTTCCATGATGGCGTCCAGCCGCTTCTCGGCTTCTTCCGAAAGCTGCTTTACCGGGTTGTAGAGAAAATAGGAATAGGCCTGCACGTCGGCGCGGCCGACCCTGCCGCGCAGTTGGTAGAGTTGCGCCAGCCCAAAGCGCCAGGCGTCGTTGACGATGAGCGTATTCACCCGCGGGATATCCAAACCGTTCTCGATGATGGTCGTGCTCACCAGAATGTCATACTCGCCCTGCACGAATGAGTGCATCACCTTCTCCAGGCGGTCGGACTCCATCTGGCCGTGGCCCACGGTGACGCGCGCCGTCGGCGCCAGCTCGCGGACGTGGTACGCCAGCGAGTAAATTGTCTCGATGTCGTTGTGCACCAGGAAAACTTGCCCGCCGCGATTGAGCTCCCGCTGGATGGCGTCGCGCACGAGGTCGTCGTGAAAGGCGGTGACGTAGGTCTTCACGGCCAGGCGGTTGGGCGGCGGCGTTTCGATGACGCTGAGGTCGCGGATGCCCGCCAGCGCCATGTGCAGCGTGCGCGGAATGGGCGTAGCGGAAAGCGCCAGCACGTCCACCTGCTTGCGCAATTGCTTGAAGTGTTCCTTCTGGGCCACGCCGAAGCGTTGCTCCTCGTCGACAATCACAAGCCCCAGGTCTTTGAAGTCCACGTCCTTTGAGAGCAGGCGGTGGGTGCCGACGGCAATGTCGAGCCTGCCTGTGCTGAGGTCTGCCAGATGCTTTTGGATTTCCTTTGGCGTGCGAAAGCGGCTGATAAGACCTACGCGCACCGGATACGGCCGCAGGCGGCTGCTCAGTGTTTCGTAGTGCTGCAACGCGAGCACGGTTGTGGGCACCAGCACGGCGACTTGCTTACCGTCCATCACCGCTTTGAACGCAGCGCGGATCGCAACCTCGGTCTTGCCGAAGCCTACGTCGCCGCAGATGAGGCGGTCCGTTGGCTTCGACTGCTCCATGTCTGCCTTCACGTCGGTAATCGCTTTGTCTTGATCAGGTGTTTCCGCGTAAGGAAAGGCCTGTTCCAGTTGCCGCTGCCAGTCGGTGTCGGCGGCAAAGGCGTGGCCGGGTTCGGACTCGCGGGCGACGGCGACGTCCACCAGGTCTTGTGCCATGTCCACCACCGACTGCTGCGCCCGCTGCTTGGCGCGCTGCCACTCCTGGGTTCCCAGGCGTGAGAGGTTCGGCACCCGCTCGCCCATGCCAACGTACTTTTCCACCCGGTCCATGTGGTCGGTGGGCACGTAGATGCGGTCGTCGCGGGCAAACTCCAGCACCAGGTACTCGCGCTCGCCGGAGGGGCCGGGCATGCGACTGATACCGGCAAATCTCCCGATGCCGTGGTCTACGTGGACTACGTGATCGCCGACTTGGAGTTCGTCCAAGAGGCGCTGGCCGCGCACGGAGGGCCGCAAGCGCGCGGCCGTTGGCGGCCGCTTCCAACCGAAGATCTCCGCATCCGAGAGCACCAACAAAGCCGCTCGCTCGCAGCGGAGACCTTCCGCCAATGAAAGCGAGACCACGCTAACGCTGCCAGGTGGCGGCGCGCTTGTGAGAGTCTCGAGCACAGTGGGCGCTAGGTCGTATTCCAGGAGAATCTCGGTGACACGCTCCACCTGGGTGGTTGCCAGCACCACGCGCATGCCCTGCGCGCTGAAGCCGCCAATGCCTTTCGCCAGCCGTCCCGGCCGGCCGGCGTAGACCGGCAGCACGTCGAGACCGTCGCTTTCTTCTTCGCTGTGGTCGCGCACGTCCAGCACGGCGTACGTGTCCACCTGCTTCTGCACTGCAGCCGCGGCATGGTAGGCATCCGGCCAAGCGGCGGAGAGTTCGCCGCCCGCGATCAGGCGCCGTTTGCGCTCGGCGGTCTGGGCCTCGAGGCCGTAAGCCGCGTCCTGCAAATTCGCGGCGTCCTCCGCCAGCAGCAGGCCGTCCGGCAGGTAGTGAAGCAGGTTGTGACCGAGAAAAGGCATGGTGTAGAACGACGCGTGCTCAAAGTACACGCCCTCTTCCAGCAAGCGCATGTGCCGCTGCCACTGCTCACGCACTTCCGGACGCAGGCCGCTGTGGTCGAGCGCACGGACGGCGGCGGCAAACTCCTCGCTGCGCCAGGTCGGCACTTCATTGGCGGGCAGAATCGAGAGCGCGGTGTGCTGGGCCGTGCTCCGTTGGGTCGAGACGTTGAAGGGGCGCACCGAATCGATCTCGTCACCAAAGAACTCGACGCGAATGGGTTGGTCTTGCGACGGCGGGAAAATGTCCACAATGCCACCGCGACCGGTAAAGGTGCCGGGGTCTTCCACCTGTGGCATGGGCTCGTACCCGAAGCGAATAAGACGGTTCTTGAGCGCCGCTGGATCAGTCCGCTGGCCCGGCGCGAGCACGAGCACGTGTTCGCCAAGTTCCGCCGGCGACGGCAGCCGCTCGAACAAGGCGCGTACAGAAGTCACTACCACAGGGTACTTACCGGCCGGCAGGTTCGCGCTCTGCCCGGCCAGCAACGCGCCGAGCACCGCAATGCGCGCGCTGAGCGTGCTGGAGAAGTGGGGCAGGTTTTCGTAAGGCAGGTAGTCGAGCTCCGGGTAGAAGAGCACGTTCGCCGCCTGCGGCGACCACGAGCGAAGCTCCTGGTAGAAGCGGTGGGCGCGGTCGCGGTCGTTGCAGAGGATGAGCAGCGGCCTTGTGGCGTGCTGCTGGGCAAGGGCAGCCAAGACCGGTCGCGCTCCCGCGCGCACCGCTACCCGCTGCATGCCCTGCGTTCTTAGCCAGCGCTGTGCTGACTCTACCCAAGGCAAAGGGTTGAGCAGCGCGCGAATGCCGTCAAGATTCATGGACGTCATTGTCTACCAACACCTACGTGAGACCAAAGTGTTCTCTATGTCGTCATTCCGGCGCAAGCCGGAACCCATCTTCATTGCCCGAGAACCGCGAGAAGCCAGGCTGGGCAGTGCTGGTTGTTGGCTCGGGTCAAGCAAACAAAGTCGCCAAGCGCTAACTGGAACGGCATGCGGCTGAGGCTGAATCCGGAGCCACCGGCTGCGTCTCTTTACTCTCGCAAGAATTCGGTTGCCCGGCCGCTGGAGTGGCGCGGCTGTTGAAGCGGGTCATCGTCTTGTCCAGTCCTGCCGTAACCAGGCTGAGCGCCGCCGCCACGGCCTGTTCAATCGTCTTTTCGATGTCCGGTTGCTCTGCCGGCAAGAAGTCACTGAGCACGTGGGCAATAGGATCGATGCCCGCCGGCGGCCGTCCCACGCCGATGCGCACGCGCGGGAACGTGCGGGCGCCAAGCGCGTCGATGACCGATTCTACCCCGCGATGTCCGCCGTGGCTACCCCCTGCCCGGAGGCGCAGCCGCGCGAATTCCAGGTCAATGTCGTCGTAGACAACTGCGACACGGTCAGGGGCGATCTTATAGAAGCGCGCCGCTGCCGCCACGGCGCCGCCGCTGGCGTTCATAAACGTGGTCGGCTTAAGGAGCAGCATTGTGTGCTGGTCCACCGTGGCCTTGCCAAACCAACCCTGGAAGCGTCGGTCGGCAATGGACACACCGGTCTTCGCCGCGAGCCGGTCGAGCACGTGAAAGCCGACGTTGTGGCGGTTCGCGGCGTACTTATTCTCTGGATTGCCCAGCCCGACAATCAGCCAGCGGGTGGGTTCTTCTGAATTCAGTGTCATCTGAGCACCTGGACTAAGTTATTAATGTCCTCTTGCCGGAGCATCATCAATTCTCGTCTACCAGCCGTAGCGCGGGGGCTTTGTCCACCGCTCCTAAGCGGCAAGGGGCAACAACCTTCCCGGCAAGGCATTCAGCCTCCAATGAGCAGGCCGTCTGCCTGCACGACTTGATACAGCGCAAGCCATTCGTCGAGCGAAAGCTCTTGTGGGCGGCACTGCGGCGCGATGCCTACTTCTGCCAGGAGCCAGCGCATGTGATCGTCGTCAATCCGCAGGAGCGAGCGCACGGAATTGTGCACCTGCTTCCGCCGCTGGGAAAAGCCCGCCCGGGCCAGGCGGAGTACGTCGTCAACTGCTTCCGCGGGAAAGTACGGCTGCGGGCGCTTGACCACCTCCAGCACGGCGGAGTCCACCTTTGGCGGTGGAAAGAACGCCTGGGCCGGTATGCTGAAGAGGTGCTGGGGTTCCGCATAGGCCTGGATGAGCAACGACAAATAGCTCATGTCGCCGGGCGCGGCGCAGATGCGCTCAGCCACCTCGCGTTGCAACATCACCACCATGCGCTGCGGGCCGGCGGGATGCGCCGCAAGACGCCGCAGCACCGGAGTCGCGACGCTGTAGGGCAAGTTCGCCGCCAGCAGGTACGGCTCCTCGCCAAAGTACGGGTAAGGATCAAACGCCACGGCATCCTCGTGGACCGTTTCGACGTTCGTATTGAACGCGAGCGTGGCATCCAACACGGCCAGCATACGGGCATCGATTTCGACAGTTACGACGCGCTGCGCCACCGCCGCCAAACAGACGGTCAAACTACCGAGGCCGGGTCCGATCTCCAGGATTAGGTCGTGGTCGGCCCGTTGTATGTGGCGCATAATCGCGCGCAGCACGCCGGGATCGGCTAACAAATGCTGCCCGAGTTTGCGGCTCAGGCGCAAGTCCACCTGGCGCAGCAGCGTGCGCATGGTGCGCGGCCGGCACAGATCACGCGCTTGCGTAGGGATTGTTTCAACTTTGGAATCAAGCATCTCTCGACTCTACGTGGAAAGTCGCGCCCGGTAGCGCAGGTTTGTAACCTGCGTCGTGATAGTCTTGCGGCAGCACGTGGCGCCTATAGTGCAGAACGCCTCTAGTTCTTATAATACCGTAGAGAGCGTTACTCCATGACAGACAGATAAGGAGCGAAACTATGCGGGTGCAGGCAATCGGCGCGCATCCTGACGATATCGAGCTGCTTTGCGCGGGCACGCTGGCGAAGTATGCGCAGCAGGGACACCACGTAACGATGTGCTACGTGTGCAACGGCGGGCTGGGTCACGTGGAGATCATGCCGCCGGAGTTGAAAGAGGTGCGCAAGCAGGAGTCGCAGAACAGCGCCGACGTGATCGGCGCGGACTTTCAGTGGCTCGACATCGACGACGCCGACGTGCGCCAGAGTACGAATGAGGCGCTGGCGGGCTTGGTCGACGCGGTGCGCGCGGCTCAACCGGACGTGATCATCACTCATTCGCCCAACGACTACATGGACGATCACCGCCTGGTGGGCGAACTGGTGCTGAAGGCGAGCTTTGATGCCACGATACCGCATCTGGTTTCCAAGCAGGAAAACCCCGCGCAGCTCGTGCCCATCTTCCACATGGATACCCTGATGGGCGTGGACTTTCTGCCGGAAATGTGGGTGGACATCAGCGAAACGATCGAGACCAAACGGCAGATGCTCGCGTGCCACGAGAGCCAGTACGCCTGGCTCAAAGAGCACGACAACATCGACTATATCGATTCCATGGTGACGGTCGCGAAGTACCGCGGCTTGCAGGTCGGCACGCCCTACGCGGAAGGGTTCCGCCAAGTGCGCGTCTGGGGCCGCACCACCACCGTGCCGCTGCTGCCGACGGACATGGCGCGGGGTTAGAATTGGGCTAGGCCCTAGCTACAAATGACGTAGCTAGGGCCATCCTAGAACTTGAATTGCAGTTACTATCACAAGCGAAACTGAAGTTTCGAATGCTACCGGTGATTGGTGGTCAAGATGAGCTGTCTCGTATGGGGTCAGGATTATTGCGCTTACAGCACTATTGCAGTTGTAGCCGGGGCGATCATCACGGTTCGACAGGACTAGCCAAGGCCTCCACCCTGTTTGCGATGTCACAGCCGGACGTAGCTGGCGGGAGTGGCTTGCCATCAACCTGATAGAGGTGAATCACTTCGTCTACGATATTGCAAAGCTCTGCAAACACTTGCAGTTCGTCGTCGCCGTGGCACCCGCCGTAAACGAGGCCCGGCGCGCTGCCCACGTAGCATTGATCGTTCTCGGACCATGCGACGATCTTGGCGTATCGAGCGCTATCTTTCATTCTTCGATTCCTTGATAGCTTCTCTCACGGCGCGGACTTGGTAGCTCTTCGCATCACTGTCCAGATTGTCCAATTTTGAAATTGGTTTCTCCACGCTAGGGTGGTCAAAATTGCGATGGCTGCCGCGGCCTCCCCTGTTGGCAAAGCCTGCACGCACCAGGCTAGCGCTCGTGCTTGATACATGGGGAAAGATTCGAGATCCCCTTTCGCGAACTACGAAAGGGGACTTGACTGTGGCTGGGGAACCAGGATTCGAACCTGGACTTATGGATCCAGAATCCACTGTCCTACCATTAGACGATTCCCCAAAGCGGCCGCCGCATGTGCGACCCATTTCATGGTACTAAGCGGCTTTGGCTCGCGTCAACAGGATGGCTTGTTTCCCACCGCCCACCGGTATGCAGGAACGAGAGAATCGCTTCCATCCGTCATTCCGGCGAAAAGCCTGCCCCGTATCAAGTACGGGGCAGGAATCCATCTTCCTCTAGCGCATTGCCGTCCACTCGGTTGCAGGCCTATGACACACTTCCCTCACGCCATCCCCTGGACTCCGGCTTCCGCCGGAGTGACGGAGCGGCAACGTCAAATGGGTAGGGGCACGACACGTCGTGCCCTTTGCCGCGTCCGGTCCTTCCGGTAGCGCAGGTTTGAAACCTGCGTCCGCCGGCGTGCTGACCCTTTTCGTCGATTTACGTGACAATTACCAGACATGAACTCGGCGCCACGCCAAGATGGGTCCGATCACGACACGCACAAATCTGCGACCGTCATCGCTGCGACCCTGCGCCGGTCTCAGGACAGGCAAGGGCTTCGCGCAGCACTTAGCACGAACGGACTTCCCGGTCTGTGGAGTCTTGGAGATGCCGCTCCCTAAGCAAGACGATACCCCGTTGGCCAGCCATGCCTCTGAGTCGGATTCATGGGTAAATGTGGGAAGCGTTCGCCCGCCTTCGCTACAATAGGGGACGGAAGGCGGGCCGCAAGACATGCCGTGGATCAGACGACGTTGAAAGCGGAGCAAGCAAGAGCTTACAAGAGAAGGGTGTAATTCGTGCGGCGTTTTAAAGACCAGGTTGCAATAGTCACCGGCGCCGGCAGCGGCATTGGTCTGGGCATTGCCGAGCGGCTGGGGAGTGAAGGGGCAAAGGTGCTCATCACTGACATTGACGAACCCACGGCGGACAAAGCAGTGGCAGCGCTCGCGGCGCAAGGCATTACCGCGCTGGCGGTGAGCGGCGACACGGCTGCAGAGGCGACGGCTCAGCGCGCCGTGGCGCAGGTCATGACAGCGTGGGGACGCATCGACATACTCGTAAACAACACCGGCATCATCGGCGCCACCGCGCCGCTGTGGGAACTGCCGGTGAGCGAATTGGACCGCGTCTATGCCGTCAACCTGCGCGGCACGTACCTCTTCTGCCAGCAGGCGATTCCTCACATGCTCGCCCGCGATTACGGCCGCATCGTGAACATGGCGTCGATTGCGGGCAAAGAGGGCAATCCCAACATGGTGCCCTACTCCGCTACCAAAGCCGCCATCATCTGCCTCACCAAATCACTCGGCAAGGAACTGGCGGAGACCGGCGTCCGCGTGAACTGCCTCACGCCCGCGGTGGTGCGTACGCCAATCTGGGAGCAGACCACGGCGGCGCAGATGGAGATGCTCCTTGCCCGCATTCCCATGAAGCGCAGCGGCGAGATTGCCGAGGTAGCGGCGCTGGCGGCCTGGCTGGCGTCAGCCGAGTGTTCGTTCAGTACCGGCGCCGTGTTCGACCTCAGCGGCGGCAGAGCGACGTACTAGCGGGTGGTCTTGCTACCGTACTCACGAACACGGAATGCGGGTGCATTGCATAGGTAAACGATACCCCTTAGGTGGGGCACTAATCTAAGCGGTCGAACGGACACTTCACGGAGACTCCGTTGCCGCAATAATCGTGCCGTCGGGAAGCCGCAGCCATTTCGGGTCCGGCCGGCCACTACCGCCGATTTTCCCATCCGGCTGCAAGTACTGATGGACGAGCGCAACCGGACGAAGACTTTCACTTTGTCGGTCGTCGTAGTAGATTACCATCTGAGCAACAGTGCCAGCAGGTTGACGAGCGGCACTTGGCGCCAGATACTCATCTCGCACTATCGCGACCAATTCACCTGTTGCGGATTTCTGGTACAAGAGCATAGAATTAAAGTGATGTCGGATTTCAGACTTTGACACGAAACGGTCGGGTTCATCCAGGCGGGTAGAAGGCATGAATGCAAATTCACTTGAGACAGTTGGCGAACGGGTAGAAGCCTATCTTGACGAGGCGCTCTCATTACAGGCGTTGTCTGCGTGGCTGCTATCCAAGACTGCGTACTTCGCCGATGCGCCGCGCCAGTCTCATGATGCCAGACTGTGGGCGCGAGCGTGTAACCTGATCGCGCTCTTTGGTGATAGTGCACTATCGGAAGATGAGGTCAGGACCGCGCTTCGTGAATGGCTTGCAGAAAATCCACGTGTACTCGCCCACGCAGCAACCCCGCGGTAGATTTCCTTTCCCGATTGGGTGCTGACCTCTCCCCGCACAGTGTTCGCAAGCCCAACTAGATAAACGCCGCTGAACCGTCGGGGTTTACGTCGAACGGCCGGTGCCAGGAGCGGATGGGCTGGCCGCGCACGTAGTCCTCGTTGAGCTCGATGCCCCAGCCGGGCTTCTCGGGAATCTCCAGGTAACCGTCCTTGAGTTTGACCGGCTCCTCTAGCATGTCGCGGCGCGGCGATTCGTCGTCGGCGTGGTACTCCAGGATGATGAAGTTATGGGTGGCCGCGGCAAAGTGGACGTTCACCGCCGTCGCCACCGGTCCCAGTGGATTGTGCGGCGCAACCTTGACGTAGTGCGCTTCTGCTAACGCAGCAATCTTGCGCATCTCGGTCAGGCCGCCGCAGACGCAAATGTCCGGCTGGATGATGGTCGCGGCCTGCTTTTCCAACAGCTCGCGGAAGCCGAACGACATGTAGAGCATTTCGCCGGTGGCGACGGGAACCGGCGACTTCCGCGCGAACCACGCCAGGGCATCGATGTTCTCCGGACGCAGCGGCTCTTCGAAGAAGAACGGCTGGGAGGGCGCGACCGCTGCCGCCATCTCCAGGGCCCGCGCGGGCTCGAAAATGCGGGCATGAGGATCGAGCCCAATGTCTACGTCCGGGCCGACGGCCTCCCGCACCGCCGCGATGCGCTCGCCGGCCGCGGCCACCACGGCATTCCACGACATCTGGCTGGCATTCGGCGGATGCGGCGACATCTTGAGGGCGGTGTAGCCGTACTTGGCAACAAGCGCTTTGGCGCTCTCCGCACAGTCCTCCGGCGTAGCGCCGCCGCAACCCTGGTAGACGCGGATGCGATCGCGGCACTTACCGCCGAGCATGCGGTACACCGGCTGTCCGGCCGCCTTGCCGCTGATGTCCCACAGGGCGTGGTCGATACCGCTGATGGCGGCGTTGATAACCGACCCGCCGGGAAACCGCGAATGCACGTACATGTGATACCAGATGCCGTTGATATCGCGGGGATCTTTGCCCACGATCCAATCGGCAAAGTCTTCAATGGCAGCCGCTACCGCCCGGTTCGGCCCCACAGGATAGGCCTCACCGATCCCGCTTATGCCCTCGGATGTGTTGATCTTAACGATTAGTACATCGCGCGAAACGATCGGCGCGGCGAAAGTCTCTACTGAGGTGATCTTCATGGCGCGTTACTCCTGTGACGAGCTTTGGATGGAGAGTGGAGGGGCACGTTAGGATGTCCTTGCCCTCACCCTAGCCCTCTCCCACGGGGAGAGGGCTTACTCTTGCTACCCAGAGTCTATACTATGGCTTCCCTAGACCCGGAATCCAAAGACTTTGCGCAACATGGGAAGTTTGCAGAGCGGGGGACAAGCCCCCGCGCTACGGGAAGATAAGAGTGCCTACCCTTTTGGTCCAGGGAGCAACTGTCAAGCTGTCGAATGGTTCGGCTCGTTGGGCAGAAACTATTCGTCAGGCGCACACGGGATGGTCGGCGGACCAGCGATTGAAGTTCTCGGTGGAGGAGGCGGCCAGTTTGGGACGGGCGTCTTCCCACATTTGGGTCCACGTTGTGGAATCACGGAGTTCTGACTCAGGATTGGCGCGGCTGCGGGCCACAAAGTCAGGAAAGACGGGGCGGCCGGTTGGTTGGCCAATCGGCTGGTAACGCAGGTCGAAACTCCAGCGCACCTGGTCTTTGGTCTGGTTGTCGTAGGAGCAGTGCATTGTCTTGCGGTGCATGAGCAGGATGCTGCCGGCCTTCATGGGCAGCGGCACGGCGTTTTCTATGTCAATGAGCTTTTCCGGTATCCAGACGCCGCCGACGCCCGGACAGTGCACGGCGAGTTCTTCCTCCCGGTGCGAGTAAGGCACGGCGTACATGCAGCTATTCTCGATGGTGGCATCGTTCAAGGGCAGCCACACCGTGAGCATGTGGGTCTCGTCCGCCTCTTCCACCACCACGCCGTTGTCTTGGTGCCAGGGCACGGCTACGGAGAGGTTAGAAGGATTTTCCACGTGAACAACGTGCCGCGGCAGCTTCATGCGGACGTGTTGCACGGGATTGGAGAGGATTTCAGGCCCAACGATACTCTCGGCGCAGTCGAGCAGGCGTGGATTCACGAGGAGATTGAAGACTGCCGGTCCGGTGTGCATGGGCGCGTCGGCCCCTATGGCTTTCTGCGGCAGTGAAATGTCGAAAGGCTGAGCGAAAATCTGGCCGCTCTCGTCGCAGACTTGAATAAGCCGCTGGTCGAACGGCAAGTCGTCGTAGGTCGAAGAAAGGATACCCTCGGCGAAGAGGTCGCGTGCGATGCCGTCCAGCACGTCGGCATACTCCGCCATCACCGGCGCCAGGTCCTCCTCCGGGTCAAGGACGTCTTCTACAACCACGTAGCCCTTATCGTCAAGATGATCGAGTTGCGCTTGCGTCAGGCCGGCCATTTCTTGCTGCTCCTAATTCTCCAAAGTGAAACGTAGGCACATTCGATTGCAAAAAGACTACAATGCCGATTCTCTCTACACAATCTTATCTGTCTTGTACCAAAATAATACATCCAGAGCATTCTAGGCAAGCCTTCAAGCGATTCTTGGGATCGGGCAAAAAGCTTCCGTGCTACGACAAGAGCAATTTGAGACAAGAGGCAGCGACATCCAAGAGACGGACCGGGCCAATAGTAGCGTCATTCCCGCGAAAGCTTGCCCCCGCACGGGGGCGCAGAATCCATCTTCGTGTGCCACAGGACAACCCATGAAACGGGGGACAAGCCCCCGCGCTACGATAAGACCGGGTGGACTGGACACCATTATTCAGAATGTCAGGGCTCCAGGCAAAATGCCTAAGCGCACACGGGATGATCGGCGGACCAGCGGTTGAACTTCTGTTTAGCGGAAGCTGCCAGACGAGTCCGTGTCTCTTCCCAGAGCTGTGCCCACGCGGCTGCGTCACGGAGCTCCGACTCGGGATTGGCACGGCTGCGGGCGACAAAGTCGGGGAAGAGCGGGCGGCCGCTGGTCTGTCCGACCGGGTGGTAGCGCAGGTCGAAACTCCAGCGCACCTCGTCCTGAGTTGTATTGTCGTAGGAGCAGTGCATGGTCCTGCGGTGCATAAAGAGCACGCTGCCGGCTTGCATGGGCAGCGGCACGGCCTTGGCCTCATCCATCAGCTTTTCCGGAATGCTCAGGCCGCCCACGCCCGGGCAGTGGACGGCGAGGCCGTCCCGGTGCGAGTAGGGCACTACGTTCAAGCAGCTATTCTCAATGGTGGCATCGTTCAGCGGCAGCCACACCGTGAGCATCTCAGTGTCGTCCGCCTCTTCCACCACCACGCCGTTGTCCTGGTGCCAGGGAGTGGGTTGAGCAAGGCCGTTCCGCCCCTCCGTATGCACCGCGTGGCGGGGCAACTTCATCCGCACGTGCTGTATCGGATTGTTGAGGATTTCCGGCCCCATAATGCTCTCGACGCAGTCGAGCAGGCGAGCGTTGACGAGCAGACTGAATACGGCCGGACCGGTATGCATGGGCGCATCGGCGCGCTCGGCACTCTGTGGCAGCGAGATGTCGAACGGCTGGGTGAAGAGTTGGCGGCTTTCGTCACAGATGTGAATGAGCCGCTGATCGAACGGCAGTTCGGCGTACGTTGAGGAAATGACGCCCTCGGCGTGGAGGTCGCGGGCGATGCAGTCCAGCACCTCACCGTATTCCGCCATCACCGGCGCCAGGTCTTCTTCAGGATCGAGCACGTTGTCTGCGACCACGTACCCTTGTTCGGCGAATTGATCGAGTTGCGCTTGCGTCAGACCGGCCATTATGAAAGTATCCTTTTGCTTCCATGACAACTCGCTTGCTTAGCGAAATGGACTGCGTTGGCGATTGGGAGTTTGTGCGTTTCCCACCTATGAGCTACCGAAGTATTGTATTACGCACGCCTTTGGCAAAACACCCGTGGCTAACCATATTGCCATCAACAGTCGCGCCGCTGTGACGCCGGGATCTCTATCGGTCTTCTCTGGCAATGCGCCATTCTCAGGCGGTACCGCGAGCCCTGCTTGCAATGTGAGCGACTCACGAGTACAGGGCTCTTGCGCACACCCCAAATCATACCACCATTGCGCAAGGTTGTCTGGCGCTTTGATTACGGTTGCTTCAAAGCGATGTGCTATTTCACTTGCAGGTATGAGTGCTTCCTGTGCATCCGGAAGGGCGCGCGCGGGCTTAGTTGTGCCGGTCTACAATGGAGGAGTGAGTAATGGGAGGAATGCTGTGCAAAGTGCAGGCCGTTCTATGACCCGCGTCCTTGGCTGCCTATTGGTTCTCGTGCTGCTCGTTGCGTGCGGGGATGCTGTGGACGCTCCGGCATCCGGGGCTGGTAGCGACTATACCGCGCGCTACGGGACCGGTAGTTCAGTTGAAACGCAAGTGGCGGCAATTGCGGCGGTGCGGGAACACCTCTTTCTCATCACCTCATGCCAATCAGCCCGCGACCGCATAGAGCAGGACCTTGCCGAGGACAGGTTTACTGCGCGGCAGGTCTTTGCCTATCAGGCGCAGAATCCCGTATGGGAGGTGGAAGTGGCGGGCAACATGCACCTCCCATTCGTAATCTGGTTCGTCGAACAGAGCGACGGCACGGTGGTGCCGAGCATCAGCGCGGCGACGTATTACGAATCGCCGCTCCTGCACATGTGCGGCCAAATCTATGCCGCAACTGGCGGCGGATTCTTGCTCGCTTCGCACTCTTGAGGCTGGCTGCTGTGCCCGGGCTCGCGTCCGTGTCATGCACGAGGCGCCAACTGCGCCGAGAGCGCATCCCCCCACCTGGGCAGCGGCCAACCCCGCCTGCGTACAACCACATGCTCGACCACTGCGAAGAGGCGCACGAGCTGAGATGGCACGATAATTCGGCATAGCGAAGAGCGAGGACATTTCGTGTGCAGTATGCTGTGAGTGACAAAGTCTGTAGTGAATGGTGTGAGGAAAACACTCAATGGAGAAACCGGCTGTTACAGAACATCCGATTCATGATCTCATCCGGCGGCGGTGGAGTCCGCGCGCTTTTACGCCAACCCCGGTGGAAGCGGAGAAGCTTGCCAGTCTGTTTGAGGCCGCGCGCTGGGCGCCGTCGTCGTTCAATGGACAGCCCTGGCACTACATCGTGGCTACCAAAGACGATCACGCAGCTTTCGAGCGGCTGCTGAACTGTTTGCGCCCACAGAATGTCCAGTGGGCCCAGCACGCGCCGGTACTCATCATTGCAGTTGCGCAGCTCGCCATGTCGCCGGAGCGTGGGCCCAACCGCCACGCGTTTCACGACGTGGGACTGGCAAACGAGAACCTTGTGCTCCAGGCGGTGGCACTGGGGCTTGCGGCGCACCAGATGGCGGGTTTCTTTCCCGACAAAGCGCGAGCAACGTTCAACATCCCAGAGGGCTATGAAGCGCTCACCGCGATTGCGGTAGGCTATCCGGGCGACCCGGAGAATATGCCGGAAGAGACTAAGGCGCGGGAACTCCAACCCCGTGAGCGCAGGCCGCTGAGCGCGTTTGTGTTTTCCGATAGGTGGGGTCAGCAGTGGACGACAGAGGGAGGCGAGGAGGAGTAGCTACTCGCCAAGCGCAGCCTCGCATACCCTAAGTTCCCACCGAGTGCTCTCATCATTGGTAGCGCAGGTTTGTAACCTGCGACCGCTGGCTGCGGCCAGAGACTTGGCGCTACCGCCATCAAGTGACCAAAGAAGTGTGGCGCCATCAAGGGTATGAAGTTTAGCACCGAAGAACGGGCTATGGAAACGAAAAAGGGAGAGGGCTTTTCAATGCCCAAGCGCGACCGTCTCTATCCAACAAAGAGAGAATCAGACCGAATGCGGGAACTGAAGAAACAGTACGGGATTCGAGATGAGGTGGTCGTAAAGAGCCGAGAGACGCCTAGTAAAAGGAATCCGAAGAGACAGGCCTGACAAGATTGCATGTTGCTAGGGCAGTACATCGTCTTGCGGATCTTGGCTAATATACGCATTTTTCCTGCGCTAATGATGGAACAGACGCAGATTGGCGAACGCCATCACCATGCCGTAGTCGTCAGCCGCCTGGATCACCTCGTCATCGCGGTTGGAGCCGCCGGCCTGCGCCACGTAGCGCACCCCGCTGCGCGACGCGCGATCGACGTTGTCGCGAAACGGGAAGTATGCATCGGAGCTGAGCGCGACGTCGTCTAGCGTATCCAGCCACTCGCGCTTTTCGTCGGCCGTAAGACGAACAGGCGGCGCCGTGAACGCCTGGAGCCAGGCCTGCGTTTCGGCCGGCGTGAGTTCCTCCAGGAGAAAGCGGTCGATGGCGTTGTTTCTTTCGGCGCGTGACAACTTTGGTCGCAGGGCAAGCCCCAGCACAGTCGGATGCTGGCGCAGGCGCCACAGGTCCGCTTTGGCGGCGGCGAGCCGCGTGCAGTGAATGCGGGACTGCTGGCCGGCGCCCAAGCCGATCACCTGGCCGTCGCGAGCAAGGCAGACTGAGTTCGATTGGGTGTACTTCACCGCCAGGGTTGCCACCAGCAGGTCGCGCACCGCCGCATCGGGTAGCTCTGTCTCGGCGGTGACAATCTCTTGAAAGAGTTCGCGGCCCGGCATCCGGTCGTTGCGGCGCTGTTCGAACGTGATGCCGAACACCTCGCGCCGCTCGAGCAGCGGCGGCGCATAGTCCGGGTCGATTTGCAGCACTAAGTAGCCGCCGCCCTTCTTGCGGCGGAGCATCTCCAGCGCCTCCGGCTCGTAGCCGGGAGCAATCACCCCGTCGGAGACCTCTCGCCGGAGCAATTGCGCAGTCGGCGCGTCCACCACGTCGCTGAGCGCGGCCATGTCGCCAAACGAGGAAACGCTATCGCCGCCGCGCGCGCGCGCATACGCCGTGGCGAGAGGAGACAGCGCAACCTTGCCCACCGCATAGACCTGATGCAAAGAGTCTTCCAGCGGGACGCCTACGGCGGCGCCCGCCGGGCTGACGTGCTTGAAGGAGGCAGCCGCCGGCAGTCCCAGGGTCTCGCGGAGTTCCTTCACGAGTTGCCACGCATTGAGGGCATCGAGGAGATTGATATACCCGGGCGCGCCATTCAGCACGGTGAAGGGCAGCGGATTGCTGCCTTCGCCGCGCAAGACGCGCGCCGGTGTCTGATGTGGATTTACGCCATAGCGTAGCGGCAAATCGTTGCTGCGCATTTCATGCCGGTCCTTCCGCAAGAGTGTGCATTCTGCTCCGTGTGTGGTCTTCTGTCGGTGCTCGGACGCCGGTAAGCCTCACAGGTGAGAGGCTGTATTCCGTTGTTTCTCTAACTGCAGGATCGCAGAATAGTCTCGACCATGCATGTTTCAAGAGATCGATTTCGGTCTCTCCCGGGTCGTCACTGTCTTAGATTACGCTTTACCAGGTTTATTGCAGAGTCAGGTTCAGTTGCGGGGTGGTGGTCTGATTCCCTGCCTGATCGAATGCAACGACAAACAGAGTGTGCGTGCCGCCTTCGCCGCGGGGATCCCAATTCACCTCGAACGGCGGTTGGCGGCGTTGGGCAATCGGCTGACCGTTTATGAAAAACGCCACCGCGCTAAGTGATTGGTCGTCAGATGCATTGGCCTGGATCAACAATCGCTCAACTGGGAAGGTGCCGTCCGCTTGCGGCGCAAGTAGCTCAACGCTAGGTGACGTGTTGTCAATCGTTACCGTCACCCGGACTTCATGCTCTTGGTTCCCCGTGTCCCGGGCAATCACACGAATAGTATAGATTCCGTTGAAGGGAACGGTCTCCCACCCAATGAGCACGCCATTGACGACCGGCGTCGTCTGTTGCCCGATCTGCGACCAACGTGTTGGCTCAGGACCGGCGCCGTACTCCACCCGGTACCAGGTGAGATTCGGAATATTCACGTTACCCCGAACCTCCACGATGCTGCGCACGTGGTCTCCCGGTTGCGGCCAGGATATCGCGAGGGGCGCCACCGGCGCCGGGATATGCACCTCGGTGGGCGGCTGCGGTATCCCTTCCTGCTGAGCCCAGTCTTGGGCTTCCAACGGCACCTCAAAGAATACTCTCTCTTCTATTTGGTCCCGTGGCGTGAGGGCGGAGGCGCGGCGCCCTGTCTCGCGATGGACTTCGTAAGGGACGAAGAAGGTGTCTTCCTCTGTGGGTTCCGTGCCGCGAATGAAGTATTCGAAATAGGTCCCGCCGCAATAGGGAATGTCTTGGTAGCCGGAGACCAGAGAGCAGAGCTCGGCCAACGCTTCCTGTTCGCGTGTTTCGTCACAGTACGGCGTTGCCACCAGGCCCGTTGCGCGGCACACTTCAACTTGCACGAGACCGGGCGGTTGCACAAACTCCTCAACAGGCAGCGACTTCAGCGCTTCCTCCATGAACGCCTGCCAAATGGGCGCCGCGCCGGAGAGACCGCTGGTCTTCTTCATGGGGCGGCCGTCCGAATTCCCTACCCACACGCCGGCGACGAGGTTGGGCGTGTAGCCAAGTGTCCAGTTGTCCTTGGAGTTATCCGTGGTGCCGGTTTTTGCGGCGGCTGCGCGCGTGAGCTTTAGTGCGCTATCCGGCCCAAACATAGGGATGCGGGCGTCATTGTCCGAGAGTATGCTCGTGATGAGAAACGCGATCTGCGAGGTTAGCGCTTTGACGCCACTTGGCGGTTCGTACTCGTAGCGCACGTTGCCGGCGGAGTCGGTTACTTTCAAAATGGCTTCCGGCGGACGGTAGGTGCCGCCTGTGGCGAAGACGCTATACGCGCTCGCGAGTTCCAGCAGTTGCACCTCGGCGCCGCCAAGCACAACCGCGGGACCATAGTAGGTCTCATCGGCAAAGGACGAAATACCCAGGCGCCGCGCCATGGCGACGCCGTCGTTCACGCCCACGTATTGTACAGTCCGCACTGCGGGAATGTTATAAGAGTTCGCCAGGGCCGCGCGCACCGGCGCCGGGCCGTGAAACTTGCTGTCGTAGTTCTTTGGCGCGTAGACCGGGGATCCCGGAATAGTGATGGCGATAGGTATGTCCCAGATCAGGGTGGCCGGCGTCCAGCCTTTCTCAAACGCTGCCGCGTAGAAAATCGGCTTGATGGCCGAACCGGGCTGACGCAAAGAGGTCGCAACGTTCACCTCGCCATCGATGGACTGATCGTAGTAGTCCACGCTCCCAAGCATGGTCAAGATTTCACCGGTTTTGGGATTCAGCGCGATGAGCGCAGCATTGCTGGCATCGTTCGCCGCGAGTTTTGTTATCTGTTCCCGCGCCACTCGTTCAGCAACTGAATGCAGCGTCAGGTCCAGGGTTGTGGTGACGTGGAGACCGCCGCGATAGAGCGTATCGGCGCCATACCGTTCTTCCAGCAACTTGCGTACGTAGAAAACGAAGTGGGGGGCGAGCAGAGGTTGGCTGCGCTGGTTATATATGGGCTCGTTCGCGTAGGCATTGGCGGCTTCCTGCGGGGTAATAAACTCGTTGTCCACCATCTGATTCAGCACGTAGAGCTGCCGCTCGCGGGCGCCGGCTTTATTCACGAACGGGTTCAGCCGGCTCGGCGCCTGCACGATGCCGGCCAGCATCGAGGCTTCTGATAGGGTGAGTTCCTGCGCCGACTTATCGAAGTAGACAACCGAGGCGGCTTCGATGCCGTAGGCGAGGTTGCCAAAGGCAATTTGGTTCAAGTAGAGGGCGAGGATTTCGTCTTTGCTGAACCTCTCCGAGATTTGGACCGCCAAGAGGATTTCCCTTAGTTTTCGTTCCACGCTGAATTCGGGGGTGAGAAAGACGGCGCGCGCGAGCTGTTGCGTTATGGTGCTGCCGCCGCCCGCATAGCGGCCCGTGACCACGCCAAGCACCGCGCGGGCGATACCGCGTAGGTCGAAACCGGGATTGGAGTAGAAGTTTCTGTCTTCGGCGGCGATGATAGCCTGTTTCATGACAGGCGAGATTTCGTCGAAGGAAAGCATGGTGCGCTGACCTTCGGTCGGATCATTTACCGTGTAGAGCAGAGTGCCGTGCCGATCGTAGATCTTGGTGCTCTGGGCCAGCGAGTAGTCCTGGAGCTCTGCCGGATCAGGCAAGTCCTGCGACAAATATGCATACACGCCTCCGACGGCGGCGCCAACACCAACGACTGCAAAAAATATGAGGCCGAAAAAGGCCGCCACTACGATGAGAAACGACCGCGATGCCGGTGACGGTTCGGTACGACGCCGCAGTCGCCGGCGGCGTCGCGCGGAAGCCGGTGTAGCCAAGGGAGCGTACCTTCAAGTGTGTGCGCGATTTTCGTTCTTTAACTGTACCACCAAGCCCTCACGCATGCGGTTGGCGACGAACGCAAAAATGCGCGGAGCCCAATAGCCTCCGCGCACTGCCTGTGTATGTCTTGGGTCTAGAGCACTAGGTCCTTTGTGGCTAGTCCAACCATCTTGCAGGATTGTCGGTCAAACCATCGACACGTATTTCAAAATGGGTATGAGGACCGCTGGTGAAGCCGGTCATGCCCACAAAGCCGATCACATCGCCTCTATTTACTGCATCGCCCACCTGCACCACCGGCGCGCTGTGGCCGTCGTCCAGGTGAGCGTAGAGCGATGTCTCGTGCAGGCTGTGGGCCACGATCACCATCATGCCGTAAGAGCTCCACGGGTTGCCGGGAATCGCATAATCAACGTGGACAACCTGCCCTTTCTGGCTCGCCACTACCGGTGAAAACTGGGCAACTGCATAGTCAATTCCCGTATGAAAGGGTTGCAGCCACGTGCGCACGCCGTACGCCGCGCTGACATAGCCGGCGGCCGGGCGGAGCCAACCGGAATCCGGCGCGTATTCCGGCAACGAGAAGTTCCTACCCTCTCGCCTTAAGCGTTCAATTTCCGCCTTGATTAGCGCCTGGGAACGTTGGATAAGGGATTTTACCGCCCGCTCTTCTTCCTCCCTGCGCCATACTTCCGCCTGCAAGGACTGCGTTTGTTGCGTCCTTTGCGTCAGGATTGCTTCCGCCTGGGCCTTGAGCCCCTCTATTTCGACTCTTTCACCGGCAAGCCGACGGTTGAGGTCTTCCATCTGCGCCTGTTTTTGCGCAAGCACGGCATACTTCGCATTCAAATCAACTTGCCGTGACTGCGTCGCGCGGATGTGACGGACGTCGTCGCCCAAAATCCGTTGGAATACCGTGATCCGGTTGAGGGCATCGGAGAAATTGGATGCGGTGAGGATGATTTCCAGAGGGGAGACACGGCTCAGCTTGTACAGCGCGCGCAACCGGCCGCTCGCGATCTCTCGCTCATCTGTGAGGATAGTCTCCTGGCGGGTGATCTCCTGGGTAAGGCTGTGGATTTCGACCTGCAAGCGGTTGATCTGGAATTGCGTGGTGTTAACTTCGTCTATCTTAGCGTAGAGCGTATCCTCGACCTCCTGCAATTCAGCGGAAGCCGCAGCTCGCACTTCTCGTGCCCGGGCCAATTCTTGACGCGCTTGCTCGGTGAGATTTTCAATGCTGCCAAGCTGTTGTTCGCTCTGCTCTTGCTGCTCACGCAGCTTGCGCAGGAGATCGCTCTCGAAGCTAACGTCTGAATCTTCTGCGGCGAAGATAGCTTTGGGCGCCGCTGCCAGTAAGGCCAGCAGTGAGCCAAGTACACTACGCCGTCGCATTGCTAAAGTTCTCCTGGAATTTGCCGACCTGAACGTCGCGCACAATTCGACCACCATCCAAAGCTACCACACGCCGAGAGAACCCATCAACCACGTCTCTATCATGGGTTGAAACGATGGTAGTAATGCCAAGTTGATTGATTTGCATCAGGAGCGAGGTTATCTCCCAGGACACTTCGGGAGAAAGGCTGGCGGTAGGCTCATCGGCAATGAAGATCTCAGGTTGATGAACGATAGCGCGTGCGATGGCCGCCTTGCGCCGCTCTCCGCCGGAGATGTTTCCTGGGAGGAATGTTGCTCTGTGTTCGAGGCCAACCAACGCCAACGCCTCTGCCGCGCGGCTGCGCGCGCGCTTGCCTGTGCAGCCCTGAACCTGCATCGCCAATTCGACGTTTTCCGCTACTGTCTTGCTGGGAAAGAGCTTCAAGTCCTGAAATACAATGCCAAAACGGCGCCGCAGTAAGGGTATCTCAGAACCCTTCAGCAGCGCAAGATCTTGGCCGCCTATGAGCACCACGCCGGAAGTGGCTTGGTCGGCGCGTACGAGCAGGCTGAGCAAAGTGGTCTTGCCCGCCCCATTGTGCCCGACGAGAAAGATGAAGTCACCCTGCGGGATGCTAAGCGTGACATCGTCGAGAGCGGTTATATGTGGGTCGAAGACCTTGGAGACGTTGCGGAGAACAATCATGCGTAGTTGACGAGCCCGAGAGCAAGGCGTGGCTACATTGGCGATACTAAGATCAAAAAATAGCCAGCGGAATTAAATCGTCAGGAACCTGCGAACAGAGAGGTAACTCCCCAGGCTGCCAATTGCGATACCAAAGAGAGTCAAGGTTAAGAATAGACGAAGAATGTAGGTCGCGTCAAGCGAGACGGGGAAGAAACTAAGCGTCTGCTGCAGGAGCTCATGGACCCAAATGTACGACGCGCCAACCAATACAAAAGATACAAGCGCACCGACCAGGCCAAAGAAGATGCCTTCCAAGAGGAACGGCAAGCGAATGAAATGATCGGAAGCGCCCATGAGCCGCAAGACCTCAATCTCTCCGCGCCGCGCATAGACAGTCAAGCGGATGGCGCTGCCAATGACAAAGAGAGCCACAAGGCCCAGGCCGCCGCCAAGCGCAAAGCCAAGGAAGCGTACTATCTGAATCACCTGCAAGAGGTTCTCGACCAGGTCCTGTGGCAGGTCCACGTCTTCTACGATTCGTTTGGCCGCGAGGTAGTCCACCTGCGTGAGGAGGTAGTCCGGGTCGTCTGAGCGCACTTCTAAGCTGGCTTGCAGGGGATTATCCAGCAAGGGCTGCAGGAGGTCCGGGTCATCTTCAAGATACGTCCGCAAGCGTTCCAAGGCCTCTTCCTTCGTGATGTATTCCACCGTGTTGACGCGAGAATCGGCCAGCAATTCTTCCCGCAATGCCAAAACGTCTGTCGGCGGTGCATCGTCTTCCAGGTAGATTATGAGGTTAACGCGTTTGCCGACACTGGCGACCATGAGCGACAGCTCATTCTCAATGACGAGGAACATGCCTAGCGTGGTCATCATGAGCGAGACGATCAAGACAGTAATCACCGACATGGTGCGGTGACGCCAGGCGTTTACGACCGCACTGGTGAACAAGGTTGCGGTGTAACTAAGAGCGGCCATATTGGTAGGTGCCTCGTGCTTCGTCTCGCACTATTTTGCCCCTGACTAGCTCGACCACCCGGCGGCGCGCTCGATTCACCATTTCCTTGTCATGGGTGGCCATGATTACTGTGGTGCCAAGATCATTGATGCGCACCAGCAAGTCAACAATTTCGGCTGAGGTCACGGGGTCCAGGTTGCCGGTCGGTTCATCGGCAATGAGCACTTCAGGTTTGCGCACTACCGCGCGGGCAATGGCAACGCGTTGCTGCTCCCCACCGGAGAGTGTGAGTGGAAACGTGTCGGCGAACGGTGTGAGACCCACCAATGCCAGGGTTTCCGGCACCAGCTTCTCGATGTCGTTGCGAGAGCGATTCGCCACGCGCAGCGCCATGGCAACATTTTCTGTCACAGTCTTGTTGGGGAGCAGCCGAAAGTCTTGAAAGATCATGCTCACTTTGCGCCGATAGAGATGCAGGTGGCGTTTGGACAACCGCAGCACGTTGTGCCCGGCAACCATGATGTCGCCCGTTGATGGCAACTCTTCGCGAATCAACAAGCGGATGAGGGTTGATTTGCCAGCGCCGCTTACGCCGACGAGAAACACAAACTCTTGACGCGCGATCTCTAGGTTTATATCTCTGAGCGCATAGATGCCGTTTGCATAGACCTTGGAGACGTCCTGCAAGAGAATCATGGTGGGTCTAGTCTGCCGCGTGTGTGCAAGGCGCTAGCGCTTGCGGGGTGAAGGGTGCATGCCACCGCGCGTGCACCCGAGGTTAACTCCCATTATACGAAGTGAATCGCACGTAGTCACTAGGCGGGTTACCGATTCATACGATTTTGCGCATGATAGAGCCTTGGTAAAATGCGTTGATCACGTCTGATGCAGCCATTTGAGGCTGCCCCCTCGCGACAGGCGACTGACGTATGTGCCGCAACTAGTCTTGCACTCTATAGGGGCTCGGCCTACGGCATTCTTGCTTCTAACGACTCTTGCCGGCAAGAGCCATGCCCCCTAAACGGTTGGCGATGAGCGCACTGCCATACGGGCGCGGTACTTGCCGTCTCTCCGCATGAGCCGCATGTAGAGGAGAGTGAGGGCGAGCGGCAGCAGCGGCGCCAGCATGAGCACGTTGAATGCCGCGGGCAGACCGAAGTTGTCTGCGAAGATCCCCACGAACGGTGTCCCCATGCCGCTGATTCCCCACGCAAAGCCAACCATCATTCCCGATGCCATCGCGCGCTGCTTTGGCAAGAGTTCGTGGCTCATCACCACGGTAACGGCAAACGTTGAAACGGTGAATGCGCCGATAAGAACCAGCATAAGAGGCAGCCACAGGCCGCCGGTGTTCAAGAAGACGTAGACGAACAGCGGTACCGGCGCCAGCGACCAGAGCAGCAGACCCTCTTTGCTCGTGCGGTCGGCCACATAGCCCCCAATGAGCGTGCCGATTGCGCCGCTAAAGAGCAGGAAAGGGAGCAGGCCCGCCGCCGCTTCCGGTACGGTCATATCCAGTTCTGCCACGGCATAGAGCGGAATGAAGGTCCCCAAACTGACCCAGAAGAAGGAACGCAATATGACTATAACCAGCAGGAGGACAAAGGGTTTTAGCACCGGCCGGATATCGAGAAAAGCCGCCTTGAAGTCCGGCGGCGCTATCTCGGTGCCCGTCTCGATGCGGGGCAAGAGCCGCCAAAGCACCAGCGCCATCAGGATGCCCGGTAGCAACATGAGGATGAGCCCGCGTTGCGCTTGCCAAGCATAGAGTACGGCGACCACCACCGGTCCCGCGGCGACGCCGATGTTGCCGCCGACGGAGAATATCGAGGTGCCGGTGTTCTGTTGGTCGCCGCTGTAGTAACCGGCCGCCTTATAGCCTTCAGGATGGTAGGCGGCGATGCCCAAACCGCCGATGGCGACCGCGATTAGGACCAGTCCGTAGACCGGTGCTTGGGTGGCAACCGTGACGCCCACGGCGGCTACGAGCGGTGCGAGCGGCAGCACCAGCTTCCCGTTGATGCGGTCGCTCACGTAGCCGAGAATTGGCTGAATGGCGCTGGCGGAAAAACTGTGCGATGCGGACACAAGCGCCACGGCGAAATAGGAGAGTCCGAATGTGCTCACAAAGATAGGGAGCATGGCGGGCAACATGCCGCCGTAGACATCGGCGATGACGTGCCCCAGGCTCAATGTCAGGAGCATGGGCTTGTTCATGGGACGAGTGGATTTCACGGTGGCTCGCGCCCTTTCACGCCATATGCCTTGATCGCCGACTCCCTCTCCTCTGTGTGAAGTAACACGATTCCTGCGGAAATCGCAATGAGAAGAGATGGTCTAGGCGGTTTCGCTCCGGTAGCGTAGGCCCTTCGACAGGCTCAGGACACGTTTGCAACCTGCGTCTGCGCCCCATTATTGCCATGAAAGTAGCCCGCGCCCGCTTCCGTCATTCCCGCTTTCGCGGGAATCCATCTGCATCGCGCTCACCCTGGATTCCGGCTTGTGCCGGAATGACGATCAGACAGCCGGCCGCCGTTTTCGTCCATGTCAGTCGGCCTGCGCCAGGCCATGGCAATACCGGATTCTACTAGCTTCACGTGTGTATGTTTCAGCAGTACTCATACAGCGCTCACTCCAATTGGATGCGCGCTTTCAAACGAAAAGCCACACCAGCAAGACAGGTGTGGCTCGGCTCGTTCTTTGCCAGGATCGAGGCCGTCGTTACTCGCGGTAGTCCGTTTCCGTCAGTTCGTCAACCAAGACAATCTTGTCTACCTTGGCGTTCACGGCGTCGCGCGCCTCGAGCACTGCCTCTTCGCTCTCAGCCTCGTATAGACAGTAGCACTTGCTCATATCGTCGGAAAGATAGGTGCTGATCCACTCGCAGTTTGGCAACTGCGCGTAAATGTCCAGTGACTTCTTCTTGTTATTGTCATACTTGTCGCGCGTCAACTCCGGCGGCAGGTTCCACTCAACGAGAAACTTGGGCATTCTCAGTTCTCCGTGTACATTGTTGACTTTTCAGCTAGTCTATTTTTAGCAGGTGAGACGCGTGTTTGTCAAACGAGGTCTAACCAAAATTTGGTGAATTCTGACTCTTTGGGCGTGCGAATCGCCCCGGTCTAATAGGTCCTGGACTCACAGTTCTTCTTCCAAGCTGGAACTGCTTCGGGATTCTCAGCGCGAGCCAGAAGGTACTGCCACTTGCCCAAGACATTGCCATAGAACTCATTTACCCACTTAATCTGCCATCGCACGGCGTCAGATTCGCCAGCGAAACAGTCTGCGAGCGATCTCCTGTGTAGATGCGACCAGATGGCGTGATTGAATTCATGTACGAGCAAGACAGCTATCGATGCCGAATCGGTTCCCTCAAAATACGCCCTTCTGACAATCACCGCTTGCTTCGCATGGGAGTAGATTCCAGCAGCCCCACCGGTGCCGACAATGCGGTGAATGCTCTCAAAGCAGCTATCGTCACAAATGTACACGCTCTTGCCGGATTCGAGAAACTGTTGCCACGCTTGTCTGCCGAATTCTGTTGAGCGCATCGTATCAATGGCCGGCCCCAGTTCGGGGTCTATGGTTGGCGTGGGTACCGGGGTTGGTTGGGGCGTGGGTTCAGGAGTTGGCGATGGCGCCAAGCTCCCCTCGAAGTGCGTGGTGCACCATTCTCTCGTGCTGATATCTGAATTCAATCGGTCACCTAGCGTGCCGGCGACGTACAGTCTCAGCAGGTTGTTCATCCTGGCTTGCGCCGCATTGGGACTCACCTTGCCGTCTGAGCCGAATCGTTCCCACCACCATTGCGCACCCGTGAGCTGGCTTTGAACCAACTTCACTAAGCACTCAGTCGCGGTGCGCGGGTAAGTTCCTCCGAGCCAATATGCATCTGAAACCAGCTTGGCCGCAAGAACATCCTGGTCGTATTCGCTAAAGGTTTGGGTATTGAGGACGAAATTACCGTCAGAGTACTGAGAATTGACACCGTCATCTAACTCACCAAAGGCTAAGCGTATGCCATTGTCTACAAACCACTGATATACGTCCATCCCTGTCGCAGTGGTACGCATTACCTGGAGGACAGAAGCAATCAGGGGATCTGCGGAGGGGCCGGCGATGCCGCCGCCGGGCGCGTAGTCGGGTTCCCATGGGAAGCGTTCGGAATTCAGGCGCTGTTCCAGACCGTTGGGCCCGTTGATCCAGGTGCGGTAGCCGTCCGTAAAGGCGGTCCAATTGTCGGCCTTGCGCCACACGAGCAGGCCGCCGGTAGTCTGTTGTTCGCTGTCGCCTATGGCGTTATAGTGTTCGTTCTCCAGGCAGTCCCCCCACGGTCTCGTGGCCGATCAGATCCCGGAGGGTCATGAACCCAAGCACGAACTGGCAACCTGACCCGAGCGGAGACGATGGTTTTGCCGCGTGCGCGGGCGAGGCTAAAGAAAGCCGCAAGGAGCAGCAGTAGGACAGATTGGAACAGTGGTCGCAAAGCGGAGCTCTTCCCGCCATGAATGGAAGTTGAACTGTGCCTCGCAGTCTCTCATGACTGTCAACCGGAGAGGGCTGCGTTCCGCTACGCCGCCGCTGCCAGCAACTGCTGCATCTGAGCCGGGTCAAGCTTAATGGAAGGCCCCATGGTGGCACATATGTGAATGGACTGAATGTACGTGCCTTTGGTGCTCTCCGGTTTGGCTTGCATGACGGCGGAATACAGCGCGGTTAGATTTGTCAGCAGGTTTTCCACGGTGAATGAGGCCTTGCCGATGGGGACGTGCAGATTGGCGGTGCGGTCCACCCGAAACTCCACGCGACCGGCTTTCGCTTCGCTCACCGCGCGGCCGACCTCAAACGTGACGGTGCCGGTCCGATTATTGGGCATCAGGCCGCGGGGGCCCAGGATGCGGCCCAGGCGTCCCACTGCGCTCATCATATCCGGTGCGGCGATAGCCACGTCGAAATCCAACCAGCCGCCCTCGATCTTCTTGGCAAGCTCGGCGCCGCCGACGAAATCCGCGCCGGCCTCTTCCGCTTCGCGTACCTTCTCCCCTTGGGCAAAGACGAGCACACGCTGCGCCTTGCCAAGTCCGGCCGGCAGCACCACAGACCCGCGCACTGCTTGGTCCGCTTGGCGCGGGTCCACACCCAGGCGCATGTGCAGCTCGATGGAAGCGTCGAAATTGGTGGTAGCGGTCTCTTTGACGATCTCGGACGCGGCTTGGGGATCGTAAAGCCGCCCTTCCTCGATGCGTTCCAGTGCCTGGCGATATTTCTTGCTGCGCTTTGCCATGTTAACTGACTACCTCCAAGCCCATGCTGCGGGCGGTGCCCGCCACGATCTTCATTGCCGCCTCCACGTCGTTAGCGTTGAGATCCGGCATTTTCATTTCTGCAATCTCGCGCACTTGCTCTTGGGTGACCCTGCCAACCTTCTCGGTATTAGGGGTACCGGAGCCTTTGTCAACCTTGGCGGCCCGGCGCAAGAGGTCGGCGGCCGGCGGGGTCTTGGTGATGAACGTAAACGACCGATCTTCGAAGATGGTCATGTCAACCGGTACAATGTATCCGGCCTGGCTCCCCGTGCGCTCGTTGAATTCCTTGACGAAGGCCATGATGTTAACGCCGTGTTGACCCAATGCGGGGCCAACCGGCGGCGCCGGCGTGGCTTTTCCACCCGGCACCTGAAGTTTTATGACTGCCCGTACTTTCTTTGCCACGCTAGTTCTTCATCCTTGCACAGTTCGCACTACAACACTGTCGATTGAGCTAAATCCGTTCCACCTGCAGAAAATCGAGTTCCACCGGTGTCTCGCGTCCGAAAAACGAGACCATGACGCGCACGCGGCCGCGCTCTTGGTTGGCATCGTCCACGGTGCCGTAAAACTCGGCAAACGGCCCGTCGATGATCTTGACGCGGTCGCCCTTGCGCAGCACCATCCTGGTTTGCGGGGTCTCTTCCTTGCCGCGCTTGAGTACCTTATCCACTTCCTCGTCGGCAAGCGGCACCGGCTGGTGGTCGTCCCGCCCGGAACTCACGAAGCCGGTCACCCCCGGCGTGTTGCGGACGATAAACCAGGACTGGTCGGTCTGCTGCATGCGCACCAACACGTAGCCGGGAAAGAGCTTGCGCTCCACGTCGCGGCGCTGGCCCTGCTTGATCTCCACCTCTTTCTGCGTCGGCACCACCACGTCGAAGATCATGTCTTTCGCGTCCATCGACTCGATGCGCTTCAGCAGGTTCTCACGAACTTTGTTTTCATAACCGGAGTAAGTGTGTACCACGTACCAGCGGGGCGGTTGCTCTGCCTGCGGTTGCGTGTCTTCGCCTTCGGCGTAGGTTCCGGTTTCCAATGCCATAATGTCGTAGTCCTTTTAGAGGCCCTGTTGGACGAGCAGAGCAAAGAGCTTTGCAAAGATATAGTCTACACCACTGAGAAACATGCCGGTCACAATACTCACCGCAATTACTACCAGGGTGAGATTGAGTGCAGTCTCCCGGGTGGGCCAATGGGCTTTCTTAAGCTCGCCCCATGCTTCCTGCAAGAATGTAACGGGCGGCTGCAGAAAGCGAGGCAACCGGCTTTGCGGCGCTTGCTTGCGACTGCGCGTATGCTGCCGCGTGGCGGCGCGAGCGCGTCCCCGGCTGGGTCCCGACCAGGGAATTCTCATCTTGTTTCCCGGTGTGCGAGGTGCTTCTGGCAATAGCGGCAGTACTTGCGCAACTCCAAGCGGTCGGTATTCGTCCGCCGGTTCTTGCTCGTTGCGTAGTTGCGCCGCCGGCATTCCACACATGCCAGTGCAATCACACTGCGGTCTTCTCGTCCTTTGCGTGCCATGACCCTATGCTACTCCTAATTTCGCGACGGATGCTTACTCCAAGACTTTAGTAACGACGCCGGCGCCGACGGTACGGCCGCCTTCGCGGATAGCGAAGCGGACGCCTTCTTCGAGGGCGACGGGGTTGATGAGGTGGATAGTCATGGTGATGTTATCGCCGGGCATGACCATTTCCACGCCTTCGGGGAGGGCGATGGCGCCGGTGACGTCGGTAGTGCGGACGTAGAACTGGGGGCGATAGCCAGGGAAGAAGGGGGTATGTCTGCCGCCCTCATCGCGGCCGAGGACGTAGACCTCGGCTTCGAAGCGGGTGTGAGGCGTGATGGACTTAGGCGCGGCGAGAACCTGGCCGCGTTCGACGTTGTCTTTTTCGATACCGCGCAGGAGGCAGCCGACGTTATCGCCGGCCTCGCCGGAGTCCAGGATCTTGCGGAACATTTCGACGCCGGTGACGACGGAGGTTTGGGTATCGCGCTGGATGCCGACGATTTCGATTTCCTCGCCGGTATTGACCTGGCCGCGCTCGATACGGCCGGTGACGACGGTACCGCGGCCCTTGATGTTGAAGACGTCTTCGATGGGCATGAGGAAGGGCTGGTCGATGGCGCGGGTAGGCGTGGGGATATATTCGTCGACGGCCTCCATGAGTTCGAGGATGGAGGCGTAGGCGTCATCGCTGGCGTCGTCGCTGTTGGATTCGAGGGCCTGCAGCGCGCTGCCGCGGATGATGGGGATATCGTCGCCGGGGAATTCATACTTTTCGAGGAGCTCGCGGACTTCCAGTTCGACGAGTTCCAGGAGTTCCTCATCGTCCAGCATGTCGCACTTATTGAGATAGACGACCATAGCGGGGACTTCCACCTGACGCGCGAGCAGGACGTGCTCGCGGGTCTGGGGCATGGGGCCGTCGGGAGCGGAGACGACGAGGATGGCGCCGTCCATCTGAGCGGCGCCGGTGATCATATTCTTGATGTAGTCGGCGTGGCCCGGGCAGTCGACGTGGGCGTAATGGCGGTTGTCGGTCTGGTACTCGACGTGAGCGATAGCGATCGTGATACCGCGCTCGCGTTCTTCGGGAGCGTTATCGATGCTATCGAAAGGCGCAAAGTCGGCGCCGCCCTGGAGCGCGAGCACCTTGGTGATCGCTGCGGTGAGGGTGGTCTTGCCATGATCGATATGCCCAATCGTGCCAATGTTCACGTGCGGCTTGGTTCGTTCAAATCGCTCCTTCGCCATCGTTTCCTTCCTCAAACCTTATGAAACTTCACTCTATGCTATGTTTTGCTGCCAAGGACCGGGGGCTGCGCCCGCTGATTGCCTTGAACATTCCGGCGTTGGGTGTTCCAACCACTGGGATAGATACGTCCCCAACCCTGCAACCGCATTCTTGCGGCAGATTTCCGCATTTATGCGGGAGACATCCGCATTTGTGCGGGGGGCCTCCGCATTCATGCGGGAGCCCACAACCGGATTTGAACCGGTGACCTCGATCTTACCAAGATCGCGCTCTACCGACTGAGCTATGTGGGCAATACGCTACACGCGAACCTTGGTCAAATACTCGCCTTCCGTGTCGGTCGAGACTCCTCGGCGTTGCCAAACACGGCATTCCCGCCCGGCTCGCACTGATTAGTCCGCTCGGCGCCCCGAACAAGGGTCTTGAGATAGAGAAGGCACGGTAACAGTCGTCCGTGCCGTTTACCGCAATCCCTGCCCGTCTGCCGCCTATCCACATTCGCTGCGATTCGCAGAGTAGTCCCACCTGCTCGCCTACGCCAATCCGGTGGACGTTGCCGACTTCGTGCCGGCACAAATCGCAACAGCTACTACCGTGCTATGCGGATGGGACCTTACCGTGAATCCCACACCTCTCTAAGCCTAGTACTGACCGCAAAGGCAAAATCAATAGTAACAGAACTACGCTTGCCTGTCACGCATTTCACAGTTGAGAATCGCGAACGGCGGGAGAATGAGGCCGCGATCGACTCATTGCGGAGTACGGTTCAGCCCGTCGCTACTGCCTGGCAAGGACACTAGCCGGTTTCCACATGACACCTTCTGGACTCCCAACACAGTTACTCTCGCGCAAGCGGGAATCCAGCTTCTCTTCACTGCTGATAGAAATGCCGAAGAACGGCGGTCAAGGCAAGTTTTCAGCCACGCAACTACCCGCGGCGAAACTATCGCCGCACTTCACCTGCGAGCGGGTGGCCGGTTATGGAATTCTCCTCGCCCTACGGAGGCGCAGGGCGAGGAGGACTCTTGTGCGTAGTCAAATGAACTACGGAATGCGGATTCCGCTTACAGTTCACCGTCTACGATGGTATCCATCGCGGCCGTGGCCTCTTCGACGCTCGCTTCACCCGACCAGATTTGGCCGAGATACGTACCGTAGGCCGGACCATAGATGGCGATCATGTTCGGATTCTTCGGTAATGCGCGCAGATAGGTGAGGAAGTTGAGCACGTTGTCGATGCCGTCGGGCTGGCCGTCGGCATTGCGATACTCATTCGCCGCGACCGGTTGATACACCGGCACAGAGAGAGAAGCACTCAGCATGGCGAGGGCGCCAGGACGACCCGTAGCGTGCTTGAGCAATCCCCATGCCGCATCCTTCGTGCTGCTTTCGCTATAGAGCGCTTGGGCATAACTGCCGGCAAAGGTGGTCCTGCCGTTCGGCCCCGCCGGAATACCGATCACGTCCCAGGCGAAGGACACGCGGTCGCCGCGATAGCGGGACATGGCCGCGCCGGTAGTAACGATGAGCGGAGCGACCCCGCCGCTGAAGAGATCGCCTTCCACCTCGCCGGGTCTCGGGGTTACTTGATGCTTGTGGTAGAGGTCGGCTCGCCATTGCAGTCCCGCCCGCGTCTCGATGGACGACATGGTGGACTTGGTCGGATTCTCTTCGTCGTCGTAGGTGCTGCCGCCGGCCATCCAGATCCACGGCGTATTGGGGTTGAAGCCCCCCGGCACCGTGGCGACGCCGAATTGCTTCTGCGCGCCCGCGCCCGTCGTCAGCCTGCGTGCGAGCGTCAGGAAGTCGTCCCACGTCCACGAGTCCACAGGCACTTCCTCACCGAGCGTGTTCATCAAGTCTTTGTTGTAAACGACGATGAGACTGTTGACGTAGTGGGGAAGTGCCACGAGATTGCCCTGCAAGCGGTGGGCATTTATAGCCAATTCGGCATATTCAGTTAAGTCCACTTGGTCGCGGGCGATCAGGCTGTCGAGTTCCGCTGCCAAGCCGGCGGCGCCAATGTTCGCCAACCAGATGGGGCTGCAGTTGAAAATGCCGATGTCGCGCTCGCCGGCCGCCAAGCCGGTGCGGACTTTTTCGATGCAGGCCTGCTGGTTGCCGGGCACGATGACGTACTCGGCCTGCAACGTTTCGTCCAACTCGTTGAAGCTGTCTACGATCCCTTGCTGCACTGGGTCAAAGCTGCCGCCGCCATACGAGGCTGAGAACCACTTTGCCACCTGCACTTCGGGCGCTTGCGTTGCTTCCGCAGCGGGCGCGGCTTCCTCTTCCATCTTTTCTTCCGGCTCTGCGGCGGGGGTTGCTACTGTGCCGCAGGCAGCCAGCGGCAGCAGGGCACCGGCGCCGGCCAACCCGGCCAGTATGCGCCGTCGGCTGAATGTGATCGCTGTTGCTTTCATGTGAAGTCTCCCTTGTTTGTCTTTACAGATTCACGGAGTACGTGCCAGGAATACTCGCTTGGCAGGCATGCGTGGGGAGGCGCAGTCTTGGGTTCAGTAGTTTGGAATGGAGTAGCAGATTGTGGAGCAAGTGCGGGAATGCGTTGGTCGAACCCGCGCTGACCCTCTCACGCTGCACAAGCCATCAAGCTGAACCTACTTGCCATGCCTCCTTCCTGCAAGTATGCGGTACGCTAAAGTTGTACTCACTAACACAGAGAGGCAATATGATTGACTGGAGTCTAACGCGAGTCTAAAGTCTTGTCCAGCCTTTTGTGAGCGAATTGTCGAGGAATTTTCAATAGCCGCCCGCATTCACCAAAGGCGGGGTCAAGCACGTGTTACGCGGTCTGTGCGGTGCTATCATGACACCGAGTGCGGCAATTGGTGGTGGCTGCGGTGAGGGCTGGGTACATTACGATACGCACACTTCTCAAAGGAAAAAACTCTTGTGCCTATTTGCTATGAGATCGGCAAGCTATTGTGAACAGCACAATTCCCATAGATTTTGTGCAGAGTGGCGCGGAGTTCTCGGCGTGCGGGCGCTACCGCTATAAGCTCTGGCGCACGTGGGACGACTCCTGCCCGCCGGTCATGTTCATCATGCTCAATCCGTCCACGGCAGACGCCACGCAGAATGATCCGACGATCCGGCGCTGCATCGGCTTTGCCCGGGACTGGGGTTACGGTGGGGTGAGGGTCGGAAACCTGTTTGCCTGGCGCACGCCCTACCCCGGCGCACTGCGCTCCGCGCCTGATCCTATAGGTGAAGCAAACGACACCGCCCTGCGCGAACTGGCTGAGGGTGCGGCGCTCGTGGTCGCGGCCTGGGGTGTGCACGGTGTGTGGCAGAAACGCGCCCAGGCCTTCTGCCACGAGTTTTCGCAACCCCTCCACGCGCTCGGCATTACGAAGTCCGGTGAACCGGCCCATCCGCTCCGTCTGCGGCGCACTTGCTCGCCTTTTCCGCTAGAGAACTGAGGCCCTGAGCCCAGGCTACTACCTGGCCCTGCTGGTTGACTGATGTTTCTCTTTTGGTTGCACGGGCAGTGCGACCGCGCTGCTGCGCTACAATTACTAAGGTGAGAGGCAATTGGTAGCGTGAGGTGCGCGAGCGGAGAAATCCATTCGTGCCGAGCCCGCCGGTCCAGAGCTTGGCCAAGGGTTGAAGCACGAGAAGCACTGACCCGTGAGGGCAGACGATGAGAATCCGATCGCGCTGAGCCTGCCGATCCTGAGCCCTTCGACAAGCTCAGCACAGGCCTGTCGAAGGGTCGAAGCACAAGAGCCATCCCAGTTTATGCGAATAGAGGCGAATGCAACTCTCTGAACTCCTTGCCGCCATGCCGGAGGCGCGGATAATTTCCGGTGCGCAAGACCGCATCATTTTGCAGCTCTGCTATGATTCGCGCGCGGCGCGGGCCGGAGCGCTCTTTGTCGCTCTGCAAGGCTTGCACCGCGACGGGCACGATTACGCTGCAGCCGCTGTGGAGGGTGGCGCGACCGCCGTGCTCGTCACGCGTCCCTTATCTTTGCAGGAGCAAGTTACCCAGGTGCTCGTGCCGGATACGTGGACTGCGCTGGGACAGGCCGCTGCGGCATTCTACGGCGATCCCTCTCAGGAAATGTGCGTCATCGGCGTCACCGGCACCGACGGCAAGAGCACCACGACGACTTTGATCGGTCACATTCTGCGTCAGTGCGGGCATCCCACCGGCGTTATCACCACCGTTGCCTTTCACGACAGCCGGCGGGAGCATCCTAACGAGACGCGCCTCACCACCCAGCACGCGTCCGACCTCCAGCGCATGCTGCGCGCGATCCGGTCGCAAGGCGGCACCCATGCGGTGGTCGAGGCGAGCTCACACGGCTTGGCGCTCCACAAGCTCGATGCCGTGCAAATCGATGCCGCCGTGCTCACGAACCTTACCCACGAACACCTTGACTTTCATAAGACTTTGGAATCTTACCGGGAGGCCAAAGGAAGACTCTTTCAGCGGGTGAAAGCGCGTGCGCCGAAGCCGTTTCCCCACGTAAGTGTGCTCAACGCCGATGATGAGCATTTTTCATATTTCGCCTCAGTCGAATCGCCCGGCCTACGCTCGTTTGGCTTTGCCGCGCAGGCTGACGTGCGTGCTATAGACGTTGCACTTGGCGCGGACCACACCGCCTTTACGGTGATTACGCCTGAAGGTAAGGCGCGCGTGCGCTCGCCGTTGGTCTGTCATTTCAACGTGGCGAATACGCTGGCGGCGCTGGCCGTCGTCACCGGGCTCGGCGTGCCGCTCGCCGCAGCGGCGACGGCAGTGGGTTCGTTTCCGGGCGTGCCCGGCCGCATGCAGGTTGTCGCTGCCGGCCAGCCGTTTGCGGTGATCGTGGACTACGCGCATACGCCCAATAGCCTGCGCCTGGTGCTCGATGCGCTGCGCGGCGTGACGCCGGGGCGGCTCATCGTTGTCTTTGGCAGCGCGGGCGAGCGCGACGTGGAGAAACGGGCGCTCATGGGCAAAGTCGCGGCGCAGCACGCCGACTACTTCGTGATCACCAGCGAGGACCCCCGCAGCGAAGACCCCGACGAGATTTGCCGTGCCATCGAGGAGGGCGCGCTGCAGGTCGGCTGCGTCTATGGCCGGGACTACAGCCTGAGCATCGACCGCACCCAAGCCTTTCGCATCGCGTTCAAGCAAGCGCGGTCGGGCGACACCGTGCTCCTGGCGGGCAAAGGCCACGAACACTCCATCATCTGGGGCGAGGAATCGCTGCCCTGGGACGAGGCGGCCATAGCAACGGAAACATTGAAGGACATGTTTGCCTAGATCCAAGATCGTGTGAATGTGCTGGAAGCGTGCGCAGTTACTTTAATCGGGTAGCCCAATGAGCTCAGTTGGATAGCCCTATGGAGCAGAATTGTATCTGGAAATTGAGCGGCAGGTTGTCACTGCAGTATATGTAGACTGCGCCTTGGGTGCCTTTCCCGCGCACGCGGGAATCCATCTCTTCCACGCCTTATACGAACAGCCTGGAGCGGGGGACAATCCCCCGCGCTACACTAACCATTCCGATTCGCGACTGTGTCTTCACGATTTACGTCCACTGGAACACCAATTCCCGCACGCTTCAGCCCCACCTACCAGAATTCCACCTGGCCCGGCTCGGCACGTCGCTCCGTTGTACCACCGGCTTGAATGTGCACGACGTCGTTGGTAACGTCATACCGGATGTCGGAATTCATGATCTCGTCCTTGAACATAGCATATTCCGTGTGACCCCAAGACGATTTCACGCCGTCGCCCACCGGCCGCTTGAGAGAGACGCGCCAGGTCGGAATGTCGATTGGCCGGATCCGCTGCCCGTAGATCTCCATGGTGCTGTACACGGGCGCCTGAATCACGGCTTTGCCGTCTTGGAGCGGAAACTTGAGCGAACCGATCCAGGTGGTGACATCCGTGCTCATGTCCGTGATCCAGAGCCCGAACCACACACCGTCGGAGTCTTTGGGTTCAGTTTCGTCGGGCGCGAGCCGCACGCGGTAGTCTCCCGCGCCCCAGGCGTAGGAGCGCCTGACCCCGATGAAGTCCCCCTCGTGGCCGGATGATTGCGTCCAGCCGTCTTCTGCCGCGTAGCGCGCGTTTGCCAGGTCGCGGGTCTCCCAGCGGGAGAAGATCAGGCCCTTGCCGCGCCAATGCGGAGGTTCAGGGGCGTACACGTCAGTCTGCAACCCAAAGTAGAATCGCACACTCGAGATTGTGCTGTAGGCAAGCATCAAGTAAAGGCCGTTGTTGCCTCCCAGCGGCGCAACGTCGTTATGGAGCGTGAACTCTATGACCAACTCTTCGAATTCGTCAAGCCTATTGCCCTTGGCATCTTGGGCTTGAATCCACTCCCACCAGATGTATGCCATGTGCTCCGGCGTAGAAACCGACTCGTAGAGATCAGCGCGACCCGGAATCTGCGTTGGCGTGGGGACGGCAGCGGCTGTCGCCGGCGTGGCGGTTGGCGGAGTGGAAGCAGGCGCGGCCTGCGCGCACGATACGGCCAGGAAGAGCGCGATGAACCGGCAGAGGAGACATAAGCGCTTCATTTGGGACCCCTTCACAGATCAGGATCTATACCACAAGTTGTCCCAGCGCCCCGAGCGCGGTAGACAGCGTGGCCGCCCGTATAGTATGATGGTGTGCAAGAGAAAGGAGGTGATGCCCATGGATGTTAGTTGTAAATCCAGGGCCGCCTCCGTCAGGTCTCGCTAACGAGACCACGGAGCGGCCTTAGGGAATTGAAGGAGCGCCAGCGGTGCACAGGCACCGGGCGCTCCTTTTGATTCTTTGTGTGGAGAATCGGGAAACGGTGATTTACCGTGCAAGCAACTTGCCAACTTTGCGGTTCTTCTCAAGGCTCGCCTGGAAATGCGCCATGACGGCCGCGCGGGGCTTCTCTTGTGCGCGCGATGCTATATAGACGCGCATGGCGTCCTCAAGAACCTTTTGGAAGTGCCGCCCATCCTGCTTGGCCAGCGCCCGCAGTGCAGCCAGAAGATCGGCGTCAGCTTGGCAGGTGAATTCTTCACGTTTTGTCGTCATAGTGCGTTAGCCTTGAGTACTCACTACCTTGCCGGGGGCGGATAGGTCGGCTTGCTCTCGTAGGGTTCGCCGCCGGTGCGGGTGAAGAAGCCGGTGGTCTGGCTGAAGCCGGAGTCCTCGGCGTAGATTTCCATCTCCGGCGCGCGCAGGTTGCCCAGGTTGTCGCGCACCGCCGTGATGCTCGGATACGTGGCGGCGACGGTGTGCTCGTCGATGCGAAACGCGTTCGCCACCGTGCTCATGGCGTCGGTGGCGCGTTCGGCAAAGGTGTACTTGACCTTGAGCGTCACCGGGCCTACCAGCTTCAGGGGCTGCACAACGCCGATCTTGCCCAGCGCCCGTACCGCGCCTTCAGCAGCCGCCTCTGCCGCGGCCTGGGGCGTCATGGAGATGGCGCTAAAGTGGCTGGTGCCTTTCTTCACGGCCACCGTCTCGATGCCGGGCACCAGGTCTTCCGCTTCCAGGCAGGCCCAGTAGTCGCCGGTATTGAGCACCGCCGGCACGTTGTGAATGCCGGCGAACGCCACGAAGATGCCGATTTCGCCGACGAGCAGATCGTTCAGCCAGATGCCTTCCACCGCGCTATACGCGCGCGTGATTGGGTGGGGCAGAATAGAGTGCCGCCAGCAGCCCTTCTCGCGGTTGCCGGCCATTTCATGAAAGCCGACGAGCATGCCGGCGTCGAAGCTCTCATCGAGGAGTTCGGTGAAGATGTCGTGCCGGGGCAGGCCGTGAATGACTTGCACCGGTTTTGGCAGCTTGTGGTACTCCATGATGTGGATGGTGTTCAGGACGATCTCAGTGACGCCGTTATTCAGAAGCGCCTCGCAGATCGCCGCGAGCTCCATGGTGGCGTATTCGCTCGCGTTCAGATAGCCCTCGCGGCGGTTGAAGACGCCCGCCACGCCCTCTTGGTCGGCAAAGATGTAGATTTTCACGTTTGACTCGCTTTCTCCCGCTGGGCAATTGCCAGTGTGTGTCCGGCTCTCCTTAGCGGAACGTAGCGCGGGGGCTTGTCCCCCGCCTCTTGGCGCAACCGATGCCCCTACCTAGTTATTCAACTCGTCAATATAGACGGCATTGGCACCAACGTCCTGCCCCTGGAACCCCGCTCTCACAGGAACGACGGTCAAGGGCGCTCACCTCTCAGCAATTTAGAGCAAGCGAAATCAAATTACTTGGCAAGGTGCCTAGATTCCGCGAACAGGGTTCGACGCTTCGCTCGGAATGACAACAAATGCAACCCAGTGTTTGCAACATCCAAGAGTTCCCGCGTGCCAAGAACCTTACTGATCCCCCTACTTGGCGTAGTGGGTGAACACCTTGCGAATGGCGCGTGCCATGTCGTGGACCATTTCCTCGGTGCACTTCTCGTTGATGTGCCGCACGAGCATGCGCTTGAGGATGCCTTCGGCGTTCGGGCACATGCCGGTGTAGTAGCGCACGTCGCGGCCGTTCGCCGGATCGTGGAGCGGGTAGCCCGATTCGCCAAAGAAGCGGCGGTTCTTCAGCACGTCGTACTCGTAGATGGGCGTGCGGGTATAGCCCGCGCCAAAACCCACGCCCTCATGCGCAAACGCCTGCGACAAGTCATCCAGCCCGACGGATAGTTCTTCCAGCTTGGCCAGCGGGCACCAATTCCAGAAGACGTGGGTGCTTTCCGGCGTCGGCGCGCGCGGCGGGATGATGCCGGGCACGTCATCTACCAGATCGCTCAACAGATTGCCCCATTTCGTGCGCAGGCCCGTAATCGTCGGCAGCTTGCGCAACTGCGCCAGGCCCACGGCGCCTTGCAATTCCGTCATGCGGTAGTTGGGCGCCAGGAAGGGCGGCTGGCTTTCGCGGCCGCTGCGCCCGCGGCCCTTGTTGTGCGCCAGCATGATGCGCTCGCCCAGGTAGTCGTTATTTGTGACGGTCATGCCGCCGTCGCCGGTGGTCATGTGCTTGCTCTGCTGGAAGGAGTAGCAGCCAATGTCGCCGATGGTGCCGGCGTAGCGGCCGTTGTACGCTGCCATGTGCGCCTGGGAGCAATCCTCGATTACGAGCAGGTTGTGCTTGCGGGCCAGTTCCACGATGGGGTCCATGACCGCCGCGTTGCCCTGCAGGTGCACCACCATAATGGCGACGGTGCGCTCGGTGATGCACGGCTCGATGGTCTCGGCGGTAATGATGCCCGAGATTGGGTCCACGTCGGCGAATATCGGTACCGCAAGCTGGTAGAGGATGGCAATGATGCTGCCGATATCCGTGATCGGCGCGACGATGATTTCGTCCCCCGGATTGGGGCCGACGGCCAATACACCCACGTGCAGCGCCGAAGTGCCGGAGGTGCTGGTGACCGCATGCTTGACGCCAAAGGTCTTCTTCCACTCTTCTTCGAATTGCTGCACCTTGGGGCCGCCCAGCACGTTCAGATTGCCCGACCGGATCACGTCCGTTAGTTCAGCGATCTCTTCATCGCCGAACATGCGGCCGCTGATGTCGCTGTTGGTGGGGAATTTGTAGTCAACGGTTCGGGGTCCGCCCTCGATGGCGAGTTGCTCTTGCTCTACGGTTTGCATGGGTTCTAGCTCCTCCGGTTGCTGCAGGGGGTTAACCTAAAAAGGATACGTGGGCTCGGTGCGATACGTGTATTGCCGCTTTCATTGTGGACAAACGACAAGGGGAGCGCAAGTAAACTTGCAGAAGCGCGGTTGCCAGGTAAACACTTCGGTGCATTCTGTGAAGCAGGCGCGCTAGGCTGAAATCGCCCCAGAGTTCCCCTCACCCTGACTATCTCCCCGGTAAGAAGGAGCAATTCTCCCGATCCCGTATGACTACGCAAGTGTCTCCTGCTAAGAGAGAGGATAGGGACAGAGCAAGGGTATCTATCGCGTCCAATTGGAGTCTGTGCTAACGAGTTAGAAACACAATGCCCAAAACTGCAAAGAGGATACCCAACGCTCGCGTAAATGATATCTGTTCACCGAGAAATATCACCGCTAGTATCGCCGTCAGGACCGGATAGGTGCCGCTGGCGGGCGTCACGAGCGAAGCGTCGCCGAGGCGCAGGCCGTTGTAGAAGCCGATGACGGCGCTGGCCGTGAACGCCGTAACAAGGACGACGAGCACCCAGGTCTGCCAGGTTGGCGTTATCGAGATCGAGTTGTGGCGCTGGGCCCAAACGAGTGGCAGAAGGAGAAAGACGGTGATGATGCTTCGCACCCAGACCAGGTAGGGCGCGCCAAAGTAGGGGGCGACCATCTTGCCGAAGAATGATGCCAAGCCCCACGAAACAAACGCTACGCCAATCCAAAACCACAGCCCCATAGCTGCTCCTAAGTAACTTGCTGTAATCTTCACAATACATGCTGGCGGCTATGTGCGCCGCTCTCACCGCAGAAGCTACCGCGGGGTTTGCGTTGCCACCAACAGTGGGTTGCTCAAAGCCGGCATCACCCTCACCCCGGCCCTCTCCCTTGACGGGAGAGGGAGTCTCACCGCTGCTCCGTCGAATCGCCGCCACCGAAACATGACGACCAATTCGTACACAAATTCAGATAGTGAAAACTCCTAAATGAAGAGGAGTTCCCCACGTCCGCATTGGACAATGCATTGGTCTCTACCGGCAGATCTCGAGTGACTGACAAGCTTCCCCTGCAACTATAGCAAACCTGTCCTTGTGCTGCGGGAGCCGCCTACGCCGCAGCACACTTTGCCAATCCGCTTCTTCGCTATACTAAAGGCACGCAAAAGCGGTCAGCAGGCCACAACCGTCATGGCAGGCGGCGCACTGCACGCGGACTGCGCCACAGGGACAACGCGCTGCGGCGCGCACGCATTAGCGGCCCGCATACTACGGCAAACTCTACTTAGGATTTGGAGGCACGTACAGCAATGGACCTAACCGTCGGCATATTGGGCACCGGACGCATGGCGCAACTACACAGCACGGCGCTGCGCTCAATTCAAGAGAAGGGATTAGTTGTCGATGGCGAACGCCACAATGTCGCCGTGGCGCTCTATGGGCGCGATCCGGCGAAAGTCGCGCCGCTGGCGGAGGCGTGCGGCGCGGCCAAGACGAGTAACGATCTGGAGGGCTTTGTCGACGATCCCGACCTACACGTAATCGATAACTGCCTCGTGAACCGCCTGCACTTCACGCCGCTCTTGCAAGCAATCCAGAACGGCAAGCACGTGTACACCGATAAGCCCTTGACAAATACAGCCTCAGAAGGCCGCCATCTCCTGCGCGCGGCGCGTCAGGCCGGCGTGCACCACGGCATCGTGCAGAATATGCGCTTTCAGGCGGGACCGGCCAAAGCCAAGGAGATCATCGCGTCGGGCGCGCTCGGTCGTATCATCCACGTGCGCGGGGTTTTTGGCTATTACGTGCCCCAGCGGGTGGAAAATCGACCGGCATGGTTCTATCAGAAGGCCGAGGCGGGCGGCGGCATCGTGCACGACATGATGGCGCACTTCTTTGATCTGCTGGGGTGGATGATCGGACCTATCCAGCGCGTCTCGTGTGACATGACGACCGTCTTTCCGGAACGCGAAACGCCTGACGGCGAGCGCTTTCGCGCCGAGGTGGAAGACGCGGCAACGGTGCAGATGCGATTTGCCAACGGCGCGCTGGGCGACGTGTTCGTCTCCTGGGCGCGGCGCAAGCACGAAGAGGTGCCGTATTTCGAGATCGACGGTGAGGACGGCAGCCTGATCTTCAGCTTCAACGCCATGCACCAGCAGCTTCAGTCCGACACCCCCGGCTTCCGCTATGATCCCACCCAACTCCAGGCCGACCCCATGACCGGCTGGGAACCGGTAGCCCTGGAAGGCGAGGATCCGTTTGAGGTCCAACTGCGGGCGTTTCTGGAGGGGATCGTTACCGGCACGCCCGCCAAACCCGATTGGGAAGACGGCGTGCGCGCGTTGGAGCTCGTGGAAGCGGCGTATGAATCCGCGGAGCACGGCAGGAGAGTGATCGTGTGAGTGCTCTAGTCTAATCAGAATAGTGGCCAATGACTCTGCAGAAGGCACCTTGTGTCCTTAGTATCCTGTGGACTACAATGTAGTGATGGTCGAGATTCGCCAAACCGAGGACTACGCCCGCTGGTTCAGACGGCTTAGGGACAGGCAAGCCAGAGTGAGAATCGACAGCCGCATCCGGCGGCTTTCCCTGGGCAACCCCGGCGACGTAAGGCCGGTGGGAGCGGGAGTATCCGAGATACGGATCGACTACGGACCCGGCTACCGGGTGTACTTTGTGCAAAGAGGTGAGGCCCTGGTCGTCCTTCCGGCCGGCGGCGACAAGGACAGCCAAGCACGGGACATACGAAGGGCGCTGGAACTCGCCAGAGGACTCTAGGAGGCAGCTATGGCAAAGACGCAGACAAGGCCGTGGGACCCGGCGGAGCATCTGGAGACCGAGGAGGACATGGCGGCATACCTGAACGTCGCGCTGGAAGAGGGTGATCTGAGCCTGATCATGGCAACCCTTGGAGACATCGCCCGCGCCCAGCGAATGGCGGTTGTGGCACAGGAGACGGGACTGGGCAGGGAGAGCTTGTACAAGTCTCTTTCAGCCAACGGCAACCCGGAGTTCGCCACCGTGCTGAAGGTGGTGCGCGCCTTGGGACTCAGACTTCAGGCCGCAGTTGGGCCTGGAGTGAACGACGCAGTTTGAAGACGTCGCAGCATCGGACGATACGACCGCGAGACGAACTATCGCAGAGAATGACAGCATTAAGAAAAAGCACCTAGAGCCGCTTACACCGGCGGCCCTGCTCCCCAGGGTATCCAGTGACCGGCACAACGTGGGCCTGGCTGTGTCCGCCCAGTTGACGGCGCTCAAGGACTACGCGAAATCCAGCGGCTACTCCGTGGCCCGAGAGTACATCGACGAGGCCGAGAGCGGTTGCGTCGCCGACAGGTCTCAGTTCAGGGAGATGATCGCCGTCGGTTCTGGGATCTTGGCGCCGCCTGGCCACCAAGCGAGCACAAGGACACGCCATGACCGCTTCCGATCGCGCATCCCGCGCTCTCAGGTACACCTTTGCCAACACCCTCGACGAGCAGGAAAACCAGCTTCGCGACAACCCGCTGGTGCGGCGGATGGCCGCATCCCGCAAGGCGCTGGCGGGCGATCCCCACCGCCCGCTGTACCACTTCGTCAGTCCCGAGAACAGACTGAACGACCCCAACGGCCTCTGCTTCTGGCAGGGACGCTGGCACCTCTTCTACCAGGGCTACCCACCGGAAGACCCCCGGCCCCACTGGGGGCACGCCGTCAGCGACGACCTCATCCACTGGCGCGACCTGCCGTATGCCATCTACCCCGACCCGGAGGAGAGCTGCTTCTCCGGCGGTACCCTCGTCGAGGACGACCGGATCATAGCCATCTACCACGGGACACAGGTTGGCAACATGGTCGCCGTCTCCAGCGACCCGCTCCTCCTCAACTGGGAGAAGGTCACGGGCCAGGCGATCATCCCCATTCCGGAACACGACGGCTCACCCAGGGAGTACACGGTTTACGACCCCTGTATCTGGAAGCGCGACGGCGTTTACTACTCCCTCTCCGGCGGCGCGCTGACCGACGGCCCCGGCGGCCGGCGCATTGCCGCCGACTACCTATTCCGCTCGCAGGACCTGGAGACCTGGGAGTACCTGCACCCCCTCACCGAGGATGACAGGTTCACGCTGGTGGGCGACGACGGCGCCTGCCCCTACTTCTGGCCCATCGGCGACCGCCATATGCTCCTCTTCTTCAGCCACATGAGCGGCGGCCAGTACCTACTCGGCGACTACGACGAAGACCGCGACAAGCTGGTCGTCACCTCTCACGGCCTCTTCAACTTCGGTCCGGCTGTCCCGTCAGGCGTCCACGCCCCATCCGCAATGCCCGACGGACAGGGCGGCATCATCGTCCTGTTCAACATGAACCCCGGGTTCCCCACCAAGGGCTGGAACCAGATCATGACCCTCCCCAGGCGTCTCACCCTGGCGGGAGACGACGACGTACGTGTCGAGCCTGCCGGCGACATTGCGTCCCTCAGGCATGACCACAGGCACGTCGGGCCGACGGCGCTCCCAGCCAACGAGGAAGTGGTGCTGGCAGGCATCGAGGGCAGCGCGCTGGAACTGGCGATAGAGCTCGACCCCGGCGCGGCGCCGATGGTCGAGCTGAACGTCCTCCGGTCCCCGGGCCGGGAGGAGTACACGCGCATCGCCTTCTACAAGGACCGCGGCTTCAAGGTACAGAACCCCTCCGTCCAGCCCGGCGCGGTCCACCACACCGGCCAAGTCGCCATCCGCGGCTACAAGCGCCCGAGGCCCGTCGACCGCTTCGCAAGCCTCCTGACCCTCGACTCTTCCTACTCGTCAACCCTGCCGGGCGCACTCTCCCGCGCTCCCGAGACGGCGCCTATCCTGCTCGACCTGGACGAACCGCTCCGGCTCCGGGTGTTCGTCGACCGCAGCGTGGTAGAGGTCTTCGCGAACGGCAAGCAATGCGTGGCGGTCCGCGTCTACCCCGGACGGAGCGACAGCACCGGCGTCTCCCTGCGCGCCCAGGGCAGCCCCGCCCAACTCCGCTCCCTCGACGCCTGGCAGATGCGGAGCATTTACACGCAGCCTTAGGGCGGGCCATCGCGGCGAGGTCGTCGCTTGCGGCTTGCCACGTGTTGTACCAGCCTTCGTCGAAGCATCCGGCTCCCAGCAAGCACGCATGGAGCACCACTTGGAATAGGTGATTAGTCCTGCGTGACCTTTTGCCAGTCGGCGCTGGGTTCCAGGCCGCCGACGTTGGTGATCTGCTGGCTGAGCCGGTACACTGTGTGGTCGCCGATGCGGGCCTGCAGCGGGTTTTCTCCTTGGAGCCAGATGGGCCACACCTTGTGCAGGTTGCCGCCGAGTTGGATGCTATCACCGGCTGCTATCTGGTAGACAAGACCGCGCCGCGGCGTGTCGCTGTGGTTTGGGTACGAGGCGTGCAGCATGCAGCAGTGGTGAATGGTCATGGAACCGGCCGGCACGACGAGATCGACCACGTTACCGCGCGCTACGTCGTCCTCGTACTCGCGGGGTTCGGTGCAACGGCCGGTAAATCTGCCGCTCTCAGCATCGTAGTGGTCGACTGGACCCCGCAGGTGGCTGCCGGGAATCATGCGCATGCAGCCGTTCTCCGGCACGGCGTCGTCCAACAGGAACATGCATGCCAGCAGGTCGTAGTTCGTGTGCGGAAAGAAGGGGAAGTCCTGGTGCCAGCCCACCTCGCCTTTGCCTTTGGCGGGCGGTTTCCAGTTCAGCTTGCAGTGTTGGAGGCGCAAATTCTCGCCGATGAGCTGCGTGACCGCGCCCAACATCACCGGATGCTTCGCGGCCATCATGAAAGCGTCGTCGAAGAGCGCCACGTTTTGAATGACGGCCAAGCTGTCGTCGCCGGCCAGCCGGGCGCGCTCCTCTTGCAGTCGCTCTGAAGCCGCTTGCAGCCCTTCCAATTCAGTCGCCGACAGCACGTTCTCCAGGATGAGAAAGCCGTGCCGCTGATAGAAAGCCACCTGGTCGTCGCTTAGGACCTTTTCCTGGGTTGCGGGAGTGGTTGCCATGGGCTTATCTGCTCCTTATATTCCCAATTGTGGAAGTGATCGATTTTTACATGGTTTCTGGCCTAGGTTGTGTTGATACTGTATCACGTTCAATACAGTTCGCTGCGGGTCACAAATAGCAAAGGGACAATTCCCAGTTCGCGCTACCAAGCTCAGCTTGCCAGCACCCAATACCGGCAGGGAATCGAGCCGCACAGTACCTCGCGCCCACCGTACCAGGAGCGGGGGACAAGCCCCCGCGCTACGGCTTTGACTCAAGGCGCAGGCAACTTGCCCTTGACCCGTTCGTATTCAGAGATGAGGAAACGCCACTTCTGCATGAGGTTCCGCTCGATGGTCTTGTCACTGCTAGTATCCCGCATCAGTTGCCTCCAGATCTGGTGATTGACACTCATCAACTTTCTACCAGATCTGTCAACGAATTACCTGACACTTACAGGAATGACGGATGCCGCTAACGGCCTCTCATCGGTATGACGGACAAATCGCCGCCATTTCTTTACCATTGACGAACTACCACCCTTAGAGTCACCATTACCTCAACTACCGAACAACAACCACGGAGGAACGCTATGTCTGAAGACGTTGGTTTCGTCACCATGGGGCAAACGTCCGAGCGTGAGGATGTCCCCGAAATCGGCGTAGGCATGCTGGGTTACGCGTTCATGGGCAAAGCCCACAGCAACGCCCTGCGCAAGATTCCCTACATGGTAGAACCGCTGCCGGCAGTTCCGGCGCTCGTTTCGATTTGCGGGCGCAACGAGGCTGCGGTGCGGGATGCCGCCGCCCGCTATGGGTTTCAAAAATACTGCACGGACTGGCGCGACCTCATGCAAGACGACGCCATTCAGCTATTCGATAACGGCGGGCCGAACGACACCCACGCCGAGCCCTGTATCGCCGCCGCCGAAGCCGGCAAGCACATCATTTGCGAAAAGCCGCTGGCGCGCACGGCCGCAGAAGCCAAGACCATGTTGGAGGCGGTGCAGAAGGCCGGGGTCAAGCACGCCTGCGCCTTCAACTACCGCTTTATTCCGGCCTTGCGGCTGGCGCGGGAGATGATTGAGCGCGGCGAGTTGGGACAGATCTTTCATTTTCGAGCGGTGTACTTGCAAGAGTGGATCATGGACCCGCAGTTTCCCATGGTCTGGCGCTTGCAGAAAGACATCGCCGGTAGTGGGTCGCTCGGCGACTTGGGCGCGCACATCATCGATCTGGCGCGCTTCCTCGTGGGCGAGCCGACTGCCGTCTCCGGTCTGACGCAGACCTTCATTAAAGAGCGTCCCACCGACGACGGCGGCCGGGACACGGTGGACGTGGACGACGCCTTCGTTTCGCTGGTGCAATTTGCAAACGGTGCCATCGGCACGTTAGAGGCCAGCCGCTACGCCAATGGCCGCAAGAACCACCAGCGCATCGAGATCAACGGCTCCAAGGGCAGCATCGTCTTCAACTTGGAGCGGCTGAATGAACTTGAAGTCCATCTCAGCGACAGTGAGCCGGCAAGCCACGCGCAGGGCTTTCGCCAGGTGCTCGTCACCGAGGCCGACCACCCGTTTTGGAAATACTGGTGGCCCCACGGCCACATCATCGGCTGGGAGCACACCTTCGTGCACGAACTGACCCACCTGTTGGACGCCATCGTGAACGACACGGCCGTCGCCCCCTACGGCGCTGATTTCGAGGACGGCTACCGCGCCGCCGTGATCTGCGATGCGGTATTGGAGTCTGCTGCCAACGGCCGTGGGTTGGTGCCAATACAATACTAAGGGCCTTGGTTGTGAAGAAAATTGAAGCCTCTGAATTCAAAGAGCAGTGTCTGGAACTGCTAGACAATCTGGATGCGGGCGGTCTGATCATCACGAGAGACGGCGTGCCCGTGGCCCGTGTCGTGCCACTTCACGGAAGTAGTGCCGAACACGGCGGTGCCCGTGATGCCGATCTCATCGGCAGCCTACGGGGCAAGATTAGCATCAAGGGCGACATTTTCACCACAGGTTGCCACTGGAAGGCAGACTCTGTAGACAAATAAGCGAAATGCCAAGGAAACAATCAAACAAACGAAGCTTTACCCAAGCAGGAGGCATTAACGATGAAACTCGGTGTATTGACGGTACTCTTGGGCGATTTGCCCTTTGAAGAGGCGTTGGATTACCTGCGCGACCTTGGCGTACAGTCGGTGGAGATCGGCTGCGGCAATTATCCCGGCAACGCCCACTGCGACCCGGACAAGCTGCTTGGCGACGACAAGGCATGCGACGCCTTTCTCAACGCGGTGCAGAGCCGCGATATGGATATTTGCGCGCTATCCGCCCACGGCAATCCGCTGCATCCCAATCCCAAGATCGCGCGCGCCCACGCCGAAACCCAGCGCAAGACCATCCAACTTGCCCACAAGTTGGGCGTCCAGACCGTGGTGGGCTTCTCCGGCTGCCCCGGCGATTCCGACGGATCAAAGTACCCCAATTGGGTCACCTGTCCCTGGCCGACAGACTACTTGGAGATTCTCGAGTGGCAGTGGGAACAAAAGGTCATCCCCTATTGGAAAGCAGAAGCCGACTTCTTGCGGGAGCACAATGCCCGCATCGCCTTGGAGATGCACCCGGGCTTCGTGGTCTACAATTCCGAGACCTGCCTGCAGTTGCGGGATGCTTGCGGGCCGGAGATCGGCGCGAACCTGGACCCCAGCCACCTCTTCTGGCAGGGCTGCGACATCGTGGCCGTCATCCGCGAATTGGGCGACGCCGGCGCGCTCTACCACTTCCACGCTAAGGACACCAAGGTGCATCCCCTAAACGCTGCCAAGCACGGCGTTTTGGATACAAAATCCTACACAGATGAGAAGAACCGCTCCTGGCTCTTCCGCAGCGTCGGCTACGGCCACGACTATGGCTATTGGAAGGACATCGTGAGCGAACTGCGCCTCGCCGGCTACGACGGCGTGCTCTCCATCGAGCACGAGGATAGCCTGATGTCATCCAACGAGGGCCTGGAGAAAGGCGTGAAGTTCCTCAAGGACATCCTCATCTTCGAGCAACCCGGTACCGCCTATTGGGCGTAGGCGCCAGCTGGGTCAAGAGAGAGTGCTGACTCTTCGGGGACGTTGGACCGAAAACACGTAGGGGCACGACATGTCGTGCCCCTACCGCCTTAACGCAACAGTGTTGGTCGCCCTCACCCTAGCCCTCTCCCCCAGGAGAGGGAACTATTCGTACCGCCTTGTTGTTTAGATTGCCTTGAGAACAGCCAACTGGATGGCGGTACCGCCAAGGCTGTGGCAACACGGTAGCTACGCTCCCCCATCCTGGGGGCCTCTATCGCCTACTCATCTGCTAATTGCGTGGACACGCCCACCAGGTCCGTCAGCCGCACGCTGTGGTCTTTGTGGAATGCTGCCGCCAAGTCTTGTGCCAGCGCGGAGGCCCTGGACGTAATCAGGATATTCACGCGATTGGCTCCATGTCGTCCCAGCTTGCGCCCACTTTCGCGTCCACCTTCACCGGCACGTCCAGCGTCACGGCGTTTTCCATGAGCGGCACCACCAGGTCGACACAAGCATCGGTCACGGCGGCATCGCATTCGAAAACGAGCTCATCATGCACTTGGAGCAGCATGCGCACCGGCAGTTCGGCCTTCGCCAACTGATCCGCCACGTGCAGCATGGCAACTTTTATGATGTCGGCGGACGTGCCCTGCACCGGCATGTTGATCGCCATGCGCTCTGCTGCCTGGCGCACGTTGAAGTTCGAGGCTTGCAGTTCGCGCAAGTAGCGGCGACGCCCCAGCAGGGTCTCTACGTAACCGTGCTCATGGGCAAACTTCCTTGTCCTTTCGGTATATTCGCGCACGCCGGCATAGGTATTCAGGTAATTCTCGATGAACTCCGCCGCTTCTTTGAAGTCGAGGTCGGTTCGTTGTTCCAGGCCGTGAGCCGTCACGCCGTAGATAATGCCGAAATTCACCGTCTTCGCCGTGCGGCGCATCCCAGAGGTTACCTCGTCCATCGCCACGTCGAAGAGTTGGCTGGCGGTAAAGGTATGAATGTCTTCCTCGTTGCGAAACGCCCTGCAGAGTTCCTCGTCCTGGCTCAGGTGCGCCAGCACGCGCAGGTCGATCTGCGAGTAGTCGGCGGCCAGCAAGACCTGGCCGGCGCCGCCCGCCACGAACGCCTTGCGAATGCGCCGTCCCTCGTCAGTGCGAATGGGAATGTTCTGCAGGTTGGGATCGTTGGACGAGAGCCGTCCGGTGGCGGCGCCGGTTTGTTCGAATGTCGTGTGGATGCGGTGCGTCAGCGGGTTTACCTTCGTCGGTAATGCGTCGAGATACGTGGACTTGAGCTTGGCAAGCTGGCGGTATTCCAACACGAGATCAATAACTTCATGTCCCCGCAGTGGTTCCAAGACTGAGGAATCGGTAGAAAAACCAGTCTTCGTCTTCTTCGTGAGAGGAATGCCAAGCTCGTTGGCGAGAATGTCTCCAAGCTGTTTAGGTGAATTTATCTTGAATTCATGTCCGACGCTCTTATAGACTTTGCCCTCGATATCCTTGATGCGCGAAGCCATTTCTGCCGTAAGCCGCTGGAGAAGGTCAACATCCACGGCAATGCCCGCGAATTCCATGTGCGCAATCACAGTCGCCAGCGGCAGCTCAAGCTCATCGTGCAGCTTGCGCACGTTGCGCTCATCGAGGTCCTCTGCCAGCGCAACTTGAAGCGACAAAAGCACTTCGGCCTCGTGAGCGGCCGCCTGGGCTATCTTTTCGCCATCGGCGCCGGCCAGCGACTTCTTGCGGTCGCGCAAATCATCCACGCTTTCCATAGTGGTCCCGAGGACGTCGAAGACGACGTCCTTAAGCGTGGTGGAGCGGGCGCCGGTGACGTTTGCCAGATAGCCGGCCAGGTGGCAGTCGAAGACTACACCGGCCAAGAAGATGCCCTGGGACAGCAACGCCAAACTCAAAGTCTTCGCATCGAACACGACTTTGGGTACATTCGAGTCGTTTAGTAAGAGCCTGACGGCCTGCAGGGCGGCAGCATCGGCCACGTCAACGTAAGCGGCCTCACTGGAGCCCCACGCAAATGCGAGGCCGCGCAGCCGGGGCCAGGCAGGTGGATCGGGATCGAGGACCGGCGCCACGGCAACCTCGCCAACGTCACGCAGCGTAGCGCACAGACCCTCAATCGCGTCCGCTTGTCCGAGCACTTGCGCCACCGTCTCAGTTGTCGCATTGCCGAAGAGCGCGGCTTGCTCTGAATCCTCTGCAGCGGGTTGCGGCAAACGATCGAGCAGCGACCGGAAGCTCAGTTCTTTGAACAAAGCGAGCACCTGTTCCCGGTCGAAATCGCCCAGTTCGCTCTCCGCCGGATCGAGGGCAATGTCCATGTCCCGCACAATCGTCACCAACTCACGGCTCTGCGCAAGCTGTTCCTTGTCCCCCTCTAGAGCCTTCTGTTGGCGGGCGGGTAGCTCATAGAGGTGCTCGAGAATGCCCTCGATGTTGCCGTACTTGTTCAAGAGCGTGCCCGCGGTCTTCGCGCCGATGCCGCGCACGCCGGGCACGTTGTCGGAAGTGTCGCCCACCAGCGCTTTGTAGTCGATTACTTGCGCAGGGGCAAGCCCCTGAAAGCGCCCCGCTACCTCCTCGGGCCCGACCTCTGCCAACTCGCCGGAGCGGGGCCGCGGCACGAGCAAGTGCACCATATCGTCGACAAGCTGGTATGCATCCGTATCGCCGGTCACGATGAGGGTGGGAATCTGCTGTTCCGCCGCCTGGCGTGACAAAGTGCCGAGCACGTCATCGGCCTCATAGCCCTCCACCGCAAATATAGGAATGCTGAAGGTCTCGACAACTTGCCGCACCCGGTCCATCTGTTGGTAGAGCAACGGGTCGCCCTCCGGGCGCGTCGCCTTGTAGTCGGCAAATTGCTCGTGGCGGAAGGTGGGGCCGGGCAGATCGAAGGCAACGATGACGTACTTTGGCCTTATCTTGTCGATGACGTAGAGGAGCGTGTTCGTGAAGCCAAAGACCGCGTTGGTCGGTTCGCCGGAAGCGCTGGTGAAATCCTTGGGCACCGCAAAAAACGCCCGATGGACGATGGAGTGGCCGTCAATGAGGACAAGCGGACCGGTGGGGGTTTTAGCGTTGGCAGGGCTCATCAGGGGATCTCTATCACTCGTTCAAGCGGCAGGCGCGCGCCGCTTGCTGTCCTTAAGCATACGCCGTTGCGTGGATCTGAGCAAGAAGGCGTGACCTGAGCGCCTTGTCCAAAACCGTGTTTGCGCTTCTCCATCGCCCCCGTGTTGAGGCGCGGGGCAGGGGGCCAATGCTGCCGCATTGAACACGACTGGGAAAGGGCGGAGACCCGCGCGCGCCGATAACCCTTGCATAACCCGTCATTACCATGAAAATAGGCGATCCTACCGTTCGCCCCCGTATCCGGTACGGGGCAGGCTCTGAGCATCGTCGAAGGGTGAACGGCAGCGGGAACGGGTAACTCCATGCGACACTCTCGTCTCCGTTCATACTTCGACAAGCCTGTACTGAGCTTGCCGAAGCGCTCAGCACGAACGGAGAGATCGGAGTTCATTTTCATTCCCTTGTGCGGCCTGAGCAAGACCATGGTGATTCCGGCTTTCGCCGGAATCCAGAGGTGCTAGTACGGCTTGAGTATCTTACCGTCAATAATTTCAGTCCCATCCCGGCCTTCCTCCGGCGGGCGACTTGCGCAGATCTTCGTGCTTTGATAAAATTTCTGCCACGTGTGCCCTCGTGGTGGGGCAGTTCAAGAATAACCAAGGATAGTGCGCTAATGGTCTCATCTACACAGATTCATCCCCCCACCCCCCGTGACCGCAGTCTCGCTGCGGTAGCCGGCGGGTTTCCCATCTCCGGCCGGGCCATAGCCTTCGGCCTCGCTGCCCTCGCTCTCTGGTTCCTCTTGACTCTGAGTCTGCTGCCCGGCACGGCCCGCGCCTCTGAGGGCGACACCGTGCAAAAACAAGAAGCTGAACGCGACGCCGCGCCACAAATAGATCACTCTCTCTTAGACGCCGTGAGCGTGATCCATGGCGATTTCGGCGGTTTATTGAGAGGCGCCATCTTTGTGAGTTCTCGCCAACCGTTTGGTCCGTTTGGTTGGGTGGAAGTTGGTGTCAATAGTCAACTTAGGGGTACGGCACCCAGTTTGTTCATAGAATTGGACAGTAAGGAGCTAGAACCGGACAAATGGGCGACAGGCTTTGCGTACACGATACGGTTGTCCAAAATGCCGGTGGTGGACCCGGGGGTGATTGTGCGCGCGCAGGTCATTTCCGACAACTATGATAAGGTGCTTCCTGTCTATGACTATGAATTCGATCGGACCGCAGAAAATTGGGACAAGCGTCAAGACATCGATCTTGCCATAATTTCCCCGCCGATCGGCGAATCCGCCGTATATCTCTTGACCCATGTGGTGGAGACGCAGCCGGCCAACTACGATGGGGGGACCATCCCTATCACACGTATTGGGAACCCACAGCAGATCAAGATTTCCGTCAAAAACACCAAGCTATTGTTCGACGCGCCTGACGCAACGGCGACGTACACGATGGACCTCGATGAGTTTGCTCCTAATGTAGATTTGCCGCGCGTGGTGTACGAAGACTCCGGCAGAGAGATCCGCTATTCGCTCTCTGGAGACCTGCCTTCGGGGTTTTTATTTGTGTCGACAAGAGACGACCAAGACGTTGGTGGCCCTGTGGATGCAGTACTTGGATCGGCGAGTTTCCCGCTTACGCTCATCGCTGAAGACGAAACCGGCGATCGGGCTACCAAGCCAATTGAACTCAGGTTCGTCAACCCGTGGCAATTCTTGAGAACAAATGCGCGCACAAGCGGAGCAGCGGAAACTACAGCCCTAAAAACAAGTACCATTGAGCCGGCGTTTACGATGACTACTGGCCAGTACGGTGAAATCGTACTGCCGCCGGTATACAATCTATTCACTGGCAAACGCGTGTCTCCCTTGCTATTCGAAGCCACGGTATACGATAGCCGGGTGGCCTCTCGTATTACTACTAATTATCAGGCTCGCGTTCATACTACTTCCTCGCCTCTGCCGGGTCTCACCTTAGCGGGGACAGGAGACCTCATCATCACGGGCACGCCTACCGGGCGGACGGGCGGAGACTTCGTCGCGGCCTACATTGGAGAAGAGAATGTAGCCGTGTATCGGTTCAGGATAAACGTAGCTGCCCAATAGGACTGAGCGGGCGAGACGGCGCAAAGCCGGGGCGTCCTCGCCACTCTCTTCTAAGCAGGCTGAAGCGCGGGTGTGGCTGATTGTTCGTGGTTGCGTCCTGCCGCGACCCTGCGCCGGGCAAACAACCGCCGGTCCGTAACGGACCGGCGGTTGCCGCGCGTTCCGGGGTGACGCGGCGGGCGCGGTCCATTCCCTAGGAGGCCCAGTGCAACTCAGGCACTTCTTCGTTCGCAACAGCGACGCCCCGGAACTCATCGAGCTCTTCCTGGTTGCCGGTGTCGCGTCGGTGCTGGCTATTCGCGGCTTTCTTGCCGCCACCGGCTACCCGCAGTTGGGCGGCGACGGCCTGCACATTGCCCACATGCTCTGGGGCGGGCTCTTCATGTCCGCGGCGCTGCTCCTGCTCTTTGCCGCGTTGGGCCGGGTGGCGCAGCGGCTCGCCGCCATCCTCGGCGGCATTGGGTTCGGCACGTTCATCGACGAACTCGGCAAGTTCATCACCAGCGACAACAACTACTTCTACGAACCCACCATCGGCCTGATCTACATCATCTTCATCGCGATCTTTTTGGTGCTCGAGGCCTTTCGGCGACAGGAGCCGGGCCCGTCGGCGGCGCTTGCAAACGCGTTCAACCAATTGGAATTGGCGGCCGGCAGGCCGCTAGACGCCGACACCAAACGCACCACGCTCGATCTGCTCGCAAAGTCCGATGAATCGGACCCACTCGTCCAAGGGCTAACCACGTTTGTCCGGTCCATCAAACCGCAGCCGGTACCGGACATGACTACTTTCGAGCGCGGGACTACGCCGTGCGTCTCTATAGCCGTGTGGTGCTTTCACGTTGGTTCAGGCCGGTTCTCATTGGATTGTTCCTGTTGTTCGCCGTTTTGCAGATAGCCATAGTGTTGCTCGTTGTGCTGGCCGGGCTTCTTGTCGGCGCGTTCGACGAGATGCAACTAGGTTTCACGGGCATTGCCACGCTCTGCTCTGTGGCGGTTACGGGTTTGCTCACGCTGATTGGCATCCTTCAACTGAGGCGTTCCCGCCTCACCGCCTACCACTGGTTTGTGCGCAGTGTGCTTGTGAGCATCTTCGTGACACAGGTGTTTACTTTCTTGGAATCGGAGCTTACGGCGCTCTGGGGCTTTTCTGTTGACATTTTGATTTACACGGCGCTGAAAATCATGATCGAGCGCGAGCAACTCATGGCTTCAGACATGGTGTCGGAGGCCCATTCGGCCCCAGATGCGCCGTAGAGGGCGCGCCCTGAGTCCCGCGGCGACAGCCCGCAATTGGCCAAGTCTAGGTGATTCAAAACAGCCGGCACGGCATCGGAGTCGTCGACCTACCAATTTCCGGGGCCGGTTATTGCCAAGCGCCCCTGTACCTGTGTCCCGGCAATGGCGGCGGGACGGCGCAGCCGCATGGCATACTAACCAAATGATTTCCTGCATTCGCGGCAATTAGCGCTCACTATCCACAAGAAACGGCGTGATGCAACGCGTACCCAGATCCAAAGCACAAGCACGGGCGAGCTACGACAGAATGAGCCGCTCGTACGACCTCTTTGCGGGAGCATTTGAGCAGAGACTGCGCAACTTGGCATTGGCGCAGCTTGGCGTCAGGGAGGGCGAGACGGTTCTTGAAATCGGCTTCGGCACGGGACACTGCCTCAAGCAGATAGCCGAGGCGGTAGGCGCATCAGGCCGAGTGTGCGGCGTAGATCTCTCCGCCGGCATGCTGGAAGTCAGCCGGCGGCGGCTCGACCGAGCGGGATTGCTGGATAGGGTCGAATTGCACTGCGGCGATGCGGCGGACCTGCCCTATGCGGCTGAGACGTTCGACGCGGTCTTCATGAGTTTTACTCTGGAGCTTTTCGACACTCCCGAAATTCCCGTTGTGCTGGGCGAGGTAAGGCGCGTTCTCAAGCCGGGCGGCAGGCTGGGTGTGGTCAGCCTCGCGCGCGAGGACGGCGTCTCACTGATGCTGCGGGCGTATGAGTGGTGCCACCAACGCCTGCCCCAGTACATTGACTGCCGGCCCATCTACGTTGAGGAGGCGATTGCAGACGCCGGGTTCCATCTGGACTACCGGGAGAAGGAAAGACTCTGGGGACTGCCGGCGAAGATCGCGCTTGGCGTGAAGCGCGGCTAGGAAACGCCACGGTCTTTTCTTGGTCGTCTTGAAATGGGACCAAACACTCAGGGAAATGTAGCGCGGGGGCTTGTGCCCCGCCTTTGGCAGAGCGCTTTGAAGATGGGAAGGCAATTTTCCGCTTGTTCGGAAATGACGGCGCTGGGCTGTCTCAATTCCAAGCGGGGAATCGGCGGCGCCGCAACCCTTACACTGCGCATCTTAGACGGGCATTCCGATCAGTCGTCAAGGGCCCCACGCAGCATATCCAGCGCCGCCTGCTCATGCGCGTAGATATCGTTGACCTGCGCTTGCATGCGCGCGAAGAGATCGTTGATCCACGCTTCGTCACAGGGAAACTCTGCATCCACGATTGGGCGCATGGCTTCGAATTCTTTGCCAAGACCCACAATCGTATCCGCCTGATCGTCACCGCCGTTCTTGATGGCTTCCTCCCGTCCATCGAGTAGTGTCCGGGCGGCTGCCAGGGGTTCTACCCCGGGGTCAAGCGCCATCTCCGCGAGTGTCTGCCACTTGGCGCCGATTGCCCGATACTCCGCCGCGGCGTCGCCCAGCGCGGACGAATCCAGAACCGCCGCCGCTTCCGTGAGAAAGTCGGCGTACATGCCCCGCAGGGCGGTGCCGTCGCTGCCCTCATGCACAATCCCTTCGTAGACCGAGACCAGGCCGGAAAAGAGGCATTTGCCTCCCGCAAACACGGTGGGCCAGCCTTTGGCGTTCTTGGTATCCGCCAGCATGCGGGCCCACTTGCGCAACGTGGGCAACGCGAACGAGGTCGACTTGGAACCCAGATGCTCGATATTGCCGCGAATGCCCGCAGTGACAGCCGCCGGCAAGTCGATCTCTTCAGAGGGCGAGAGCAGCAAGAGACGATTCTTGAACGAAGGAATGCGCTGGCGGGCGGCAGTGAGAGACGCGCTCGGCACGGTGAAGGGCTGCACGCCCGTATCGTCAATCGTGTATGTGTCTGCCGCCGCATCGTAGCCGCAGGCGGTCACGACCCAACTGAACCAACCGGTGTCGTCGGCGTCGCGATTATAGTAGTCGAGCAATTCCCGTTCGAGCCAGAGGATGGCAGGACTGCCCGCGGCCAGCGCGTCGCGGAGCGTCTGCCCCGCCTTCTTCATGCCGCCGGTCTCATGAATCTCAGCCGTCACGCCTATTCGTTCGCACAGGGTTGTGACGTAACGAACGGGATAGTTGAACTGGTGCTGGAAGCCGAACACGATGGCCGGCCGGCTGTGTTCCTTGAACTCCCATAGGATATAACACGCGCCCAATCCACCCCCGATACCAAAGAGCATGGCCTCGCTGAACGGCTTGCCGGTGGCCGGGTCTTCCACGCCCAGATAGCGCAGGCAATTGGCGATGGTGGCGGTTTCCGGATGAATTCCGCCAAAGTAATCGTAGCCGGTAATGACAGACATGACTCCCAGTTCTCTCTCCGTGGTAAGACTAGATACGTAAACTCCGGAGCCTCAAGTAGAATGTGCCGTGAGTTGACTGTGGCGCAAGCCTCTCAGCGACAAAGGCTCACATCAGTGTGGCAGTCTGCTGGAACCTTCTGTAGAGGCTGTGGCTAAAGGGTCTGGCAGAAACTATCTCAGATGAAGGAATGACCAATCGAATGTCCTTTTCCTTGTGTTCTGTAACTGCAGGATAGTAGTCTATCGTTATTCTGAGTTGTTGCGTGCCCTCTTGCCGGTAGCCGCTCCAGTACGGTATAAGCTCAATGTGCTTTCCCGCTGCGTTGTTCCAGTAGATCGGAATGCCAATGTATGACTTTCTGCTCTTCAGTGAGATTTCAACGAATTCCCTGGACGTAGCAGTATCCACCATCAGGTGGCCGATGAGATCCCCACTGTTTCTTATCGTCCGGCGCAAGCACATGTTTGCGTTGAACCACGGGGTCTTATTCAATAACCAGGCTCCTGCGAATGCTTCAAGGAAAACCATTGCAAGCGTTCCCACATAATCAAAAGGTACGAAGGTTTTCCAAACTTCAAGCGGATAGAAAGAGAGGAAGAAATGCGCGAAGCCGGTGGCAATCAGGTAAGGAGTTACAAATAAGACCATCCCGGCGATGATGGACTTGAAGAGCACATGATATCCGGAATCGTGTGGAATCTCGAATCGAGTATAATTCCATCGCCGTAAAAAGAGATACCCAATGACGGTAGGGTAGAGAGTTAGACCCCAGATCACTTACTTATTGGTTTCCTTGGCAGGATCAGTGTTGGAGTCCTTCTTACGGGACATCTCTCGCAGATAGGCAGAAAACTCCTCTGCATTCTGCTGGATTTCGGGGTCATTGAGGACATCTTCCGGGTCGAAGTAGATGCCGCCGTTACCGTCAGCATGAAGCTTGAGCGCTGAGTTCTCTTTTTCTTTGCCCATGAGTAGCATCTCTCTATTTGTCAGGGTAATTTTCACTTAGCATTATAGTAGAAGGGGAACGCACCCTACCAGTCAGGAGCTAGCCCTAATGGCCCACCAGGATACTCCTGAATTGATCCTTGCCCTAATCTTCGTCTACCTCTCGCTTGGCCTCCTCAGTCATTTCATACTTTCTAGGCTTTGTTTCTTGCCTCTTAACCCCTCGTTCCTTCAGAATTGGCCAGATCTTGTTGCTGAATTCAATGCCAAATTGAGGCCTTGACATACCTGCCATTGCATGGTCGGGCCAGTGTTTCTTGATGATAGGCTGACAATCTGTACTCTTGAATAAACCGACATCAATACGTCTCATAATCAGATCGGCCACCTCAGTGAGTTGCTTGGCATTGTCCCGAACCCCCTTGGGTGAGCGCGAAGGAGACTTGGGTTGAGTCTTAGGCTTGGTTGGGGAACGTACGACATGAATGTAGTCATTAGGAAAGTAATCTCTGATCGTAAACGATCGCGTCTTGTCACGATCCGTCATCACCCAGAGGAACGGGGTCTCTCCTTGATTCAATTCTTTCAACTTTGCATAGAGCGCCATAAAGTCGCTGTCGTCGCTCATCACGACCACGAATTGCGTGGTACCTAATACAAAGTCCGTCGCCGCGTCGATTGCCAGCGTGATGTCCGCGGCATTCTTGGATGGTTGTTTGCTAAAGTGCTGTATCCCGCGCACCGTTACCGCCAAGTGCGCAAACCGGTTTTCTGCCCACATTTCCCAGAGTTGCATTTGGTCTGCTTGGACGTAGAGATTCAGCCGTTTGAGAGGATGTCTCGTGTCCGGCCATGAATTGATGACCTCTTGAACAAGAGCCTGGGCACTATCTTGAAAGTTCTCGGTATCGACGTATAGCGTAGACCCAGCGGTTTCAGTGGTTGAGTCAGAAGCAGCCGGAGAGTGATCGGCAGACTTCGTTGGTTTGTCGCAATTGCTCTGTACACTAATGTCAGTACCTCCTGAACTATCGCGTGTGCGCCCCCTACATTCAGTCAATTGATCATTTGGGCAACACGTCAACCCACGCGCGGAAGGTCTCACCGCGCTCGAACTCATGTTGAAACATACCGAATGAGGCGCAGCCCGGTGACAGAATGACCGCGTCGCCGGCGCGGGCCAGCGCAACGGCCTGCCCAAGTGCCTGTTCCAGGCTCCCAAAACGTCCAGCCACCGGCAGGCGCAACGCCGCCGCCAGGCGGTCCGTGGCGCTGCCTTCCACGAGCACAATTCCCCTAATCGACTCTCTGTGGACATCCAGCGTCTGCGCCAGCCCCGTGAAGTCAAGGCGTTTATCCGCACCGCCCAGAATGAGGATTTTCGGCCCGGGAGTCGCCTCGATGCAGGCAACCGTGGCGGTGGGCATGGTGGCGGTGGTGTCATTGATGAAGCGGATGCCCCGCCACGCGCGCACTAACTCCTGCCGGTGCGGTACGCCGCTGAAGTCCTTTATCGCCGCGGCCATGGCGGCCGCGTCCACACCCCACGCCCGCGCCGCAGCAGCCGCCGCGGCCATGTTCTCTCGTTGGTGGACACCGCGCAGCGGAGAGTCCGCCGCACCAGGAATGTCATCTTGACCGGAAAACCAGACCACCTGTCCCGGGGCGCGCGCGCCAAAGCGCCCCGTGTACGCATTGCCCTTATTGAGCACGGCTATGTCACCCGGGCCCTGAAAACGTATGTTGATTTCCTTGGCAGCAGCATAGTCGTCCATGTCTCGATACCGGTTCAGGTGGTCGGGCAGCACATTGGTCACCACGGCCAGCGGCGGACTATACCTATGCGGCACAAACGCCTCCAACTGCCAACTGGACAATTCCAGGACAACCCGGCTTTCTGGCGTGATTTCTCCAAGCTGACTCAGCATTGAGACGCGCAGATTTCCGGCGGTTATAACGTGATGTCCGGCCGCGGCCAGCATCTGCGAGAGCAGCACCGTGGTCGTGGTCTTGCCTTTGGTGCCGGTAACCCCCACTACGAACGCACTAGGGCAAGCCTCTATGAAAAGGCTGCTCTCCATCTCGATCCGTGCGCCGGCCGCGCGCGCCACGGCGAGAAATGGGGATTCAAGCGGCACGGCGGGATTGCGCACGACGAGGTCGGCTTGCCGGAAGTCGTCTTCCTCGTGCCGGCCCAGCACGTAGCGAAGCGGCAGACCCGCCAGCGCCGCCAGCGAGGGGCGCAACGTCGCCTCGTCCCGCAGATCCGTCACCGTCACCCTGGCGCCCTGCGCCGCGAGGTATTGCGCAACACCGACGCCGCCACCATGCAAACCCAGCCCCATCACCACCACCCGACAGCCGGTAAGGCCTGCAGTGCCGGAGCGGAGTCTATTGTTGAGGGTCGTGGGTTTCATGCGGCCCGCTCGCGCTTATGGCAGCGCAGTCTGGAATCCTGCGCTTCTTCTAGGCAATCCCTTTGTCTGGGTTGCCAGAGACCCTCGCGCACTCCCAACAATGAACTAACTGTCCCATCTCCCCGCGGGAGAGGGCTAGAGCCTGTCCCGTGCGTGATACGGGCGTGAAGGTGAACGGTACCCTCTCTCCAATTGAAGGAACTAGGGACTGCCCCATATTCGATGTGGGGGTAAGGGTAAGCGTCTATCAACTCAATCTCATCCCGCTTGGTCGCCTGAGCAGCGCAAGTCCTGCCCCGCAGTGCAATTGGATCTCCGACGAGGCCGATCGCATCACCCACTGCCTCCTTTGCTACCATTGTACTATGACCGATTCACCTTGCGACCAAGTCGCAGTGGCGCCAAAACCGTAGCGCAACGTATCCTGTGCACGGAACATAACGATATGGCACGTTTTCTCTTCGTCTCGATACCTGCCTCCGGACACGTAAACCCCACGCTCCCCATTGTGCAAGCGCTGGTGGCACGCGGGCACGCCGTGGGCTACGCCACCGGCCCGAACATGGAAAAGACTGTGGGGCCGCTGGTCACGCAGTTCTTCCCAGTGGGGCCGGATGCAAGTCCGGCGGCAATTCAGAAGTGGTGGCCGGACATGGGCCGGTTGCGCGGGGCGCGGCGCTTGAACTTCATGATTCGCGAGGTCATGTTTCCGTTTGCCCAGAGTGTTGCCAGCGAGGTCCTGGACGTTTCGGCTTCTTTTCAACCGGACGTGCTTATATTTGACGCTTTCACCCACCCGGCAAGCATCGTGGCTGACACTCACGGTTTGCCCTGGGCTACCACGACCGTGGTGCCCGGCTTGCTGGACACCAAGCGCGCACATCCCTACGGATTGGGGCTTCCTTACCCTCCCAATGGGCTCCAGCGTCTCGCAACGCCGCTGCTACGGTGGCTCTTCCAAGCCGTTGTTCGCAGGCACGACCGCCAGTTCAACGGGATTCGGGCTCAGTTCGACCTGCCGCCCATTCGTAATAGCTATCTCACGAGCACGATTTCGCCAAACTTGGTGCTCGCGCTCGTGCCGCAGGAGTTTGAATACCCTCGCAAAGCCTGGCCGCCCACGGTACACTTCGTCGGTCCTGCCCTTTGGGACCGCCCGGGTGACTATACAATGCCGGCGTGGCTCGAGGCGTTGCCAAGTGAGCGCCCGCTCGTATACGCCACGATCGGCACGGTGCAGAGCGTCTATCAGTCAACATTCTTCGGCACGCTCTTCGCGGCGGCCCGCGATCTGGATGCTGACGTGGTGGTGACCACGGGCGGCAACCTCTCCGACCTGCCCGCGCCGCCCGACAACGTGTGGGTAGAACGCTACGTACCGAACAGCGTCATCATTCCGAAGGCGAGCATTGTGCTGCATCACGGTGGCGCGAGCTCAACCATGGGCGCGCTGCTGCACGGCAAACCTGCCGTCGTGACGCCGTTTGCGGACGACCAGCCGGATAACGCGCAACGCCTGCGCTGGCTTGGCGCCGGCACGACCGTTGATCCCTACAAAGTGTCAAGCGCGGCGCTGCGCGCGGCAATTGAAACGGCGCTTACGTCAGACGCAATGCGCGCACGGGCCACGGCCCTGGGGCAGACCTTGCAACAATACGACGCGGGAGGCACGGGGGCAGCACTCCTGGAGAAACTGGCGGAAACTGGTGCGCCAGTTCTGCGTGCTGCATCGCGCTCTACCTAGTTCTGCTCGCCAAGCCGGCGCGCTGTTCACGTGGAGTCTCCCAAATAAGTGAAAGAGTGTGACAAGGCAAGTCGCTGCTCTGCGCGCCTGAAAGGCGAGACAAAACTTGCCGCCCGTCGCCGAGCCAAGCGGTAGTCTTCGAATTCAGCCTCATCCCGACGCTCACCCTCCATGAGACCATTTCGAACCCTCTTCCCCTCGATGGGGAAGGCCGGGATGGGGGCGAGAAGCCACTTGTCGACGAGCAACTGCAGACATCTCACACGCCTCTGGATTCCGGCTTTCGCCGGAATGACGGATTCATGTAAGGTTCTCCGCAACGGAGAGAGTTCTACGCGACAAAGAGAAATCTACGCCGGTCTAGGTCTTCTTCGCCTGTCTGCCGGGGATGACAATTCGATAGCCAACCATAGTTGCAGATTAACCGCAGAATCTCATCCCTCGCAGAGCGCGGCCTACAACCACTTCGCAAACCAGTCGAACGCTTTCGCGCCGCTGAAGGCGTGGCCGCCGGGGTGGAGATCCAAGTCGAGCCTGTCGCCGGCGCCGGCCGCGGCGTAGATGCGCTCCACGTCGGCGTAACAGCGCAGCGCATCGTCCTTCACAAAGCAGTCATCGAGTTCGCCAGCCTCCACGAGGCACGGACGCGGCGCGATCAGACCGGCAACTGCCGCAATGTCGCCGAAGGTCAGCAGGCCGCGCGCGAACTGCGAACCACAGGTGTTGCCCCGTCCGCGGTGGCCGATTGCATCCCAAATCGTGCTGAGATAGCACACGATGTCGGCGCAGCGGACGCGCTCATCCAGGGCCGTAAGATACGTCGTCATCGTCCCGCCAAAGGAGAGGCCGATCATGCCGATGCGGTCCGGGTCCACGTTGGGCAGCCCTTGCAGCAGATCGATGCCGCGCATGCCGTCCCAAATGTCGAGGGCGAGCAACTGGAATCCTAGGTAGCCATAGCCCAAATAGAGCGCATTGCAGCCGTCACGCGAGTCGCGCCGCCACTCGCGCGGTCCTTGACGCTCGCCAAACCCGCGCCAATCGGGGGCCAGGCAGACGTATCCATGCTCGGCAAGCTGTTGGGCATAGTTTACGCCGGACTGCCGCTCTTTCTGCTGCGCATAGTTGGGATCGTCTTGTGGAGGCAAGATGCCTGCCGGGTCATCCTTGCCGCGTCCGTGCCCATGCGCGCAGAGTATGGCAGGCCGCTTTTCGCCCGCCGCGATATCCTTCGGCGTGAGCAGCCAGGCGGGCACCGTGGCGAACGCCTCGCTATCGTAGAGAATCTTCTCCCGGATGTAGCTGCCCTCGTCGTGGCGCTCGACCACCTCGACGTTGAGCGGTACCGGATCGGGATACGGCCCGATCATCTCGCGCACCTGAATCAATGTGCGCTCATGCCACGCCCGCCATTCATCGGCAGCGGACGGCAGCAACAGGGGCGCTGCGGTCGCCTTGGCGCGGGCGATAAGCCCTTCCACGGGATCGATGTACGGTCGTGTACTTACACTCATACTCTCTTCCTCCAATGCGTACCCGAAACCTTAGCCGGGTTTACAATCCACCACGACGCAAACCGCTATTCTTGCCAGCCCCTCGTCTCCCCAAAGAGCGCCCTCGATTCCTCCCGCGTCAACACCCAGAGCGAGTAGATTCCAACGGCGGTGCCAAAGGGAATATTGAAGAGTTGGAGCACGCTAAGTATGAGCACCAGAATGCGCGCCCAGCTCTGCCGCTTCAGCAACCCGATGCCGCCAATGAGTCCGGGAGCGGAAACCAAGAACAGAAAGACACCAATAAACGCAGCAATCACCGCAAATATGCCTGCCACCGCAGATTCATCACTGGCAACCAACAACAGCCCAATACCCACAAAGATGAGCAGCAGAAATGCGGCTGCAAGTAATCCCAATACGCTCAGCACAATGTATAACCACGCCACGATGTTTACATGGGTCTGGCTATCCTCAGGACTCATGCGGGAAACCTTTCGTGTTTGCAGACGGTTAGGCGAGAGACTGGCGCACGCGGTGCGTGGCAGCCACGATATTCTGCAGTTTAGCGACGGCAGCGTCGCGGGGCACAGCCTGCAACCCGCAATCCGGATTTATCCAGAGTTGCTCCGGCGCGAAGTACTCCAGCGCCAGGCGAATGCGCGCTTCGATCTCTGCCACCGATTCTACACGCGGGTCTTGCGCATCCACAACGCCGTAGCCCATGCCACGGTCGGCGGGAAAGGGGTGCCTGCGCAAGATGTCGAGCAGTTCGGGGGATACGTGCGCGAGCTCCAGGCAGAAAACGTGCGCGGGCAGCTCCAGCATCTTGGGGTAGACCTCATGGAACGCGCCGTAGCACATGTGCGTGAAGATCGTGACGTGCGCCGGCAATCCGGCACAGATGCGCTGCATGGCCTCAATTGCCACGTCTAGCTCCGCCGGCTGATCGTAGCGTGTGACAAACGCCGGCTCATCAATCTGCAAATACCGCACGCCTGCGGCCACAAGCGCCTGCACCTCCTCGCGGACATATTCTGCCATGCCCAGCACTGCCGCGCGGCGGTCAGAATAATGGAGATCGAAGACCCAGTCCCGCAGGGTGTAGGGACCGGTGACCGTAACTTTCAGATCGCTCTTGGCGCGCGCCGCAGCGAATTGGTGCCAGTCTAGAAGCAACGAGCGCGGCTTGGTCGCCGGGCGCTTGATTACGGCCCGTTGGCCGTACATATTGTCCAACACCCAGACCGGGTCCGGATCAATGTCGGCGCAGCCCCAGCCTTCCAGAAAGTACGTTGTCATCGAGCGCCGGTACTGCTCACCGTCCACGAGCACGTCTACGCCGAGGGATTCTTGGATACCGATCCAATCTGCTACTGCCGCTTCCTGGGCCCGGCGCATCCAAGCCTGGTCTTGCTGCTCCAGCGGCGCCATCTCCGCCTGGAATAATTCAGGCGGCTTGGGCAAGCTGCCGATGCTGGAAATGGGCAAAAGCGGAAGATTATTCATAAAGCCCCGTTCCGGTTAAATCCGTGGGCGGCTTGCGCCAGCATCGCCAGCTTTTCAAACGCGGCGTGGCGCGGCAGATAGAGGAGCGCGGTGCTTGGCGTGGCCCAGCAGTTTGCATCGGGCACGGCAGACGTGATCGCGGTAAGCGTTTCATGGAGTTCTGCCTCGCTTTCCACACGGATACTGCGGGCGTCGGCAATACCGGCCTGCAGGATTTTGTCTCCATTCCAGCCAGCGAGGGCGGCCAGATTGGGCGCGCGATAGGCATCGGTGAAGTCCAGTCCCAGCCCGCCGAGGCCGGGTATGTTGAGGAACGGCTGCAGCAGATCGCCGATCGCGCCGCACGCCAGGTGCACGATTACGGTCGCTTCCGGCGCCGCGTTGGCAATCTGCTCGATAACCCGTGCGACCAGTGGAAAATCAGGGCGATGCTTGGGGCGCAACACCACCGATTCTTCAATATGAATGTACCGCACGCCAGCGGCGGCCAGGGCAGCAACGTCAGCCGCCCAGATGTCCACCAGCGCGGCAAAAGCCGCGGGCGTAGCGCCATCTCCCTGCCGGTCCGCATACGCCCAGATAGTGTATGGGCCAAAGAGCGCGGGCTTGATGGGCCTCTCCGTGTGCGCGGTCGCGTGACGGTACGCGCTCACGACAGGATTCTCCGCCTGGCGCGACGGTATCCGATCTAGCACCCAGTGATGATAGTAGGTGTTGGTGTCCAGATAGCGCAGCGGCGCCGCGACTTCCAAGCCGGCAACAGCCCGTGCCGCTTGGAACCACTCATCGTAGATGGGCACGAAACCCGCATCGAGAATGTCCGCGCCGGCTTCGTCTTGCGCGGCCAGCAATTCCAGTTGGGTTTCAGCTTGCACCGTGCGCAACGTCTCGTCGCGCCACGCACTTTCGGGTGTTGGAGTCTCTCGCTCACGCCACTCCTCAACGGCCGTGCGCAACGGGTGCTGACCGTTGCGCACAATCGGAAACCGTCCGGCGGTCGTAACAAGCATAGATGCGATCCCTGGCAATAGCACTGCCGCGCTCACGTAGGGGCACGACATGTCGTGCCCCTACGTCTGCATCATACTCTCGCAGAAGGAGGACTACTAGCCCTCCGCCATCAGCGCATTGGCGCGCTTGGCGGCGTCGGTGAACGCCTCCGCCACCGTGATTTTATCCTCCACAATGGCCGTCTGCCATGCCTCCGCGAGGAGGCCGAATACGTCGGCATCTTTGCGGAAGAGGCCGCCGTTCGGCCAGGCGTACTTGCCCCGCACCGGATGCGCGAATGCGTCAAGATTCTTGTCCGCGAGCGCCGGGAAGTTCTCGCTCATGATGCTGATGTAACGGTCCTGCAATGAGGCGCGCGGATGCTGGATGCTGGCAATCTGGCACTGCAGGTCGAGGTAGGTATCGGTCTGCAGAAATTTCATGAAGTCCCAAGCCGTATCCGGGTCTTTGGTGCCTTCCCAAACCACCCACGCGTCAATGGAGCCCTGGGTAGCGCGGGCCACCGGGCCCTGCGGCAGTGGGGCCACGTCCCAGTCCGTGACGTTATCGGGGAAGTCAATCGAGTACTGCCCCGGCCCCCACGAACCTTCCTCCCAGGTTGCCAGTGTGCCCTGCATGAGGGCCTGGACCTTGCTTCTGTCCAGCGCCGCCCACTCCTCACCGTGCACCATGCTCCGGTCCTGGTGGAAGCGGGCGTGCACCCACTCCATGGCTTCAATTGCCTGAGGACTATCGAAGGTGGCGTGGCGATCATTTTCCGGATCTACCACGGTGCCGCCGTTTTGAATGATCTTCCAAATGCCGCGGCCCCAGCCCGCGTCCACGCCGCCAAAGACGGTGTTTGGGCGGTCGGTAAGCCTGAGCATCGCATCCTGGTATTCGTCCCAGCCCCAGGTGTCATCGGGGAACGCCATGCCCTTCTTATCGAAGACCTGCTTGTTGTACCAGAGGACGTAGACGTTGATGTACATGGGCAAACCGTACTGACCCGTTTCCGGCCAGTGCATAGCGCTAAGCTGGAAGGGAATGTAGTCATCCATGGGAAAGCTGTCGCGCTTAATGTAGGGATCCATGTTGAGCAGCAACCCGTCCCGCCCCGCCTGGACGAGATTCGTGCCCCACATCATCGCAATGTCGGTCCCGGACCCGGCCACCCAGGCCGTGATGTAGACTGACGGACTGTCCTTTACACCGAGGACTTCCAGGGTGACGTTGGGGTTGTCCGCCGAGTATGCATCCGCGCCGGCCTGCGCCGCTTCCACCCAGGTGGAGTCGCCCCAAAGCGACCAACTGAGCGTGACCGGCTCAGCCTGGGGTTCGGCTTTGGGAGCCTCTGCTTCTTGCTCTTCGGCCGCAGGCGCCTCATCCGTTGTCGCCGCGGGCATGGTCGCTTGGCCGCAGGCGGCCAGGGCGATGGCGCCGAGTGTACCACCGCCGAGCCAAAGCACGGAGCGTCGTGTCAAACGGGTCTTGCGTTCATCAGTTTCCACTTGCCTTACCTCCCGACTTGCCTTCACGGCAAGCCACACCTAAACCATAGCGGTTGTCGATTACCCGGTGAGCAAAGCGGTCTCGATTGGATCCCCCGTTGAAGCTGTCTAACCGGTTGTCGCCCTCCCTTCGTTCGCCCAAATGAATTGAGGGAATCCGTAGTCTGTATTATGCCGGGAGTGACACGTTGATGCAATACATATTGGGGAAGTCAAACCCGTTGGATGTAGGCGAAGTGGGCTCCGCCTGTGAGCACCGCAAGGGGATGGGCAATTGCACCAGCGCTTTTTCGGCTTAGGATGTGCTTTCGGATGCAAGAGGATATGATCTCCTGCCCCTAATCACGTACCGGATAGGTATTGCGCGGCAATGACGGATGCTGTCCGCTTTCCATCGTGGCACGGGATTGACGCATGCAGTCCGCTTCCGCCGGAATGACGATGGCGGTCAGCTTGCGCGGGAATGGTGGATGCTGTCCGGTTCCGCCGTAGCGCGGGGGCTTGTCCCCCGCCCCTGTGCTTTGGCACGAGGGCTGAAGACCCGGTGGCGAAGAGTGGTTGCAAGCAACAGAAGATAGATTCCGGCTTTCGCCGAAATGACGGTGGCGGTCAGCTTGCGCGGGAATGGTGGATGCTGTCCGGTTCCGCCGTAGCGCGGGGGCTTGTCCCCCGCTCCTGTGCTTTGGCACGAGGGCTGAAGACCCGGTGGTGAAGAGTGGTTGCAAGCAACAGAAGACAGATTCCGGCTTTCGCCGAAATGACGGTGGCGGTCCGCTTGCGCGGGAGAAGATGGATTCCGGCTTGCGCCGGAATGACGTACGACACGCCCCTCGTGCTACCCTCTCATCTGCGTTCATCTGTAGGCCTTATTACACATACAAATGATGGATGCAGTCGGCTTTCCATCCTGGCACGGGAATGACGGGCCGGACACGCAGGTTACAAACCTGCGCTACCAAGGCAGTTCGTCGCACACCTTAGCGACAAGTAAAGGGCAACTCTTTGTAGCGCGGGGGCTTGTCCCCCGCGCTTCGCGCACAGGGCAGGACAAACATGAGGAAGACTTTCGCACATAGCAAAGCTGCGCACTGCGCGCGATGCAGTCGTTGCCGACGCACCGGCCTTAGGCAAGATCGGTGGGCCTCCCTAACTCAGCAATCCCAACTCCCGCTGCGTCTCCGCGACGCGCGCCAGCGCCGTCGCCGGCAGGGGGCCAAGATCGGAGATCGCCGCGTTCTGCTCGAGCTCAGCGGGATTCATGGCGCCGGGAATCACCGATGATACGCCGGAAAAGCTGAGGATGTAACGCAGGGCGGCTTCGCTCAGACTCCCCGCGATTCCTTCTTCGACCAGCCACAGGAAGGACTCCGCCTCCCGCAGACGCGCGGCGAGGCGTTCCTGAGGCATGAGACTGCGGTGGTCGTCCGGCGCGAACGCGTGATCCGCCGTGAATGAGCCCGAGAGGAATCCGGAGGCGAGTGGCGACCGGATTACAATGCCGACGCCGCGCTCTTCGGCCATTGGCAAGAGCCGCTCGGTGGGTTCAGGTTCCAGCAGGCTGAAACCGATCTGTATGATCTCCGCGCGGCCGTCTTCCTCGATGAGCCGGATGGCCTCAGCCGTGGTCGTGGCGGAGACGCCAATGTGGCCGACGTGCCTTTCTGCACGCAGCTCGACCAGCAGTCCCAGCGGGTCTTCGGCCATTTCGTCTGCGACCGGACTATGCAGTAACACACCTTCGATAAGGTCGGTCTGCAGGCGCTCCTGGCTGCGCTGCACGCTGGCGCGCAAGGCATCTCGGGAAAAGTCGCGGGCGAGGACCGGCGGCCCACCGTCAGCGGCCGGCAGGACGTGCTCGCCCCCTTTGGTCTCTACAAAGACCTCAATGTCCTTCAGATGTTGAGGCCGTTGACGCAACGCCTCGGCAATGTAAACTTCAGCTTCCGAGTACACCGGCGCGGTGTCGATGAAGTTGAGACCCAGCGACAGCCCGTGATGGATGGTCTCCATCGCCGTCTCAAGGGTTACGGCGCCGTACGTGGCCGGACCCGACCAGTAGCTGCCGCTCGTAATGAGCGCACCGCCCAACGGATACGTACCTAACCCGACTTCCGATACCTGGTGTCCTGTCTTACCCAACGGACGATAACGCATAGTTTCCCCTTCTCACTCGTCTATGTGGCCGGATTTCCTCAATCAAAAGTGTCACACTTGGACAGGAGCGACTTTGTATGTCATTCCGGTAAGTGTTGACTAATTCGTTGACAGAATCTCCTATTTACTGGCAGCGTGACCGTACATGTCATACATGACGTTGAAACCACCGATAATTCCTATCAAAACTGTCAACGAATTACCTGACACTTTCAAGAATGACTTTTGAGACAATCTTGGCGGCTTCCCGACTTCATTGCAGGCCAATCAGCAACAGTCCTATCACCAACGCGTAACCGGCTATGCCTGATTACCCACCCAGCGCCTCCCAATCTTTCAAAGGAAAGTCGATGCGCCGGCCCTCCTGCGCGGCGAGATACGCGCCCTCTACCACTTCCAGCGCCCGGGCGCCGTCGATACCGTTGGATTCCGGTTCGCGGTCCTCGCGAATAGCGGTTAGGAGTTCCTTCTCCTGGGCGGTGAAGCCTCCCGCATACGGCACGTGCAGCACGAGCTTTTCATTGGCCATTTCCGGATTGTTGCGGTGCGGCTGCTCGAAGGTGCAATCGGCAAAGGCCTGGGCAACTTGCGGCTCGTCAAACGTCAGCCACGGGAGCTTGTTACTGAATAGCGTGATCGTGGCATCGGAGCCGTGGCCAATGCCGCCGTCAAGTTTCACGTAGCCCTCGCTGCCGGTCACGAAGATCTCGCGGTGCTGGGGCCCCTGCAGGCACCACACCATTTCAAACACGCCGATGGCGCCGCTATTGAAGCGAAAGAGTACGTGGGAGGTGGTCTCGATCTCCGCCGTTTCCCAGAGGAAGTTGTCGAACTCCGCGCCCGCGACGTGCTTCACGCCGCTGCCTTCCCAGAAAAGCAGCGTATCGATGTAGTAACAGCCGTCGCGATGCAACGCGCCGCCGCCGGCCGTGGCCTTGCCGAGTTTCCAACCCATGTTGGAGCGGGCCCCCTGCGTGATCACGTCCTTGTGCAGCATGTGACGCTCGAGCACATGGTAGATGTCGCCGATGAGCCCGGCGTCCAGGATGCGCTTTACCGCGCGGGCAGGAGGCTCGAAACGGTCGCGGTCGGCGGTCATGAGCTTCACACCGGCGTCGCGGCATGCGCGCAGGGCTTCAACAGCCTCATCCATGTTGAGCACCAACGGCTTTTCGCAGAGGATGTGCACACCGGCCTCGGCCGCCGCCAGAATAGCGGGCAAGTGGAGGTGATGGGGCAGGCAGATATCCACGGCCTGCACTTCCGGCCGCTTGACCACCTCGGCAAAGTCGGAAGCCGCAGCCCTGGCGCCGTACTGCTGCACCCTGGCTTCGGCGCGTTCCAGGTCGTTGTCGCAAGCCACCTCCAGCCGTGCCTCTCCGGCCTTTTCCAGGCGCTGCCAACCGTCGAAATGAGGATGGGAAATGCCGCCGCACCCCAGGACCGCTACCCCTATCGGACCGCTCGTCGTCGCCATGGTTGCTCACTTTCTCAGTTCAGCGTTACTGTCGTTTTTCGCGGGTTGTCTGTATGGTACGCCATCGGCGGCACTTTCGCCACACACCTTGCCGCTCAATTGTCAAGACCGAACTTTGGTGTCTGCCGCCGCGTACCGGAGTGGCAATAGCAGGCCCTGCAAGCGGCCCGCAAAGAGCCTGCATTTCTTCGATTCCATGGCTGCGCGAAATACCCTGCCCTTGTATTGGTTCCGCGCCAGCATAGTACAATGTTTCTGGAAGACTCTGTTTGCGGGAAGGGTGCCTGAGTCGGCGCGCAACCAGTCTTGCAGGCGTATCCTTGAGCAAGAAACAGCGCAATCCAACTCTGCGAGTACCGGCAAGAGAGCGCATGGAGCATGAGCAAAAGAAAAACTGCAAACCGCCGTGGACTACCGGTTAATCCGACGCTGATTATCGCTGCGGTGGCCTTGGTTGCGGTGACAATCGGACTTGCGGCTCTATGGGTGTTTGCCTGGAGCTCTGACGGGACAGATCGGGCGGACGCCTCCGACCCCAAGCTAGTGGCGCGCGGCGAAATCTTGTACCAGCAACATTGCGCCAGTTGCCACGGCGCAAACCTGGAAGGACAACCAAACTGGCGGGAACGCGATGCCGACGGCATGCTGCCCGCCCCGCCCCATGACATGACCGGGCACACGTGGCATCACAACGATGCGCTGCTCTTCGACGTGACGAAATGGGGTTCCACCGCCGTCATTGGCGGCGACTACATGAGCAACATGCCCGGCTTTTCCGAGACAATGAGCGACGGCGACATCTGGGCGGTACTCGCCTACATAAAGAGCACGTGGCCGCCGCAAGTTCAGGAGATCCAGTCGGAACTTGAGGACACGCGGCAGCAGTAGCTTTTGTCCGCCCGCCTATGGAAGAGACGCTGTGCCTGTGTAGGGGCACGACATGTCGTGCCCCTACACGCGCGGGTCACCGATGGATAGCGGCCTCTGCCGCAACTAGACGAGGCAGCACCGCAGGTTACACACCCAGGACGAGGTTCCAGGTATAGGCGGCCTTGCCATTGGCGTTTTCGACCTGGCAAGTCACGTGATGCGATCCGGGTTCCAGCGTGGAAAAGTGCAGTGTGCCGGTGCGCTCTGCGTGTGGCTCCCCGTCTATGGTCCACGCATATCTCAGCGTGGGATCGATATGCTCCTCTGCGGGCAATGTGGCGTAGCCGATGTGGCGGTAGGCGAAGCCGCGGCCGGGGCCCAGGGCGCCGTCGGCTTGCAGCCAGCCCTCCAGCATGTCTCGGGCGGAATAGTAGAGCACGTAGCGGCCCGGCAGCTTGAGCACGTGGGGCGTGGAGGTGTAGCGGGCGTCGAACGCGTCCTTATTCGCGCTGGGCGGGAACACGGGATGTCCAACCCGGTCGGTCCACGCCTGGCCGTCCGCCGAGCGGGCAAACGTCAGGTCGAACCAGTCGCCGTAGGCGTCGTCCAATTGGCCGCGCGCAAAGCTCACGTCATCGCGCAGCGCCGCGCGGTGGCCGCCGTGCCACATCGCGAATCCCGGCCCGTCGCGTATGACGTGCGGATAGACGCACGACTTGTAGATGCCCTCCGGTTGAATGACGTCGGCGATCTCTTCCCAATGAATGCCGTCCGGCGAGCGCAACAGCATGATGTGGCCGTAGATCGAACTGGGATCGGGGTCGCCCGCCGGCCGGGCGTTCGCCCACATGGTGAAGCTGCCGTCCGCTTCCTGAATAACGGAAGCACAGCGTCCGCTGCGGGTGACCGGCTCCGGGTGGATGTCCCACGCAATGCCGTCGGGGCTCTCGGCGTAGCCAACCTGCTGCGTCATCTCCACCAACTCACCATCGTCGGTCTGCTCCCAATGGGTGAGCGCGGAGAACCACATGCGGTACTTTCGCTCTTTCAGGTCGTAGAGCACGAACGGGCTTTGAAAGCACCAGCCCCAGCCGCCCGCGTCTTGCAGGGCTTGATCGGTGACGATGGGATTGCCGGGGTACTCCTCCCAATGGATGCCGTCTTGCGAGGTGGCGTAGCCCAGATGGCAACTGGCCGGCCGCGGCGGGCCGGACGTACCCACGTACCACATCTTGTACATGCCGTCGGCGCGGATGACGCGCGGCATGTAGAGCATCACCCGCGACCAGTCCTGCGTGGTATTCGTGGTGGAAAGCACCGGCCGCTCCCGCCGCTGCCAATTCTGTTCGCGGGGCACTGTTTGGCAGGGCTCAATCTCTACACTGAGATCAACCGTCTCCCCAACCGCCAGCACAATCTCCGGGCCGGCCGGACTAACCGCACCTATGCGGGGCACGTACCAATCGGGAGGGGCGTTCTTAGGTATCAAAGTCATGAGTGTTCCACCCTAGCAAACGTCTGAGTTACCAATTCCGCAATAAGTGATCCGCTATGCGGACCGCAGGTCTTGCTCCAATCGGATTGCTAGCACAAAAAAAGAGTTCGAACATCGGAGAGTTTTTCGAGTTCCTAAAAGTCCGAGGTGTTGGTGCAACCTTCGCAAACACCGATTCAAGTCTTTCACGGTATCTTTTAGCAATTCTATCGCTGCCTCGAAGGCGCTGCTGTGACGGCTCGCTAGACAGCAATGATAGCTGTAGTGGGGTTTCGCTATACAATTCTACCCAATAGTTGCGTCCACCAAAGATCCTGTCTAGCTGGAGTGCCAACGAATCAGGTGGTTCCCTGCTAGTGGGCATCATGCGCGCAATCGCCATCAAGGGAAAGAGTATCCAGCAGTCGATCTTCTGCGTCCGTGCCAATTCTTCCACTGTGCTCCACGAGACTTGCGTGGCAAAAGGGTCAAGGAAGACTACGGCGCGTTCAGAGTTACCAAGAGTGGCACAGAATGCAGGCAGAGCACTATTGGCGTCCTCGTTGCGAATGCCAATATTACGATTAGGAAACTCTCTCTCCAACAACCTAAGAGATGCGCAACGGGCGGGATCCTTTTCAACGAATACAAGCCTATCAAAGGGCTTGTCCTGAACCTCTAAGGCGATACGCGGAGAGCCAGCACGGAATTCTTGGAGGCCTTCATAATCCTCCAAAACGTAGTCCGAGTTTGCCAAGTAGGTACCCTCTCCTGCGAAAGCATCAACGTATGTGAGTTGAAAAGGCTGGCTTTTAAGTGCGGTGGTGTAGGCATCCAGGTAGCGACCAAGGATTTCAAGCTTCTGATCTGTCCACGTACCCCCAAAAGATGGTGACATTGATGCTGCTATTCCTATTCCGTCACCGGCATTTGTCGCCAGTGACGGCCATCAATCACTGCAGCATCGCCACCACGCTTGTTCCTTACACCGCCAAGCTGCTTTAGAAAGAAAGCAACTCCTGCGCCTTCTGATTGGTCGCGCAGGTTTCGCACCCAGTCCAAATTCATGGGTCTAGCGCCAGTGCCACTCTCGCCCCCCGCGATTACCCACTTAAGTGTCCCGTCGCTCAGCCAAGGGGTCAGTTCGATCTGTTCCAGCAAAGGTTCAGCAGAAACGAATCGAATAGGGGCAGGAAGCCTTGCCAGAACCGTAAGGCGTGGAGCGTACTTCTGGTTTTCCACCGATGTGCCCATCCAAATATTCGGATGCCAGCCATCGGGAAAGGATTTTTTGTACTGATTCCACCAGCCGACAGCTCTTCCCGGTCTCTTCGTTAATACTTGAAACACGTGTCCTCGCTCGAATGCAGCTTGCTCCATCACTTTGAACATCTCAAGAACAAAATCAAAGGGGACACGGGAATGAAAGAGATCCGACATGCTGTTTACAAAGACACGTCTTGGTTTTTTCCAAGATAGCGGGAGATGCAATCGCTCAGGTAGCAATTGAACATCATTGGGAGCAGTATTGTACCCTTTGACATCCATACCTCTTAGACGCGGATACATAGCGAACATGTAGCAGTTGTCGCAGCCGGGCGAAACGCGAGTGCAGCCCGTTACCGGGTTCCAGGTTTCGTCTGTCCATTCAATCGCGGACGGCATGCCAGGAATCCAATGAGAATCGCTGAGAAGTGAATCCTAATTACCTATGATCCTTAAGAGCAGAATTCAGACAGCCTAACCAATAAACAACCCTAGAACAGAATAAAAGTCGGCTATTGGTCCCCAGCGGCCGTGGTGTCACCGCAATAGCTACCGCGAGTAGTTTGGCGCTTCCTTGGTCAGGATCACGTCGTGGGGGTGGGCTTCGCGGAGGCCGGCGGGGGTCATGCGGACGAAGCGCGCGTGCTCCTTCATTTCCTGGATGCTCGCGTTGCCGCAGTAGCCCATGGCCTGGCGCAAACCGCCTACGAGTTGGGTAACCAGGGCCGAGAGCGGACCCTTGTACTGCACGCGCCCCTCGATGCCTTCCGGCACGAGCTTCGCTTCCTCGCCGATGTAGTCTTGGAAGTAGCGGTCGCGGCTGGCGGTGCGCGCCTTCATAGCGCCGAGAGAGCCCATGCCGCGGTACTCTTTGAACTGCTCGCCTTGGTAGAGCACCACCTCGCCGGGACTTTCTTCCACGCCGGCGAAGAGGGAGCCAATCATTACCGTGTCTGCGCCCGCGGCAATTGCCTTGGCCACGTCGCCCGCGTATTGGATACCGCCGTCGGCAATCACCGGAATGTCGTACTGGTTCGCAACGGCAACAACATCGGATATCGCCGTTATCTGGGGCACGCCGGTGCCGGTGACAACCCGGGTGGTGCAGATGGATGCCGGTCCAACGCCGACCTTCACCGCGTCCGCGCCGGCCTGTATAAGATCTTCCGCCGCGGCAGCCGTGGCAATGTTGCCGGCAATCACCGGCACGTCGAACAGCGTCTTGAACTTGCGCAGCGTTTCGATAACGCCCGCAGAGTGACCGTGGGCGCTATCCAGCACCAGCACGTCAACACCCGCGGCGACCACCTCTTGCGCACGCTTGATGCCCTCGACGTTCGTGCCGACGGCCGCGCCCACGCGCAGGCGGCCCTTCTCGTCTTTCGTTGCCAGCGGAAACTGGATCTTCTTGGCGATGTCCTTTACCGTAATCAGCCCTTTGAGCATGAAGCTGCTGTCAACCACCGGCACTTTTTCAATGCGATGGCGGCGCAGGACATCCTTCGCCTCTTCCAGCGTGGTGCCGACGGGAACCGTGATGAGGCCCTCTTTGGTCATCACGTTTTGCACGGGCTGGTCGAGGTTTTCCTCAAAGCGAATGTCGCGGTTGGTGAGAATGCCGACCAGCTTGCCATTCTCGGTAATGGGCACGCCGGAGATGTGGTAGCGTTCCATCAGGTCTACGGCCTGCCGCACGGTCGCACTGGGGCCCAGGGTGATGGGGTCGACGATCATGCCGGCTTCCGAACGCTTGACTTTGTCCACCTCGGCGGCCTGCACGTCGATTTCCAAATTGCGGTGAATGACACCGAGACCGCCTTCCCGCGCCAGCGCAATGGCAAGGCGCGCTTCAGTGACGGTATCCATGGCAGCAGAGATGAGGGGAATATTGAGGGCAATCGTCGGGGTCAGCCACGTGCGGGTGTCGGCATCTTTGGGGAGAACGGCAGAATAATCGGGAATGAGCACAACGTCGTCAAAAGTAAGGCCCTGTTTCACCAGCTTGGCATTGGACTCGGGGTCGCTGGTGGGAGCTAGGGGCTCAACTGCGGTAGGTATGCCCTCACTCCCGGCAGTATCATTCCGTATCACCGGCAGTCCCTCCTCTGCTGCAATAAACGCACACGCTCGCTGTTGTCTCTTGTCCCCATTATACGGCACGGTGTTTGACTACGGAACCGAAATAGCGGGCTTGGGAACGCTTTTCCTGGAGACTTTTCAACCACGCGACACGCAGTGCGACCTGCCCAATCGCCGCCAGAGTCATTGCCTGCGGCGCCTCTACTGTCTGCGACATCGCCGAAGAGGCGTGACCCTGCGCCGTTCGCCCTGATCCTGCCTATCCTGACGTTGCCGAATGGTCGCTGGGTTGACTGTCTTGTATTACCACCTGAGAGCGACAGGTTTCCGTTCGTGCTGAGCTTGTCGAAGCATGTAGGGATACACCATGAGCCCTGTATTTAGTTGCATTCTTCACTGGCGATGCTACACGGCGCCATAGGTGTGCGCAGTTTCGTCTGCCTGAGCATGTAATCGAGAGGAAAACAAACCAAGTATTGCGATAGTACCTTGCATTTTTCGCGCTACCTAGATATTCTATATACATGTTACGCGAACTACGCAAAGGTACAGCCAGCCTGCTGCTACTCGATCTGCTGGCGACCCGGCCCATGTACGGGTTCGAACTCGCCGAGGCGCTGCGGGAACGCACAAATGGCGTGCTCGCCTTCAAGGAGGGCACGCTCTACCCGGCATTACACCGCTTGGAAGCGGAGGGGCTGGTAAAGCCTTACTGGCAGGACAGCCCGCGCGGGCCGCGCCGCCGCTACTACCGTCTGACTGCGAAGGGCCGCAAGGCGCTCGCCGAACGCCGCGAGCACTGGCACACATTGGTGGAGGCTATCAATGGCGCGCTTGACGCCGGAAACGGAACGCTTTCTCCGCAAGGCAGTAGCGGGACTGCCGTTCCTGAAACGCAATGAGATCCGGGCGGAACTTCGCGCCCACATTGAAGACGCGATCCAAAGACATGACGCACGCGACGAACGTGCGTCTGCGGAGCGGAAAGCAGTAGGGGCCCATGGCGACGTCGCGGATCTCGATACAGCCAGGGGGAGACTCCGCGGCCTCGATAACGCTATCCGCGAACGCCGCGCGCAGGATGCCACGCCCGCGCATGGGGAGCAGGAAGCCGCGACGGAACTGACACCTCCGAAGCACACTAGAATTGGGAGGGAAATTCGCGCTCTCGAGGACCACCGGCAGGGGCTGACGCAACGCATCGCGCGTTTGCAGGCAGAGCGGGAGGCGGTGGTGGCGCTTGGCGGCGCCGCTGCGCTCAACCGTGAACTGCTCCGCTCGCACTTTGGCGGAAAGTGGCCGCTCCATCTCCTCCACGAGCAATTCGTGCGGCTACTCGTGCAACTGGCGCGCGGCCCGCTCAGTTCCATGGTCCGGGTAAATCGGGACGAGATTTGGTGTCTCATTAACCAGGGCCGTCATGACGAAGCCATTGAACGCGCCGAACGGGAGTTCGCGTCGCACGGGTCGAGCTTGCTAGCCCACGAGAGACTCGCCGCCGCATACAGCGCCAGCGGGGATCACGAGCGCGTCTTGACCCACCGACAGGCGGCGGTGGATTGGCTCACCACGCATCCGGCGTCGTGGCGGTTCATCGAAGGGCAGGATACGGCGTTGGGAGCCGCGTACTGTAACCTAGCCAGCGCCCTAAGCTGCCTAGGCAGGAAGGATGAGGCTGAGGCGGCCGTGCGTGCGGGACTGGCAGTTGACGATGGAAACTTCATGCTCAACTTGCTGCAGGCGGAGTATTGCCTCAAGCGCGACGATTACGACGGCGCGTTCCACCACCTTGAAGCGTCGCTGGCTGAAGACCGTATGGTAATGGACGTCGGTAAATTCCTGCTGATGTTCTTGCATGGGAATGACTTCGACCCCCTGCGCCAAGACGCGCGCTTCGGTCGCATCGTACAGCGCGCCTACGAATGGGCGTAACGTCTCACTGCGAGCACTGGTGGAGGCTATCAATGGTGCGCCTGACGCCGGAAACGGAACGCTTTCTCCGCAAAGCCGTGGTGGGACTGCCGCTCCGGAAGCGTAGAGAAGCCAGGGATGAATTGCGTACGCACCTAGAAGATGCCATTGAGCACCGGATAGCGCTGGGTGCGGAGCAGGCGGCTGCCGAGCAGGACGCCGTAGTGGCCCTTGGCGATGTTGAGACGCTCAACCGTGAGTTGCTGCGCGCCCACTTTGGCAGGAAGTTGCTGTTCCAGGTCGTCCTCCAAATAGTCGGCGGGTATCTGCACCAGCTACCGCGGGTCAGCTTGCGCCGGTCGGGGCTCAAGATTTGGAAGTATACGAGCAAGTACCACCGGCAATCTTCTGAGGGTCGGCACGACGAAGTCATCGCACGCTTAGAGGGAGAGCTTGAGTCCCGGGGACCGAGCCTCGACATACACCAAGAGCTTGGCTCAGCCTACAACGCCATCGGCGAGTATGAACTAGCTTTGACACACCTACAGGCAGAGGTGGAGTTACTCAAGGAGAATTCGGAGCTGCGGCAGTTTCGTGGAGGGCAAGACGTCTGGTTGGCAGGCGCCTATTGCAATCTGGCTGGAGTGCTGAAGTCATTGGGCAAGGAAGTAGAAGCTGAGGAGGCCGTCCGCGCCGGACTTGCGACGAACGACAAGAATTTCCTACTGCACTATCAGCAAGCGGAGTTCTGCCTAAGGCGGAACGATCTTGACGGCACAGTCCATCACCTCGCGGCATGCCTGCAGGAAGATCCGGATAATGTCGGCAAATTGGATCAGGGCAAGGCACTCCTGCATATCTTGTGCACGGATAGGTTTGACAAGGCCCGTCGAGATCCGCGATTCAGCGCGCTTGTGCAGCGTGCCCACGGGGAGCTAGCTAGCGAATTGGATCCGATGGCCGGTGACGGCGAGGTTGAAGCGGTTTTGCAGGACAGCCTTGCCGGGGACGGCAAGAAATCGCTTGCAAACATCCAACAGGCAAAACGCTCCCTAAAGCAGGGCGATCTTGATGGCACATTCGACCACTTGGAGTCATTCCTGAGTGACGGCCTAACAGTCAGCACTGCCGGCAAGAGTCTGCTGCTCTTCTTGTGCGCTTCTGACTTTGACCCCTTGCGCAACGATCCCCGGTTCGACCGCCTCCTGCTGCGCGCCCACCATCATCCGCAGCACTGATCTCCCTCGCGCTCCGGCCCAAACCGGATGAATCGTTGGCCGAGATCGGCCATTCCGCAATTCAACTAGCACCGACCTGCTTTACACCTCACGGTGTTGCTGTGGTTCGGCAAGTGAATCATGCATTAGGAAAGAATCCTGTGCTAGCATGAGCCTAAGGATGGCGCACTCTGCCGTACCCAGCGCCTGCTTTCGGGTGCGCGGGGAGACATCAGACGGTCGCCTGAGGATTGGCCGGTTCTTCCCTCATCGTCTTTTAGGTAAGGCTCACCTCGTTCCGAGTAAGAAAGTTTCCGAATTGCAAGGCTGCAACCGTTCATCCTTCGACAGGCTCAGGACGAACGGTTGTCCTTACTACAAGTCCCGTCGGAAAACTCTCATCGCTGCCTTTGCTTCTCCGAATTGCGCTTGATCTAACCATGTCTTCTTCCGATAGACCACTTCCTACCGGTCGGTTCGCGTGGCTGCGGTCTGGTGGCAGCACCGTGGCGGGTGGCGCAACTATCTTGATGGTGAGCTATGTGCTTTCGCGCGTGTTGGGGTTGGCGCGGGAGGTCGCCATTAGCGCGCAGTTCGGGACGTCCAGCGAACTTGACGCCTACGTGGCGGCGTTTCGGCTGCCGGATTTGGCGTTTCTGCTCTTTGCGGGGGGCGCGTTGAGTTCCGCCTACATCCCGCTCTACCGCGAGATGCTGGCGCGCAACGACCGCGCCGCCGCGCGCGAATTCACCAGTGCGGCCCTCAACACCGTCATCCTGGCCGTGGGTTTCTTCGTTGGCGCCATCATCCTGCTCGCCCCGTGGATCGTGCCGCTCTTTACCCATGGATTCGATAGCGAGACCCGAACGCTCACTGTCGCCCTGCTCGGCATCGTCGCGTTCTCGCCCTTGTTGCTCGCCGCGAGCGAAGTGCTCACGGCCACGCTCCACACGCGGCAACACTTCCTGCTACCCGCGCTGGCGCCGCTGCTCTACAACGCGGCCATTCTCGTCGGCGCGGTGGTGCTGGCGCTGCGGTGGGGCATCTACGGCGTGGCGGCCGGCGTCGTCATCGGCGCGGGCTTGCATCTCCTCGTGCAGATTCCGGCCTTTCGAGCTTTGGGCCCGGGCTACGGCCTGACCCTTGACCCGCGCCTGCCGGAACTGAAGCACCTCATCCAACGTACCGCGCCGCGGATGGCCGGTCTGGTTACCGTCCACCTCTCCCTGCTGTTCATCATGGTCACGCTCGCCTCCGGGTTAGGCGGGGGTGTCGTGGCGGCGCTGCACTACTCGTGGATTCTCATGATGCTGCCGCTGGGGGTGTTCGGCATGTCCGTGGCGCGCGCCTGGTTTCCCCGCTTTGCCGTCGCTGCCGTATCCGGCCCCACACCGCTGCTGGCGCGGCAGCTTACTACGGCAATCCGCACTGTGCTCTTCTTTCTGTTACCGGCAGCGGCAGGGTTGATGCTCTTTGCGCCGCTGGTTGTGGCCACGTTGTTTGAGCGCGGCGCATTCGACGCCGCATCCACCGAACTTACGGCGTGGGCGCTGCTCTTTTTTGCCGTCGGACTGGCGGGGCACGGCGCGGTGGAAGTCTTGAACCGCGGCTTCTTCGCCCTCAAAGATACGCGCACGCCGGTCCTTATCGCCGTCGTGAGCATGGCGTTCGGGATCGCGCTCGCCGCACTGCTCATGCGCCCTTTGGCCCAAGGCGGACTGGCGCTCGGCATCTCGCTGGCGGTGTTGCTGGAGGCGGTCTGGCTGTGGCTGCTGCTGGCGCGCCGGGTACCGGAATTTCGATTTCTAGGCGGCATGCTGCCCTTGCTGCTCTGCACGTTGTTGGCGGCAGGCGCCGGCGGCGCACTGCAATGGCTGGTTCCGCTCCCCGGTACGCCAGCCGTCGTCCGTTTGGTCTTCTTTGGCGCTGTATTGCTTGGTGTCTACGTTCTCTCTGCGCTGTTGTTGGGCGTGCCGGAAGCGCGAGTCGGGTGGCAACGCCTGCCGAGGTTGCGCCGGTAGGGCAGGGAGCGGGACCAGCGTGGGCGTCCTCGAGCCAGGGCTGCGCGGCGAAAAGTAGCGGGCACATATACAATGCTAACTACATTCACTCGCTGCCTAAGATTTCCACCGGCATCGCGAACGCCCCCAATTCTGCTCAAGGAGTTTCGTCCCAATGGCTGCACAATCCCAGACTACGGATGCCGGTCCCGTCTCCGAGCACGCGCGCATTACCAGCCTCGACTTGATACGCGGGGTTGCGGTGTTGGGCATTCTGCTGATGAACGCCGTGTCCTTCAAGTTCGTTGCAGCAGCCTACTACAACATCAGCGCCGGCGGTTCTGCAACGTGGCTGGACTGGGCCGTGGGCATTTTCGGCGAGGTCTTCATCGACCAAAAGTTCATGGGGATGTTCTCCCTGCTGTTCGGGGCGGGCGTTATTCTCTTCATAGACCGTGCCGCCCAGAGGGGCAGGCGCGCCGTTCTGCTGAACCTATGGCGCAACATCCTCCTGCTGGCAATTGGCGTAGCCCACTTCATGCTGTGGTACGGCGACGTGCTGATGATCTATGCGCTCTCCGCCTTCATTCTGATTGCGCTGCGCAGATTGCCGAACAAGGCGCTGCTGACGGTGGGCGTGGCGGTGTTCATGCTCTCGCTAGTCAGCGATCTGTACGGACAGTCCCTTGTCAATGAGGGCGCGCCGCTTGGCGGCATTTGGTTTACCTCTGAAGCCGAAGACGAAACACTGGGAAATCTTTCGTGGCTTGCATACATTGCGCGCGGGCCGGGGATGGTGCTCATCGGCGCCGCGCTCTACCGCATGGGCTTCATGGATGGCGGCAAGTCGAGAGAGACATACCGCAAAACTGCAGCAATTGGGCTTGGCACCGGGTTGACGCTTGCCGCGCTGGGTGTGGTGATTACGGCTTTGGGGGACTACTCACGGGATGTTGCGCTGATCGGGCAGGTACCGAACAACCTTGGCACTATCCCCGCGTCGTTGGGCTATGTGAGCCTCATCATACTGTGGAACAACGGCGCCGATAGTTGGCTCAAGCGGCGACTGCGCGCCGTGGGCAGGATGGCGCTGACAAACTATCTATCGCAGACGATAATGGGCGTGCTAATGTTGACGACCTTGCTCGGCGATGCCGACTCATTGAACCGAAGCGCCCTCCTCGTGTTTGTGGTCGCCGTATGGGCTTTGCAGCTATGGTGGTCGCAGGCGTGGCTGAGGCGCTTCCATTTCGGACCCGCCGAGTGGCTCTGGCGTTGCGCTACCTACCGCAGCCTCCAGCCGTTGCGCCGCCCAAGGAATCCGCTAGGCACGAAGTAGCTCAGATTAGGCACTTGCAAAGAGCTGTGTGGTGGCCCGCCGAAAAAGTGGCCAATTCAAAAGAACAGAGCCTCAGGCGTACAAAAACTGTTTTTAGGGCTCTTACATGGGACGGTATATAAAGCAGATTGAACTGGCGGTAAGCTAGTCTTCTCTCAACATTTGGTAATGAAATAGCACGACTTCCTCCAGTGTGTCCAGCCTTTCAAGAATCGCGGCCTCCTGCTCTCGCTTTATTAATAGGATGTCTAGTCCGCTAGTGACGATGAAACCAGCAATAATTGTGACGTTGAATGCTTCGTCTTGTGGTGAGAATTCAGCCCCAAAGAACCACTTTGCAGCCACGCGTAGAAGAGCCACAATACCAATCAAAGGCGGTAAGTAAGGCCGTTCACGATTGGTCTTAACAGCATGGTTCTCTTGGATTGGCTACTTTCGCATTGAAGAGGCAATTCAGGTCAGGTAAACACATTTGGAGTCGCAATTGAGTACTAGAGCGATCTATCCGGTCTGCTTTGGTGTGGGCATGGGTCTGGTGAATTGAACGGTGTCAAATGGCTTTACGCTATATTATACTGGACATGAGAGTGGAGCTAGCCGTTGTCGCTAAGCGACGTGTTACGAATGACTCCATTGATGCACACGTAACATGTAAGACGAGTGAGTGGTCTCATGAACTTGTTTCTAATCAGTTTTCAGGAACCCGTAAGTTCTGCAATCAAAGATAGGGCTAAAGCCGCCTTTTCCTCTAGTCAGGTATTTATACTGTCGGATCGCCTTCTGCTAGTACGAACCTCAATAGAGAACACCAAGGACTTGAGCGCTTTCTTTGACCTCACTGGTGATGGTGATGACCCAATATCTGGTGTGGTTTTCAAGCTCAATGGTTCATACTATGGCTACTATTCCTCAAGTCTTTGGGATTGGTTAGCAAAGGGTAGGGAAAGTAGTGAATGAACCTAATGGCGATCGCCGGCCAGCAGGCTATGACATTGGACGGTTTGACGACGCTAGAGACAGGGTACTAAAGCTAGAATCTAGAGTTGATGAGCTTGTAAAGTCATTGGCGACAAAAGAGAACCTGGCCAAATTGGAAGCGGACATTGCCAAGGCTAAGTTATCTATTCTAGTTATTGTCTTAGGAGCGGTGACTGCACTTGGTAACATTGGCCTCATGGCATATAGATTGGTTTCCGGCAACTAGATTCTGCCGCCAGTCAAATCACCACATTGTGCCGCCCTCAAACACCGCTCCAGACTCACGGGGCGGCGTTGCCAACTGTAGGGGCAACTACCAGACTTTGAACGGTGGAATCATCAAGTCAATCCGCCAACTGACCCACCAGTCAAGCAATTGAGTCCTCTATTGATTGACATACGCCCAAAAGCTGGGTTAGAGTCCTACAGTGGGTAAAGAGGGTTGACAATAAAGATAGAGGCAAGGAGTGAGCCACCATGGTTACCCGACGAAGCTTTTTGCGCTTTAGCGGTGTAGCGGCTACGGCGCTGGTTGCTGCCGCGTGCGGCGCGGTGCAGACCGCCCCGGCAGCCGAAGAACCGGCTATGGACGAAGAGAAAGAGGCTCCGAAAGAGGCTGTTCAAGAGGCTCCCGCCAAGGAGGTGCAGAAGCTATCCATCAATAGCTACGGCAACGCCGCGGTGCTCGAGCGTTATGTGCGAGTCTTAGGCGTGTTCAACGAGACGTTTGCCGGTGAGTATGAGGCGGAAGCGACGATCACGCCGTTCGCCGAGTACAACCCCAAGCTCATTTCTCAGATTACGGCGGGCGTGCCGCCGGACGTCTGGAACCTGTGGGCGCAATTCAAGTCCAATTACGTGGAGCGCGGCCTTGTGCTCGACATTACCGATCGCGTCAAAGCGAGCGCGACTGCCAGCCTGGACCACTACGTCCAGCCGATGCATGAGGCTATGTCGTATCAAGGCCGCATCTGGGGCACGGCACAGGACTTCAACGGCACCCTGATCTATCTCAACCTGACCATCTTCCAGAACGAGGGCTTGGAATTGCCGGCCGAAGGCTGGACGATGGACGATCTTCGCGACATTGCGAAGCGCACCGTCAATCCGGAGGAGAACATCTGGGGCGGCAAGAATCTTGCAAACAACACCGGCTCTGACAACTTCGCGGTGATGTGGAACTACGGCCAACACTTTTGGGTGGACGACGACCAGGCCAAATCGTTGGTCAATAGTCCGGCCGCCGTTGCTATGTATACCATCTACCAAGAAATGGCGTTTGCCGACCGCAGCATGCCGTCGGCGGCCAATCCACAGGCCGAGGGCCTCGGTTCCCATCAAGGGTACTATGCCACGTGGGACGCCTGGGGCAACGAGCCCTGGTGGATCGATTTCCGCAACGAGGGCAACGTGCCTTTCGAATGGCAGGCCCATACGTATCCGGCGGGCCCCATGGACCAGAAGCACTTCTCCCAAGGCCACTTGTGGTCGATTGCGGAATCGCATCCGGACCACGATACTGCTTGGTTCCTTGCCGAGTGGATCGGCGGCATCGAGGGCTGGAAACAGTGGGTAGCCTTGGGCCAGGGTCAGCCGCTGCCGGTTTCCGACCGCGCGCTGTGGGAGCAGTATTATAGCTTCCTGGAGCCGGATAAGGCGCAGATACAGACCGACTTCATGCTGGAACGCATGTACAACGGCCTGGCGTTCAACTTCCAGTACTGGCCGACGTACGGCGACTGCAGCGGCATCATGCGCGAGGCACATCAGGTCATCTTTGGCGAGTCGCCCGGCGAGGTGAAGTCCAACCTTGACGAAGCCGCCAAGCGCATGACGGCGGTTCTGGAGGAATACAAGAGCAAGTCATAATTGCTTGCGCGCTCTGTAGCGTGCGCTGCACACGTGCAGTGCCGCGAAAAGTGAACAAGCCGCAGCGAGTATGAACAAAGAGGAGGGCACGGATGCCGTGCCCTCCTCTTTTCACATTTTCCGCGCAAACTCGGAGCGGAATGCCGGTCTTGCTCACATGCAGATCGTCTCCCCCGGCTGCAACTCGCAGATTTCCAGTTCGTTGATATCTTGCGCGGCAGCACGAAAGGCTTCCGGAGTGCCGGTAAGTAGCGGGAACGTTCCATAGTGGCAGGGAACAACCCGTGCTACACCAAGCATGCGGCAGGCTTCCGCGGCGTCGTCCGGTCCCATGGTGAAGTGATCGCCAATCGGCAGAATCGCCACGTCGGGCCGATAGCGGCGGCCAATCAGCGCCATGTCGCCAAAGAGCGCGGTATCCCCGGCGATATACAGTTTCAGTCCATGGGAAAACGTGACCACAAAGCCGACGCTCTCACCCGCCGGTATCAGCGTATCGCCAGCCATGATCGTGCTTGTGTGATCGGCATGCACCATCATCACCGCCAATTCCGCCACGTGCACTGTGCCACCTTTATTCATGCCCACGACGTTCGCGACGCCTTGCTGCTCCAGCCAGCGGGATATGTCGGCCGTCGTGACCACGGCCTGCGGCTTGGTGCGCAGTGCGAGGGGCACAGTATCCCCCAGGTGGTCGCCGTGACCGTGTGTGACAAGGATAGCGTCTACAGTTGCGGGGTTCTTTAGATCGTCGGGACACGCGGGATTGCCTGCGAGGAACGGGTCGATGAGCACGACTTTCCCCTCAGGTGTCGTAATGCTGAACGCGGCATGTCCCAGCCAGGTAATCGCTACAGCGCTTGCTGCCATTGTCTCATTCCTTTCTGTGTAGCTCTAGCAAACTCAACCATTTGCGCAACACGCGGCGCGCGCAATTACACTATCTTGGTAGGCAGCGCACGCGTAGCCGTATACACACATTGTAATCAGCCGAGACCAGACTTATATGCGCCATGATTGGTAGCGCAGGTTTGTAACCTGCGCCCTCCGGCCCGGTACTTCGCTCTTGGGCCCGAAGGCTCATCGAGACTCCAGCTACCGCTATACCTCGCCAAAACGCCGGCCAATCCAACGGAAGAGGAAAAGGGCGGCAAATGTGGCGAGTACCAGCAATGTCGCCAGGACGATGGCAGTCTGGAGATCGGACTCCAAGGCCGTCATGATGGCCAGGGGCATGGTCTGCGTGCGGCCGGTGAAGTTGCCCGCAAACATTATCGTGGCGCCGAATTCACCCACTGCCCGCGCCCAACTCAACACCGCTCCGCCCACCAGGGCAGGCCACGCCAGCGGCATGGTCACGTAGCGCAACATCTGCCACGTCGATGCGCCTAACGTGACGGCAATCTCTTCAAGTTCAGCGTCAACCCGCGTAAAGCCAATCTTCGCCGAGCGAACGTAGAACGGCGCTGCGACGAAGACTTGCGCCAATATCACTGCCAGTGTGGTGAAGGCAATCTCGATGCCAGCCGGATAGAGCCAGCGTCCGACCACTCCCAAGCGGCCAAGGACGAGAAGCAGAGCGACACCAACCACCACGGGCGGCAGCGCCAGTGGTACATCAATCAAGGTATCCAGAATTCGTCTTCCGGCAAAGCTGCTCCGCGCGAGCAGATACGCTGTGGGCGTCCCCACGAGCACTATGATGAGGAGCGAGGCCACGCTCGTCAGCGCGCTCAGCCGGAGGGCGCTCAATACAACGGGCTGCGTAAGCTGATGCAGGAGGTCGCCGGTCATGAAGGCACGCACAACGAGAGCGAGTAACGGCAGTCCCACAAACGCCGCAAGCAGAACCGTAGGCACCATGAAGAGCGAGCGCGCGCCGACGTGGCCCGCGGCAAGGCGCGCGGGGCTCACCTGCCGTTTGCGGGGAGATGACGGAGGAGACGGTGTGCGGTTCATGCTGCGGCTACCGCCTGCAAGCCGGCTTGCTCCAAAATCTCCTGCGCCGCCGGCGAAAGCACGAATGCGAGGAACCGACCCGCGAGCTCCTGCTCCTTGCCGGTTGCCAGCAGCGCAATCGGGTATTCCGCAATTACGTTGGCGTGCGCCGGGATCTCCAGCGTTCCAACAGCGGCAGGCACCGAGGCTACGTCGCTCACGTAGACGACTCCCGCATCCGCTTCACCAAGTGCGACCTTTGCAAGAACTTGGCGCACATTAAGCTCCTCCGACCGCACGTTTGCCAATACGGCTTTCGCAAAGGCGTTCCCATACGCGGCGTCCGTGCCCAGATTGTCGAGCATCTGTCGCGTGTAACGGCCCACCGGCACGTTCTCCTGCGCCAAGACGATGCGCACGTCCGGTCGAGCGAGGTCGTGCAAACCTTGTAGTCCGGCCGGGTTCGCAGCAGGCAGCACCACGATCAGGCGGTTCTGCGCGAATACGACCGGGGCTTCCGCCACGAGATTCTCTTTCTGTAAACGCTCCATATGCAAAACATCCGCAGAGGCAAAGACATCGGCCGCGGCGCCATGTTCGATCTGTGTGCTGAGTGTCTGCGAACCGGCAAAATTGAAGACGACCTGTACGTCCGCGTTGCGGGTCTCGAATTCCTTGCCGATGGCCGTGAATGCTTCCGTGAGTGAAGAAGCAGCGTACACGACAAGCGTGGTTTTCTGCTGCGAGGCACACCCTGAAGCCAGCAGAGAAACGCACAACAGCGACCACAGCGCGAGACACACTCTCCGCAATCGCGCCGCGGAGAGCGCGGCTGCGCCTCGGCCTGTGATCAATGTCTGTCGGTCGTACACAGCGCGCTCCCCAATAATCCTAAACGGGCTCACTTGAATGGTACCGCCTGCTTGGACTTCCATTCGCGGCGTCATGCCGGTCTTGAGCCTGACACTGAGTCGAACCATGAACGGCTGTGCCCTGCCTAGAAGCCGACAAGCCTGGGGTCTGCCGCCAGATTCTGCAGCCAAGCGTCAGTCGTGCCGGGGCAACCTGTTCGTCACGGTGTTGCTTAGTAAGTATAATGTTGCCAACCGCAGCGGGGCTAGGTGAGAGCTAAGGAGAATCTGTGTGGCAATAGTGCTCGACGCAATGGGCGGCGATGAAGCGCCTCAGGCAATCGTCGCCGGTGCGGTAGAGGCCGCGCGCTCGTCCGGAATACCCACCGTCCTGGTCGGACGGCAGGAAGCGCTCGAGGCAGAACTGCGCCGGCACGATATTGCCGGACTAGAACTGACGATCCACCACGCGCCGGACGTCATTGCCATGAACGATCATGCCACAGCCGTGCGGCAACGTCCGGAATCGTCCATTCGCGTTGCTTGCGATCTCGTCAAGAGCGGGGAGGGCAAGGCCGTAGTAAGCGCCGGCCACAGCGGCGCGACGATGGCGGCCGCGCTCATGGCGTTTGGCCGTATTCCCGGAATCAGCCGCCCGGCGCTCATCGCCTTGATTCCCGCCCGCACCACACACCCCACGCTCCTCATTGACATGGGGGCCAACGCCGACTGCAAGCCACAGCAACTCCAGCAGTTCGGCCTCATGGGCAGCATCTATTCCGAACAGGTGTACGGCGTCGAGAATCCCAAGATCGGACTCCTCTCCATCGGCGAGGAACCCAGCAAAGGCAATGAACTCTCCCTGGCGGCCTATGCGCTGCTGGAGAACGCGCCGGTGAACTTTGTCGGCAATGTCGAGGGACACCACATCCTCTCCGAATCTGTAGACGTGGTGGTCTGTGACGGCTATACGGGGAACGTGGCGCTAAAGACGCTGGAAGGCGCAGCCGAGTTTATCAGCAGTCTGCTCAAGTCGGAATTGCGTGCGAACCCGCGCCGAATGCTCGGCGCCTTGCTTGCGCAACCAGCGTTCAACGCCGTCCGCGCGCGCATGGACTACGAGGAGCACGGCGGCGCGCCCTTGGTGGGTCTGAACAACACCGTGATCATCGCTCACGGCCGCTCCAATGCGAAGGCCATCGCCAGCACTCTGCGCCAAGCCCACCAGTCCGTCACCATGGACGTCACGGGCAAGATAAACCAACGCATGGCGGCGCTGCTCAGCGGCAGCGAAGCTTCTTCTGCGTAGAGCGGCACGAACGGGCTACGACGGAATGACCATTCCAGTTGAGCCTGTCGAAGCATGAACGGTCACTGACCCCTTGGCGGTTGCTGGTCCCGCCTGTTCTCATTCTGCCCTTGCCTAGCTCGGTGAAGCATCGAGCCAAGAGCGGTCAGAGTTCCAAGAACCACCAAGTACCTACACCCAGGGAAAACTGAGCGTTGGCTGGTTGGCGTAGCGTTGCATGGTGAGCGTGATGCGCTCGCCGGCGCCGGGGGCCAGCCGCACGACGAGGTGCGGGCCGTTGACCTCAGTCGTAATCCCGCCTGCAGTGGCGCTGATAAACTGATGTTCCGCATACGCCCCGCCCTGCACAATGAGCGTGCGTTCTGCCACCGGATTCAGGTTTACGAGGGTCACGCCAACTTCCGCGGCCGTGAGATGGTCGACCAACGCCGCCACGTCTTCCGGCAGCCCGGCGCGGCGGCGGGCGGGATCGAAATAGCGCAAGCGGCAATAGAGCGGCCCGCCCTCGCGTCCCGTGGGAAATCCGCCGAGCGTCAGCCGGATAAGCGCATCGGTGATAGCGGGGTTGAAGGCGTTCATATCATCGGAAAGCCGCGTATCCTCCGTGGTGGCGTCCAACCGCACTTTCTCGCTGCGCTGCCGCACTTCAGCGTAGTCGCGCTGCAGCGCTTCCACCGGATAATTGGGGTTCTTGCCCGCCAGAAAGTCGTACCAGGGGTGTTGCGGCGCACGTGCCAAATCCTGCGGGTCCATGGACAAGTAGTACATTTCATGCGCGCCCGCCGCGAACGGCTCCGGCCGGTAATCGTACCACCCTTCCTCACCATAGGCGTCACCGTACATGTAAGGGTACGTGGGCGTGCCGTCGCTGTCCTTGGCATTGGCGTTCACGGCGTCGAGCATCTCGCGCCAGACGGCGAGGTAGCTCTGGTCGCCGGTCATGAGCAGCGCGTTGCCAAAGCCGTAGACGGCGCGCTGCTGAAACGCCGGCCTGTGGGCGAGTTTGCCGGTGTTATGGTCGATCACGGAGAAGCCCCAGCCGTAGACGCCGCCGTACCACTTGCCGTCGCAGGCGCCGCCAATCGTGCCGTCCAGCCCAATATTGGTCGGGATGATGTTGCCGTTTGCCTTGGTGTGCGCCACCCAGCCGTCCACGTACCGCACAATCCAGTCGCGGTACTTTGCCTCGCCCGTGAGCGCATAAGCGGTAAGAGCAACAGTGGTAACGGAGAGATTCAAGGGGTGGTCGCCCGCCACGTCGTTGTAGTCCCGGAAATGGTCGAGCATTTGGGCAAAGCTGTTCTCACCGTGCTTGGCATCGAACCGCCCCGCCACCTCGATGGGGTCGCCCGCCCAATCAAGCGCGGTGGACTTGCGCAGCATGGGCCCCCGGCTGCCGTTGAACATGCTGCGGATAACGTTGTGCTCCGGGTCGTAGTTCGGAGCTTGGGGGTCTTCATCCATGTAGAAACCGGCGTAGCGGCGGATGCGCTGCTCGTAGACGCTGCTCGCGGGATCGCTGAGCGGTTCGAGAATGAAAGGCGAAATCCACTCGCCGTGGTGCATCCAATCGAACATTACGGAGAATTCTTTGTAATACATGCCTTCACGGGCCATGGGCACGTATTCGCTCTTCGCCTCGGTATACTGGCGCAGATGCCCGTTCCAGCCATGCTTGTACATGGCCAAAACGTCATCCGACGCGCCGAGCGCATGGAGCATGGGCCAATTGAGCAGGTTCTCGCCCGCGTCATCGGGGCCGTCGTTCCCGCCCCAGCGCGGTATGCAAAGCAAGTAGCCGCGATCGTCGAAATACTTCGCATAGAACGCCGCGCAGGCAGCCTCCTGCGCCCGCAATAACTCCCGCTCCAACAACGCCCAATGCGGCGGGTCAAGCGGTGTGCTCAGGTATACTAGAGCCGAGCGGTCATCTGTGACGTTCACTGTCTTCCTCCGTGATTGAGCTTGAAATGTCGTGGCGGGATCGTTCTATGTTCATACTGTTGAGCCAGAGTCTCTCACCATTATGCCGGTTTGGCAATGACAGTCATACAATACTGCGCGCTCTTTCCATGGGGAAATTCGCTGTCACTGATGACATGACACCAAGATGCACATGATTGAATTCAAAACTAAGTGAGTGCGATGCTACGCGGTGTAGTTTTCGATCTGGACGGCACATTGCTTGACCACGATGGCGCTGAATTGGCGGCGCTCGCCAAACTGTATCCTTCCCTTTCTTCCGGCGAAAGTGCGTCCCGAAAATGGCTAGACTTTCCCGACTTTGCCGCCGCCTGGCATGATGCGGCAGAGCGTGGCTGGCAGCGCTACGTGGCTGGCGAGTTAACCTTTTCCGAACAGCGCACCTGGCGGGTAGAGCAAGTACTGGCTATGCAGCAAGATTCCGGAGTTGATAGTCAGCCGCTCACCGAGCAAGAAGTATTGGACATTTTCGCGCGTTACCTCACCTTGTACGAGGATAGTTGGACACTCTATCCTGACGTCTTGCCCTGCCTTAAGGCCCTCGCGGCGTATCCCCTGGGCGTGATAACCAACGGCGACGGCATTCAGCAACGGCAGAAGCTCCAGCAAACGAGTATTGCGGATTACTTCAGTTCTGTCGTGATTTCCGGGGAAATTGGCGTGGCCAAGCCGCAGCGGGAGATCTTTGCGCAGAGCGCTGAGGAGTTGCAGCTCAGTCCCAGCGAGTTGCTTTTTATCGGCGATAACCCGCAAGCTGATGTACGTGGAGCCTTGCAGGCCGGTTGGCACTGTGTCTGGCTAAACCGCACGTGCGCAAAGCAAGAGGTAAAGGCAGTAACAATCTCCGAGCTAGCGGAACTGCCAACTCTGATTGCCGCCGGAGTTTTTGACTGACGACTAGTCAAACCAACTCGCACCTTAGAGGGGATTGGACAAACTACCGCGATGATCCGTTGTCTAATCGGACACAGCAAGGGCACCGTTGAGGCGGAAGTTGCCCAATTGGCATCACAGGGCGAGGCGATAGCCGATCTGAACCGCGTGGTGCTGGATGGCGACGTCATCGACATGGAAGCCCTGCAGGTGCATTGCGACACCTTGCCCTTTTTGGGTGGGGCGAAGCTCGTGGTCGTTCGTGACCTGCTGAGCCGCTGTCTCAAGGAGAAGCCGCTGCGCGACGGGCTGCTCGCCTACTTGCCCGGTCTACCGGACCATTGCACACTGGTCTTGGCCGACCCCGCCCTGCCGCGCGGGCGAGAGACCACGGCGCTCACCAAGGCGCTGCGCAACCTTCCCGGAGCAACCGTGGACGTGGCCGACCAACGCCGCGGCAGGCCGCAAGTTGCCTGGATTGTAGAAAACGCGCCCCGGTTTGGCTGTGCCATTACCCGCCAGGCAGCGGAACACTTGGCGGCGGTGCTGCCTGACCGGGACACCATCGAGCAAGAACTGAGAAAGCTATCGCTCTACCGCAACCGCACCGGTACTATCAGCGAAGAGGACGTACATCTGCTGGTGCCGCAGTCGCGAGAATCGAACATATTCGCTTTCGCGGATGCGGTTTCCGATGGCAGGCGACGGCAAGCGCTTGCGCTCCTGCACGATCTCCCCAATCAGGAGCCCGGTTATGTGCTCTCGATGATTGCCCGCCAGTTTCGCCTCATTCTCAAGGCCAAGCACGTCCTGCACACGGTGCAGTCGCCTAAAGAAGTGGCGCGCGCCGTCGGCCTCACCCGTGCGCCGCCGCGCGCCGTCAACCGTGTAATTGCCCAGGCGCGCCGCTTCAGCGTCGACCAACTCGCCTCGATCCACGCCCATATTGCCCGCACCGACTTCGCCATCAAGCGGAGCCGCATGGACCCCGCCACCGCGCTGGACCTGCTCGTGATCGGGTTGTGCTCCATCGCCAGCCAGCGCTAGCCAACACGCAATTCTGAGGGTTCTTCTTTGGTACAGCGCATTTAGTGACGTAACAACCGGATTCTTCATCGGCAAGTCGAGCGCCAAGGTGGGAACGCATGAAAACTAATCTCCGGGAAGCCGCGGGCGACGATTGCCGCCGCCGCTGTCTCTCCCAGGCTACCCACTGGTGACGAATCATGGCGGTAGGCTTGGCACGCCAGCGGTTGAGGGTGTCGAGAGATGCAAGAAAGATGGCTATCGGTTTGCGCAGGCATGACGGGTCCCGGGGCTTGCACTATTGTGCAATGGCTTGGCTGCAAGCTCGGCGCACAATCGACCAACCATTTGATTCCCGCAGGGCATCTCTGCAAAAGCAAACCCCGCGCTTCCCGCAGAGCGGTAGGCGCGAGGCCGCAAACCATCTTCCAATAAGCGGCAGGAGAGGTAGCTCTAGGCAGCCCCGCTGAACGCCAGATTGTACCGGCGTGTGAGCTGAGACTTGTGCCTGGCGGCGTTGTTGGTGTGAATGACACCCTTGCGGGCGGCGCGGTCAAAGCGGGCGCATGCCAGGGCTACGGCCTCTTGCGCCGTTTCTTGATCGCCCTCAGTGATGGCGTCGGATGCTTTGCGGCTGTAAGTCTTCAAGCTGCTGCGCACTGAACGGTTACGCAGGCGCTGCCGTTCCTGACGACGAACGCGCTTGAGATTGGCACGTTTCTTGGGCAATTTCTCGCGTCTCCTCGGCTCTCTTTACCATGTCGTGACGACATATTACGCTTATTTCGCCCATTATACCAACTTCAGCAGCGGCATGCCCGTAACGGATTAGTAGAACAGCAAGAATCTTCTTACACCCGGAAGTGACCATGCGCGCTCACCTGGCCAAAACTGCTCTCGTCCCTGTGCGTTTCTGCATCACAATGGGGTCCAAGTGAGAGATGCGCACCCCTCTTCAGTTTCTGCTGAGCCTGCTATGACTGAGGAACTGGAAAAGTCGACTTGCAAACGGAAAGAAGCAAAAGAATTCAACTTTCCTTCCCAAACCGCTCAACTGTTTGCAGTTCATGCTGAGCACTTTGACAAACTCCGCACAGGCCTATTGAAGAAACTACGGAGCAACACGCTATTCTCGCCGGTCAGTTTCGCTTTCCGTTTACCCTGCGACAGGCTCAGGGCGAACGGAATGGACGCCTTACGCCCACTAAGAAATCTATCCCGACCGCCGGGCTATCAACTCCAGTAGATTCAACACCTGTGGCTTCAACTCCTATAACTTCAGCTCTTGTAGCTTCAACCCCCGGAACGTCAACACCTGAGACTTGCAAGATGGGCGCCTGTCTCTTCCCCGTTCGTGCTGAGCCTGTCGAAGTACGTACGGGGGATCAGCACGATTTCACCAGACCACTTCCTAATCACCGCTCCACTTCAACTGTTCTCTTCTTCCGCAGTCTCCAGTTGGTAAAGCTGCGTCGCGGTGTCACGGCAAGTGGCAGTGCGGAGTACGGCATCGCGGGAGACGTTGGTAAGGCTCGCCCACCGGCCCCAGTTCGGCTGGCCTTTGTTCGCGTTGCCCTGCTCGCGCGCCAGCTTGTGGAGCACAGCCGTCGCGCGATTGGCGATATTCGACAGCATCATGGCCGCAGCGGCCGGCGGCAGTTCCGCGGCAATGCCCTTGAGGACCGTATCCACCTCTTTCGGCACGGCGCGCGGCTTGACCTCGATTTCCATCTATACTGACTCCTTGCATTTGTTTGGATATTGTTCACACTTTCTTCAATATTCTAGGTTACTATCTGTGCTAACGCTCTTTCGATGATGGATGCCGGCACGGAATCAGTATGTCACGCTTCTATAGGGCGCACAGGTTCTTGGACTGGGGCGCACGCCTACTATCGTAGCGGCGCCTGCCACGGCCAAGCAGCCATAGCTCCCCTGATCAGAAAGAACCGGCACGCAAACTCAGCGAGACGGTGTCGCGTGCGCGCTCTTTCTGAATCATACCAAAGGGCGCCAAGAGTCCCATTTAGAGTCCTACTGCACAAATAGGCGCGCTCACCTGCCGCTGCAACACGTTTCCCATTTCAGCCGGTGAGGACCGCGCGAAGGAGAATGAAAGCGAGTATTCTATCAAACAGTGCATATGGCCGGCCCCCGCAAGTGTGCTGGATTGAGAACAGGCGTATGATTTCGTATGGTCAGTGAAAGACAAACTGCGAGCGAATCTTCAGTCGAGCAAATCGGACCGGTAGCGCTTTCAGAGCGCATACAGGTCATAGACACACTGCGAGGGTTCGCGCTCTTCGGCATATTGCTCGTGAATATGCACCTTTTCAGTCATCCAGTGCAGGAGTTGCTCATTGGATATGACGATGTGGGCCCATTGCTAGATCGTGTCGCTGCCTGGGGAATTCAGGTTCTCGCTGAGTCCAAGTTCTATCCGATATTCTCATTTCTCTTCGGACTGGGGTTTGCCCTTCAGATTCAGCGTGCTGAGGAACGTGGCGCTTCGTTTGTACCCCTCTATCTACGCCGGTTGTTTATCCTTTTGCTCATTGGCTTGGCTCATGCGGCGTTCGTGTGGGTGGGTGACATTCTGGTGCTGTATGCCGTGCTGGGAGCAATCCTCCTCCTCTTTTTCCGCAAACGCTCGCCGCGAACGCTCCTCGTGTGGGCGGGAGTGTTTCTTGCGGTATCGGTGCTGCTGCCTGCCGGACTGAGCGGGCTGGCATTGCTCGCCAAGCTCACCCCTGCCGGCGCAGCCGAGGTTAGCGCAGGCTTTGCCGAATCGGACACAGGGTTGCGCGCCGACGCAGCGCAAGCCGCGCTCGTCTACGCCACCGGTTCATTCGCCGAGATTACGGTTCAACGCCTGAGCGATCTGCGCCTGATGTACAGTGTCGCCATTTTCTTGGCTTTCAATGCCTTTGCCATGTTTCTGCTCGGCCTCTACGCCGGCCGCCGCAACATTTTTCGGAACATCTCGGCGCACACGCCGCTGCTCAAGAAGATTTTCTGGTGGGGTCTCGCTCTAGGGGTGAGCAGTAGTCTCACCCACGCGCTGGTGAGTCACGGACCGGAGTTTGCACTGCCTACCTGGCTGGATGTGCTTGCCGATTCCGCGCGCACGCTCGGCGCGCCAGTGCTCGCGCTCAGCTACATTGCCGGACTCACTCTCTTGCTGCAACACGATGCCTGGCGGGCACGGCTGGAGCCGCTGGCCGCGGTTGGCCGCATGGCACTGACCAACTATCTGCTGCAGTCTCTCATCGCCACCACACTGTTCTACGGCTATGGCTTCGGTCTTTTCGGACAGGTGGGGCCGGGCCTTGGGCTACTGTTTTCAATTGCAATCTTCGCTTTGCAGATACCGCTAAGTGTTTGGTGGCTGCGGCACTTCCAATACGGACCGGTAGAGTGGCTGTGGCGCACACTCACGTATCTGCGCTGGCAGCCAATCAAACTTAGTGGCGCCTGGGAACGTCAATTGGACAAACACAAGAAGGATCCGCTCGCTCTGAGCCTGCCGAAGGGCGAATAAACTCTGCGCAATCTCATCGCATGTACCTGTCGTTTTGGGATTCCGCGAAATTCACGAAAGCAATATGGGAGCGCGGTTCTGCGCTCCCATGATCACTTCAAGTCCTTAGCGTGTGACGACCAAACTGCCCTGCTAGCTCTTGAACGCCACGGCAATCGTCTCAATCTCATAGCCGCCCAGCGGCACGGTTACGGTATTGCCGGAGACCGCGAGCTCCGTCTCCAGGCCGCCCATCAGATCGGTCACCCAGGCGGCTTCCACCGCACGCGGGAGTTGCAGCGAAACCGTCGTATCTTCACCGTGGGCCTCGAACAAGCGCAGCAGCCAGTTTCCGGGGCGGTCCGGGTGCTCCTGGATGGTGGTGATCACCACGTTCGGCGCGTCCGTGCGCACGAAACTCTCGGAATCGCTGAGGAACGTGTTGCCCGCAAACGGCTGCATCGGCGCGGCCGTGGCTAACTTAGCAGTCTGCAAGGGGTTCCAATGCTGCCAACCGACGCGCTCACCGTTGGCGCTCCGCCAGTCGCCATTGTGGGGCACGAGGGTGGCATGGTAGGTATGCACGCCAAGGTTCGGGTACTCGAAGAACGGCGTGCCGCAGGAGTACGCCGTGCGGATGAACATCGGGTAAACGGACGTGCCTTTGATGGTGTGCACGCAGTTGCTGGTGCCCAGGGTAACGCCGTAGTCGCTGTTGGAAACATCCAACCACTTTTGCACCCAGCGCGAACCGTCGCCGCGATAGGTGTTCGGTACCTCGTCCTTGCCGAAAACCACGTTGGCATACGGCACTTCATACGTCACTTCACCGCCTGTCACGTTGTAGGGCAGTGCGAGACGCACCTGCGTATTCTTCGTGCCGTTCCAGTCGATGGTGGTGGTGAGGTCCACGCGCGGTTCATGGTTGTGCAGGCGGATTTCTTGCACAATCGGTGCCCCGAGCACGTGGCTGCGTAGACAGACCGTCGTCCAAATGGGTCCGCGCTCAATCCACTGCACCTGCGTGGGGCCGTCGCTAGCGCGCCACTCCCGGCCGGTGAAATTCGTGCCGGCCAGCCAGTCTTCGCCTCTGGCTTGTACCTCGAGCGCCTCATCGGTCGTTGGCACCTTCATGGCCTGCTCATCTTGGGAATCTTCCAGGTCGAAGCGCAGGTCTTCCAGTACCACCACCTCGTTGAAGTAGTGGTCGGCTTCGGCGGCGAGTTCCACACTGGAGCCGTCCGCTCGCTTCCACTGCAAACTCTTGACCATACCGCCGGTGACGTCCAACCGGAAGTGGTCGTTTTCAACCACCTGTTCCATGGTCATGCGCCGCGTATTCTGGTCGCTGGCGCCGACCCTGGGTTCCAAGTAAAAGGCCTTGATGCCAAGCGAGGGCACGTCCTTCGCCAGGAACGCGAAGTCCACCCGTGAGTAACCAAAGCCGGCAAAGTCGACCCGGTCGTCGCCGGCGTTCTGGGCCTTCAGGACCTGGCACGGCATCTCGTTGCCTTGCCCATCGGTGACGCGGATGCCCGTCACGTTGTCACCGCCGAACTCCATGTAGTCCACCACCACGTCCGAGCGGTCCCAGTTGAGCGGGTTGCTCACCAGGATTGTGCGCGCTTCGTCGCTGGGCGGAGCATAGTTGACATGGGTGGCAAACTGGTTGTTCGCCTCCCGCGCGATTTCCATGCCGATCATGCGGGCGTGCACAGCGGTCTTGTAGCGCACGTCGTCGTTGAGCTCGCCATGTCTGCCGCCAACGTTATGGTCGTGGCAGTTATAGAGGTCTTCCCAAGCGGGATCGAGTTCGGCGCGCGGGTACGCGCCCAAGCCCAGGAGTCCGCGAATGGCGGAGAGTTTCTCCGCGGATGCCAGCGCGTTCTCCGCGTGGCGCGCTTCCAGATAGACGCGCGGCGCGAACGCCGGAATCGCGTAGAAGGCGTACGGAAAGTGGCCGCCGAAGACGGGCAAATCGTCCACCATGCCGGTCCGCTCAGCGGCTTCAAAGAAGCCCGTAATGGTCGAAAAGGTGAAGTTCAGCTTGCCTTCGTCGGTGAGTTTCTTGGCCGCGGCCACCATGTCCTCCGGTACCGGCGGACGCAGGTCGGACTGCCCCATCATGAGCAGCACGGGCAAGGGCCAGAGGCGCATGGCCTCCGAAATTGAATACACTTCCGGCTCATCACCCTCGTAGTCGGGCAGCCAGCCGAATTCCGGGTTGGTAAGCAAAAAGGCCCAACCGTAGTTGTTGAGGTGGTTGGCCGCCAACACCCGCGAACCGTCCGGCGCTTGCCACCAATGGACCGGCGAATATGGGCGGAATCTTGTGTAAGAAAAGTATTTCACCCCGGCTTTGGCAAGCAATTGGGGCAATTGCGGCGTGTGGCCGGGCAGGTCGGAGTGCTGCGCCGTGGGCAGGTCGCACTCCAACACATCGCGTGCGAAGCGCTTGGCATGCACGATCTCCCGCACCATGATCTCACCATCGAGGACATCCTCCATGTAACCGACCATGGCGGCAGTAGTCTCGAGCTTGCGCTCCTTGATGAGTTGCTTCACCTTGGGCAGGTACTCGGGGAAACGCGCCAGGAAGTGACGCAAGAAGGCCGCGTACTCGACCGTGAACCGATAGTCCGGCACCGGGCCGCTAATGGCGTCGATAGAACCTTTTATTAGCTCGTCAGCGTAGGCGAGACACTCGGAGATGCCCGCGCACCAGCCGAAGTCCAAGTGCGAGCCCGGGACAATGAAGATTTCTTCCGGCAACGTGATCTCATCCAGGGGAACAACCGTTGCCTTGCGGACGCTGTTGACCTCCGCCGGCCAAGTCTTGACTGCCATGAGACCTTCTTTCTCCTTCTGCTATTATCGAGAATCCACGCGAACGATGCACAGAAACGGTTTCACGCCGCCGGGTTGGCTCTCATTTCAATGCGTCTGTTCTCTCCGCCATACCACCCCTCATGCCCAAATGCTGTCACTCTTTCCGCTATGCCGGCTGTGTCTCGGTCATTCCGGCGAAATGCCGGCCCCGTACCGCGATACGGGGCCGGAATCCAAGGGTGGGGCGGGGCGCCTTAGCCAGTGCCTGGCGAAGTCACCTACAGGATGCACTCCATTTCGCGGGCATTGTGGAAACTCCCCGGAATCAGCCGGGTCATCGTGAAGCCCATCTTTTTGTACACGTGCTGCGCCCGCAGGTTGTCGCCATCCACAGTGAGTATGATACGCCTTTTGCCCAATTGACGCGCAACCGTGATGAGGTGCTGCATGATCGCCTGTCCGAGCCCATGCCCTTGATACGCATCGGCCACGGCAATGCCGAGAACGGGCCGTGCGGATTGCAGATTCTCAAAAAACCCATAGCCCGCCGGTTCTTCTTTCCCTTCCTGCTCCGCGAGAACGAGAAATCGGATGAAGTCGGGGTCTTCAGCCTGAGCCGCAAGGTCCTGCGCCACGGCATGCGTCCACGGCGTATGCGGTCGGAACCAGGCGCGTGTCTGCTTGCCCAGCATCTGGAAGAATGCGTAGAGCAGGTCGGCGTCCGATGTGCGCAGACGATGAAAGCGCACCACGCCAAGGGTGGGAAGAGAAATGGACTTATCAAGGGTTGGGTCTGTCAAGAAGAGACTCCACAATGTATCGGTTATTTTAGAAGCCTATAGTCAATCCGTCTTCAGTATGACAAAGAAAGCGTACAAGGGAACGAACGAGAGCGAGTGTAGCAAAAGGCGCATCAGCCGTCATTCCCGCGTATGCGGGAAGGTGGCTTCACATTTCAAGCGCAACACTTGGTTGATGAATATTTCTGCTGGCGTTTGGTAGCCGAGGCACTTGCGCGGGGTGTGGTTGTAGGCTTGCACCAACTGCGCGAAGCGTTCTTCGGTTACGGTCGCCAGGTCGGTTTTGCGCGGCAGCCCGCGCCGCAGGCGCCCGATGGCGGCTTCTTCGAAGAGGACGTTTTCAATGCCGTCTCTCTGCCACGGTGAGTGGGTATCGCAGAAGAAGGTCTGCATCCCCCAGGTCAGGGAGGCGGTAGTGGCGGACGTCTGCGACGAAGTCGGCGAACTCGGTGCCGTTGTCGAAGGTGGCCGTCTGACGCCACTCTGGAGGCAAGGAAGCGAACAGGTCATGCCTGGCAGTGGCGATGAGCAAGCGCGAGTGGCGCTCGTGCAGGGTCAGCGCCGCTTGGCCGTAGGTGCGAAAGAGCATCAGATCAACCTCCCAATGACCGGGCGTTTGGCGGGCTGCCGCCGTCTGGTGCCGTTCTGCCAGGGGACGGCGCTGGGCAATGAACGCAGCCGGGCTGCCGCCTCTGCGCCCCCGCCAGCCGCGTTTCGACTTGCCCCGCGGCAGGTAATGGCGCCAACTGCCCGTAGCTAAAGCGATAGGGGTCTCATGCGCAATGACCGGCGCACCGGCTGCTTGCGCCAGGCGACCGGCAACCTGCGCCGGCGACCAGCCGCATTGCAGGTACCCCAGCACCACCTCTCGCAACGCCGCATCCCGCTCCAGCTTGCCGCCGCGCCAACGCCTGTTCCTGGGCATATCTCGCCTGATAGCCTCGCTTCCCGGACCCATTGCGTATTACCTCCCGCGTAATGGTCGATGGCGCGCGATCCAGAGCTGTAGCAATTTTCCGCTGCGACTGCCCCGCGGCGAGAAGTCTGGCCGCTTCACACCGCTCTTCAAAGGTAAACTGACTGTAGTATGTTCCCATGGCAACACCTTAGCAAAGTGTTGCACTTCGTTTGTGAGTCTAGGAAATCTATCTGCTCCCAAAGCCGTCACTCCGGTTTTCGCCGGAGTGACGGCGAGATGGCCTACACAGATCCCGCACGGTTCCAGCATTCGGCCGTCAGGGCTAATCGCAGAATCTTTACGGAATCCAATATGTGCACGCCTGGATCTAAATCATCTATGGCACTGCTTCATCCGCCGCTGAGGTACCTTCGGACTTAGGATTACTCCCCGACCGCGCCAAGAGCCTAATCACGAAGAAGCCGCCGACAAGCAGTACCATAAAGACAACAAACAAGATGTCAAGATATTGGTCGATGAACTCCGCAATCGGTTCGCCAAAGAAGGCGATCAGCAGGCCGACGGCGAAGAAGCGTGCGCCCCGTCCTATGAGCGACGCCAGCATGAAGCGGCCGAAGTGCAAGCGGAACATACCGGCCGTGACGGTAAACACCTTATAGGGAATCGGTGTGAGCGCGGCAATGAGGATTGCCCAGACGTCATGGCGCTGATACTTTTGCTCGACGAACTGGATCTTGTCCTGCGAGAAGAGGCGGTCCACCACCGGGCGTCCGCCCCACATGCCAATCATGTAGCCGATGCCGGCGCCGATGAGGGAACCGAGGAGACAGATGGCGGCAAAGACCAGGGCAAAGCTCGGTTTGCCGACACCCAACGCAATTAAGAGCGGGTCCGGCGGCACCGGAAAGATAATCGACTCCGCCGCCGACAAAACAAAGAGCGCCAACCCGCCATACGGCGAATCCGCCCAGGCCAGCACCCAATCCACGAGGTCATGCAGAAGGTCAAACAAAGTCTAAATCCTCTTACTCAAGTGAGATGCTCAACTTCAACAGCGCCCCATTGCCCGTTGAAGTACTCCGCCACCAACCGGCGGTGACAATGGTCCGGCTCGTGCTCGCTGCACAGCAGGCAACTGTTTTCAATGGTCGCTCTTAGTCTCTTCGTGATGCGTATTCCACCAGTGGGTCGGATTCCGTCCGCAAGGATGCGCCGTTCGTGCAAAAGGGAGCGGAAAGTGCGTTCGTAAGTTGCCCAGTCACAATCTCCATTGCGATAGGCCTCCAGCAATTCCTTAGTGGGCGCGAGGTCCGGCGCATGGATATACTGCATCCGGCAGATTCTCTTCAGAAGATACGGCAGGTCGTCGCCATGCGCAAAACGCGCCAATTGCGATGCGTTGTTCAGCCGCACGTCTATTAGGCGTTTCGCACCAGAATCCCGCAGTAAGCCAAAGAATTCCGCGGCCGACTTCTTAGTAAAGCCGATGGTGTATATTTTCAAGGCGTGTACTCCAAGTCGGTACCTCTTGACGAGAGGTGTGGGCGGTCTGGGTACCCGCCCTCTATCAAGTTCAGAGCAAGACTCTTGCTATCAAGACGGAGAGTGTCAATCTTCGGAGGGTTCCTGCCAGCGCGCGCCCACGCGCTTCGCTTGACGCTTTACAGCGTCCGCTATCACCTCTTCATGTGAGCGGAAAAGGTCGCCAATGTAATGAATCTCAGTTTCGTCCAGCAGCCGATTCATTACGTTTACGTGACTCTCTAAACTGCCGTCGGCGTGGATATGCGCCACGGCAACGCCCTGCTTTGCCAGTGTCTGGGCGATCAATAGGGTACGGTGGCAGTCCAGTGGCTCTTTCTCGCTGCACATCAGGGCCAGTCGGCGTGCAGTGGAAGAAGCCGTTCGTCCTGAGCCTGTCGAAGGATGAACGGCTGCGGTGTCCAGGACGTACGCGAGGCCTTTCTCAAATGCGGCTGTTGCCGCCAGCTTGTCATACGTGACACGCCCGTCGGCGTCGTAGCACACACGGTCCGCCGGTTGGCCGCCAAGCTCTTTGCCGCGGAAGATGTAGCGGATGCCAGCTTCCTTCAGGGCCTCTTCCAAGTCTTCCTTATTGAAATGAGGTAAGTAGCGGCTGTAGGGCGCTGAACGCACGTCCACAACCGTGTCTACGCCGTGCATTTGCAGTAGCGTCAGAAACTCCTTTGGCTCATGATTGGAGTGGCCGATGGTGAACACCGGATGAGAAATGTTGCCCATGCTCTAACTCTTAGGCACTAATTGATTACAGCGGCAATCAACTTGTAGCAATAGCCGTCCACGAACGCTTCGGCAAGGCTAATCGTCAAGAAACACTCGCCAATTTTGTGATTTCCGATTGAAGCATATTCGCGTTCGCAGATGGGATCAGTAACCGAAAGACGATACTCCGTCTCGGCGTGATGAAAGTTCCCATAGATTTTCCTGCGAACCGTGTTGGAGAAGGGATTAGATTTGTCATACACATCAAGCACTAGATTGCTAACCTCAATGAGGCACAAGGATACTGCAAGGCACTCGGCATCTTTACCAGACACTCTATTGTTAAGCCCATTACTGGATTCGGAGCCACCACTCCAAAGCTGCTCAACAGGGTCGACAAGCTGGCGCAGGCCCCCCACGTTCACACGTTTCTCCAGTGTCCAGTAATACTCAGGGTTAAGCAGCCAGTTTTCTTGCTGATGGCCTCTTGGTCTCGCCTTGAATAAGGGCACATCGACTACATCGAGCACGGCTGGCTCGCTCCCATCTCTATACTGTCGTTCGCATCGATCAAGTGCCTCATCCTCGCGATTGCTAACTGGCCGCACCCAAGCACCAGTGCTGCCATCTTTCAGCAGTTCCTTCCCCGCGATGCAGCGACCGCCTTTCTTCCATGAGTTTGCGAGGCACACGATGCGTTTGGTGATGATGTCTGCCATGCACACGTCCTCCTCATGAATACTCCACGATATCGCTCAGAGTGATGCACTAAAGCGTGAATAGTGGAATCTGCCCTGTGCTCTCGCTCGGAACGTCCGTTACACTCTGCTGTGAAGGCGAAATGATGGCGGCGATGAGTTTGTAGGCATAGCCCTTGTGCGGCCCACCGAGGCTTATGGTAAGGAAACAAGCGTCAAGCGCGTAACTGCAACTGGGCCGCTTACCGTAAGTTTGCTCGTAGATAGCATCAGTGACGCCCAGCCGATACTCTACTCCATCATACCGGAATCGTCCCTGCACTTTATACAGGTATCGACTCTTCAATCTTAGCTTGGATGATGTCTTAGTCGTGGACACTTCCAACCAGTCAACCCGGATGAGACGCAGCGAACTATTGAGGGCATTGGCAAGGTAAAGCGGGACTCTGTCGTTCTGTCCCTTATCGCTGCTGTGTCCGTTAGTCCAGAGCGGGCCTGCCGGGTCGGTGAACGGCTTCAGTTCATCTAGTGTAATGCGGCGCACTCTACTCCAAAAAACGTGTGGGTAGGTAGGATGCGGGTCGAGCAGCCAGTTTTCCGATTGGTACGTGTTTGGCCGCGCTTCGAGCAACGATACGTCCATAACGTCGAGCACGCGCGGCTCGCTGCGGTCCTTGTACTGCCGCTCGAATGCATTTACCGCTTCATCCCCACGGTCGCTGACGGGCCGCACCCACGCGCCGGGGCATCCCTTCGCCAAGAGTTCCTTACCGGCGATGCAGCGGTCACCCTTCTTGCGAGAGTTGGCCAGGCAGACGATACGCTTGACAATGGAGTTCGTTGCCATTTGCGTGCTCCGGTAAGGGGAATGGAGGCGAGGAGATGTTCTTGTCAATAATGATCCAGCACGTTGAATTGTACAGCCCCTGGCCCGGCTTGAAAGTTAGGCCGCCGAGTAGAATGAGAACGCACGATATCTAATACGCAGCCGGGGCGTAGACGTTCAGCGTGCGGAGGGGTTCGTTGCCGGTGCAGCGGAGTTCGTGGGGATCGCCGGCCTCGATGATGAGCACGTCGCCTGGGGCTAGCGGCGCGGTCTCGTCGCGCACAGTGGCCTCGCCGTGGCCGGATACGACGTAGACCACCTGATCGGACTGCGGATGGTCGCTGGCGTGCAGGCCGCCGGTCTTCTCGCCGGGACCGAGTATCAGAATGCCAACCTGGCTTTGTGCTGTGCCAGCAACTATGCGAAAGAGTGAATCTTCCGCGAGAACTGGTGTGACGTTAACCGGTTTCATACCCGTGCCTCCACAAGAGTGACACTCTCTACAAAGCTCTTTATGTATCTCTACACGATCGGATGGAATTGTGCTGGAGCGGTGAAGACTCCCCCAGGGAGCGGGAACCGGATAGCCAAAAACCCTCACATCCCGGCACTATCCTTTATGACAGGGCGTTGCTCCTGTGCTTTTGACGAGGGTCTGGGAAGTGCCTACCAGAGTCAATTGTGTGTCAGCCAAAGAGAGGGAGTCACCTTGGCAGCCTTGGTTGTATGCAGCACGCTCGTGTGTGATTGGAGACCCTTGGGAGACCTATGCGAAACCCCTTTTCCCCTTTCTGGGTGAAGTCCGGGCTGGGGATGAAGAACGGCTTCGCGGCTAGCGATCCCTCGCTACCCACGCCCCCTCTGGATTCCTGCCACGTATCAGGTACGGGGCCGGCTTTTCGCCCGAATGACGGAGTTATTCAAAGGTCTCCTGAGGAAACTGAATGCCGGATTGCCCTGCATGCGCAGCACGCGCAGCTTGCGAATGCACTTAGGCTGAGGCTTCTTCCTTCTCCTGTTTATGCGCTGCCACCACCTGCTCCTGGGTGCTGGCGGGCACTTGCTCATAGCCGATGAACTCACTGGAGAACGTCGCACGGCCCTGGGTGAGCGAGCGCAAGTCGGTTGCGTAGCGCAGCACCTCCGCTTGGGGCACTTCCGCTTGGACCTCCATCGTGCCCGGGGAAACCATGTCCATGTTATGTACTTTGGCGCGGCGGCTGGTGAGGTCGCCGATTACGTCACCCATGCGGTCTTCCGGCACACGTACGTTCATCTGCAAGACCGGTTCCAGGAGGACGGGCTTAGCCCTGCCCATGGCTTCCCCAAGTGCCATGGTGCCGGCAATCTGAAAGGCAATATCTGAAGAATCGACGGTGTGCTCCTTGCCGTCGACGAGCGTTACGCGCAAGTCGACCACCTCGCCGCCGGCGAGCGTACCCTCTTTCATGGCTTCGCGGATGCCCTTGTGCACCGCCTCGCGAAACGGTGCGGAGATTGCGCCGCCGAAGATCTTATCGACAAATTCGAAACCCTCGCCTCGTTCTGCCGGTTCGACCTCGATATTGCAGACCGCATACTGCCCATGGCCGCCGGTTTGGCGCACAAAGCGACCCTCCGCCGCTGCCTTGCCGGTGATTGTCTCCTTATAGGGCACTTTGGCTGGCACAGTCTTTACATCGGCGCCGAACTTGCGCTTCATGCGCTCGAGCGCGACATTGATATGCGTTTCTCCAATGCCCGACAACAGTGTCTGGCCGGTTATGGGTTGCCGTTCAACGTGCAGGCTGGGGTCTTCTTCCGTAACCCGCGCCAGCGCGCTGCTGAGCTTTTCCAGGTCTTCTTTCGACGTAGGTTCGATCGCGGCGGTAAAGAGCCACTGCGGGAATGTCACCGCCGGTAACGTAAAGGCTTGCTTCCGTTCGCTCAGGGTGTGGCTGGTCACCGTGTCCGCCAACTTGGCGATGGCGCCCAAGTCTCCCGCGGCGATGTGGTCTGTAGTCTCTTGTTCGCGACCGCGCATGAAAAGCAACTGACCGACACGCTCTTCAGATTCCGTGATCGCGTTCCACACGCGGGAATCCGAGCGCAGCGTGCCCGAATAGACGCGGACGAAAGTCAGCTTGCCCACGTAGGGATCGCCCAGGGTCTTATAGACAAAGGCCGCGAGCGGGCCTTCGGAGTCCGCAGCAAGCTCCACTTCTTCACCGCCTTGCGTGGCGGTAGCGGGATCAGTCTCAGCCGGCGAGGGGAGATAACGGATGATCGCCTCGATGAGCGCCTGCACGCCGACGTTTCGCGTCGCTGAACCGCACAACACCGGCGTGAGTTGACCGGTGAGCACTCCCTCGTGGAGGGCGGTCTGCAGCTCTTCGGCAGAAATGTCTTCGCCTTCCAGGTATTTCTCCGTCAGATCGTCGTCCAGTTCCACCACGCTCTCGATGAGAGTCTGCCGATACTCCTCAACGGTATCTTCGAGGTCTGCGGGTACCTCCGCCTCAGTCACCTCATTGTCGTTATGGAGGTATGCCGCATTCGCCAATATGTCGACCACACCTCTAAAGTCGTCCTGAGACCCAATGGGAACATGCAGCGGCGCCACACTGTTGCCAAAGTACTCGCGCAGGCTGTCCAGCGTCGCAAAGTAGTCGGCATTCTCGCGGTCCATACGATTGACAAAAATCAAGCGCGGGAGTTCGTGGGCGGTGATGCGTTCCCATGACTCCTCCGTGCCAACCTGCACACCGCTTGACACGTCCACCACCAGCACCGCGCCATCGGAAACATGCAGGGCGCTGGCGACCTCTCCCGTAAAATCTGCATAGCCCGGCGCGTCGAGCAGGTTTATCTTGGAGTCATTCGACTCTACCGGAACGAGCGAGAGATTGAGGGAGATCTGGCGCTTGACCTCGTCCGGATCATAGTCTGAAACCGTGCTGCCGTTGTCCACGGAGCCAAGGCGGCCAATGGCGCCGGTAGCGTACAGCATCGCTTCTGCAAGCGAGGTCTTGCCTGCGCCCACGTGGGAGAACAGCCCAACATTACGAATCGCGTCCGTTGCATACGCCTTCATACGGTTTGTACCCTTACTGGAGAAAGAGGTATAGTGCACTTAAGATTGGCATTATATACCAGAGCGCAGCAACGCACCAAAACTGCTCGGACTCTATGGTCGCATAGGTTGCGTTTTTGGGCATTGCCTCTAAGCATTCCACTTGATCGTGCACGTTGTGCGGAGACCACTTCTGTCACGCACGTGAACCGGTTAACAACCGAGAACGCAGTAAAGCAATTGTCCGTCGGGGCCTTTTAATTGCGGTATAGGGTGACCGTTGCCGCGCCGGAGAGGTCGCTAGGAAATCCAGAGATGGCGTTTGTGTGGCAAGCAAGACCAGGAAATGAGGGAGCATCATGAAGATCTTTCGCATTGTGGTGCTGGTGCTGGCGGTGATACATCTACTCCCGGTGGGCTTGACAGCCGGCGGCGGTTTTGCCGATGGAGGCAGCCTCTGGGAACGTCTCGCACTTATGCTGGTACATCCGGTGACCGCTATTCTACTCTTGATCATAGTGGCGCTGCCCACACCCTCCCGCAACCTGCTCATGATTGGGTCAGCGGTCATAGTGGTAAACGTGATTGCCGACGTAGCGCTGGCCATTTCGGCGGGGAACACGAGGAGACTGGTGGCTGCCGCTCGTCTTTTCCGTAGTCCCGCTCATTGGGTTGGCCTACACACTGACATTGCTTAGGCGCAGCGCCGACTAGCAGTGTTTGCTAAGTAGTGCTGCCCAGATGGCCTTCGACGCTCTGCGAGGGGTCGTCAAGGGCAACAAGAGTGACGGCTCGCATCCCCCAGAGTGAATTGTAGCCCCTCTCAGTCTTGATAGAGGAAAGGACTATGACGCAAATCGAAAAGCTAGATCGTCCGGAAGCTACTCCTTTTGCAGGAGCATATACCCTGCGCGAAACCGCAGTGCTGCTTCGGGCAACCACACCTCCCCTTAACGTCAATCTATGGCAATGGAAGCGGCGGTCCGACCAGTTTATTCAGCCTACTACCCAACACTTGTCACAGTGGATACGGCTCGGAATGGGATGGGACAAACCGGTTAGGGTTTCCAGCAAGGACCGGGTAATTGCGTTTGCCGATCTCGTGAGACTTCGTATGATCGCTCTGCTTAGATCAAGGGGAATCGCATACAGAGAGATCTTGGTGGCCGAGGATTACATCCGTGACCTGCGAGGTATCCGACAGCCTTTCATCACTGAAAAGATGTGGACTGCCGGTTCTGATGTCTTTGTGGCTTTTTCAGAAGAGCTAATTGCGGCGTCTCAACACGGCCAGCTTGTTTTTGAATTCATGGGAGAATTCCTCAAGCCTGCAAATCACGGTCTCATGTTTAGCTTGGATGGCTCGCCCGCGCTATGGAAGCCCTCGTCGGCAGTGCTAATCGATCCTGCAGTTCAATTCGGGGCGCCGTGCATAGCAGAAACTCGAATTGAGACTCGCTCTATCTGGTCGCTCTATCAAGCCGGTGACAGCGAAGATTCCCTGGCGGAGGCGTTCAACCTGCAAAGGAGTCAAGTAAGAGACGCAATTGAGTGGGAGCAATTGCTATCCAATGCAGGCTAGTTCGGTACGTTTCTTTTTGGATGAAAACCTGCCGCCTCAGGTGGCGCGTGCCTTGGCACTAGTAGGGTACTTAATTACACATCCACAGGATGAAGATAAGCGCGGTGAAAAAGATGCCGAACTCATATCTTGGCTGGCGCGAGAGCAATATGTTTGGATTACCAAGGATCACGCCGCATGAAAAGTTCATGGTGATCAGCTCCTTAGAGAATGCGTTTCTGTCGTTTGGGTCAAGGGGCTAGAAGGAAAGAAGAACACGGTTAACACCCAGCAGGTGCATTTGATGTTGACCGTAGAACTACCAAAGATTATCGAGAAAATGCAGAGTGCTACTGGCCCAATGTATTTCGCGCTTTCCCTGACAAGTAATGGTCCAAGGCTAGTAATTCTGCGTGATGAGGCAGTAGGTACAGGAAAGTCTTCGCGCGCACTTCGTAGACTATAGCCTATCCAGGTAGCTGGCTTTTCCTCCCACCTGAATTAGCGGCGAGTTACCCTCAGCGCAAACTTTGATCACTCCACGTTTGCGAGAATCCAGTTCAAACTCTAGTCGCAGTGAAGCGGAGATTTCAAACTTAATAGGCGCAAACAAATTGTGGCATAGTTCACCGTTAGGGGTGAAAACGGATCGTCACAGAAAGTCAAGACCCATGGCAGGCCAACTCGTTGCATCATTTCACACACGGACGGCGGCGCTGCATGCGGTGGAGGAACTGGCAGCGCTGGGTTGCGACATGGAGATGATGAAGGTCGAGCACCAGGGCTCGCGGGCTGCCCTGATCCGCCTAATTCTGCGTATCGCGCAGGGTGGCGTCATTGGCGCGGCGCTCGCTCTCGTAACCGTCTTCGTGGTGCCGAGCGAATTTCTGTTGCCGATTATGGTCATTGGCGGCGCGGCCGGCGCGGTCTTCAATGTGCGTGTGACCCGCCCGCGTGAGCTGCCGATAGAAGTGGAAGACACCAGTGTGCAAGTGTTGGTGATCGTGCAAGGCGCGAACCTCGAGTCGGCGACGATGGTTCTCCGCAAAGAGGGCAGCACCGCGATCCAGCAATTGCATGAGGATAGCTAGGCGGAGCCGACGTATCCTGGCTGGGTTGTGACACCTTGGACTCTCTGCAGAAGGGCGATTCCTAACCCCCGTCACCTGCCGGCTCTACCTGCTCGAAAATCGCCGCAAGTTCTGCCGGTGTGGCAGCGCTCGCCTCCTCTTCACTCCCGCTATATACCCGTGCCGTGGGCATGGAGTCATCCAGCGCCAAACCGTGGGCGGCCAGCAAGTCCGAGTCGCGTGCCGGATCCAGCCACTGCACTATCTGCGCGGGCGTGTGGATACGCAGCGCTTGCTGGAAGAGGCTCTGTGCTGCCGGCGCCGCGCGGGAGCCGGTCACGATGATGTGCGTTGGCGCGCGCAAGAGCCGGTCAACCGCCTGGCCGTAGGGTGCCCCGAAATACGCGAAGTGCCGAAATGTCTCGGCGTAGTTGGCGAGCGCGGTCTGGGCGATTGCGCGGTAGTGCTCGATCTTGGTGAGACGCCACAGGCGAACCAAGAGTTCAGCCGCGGCGGCCGAATCCGCCATGACTTCCTGCCGGTGGGCAAGTAGCCCCAGCGTCGCTTCGCCGAGATCTGGAACGCTATCCCAAAAGCCGCCGGTCGCAGGGTCGTGATGGTGACGGAGGATGTGCGCGGCAATCGCCTGGGCATGATCGAGGTATTTGCGGACGCCCGTACCTTCGTACGCGTGGATGAAGGCGCGGGCCGCGGCGGTCTGGTCCGGCAGCCAGCCCCAGCCATACGCTCTGCCGTCCCAATTGCGGGCGACACCGCGCTCGGCATCCCACATGGCCTGCCACAGATGATCCAGTATCGACATGGCGTGGTCGCGGAATTCTGTGTTCTCCGTGGTGCGAAAGGCGACTAAGAACGCCTGAGCCGCCAGCGCGTTTTCTCTTGCGTGAATAACCGGGTCAACGCACGTTTCGCGGATCGCGCTTCGTTGCGCTGCAGGCAAGTCATAGTATTCTTTCGTGGCAAAGAATCCGCCAAAGAATGCGCCGGCAGCCGGATTCCTCAGTTTCTCAAGCAAGAACTGCAGCACGCGCGTGCCGACTTGCGTAAAGGCATCCTCACGAAAGACATGTGCGGCTTCCATGTAGAGCGAGACTAGCGCGGCGTTCTCTTCCAAGGTACACTCGCGTTCCGGGTTCTCCCAGTGGGCGTCGTTGGCAAAGCGGAAGAAGACCCCGTCCTCGCGGTCGAAGAGGTTGCTCAACGCCATGATGTCCAGCGAGTGCTTCACCAGGGCGGCCAGATTGTAGTCGAGCGCGTGCTGGCACCACTCCAGGGCGAAGTGCAAGGCCTCCGTGTGCGTGAACTTGGGCGCATCACCCAGGCCGCCGTTCACGCGGTCGAACGCGCCCGTAATGAAAGCCATGGTTTCGGCGGGTATTGCCGGAGTCAATACCCCGTCCACGGCTCTTTCTTCCGCTTCCGCCGCGCGCCGCTTCTTTTCCAGCGCGCCGAGCTTTTCGCGAATGGTGTCGCGGTTCTTGCGGTACTCCTCGGCCAGTTCCACCAGGAAGTCGCGCATATCCTGCACGGGAATGTAGGTGGCGCCTGCCATCAACTCGCCTTCCGGGGTAAGAAAGGCCGTGGTGGGCCAGCCGCCGCGATTGTAGCGCCGGTCGATGTCGGGGCGCTCGGCAGCATCCACCCGGACCGGCACAAAGTCGGTCTTGATGAGAAACTGCACCGTATCGTCGGAATACGCCCGCTCGTCCATCAGGTGGGACCATTGGCTCCACGCCGTAGTGATGCACAGCAGGATGGGCCGGTTGCGCGCCTGCGCCTCGGCAAACGCCTCCGCCGACCACGCGCGCCAAGGGACAAGGTGGGCGCTGTGCGGGCGCGGCGAGAAACGGAAAGAGGGTGAATTGCGGTTCAATTCAATCCTACACTTGGCTATGTGTCAGTCTCGGTTGTATCCCATTGTACCGGCTGGAGTCCTGGGACTAGTGCTAGAAGCAAACTCCTGGTCAGGCAGTCAGGCAAACTCCGCAATCCACTAGAGTGCTATTGTACAGTCAGTGGTTGGGAAAGCCTAGCTGGTACAACACATCGAGATGCGGATAGCGAATCAAAGGGGCCAAGTTGACCAAGCCACTTCTTCAGCTTTCAGTGATGGTTAGCGACAGCCAGAACACCAAACTGTGATCATGGCGTCAGATTCTGAGTCACACCGTACTGCCGGTGACATATTCCTTCGCCAAGGCCAATTGCGAGAAGCGTTGGCGGAATACAATGCGGCGATCAATCTCAGTCCTGCAGAAAGTGCTGCCTATTTTGATCGTGGTCGCGCCTATAGAATCTTAGGGGAATTCAGGAAGGCCATAGAGGATTTCAATCAAGCAGTTGCACTCGATCCAGAGGATTCTGGCGCCTACCTTTACCGTTGTCTTGCTTACGCGAGACTGGGGGAATACAAGTGTGCCACAGAGGACTATCACACTGCAATTAGAGGAGGCGCTGATGGATACATATTCTTCGCCTTTGGCTTTGATCAATCGGAGGACATGCAAAGAGAGATTAGAGCCTACAGCGAAGCTATAGCACAGAATTCGATTGATCTACACGCTTGGTTCTTCCGCGGTCTTGCGAACGAGAGAAACATGAACTTTCAGGAAGCCATAGCAGACTATAGCCAGACCATTGAGCTAAACGCGGAGCATGCTGGTGCCTACTTTCGGCGCGGAAGAGCCTACGTTGGAAGTGGTGACTACGAGAAGGCCGTTGCTGACTACACCAAGGTGACTTCACTCCAATCAGAAGATGTTAAGGCCTACCTTGAGAGAGCGAGTGCCTACGAGTACATAGGTGAGATCGAGAAGGCGATAGCCGACTATAGCCAAGCTATTGCGCTGGACCCAGAGGTTGACCGTGCCTATTTTCACCGTGGCCTCTGTAGTTTGAAAATACGGAGAAGCAGGGATGCTATTGAAGATTTCGACAAGGTAATTGAACTCAACCCAGAGGATAGTAATGCTCATTACAACCGTGGTCGTTGCAATATGCAACTAAAGGACTACGAGAAGGCCATCACAGATTTCGATCAGGCCATTGCGCTGAATCCAAAGGACTATCGATTATACCTAAGTCGTGGGCGTGCCTTCAGAATACTAGAGGAATATGGGAAGGCCAAGACAGATTTCGACCAGGTTATTGCGCTAGAACGAAAGGATGTTGACGCCTATCTCAACCGCGGGTTGACCTACGAGGGACTAGGAGAATATGGGAAGGCAATTGCAGATTACAGCTTGGCGATTGCACTTGAGCCAGGCCATGGCCAATCCTACCTCTACCGTGCAGTGGCCTATGATGGACTTGGGCAGTACGAGCAGGCCATAGCAGACTACAGTCAGATAATTGAGCTCAATCCAGACCATATGAGTGCCTATCGATTCCGAGGACTAGCTAAGAGAAAATTGGGCTTGGAAGCTGATTCAGACCTTAACCGAGCACGTTCCCTGCAATCGGATGCGGCGGAAAGATAAGGGCGGCTTCAAGATCGGGAAGGCGATAGCATCGAAACTCAATTGGCATGTGCTCTTCCGCAGAAGTCGAGGCAATCTTGCTGTAGGTGTCTTGACGCGGCGTACATTGCTTGGACGGATTGGCATGACCGCAGAATCCGTTAATATGTCCTCGTTGACACCGCAGTGAGACCCTCACCATACTGAAAACGCAACTATAGCAACCAATAGGCCGTTGCCCGAATGAAGTGAGGCAGCCGTAATGCGCGCGCTCGAAATCGATCACCACATGCGGCAAGTCGGCGCCTGGGTCGATTGGAGCAAGACCGTCGATACGTTTAAACTGGGCGAGCCCAGCATGGAAGTGCAGGGCATTGCCGTGGCGTGGCAGAGTCAATTGTCCACCCTGAAGGCTGCGCATGCGCTGGGATGCAACCTCTTCGTGACCCACGAACCTACGTTTTACACCCACTTGGATTCCGTTTCGGGGGAATTTCCCAAAGTCCATGCAGAGGCGAAACGAGCCTGGCTGACAGAGACCGGCCTGATCATCTATCGCTGCCACGACGTGTGGGACGTGATGCCGACTCACGGCATTCGCGATAGCTGGGCGCGGGGTCTTGGGCTGGATGGCCCGCCGCTGGCCGAGGACGAGCGCCGCTGGTACGGACTCTATGCGGTCCCGCGCCAGACCGTCCATGCCCTGGCGCAAGACTTCGCCGCCCGGCTCAGCGCCATCGGACAGGACCAAGTGCAGGTGGTTGGCGACCTCACGCGCACGGCGGAACGCCTGGCGATCGGGACGGGCGCTGCCTGCCGCGTGCCCCACATGGCGCAATTACAGGACAAAGACGGTAGGCGCCCCGATGCGCTGCTGGTGACCGATGACGGCATGAGCTTCTGGCGAGACGGGAGTTGGGCGCAGGACCGCGACCTGCCGCTGCTGGTCGTGAACCACGCCACCGCCGAAGAGTGGGGCATGCAGTCCTTGGCGGAGTACCTCAAGGTTCAGTTCCCCGGTGTTCCCGTGCGGCACTTTCCCCAGGGCTGTCAGTACTCGAGTGTTCGCGCCGTGTCTGGGTAGATAGGTTGAGCCGGCAAAGACGCTGAAGCTGCCAAATTTGATATGCTCTCTAGTCGCGGAGTGTGGCGTAAACCGTGGTATTTCCCTAACTCTATCTCGCCAGGATGTGGTTTCTTCCGCCATGGCGTCAGTTGCCTTGACACCGCAGCGAGGCCCTTACCATACTGAGAGCGTCATTCCTGTTGGGGACGATGACCTGTGCGCAGGCTCGGCAAGTATCGCATAACCACTTTCGGAGAAGGCAGGTTCATGGCTGACACAATGGAAGCGGTGGTCTGTTACGGGCCTCAGGACTATCGGGTGGAGCAGGCCCCGATGCCGGTCATGACGGATGCGTCCATGGTGCTGCGCATAGCCGCCTGCGGCATCTGCGCCAGCGACATCAAGTGCTTCGACGGCGCCGGCCACTTCTGGGGCAGCGATACCCGCCGACCGTACGTGATTACGCCCGTTATTCCTGGGCATGAATTCAGCGGCTACGTGGAGTCGATTGATCCGGCTGTAGCGGAACAGCAGGGACTCCAAGTAGGCGATCTCGTGGTGGTGGAGCAGATCGTGCCCTGCTGGCAATGCCGCTTCTGCGCCCGCGGCAACTATTGGATGTGCCAGGTCAACCATATCTTCGGTTTCAAGGGCGGCATCTGCGATGGCGGCATGGCCACCCACGCGCGCGTGCCGCGCGGGGCCCTCGTCCACAAGGTGCCCGCGGGACTCACGGTGGAACAGGCCGCCTACGTGGAGCCGCTTGGCTGCGCGCTCCACGCGGTGGAACGCGGCGAGATCACCGTCGGAGATACTGTGGTGGTTGCCGGGCTCGGCAACATCGGCCTCTGCATGTTGCAGGCGGCGCGGCTCTATTCACCAGGTAAACTCATTGGCATCGACCTACATCCGCGGCGCCGCGCCTTGGCCACCGAATTTGGCGCCGACGTGGTGCTGGACCCTACCGGCCCCGACGCGATGGAGGCGGTTCTCGACCTTACGGACGGCTACGGCTGCGACGTGTACATCGAGGCCACCGGCCACCCATCCGGCGTGACGCAGGGATTGGATATGGTCCGCAAGCTCGGCACGTTTGTCGAGTTCAGCGTGTTTGGCGAGGACGTGAAAGCGGACTGGACAATCATCGGCGACCGCAAAGAGCTGAACATCCATGGCGCGCATCTTAGTCCCTACACCTATCCGCTGGCAATGGACCTGCTACTGCAGGAGCAAGTCACCGTGGACCCGCTCATCAGTCACACGTTTCCCATTAGCGCCTTTCCGGACGCAATCGAAGCAGCGCACAATGGGGCCGAGGGCATGAAGGTCATGATTGTTCCGTGAGGGCTGCAACCGCCTCAGGGATGATGTAAACGTAGCGCGGGGGCTTGTCCCCCGCTCTGGGAAGCAGGGTCTAAGAGAAGGGATCGTGGTAGCTAGTCCCCGCCGGTGAGGAGAGTCCGCGAATGAAAGAAGATGGATTCCGGTTTTCACCGGAATGACGGAATACAGTTGGAGGCTATGTGGAGGTCTCCAACATGCGGAGTCTCCAGTTTGTGTGGGTTTCTACCATGTGGGACTCATCAATATGTGGAGATGCCCACTGTGCAAAGGTCTCCAATGAGGAGATGACTTTCGGTCAGAGAGAATCGTTTGCAGAGAGTAAGGAGCGCTTATACTATGAAGATTGCCTGTCAAGAGAACAAGGTGCCGGGAGACACCTTCCAGGAGAAGGTAGACAATCTGGAGCGGTTCGGTTTTGCAGGCGTGGAGTTGATGCACGGCCATTTGGCGGAGCGGTTGTCGGAGGTCAAGCAAGCGCTCAGCAATAGCAGCGTGCAGGCCAGCACTATCTGCACCGGCTCGGAGCACGATCTCTTGGGTGTCACCAAAGAGGACCGTGCCGCGCGCATGGAACGCTTTAGGGGTCTGCTGGCGCTGGCGGGTGATTTGGGACTGGTGGGCGTCATAGCCGTACCGGTGCGGGGGCGCACGCCGATCTTCCCCGATCTTTCCCCCTACCAGTCCGGCGCGGACTTGGAGCGCAATCTCTATGTCGAATTGCTGCGGGAGGCGGGCGAGAGCGCCGCGCGTGAGGGCACGAATATCCTCGTGGAACCGCTCAATCGCTATGAAACGCACTTGGCCAATACGCTGGCCGACGGCGCGGCCATCTGCGCGGCGGCAGACCATCCCAACGTCAATATCATGGCCGACTTCTTCCATATGAGCATCGAAGAGGCGGACATCGCGGCCAGCATTCGCGAGGCGGCGCAATACGTCAAGCACGTCCACCTCGCCGACAGCAACCGCACCCAACCGGGCACGGGCCATACGGAATTCAATTCCGGCTTTGCCGCCCTGCAGGAGATCGGCTTCGAAGGGTTCATGGCGCTGGAGTGCGGCATCACCGGCGATCCCGAAGAGTCCCTGCCCGCCACGGCGGCCTACCTGAAGAGCTGCATGGCGTAGCCCGCCAAAATGTGAACACTCGCTCTTCAAAGCGAATCATGCATGACCTTGATCGCGAGCGAGAGAATCTCTAGCTATGCGGCCGGATGTTCCCTCTCCCCGAGGGAGAGGGTTAGGGTGAGGGGGAATCCTCGCTATCGGAAAAGTTTTCAGCAATTTAGCACGATTGCGCACTGATTCTACAGGTAATAGGAGCCGAATTAGCAAGAGTCCCCTCATCGCGACACTCTCACCAGGGAGTGAGAGTGATTCTTGAGGGCACTGAATTCGTCGCACTACCTGGAAACACGGGCCGATTCCCGTCAAAGATTGTCTAACGTAAGGAGGACCACCAATGCGAGTAGGGTTTGGTCAATTCAGGGACCCGTTACCGGAATATCTGCAATTCGCCGCGCAGTATGGCGCGACGGACGTGCTATTGAATACGGCGAACTTGCCGGGCGACAACGGGCGCTGGGAGCTCGGCGACCTTGTAAAGCTGCGCAAGAACATCGAGCAGTACGGCCTCAAGCTCACGGCCTTGGAAAACGTGCCGGTTGAATTCTATGACCACGTAATGCTGGGCGGACCGCGCCGCGACGAACAAATCGAGAACATGGTCGCCACCATTCGCAATATGGCGCGGGCGGGCATACCCATCTTTGGCTATCATTGGATGCCGTCCCACGTTTGGCGCACCACACCCGCGGAGATTCGCTGCGGCGCGGTGGCCACCGCCTTCGACTACGCCGAGGCCGATCAAAGGCCGATCAGCCACGGCCGCGAGTACACCGAAGAAGAGGTCTGGAAAAACCTAGAGTATTGGATCAAGCTCATCACGCCCATTGCCGAGGAAGAAGGCATCCGCTTGGGCATTCACCCCTGCGACCCGCCCATGGAGCGGCTGGGCGGCATTCCCTTGCTCTTTCGCAACTTCGCTTCCTACAAGCGCCTCATTGAGATCTACCCATCCGATTGCAACGCAATCGAGTTCTGCCAAGGGACGTTTGCCGAGATGCAGGGCGAGGATATCTACGAGATGATCCGCTACTTTGGCGAGCGCAAGAAGATTCTCTACGTCCACTTCCGCAACGTCTCAAGTCCCGTACCGAAGTTCCAAGAAGAATTCATCAATACAGGCTACGTGGACATGCACAAGACGATGCAGATTTACCACGAGGTCGGCTTCGACGGCTTCTTCATCGACGACCACGTGCCGCAGACCGACGGCGATTCCGCCTGGGGCCACCGCGGGCGCGCCTTCGCCAACGGCTACATCCAAGCGCTGATCGACGTGGTGACGAAAGAGGGAAACTGACGGGCGTCTCAACTGGACCTACTGTAGGCCAATCCTGTCCCTATTGAATGTGCTGAACTGCTATTCAGGCAAGGGCTCACCTGTCCAGGCAAAAATGTGAGGCACAAGTGCCCAAGGTGAGGACGGTACCTAAGTAAACATGATAGACATCAACTGGAACGACCCGCTGGCCGTCGTGATTAGCCTGCTAATCTTCGCCGCCGGCATCATCGGGTTGGTCTATATGGTGATACCCGAGGACGATGGCAATAGAGGAGATAGCGACATACGCGACCTGGCCGGCGATGAGTAGGTTTAGCCGGTATGAACAGGAGGCATTGATGTAACAAATGGAACAATATGAATCCACAATAAGCAAGTTCATGTCGGAAGGAGTGCCGCGACGCGTTGCGGAGCGAGCCATCGAAGCGGCTGTGGAAGGAGTGCGTGCAGGCACAAGGGCCCCGTTCAACCATGATCGAGACCTGACATTTGAGGGATGCTACAAGCCACTTTGCGGTCACGATACTCAAGACTTTGGATTCAGTTGCCCTGAAATTGCGGCATGCCCCAATTGCGGGGAGGAAACATGGCACTTGCAGTTCGTCACAATTTATAGGGCGCACCCACATCCTCCTGTGGTCATTTGCTTGGAGGCATTTAACCCTAGCGTCTAACCCGATTCCACGGTGCGGTCAAGTACACCTGGTGCTTTACCGGCTAGAAAAACTGCAACCCCGGCCCAGCGCCAAGAATATGAATGCACTCATCTACTGCCTGCGGAACTTTTCCCTCATTGAGAAGATATCAAATGACGCCCAGCAAGACGTGGCAAGGTGGGCGCCGGAGGGAGGAAAGCCTGCCTGGATCAGCTTTAGACCACGTGAATCAAGGAACTCAACAGCCGGAACGAAGTCACTATCAGACGAGACAACTACGCCGACGTCATATGCATCTTCCCATGCAAGCCGAACCATGTCCGTTACCATGGCAGTGTCGATTCCCTTCTCCTCTGTCGCAGTTATCGGCTCATCGCAATGGGGGCATTGTTCGATTGACTTTCTGCAACTTGGACACGTTGGAATTCGCTTTGAGCGTCTTTCCTTTACCACTACCTGTATGCCTGGCTGGCGGTCTAGCCATGTCGTCAGCCACTTCTTGAGTCGGGCATCTGTATCGCCAACTTTGTAGGAGGCATAGACAATAGCACCATCGTACGAGTAGTCGCGCAAGCCTACTATTCTCGCAGCCTCGGAGGCCATGGCTTGAGGAAACGATCTCCAATCTATCTCGAAACGTGCATCGCCGTTCCCAGTGGACTCTGCCTCTCTACTGTTGAAGGCAAGCTGCAGATTCCAGAAGTCAATGAAAACTCTGACGCGATCCCGTCTGTGAGGCTGGAATTGTTGTTCAATTGCCATCGGTATTTGTATGATTCAAGGGGTGCATTAGAAAAATGCACCCCTTGGGGTTTAGACTATCAGCAGCTGCCCGAACTGGGTTACTGATGCCGCCGATGGGTTCATATGCGTCTATTATAGACTATTCGTAAAGGAATTGAGACAGATTTGAGACTATTCTTAGCCTCTTTTCTGCATGAAATGGGCGCAAGTTTCTGCCAATTGTGGCGTCGAATTGTAGCGCCAAGCCGAGTCGTTTCCAAAGATCGCCCTCCACTGGCTACACTTCGGGAGCCGTTAACATTCTGAGGCTTTCGACCAGATGAAGCAAAGTACATGGAATTAGCTCACTTGTCTTGAACGCTTTGGTTTTCTCACTTCAAGTCCATAAGGAGCAAGCATGGCTACAGAATCTACCGTCTCTGAACTGCACCGCTCATCCCTTGTCATCGATTCCCACAATGATGCAATTGTGGCCTACCTGATCCGCAAAGGGGAAAGTATCGCCGGGCCGGAGGCGCCGGCTCGCTCGGAGCCGGAGAGCGTCGTGACGTTCTTGCGGGGTTCGCTGATGCCCGGCACGCGCGAGATGCAGGTCAACCTGCCTAAGTTGCGGGCAGGCGGCATCGACGTGGTCTACTGCGCCGTGGACGTTACCCGTGTCTGGGGCAATCACCTGCTGTACGCCATGGATGCCTTTGGCTGGTTTCTGGCGGAGGTGGACGCCCATGCCGACCAGATTGCCGTGGCGACCACAGCAGATGAGATTGAATCCATTGCGGCGAGCGGTCGGATCGCCGCCGTGCTCACCATCGAGAACTCCGAGGTGCTGGAACGCAGCCTCTGGGTGCTGCCCATGCTCCATCGTCTCGGCGTGCGTTCCATGACGCTGACCTGGAGCTACCGCGCCCACGCCGCCGATGGCGCGTTCGAAAATGTGACCGGCGGCGGCCTGACTCACTTTGGGCGCGACTTGGTGCGCCATATGAACGAACTCGGCATGATCGTGGACATCTCGCATATCAGCGATCAAGGTTTTTGGGACGTGATGGAGGTCACGACCGCGCCCATCATCGGCTCCCACAACGCCTGCCGCGCCCTTTGCGAGCATCCGCGCAACCTGACCGATGACCAGATTCGGGCCGTGGCCGACAACGGCGGCGTGATCGGCGTGACCTATGTGCCCGCGTTCGTGGATGAGGACGAAAGCAAGCGCACACTGGAACGGCTGCTCGACCACTTCGACCACATCGCTCAGGTCGGCGGCACGGACTGCATTGGCCTGGGATCGGATTTCGACGGCGGCGGCGACATGCTGAAGGATGCCACCGTGGTGCCGCAGATTACCGAGGGCTTACTGGCCCGCGGCTGGCAGGAAGATGACCTGCGCAAAATGCTCGGCCTCAACCACTTGCGCGTCTTCCGCCAAGTGTGTGGGTAAGCATACAGAATTGCCGCAGCGGCTGTGCTAATCTGGAGGCGTGGAGTTCTGTTTTCCACACGAACAGTGACGAGATGTGGCTCGGGCACACTTGAACAGCAATTGCGGCGATTGTGCATGTAGAGGATTAACGCAATGGAACTCGGACGATTCCTTTCAGGACTTGGCAGACAAAGAGATGACGACCCGACGATGCCGGAGAGCGTACGCGAAGAGGCGGCCGACGCACTGGATGCCCGGCCCTCAGACCGGTCACGGGTGCCGCCGGGACAGTGGGTAACGCGCGGCTGGCCGGTGCTTACGTACGGGTCAACGCCGCGCTTCGATCCCGCTAGGTGGGACCTCCGCATTGTCGGATTGGTGGAAAATCCAATCACCTGGGACTACGAGACGTTCATGGGCCTCTCCACGAAGAAGGTGCTCTGCGACATCCACTGCGTCACCACGTGGAGTTTGCTCGACAGCGTGTTCGAGGGCGTGCCGGCCCTCTACGTTGCGGAACAGGCCCAGATCAGGCCCGACGCAACCCACGTGATCGCCCACGCCGAACAGGGCTACACCGCCAACCTGCCGCTGGCCGACTTCCTGCGCGACGACGTGCTGCTGGCGTACAAGCACAATGGCGAAAACCTGGCCCACGACCACGGCTGGCCGTTGCGTCTCATGGTCCCGCACCTATACTTCTGGAAGAGCGCCAAGTGGCTGCGGGGCTTGGAGTTCGTGAACGCTGATGCACCCGGCTTCTGGGAACAGCGCGGCTACCACATGCGCGGCGATCCCTGGACAGAGGAGCGCTACGGGTAAGGCGGACATTTGGTAATGGAGGCAGCCGAGGCGAATAGCTGCAGGTGTAGGTTGTCTCGCTCCGGTAGCGCAGGTTTGCAACCTGCGCCCGGATGTCCCAGATGAATGGCGAGGGCAAAGCGTCGTCTAACGGTATTGAACAGGTGTTGTAGGGGCACGATATATCGTGCCCCTACGTGCGTCGAACGGAAATTCGGGAGAAATTCTCAAAGGAACTGAAATGACGAATACAAGCTGCTCGACGGCACTCTTCAAGGACCGCGAACTGACTGCCGCTCTCGATGCTATCGCGGAAGTCGGCTTTCCCCAAGCTGAGTTAAACGTGCGAGAGCCGCATGTCTATGGGGCGGACGCGCAAGAGCAGCAGCGCCTCATAAACCTATTTGCTTCGCACTCTGTTCAGGCAAGAACGATGCACGCGCCGTCGGGCCGCTCAATTCTGGGGACTCTGGACCAGGAGTGGCACCAGGAAAGCGTTGACATCCTGGCTCCACATATACGCATGGCCGGCAATCTCGGTCTCACCGAAGTGGTGATTCATCCTATCCCCAGCCGTACGCTGGTGCCCGATGACGCGGATCCCACGCTGCGCCAGCGGATGGAGGATGGCATTCGACGTTCGCTCGACGCGCTGCTGCCCACTATCGAGGAGGCCGGCGTCCGGGTGACGCTGGAAAACCTGCCGTATCCGGACTATCCGCTCAACAACATGGGTGACTTGCGGTCGGTGATTGAGCCCTATCCCAGCGCTTCCGTGGGGCTGATCTTAGACTTCGGGCATGCCGGCAGGGTCGGACGCGATCCGTCGGACGAGCTGCGCGCCGCGGGAGAGCGCCTCTGCGGCACGCACATGCACGACATCGAAGTGGGAGACGACCTGGTGGACCACCACTCGCCTGCCTTGGGCTATTTCGACTGGGCTGCCATCCGCCGCACGTTTGACGAAATTGGCTACCAGGGCCCGTGGACCATGGAGGTCAGTAAGACCAGCCGCGAGGAAAGCCTGGAAGAACTGGCCACGGAAATCGCTCACTGGCTGGCTGGTTGGCTTTAGTAAGCCTGGCTGCCTGCGATGCAACTGTTGCGCCTTGTCACCCCTGCCGCTGCCCTCTGGTATGGGTTTCGCGGCACTGGGCGCGCTAGTCTCCGTACAGTAGCCCAGCAGTCAAAGTGCGAGGACCTGAAACTGGCTACACTGTAAGGTCACGACTCTTCGTGCCCCTCTACGTCGCGCAGGGTGACGAATCCTCACGAATCCGCAGAATTCAGCGCATGCGAACGCCGGCAATTGCCCCTGTCTATTTCTCTTCTTGCCGCCATTGGTTGAGCATCTCCGCGCCTACCGTGCCTTCGAAGACGTGGCCCTTGTCGAATTGGTGCACGGTGAGATTGTCCGGCATGCCGGCAGCGGCGTAGGCCTTGCGGATGCGGGTGAGGCCGCGTTCGGCCCACTCGTGGGGGATGAGCTTATCCTGCAGGCCCCACTCGATGACCATCGGGCGCGGCGCGATCAGCGAAAAGATCTCCGGCGTGTCGCCGTAGAGCAACAGGCTGGGAATAAGCTGCGAGCCGCACTGTTTTAAGTTCTGGAAGCGTTCCTGGTACATGTTAAGGCAACCGGAGGGCACGCAGACCTTGATGCGTGGGTCCATGGCGCTGATCATCATCGTCATGCGTCCGCCATAGGAAAGGCCCGCCGCCGCGAGCATTTCGGATTCCACGTACGGCAGCGATTGCAGCACATCCAGCGCCGCGTGCAAATCGCAGAGTTGGTAGCCCACTACCGTGCGGCCCAGCAGGGTGGCGGCCATGTAGTTGCGGCAGCAGTAGTCGGGCTTGGGATCGGGGTAGTGCGGCTGGCGCTCGCCAAAGCCGCGCTGGTCGGGCGCGAGCACCACGTAGCCCTGTTCGGCAAAGCGATGGCCGAAGTCGTATTGGGCGCGCTTTATGTCTGCTAGGCGTTCCGGCGTATCCGCGATGCCGACGACACTGTCTTTCCCGAACTGGCCGTGCCCGTGCAGACACAGGATCGCGGCTGACTTCTGCGCTGCAGATACACCTTTTGGCACCAGGAGATAGGCCGGGACCCAGACGTCCCGCTCGGTCTGGTAACGAATCTTGTGGCGAACGTATGAGCCGCAGTCCACTTCCTCTTCATACTCTACCTTGAGCGCGGCGCGCTCCGGCAGGATGCCCAGCAGGCTCAGCACCTTGGCGCGGAAGCGCTCCTGCCAGTCGCGGAGCTCCTCGGTGGTGGCGCCGTTGAAGAGCATAGTGGGTTCCGCTTCATCAACGTGCTGGGAGAGGTCGTATTCAAAGGCGAGCGGGCGCATAGTGGATGCCTCCTTGTGTGGGAAGGTTGACGTATTCATGGGCGTGCCTCGATTCAGTATATATGCCCGCTTGCTAAGGAAACGGTAGTACCAGGAACTTCCTAGCCAGAATGAGAGGTGAAAGGCCATTCGACCAAGGTCAAGCTGCCGGCACTAAGCCCATAGGTAGCATCCATGACGGACTACACCTATGCTTGCCGTGGGACGAAATTAGTGAGCGGAGGAGCGCAGCGTTACTTAATCGAAATGCCGGCTCAGGACGAGATTAGGCGCCGCAAACCACAGTGAGAGCGAGACTGGATTCTCTAGACTCACAAACGAAGTGCAACACTTTGCTAAGGTGTTGCCATGGGAAAGAGATACACGCATTTTACCATTGAAGAGCGGTGTGAAGTGGCCAGACTTCTCGCCGCGGGGCAGTCGCAGCGGAAAATTGCTACAGCTCTGGATCGCGCGCCATCGACCATTACGCGGGAGGTAATACGCAATGGGTCCGGGAAGCAGGGGTATCAGGCGAGATATGCCCAGGAACAGGCGTTGGCGCGGCGTTGGGGCGGCGGCAAGCTGGAGCGAGATGCTGCCTTGCGGGAGGTGGTGCTGGGATACTTGCGAGCTGGCTGGTCGCCGGAGCAGGTATCCGGACGCTTGGCGCGGGACGCCAGCGGCCCGGTCATCTCCCACGAGACCATCTATCGCTTTATCTACGCGCAAATGGCACGCACCAAGGACTACACGTGGCGGCACTACCTGCCGCGGGGCAAGTCCAAACGCGGCTGGCGGGGGCGCAGAGGCGGCAGTCCGGCCTCGTTCATTGCCCAGCGCCGACCGCTGGCAGAACGGCCCCAGACGGCGGCAGACCGCCAATCCCCCGGTCATTGGGAGGTGGACCTGATGCTCTTTCGCACCTACGGCCAAGCCGTCTTGACCTTGCACGAGCGCCACTCGCGCTTGCTCATCGCCACGCGACCGCCCGGCAAGGCCGCCGAACCTATCGCCACTGCCATGCACGACCTGTTCGCTTCCTTGCCTCCAGAGTGGCGTCAAACCGCCACCTTCGACAACGGCACCGAGTTCGCGCGCCACTACCGCCTCCATGACCTGGGGATGCAGACCTTCTTCTGCGACACCCACTCTCCCTGGCAGAAAGGCGGCATCGAAAATGCTATCGGGCGCCTGCGGCGCGGGCTGCCGCGCAAGACCGATCTGGCGACCGTAACCGAGGAACGCTTTGCGCAACTCGTGCAGGCCTACAACCACACCCCGCGCAAGTGTCTTGACTACCAAACGCCAGCAGAAGTATTCATGAACCAAGTGTTGCACTTGAAATGTGAGTCCACCTTCCCGCGTGCGCGGGAATGACGTATTGAGGTGATCTCTTCTTTGTAGCGCGGGGGCTTGTCCCCCGCTCTTAGGAGAGTGAGCACGCCAACACACTGTTCGTTAGATAGCTGTCAAACTGTCAAGATGGATTCCCGCTCTCTCGGGAATGACTGATGATGAGACACTCGCGTTACCCTCTCACCTTCGCTCATCTGTAGGCCTTCTTCAACATACAAATGACGGGCAATTCGCTCGCAGTCTACTGCGAAACCTGACTCTTGGTGGGAATTGAAGAAGTGATGCTTTTGGCGGAATATCCGTGCGGCCTACACGCCGTCAGGCTAGCGATTCTTTCATCTCCGCCGGTTCGGCGATGTTGGTGGGAGTGGGTCGCGCGCCAAAGTCGCGCCAGCCCCAGTCCACGTGTATTCGGGGCAAGTCGAATTCGTAGTACCAGCGAATGCTGACCGGCCAGCCGTCGCGAGCGTAGAACGCGTAGAACAACGCCGCGCGGCCCGGGGCTTCTGCCAAGAGTCCCACCGGCGTCAAGTCTCGGAATAGCGCCGGGTCTTCTTCGATCTCCAAGTATGTCATGAGATCGGCTTGATATTGCTCGGCAGCGTTGGGCCGGAGCAGCGAAAGGTCCACCGGCTCGTGGGCGTTCCAGAGCGGCAGGCTGGGACTAGGCGCGGCGCTGCCGTCGGCGCAGGAAACCCATACCGGCGTGCTCCACGCGTACTCGCCGTCGCTCTGGCGGAGGCGCACATAATACGCGCCTTCGCCCAGGGGTTGCTCGTCAGTGTGGTACAGCGTGGCATCCAACGTGCTGGGAAACCACGCTGCCAGGCAGCGGTTGCCTCTGATCAAGTCCACCCGCTCGATTTGGGCGCAGGCGTGGGCACGAATGTGCACGTCTACTACTCCGTCAGACTCGATGATGCTCCCGGCAGGTTCGCCGTTTGCGCTCACGTCCAGGATGATGCGCGCGCCGGTCGTGGCGAAAGTGCGGCGGTCACGGATAGCTTGCCAAATGGCCTCCCGCTCGCAGGCGGCGGCGAAAACTCCGGCTGCCTGCCCGCTGCCAAACGCCGTATCGCGGATGTTGAGTTCGTGGTTGAAGCGTCCCCGGAAACAATGCGCTGCCATGGGCGCGCCGAGCGTGGGCAGGTGCACGTCGCTGGAGCCGATGACCGCCGGATGGTAGCCGTGGCGGAGCGCCCGCTGCAGTACCCATTCGAACGCGCCGTGGCCGCTGGTGATCTCCAGCAGCGGCGCTTCTTTGGTGGGATATGCCGTCCAGTTGGGCGGGCCGCCGCCGATGTGGGCTTCCAAGAGCACGTCAGCGCGTGCGCCGTAGGTCGCCATCACGTCGTTCATGGCAGCTTTCATTGGCAGATGGGTTGCTTCATGTCCGAGAAACACCACGTTGCGGTCGCCGCCTGTGCCGGGATGCGCCTCGTAAGCGAGAAACGGCACATACGTGCCCGGCTCGTCATTGGCGCGAAAGGCTGCCTGGTGGGCCTGCCAGACCTCGGGACGGTCCTCGTCATTGGGCGCGGACATCGGACCCGGAGCACAGAAGTCCAGGCGGCCCACTTGCCGCGCCTGGTCATGCCGTCGAGCGGGATGCACCTTGAAATTCGGCTCGCTCATCAGCGCGAGCGTGGTGTCGCCCCAGCTATGGCAATGCAACTCGCCCCAATACAGGCGTCTGCTCGGCTCCGGCTCGCAGCGCGTGGGATTGCTCAGCGCCTGCAGGCCGTTTCGCTCGTCCGTGGCAGTGAAACGATAGAGCCCAGGTGACGTGAGGCGCACGTCTTCGACAATCAGGATGCCCTGTTCCTGCGTCGTGAACGAGACACTTGGCGGGAGGATGTCATGTGATCCAGCGGAGCCGGCCAGGGTCACCGTGCCCCGGTACTGGTCGCACACGTTGCGATGCCGGTCGAAGGCAATGAGATGGAGGGCGAACGGCTCATTTGGCGCGACTATCGAGGGGCCAAGCACGCGCAGCATGTCGGCGTGGGGTTCCGACGTAATCCGAACAGTCGCGGGACTGCAGGCGAGCGTGCGGTAGGTCCCGCTGCCGGTGCGGTCTACCGCGAATACGAAACTCCCAAGGGTCGTGGCGTCGTAGACCTCGCTGCCGGCGCCGCCCTGGCGGCGGTCTCCCACCCGCAGGGTGAAGCGGTCGCCCGGTGCGAGCACGCCAGCCGTCACCACCACCTGGGCAAAGCTCGGCCGGTGGGACTGGTTGAGCGAATTCACGACCAGGCGCAGGTTCGCCGCCGCATTGGATTCAAGGGTGACGTAGTCACGCCCCGGCGGGTTGTAGTCCTGGACGCGGTGCCCGAGCAGAAAGCCGAGACGCTGAAAGAGGAAGCCGCCGCCGGCCGGCACGGTTTCGCGGACGGTGACCGTAAGCTCCCAGGTGCCGACGCGACCCGCCGGGAGAGTGAGCGCCAAGCCGCGGTCTGTCGCGCCGTCGCTGCCGCGAAAGGCAACGTCGCACCGGTCGGGCTCGGCGGCGGGCACGGGTTGGATTTCGATTGACACCCGCTGGGGGATTGCACGCGCCACGGATCGCATCCCTAAAGGTGAGAAGGTTTAGACCAAGAGCAGAACGCCGGAGTCGTGAGCCGCCTCGGCTCTGCTCGCTGCTATGCTTGCGAAGATGCCACATGGAGGCGGGTGCGCCATCATCATAACTGCCCGCCTTCTTTTCATTTACTTCACCAACAATTGGAGCCGACGAAGGGATTCGAACCCATAGCCTGCGGTTTACAAAACCGCTGCTCTGCCATTGAGCTACGTCGGCGTGTACTAAGGTACGAGAACCACGTACTTCGCTTGAAGACCACAAACTTCGGTCAAGGGGCGAATTTGCGACGTGAAAATGCGCCTGTGCACACACTTGAATTATAGGAGTGGCGCGGAAATAGGGTCAAGCACACAGCGGCGCCATTGCCTCAGTGCGCACCTTGTGTCAAACTCCACCATTGGGCGAATCGCGCGGAGAAAGCGCGCTTGCCGGGGCGTGCGCGGTATTGGAATTGGCTTAGCCGGCAGTAAATGCCGTCAGGGAATCAGCGAAATGAATCCCAAGGGTGTTGGCTGGTGGCTGAAGGCGTATGATAGAGAGGGAGGTTTGATTCGTGTACGGGGTTGTCGGCTATCTTGATCGCACGGGCAATGGCTCTGCGCCAATCGGCAATATCGCTTTGAAGATGTTGCGTTCCCTCTCGCCGTATGCTCCCGATTCAACTGGGGCCGCGTTCTTTGTCCCACAGACGCACGGTCAGGTCCTAGTAGCCGTGAAAATAGAAGGTGACGACGTGCGCACGCTGAGCGGGCGCGTCGTGCGGCGGGTGGGGCGCAAGGCAAACGTCCTGAAGTCGCGCATGGTCGGTCACACGCTACAACTCGTGCTAGATACGGTGGAAGACGTGTACGGAGTTGTGTCCGTTGCCGAAAGCGTGTGCGAGATCGGGGGCGTCGAGTGTTTCAGTGTCGGCCGCCGCCTCAGCATCATCAAGGACGTAGGCTCCATCGATCATCTTGAAGAAGAGTACACGCTCTCAGATATTCGCGGTACGCACATGATCGGCCAGGCCCGCATGGCTACGGAAAGTCGTGTCGATGCGAGCCACTCGCAGCCCTTTTGGGCGCGGCCGCGACCCGACATGGCCGTGGCGCACACCGGACAGATTACCAACTACCATAAGCTCCGCCGCAAGTATGAGGCGCAAGGCCAACGTTTCTTCACCACGAACGACGCGGAAGTAATCGGCGCTTATCTGGCCATGGAAATGGAACGAGGCGCAACGCTTGAAGACGCAATGCGCGCGTCGCTCGACGTGCTCGACGGCACCTATGCCTATGTGGCGGCTACCGAAAACGAACTTGGCGCTGCGAAGGACTTCATGGGCGCGCGCCCGCTTGTCATTGCCGAAACCGATGAATTCGTGGTGGTAAGCTCGGAAGCCGCCGCCGTTTGCGATGGGCTGGAGCAGGAATTGGTGACGTGGGAGCCTGACGCGAAGGAAGTGCATGTGTGGGCCACACGGACGCCAAGCGCGGCTGACGCGCATGAGCAAACGACATTACCCTAGTAATTTAATGTTCTTCATCGAAGCCGTTGACCGTACTACCCGCGAAGTAAACCAGCTCATCCGCCACGCGATCGAGCAGGGGCAGCACGACATCCACGTATACGACCCGCGGGGCCGCCACAGTCTCGGGGTAGCGTTGTTCCAGCAGGTGCATCTCATCTTTGCCGGGAGCGTGGGCTTCTATTGCGGCGCCATGGGCGACGGGCCTACGGTCGAAATCCACGGCAGCGCGGGCTGGAGCACGGGAGAAGGGCTCCAGAGCGGGAGTGTCGTTGTACGCGGCAACGCGGGGAACGCCACAGGCGCCGCCATTCACGGGGGCAGCGTATGCGTGCATGGCAGCGCGGCCGCCCGCACCGGAATCGCAATGAATGGTGGTATGGTGGTTGTGGGGGGAAACGTGGGGTACATGAGCGGCTTCATGATGCATCAAGGCGATCTCATAGTCTGCGGCAACGCGAGCGAACGCCTGGGTCACGGCATGGACGGCGGCCGCATCTTTGTCGCGGGAGCGGTGAAGCAGCTCGGCGAAGGCGTAGTGGAATCCGAAGTCACGGGGCAAGAACGTGACCACGTGGAAGGATTTGTCGCAACCGCCGGACTTTCTCACGCGCGTCCGTTCCGCAAGTTTTGCGCCGGTGGCGTGGAAAATGCCCTACGCACTGGAGGCTGATACCAGTCATGGATTCGTTGGAGAAGACTGAAGGTACGCCGTATACCCCACAGGTGTATGCCGAGATACAAGAGAAGGCGGAGTCCGGTCATTTTCGTGTGGTGGGCACCGGCAGGTCACGGAGTCTCCCGACGTTCGATGACCTCACTTTGATCCCCTGCTCGCTGAGCCGGGTGCCCTTGGAAGCATTTTACGAGCAGTGCACGACGACCACCACCCTGGGGACCCGCTTTGCCGCGCAACCGTTGGAGCTGAGCACGCCGGTAACCATTGCCGGCATGGGCGCGAAACTGCTGCCGCAGGCGGTGCGGGCGGCGCTGGCGTACGGGGCGGCGCGAGCCGGAATTCTCTACACCACCGGTCACGGGGGTATGCTGGCCGCTGAGCGGGAGTATGCCAAGCTACTGTCCTATGAGGTGCTGCCCAGCCGCATCGGCTTCAATCCGCGGCACCTCATCCGGGCCGACGTCATCGAGCTTGTCAGCGTGCGCGGCGTGAGCCCAAGTATCGGTATGCCGCAGCAAGACGACCAAGGCCCGGGGCAGCCGTTGGGTTCGGCCCAAGAAACTGCCTATTCGCGGCTCTCGCATTCGCCGACGCGCCACCCCGATTGGGTGGGGCCGGACGATCTGCCCAAGAAGGTGGAGGAATTGCGGGAAGCTACCGACTGGCAGGCGCCAATCATCGTCAAGATTAGTGCGGCGCATGTATTCGATGACGTCCAGCTTGCGGCCAAGGCGGGTGCGGACATTGTAACCGTGGAAGGGATGGAGGCCGGCGCCTCAACCGGACCGGCAATACTCAACGAGCATACCGGCGTGCCCGGAATTGCCGCGGTTTGCCAGGCGCGGCGCGCGTTAGAGGTGCTGGGGCTTGAGGACGAAGTCAATCTGATACTCTGCGGCGGCATCCGCAGCGGCGCCGACGTCGCCAAAGCGCTCGCGCTGGGTGCGGACGCCGTCTCCATCGGCACTGCGGCGCTGGTTTCCTTGGAGCCGTGGGCCGGGCAGGTAACCGCGCAAGGCGAGGAAGCTGGCGCGGCGCAGTGTGCAGACTATGCTGCTTCGGCCGAAGAAAGGGACTCTGCACCGCCGCCGAATTTACCGGCCGACCTGCCGGGATTCGATGAGGCGGCGTACCGCCTGGCGAACTTCATCACCTCTCTAACGCAGGAAATCCAACTGCTGGCGCGGGCGTGCGGCAAAGCCAACGTGCATGACCTCGAAGCCGAAGACCTGCGTGCGCTTAGCCTTGAGGCCTCATTGATCACCAACGTCCCGCTGGTGGGCATGGAAACCGTGGTTGGGCGCTGACACAATCTGATATTAAGAGCTAATATTATGATTGTGGGCGCAAGCGGGGTAGTTGATATTGTCTTGATATCCATTGTTTGAAGCTATTAAAGATATGCTTTACACTGGATTCAAGACACGGCTGCGGCGCAATGTTTGCGCATTGCACTGCATAATGTAGATGGAAGAAACTCTTGGCAGCAACAGCAGTAGAGCCGCCTCCCAATCGCCAGGAATCCGTTGACCGCATTACGCCGGTCGTAAGCAGTATGTCGCGGCGCAGGATCGATCGGCTGGTATTGCGCAAGTATCTGCGGCGGCTAGTCACGCTTGTCCTCTGGCCTTCAATCGACATAGTCGTAACGATTCTTTCCAACTACCTGATCTTGCGATTCAATGGGTTTGTTGCCACGGCAGCTACCATCCTGTTGATGATTGTCCTCAACGGTGCGCTTCTCTACCTGCTCATGCTCGAGCTCGATTTTTCCGACTGGATCCGCGCCAAGACCGAACGCTTGCAGAAGATTCGCAGGTTCGTGCACGCGACGGATAGGCGGCGCGACCTCCTCATCCTGCTGGTGTACACCTTCTCCGGCCCCACCATGGCAGGAGTGCCGCTCATCTGGCTCATGGGAATCACAGGCAGACGTGCCTATTCCCTTGTGGTCATCGGCACCACCCTGAACGGCATCTTCTGGGTGGGCGCGATCTACAGCAGCATCTGGGCCATTCTGCGCGGGCTGATTGGGTGAAGCGCGTACCCTGAGGTTTTGGGCGTGCTTTATTGCGCCTAGTTTGTGCGCCCGTGCCTTGTCTGTGCGCCCAATCTCAATTTCCCTTGTAGTGACTGGCTGCAGTGCCTGCACGCAATGGGAATCTTGCATCCTCTTGGCGCAGGCTTTTAGTAAGCGCTACCGGGGTGGTGAGCAGCGTGGGCGTTCCCTTCTTCCCTGATGCGTGAGCCGTCTGCATCTTACCCAGCCACCTGCTCTAACATTGGCAGAACACTTGCCAAGAGAATTGACTAATAGGTAAAACTATGGAATCCTTTTGTGCATGGAGGAAGCCGTCAATACCTTCAGATTGGAGGATGCCCCTGCCGCGCAGGAGACGGTGCCCAGACCCGCTGAACCGGTGACCAAGAGTTTCTGGGCTTATAGCGGGATTGCCGCATACAATTGCACTCGTCACGCCATCGTCGTGGCATGCCGCAGGGCGAACCCGGCCGAATTAGAAGCCCTGCCCAATCCAGTGGGCTTCGGCGCCAGTGTGTTAGAAGCTTGACAAGCATATCATTTGGAGAAAGGGGGAAGGACGGCAGGCGATCGGCCTTAGGATTCTCACAGTTCCGATGTGCGGGAAGCGCTAATTCCGAGGTAGCGGAAGATGGCGCGCGTGTCCGGCGTCATGAATAGCGCCGGTAAGAGCGACAAGGGGAGTTCACAATGAGCAGCAAAGCTAGTCGTAGAACAGTTCTCCGTAGTGCAATGTTAACCGGAGCGGCCAGCCTCCTAGCCGCCTGTGGGACCGCGGTCGTGCCGACGGAGACCATGGAAGAGAAACCCGCGGCAGAGCCGGCCCCCACGGAAGCGCCCGCGCCTGAGCCGTACGCGATCACGATCTTCACCGTGCCGTTCTGGACGCTCAGCGAGGGGCTGGGCGCTGAGGTCGTGGCGGAGTTCGAGGAACAGAATCCCGGGCTTACCGTAGATTCGACCATCCCCGAGGGCAACCGCGTCACTAAACTGCAGGCCGCCATGGCTGCCGGCAGCGGCCCGGATATTGGCCAGTCCGGCTCGTGGCAGGCGCAGACCCTCGCCGCCTTGGAGATCGGGCAGCCGCTCGATCCATTCATGGCCGTGTCGGACATCGTGCGCAAGGATGACATCTGGCCCTCGCTTCAGCGCGACCTAACCTGGGAAGGTCAAATCCAGGGCATGCCGTTCGGCCCGGACGTGCGGCCGGTTTACATGAACGATACCGTCTACCTTGAGAATGGCGTGGATGTCGAAAACCCCCCGCAGAGCTGGGAAGAGCTCGAAGCGGCTATCCCCAAGCTCACCAGGATAAGCGGCGATACGACCGAACTGGTTGCGTTTGCGCCCCTCTGGCAGATCAATAGCATTTGGATGGTGCCCATGTGGCAATTGGGCGGCGAGACGTTGAGCGATGACGGACGCACCGTAACCATCAACACGCCGGAGGGCATCGAGGGCCTGCGGTGGCTCATGAAGATCTACGAAATGCAGGGCGGCTGGCAGGCGCTGGAGGACTTCCGCAAAGATACGCGTCCGCATCTCCTCTTCTACGACGGCCACGTTGCCAACCTCTACTGGCCGAGCACGCTCCACGGCATCATGCGCAGAGACGTGCCGGACGTGCAGTATCATTTTGCCCACTGGCCCAAACCGCCTGAGGGTCGGCATACGACGTACGGCGGTTGCCATACCTGGATTCTCACGACGCAGAGCGGGCAACCGGAGAGCGCCTGGAAGTTTCTCGAGCATTTCGGCAGCGGCAGCGTAAACGTGCGCTGGTCGCATAATTTCAACACGCTTCCAATTCGCGCTGACGTAGCCCGGTCCGAGGAATACCATCAGAACGATCCCTTCCTCCTGATCACCGCTGAAATGATGGAAAACCGGCGGTTCGTGATCCCCGCACCCGGCGCGCCGGAAATGCTTGGGGCGACGCTGCGAGTGGTGCCCACGGCGCTCGGCGGCGAGAAGACCATCGAGGAAACCCTGCGGGATACCGAAGTGGAACTGCAGACCATCATGGATACGTTCCTGAGCAATCTGGGCGGCTAGCGGCGGGTGATTGCCGGCCTTGTGGTCGGTAAGGCCTGCTGGCTGGGCATGCGTACACGTTATGCTTAGACTGGAATTTGGATGCGGGCTGATTGCTGAGAAGCAAAGGCAAACCGCCGGAGTGCGGCGGGTGGGCGCAGGGCTTGGCTACGAGCCGCCTCCTGCCCGCCGCGCTGGCTATGCTACTATCGAGCCGGATGTGCGGTACCGGCGGGAGCGCCCGTAAGGTATCGGCGCATCGGCAGTCCCGCATGAAATGCACAGGTGAATCCCCCAAGGAGTGTGCGTATGTCCGCAGAATCATCTCCCCAACGTCCCAATCTGCTCTTCATCATCTCCGATCAACACAATCCCATGGTGACGGGCTGCTATGGGGATCCAGTGGTGCAGACGCCGCATTTGGACCGCCTGGCCGAGCGCGGCGTGGTATTGGACAATCTCTATTGCACTGCGCCGCTCTGCGTGCCCGCGCGTATGTCGTACATGACCGGGCAGTACCCCACCGACATCGAGACCTGGGATAACCGGCACATCCTCGATCACGGCATTCCCACGTTCGCCCATGCTCTTGGGGCCGCGGGGTATCGACCTACGCTCATCGGACGCATGCACTTCGTGGGTGCAGACCAGCACCACGGTTTTGCCGAACGGCTCGGTGGTGACGCCACGCCCAACTATCCCGGCGGCCGCGGCATAGACCTGGGCATGCTGGGTAGCGGCACCGCCGGTCCCTATCACGTGGCGCTGGAGCGGTCCGGCGCCGGCCAGAGCGGCTATGAGGTGATCGATGAGGATACCACCGCCGCGACGGTGGACGTGCTCAATCGCCTCGGCTGGCAAAGGCGCGCCGGTGTTCTCAAGGAGCCGTTCTGTTTGACGGTCGGCTACCTGCTGCCGCACCAGCCTTACGTGGCGCGCAAGCAAGACTACGACCGCTACTGGGGCAAGGTGCCGCCGCCGACCCATCCCAATCCGCCCAGCGATCCTCATCCTTACATCGGCTGGTGGCGCGAGCAATGCGGGCTGGACAAAGCCACCGACGACGAGGTAATGCGCTCGCGCACGGCCTACTGGGCCCTGGTGGACCGCATGGACGCTATGATCGGCCAGATACTCGACGCCCTGGAGGCCAACGGCTTGACGGACAACACCCTGGTTGTCTACACCTCCGACCACGGCGACCAGGTAGGCGAGCACGGCCTCTGGTTCAAGCAGACCTTCTACGAGGGTTCTATCCGCGTACCGGCCATATTCTCGTGGCCCGGCAAGCTGCCGGCGGGGACGCGCTTCTCCCAGGCCACCAGCACCGTGGACGTGGTTGCCACAATGCTCGATGCGCTCGGCGCGACGCTGCTGCCGCAGGCGCGGGGCGAATCCCTGCTGCCGGTACTGCGCGGCGAGGACGTTGCCTGGAAGGACCAGGCGTTAGCAGAGTACGCGCCTCACGGACGCTTCCAGCGCATGGTGCGGCGCGGCCCCTGGAAGCTGAACTACTACTTGGGCGAGCCGACGCAACTTTTCAATCTGCAGGACGACCCCCACGAGACGACCGACCTGGCCGGCGATCCGCAGTACCGCTATATCCAAGAGCAACTGCTTTCGAAAGTACACGTGGACTGGAATCCCGATCGCATCGCCCGCCAACTGGAGCGGAAGGCGGCCGACCTGGAACTCATGGTGCAGTGGACCCGGCACGTGCAGCCGCCCGATCCTTACCACTGGCCGCTGACCGGCGAAATGAACTACCTGGACGACTACGACGGCCCGGACATGGATACTCGTGCCTTTGCCGATCCGCTATAGAGTGCAGGGATACATGGCGCGCGCAGCCTTACCTTCTCTTGCAAGCGGGCGCCCAGGCTTTGTAGCTCAAGTGCGTGGATAAGGTAGGGGCACGACATGTCGTGCCCCTACGACTGTGGCGACTTCTCTGCTCCGACTCTTGCCTGTGAATGGGCCGCATAGCGGACATCCTGTTCAAGCGAAGCCGAGTTGTCTACGCTTTACATTCATCTGGGCATTGTCCGATTGAGTGTATTTTAAAACCCCTCACTCCATTCGGCGAGACATTGGGTGACTCCTAATGTGTTGCACAACAGAGTGTCTTGGCAATTGGCCTAGCCCATGCTATACTACTTGCGCTAAAGCAAGTATGACACTGAAGGGTGTGGAAAGCTCTTTGGCAGGATAGTTTGTGGAGTGCAAATACGGTTTCAATCAGAGGAGGAGACCGATGGAGACCCGATTTACACGCAGAATGCTCATTGGCACGGCGGGCGCGTTTAGCGGCGCAGCCCTGTTTGCCGCCTGCGCCACAGGCGGCGCAATGGCCCCGGCGGCTGATGCTCCGGCCGATGATGACATGGGCGAGGCCAAATCCGAAGAGATGATGGGCCCCGCCGAAGTCAAGTTCTGGACGTACCAGGACTTCTTGCTGGAAGGCCACATTGGCAACGACCTCCTTAACGAGTTCCAGGAGGCGAATCCCAACGTCGACCTGGCGCTCACGCCGACTCACATCGGCAGCGGCAGCAAAGAGAAGCTCATTACCGCCGCGGCGGCCGGCGCCCCACCGGACGTCTTCTACATGGACCGCTATCTGGCGGGCCAGCTCTCCGCGCCGGGGTTCCTCTTGAACCTGAACGACCACATCAAGGCGACTTCAGCGTTTAGCTGGGACGATCTCTGGCCCAAGCTGCGGGATGACTGCACCTGGAAGGGCAACATCTATGGGGTAGGGCTGCATACCGACGCCCGCACGTACATGTACAACGTGGACCATTTCCTAGAAGTGGGCCTCGATCCGGAACGTCCGCCCACCACCTGGGACGAGTTGGAATCGGCGACGCTCAAGCTCCACAAAGCGGGACAGGACGGCGTGATCGAGCGGCTTGGCTATTCCACCGGCCCGCCAGGCAATCCGCCGGTCGGCTTGCAGTGGTATATCCACTTCTGGCAGCAGGGCGGCGAATACCTCACGCCCGACAACAAGATGGTCAACTTTGACAACGATAAGGGCGTGACCGCGCTCAAGTTCATGATCAACATGGTCGACCTTTGCGGCGGCAACGTGCGGATCGATGAGTTCCTGGGCCAGCAGCGGCCCGATCGCAACGATGCCTTCACCACCGGCGGTGTCTCGCAGATGATCGGCGGCCACTGGTATGCCGCCACGTATCGCAAGACGTGGGAATCCGAAGTGAACTTCATGTCGGCGCCCATGCCGCTGCCGCCGGATGGCGTGGCGACCAACTACCAAGGTGGCTGGGCACTGGCACAGCCGCAGGGCGCTGCCAATGCCGAAGGGGGCTTCTCCCTCATCGAGTTCTTCCTGGGCGGAGACGTCAACCTGCGCTGGTCGGTTGGCGCCGGCGACTACATCCCCGCGCTGCAGTCAGCATCATACGGCGGCTACCTGGAGCAGGTGCCTGAGGCTGAGGCCTACCTGGCAGAGTTAGAGCTCGCCAAGTGGGTGCCGGTTATCCCCGGAAACGATGAGATCATCGGCATCAACATTGACATTTGGTTTAGGGCCTACGCCAAGGAGATCACGCCCGAAGAGGCCAATAAGGAGCACGCCGATCGTGTGCAAGAGGTCCTCAATACGTATGCCGACCAACTGTAATTGAGCTCTTGCGCGCAGCGCGCTAAGCGCCTGCGTAAATAGGCTGCGCCTAGGGAACTTCACTGTTCCGTCAAGCGAAGAAGAGGCTACTGTGCCGTTCACCCGGGAAAACTCCCTGAGTGAATGGCACAGTGCTTTATCTTGAAACGACATTCCGATCCCGTTAGCTTGAGGATTCGAGGTACAAGCCGCTGCGTTACAGTAAGTGGAGGGGAGACTTGCCTGTGTCGCTTCAGAATGCTTCTTCTCCCCGTCATTCCCGCGAAAGCCGGAACCGGAATCTGTTTTCTCCGGAATCCCGATCATTCCACAGTTGCAGGGGGTGGAGGTAGGGCGATGGGGAGACTTGGGCCAAGTGTGGCGCTTGGGATTTCGGCAGTCTCTAGCCGTGCTGCCAGCGGCACAAAGCTTGGCCTACGCCTGAAGCAAGAGTAAGGGAAATGCCAATGGTAATCGACTGTCACGCGCACCTAACCGGCGAACACACCGGCATCACGCGGATCTGGGGCCGGAATGATGGAGCGCTCATCGCTGCCGCGGAGCGTGTCGGCATCGACGTGAGTTGCGCTTCAATCCTGACCACTGCTATGCCCGCCCCACTCGCGGACTTCCAAGAGTGCAACCGCCAAATGGCTGCCGCGACCCAACTGTTTCCCGGCAAGGTGCGGGGCTACTGCTACGTGAATCCCGGCTACACGCGTGAAGCCCTGAGCGAGATTCGTTACTACGTGGAAGAGCACGGCTTCGTAGGCGTAAAGCTCTACAACGAATACAAGTGCACCGATCCCATCCTCTATCCCATCGTCGAACTCGCTATCGAGCTCGGCGTGCCTATTTTGCATCACGCCGGACATCCGCACCGGCCGATACCCCAGCAGCCCAACATCTCAGACAGCGGCGACCTTGCCACGCTGGCCGCGCGTTACCCTGAGGCGGTGCTGATAGTCGCCCACATCGGCGGCGGCGGTGACTGGGAGTGGACGATCAAAGCCGCGCGCGCCACGCCAAACCTCTACCTGGACACCAGCGGCAGCGTCTTCGATAGCGGCATGGTCGCGATGGCCGTGCGCGTCGTCGGGGCCGAACGCGTGCTCTTTGGCTGTGATACATCGTTTACTGCCGGCATAGGGAAGATACGGGCGGCGAACCTCACTGATGCGCAAACCGCGCTCATCATGGGCGGCAACATGGCGCGCATCCTGGCTATGCGCAAGGCTTAGCCAGACCGCACTCCACGCGCACATAGTGCGGCTCCCACGAAACGGCAATGCCCTGCCAAGATGCGCCCAATTCTGACTCTCTGCACAGCCTGGCGCCTACCACAATGCAGCCGCAGTCCTATCAGATCTCACACTTGCGGCAGCATATCGGACCCACAGCACATGGTTCTTGCTTGACATTGGGCATTTGTGAGAAGTACACTTCTTGACACAGCAGGGAATGGCTTGCAGTCGTCCGCTGCCGTTTCCGAGGAGTGAGCAATGGCACAGAGGAGAGCAACGATGAAAGAAGCCAACCGTTTTTCACGACGTAACCTACTTGGCGCGTCGGCTATCGGCTCTGCCGGGCTGGTTCTGGCTGCCTGCGGCCAGGTGCAGATGGCGGAAGCGCCCATGGAGCAGGATGCTGAAGCACCAAAAGAAGAGGCGGAGCAGCCGCAGATGATGGAGCACGCGCCCGTGGTGGCCTTGCTCATCAGCCAGCGTGAGGACACAATCGCCAAGACGGCGGCCACGCTCGAACTCTTCGACACGGAACATCCCGAAGTCGATATTGCCTGGAAGCTGGGCTACCCGCCGGGAGAGCTGCCGGCGCTCTTGGCAGCCGGTTCCCCGCCGGACGTCTGCTGGTGGGGCGTGGCGCCGCATCAGGTGGCCGACATCGTCAGGGACCACCGCCCGATACTGGCGGCGCATGGCGTAGATATTGACGAGATTGTGGAGCCCGTGATCAAGGGCAATACCTGGCAGGGCAAACTGCTCGGCGTGCCGTACGGTCTCAACACCACGAGCATCTTCTACAACAAAGATCAATTCGCTGCCGCCGGCCTCAATCCTCCAACGGACGACACCACGTGGGAGCAAGTGCTAAGCGATGCCGAAGACCTGACGGCGCACCTCAACCAGGGGCAGGAGAAGACGACTGCTTGGGGTATCAGCACCAGTTCTTATATCCCCCAGTATTTGCCGTTCGTCTATGCGGGCATGCTCGACGAAGACGGCGAGTTGGCTGCCGACCGCGAAATCGCGCTGCACATGGTGCGCATGATCAAGGATGCGTGGACCAGGCGCGGCGCGGCTCCGGGTCCGAACAACGAAGACATCGACCTGAGCGGCTTTGCCATTAACGCGTTCAACAATCAGCAACTCAGCCAGGTGATCTTCGGCACCTGGGGCATCACGCCAACACGCGAGCAAGCCCAATTCGGATTCGATTCCATCGAGCCGCCCTATCTTGAAATTGGCGGCGGACGCACGCGCGGCGCGTTTATGGGCCAGGAAGAGCACTTCGTGCTGGACAGCAGCACGAATCCGGATGCGGAGACGCTCGTCGTCTGGTTCGCCAAGTCCACCCATCAGGAGTGGATGGGCCAGCGCGGTCATGCGATTCCGGTACACATCCCGTCACAACATGCCTTCGGCCCGCCGGAAGACAATCCGCACCCGGCCAACCAGTTGTCATTCGCCCGCAGCGCGGGCTATGCCACGCCGTTCTGGCCGCACCCGGCGTACCGCAACTTCACGGGCGCCCTCAATACGCACCTGCGACCGCACTTCCGGGAAGAGGACAACCTAACGTCGGAAGAGGCGGTGGATAACTCGTTCGCGGCGCTCGAGCAGGCGATTGAGGACTGGAAGAAGGAGAACGCATAGGCTTCGGACGAGGCCTTGTTCGCAGTCTATGGCGTCCGAGCGATGCGTGGGGGCAAGTAACTGATGGGAACTACGTAGGGGCGGTTCGCGAACCGCCCCTACACATGGCCTGGAACCCAAAGACACGTAGGCTAGTAAACCACCGAAGAGGGAGGCACGGGGGCGTTGCCTCCCTCTTTTTCTTAATCTGTCTCGGCTGCTGCCATCAAGGGTTCTGCCGCCGCCGTGAACTCCTCTGCCGTGATCGAACCCGCGAGACTGCGCGACTCAAGGTGATGCAGTACCTCTTCCGTACAGAAGTTGTGCGGCAGTCCGGGCGCGCCGATGCTCGTCGTGCAGTCCCGCAAAACGATGATGCAGTAGCCGCGCTCACGCATGGCGAAGACGCCATAGTCGCGGTGCGGCACGCAGTAGTTGGCCGCAAAGCCCGCGTAGAAGAGATAGCGGATTTTCTTGTCCCGGCACAGGCGGTGCAGTTGCGCGCCGGTAGCGATTACGAAGTCTTCTCCCGTGGGCCACACGGCTTCATCAATTGACCGTGCTTCCTCATGTTGACGGCGCAAGGGCAGCCACTCCTCGCCATAATGCGCTTCCAAGTTTGCCCACCTGCCTTGCCGTAGCGCGAAGTCTGGCGGCGGCCAGTCCGCAACGGACTTTGACGGCGGATTGAGTTCACTCTCGCCAGCGTAACATAACCATTGCGGGAACTTTTGCGCCACCGGCGGCGACGGCGCGTGCACCACGGCAATTTCCAGCGCGCGGCACACGTCCAGCAAGGGCCGCATGAGGTCTCGACAGATCTGGGCGGAGCGCTCGCCGTGACTCTCGATGGTAGGCTCGTCCCAGCAGTCCACCAAGACAATGGCGGCTTGGGATGGCGGAATGCTGACCGGGGCGTACTTGAAGCCAAAATGCTCCTCCCGGTAAGGTAAGTCGATAGAGTGCGGTTCGTGGATGAGAAAACGAGTATTCAATTCTAGGTTCGGCATCCAGGATCTCCTTCAGTCTAGAGGATCGTGACTTTTCTCTATTCTAGGTGGTGCGAAAAAAGCAGGACATTCCTTTATAGTTAAGGTCAACGTTTTTGTGTGGCATATGGTCGCAATGGTCACTTCCTCGAATGCAGGTGTCCACGTGTCACGCAAGAGATGGCTTCCGGATTTCTTGGGAATGAGGGACTTGAATGCCGTTTAGTCTTGTAGCAAGATCGCGCCACTAGTCATTGAGGAGAAGCCGCATGCTGCGCGTAGATACTTGGAAGCACGGTTGGCGCTGGGTCTATTCCATCACCTATGACGAAGCGGTGCACTCCCTGTTGGAGTTCGCCCTACCGTTGCACCGCCGGCATGCCATACCCGGTGCGGTAGCCCTCGACGCGGAGGGACAATCAAGTGGCGACGGCCAGAGTGACTCCGGCGGCCGGAAACACGCACCTACTCTGAGTATTGACGAGTTGCGGGAACTCCAGCGCCACGGCTGGAGCGTTGCCGGATGTGGCCCGACGCGCAAGCAGTCCCGCAACGGTGACGGGGAGCCCACAAGAGGCATCCCAACCCAGGCATCGCGGGAAGCGCTAGAGCGGCTGGTTGGAGCGCCGGTCACAGTCCATGCGGTGCCGACCATAGATCATCATCATGGAATTCTACCGGAAGAGGTGCAGGCAGCCGGTCTCTTGGCGGTCTTCACATTGGAAGACCGCCTGAACTACAACCACGTCGACGAGGACCTGTATGCGCTGGGTCGCTCAGCGCTCTACACGGTAGAAGGCGTCCCCCTGCCTGCGCGGACCTACGATCCTTACTGGCGGCTGCACCAAGCATGGGATTCTGAGGGGTGGCTGGTCGATAGCGCTCGCGTGGTCTCCGCAGATCCGGAGGACTCGGAACGCGACATTACGCCCGCGCTGCTCGGCGAGCGCTTTGCGAAAGTTGCAGAAGTCGGCGACGTGTGGCTTGCGACGCCGGACGAGGTGATCGACTACATCCTGATGCGCCGCGCCGCTCATCCACGCGGGTACCGCGCCACTGAGGAGGCAATCGAGTTTTGGATGGAAGCGCCCAGAATCCCGGAGCGCGTGCAGAATCGGGAACTCACCTTCACGCTGGATGTGCCGGCCACATGGCAGAATTCGGTGGTTGCGAGCGATGGCGCGCCGGTGAACGACGTAACGGCAATTAAAGCAGGACGAATTCGGTTTACGTTGCCTGTGCACGACGGCCAGCAACTTCGGATTGAGAATGCGGCTACCGTGTGAGGACTCGTAATTCTCCAATTGACTTGCATTCTTCGGCCCCACAGAGCCCTTGGACTCCGGTTTTCGCGGGAGTGACGGTAACAGGCGCCCCGGAGTCTGAATTAAGAGTGGCAATAGCGTGAGCGATTACATACTCGCCCTTGACCAAGGGACCACCTCTTCGCGGGCCATTCTCTTCGATGCCGCCGGTCAGATCGCCGCCAGCGCCGGACAGGAACTGCCGCAGATTTACCCACAGGCAGGGTGGGTGGAGCACGATCCCAACGCTATCTGGCAATCGCAGCATGAATGCATCCAAGCGGTGCTGCGCAAAGCGGCGGTCGCGCCAGAGCAGATTGCGGCAATCGGGATCGCCAATCAGCGGGAAACCAGCCTCGCCTGGCAACGCTCCACCAGTGAACCCCTGTGCAACGCCATCGTCTGGCAGTGCCGCCGCACGGCGTCCCGCTGCCAGGAGCTGGAAGCGCAGGGCTTGGCCGAGATGGTCAGGCAGAAGACCGGCTTGGTGCTGGACGCCTACTTCTCAGGTCCCAAGTTCGAGTGGATTCTGCAAAACGTGCCGCGTGCCCGCGAGTTGGCGGCGCGGAACGACCTCTGTCTGGGCACGGTGGACTCTTGGCTCATTGCAAACCTCACGGGTCACGCCCAGCACGTCACCGACCCGACCAACGCCTCCCGCACCATGCTCTACGACATCCATGCGCGCGAATGGGACGAGGACATGCTCGCGCTCTTTGGCATTCCACGGGCGGCGTTACCGCGCGTGGTACCGTCGTCAGGATTTATAGAAAACACTGATCCGGCGGTGTTCGGCGCTGCGGTTCCGATCGCGGGCATCGCCGGCGACCAGCAGGCGGCGCTCTTCGGCCAGACGTGCTGGCAGCCCGGGCACGCCAAGAACACGTACGGCACCGGCTGCTTCTTGCTCTCGCACACGGGTGAGCACGCCACGCCATCGCGGTCAGGCTTGCTGACAACAGTGGCTGCCTCGTCGCACCGCACCGCCTACGCGCTGGAAGGGTCGGTCTTCGTGGCGGGCGCCGCAATCCAGTGGCTGCGCGACAAAATGGGCGTTATTGCCACCGCAGCAGAGAGCGAGGAGTTGGCACGGCAGGTCCACGACTCCGGTGGTGTGTTCGTGGTGCCCGCCTTCACAGGCCTGGGCACGCCCTATTGGGATCCCAACGCCCGAGGCTCCATCCTTGGCCTCACCCTGGGTTCCACGAAGGCGCACATCGTGCGCGCCACTCTAGAATCAATCGCGTTGCAAACCCGCGACGTCGTGCAGACCATGCAACAGGAGTCGGGTGCCGCGCTGCAGGAACTGCGGGCCGACGGCGGCGCGGTCGCCAACGCCCTGCTCATGCAGACACAGGCCGACCTACTCGGTATCCCGGTAGTCGTGCCCTCGATTACCGAGACCACGGCCCTCGGCGCGGCGTACCTGGCTGGGCTGGGCGTGGGCTTCTGGCCGGACACCGAAACTGTAAAAACGCAGTGGCGTGTGGCTCACCGCTACGAGCCCCAAATCAGCGCCGACGAGCGTGAATCCCGCTACGCCACCTGGCAACGGGCGGTCGAACGTGCGCGGGATTGGGCGGCCAACTAGGTTGCGCAAGGGCGTTACCACTCTTACACGCGTCCGGATGCCAACGGCTGGCGAGAAGCAGCATTACACAGAGATCCATCTGCTAGAAAGGCTTGCCGGGCATACACCTCTCGGCTCTCCCATCTTAGCCAGTCTCCCGCACCTACAGCGAGTACTACCGGCTAGGCTTCACGGTGCGCCGGCGGGTTTGCGGCAAGCCGCGCCTGACGGACTTCGTCCACTCTCAGGAGCGCGAGACTCAATGTGATTGCTACCACGCCCGCAGCCATGAGACCGGTGCGAAGGCTTGTCAAATCGATGAATGCCGTGAACGCAAATGACCCAAGTACCGCAAGAATCAGGCCGACGGTGCCAATATTCGCCAACACGCGGCCACGTAGGTGGTCAGGACACTCTGCTTGCACGATGCTCCAGAGGGGCAGTGTCGCCGCTCCCCTCACACTTAGGGCGACTAAGATTGCCACGCCCTGCCACAGCCCTCCCAGAGCAGCCATCACTGCGAACAAAGCGCCAAGAGCCAAGAGCGCCAGCAAGCCTGTCTTCCCGTCGCCAATTCTCCTGGACACCCAGGGAATCGCCAGGAGGCAAATCACCGTCCCAACCGCTATGGCAGACTGACCCACCCAGATCGACACCGAAATCCCCCTTAGCGTATCGTCTATAAACCTCGCTACCACTACGGGTAAGGCTGAAATCACTAGCGCATCGAGTATCACCCAAGCGACGGCGGCCGCCCGCAGCAAAGGCGCCTTGACTACAAAAGTCAACGAATTCGCCAGATCCCGCAGCGCCGTTAGCGCCATCGCCACCAGCCTCACATGCGGCCGGACATCGGAGACCACCCCACGGCAGACACCCGCGTGCCCCGGCGCGTCAATGGCGCTAATCAAGAACGCCGCGAGTCCGTACAAGAAAATTGCAGCGCCAAGGGCGTTGAGCCCTCCGAAAGCGGTGATCAGAAATCCCGCCACAGTACCTCCGGCCATTGAGATTGGCCGGTTTATCAAGTGCACCGACAGTGCAGCGTTCCCGGCCACCAACTCATGCCGCGCCACGAGACTCGGCAGCATGGCGCTCCGGGCCACGGAGAAAAACTCCCCCGCCGTAACCAGCAGGAACGCGCCAACAGCTAAAAGAATCCCGTTCAATAACCCCAAGTGGCCAACTATCATGAGCACCGCCAGCACAAACACCCGCGCTACCTGCGCGTAGAGCATGAGTAACTTGCGGTCTACGCGGTCCGCCAGCAGACCGGCCAGGGGTCTCACAACGAGTATTGGATAGATGGAGGCGGCAATGAGCAGATCTGCGGGGGCTATGCGCGCTTCCTCTCTGAGCAAGTGCAGCAGCAGTCCATAGAAAAGGGCGCCGTTGCCCACACCGCTGGCGATGTACGCGGCAAGAAGGTAGCGAAAGTTGCGGCGTGCGAGAACTGCAGCGAAATCAGACCGCTGGAAGAATCTGAGGACAGGTAAACTCATTGGCCCGCTCCAGCTTGGCGTGGCGTTCAAGCTCTATACCCGCGTCCGCGGATCACTCCCTTAAATCGAAGGGTGCGTGTGCTCGACGGCCCCGCCTGGGGCCGACTTTCATCTCACCCACAGTCAATTCTTCTGTAGTTCAGAAAGCGCTCGCGCGCAACGCCAACGGATGATTACGGTAGGGCGCTCCTTTGGGAGACGAAAACCTGCAACGTCCCTTCGCAGAACACCGGACTCGGTCGACCTACTCGGCTCCCGCGACCTCAGGCGGCGTGATGTAATCGTGGTACCGCTGGGCCACCTGCGCGGTGGCGGTGTCACCGGCGTGGACGTAGATGCGGTATTTGAAGCGCAGCAAGCCGCCTTCAGGCAGCACGTGGCTGCCGTCGACGCCAGGGTCGGCGTAGAAATCGCTCAATCCGAAGGGATTAGCCGTAAAGAGGCCGTAGTTGCGCGCGTGCCAGTAGGTGGGGTGGCGAAAACTGGAGGGATGGTCGTAGACGGCAAAGCCCAACGTCTCTCCCTTCACCGGACCGGTATAGTCGAGCCACTGTGCCCGCTTACCCCAACACTCCGCTTCGCCGATGCCGCCGATGGCGTTCTCCATGCGGCCGTCATCGGACGCATCCATGCTGGTCGCGACGCGCAGCGAGATGATGCCGCCCTCTTTCGTATCGCCAAAGTGGACCGGCCCCGCCGTGGCGCGGAACGTGATTTCAACGTCGATCAAGCGCGCGCCGGATGGCAAGGGATAGAACGTGAAGCGTCGTTCGTCTTCCACTACTTTCCCCTCGTCCGCGCCAACCCAATCGTTCGTCGAACGGATTGCGCCCAACACCGGACCGCTAACGTGCCCGCCACAATCCCCATACCCCGGCGAGAACCCGGTGTGCCGCTGGTAGCCGTGGCCTTCAACTTCGCTCCACACGTCGGCGCCGCTCACCTCGCCGTGGGAGACGTAGATGGACTTATGGTGCGGGTGGTCGTGCTTCTCGCCCGGCACATCCGGGATCATAGGGTAGTTGCGCGTCATGCCCTCGCCGGTAGGCCCGATAACCGGGTACAGATAGGGCTTTACCACCGGCTCGGCATAGCGATACGTCGTGAAGAGCGCACCGCCGCAAGCAACATCCACGCCGTGCTCACCATCTGTCACCGAAACACCGCCTGCCGCAGATCCTGCTTGCACAGTGTAGGTGCGCGAATCATCCGCCGCCAGTTCAGGCACTACCCACACCAGCTTTGCGCCGGAAGCGCAAGCCACAACCTGCGCGGGCAACTCAGCGCCGGTTACGTCGTCGCGCGCGACGTAACTTCCGGCGGGGTCTAGTCCGTCAACGGCTGCCCATACGGGACACTCATTGCGGTCGTGGTTACCGGCATGCACTATGAGTTTCTTATTTGGCATTACGTGATCCTTCTTTTCATAAACGCTGCCTCTGCTCGATTAGAAGTGATTATACACCCTGCGGCGTTAGGGCCACTGTAAGGAAGAGGCGCCGAGCGCTACGGTAGGCTTGTCGCTGGCATGATCTCGCAACACTTCCGAAAGCTAGGCGTTGACGGCGGAAGAATCCAGCAGTGCGTAGCGCCAAGCTTGCCTCGACCCTTCAGCTTGCTTAGGAGAGCTCAGCACGATCTGTGGCGCCAACGTGTCCGGTACACTGATAGAAAGTTCAGCCGTCAAGGATTCAGGAGGCGGTGTACATGAGGATTCCAATAACCATGTCCCACGGTACCGATCAGTTCCCAGGTCATAGCAATCGTCTCACGCTGGAACACTTCGCCCGGCTTGTCGCGATTGCGCACGAACTGGGCTTCCAGTCCATCAGCTACGACGACCTGGCCGCATGGCTATGGCACGGCGGCGCCCTGCCGGAACGGCCGATAATGTTCGACTTCGATCATCCCATGAAGTCCATGCGCCACGAGGTCTTGCCTGCGTTGGAACGCCACGGCTACACGGCGAACCTCTTTCTCAACACCGGCATGCTGGACGACATGTACCGCGCGGGCGTGCCCGACTTTGCCGAGCGCCGGTATCTGCTCTGGGAGGAAGCCGGCGAACTGGCGGCGGCCGGTTGGCAGATTGGCGCGCACACGGTTACCCACCCCAACCTGTCCGAACTCAGTCTGGAAGACCCCAGCGGCGAGAAGTTACGTGCCGAACTCGCGCAGTGTGACGCGATGATTGAGCGTCATCTCGGCATTACGCCGCAGGACTTTGCCTTTACCGGCACGAGTTGGAGCAGTGCCGCGGAGCGCGAAGTGAAGGCGCGCTACCGCTTTGGGCGTTTGTGGATTGTTGGTGCAGAGTACCAGGTTGACGGCAAGAAAACCCGCTACGCGGACCTGGTCGGCGTGCCTGGAGAGGACGAGGCTGACGGCGGCCCGCCTCACGCCGCCCGCTACATCACCCGCGACTCCGACCCTTACCGCTTGCCTTCGCTGGAGATCAATGCGCTTGTCTTTGAGCCGGCAGCTTTTCGCAGCTATCTTGAAGGGGCTCTGCGAGCGTAGGCTTGGGGAAAAAGCCAAGTGCTGGCGACCAGTCTACGCTGACGGCCGGCTTGCCTATTGGAGAGTGAGCCCTAGCATCCGGTAGCGCAGGTTTGCAACCTGCGCATACGTCCAACGAGCCAAAATTCTTTCCGGCGTACCGCAATCAAGCGGCGGCGCGCAACCGGTCAGTCGCTCACCACCCGCGCCGCGCACTCGCGCAAGTAGCGTATGCCCTCGCGTGCCTGCACTTCCGCGTGCGGCTCGAACTCGAAGATCTCGATGGAGACGTAGCCGTCGTAGCCGGTGTCATGCAGAGCCTGCATGATGGGAACAAAATCGGTATCCCCGTAGCTCGGCCCTTTCATGTTCTCATCGTTGGCGTGAAAGTGCGGGAACGTGCCGGCGTGCGCCCGGATAATGTCCGCAGGCGGCGCGGCTTCCCCGCTCTCCATGGCCTTCACGTCGAGGTGCAACTTGAAGGCGGGGTGATTCACCCGCCGCACGAGATCGGCCCCCTCTGCCGCGTTGGTGATGAACTGGCACAGCGGCGGCGCCAGCGGTTCGATGGCTATGATGGTCCCGGCCTGCTGCGCTTCATCGCACACACCTTGAAATACCTCAGTCGCGTAAGCCATGCCCTGCTCGTAGCTCACGCCTTCCGGCAGGTTACGCTGGTTCGGTGATCCGAAAACGAGATACGGCGCGTTCATGTCGTGGCCGAGCGCGATCAATCCCCGCAGGTATTCAGTGGTCCGCTGCCGCACTGCATCATCGGGATCCGTAAGATGCAACCCATCCGGCCCGACAAGCAGCCAGTGTAAGCCAATGATTTCAAGTCCGGCGTTCGCTGCCGCCTGGCGGGCGCCTGCGCGCTGTTCGGCGCTTATGTCAAATACCGACTGCTCAAAAGTGAACGGCGCGGCCTCGACACCCTCATAGCCAAGCCCCGCCAAGTAATCGCAAATCCGCCCAAATTCCCAGTTTTCAAAGGCTTCATTGCAGAACGCATACCGGAATGCCATAGCATATTCATCCTTGCTTGAGATCGTGTTTTTCTTGGCGGCAATAGTACCACGGTAGCAGCCGAGCCACAGGGCAAAGCACTACCGTTAATTGCAGCCAGCCTGCGTGACGCTGCCGGTGGCAGCAAGCCATCAGACCGCTCTAGAGCGTAACCTCACGGTCCTCGCGCGCCGACGTGTACATGGCTTCCAGCAACGCCACGGACCTGCGGCCCTCGGGCCCGGTGCACGCCACCGGCTTGCCATCGCGCAACGCGCCGATCATGTCCTCGATGATGTTCTGGGGGCCGGGCGGCAGATCTGCGGGATCCGGCATGCCGCCGTCGGGGTCGTCGGCAAAGGCCCAGGTTGTGATGTCCTCTTGCCGCATTTGGATGGTGCCGTCGGTGCCGTGGATCTCATGCTCGTGCCCCAAGCCGCCGAAGACGGTGGTCGTTGTCTGAATGATGCCCCACGCGCCCGACGCATACGTCACCAACGCCTCCAGCGCGTCTTCGGTCTCGATGTCGTGATTGAATACGTTAATGCGCGCCCGCACGCTCTGCACCGGCCCCATGAACCAGAGCGTTTGGTCAATGCCGTGAATGCCCTGGTTTGCCGCCGAACCGCCACCGTCGTACTGCCAGGTGCCGCGCCAGCCGGGCGGATTCCCGCCGGCAAAGTAACTGTCGGCGCGGAACCACTTCAGCCGGAAGTCGCCAAAGATCGGTCGCCCGATCCTGCCCGCGTCCAGTGCCTGCTTAATCAGGCGCGTGCTCAGTTCGTAGCGGCGTTGGAAGTCCACGGCCAGCAATTGGCCGCTCTCCTCCGCGGCGGCCAGCACCTGGTCGATCTTCGCCGTGGTGACGTCCATCGGCTTGGTCGTAAAGGTGTGCTTGCCCGCCTGCAAACTCTCGATAGCCAGGTCGCCATGAGTGCCGCTGGGCGTAAAAATGCCCACCGCGTCGATGTCCTGCCGCTCCAACAGCGCGCGGTGGTCGGTGTGCCAGTCGCAGCCATACTCCGCCGCCTGCGCCTGCGCCAGTTCCTCCTGCAGGTCGCAAACCGCCACCAACTCCGCCCCCGCCGTAGTCGCCGCCTGCTTTACCCGCGACCTGCCAACACCGAGACCGATTATGCCAAACCGAACCGGATCCTGTTGCGCTGCCATAGGAAAGTGTCCTCCTCAATTACATTTCTCGTGACGAAGGCGAACTATTACCCCTGATGGGAGGTGAACTCCTAGTGTCTTCTCTTCCGTACACAGATGATACCACCATAAGGTCAATCGGCGAGTTCAGTTACTAATTAGCTGCTTGACACACCTTAGCAAATAGACTCCACTGCCATAGCAGACTAAGATTCCTTGACAACCGTGTATGAGAACGATTGTATAGGTAATGTCGGTTAATGTGTTCAGCTACATAGTCTAGGGATAGACCCTGCCTCCTTCCCAACCAGAATAACAAAGTGCAAGGAACAACTGATGGACGGTGAGAAAGTAATTAAGTCTATCCGGCTAGAGAACATTCTCTCCTATGGGCCTGATACTCCCGAGTTTAGTTTGGAGCCCTTAAACGTCGTCATAGGTCCAAATGCTTCAGGAAAATCGAACCTCATTGAGGCACTGTCAATTCTTGCCAACACGCCAAAGGACGTACAGGATCCGCTTCGTAAAGGCGGTGGTACCATTGAGTGGCTTTGGAAAGGAGCCCCGAAACTTGGTAACGCGACAATCGAGGTAACCGTTGATGCACTTTGGAATCTTGTGCCTCTAAGGTACCGACTGTCGTTTACCGAGTTCTTTGCCCGCTTCGTGCTGAAGGATGAAGCCGTCGAGGATGCATACGCAAGTGCATCTGGGAAAGACCCGACCGTTTACTACCAGTACCGAGACGGTAAGCCAGTGATAAGGGTTGAGGGGGAGATTCCATCCGAGCGGCCACTAAAACGGGACGATTTGAAGACCGACCAATCAATTCTGTCCCAACGACGAGATCCTGATTCACTTGCTGAGCTGTCTTTCCTCGTATTCCACTTTGAACGCATGCGATTCTACCGAGAATTCCAGTTAGGGCACGACTCCTCGTTACGAAGGCCTCAACAAGCTGACCTCATCCAAGACTACCTGATGGAAGATGGCTCGAACCTGGGAGTGGTATTGAGCTTTCTGCTAAATCAACCGAGCATAAAGACCAGGATAATTGACCGTCTTCAAGAATTCTACCCCTCAGTTCAGGACATTCTTGCTGTGGTACTTGGAGGTAGTATTCAGATGTCCTTCCACGAGGAAGGCTTATACCATCCTGTGCCTTCAACTCGCCTATCCGATGGAACTTTGCGCTACCTCTGCCTGCTCGCTGTGCTCTGTCATCCTGAGAGTCCGTCGGTAATCTGCATCGAAGAACCGGAAACAGGCTTGCATCCCGATGTAATCCCAGGGTTAGCAAGTCTCCTCGTGGAAGCATCGAAACACAGCCAGATAATCGTCACAACCCACTCCGATATCCTCGTGGATGCGCTTTCTGAAACTCCTGAGGCCGTCGTGATTTGTGAGAAAGTCAACGGCGCCACGCAACTTTCCCGCCTCGACCAAGATGATCTAAAGGTTTGGTTGGAAAAGTATCGCCTAGGGGAGCTCTGGACAAGCGGACAACTTGGGGGAAATCTCTATTGAGCGTATACGTATACGTGGAAGGAGGAGGCGAAAGCGGAGCGCTGAAGAGCGCGTGTCGCGCGGGCTTCACAAAGTTCTTGAGGAAGGCGGGTCTCGCTGGGCGTATGCCTCGCGTTATAGCTTGCGGCAGTCGGGAAGATACACTTGATTACTTTAGGACCGAACTCAATAGGGGAGTGAACACTGTTCTTCTCTTGGTCGACGCTGAAGGTCCTGTAAGAGCACCAATTGAAAACCCGGAGCCGTGGCAGCACCTCAAGGATTGCGACGGCTGGGATCGACCTGATCAAGCCTCAATGGAACAGTGTCATCTTATGGTGCAGGAAATGGAATCGTGGTTCCTAGCCGATATTGCCACCCTTAAGTCTTACTTCCGCCAAGGATTCCAAGAGAATTCGCTTCCAAAGAACCCAAATGTAGAGGAAGTCCCCAAGCAAGACGTTAAAAGAGGTCTCAGGCAGGCTACGCGCAGTACAAGCAAGGGCACGTATTCCAAGGGTAAGCATAGTTTTGAAATCCTCGCGGCGTTAGACCCGGACAAAGTTCGGCGGAAGTCGGACTATGCCGAACGCTTTCTCTCTACTCTTGAGCGATTTTGCCAACAGTGAATTCGGCAATTTCGAGTTGGCCAAAGTCCGATTTTCTCGCCGCTGGCTAAGTGCCTTACTTCGGTAGAGTCAGTTGCTAGCCCTTCGGCGGCGCGGCAGTGTCGGCGTCGGTAGTGATCATCGCGTCCGGGTGTTCTTGCAGCAGCGTGGCCGGGTAGTGGGTGGAGACGTCGCCGAGCAGGGTGATGCGCAGGATGGCTTTTTGCCAATCGCCGCCGTCGCAGTAGAGGCGGATGCGGCGGGACTCCAGGATATCCTTCATGCCGATGGTGATCGCCATGGGTGGGAAGGTGTAGAAATTGCCGCCGACACGGCGGATGGAGTTCATTACCATCGTCTCTGGGGCCAGGGGCAGAACGCGGGTGCGGGACTGGCGAAATTCCTCAAGCGTCACCTGATAGAAGCGGCTGATGGGCGGTTCGTTGAAAGCCACGTGACCGTGAATGCCGATGCCGCCGTAACACGAGTCAATACCGCCGAGCCCGGCGATGGTCTCGCTGACCTCATCGATGCGTTCGATGCGTGGAAAGAAGACCTGGTCCTCCGGTATGCGCAGGTCCGCGTCGAGCCGCGCGAAAAACTCACGGCGCATGTAGCCCTCAAAGCTCAGCGGATGGTCGAGCGGAATCGAGCGGCCTTCCCAGTCGCAATACTCGTCCATGTTGAACGTCCACACGTTCTGCCACGAGATGCGCTCGCGGTTGCAGATCTCGGCAAGCACCGGGAACTGGCCGATCGGACCCACAGGCAGAATGAGCCGCGTCGGTTCGCCGGCGGCGTTGTGCGCTCTGATCTCATCGGCGATTTCGCGGGCAAACGCTGCGTAGAGCGCCGCCCGATCCGGCACAACATACACCGGGGTTTTCGCCTCACGTCGCAGATTCTCTGCTGGCAATTGCAGCCACGCATCAATCTCTGGCCCCATATTTTGCGCTCCTTTTGCAATATGCTCTATAGACGTTACTTGTGTCCGACCATCCAAAAATGCGCAATCATCTTTGTCGACATCCCCTGCCAATCAGCACTCAATTGCACCTACTAGCAATTAATTCCTCGCTCTGCCCAAATGGCAGCAATCAGCAAGTAGCTTACTTGCATCAACCGTAACGATGCCCAAACAGTTCAAGAGCTCCTATTGAATGGTAATCTGCACGTGAATAGTGACATTTCAGCAAAAATAGAGTGATTCCGTCGCGACAGATTTCCAATTCTGTTATCCTTTTGGTGGGATAGGCGACGCGCATTTCTTTCGGCGTAATGTGCCTGGCAGAGGATGGTAGAGGCGCGGTAGGTGTAAGGCAGATTCTCGCTGCCACACTTCTCTAGTTCATCGGGGATTATACCCTCTTGATCCCTTTGTGGTAGTAGAAGGCCGTCACACGAATTGCTGCTCAGGTCCAAGCGCGTCCGTTTGCGTTGGAGAGTACACTGTCTATTCCTCCTTTCGCGCGCCATGTGGGCCTGTGCCCTTGGGTGGCTTCGTGCGATAGCAGCGGCCTACTGACCGATGCACAGAACACGGTATTCTGCCTAAAATATAGACAGGTACAATACGGTTCGACTAGGGGTATGGTTAGCCACCAATATAGGCAGGGCAGCGCTGCTAGTTAACGAGTTTGCGAGCTTCAGGTCCGTCTTGGAGTGGGTCTATGCAAGAGCCGCAACAAATGGGAGAAAGGCTGCGCGCGGCGCGCTTAGCAAAAGGCGTCTCGCTCGAAGAAGCCGCGGCAGCCACACGCATCCGCAGATCCTCGTTGCAGGCGCTCGAGGCTGACGATTTTAGCTCGCTGCCACCACCGGTCTACACGCGGGGCTTTTTGCTCAACTACGCCCGCTACCTGGGTCTAGTCCCGGAAGAGGTGGTGGAAGCCTACGACCGTCAGCAGCGCGAAAGTGATGAGCCTTCAGAGCAGGAACCCCAGGACGAAAAGCTTAGACGGTCATCGTCATTTGGCTCTAAGCTCCTGCTCTCCGTCGTGCTCGTGATCGCAATTGGCGTAATCCTAAACTTCCTCTACCAGGAATTCTTGTCGGCAGGACCCGCGCTACTGGAGCCCGAAGCTGAAGCAACGCCAACCAGCGTACCGACGCCGCTGGTCGAACTCCCGCCACTGCGCACGCCAACACCAATTCCTACGCCCTCACCTGCCCCCTCGCCGACGCCCACGCCGATCACCGGCGTAAACCTAACGCTGCGGTCCACTACCCAAGGGGTCTGGCTCCAAGTTACGGCTGACGGCGAAACTGTCTATCTAGGGACTATTGGCCCGGAAACCGACCAGGGCACTGAACCGCTGACGTGGGAGGCTGAGGAGAGTATATCCATCCTCTTTGGTCGCACCGGCGGCGTTGAGATAACCGTAAATGGGCGTGAACTCGATCCCCTGGTTGAAACCGGAGTCCCACTGACGTTCGCGGCAATTGAGACGGACGAGGGGGACGTTGATATCTCGGTCAACGGCACGCCGTTACCATCGCCGTGATTGCTTGACTCGAGTAGCCAAGGGCATCCTGTTCCTGACCCCAGCAACACCAATGTCCGGCTTATACGGATTTCGATTTCTTGCTCGCTCCACGCTTGCGGGCACATGGCGGGCAATCCCACGGTATCGGACCTGCCTCAGCATCTTGCACTCGCCCTGACTTCCATTTCCGTGACTGGACGCGGCTTCTGACCCAGCGCGTCACTACTCTTGGCTCGATGGGGCGGACTCGGCCTGAGGCAGTGCGCACACACCAAGGAACGCTTAGCAGAGCGTTCCCCTTTACAAGAGATTTGCTGAGCATCTTCTCCCGCCTTGCCACGACTTGACCACCCGGCTGGAGCCTTGCAAGCCATTTGCCGACATAATTCTACCCGGTGGGAGAGTTCACACGAGTGCCTGTGCACGCCGGGTCTTTGCCATTTCGCATTCGCCGCCGCAGGGCTTTACCTCGCCTGCGCACACGAGCGGAGTTGCCGCGCCGCCGCAATAACGGTATCGTGAGAAACCAGAACGGAACTACATGGCGAGCAGCATACGTGTACTGCTGCGAGAGGATTTCTATATGCCGGTTGGCATTGCCACGCAGTTGACGCTTGCACGTATTGCGCTCGCCCCTGTCATTATGTTTCTCCTCATTTGGGGTAAGGACACGCCCCAATGGTATTGGCTGGCAACAGCCTTGCTCGCACTTGCGGCGGGAACAGATTGGCTCGACGGATTTGTTGCGCGTCGCAGCGACACGGTCTCGGCAGTCGGGGCAACGCTAGACCTGGTGGCGGATAAGATTCTCGTTGCCGTGGTCTTGATTGCCCTCGTGCAAGTAGGCTTATTGCCCGGCTGGTGGGCGGCGGTCATAGTCTGTCGCGAAATGGCAGTGACCGGCCTCCGCACACAGGCCGCCGAGCGCGGCATCGCGATTCCGGCAGGCCGCGCGGGAAAACTCAAGACGGCCGTTACTTTTCTCGCCTTGATCGTCCTCATCCTCTGGCAGAGTATCGTGAGCGACGTCCTGCTCTGGCTTGCCCTCATACTGACGGTGTACTCCGGCATAGAATACCTTTACACCGGCATGCGCAAGATGCGAGACGCGAGCAACAGTCAGCCTCTGCAATCGCAACCCCAATCTTCCAATAAGGAGGTACACGCAGAATGAAAGTAGCCTTTATCGGCCTCGGCACAATGGGGATGCACATGGCGGTGAATCTCCGCGACGCCGGCCATGATGTCTATGTCTATAACCGTACGCGGAGCAAAGCAGAGGCATTTGTTACCGCCGGCGGGACGCTGGTGGAAAGCCCCCGCGCGGCGGCAGAGCAAGCCGACTTCGTGCTTTCATGCGTCTCGATGCCGGAAGACGTGGAAGAGGTCTTCCTGGGTGACGCCGGGGCAATACACGGATCACGCCCGGGCCAGGTGTTCGTCGACCACAGCACAATTGACCCGGCAACAGCTCGCAAGGTTGGCGCCGCCCTCGCCGAAAAGCACATCCAGTTCATCGATGCCCCCATCAGCGGTGGCCCCATGGGCGCCGAGGCCGGCACCCTCGCAATCATGGCTGGGGGAGACGATGACGCCTTTGCCAAAGCAGAGCCGCTCTTCCAAGCCATGGGGGAGAATATCTTCCACGTCGGCCCCCTTGGCGCGGGCTCAGTGGTAAAACTTCAAAATCAACTGCTCGTTGGCATTAACTTGGCCGGCATCGTAGAAGCAATGGTGCTTGGGGCCAAGAACGGTGTCGACCCCGAAACGTCCTACCAGGTGCTGGGCACCGCCATGGGCGACAGCCGCATGTTGCATCGCGCCATGCCGGACTTCATTCTGAAGCGCAATTTCGATCCGGCATTCGCCATCAAACTCCTCGTAAAAGACCTCCGGTTGGCCACGCAACTCGGCCAGCAAGCCAGCGTGCGGCTGCTGCTTAGCAATCTCACGCAACTCGTCTATGAAGAAGCCATCGCCCAAGGGCTGGCTGATGAAGATCAGACGGCGGTGGTCAAGCCGCTGGAAACGCTCGCCAAGGTGGAGGTCGCCAAGGCGTGAGCCTAACGGATGACGCACCTGCCGCCACGACTCGTATTCCCGCAGCGCGCCTAGAGCAATTTGCCCGGGACGTGCTCATGCATGAGGGCATTCCACCGAAGCATGCAGCGCAGTCGGCGCGGCACCTCGTGCTCTGCGACCTACGCGGCGTCGAGACTCACGGCATCACGCGGCTCTCCGCGCTGGCGCAGCGCATTCGCAACGGCGTCGTCAACGCCAACGCGCACATTCACGTCGAGCGGCAACGCGCCGCTTCCGCGCTGGTGGATGGTGATAACGGGCTGGGCGTGCCGGTCAGCACGTATGCGACTCAACTGGCGATTCAATTCGCCCGAGAACAGGGCATTGGCACGGTGGGCGTTCGCAATAGCAACCACTTTGGCATGGCGGCCGATTACGCGTTGCAGATGGCGGCTGCTGGGTGCCTCGGCATTGTGACGACCAATTCAAGCCCGGCCATGGTGCCCTGGGGCGCAGCCAGGAAGTTCTTGGGGACCAATCCCATTTGCTTTGGCGCGCCCACCCACGAGGCGCCGCTCATCCTCGACATGGCGACGAGCGTCGTGGCCATGGGACACGTGGTTCTCGCAGAGAAGCGCGGTCAACCCATCCCGGACTCTTGGGCGGTTGGACCCGACGGCCTACCAACCACCGACCCGACCCTAGCCAGGCAGGGCGGGGCGCGTCCGCTGGCCGACTACAAGGGCTCCGGACTCGCATTGATGATTGAGATCTTCACCTCGCTCCTTACCGGCGCAACCTTAGGCGTCCATGCCGCCGGCTTCTTCAGCGACATGAGCCGGCCCGCCGACGTGGCACACCTTTTCCTTGCAATTGACATTGCGGCTTTTGTGGATCTCACTTCATTCAAGGAAAGGCTGGCCGCGCTGCTCACGGAGATGCGGGAACTCCCGCTGGCGCCTGGGTTCGACCGCGTCACGCTGCCCGGTGAGATCGAAGCAGAGCACATGAGTGACCGCACAGCAAACGGTGTCCCAATCGACCCGGCGGTGCTCGCGGACTTGCAGCAACTCTCCGCACAAACGGAAGTGCCTCTGACAGTATGAACTCAACACGCTCACTCGACTCCAAGCCGCGTTCATTCTTGGTAAAGCCGTAATGGCACTCCCCGTATTTGGCCGCCAGGTTCTCGTCGAGCGCGCGTACGGCATCTTGGCGCAGGGCGGGAGTGAAATGCACGTCACAGCCCTCGCGCGCGCCGCCATGCAGATGGATGGCGATCTCCCCGACTCCTTGCTGCGTCTCGTTGAAGCTAAGCTAGTCGCCGACGGCCGCTTTACTCGGAACGCCGCGGGCCAATGGGGACTGCTAGAGTGGCAAAACCCTACTGACGACGCGCTCGGCGCTCAGGTGTTCGTCGTGCTGGACGTTGAAACCACGGGGGGTATTGCCGGGCGTCACCGCATAATTGAGCTGGGCGCGGTGCGAATCTGCAACGGCGAAGAACTCGCGCGCTTTCAGTCGCTTGTACATCCCGGACAGCGGGTCAGCAAGCGCATCTGGCAACTTACCGGCATCAGCGATGACATGCTGAGCGATGCGCCAACCGCGGGACCGGTGCTCGACGAGCTCTATGCCTTTGTCGCCCACGTGCCGGTTGTCGGTCACAACATCGCCTCCGACTTCAGCTTCCTGCGCAACGAAGCGCTCTGGACAAAGCGGCGCCCGCTCACCAATCCCACTATTGACACGGTGACGCTGAGCGCACGGCTATTCCCGGATCTCAAGCGGCCCAGCCTGGAGCGCCTGGCCCGTCACTTCGGTTTGAACGACGCGCCCAAGCACCGCGCTCTCATCGATGCCCACGTGACCGCCCAGTGCTTTGCACGCCTGCTCAAGGAGATTCCTACTGAGCATGGGGCGAGCTTGCAGACGTTTTTGGCATGGCTGGATAGCGGTCAAAACGCGCGCGTGTCTGCCCCCCGCGCCGCGCTGCAAGCGCAAATCCGGCTCCTACCCTCGCTCCCCGGCATCTATACATTTCGGGATAGTGAAGGCGCGGTGCTATACGTGGGCAAGTCAAAGTCGCTCCAGCGCAGAGTGCGCAGCCACCTTTCGAACCCTGACCGGCTCTTCGACGGCATGATTGAGCGGCTTGACCGTATTGAGGTCGAAGTCACCGGCTCCGAATTCGAAGCGCTCCTGCGGGAAGCCCAAGTGATCCAGGAGTTGCAGCCGGTCTACAACGTGCAGCAGCAGTATCGTCCCATGCAGCCCTATGTACGCGTATGGCGCAGCCAGACGGAGGGCATCAAGGTGCGCACAAGCAGCCGGCTGCGGCCGGACGATTCGGCATACTTTGGGCCTTACCAGAACCGCGCGGCAGCAAGCTGGAATGCGCGCGTGGCGCGACGCGTACTGAACGCGACTGCCGGACTTTCGGCCCAGGACCAGGCGAATCTCGTGTTCCAATTCCTCGCGGAGGGGCCGGACGCGGTTGTAACCAATTGGCAGGAACGCAGTTCGGCCGAGGTAGAAGCGGCGCTGCGCATATTGCGCCGCCTCCGCGCGCACCACCGACCCCTCTCCGGCGGCTTTGCCGGCCACACCATCGTGCTGATCTATCCTGCCGACCCGCCGGGCAAAGTTCTCCTCTTCTTCGTCCGCAACGGTCAGATACTGGGGCAGGAAACGCTGGGGCCGGCAGCGGCGGCGGCATGCGAGGAAAAGCTCCAGGCATTCTTTGCCCACTACCTCGCCTTGCCCGATTCCGCGGCGTCTGCGGATACGATTCGCCACTTCGTACTGCAGTGGGTGTACCAGCACCGCGATGACCCCGCGGTCATTCCCATCGATCCATCTCGCCTGCAAGACGCTATGACCGCGGCCGGCAAACGCCTCAAACGCTTGGGTGTGATTGAGCCGGCGCCGGCTGCGGAAGCCCTTCCCTTGCCGGAAACACTGCCCGAATAGGGAAGATTCGCCCTTCTATTGACCTGTGCTGGGGCTCTTGTGCCCACGCGCCCCTTGCGGATCCGCGACCTTGATCCGGCGCATCGCAGACTCTGCGGTCCACCAGAGCGACAGCGGGAGACAGGCTGCGACAGACTTGCCCTGAGTTACTTCCCGGTTGCAGAGCAATCCAACATGGCGCCGGTGGAGACTACTGCAGCGCGAGGGCTTGTCCCCAATGCAGTCACATAAACTTCTGCCTTGGGCAAACCGTAGGGCTGAGAGCCGCAAAGGGAGAATTGAAACTCCATCATACTGACGTAGGGGCACGACATGTCGTGCCCCTACCACGCTTGAAAGACCGTGTAGAAATACTCTTGTGAATGCCGCGTTGTTTGATGCGACGGCGTTAGAGCTTGTCTCTCGCCCAGTTTAAGACGAGCGTTTAACAATTGGGGTTGGTCAGGGTGACCCAGATCCCGTTTCACTAGGCAGCGTATTACGACGGGTGAAGCCTAAAGTTGCACCCATCGCCACTTAATCCTACTCAGCGTTTGCGCTTCTGCACTTCGGCGCGTTCTGCCGGAGTTAGATTGACGATGAAGATAACGCCCGTAACCAGCGCGGGCAATGCCGCGATGCACCAGATGGCCATGTCGGCAACGCTCTGCATGCGCACAACGAGCAGCGATGAGAGCAGGAATCCGGCAATCAGCCAGTACACACCTCCCGCCAGTGGATGCCGCCGGGTGGCGATGCCGCCGGCAATCCCAATGCCTACCGGTATGAAGTGCACCACGAGACTATCCTGGGGCAACTCGGGGATGCCCACCCAGGGGCCGACCCCCACAATGCCCCAAACGAACGTCCAGAGAAGCATCAACGCCCAGCCGCTGCGACGGTAGAGATGGATGCGAGGAGATGGCTCCTCAGCGCTCTTCTTTTCACGCCTAGCCATAGCTGGCGGTACCTTTCGTGTTGCTTGTCCTTCTGCCGAGTGAAACGGGAACGCAATTCTTGTCATTTATGTATTGAAGAAGGCCTACAGATGAGCGAATGTGAGCGGGTAACGCGAGGGGCGCGTCGTCCGTCGTTAGGTGAGCCAGCCCGGTAGTGGTGGCTGCAGCGTGCGGGAGTACGGACACCCCACGTGCCAGTACGTCGCGCCGCACAGCTACCTGGGCAGGCCGGAGAACAGCACCAGTATGCCAGGAAGGTGAGGGGATTGGAAGTGGTAGCAGGCATTGACGTGGGAAAAGCCCCGCTCGACGTGTCGGTAGCGGCGGGTCCCGTGCGGTGCTTTGCCAACAGTGCGCCGGGCATCACGGCCCTGGCGCGCTGGCTGGCAGGTGCGGGCCTGTGGCGAGGAAGCAAACACGGTTCGGTACCGTGTTTACCCGGGCAGGAACGCCGGCGCCGTCACCAGACCGCGAACTTCTGCGCGATGTGCTGCGGCGGCGCCAGCAACTCGTGACGCAACGGGTGCAAGAATTGAACCGCCTAGACACAGGGCTCTCTCCCAGTGTGCGGCGTTCCATCACACGCCACCTCCGCTGGCTGGACAAGGAAATTGAACGCTTGGATCAGGATTACAAAGCGGCGGCGCAACGCAACCTTGACCTGCAAAGCCCGCGTCCTCCTCTCTCGCAGCCTGTGCGGTGTCGGTGAACGCATCGCCTTCCTGCCCGAGTTGGGTCAACTCCCCGGCAAGAGCGTGACCGCTCGCGCGCGCCCTGGCCCCGCGAGAGCGGCCAACACTGCGGCTATCGCGCCAGCCGCGGCGCTTTGTACCTGCCTGCCCTCTCTACCGTGCGCCATGACAACACCCGCCGCCGCTTCTACCCAGGCCCGCGCCAGCGCGGTAAGCCCGGCAAAGTCGCCCTCGTCGCTGCCATGCGCAAGCTGCTCTTGCAACTCAACGCCAGCGCCCGTCGTGCTGCTCCCTGGCAACAACACTACCCACTATCAGCCTGAGCCCACTTGACCTACAACACAGTTGCTCCCCCGTATGCCGGAATCTGTCTTTTCGACAGTGCAAGGGAGGTTGCACCCCCTTTCACATGTTTCAAGTGCCGCACGCGGCCAATGTTGAATGCTATAGACGTCGGTATTGTGGCATCAGTTGCACCCACCATGAATCAGGAGAGACGCACATCGGCAGGTGCGTCCCTCCTGTTTAACCGGCTTCCTGAACTAGGGCCTACGGATTAGAGCCGGTGTTGATCGTTGTGTCTTCGCGGTTGCCCCACTCGGACCACGCGCCGTCGTAGTTCTGGACGTTGTTGTAGCCCAGCAAGCGCGCTACAAAGTAGGCCACCGACGAACGCACTGCAGTCTGGCAATGGGCGTAGACCACGGTATCTTCAGTGATGCCGGCGGAATCGAAGAGTTCCGTGAGCTCTTCAGCCGACTTTAGAGTGCGCACGTCGTCGCCGTTGAGGTACACCACCCAGTCCTGGTTGATGGCGCCCGGGATGTGACCGCCGCGATCAGCGCGCACGTCCCGTCCGGAGTACTCGCCTGCGGAGCGGTTGTCCAAGATGACTGCATTGCCATCATCGATAGCCGCCTGCACCTCTTCAAATGTGCCGAGCAGGAGCGGATCGAAGCTGATGGTAAAGGTGGCTGCGGGGAACGACGGCGCCTCTGTGGTCAACTCTCGTTCTTCCTCGGCCCACTTGGCAAAGCCGCCGTTGAGCACTTTGGCATTCCTATTGCCGTAGAGTTCCAGGGCCCAGAAGACGCGGGTCGCCCAGAGGATATTGCCGCTGCCGTAGACTACGACCTCCGAATCACTGCCGATGCCAGCGCTGCCCACGAGCTCTGCGAACGTGTCCGGCGGGATCAGCATGCCGCTTACTTCATTGTCAGGATCGATGAAGGTTCGCGAGTGGATGTTAACGGCATTGGGCACGTGGCCGGCGGCGTAGTCTTCCGCCGAGCGCACGTCAATGATGCGCAGTCCCTCTTTGCCGAGATTCTCCGCCAGCCAATCGGTCTCTACCAGGAGATCGGGGTTGGCATAGCCTAGCGGCCCTTCCGGCGCGTCTGCTTCTTGCACGGCAACCTGGCCGCAGGCGCTGGCCAGCAGCGCACCGCCGGCAGTGAGGCCGGTGATCTGCAGCAATCTCCGGCGTGATAGTCCGTTTCGCATTGGTACATACCTCCTGCGATAGCTATGTCCATGAATAACAGCATAGACAATGGTCAAACACGCTTATATTAGCCTCACTTGTCGCTTAAGTCAACTAAGTTGATTAGGTTTAATAACTTTTATGAGCGAAACACGGAAAACACGTTGAATGTCAAGCCTTGAAATCGGGTAGGCGACGGGTCTTACCAATCTCACCACCTTCTATATTGCCCCGCCAAGGGAGCTCTTTGCGTAACTCTCGCGGAAATGAGAAATTTCTCAATCCTTCGACGGAGACCTTTGCAACCCCCTTTTTCCATTGCTAGGGAAGATTGGGGTGGGGGCTGAAGAACAGCTTCACGGCTAGCGATCACTATTCACACCACCCCCCTGGATTCCGGCCCCGTATCAGGTACGGGGCAAGCTTTTCGCCGGAATGACGGAGTTATGCAAAGGTCTCCCACAGGAGAATACGGTAGGAGCCGGGCCATCGGAAGTGCCCACAAATGTCACCGCTCGTGCGGTCTCCCTGCCCGAATAGTCTCAGCATTCTTCAGGGCTTCGCGCTTGGAGAGGGCGCTGAGACGGTCGGCGTTTTCAGAAACGTAGTTTTCGATCGTATCCAGATCTGTCCAGGCCAGGTCGCGCAGCGCCCAGCCGATGGCCTTGCGAATGAAGAAGTCGGGGTCGGAGAGATTGGGTTCGATGCAGTCGAAGAGCAGGGAGAGATCGGTTGCCTCCTTACGCTTCACCTGGCAGATGATGGACGAGCGGCGTTTCCACAGGTCCGGATCAGTGCTCCATGTGCGCATGGACTCTGCCATCTCCTGCGGGTGGTTATCCACGAGTTCCCGGAGTTTGCGGGTGGCGACGTCGTCCACTAGGTCCCACCACGCGCCGCTGACGACCATTTCTTCATAGAGCGGCAGGGCGTCGAGGGTGCGAAAGGCGCGGAATTGCGGCGCGCCGGTCACGTCCTGGGCGACGTAGCGTTCCTCGCGGTAGGCGGCGTTGCGCCAGAGCGCATGGATGGCGGCGAGCCAATCTTTCTTGCTCGCGAGCGGATGCGCATGCAAAGCGGCGCGCACAAGCTTGCGGCGAATAGGAGTCTGCACACCCCGGTACGGCATCGCCGACTTCATGTAGGCCTGCATGCCTGCGGCCTTTTCCGGGTTGACATTGTCGGCGAGCCCCTGGCGGATTGCGGTGACAAATTCAATGCTCATTACGCGTATTCGCTTCTGTGTTTGGTGGGGTGGGCGTAGACTGGCGGGTTTCCGGCTGGCACGAGTCTATGTTGAGAATAATTCTCGCTTCGCTCCCTGCCAAACGACATTAGCGGTGACCCAGCGCAAGGGCATACGACGGGAGCGTCGCTCTGCGCACCTCAATTCTGGAAAGTCATGCCGAGTCCGCCCTCCCGCATTGTATCTTCGCTTGACCCGGAAGCGTAGCACTTAGGTGGCGCTCCTGCAAACCCTGCGTGCGTGTGGCTCCGGACAGTGCATTGCGTTAAGTCAAGACTCTGCACCCGCGGCGCCTATCTGGCGAGGAGATAGCACCTCAGAACCAACACCCAGCTTTGCTCTTGCGCTGGTATGGCCACTGCTACCTTATAATGAGACACAACGTTGCTCCGGGATACACAGTGGAAAAGGGCGCCGGAGTACCGACTCCATGTCCCGTGCCATTGGGTTGCGTAAGCCGAGTCATTCCCAGAAAAACGATTGACTACACGAGTTTCCAGGAACTTTCACGCTAAAGTAGGGTAGTATTTGGTATGATGTAAGTGTCGGACAACTATGGAGTTATAAAAGTAGGTGAAGTTTCGTGCAAAACGATAACCGGGAAGAATTGACAAGCAAGTTCATAGAAGCGGTGGACTACCTAAACCGTCAGATGCACACGTGCGGTCTGGACGACTGGGAAGGTCTCGAAATGACCATTCCCCAGTTGAAGACCTTAGTCTTGTTGGAGCGTTCGGGCCCCTTACGCATGGGCAATATCGCTGCTTTTCTCGGTAGAGCGCTTTCCGCCACCACCACGGTTGTGGATCGTTTGGTTGAGAAGGGACTGGTGGACCGGGCCTGGGATCCAAGTGACCGGAGAGTCGTGATCTGCAGGTTGACTGACCGGGGATTGCAGGCGATGGATCGATTTTGGCGCATTCGCCGGGAACGACTGCAGATGATGGCGGACACTTTTGGCATGGAAGAGTTGGAGATTGTGGTGCAGGCAGTGGAAATGATGCGCGCGGCGGATAGGGAAATGCAGTCCATACCTACTTCCTAGCAGTCCATATTTGCTTCCTGGCAGGCTCTCGGACAGGCGATGATTTGCCATCTCTTTCAGTTTCTTATGTAGAAAGTCTCCTTCTGCCCCATTCTGTCCTCCGGGAACGCCAGGCCTTAGCCGTACGTAAGCGCGACGGCCGTGCGCTTGGCCTCCTGGGGGTAATTCTCGCGTCCCAAGCGCGTGCAACGCTGGTGACGCTCCGGCCCACCCTCCAAGCTTGAGGCGTAGACGCAACACTCCAGCCCAAGCGGATCGTTCCCTTGGGTGTCGGCTTCAAGTATTCTACCCACATCACGGGGATGCGCTCGCCGCAAGAGGCACGCGCGAGTGTGGTCTCCGGCTATCTCTAGACTAATGGCCGCCTACCTGACGCCAGCGCTTGGGCGGGGCTGGCAGGTGGACGACCGCTTCCCGCTCCAGGAATTGCGCGAAACAGCAGCGGCAATTGTAGTCTAATTGCCGTCGCGGTAGTGTATAATGCTAGCAGAGCAGTAGTGCAGGCTTGCACGATGGTGTAAGCGTGTGCGGCTGCAACGGGGGAGAAGGGGTAAGGCACGCATGGCAGCCACGGCAGACGCGCTCACGCCGCGCGAGTACCGGCGGATACATCGGCTTCTGCTGCGCAGTCGGCGCACCGCAGGCAGAGAGCACGAGCAGATTCCCAAGCACTATCTGCAGGCGCCTGCCGCAGAGTTGGACGAACGCATCGCCGCGGTGCGACAGAAGCTCGGCGAACGGGTGCTCATCCTGGGGCACCACTATCAACGCGACGAGGTCATCAAGTACGCCGATCTGCGCGGCGATTCATATAAGCTTGCCACCTTTGCCGCGAACCGCCGCGATTCCGAATATATTATCTTCTGCGGCGTGCATTTCATGGCGGAGAGCGCCGATATTCTCACGGCATCCCACCAATCCGTCATCTTGCCTAACCCCACGGCCGGTTGTTCCATGGCCGATATGGCCGATATCGACGACATTGTGGAGTGCTGGGAGCAACTTACCGACGCGGTTGGCGAGTCGATCGTGCCGGTTACGTACATGAATTCCACGGCGACGCTCAAGGCGTTCTGCGGCGCGCACGGCGGCATCGTGTGCACCTCCTCCAATGCTGCCGCCGTCTACGAGTGGGCGATGGCGCGCGGCGAGAAGATTCTCTTCTTCCCGGACCAGCATCTCGGGCGCAACACGGGCCAAAAGTTCGGCATTCCTCTCGATGAAATGGTGGTCTGGGACCCGCAGGAACCCGTGCTGGGCGGCAATTCAGAGGCCGACGTGCAAAACTCCAAAGTAATTCTTTGGAAGGGCTGGTGCTCGGTGCACACGCGCTTTACGGTCAAGCAGGTGGAGTTTGCCCGCCGGCAGCATCCGGACGTAAACGTCATCGTCCATCCTGAGTGCCCCATGGAAGTCGTGCAGGCCGCCGATTACAACGGCTCTACCGAGTTCATTCTCAAGACCATTACCGAAGCGCCTGCAGGTACCGCCTGGTCGGTCGGCACCGAAATCAACATGGTAAACCGCATGGCCGCCGAAAATCCCGACAAGCAGATCTTCTGCCTCGATCCCATCGTCTGCCCCTGCTCCACCATGTACCGCATTCACCCGGCCTACGTGGCGTGGGTGATGGAAGACCTCCTGGAAGACAAAGTCACGAATCAGGTAAGCGTCGATCCCGACGTGGCCCACTGGGCGGTGGTTTCCCTCGAGCGCATGCTCACGGTGCATTAGGGCATTAGGCAACGCCTTGGTCGGATTGCGCCCGCGTCCGGCGCTCTTCTCCGAAGAAGCGAAGGTCTCCGGCGGAAGAAACCTACAAGGAGCAATGACTGTTGGCAATTTTTGACACCCACAAGGTGTATACTGCGCTCGCGGCCGGGGGCTTCACGGAGACGCAGGCGCAAACCCTGATTGAGACCCTGAGCGAATCCCGCGACGCCCTAGCCACCAAAGCAGACCTGGAGGCGTTGCGGGTGGCCACCAAAGCAGACCTGGAAGCGTTGCGAGTGGCCACCAAAGCAGACCTGGAAGCGTTGCGAGTGGCCACCAAAGCAGACCTGCGTGAATTGGAAATGCGTGTGGATGCACGCTTCGATTCGGTAGATGCGCGGTTCGTTGCATTGGAACAACGCATGACGATTCGCCTGGGCGCCATGCTGATTGCCGCAGTCGCCCTGATCGTGACAATTCAAGGATTCCTCTTCGCGCTTTTCCTGAGCGCCTAAGCGCCGCCGCTCACCTCCAAACACTTAATCCAGCTAACCTTTGGCAGTCCCGCAGTTGTGCAGTATACTGACACGAGCGCGGGATGTTTTCGTGTTGCCTGCGCATACTTTCACCCCGGAGGATGCCCATGCAACCGAATCGGATTCGCGAGAAACTCAACGCCGGTGAACCCACCTTGGCGACGCACGTGCACACGACGTGGCCCGGCATGATCGAGGTCATCGGCTTGACCGGGATTTACGATTACGTCGAGTTCGTCGCCGAATACGCGCCATTCAATATGCACGACTTGGAAAACTTCTGCCGGGCGGCGGAACTGCATAACCTCTCGACCATGATTAAGGTCGACCAAGCGCCCCGGAGCTTTCTGGCGCAGCGCGCTATCGGCGCCGGCTTCCAGAGCGTGCTCTTTGCCGACAGCCGCACGGTGGCGGACGCCGAGGAATGCGTGCGCGCGGTGCGGGCGGATACGCCGGAGGCCCGCGGCATTCACGGCGTGGCCATGCGCCGGGCGTGGTATATGTCGTACGGCGCCGGACCGGATTATCCCCAAGCGCTGGACGACATCGTGGTGGCGCTGATGATCGAAAGAGAGTCGGCGGTCGACCAGCTAGACGAGTTCCTGGAGGTAAAGGGCGTTGACATGGTGCAGTGGGGTCCCGCTGACTACGCCATGAACATCGGCCGGGCCGGCGAATTCCAGCACCCAGACGTGAAAGCCGCCGAAAAGAAGGTGTTCGAGACGTGTTTGGCGAAGGGCATACCGCCCCGCGCGGAAATAAACTCTGTCGACCAGGCCCAGCGCTTCCTCGACATGGGCGTAACCCACTTCTGCATAGGCACCGACATCAACATCATCCATGATTGGCTCCGCGACCAGGGCGATACGCTGCGCAACCTGCTTAGCTAGGTTTGCGTATCTAATACGTCTGGCGGCAGGTGCGGAGGCCGCGTCGAGTTGCAAGCCGGGGTTACAGCATGGTGGACTGGCGAACTATTGCGGAACTGGTAGGGGCACGACATGTCGTGCCCCTACGCTTTCGTGGCATTAGCGCACTCTGGAGTGCCAAAAGGCGCGTTGCCGCCATGCGCACCCTTCTTAGAACTGCGAACCCAGCCAAACCGGCACCTTCTCGACGACAGCCCGCATGTCGCCTAGCGGTGGCGCCATTGGTTTCGTAGTATTCGGACGAATTGCGTGAGAATGCTATTGCCAACACATTTAAAGTAGGATAGGATTATTGGCAAGAGTAGTATTTCATTGAAAAGGGGGTATTCACAAGCTCAGGTAGCAACGCGGTGTTGTCTATACTGAATGTGGTCTACGTGCAGACTCTTCGTTGAAGTGGTGTCGTGAAATACGGCACTGCAAAGGAGTGAGAAGCATGAGTTTCCAGACGAGCAGACGCGCATTTCTTGCCGGAACGGCAACGACTATCGGGGGAGTTGTCCTGGCAGCGTGCGGCCAGGTAGCAACGACGACCGAGACGATGGAAGAAAAACCGGCTGAACAGGAAGAAGAGGCAAAGGCCGTCGAGGAGCCGGTAGCCGAGCAAGTGACCATTCAGTTCATGTGGCCGCCCTATTCTCCGGCCAAGGAGCGCTGGTACGAGCGCTTGGTGAACGCCTACGAAGAGAAGAACCCCAACGTAACCATATCCACGATTCTCGATACGGCGCTCAATGACCGCATCGGCACGAACGCCGCCGCCGGCGGCGGCTTGCTCGACGTGACCTGGCACGGCTGGGGTTGGGCTCGTTGGGGCGAAGAAGGAGTCTTCCTGCCGCTGGAGCCGTACGTCAAGGCGTCGGGCCTCAACCTTGACGACTACTATAAGGCCGCCATCGACGGTGTCACCTGGAACGGCACGCTGCATGCGCTGCCGCTGGGCATTCTAACACCGGTGATGGCGCTAAACCTCGATGCGTTCGCGACGGCGGGCATCGAAGTGCCGGCCGATGACTGGACCTTCGGGGACATGATTGATATCGGCGCCAAGCTCACCGATGCCGCCAACGGCAAGTGGGGCGTGTCGACGCGGTTCTGGTATTGGTCGACCTGGTACGTCTCCTATGGCCGCGATCAGGGTTCCGTGAACAATGAGTGGCAGACCATGAGCTGGGACGCGGCGGTGCGCACCGAGCTGATTAGGACGCGGGGAGACCTGTTCCACAAGCACCAGGTCGAAGCCTACGGCGACGATGCCGCGGAAGAGACGATCTTCGATCACTTCAAGAACCAGAAGGTTGCCATCTACTCGGGCTACAACTGGCTGGTGCCCAGCTTCCGGACCGACGCGCAGTTCAATTGGACGTTGCATCCCATCCCACTCATCGATTTCGAGGGCGAACCGACGCGTAACGGCGCGCTCTACACTGAGGAAATCGCCCTCGTGGAAGGCAGCAAGGTGCTCGACCACGGGTGGGACTTCACCTCGTGGATCTGCGGGCCGGAACAACTGGATACGGCCGCCCGCAACGGCGATACCGCGCCGACGATCAAGGCGATTGCCGAGAGCGACGCATTCATCAATCTGGACCTGCCGCCCGGAGAGAGAATCGTCGAGTATCTGCGCGCGATGGAAACCGCCATTCCATTCTTGCTCCATCCTATTGGCGGCGATCTCGCCGGACCTCTGTGGAAGAACGCCGGCCTGGCGACGCAAGCGAATCCGGAGCTTACGCCGGAGGAGGCTACCCGCACGGCCCAAGGCGAAGCCCAAGCCATCTTGGACGAGTACAACGCCAGCAGGCAGTAAGTTAGCAATTGACGGGTAGGGGCACGACATGTCGTGCCCCTACGTGCATTTGGCGGTAGTAAGGCGCCTGGCACTACAACTTGGCACCACAATTGGAGGGGTCTGTAGGACAGCGAGGCCCCAATCTTGTCCCCTCTCCCTCGGGGAGAGGGTTAGGGTGAGGGCAAAACACAGGGCTACATCCACCTGAAAGACTCTTAGCATGGACACACTCGGTGTATCTCCCGAAGATGCGGAAGCCATTCGCCTGGAGCAAGTAGCGGAAATAGACCGCTACTACTCTGGGCTGGTCTACGCGGCCGCGGCAAATCGCCAGTGCGCATGGCAGCGCGATATGCGTTCGCCCGAGGCTTATCAACGCTCCGTGGCGGCGAACCGCCAACGATTCTGGCAGCTCATGGGCGGCGTGCCGCGCGATACCGTGCCGCTGGAGCCCCGAGCAGATGACCTGCCGGAGCGCTCGGGCGTTACGGCGCGGCGCGTCTGGATTCCGGTTGATGCAGGCGTCCACGCCTATGGCGTCATGCTCGTGCCGGCAGAACCCGCCGGCCCGAAACCGGCCGTGATCGCCCAGCACGGCTTCTCCGGTTCACCGGAAGCCACCTGCGGCTACTACGAGTTGGATGAGACTGCCTACCTGCGTGATTTCGGCCTGCGGTTGGCCGAAAAAGGCTACGTGGTCTTTGCCCCGCTCGTGATGAACAACACGCCTGACCGTTCGCGCACCAACCGCAAGGCCACGCTCATCGCCCAGCAACTCATGGGTCTGGAAGTGGGCAAGATGATGCGCGTAGTGGACTACCTCCAGACCTTGCCGGAGGTAGACAATGACCGCATCGGCTACATGGGCATCTCGCAGGGCGGCATGATGGCGCTCTGGGCCGCCGCCGCCGACGAGCGCATCGCCGCCTGCGTCTGCTCGGGCTACTTCACCAACCGCACACCCAAGATGATCGATCTTTCGCCCCACTACACGTCCTTCATCCAAACCGGCGATGACGACAAATTCTTCTGGGGTCAGTTGAATGAATTCTCCGATTGGGACATTGCCTCGCTCATCTGCCCCCGGCCCTTCTTCGTGGAGGCGGGCACGGAAGACCGCGTCTTCTGGATAGAACACGTGAAAGAGGAATTCTCACAACTCCAGTCAATCTATGCGGAGCTTGGCATCGCTGAGCGTGCAGAACTCGGCATATTCGCAGGGCCGCACGTGATTCACGGCGTGGAGTCGTTTGCCTTCTTGGACCGGTGGCTGCAAAGATAACGCGAACCGACCGCATGTCGTAGACGCTTGAGAGGCCGTTTTCACGGACATAATTGGCCGATTCTATCCGTAGGGCAGTGCTTTCCGTTCGTCCTGAGCATGTCGAAGGGCGAAATGAAAAGAGTAGGCGAGACGCGCCGCACACTTTCGTTCATGCTTCGACAAGCTCAGCACGAACGGATGAGAGTCACTTAACAAGGCTACTTCTGGGAGTTAGGACGCAACTGCACCTTCAGGTGTCCTTTAAAATTGGTATCCGCACTTGATTGGTGCAACTGCTACGAAGGAGTGAGCAATGGTTGCCCCTGTGCCGCCACAGCATAAGGTCCTTAGCAACGACCAGGTCGCTTTCTATCACCGGCATGGCTATCTAGTCCTCGAAAACGTCCTGTCGGCGGCTGAGCTCCAGGAATTGCGCGCAGCAACGGAGAGCTTGCAGGAGGAGCGCATCCGCCGGGGTGGAAGTGACAGTATCGTAGCTATCATGGACTTTGCGCTGCTCGACGATGCCTTCATGCGCGCCGCCCACCATCCGACGATGCTGGCTGCAGTCACCCAACTCATCGGCGCAAACCTGCGCCTGCAACACTGCAAGCTGAACTGGAAACCGCCCACCAAAGGCACCGGCGAGGTGGACTGGCACCAGGACTTTCCCTTTCTGCCTCACACGAATTACGATCTGCTCGCCTGCATGGTTCTGCTGGACGACTCCGTACCGGAAAACGGCTGCATGCGGATGATACCCGGCAGCCATCTGCGCGGTCCGGTGGACCATTTCGCTGCCGACGGGACGTTCGCGAGACACTGCACCGATCCGGCAGATTATGCAGATGACGTGGCGCGCGGCAACGTGGTTGACCTCGTCGCGCCGGCCGGTTCGATAACGATCCATCACTGCTGCATCGTGCACGCTTCCTACCCCAACATTAGCGACACGCCGCGGCGGGGGCTGATTTACCAAATTGCCGCGGGTGACAGCATCCAACTTGGCGGACACCTCTACAAGGTCTGGCCGCTTTGGCTCCAAGGCGAGGACCCGCTGCAAGCCCGCATGAACGACGGCACGGTCTTTCGCCTCAGCAGACCGCTCACCAACGTCGGCGGCCTGGAACCGAGCGAAGACTAGGCCGAGCTATGGATCTTCGTCATTCCGAGCGGAGCGAGGAATCTAGTGCGTAGGTTCTGCTTGTTCGCCAGATTGCTCAGCCAGAAGAGAGATAGGATGCAGCGCAAGTGCTTAACCCCCGCTTGGGTTGGGCTGCGATAAGTCAAGAGAAGATGGATTCCCGCGCACGCGGGAATGACGGACTATTGTGCCTCTAGCAAGGGAATGACAGGACATCTAGGCAGTAGCGCGGGGGCTTGTCCCCCGCTCCTGTTACGGTGGGCGCGAGGTACTGTGCGGCTCGATTCCCTGCCGGTACTAGGTTCTGGCAAGCTGTGCTGGGAAGAGGAAAGAGTCTCTGTGCTCTCCGGGCCACTCTCTTTTGGAGTATGTTAATACTCGTGTGCGCTGGAATGACGGAGTTTCTTGTCAGTAGCGCGGGGGCCTGTCTCCTGCCTGGGACACAAGGCGTAGACCCCATGCTTGATAGGGGTGCGCCAGTGCTGACAGATGGATTCTCTAGACTCACAAACGAAGTGCAACACTTTGCTAAGGTGTTGCCATGGGAAAGAGATACACGCATTTTACCATTGAAGAGCGGTGTGAAGTGGCCAGACTTCTCGCCGCGGGGCAGTCGCAGCGGAAAATTGCTACAGCTCTGGATCGCGCGCCATCGACCATTACGCGGGAGGTAATACGCAATGGGTCCGGGAAGCAGGGGTATCAGGCGAGATATGCCCAGGAACAGGCGTTGGCGCGGCGTTGGGGCGGCGGCAAGCTGGAGCGAGATGCTGCCTTGCGGGAGGTGGTGCTGGGATACTTGCGAGCTGGCTGGTCGCCGGAGCAGGTATCCGGACGCTTGGCGCGGGACGCCAGCGGCCCGGTCATCTCCCACGAGACCATCTATCGCTTTATCTACGCGCAAATGGCACGCACCAAGGACTACACGTGGCGGCACTACCTGCCGCGGGGCAAGTCCAAACGCGGCTGGCGGGGGCGCAGAGGCGGCAGTCCGGCCTCGTTCATTGCCCAGCGCCGACCGCTGGCAGAACGGCCCCAGACGGCGGCAGACCGCCAATCCCCCGGTCATTGGGAGGTGGACCTGATGCTCTTTCGCACCTACGGCCAAGCCGTCTTGACCTTGCACGAGCGCCACTCGCGCTTGCTCATCGCCACGCGACCGCCCGGCAAGGCCGCCGAACCTATCGCCACTGCCATGCACGACCTGTTCGCTTCCTTGCCTCCAGAGTGGCGTCAAACCGCCACCTTCGACAACGGCACCGAGTTCGCGCGCCACTACCGCCTCCATGACCTGGGGATGCAGACCTTCTTCTGCGACACCCACTCTCCCTGGCAGAAAGGCGGCATCGAAAATGCTATCGGGCGCCTGCGGCGCGGGCTGCCGCGCAAGACCGATCTGGCGACCGTAACCGAGGAACGCTTTGCGCAACTCGTGCAGGCCTACAACCACACCCCGCGCAAGTGTCTTGACTACCAAACGCCAGCAGAAGTATTCATGAACCAAGTGTTGCACTTGAAATGTGAGTCCACCTTCCCGCGTGCGCGGGCATGACGGAACCGGGTCAAGGGCATGTTGCCCGCTCCTTGAGTCAGAGCCGTAGCGCGGGGGCTTGCCTCCTGCTCATAGGTGCGAGAAATCAACACAGAATCGGACAAGGTGCAATTTGCGCCTACTCCGTAATCACAGCACAAGAAGGAGACAGCTTTGGCCAATTCGGGTCTTTCGGAAAGTGGTATTGAAGTCCGCCGTGCCGCGGTGATCGGCGCGGGCACCATGGGCGCGCAGATCGCGGCGCTGTTGGCTGGATTCGGCATCGAGTGCGAGTTGCTCGATCTCCCGGAAGCGGAAGGACGCGATGCGCGGGCGGAAGCGGCGCTGGAAAAACTCGCTGCCATGCGTCCGTCGCCGCTATTTGCGCGGGACGACCTGGACCGCATCCGCCCCGGCAACGTGGAGGACCATCCTGAACGGCTGGCCGCGTGCGATTGGGTCATCGAGGCGATTTTCGAGGACCTGGCCGTCAAGCAGCAACTCTGGTCGGCGCTGGCGCCGCATGTGCGCGACGACGCCATTGCCAGCACGAACACGTCCAGCATTCCTATAAAGTCCATTGCCAAAGTACTGCCTCCAGACTTGAGAACAAGATTCCTTGGCGCGCACTTCTTCAATCCGCCCCGTTACCTGCGGCTCTTCGAACTGATTCCCACGGACGAGACTGACCCAGGGGTTACGGCAGCCGTGCAAAGGTTTGGCAGCGAGACGCTGGGCAAAGGCTGTGTGCTCGCCCACGACGTGCCCGGTTTCGTCGGCAACCGCATCGGGCTGTACGTCTTCGCGGAGACCCTGCGCGCCATGCAGGAGTTGGGTCTGGGGCCCGACGACGTAGACAGCACCACCGGGCCGCCATTGGGCCGTCCCCGCAGCGCCACGTTCCGTACACTCGATCTCATCGGCATCGACGTCTACGTGGACATCTGCGATAAGTTGCAGGCCACAGTGCCCGAGTCCTGGGAACAAGCCGCGTTCGCCGTGCCTGACTTTGTGCGGACTATGGTTGAACGCGGCTGGCTGGGCGAAAAGAGCGGCCAGGGTTTTTATAAGCGTGAGCAAGTGGACGGACGCAGGGAGATACTTGTGCTCGACCCGGTCACGCTGGCGTACCGGCCGCAGCGCAGGTTGGCTGCTCCTTCACTGGCCGCGGCACGCAAAGCGGAAGACAGCGGCGCGCGCATTGCCGCCCTGACGCAGGCCGATGATGTCGCCGGACAACTTGCCTGGCGCATTCTCTCGCGGCTCTTTGCCTTTGCCGCCGCCAAGATTCCCGAGGTCGCCGACGAGATTGCCAGCATCGATAACGCCATGCGCTGGGGCTTTGCGTGGGAACTCGGCCCGTTCGAAACCTGGGAAGCCATGGGCATAGCCGAGACGGCAAGCCGCATGGCGCGCGACGGCCTGGCAGTGCCGCCGTGGATCATTGCGCTCGCGCGGCGGGGGGAAGGTTTCTATCGCTACACCGCCGCGGGAATCGAGCAAGCGGCGCCGGAGTCCACCCACGTGCCGGTGCGCGGCAGCGAACGGACGCTCTCGTTGCCGTGGCTGCGCGCGCAGGGGCAGCCCGTAATCGCCCACGCCGGCGGCACGCTCTACGACCTGGGCGACGACATCGCCTTCCTGGACGTGCACGGGCCGAAGCAGACAATCGACGCGGACGTGCTTGATATGCTGCAAACGGCGGCTGAGAAGGCGCCGCCCGCGTTTCGGGGTCTCGTGCTCAGCAGCCACGTGCAACCCAACTTCTGCGTGGGAGCGAACCTCGCCGTGATCCTCCAGGCGGCGCAGGCGCGGCAGTGGGACGTGATCGAGTCGTTCATTCATAAACTGCAGTACTCGCTGCTGGCGCTCAAGCGCATGCCTGTGCCGTTTGTGACCGCCCTGTACGGACGCGCGCTCGGCGGCGGACTTGAGCTCGGACTCTCGGCGCAGCGCGTTGTGGCGGCGCGGGAAAGTTACGTGGGTCTGGTGGAGACCGCCGTAGGGCTCGTGCCCGCCGGCGGCGGCTGCAAGGAACTACTGCTGCGGATGCTGGCCGACCAGGAGGAAGAGAAGATGGATTCCCGCTTGCGCGGGAATGACGGACGTAATGCCCGCGGAAGTGACGGACAAGCTGCCCACGGGAGGGACGGACGTATCGCCCGTGGCAGTGAAGGACAGGCTGCCCATGTGAATGACGCGCAGGTTGCCCACGGGAGGGACACAGCAAATCGTCACTCCCGCGAAAGCGGGAGTCCATCCGACGCCGCCCAGGCTCTGCAGAGAGCCTTCGCAACGATCCGGTCAGCCAGAGTCTCACAGCACGCGCCTGACGCGCTGCAAATCGGCTACCTCCGTGCCAGCGACGTGATCGAAGCAAATCCCGATCATCTACTCTATCGCGGCAAGGCGGAAGCGCTTGCGCTATCTGAAGAAAGTGGCTCCTCCTTCGCTGACCCGGTCCAACTCCCCGCGCTGGGCGCCGATGTGCGCGCCGCGCTCATCGAGCCGATTGCGGACCTGGCGCGTCATGACAAGGCCACAGAACACGACCTGACTATCGCGCAGAAACTCGCCTTCATCCTCAGCGGCGGCGATGCCGCGGCCGGGACGCAGGTAGATGAGGAGCACATCATCGACCTGGAGCGCGAGGTCTTTGTCAGCCTCTGCGGAGAGCCCAAGACGCAGGAGCGCATCGCCCATATCCTCAAGACCGGCAAGCCCCTACGAAACTAGACATCCTCCACCGAATACAAATTTGGCAAGACAATTGAAAGGGATCACCATGTCGTTTATCGAATACACGGTCACCGACAGAGTCGCGCAGATCACGTTGAACCGGCCGGATAAGCTCAACGCCATCAACCGCGCCATGCGGGAAGAGCTCTTTCGGGTATTCGCCGACTTCGCGGCGCGCGGCGATGCGTGGGTGGCCGTCATTACCGGCACGGGGCGGGCGTTCTCCGTCGGCCACGATCTGGAGGAGATGGGCGGGCCGTCGGGTGACGAAGCGCCTGGCACATCCATCGAGGACCTCTACGTGATGCAGACGCGTATTTGGAAACCCATCATCGCGGCTATCAACGGCTACTGCCTGGCGCAGGGCGGCGGCATCGCGCTGGCGTCCGACATCAGGATTGCCGCCGACTCCGCCCAGTTTGGCTGGCCGCAGGCTAAGCGCGGCATCAGTTCCATCAGCGGACCTTCGATGCTCGCCAACCGCATTCCGCTGAATTACGCGCTTGAGTACCTGTTTACAGGAGAATTCATCAGCGCCGCGGAGGCGCACCGGCTGCATCTCGTCAACAAGGTCGTGCCGCCGGAGGCGCTGGCAGAGACGGCGGACGCGTACGCGCAGGCCATCGTGCAGAACGCGCCGCTGGCAACCCGCGGCATGAAGGAAGCATCCGTGCGGGGGCAGAACCTCGGCCTGGAGGAGCGGGTGAACCTGGCTAGTGAAATCTTTGAGCGCGTGCGCGGTTCGGCGGATGCCGCGGAGGGCTTGCGGGCGTTCGTGGAGAAACGCGAGCCCGAGTTCAAAGGGGAGTGAGCGTCATTGCGCTCGCTTCTCCCGGCTATGTTCCTGTGCCTCACCCTTTCTCCGGCACTCTCCCACCGGAGAGCCCGGCAACACCGCTGTACCGTGCCGGGCAGCGTTGTCGCGCGTAAGGAAACGGGCAATCGCCGCATTGCCTATCGCTTCGGCGGGTACAGGTTCCAAAACCTGCGCTTTGCCTAGCAGCCATCCCATAATGCAGTTCGACGCGCCAACCCGTGCTTCGACAAGGGCTTTCGTAGAGCCCAAGCTTCGCGAAGCCCACTCAGCACGAACGGATTCTTAGCTTTTCCGTTCACCTTGAGCACTTCGACAAGCTCAGTATAGGCCTGTCGCAGGGCAGATACCCGCAGAGCTATGTATCTATGAGATGCGTTCTCGTCCCTTCCTCACAACGGGCGCAGGTCAGGTTGGGGGAGGGGGTGTATTCCGAGCGCTCTCACCTTAGCCGCCCGGCGGTGGCTGGGGCTACTCCTCGTTCCAGCAGTTGGGGTAGTCGTCCCTCGGCATCGTGCCACTGCTGGCGAACGGCTCGCTGATGGCAATGCGTCTGAAGAAATCGGCATCCGCTGACGTAACGTTGCACCAGTGGAGGCCCATGGCTTGAAACGTGCCCTCATCCGGCACAAGCCGCCATATGCGGTCGCCCACATGTTGGAATATGCGGACATCGCTGCTGCGGAAGCGCCGCACGAGTTGCCCCTGGGCCGGGTATTGGTCGTCCAGCGGGACGGCGCTTACCACGCACTCCGGCACGCTGTACTGTGTGTTTACCACCGCCCAGGGGATATTGTGGACCAAAGGATCGTTGGGCGCCACCCAGTGCCGCATCACCCGGCCGTCGGCCCCAGAACGCACGATGCTATAGGTTTGACCGAGATCATCATCGCGAATGAAGCCAACGTGCACCCTCATACGGCCGTCGGGGGCAATCCAGCCGATGGGGATTGAGAGAGTAGCCCCCCCCCTCGGATTACTATGGACAAATTGTCGCGGATTACGCTCACCGTCGCGCACTCGGTCTCGCCAATAAACGGGGGCGGCGCTGGTTCTGGCGCTGGTTCTGGCGGGAAGTCTAAAGCAGACGCAACCGCCGTCCCAACAGTCAACAGCAGAATCATGCCCACCGCCAAGCCAAGAAGCATGAACAATTTTCGCATTGCAAACACCTCTGATATAAAGACTACAACTACCCTCAAAGTTATTTCCCACCGATACTAGCATGTTCCCTTCGACAGTGCAGTAACAAGCCTGGCCGGAGGGAGCTTTCTTGTCTGTCCGTGCAATAGGCGAGGGATTCTCTCAATTGCCGGCCGGCGCGGCAGGTGGCGGCACGTGTTCTAAAGTGAACGTCCCCCCAATGAGACCTACCCTGAACCCGCCGGTAATGACACCGTCTTCCAGCACACCCTCGAAGGTCAAGTCGCTACCCTCTTGCGGGATCACGAAGCGAACCCGACCATCCGGTTGTAATTCGGCGGTAAAGGTAAGGTCCTCGATCTGCCGCGAATCGATATCGATGGTGCCCCAGAGTTGACCGTCTACTAGTTGAAGCGATGCGCTAATCGGGACTTCGGACCGCAGAACGCTGATTACACCTTCCCAATCTCCAATCAGGGCCGCTTCCGGTCCGGTAGGTGCAGGTGTTGGCGTCGGTGAGGGAATTGCGGTCGGTGTCGGCGCAGGGCGGGGCGACGCCAGCGGACTCGGCGACGCAAGCACAGTGGGCGTCGGCAGGGATGTGGCAATTGCTGTCGGCGCGGGCAACACCGTGGGCGATTCTTGGCTGGGAGGCGCCGGTGTCGGCGCAAGAACCGCAGTTGGAGTCGGTGCGGGACGCGGGGCAAATATTCCGCACGTGCTGAGCAGCACCGCGGCCAATCCCAACACCACCGGGAGCAGAATAGCCGGCAAGAGCGCCCGCATATACCGGGAGGGCGCGCCGCGAGGTCTAGACGTAGATGACCGTGATGGTAGTTTCAGATTGATGCCGCTATGTTGGGTTGAGTTCGTTACTGGATACTATTTCACTATAGCGCACTCACGCGGTCGTCCCAAACTTCAACCGGCAAAGCGCCACCGCACAATCCGCCCTTAGAAGGGAAGAGGCGGCCGCGGCCGCCTCTTCCCTATAAGCCAACTCTGTAGGCCGTGCGCCTTCTCTGCATCCTTTACCCAGCGAGCGCCTCGTCGATGAGCGCCTGCATCGGCGCCTTCATGCCGCGCAGGGCTTCCTGCACGGTCACATTGCCCTCAAAGAGGTCCGCAAAGATCGGATTGATTAACTGATCGCGAATTTGATTGTAGGCGGCGGAGCGGAAGGCGCGTCCCGCAGGCACCGCGTACTGCAGCGCGTCGCGGTAGACCTCCAGGCGCACTTCCGCTTGGAAGTCCTTATCGCCGTAGATGTTTTCCGCCCATTCGTCGAAGAAGTCCACGCGATGGAAGCCGGTACCGCGTGAGATCGCCCAGTTGATAGTCTGGCTGCCCCACTTGATGAGTTCCCAACCGGCATCCGGCTGCTTGGAACCGACCACGATGCCGTTGCCGTCCAGATTCAGGTGCGAGACAGGCTGCGCGCTGGTGCCACGCACGATCGGGCTATAGACGAACGGCGCGCCGCGCTGAATCGCCTCCAGTATCATGAAGAAACCGCCGGGCGCGCTGCGCAACATGGCGCCCCGCTCTTCGACGAATGCCGTCCTGACGTTGGTGCCAAAGAGGTCGCTTACCTGTCCCGGCTTGTCCACGGAGCGGTCCTGAATCGCCATGGTGAAGAAGCGCTCGTAAGCGTCCACGAGCGCGGGATCGTCTGAAGTCACCGTGCGGTTGTCATCGGCGATCCATTCCGTGTCGAAGAGGTTCGGCCAGTCGATGAAGAGGTAGACCGGGCTCGCGCCCAGCAAGCCGAACTGCGAAGTCTGGCCGCCGTCTTCCTTGGTCAGCAGCTTCATTTCGGAAGTAAAGCGGTCGAAGTCCCAGTCGGGGTCTGTCCAGTCGGTGGGTGGCAGGTTAAGGCCGATCTCTTCATACATGCGCTTGTTGGTAGGCGCCACGGGCCAGTCGCCGCCGGACTGGTTTGGCAGCGCAAAGAGCTTGCCGTCACGGCGGAACCAGGCGTCCATGGCCGCTTCGGGGAAGGGGCTCAGGTCGATCTGGTCCTTGGCCACCCGGTCGTCAATGGCTTCCACCGCGCCCAGCGCCGTGAGCGCCGGGTCGGTGAGCCAGGCGACGTCGGGCGCTTGGCCGCCGGCCACCAGCGTCTGCAGGAACTCGCGGCGGTCGCCGGTCCAGATGATCCACTTGAGCGTGATGCCGGGGTTGTCGGCCTCGAACGGCTCCTTGACCAGCCCGTCAACGTTATCCAGTTGGCGGCTGTTGTGGTGGGTGAGCCATGACACCTCAACGGGCTCTGCCATGGCGGGCTTCTCTTCCTCCGCCTCTTTCGTCTCTTCCTCGGCCATCTCCCCGCCCGAGTCCATAGTCGTGGCCTGGCCGCACGCGGCGAACAAGAGACTGCCTGCGGAAAGTGCAGCGACTCCACCAAACAACGAACGTCGTGTAAAGCGTTCTCGGATTTCCACTCTTGCTACTCCTTCGCTTGGGGCAATTCTGAAGTCACGTGGATCCTTACTTTGCAGGACCGATTAGATTCAGCCTCCTTTCCGTAAGCGTTAACTCTGACATTCTTACCCTATGCCCGTCAAGCGCAATTCGTCAAGACCTGAAGGGAGTATTTTGATCGACCTTCACAAGACCGTGTGCGAACACATGCCTGCGGCTACAATGTCTGTATGTACGCGCGATTACGCCAATAGAAAGTGACACATAAGGAGCTTGCCAGGTGAATGAGCGTTCCGCCCAACTGCGGGCCCTAATCGAACGACCCGGTATCGTCGTGCTGCCCGGCGCGTATGACTGCTTGAGCGCGCGGCTCGCGGAGCAGGCCGGTTTCGAGACGGTCTTTACGACCGGTTTCGGCTTTGCCGCCAGCGCGCTGGGCGTGCCGGACCTCGGCCTGATGACCGCTAGCGAGATTCTCGATCGCGTCCACAAAATTGTGCAGAGCGTGAATGTGCCGCTTGTCGCAGACATGGATACCGGCTACGGCAACCCGCTCAACGTCATCCGCACCGTCAGCGAGTGCGTGGGGCTGGGTGTGGCCGGGATCATCCTGGAAGACCAGGAGTGGCCCAAGAAGTGCGGACATCTGGAGGGAAAGCGGGTGATTCCCATGGAGGACCACGTGCAGAAGCTGCGCGCCGCCGTGGATGCCCGGGGCGATTCCGGCCTGGTGATCATCGCCCGCACAGATGCGCGCGCCGTGCTGGGTCTGGATGATGCCCTTGAACGCGGCCAGGCGTATTACGAGGCCGGCGCCGACGTCGTCTTCATCGAAGCGCCCCAGTCGCTCGACGAATTGCACGCCGTCGCCAAGGCATTTCCCGACGCGCCGCTCTTCGCCAACATGATCGAGGGCGGCAAGACGCCTGTGCTCTCGCCGGACGCCCTGGCCGACATCGGCTTCAAGATCGTAGTCTACCCGCTTTCGAGCCTCTTCTCCGCAGCGCGCGCCATGCAGCACGTCTACCAGGCGCTCAAAGAGCACGGCTCTACCGACACTATTACCGATATGACGACGCTCGATGAGTTCACCCAGTGCGTGAACGTGGACCAGTTCCGCGCTTGGGAGCAGCAGTATGCCACGCCGGAGAGCAGTTGACGGTAATTCTCGCTACCCCACAGCGCCGCTGCGTGGTCGACCTCGCATTGCCGACAAGGAAACCGGTCGGAGCAACTCAAGTGAATCCACTCGTGGAGCCCTGCATCCGGCTCTGCATACATACGCACTGGGTGCGCCCGTGACCGCATGCCGGCACAGCCAATCATATGGCCCAACCCTTCTAAGACCGCGCTGGGAGGTATCTTCCAGTCGCTCGCTACGCACTGCGCCATTTCTTGTGGTAGACTGATACCTCAGAACGTGACGGCGTCCTGCCGTTTCCGTCTCCTGTATTGCAGATCAGTGCGATCTCACATTCTGGTGTCAGTCTCACAGATTCACAGCGTCGTGTCGCTTTCCTTCTGACATCTCTCTCGTATCTGCCGAGGCCGGCGGCGCAGTTGCGCCAGCGCAACGCCGCCAGCACCGTTCCATTTGGAGTTACTCGCATTCCTTGCTGTCCCCTTCTGTCCCAGACAAGCGTCTATGCCGGCCTGGCGGGGACATCCCTTGCGCGGTAAGTGCGATTGTGGCTTCAGTTTCGTCGTCTGCAGCGGCCGGTGACCCCAGCGCTCGCAACCGGCAGCCGCCCATAACCATAGTCCATGCGCATACCGAATGACAAGACATCAGCGCGTGTAACTAAGTACGTGCTCCTCATCGCGGGTTTGGCCATTGTCGCTACCCTCACCGGCTTCCCGGCCCGCGTGCTCAATAGCTATGAGGTCAACCAACGCGTGCTCATGCTGGAGCAACGGCTTGAAACACGCCAGGCGGAGCATGAAGCCCTGCAACAAGAACTCGCGCGCCGGGGTACTGATGCGTACATTCGCACGGTGGCTAAGGAGCGGCTGGGGCTGGTAGAGCCTGGAGAAGAACTGGTGCTGCTGCCGCTCGACGGCCAACGCAGGGAGAATACACTGGAAAAGACGAGTGTCCCTGTCAAGGACTTGCTTGTCACCGAGACTCCCTACGATCCGGAGTGGGGATACTTTTTGGAATGGATCGCGCTGCTTCAGCGCGCATTCGTTTAGAGTGAACGCACACAGAGTGAACGCACGCAAAGTGAAAGTACGCATAAAGCGCATCGATCCCACACTGCCGCTGCCGCAATACGCCACCGCAGGGGCGGTTGCCTTCGATCTATGCGCCCGCACGACGGTGACAATTGCGCCGCAGGCGACGGCGCGGGTGCCGTGCAACGTGGTGATCGAGGTGCCGCCGGGCTACGCGCTCATTGTGGCCAGCCGCAGCAGCACGCCGGTACGCAAGGGTCTGCTGAAAGCGAACGGCGTCGGCATAATCGACCAGGACTACTGCGGCGACACTGACGAAATCCAGGCGCTATTCTTAAATGTCTCCGGCGCGCCCGTAACCGTGGCGCGGGGCGAACGCATCGCTCAGGCGCTCCTCATCCCCACGCCGCGCATTACATGGGAGGAAGTGATGCAGTTTGGCGGCGACGATCGCGGCGGCTTTGGCAGCACCGGAGAATAACGCCGCTGCACGAAAGTAACTAGCTCTTCTCTCCACTCGTCTATCCGGTCCTGCGACCTATACCTGGCGCAACTGCCCTGCGCTCACGGGAAGACAGGCACGCGTTCGCAAAATGAAGAGCGCTCATTAGGGAAATGGCACACACGTCAAGATGCGCCACCGCAAAGAAGCTTATTTAGAGTCAAATTGCATCCATTTGTCCTAGTTTGTCGAAATCCATCCGTCCTGGTCAGACTGCCCCATTCGCCCTCGTCAGCCAGCATCCGTTCGTCCTGGTCAGTCAGCATCCATCCTCGTCGGTCAGCATCCGTTCGTACTGAGCTTGTCGAAGGATGAACGGATGCACTACACACGCCCCCGAGAGTCCAAACGCCCACGGCCCTGTCTTATGGCGCACATGCCAACCTCATATGCCGGGCCGAAGCGTCTCTACTCAACGGCTCCTACCACCTGCCTGCCTGGAGTTCTTCAACCCAAACCAACCTACGCACAGCGCAAGCTGAACGGCAGGTGCGCCTGGGGTACCATGTGAGCATGGAGAATAAGGAACGTATTTCAGACGTGGCAGTGAACGCGGGGCGCGAAGGCGGGCCGTCGCCCGATCCGTTTACGGAGACCGTTGCGCAGACCGTTGCCACGCATGAATTGCTGCCGGCGGGCAGCAACATCGTCGTGGCAGTATCCGGCGGGGCGGACTCCATCGCCTTGCTCGCCGCGCTGCGGCAGCTTGCGCCCCGCCAGCAATGGCGCCTCCACGTAGGCCATGTAAATCACCAATTGCGCGGCGCGGAATCCGATGCCGATGCCGAGTTCGTGGCGCAGACCGCCGCCCGGGCGGGCCTGCCCTGTACCGTGCGGTCAATAGACGTCCGCCGCGCGCAGGCAGTCCACGCCTCACCGGAGAATACGGCGCGCCGACTGCGCTATCGTCTGCTCTCCGAAATCGCTCGTGCAATTGACGCGCGCTTCATCGCCCTCGCCCATCATCAGGACGACCAGGCCGAGACCGTGTTGCTGCATCTCTTGCGTGGGAGCGGCCTGGGCGGGCTGGCCGGCATGCGCTACGCGAGTCCGCTGCTGCTTGCAGACCAAGCCGCGACCGGGTGTACGGGAGAAAGCGCCGACAGCGACGGGGCGGGCGCACGTGTCGAATCCGAGCCAACGCTTACCCTGGTGCGGCCGCTGCTGGATGTCGCGCGCGCCGACATCCGCGCGTACTGCCAGCGCCGCCGCCTGGCATTTCGTGAAGACCGCAGCAACGAGACTACCACCCCACAGCGCAACTGGCTGCGGCACGCGGTGCTGCCGCTGCTGGAAACGCGCTATCCGCAGGCGGCGCGCACGCTGGCCCGCGCTGCGCTCACTATCGAGGAAGACTACCAGTACCTTACTGAGCAGGCAGAGAATTGGCTGCAACGCAACGCGCGCCGGTGCCCGGACGGGATGCTCCTGGACCATGCCGCGTGGCGTGCGCTGCCGCCGGCGCTGCAGTCGTCAGTATTGCGCTGCGCCGTGGCCGCAATCGCGAGGCACACCCAGGGCCTGGAGCACGCGCACGTTGTGCATGCCCGCGCAACCCTGCACGAAGGCCGCGCCGGCGTCGCGTCGCCGCTGCCCGGCGGCTTGTCGTGCCGCGCGGAGCACGACGGTATTTGGATCGGCTACGCCGCCCGGCAGGAATCGTTTGCACCGGTCGCGCTCGCCATACCCGGACGCACGGCTATCACGCCGCTCGGATGCAGCATTCACGCCGCGCTGATTGAGCTTGATCAGGATAGTTTTCGTAAGGAAATTGCGGCTAATGAAGAGGCTTGGCTGGATGCCGCGCAGGTCGGCGGCACGCTCCGGGTCCGCACGCGGCTGCCCGGCGACCGCTTTGTGCCGTTGGGAATGACCGGAGCAAAGAAGCTGCAAGACTTTCTGCTGGATGCCCGCATACCCGCGCGCTTGCGCGACCGCGTGCCGTTGGTTGTCACGGAGGAAAACGCCATCGTCTGGGTCGCGGGTCACCGCATCAACGCCCGTTACCGCATCACCGCGCACACGCGGCACGCGGTCCATCTGCGTCTGGAATCGTCTCATGTGGAGGGAACACAGTGAGCGGTGAGTCCTTCACAGAGGGTGTGGACCCTTCGCAACGCGCCAGCGACCGCGGGCAACAGACCGAAAGTCCACAGCCGCGTCCGGCTGCGGCGCCGCACTCCTCACCGGAGGATTTCGGCTTGACCGGCGCGGAAGATTCGCCGCCAGCGGCGGCCGCGCGGGGTTTCTTCACTGTAGCCCTTGCGTTGCTGCGCTCCACGCGTCCGCAGCAATGGTCGAAGAACGTCCTCGTCTTTGCCGGCGTGGTCTTCTCCCAACAACTCGGCGACCGGACTGCCCTGCTAGCCAGCGTGCTCACGTTCGGCCTCTATGTGCTCGCGAGCGGCGGCATCTATCTCGTAAACGACATGCTCGACGTAGAGGCGGATCGCGCGCATCCGCTCAAACGGGAGCGGCCCCTGGCGGCAGGTGTGTTGCCATTCCGGCTGGCGTTGGTTGCGGCAGTCGTCCTGCTCAGCGGCGCTATTCTGGGCGCATCCCTCATGCAACTTGCGCTCGGCGCTATCTTCACGCTCTACGTGGGCGTGAATGTCGCCTATAGCGCCTGGTTGAAGCACGTGGCACTGCTGGACGTGTGCTTGATTGCGTCCGGTTTCCTGCTGCGCGCTGCCGCGGGCGCGGTGGCTGTGCTCACGCCGATTTCGCCGTGGCTCTATCTCTGCACGCTGCTGCTGGCGCTGCTGATCGTCCTGGGGAAGCGCCGCAGCGAACTGGCGCTGCTCGGCCCGCAGGCGGCGCGCCACCGCCCCAATCTGGCGCACTATTCCACCGTCTCACTTGACCGCTGGCTCAAGGGCATCGCCGCAATCACCGTCGCGGCCTACGTGCTCTACACGCTCTTTGCGCCTGCCACGCTCGGCAGTCCGACGCTCCTTGTGACGGTACCGTTTGTGCTCTTCGGCTTGCTCCGGTACCTGCGCGCCACGCGCACGCCCGGCGGCGCAGACAGCCCCGAAATGCTGCTCTTTCGCGATCCCTGGCTGCTCGGGAGTGTGGCGCTTTGGGGGGCCACCATCCTCTTGTTGCTCTATGTAGCGTAGGGCACTTTCAACCTGACGTCTGTGGAGCGTGAGGCCCACAGCAGCGCACGAAAAACCTCGCCAACACAAGGATTCTTTTGCCCATGCCTGCGAACGCCCGCACACCTGCCGACATCTTTGCGCACCAGACCGCCGCTTGGAACGCCGCCGACGTCGACGCCATCCTGCAGGATTTCGCGCCGGACGCCGTCCTCACCAACGCCTCCGGCCAGACGCTCAGCGGCATCCCCGCCATCCGCCAATCGCTCATGTCGTTCTTTGGCGCCTTTGCCCAGATCCGCCTCACCGTGCGCGCGCTCGTCGCCCAGGGCGACACGGCCGCCTGCGAATGGGAATTCTCCTGCCGCCACCGCCTTACCGGCAACACCGCCCGCCTCCCCGCCAGCGTCTTCATCACCTGCCACCACGGCAAAATCACTGAGTGGCGCGAATACTACGACACCTCCCAGTTCAAAGCGCAATTGGGACAGGGCTGATACTCAGGCATCGATGTTGGCCGTGGGTAATTCTGGCTGCTCATTCAATCTAGGAGCATTCGCGCTCCAGCAAACCGTCCGCAGATTAAGAACCATCTCCTGTTCATGTGACAAGGATGT
>CATQHC010000006.1 GCA_958295775.1 Chloroflexota bacterium
GAAAACACGATGGATTCGGGGCAGTTGCAGCGGTCGCTTTCTGCCACCTATTGGCCGCCGGGATGAAATTCATGCTTTCTTGCCGCCCGTGCCCGTCCGGCATCTAGGGTAGCGCAGGTTTGCAACCTGCGCTTGTGCTCACCTGCCAAAATGCAACCCTCGTAATTGTAGCCACTTTCTAGACAGCGCCACGCTGAAATCTGCCCTCACCCCAGCCCTCTCCCACGGGGAGAGGGGGCAAGACGCGACCTGGGATAAGGGGTGACGCGCCTCAGGCAGAGGTGGCGTGCCTCCGATAGCGTACCCCCGGTGGCGTGCCTCCTGTAGAGTGGCGATACGTGTGCTCGCTGCGCGACGGCGACGCCATGCTTACCTCTATTGACTGTAACGCAAGACCATTGGCGTAACTGTAACGCGAGACCACGGAAGCAGACATCGCACGCTAGGCGAGCAACACGACGCGGTCTTGGCTGGCGGCCTCATAGAACGCGAGGCACACTGCCAGGTTGGTCTGTCCGTCCTCCACCGAGGCCGGCAGCGGCGTACCGTTTTGCACGTGGTCCGCCATCACTGCGACGACGTCTCCGCTTCCATTCCCCGCGGGATCGGAGACTACCCAGCCTTGCCAGGGCGCAAAGTTGCCGCGCACCGCCAGTTTGCGGGAAATGCCGTCGGTAGCAATCTGCCCCTCCGTCCCGACCAACTGGAAGGCGTGCATGCCTGACTCCGGTCCGCTGGACCAGGTAACTTCCAGTGTCGCCACAAAACCGTTATCGAACGTGAGCGTCGCCACGCCAAAATCCTCCAGCGGAATGTCCTTGTGCACCAGGTTCGCAGTCGCGCCCGTCACCCGCACCACCTCAGCGCCAAGCAGCTTGCGCAGCATGTGGACGTCGTAGATGGCGTGGTCAAGCCAACCACCGCCCGGCGCCTTGGCCGCGTCCAGCCACCACGTGCGCGCCACGTGCACCCCAGGCCATTCCTGCGTGGGCAAGCCGCCCCGGCGAATCACGGTAGCGCTGATGGGCCGGCCGATGCGACCCTCTGCCAGCCACCGTCCGTATCGTTGCGCCGCGCTACCACCTGTCTGAATTGCTTCCAGCGGATAGAAGCCGACACCGGCGTCCTTGACCGCCGCGACAACCGCAGCGGCAGCGTCCAGCGTGAGGGCCATCGGCTTCACGCATATGATGTGCTTGCCATTGCGCGCCGCCGCTTGGCACAGCGCCGGAGCTTCCGCCGTGGTGCACGCCGCCACGACTACGTCCACGTCATCCCGCTGCGTGATCTCGTGATAGTCGTCGGTGGTATATGGAATCCCGAATTCCCGCGCAGTCTCTTCCAGATACACCGTCTTGCGGTGCGCTGCCGCTGTCACCACGGCGCGGTCGTTAGAGGCAATGCCCCGCAGCGCCGCAAAGCCGGCGTACCAATGGTCCATACCCGCAATACCAAAACGCACTACTGAAGACATTGGCGTAACCTTTCATCTCTACGGAGGGTTACAGACTGTGACACCTCGCGACATTCCGCGGCAGCGAGCAAGCAAGAATACGTGACCCGGCGCGCTCGACACCAGCACACCCACAACCGAGTCCTCGCCGTAGCGCGGTGGCTTGTCCCTCGCCAGTTTTTGCAGGACCCAAGTCCCACTCAGCGGGGATTTCAATTACCTTTGGCCCCATATGTATACCAAGGCGATTTTCCAATCCGACCGTCTCCGTATACGGTACTATACCTAGTGGCGCGGTGCTAATGATCACGCCGGAGTGCGCGGTGGCGTTGCGTCAAGTAGGCTTTTGCAGAAGCGCCCGTGCGGTCCGTCGACGCCAAGGCCAGATACCGGATTTAGGAAAATTGAGCAACCCAAAGTGGGAGTAAAACGACCATGACTCGTGAAGAAGGCATGGAACTCGTCCATGAGCTACTCAAGAACAAGAACCTCGTGAAGCACTGTCTCGCGGTGGAGGCGTGCATGCGTGAATTGGCGCGGCACTTTGGCGAGGATGAAGACCTGTGGGGATTGGCGGGCCTGATGCACGACGCCGACTACGAAGCCACGGAGAAAGACCCGCTCCAGCACACGCTATTAATGGCGAAGCTGCTCGAAGAGCGCAATTGCGATCCCCGTGTCATCCACGCCGTCCGCGCCCACAGCGACGAGCACGGCGTGCCGCGCGAGAGCCTGATGGATAAGGCCCTCTACGCCTGCGACAACCTTTCCGGTCTCATTATTGCCTGCGCGCTGGTGCGTCCCGACAAAAAGCTCGCGTCGGTCACGCCCAAATTCGTGATGCGCAAGTACAAGGAAAAGGCGTTCGCCGCCTCCGCCAAGCGCGAGGAGATCGAGACCTGCAGCGATATCGGCTTCACGCTGCCGGACTTCGCTGCGATTAATCTAACTGCGCTGCAGGGGATATCCGACGAACTGGAACTCTGAAAGGGTCTGCGGCGGATGTAGCGAACATTGCCTCCGTTGAATCGTAACGGTGTGGCAAGCTCCTCTCCCAAGATAATCTGCAGTATGCGCGGTGAAGAGCGGGGGACAAGCCCCCGCGCTACAAAGAGCCGCCCAATACTTGTCGCCAGGATGTGGGACGAATTGCCTCGGTAGCGCAGGTTTGCAACCTGCGTCCCCAGCCCGTGAATTATACGGTGAAGAAGGATTACAGGTGAGCGAAGGTGAGAAGGTAACGCGAGGGGCGCGTCTTCCGTCATTCCCGCGCCCGCTCGCCCCCGTACGGGGGCGCGGAATCCATCTTTTCCGTATATCCCCTGTAACCCGCTCCTTTTGGCGATCGGCAAGCGGGGGACAAGCCCCCGCGCAACGTCCTGGCAGCGAGGATTGAGCGACCTTGTCGAAGACAGCGTGACTGCATCGAAGGCAACGCATTCCCAAGGCTGCATCAACCAGGCCCACGCGCCTAGCATGAAGACCACACGAGGCCGCGTGTACCCGGCGGCTAGAACGGCAGTTCTGTCCCGATCCCTTGTGCCTCCGCTTTGCGCAGCACATGTACGGCGGCATAGAGATCTTCCGCGGCGATGCCCTGGGACTCGTAGACCGTAATCGCGTCGGCAGGGCGATCAACCGGGTGCCGTCCCGCCACCACATGGCCGATTTCGACCACGTCCTCCCACTGCACGATGCCCGGGTCAACCGCCGCCAGCAGATCGCCGCACTCGATCTTGGCGCCCTCCAGCGAATCGGTCGCGACGAGCCACGCGCGCCGGAAGACGTCGGTATCCACTTCCTGCTCGGTGAGCATATTATTGCCGGCGGCGTTCACGTGGGCGCCGGGCTTGAGCCACGCGCCCGCCAGCACCGGCTGCTTGCTAGCGGTGATCGCCGCGACCACGTCTGCCGACGCCACCGCCGCCTGCGCGCTGCCCGCCGCCGTAACCGGAATGCCCAGTGAGTCCGTCATCTCCGCCGCAAATGCCTCGCGCCGCTCCACGTTGCGGCTGTACACCAGCACCTGCTCGATCGGCCGCACGGCGCACACGGCTTGAATTTGCGTTGGCGACTGCTTGCCCGTGCCGAGCACGCCCAGCACCGCGGCATCCGGGTTGGCCAGATACTTGGTGGCGATGCCGCTCGCGGCACCGGTGCGGATGGCCCCGAGCAGTCCGGCTTCCAACACGGCCAGCGGCCGGCCGTCTGCCGTGCTGTAGAGCGTGACCAGGAATTTCGCGCCCTGCCGCGTGGTCGTGTACACCTTGTGCCCGAAGACGCCGAGCCCCCTGTCGCCGGCGGACATCACGTGCATCATGCCGCCGGGCATGCGGATGCGGCGGCGCGGCTGGTTGCGCGCCTGCCCCGTGCCGAGCGCGCGAAAACAGGCCTCCACCTGTTCCAGCGCTTCATCCATTGGCAGTAGTTGCCGCACGTCTTCTTCCGTAAGAAACCGAGCCATCGAGAGGTCTCCCCTTGTTCTCTGACATTTGATGCGCCTGATATGGCGAGAGTCACGCACATACCGTGCCGGCGCCGGTACAGGCGCAATGCCAGCATGGTACCACGCTTGAATTCCGTGGGGCGTAACGACTGACCTGGCCACTCTTCGCAATGCTGTAGAGCGCCCCGCCGCAATTGACGCTGCTGGGAACGGCTTCGTATAATGCAAGGGAGTCACGCGTGCCTCGCGGCGCGACGTGGCCGGGGCCCATAGCTCAGTGGTTAGAGCTGCTCCCTCATAAGGAGAAGGTCCCTGGTTCGAATCCAGGTGGGCCCACTTGTTTGCGTCTGCCGCTCTGGTACCGCTCGATGGCATCCGCCTTTGTCGGTATTCGCAGCGGTGATTTAGCACCTTTCAACGTTGTACACTCGCAAACCCAAGTTCTAGGCTTGCTCCCTCTTCCTTAAGATGAGGGCTGTGTCCAGGGCAACTCCCTCTCCCTGAGGGAGAGGGCTAAGGCCAGGGATGACCCCCTCTCCCTGAGGGAGAGGGCCGGGGTGAGGGTGAGTTGAGGGAACGTGAATACGTTGCAGAGGTACGAAGTGGCGCAGGCACAATTGGCGGGGTAGCTCAAAGGCAGAGCGGGGGACTCATAAGCCCTAGGTTGTGAGTTCGAGTCTCACCCCCGCCACCACACAACGCAAAAGCATCTGGTCAGCACGCTGCACCCCAGCGTGCTTTTGCGTTTGATGGAGGGATGCAGCAATCAAAACGTGCGAAGAGTCCGAGGGATAAGCCATGGCTAAAGAACCGAACCTCTCGCCAAACAGGCGCAGAGCGTTGCAAGCTAAATCCACACGTAAGCGAGCGGCTTTCGGTCGATCCCTAGGCCCAGCAGACTCGTCCAAATCCCTGAATGCAGTCAAGCCGCCCCCGCCTCCAGCCCCGCCACCAAAGAAAAAATAACCCTATTCTGGCGCAGACCGGGGTACAATTCTCGTTGAGAGTCCACGCTAACGCCCGCGCTCTCACGGGAAATGCGGCGGATGGCAGTATAATGATTCTATGTGAAGAATCTGCTGGAGGGCATGATGGACGTCAAAGAAGCGGTGCGCACGGCGAAAGAGTACATTGTCGACCTCTTTGACGGCGAAGATATCGACTTCGTCGGCCTCGAGGAAGTCATGTTCGACGATGAGTCGGTCCAGTGGCTCATCACCATAGGTTTCTCGCGTCCCTGGGATCGCCCCAAAACCCTGTCGGCAGCACTGCGTGAGGAACCGCTAAGGCGCTCTTATAAAGGCATTCGCATCAACGACTCTGATGGCAAAACCGTATCTGTCAAGGATCGCGTCTTGACCGGCGCAAGCGGTTACTAATGAACATTTGGCCGCCAACTAGGCGCTCCAGCCTTACGGTCAGATGGCGTCGGCCTTAGCACTTTTGAGTTTGTTGTAGCGAGTGATGATTTCTTTGTGGACTCGATGCGCCATGTTTAGAAGATCTGAATACAGCCTGACATATATTCCCGCGTCTTCTAAGTTCTCTTTTTTCCCTGTGACATTGTAAGTATCCACCAAGTCTCCGCACAGTAAATATCCGGTGACGTCCCTGTATTTAATATCTGGATCAGTTGTCTTCGAAATGTAGTCTCTCGCGAAATTGACTTCCTCCTCAATCTGGTCCAATTCCTTTTTTGAGGCCTTGAGACCTGGCCGCTTAATCTCTACAACTATAAGATTTGTGCCCTCACGCACACAGAGGAAATCGATCCTCTTGTCGCCCTCTGGAAGGTCTTCTGGCTCAGGGAATTTCTCGCGGAGCAGTTTACTAAATCGGACCTCATCGTCCACCATAGTCCAGCGGGGATCAATAACCCAAGGGAACTCCTTCAGAAAGTTGTGCAGCGTGGGAACCTCCAAAGCATCTTCATCGATTAGTTTCTGAAGTTTTTCGATTGTGGTTATCCGGCCATCGGTAACTCTGGCCATCTCTTTAGCTTCTACAACCTGCCACTCGCGGAACAGTCTTAGAATGGCACCTGTGTTGTGCAGGTCTGCTTCGACGAGATCCGAAGCAATCTCCAGAAAGGCATCGAACTCCAAGAAGTCGAGAGACATCTGGATGATCGGTTGTAGTTCTTCTATCGGGGCCGTAGGGTTCTTTGCTATCGACTGGCGCACCAACTGATCGGCTAGTTTGAGGGCTCGCCTGTTTCCTGTGTCGTTAGCTCTACTCCTAAAGTCCTTGTATATCTCATTTTGCTCCAGCATCTTTCGGTTGTCTTCGCTTCGCCTACTTGCCCATTCCCGCGCAATTCTGTTGACTTCTTTCCTTCCCCAATCTCGTAGTGCGGTATTTGCGTCGGTATCCCACACGAGCGCGTTCCTGTTCGTTCCGATCGTGTCTTCAGCCGCGTCTACGAATTCGACATGGAGCTCTCCGATGATGTAGGACAGGGCATATTGCTGACCTACGACCGCCTCAAAAATGAACGGCTCTTGAACTAGCTTTCCTCTGGCCATCAGGGCGATACCGCGATCTACACCGTCAATATCCGGGGTCGTTCTATTTAGTGCGCCAATCCATCCCGATACAGTCCAATCCTCGTCCTCTTTGACCTTAACATCCTCATAGTCCCAAACGTAGAGTCTTCCATCAGCATCCTTGTCAAGCAACGACCTGAGGTTTCGTTCTTCCGGGGAAATCGGGGAACCATTGATGACGACATCGAAATCGTTCTGCCCTCCGATAATGGAGAATCTGCGAGCAAGCCCTCGTCGGAGCCTGACTATAGGAATTCTCCTACTGTGGAATTTCGTGAAATTCCTCAACGTAATCTTGGTACCCTCGATGACCGTACCTGTGGGTGGCAAAGCTGGGAACTCAATTGAGCGTTTCGAAGCCTGTTCGAGCATACAATCGTAGTTCATTACAAGCCGGCTGGTTTCTCCATTCTTAACGCTCTCTATCTCAATCTCCTTAGCAATCCCAAAACTCGAGAATTTGCCGATTCCCTTCCGGCCCATCACTTTTCGTCTGAGTGGGTCTGGAGTCTCGTCGGAATCTTCGTCCTCGCGACGGTCTCGACCCGTCACTACGTACTTGCTCCGTATGTCTTCATCAGACATACCAATTCCATTGTCCGATATGGTCACCTCGGACCTGTCGGCATCGAGCGTAGTGTCTGGAATGACAATTTCGACGCGGGTCGCGTTCGCGTCCCAGCCATTCGCGACAAGCTCGCCTATGACTGGAGGCAAAGTGGAATACATCTGCAAGCCGAGATGCTTGATGGTTCCCACATCGAACCGCATGCGGTAAGGGAGTTTGCTCACTTGACCAGTTGTCATGCTTACCTCGTTAGGGTGAGAACTCTCAGGCGTGAGCAGAGAGAATACTGTCGCCTAATAGTTTGGCCAACCTAACTGGAACGGCGTTTCCGATCTGTCGGGCCTGTTCCAAAATCGAGTCGCCAAAGAACTCATACTGGTCCTCAAACGTTTGCAGGGCTGCGGCCTCGCGGACCGAAATGCCACGGTGCTGTTCTGGATGTGTAAATCGGCCGCAATAGACATCCGTGCATCTGCCTGTCAGTGTTGGGGCAGGCAAATCCCAAGACATGCGCCCAAAGACATCTTTATGGGCATTGGGATTCTTCTGATGACACTTGAGCAAGATGGACGTGTCCGCCACGTCTCTGCGGCTTCCGCCATTGTGCGGCACAGCTTCCACGATTCGAAGATGGTGAGGACGCAGTTTTCTTGCGAGATGGTTCTTATAGCTGTCCGAAGATTCACCATGCGCTATAGCTGGGAACTGCCGAATGGAATCTCCGACTGTCTTGAATCGCTTTGCAGTTGTAGCGTCCGGCAATCGGGGACGACCATGTCTTGAAGCAACTAGGATAAAGCGCCTGCGGGTCTGGGGGACGCCGAATTCCTTTGCGTCCAGCATTTCGGCATCGGTGTGGAACCCATGTTTCTTCAAGGTCTTCTCAAACGACTGATAGATTTCCTTCCCAACAGCGTTGCCCAAACCGGGCACGTTTTCAACAATGATATAGTCGGGTGGTGCCTGTTCGACGATCTTGGCAAAGTCAAGCAGCAACGATTTCCTCCCGTCAACCGCATGCATCGTGTTCAGAGTGGAGAAAGGCTGACAAGGGGTACACGCTGCATAGAGGGTCGGTTCTTTGGAACCAATTTCGAGTTCCTCGCGAAGGGCACGGATTTTTACATCTTTGATGTCGGAGGCGATAAAGCGACTTGGCTGATTGTTCTTCTCATAGGTCTTCCGTATCCGATTGTCATTGTCTATCCCGGCAACCACCGTAATCCCTGCATCGAGCAGGCCGCGCGTTAGGCCACCAGCACCACAAAAGAAATCAATGGCTTTAATCAACATAGAACCTCCTTTTCACTACGAACTCATCGGAATGGAAACGAGGCCGTTGGTCACGTTACAGTGAATAGAGTTGGAGTCTGCATTAGACGACCCTATCACCGCTCCTCGGTGTTCAGTGTCTTTCGAGCCTGATGGATTCGTAATTCGGGTTAACGTCTCAACTAGGCGATTGATCCCAGTTTCCAGCTGACATTCCCAGATAACAGTAGTTACCCATCCTAACTCTTCCAGTTCTGTCGCCACCCTTCGATCTCTCTCCATAGTGCGGCAGAACTTCTGGGTCCAGAATTCCCTGTTGGTTTTTGGCGTCGTAGTTCTCTTACAACCGTGGCGGTGCCAGAAGCAGCCGTGAACGAACAGGGCCAGACGGTACCGAGGAAAAACTAGGTCAGGCTTTCCAGGTAAGTTGGAGCGATGAAGACGGAATCGAAAGCCGGCTCTATGAAGGGCCTTGCGAACCTGGATTTCAGGGGACGTGTCTTTCGAGCGCACTCTGGACATAATTGCGCTGCGAGTTTCTCTATCAACATGGTCGGACATCGTCCTGGCCCGCCAGATTCCTAGTAGCTACTTTACTTACATGAGTATAGCATGTTCCTTTGACCTCCTAACTGCGCTCCGTCAGCATCAGGATAGCCCCGATGCGTCTGGCGGTGTCGGTGAAGTGTTGGACTTCCTCGGGCTTGAGGGGGCGGTTGAGGATGGTGTGTTCGCGGTAGGAGAGCCATTTCTTGAGGACTTGGTAGCCGCCGAGTTTGTAGCGCCAGACGTGGGCGGGGACGTTGCGCCAGTAGGCGCGATCGTTGAGGTAGATGTCGTAGGTGGTCTCGCCGAGGACGGCTAGCGTGTCGTCTCCGGCGGGCGTGGCGGACATGGGTTGTGCGTTGCCTTGGGCGTCGCGTTCCGCATTGGTAGAGGCAGCGAGCAAATTCTTGAAGGCCTCGCGTTCGGTGGGGGTGTAGGCGCGTTCTATGGTCTTGCCTTGGCCGGGCATGACCGCTTCACCGGAGCCATAGTGCCCCCAGCCGGCGGTGAGGCTGAAGTCGTTGCCGGTCATGTTGCGGTCGTCGGTGGTGGCGGGCACGGCGATGGCGGCGATCTCGGGCCGCAATTCGCCTGTGGTGACGCCGGGCACGGGGGTGTCGGAGTCGAGGAGGTGGGCCAGTTGCCGACCCCGGGTGGCGGAGGCGGCCAGTATTTGCGCCGCGTCGGAGGCCGGATGGATTCCGCGCCCCGGCACGGGGCGAGTTTTCACGGGAACGACGGAGGGGTCCGCGGCAGGCGTATCCGTATGTGTCGCGACCGTAGGGGCGGTTCGCGAACCGCCCCTACCAGCGGGGGACGAGGCGGATAACTCAGGCCAACCGGGCAGCGGGATGCGCGGCCATTCCATGCGCAGCGCGCCGGCGTTGGCCTGGCGGTAGGCGGGGTCGTGGAGCACGGCCAGCGCGTGGTAGAAGAGGTCTTCCACGCCCAGGTCGAGACATTCGAGATAACGCTGCGCTTGGTCTGAGAGATTTGGAAGGGGCCGCCTAGTGTCGGCGTCGGTTCCGAGATCAATATCCCGGAGCCAGATTGGAAAGTAACTTGATAGTCCGTTGCCAAAATCGCCCGCAAAGTGGCGTACCAAAGTGCCGCGTGAAAAGTCCTCCTTGGCTTGGCGTTGGCGAGCTTCAAGCCACAAATTTCCTTCAAATATGTGTGACATATACTTGGCGCGCTTGTCGTTGAGCAGTTTTGTTTCCGCTTCCCAGTAGAGCCATCGCGTGTCGAATGGTCGATAGACAAAGCGCACGAAACCAGATTCTCCTGGGCCGCCACGCTCAAGCAGTGTGTCTCGCGTTGACTGGGCGTCGAAGTGTTTTACGGTTTTCATGATCGCTGGATAGCGCTGAGAGATTTCGTCGTGACTCAGACTTGCATCGAAGTAATCGGCAACGCGCGCTTTGAGACGGTCAAGGTCAATGTCAACGAGAAACGAGTCTCGGTTGGTCTTGGCTCCGGCAAATGAGGCCGGGAACAGATCGGGCAGTGCGGGACAGTCGAACCAGTCCTCACTTACCGCCGTGGGCGCGAAGGGCAGACCCAACGGCAGTAAGGGCGAAATGCTTTCGTAGAGCGTCTCCGGTTCCGCTGCCGCCGTTTCCAGCAACTCCTGAGGCTTGGCCTGGCCCCAGAGGTGGCGGAAGGCTACGTGCTGGGTCGGAGTGTGGTCGGCCTTGCGCACCAGTGTCGTGATAGCGGTGCCAACCTGGATGCCGACCGGGTCCTCCGGCGTGGAGAAGATACTGGGATCGGGCGCACCCTCCGGCGTTGTCTTGCCGGTCTTGTACTTATCGCCGTTCAAGCAGTCGATGCGGATGGCGTCGAACGCCTCCAGGTAGCGTTCTCTCATACCGGTGAACGAGAGGCCGTCGAGCCAAGAGTAGTTGGAGATGAAGCAGACGATACCTTGGCCGGTTTTCTCGGCGATGCGGCGTTCGGCCATGCGGAAAAAGCGAACATAAAGGTCAACTAACCCCTTGCTTTCATGCAGTTGCACTTTGCGCGTCTTGCGGTAGGATTCGAATAGCTCGCGTTCTTCCTCTATCTCAACGCCCGCAAAAGCATTGTAGGGCGGGTTGCCCAGCACCACCAGAATAGGCGCATCCTGCTTCACCCGGTCGGCGCGCTCGCGCTCTTGCTCCAGTTCGGGAAAAGGCAACGGCTTTTGCGTCTTTGGCTCCCAGCCGGTGAGGGCGTTGGTGAGGAAGATACCGGCGCGTTCGTCGCCGTCCTCCGCCAGCGGCGCGTCGAGGGCTTGCATAGTGAGGCCGACCTGGAGATGGGCGACGACAAAGGGCGCGGGCATGATCTCGAAACCGAAGACCCGCTCCGTGGCCGCCCGCTTCACCTGCGCGCCGGTGAGCGCGCCCGTACCCCGGCTTTGGAGATTCACCGCAATGCGGCGCAGCGTTTCCGCCAGGTACGCGCCGGTACCGCAACAGGGATCGAGCACGTAGACTCTTTCGTCGGCCAGACCGTCCTCAATGCCGAGATCGTCCTTCAGCGCCTTGTCCACGCGCGCCACCATGTAGCGCACCACCTCGTTGGGCGTGTACCAGACGCCGAGTTGCTTGCGCAGGGCGGGATCGAAGGCTTCCAGGAACGGCTCGTAGAAGTACGGCACGGCCTCGCCTTCGCTGAAGCTGGCGAAAAATGCTTCCCGGTCCACGCGTTCAAGCGCGGCGGCAGTCCAATCGAGCACTTCGACCAATCCCAGCGGCTTTAGGCGGCCGGGGTCGGAGAGCTGCTGAAAAAGCGCGCGTAGCACCGGCGCGCGCAGGTGCCAGACCGCTTCATGCCAGTTGAACCCGCCCATCGGCGGCGGCAACTGACGCGACCACAGCACCCAAGCGGAAAAAACGCCGTAGAAGAGGGTCTGCACGAGGGTTGACCGGAAGAAGGCAGCGCCCTTATCGCCCTCGAAACGGACACCAAGCGCTTCTTCCAATGCATTGCGCACTGCTGTCAGGGACGGCGCGTCGCCTGCCGCCTCAACACGTGCCAAGCCGTCACGGGCGTATGAAGCAAGCAGCCACGCCAGGTCGCGCGGCTCGGCCAGCACGGCGCGGTGCGATAGAGCGCGGCAGAGGTATTCACCCAGTCCCGCGCCGACCTCGCGGGCAAAGGCGTGGGGCTTCTGCAGCCGCTGCTCAAAATCGTCCGCGCTGTCCGCCAGCCGGAAGGTCTCAAGTGGAGTGGGGTGGCTCTGCGCATCCTCGCCCAGCAGCACAAAGTCGCGATAATTCGTAACCAGGACAAGCCGATAGCGCTCCCAGTAGCGGCTTACTTGGTCGCCCTCGGCGGTGAGCCATGCGTCGTCGCTCAGGGGCTTGACCTCGACCACACCACGCTCCGGCAAGTCGCCATCGCTCGGTTTCTTGACCGCTCTTGAGCGTGAGCCAGATGACCTGCGTTTAACATAGAGGCCGAAGTCAGGATGTCCTGCCCCTTGGTCGGCCATGTCGCTAACACAATGGACCTTGGGCTTAAGCGTGTCACCGACGGCGTTCAATAGAGTAGACAGCGGCGGGTAAAGCGAGCGCTCGTCAGTCGCTCCGCCGGAGTCGCGAATCCGTCGCAAGTCGGCAAAGTAGGCTTCAACGGCGGTGATGAGTTTGGTAGTGTTCATATGCCATGTTCCAGTCTCAGTGGCGGATCGTCAACACGAGGATTCATCGAAATGGCCGTCGCTCTTCGATGGCGTCTGCTCGTTTCTTACACCAGGGCACATCATCAAAGCGGTCCAAAAGGTCCGATGCAAGTTCGCATTTAGCGTTGTATGCCTTTGTCGAGCACTGAATGTCGGAAGTGCGATCAGATTTGCTTTGGTTTGTCAGAATCTCAATGACAAGGCGCACCAAGTGGAGGTCTTGTTCCCAAGTCTTGACCTCTGCGGAGAGCCAATGAAGCCAGTGAAGCAGATAGCGCACTTCGACGTTAGTGTCATCCCTTCTTTCGGATTCTGCTTGACGATTCAGCATTTGGAAGTCAACGGAAAGGTACCGAGTCGTTTCAGGATCAATCGCATAGACATCATATCCTTCAATCAGTTTCCTTTCCCAAACTAACTGTTCTATCAGGTCTCCCTGTGGCCGGGTGGCTCGCTCCAAGGGCAACTCAAGTTGTTGGAGCTTTATTCCGTAGCGGAAGCGCCAGGCCGCCGCTAAAATGTCATGTGCTGATTCCTGCAGGGTGAGATGATCAAATCTCGCAATAGCAATCGTCGAATCTGTTGCATGCCGACCATGAAGCAATTGGTAAGCAAAGTGCAAGTGCTCTTGACAAGGGTTCACGATTGACCACAGTGAATCGAAGTACGCGGCATCCTGGATTCGCAGAAGGTTGTCCTGGCGATCTCCGTGAAACATGTTCCCGATTATTCGCATGGCATTCCTCGATGGGATGCACTCGCCATTACTTCAGCACCTCTTGAATGCTCTCACGCTAGCCCGCTAGTATCTCAATGAGCAGGAAAGGCAGTTATCAGCCCCATTGAGTATTGATTTCACGTCATGCTACTATTGCTAACGCTCCACACGAATGTGCGCCGACCTCAACCCATTCGGACGTATTGTACAGCGACATCTAGCCCGGTGGCTCGTGCTAGGCGGGCGTCGGCGGTGAGGAGAGGGATGTCGTAGGCGCGGGCGGTGGCGACGTAGAGGGCGTCGTAGGCGCTGAGGTTCTGGCGGTACTGCCAGGCGAGGAGTGCGAGGAGACGGTGGGAGATACGCTCGACCGGCCAGTGGACCAAGTCGTCCACGGCCTGGAGCGCGCGCGTTTCCGCCAGGTGGTCCTGCAGCACCGCGCGTCGCAGCACTGATAGCACCTCCGCGTCCAGCAATTCCGGCGCGAGCAGCACAGCACTCTCGAGCAGTTCTCCCAGCGATTCGCCCACGGGCGTCCGCAGGAGATACTCAACCGCCACCGAGGCATCTACGACGTAGCGGGTCACTCGTTCTCCCGCTCGCGTTGTGTGCGCTCTGCCTGCAGCAGATCCGCCGCCGGAATGCCGAGATCGGTCCGAGGCCGTTGGACCAGGCGCTCACGCCATTCTGCGCGTGACAGCTCGCGTTCTATGGCGGACAGCACCACCGCGCTCATGGTGCAATTGTGCTCCCGTGCGTGGCGGCGCAGACGCTCGTGAAGTTCGTCAGGTATTTTCTTTACTTGCAGGTTCGCCATAGCATGATAGTAGCATGCTTTATTCATGCTAGCTAGACGTTGCACGACTCTAGGCGGCAAGTGCTAGCATGACCGGTCTGCCGGGCTGACCAAGATCCGCCCTGATTCGTATGAGGAGTACGGGGCAGGCTCCGGCTCTCTCCCCAAGGCGAGTTTTGCGTAGCTCTGCCAATCCTTGGAAATGAGCCGAAGCGGCACCGACTGCCCCTTACCCCGGCCCTCTTTCCAGGGAGAGAGGGGTTTTTCAACTGGCCTGGCTGGGTTTTGCAGGGATCTCCCAAGGAGAGGGAAGTGTTGGCCGAGTCTGGGGACTACGTGACGCAGCGGAGGATGTTGCTTTCGATACGGGCAATTCAGGGCTCTCATTCTGCAGTGAAATTCTAAGCAGAGCTACCCTCTCGTCCATTTAAGGCGACATCCCCCATTTGCCGAAACCGACGACGTGGCTACAGGACGTTGCGGTGTAGCCTTGCCATGCAAAATCCATCAGAATTGTGGCCTATCAGCATACTTGACGAGCGTGTGGGAGCGTGTACACTAAGGTCTTAACATTCATAGCTGTAGCGATCTCTCGTGGAGGGGGATTACGGTGCACGAATTGCTGGCGAGAGACGCTGCAGGAGGGATAGTTTTGCAAGGGAGGAGTTACGGTGTTTAGATCTCTTTGGATGAGAGTGGCCGTCTTCTTGGTCGCCATGTTTGTGGCGGTGGCCCTCGCGTCGTGCGCGCAGGAGCCGCCTGCTGCCGAGCCGGAAGCGGCGGCGGCAGAGGAAGCGGTTGAAGCGCCTGAGGAGATGGCCCCGAAGGTCTATCGCATGGGCATCTTCGAGGAACCCATTTCGCGCAATTATTGGAACTACTACGGCGGTCCCGGCGGCTCGGTGTGGACGCAGTATGTCCTGGACGGCTGGACCGGCTCGCTGTATGGCTACTCCGACCAGACTTTCGAGTGGGTACCAGGCTTGGCGGCCGACTTCCCGACGGATCTGACGAAAGAGACCGTGGACGGCACCGAATACTGGACTACTGAGGTGCCCATTCGCACGGGCATCATGTGGAGCGATGGCGAGGAACTCACGGCGGATGACATCATCTTCACGGCACACACCGTGCTTGAGATGGGCATCAGCGGCAACTTTGGCGCAGTCGTCGACCCCGCCTTCCTCGATCGCATTGAAGCCATCGACAGCCATCGGATCAAGGTCTTCTTCAAGGCCGCGGATGCCGAGGGCAACCCGCAGACACCCGGCCTGAGCGTATGGCAATTCGGCCTGGCTTTCATGCCGATTCTGCCGGAGCACTACTGGGCTCCCGTGGTCGAAGAGGCAAAGCAAGCCGGCGAAGCCGAGGCGCAGATCGAGGCGCTCATGGCGCACGTGCCGGAGAACGATCCCACCCTGGGCGGCTTTGCGTTCGCCAAGTGGGAGCCGGGCGCCTTCTTTGAGAATAGTAGGGCCGATAACTACTACGCCACCGGCTCCGTCATCACGCGGTACGCCAGCGGCGTCTTGCAAGAGGTAAACGAGCGGCTGGGCTACACCGCCACGTACTTCGGCGAGGCTGGCGGTGACAAGGCGCTGGAATACACGGTCGGCCCGCACGTGGAAGCGGCCCTTTTCAGCATCTACGGCAACCAGGATGCCGCCATTCTGGCTCTGACTAATGGCGACATCGATTACGTCTTCAACCCCTTGGGGCTGGAGAAAGGTTTCCGCGAACGCATCCAAGCGGCGAGCGACCTGGAAATCGTCACCAATCTGGATAACGGCATGTTCTACCTCGGGTTCAACGTGCGCAAGGAGCCCATGAGCATCCGCGAGTTCCGGCAAGCGGTGGCGATCATGATCGACAAGGAGTTTGTCACCCAGACCGTGCTGCAGGGCGCGGCCATCCCCGCGTATTCCATGGTGCCGTCCGGCAATGCGGCGTGGTTCAACGCCGATACGCCCAGCCTCGGCCAGGGCCTGGACAGAGGCGAGCGGCTGCAGCAAGCCGTTGATCTGCTCAAGAGCGCCGGCTTCACCTATGAGGAAGAGCCGGAGATGAGCGAAGACGGCAACTTCGTCGCCAAGGCCGGCAAGGGCCTGAAAATGCCCGACGGCTCGGACGTGCCGGCGCTGACCATCATTGCGCCCAGCGCGGGTTATGACCCGCTGCGAGCGACGTTCGCCATCTGGATCGAGCGTTGGTTGAATGACGTCGGCATCCCGGTGCGGGCAAACCTCACCGGATTCAACGTCATTGTGGGCGTGCTCTTCAGCGAGACCGTAGGCGAAGACCTGGACATGTGGATCCTGGGCTGGAGCTTGAGCCTCTTCCCAGACTACTTGGAGACCTTCTTCAACGGCCGCCACGCGCCGGAGAACGAGGGTGGCTTCAATTGGGGCGGCTACGCCAATGAGGAATACAACTCAATCTCGTTCAGCCTGCTCTCTGAGACCACCATCGAGGGCGCGCGTGACAAGGTCTTCCAGCTACAGGAATTTCTTGCCGAAGACCTGCCCTACGTGACCCTTTTCACCATTCCTAAGCTGGACTCCTACCGGCCTTCCGGTATCGAGTTCCCGTATACGGAGGTTCTGGGTGGCATTGAAGGTGTGAACGGTATGCAGACAGCCGTGCAAATCAAGTAGCGGCGCACTAACCGGCGTGATCTAATGCCGGCAAAAGGGCGGCGCCTGGCGCAACCAGCGTCTGGCGCCGCCCTTTTCATTGTCCCGTGGCTGTATTGACGTCGCCCGGAATGGCTGCCTGATTCTACGCAAGCGCATGAGATTTGTCGGCGAGGGGAGAGGCGCTCTGCCTACCGGAATTGAGACCCGGTGCTGTCAATCTTGATGGATTCACATACGACTGAACTCTCTTACGGCCCTCCCAGCCAGAAATACGATCGCTAAGAGTGATGCTTCCCAACCTCCTCCCGCAGCGCCGCTCCATTTGACGCCGGTGCTTTGTACATGAATAATGGAGCGCAATAGTCAATCACAAAGGGGTGGTGCCCGCGAATGGCTTCCTATCTACTCAGCAGAACGATTCAGATTCTGCTGACGCTGTTCGCCTTCATCTGCATAGTCTTCTTTCTCGTCAACGCGCAGCCCGGCGACATCAGCAACGTCTACGCAATGAATCCCGAACTGCCGCCGGATGCCCGGGAGCGGCTGCAAAGCCAATTTGGGCTGAACCAGCCACTTTGGCAGCAATTCCTTGTTTATGTCAAGAATGTGTTTACCGGCAGCTTCGGCCTGTCGTTTAGCCACTATCCCCGCAGCGTCGCCGATGTCATCGCCGAGCGCCTGCCGCGCACGGTGGCGCTCTTCTTCACTGCCACGGTGTTTTCCTTCTACCTGGGGTTCATGCTGGGCAAGATCATCGCCTGGAAGCGCGGCGGCTGGACCGAATACGCGACCACTCTTGGCGGCGTCACGCTCTACACGGTGTTCACGCCGTGGTTTGCCCTCATGATGATCTGGCTCTTTGCCTTCAAAGCGGGGTGGTTTCCCATCGGCAAGTTCCTCGACCCCGTGCTGTGGCGGGAGGCCCCGATCGAGGCGAACACATTGTTCGGCCGCATGATGCTCACGGCGCTGGCGCTCTCTATTGTCGTGTTCGCGGTCTTTCTCGCTACGACGCGGCTGCGCATAAGCGGCGCGCGGCTCATCCAACTCGGCAGTTTGGTCGTAGCAGTCGGCGTGATGATTGGCATCTGGCGGGCAACCGGCACCGGCAATCTTGCATGGGACATTATCAAGCACATGGTCTTGCCTGTCCTGACACTTACCCTTATCAGCTTTGCCGGCACCATGCTGCTCACGCGCAACAGCATGTTGGAAACCATGCGCGAGGACTTCGTGTTGGCGGCCCGCGCCAAAGGCCTGCCGGAAAAAGCGGTGCGCGATAAACATGTGGCGCGCAATGCGCTGCTGCCAGTGGTGACCAGCCTTGTGTTCAGCCTGGCCTTTGCCATCGACGGCGGCGTCATCATCGAGTCGGTCTTCTCGTGGCCCGGCATGGGGCAGACGCTGGTGGCGGCGGCAATTGCGGAAGACCTGCCGCTGGCAGTCGGCGCGTTCGTTTTCGTTGGCATTTTCGTACTGCTCGCCCACTTGGCGGTGGACGTAATATACGTCTTTTTGGACCCAAGGATTAGGTACTAGTGGCTGTGGAAGTTGCCCCCCAAAGCGCGGCGCCTTCGCTCAGGAGAGTGCGGTTCGCCCTGGCCATGCGGAGCCTGCGCGAAAACTGGTCGCTCTTTCTCGGTACGCGGATTGGGGTGATAGGACTGGCAATCATCCTGTTCTACCTGGTGCTTGCCCTGAGCCATCCCATATTGATGAACACAGTGTGGGACGAAAGAATCTATGACCCCGTGGTTGGTTACGCGTTTGATGAGACCCGCCAACCCGCGCCGCCTAGCCGCAGCCATCTGCTCGGCACGGATCCCTTGGGCCGGGACATCCTGAGCCAACTCATGCACAGCGCCCGCTCGGAGTTCTTGCTGGGACTGCTTGCCGCTGTCGTCACGGTCACCATTGGCACCACAGTCGGCGCAATCGCGGCCTACTACGGCGGCGTGGTCGACACCATCCTCATGCGCTTTGCCGACCTCATGGTTATGATGCCGGGGATCAGCATTCTTATCGTATTAAGCGCGCTCATTGGGGTGGAGCATTTTGAATTGGCGCTCATCATCGGCATTCTTTCCGGTTTCGGCGGCGCCAGCATCCTTCTCAAGTCCCAAGCGCTTTCCGTGGTTGTCAAGCCGTATATAGAAGCCGCGCGCGCCGCCGGCGGCGGCCCGGCGCACATCATCTTCATCCACATCGTCCCCAACCTCCTCCCTCTGTCCTTTCTCTACATGATGTTCACGGTGACCGGCGCCATCTTTTCGGAAGCGATTCTGAGTTTCCTGGGTTTGCTGGACGTGCGCATGAGTTGGGGCCTGATGATCCACACAACGGAAGCGGCCGGATACCTGCTGCAGGTCGGCAAGTATTGGTGGCTCATCTTCCCGGCCAGTCTCTCAATTACGCTGCTTTGCTCGTCATTTTACCTGGTTGGACGGGCCATGGATGAAGTTATCAATCCGAGGTTGCGACGCTTATGAGCGGCGCTCCTCTGCTTGCCGTCGAAGATCTTACCCTCCACTACGCCACGCGGGCCGGTGAAGTGTGCGCCGTCGACGGCGTTTCACTCACCATCGAGAAAGGGCAAGCGCTGGGCCTGGTGGGGGAATCGGGTTGCGGCAAGTCCTCCCTGGCCTTGGCGCTCCTGAGACTCCAGCCGGACAACGCCCAGATACTTAGCGGAAAAGTCCTGCTCGACGGCGTGGACTTGGTGTCGCTTTCCGATGAAGCGATGCGCGCCTACCGCTGGAACCGTATCGCCATGGTGTTTCAATCCGCCATGAACGCCCTGGACCCGGTGTACCGGGTTGGCGACCAGATCATCGAGGCCTTGGAGCAGCACGTTCCTTCTGCTCGAAAGCAACTGATCGAGCGTGTGCAAGAGCTCTACGACCTCGTAAATCTTGATCACAGCTTCATTGCCCGCTACCCGCACGAGTATAGCGGCGGCATGAAGCAACGGGCCATCATTGCCATGGCGCTGGCATGCGAACCGGACCTCATCATCGCCGACGAGCCAACTACGGCCCTGGACGTCATCGTGCAAGACCACATTCTGCGGGAATTTGGGAACATCCGCAGAGAGCTCAACATGAGCATGCTCTACATTTCTCACGATATGGCGGTCATTGCCGAGGTTAGTGACGTCGTGGCCGTGATGTACGCCGGCAAGATCGTCGAGTACGGCACGGCTGAGGAGGTCTTTACCAGACCAATCCATCCCTACACGCAGGCGTTGATGTCGGCGTTTCCCAGCGTGACCGGCGAGAAACACGAACTTGCGACACTGGGGGGCGAGCCGCCAAACCCGCTGGGGCTGCCGCCAGGTTGCCATTTCCATCCCCGCTGTCCCTTCGCAACGGACATATGCGCCGAGCAAGAGCCGCCCACCGTGCGCCGCGGCGAACACTGGGCTGACTGCTGGAATCCACCCGAGGAGCAGGGCGATGACTGAGGCTGCTCAAGCGACATCCTCCGTCGATTCACGTCCCTTGCTTAGCGTCGAAGGCCTGCACAAGTATTTCCCGGCGGCAACTTCCCGCTTCCGACGCAATGAGCGCTTCATTCATGCGGTGGACGGTGTCAACTTCACCCTGGCCAAAGGCGAGAGCCTGGGACTTGTGGGCGAATCGGGCTGCGGCAAGACCACCACCGGCAAGATGCTGGTGCGCTTGGTGGACCCAACCGGCGGACACGTGATCTTTGACGACGGCGTGGGCGAACCGACGGACATAGCCACACTGCACGGCAAGCCGCTGAAGGAATTCAGAAGGCACGCGCAGATGGTATTCCAAGACCCCTACGACTCTATGAACCCCCGGCGCACGATCTTCGATACCATCGCGGAGCCGCTGCAAGTTCAGCAAGTCGGCAGTCTGGTGGATCGCATCGACCGCGTAACGGAGATGCTGGCGCTCGTGGGCCTCACGCCGCCGCGCGCATTCCTTTTCCGCTTCCCCCACGAACTGTCCGGCGGCCAGCGCCAACGCGTGGCCATCGCTCGCGCCCTCATCGTCGAACCCTCGTTCGTCGTCGCCGACGAGCCGACCTCCATGCTGGACGTCTCCGTCAGGACCGGTGTCATGCGCCTTATGGCAGACTTGGCCGCCGGCCTGGGAATCAGCTATCTCTACATTACGCACGATCTGGCGGTGGCGCGGTACATGTGCAGCCGCATCGCCGTGATGTATCTGGGGAAGATTGTCGAGATCGGCGACACGGAAGAGATTCTCAGGAGCCCCCAGCATCCCTACACCCGGGCGCTGCTCTCAGCGGTGCCGGTTCCCGATCCGACGGTTAAGCGCCCCCCGGTAATGATCGAGGGCGGCGTCTCCACGGTGGTAAATCCTCCGGCGCAATGCCGCTTCTATGCGCGTTGCCCTCTCGCCGACGACTACTGCAAGACCAACGACCACCCGCCCCTGGAACACAAAGGCCAAGAACAGATTGTGGCCTGTTACAAGGCGTGAACGGCGACGCTTGCCGCAATTCTCTGTCAATCATACAAACATACTGCAGCGTAATACAATGTAATGGGTATGGAGACAGCCACGATGAATATTGTGCAATTCCTCAACCAGTACTCATTTCTCCTCGTCTCTCTCTTTGTGTTGTTCGGCAGCGTCGTGGCGGCCGCTGCATGGTTTCCAGGTCTCGTGGGCTTGCTCATCGTCTTGGTCGTGTCGCTTGGTCTCGTCGCGGTAGAGTCGGTTTTTCAGTATCGAGATCCAGGGATTCCCGCCGGCAAAGGGCCGGACGCGCTGATTGGCAAAGGGCTGCCGGTTCTGGTCGCCATTTATTCAAAATTCTGAGCGGGCTGCCTTCTGGCCAATCCCATCGTCGATGGAATCGAACGCGACCTTGGCGCAACTGCCAAGGTCTTCCGGCTGAACCGGCACTCGCCGACCGGCAACGCATTCGCCGCCCGCCTTGGCTTACGCATGGTACCGAGTTTCGCGGTCTTTGACGGCCAAGGCGAAGAGCGCCTGCGAAGAGACGGTAAGGTAATCAACCGGCAGACTGTGCTGAATGCGCTAGAGCACGAGTAAGATTATCCTTTCTCCCCCCTTCGGCACGCTTGGCAGCAATAGCGATTTCGTCGGCGCGGTACGTCTTTTCCACAGTCTCACCTCAAGCCAATGACTCTTGACGCGACGAAGTCCATCCCCCACTCCAGCGCGAAGGACAAGAGCAGCTTGTGGGCTGCTGCGATGCACACCTTGCTTCAGTGTGTAGCTGGCATTGCTCCTCCTCTGAAGAGACCGCCTGATAGCTATATCCACAGTGTGCTATAGTTCTATTTGCAGCATTGAGAATTCAATCTGGGCGGATTGACAACTTGCGGTTCGTCAACCGGTACTCTTACCTCCTTTTCGTGCTTTTCATCCTCCCTGCAAGCGCGGTGGCGGCCTACTTTTGGTTGCCGAGTCCTGCTGGCTTGGCGTTTGTGACGCTCCTTGGCGTTCTTCTTGTCGCCGTAGTGTCCGTCCTGCGCCATCGTGAAACAGTCCTCGCCGACACCGCGGCCTTGGACGGGCTCATCGGTAAAGGTTCGCCGGTGCTGGTAGTCCTGTTCTCGCACTACTGAGCGAGAAGCCTTGCGGCACGCCCCACGGTCGATGGGATTGAGCGAGAATTCGGCGAGACTGCGCATATCGTGCGGCTCAAGCCAGCATACGCCCGTCGGGCGTTCATTCTCCGAACGTCTGGACATACGCGCGGTGCCCTCCCTTGTCGTCTACAACGAAATGGGCGATGTGCAACAGCGGTTCATCGGCAGGATCCCCAACCCGCAGGAACTTGATGTCTCGCTGAAACAAGAATGAAGGCTTAGGTCTTAGATCGTATCCAATTGCCATCCTCAATGAGTCCCTCCTACCGTTCACGGTGAGTTCCTCCTGCCGTTCCCGCTGTGATCCCATTACCGTTCGCGGTGAGCTTGTCGAACCGTGAACTGCCAGGAGACCCTTTGTGTCGCGCAGGACAGGTCGTGCTCAAGGTGTAGGGTCCCGTCTCAAACAGGTAGCAGTCCGCAACTCTCCGTGCTGCGCGAACGGCTTCTTCTCACAGACCGGCCGAACACTACAGAATGCGCTTGCGAGCAGGGGCTCTTGCACCACCGCAACCCTACAGGAAGACTTTAGAGCGCGAGCTATTTCATGTGTTTGGCAGGGCGCCTGAGGGGTTGTAACGCGGACTTTAGAGCGGTGCGGCGCGGCTGCGCATGGTGACGCGATGATGTCCCACCCTTGCGCTATACTGTAGAAAAACTTTCCTTCGCCTATTAGGAGCATGTCGTGAGCAAGCAAACATTGCTGCCGCCGCTGCAAACAGAAACAGAACTCATGGCGCAGATGACTGAACCTACACCCGCCGTGTGTGAAGCGGTCCAAGCGCTGGATGGCGACATTATGGTGCTGGGCGTGGCCGGCAAGATGGGGCCAACCCTCGCCGAGCTGCTAGTGCGCGCGGGCGCCAAGCGCGTGATCGGCGTGTCGCGCTTCTCCTCGCCGGATTCGCGCCGCTACTTGGATAGCGTCGGCGTGGAAACCGTGGCCTGCGACCTGCTGGATGATGCGAGCGTGGCCAAGCTGCCGGATGCGTCCTACCTCTACCTGCTCGCGGGCTTCAAGTTCGGTTCCAGCGGCGCGCCCTCGCTGAACTGGGCGATGAACACCCTCGTGCCCGCCAAACTCATGGAGCGCTTCCCCGACTCTCGCATGGTCTACGTCTCCTCCGGCAACGTGTACCGGTACATGCCGGTTGACGGCAGCGGCGCGGCGGAAGATGCGCCGCTCGGCCCAGTGGGCGAATACGCCGAATCACGCCTGGGCGGCGAGCGCCTGGTGGAATACTACGCCGAGCGGCAAGGCACACCCACGCTGATCGTGCGCCTTTTCTACGCTACTGAGCTGCGCTACGGCATCATCCTGGACATAGCTACCAAAGTGAAGGACCAAACGCCGATTGACCTAGCCATGGGCTACGCCAACCAAATCTGGCAGGGCGACGCCTGCGACATGCTCGCCCGCTCGTTCCCGCTCTGCGCCAGCCCCGCCGACGTGATCAATCTGACCGGCACGGACACCCTCTCCGTCCGTGGAGTTGCCGAGACTCTGGGCGAGCGCCTGGGTGTCCCGCCAATCTTCACCGGCGCACCGGAAGCAACCGCGCTGCTGGGCGACGCGACGCGCTACGTGGATACCTTCGGCGCGCCCCGCGTGCCGTCGGCACAGATCATCGAGTGGGTGGCCTGGTGGACGAAACACGAGGGCTCGACGCTGGGCAAGCCGACGAAGTACGAGAGCAGGACCGGCGACTTCTAGAGTGCGGCGACTACCGCGAAGCAATTAGGCCCTGCTGCCGTTTCACACCTGGACAACCTGCAAGAGCGAAGGTCATTGCCCCTGCGATCACGATCTCGCTGCCACAAGCCAACTCTCGCCGTTAGATGCGGTACAGCTTCTCCGCATTCTTAGAGAAGAGCGCGACCCGCTCATCCCGGCTGAAGCCGGAGATGATCTCCGTGTAGGCGTCTAATAGCGCATCGTAGGTGCTCCAGAGCCAGTCCACCGGCCAGTTGGTGCCGAAAAAACAGCGGTCTACGCCGAAAGTCTCGATGGAAGTGAGCACCCAGCGCCGGATGCTGTCAACTGTCCAGTTATTGTCGGCCATGCCGAGACCGGAGATCTTCCAGCGGACATTGTCGCATGTTGCCGCAACGGCCATGCCGCCTTTCCATCGCGCGAAGTACTCGTCCGTGCGCTCCGCAGGCAACCCCGTGTGGTCCACCACGATAGCTATGTTGGGGAAGCTGTTTGCCAGATCCCGGAGCTTCTCCATGTCCTGCCAACCGGCGGCTATGCTGGCGACCAGATTGAATTTCTCCAGGAGCGCAAAGCCACGGTGAAAGTCCGGCGCCACCAGATAATCGCCGTAGGAAAAGTCCCGGATGCCGCGCATGTGAGGAAACCGGCAATGGCGCTCCAGCACCGCCTCGACGCCGGGGTCGCGCAGGTCGGCGTAGGCCACAATGCCGTGGGGAAACCCCGTCCGGTCGGCGGCGTCCTGGAGCCACGCGGTCTCGGTGACCGGGTCCGGGCTGCCGATAGCGGCCTGCACGTGCACCGCCTTGGTGACATTCGCGTTGCGAGTTTCGGCAATGTAGTCCTCGGCAAGACAGTTACGCTCGGCGAGACGTTGAATTTGCCACCCCAGGGTCTCATGCGGCACGCCGGGTTGCCAATGGCCATAGACAAGCTCCGGGTGCTGCATGTCGTAGAAATGGACGTGGCTGTCAACGAACTCCAACTTATCCATGAACGAAGTCTCCCCCTCACCCCCGTATCAAGTACGGGGCAGGCTCTAACCCTCTCCCCGAGGGAGAGGGGATACACTCAGGTGCTGGCTAGTTGTCAAGCGCAGTATGGCGACGACACTAAAGCAGAGAATCTATCCTTACGGCCTGGCCTGATGCCGCCGACCGGTATCCCGCTTCAAGGAACTCCACCACACGCGCGCCCACATCGCCGGGGGCGCGGTTTTCGCTCTCGCCCAGGATTACGTCGACGAGTCCACGCGCCGGCAAGCGCGACGGGTTCCGTTCCTCCTCAAGAAGGTCCGGGAACTCCTCGGACGTGCCGTCGTTGTACTGGGCTTCCAGACGGCCCCCGGCCATGTCCTGACGCAAGACCCCGTTGCTGCCGGTGTACACAAACCCCTGATCGAGCCGCTGATCCGGGCGCATGGCGCCGGTGGACGCCATTGTGCCCAGCGCCCCGTTGTCCAGCCTGAAGCTGAACGCGTTCACCAGGTCCACCGCAAGGTCGTATTTTTCCATAAAGGCAAAGACCTCGACTGCCCGCCGGTCGGTCACCCAGAGCGCCATGCCCAGCGGGTGGGTCACCTGCAAGTGACCTTGGCCGCCGCCGGCCATTTTCGGGTCCGAGTAGCTGTTGGGCTCGGGGCCCGTCACGGGGAAGCCGAACGCAGCCGCGTAGTCCTGGGGTCTGCCGCGCAGGTAAGACTCGACCCAGGAGGTGAAGATGCCGGAAACCATCTGCAGGTCGCCAATCTTGCCCGACTGAACAATCTCGCGCGCCGCCTGGGCGTGCCGGGTGAATTGGCAGGTGTAACCGACCATCAGGTGCAGCCCATTGCGCTGGGCGCGTTCTACTAGATCCCAAGCGTCGGCAGCGGTGAGGGTCATGGGTTTCTCCACCAGCACGTGAACGCCGGCGTCCAACGCGTCGCGGGCCGCCTCGTAGTGGTACGCGTGCTGGACGGCAATCACCACACCGTCTACCCCCGCCGCAAGCAGGCCGCGGTGGTCGTCGTAAGTGTTGCGAACGTCGTAGTAGTCGGCGGCGGCCTGCGCCTTTTCCGGTTTGACGTCAGCGACGCCGACGAGATCCGCTTTCTCGTACGTCTTCAGGCTGGGGATGTGGTGTTGGGTCGCCCACCAGCCCGCGCCGATCACACCCATCCTCGCTTTGGTCATGGTCATGCCTCGTATCGCTGACTATCAGATAGGTGACACCGGCGGGGGCCGCTTGCACGGCCCGCGGCTGACGGAATCGCCGTCTTGCCACCGCCTTGACCCGCCGGACTTGAACCGTTCGCTGGGATAGTTTTCGGTATCATGCTGCAGCCCCACGCATCCTTTCGGCAATTCTAGCACTTCAGATACCCCGGGACGCGTGCCAGCGGTCTCGCCAAACTGCAAGCGCACACATGATCGCCCTCGCGAAACCCTCATACATCACCCCAGGCGTCATCGCCTCTCCAGGAAGTGCGCCACCGTCAATACTTACTGCAAGACCGCACGAAGTTGCTTGGCGACTATAGTATCCTCGCCGGGCTCCAGAGTCATGGGGCTGATCAAAATTCCAGCGTCGTTGAGCCGCACGTCGATGGCGGGTTCGCCTTGGCGCAAGGCGCGCGCAACGTCGGCGGCCCGCTCCGGGCCTGACCCCGGAAAGCTAATCTGCGCATGCGGCACGATATCCCAACTCGCGCCTTCATCTTTGCGCAGCACTTCGCCAGTCACCCCGTCGAGGCCGGCCACTGCCGCCGCCACTGTGCGCATCCGCTGCTCCCAACTGTCGAGTTCCGCCGCCTCGTCCTGCGCCAAGTAGATTTCCACCGCCGTGAGCAGACCCATGATTTCTTCCTTGCCCACCTTCATGCCTCTGCCCACCGCGCTCTGCGGACTACCGTTCAACCGGGCCGCTTCCACCAGATCAGGCTTACCCAACACCAGCCCGGTCGCCTGCGGGCCGCGGATGCCCTTGCCGCCGCTGAAGACGACGAGGTCGGCGCCCAATCCCACAATTTCCTTGAGGTTCGCCCGCGGCGGGAGTTGCGCCGCCGCATCGACCATCACAGGTACGCCTCGTTCATGGGCGCCCGCGATCACGTCAATAAGCTGGGCCTTGGACTGCTTGCCGAGAAAGTGCACCATTGCCGCCGTACGTTCCGTGATACTGTCCACAAGGTCATTCGCGGTCACACGCTCCTTGGTGCCCGCCGGGGTCAGCGTGCCGCCGACGACCTTGATGCCCTGATGAATGTAGGTGTGTTCGTCCACGTAGCTGATCACGAACTCGTTCTTGCCGCCAGGAACCTCCGGCAACGCGCGGATGCGGTCGATGTCAGTACCCGTCAAGCAAGCCGCGGCAGCGACTTGCATGCCGCTGGCAGCGCCGCACGAAATGAATGCAGCCGGCACGCCGATCATCTCAGCCAGCCACCTGCCCGCCTTTTCGTGGAGTTCGTCAAGCCCAACGAAGGTGCGGGCAGCCTGCGCCATCGCCTCCACCACCGGCGTGGGCATGAGGCTGCCGCCCAACGTTGTGACCGTGCCACTGGCGTTAATGAATGTGCCGACCTTCAGGTCTTCATAGGTGATCATGTGTGTTTCCTCCGTATTTCGGGTATTCGCGGGAAGCAGGTACTCCCAGTGAAGTTGTCGCCTGAATCCACGTGGTTAGTACTCATCTTGGCCCCAACTGCATAGTCGTGTCCAGTATAGCAATGAGTTGAATCATCTCACATCCGGCAAACCGGCAAGGCATTGGCACTTGCAGCGCTCTCACTGTCAGGACTCTTATTCAGTGCTGCAATTCGTCATCTCTATTGAGGTGGAGAGCGACCTATGCACTCATGCTCTGTGCACAAGTACCCGTATGTCGAGGTTTCTGAGCTACGCGTCCGAGAGAGCCACTGCCAGCACCCTACTCTCACCCTCGTTGAGCCCCGTTCATCGGTGCTGAACCACCGTCTCCTTGAGACGAATGCTATAATTTGCGTAATTGTTCGCAGCCAATACACAGCGTGGAAGCATCGTAACAAGCAGTGGCAGCCGTGAATTCGGACGCATTCCTAAGCAAATTCGATCCGCTGGGCCGCATCCTCTTCGCCGATGACTTCGACAACGGCATGTGCGGCTGGAGCGAGCTAATCGGCAATTACGAGGGGAGTCTGGATACCATCCTGCCGCCCTTCCGCGACCACCGTCCGCCCATGTTGAGCAGCGCCACCATGTGGGATACCGGCACCGCAGGTGCCCTCTCCGGCACGTACTCGCTCAAGCTCGCCACCCGCGCCCGCACCGGCCACATGGCGGTGGCGATCAAGCGCGCGACGTGGCGCAAGCGCGGACGCATTCAGATGGAGTGCTACTTTGCGCTCAAACCGGAACCGAGCACCCTTACGCTGGGCGACCACGACGTCGGTGGCTTTGGCGTGCTCTTCGATCTGCAGGACGACAACCAGCGCGCCATGCCCCACCTGCGCTATTGCAATACGGTTGCAGGCACTCCCCGCTACCAATGGCAGTACCGCGACGAGTTGCCGCAACGGCACGTTGTGGGCGCCAGCGGCGAAATCCAATCATTCTATCACCTGGACCCACGGGGCTGGAAGGACATTCCCCAGGCGCGGCAGCGGCTCTGCTACAATGAACTGCCTACCAAAATCAATTGGCACTACCTGCGCTTCACGTGCGACCTGCACACCATGAACTACGCCGAATTGCAGTGCAACGACCACACGTTTGCCTTGGCTGATCTGTCACCCATTCGTGCCCCGAACGACGCCGATCTCTGGTGCATGCTGAATACTGCCTTCTTCGTGGAAACGGCTACGGACCGCCGGGCGTTTCTCTATCTGGATTCGGTTGTGCTTTCGCTGGAGGAGTGAGAGCGAACCCTATGAATTACGCCCATTTGAAAGGTGTAAATTGCAAAGAAAATGTAGCGCGGGGGCTTGTCCCCCACCTCCGGTTGCCATTCCCGTGTCGGAGATACAGGGCAGACATTGCTTCGGGATAACGGCTGCGGGCGCAGGTTGCAAACCTGCGCTACCGGAGCGAGATTGCCTAAGCCCCTATTCTCACGGTAATCGCAATTGGCCTTTCCCCAACCACACGAGGAAATGACAAATGACGCAAAGTCACCTACTCATCTGGAAGACAAATTCCCGCCTGCGCGGGAATGACGGAAACCGGCGTCGGCTGTTTGCAGGCCGTAGGGGCACGACATGTCGTGCCCCTACGGCGGTGCTTTTTGAGTTAGGGGTTTAGCAGCAGATGCCGCGTCAGGTCTATACCGCTGTTGTCGAACGCAACGTCACGTGGGCAGGGGCCTTTGCCACCGAGCCCTATGAGGCCGGCTGGGCGTCTGAGGCGCTCATCTTTATCCGCATTCTCAAAGGAGACATTGCGCAACAGAACGCGGCGGTGCAAATTTCACCCGATGGCATCCATTGGCTCGACGCAGGCACACAGATTCCCCTACCGGAGCAAACTGACGGCCTCACATCAGTCCGCGTGACGCACTTTGGCAACTGGCTCCGGCTGGTAGGCGAGCTGCCGCCGGGCCAAACCTGCACGGTAATGGTCTACTTCGTATTGAAGGATTAGGGGAAATACTGGATGAGGGCATTATCCAGAGGGGGTTCCGAAGACTGGTCAAGTAGTCTATCCAGAATCTTGCTGATCAAGAAAGAAGCAACTGCGAACAAAGTAGTCAGGCCAGTCAAGATTACGCCTGCTGGAGTGTAACCGAACACTATAAGTAGTATGCTAGCTACAATTCCTACCAAAGTGATTGCATGGCGCGCAACAAGGTCAACTCAAGCTCGTCCAGACTCCCCTTCCACCACCTTCCGTTCAATTTCCATGCGGTGATTGCCCTGCTTTTCGACCATCGTGATCAATCTGTCAGCGGAGCCCGGAACAATGTCTTCGTACTCTCTAAGTGATCTTGGTGAAGGGAGAGGGCCGCTCCAAGAAGAGGCTCTGGTAATGACTTCCGCGTCTTCTTCCTCCTCTCGAGGAATAACCTCGCTTTCTTGTTTGGTAGATAGTTGGCTGTCCTCTTCCTCACTCAAGCGTCAGGCTCCTTGGCGCATCCTATAGTTCTCGATAACTTTTCTCATATCATTGCCAACTGCAATCCAATCTCCTCGGATAGCAGCCTCATCGGCATCAGAGTTATCTGAGATCCCTATCTCCGCCAATCCATTTGAAATGCGCATTTTGTGTCGGATCGGATAGGTGGAAATGTACATTCTCGCCTTGCTTGGGCGCAATACTCTAAACAGACTTCGAACTACTTGTAGTTTTTCCATGGCTGTAGTGGGGCCAGGATCGCTAACCCCACTCCTCTCTGCTCATTTTACACTGTACTTACATTTTAGAGACACTATCACAACAAACCTATTGCATAGCATTGTACAGTTTTCATCTGATAGTTTGATGAATGAGTGTATTCCTGAGACTTTGCTTTACTCTTGGAGACACCAAAGAACTGGCAACCTCGCCGCGAAAACCAGTTCGCTGACTATGGTTAGCCCTCTAGGCCCGTGGATACATGCTGCGCAGCACTACGTGCCGTCATACACCTCCGTCTGCGCCAGGCTGCGGAGTTGAGAGAGGTAGTCGTCTTTTGTCAGGGGCGGCTTAGTCTCTTCCATCACGCGCTGTGCCGTCTCCGCGCCATTTGACAGCAGATCAACCGCCGTCTGTGCCATGAGCTTGGCCGGATTGATAATGGCGTGATTGGCATCGCTGAGCAAGAAATCCTTGCCGTGGCCGGTGCCGGTCGCGCCGCCCGCGGCCGGGTGGATGCCGCGCACCACGTGCATCACGTCGCCCATGTCGGTAGAGCCCGTGCCGTGGGGGCGTGTAGAGATATTCTCTTCGCCCACGAGCGCCGCCGCGTTCTCCCGGTAGAGGTCGGCCAGCGGCGGATGGGGAATCATGGGGAAGTAGCCGGGGAATGTCTCGATGTGCACGGTCGCGCCGGTAGCCAGCGCCCCCGCTTTGAGCGCACGCTGTACTTTCTCGTTCGCTTCCAGCATGGCCTCCATGGTCTTGCCGCGCACCTTGCCTTCCATCTGCACGAGCGCCGGGATCACGTTATTCACTTCGCCGCCGCGCTTGATGATGAAGTGCGCGCGCACCGTGTCCTCTTCGCGGAAAGTCTCGCGCTGGAATTGCAGCGCCGTGAATGCCAGGGTCGCGGCATTCAGAGCGTTGATGCCCCTATGGGGCGCGCCGGCCGCATGCGCCGCACGGCCATGGTAGGAGACGTGCTTTGCCACAGTGCCGTTGCTCGTTCCCGTCATGCAGACGATGCCGTCCTCGGCGTTGCTGCTGGTATGCACCATCATGGCAAAGTCCACGTCGTCGAACGCGCCCAGACGAATGAACTCCGGCTTGCCGCCCAGGAACTCAATAGTGCCCTGATCGCGGAGTGATTGCCGAAAACCGACTTCCACGTATTCCTCAGCCGGCACAGCGATGAAGACCAGCTTGCCGCAGAGGTTGTCCAGAACCCCGGACTGGGCAAAACCCATGGCGGCGCCAAGCATGGACGCAATTTGATTGTTGTGTCCGCAGGCATGGGCGGCCCCGGTCTCAGGATTCGCATGGGGATGGTCCGGCACCGGCAGGGCGTCAAGCTCGCCCATGATCGCTACGCTCGGCCCCGGCCGCCCCGTGTCGAGCACAGCTTTCGCTCCCGTTACGGCAATGCCTGTTTCATGGGGAATATCGAGTCGCGTCAGCCACTCGTCCACCACCCCGGCCGTCTCAAACTCTTTGTATCCGGTTTCCGGATGACCCAGAATGCGTTCGGCAATGCCGGTAATGGCGTCGAATTGCGCGTCAATCGTCTCGCTCACCGTCTGCTTCAATTGGTCCGGGGACCTGCCATTCGCGGTAGCCATGGTGTTCTCCTCATGCGGTCAATGAAATTATGCGTGGGTTAGCCGTCAACTTGCGACACATCCGTCCTGGCAACCGGACCGGCACGCCCTGTCGCTGCAGCGCGACGCGGACTGTAGCGCGGGCAGAGCGGATAGATTCCCGCTTTCGCGGGAATGACGGATTCACGCGGCCACTTATGATTTCAGCGCCAGTAAACCAACGGCTTTCCGCAATTATATACGTGCCGGCGCCAGGATGCGCGGGATGGTTGAAGAAGCGCGGGGCATGATGCCGATGCGCGGCAGGCGAGCAGTCTCACCTAATGCCTCCGCCAGCGCGTCTTCAATAGTCAGCGCGGGAATCAAATGGAGTTTCCGTGCCTGGTCCGGCGCAACGCCACGGGAAACGAGATAGGTCCGCGCTTTGCGCAAGCTGCGCGCGAAGAGAAACGCCTTGTGCGCGCCCATACGGAAGCCCTCCCGCTCGAACCGCGTTATCACCTCCTGCGGCGACTTGGCGGCAGCCATCCAGGCCTCGTAGAGATCATCGCCGGCCCCTTCACGACACTCCGCCGCCAAAACTACACTGCCGCCCGGGCGCACCAATTCACACGCGTGCGCGAGCGCCTTCTGCGCTTGATAGAGGTTGATGTCCTTGGGATAGCCGCCGGGAGACGCAATGACGACGTCCATGGGGTGGGGCGCTGCCGTTTCGCAAACTTCCTGCACTAACGGGACAGCAGCCGCGAGCACCTCGTGGGGGTCCCCCGCAAACACCTGCACCACCTCGTTCGCCGTGTTGAGCACGACGTTTACGACCAAGTCTATCGGCAGGAAGTCGGGAATTATAAGAAACAGACTTGACTGTAGATTGCCTGCTTGTTAGGATGGTCATTGCTACAGCTCAAATAGTCTAGGATTGGGTCTTCCAAGAGACGCTAAGGGACATTGGTTTGCCATGTCTCCTTGCGGCCCGGTCTAGGCATTGGGCTGTAGCAAGACCAAACCCTTTAGCGTGCTGCAGGGAGGCACCTATGTCTTTTGCTGACCGGCTCATGTCGTTCTTAGTGTTTCTTCTTCTCACGGTGATTACGTTCGGTACGTACCCGATCTACTTCTACATCACCACCAAGCGAGAGGAGATCGCCTTACTGAGACAGATAAGCGAAAAGCTCGACCGCATCAGGTGATTAAGCCTCTGATAAAATAGAGTCAATACAAAAGCAAACCCCCGCCAGTGTAGTCAGCACTGGCGGGGCAAAGTCTCCCGAAGGAGTCCTATCGCGATATGGACACTATAGACGGTTTCTCCATCTTCGTCAACATACTTCAGTCCACAGTATCCGCATTGCTGGGAGCGGCTATCTATGCGGCGTTCCCGAAAGCGAAACGCATCTTTAGGCGGCGCACCCCAGTGAAGGTGGGTTTGCCGTCACATCATCTTGTCGATAATACAACTTGGGTGAGAATCAACTCATGGGAAGACCTGCGTAATATAGCAAGCCGGTGATAGCTAGGCCACTCCGCAAGCTCGCAGCATGAAGTCCGCGAACGGTGTTTCGCTCTTGCGCGTGTTGTACTTGTAGCTGGCTTCGTCAATGTAGCGGCCTGCCCAGTCCAGCGTGTAGTGGTGGTGCTGGCCGGAGATCGCCCGCTTCACTAGCGCCCAGAAGCCCTCGATGGTGTTCGTGTGGATGCCGCCGTCTCTCACGTACTCTTTCGAGTGATTGATGCGCTCGTGATAAATCCAGTCGCGGGCTTCGTTGTAGCCTGGGTATTGGTCGGTGATGAGCATGGCGCGTGGGTCAATGTTGCGGCGTAGGAAGTGGTTGATGAGCTTGGTGGTCACGCGGGGCGCGGGAGTAGCCTTGACCTTGCCGCCGCGCTCGACTGCGCCAATGACGGGAGTTTTCTTACTCTTGCGATGTTGACCGGGAAGTTTCGGACCGCGCGGCTTGCCGCCAATGTAGGTCTCGTCCGCTTCTACTATGCCGCGCAGGAACGCGCCGTCCTCTTGCATGGCTTTGCGGATGCGCATCGCCATGTACCACGCTGTAGGCTGTGTGAGGTCTAAGTCGCGGGCAAGCTGGCAGCTTGATACTGACTTCTTGGCGTTCAACAGAATGGCAATTGCCGCGAACCACTTAGGGAGTGGTATCTTGGTGCCTTGAAAGATGGTGCCGGAAGTGACTTTGAATGCTGACAGGCAGTTATGGCAGTTCCAGCGGCCTATGCCCTCGTTGTTCTTGATGCGGCGCGCTACGTCTTCGCTCTTGCAGTAGGGGCAGTAGGGTTTGCCTTGCCACTTGACCTGCTCTAGCAACTCGATGCAGGAATCTTGGGTACCGAACTGCTGTACGATGCTGATTACGTTCATAACTTCACCTCCTATAAGTATTGTAGCAAACACTCTATAGGTAGTCAAGTCCTAATCTTATAATTCCCAGGAAGTCGGTGAGTTCGTCGATGTCCCCGCGCACCGGATTGCCGTCAAAGAACCCCAACCTCGCCCCGGGATCGTTGAGCATGGAATGGTTCGCGGTGATGGTCTCGCCGCCGCCCAGGGCGATGAAAGCTCCCTTGCAGCCGCCGGTGTAGCCCACGAATTGGTGCGGGTCGATCATGCCGACAATGATGCGCGTATCCGCCTCGGCAAAGGTCCTATTGATGACGACCGGCGTGCCGCGGCTCGTCACTCCCAAGCGAACAAGCTGGGCCGGATCGTCGCACACGTGCGAGATCACGCGGTAGCCTCGGGCGATTTCAGCGCCAACGAGATCGGGGACTTCAGCCCGCGTCGCCGCGCGGTGATTGCCGGTGCCCACAATGATTGAAATGTCTGCCGCCGCAACGCCCCGCGTGTGCAGCGCGGCAAGTAACGGCGGCAGTATGAGGTGATTCGGCACCGGGCGTGTGGCATCGCTGATGGCAATGGCGGTTGTACCCGGCTGCTGCAGCAAACCTTGTGCAAAGGCAACGGCGACGGCCTCTGCCACTGCTGACGCCGGATTCGCCACGCCGGGAACCGCGCGCGGCTCGATCACCGTCACGTCCGCCGTCTCAGGCAGGGCAAAGGTAATTCTTTCCGCGCCAAACTTGACCGCGTAGTTTGCTGAGGGCATAAAAGTCACCACCTCCCGCACGGCGCCAATGACACTCGCGTTCCGGTATGTTCCGCCTCACTTGGCCAGCCTGCGATATCCCTATTCATGCGCTTGCCTAGCGTCCAAATGGATAGCGCATGCTCCCGCACTTTGCGTAGGAGTCAGGGTGAACGCAATCTGGAAGCAGTGTTTTCACAGCGCCGTTCTCGCCATTCCCGCAAAGTCATGCCCGTGGCTGTCGGCGGCATTCCGGCTGTGTAGAATCCGTGTGGGAGAGCCGAATGGACCCTCTACGGCCACGTGCCTGCCAGGGCGCGCTTCAGCGTATCGCCGCGCATACCGCAGCGCAGCGCCTCCAGGGCCAGGATGTCCTCCGGTGGAATGTTACCCAGGTTGACGTTCGGTCCGAACTCGAGGATAAGCCATTGCTGCTGGTTTTTGATCGGCGCTTCCCAAATAAGGTCTTCCACGTTGTTGATGCCGCCGAGAATTTCCTGCACCATATCGGTCTGCACGTCGCCGCTGGCGTCAAAAATGCCGACACCGTGACCGGACTCCCGCGCCTCGACGATCACCTTGTCCGCGCCCTGGGCGAGATCGCTGGCAACCTGTTCGTGCATTGTGGTCGTGGCGATTGCATCCTTGGGGTCTTTCTTCCCCACTTCGGTGAGCACCTTGAAGCCGGCATCCTTGGCGCGCTTGATGATGTCGTTGCGCGTCGTTGCATCCATTTCGATAGTCCCGTCAGAGACCTCGACGGTGTTGAAGCCAAGCTCCCTGGCACGCACAACGTAGTCGGCCACTTTACCTTGCGCCACGGCCGCCTCCAGAAACGTGCCGCCGGGGTAGATATCCACGCCGGCCGCTTGCACAAGCGCAATCTTTTCCCGCAACACGTCCTCCTCATAGAACGCCGAGGTACCGAACGTGAGTTTAAGCGAGTCTATGACATGGTGCGCCATGCGCATGAGATCGGTGGTGGCATGCAAGCCAAGCCCCTTATCGAGCACCATGGTATAGCCGGTTGCCCGCGGCTTACTGTTGACGCGCGTCCGCACCGGCGGATCGACAATTCCTTCCCAAGCTTGCGGCATTCGTTACTCTCTCCTTAGTGTTTAGGCCAGTCGTTCACGAAATCGTTTTGTTCCGGTCCACCGTCCCTCCATTTTGGATAGTGCCAGACGTGGAGGATGCGACACATTTGCAAGGAACAAGATACTTGCGAGACAGTCTTTGAAGGGCGAAGCGGTAAAGGAATCCGGGGTTTTTCTCCTATGGGACACGCGCGCACTCTCGACTTCTCAATTCGCTCTGAATGACAAGGCAATTCGCTTCACCGTGCCTATAGTCCCTCCATACAGTTGTGCGTTCCGGCCAATATGTCTTTTGCCCGCATTATCAAGTTAGTGTGATCGTGCACCAAGCGGGTCATGCCGTCCAAGCGTTTGGCCGCAATGTCAGGCGCGTCGGCGCCCACAATCGGAATGCGATCGTAGAGCAGCGCCGACCCGCCGATCTTCTCGGAAGCGTTGTCAAACAGCAGCTTCACCATTTTGGGGCCAGGCTTCACGTCGGAGACTACGGCAGTCTCGCGCCCCGATTCGATCTTGGGGAAGAGCAGCGAGAGACTGGGGTTGACCAACTCGTCGGCCGCCGGCGCTACCGCCGCCAGGTCTACGGCAAGTTTATGCGCCCACACGTTCTCCACGTCCGGCAAATCGAGTCCAAGTTGCTCCGCAGCATCCGGAAAGTCATACACAAAGTTGCCCAGGCGGATGTTGTCTACCAGCGATCCTTTGTGAAAGACCGCGTCGCCGCCGCGAAACTCCAGGTGAGTCATCTCCGTGCTGAATACCTGATAGCCGCGCCGCAACCCTTCCAGCAAGAAGACTGTCTTGCCCGCGCCCGCGCCGCCGACCACAAGCATGAGCTCGTGCCGCTCAGGCAGATACATGGCGGAGGCATGAAAACTAAAGATCCCGTGACAACGCTCCAAGACCGCCAGCGCAAAGCGAAAGAAGAGACCTATGTTACCGAAGAGCGAACAGCGCCGGTCCGAACACGCTTGTTCCAGTCCGGTAAAGTCCCCTACGGCGAAGACCTCGTGCGCGCCGATGCGCACGGATGGCTGCGCCGCAGGCAGATCCAGGATGTACATGCGCGCGTCCAGCGGCTCCGCGAAGGGTATTTCAGGCACGGCGTGCACATTCGTCACGAGCGACTGAATGACGGAACGGCTCTCGAAGAACTCAGGGTTGCTGATAAGCCGCAGGTTGTTGGCAATCAGGCCGAAGCGACCCTTAAGGATGCGGACCGCGCGTCGGGACAGATCTTCTCGCCCGCGTGCTTCTGCCAAGAGGGAGCATGGTGAATCGGCGTGCTCTTCGGCAATGCTCAAGGCATTTCCTCAGGACTCTAATAGCGGAGTAGACAACGGTGCATGCGCTGCTTCACTCTAGCATGGCGATACTGGACATTCAAGGAGATTTCGCCTTGGCCGATGTTACCAGGATAGCGTCTGCGAGCGGGAAATACAGTAAAGATTCCGCGCTGAAATGGATGCGATAGTGATCCTACAACGAGACCTTTGCGTAACTCTAGCGGAAATGGGAAAGTTCCCTCTCCCTCAACGGAGAGCTTTGCGTAACTCTGACGAGCACGCATAAGTAGGCTGGCACGGTAAAGATTCACCCTCACCCCGGCCCTCTCCCGCGCGGGAGAGGGCGCAGAATGCGGAACCAAGTGAAAGCGGAGCGGCTCCGGTTCCTTCTCCTGGGGGAGCGGGTTAGAGCTTGCCCCGTACTTGATACGGGGGTGAGGGAGACTCTTCTCTCCTGCCGGCCTGAGTAGTGCAAAGGTCTCCTCGACGGGAGAGGGCATACCTTCTTCTCCCTCGGCCGTAGCAATCTAAAAGTCTCCTTGGTGGGGGTGAATAACGTCCTCACGGCAAGCAATCCCTAACTTCCTACACCACCTCTGGATTCCGGCTTGCGCCGGAATGACGGAGATTCGCAAAGGTCTCTTACAACGGAGGATTGAGCCTTTCACCTATGGTCTCAGATTGGGTCAAGCAGCCTCTGCCGCCGTACGCCCACTTCTGCCTACCCTGGGCCGCCGGCTTCCGTGGCACTCAGCAACTCCGGTAAGAAAGCAGTCAGCAATGCGGGCCGAGATGCACCCGCCGCGCAGCGCGGCCTCATTCCATCGCAAGGTATGTCATTCTGCCAAACCTTTGTACTTTTCTAGAACTCTCGATATATTCCTCCGACACAAATGTACTTGCAAAACCTACAGAAGATGGTAAAGTATATGGGTATGAATTGAGCCTGGAATGCCGTCGGCGCTAGCTTGAACGCGAAGAGAGTGTATCTGCGGTCTCGTCTTCGTGGGTCGCAGTGTTGCGGTCTTTCGTAATAGGATAGTGTCCGTTTACATTTCCAGGCGTGGTATAGGAAAGGAGTGTTTGTACCGCAGACCGAAAGTTAGCGCATCGCTGGGAGCGTCTCACGGCTACCTGAATAAGTGTGGCAGTCATTCTCTCCGAAGTGCAGCGCACCAGCAACGCCGTGCAGGATACCGGGTGCAATGGCGCACCATGTTTTTTTGTTCTTTAATGTGAGATTGAGTCTGCTGGCCAGCGGCGTCAGGTGGCAGGCTGAGAAAAGGAATCGACTGTGAATATCTATGTAGGGAATCTTCCCTATACGACGACTGATGAAGAACTGCGGGAGCTATTTGCTGAGTTTGGCGACGTAGCCTCGGCTTCCGTCATTATGGACCGTGACACCGGTCGCTCTCGAGGTTTTGGCTTTGTCGAGATGTCGTCTCAGGCTGAAGCCGAAGCCGCGATTAGCGCCCTCAACCAGAAGGACATGGGCGGTCGTGCGCTAAACGTCAACCAGGCACGCCCACGCGGCGAGCGACGGCCCCGCGAATTCAACAACCGACCGCGTTCTTGGTAGTACGGGCAATGGCTGCCCAAATACGAGCCCACGCGGTTCGTCTCGAATGCCAACATACTTCAACTAAGTAATAGAAGCCCCGACCTCACGTGGGTTTGGTGCTTATAGGGTGTGGGTTCAACGACCCACACCCTTGGTTTATGTCCCGCTACGGCCGGTCGCGTCCACTGCCAACCAGGCTCTTGCTTAGCGTGCGCACCCCGCAATCACTAGTTGCCAGGCATACGCTATACCGGCGCCGTCTCTCTGCAGCGGCGCAGATGCGCAATCACGCTCGCGCGGATTACCGGTTCGGACGCCGCGGTGAGCGACGTGAGGGCAGGTTCCATGCCGCCCTGTGTAAACGCGCCGGGCACGGGCACGTAACCTACCTCGCGCGCCGCCCGGCTGAGCACTATGGTATGCGAGAACGGCGACGCTTCCTGGATGGCGAGAACTGTCTCATGGAACACCTCGCCGGGCATGGCAACGATGGCGAGGTCGTCACCAAGAGTAACTGCTCGGATGGGATAGGTGATGACAGGATTCTTGTGGAAGCGTTCGTAGAGGTAGCGGCGGTAGCGGGCGCGCGAGTTGCGCAGATCGAACCGCATCGCCTCGGGCTCCTCTGCCACCTGCCGCGCCGGTACGGTTGCGTCCGCAGAGTGAACACCCAGCACCGGCATCTCACTGGGCGCGATCTGCTCGAATACGTAGAGCGCCTGTGCGCCAAGCGCGCGGCCGATGCGGCGGGCCGACCCGGCGCCTTTTGCCTCCACCGGAATCTGCTCGCCGATGCTCCCCTGCGTAAAAACCATGGGAATGCCCGCAACCTTGCGGAAGACCGCGGCGACGTGCTGCGGGTAGTCAGCCGTAATGTGCCCATACCGGTCATCCGAGCAGAGCGCGTGGCAGCCAAAATTCACCAGCGCGCCAAGCTGTTCGCCCGCCACGGTATCGAAGCGGACCACGCGCACGGCGTCATCACAGCCCTGCTCTTTCCATGCGGTACCGCTGGGAATCTCCGCTTTCAACCCTACCATCTCCACCGCGCCATTGGGTTTGATCCAGCGGCGATTGCGCGTAATGTCCGGCGCATGCCCCACTCCTGCGCTGACGCGTACCGGAGTGAGACCTGCAAGCGCCTCTTGAATGCCACTGGCGATGCGCACCGCGCACTCCTCTTCAAAGTCGTCAATGATAAGGTCCTGGGCAAAAACGATAATGTACGCGCCGTAGTGCGAGATCGGCGACATGCCCACGTGGGACGGCGAGAAGAGCAGCGAGTCGCCGCCAATGCCGGTGCCCGCCAAGTGCGCGCGCACCCGGCCTTCAAAGTCGCAGCCCAGCTCGAAAACGTCAATGCCGCCCAGCACCACGGTCCGGCCTCCCTGCCGCAGGACGCAGAGCCGTGCCATAAGCGGATCGTGCACGGTGAAACTCCGCCGCCTGCGCTTGCCGCGCTCAACAGTCTCAACTGCGGGTGTTATGTCTACTTCCGCGAACGCAGCCAGCAGTGGCTCAGTCATCCTACGCTCTTTCAGCTCAATGTTTTTGGCGTCCAATTGCAGGACCAGATCGTTCGTAAATTGTCATTTGCTGCACCGGAAGGCTCAGCCTCGCGAGGCATTGGTGTTTCCGGTTACATGGACAGGGCGTCTATCGCATTCACAAGACTCGGTTACGGCTGCCATTTAGCCTAGCACCCAATTGACTTGTACTCAACACGTGCCCAATTTGATCCAAGAAACTCCAAGAGCGTCTCCAATGTGACATCGTTCTGCGTCTACGCAGTCCTGTGGGCGCTGCCCAACGCCGTTCGTGCAATGCCTGGCTTTCCTGAGCTTCCCTTAGGATCGAAACATGGTCGGCAGAGCGCATAGGCCGCCGGTCTCGCCAGTGCTGCGTTCGCGTCATGCCGGGAGAAGCATGTCAAGAGCGGCGAACTAGCGCGACCCGGAAAGAACTCTGCACTCCCTACTGAGAACTTTGCACACCCCCACATGGAGGCAAACAGACCTTCTTCCACCAATGGAAAGGGGCGGAGTGAAGGGTCTTCTTGCCACAATTCCTCCTTGTGTCGCGTAGCATCAAAACGAATCAGAGCATAATCGGCAAGCCTATGTGGCGATCTCAGGAGATTCACCCTCAACCTAGTCCTCTCCCATCGAGGGAGAGAGAACACTTTAATTTCCGCTGGAGTTACGTAAAGGCCACTTACTTGAGTGCCGGCCGCAAGACTCCTGTGCAAGCATATGCAGACCCACTAGTCTTTTGCCGCGGACACGAGTAGGCTAAAGAGGAACTCAGCGCAGCGGAGCGAAAGGAGCGGCGCATTGCCAGAGGACTTCCTGCATCGCTTACGCCGGGGACCCGTGCTCGGCGACGGCGGCTATTTCCTGGAGCTTGAACGCCGCTGCTTGGGCAGCTACAAGCAGGGCGTGCCGCTCGCCGTGCTCGACCATCCCGACGGCGTCTTGGAACTGCACCGCGAATTCGCCCGGGCGGGCGCTGAGGTCCTGCAGGCCATGGCCTGGGGCGTGGGCAGGATAGACCGTGAAGCGGAATTGCACCGCACGGCAGTCGCGTTGGCGCGGGAGGCCGCCGGGCCGGACCGCTACGTGGCCGGTACCCTTAGTCCGTATTTTGGCAAGCGCCGCCCGCAACTCAGCGCCGCCGACCGCCGGGAAGTTGCCGCATTCTTCGATAGGCGGGTCGGTCAGCAGGTGGCGGCGGGCGTTGATCTTTTCATCGTCGAGACCTTCCACACCGTGGCAGAGGCGAGCGTAGCCATTCCCTTCGTCAAACAGGCCGGCATCCCCGCGGTTGTCACACTGACGTATCAGGAGAATGACTACACACGCGACGGCCTCTCACCGGCAGAAGGTGCGAAGCAGCTCATAGACAATGGCGCGGACGTGGTGGGCGTCAACTGTCACCGTCCGCCTCAGACCCTCCTGCCGCTGGCTCGAGCGGTGCGCAAGGCCGTGGACGTGCCGGTGTGCGTGCAACCGACTGCGTACGAGTTAGAGCCCGGCGCGGTATATAACCGTGAAATCGTCGTGCCGGGCCTCTGGACAACCGTGGAGCCGCGTGTGCTATCCCGCTTTGCGGTGGCGGAATACGCCAAGGAAGCCGAAAGCATCGGCATCGAGTTCATCGGCGCCTGCTGCGGCATGCTCCCCTACCACATCCGCGCCATGGCCGACGCGCTCGGCAAACCCAGCACGCTCCCCGACAGGACACGCGCATACAGCCTCGGCATTGAGTGAAGAGAAGCAATTGCGGGCGCGCTGTGGGACGCATTCATCACTCGGCGGCAGGAAGCAAGTCTCCTCTTGAGGATTAGCGAACTCGACATCTTCCGGTTGCTACAGGCGACCAGACATGCCCTGGCAGGCTTTCGCGACGCGTTTCGCAGCCAGGTTTCCATCCGCCAGGAAGTGCTCATTATCCTGGTCATGAGTCCGGTGGCCCTCTGGTTGGGGGAGAATGGTGTCGAACGCGCGCTGCTGATTGGCGCGTTGTTCCTCATACTCATCACCGAGCTTTTGAACGCCGCGATCGAGGCGACCGTCGACCGCATTGGCACTGAATATCACGAACTCTCCCGCAAGGCCAAGGACATGGCCGCGGCCGCAGTGCTGGTCTCGCTTGCTACTGCGGGCATTGTCTGGTTGCTCATACTGCTCGATTGAGCAAGACGGCAGCTTCCGCCAGCCTCTGCGAAACACTTGTAACCGGCCTAACCTCAGTAGTCCAGCACGACGGCCAGCGCCTCGTCGGGATGGTCGATGAGGAGATCCACCGCCTTGGGAGATTCGGCAAAGGGGAAACGGTGCGTGAGCAGCGGGCCGACGTTCACCTGGCCGGACGCCTGCATCCCCAGCAGCGCGTAGAGATTGCGCTCCTGGTCCCACTGGACGAACCGGTTTGGATAGTCCGTTCGGGCATTCAAGTAGTCCTGGTCGCGGCTGCCCGGGCCGCGGCCGAACACCCAGCGGATGTCGATCTCCTTGGTGTGGGGGTTGGCATCGGGGTGCTCGACCGTGAAGTCCGGCACAAGGCCGCCGATCATCATCACGCGCCCGCTGGGCCGCACCAGGCGCACGCCCAAGCGCCCCGGCACCGGCCCTCCGCCCGCAGCCACAAACGAGGCGTCCACGCCGAGGCCGCAGGTATAGTCCGCCACCGCCGCCGCCAGCGTGTCGGCATCGCCCTGCAAGGTCAAGTCAATGCCCAACTCCTGCGCCTTTTGCAGGCGGAATGGAATGAGGTCGATGCCGAGGGCCTGGCCGCCCATCATCTGCACCATTTGCGCAATCATCTGACCCACCAGCCCAAGGCCGATCACGGCGGCGGTTTCGCCCGGCAGGAACTGCGCGCGGCGCAGCGCGTGCAGCGCGGTGAGACCTATGTTCGCGGTGGCGGCTTCCGCCGTATCCAGCGCGTCCGGAATCTTGGCAAAGTTGTGTCTGATCACGAATGCCTGCTCGGCGTGGGGCGCAAAGCCGCCGCCCACCGCCACCACGCGGTCGCCCGGCGCGTAATGCGACTCCAGGTCGGGCGAGACTTCCACGACGCGGCCCGCCGACTGGTAGCTCATGGGACGGGCGCTCCCGGCCCCCGGATCGTTTCCCGCTTGCACGGCACTGCGCGCGGCCGCGATACCGCCGACCTCCGAGCCTGTGCCGAGCACCGAGACCGTCGTCTCAATTAAGACTCCGGAATCCCCAAGGGTGGGGTCCGGCACTTCCTTTAGGAAAGTCTCTCCCCGGTTATTCCGATACAGCGCGCGCATGTGGTCTCCTTCTTGCCAAGTAACTTGATTTAGCCGTAGTCTTTACCTTGTTTTTCCACATAATCGTCATGAACTGAGGATTCGAATCTAGCCGACACAGGCCTAACCTTACTTTCGGGACTTTGTATCTGCCATTCCTGTAAAGGTTGACTAATTCGTTGACAGAAATTCCTGTCCCCCCGACCGCAACTTCCGTGCATTTCATTCCGAGCGCAGCGTCGAACCCTGTTCGCGGAATCTAGAGGCCATGCACATGCAACTCTATAGGTCCACTACCTTAGATTCCTCACTGCGCTGCGCTCCGTTCGGAATGACATGTGAACGAGCTATCCACAATACCGCATTACCTTGCACCTTCTACCAAATCCGTCATCAAATTAGCAAACATGTACTGGAATGACATGCTTTCAAGTCGGACTGGGCGCTGCGCCGTGCACAAATCTACAGCATGCACCTAATCGGCGCCGCTTCAGTCCAACCCCGATGGTCGCATAGCGAACTCCTGCCCGACTATTGCGACTTCCTCGAAGACGCCTACTTTGACGTATCCGCCGGCCACCGCCAGGCGGCCTGACGCTGCAAACCGGCATCCCATGCTGCCGTGAATTCTGTCCGTCTTTCCGCAGACAAGTAGGAATAGCTCGGTGTCGGCATGCCGGGAACTTTGATCAGCGGGGGTGTCTCGGCTTCCACTTCCGCGAGTCTGGCTGCCAGCGCACGGAGCACTGACTCGTGCGCGGGATCGTCGGCCAGGTTGTTCATCTCCAATGGGTCCGCAGCCATGTCAAAGAGCTCCCACCGCATGCGGAAGTCTGCGCCGTAATCGATCAGCTTATACTCCGGCGTGCGCAGCATGCGTTGGGTGCCCAGCATGTACGCTTCTTGACGCGTATACGGCACGCCGAGCATCCAGGAAAACGCTTCGTTCGGCCAACCCGCGCTCTGGCCGGCGCACAACGGCGCGAGGCTCTTGCCCTGTACGCCCTGCGGCACCGGCAGACCGCAGAGATCGAGCACGGTCGGCACAATGTCCACGTGGCCGGTCACCTCATCCACCACACGTCCCGGCGTCAGCGACGGGCAGACCGACTCCGGCGTCTGCACAATGAGCGGCACGTGTGCCGCGCCCTCGTACATCACCTGCTTATACATGCGCCCGTGGTCGCCCATCATGTCGCCGTGATCGGAGAGGAAGAGGATGATCGTATTGTCTGTGAGACCGCGCTTATCGAGCTCAGCCAAGACTATCCCAATATCGTTGTCCACGTGGGTTGTAGCCGCATAGTAGATCGCCGTAATCTCCCGCAGCATCTCAGGATCGTCTATCAAGTGCGCCACTTCCTGGGTACCGCGTGCATCCTTGCGTAGCGTACCAATCTCCGGCGGAATTTCCGGCAGCGAGATGGATTCCCGATCATACATCGAGTAGTACGGCTCCGGCTCGACGAAAGGCGAGTGGGGGTCGTGGTAGCTGGAAAAGAGGAACCACGGCTTGCCGGACTGCTCCAGCACGTCGAGAGCCTCAAGAGTCTGTCTGGTAATCCAGCTTGTGTCGATGTCCTCAGGCGGATCGGCGAACAGCCCCACGCCCCGCCCGTGGGGGTCATCCGGCCAAGGACACGTGCCTTCCTCAATCCTGTCGCGCTTCAACTCACCGTACTTGCGTCGCATATAGGCTTCGTAGCCACGTTCCGGTGTCGGGCCTTCGGAACGAAACGTGCGAAAATCGTCGAAGCCGAAAGAGTCCTCAACCGGATCAAAGTGCAGCTTGCCGGCGATGGCCGTGGCGTAGCCGTAATGCTGCATGATGGATGGCAGGAATATCTCACCGTCCCGCGTTGGCAGTCCGTTCCACTTGCCGTCGTGGACATGGACGTGGCGGCCGTTGAACACCGAATAACGCGCCGGCGTGCAAATCGGCGCCGCGCTGTAGAAGTTCGCAAAGCGCACGCCGCGCGCGGCCATGGCGTCGAGCACCGGCGTCTTGCAGATGGGATGGCCGGCGCAACTGAGCAGGTCCCAGCGCATCTGGTCCGTCATGAGTATGAGGACGTTCGGCTGCTGCCCGACGCCACCATGCTCGCCTTGCCCGTTGCCAGCATTCTTGTTCACGTTGCCACTCCTCCTCGAACCGAACAGTGGTGCTTACCCATCGTCCGCAGCATAATTAAGCGTATCTCCAGACCGTCCTCAATGTGGGTATCTTCAAAGTTCAATCTACGCTTTGAATTTCGGATGCCTTGCAACCTACTGCGGCCAGCGCCGTGCCGCCGAGCGGCGCATGTTCGCCTCCCACGCCGCGTTCATTGCCGCTCGGCGCTCCACAGGAACGTACGAGTAGCTCGGCGTGGGCATGCCGGGCACTCTTACTGGAGAGGGTGTTTCGGCCTGCCACTCATCCAGCCGCGCCGCCAGCACGCTCAGCACGGCGCTGTGCGCAGGGTCGTCAGCCAGGTTGTGCATCTCCTCTGGATCCGCGGCCATGTCGAAGAGCTCCCACTGCGTCTGGAAGTCTGCCCCGTAATCAATCAATTTATACTCCGGCGTGCGCAGCATGCGTTTCTTGCCGACCATATACGCTTCCTGGCGCACGAACGGCGCGGCCCGCACCGCTGCGAACGCCTCATTGGGCCAACCGGCGGCGTTGTCGGCACATAGTGGCACGAGACTCCTGCCCTGCACGCCCTGGGGGATGGGGAGGCCGCAGAGATCGAGCACGGTCGGCAGAATGTCCACCTGGCCGGTGATCTCGTCAACCACACGACCCGAAGTTAGCGCCGGGTGGATTGAAGCCGGAACCTGCACGATGAGCGGCACGTGCGCCGCACCTTCGTACATCACCTGTTTGTTCATGCGACCGCGATCGCCCATCATGTCGCCATGGTCGGAGAGAAAAAGCACGATTGTGTTGCCTGCCAGGCCGCGTGCCTCAAGCGCCGCCAAGAGGATGCCGATGTCGTGGTCCACGTGCGTCGTTGACGCGTAGTAGATCGCCGTAATTGCCTGCACCACTGCCGGATCGTCGATCACATGGGCCCGTTCCTGGGTACCGCGGGCGTCCCGGCGCAGCCTGCCAATCTCGGGTGGTATCGGACGCAGCGGGATGGATTCACGAGCGTACATAGAGAAATACGGTTCCGGCTCGACGAAGGGCGAATGGGGATCATGGTAGCTGGCAAAGAGAAACCACGGCTTGCCGCTCTGCTCAAGCCCATCGAGGGCTTCAAGGGTCTGGGACGTAATCCAACTCGTATCGTAATCTTCCGGCGGATCGGCGAAACGCCCCACGCCTTTGCCGCCCGTACCCTGTTCGATCCGATCGCGCGTATAATCACCGTACTTCCGCGTCATATAGGCGTCGTAGCCGCGTTCCGGTGTCGGGCCCTCGGCGCGAAACGAACGAAAGTCGTCAAAGCCGAACGAATCTTCCCTGGGCGCGAAGTGCAGTTTGCCGGCGATGGCCGTTGCATAGCCGTAGTGCTTCAGGACAGATGGTAGAAAAATTTCGCCGTCCTGGGTGGGCCAGCCGTTGCTCCAGCCGTTATGGACGTGAACGTGCCGCCCACTGAAGATCGAGTAGCGGGCGGGGGTACACGTCGGCGCCGCGGTGTAGAAGTTCGCAAAGCGCATCCCGCGCGCCGCCATGCCGTCGAGCACGGGAGTCCTGCAAATGGGATGCCCCGCGCAACTCAGCACGTCCCAGCGCATTTGGTCCGCCATGATGAAGAGTACGTTCGGCGGCTCCCGGCCGGACTCGTCGCTATTGCCCTTGGCGTTCGGTTCGTTCACTTATGGCCTCGCTCGCTATGGCGAAGAAAGTGTGCGGTATCGAGATAGTCGTTTCGGTTCATTGGCTTGCGTTTGCTCTTTGTAGCGCGGGGGCTTCTCCCCCGCTCGGCATGATCCAGCCACTTGGCGGAATTGATGGCTTCCCGCCTTCGCGGAAGTGACGGGTCTTGCCTTGCTCTCCTCTTTGTAGCGCGGGGGCTTGTCCCCCGCCATGTCCGTACCTGTTCACTGGACGAGATTCTCTTGCCCAAGGCCAAAGAACTCATTGGCGTTGTCGTGGAGCAGCCGGGCGCCGACGATCCGGGCTTGGTCCTCGGAATACAGTCCTTCCTCCACCTTCTCGCTGAGCACCCTGGCGATGTTCTCCCGCGCCATCACGCTGTGGCCGTACGCCAGTTCCACAGGTCCGTAGTCGCCGCCAAAGCCGAAGATTTTGTTGTGGGGTATCGTTTCCAGCCATTCGTGCAGCGTCGCGCGGGCCACGTACGGGCTGATGATGTGCACCCAGCAAAGATCGACGTAAACGTTCTGAAAATTCTTCGCCAGCGTGGCCAGCTCGCTCTGATACGGGTAACCGGCGTGGAAAATGTCGAACCGCGCTTGCGGGTATTGGATGAAGAGGTTCACCAGATGCGTCGGGTTGCTATTCGTGATGACGTTGCCGTTGCCCGCGTGGAGGCCGGTGTGAATCTGCATCGGAATTTCGTGCTCGATGCAGAGCCGCACCACTTGGTGCAGCATGTAGTCCTGCAGCGGCTTGCACTCCGTAAAGGTCAAGCCGTCCTGCGTCATGCCGCCGCCCTGCGCCCGGGTGCCAGCGACCACCTGCGCGAATACTTGCTCAGCGGCAGCGCGGGGCACATTGTCATACTGCAAGATGCGCCGGTAGGCCAGCCCGCTCTTGACGGTTACCATGCCCTCCTCCTTGGCCTTGGCAAAGGCAACGCCCAAGGCGGAGACAAGGTCGTCGAGATCGTAGATGGTTTGGGCGGTTTGGCGCTCCAACGCCGAGACTCCGGCACGGCTGCCCACGCTTACAAAAGAATCGAAGCGTATGGCGGGCGCGAAGAGCGTTTTGTCCACCTGCGTGGACTGTACGTCTGGGATCGCCAGCACGATGTTCCCACGCTCGCGCAGGATATAGCGGTACCACGCCTCGTGCTGCTGCGAGGCGGTCAATTGCTCGTTGACGCGCCGGTAGCCGTCCAGCGACGGCGCGGCGGACATGAGATCGTCCACCCCAAAGAGATCGCGGCACGCGATGTGCAGCGCTTTGGCATAACCCGTCGTGCGCGCATACTTCCAGTAGCTTAGGAAGACATCCCAGCGGTCGGCGGGGTCCCGGCTCCGGTCGTACATCAGCGCCTGCTCGTCCGGTGTCATACCGGCGGAAACCAGGTCGCTGCCAACGTAGTGGTGCATTTCGGTGGATAGAAGGTCCAACGGCTTCTGCCGCCGGTCGGCTTCGGAAAACGTGTGCTCGTGGGTATCGATGACGGGCTGCGCCGCGATGAACTGCTCGATTTCCGGTACTGAAGCTATCACCATGGACTGGTCTCCTTGCGACTAAGTTCTGCCCTTGTACTCTACTTCCTCACCGCTAGACGTACAAGCGGAAGAATTAGCGTGTCGTTGACCCCTGACCTGTCAGGAAGACACGTGGGCGTTTGCACCACCAGTAGTCATTCCGCCAGGTCAATCCGTCATTCCCGCGAAATGCCTGCCCCGTACCTGATGCGAAAACGGGAATCCATCTTTGACTAGCGATGATCCTACTGGCTGGCTGGCGAACCAATCGCGTCGATTGGGCCGGGCCGTAGTGTTTAAGACTCTGTCTTGGTGTAATCTCATTATGGGTAACGCTGCGGTCTTAAGGGCAGCATCACTGAGAGCCTTCCGGGCAAATGCTGGAGCAATCAAACGTGCTGGTATGGTCAGAGCCGGCAGACTGGGAAACCTGCGCCAGGGACCGCGGCATTGCCGTAGGCGATGATGCCGCGGTACGCCTCGCCGCCAGCCACCTGATTGCGCATGAACCCGGCGCGTTTTCCACCCAACACGGTGAAGAGCTTTTTCGAAATGTCCAAACTCAGGTCTCCTTTGCACTGGGCGGGACGCTGCCACAGCGGGTTGATTGCTACTTCTACGCCCGCGAGGAGCAGAACAACCCCTGGCCGCTGCTGGTCACGGTTAACGGTCACACCAAGTCTGTGGGACCCGGCACGCAGCTTGCAGGTGAGTTCGCCTGGTGCCACGTGCACATTCCCCAAGTAACGCTGGTTCCGGGCGAGAACTTCGTCCGCTTTGCGTGCGAAAGCCCCGCCGCTAACGCCTGGATTCTTGCCGTCGACACTAGTGTGCCCAATGCCCACAGCCGCAAGAGTACGGACGGCGGCCGCTCCTGGCACGCGACAGGTCTCGGTTTGGAAGGGGCCTTGTCGGGCGAGTATGTGGTGCGCCTCCGGGTGCGGGAGCATCCGGCGCGGGGCGTGATCACGAGTCCGGAAATCAATGTGGCTGCGGCGACACAGCACTCGAAGTCTCACACTTGCCAAAGTGACGGGATGCATCAGGACGGTTCCGACAAGAGCGGACACTTCAACCATGCTGGCGCCGAACTGCTAGCCCTGCAATGGCACACCTATACACCACCCGGCACCAAAGTAATGTTTCGCTACCGCAGCGGTGACCACGATTCGCTAGAACATTCGCCTTGGGTCGATGTGAACACAGCTATCTCGACATCTGATGACAAGATGGATGCCTGCCCCGTATCAGGTACGGGGCGGGCATTTCGCGGGAATGACGGACAATTGCAGCAAGCGACGCTGCCCTCCGTTATCGGCCCTTACGTGCAATGGCAAGCCGTGCTTACTTCAGAGAGCAGTACTATGACACCTTCGCTCCAAAACGTAGCGCTCGGCGCCAAGGGCGCTGATCCCGTAACGTCACGACCTGCGTGCGCGTTGACTGCAATGGAAGGAATCATCGCTCCTTCCTACTCCTTCACGTACCAAGACCCAACCGAGCCGAAGTTAGACATTCTGCGCAAGCAAGAGCGGCTAGATGGGTTAATTGCGGGCGGCAAGACGCAGTGGGAGCAGATGCTGGCCCTGCGGAGCTGGGTGGCGATGCAGTGGGTGCACCGGGCGCCGCACGAATTTCGCCGCTGCTGCCCGTGGGACGCGCTCACTATTCTCGCCTGGATGCGCGCCGACCGCGGGCACGGTCAGCCGCAGCCCGATGCCTACTGCACGCACTACACGGTCGTGTTGGCCCAGTGTGCCTTGGCGCTGGGTTGGCCGGCGCGCCTGTGGGTAATGTCGGCTGAGCCGACTCTCCACGACAACGGCCACTTTGTGGCCGAGATCTGGAGTGCCGCACACAAAAAGTGGGTCATGCTGGATGCCGATACCGATTCGCACGTCGAAAGGGCAGGCGTGCCGCTCAGCGTCTTGGAAATCCACGACGCCTGGCGGGATGACGCGCTAGACCGGTTGCACGTGATCGCCGGCGCCAACGCCGACAAGGTGAAGATCGGGCCGGACTGGATCGAAGAGATGCTGCCCCTGGGTCTCTACCGCTTCTGCGGCCTCGTGCTGCGCAACAACCACCTGTCCACGCTCGTGCCGGGGCCGGTTGAGCATGGCTGGACCACGTATAAGTGGGACGGCTTCCTCTGGTGGCGCAACGGTTCGGAACCCGAACTGCCGTTCTTCTCATTGTCCTCGAACCGGCGGGCGGACTTTGATTGGGAGCCGAAGAGGTAGCGTCACTTCCACGGAATGGCTGCCTGTATTCGGTACGAGGCAGGAGCCTAGATGTGCAAGGGAATGGGTTCCTGTACGTGGGCATGTCGGCTGCTGACGCAGGTTGCAAACCTGCGCTACCGGAGAGAAAGCCTCTTACCTGCCGGTATCCTGACCACCAATGGCAGCGCGGGGGCTTTTCCCCCGCCTCTTGGCAGAAATACTATATTGCGATGGAACTGCCTGCTTGGATACTTCGGTTCTTTGTCCTCTAAGACAACGAGATGAGAGCAATCCGGCTGCTTCCTGGTAGAGCATCTGAGGGTTGCCGACAGAGTAGGTTCCCGTGCGCGGGCATATCGGCTGCGGACGCAGGGCCTGCGCTACCGGAAAGAGACCGCCTACCCCCAGTTGCCTCGTCGGCAGGGGCAGGTGGCATTACTCGTGAGAGGACAAGAAACGGTCACTGCTGCCTTGGCTCACGCTTCGTGCCATAGCGGCGCGATCTTGACTCGATATTCTTCTTCGATGAGCGCGGCGTAGTCGGGCCAGACGCCCAACAGCGCGTCGAGCCGGGCATCGTTCATGTCGTCATGAGGCGTGATCGCGTCGTACAGGTTGGTGACCGTGCGTACCGCAGACGGGTTGAGAACTGAACCAAGACCTTCAATAACGGCTTCGTCAGCAACGCTTGGATCGTTTACAAGAGCTCTGAAGAACTGCGTGCTCAACGCTTCAATCTCTTCACCCAGGTGCATGCGCAGCCATTCGCCGTCAAAGAGGCCGGGGGCGGCGTGGCGGAAGAAAACCGCAATGCCGTACCGTCCGCGTATGCCGGCAAGCGCCTGGAGCGCGTAGCGCAGCCGCTGTTGCCGCGCCGCCGCGGGCGACGGCGGCGGCAGTTGCCGGCAATGCTCTGCTACCCGGTCGCGCAACTCGTAGACCACTGCCAAGAGCTCGTCGGCCATGGCAGCGCACTCGTCGTCGCTCATCGCAACGCGGTAGTCCGCGGCGACAATTGTGTTCAGCCTATCGAGCAGCGGTCGGGGACCTATGACCTCAGGGAGAACCGGCAATGCCGCCGGTTTCGTTGGGACCCATGCATCGCGCAGCAGGCCGCACGCCAGCTTTGCCGCCGGCAGGAACCAATGCGAGAGCGCCCCATACACCGGGTAATAGGGCAAGTACTCCGGCAGCAGGTTGATGGGCGGGTCGAACTGCTCCGGCCGCGGCACCAAGTACATCTTGTACTTGCCGCACGCTTCATGCTGCTGCGCCTGGGTTAACTGGGGCGGCTGCGTTGCCAGTACGTCGTCCAGCGGATTTGCCCAACCGCCGATCCGCTGCCAGTCCCGGACCTCGCCCATGAGCGGCAGGAGTTGCTGGGCCTCGTCCGGCGAGCAAATGAAGCCGGGCGGATGCTCCAAGATGCGGGCGTAATGGGGCGCCTCTTCGAGTAGCTCCACGTACGATTCGCCGCCGGCGCGGCTCAGCGCCAGCCAGGTTTCGGCGTCAGACGCATCCGCTACAGTGCGGAGATCGTGGTCGCTGAAACCAGGCGTGAGCGTGCCCAGATGATGCTTGCAGTAGACGGCGGCAGCGAGCTTGGGCACGTGCTCGGCAATGTAGCGCCCGAGCTCTGTGCCGATATATCTGTAGTCATCGAGAGTTAGCTGCATGCGATAGAACTTTTGCTGCTTAAATGGATTGACAAGAGAGTAGTCTAGCACTACCGGACAGTCATTCCCCGTGCACGCGGGAATCCATCTTAGTCCGACTCCCACTACCGATCCCGTACTCGATACATTTCGCTCTCTTGTTCGGGTTGTCCCTGGACTCCGGCTTCCGCCGGAGTGACGAAAAGCGAAGTCCCTGCCGACACCTCTCCCACACTGACCGGTAAGAGCCAACCGATGCGATTACATTCCCGCACTAATTCAAGAGGCCAAGCACTCTTAGAAACCGACGCTGAATGTCCCACGCCTAAGACGCTGCCGCCGCGGGAGCCTTAGAAAACGTAAACGCCTCGAACTCGTTCTCACAGGGATAACCCGCGCTCACGAGCAATTTGCGTTCCTGGGCGATCATGATGTAGCCCATGATGCTGTGAGCCAGTTCGTCATGCCGGCAGATGTCGGCAGGTTCGGTATGAGTCCGCGCGATCCCCATGAGTTGCTCCAACGAATGGGGCTGCGCAGCCGTCAAGCGCTCGAGGACCGTGAAGCGGTCGCGGCTATTCTGCGCCGCCGCGCCGCCGTCGTTCTTCAGCACCGCCTGCATGTCATCTGTCAAGAAATGGTTCGTGTTCCAAATGGTGTGGCTATCCATGCGTCGCACGGCGGTGCGCGTGGGCGAGCGTTCCACCACGATGGCGGCGCCGCTGGGATCGGTGAACATGAGGTTGAGGCCGTGGTTCATGATAGGCGTGCGCGCCACCAAGTCGGCCACCGCGTCAACGGAGTCAGCGTACTGCAAGAGATAGCGCAAAAGCGTATTCGACGGGATTCCGTCCCAGTCGCTGTCGTTGTTGGGAATACTGCTGCCGCCGTAAGTGAGACCCGCTTCGTTAACGCCGGCGTTCAGCCACGTGGTGCCGGCATAGTTCACGCCGATGAAGGCGAGGCCGCGGTCGGGATGAGTCTCTTGGAGAACGTGAAACTGCTTCATATCGGCGTCTACGTCGTTGGACTTGAAGTGGATGGTACCCTGGGGTGTGTCGGCCAATGCCACGTTCGTGCACTCTTGGCGGGAGCGTCCGATCTCCTGGCAGGCATTGTAGGCAAAGAGATCGTCGAAATTCACATTGGCGGCGTCCGCTATGGCGTGAAGTTCCTCCAGGGACTCAGGGAACACTCTGTCCAGGTTGCGCTCGACCTGCCGCAACACCCGTCTCCCGTGGGCCGTATTCCAGCCGCGATCCAGCGCAAACCGCTTCACCGCCACCGGAATTATGTCCGCGAAAGCGGCGCCGTGCTGAAGTCCCATCTCGTAGGGCGTTCCTGACTGGACCACTTGCCGCATGGGAAAATCCTCCTGTCTGCTAAAGCACTCTATTGCAGGGACGATTGTAAGCGCGGGTTAGTTTCGGACACCCTCCACTGCCGCGTACACGCTGCCGATGGTGCCACCGATGACTTCGTAGCCCTCTTCCTCAGCGATTATGTTGATTTCATCCACGATGGCATCGAGCGCCAACCGTTTCTCGCCGTTGGTTTCGTCGTAAAAGTGGGTATTGTGCGTGAACGGCATGATGATCCTGGGGGCGTCATCGGGGTATTCCGCCATGTCCGCCCAAGCTTGGCGAATAGTCTGGCGGTGGGTCTCGCCGTCGCCGCCCTCGATGCGCAATTCCATGGGCAGATGCGGGGCGCGTCGCCGCACCTGGTCGCACGTCAGCGGGATTTCGTAGAAATCGAGATCGCCCGGAAAGAGCCGGTTCGCCTTGTGGGCGTAATGGGCGAAGGGCACAGCGCCCTGCCACACCGCCTTGGCTAAGTCATACTGGCGGCCCGGCGATGAGACGCTGCCGTGGGTGAAGCCCGTGGCGACAAGCGCGGGGTACGTATTGTCGTTCGCAGAAAAGTTGCCGCCCCGAAACGTGGTCGGCCGCTTGCCGATGGCGTCCGCCCACTGGTCTGCTACCGTATCGAACATCTCCACCTGTTCGTCGAAGGTGTGACCGCCGAGGTAGTCCGTATAGCCGAGGCCGGTATCCTGGGGATGGATATGCAGGCCGATCTCAAAGCCGCGTTCTTCCAGGTCCCGGTAGAGGCCAGGTTGCGCCGCCGCCGTTTGCGCCACGATGAAGAATGTGGCGGTCAGCCCATACTCCTCCAGAGTATCCGCCAGCCCTGTGACCGACCGTTCGCTGATGCTCCATTCCTCAGGCCCACCGTGGAGGGAGTCGTCCATGAGCTGTTCGCAGTCTTGCGTAAAGATAACGTAGAGCGGTTTACCGGCCATAAGAATCGATCCTTTGCGTACTGCTGCGACCGACTACTCTCTCTTCTCAGATACCGTTGTCAGATAAGATACTCGTGGTTGTGCGATCCTTGCCTGAATTAGGGGGCACAAGGATCCTTGCTACTCGCACGAATCTGCTTCTCTTGTTCCCTCTCCTGGGGGAGAGGGCTAGGGTGAGGGGAACTCTTATGGTCTAGAACGCTGAGACACTAGTCTTCAGATCTTGCGTCCCAGCTTCCTCTTTGCGCCCTCTAAGCCGGCGGGGCACAGGGCCTCGCGTTACTAAGTCCGGCCCGTCGCTTGGGCCTCATCCGAACTGCCCCGGCATGCCGAAATCGCTGACCGATAGCTAACAGCACTTCTCCTCCTGCGCCATGCGGTCCACGTCCACCATCACGTCGGTGAGCATATCCACGTCCACGTCGTACCAAAGGCCGAAGGTGCTCGTGCCGCCGGGCCCGAGGATTTCTTCCGCAATCTCGCGTACCAGGCTGCGGTTCGCGTTCTGCACCCCGAAATCGGCGAAGGTCGAGGGCAGGTTGACCGACTGGTTGAAGCGGATGAGTTTGCGTACCTCGGCGTCGCCCTGTTGCATGAGCGCGACGGCGACGAGAACGCCGAAAGCCACCTCTTCGCCGTGCACCCTCTCAATGGTGGCATGTTTCGACTTGCCGGGATGCACGCCATGCTCACCACCCACCCCGCCGCAGGCCGGACCGGCCACACCGCCGCCGTAGACAATGGCTTCCACTACCTTGTCCACCGCTTCCGTGGCCGCGCCGCGCTCGCACGCGTGGTACGCCGATGCGCCGTGCTCGAGAATCGTGTCGTAGGTCCATTCGGCAATGGCGACGGCCGCGCCGGTGGGGAAGACATTATCGAAGCCGAGAATGCGTTCAGTACCGCTGCGCAGGCGCAATTCGCGCCCGATGCGGCCGCCCGTCCACGTCGGCAGCGCATCGGCCATGCCGGCCGCCAGCCAGCGGCCGCCGCCTTGAGCGATGATGCGCGTGTCGGCTATAACGGTATGTGGGCCGACGTACCACACGTTGCGGTCGGCATCGCCCTCGATACTGGCGCTAAAGGTCGCCGTCGCATTGGTGGAAGCGACTGTCGGCACGCTGATAAGCCACGCACCCATTTCATGCGCGATTGCCTTGGCCGCGTCGACAACGCGCCCGCCACCCGCTGCAATCACAACGTCTGCGCCTTCCGCCTTGCCCTTCGCCACAAGGGCATCCACTTCCGGGCGCTTCTTATCGACGTGGCTGCCGTGCTCGATGTGGTAGGGGATGCCGTGTTCGTCGAGGGCGCCGGTGACCGTGTCCTGGATGGCAGCCATGGCGCGTCCGCCGCCAACAACAAATGCCTTACTGCCCAGCGCCGCGGCATGCGCGCCAACGTCACTTACCACTCCCGGCCCCACCACAAAACGCAGTGGGTGAACGATCGCTTTCTTCATTGCAGTTTGCTTCCTCTAAGTAGATTATTGTGTTTGAGTCGCGTACGGTCTCAAAATTCAAATTATCGTGGAGCAGCACCTAGAAGCCTAGTGCTCGCCTATTCACGGAATCAGTTCGAGAATAGCGAGGACAACTGCCGCGGCCACGACGAGCGCACCCAAACGGAGCGTGATGCGCAATTCCAAGGCTTGCATGTCGGCGCGAACGGCGACAATATCCTCTTTCAGTTCGGCACGCAGGGCCGAGATTTCTTCTCGGAGGTCTGCTCTCACTGCAAGCAGATCTGCTTTGGTTGCGAGAGCTTCGTGCTCATCGCCAACCGCATCAATCAATGCCTCTGCCTGGGACTCACTGAATCCTGCTCCAGTGAGCTTCTTTACGGCGCGGTGGGTGTCAAACATCGCCATGGACTAGGCCCTTTTTCACCAATGCAGCAACTTCAATGCTCTTCGTCAATTCCCATATCTCGATGACACGTCGCATCGTCCTCAAGCTCATCCACTGCTGCCCAGTCTTCCCAATTCTCTCCAAATCCCTGCGCTTCCCCTCGCTCTGCCGCCACCTCCGCATCATCCTCATCCCATTCCCATGCATTGGCAGACGCTTCTTGCCAGGACGCGAACGCCACGGCGCTGGCAATCTCATCGCTATACTCGTCCCAGTCACTATCCTCTGGGTACGCAGCCGCGTCCTCGCCACCGGAGTCCCGGCGGGCTTCAGTCTGAGCAGTTCGAAGAGCCTTGTCCATGTTCTCGCTGTTATTAGAACTTGGGTGGGTTTTCCATCGATCCGCTCTGTCGGTGCATGTAGAGGAAAGCCAACTGGGAATTCCGCAAAGCATCTACCTCAATCCACACGTGTCGGGCAAGTCCACCGCTCTGTCCGTTATTGCCGGCCAATCATGTGCTAGGACAGATGTTCGCAGTTCCTTCCTGATCACACCTAACCAAGGGTGCTAAACGAGAACAAGCCACAGCCAGCACTCAGTGGTCAAGATTGCCGCAACACTTGCGTGCAAACAGCCACCAACCAAGGTCTACAGACTCGTAATCTCTGTTCTATCCCACCGCCACCGGCAGGCGCATGTCCGCCGCCACCGTGTTCATGCTCTCCTTGATGGCCGCGGCCACGTAGCGCAAATCTTCGTCGGTCATCAGCGGATGGATCGCGGGGCAGAAGAGCCGCCGGCCGGCATTGGTCGAAACCGGCACGTCTTCAGGGCTGTGTCCTAATCTCACCATGTAGCCGACGTAGTCCGGCAAGGAGGCGTTCATGATCCAGGTGCCGACGCCGTGCTCGCCGATGAGGCGGTCCGCAAACTTGTCGCGCGCATCGCCCGCCCATTCCTCTTCAAGCATGAGGGTATAGCCGTACCACACGTGGTGGTAGCCCTCGGGCTCGATGGGCAGGATGAGGCCGGGGATGTCTTCGATCAGTTCGACAAAGTCGGCCACGCGCTGCCTTCGCGCGTCGTTCATCTCGTCGAGGCGCGTGACCTGGATCGACCCGGCCACCGCTTGCAGCTTCGTCATGCGGAAGTTTGTGCCCCAGCCGTCAAGCGCGCTGCCAAACGAGCGCATGCTGTTCACGAACGCGGCGTAGTCGTCATCGTCCGTGGTCACCATGCCGCCCTCGCCCAGCGTTGTCATGTTCTTGCTGGTCTGGAAGCTGAAGATGTTCATGGCGCCTTTTTTGCCGACCTTGGTGCCCTTGTACCCGGCGCCGACGGCGCGCGCCGCGTCGCAGAGCACGGGGGGCGGGCCATGGACGGGATGCGGGTGCCGCTGGGCAATGTCTTCCAACGCATCCACGTCGGCGGAGAGGCCGTTGTTGTGCACCGCCAGAATCGCGCGGGTATTCGGCGTCATGCAGCGCTCTACGTCGTTCGGATCGATGTTGAACGTGGCCGGATCGATCTCGGCCAGCACCACCTTGGCGCCAACGCCCATCACGCACAGAGAAGTGGCTTTGAAGGTGATACCAGGCACAATCACTTCATCTTCGGGGCCGAGTTGGAGGGCGTGAATGGCCGCGTCCAAGCCCGTGCCGCAGGAATTCACCGCAAGCGCGTGCTTAACGTCACAATACTCCGCGAACGCTTCCTCGAATTGCGTAACCTCCGGGCCGTGAAAACCGATCGTCCAGTCCATGCTCTCGCGCAGGCTGGCATTGATGGCGTCCACTTCCTTTTCCGTGTACCAGCCGCCCAGGGTCGGAAACGGAAACTGGCGCTTGGCGTTTTGTAGCAGGTGTCGTTCTTCACTTGTCAATTCCATCAAAAGCTCCTCGCTACTGAGTGCTGTTCGGCGTATAAACGTACTTACGCAGCCGAGTAGTCCAACATGATTGCATAGATGGGTAGCGTAGGTTCGCACAGGACGTGCGCGTAACCTGCGCCATCTTCCCGCGACATGAAGCAATCACGCCAACCCGAGGGGTTGGGCACAGGTTACAAACCTGTGCTACTGTTACCCCACTCATCAATACAAATGTGTTCAACTACTAGCCTGCATTGACGAGTCTATCATGTTTGCAGTACTACCTGCCGAGACTCCGCACCGTTGCTGCTAATGGGAACCGGCACCAGGGCATACGTCCAGCCGTACGCGTCTTGCAGCGACACGTCAACCGTTTCGCCATCAACGGTGGCGTGCGGAGTCTCGCCGTTTTGCAGGGGCACCATCAGCGTAAAGCTGCCGCTCGGCGAACTGCCGGACACCCTACAGGAGAAGCTGCCATTTTCCCAGGCACTCTGGGAGACCTGCGCGCGGTCGCGGGCACGTACGAATGCCGCCCACTCAAAAGCGCTCCAGATCGGCAATCCCAACTCGTTGGCATAGTCCCAGGACTGGTTCTGGTAGGCGCTGCTGTAGGTATAGAAGGAAACGGGGTGCGAGAGCACCGTGAGGGGACTAAAATAGCGCTCCTTTTTGTCCACCATCACCTGGCGCGTGGCCTTGGCTTCGCCCACGGGGTCCGACGAGAGCCGTGCCTTTACCGAAGCGTCGTCGTAGGCCTGGGTCAATTGCTGGTAGACCTCAATAATTTCGCCGTTGGTGTCCACGAACTTGCCGGGATGTCCGGAGCCGTTGGTGTACTGCAGCCATTGATCGTGAATGCTGAGCACGTTAGTATCCAGCACCACGCCCACGTCCTCATAGATGCGCGGCAGGTCCACGTAGCCCTTCCAGCCGAGGCAGTGGTTGCGGTTGGCGATTACAGTTTCGCCGCCGTAGTGCTCGCGGAAGTAGTCGGTATCGCGCCGCACGATCTCTTCCATCACGGCGTCCTGCTCTTCGTTAGCGTACTGCGGATCGAAGGCATTGTGGTGAATGCCGAAGGAATGACCGCGGGCGCGCCAGCCTGCCACCCGTTCCGGTGTCGCGATGGTGTATTTTGAAGGACCCAGCATGAGGTAAATGGTGACGTGACCGTTGTGCGCCTCCGCCGCGTTCATCAGAGCTTCGAACGCTTCCACCGGCGAGTAGTCATCGTCGGAATCCAACACCACCATGCTCTTGGTCTCGGGCGTGTCGTAGTACCACAGGCGCGGCTGCGGCTGCTTGGCAATGGCATTGATGGCGTTGCCGAGCAGCATGGCGTGGATGTCGGCTTGCGGCAGGTGCATGCGGCGCGGGTCCAGGTGGCTGCTGAACATATCGTTTGGCCGGTACGGATTGCCGAACCCCACGGTATTCCAGCCGTAGTGGACCGGATTTCCCTGGCGAATCAGCGCCACAGCCTGGGCCAGATCGTAACCGAATACCACCACTTGCCCTTGCCCGAGAGGAAAGTGTACGACCGCCGGGTAGGAGGTCTCGACTTCGGCGTCATGGTAGATGCGGGCGACTTCGCGCGTGCCTTCAGGAAGCTGCAGCGGTTCGTAGTTGTCCGCGGGCATGTGTGTTTGAAGTGACTCATGCGGCACGCCGTCGCTGATCGAGTTCCCCGGCAGCGGCCGCACATATGCAGGAAAGGCCACTGTGTCGGTCGGCACGAGCCCAAGCTCCACCGCCAGCAGTCGCGAAGGCCGCAACACGATCAAGCGACCGCCGGCCTTGGCATAGGCCACGAGCCGCTCCACGTAGGCGCGCCGGGGTAGACTGGGTGTGAGAATGACCGCGTCGTATGCGTCAAGGCGCGCTAGGGACTCCCGGCCGATGGGCTGCACGTCAAGGTCCGCAAAACCTTCTGCCTTAAGCACCGCGGTCGTATACGGTCCATACGTATTCGCGCGGCTACCCGGCTGGGTGAGAATGAGCATGCCCACAGTGGATGACCTCCTGAATACGAATAGTGCCTCTAGCTTCGTTTATGTGAGGAGTATACCAGTTTCCTGCCGCTCGGCTTACCTAAGACTCGTGTGGATGGTTATGTACCATACAGTTACACTATATGGTCGTGCCACTAGGGTTTTGAAACTGAAATAATCGCGAATTGCTAGTGGCTCTGCGCGGACTTGTACTGTACACACGCAAAGGCAAGTTGCATGTGCTTAGCATTGGCTTGTCTGGATACAATCGGAGCATAGAATGACAATAAACATTGCGCTCGCTACCAGTGAAGGACTAGTGCTCGGTTGCGACAGTATTGCAAGTAGTATCGAATATGTCGTAGACCCTTTCGAACTGGAACAGCCTAATGACGAAGTAGGAGAACCACTGAAGCATGAGGATGGACGACCATTGGTTGCTCTGGATTATTCATCAATTAGACCCGTTGTTACAAATGCATGGGGAGGGGTAACTAAGTTGTTCCAGATTCACGGTGGTGCAGCACCAGTGGCCGCAGTGACATCAGGGATAGCACAGCTCAAAGACAGGACTATGAAAAGCTATGCCGAGGAGTTCTTGGTCAATTCAATGCAAATCGGGGTGACTCTTGGTAGCGTGAAGGAAGTCTCCGAGGCATTTCTGATGTTCATGAGAGAGCAGTACTTAGAGCACTATAAAGGTTCACCAATCCCCGAAGAATTCTGGACTGGACCAGTCTTTCTTACCGGTGGCTACGGAAATTCTGATGAACTACCTTCGGTTTATCGCCTTGACGTTAAGGATAATCGGGTGTACGATCAATTCCAGGAGAGTGAGTTTGGTGTTGCTTGGAGTGGCCAAGCAGACAGTGTAGAGCGGTTAATTCGAGGATATGACAGTGCTGTAAGGGAGGAAATAGAGAAGCACTTGGGTCAATTGATTGAAGACAACTATGTGCAATTGACCACCGCAATGGCGAGGATACTGGAAGACACTTTCGCTCAACTTGGCGTGGAGTTGCCCGATGACGTTGATACTGTGTTACCCTCAAAATTAGAAGCTTCACTTCCCTGGGACAGTCTTAAGGTAGCATTTGACTACGGGAATTTGCCTCTCCAGAGCGCAGTAGACTTTGTAGCATTCTTGGTAAATCTGCAATCAGGGAAGTCGCGGTTTGCTCCTGGAGTTGCGACTGTTGGCGGGAGAACTCAGGTTGCGGTAATCTCGAAAGTAGAAGGATTTCGAATTCTCAATGAACCGGAGTTGCAGCATCGGCACACAGGATTTGGCGACGATGTATAACAGTGATCGAAGTGGCGTTGTCAGACAAAGCAAAGGCAAAGAACCTCGGCCACGTGATGGATGGCGGAGTGGTAGTTCTGGCGACTCTGAAAAACAGGAAAAGGCAGTACCTGAAAAAAAAGAGGAGCGCGTGCGGCTTGTTCAGGTTAGGGGCAAGATTAGGCCCGTGCGAGTGTAAGTCGAAACCTCTTGTATTCAAGCAAACACCCGCAACTAAAGCGGGTGTTTGCTATTCTTGATTCTCAAGTGGGACACACAGATAGGCCAATTCTTCAATAAGGGAGACTTCATCTCAACTGCCGCAGTTCATTGTTATTCTTGTGAACGATGCTCAACATCTGTCCGAGAGCAAGCCACGGCTAGGAATTGGTTCATCAGAGATATCAACTATTGCCTAGATGTCTAAGCCAGACTACCGTTGCAAGCTGCCAGCAGCCTAGAATTAAATGAGTAGACACACCCCGATTCAGCTAGTATTCTAGACGCTGCGGCAGTGGGAGCATCAAGGAGGATGCGCAACGCATGCTGACCACGTGGGTACTGATCGTCTTCTTGGCGTACTTCGCCGCACTCATCGGCATTGCGGTCTTTCGCAGCCGCCAGATGCGGGAGATGTCCGACTACGTGCTTGCGGGCCGCAAGGTTGGCAGCTTCACCTCGGCGTTGAGTTCCAGTTCTTCCGCCACCAGCGGCTGGACGATGCTGGTCTTCCCCGCGCTGGCATTCATGAATGGCGCCGTGGAATTCTGGACGGTGTTTAGCATCGTCATTGGGCTCTGGTTGACGTGGACGATCTATGCCAAGCGGCTGCGCCGCTACACGATTGCCGCAGATAACTCCTTGACGTTCCCAGAGTTCTTCGAAAAGCGATTCGGGGATAAGCGGGGCGTGCTGCGCACGCTCTCCGCGGCTATCGCCCTCTTTTTCATCATTTTCTACATTAGTTCCGGCTTGATTGCCGGTTCCAAACTGCTGAATACGGTTTTCGGCCTCGACGGCATCGTGGGTATATTGGTGACACTGGTCGCTGTCGCGTCTTACACGTTTATCGGCGGCTTTCTCGCCGTTTCCCGCACCGACGTCTTTCAGGCCTTGATCATGCTGGCCGGATTCGTCATCTTGCCGATTACGCTGCTTTTCCTTACCTCGGACCCGTTCCAGGGACTGGAAGATACAGCCGCCGGCTTTTGGAATCCGTTTACGGACGCCGCGGGCGACGGCATCACCGTAACGTTCGTGCTTTCTACAATCGGCTGGGGCTTGGGCAGTTTTGGCTCGCTGCGCATCCTGCAGCGCTTCATGGCGGTGGAAAACGAAGCGCGCATACGGCCCAGCCGTGACATCGGCACACTATGGACGACAGTAATTTTCTTATTCGGCCTCTTGCTGGGGCTTGTCGCCTTACCGGCGCTGGGTGAGATTGGGAGGCTCGATGAGGTTACCGCCGACCCGGAGCGCCTTTACTTAGTCGCCGCTACGGTATTCTTCCCGCCAATCCTAGCGGGTGTCCTGCTGTCAGCCGTTATCGCCGCAGTAATGAGTACGGCAGACTCACAATTGCTCTTGGCATCGGCCATGGCGACTGACGACCTGCCGCTCATTCGGCGTTACGCGTATGCCAACCGGTACATCTATGTGCTTGGCGCCTTTGCCCGTGTGTGGCTGGGCCGCTTCCTGCTGGTCGTGGTTGGCATCATCGCGGCCCTGCTCTCGATCTTCAACCCCGAATCGGTGTTCAATCTGGTGTCGTACGCCTGGGGCGGTATGGGCGCGGCCTTTGGCCCACTCATTCTATTGTCGCTCTATTGGCGCCGCTTTAACTTCTGGGGTGCGCTGGCATCGATGCTCTCCGGTACGGTGATTGCTTCCATTTGGGGCTATTTCTCCGGCGGTCCCGGCGGCATGATGGACATTGAACCGGCCACCCCCGGCTTTCTCATCGCCATTCCCATCGCCGTGGTAGTCACATTGCTCACAGCCCAGCCGTCTGAGGAGATTACGGAAGTCTTCGATGACGTCACTACCGGCTGGTCTGAAGCTCACCGGGTCTAGATTAACGTGGGGCTTAGAGAAAGATAGCGCGGACACGTTTTGGTACGACTGAGCGGCCGGAACCCATTCTGATGGAACAACACCCGCCTTGCGGCGGGTGTGTGTATTTCTCAGACCGCTTGGGGCCGGCACTTGCTCTTCAATGCCTGAGTGACCTGATTATGGGTCCAGACGCCAGCAACTGCGCGAGGTCTCCCGCCCGGTCTACGCGGCCGAAGTAGTTGCAGGGAACTACCTCGAACGTCTCCAAACGGCGCATGAGTTCATCGAGCAGCAAGTTCTGGCCGATGTTGTCCGTGGCGTAGTGGGGCAAGCGCACGAGCGCAATGCCGTGCTCGCGGCAGGCCTCTACTGTTGCCGCTCCCGCCGACACCTGCACCACTGTAGTCACACCGGCTTTCACCAACAGCGGGAAGGCGCTGGGTGGATACGCGTAGCCACCGGCAAATTTCGCGTGGATGCGCCCGGCGGGCTGATCTGCAGCGCCGGTCATGATGCGGGGCACGGCGCCAATGCGGGCGGCTTCCTGCATCTCCGGTATCGTCAGCATGATCTCGATAATGTCGCCCACGGTCCGCGGCTGCTCCCGCGCGAAGAGCGCGTTGATGTATTGGCGGTGGGCGAGGTCTACCGGCGTATGGATGCAGGCCAGCGGATACCCCAGCAGTTTGGCGGTATCGGGCCCAATGCGGTGCACGTCTTCGTGTTCCCGCAGCCGTGCCGCCATGAAGTCGAAGATGCAGGTACGCGCCTCATCTTCCGGCACACCTTCCCAGATGAGATAATCGGCGTTGATCTCCATGAAGTCGGCAACCAAAGAGGCTGAGATACCGACGCTGTTCGTATGGTGCGAAATGAACGCATCGATCTTCGTTCCCTTCGCGGCGAGTTGCGCGCCGAGCAGCATCTCTTGCACGTGCATGTTAATGCCGACCAGCGCGGTGCCGATGGACGTGTCATCGGGGCCGTTGGCAATGCGCACGTCGCCGTAAGGATTCCTAAAGCGCTCTTGATCATAGAGCGCCTTTTCCCAGGTAGGCAGCGCGGCGTATTCGTCGCGTCGATGCTGCAGTTGCCGCTCAATGGCTTCCTGGCCCCTGGGATCGAGCTCTCGGCCGATTTCGATGGACGTCTCGTACAAGTCGCGCAGGGTCATACACGTGCTCCCATGCCACAATTCGGTTGCGGTACCATCCACATACTAGCCTTGCTGCGGAGATTGAACCGTGGGGGCGAGGCAATCCGGTATTCAGCCTCACCCTATCCCTCTCCCACAGTATACAGAGCGGGGTGTACACTTTGGGAGAACGCCTTCGCGAGGAGGCGTGGGAGCGCGGAGCTCTCCACTTTCACCTGTACTTAAGTCTCTGGCCGATTGAAAAGCAACGGAAGGAAAAAACGCCATTACAACCGCTAAGGTAGGGACTATGCTGCGGCGAATTGCCATTGTTGGCGGAGGCATTTCAGGGCTGGGCGCCGCCTGGGCACTGGATCAGCATCGGGACCGTTTTGACTTCCGGCTGTTCGAGGCCCAAGAACAAATCGGTGGAAATGCGATTACGGCTGACATGCCGCAAGCTGACGGCAGTTCAATCCCCTTCGATATTTCCGTCACCGCTTGTATCCCGTCGGTCTACCACCACATCCTCCTATTAATGGAAAAGTACGGCATCGACCTGATCGATACCAAATTCAGCTATAGCGTGAAGTACCGCGGCCAGGTGTACGCACACGACTTCGAATCTGAAATCAGGGAGCAATTACAGTTCGAAATCACGAAGTTCCAAAGACTCTTGGAGCGTCTCCACTGGTTTGGCGGCCTGACCCGCGCCCAATCGAAGCTGCTGAACGCCCTCAACCCATTCAATTACCTGAGCATGGGGACGGTTTTGAATCTGGGAGGGTTTTCCGGGGAATTCAGATACAAGATATTGAAGCCGATGTTCGTCAACTTTCTGATGGCAACGAACGTATTCGACATGCCCGCAGCGCTCTTTGCCCGGTATCTTGAATTTTTCGACATCGAGTCCGCTACTCCCATGCAAACGTGGGGCCAGGGCACACGGGGCATTTACGAGAACCTAACGGCGAACTTTCGGGACAAGATCTACCTCAACCGGCCGGTCCGCAAGGTGCACCGGCAAGAATCTCGCGTCGTAATCGAGGACGAGAACGGTGACCGCGAGGTATTCGACGAGGTGATTCTCGCCTGTAATGCGAACCAAACTCTGATGCTGCTCGACAGACCCACTTTTCTTGAACGCTATATTCTCTCGTCAATACGCTACGAGAGCGAGCTCCACAACCATACGGTAGTCCATTCCGACTCCTCGGTCCTGCCGGACAACGAAGTGAAGCCCTTGACGACGCGGAGCAATCACATCGAACAGTACGGCGCGAGACCGGACAACTATGAAATCACGTACATCATGCACAACCAGCAACCGTGGGCAAACCGCTCAGACAAACCCTGCTTGGTGACCTATAACCCCATCAGCCCCATCGACGAACGCAAGGTTGTCAAGAAGTGGTGGTTTCAGCACATCGTCCATGACGTGCGGCACGTCGCGTGGCTCGTCAACCTGTTTCGCTTCATCCAGGGCAAGCGACGCACGTGGCACTGTGGGGCGCATACTCTGATCAACAGCCAGGAGACGTGCCTCGTTACCGGGCTCGCGACGGCACGGCAAATCGGCGCGGCCTACCCTTTCGACGATCCCGCGGCAAAGCGCATGTTCAACTACTACGGACGCATCATGTACGGTTGGCGCTTTCGGAAGGCGTAGCACGGGGGCTTGCGCCGCCAGAACACACGGAACGGCGACCGCGTCAGCAGCGGACGCAGGTTGCAGACCTGCGCTACCGGAGTCAGCAGCGGACGCAGGTTACGCGCACCTCCCGTGCGAACCTGCGCTACCGGAGTTTCGGGGCATTGAGAGTGCACTGTTCCTTGCCGGAAGAGTACGTGCAATGCTGTTGGGGCTCGTCCTCCGCCACTTGGCGAGGAACGCACACACCATCTCTGGCAAGGCGCTAAGCGGACCGGGCGTGAGCCGTGCAGCAGCCACGGCGGTCAACCGGCCGGCAACGTCAGGCAGTTGAGCCGCCGTTTTCGCTCGCATCGGGATAGAATTGGGCGCAGTAGCGGCGGTAGCGGGTGATCTCGCCGTCGGACTTGCAGAGGCGCGGCCGGGATTGGTACCGCTTGCGGCTCCAGATGATCTCATCCTGCAGCACTTCCCGCTCTTGCTGCGACGCGGTGAACTTGTTCATGATTGGCGCGCGCATGCCCACCGGCAGAAAACCCAGGCCTGCGAGCCAGCGTTTCGGCTTGCGCAACTCCCGCACTTGCGAGGCCAGCGACATCTCTATGAGCGTGCCGTCAATAGGAGTCGACAGCACCCAGAGACGCATGTCCATGCCGATCGAGTGTTCGCGAATGTCCACGAATGAGTAGCCGAGCCCGTGGACATGCGTGTCGGCGGTAAGATCAAACGTGAGTTTTGCGACTCTCGCGATGGAGCGGGTGGACCTGAAGTTGAAACGGCTCCTCAGATAGGGACCGTCCACCGACACCGGCTCAATGCGTTCCACCTTGCCAAAGCCGTGGATGTAGCGCAGATGGGCCAGGTCCACCGCGTTCTCCGAAGTCTCCTGGGGATGGCCGGCAAAGCGGACGGTGCGGATTTCGAGGTCACACCAGCCGTCTTCATCCAGGGAGTCCGCAGGCAGGCGCCACTGCGGTTCCCGTCCCTCGCTCCCCCACCAAGCGAAGATCATGCCGGCGATTTCCTCTGTCTCGAAAACGCGCAACCCCGTGGCCCGTGGCGCGGGGGCATACGGCGTGGCGACGCACGTGCCGGTGGCATCGAACTCATAGCCGTGAAATGGACATACCAGCCGGCCCGCGCGCACGCGGCCCCCGGCAGCGGGGCTCAGGTCGGAGCCCAGGTGCGGGCAGAACCCCTCGGCAACGCAGATTTGGCCGCTATCATCGCAATACACGACGATGTTCTCACCCATCCAGGTCTTCTGGATGAGCTTCTCTTTCTCGATGTCCTTGCGGCTTGCTATGAAGTACCAGCCCTCGGGAAACGGAGAAGGGAGCGTACCGCTCTCAGGCGCTCTGAGTTGAGTTGCCATTGCTTCAAGCTTAGATTAAGTAAGTTTGGCAGGCATTGACTTGCTTGCCGTCAGCAAACTAACATACACTCAATAGTAGCAAATCCACTTACATGTCACATTGCGGACGCGTTTATGTATGGAGTGCCGCCCGCTTCCTCGGATAGACAGAACCCATTTTCTATTCCTATTGCGCTGGATTAACCTACCCAATTCTTTGCCGCGTTGAGACGGCCTCCCGGGATCCAAGTCATACAAGGAGGTAAGACTTGTGTCTGTCGCAACCGAAAACATCGCCACCCACGAACTGACGCTGCCGCAAGAACTCGTTCTGATGTTCCTCAATGAGGAGACCGGCTACTTCCACCAAGTGCCCGGCTGGAATTTGAATTGCGCCATCATCGGCGCCCTCCTGGCGGAACTCTTAGTCCGCTACCGCATTGACGCGGATGGGGAATCCCTTAAAGTTCTGGACCGGACAGAGACGGGCAACCTTGTCTTGGATCCCATTCTAGCGAGAATCGCAGACGAACCGGAGGAGCACACTGTTGAGTATTGGGTCGAGCGGCTCGTCTTTCGCGCACCGTCGATCATCGAACTGATTCTGGAGCGCTTAGTTGAGCAAAATGTCCTGGATTATCATGAGGGCGAGTTCTGGACGCTGGCGCGCACTTCCTGGCAAACGGAAGTTTACGCTAAATCCCGTGGCAGCACTGCGGTTGAGTTCGTCAAGACGCGCGTGGGCAAGACGATCTTCGACAATGAGATTCCCAGCCTAAGAGATGCCATCATTATCTGCCTCCTCGATACGTGCGACGTCCTCCGCTTCATATTCCAACTTGACGATGAGTCAGAGGAACGCATCAAACTCATCTGCAGGATGAGTTTGATTGGCCGGTCAGTCGCCGAGGCGGTCGCCAGCAATTTCGCCGGCGGCACGCTCCAGCGGTCCGTTCTTGCCAAGTCGATTCCAACCGTCCCATTGCACAAGCTGCTGTTGAATCCGCATGTGCGCACCGGCAACATTCCGGCGATCTTTGCGGAACTGAGAAAAGAGTACGGCCCGGTGTTTCAGTTGCGTCCGCCCTTTTCCGAGCCTCTATATTTCATAGGCGGACCCCGCGTAAATCAATGGGTGCAACGAAACGGGCGGCAGTACCTACGGGCGCGGGATTACTTTGCCGACTTCGAGAAGGTCTACGGCGCGTCCGGACTCATTCCCGCCGTGGATGGAGCCGACCACTTCCGGCTGCGCAAGGCCATGTCTCCGGGGTATTCACGCGAGAGACTGGAGGCGCAACTGGATGAGGTCTATCGCAACGCCCGCACGTATATGGCGGATTGGAAGGTCGGTGACTCCTATTCTGCGCGGTCACTGTGCCGGCGGATGATCAATGCGCAAATTTCGCCGCTCACCGTCAGCATTGAGTCACAAGACATCGTCGACGATCTCATGGCATACAAAGAACGGGGCCTCTGCACGCACGTCGCGCGGGTCCTGCCCAAGTTCATGCTCTATACCCCCGGCATGAGACGCCGGGCGAAAGTCGTCGATGAGGTGACGAACCGGGTCCAACGCGTCCATACGCCCGCCCAGCGCGCGGGTCGTCCACGGGATCTTGCGGATGACCTTCTCAGCCTTCAGGCCAGCGATCCGCAGTTCCTGCCGGAATCGAATATGCCGTTCATGCTCTCGGCGCCGTTGCTTGCCAGCATGTATCTGGGCGATGCGCTGAGCTTCGCGGTCTACGCCATGGCGGCGCAGCCCGAAATGTACGCAAGGATTCAGAAAGAAGCCGACGCCTTGTTTGGCGATGGCGATCCGCAGGGCGAAGACTTCACCCTGGAAGCACTCGACGTCACGCACCGCTTCCTCATGGAGGTCATGCGCATGTACCCGGTTGTGCCCATGTCTATTCGCAACGTCATGAACACCTGCGTGGTGGAAGGCTTCGAGTTGCCGGTGGGCGCGCGGATCCATATCGCTACGACCGCCTCTCATTACTTGGAAGACGCCTTTCCTGAACCGTTCACCTTCGATATCGACCGCTATACGGCGCCGCGCAATGAGCATCGCAGCCGGGCGTACGCCCCCTACGGCCTGGGTACACACACCTGTCTCGGCACTCGGCTAATGGAACGGCAATTGGCGATCAACGTGCTGATGATCGCGCACTACTTCACGCTCGAGGTATCCCCAGACAAGTTCAAGCGCAAGCTCACGTTCAGCCCCTTCCCGTCCAACAAACCGAGCGGGAAGCTGAAGTTCGTCATCGCCGAGCAGCGGCGCGAGTTATCTGCTTGACGCGGCAATGCTCGCTTACTCCTCTCGCCACGTCGGACGCAGCGCGGGCTCTAGGCGGCTTTAGCAGTCGCCGGCCCGTATGCAGGCAGCCCCAGGGAATACTGACCCCAGCAGCCGGTCACGGCATTTAGGCCGCCAGCACGCAAGCATCCCCTTTTAGCGCACGTTCAGGCGAGTTCTATGCCTGCTCGTAGCGCTGCTGCACGGCCTCGATCTCCAGATCGAGCTCGTCCGCCCAGCGCTTCACCTTGGAGCGCAGCCGGACATTCTGGTAGGCGCCCCAGATTGTCATCGCAGGTGGAACCAGCAGGACGGACACTAACAGCGAGTAGAGGATCGTGATGGAAGCCGCAATTGCGAACTGCTGGGACGCAAGCAGCGGCGAGGCAATTAGCGCGCCAAGTCCGAGCGCCGTCGTGAGCGCGGAACCCAGCAGCGCCGAGCCGGTAGTCGCGAGTGTCCGGATTGCCGCCTGCTCCGGGTCCCGCCCGCGGGCGTACTCTTCGCGATAGCGATGAATCACATGGATAGTGTAGTCAACGCCGATGCCTACTGAAAGCGCCGTGATAATTGACGTAACCAGCGAATAAGGAATATCCAGCAGCGCCATGGTGCCCAGCACCGAGATCAGCACGAGCACGATCGGGCCCACCGCGATGATGGACAGCGCCGGCTGGCGCACCGTCACCCAGAAGAAGAGCGTCAGCACGCCGAGAGCCACCGCGATGGTAGTAGCAATCGCCTCTGTCTGTCGTTCTGTAATAGCGTCCGTGATTGTGATAGAGATGATACTCTCCGATGTTGCCGTTATATCCTCGGCATCACCTAACCAAAGAGTCTCTATTGCCTCCTGAATCTCTTTAGCTTGACTGGTGTCGCCCGAGAAGGCCGGGAATTGGAGCAGCATCGCATCAGTGCCGGCCGGATTGTTGACCAGGAGATACGAGAGCGTCGGGTCCTGCGCTTGGAGCCTATCGAGGAACTCCTGCATCAGCCTGGTATCCAGTCGCACACCCGCCGAGGCTTGCCGGAAAAGGGCGGCGAGCTCCGGATCGTATTTGTCGCCGGGCTGGCCGCTGTCGTGAATCCAGTCACGCACAAGCAGTTCATACGATGCCTGAATTGGCCCCGCCGCGGCGCCTGGGCGGCGCTCTTCGTCCTCGAAGGCGGCGGTGATGTCCCGCAGGTTCAGCAGCGTGCGGGTCTCTGTGGCCTCGGCTTGGACGAGTACACTAACTATCTCCGTTGAGCCGCCAAATGCCGCGTCGATGGTGTCCAAGTCCGCCAGTAAGCTGCCGCCTCTGGGCAAAATGTCGCGGATGTTGAATTCCGACTTGATTCCTGTCGCCGCGTAGCCCAGCGCAATCGTAACCCCGAGCACTACGATGAGGTAGGGCGCAGGCGCGCGCGTGATACTCCTGCCCAGCAGTGCCGCCAAGCCTTCGATACCGGGCAACGCCGCAGCTACCAGACGGGGCGACTTTAGTTTGCCCCGGGCTTCCCGACGCCGGTCGATGATCGTCCTGCCGGCCGGGAGCAGTGTCAGCATCACGATGAGGGTCATGCCCACACCCAAACCCGCAACCATGCCGAAATCGCCAATAATTCCTATAGGAGAAAACAGACTTACCAACAGGCTCACGATAGTGGTGACTGCGGCCAGCACCAGCGGAATGGTAACGTTGCGCAGTCCTCTTTGGGCGGCCGCTACCACCGGCTCGCCTTCATGTCGCTGCTCGCGATAGTGTGAGACGATCTGAATCGCGTAGTCCACCGTAAGGCTGATTACAATAATTGGCACCATCGCGGTAAGCTGATTTGGCGGCCCGATGATGCCCAGCGCGTCAGGACCCAACCAACCTTCCACACCAACAATCCACATCAGCGAAATGAAGAGTCCGGCCAGCGTGAGTAGTAGATCAGATAGTGTGCGCAGGAAGAGCATGATAAGCCCGGCGATGAGCAAGAGCGCCAGCCCAATCAACGGCCCCATGCCTTCCTGGGTGGCCTTCTTGTACTCGTCCTCGATCACCGCAGGTGATACGCTGCTCACCTGCAGCGGCCCCTCCGATGCGGCTGCAAGTTCGTCTATTCTAAGTTCAGCGTCGTCAATGCGCTCATCACCCGTGTCCCGCAAACGGATAATGGCAATTGCCACCTCAGTACCATCCGTATCGGCGCCGGTCAGGGCGTCAAGCGCCGCCTGAATCTCGGGTGGGCCGCGGGCAGCATTGATCTGTTCCTGCGTGACAGCTGCTACGTTGTCCGTTTGGAGCACAGCCTTGATCAGCAACACGGGCGCGATGAGGGGATCGACCGGCGCAAACAACCCATTTACGGCTGGATCGCCGACGATCTCATCGATCAGGGCATCCATCTGCGCTAGACCGCCGGGCGTGAGCGCGCTGCCGCGGAAGAGGAGCGTTACCACATTGGCTTTACCGGATTCACCAAAGAGCTCATCGATCTCAGCTATGGCTTCGGCAACGCTGCTCCCTGGGGGAAGTATTGCCTCGTCTCCGGGGGGCGGCGCGCGACGCACGGCTCCCGCGGTCAGGAAGATCGTTATGTTGAGAATCACGAAGATCGTGATCCACGGGTAGGTAGTTATTAACCGGCTAAACCTACCAAGTATCCCTTCCATGGCACTCCTCTTTATCTGAGAGAATCTCGCAGAGCGGCGTAGAACCCAGGCGGAGTCCGAGTGCTGGCACGGGAGCCTTGGACGTGGCAGACGACATTGTCCTCCTCAGGTTAGGCGACGGTGTACTGCCCCATCCAGGACTCTTCTACGAGCCTATCCCTAACAATCGCCTCACGGCGTCCGCCAGATTCCGGTTGTCCGGAGGTGGAGAAGACAGCGGTGCGATCTCGGGCGATTTCTCTCAATTTGCTCTCTCATAACACTCGCCACAGTAGATTTTCAATTGACAGCATACCCATAAGCCAACTAACGCGTTCTCAATGGTACCAAAACCCCTTGTCCAGCACAGACCGGTATCCGCACTTCCACTGTACTCCGGCTTCGGCGCAGGGACAGCGGTTGATTTCGCCAAATCTCGTATTGGCAAGGTGCGATTTAATTGCGAGTTGCCGAGTACAACGGACGCGATGCTCGTCACACCCATGGATTTGTGCGCTGTCCTTCGCTTGATAATCCTACTCGATGAGGCATTTGAGGAGCACACGCCCAATGCCAATGAGGGTCAAATCCCGTTGCGTTTGATGCGCTCGAAGTAGTTGCAGGGAATGACGTGCAGCGGCCCGAGACGCTGCTCCACCTTGTCGAGCAAGAGGTTGAGGCCGACGTTATCGCAGGCGTTGTGGGGCATGCGCACCCAGCCCATGCCGAGTTCCTGCGCCTGGCGCTGGTGGGCAGCCGGGCAACCGATGGTGACGAACGTGCCGACGCCTGCCTCTTTAAGCAATGGGATCACCTCTACCGGAAACATCCAGCCGCCGCCGTCCTGATGGAAGATGCGGCCCATCGGCTGTTCCGCGTCTCCCGCCATAATCCGCGGGATCGCCCCAATCCGCGCCGCGCCCTGAAATTCAGGCAACGCCAGCAGCGCCTCCACCACGTCGCCCACCGTCTCGGCATGAGCGTCCTCAATAGCCCCCCGCACGCCCCGGCCGTGATGAAAGTCGGCCGGTGTATGGATGCACGCCAGCGGAAACTCCAGCAATTTCGCCATGTCGATGCCGTTGCGGTTGAAGTCTTCGGCGTAGTTCCAACGGTCGGTCATCATGTCCGTGATGTGGGGCTCGGCGTCGGCCCGGGCTACACCCGCATCTGCGAGCAGGTCAACGTGATAGGGCACCGTGTCATAGATGAGCGTATCCGCCGGTACCCCGATGCCGTTGGTATGGTGGGAGAGGACGGCGTCGATGCGTGTGCCGCTGCCGCGCAAATTGTCCGCTAGCAGGAGTTCTTGCGTGCCGATGTTTATGCCCATGAGGATGGTAGTGAGTTCGGTATCTGCCGGACCATGCACAATGCGCACGTCGCCGTAAGGATTGTTGAAACGCTCTTGGTCGTAATAGGGCTTGCGCCACTCCGGCAGCGCTGCGTACTCCTGTCGCCGCTGCACAAGCTGGCGGTCAAGGGCTGCCCGTCCGCGCGGGTCCACTTCACGGCCGATTTCGATGGCTGTATCGTACAGATCACGCAGGGTCATACCACTATTCCCAGTCTATTGCCCGTTGCCCGTGATTTGCCTAATCGCGTCACTCCCGTGACCTGCCTATTCCCGTCACTCCCGCTGCGCTGCTCGCTCTCGCCGGGCACTTGGTCGCAATAGGCACTAACCATACTCTAGTTGCGCTTTACTCTTTCGAAGTAGTTGCACGGGATGACATTGAGCGGTCCCAACCGGCGTTCCACTTCATCCAGCAGCAAGTTGATCCCAATGTTGTCGCACGCCGCGTGGGCGATGCGCACGATTGCCACGCCCGCTGCCTGCGCGGTCTGCGCGTGCACCGGCGTACAACCTATCTGCAGCACGGTATTCACCCCTGCGTTGCCGAGCAACGTGTACGCATCCGGCGGCAGCAAGTAGCCGCCGCCAAACTTGAGCAGCATGCGTCCCGCCGGCCAGTTTTCTTCTCCACTCATCACGCGGGGTTCAGCGCCAATGCGGGCCGCGCTCTGCACTTCAGGTATCTCCATCAGGGCGCGCACCACGTCGCCAACGGTCTGGGGCTCTGCTGCTTCCACTGCGGGTCGGACGCCTTCGCCAATGTAGTAGTCCGCCGGCGTATGGATGCAGGCCAACGGGAACCCCAGCAACTTCGCCATGTCGGGCCCCATGCGGGCCGTATCCTCAAGTGACTGCTCTTTCTCCTCGATAGAGCGGTTGATGCACACCGCCGCGTCCGCGCGGGGCACTCCTTCTTCGGCTAAGAAGTCAATCGCTACCGGCATGAAATCGTGCACCAGCGAAATGGCTACGCCGATGCCGGTGGTGTGGTGGGCAATCACGGCGTCGATCTTCGTGCCCTTGCTGCGCAAGCGGTCGGCCAGCAAGAGTTCGTCCAAACCGATATTGATGCCCAGCAGGACCGTTTCTAGCTCCACGTCCGCCGGGCCGTTGACGATGCGCACGTCGCCGTAGGGATTGCGAAACCGCTCCTGGTCGTAGAAGGGCTGTTGCCACGCGGGTAACGCCGCATACTCCGCACGCCGCCGCGCGAGTTGCTGCCGCAACGCCGCCTCACCGCGCACGTCAAGCGCCATGCCAAGCTCAATTGACGTCTCGTAAAGGTCGCGTAGTGTCACCCAAAACTCTTTTCCGGTAAAACGTATGCGGTGAGTATAGCACAGCGGATTGCCACACCTTTACCTGTCACCTTCAATACGCGAGCGCGACTGTGAGCACTCATTCAGCATCCCCAAAAAGAGGTCTACGACTGCAGCCTACCTACAATTCCGCCAAACGGTCATGCTCCGGCCCACATGGCTGCCACAGGCGCAGTATAATTCGATGCAGCACCGATCTCACCTGGGCAGGGGAAGTCTACGTCTGAAAATGAAATCAGGGTCTCTCCTAGACATCGCCATCGTCGGCGGCGGCATCGTCGGCTTGTCAACGGCGCGCACGCTTGCCGAGCGGCATCGCGGTCTCCGCATCGCCGTCATCGAAAAAGAGGCCGATACTGCCCAACACCAGACCGGCCATAACAGCGGCGTAATCCACTCCGGTATCTATTACCGGCCGGGTTCGCTGCGCGCGCGCATGGCCGTGCAAGGGTCCGAACGCATGGTGGCCTTCTGTGAAGAGCACGCTATTCCTTACGACCGCTGCGGCAAGGTGATTGTGGCCACTGAGGAATTCCAGATCGCGGCTTTGGAAGCGCTGGCCCGGCGCGGCGCAGCGAACGGTGTGCCGGGGGTGCGCATGATTGGACCCGAAGAACTGGCAGATCTGGAGCCGCACGCCACTGGCATGCAGGCGCTGCACGTGCCGAGCGCCGGCATTGTCAATTACAGCCTGGTAGCGCAAACGTATCGCAAGCTCTTCGAGCAAGCCGGCGGTGAGGTGCGCACCGGGGCGGAAGTAACCGCAATTGCCGAAGAACCCAATGGCTTGCGGTTGGAGACGGCGCAAGGGGACGTGCGCAGTAAGCACGTCATCATTTGCAGCGGCTTGTTTGCGGACCGCGTCAGCATCTCCGCCGGCCTAAAACCGCCGCTCAAGACCGTGCCCTTCCGCGGGGAGTACTACGAACTCGTACCGGAGAAACGTCACTTGGTGCGCAATCTCATCTACCCCGTGGCCAATCCCGCGTTCCCCTTTCTCGGCGTCCACTTCACCCGGCGCATTAGCGGCGCAATCGAAGTGGGGCCGAATGCCGTGTTCGCATTCAAGCGCCAGGGCTACCGCTGGCGCGACGTGAGTATCAAGGACACGGCCGACATCCTGGGATACGTGGGTTTCTGGCGGATGACGGCCCGCTACTGGCGCACCGGCCTCGGCGAAGTGTACCGTTCGTTGCGCAAACAGGCGATGGTGAAAGAGTTGCAGAAGCTCGTGCCGGTCGTTGCCAACCAAGACCTGGTGCGCGCCGGCGCGGGGGTACGCGCCCAAGCGTTGGACCCGCAAGGGAAGCTCATCGAGGACTTTCACATCGTGCAGAAGCCGCGCATTATCCACGTGCTCAACGCACCCTCGCCGGCGGCCACGGCCTCGCTCAGCATTGGCGACGCGGTGGCCGATATGGCGGGACAATGGCTCCCGCCATCCACATGAGCATTGCGTCGAGAAAGAGGACAATGGCCGCCTGTGCGCAACGCACACCATAGCGCGGCAGCCTCCCTGCGGACGGCATGACTGCAGTGGCAAGAGGTCGGCGGTGCGGTCGAGCGTATGGTACATACGCGCATAAAAGCCTGCGTGCGTTGCCGCACGCGCGGCGAAACCGGTATACTGTGTTAGATAGTCAATGAGCCTGCTACGTAGGTATACGTGCGAGGCTCAATAAACGTGTGTAATAGCAGCGAGCCTGACCGCTCGTAGGCACAAGAGTGCAGAAGGGGTCGCGAACGTATGGCGGTGGCGAGTCTTAAGGATCTGTTTGATGCTGGGGTGCATTTTGGGCATCCAACCAATCGTTGGAACCCCAAGATGAAGCCCTACATTTACATGGCGCGCAGCAAGATCCACATCATCGATCTGGAACAAAGCGCACGCGGACTCCAAGAAGCTTGCGATTTCGCACGCGACCTCGCGTTGGAGAACCGCGAAATCCTCTTTGTCGGCACGAAGAAGCAGGCGCAGGAGATTGTGGAGCAGCAAGCCTCCCGGGTAGGGATGCCCTTCGTAAACCAACGCTGGCTCGGTGGCATGCTCACGAACTACTCCACCATCAGCCGGCGCTTGGCAAAGATGAAAGAGATGGAATCGGAACAGGCAAATGATGCCTGGAAGAGTTTTTCCAAGAAGGAGGTCGGCCGCCTCCAGGACCGCTTGGCAAAGCTCCAGCGCTTTTTCAACGGCATCCGGGATATGCACCGTTTGCCCGCTGCCCTCTATGTGGTTGACACCGTGCGCGAACACATCGCGGTGGCAGAGGCACAAATACTCGGCATTCCCGTCATTGCGTTGCTGGATACGAATTGCGATCCCGACCACGTTGAATACTCCATACCCGGCAATGACGACGCGATCAAGGCGATTCGGCTCATTACCGGCCTGATTGCCAATGCGGTAAACAGCGGCCAAGAGCTGCGCGCGGCCAAAGCAAAAGAATCACAGACTGAAGCGGCCCAGGAAGCCGTGGCTGCCGATCCTGACGCAGAAGCCGCAGCGGAGCCTGAAGAGAGCGCCGCAGCAGCAGACGCAACCTAGACCGCAATCAATTTGAAGATTTAGACCAGCTAAAGGGAGTTTTAATTCAACCAATGGCAACGGTGACTACCGCGGACATAAAGACCCTGCGCGAGGCAACCGGCGCAGGCATTATGGACTGTAAACGCGCGCTTGAGGAAGCCAACGGCGACCAAGCGGAAGCGAAGAAAATCCTGGACGCGCAAGGCTTGGCCAAGGCGGAGAAACGCTCGGGCAGAGAGGCATCGCAGGGACTGGTGCACTCCTATATCCACGGTAACGGGCGCGTCGGTGTCCTGGTGGAAGTAAACTGCGAGACGGACTTTGTCGCGCGCACGGAGGAATTTCAGCATCTTGTCCACGAAATCGCGCTGCACGTGGCCGGCATGAGCCCGGAGTTTGTCAGCGAGGAGGAGCTGCCGGAAGACTACGAAGGCAATCGCGAAGAAACGGTCCTGCTCGCGCAGCCGTTCGTGCGCGATCCGTCGCTCACTGTTGCCGACCTCGTAAAGCAGGTTATCGTAAAGACCGGCGAGAATATCGTCATTCGGCGCTTCTGCCGCTTCGAGCGCGGCCTGTAGAAAGCACGCGGAGATCGCGTGGTTTCATTTTTCGCGCAGGCAACCAGGTCACGACCAGAGAGGACCCATGGCAATGCTACGCTATAGGCGCGTGCTGCTCAAGATTGGCGGCGAAGCGCTTATGGGCAAGGGAAAGGGCGAGTATGGCATAGATCTTGCTATTGCGCGCAACATCGGCAAGCAGATCGCCTCAGCCCGCCGCCTTGGGACTCAAATCGGGGTCGTCATCGGCGGCGGCAACATCTGGCGCGGCGAGTTGGCAGCCGACCAGGGGATGGACCGCGCCACCGCCGACTACATGGGTATGCTGGCAACGGTTATAAACGCCCTGGCGCTCCAGGACGCCCTCTCCCGTGAGGGAATCGATGCCCGCGTGCAAACGGCAATCGAGATGCGGGAAGTCGCCGAACCATATATCCGCGCGCGCGCCATCGACCACTTGGAAAACGAGCGAGTCGTCATCTTCAGCGCAGGCACGGGCAACCCCTTCTTCACGACCGATACCGCAGGCGCGCTGCGCGCGATGGAAATCAATGCGGAAGTGCTGATTAAGGCTACCAAGGTAGACGGCGCCTACGAGAGCGACCCGATCACGCACCCAAACGCCAGGAAGTTTGACAACCTTTCCTACCTCGATGCCCTCAACATGGGCCTGAAGGTGATGGATAGCACGGCGATTTCACTCTGTATGGAGAATAGCCTCCCCATCGCGGTCTTCAAGCTGGAGAATGCCGGAGCATTGGAGCAACTGCTGCAAGGGGACCCAATAGGAACCCTGATAGGAGATAGGGACGATGCTGGAGCCAATTCTTGAGGAAACTGAACTCGCAATGGGCAACGCCACGGAGGCGTTGCAGCGCGAAATTGCCCGCATCCGCACAGGCAGAGCGTCAACGGCGCTTGTGGAAGAGATATCCGTAGAGTACTACGGCACGCAGTTACCCCTGAACCAAGTAGCGACCATCATCATACCGGAACCCCGGCTTATCGTCATTCAACCGTGGGACACGCAGTCAATCCCCGCTATCGAGCGCGCGATCCTCAAGTCGGAACTCGGTATCACGCCATCCAACGACGGCACGGTCATCCGCATTGCGCTGCCCCAACCGACGGCGGAACGGCGGCAAGAACTGGCCAAGATGGTACGTCAACGGGCCGAAGAAGCCCGTGTGACCATCCGCAATTCCCGGCGCACGGCGCAGGAGGCATTGCGTAAAGGGCAGAAGAGCAGCGGAGTTTCCGAAGACGACGTGCGTCGGGCCCAAGGCGAATTGCAGAAACTCACCGATGCCGAAATCGAGCGAGTAGACGCGGTCCTTGCCGACAAAGAGCAGGAGATTTTGACCATCTAGCGATGGAGCCAACCCCTTCCAAATCATTGAATACGGTCTCGGCAACGGACGAGCACTTTCCGCCTCTGACCGCTACTCCAGTCCACGTCGGTATCGTGATGGACGGCAACGGCCGCTGGGCGGCTCAGCGCGGCCTGCCCCGCTTGGAAGGGCATCGCGCGGGCGCGCGCCGCGTGCGGGAGGTAGCCGAAGCGGCGATCGACTTCGGTGTCCAGGTTCTCACCCTGTACGCCTTTTCCACGGAGAATTGGGCGCGTCCCGAAGAGGAAGTCAGCGGGCTCATGTCTCTGCTCGAACAGACGATTGCACAGGAACAGGATGCAGTCGTTGAGAATCAGATCCAAGTCCGCTCCATCGGACGGCGTGACGCTGTGCCCTCGACCCTGCAAATCGCCATAGACCAACTTGAAGAAGCGACGCGCGGCAACGATCGGCTCACAATCAACTTTGCCTTCAACTACGGCGGGCGCAGCGAGATCGTCGACGCCGTACGGGAAATCGTGGAGAAAGGCGTGCCCGCATCTCACGTCTCGGAAGAGACGATCGCGCAACACCTCTATACGCGCAATCTGCCCGACCCAGATCTCGTAATCCGCACTGCCGGCGAGATGCGGCTTTCCAACTTCCTGCTTTGGCAAGCCGCCTACGCCGAGTACTATGCTGCGGAAGTCTACTGGCCTGATTTTGGGCGCAAAGAGTTCTACGCCGCCCTCGCCAACTACAGCCGCCGCGAGCGCAAGTTCGGCGGCCTGGGTAGTAGCGACGACCCCGCTACAAGCGACAGCCTCGCTGGTGACGGCGGCCTTGCCGACAGCCAGAATGGCAAAGCGAAACAGTAGGCGCGGCGAGACTGGCCGCGAATCCCCCCGTGCGAGTTGGCAGGAATTCGCAAAGCGCGCCCTCTCGTCTGTGGTCTACGCGCCACTCTTACTCGCGTTGGCCTATTTTGGTAATCCCTGGCTGCTCATCGGCATGCTCGTCTGCGGCGGGCTGGCGCTGTGGGAGTACCTCCATCTGGTGCGCGGCATGGGGTTCGCCGTGCAGCGGATCACTGCCGGTGCGCTTGCCCTCGGCTTCTTCCTCTGGCCCTATAGCTTGATCTGGGCGGGCTACGCGGAGCTCGTGATCCTGCCGCCGCTGTTCTTTACGGTGATTGTGGTTTGTTCGCTCTGGGTGTTGCTGCTGCCCCGGGCTCACGGTCATGCGCAGGCGTTCACAGGTTGGGCCATGGCGGTCGCCGGCGCGATGTATATCGGCTGGTTGCTGGGACACACTGTCGCGCTCCGCGACTACATCTACGTGCGGGGAGAGCTGTGGCTCATCTTTGCCCTGGTCGTCACATGGGCCTACGACACCGGTGCGTACCTTGTGGGCAGGAGCATCGGCAAACGCCGCATCTTCCAGCACCTGAGCGCCGGCAAGACCCTGGAAGGCACGCTGGGCGGCGCGTTCATCGCAGTCACGGTCGCGGCGCTCTACGCCCAGTTCACCCCATTCCCGCCGAGCCCGATCTTGGCCGGCCTCATCGGTCTTGGCGCTGCGGTAGCGGCGCAACTGGGCGACCTGGTGGAGTCCCTCCTCAAACGCGGGGCGGACGTTAAAGAGTCCGGCTCCCTTATCCCCGGCCACGGGGGCATCCTGGACCGCATCGACAGCCTGCTCTTCACTGGCCCATACATGTTCTACGCAGCCCTAATCTGGGCCAGCCTGCAATTGGGCGCACAGTAGGAGTAGCGCAGGCACTTGCGCATACCTCGTCAATACTTCAACTCATCCGACCCGACTAGAACGGGCAGGCCTAGCACGAACGGAATGCAATTCCGGTCAGCCTTACTCTCCAACCGCCATCTCCACCACCGGTCGGCCGTCTTCCTCCACCCACACGCCGCAGGGGCCGCCCCGCTCGCTGGTGCCGAGGTCTACGACGCTGCCGTCCATGCGCAGCACGGGATGGTAGTACTTGGAGACCTTCTCGGCGCTGCCCATGATGTAGTGGCCGATGAGCGACCGGCGGAAGCGGTCGGTTGTCGTATTCGGCAAGCTACCGTGAATTAGCTGACCGTTGAAGAAGAGCACGTCGCCGGCATCCATCAATACAGGAACGGTCTGCACCTGTTTCGGTAACGGCACCGTCACATCCGTAAAGCTCTGCGCAGTGTCCGCCTCTTCCGTGCACAGTTCCGGCAGCGTATGGCTGCCGGGCACCACCTGCAAGCAGCCGTTCTCCTCGTCACAGCGGTCAAGCGCCAGCCAGGCCGCCATGCAGGTGCCCGGTTTGCACCTGCAAGTAGAACTGGTCCTGGTGCAGGGCCTGTCCGCGCGCGCCCGGCGGCTTGAAATAGATCATGGACTGCACCGCAAACGGGTCGCCGCCTAAGAGCGTCGCCAGACCTTCGCGAAACCGTGGATCCAGCATCCATTGCAGGCTGAGGTCGTCCCAGCGATGCATGTGGATCATGCGCGGGAACTTCTTCAAGGGATCGGCCGCTGGGTCGCCATTCGGCACATCCACGCCGGCCGCGTCACCTTTATATGTCCCGTTCTGCCGCAAGAACATGTAGTGGTCGGTGAGCGCGGCGACCTCTGCCGGTGAAAAGAGGCCGCGAGCTACCGAATAGCCCTTCTGTTCAAAACTATCCTTGAATGCTTGATCGAACATTGTGCCGACCCTTTCGCCTGTGAATGACCATATCGTCGCGCGGCCGCCGTTCCGCATGCTCTGCCGCTTTGCCCGGCAGTGCTGCCGCGTGCTTGCAGCGAGCGAAGCTTGCCTTGAGTGAGATTATTCACTCCTTCATAGTCTACTCCAGCCCAATCAAGAAGACTATGTCTCTAGACGCATAGGCCCACGTTCGTCCGTTTGCCACGCAGCGGTCTCGCTGCAGGTGCGAGTGAGAAAACGTACAATAGTGTGGGAAAAGCCTGAACAGCGTGGGAGAGGTGCATCTATGGCGAAACAAGCGGCAGACTACCAGCTCGTGTGGGGAGACTTGCACATTCATTCGTACTTCTCTTCATGCTATTGGGGCGAAGAGACGCTTCCCGACGGCTTCGACGGCTCGCCAGCCGATTGCTACCGCTACGCCCGCGACGTGGCGGGCATGGACTTTGGCGCGGTGACCGACCATACCTGGTCGGGCAACGGCAGAATGCTGGTTGAGGACGAGTGGGCGGAGATCCTTGATGCCAGCCGGCAATACCATGCGCCGGAACGGTTTGTTACGGTCCCCGGGTACGAGTGGAATGCGCCCAAGGACCGCCAGTGGGGACACCGCAACACGCTCTTCAACCACGACGAGCCGCCAATCCTGCACAGCGGCGCGGAAGTAACGGACCTCGCCCAGCTCTGGCAGCAGCTTGACGACCTGCCGTACGACGCCCTCAGTATCCCCCACCACCTCGCCCGCGACGCCACGCCCTATGACTGGTCGCAACATCACGACCACTGGGAACCGGTGGTGGAGATTACCTCGCTCTGGGGCAACTACGAATATCAGGGCAATCCCAATGAGTGCGATCCCAACTGGTCGCCCAGCGCCACCGGCAGTTTTCTTCAGGACGGCTTGGCACAGGCCAATCGCGTGGGCGTCATCGGCGGCGGCGACAACCACACCGGCCACGCCGGCGGGCATTACTTCAACACGCAGCAGCCAAATGTGACAAATTCCCAGCGCCTCAACCGCCTCAGCCGATTCCGCATGAACGCCCTGGGCACAGGTATCGGCGGACTGTATGTGACGGAGTTTACGCGGGACGGTATCTTCGAGGCGTTGCGCGCCCGCCGCTGCATCGCGGCGTCCGGACGCAAGATCAGCCTCTGGACGGAGACTAACGGCCTGCTCATGGGTGCGGAAGGGCCTGCGCTCGATGGAAGCCCGCGCACTGTCGCTTACACCGTCACCGGCAGCGAGCGCATTGCAACCGTGACCCTCGTCCGCAACGGCGTGGATGTAAAGCGTTTCCACGGCGATGACTATTACCACGAGGGTGTCTTCGAGGATGCCGACCCGCTGGATCGGCTGTTCACCATTTCTCCCAGCGTCGGCAACGGCAACGGCGAGGCGTGGGTCTACTACTACGTGCGCGCCGTGCAGGAGGATGGGCGTACCGCCTGGTCAAGCCCGGTCTGGTTTCCGGTTGCCTTCTAATTGGTTGTGGCCGGTCATGCCCACTGCCGTTCCCACTTCGACAAGTTCAGTACGAACGGCAGTGGGCATGTAGCGCAGAGCCGGGTCTCTAGCCTTGGGTACGCCTCCATGTGTGTAGAGTTGCGCAAGCATTGCCTCCTGTACTCTTGCCTAACCGGGTTGTTGCAGGGAGTCTTGCGTCGTAGAATGCACATAGCTCGTGTGGCCGGCCGCAGGTCTCATTGACGACGACGGCGAGGGCGGGACTCGAGACACATGTGTAAGACTGGCTGAAATGGAAAACATCCAATGGCCGATTCAACACCAAACGAACCGGAATCTGACGCCGCGTCGGTTTTCTCGCCGGTTCGCAGCCTGGTCATGCCGGCGCTGGAACTTCCCGACCACTTCGAGTACAACTCCAGACTGCAAATGGACGGCTTGGAGTTCCTCGCCCACCTGCCGGCAGGCAAGTTTCCGGTAGCGTTTCTCGATCCGCAGTACCGCGGCCTCTTGGACAAGATGTCGTACGGGAACGAGGGCCGCAGCCGAAATCGCGGGCGCTCCTCGCTGCGTCAAATGGATGATGAGAAGATTACTGCCTTTGTTCGCGGCATTGACCGCGCGCTCATGCCCAGCGGACACTTGTTCCTCTGGATGGACAAGTTTCACCTGTGCACGGGTTTCTCCCACTGGCTCAAGGACACGAAACTCGCCGTGGTTGATCTCGTCACCTGGGATAAGGGCCGCATCGGCATGGGCTACCGCACCCGGCGCAAGAGCGAGCACTTGGTTGTGCTGCAAAAGACGCCGCGCCGCGCGAAAGGCGTGTGGAAAATCCACGACATCCCGGACGTGTGGGCCGAGACCGTGCCGCGGGATGCGGTGACGCACCGGAAGCCGGTGGAACTCCAGGGGGCCCTGATTGCGGCGGTTACGAATCCGGGAGACGTGGTGATCGATCCGGCCGCGGGGAGTTTCTCCGTGCTGGAAGCCTGCCGCCAGCGCAATCGCGTCTTCCTCGGTTGCGATGTTGAAGGCTAAAGAATTTCAAGCGCGAGGAACGGGCTAAAGCGTTGCGGCCCTGTGCTTAACACGTGCGATACATAGAGGCGAAAGACTATGAGCTCAGAACCGATTCATGTCGGCATCATCGGCGCGGGCGCGAACACGCGCGACCGCCACATCCCCGGTCTGCAAGCAATTGAGGGAGTCGAGATCGTCAGCGTCTGCAACCGCAGCCAGGAATCGAGCGCGCGCGTGGCGCAGCAGTTCGGCATTCCCCAGACCTACGCAAACTGGAACGAGCTGATCGACGCGCCGGATACGAATGCCATCGTCATCGGCACGTGGCCGTATCTGCACTGCCAGGCCACGCTCGCCGCGCTGGCTGCCGGCAAGCATGTGCTCTGCGAAGCGCGCATGGCCATGAATGCCGCCGAAGCCTGGGAGATGCAGGCTGCGGCTCAGGTAAATCCACAGCTCGTCGTGCAGATCGTGCCATCGCCTATGACGCTGCGGGTGGACACAACGCTGAAACGTCTGCTGGCAGAGGGCTACGTGGGCGACCTGCTCGCCATAGAGGTCCGCGTGGGCGGTGACTTCCTGGATGCCGCCGCGCCCCTGCACTGGCGGCAGGACTTCGATCTGAGCGGCTTCAATATCATGAGCATGGGCATCTGGTACGAGGCGGTCTTGCGCTGGGTCGGCGAGGCCAACCACGTGCAGGCCATGGGCAAGATCTTTACGCGAATGCGCGCGGACGAGACAGGTGAGCTACGAGCAGTGCGCGTGCCTGAGCACGTTGACGTGGTCGCCGACATGGCCTGCGGCGCGCAACTGCACATGCAGGTCTCGAGCGTCACCGGCCTGGCGGGCGCGCCGGAAGCGTTTCTCTTCGGGAGCGAGGGCACGTTGCGCTTTGCAGACAACACCCTCTACGGCGGCAAGCGCGGCGACGCCGCTTTAGATGAAATCCCAATACCGGCTGACGAAGCGGGCGGTTGGCGCGTGGAAGAGGAATTCGTCAGCGCCATTCGCGGACAGGAACAGGTCACCCACACCCCACCCGAGACCGGGGTAAAGTACATGGAGTTCACCGAGGCGGTCACACGCAGCCTGCAAACCGGCCAAGTGATCGCCCTGCCGCTCTAGTGCATTCGAGAGTATTCTCGGAGACCTCTACAAAGCCTGAGAATTGGCCGGCATTCGCTCTCCGTTGAGGAGAACCTTCAAAAAGCACTTGCCAAGGCGAGAAAGTCCCCTCTTCCGGTGGAGACCTTTGCGTAACCCTAGCGGAAGCGAGAGAGTTCCCTCTCCCTCGACGGGAGAGGGAGTGCCCCTGCCTGAAGGTGGGGTTATGCAAAGGTCTCCCGCGGGAGAGGGTTAGAGCCTGCCCCGTACTTGATACGGGGGCGAGGGCGAGTCCCCGCAATCCGGGCCAATTTCACCGATATTGCACACTTTCGTCTAAGTCTTTGAGGTAGGTAAGGACAGGACAAGCAGTAATCCCCTCACCCCGGCCCTCTCCCGGCGGGAAAGGGAGTAATTCTTGCGCCGCTGGCCGGAGTTACACAAGGATCTCATTGAGGGAAAGAGTGAGGGTGAATCTTTGTTGATGCAGCCCGAACACGCTTGCCCGGCCGGTTCTTGCTAAGGCCCGCATCGGGAAATCTGAACCCAATCTAGCTTGTATAGACCGGGTACATGGGTTACACCGCCGAATTTAGAGACATCGTAGTATGCGATGACCTTGCCATGAGAGTTAGAGCCTCTCAATACCTCTGCGCAATCGCTCTGCTTCCTTAGCGCAAACTAACGACCTGAACTTGAACCCGTAGTGTCGCCTGGAATGTCACCATCCCGGTCCAATCAGGAGCGCCTGTGGGTGTCAATATGCTCAATGTGTTACCTATTTCCCCGAACAACCGTTACTTATGTCCCAGTCTGTACACTACTACGTAGCGCGGGGGCTTGTCCCCCGCTCTTTGCATCCACGCCCGTCGTGCCTGACGAGTAGGGCATTTTATACCCCACCGCCACGTAGGAAATTCGCCTACAGAATCCCATGGCGCTCGAACACCGTCCGCATTTTGTCGCCCGCGGCGAGTTCCGCGCGGACAGTATTCTCTCCCCGCACTTTTACCTCGGCAGGCTGCAGGACCGCCTCGATGTGTTGGTGAGGAATGACCACCACGCCGTCGTATTCAGCCAGGATGTAGTCGCCGGGTTGCACCAGCACGCCGCCGCACGTAATCGGCACGTTGTGGGCGATCGCCTCGGCACGGCCCGCGGCGTCGGCGGCGCAGAAGTCCGTGGCAAAGACCGGGAAGGGCTTTGCAATGATCATGCCGCTGTCGCGCACCGGACCGTCGATCACCGCGCCGGTGGCGCCCCGCGCCTGGGCACAGGTGGAAAACAACTCGCCCCAGAGCGCGCACGACGGGGCGTCACCTAACGCGGCGACGTACACCTCTCCCGGCTGCAAACTGTCCATGGCTTCGATTTCCATGAAGTGGTATTCCTCCTGGGAGGGAATGCGCTCGGCCGGACGAAAGTGGATCGGGTGGGCGCGGCCCACGACCCGCGCCTCGACATAGAGCGGCCGCACACGCGGCGCCATCACCTGATGCCGCAAGCCAAGCGCATCGAGCGCGTCCGAAACCACGGCCACGTAAACGTGCTGCAAGCGTTCGAGATAGAGATCTTGGGGAATTAAGGCGGACATATCGGGCTGCTCCTTACGATTTTGGGCGGCGGCAAAGTCTTGCGCCTATCATAACGTGCCGAGACGCGGATCGTGGCTTGACCTGCAATAATTGGGCTCATTGGACTCTTCAGGCAGACCCTTCTCCGGTAGCGCAGGTTTGCAACCTGCGCCTACTGCCAGCCCAGGCATCAGCAGCACCGACCCACGAATTTCGTTGCCCTTGGAAGGGGGGGCCTCTGGATTCCGGCTTGCGCCGGACTGACGGGCTTCTTGCATTCTTCCCTGAAGAAAGTGATGAGCCTGCCACTCTCTCAGGCTCCTGCGCGAACATCCACACGCGTGAGCGTCCCTTAGCAAGCGCCGCTTGCACTATCATAGAGGTGACCTCCCGCCATCGCGGTGAATGGGAACGGGTCTCCAACCTCTCTGACTTGAACATGGGGACAAGCAGGACCGTGGCTACGGACACGCAGCATGTACTCTTGCAGGTAGAGAACGTCGCCAAGTCGTTTGGAGGCTTGCAGGCGGTGCAGAACTGCTCCATGCAGGTGCGCTCAGGTACGATCACGGGTCTGATCGGACCTAACGGGGCGGGCAAGACGACGTTATTCAATCTCATTTCCGGTTTCTACGCCCCGGACGCGGGCAGCATCGTGTTCCAGGGAAAGCGCATCGACGGGCTGCCGCCGCACCGCATCTTCCACCACGGTCTCTGCCGCACTTTCCAGGTGCCCAAAGAACTCAAGCAAATGACCGTGCTCGAAAACCTGATGCTGGTGCCTGCAGGCCAAGCGGGCGAACGGATGGGGACGGCGTGGCTCATACCGTGGCGCGTGCGCCGGCAGGAGCAGGAAGCCTACGACAAGGCGCTGGACGTGCTGGAGTTCGTAAGCCTGGCCCACCTGCGGGACGAGTATGCGGCAAATCTCTCCACCGGCCAGAAGAAGCTGCTGGAACTTGCCCGCGCCATGATGACGGACCCGCGACTCATCATGCTGGACGAGCCGGGCGCCGGGGTGAACCCAACGCTCTTGGATAGCCTCATGCGGCAGATCGAGCGCCTTGTTGCCGAACGCGGCATTACCGTCCTGCTCATAGAGCACAACATGGCGGTGGTGATGGGTCTCTGCGACCCCGTCATCGTCATGAGCAACGGCGAGAAGCTCGCGGAAGGCACACCGGCGGAAATCCAGCGGAACGAGCAGGTGCTCGCGGCGTATCTGGGAGGCCAAAACCGGTGAGTTTGCTTGAGGCGTCTGAGATTGTTTCCGGTTACGGCGATATTGAGATTCTGCATGGCGTCTCCCTCTCCGTTGGCCGCGGCGAAATGGTGGCCGTCATCGGTCCCAACGGCTGCGGCAAGTCCACGCTGATGAAGACAATCTTCGGCCTGCTCACGCCGACCGGCGGCAGGGTCACATTCAAGGATACGGACATTACCGGCATGCCGCCCCATGAAATCGTCTGCCAGGGCTTGAGCTACGTGCCGCAGGCGGACAACACGTTTTTGAGTCTCACGGTGCAGGAAAACCTGGCGATGGGCGCCTTCCTCCGGCCCGACATCTATGCAGTGCAAGCGGAGATGGCCTACGGCCTCTTTCCCGATCTCAAGGCGCGCCGCAACGCGAAGGTCTCGTCGCTGAGCGGCGGCCAGCGCCAAATGGTGGCCATGGCGCGCGCGCTCATGCTCGAACCGCAGCTCCTCCTGCTCGACGAACCCACGGCGGGCCTCGCGCCGGTCTTTGTGGAAGCGGTGTTCGCGCAGATAGCGCACGTCAATTCCCAGGGCATCGCCGTGCTCATGGTGGAGCAAAACGCGCGCCTGGCGCTGGAACACGCGCAGCGCGGCTACGTGCTCGCCAGCGGCGAGAACCGCTTCACCGGTGAGAGCAGCGCGCTGCTGGCAAACGAGGAAGTAGCCCGGCTCTACCTGGGAGGGGCGGCATGATTGCGCTGGTCGTGGACGGCATCATCCTCGGCAGCATCCTCTCACTCGGCGCAGTGAGTCTCACGCTGGTGTACGGCATCGTGCGCTTCGCCAATTTCGCGCACGGCGACCTCATGGCCGTCGGCGCCTACGTGGCGTTTTTCCTGGTGAACACGGTCTTCGCCACGCTGGATATTCCAATCGCCACGTTCGGGCCGCTCTCATTCGGTCTGCCGATGTTGCTCGCGCTGCCGCTCGCTATGCTCATGACCGCCGTGGTCGCCGTGGTTGTCGATCGCCTGGTGTTCCGCCCCATGCGCGCGCGCCGCTACGCGACGGTGATGTTCGTCATCGGCTCCTTGGCGGTGGCCTTTGCAATCCGCGCCCTGGTCTTCATCATCTGGGGGCCGGAATTCCACTTCTACACGCAAGCGCTGCGGCCGGCGTTGAAATTGCCGTTCGACGTCCGCGTAAAACCGGATCAAATCTTCATTCTGCTTGCCTGCCTGGCCATGGTGGCGGGACTCTATCTCTTCCTGCAACGCTCGAAGATCGGCCAGGCGCTCCGCGCCACGGCGGATAATCCGGATTTGGCGCGCATTAGCGGGATCAACACCGAGCACATGATGATCTGGACCTGGGCAATTGGGGCGGCGCTGGCGGCGACCGCGGGCATCCTGCTCGGTATCGACTCGCAGATTCGTCCCGAGATGGGGTGGAACCTGCTGCTGCCGCTCTTTGCGGCAGCCATTCTCGGCGGCATTGGCAACCCGTACGGCGCGCTCGTAGGCGGTATGGTAATCGGAATCGTGCAGCAGGTATCGACCGCGTTCCTCCTGCCCACCTACAAACCCGCCGTGGCGTTCGTCATTCTGATTTTGGTGCTGTTGATCCGGCCGCGGGGGCTCTTTGGCAGCGAGCAACGGGGGTTCTAGCCGCTCGCAGTGGAAGACAAAATCGTGTGGTGTGCATTCAAAAAAAGTGTGACAGGAAGCGGACAGTAGCATGACAGTGGAAGCAATTCTCAGTTCAGGCTTGCTCAATTACCTGGTCGGTTTCTTGATCGTTGCCAGTATCTATGCCTTGTTCACACTCGGTCTCAACGTGCACTTCGGCGATACCGGCCTGATCAACTTTGGTGTGGCCGGGTTCTTCGCAATTGGCGCATACACCGCCGCCTTGGTTACAAAGCCGCTGCCCACCGGCGAACTTGCCCGCTACACGCAGCAAGCATTTGGTCTCGACCAGCCGTTTCTCGTAGGCATCATTGCCGCTGCGCTCGTTTCCGGGATTATTGCCGTGCTCATCGGGATTCCCACGCTGCGCCTGCGCGAGGACTATCTGGCAATTGCCACGATCGGTATCGCGGAGAGCATCCGGCTCGTTTTCAACAACGAGCAGTGGCTCGCCAATGGTTCGAAAGGGCTGGTCGGCATCCCCCGCCCACTCTACGACCTCGTGCCCACCGCATACTACAATTATGTCTATCTCGGCATCGTGATCATCGTCCTTGCCGTTGTTGCCGTGTTATTGGAGCGGATGATCCGTTCGCCGTGGGGGCGTGTGTTGCGGGCGATCCGCGAAGATGAGGTGGTCGCCGCCGCGTACGGCAAGAACGTGTTTGCGTTCAAGCTGCAAGCGCTGGTGCTGGGCGCGATGGTGATGGGAATTGGCGGCGCGCTCTACGCCCACAACGCCGGCACCATCAGCCCCAGCGTGTTCGAGCCGGTCTTCGGCACGTTTATCGTATGGGTAATGCTGATCCTCGGCGGCAGCGGCAACACCAAGGGCGTGATACTCGGCGCATTTGTGTTCTGGGCAATCTGGGCGGGGACCCAATTCGCGACCGATGCGTTCGTGCCGCCTGCGCTGAATTCCCGCGCGCCCCACTTCCGCTTTCTCCTCATGGAGACGCTGCTCGTGCTGATGCTGCTCTTCCGGCCGAAGGGCATCCTGGGCGAAGAGCGGTTCGTTTCCACCCTGCGTCCGCGGTGAAGTGGGCGATAGTGGCGGCTTAAGCACGAAGAAAAACCGGAGTGTTGGGAACTGATGCCACTCCGAGCGGAGCGACGTATCGAGCGTCTCGACCGAAAGATGCGCCTGCGGCTGGAATTCCGACATGTGCGACAAAGTGCGGGGCAAGCCCCCGGCGCTAACTCTAGAAGACAGAGCAATCCTCATTACCGGTACTTAGACTTGCCGGAGTGTTTCCGAGCGCAGCGAGAAGCCTAGAATCCATGTGCAAAACGCTTCGTCCCGGAGTACCCCAGTAATAGAAGCGTCCTCAATCCCCTAGTACTTCGACAAGCTCAGCACGAACGGATAGCGGGCGAGCCGTTTGTGCGGATAGCGGGCAAACCGTGTGAATGGATAGCGGGCGAGCCGTTTCTTGGCATTTGCAATAGTCGGACTGCGGGACCGGCTATGCTAGTTCGTTGTGCAGCCGGGAGTGCCGCGAATATTGAGCTTCACCTCGTGATCTCGCTCCACCTCGATGCCGGGCCGGGGGTCCTGGCTGGCAACCGTGCCGCACGCTCCGGTGTCGTTGGTAAGTTTGATACCTTCAACACCCCGCAGCCCGCTGGCGGTAAGGTTTTGCTGCGCAAAAGCAAATAGCTGATTGCGCACATCCGGCACCTGCACGCGGTCCACGCCCTTGCTGACGATGAGACTCACGGTGCTCCCCGACTCTACAAGGGTCTCGGGAGGCGGCTCTTGGCCCATCACAATTCCCGCTGGCACCGTTTCGCTCCACTGCTCTATCTCTTCGACGTCAACACCCAACAGTTCCAACTGCGCACGCGCGTTATCCACCGTGATGCCTACCAAGTTGGGCATTGCGGGGTTCTCGGGGCCTTTGCTGATCCTTATAGTTACGACGGTACCCGCATCCACCTCGGAATTCGCCGCCGGCGACTGACTGACAACCAATCCGGGGGCCACGCTGTCGTTAAAGACCTCTTCGACTTCCACCGCAAGCTGAAACTGTTCCAGCAGAGCGACCGCCCGCTCCTCGGTGCTCTGCAAAAGAGTAGGCACGATCACACGCGGTGTGGCGGAAGCCTGGGGGGTTTGGCCGGCCGCTCCGTTCGCCGGGGTCGGCAACGCGGGTGTGGCCTTGGCAACGGCGCCAATCGTCAGCGTTGGCGTGGCGGACGTCGAGACAAGCGGCACGTCGCCCAGGAAGGCCCCCAGGTCCGGCTTGAGGCGGAAACCGAGCCACAGCGCAAGAATGACTGCGAGAAAAATCAGCGGAATGCCCCAGCGGGATACCGGCTCCGGGGAACGTCCGCCCGGCTTGCCTGTGTTATCTGGGCTGCCCGCTCTCCAAGAGCCCGGTATTCCTCGATTGGCCATCGTGTCTTGTCACTGTTCTTTCCGTGAATCCTGCGAAAGATGGGAGCCCTGTGCCCGCCGCGTTTTATGTTAGGTCTTTGACGGCCGCCTTACGACAGGCTCAAGACGAACGATGGCGCCATACCTCTCAGACCCGCCAAATGGACGAGGCGCGCCTATCCCGCAGGCGACAACACTTCCTCGCGCAATTCCTCCAAGCGGAGGGAGAGCACCTGCGAAACACCCTCTTCTGACATGCTAACACCAAAGAGGGCATCCGCCATCTCCATGGTGCCGCGATTGTGGGTAATGATGAGGAATTGGGTCTCCCGCCCATACTCGCGGAGCAGTTTGCAAAAACGTCCCACGTTCGTCTCATCCAACATGGCGTCCGCCTCGTCGAGCAAGCACAGCGGCGTGTGGCGCGCGCTGAGGAGCGCGAAAAGCAATGCCAGCGCCACGAGCGCGCGTTCGCCGCCGGAAAGGAGCGACAGCGCCTGCCGCCGCTTGCCGGGAAGGCGCACGGTAATCTCGATTCCGGTTTGGTCCGGATTGTGCGGGTCGGTCAGGCTGAGCTCGGCATCGCCCCCGTCAAACAGTACCTTAACCATCGTGCGAAAGTCGGCGGCGACCTGCTGGAAAGTGGCGGTAAAGTCATGGCGAATCGTGCGCCGGAGTTGCCGCTTGACTTCGTCGAGGTCTTCCTGGGCGGCTTCCAGATCGGCAATCTGCTCGCGCAGGAAAGTCGCGCGTTGTTCGAGCTCGGAGAACTCTTCCACGGCCAGCGGGTTCACAGGGCCAATGCGCCGCAGCCGATTTCGCAGCGAGGTGACACGTCCTTGCAACTCTGCCAAGGGATCGGCAGCAGGCTTGGGCACCGGCTCTACGTCCGGCTCATCGCTCAGCCAGCGCATGATCGTATCCTCGCGCCGCTGCCGCACACCCGCAAGCACCTGCTCGGCGCGGACTAAGTCCCGTTCCCGCGCGGCTTGCCTGTTCTCCAAGTCGCTGCGCGTCTGGGCGAGCTGGCCGCGCTGCGACCGCATCTGTTGCAGAACGGCCTGCTGCTGCTCGTGAGCGGCTGCGGCTTCTTCAACCAATGAGGCAGTCTGCTGGGAAGCATCTGCGGTTTTCAGCAGCTCTGCCTGTAGTGCGTGGAGGGCTTCTGCCCGCTCGGCGCGTGTTGACTCGACTTGACCGCGTTCACGCAGAATATTCTGCTGCTCGGCGCGCAACTGCGCGATCGCGCGGGCCAGATGCTCTTTGCGCTGCTGCTGCACCGCGAGTTGCGTCTGCAGGGAACTCACCGTAGCGCGTTGCGTTTCAACTCCCTGTTGGAGCCCGTTGCGCGCGCGCTCGCGCTCGCCAATCTCCCGCGTCAGGCGCTCCTTGGCGGCCACGGCCAGTGGCGCTTCGCGTTCACGCGCGGCGATGGAGTCATCCAGTTCTACGCGCTGCGCGCGCGTCTCCTCCTCTACCTGCTCCCACCACGCGCACTGGCGGGCGAGTTCATCACATTCATGGGTCCGCTGCTGCACCGCCGCGCGCGCAGCCTGCGCCTGGGCAGCACTTTCATTGTGCGCCGCGGCTGTCTCCCGCGCTTCCTCCCGCAGGCGGTCGCGGGCAACCCGCAGTTCGGATTCCTTTTGTTCCAGCTCCCGGCACTGGCGGCGCACTTCGTCCAAACGGGCGGTGAGCTTCCGATACTGCACTTGCTGCTGCCCGCGCTGCACGGAGGCCTGCGCATACCGGAAAACGCCCTGGCTGAAGACCACGCCATCGGCGCTCACAATGAGCGGCCACGAGCGCTGCGCGGCAGCGGCAAGAATCGCGCCAACGTCTTCGACCACCAGGATTGCTCGGAGCACCGGTTTGAGGGCCGCGATCTTCAGCGGCAGCGCAACCAGGTCTGCGGCACACCCAATGACCCCGGGAACATTGGGCACAGTGAGATTCTGCGTATCCAGCAGATCGGCCGCTACCACGGTGGCATTTGCCGCGGCCGTCTGCACGACGTGCGCGACGAGCTTCTCCGCGTCCTGCTTCGTGCCGGCGAGAAAGGCCTCTTTGGGCAATGCCGCCGCAAGCGCGGTGGTAATGCCAGCGGGCAGGTCCGCCTCGGCAACCTTGGGTAGCAGCGAGACTCCGACTCGCTTAGCTACTTCCGCCGGCTGCGACTCTTCGTCTGCGGCCGCGCCCGCGAGGAGTGCCCGCAGTGCTTCCGTGCGGCCTTCCAGATCAGCGCGCTGGCGCAGCGGCTCTTGGCGTTCCGCTTCCAGCCGGTGCACCGCTTGCTCCGCTGCCGTCAGCGCAGACTCACATCGGTCTTTCGCAGCTTGCCTGCGCTCAGTCTCAGCCTGAAGGGTCTCCGCATCACTCTGCAAAGACTTCAACCCGGCAGCGCGGTCATGCTGCTGCTTGCGCACGAGCTGCAACTGCTCGGCGGCTTCCGCGGCGCGCGTGAGCACCGCTTCTCGTTGGCGTTTCGCGTCGTTGATGGCAGCAGTGAGGCTGCTCAACCGTGTGGTGACGCCAACACCTTCCTGCCGCAACTGCTGCAGGGCAGTTTCCGCCGCCTGACGGGCTTCCTCCTTGTCCGCGATGCCGTTTCTGAGCGTTTGCCACTCCGCTTGCAGGGCGGTAAGAGCCGCTGCGGCTTCCGTCAAGGCGGTTTCCTGCTGGGGCAAGCGCGCGCCGACCGATTCGTACCGTTCGGCAAGCTCACTCTCCCGCGATTCGGATTCTGCGACGTTCCTGCGTAGGTGCGTCTGCCGTTCTTGCTGCACTGCCTGCCGCTGCGCAAGATCGCGCATGCGGTTGCGTAACCCCCCTACGCGCGCCACCAGCCGCTGCATGCCCTGCTCGTGCTCTCCAAGCGCTTGCTCCAGATGCTGGCGCTCAGCCTCTTGGCTCGCGATCTGCGCTGCTAACGCCGTGAGCGTTGCCCGTACCTGCTCTAGTTCATTGACTGCCGCCGCTTCCTCGGCAACGACCTGCGCGAGTTGCGCAGCATACCAGTCGTGCAGTACCCGCGCGAGTTCTTGCTGGAGCGATTCGGCCCGCTGCGCCTCTCTTGCCTGGGTTTCGAGCACAGTGAGGCGCGGCTCCAATTCCAGCAGAATATCGCGCACACGGTTCATGTTTTCGTGTACGCGGTTGAGCTTGTTCTCGGCCTCGTGCTCCTGCATGTAGAGGGAGCGCACGCCCGCGGCTTCTTCGAGCAAGGCACGGCGATCTTCCGGCCGCTGTGCCAGCACTTGGTCCACGAGCCCTTGCCCAATCATCATGCCCTGCCCGATGCCGGCGTCCGCGAGCAGTTGCTGAATATCGCGCAGACGCACGCGGTTGCCGTTGAGCAGGTACTCATTCTCGCCGGAGCGATACGCCCGCCGCGCAATGCTGATCTCGGCAAGCTCCAAGGGAAAAGTCCCGTCCTCGTTGTCAAAGGTGAGCGTGACCTCCGTCATGCTGCCCCGCGCCCGCCGGGGCGTGCCCGCAAAGACCACGTCCTCGCTCTTGCGGCCCCGCAACGCCAGCATGCTCTGCTCGCCAAGCGCCCACCGGATCGCGTCCGCCAAATTGCTCTTGCCGCTGCCGTTGGGCCCAACAATGGCCGCGATCCCTTCAGGAAACGCCAGCTTCATTCTGGTGGGAAAGGTCTTGAAACCGTGGACTTCCAACTGAGTGAGGTACATAGGGACAACTGATGCTATGTGTGGCTGGTGTGCAGCAGACGCTCAGACTCGATCTGCACCAGTGCCCGCGCCGCGGCTGCTTTCTCCGCTTTCTGGGTGCTGGAGCCTTCACCGGTGGCGAGCAGGATTTCCTCTTGATAGACACCAACGACATAGATCGGCGCGTGGTCGGCGCCCTGAGAGTCAAGCACCCGGTAGGTCGGCTTAATGTTGAACTGCGCCTGCAAGTACTCTTGGAGTTCCGTCTTGGCGTTGCGGTCGCCGGCTGTGAGCAGGATGGTCGCGATCGCTGCCTCGAGCTGAGGAGTAAGGAAGGACTTCACGTGCGCAAAGGTGGTGTCTAGCAAAAGCGCGCCGATAACTGCCTCGAAGCCGCTCGCCAAGATGGAGTCCCGCTCTCTCCCGTTGTTGGCCTCTTCGCCCTTGCCCAGCCGGAGCAGCGGGCCCAGACCGGCAGCCTGGGCAAATTCGCACAACTGTTCCTTGCGGACCAGCGCCGCCCGCAAACGCGTCAAGTCTCCTTCTGTCTTGCCGGGAAAACGCAGGTAGAGGAATTCGGCCGTAATCGCGCCAATAATGGCATCCCCAAGGAACTCAAGCCGTTCGTTGCTATCCAGGTGTGTCAGTTCATGCTCGTGCGCATACGAACGGTGTGTGAGCGCCTGCGACAGGAGCGGCACTTCTTTGCTGCCGACACCGAGTGTTTCGCGGAGTTTGCCGAGGTCATGTTCATTACGTGCAGCAGGCACGGATCATCCCTTCACGCCTGTCCGGTGGGGGTTCAATGTATTAATGCGCAACGGTTCGTTGGGCCGTTCTCTTTCAGGAAGCGTAGTTTTGGAGTTTCGGCACACACGCGCAGGCGCGTGAAATTGCCCGGCCGCCGCGCCCGCTGGCGCTGGCACGTGCCGATCAGATCAAAGAGCGAGATTGGCACCCGTCAACCGGGATGCACGCGCCATTCACCCAACTTGCGCGCGGCGACGCAAGAAACGCGACCACGTTGGCGACTTCTTCCACCGTGCCAAAGCGACCGCCGGGTATTTCACGTTCGACAAATGCGGCCATGCCCGCCGGGTCATCGCGCACGCGTCGATCCCAGCTACCGCCGGGAAAGCGAATAGACCCCGGGGCAACACTGTTGACGCGAATGTGCTGGGGCGCAAGATCGCGGGCCAGGCTGGCAGCCAAGCCGATCGTGGCGGCTTTCGTGCTCACATAGACGGTGGGCCCGCCCGCCTCACGGCCCCAGATCGAGGAGACAAAGACAACAGACCCGCCGCCGGCCGCCGTAAGATGCGGTATAGCAGCGCGCGTCATGCGCACGCCGGAGAGCAGGTTCAGGCCGATGACCTCGTCCCACTCTGCATCGCTTTGCTGGGGGAACGGCGTGCGGTTATTCCCGCCAACGTTGTTCACGAGAATATTGAGCTGGCCGAATGCCTTGATTGCCGCAGCCACAACCTGCGCCGCCGCATCCGGCGCCGTGACGTCGCGGGCAATTTCGCAGACTTCCGCGCCACTCTCACGCAGTTTTGCCGCCGTCTCCGCGAGATTCTCGCGACCGCGAGCGCAGATAACGAGCTTGCAGCCTTCGCGTGCGAGAGCAGCCGCAATACCTTTGCCAATGCCACGACTGGCGCCGGTTACCAGGGCAACGTGTCCGCCAAGTGCGAGATCCATCTCTAGGGCAAGGTCGCTAGCCGGACGTTTGCGCTTCGATGTAGGCTACCGCGTCCTTGATGCTTCGGATCTCCTGTGCTTCTTCATCCGAAATCTGGATGCTGTATTCATCTTCCAGCGCCATAATGAGCTCGACGAGATCAAGCGAGTCTGCTTCCAAGTCCTCCTGGAAGCGGGTATCCTCCGTGATCTCCCCGATTTCGGCGCCGAGCTTATCCGCTACTACCGACTTTACTTGCTCTAGCGTATCGCTCATTTCTCGCTCCTATACGCATTACAAATCGACACTACAAAACCAAAGATTCTACCAAGGGACACTACCGCCACGGTACCATTCACTACGCTGCGGGGTGACTTCTCTTCAAGACCTCGTCTCTAGCTGCCGTGGCTTGGCGAAAGCGGTTGTGACACTACATCGGACAGGACCGACCGGAGAGACATTGCGTCCTACGCACACCGCTGTTAAGAGGGTGTGCCAACGGCCCCGGCCATTTACTTTGCGCAGGCGCATTCGGCGCCGCTCGACGCACCGTCATCGCTATCCGCTTTGGCCGTGCGTCTCAAGTGCATGCCTGAGTCCGCGGTCGCCGCACATTGCCCCGGACCACTGCTATTTTCGCCTCTATCAAGTATATAACCACTGGTATGCGTTAAGAAAGTGTAAAGGCGTCTGCCAAGGCACTTAGGCGCGATTTTGCCGCAACACGCTGCACCTTCGCCGCCAAACGCCCGGAATTCGTCAATTCCCTGCAAAGGCTCTCCCAGTCGGCCGCTACCCAGAGCAGGCATCACTTCTTTGCGCCCGGCAGGGTCAGACCCAAGCGCGTGCCGCCATACACCAAGGCGACGGCGATGACTGCCTTGGCAATGTCTATCAAGACAAACGGCTCCACACCATTGCGATAGGCGAGCAACCACGGACTTTGCTCTTCTCTTGCCAGGAAATACCATTGCGACAGATGGTACCAACCCAGGACGTAGATCACCGCAATGCCCGCCAGCGCCGCGACGATCGACCAACGCTGCCCCAGCCAGAGCGCCAAAACGCCGACCAGTGGGGCGGCAATGAGAAAGCCCCAGATGTACCCGCCGGTAGGCCCCAGCAACCACGCGATGCCGGCGCCGCCGCCGGAGAAAACCGGCAGGCCCACGATGCCGGCGCCAATGTATTCGGCCAGCGCGAGGAATGACTGCCGCGGGGTGAGGCTGAGGCCGATGAGCAGCACGACCAATACCTGCAGCGTGATGGGCACCGGCGTAAACCACAGGTGAAACTCCGCCCGCGCCGCCACGGCCACCAAGGCCGCGGCGAAGGTCGCAATCGCAACTGACGTAAGAATACTGCGGGCGCGCGCGCCGCTGAGAATCGTCTCCCGTGCCGTCATCCTTTCATCTCCTTGTTTCCAGTTCTACCTCAACTATGGGAATACCAGTTGCAGAGTATCGCTGCGTCAACGCGCGCGCCCGGCAGCCCCTGGTCCGGTACGCCGGTTTATGCCCACTCTCGCAGGACACTGCTGCGCGATGCAAATCTAGCTCCTTACGCACCAACGTCTACGCAAGAGTGCAACCACCGGCTTTGCGCGCTGCCGTCGTATCGAATCGAGGACAGGCCTCCGGCGCTACGATTCATCCGGGCCTGCCGCCTCTACATCCAGCTCTATAAGCTCTCTTCCGCTCTCTACCATGTCACCGGACTCTACGAGCAAGGCTGTCACCCAGCCGGAACGCTCGGCATGCACCTCGTTGAATACCTTCATGGCTTCGATGATTGCCACCACCTGGCCGGCTTCGATTAGGTCACCCACTTGCACGAAGGCATCGGCATCGGGGCTCGAGCGGTCGTAGTAAATGCCGTTCAGGGGCGCCTGAATCGCGGCCCGACTAGGCTTCCGCTCAGCCGGCGCACGCGCAACTTCCACAGGCGCCTGGGGGATGACACCCGGCCGGCGGCGCAAGTGCACTGCCGTATCGCCAAAGCGAATTTCGACCTCATTCACCGCGGTGCCTTGCAGGGCGGCGATGAGGTCATGCAGGCCCTCCAGCCAGGCGGAGCCTTCGTCGTTCATCTTCTTGTCCGATTGCTGCCCGAACTCCACAGTATCCGTTCCAATAACCATTCCAAAATTGTTCTGCTCGGTTGTCTAACCCTCACCCTAGCCCTCTCCCTGAGGGAGAGGGGACATGACTGAGACTTTGGCTTGGGAAAGTCCATTCTGAGACAAGCCTAGGCTTCGAAACGTGTGAAAAGAAGACTTGCATTGTGACCGCCAAAGCCAAAGCTATTGTTCATGGCCGCGTGAATCTCGACGTCCCGCGCGCTGTTGGGCACATAGTCCAAGTCACAATCGGGATCGGGCTCTACATAGTTGATAGTTGGCGGAATACGGTTTTCGCCAATTGCCTTTAGGCAGAAGACGGACTCCACACCGCCCGCGCCGCCGAGCAAGTGGCCGGTCATGGACTTGGTGGAACTTACGGCAAGCGCGCCGGCATGCTCGCCGAACGTCGCCTTAATCGCTTGCGTTTCCGCCCGGTCGTTGAGGGGCGTGGAAGTGCCGTGGGCATTGATGTACTGCACCTCATGCGGCTGGAGCTCCGCCTGTGCCAATGCGCTCTGCATGGCGCGGGCCGCGCCTTCGCCATCCTCCGGTGGGGCGGTAATGTGACTGGCGTCCGCCGTGGCGCCGTAGCCCGCGACCTCACCGTATATGCGTGCGTCGCGGTCGAGCGCATGCTCCAGACTTTCGAGCACCAGCACCCCGGATCCTTCGCCCACTACGAAGCCATCACGCTGCTTCTCAAATGGACGCGACGCAGCCGCCGGCGCGTCGTTCCGGGTGGAGAGCGCGCGCATGGCGGCAAAGCCGGCAATCGTCATGGGCGTTACGGCGGCCTCGCTGCTGCCGCAGAACATCACGTCGGCGTCGCCGCGCCGTATTGCCGCCGCGCCTTCGCCGACGGCATGCGCGCCGGTGGCGCAGGCCGAGACAACCGCAAGGTTCGGCCCGCGCAGGCCGAAGCGAATTGAGATTGCCCCGGCCGCCGTATCCGTAAGCAGCATGGGGATGAGAAACGGGCTCAAGCGGCTGGGTCCGCGCGCGGCCATGACCGCAAACTGCGCTTCAAGTGACTCGATGCCGCCAATACCGGAGCCGACAAAGACGCCGATGCGCGCGGAATTCTCCGCAGTTATCGCCAGGCCTGAGTCGTCGAGGGCTTCCTGGGCCGCAGCCACCGCGTACTGAGTAAAGCGGTCCATCCGCCGTGCCTCGCGCGCATCCACGTACATGCGCGCGTCGAAGTCCTTGACCTCACCGGCAATCTGCGCGGCGAAGCCCTCTGTATCAAAGCGGCTGATGCGCGTAATCCCCGCTGTACCCGCACACACGGCGCGCCACGAGTCCGCCACGGTATTCCCCACAGGGGTTACCGCGCCCATGCCGGTGACAACAATACGCGTACGCACCGTATCCTCATTCCATGATCTAAGAGCGGCGTGGCGCCTCAGGAGAAGCCGTCGCGGTAGCGAATCTCAATCACTTCTACGAAGCGCCTTGCTTGGAGCAGTGTACGTTTCGCGCCAAGAGGCGGGGGACAAGCCCCCGCGCTACAACGGAGTAGCGAGCGTTCGCGTAGCACGAGAACATTAACTGAATCCAAGCGCTTAGCGCAATTATACAACCTTGCTAGGGAAAATATGGAAATGCGTTCCGTTCGCCTTGAGCCTGCCTGTCCTGAGCACTTCGACAAGCTCAGCACAGGCTTATCGAAGGGTCGAAAGGTGAACAGGCGCATTAACAGCCCACACCGCACGGTCGCTGCACATTCGCCAAAGCGCATTTGGTCATGCGCCTAGGAACCTACTCGCCAACCACGGCGCCAAGTCCAGTTCAGTTTTGCCTTCCATAATCCACTTGGCGTTGTACTCGCCGAGCGCCACGGAGAACTTGAAGCCGCGGCCGCTCCAACCGCAATCGAGAAAAAGGTTTTCGTATCCCGCAATGTAGCCCAACAGAGGTTTCAGGTCGGGCGTATCGTCATAGCAAGTCTGGTATGCGCCCTGGAAGCGGCCGCGCTTCATCTTGGGCAGCCGCCTTTCGATCACTTCCGTCGTCCAGTCCACCATCCACTGCGGCGGCACGGCGTTCGTGGGGTCCGGTTCGATCTTCACCAGCGGGTCGCGGCGGTCACATAAGACGCGGAAGTGCTTATTGTGCCAGGGAATTATGGCAAGCTCCACGCTAAACACGGGCGGGCGGTCGTAGAAGTCCGGCGGCTGGCGGTAGAATGACACGCCGACCTGCGAGGGTTGAATGGGGAGGCGCAAACCGGCGGAACGCGCCACTTTGTGGCTCCACGGCCCACAGGCGAGGACGACTTTGCCCGGCACGATTGAACCGCCGGGGGTTTCCAGCCGTTCAATGCGCCCGTTCTTGGCATGAATGTGGGTAACCGGTGTGAATTCTCTTATTTCCGCCCCGTAGGACCGCGCGCCCGCCACGAACGACTGCATGGTGCGGTAGGCATCGACATTGCCGGTCTCGCCGTAGAGCAGCGCCGCGCCCGCGCCCTCCAGGTTGGCTTCCGGGTAGTAATCCTTGGCCTCGTCGAGCGTGATGGCGCGGGCCGCCGAGCCATTCTTCCTTGCCCTCGCGGCAGCCTGTTCGGCTAAATCCATAGCATTGAAGAGATTTAAGATGCCATATTTGAAGAAACCGCAATCTCCGCCAATGACGTCGGAAAAATTGTCGTAGATATCGCGGGCGCGTACTGCCAGTTTGGCGATGGTGTCCGTCATTTCGGCCTGCTGGCCGCACATCGCGCCGGACATGGAACTCGTGCCCGAGCCGATGGTTTTGCGCTCGCAGAGCACAACCTTGCCCGCGCCGGCTTTCGCGAGATGATACGTGATCGTCGTGCCGACAATCCCACCGCCAATGACAACGACGTCTGCGGTTTCCATAATTTCGCTGCTTTCCTCTCGTACCCAGTAGGTTAACGCCTGTCTATTTTGGTGCGCAGTATTGCCACTATTCTAGACGCAACGCGGTTGCGCCGTACACTTTCAGGCCTTGAGGCGTTTGTGGTGGGGAAATGCCGCCGTACGCGTGATTCTGATTGCGGTGGATGTGCCGGACTGTGTGCCGTTCTTGGGTTCTCAGTCGTTCAGGTGGTCGGCGATTTCGCGGTTGGTGGTGGCCCAGCAACCGCCGGGCTTGTCCAGCGCGTGGCGCAATACCGAATCAACCATGTCGCAGTGGGGATCGCGCGCGGCGATGTCCGACGGATGGCAGCACAGGCTGAAGATTTGCTTGTTCTCATGGGCGTAGTCCACGCCGGCTTTGATGAGATCGATGAACTCCCAGCGGTCCAGGTCCATGTGCCGGAAGGCCCAGATGGACGTGATCCCCATGAGAGGAATTTCCAGCAGGCCGTTGGGATAGCGATAGGGCTGCAGCACGTTAAGACTGGCGCGAAACGCCGCCTCGAGCTCTTCCCGGGGCTGGTGCCGCTCGGTATGGTCTACGGGATAGTGATAGTTGGCCGAGGCAAACCGAAAGCCTTCGTCCTTGAGCAGGTCTTGCACCTCAGGCACGTCGTCGAGCCCGCCAGCGAAACCGCCCGGCGTCCGGAAGCCCTGGGGCCTCTCACCCAATTTTTCTTCGATTGCCTCGTTCGTCTGCCGGACTTCCCGTCGAATTACTTCCAAAGGCGTGAGCCCAACCGCACGCCAGGGGGCGGCGGCGTATACTTCCTGCAACCCGGCGATATTCTTGGCTTTCACGTTCACGTGGGTGTACGTATGGTTATCGATGGCGTGACCGTCGTCCACGAGTTGCTTGAGGTAGTCGATGTCCGGGTCTTCCAGCGCGCTGCCCACCAGGAAGAACTGCAATTCGACCCCATAGCTCTTCGCAATTTCGCTCATCTTTCGCAGGTAGAGCTTGGTCGCCTCGTCGATCTCCCCTTTGCGATGATTCCACCGCGACGTCCAGTAAGGAAAATTGGGAGTCATCTCAATATCGAACGTCAGACTAAGAGAGAACTCGGAGCCGTTTGGGAACATGTGCTCTTCCTTTTGTCAAAGTGGATGAAACTTCCGAAATCTCCGCGTCGCTGTCTTCTGTGCGTTGCGAGCACCTTGTCCAAAGTGATGCTGTTCTTACGGCCAAGGGCGGGGGACAAGCCCCACTTCTGTCGCATTAAACGCAATGGCAAGAAAACCACGCCTAACATCTCCGGTAGCGCAGGTTTGCAACCTGCGTCGCTGTAAGTTCAATCCTGTTTCGTGTCCGTTTTCTTGATCGGGCGGGGGACAAGCCCCCGCGCTACGGTCGGTCAAGGGCACTTGAGCTTGTTCTGTACGTGCAAGCCTGCTGAGCCCAAGTGCTTAGTTCAGCGTATGGGCGACCATCTCTTGGTTTGTCGTCACCCAACAGCCGCCGGGTTTCTCCAATGCGTAGCGCAACACGCCGTGCAGCATGTCGCAGTGCGGGTCGCGGACGGCGAGCACCGGCGGATGGAAGCAGAGACTCAGCACCTGCCGGTTGGCGTGGGCATGGTCGATGCCGTGCTTGAGCACGTTGATGAAATCCCAACGGTCCAGATCCAATACACGAAACGCCCAAATGTCCGTGATGCCCGCCAGGGCAATCTCCGGCAATCCGTTCGGATAGCGGTAAGGTTGCAGCGTGTCGATGCTCGTCTCCATCGCCTGATTCAACACGTCCGCCGTCGGGCGCTTCTTTTGCGGATCTACCGGAAAGTAGTAGCGTGCCGAGGCGTACTGCATGCCCGCATCGCTCAGGACTTCCTGCACGGCGGGCACATCGTCAAGGCCGTTGTTGAAACCGCCGGGCGTGCGGAAGCCGGTTGGCGCGGCGCCGAGCTTCTCGGTAATCGCCGTGGAGGTCTGCTGCACTTCGCGTCTGAGGCAGGCCAACGCATCCAGGCCGGCGGCCCGCCAGGGCGCGTTCTTGTACACCGGCTGAAGCTGGGGAATCTCCTTCGCCTTCACGTTCACGTGGTGAAAGGTATGGTTATCCACCGCGTGCCCTTCGGCCACCATGCGCTTGAGGTAATCGATGTTTGCGTCTTCCAGCGCGCTTCCCACGAGGAAATACTGGAATTTGACCCCGTATTCCTGCGCAACGTCGAGCATCTTGCCCATATAGAGCTTGCTGTCTTCGTCGATGGCGCCCTTGCGATGGTCCCAGACTGATGTCCAATAGGGGAAGTTGCTGCACATTTCAATGTCGAACGTCAGACTGAGGCCGAAATCCGCGCCATTTGGGTACATGCGTCCTCTCCTGTGCTACATAGAATGCGCTCGCATACGCTGGAGTACTGCCTCTACGACTAGACCTCGCTGCCAGACCTGAGTGGCAATTGTGAAACATTGCTTCCGAAGCACGGACTGGGGTGAATCAAGCCGCAATGAAGCTAGTTCGCGGGATGCGTCTTCTACGGGCATACCTTGAGTACCACGACTACCAAGCCCCATGCGACAAACAACATTAAACCGAACCGAATCGTCATGCGTAGTTCGAAATCCCGCACGCTGGCTTGGAACGCCTGCTCATATGCTCTTACACAGGCCGAAGTCTCTTGTCCAATAGCTTCCGGGTCTGCTAGGACACGCCTATCGGATCGATCAGAGTTTCGGCTTGCGTTTCGCTGAAGATTATGCCGGCTCACGCCGTTGCCTTCTTGCGCTATCCCCACTCCTGTTCGCCCACATTCTCGGTTAGACTGAACTTATGGTTTCCGTTTGTCAAACCCGGTTCCAGGGCCAACAGGCTACTCAAATTCTGGACACCTGAGCATTATACTCACCAATCAAGAGGTGGGTATGTGATTGCGTCATTCGGGGTGGAAGGAGAAAGCCTAGCGCGACTCAAGCATAAACTTGATTGCGGTACGCTCGCCGTTGTCTACCATAACTTCGATGAAGGCCGGAATGCAGATGAGGTCAATTCCGCTTGGCGCCAAGTACCCGCGCGCGATTACGACGGACTTGACAGCCTGATTCACGGCGCCCGCGCCGATAGCCTGAACCTCGACCCGCCCGGCCTCGCGCATTACGCCCGCGATGGCGCCGGCCACGGCCGTTGGCTTCGACTGAGAAGCTACTTTAAGAATCTCCATCAGGTCCGCTCCAGCTTCGATGTTGAGTGCAACCACAATTGCGGAGGAAGGCCGCAGTACCCACTCCTTGAGCGCTTCGCCTCGTACCTGTCTCCCCTTGTGCCGTTCCTGCTATTTGCTGCGCGCCATGCAGCGGGCGCGTCTGCCGCCGGTCAGCAACGGACAGCGCCCGCACCCCTCTTATTTTGCATAGCCTACCACTCTGGTCTCCCGGATCAACGTGACCTTTACTTGGCCCGGGTAGTCGAGTGAATCTTCAATCTGCTTGCAGATGTCGCGCGAAAGCCGCACCGCGCCCAACTCGTCGATTTCGTCGGGACGCACCATTATGCGCACTTCCCGCCCGGCCTGAATTGCATATGACTTCTCGACGCCGGAGAACGAATTGGCCACGGATTCCAGGGCACGCAGGCGCTGCATGTAGCGCTCGATCGAATCGCGGCGCGCGCCCGGCCGCGATGCCGAGATTGCGTCTGCCGCCGAGACGACGAACGCTTCGACGGTTCGCGGTTCCTCGTCGTTGTGGTGAGCGGCAATGGCGTGAATGACTTTGGGCGACTGGTTGTAGCGGCGCGCCATTTCCGCGCCCACCAGCGCGTGGGGACCTTCCATATCGGCGTCCACTGCCTTACCGATATCGTGCAGCAGGCCGGCGCGCCGCGCGACGTTCACGTCGGCGCCAATCTCCGCGGCCATGCTTGCTGCCAACTGGGCTACTTCGACACTATGCGCCAGCACGTTCTGGCCGTAGCTGGAACGGTAGCGCAGCCGTCCGATCAGGCGTACCAGTTCTGCGGGCAAGCCGCGCACCTGCGCCATGTCTGCCGCCTGCTCGCCTTCCTCCCAGATCGTGTCCTCAATTTCCTTATCGGCCTTGCCCACCATCTCTTCGATACGCGCGGGATGTATGCGCCCATCTTGGATTAGCCGGTTCAGCGCTAAGCGCGCGACCTCCCGCCGCACCGGGTCATGGGCGGACAGCACCACCGCCTCGGGGGTTTCATCTATGATGAGGTCCACGCCGGTGAGGAGTTCCAGGGCGCGAATGTTGCGCCCTTCACGGCCGATGATGCGGCCCTTCATCTCCTCATTGGGTAAGGAGACGACCGAAACTGTTGTTTCGACCGTATGGTCGGCTGCGAGCCGTTGGATCGCCGTTGCGATTACCCGTCGGGCGCTACGCTCCGACTCTTCCCGCGCCGCGGCTTCGAGCTGCTTGATCATACGGGTACACTCTTCTCGTACCTCGTCTTCGATGCTTCTCGTCAGCACCTCTTTGGCCTCGCCGGCCGTCATTTGCGCGATGCGCTCGAGTTCGCTTATCTGCTTCTGGCGCAATTCGTTGACTGCGCCGCGATCGCGCTCTAGCCGCTTCTCGAAGTCGCCAAGCTTTTTGTCGCGGCGCTCCGCCTGCGTCGTGCGTTGGTCTAGCGTCTCCTCGCGTTGCTGCAGGCGGCGCTCGGTACGGGTAAGCTCGCCCCGCCAACGTCCAATTTCCTCTTCTGCTCTCGTCTTGAGCCTAAGCGCCTCATCTTTAGCCTCCACCGTCATTCGTCTGCGTGTTGTCTCTGCATCCTCCAAAAGCCTCTGTGCTTCAGCCGCTGCCGCCTGAGTATTTCGATGTTGGATCAATCGTTGAGTCCAAAAACCAACCACAAAAGCTCCAGGAACTAGGACAAGCAGAGGCACGACAAGCATCCAAAGCTCCATGCCCTTTGCCTTCCTCTCCGCGATACCTTGTAAGAAATCGAATCATTTCTAACACCATGCGAGGCTATCAAGCCTCATTTATTGGGAGAGTGATCACCGCTAGCGTGAACATATTCGCCCACACTAACGGTACTAAGTTGCTGTTCCGCTGTCAACGCACTGGCAGCATGTTAAAAGGCGAACATTCGTTGAAGGCAATAGGCCAAGGTAGGCTGCGACGCGGAGAAAAAGACCGATCTCCTTTAAAGAAAGGCCGGGCGGGTTGCGCAACCCGCCCGGTCCTATTCTCTTGCTACAAGTAGAGTTGGCTAAACCTACTCGCCGCCGCTGGCGATCACCTGGTTGAGTAGCACTTCGGCCTGAGCCAACGCCTCTTCCACGGTGATGGTGCCCTCAGTCAACTGAGTCCAGACGTCACCGGTGGCCTCGTTGGCCTTACCCGTGTGCACCCATGGATAGGGGCCGGAAGTATCGGCAATCGTCTCCAGGTCCGCCAACACCGGGCGTTCTTCCACACGCGCCAGCCAGGCGTCGCTCTGGTAGAACGACTTGCGACCGGCTGCACGGGAGAGGATGCCGGCAAAGTACTTGTCCAGAGTCTCCGCGCTGTTGACCCAGCTAATCCACTGCCAGGCTAGTTCCGGGTCCGGGGAGAGACCGAAGAGGCACCACTGATTCGTCCAGGTGACGCTGCCCGGGGATGCGCCGTCCGGGCCCTTGGGGAAGGGCGCAAAGTCGAACTCCAGTTCTGGATTCTCGCCAAACAGGTAGCCAACCTGCCACGAACCGCGGACGTCCGTAATAATCTGTTCGTTCTCGAACGTCGCGCCTTCCGGCTTGTTGCTGAACTGGTACTTCTGGCGCAAGTCCTGCTTGAACTGGGCCGCGCCTATGCCTTGCGGACTATTGAAAGCGGCAGCGGAATTGTCAGCGTTGTAGAGCGTGCCGCCGTTGGGATACAGCCAGTAGCCAAGTCCATACAGACTAAAGCCGCTGGGATCAAAGCCCAAGCGCAGGACGTTATCGCCTTCCGCCTCGTGCGACTTCTGCGCGTACTCCAAGAACGTGTCCCAGTCCCAATTCCAGGTAACTTCCCGTGAAGGGTCGAGGCCGGCGTCCGTGAGCAGACGCGTGTTGAGTCCTACCACGGTGGTAGCAGGACCGTCATACGGGATGCCGTAGGTCATGCCGTTGTGCACGTTGAAGAAGCGACCGGAATCCACGAACTTGTCCGGCGCTGATTCGGGGTCTTTGGCCTGGAATGGGTCCAGCGGCTGCAGAAAGTCCTTCAGCAGCCAGTCAAGGATGAAGGCTACCGAAACCTGCGAGGAGTCTACCTGCTCGCCGGCGGCAATCATCACGGTGACGTGTTCCCGTAGCCCTCCCGTGCCCTGCACGTGGACCGACTCGACGGTCACGCCGGGATTGAGTTCCGCAAAGTCGGCCTTGATGCCGTCGAAGTACTCCTGAATGGTGGGCGCGCCGCCGGGCCGCCACCAGTCAGTGTGCACGACTTTGCGCGGCTCCATCGCTTTCGTGTCTTCCATCTCCGCCTTGGGGGCTTCTTCCTTGGCCTCCATCTCACCCTCGCCCTCCATAGCGCCAGTCTGCGCACCGCATGCTGCCAGCAGCACGCCGCCGCCTACAACGCCACTCCAGCCGAGGAGAGAGCGTCGACTAAATCTTCCTGTGCTTCTCATGGTATGAGGACCTCCTGAGCACTACCCTATCTAGCTACTCTCGGTATGTTCAATGGTGAACACAACCGTTGACCTAACGGTACTAAGTTGCCGTTTTGCTGTCAACGCTTTGACTGTGGTTAGACGAACACTATTTCACTGGCTCGTTGATCGTTCTTCCTGAAGACTGCCCATAGAGAAATGCCGTGACACAAATCAAAGACTGGGCGGGTCGTACGACCCGCCCAGTCCCTCTTGCCTACTTTAGAAGCAATTGGCGAAGAAGCCTAGACGCCGAGCTCCTCCAATACGCCGTTGAGCAATCCCACTGCTTGCGGGAACGCTTCCTGTACGGTGAGTTCCTGGTTATTCAGGGCTTCCCACACCGGATTGGTGGCTTCGTTGCCCGCTGCGGTGTGTACCCATGGGTACGGACCGGAATTGTCGGCGATGATCTCCAGGTCCTTCAGCACCGGACGGTCTTCCACAATCTTCGCCCACGCCTCGCTCTGGTAGAATTCCTTGCGGCCGGCATTGCGGGAGAGGATACCGGCGAAGTATTTCTCCAGGGTGGGCTCGCTGTTCACCCAGCTAATCCACTGCCAGGCCAGGTCCGGATCCGGCGAGGGGCCGAAGAGGCACCATTGATTCGTCCAGGTTACGCTACCCGGAGTCGTGCCGTCGGGCCCTTTGGGGAAGGGCGCAAAGTCAAACTCCAAGTCGGGATTCTCACCCAGCAAGTATCCTACTTGCCACGAACCACGGGCGTCCGTAATTACCTGTTCGTTCTCGAAGGTCGCGCCTTCCGGCTTGGGGCCGAATTTGTACTTCAGGCGCAGGTCTTCCTTGAACTGGCCCGCCGCTATGCCTTGCGGGGAATCGAAGGCCGCTGCCGTATTGTCAGCCGTGTACAGCCTGGCTCCATTGGGATAGACCCACCGCGCAATACCATACAAGCTAAAGCTGTCGGCATCATAACCCAGGCGAAAAATATTATCGCCTTCCGCCTCGTGCGCTAGCTGCGCAGACTCCAAGAACTGATCCCAATCCCAGTTCCAGGTAAAATCGCGCGCGGGGTCGAGACCCGCGTCGAGGAATAGGCGTGTATTGATGCCAACCACGGTGGTGGAGGGGCCGTCATACGGCAGGCCGTACGTCATGCCGTTGTGCTGGTTGAAGAAGCGGCCGGAGTCCACAAACTTGTCGGGGGCCGATTCGGGGTCCCGCGCCTGGAACGGGTCGAGCGGCTGCAGAAAGTCCTTCAGCAGCCAGTCAAGGATGAAGGCTACCGAGACCTGCGAAGAGTCCACTTGCTCGCCGGCAGCAATCATCACGGTAACGTGTTCCCGTAACCCATTCGTGCCCTGCACGTGGACCGACTCGACGGTCACGCCGGGATTGAGTTCCGCGAAGTCGGCCTTGATGCCGTCGAAGTACTCCTGAATTGTGGGCGCGCCACCGGGCCGCCACCAGTCAGTGTGCACGATGAGACGGGGCTCCATTTCCTTCGTGTCTGCCATCTCGGCCTTGGGGGCCTCTTCTTTGGCCTCCATCTCACCTTCGCCCTCCATGGCGCCGGTCTGCGCGCCGCAGGCTGCCAGCAGCACGCCGCCGCCTACCACGCCACTCCAGCCGAGCAGAGAGCGTCGACTTAGTTGTCCAATGCTTCTCATGGTACGAGAACCTCCTGAGCACTACCTACTTACCCATTTTCGGACACGCTCAAAATAGAACAAGAACATCTACGCTGTCAAGTGTCAGAATGCCAAAGTGCTTAGAATGGTGTTACTGTCACCTTTTTCGGCAAAATTACGCTCAATTGGTCTGCCGTCAAGAGTCAGACTATGGACTATTGACGCTTAGCCTAAAGCCACTCTTAACCCAGATGAAAGACAGAGAGCGAGGAACCCCGTTCAAAACGCCAATCCTACGGAGTCCTACCATGCAAAGGTCACGCCCAGCCAGTCCGACCCGCCCCGTGCGATCATGTCGTAGGTCTCAGGGGCCTGCTCAGGCCGCATGCGGTGGGTAATCAGATGGTCCACGCGCAGTGCGGCTCTCGCGAGCAACTGAAGGATTTCGGCGCGGTTACGCTCCTGCGTCCAGGGATAGTAGGCATGGGCGATCATGGGCGAGCGCGGCTGCAACACGCCGATGATGCTAAGCTCCTTTGTCTGCAGGGGGTCGAAGAGGGGAATCTCCACAATGCGTGGAATGCTGCCCACCAGCAGGATCTTGCCGCTCTGAGCGGCCATGTCCATGAGCGTGCGCATAGCCGTGCCGCTGCGGGTGGCGTCAAAGCCATAGGTGACGCCGGCGCCGTCCGTCTCCGCCATCACCCGCTGCACCACGTCTTCTTCAGAAGCGTTGATCAGGACGGGGGTACGGCTCTGCACGCCCGCTTCCAAACGCTCGGGAAAGACATCGATGCCAATCACCGGATGGATGCCGCTCAAACGGAGCAGTTGGCACAGGAGTTGCCCCACCACTCCTTGCCCCACCACGGCAGCGGATTGCCCCAGTTTTGGCTCCGCTTTGCGAATGCCGTGCATCGCCACCGCACCCAAGGTTGTAAACGTCGCGTCCGCAGGGTCAACGCCCTCAGGCACGCGGAGTAAGGTCTGCGGCGCGCCGGCGCCATCGGTTGCGCGGCTGACTATGTGATGTGAAGCGTGCCGGCCGTTGCTCAGCACGCGGTCGCCGACGGTGAAGTCGTCAACCCGGTCGCCCACCGCTGCCACAATGCCCACGTTGGAGTACCCCGGATACTTGGGAAACGATTGCCTCTCCATATCGCCCAGGAGGTTCGTCAACTCCGTGCCGGCGCTGATAAGACTGACTTCAGAACGCACCAGCACGTCGTGGGGGCCAAGCGGCGGCAGGGCTGTTGTCTCCAACGCCACCTTGTTTCGTTCAGGAAAAGTTATCTGCGTTGCTTGCATGGCTATCACTCCTCTTCCAGGATCAGCGGGGGACAAGCCCCCGCGCTACTGGCTTCGATTGCACTCCGCACAGTTGCTTGCACTATGCGCGACTTTTAACTTGCTTGGTTTTCACTGTTCTTCCACGTCCTGCGGGGGACAAGCCCCCGCGCTACTGTCTTCGACTGTACTCCGCGCAGTTGTTTGGACTTTGCGCAATCGTTTGCACTTGCTTGCTTTTCACTCCTCTTCCGCGTTCAGCGGGGGACAAGCCCCCGCGCTACTAACTTAGGAAAGGTCTGAACAACTCTGTGTAGGCTTGGTGTTAGTGGTGTGTGCGGGATTATGGGGCGTTTTGGGGTGTGTTTTGGCGTTTCGGTGGGGCTGTTTTGCCCGTGTTTTGGCGCTGCTGGGAGCGTTTTTCGCTCCCGCTCGTGTTTTGGGCGCACTACTGCCGTGTCACGCAGTCACGTAGCGTGCGGCCGTCACCACATTGGTCAGCCCCAGCAGCAACGCCAGCCGTTGCGTGTTCTTGGACAGACCCCGGTAGCGCACCGTGGCGTAGCCGAAGTGCCGCTTCACCCACAGGAACGGATGTTCGACCTTGGCTCTGACTGACGCTTTGCGCTGCTCGGCCAGCGCCGCCGCGCTCTCAGGCGCCAGTTGCCGCCGCTGCCCCGGCTTGAGCGCCACCTGCCACGCTACCGCGCGCCCCTGATGCTCCAGCCGCTTCTGCACGCCGATGTACCCGGCGTCTCCCCACACCTGCTGCTCCCCACCGTGCAGCAACGCTCCCGCTTGCGTCACGTCGTGCACGTTGGCCGCTGTGGTGCTGAAGCTGTGCACGAGCCCCGTCTGTGCGTCGGCGCCGATGTGCAGCTTCATTCCAAAGTAATACTGGTTCCCCTTCTTCACCTGCCGCATCTCCGGGTCCCGCTGCCCTTCGCGGTTCTTGGTCGATGTCGGCGCTGCGATGATGGTCGCGTCCACGACCGTCCCTGCCCGCAGCCGCAAGCCTTGCCTCGCCAGATGCGCGTTGATCTCCGCCAACAACCCCTCTCCCAACCGATGCTGCTCCAGCAAATGCCGAAAGTGCAGGATCGTCGTCTCGTCCGGCAGCGCTGCCGACAGCCGCAGCCCCACGAACCGCCGCACCGGTTCCACCTCGTACAGCATGTCCTCCATCCCAGGATCACTCAGATTGTAGAACAACTGCACGCAGTGTACCCGCAGCATTACCGACAAAGGATACGGCCGCCGCCCACGCCCCGCCTTGGGATAGTACGGCGCGATACGCGCCTCCATCTCCGCCCACGGGAGCAACGCGTCCATGCGCTCCAAGAACTTCTCCCGCCGGGTCTTCCGCTTCTTCTGCGCGTACTCCAACTCGGCAAACGTCGGCTGCTCCATTCCCCATCTCCTCGCCATAAGCTGCTTTCTTGCTATCATACTATGCCAAGGGCTTGTTCAGAGTTTTCTTAGATTGCACTCCGCGCAGTTGTTTGCACTATGCGCAAAAAGACCCATAATAGGACGTAGTCTTGACTGCTGACAGGTTCAATTGTACGGGAAAGGACACAAGCCGGGATGTTAGGTGTTGGCATAATCGGATGCGGCGGCATTAGTAACGGCCACGCGCGCGGCTGGAACGCCAATAGTGAGCGCGCCAAGGTAGTCGCCGTCGCGGACGTGGTCGATTCCGCGGCACAAACGCGCGCGGCGCAAGTGGGCGGGGCCCAAGTTTACGCAGACTACCACGAGCTACTGCAAAACCCCAGTGTAGACGCGGTGGACATCTGTCTGCCGCACCACCTCCACAAGGAGGCCGCGGTGGCGGCGGCAAACGCCAAGAAGCACGTCCTCATCGAAAAGCCACTCTGTCTGGACATGGATGAAGCCAAGGAGATCGAAGCGGCCGTGAATGCGAGCGGCATCACGCTCATGTGCGCCCACAACCAGGTGTTCACGGAATCAGTGCAGGAAATCAAACCCCGCATCGAGGACGGGTTGCTAGGCGACATCTATTGGATCCACTCTGCCGACTGCTTCTTGAGCCGGCCCTTCATCAGAACCGGCTCCGCCGCGCTTTCGTCGCATGGGCCCGGCACGTGGCGTTCCAAACGCGAACTCATGGGCGGCGGCGAACTCATCGACACCGGCTACCATCCGACCTACCGCCTGCTGTATCTGGCCGGGGCCGAAGCGATGACCGTGAGCGCGGTGCTCACCAACCACCGCCTGCCGCAACTCGACGGCGAAGATACGGCACAGGTGCTTGTGGCCTTCGCCAACGGCTCGTCTGGCTTTATCCTCAGCTCGTGGGCCATGAATCTGCCGTCGGGCTATTCGATCCACGTGGTTGGCGACCGGGGCACGATCTCGGCGGGGCCGGGCCGCATTGAGATGATGCTGAACGGCATGGAACGGCCCGCAGTAAAGGAACTCCAGGTCCCCGACACGTTTGCCAGAGAGATCGAACACTTTATCGGCTGCCTTGAAAACGGCGAGACGCCGGTGCAGAGTCTGGCCGACGGCATCGCCACGTTGCGCCTCATCCGCGGTGCGTACCAGTCGGTAGCGGAACAGAGAGTTGTGTCACTCGATACGGTTTAGTCCCACGCAACCCGCCGGCAGTTCGCACCCGGCGCGATTGGAGGTGGGAGAAATCGGCACAAGCTGAGCTTCCGCCCAATACTCGCCAAAGACAAGACTGGCAGCTTACCCAAGGTAAGCTGCCAGTCTTGTCGATTGCGCTTTTTAATCTCCGCTGCGTGGGACCTAGGATCACACATCTCAAGTCGCGCCTGCGGGTGCGGCGATACACGGTAGAGCCAATTCTCTCATTGGCGACAGTCCGCCTATACCGCGCGCACGAAACTGAGTTCTTTGACTACGTCTAGAATCGGCGAAAAGATGGGCGATGGATATACGCCCATGCCGATACAGATTACGGCTACAAAGGCGGCAATTATCGTTCCGGAGCGGGAGAAAGGACTGATTCTGCCGGGTAGCTGAAACGGCTGCAGGCATGCGCGCAGCGCCCGCGCATACGCAAGCATGAGCAGTCCACTCCCCGCGAGCAACGTGAAGAGAAACCATTCACCCTGTTGCGACGCAGCCTGAAAAACCAGCCAGCGACCGGGGAAACTGGCAAATCCCGGTACGCCGACGATGGAGAAACTGCCCACCACAAAGGTAAGGGTGAGTATGGGCGCGCGCGTGGTCAACCCTGCCAATTGCGCGAACGTCGTCCCGCCCATGCGCTCTTCAATCACCCCTACCAGGACGCCCAGCAACAAGAGCGCCACTGCCATTGCGAGGGTCTGGTAGAGCACACCGGTCACGGCCAGGGCCGAGCGGGAAGAAATCCCCACGATGATAAACCCGCTCGCGCTCACCGTGGAATAGCCTAGGAGGCCCCGCAAGTCATCCGTACTGTATGCGAGCAGCGCCCCCAGGAGCACTGTCGCTAACCCGCCCACAGCAACCATGGAGTTGAGTTGCGTGTCATTGGTGAGCCACGGGAACGTGGCCAAGACCGACACGAGAAACGTCGTCGTCGACATGTGGAGAACCGAGGCGATGAGAATGAAGCCCATCACCGGTGCGCGAAACGCGACGTCAGGCAACCAGAAGTAGAGCGGCGCAGCCGCAATCAGGGTGCCAAACCCCACCGCAAGCACTGCCGCAATAACCTGAACGCTAAATTCCGTCTCCGGACTCACCCGATATTGGTCTACCAGCAGCAGACCCAGAACGACCAGAGCGCCCCCGAGCGTCATCATGAGCGCATAGCGGATGACGGTGACGCCAACCCAATGCGTGGGCGCCCTGCCCAAGATGCCCATGGCGGCCACGATGTGCGCCAGTTGGAGCAAGGCTGCCGCCACTACGTAACGGGTGTAAATCATCGCGCTGGCAATGATGACTGCGGCCAGTATGCACGTTGTTGCCGGGAAGAACTCTCCCTGATTGCGTATAAGGTGGAATACCAGCGTAAACGCGAGCAGCGCCAGGACAGTAAGCAGCGGTACGCGCGCCCTGGCGTCGAGTTGCAGCGAAAGCGTCAGTATCGAGCTGCTTGCCTGGTCGTCCAGAATGGTCCCTAAAAGAATCACGAAGATAAATGCGCACAGAGCGACAATGCCGGCGAATGCCAACGAGCGGCGAAAGACCAGGGCAGGACCTGCCGCCAAGACCAGAACAGCCAGCAGGTGCAACGGCGTGATGAGCGTACTATCTACCGGCATCGCGCTCCAAGATTCCTTCAAAGTCGATGATTTGCATCAAGGTGGCCAGGAAGCCCACTCCGACCAGCACCATCCCTTCTACCGTGAGCAATGCCATGCCTTGTTCGCCCAGGAACAGGCAGATCATGAAGTCTAGTCCGGTGGCTATGAGGAGCACACCCATGCTGAGGCCAAAGATGCTCGTCCGCAGTACCAGTGTGAAGAAGCCAAGGAGAAGCACGGCCGCCACCGCCATGGTGGCGACGGGCGCAATCAACGGGGGCATGCGGTCAACCAGCAAGTATGCCGCCAGGATGCCGAAAATCGCGACTCCGACTAACGTGGGGGTCTCAAATATGGACTGGCTATGCAGGGGCCTATCCCTTTCTACCCATAGCGCCACCGCAAGCATGACGGCCACGGTGCCGCCAATGATAAGCCGGGTAACGCCTACAACGGTGCCCGTGTACGCCATAAGCAGGATTGCGGTGCCCAGCCAGGTCGTGACGAGACCTGCCAATGCCGGCAACCACTGCCGCGCCACAAGTACAGTGCAAGCCCCGGCCACCACCAGGACTAGTATCAGCGATTCCCAACTCACAGGGAGATTCCTTGAGTTTCTATGAGCAGGACAAAGAGCGCGAGCAGCGCGAGCATGGCAATCGCAATGTAGTAGCGCCGTTCGGCCGCGGCAGACGTTCTGCCGAGAAAAGTCAGAAAGCGCCCCAAGAGCACAAGTATGCTGTTTGGCGGCACCAGGAGCCTGTCCGCGGAGCCGCCGACGGAGCGCGTCATGGACGCCAATTGCCGCCGGTCGCGGGGATGCATGCGCCGCAACAACAGCACCGCAACCACCCCCACGCCGCCGACCAACGCCGTTGCAACTGTGCTCTGGAGCAGCAGCGAGACCCAGGAGAGCCCTGGCGGATCCATCAGAACAGCATGGCTAATCGTGGTGACTGCCGGCCAAACGAGCACCGGAAACCGCCAATGCAGCACCGCCACAACAATGCCCACCGCGACGAATTGCCAGGCAAGATTGCTCTGATCGAGCATGACGTCGTCATGTCTCACGGAAGTCAACGGCGGATTGATGAACAGTCGTTGCATCCAGCGCCCAAAGGTGACAACCGTAGTAATGCCAAAGAGCACGATAAGCGCCTGTATGGGAATGGACCACACCTCTCCCTCCACCGCAGTAAACAGGAGTGCGCGCGAGGCGGCGCTGAGGGGAAGCAGCACTCCCGCCAACGTCGAGATGCCGATTACTACAATAGCCGCCGGCAAGGCCCAGAGGGCGCGCTGGCTCTGGCGATTGATCGCCAAGAGCGAGGGACCTGCCGCCGCTACCAGCGCCATGCCGATTCCCCCACTGAACAGGATCAACGCTGCCGCAGCCATCGCTTGATAGGTGCCAATGGCAACTGCTATCGCGATGAGGCCGGCGTGTCCGATCCAATTGACGGCGAGGAGCGACGCCAGCCTGCCCATTGCGAGCATCGCGGCAATCGAAAGCGCCAAACTCAGGCTGCCGACTATGAGCAGCGGCGTAGTAAAGGGAATAAACGGATCGGGACCGGAAATTACCATGAAACGCGCCACAACGTATACCGCGCCAAGCAGCATGATTCCCGCTACATTGGCATAGATTGGCGCAAGATGACTTCGCAATGAGGCGGCCCAACCGTGAAACGGCGGCCAACTGGCCCGCGCCGCTACCGCTGCCAGCACCAGACTTATCACCAAAGCGTCGAATACGCCCTCGGAAATACTGCTATACAGATACTGATCGCTGCGGCGCGACAGAATGAGAATTGCCGCGAGCAAGCCGTAACCTGAAAAGTGACTGACCATGAGCAGGCGCACCGCCACCGCGCTCACCTGGGGCCGTTCCTCGCGCGGCAAGACCGCCAAGAAATAGTGGGCGAGACCCAGCGCTTCCCAAAAGACGTAGAGGAACAACAGGTTTTCCGAGAGCACTAGACCGCCGTACGCACAGAGCGTGAGCAGAATGAACGCGTAGGCTCTACCCATCTGGTCCCGGGAAAGCCGGGCCGCCGGGAGGGTCCAAAGAAAGCAGAGTATCAAAGCTGCGCCGAGCCAAAGAAAGAGCAAACTCACGGAGTCCAGCCGGAAGGAAAGCACTATCTCATTGTTGAGCAGCGCAAGCCAGGTACCGACTTCGACTGCCAATGGGACGTCTGCGCGGAACGATGCGTAGACGGTGGTCTGGATGAGGAGTCCCGCGATGGCAACGGTGGCAACAATGGGGTAGACCGTTGTCCACGAGTTGGAAAGGCGCAGCACGACCACCAGCGGCCGCATCCAGCGCCAGAGCAACATACGTTGCTGCAGCCACGCGCTGCCGCGCACAACATAATCAGCGCCAATGAGAAGCAGGCTCAAGCCGAGGAAGACGATTGCGGGGCCAATCAACCAGGGAAGCGGCACGTTCGTGACAAGATCCTGCACAGCCTATGCGCCTTCGAATTGCAGCGGACCAGCTTCTTCCTCAATTCATGGCAGCGCTCTGTCCGCGGTCTGCTCTATTGAGTATGGCGGGCCAGCCGCGCGAGCCGGTGGCTCACAGCGAGGCTCGCCTCTTCAATGTCCCACACGCCGTCGTGAAGTATTCCCCACGTCGTCGTGGAGCCTATACTTGGAAATACTCCCGCCAGCGGCGCGTCACGCGCCCCGTAATCTCCGGACTCATCTCGATGTCCGCCGGCCACTCGCGCGTAAAGCCCTCTTCCGCCGTCTTGCGTGTGGCATCCACGCCCATCTTGCCGCCGTAGTTCGGCAGCGGCGCGGCGTGATCGAGCGAGTCGACAGGCCCCTCTACGATTACTGTGTCCCGTTTCCAGTCCACGTTGTTCCCCATGCGGAACAGCACCTCGGAAGTGTTTTGAACATCAATGTCGTCATCCACCACCACGATGAGCTTCACGCACATCATCTGATGCAAGCTCCAGAGCGCGTACATGGTCTTGCGGGCGTGGCCGGGGAAGCGCTTCTTGATGGCAACGAAGACAATGTTGTGGAAGACTCCTTCATCCGGCAGTGCGATGTCTGCCACTTCCGGCACCATCATCTTGATGAGCGGCAAGAATATCCGTTCGGTGGCTTTGCCCATGTAAAGGTCTTCCATCGGCGGGCGGCCCACGATTATCGTCACGTAGATCGGGTCGCGCCGGTGGGTGATGGCAGTAACGTGAAAGACCGGGTACTCGTCCGCGGTGGAGTAGTAGCCCGTATGGTCGCCAAAAGGCCCCTCCGTCGCGAACTCGCCTGGCTCCACATAGCCTTCCAACACGATCTCACTGTTGGCAGGCACCATCACGTCTACGGTTTTGCCCTTGACGAGTTGCACCGCCCCCCCGCGCAGGAACCCGGCAAAAAGGAATTCGTCGATGCCTTGGGGCAGCGGCGCGGTACCTGAGTAGACTGCGGCCGGCTCTGCGCCCAATGCTACCGCCAGTTGCAGCCGTTCCTTCTTCTCTACGCTGTCGTCGTAGTGCTCGCGGCCGCCTTTGTGCCGCTGCCAGTGCATCGCCGTGGTGTTCTTGCTGAGCACCTGCATACGGTAGCAGCCCACGTTGCGTTTGCCGGTGTTGGGATCGTAGCTGCACACAAGCGGCAGGGTGATGTACTTACCCGCGTCCAGCGGCCAACACTTGATGATGGGCAGCATGCCGAGGTCTACCTCGTCACCGGTTAGCACTACCTCTTGGCACGGCGCGGCGTCGACAGCCTTGGGCGCGATTCTTGCCAATTTAAGGAGCTCACCACCGGCTTGCAGCTTGGCGCCGATTCCTTCCGGCGGACCCCCAAGCACGATTCCAAGCAGGCTCTCCAGCTTCTGCGGCAATTCTTCCCATGTGTCCGAACCCAATGCCCACGCCGTGCGCTGTTCCGAGCCAAACGTGTTGATGAGGAGCGGCACCTCCGAGCCCTGCACGTTCTCGAAGAGCAGCGCCGGTCCGCCTGCCTTGGTCACGCGGTCGGTAATCTCCGTAATCTCCAGCTCCGGGTCTACCGGCGCCGTGATGCGCTGTAGCTCGCCTCTCTCTTCGAGGAACCCAATAAACTCACGCAGGTCTTTAAACGTGGGTGGCATTTGCTGTCTACGCTTCTCCTTCAATCATGCAGAGCGCCGCTGGCTTGGACGATGCGGTATCGCCAGGCCTCTGCAATACAGGTTTCCACAAGGGTGATCTACTCTTCATAGGGCAACGACTTGGACACATCGGCCAAGCTGCCGGCCGGTCGAGACCGCAACACGCCGCTGGTGGCGGGCTCGTGCTACCTGTTTTCGCTCTCCTGCCGCGCCCGCACGATTTCCGCGCGCAATGCCCGTGTCGCTGCCGTCACACGCTCGAACCGGGCATCTAAGCCCTGCCAGTTTAGGAGTCCGGCGCCGACGCCCAGCGCCAGCGCACCATGCTGAATGTACGTAGCGGCATTCTCAGTAGTGATCCCACCGGTCGGCAGCAACGGGATTTGACCGAACGGTCCCTGCAAATCCTTGAAGAACTGCGGGCCGACGATATTCGCGGGAAACACCTTCACAATGTGCGCCCCCGCCCGCAGGGCCGTAAACACCTCAGTGGGGGTGAACGCGCCGGGGACCACCATGCAGTCGCGCTCGTTCGCAAACCGCACAATCTCCGTATCGAGATGCGGCGACACGAAAAACTCGGCGCCGGCGGCGCGTGCGTTCTCCGCATCCGCCACCGAGAGCACGGTGCCGGCGCCAATTGCCATCTGCTCGCCCAGCGCCGCGCGCAGCGCGGCAATCATCTCCAACGCGTGCGGCGTATTGAGCGTGATTTCCATCACGTCTACCTCCGCCGCCAGCAGCGCCTCGCCGATGGGCACCGCCCAGTCAGGCGGCACGTTGCGAATGATCATTACCATGCCGGCGTCTCGGGTGCGTGCTACCTGCGCTTCCGCGCGCGTGCTCTGCAGAGTCTGCATCTTACCGTTAACCTGGTTGGCTGCCTCGATCTGTGAGTCGCTCGCTGATTCGCGACCACGGCTCTCTATACTATAAACCACTTGCCGCAGATTAATGCACTGCGCAATGTACCGGCGCTGGCACGAGCGGCACTAGCCTCACCTGGCTTCCTGCACAGTTCTGCTGAGCCCAGAGGTTTGGTGGGAACTTGGACTATGCGCAAGTCTCGCTTTGCAAAGACCACGCCAAAGCCCGTAGGTCCGATGGCGGGATGTAGCGGATACGATTGGAACTCAGGCAAGCACCTGGGTGGCAACCTTCCAGAGGCCGTGGACCACGTCGGCGCAGTCTTCCTCTGTGTAGCTCGGCGCAATGCTGACAAGCACGGCGCGGGCCATGATCGCTTCCGTGCGCGGGCACAGGCCGGGGCCGTACTCTTGAGTAAGGGAGCCAACTGCGGGACGGTAATTCTGCAGCGCTTCGCTGGTGTAGACCGGCTTGCCGCCGTACACGTGCCGCGCCGGGATGCCCTCCGCGCGGAGTGCCTTTACAAAGGGTCCGGTATTGGCGGGATCGTCCAGCAGCAGGCCGAACGCTACGCCCGCGACGCCGTTGGGATCGGGCAGGTGGCGGAGAGTCACGCCGGGCAGTCCCTGGGTCTCGCTCTTGATGGTGTCGTGCGCGTGTCGCATCCGGTCGATGATCCCCGGCAACTTGCGGAGTTGCGCCAGCGCGAGCGCCCCGGCAAGCTCGCCCATGCGGTAGACCTCGCCCGGGAAAGCGTCGAGTTGCCCCGGCGGATACGCAGTGAGATCGCCCATGGTGTCGTCCGGTGCGCTCGTTTCCACAGACATGCGCCCAAAGCGGTAGTTGCCGTGGTCGTGGTAGCGTACGGCGCGCTCGAACATTGCCGGATCGCTAGTGGTGACAAAGCCGCCTTCACCTGCGGTGATGATCTTGTTGACCTGCAGGCTAAACGCGCCCACGTCGCCCCACGCGCCGATGGGCTTGTCCTTGTAGGCCGTGCCCGCCGACTGTGCGCAGTCCTCGATCACGCGGAGGTCGTGCCGCCGCGCAATGTCCATGATGGTATCCATCTCAGCGGCAACTCCGCTCGTGTGCACCGGCATGATAGCGCGGGTGCGTGACGTGATGCGGTTTTCGATGTCGTCAGGATCAAGCGTGTACGACTCATTAACGTCGGCAAATACCGGTATCGCATGATGTGCCGCCACGGTGCCGGGCGAGGCGATGAAGGTGAGCGCCGGGACTATGACCTCGTCGCCGGGGGCTATGTCCAGCGCCTTTAGGCCGACTTTCAAGGCCGCGGTGCCGGAGGTCACCCCCAGGGCGTACGACGTGCCCATCATGCGGGCCGCTTCACGCTCTAATGCCGCTACCTTATCCGGCTCGTTCACGCCGTAGAAGCGGAACGGCGCCCGACGCTCCAGCACCTCTAGAATGAGTTCCCTTTCCTCATCACCAATGAGGCGCGCGCCGGGATAGCCGGTTTCCATGGGTGTGGTGCGCACCGGCTCACCGCCGTCTACCGCCAAGCGTTCGATTTTCGTTGCCATGTTCAGTTTCTCCTAACTGTCGGCTACCGGCGCCACATTGCGCTCACTGTAGGGGCACGACATGTCGTGCCCCTACGCATCTTCAAATCGCTATAGGGCAAGCCGCCCGACCACTCTTTCTACTGATGTCCCCGCTCGCTCGAGAGTTTCCTGTGTTTATGCAGACCAATTGCCCCGTCATTCCGGCGAAAGCCGGAATCCATCTTCTGTGTGCGCACCGACTGTTGAGGCCTTTCAAGTCCGGCGGGAAACTGCATTCTTGCCCCGTACCTGTACTCCGGCCTCCGCCGGAGTGACGGGCCTGACTACTGAGTTGGCGGGTAAAGAGATAAAATCACCGCTTCTTGGTATGCAGATGCTTATCCTTCAAGATGACTTTCTCCGCCGTGCCGCCCATGATCGCCTCACGCTGCTCGTCGCTCATGGGGAATTCGCGCAGGAATTCAACTTGGGGCAGCGGTTGCCAGGGGTGGAGGTAATCGGTGCCGAGCATCAGCTTCTGCCAGTTGCGGTCAATGAACCCGGGTGTAAAGTCGGGGTCGCGCGAGATGGCGTTGAAGCCTGAGCCTGCTGAAAGATCGCCGTACATGTTCGGGTATTCCTGCAGCAAGCGCTCCGTACTGCCGCCGGGCGTAACCTTGCCCGGAGGATAGCCGACCCTGCTGGCGCGCTTGAAGTCGGCGGAAATCTCCGCCCACCACGCCGGGCCGTGACCCATGAAGACCGTATTGGGGCATTCCTTGAGTACGCGTTCCATCCCCGGCTGGCCGTCCTCGTCGGTGCAGAGGTTGAGGTCCAGATGCAGCATCACGGGCAAGTCGAACTCACCGGCAAGGGCAAAAAGCTCAATGGCGCGGGGATCGTCAATTGCCAAACCGTTCTTGTGTTCGCCGAAGCCCATGATGCCCCTGGCGACCATTCTTTCCAGCAACATACGTTTGTTGACGGAGTTGCGCGGATCGATGACGCCAAACGGGATGAATCGCTCCGGGTACCGCTTCCAGTCCTCCAGCGCCTCCGCCGTCAGGAAGTATTCCGGAAACGACTCCGGACTCTCCAGCGGCAACAGCACTGACATATCCACGCCCATCTTGTCCATGCGGTTCACCATCTGGTCCGCCGACATGGTGAGCGCGTTTCCCATACTCCACCGCCCACGGCACGTGTGCGTGTGGACATCGATAACCATAGTGTGTTCTTACCTCCGAGATTGCTCAGACTGGCTGTACTGCGTTTGCGATTACCTATGCTGTTAGGAGTATACCGTATTCGGTTGCCGCGCTTTGACGCACGGGCATTACGGATAGTCTTCAGGCACAAGCTTGCTATGACATCTTGAAGAGCGCCTTTGTTACAATCGGACGCGGACAGCTATATACTTAGTGCCAAGTCAACAACTAATACGTCCGTTCGCACTGAGTCTGTCTGCCCTGAGCTTGACGAAGGGTTGAAGCAGGAGCGGTACGAAGTTATCGCGAAGTACAGCCGTTCGCCCAGAGCTTGTCGAAAGGTAACGGCGGCCTAGGCGCGGACAGGTCTCCCGCTACCGCCCAATAGGTTTCCGCGCGTGTACAAGCGCATATCGGAAAGGTCTCCCCTCAAGAAGCCAGATAGTCCCCTTGGAGCAAATACACCGTGAATAAATTCGATCTCCCAACCCCGGCGCTCTGCATCGATATGGCTGCGGTCAGCCACAATCTGCGCACCATGCAGGACTTCGCCAATGAGGCCGGCGTGGACCTGCGTCCACACGCGAAGACGCACAAGAACCCCTTCTTTGCGCACATGCAGTTGGACCAAGGAGCGGTGGGAATCTGCGTGGCAAAGCTCAGCGAAGCGGCAGTAATGGTGGCAGGCGGCATCAAGGATATCCTGGTGACGAACGAAATTGCCGACCCGCGCAAGTTGCGCCAACTGGCCGGTCTCGCCCACTACGCCAAGATCACGCTGGCAGTGGACAATCTGCCCTGCGCCGCGGCGGCGGCGCGCGCCGCCATGGACATGGGCAGCACGCTGCATCTGCTCATCGAGGTGGATAGCGGCTCGCTGCGCTGCGGCACCGCCCCCGGCGAGCCGACGCTGCTATTGGCGCGCGGCATCATGGAACTCGAAAGCGTGGTATTCGCCGGCGTGATGGGCTATGAGGGCCACTGCATGTTCATCGAGGACGACGACGAACGCAAGCGGATGGTGCACGAAGATCAGGAGAAACTCGTGGGGAGCGCCGAGCTAATTCGCGCACACGGCATTCCCGTGCCAACGGTCTCCGCCGCCGGTACCGGCACCTACGACCTGACCGGCAAATACCCCGGCATCACCGAGCTACAGCCCGGTTCATACATATTCATGGACGGACGCTACCGGCCGCTGCGACCGGAATTCCGCTGTGCGCTCACCGTGACATGCACGGTGATAAGCCGTCCCATACCGGAGCGCGTGGTGGTGGACGTGGGCATGAAGTCCCTCACCAACGAGTTTGGCATGCCGCTGGTGCTCAGCATTCCCGACTGCGAATTCTACCGTGAGGGCGAGGAAAACGCCTGCATCCGCCTGGAAGACACCGGCCACCCCATCCGTCCCGGCGACCCGGTGGAACTCCTGCCCATGCACGGCGATACGACCATTGCCGCCCACGACGAGTACCACCTCTGCCACGGCGAAGAGGTGGTGATGACGCTGCCGATACAGGGGCGGGGGAAGTTTCTGTAAGCTGATCCTACCATCGGCTAATTCAGAGAATTGACTATCGCCGCTGTGCTTCATTACGTTGCATCCACAATCACTTTCTTAGCTTTGCACCACCATTAGCCCATTAGGTGCCTGTGCTCTACTGACTATGAATAGCTGAAAGACCAGTTAGATTGGAGGCCCATCGTGAGTTCAATGCCGACTTACAGAGAAATCCAGGAGTGTGCAGCTCAAGAGTTCGGTGTCCAACCATCCTCGGTAAAGACATGCTGCATTGCGAAGGTTAAGCGTGAGTTGGGCCTTACCGGGCGAATATCTTGGAATTCTAGTCCAGACCGAGACACTTTGAGATGCCCACCGCGCTACTTTGATGCGATCAGGCGTTGTATTACCTCTCGGCTCAGGTTGGGAGTCGACAGTCAGTAGCATGTACGGTGTTCAAACCGTGGCGACACTGTTAGCACTCGTAAGGAATTGCTGCTCAGACTCAAAGCAGAGGACTAGGAAACTGAGAGGGAACATATAGGAAAACATTATACTTTAACTTGAAAAATCGCACAAATCATGGTATAATACTGCGCAAAAGTATAAGTCGAGAGTAGCAATTTCCAATATAGTGCCGTTGCAAGGAGGCCGTTTAGTGATGCCCAACGCCAAGACTCTCCTCCGTCGCCCAGTGACTGCCGCCATTCTTTCTGCCGATGCCGTCCCTAACGCGTTGAGGCGGCGTCTGCGCAAGCCTGTCCCGGGCCAAAACGGAGACACGGCTATCGTCAAGCTCGAAGGACTGACTCCGGCGGCTGAGACTCCCGACGTGCAGCAGCACATACGAACCGGCGCATTGCAGTTCTGGGTAGCGGGCACGTTTGCGAACAGTTGGCTGAGTAATCTTGACTTCAATGCGCTGCCAACTAATCTCATCGACTATTACCAGCGTGCGGGCACGCGCGGCGAGTTGCGGGATTTAGCGGGAGCGGAGGCGGTATGGGAGACGATTCCACGCGCTATCCGCATGGCTGGGCCGGAAGCGTTGCAGGAGTTTCGTAGTGGACGGGATTGGAGTCACATTGTGCCGTGGAGCATGGGTGGCAGCAATAGCGCTAGCAACGGCATCTTCGAGGAAAGTAGCATTAACCAGGCTAGAAGCGCAGAGACGATGACGAGGGAGGATTTTGCGCTGGCGCAGCAGGCGTTGAATTCTGAGGCATTTCGCCATGCAGTAACGCAGACAGCTTCGGTCGTGGTTACTGCGGCCCTCGTTGCGGCTGTGGTGGAGGGCGTATTCGCCGTGATGGAAGAAGGCTTGCGGTATTACGATGGAGAAATAAACAAAGCCGAACTTCATGCAAGAGTGTTGACACGCCTCGGCAAGCGGGTTGCGCTTGCTGTGGTCATTTCTGGGCTTGTCGTTGGTTTGGCATTCGTTTTTCCTCCCTTCACTCCGGTGCTGAGCGCTCTAGCGTTGCCCATGGCAGTAGCCAGTTTCGCCCTGTTAGGAGTTCGTTTCTATAGTCTGAGTGCGGCATGGGCGCAGAGAGTGGGAATTGAACCGGCTTCGACCGCTTGGCAGCAAACAAAGGACTTTTCTGGGTGGGCTTGGCAGGAGGCAAAGAGTGTCTCGGTTGAGGCCCGGCAAGGCGCGAATGTTCTTTCCAGTCGGGCGCTGGAGTGGGTCGGATAGGCCTCCGTGCCATGACGTAGGGCTTGCGAGAAAGACGCGAGCTTGCTGCTTCCGAGCAATTTATAGCAATTTGTGCCAGGACAATTCGAGAAAACGCGAAAGCGCATATGAGTGAAGAACCTAGATTCCTATCTGCCTGTTGTCGTCGGTATCACGGCGGCGAGCGGCGCGGCATTGACCGAGCGTTGCATCACGTGGCTGGCGGCGCACGGCGTGCCGCTCTACGTGACGTGCAGCAACAACGGCCGGCTGGTCTGGCAGCAAGAACTCAACGAATCGCTGGATGAAGCCGCCGCCCGCTGGTCGCAGAACGGCGACGTAACGCTGGTGGACGTGCACGACGAGGCGGCGCTGATCGCCAGCGGCAGCCTGCTCACGGCGGGGATGATCATCGTCCCGTGCAGCACCGGCTCGGCGGCGGCCATCGCCAACGGCATCTGCATGAACGTGCTGCACCGCGCGGCAGAAGTGACGCTCAAAGAGGGAAGACCGCTCGTGCTCATGCCCCGCGAAACACCCCTTTCGGCGATTCACCTCGAATCCTGGCTGAAGCTCGCGCGTTTGGGGGTCACCATCGTGCCGCCCATGCTCACGTTTTACAACCACCCCAAAGACATACAGGACATGGTGGATTTCAGCGTGGGCCGCGCGCTCACCTTGCTGGGTTTCCCGGACGCCCTGCCCGACCACTTGCGTTACCACCGTTAGACCTAGGCGTGCATCTGCCCCGGAAAAGGGGCGATGACACCGCCCGTTGCCTGCGTTTCTCAGCGCAACACCACTTGCCAATTCCGTACTCCAGGCATTTGTGCTTGCATTCACAAGTGCGGTATCCTGCACCCATACAAATGCAAAAAGGAGGTTGAGGTCTTGGCTTTCACACGACGGACACTACTTCGCGGAGCGGCTACCGGCGCGTTGGCGCTCCCGCTACTTGCAGCCTGCGGTCGCGTCACGGTTACCACTGATGAAGCGGCGGCGGAGGCTGCGGCGGAACCGACGAAACTCCGCATCGGCGATCTGCCGCTTATCGATATGCTGCCGGTCTACGTGGCGGAACAGGAAGGCTTGTTTCCCGAGAATCTCGAAGTTGAACTGGTCCCGTTTTCCAGCGCGCTGGAGCGCGACACCGCCTACACGTCGAAGCAAGTCGACGGCGTGCTCAACGACTTTGTCTCCGCGACGGCCCTGAATCGCGACCAGGACTTCACCCGTAACGTGCGGGTAATTCTGCGCTCCACACCGCAGCTCTCGTTGTTTGCCCTCTTGGCAAGCGAGAATTCCGACATCGAGAAGATCGAGGACGTGAAGGGCCAGCAGATCGCCATCTCGCCCAACACCATCATCGAGTACGTGCTCGACCGCATGCTTGGCACCGTGGGACTTGGCCACGACGATGTTGAGAAATTGGCCGTGCCCAGCATTCCCCTGCGTTTGGAGATGCTCGGCCAGGGCAACGTGACCGCTGCCGTGCTGCCGGAGCCGCTCGTCAGCCTGAGCATTGCGACGGCTGGCTCGCGCCTGATAAGGGATGACGCCGAAACCCAGTTCGGCGCCTCGCTCCTCTCGTTCCGCAGCGATGTCATCGCGAGCCAGGAAGATACCGTGCGCGGCTTCATGGATGGTTTCGAAGCCGGCGTCAACCGCATCAACAGCAATCCGGGCAACTACCAGGACCTGATGGAAGCGCGCGGCCGCATTCCGCCCCCGCTGTTTGGCAAGTTTTCGGTACCTCAGTTCCCCGCAGCCGCGGTAGTGCCGCAGGCAGAGTTCGAGGCAGTAGGCCAGTGGGCAGTGGAACGCGGCCTCCTACAAGAGGCGATTCCTTATGAGGACTTGGTAGATACGCGATTCTTGCCGGGGTAGGTCATCTTGACTGAATTGGATGCAGTGCAGTCCAACTGCTAGCGATTGCACTTGCCGTGGCCGTTCGCGCTGAGCCTGTTGAAGCGCGCGACTTGGTGTGGTGAATCTGCGAGCAAATGACCAAATCCCGCTGTGAACTGCCCGCACTGTGCACTGTGACCGGAGCAAGCCAATGGGTGTACAGTGTCAGGACGTGCAACAAGTGAAAAGTGCCGCCGACGCTGCCACCGTTACACCCCGCGCCGAACTTCAGGGCGCTACTTTTGCGTACCAAGAAGGCCAGCCGATCTTTCGCGACTTCTCGTGGCAGATCACGCCCGGCGATGCTTGGGCCGTGATCGGCCCTTCCGGCTGCGGCAAGTCGACGCTGCTCTACCTGCTCACCGGCCTGCGCCAACCCCAGTCAGGGAACGTCCGCGTAGACGGCAAGCCGGTGGAGAGACCGCGCCCGAGCAGTACCACCGGACTGATCCTGCAAGACTACGGCCTGTTGCCGTGGGCGACGGTGTGGGACAATGTGCGGCTCGGCTTGCAGTTGCGCGGCGTGCCGAAAGCACAGCAAGCTGAGCAGGTCGCCAACTGGCTGGAGCGCCTCGGCATCACGGCACTCCGCGACCACTATCCCGCCCAACTCTCCGGCGGGCAACGCCAGCGCACTGCCATCGCCCGGACCCTCGTCTTTCAGCCAAACCTGCTGCTTATGGACGAGCCGTTCAATTCGCTTGACGCCCTCACCCGCGAGCGCTTGCAGAACGTAGTCTTGGAGCTGATCCTGGAACACGGCCTCACCACCGTGCTCGTAACTCACAACATCGAGGAAGCGGTATTTCTCGGCCAGCGCGTGTTGGTGCTCAACCAGCCGCCCTCCGCCGCGACGACAATATTCGAGAACCGCCACGACGACCCCCACGCCTACCGCGCGGCGCCGGCGTTTTTGACCCAGTGTACGGAACTCCGCACGTTATTGGTTGGATCGGAAGCGTAGCGCTCTCCGGTATGCCGCGCATGCGCTCGGTATGCCGCGGGTGCGGGCACGGTATACTAGGTTGAGAGGCACTGCAGCCGTTAATTCCGCTTGCGCGGGAATCCATCTTTTTTGCGCCGGAAGCGCGCGGCGCTGCGCGAGAGGGCTTGCCCATCGCTGCCACGTGCCGGCGGCGCTGAGGATCATGAGCGCAAGGGAGTGAGGCCGCACCGTGGGTAAGCCGCGCGTGCGCGGTCCATCGGTGTATAAGGAGTAACGTGAAAACAGACAAAATCCAGTTACCGGTGCGTGTTGCATGAGTACAGTCCCGCACTACATCATGAGTAAGGACAACCCGCAGATCAAACGGGTGCGGGCGTTACTGCAATCGTCGCGGGAGCGGCGGGAAGCGGGAGCGTTTGTGGTGGAAGGCGTGCGCTTGGTGGAAGAGGCGCTGGCCGCCGGGCGGGTTGCAACGCTCTTCGTCTGTCCCGAATTGCTAACCGCGCACGCGCGCAGCCGTGTGTTCCTCGACGACCTCCGCGACGACGGCGACTACGCCCTCACGCACGTGACGCCCGACGTTTTTGCCGCTGTAGCCGACACGGATTCCCCCCAGGGCGTTGTGGCGGTGTGCTTGATGCCGGAAGAAGCTGCGTTGGGCCCCACTGCTACTCTGGCGGTGCTCCTGGACGGCGTGCAGGATCCGGGGAATGCGGGCATGATCCTCCGTGCCGCCGCGGCCGCAAACGCCGACGGCGTGATCTTCGGCCCCGGCAGCGTCGACCCGTACAATCCAAAGGTGCTGCGCGGCGCCATGGGCGCTCACTTTCGTACCGCGCTGCTCAATCTCCGCAGTGAGAGCGCAGTGCGCGCGTGCGCAGGTCTGTTGCCGCAGCGCGTCATGGCGGCGGCCCAGGACGGGGCGCGTTACGATTCAGTTGATTGGACGCAGCCGACGTTGCTTATCGTGGGCGCGGAGGCCCACGGCGCCAGCGATCTGGGCGTCAGTTTGCAGACCGCCGCCGCGTCGGTCCCGCTTGCGCGCGGCGTGGAGTCCCTCAACGTGGCAATGGCTGCGGGCGTCTTGCTGTTCGAAGCGGTCCGCCAACGGTCACCCGACGCCGCGCATTAGCCGATTCCGGGGTTAATCCGGAAATTGCCGCCGAGAAAAGAGAAGCGCGCCAGGGCGAGCAAAACTAGCCGCGTTCGCCGACAGACATGGACTGCATGGACAAACGCCAGTGACACCGGACTCCGTCTTCATAGAGGGCATGCGCTTGCCCGCGCACATTGGGGTATCGGACGAGGAGCGCGACACCCCCCAGGTGCTCCGCTTCGACTTACACCTACGGTGCGACCTGCGCCGGGCGGGCGCGAGCGACAGCGTGCGGGACACCATCGACTATGGCGCAGTCTACCAACAGGTCGCCATGGTGGTGGAAGAAACTTCGTGCAAGCTCCTGGAACACTTGGCGGCCCGCATTGCCGCCGCGCTGCTCACAGCCTTTCCCGCGTGTGACGAGGTGCGTGTGCGCATCGGCAAGCCGGCACTTTTTCCCTCCACGGGACGATCGGGTATGCCGGGCGTGGAGATTGTCCGCAGCCGAGCGGAAGTGGGCGCCAAGAATTCAAGCGAAGCGGGATAGCCAGCGCCAAAGGGCTAATGGCAAGCAAGTGCTCCGTACTTCCCGGCCGTTTGTGCAAAGTCAGGCGGACTTGCGATTACCGATCATGCTTCGACCCTGCGATCCTGCGGCAAGCTCAGCACAGGCCAACTCAGCACGAACGGTCTTGAAGCTTTCTCGACACGCTCAGTGACGCTTGTCGCCAAACAGCGCGAATACTGCCGTCCTCGCAATGCAGTATTGCTGCGCCTTGGATTTGCGGTACCTTGACTGCCTGTTCTTGCTAATTCCAACTCTTTACAGTGAGCCGGAAATACTCGAGGCGTCAAGCGCCTGAACACAGCAAGAAAAGCATTGCTATTCGCCGAGTATCCTATCCAAGACTTGCTGGAAATCGGCAACCGGTCTCCCGCCCTCGAACACTTCGACTACCTTGTGGTCTGAATCCAGCAGGTACGTCGTCGGGAACGAGGCGATTTGATAAGCGCTGGCCACTTGAAGGCTGGGGTCGAAAAGGAGCGGGTAGGTGACATCGTACTCCTTTTGGAACCACTCTATATCGCCCGCCGTGATGTGCCGCCTGTCAGCCGGATAATCCTTCCCATACGGGGTCGCGCTGATGGAGACGATGTGTACGCGGTCGCCGTACTGGGCGTGGATTTCATTGAGCCGCGGCGCTTCGTCCTGGCAGTGCGGGCACCACGGGGCAAAGAAGGCAACGACCACCGGCTTGCCCGCGAGCGAGTCGAGGCTCACCGTCCCCCCTTCCGTGTCCTCCAACGAGAAGTCAGGGGCAGCCGCGCCTACCTCCAGCACACTGCGCTGCTGGGATTCACCCATGTCCTCCGTCGGCAGCGCGCTGCTGCTCGCCGGCGCGGGATTCCCAATGAGGCCGGGCAGGACGGTGGGTACCACGAGCGCAAGGATGAAAAACACCACTACCGCGGGAATGACCCACTTCCGCCACGCCCGGGCCGAGGACCTGCTACGCTGTGTTTTGCGTTTCTTTGCTCTTGCTCGCGCCATAGTGCTTCTCTCTCACCTCGTGGTTTCTGGGAAGTCTAGAAGTCCATTTGTGCGCTACGGGAACCATTTCAGGATTGCCACCACCACACCTCCTGCCGCGATCGCTAACCCTGCCAGTTGTATCGTCTGGCGATTCAGCCGTTGTTCAAGCCGCAACTCCAAGTCCTTCAGCTCGGTCTTGAAGTCGGCACGCACGGCGGCGATGTCGGCTTTGGTCGTTTGCGCCAGCTCCTGCATGTCGGCTTTGGTCATTTGCGCCAGTTCTTGCATGTCGGCTTTGGTCGTTTGCGCCAGCTCCTGCATGTCGGCTTTGGTCGTTTGCGCCAGTTCCTGCATGTCGGCTTTGGTCGTTTGCGCCAGTTCCTGCATGTCGGCTTTGGTCGTTTGCGCCAGTTCCTGCATGTCGGCTTTGGTCATTTGCGCCAGTTCCTGCATGTCGGCTTTGGTTGCGCGCGCCAGTTCCTGCATGTCGGCCGAGGTCATGTGTGCTAGTTCTTGCATGTCGGCTTTGGTTGCCAGCACATCACGCGAATCGCCCATCGTTTCAATCAAGGCTTCTGCTTGAGTCTCACTGAAACCTGCGCCCGTGAGGGTCTTTACCGCCTTGTGGGTGTCTATGCTCATTTGCTTGCTCTCTCGGCTGGCAATGTAATTGGCTTCATTGGGTAATGAGCCGAATGTACCCTACGCCATTGGCGACGTCTTCACGCGCCGCCAGCTCTCTTGAAAGACCATCCTTATCCGCATACTGCCGTAGAAGGCAAGACTCTGTCAATCGAAAACAGTGCGACGGTGTGCCTGCGATGCCAAGAGAGATAACAGGAATGCAGCGGCAGTTGATGTCGCCGTTCGTCCGCCTCGGGGCAACAACCCTAATGGCGGCCTTTAGGTAAAGAGAGCGCGTTGCCGGTTGCCGGGTTTGGGTATGAGGGTCACGCCGGCCACGGTATCTCCCTCCGCGCGCATGCGCATGACGATCACGCCCCGGGCAGTCCGGCCGAGCCGTTTAATCTCGGTGAGCGGCACGCGCGTAATCTGGCCCTTGCGGGTAATGAGGCAGATCTCGTCATCGTCCTGCGTGACAATGCGGCCGCCGACCACGGGGCCGCTCTTCTCATCCACCTTCAGGGCAATAAGGCCTTTTCCACCCCGGGATTGAACACGAAATTCCTCCATGTCCACCTGCTTGCCGTAGCCGTGCTCGGTGATGAGCAGTGCGTCGCTCTTGGGCTCCACCAGCGCCATGCCCACTAACCGATCGCCTTCTCCGAGCGAGATGCCGTTCACCCCGCCGGCTGTACGGGAATGGGCGGTGATATTGGCTTCGGGAAAGCGTATGCTGAGACCCCGTGACGTAAATAGGATCACTTCCTGCTTGCCATCGGTGAGAATCGCCGAGTACACGGCATCGTCGTCAGCCACGTTCATGGCGATGACGCCGTTCGTCCGCGCGTTGGCAAAGGCGCTAAGCCGCGTCCGCTTGATCTGCCCCGCTATGGACACCATGGTAATGAACGCGCCTTCGGCCTCTTCAAACGAAGGCACCGGCACAATGGCCGTGATACGCTCGTTGCGGGTAATTCCTTGCAATAGATTCACCATGTTCTGGCCGCGTGAGGTGCGGGTGCCCTCGGGAATCTCATAGGCGCGCAACGTGTAGGCACGGCCGCGGTCGCTGACGATGAGCATCCAGTCATGGGAATCGACGAGGAGAATGGTCTGCACGGCGTCGGTCGCGCGGGTCGAGATGCCGATGATGCCCTTGCCGCCGCGCCGCTGGGCCTGAAATTCGCCCGCAGGCTGACGTTTGATGTAGCCGCGCTCGGTAAGCGTGAGCAGCACGTCCTCTTTGGGCACCAAGTCTTCCTGCGAGAAACTGGCATTGCCGTCTTCAGCGATGACCGTGCGCCGCTCGTCACCAAACTTGTCCTTGAGCGCCACGAGTTCCTGCGTGATGATGGCAAAGACCTCGGCTACGTCGCCGAGAATCGTCTCCAGGCGCGCAATCGTCTGCTTTATCTCCTCATACTCGTCGAGAATAGCCCTGCGCTCCATGGCGGCCAGCCGGCGCAATTCCATCGAAAGCACGGCGTTAGCCTGTTTCTCGCTGAGGCCAAATTCCCGTTGCAGGTTATTCCGCGCGGTCTGCGCGTTGCGGGACCTGCGAATTGTCGCAATGACCTCATCCAGGTTATCCAGTGCGATTATTAGGCCCATCAAGATGTGGGCGCGCTCGCGGGCGCGTTCCAGTTCGTACTGCGTGCGCCGCGTGACGACCTCTTGCCGGAAGCGGATGTACTCCCGCAGGAGCGCTTTGAGACTGAGCACCCGCGGTTGCTGGTCTACCAGCGCCAGCATGTTGCAGTAGAACGAGGACTGCATCGCGGTGTGCTGGTATAGGTGGTTGAGCACCTGCTGCGGGAAGGCGTCGCGCCGCAGTTCGATCACAACACGCATGCCGGAGCGGTCGGATTCATCCCGCAACTCGCTGATACCTTCGATCTTCTTTTCCCGCACGAGTTGCGCCATGCGTTCCAGCATCGCGGCTTTGTTGACCTGGTACGGCAACTCCGTGACGACAATGCGGAAGCGATTGCCTCGCATCTCCTCGATGCGGGCTCGCGCCCGCACGATGACGCGGCCGCGTCCGGTTGCGTAGGCTTCACGAATGCCCTCAGTGCCGACGATGGTGCCGGCGGTGGGGAAGTCCGGCCCCTTGACGAATTGCATCAGGTCTTCCACGCCAACATCATCCTCTTGGCCCGCAGCGATTTTGCCGGTGAGGAAGGTAAGCGCATCTACCACTTCGACCAGATTGTGCGGCGGGATGCTGGTGGCCATGCCCACGGCAATGCCGGCGGCGCCGTTGACAAGCAAGTTGGGCACTTTGCTCGGCAAAACCGTCGGCTCTTTCAGCGTCTCGTCAAAGTTGGGGGCAAATTCGACCGTATTCTTGTCGATGTCGGCCAGCATTTCCATTGCCAAGGGGGTCAGGCGCGCTTCAGTGTAGCGCATGGCCGCCGGCGGATCGCCGTCAACCGAACCGTAATTTCCCTGGCCGTCTATCAAGAGGTAGCGCATGCTGAATGGCTGCGCCATGCGCACCATCGCGTCGTAGATCGGCTCGTTGCTGTGGGGATGGTAGCGCCCCATCGTATCGCCGACGATACGCGCGCTCTTCTTGTAGGCGGTGCCGGGGCGGGCGTTGAGCTCCTGCATGGAGGTGAGAATGCGCCGCTGTACGGGCTTGAGGCCGTCGCGCACGTCCGGCAACGCGCGGGAGACGATGACGCTCATGGCGTAGTCCAAGTACGCCGACTGCATCTGGTCTTCGATGTTTACCGGATTCACGGCTTCCAAATTGGGGTCAAGGGTATCTGCCATACGCTCTCCTTGGGGTCAGAAAGGGCGCTCGAGATTCTGATTTTCCGTAATGCGAGGACCGCTCCGTTACTGTTGCGCAAGCAGGTCCTATCGACTGACTTCGTAGATGACCCGGTTTCACTCCGGTAGCGTAGGTTTGTAACCTGCGCCCGCTGCCGGGTACGTAGAGGCCGGCAAAACAGAGCCGGTGCGCTACGTGTCGTGGCGCTAACCAGACCAGAAGCTATCCCACGAATCGGTTCGACCGCCAAATTGTGCTTTGACAAGGGCTTCGCGCAGCACTCAGCACAAACGGATTCTTGCCTTTTTCATTCGCTCCGAATCTTGTCGACACGCCGGATCGAGTACGGGGCAGGCTCTGCGTCTGTCGAGGGGCGATCAGCCGGGGAATTGCAGCATACGTCCAATGCTTTATCGCCGGTATCAAGCACCCCCGCTTTCGTTCGCCCTGGGCCTGTCGCAGGGCAGGTCTACACCGAGCGACATACTCATGCAATACGTTCTAGAAACCCTCAGCCATCGCTCGCAGCCCCAGCGGTATCCGCTGCCACGTAATCACCGCTCTGGCCGCCGCTCTTCTGGCGCAACTGCACATTTTCAATGCGCATGCCCTTGTCCATGGCTTTGCACATGTCGTAGATGGTGAGCGCGGCCACGCTCACCGCGGTAAGCGCTTCCATTTCCACGCCGGTCTTGCCGGTAGTGCGCACGGTGGCCTGTATGCGGACGCAACTCTCGGTCTCGTCCAGGCTAAAGTCCATATCCACCCCGCTTAGCGGCAGGGGGTGGCACATTGGCACCAGTTGCCAGGTGGACTTGGCCGCCATGATGCCCGCTATTTGCGCGACCGCCAGCACGTTACCCTTCTTGAGCGGGCCGGCCTCCTGCGGCGGCGTCTCTTGCTGTTGCCGGATCAGCGTGAGCGTCTCCGGCAGCATCACGACCGCGCCCTGCGCGGTGGCTGCACGCGCCGTGTCAGGCTTGTGCCCCACGTCTACCATGCGCGGCAAACCGGACTGATTGAAGTGAGTAAGCGCCACTGCCAGAATCGCCTCGTTGCCTTATGTGGGGGGCTAATTCCATTATAGCATTACGCCCGGATTCCTGCCCCGATCCTCACACATACGCCTGTCTTGCGTGTAAGGCTATACTAAGCATTGAGATGACCGAAAAACGTGCATTTATCGGGATCGGAAAGAGAATCCGGCTAGTGGCGTACGCCACTAGCCGCAGGGACACCCGTCGTTAGTTGAGGAATTGCAAAATGATCATCGATGCCCACGTCCATATCAAAGGCGGCGATGCATACCGGCGCGAGTTGGACCCGGACGATACCATCAGATACATGAACCAGGCGGGTGTGGACAAGTCCTGCGTGTTCAGCATCTGCCTGCCCAGCCGCGAATCGAACGAGATGACGCGCAAGGCCGTCCAGGGCCGCGAGGACCGTCTGATACCGTTTGCCCACATGGTGCCGGAGGAGAGATCGGTGGGCATGGTCGCTCTGCGCCGCGCCATTGAAGACTGGGGCTTTCGCGGGATCAAGCTGCACTTTGGTGAGGTGAAAGGCGAGATCACCGACGACCTCTTCCTCCCTATTCTGGAACTTGGGGCCGGTTATGAAATTCCCATCCTGCTCTGCTGCGCCCACCGGCCGGAGTTTCCGGACCGTTGGGCGGACGCCGTGCCGGAGGCGAAGATCATCATTCCCCACCTGGGCTCCAGCCGCGACCAGGACATGAACTGGCGCTTCTTCGACGTGGCCAAGCGCCACGACAACATCTGGCTCGATACGTCGTTCACCAGCGGCCCGTGGATGATCCGCGAGGCCTATCACGCTCTCGGCGCGGCCAAGCTCATCTGGGGCTCGGACGGCGGCGGCGACTACAATCCGCCCCTGCCCGAAATGGCAAAGGTGAAAGTCTGGGAGTTCCCGGAGGCCGACTACGCGAGGATCATGGGCGGCAACATTCTGGAACTGCTGGGTGGAGCGGTGAAGTCTCGCAAGGTTGACACGTGAATGTTCCCGCGATGGAGGAAGCTCTTGAGTACCTGCCTTAAGCTGGTGACAAGCCAGGCTGAACCGCAAGGATTCTCCCTCACCCTAGCCCTCTCCCGCTGGGAGAGGGGATCAGATTGCCTTGGCGAGGGAGGTGCAAGACGGGACTCTAACTTGCGAACGGCGATCTCTCAAGAGAAACTGGTGGCGCCGGAACGGCCTTCTCCGCCAGAAGAATGATTCGCCATCTCCACCAGCCCCTTGCGTCCAGGGGAGTTGAAGGACGCAGATATATTCCCTCTCCCGGGGTGAGGACGATGCCGGCGGGCTTTGCGACCTATCCCAACAGGACAGGTGGAAATGCAGCAGTTGACCCGTCAGCAATGTTAGCGCAGTACCCGTTGGGTGCAAATTGAGAGGACTCAATGGCCAGAGAGAAGATCGATGCAACACTGGTTGCGTTTCTGTGGCCAAAATAAGCATGAATACGCAAGGAATGCTCTACGTGGCCGTTGTGCTGGCAGATATCCACGGCAATATGGCGGCTCTGAGAGCGGTACTGAACACGCTTGAGGACCAGATCTTTGACACCATGGTCGTTGCCGGCGATTTCGCGCTCAACGGTCCACGCCCAAGTGAGGTCTTGGCCGCCATTCGCAACCTCGCTGTGCCGACGATCTGTGGTAACGCCGATGGTTACATCTGCGACCCAGGCGTAAGTAATCCTGGCGTTCAGTGGGTACGTGACCGACTTGATGACGAGGCCATCGCGTGGCTGGCCGGCTTGCCGTTCGCGCATCGCATTACTCCCCCAGGTGGAGAGTCTCCCACAGATGATCTCCTCATCGTCCATGCCACGCCGACAGATGTCGAGGCCGTGTTGACCTTAGAGCCGGACCGGTTCGGCCTGCTGACGGTCACGCCGCAGGCAGAGGCCAAGCGGTTGATCGGGACAGCGCAAGCAAACCTGATTCTTGCCGGACATCTTCATTACTCTTCCTCCGGAACGGTAGATAAGCAGCGCTGCGCAACCGTGGGCTCAGTGGGCTTCCCCTATGATGGCGACACGCGCGCCGCCTATGCGCGGGTAAGCTGGGATGGGCAAAGCTGGGAGGTGCGGCACTGCCGCGTAGCGTACGACCATCTGCAGGTTGCGCAAGACAGCGAGCGCTCCAGCTTTCCGTTTGGAGCTAATTCGGCGGAGCGCTTGCGGCGGGCTCGGTTCATTCCCCAAGGATAGCGGGCAGTCCTAAGGTTCCAACGGAGGATGGAGTTGCAGCCTTGACCGGAATGGGCCGGTCGTCATGGTCTTGACAGCGTAGGGAAGCGTACTAGCATCACAAAAACCAGCGAAAAACCCCCTATGCCTAGAATTCGTCGCTATAGGAGTTTTCGGTTATATCTACTAAGGGACAGTCATGAATATTGAGAATCCAGACTCCAATCAACCAACCGACTTTCCGCCGCTGGCGCGCGCCAGCGACTTTCGCGTGCGAAAAGAGACTTTGGAACGCATCTGTGCGGGCCATCAGGTCATACTCGACGAACTCAAACCCACCAAGGCGCAAGTCAGCCGCGGCTTGGAACTGCACTACAACAGCTTTGTCGCCGATGTCCAGGGGTCCGTGCAGATGAGCTCGACCCACGGCATTGTTGGCGACCGGCTGCGGCAAGACCTGGAACCGTTTCGCGCAGAGCTGTCCCGGCAAAACCTGGAACCGGAAGAGCTAAACCGCCGTTTGTCCGCCATCCACTTCAAACGCAAGACCTTTGAATCGGCCTTTGACGAGCAGTGGATTGAGGAGTCGCGAGCGCTCTACGCAATCGCCGGGGTGGATCTGGGTGTCTCAGACGTTGCCGGTCCCGAGGAAAACACGTTTGAAGCGGCCTTGGACCGCGTGAGCCGGATCAACTTCGTCTATGACCAGCGCGACGATCTCAAGCGTGTCGCCAAGGTTGAAGATATCGAACAGGCACGCCGCAGCGGGAAGCCGGGCGTGATGTTTCACCTGGCCGGCGTCGGCTGCTTCGCGGAAACATCAGACCCCCTTAGGAACCTCGACCTCTTCTATGCGCTCGGCGTGCGCATGTCCCAACTGACCTATATCCAGAACAACGGCCTCTGTAGTTCGTACTTGCAAGAGCGCGATACCGGCCTGACGCCGCTCGGCAGGCAGATAGTCCGGCGCATGAACAAACTGGGCGTCATGGTGGACCTGGCCCACAGCGGCGAGCAATCATCGTTTGACATCATCGCAGCCTCCGCCGAACCGGTGCTTCTCAGTCACACGGGCTGCCGGGCCGTATACGACGACTCCACAAACCGGGGCTATCTGGAAAAGGTGTTCCAACAGCCGTATGCCCGCGGCGCCACGCCGCCACGCCGACCGGTCAGCCGCAACGCGGACGACGATATGCTCAAGGCTGTAGCAGAAAAAGGCGGATTGATCGCAATCTATTCCATCGACTACGTACTCGGCGCCGGCCCGGAGTCCTTCCACACCTGGTATCGCCATCTTGAACACGCCATAAGCGTCGCCGGCAGCGACCACGTCGCCATCGGCACGGACCGCACCTTCTTCCCCGGCTGGCAACCCGCCGCGCTCGACTGGACCAACTGGCCCTATTGGACCGTCGGCCTCGTCTGCAAGGGGCACTCAGACGAGGAAATCCAGAAGATCATCGGCGGCAACTTCCTGCGCTACACCCGCCAGGTGCTCGATAAGCGCCCTTGGGGGACGTTCATGTAGTCCTCATCCTATAGAAAGGGACTACAAGTGCATGTGACAATGGATTCACAGTTGAAATCTATGCGAAGTCAGATGCCACGTGACAGGACATAGCATGGCAGACGTAGTATTCCAGGTTAAGACGCGTGGTGGAGCGACTATACCCTGGGCCGCATTCCCTTTTCGCATTGCTCTTCATCTTCACGTTGCCGCAGGGCGAGGATTTTGACGAGTAAGACAAACTAGGCCCAGGAATCGGCGACGTTGCAACTGTACCTCACTGCTGTGCAGCCATACTCTTGACTTTGCGAATTAGGGTGGGTACACTCCCAGTGTTGACGAATAAGAGATACTTGCATTTCAAACTCGTTGACAAGATAGTCTTCGGGTGTCGGCGCTTCAGTGGTGCTGAATGCTGGAAGCCTGCCGCATGGGCAATGTCCGCCGCAGGTTTCCGGCTCAACGCGACAGGTTGCGCACGCCCGGTTTAGCATTGTCACACATTAGGAGGTGGCACCATGGCGCGTATGAGTAGACGGCAGATGCTGGCGGGAGTTGGCGTAGGTATTGGAGCGAGTCTGCTCGCTGCCTGCGGCCAGGTGCAGACGGTGGCGGCGCCGGAGGCGCCGGAGAGTGACGCGCCTGCGGCGCCAGAGGAGCCGGCGGGGATCACCGGAGTCTTTCACGTATGGGGCTTTAGCTCCCAATACCTGCCGGGGGTGGTGCTGGACGCGTTTCAGGAAATGCATCCGGGAGCCGTGGTCGTGCAATCCCAGCCGGCCGGCAATTTCCGTGGCGAGAAATTCCCGGCCTCGGTGGCGGCCGGCGCGCCGCCGGCGCTCATGCAAGGCTTCCTCGACTTTGTCGCCATGTACGCTGACCGCGGCTTCCTGGCGGATCTCGGTCCCGCAGCCAAAGCGGGAGACTTTGGCGATTTGGGCGCCTATCTCCCCGGTATCGTCGAGGCTGGCACTTTTAGCGGGGTCCTGCACTTCCTCCCGCACCGGCAGAGCGTGAACATTCCCCTCTACAACAAGGAAATCTTCGAGAACGCCGGCATCAACGAGCCGCCCACCCAGTGGGATGACGTGGCGGAAGTGGCAAGACAATTGACCAAGAAGAATGCGGATGGCTCCGACCAGTTCGGTCTAACCGTGACCACCAGCAAGAACACGCTGAACTCGTGGTTCAATCCGGTGCTTTGGCAGGCCGGGGGCGAGTTCTTCGCGGAGGACGGGCGGTCGGTCACATTTGATGAAGACCCCGGTCTGGCGGCGCTGGAATTCTTGACCGATCTCTTCAATAAGAAGATCGCCGCTGAGGGCACCACGCCGTACTTCGAAGGCTATGGCGCCATGATCAATGCCCGTACGCCCACCCACGTGAAGCGCCCCTTTGACAATGGCAACATCCCCTGGCTCGCCGCCAGCCCCGCCTGGCAGAAGGAAAAGCAGCTTGGCTTTGGTTCGCTCTCAGGCTGGGTGGTGCCGGTAAGCCCGCAGTCCGATGCGGCAATTCAACTGCTGGCGCATACCTTGCAGCCCGAGAACGTGAAGGCGTTCCTCAAGCTCGTCTTCCTGCTCCCAGTGAGGAGCGACATCGAAGTGGACTTCGTCGGCGAGGAGTACAACGGCTGGATGCCGACGTTCATCGAGCAGAGCCAGAATATGCACTACGACATCCCGCACCCGCACATCCGGGCCATCATGCCGCTGGTCTCAGCCGAGATGTACAAGGCGATTGCGGGCGAGGTCACGCCGCAGGAAGCCATCAGGACCGCGGGTGACATCGCGAACCAATTCCTGGCGGACAACATGAGCTAGCGCGCGTCCTACAGGCACTGTGCTTTGCCCAAGTCCGTTCAAGGGCCCTTCGTCGATATGAAGACTGGCAGGACTTGGTCTGCTCCGTGCTTGGCATGAGAGGAAGAGCGGACACAGGTTACAAACCTGTGCTATCGTTTGGCTTGTGGTCGATACGGGATGGGGCTTGTGGCCGCTCCTCGTCACTTTGCCCAATCACCGGCATTCAAAGCGTAGAGCGGGGGTTTGTCCCCCCGCTCTTCGCTGACGAATGTTGCGTCCAATCGCTATGGATGGATTCTCACTTTCGCGGGAATGACGATCCAGATGACTTGCCTAGCCGTTGCACAATGAGCGCTCGGTCCATGTCAGGCCAGTTCAACCGGAGCAATCTGAGACCTCAGCCAACGGCATTCGATGGCGGCTTTCTTGGCGGCACACCTATAGATTGGTCACCCACCCCGCACCAGAGGCAAAACCAGCACACTCTTGCCGCGGAGGGTGCAAAGGGAGACATAGGTTCGCTCTTTGGCCCCGAGGCGTGCCCGGGACTGAAACGCGCATCGCAAACGGTCTGGGTGGGGCATACAAATTCCCTTTGATTTGATTGAACACAGCCTACTCGCTTCCGCAAGGAGAAACTCACCGTGGCAACAACAGCGCTCATAAACGGCAGAATCATCGATGGCAACGGCGGGCCGCCGGTGGATAACGGCGCTCTCCTCATCGTGGATAACCACATTGAAGCCGTAGGTACTGATTTGGATATCCCGCCGGATGCCCAGGTGATCGACGTTAAGGGTAGGAGTCTCCTGCCTGGCATGATGGACCTGCACGTGCACCTGCACGGGCCGTACCAAGCGCTGCAGAAGCTGCGCAAGTCGCTGCTGGCGGGGTTCACGACGATCGCGCACGTCGCCGGCACCATGCCGCCCGCCTCGACGGACTGTCGACAGGCGATTGCGGACGGCTGGTTTCCGGAATGCGCCCGGCTGCTGGTCGGCGCGGTGGTGGACTGCACCAACGGTCATGTCCGCGGTCGCGTAGCGGATGGTCCGTGGGAGGTGCGCAAGGCCGTGCGCGAGATGGTTCAGGCCAAAGCTGACTTCATCAAGACGGCCGCCAGCGGCGGCTTCTGGGCGGAGGACGAAGAGACCTGGTGGCTGGACTACACCCAGGAAGAGCTCGATGCCCTGGTGGACGAAGCCCACAGCGTCGGGCGGCTGGTGGTGGTGCACTGCCATACGCAACCGGGTCTGGACATGGCCATTCAAGCCGGCTGCGACCAGATTCACCACGGCGCGCTCATCGACGAGAAAGCCCTCAAAGGGATTCTGGAGAATGACCTCTTCTTCGTGCCGACTCTCCGCGTCACGTCGCGGCAGAATATGGCGATAAAGTACGGCGCAGGCCGCCCGTGGGAAACCCGCAAGATGGGCGAGGCTCACTATATTCACCGTGAAGGAGTGCGCAAGGCACACCAAATGGGCGTGAAGATGGGTCTTGGCACGGACTGTCCGAGTACGCCGCCCTGGGACATCTGGGACAGCGGCTTTGAACTCCAGGAGTTCGTGGGCTGCGGTCTTAGCCCGCTGGAAGCCATCGGCGTGGCCACCAAGGGTTCCGCTGAAGCCATGAAGATCGACGATAGGCTCGGCACGTTGGAAAAGGGGAAGCTTGCCGACGTGGTTGTGGTGGACGGCGATCCTGCCAGCGACATCCAGGATGTGGTGAATTACGCCAATGTCCGCTATGTCTTCAAGGAAGGTAGGCTCGCGGTGAGCAGAGATCCCGAACGTCCGGCAACCGCTCATCTGGAAACCTATCGGCGCGACTTCACCCCAATCGACGAGCGCTTCACCACCGACCCGGCTTGGGAAGCCGCGGCCGGCTTGGCGTAGATTGCGCAAAACCCCAAGTGCATACTTGGCAAAGAAGTGACGTTCAATTTGGCGGCAATACACTACATTGCGGCCAGTGTGCTTTCCTCCATTGCGCCCCATCCGTCACTTTAGCATTGCCATCGTCGACGCAGCCGCGCACTCCGACGCAGTCGCAGCCATCCGGTCCCCTCTCCTGGGGGAGAGGGTTAGGGTGAGGGCGAAAGAACCGACACATTGCAAACTTTGCTCGGCATACACCTAAAATTCGCCTTCACCATTCATACCATGGCATTGAATGCAGGAACTAAGGGTCAGACCAAGTATCTTGTCCAGCCTGATATGATTACGGGGCATGTTACATATGAAGATTGAGGAGCGATCATGGCGGACACATTGATGGCCGGTGGGGCGAAGGTGGCGATCACGCCGCCAATAGGAAGCGCATTCCAATCGAGCCGGGCGGACCTGCGGGTCGAGAGCGTGCTGCATGATCTCTACGCAACCGCGGTGGTGCTCAGCGACGGCGAGCAAAAGGCGGCGATTGTCGGGCTCGACGTGCTCGGCCTGGATGCAACGTTGGTCAATGCCGTGCGGGAGCGCGTGGAACGGCAGTCGGGAATCCCCGGCGCCAGCGTTTTGATTAATGCCTCGCATAGTCACTTCGGACCGGCGATCATTCAGGCACTTCCCGACGAAATTGACGAGGCGTATTACCAGGGTTTGGTGCAATCCCTGGCCGACGCCGTCATCCGCGCCAACGCGGCTCTGGAACCGGTGGCGATGCGGGTGGGAGCTGCGGAAGGCAACTTCGCCATTAACCGGCGGCGCATGGAGAACGGCGAAGCCCAGTTAGCGCCGAACTATGACGGCATTGTAGACCAGCGCATCCGCGCCCTGCGCTTCGAGCGGCTGGATGGGACTGTTGTTGCTATTCTCTTCTCGGGCGCCTTTCATCCCACCGGCTACGCCTACCGCATGCCGGTGGTGAACGGCGATTACGTGGCTGCCGCCCGGCAGGAAATAGAGCGGCAGTTCGCCGAGCAGGGCGCGCCGGTGGTCGGCTTCCTGCAAGGCTGCGCGGGCAACATGCGCGTGCGCGTCATCGCGCCGGGCGGCACGCGCTTTCATCCCTGCTCCGGCGAGGAAATCGACACGCACGGCCGCGGCGTCGGCGCGCTCGCCGCCCGCGCTGCCCGCGAAGCCACCATGGTGGTCGGCTATCCCATCGGCGTAGCGCACGAGTTGGTGTCCCTGCCGCTGCAGGAGTCGCCCACTGAGGCTGACCTCGCGACCATGTGGGAAAAGGCTGGGGACCACTTCAACCAACTCTGGACCGATTCGATGTTGGCCCGCCTCCGGCGCGGCGAAGCGTTGCCGACGAGCGTCGACTTTCCCATCCAGGTCTTCCGCATCGGCGGCCTGTGGCTGGTGGGTCTGGGCGCTGAAGTCTTCTTGGAGATCGGCCTGCAGATCGAGGCGGCACTCATGGCCGACCACGTGGGCCAAGCAGCGTGGACGCTCGGCTACTCCAACGATACCCTGGGCTACGTCTGCACCGAGGCGTCCTACGCCGAACGCGGCTACGAACCCACTCGCTCCCACCGGTTCTACCACCTGCCTGCCCCTTATCAGCCCCAGACCGAACATATCGTAGTGTCTGAGGCCCTCCGCATCACGCGGACGCTTGCATAGGCGGGCCGCAGTTTAGATGGGTGCAATGGGAAGCTCCTCGGCGTTTTCTCCGAATGCAAGATGGTGATCATAACGTAGCTATTGGATTCAATCTCAATCGCAGTGGTTCCGAATAAAAGCCCTCTCCTGGGGGGGAGAGAAACTGTCTTGGCTGTCAAGGGGTGGTGGGATTCCAGGGTGATTGTGTGCGCAGCATGTGGTTGAGGATGGTGAGTAGTTTGCGTATGCAGGCCGTGAGAGCGACTTTCTTTGGCTTGCCCGCGCCACAGAGCCGGGCATAGAAGGCTTCGATCACCGCATTGCGCCGTGATGGGCGACGAACGCACGTACGACCACCTGGTCGCTCTACGCGCCATCGAGAGCCAGGACGCCATGACCGCCAACTGGGCCCGCATCCCTCACGACGCGCTGGCCCGCATCTCCAGCCGCATCGTCAACGAAGTCCCCCACGTCAATCGCGTGGTCTACGACATCACCAACAAACCGCCGGCCACCATCGAGTGGGAGTGAGGCAAGGGTTTCTTGGGCGCTGCTAGAGTGGTGGGACTCGCAGGATCCCCTCTGCCCCACCTCCCCCCTTAGTGTTCCCGCAACAGTGAGATTAGTATCACGTAGGGGGCACGATATGTCGTGCCCCCTACACCTGCGTGCGCGTGGTTGCGGCGAATTCAACCCTCACCCCGGCCCTCTCTCCCAGTCATGGGAGAGGGGGCTATCGGAGCGGCACGAGGGTCTAGCGGAGTTTGCCGAGACTGAGCAGGGGGCGTTGCGGAGCGATGGGAGTTGGGCCGGCTCGGAATGGAGAACCGCGAGTTTTTCCGACGGTGCTCCTTATGTTGATCTGTAGCTAGGCCACCCTACGCCGCAGCCAGGGTGGCTTCCATGCGGCGGCCGAGGGCGGTGACGCCGAGGAGGAACACGGCGCAGATGGCGAAGCCGATGGCGAGGTCTACCCATACTTCGGCGAGGCCGGCGCCGCGGATGGCGATATCGAACAGCGGGGAGAGGAAGTAGTAGGTGGGGAAGACTTTCGCGATCCACTGGGGCAGGTTCGGCCAGATGAAGAAGACGACGGGCACGAGCAGTACGATAGCGCCGGACTTCCAGATGGTATAGAGCGCTTTCGTATCTTTGGCGAAGGAGCCGAGCATCAGGCCGACCTCCACCGCCATGAGCGTCGCCAGCACGAGCACGAGCAGCAGCGCGGCGGTGTTGGTACCGAGCGCGCCGTTCAGCGCCAGGGTCACGACGCCGGTGGCCATGGCCAGGATGAAGCCCAATGCGCCCTTGCCGAGCAGGACGTCGCCCAAGCGGGTCGGCGTGACGAGCAGTGCGGTGAGCGTCCGTTTTTCCTTCTCTTCCACGAGACTAGTCGCCGGTGTCAAAGCCCCCGCAATGAGTACCGCCATGAGCACGATCAACGGCAGCAGGCGGGAGACGATGGGCACGGACTCGCCATCGCCGACGGTGATAGTTT
>CATQHC010000007.1 GCA_958295775.1 Chloroflexota bacterium
CCCTTCCGGCGACGTACCGCGCGTATCCGGTGACGGCGGCGGACTTGCCCTCCTTCATCGACTCGATTCGCGCGCCGGAGTGGCTTGGACTCAATGTGACCATACCCCATAAAGAAGCGGTGGTCTCCCTGGTCGATCGCTGCACCGCAACCGCTGAGACCATTGGCGCGGTCAATACCCTCTTCAAAGAGAGTGAACGCCTTATCGGCGATAACACCGACGCGGAGGGCTTTCTCACCGCGCTGCGCGCCGATGGCGGCACCGACCCCGCCGGGGCACACGTCCTCTTGCTGGGCGCGGGCGGCGCCGGGCGTGCCGTGCTGGTCGCTCTCGCCCAGGCCGGCGTCCGGCATATCACGCTTGCGAACCGGCACCGCGACCGGGCCGAGAGTCTCATGGCGGCGCTGTCGGCAGCGCTGCACGCGCAGGCATGCGCCGTGGTTGACTGGCAGAGCGCGGACCTGCACCAAGCTGCCACGGCGGCCGACATCATTGTGAACTCAACCGCCGTGGGCATGGCCAACGGCCCCGCGCCGGATCTTTCACCCTTGCCTCCGGACGTGTTTCATAGCAGTCAAATCGTCTTCGACCTCGTCTACACTCCAAGCCTCACGCCACTGCTCAGCGCTGCCCGCGCCCATGAAGCGCGCACGCTGGACGGACTGCCCATGCTCGTGTATCAAGGGGCCGCAGCATTTGAACGCTGGACAGGAAAAGCTCCGCCCCTTAAACTGATGATGGCCAAGGCCTTGGCCGCGCTTGGCCTTTGAGACTTCGTCTGCTGTTGGCAACCGTGCTACTTATCCGCGTTTGCGGCACGCTGCAGCGCCGGGGATGCGGAAAGCACGCACGCTAATCCCATATGACACGCAAAAGGGTAAAAGACTTCCGTGTTACGTGTACTCAAGATTCTCACTTCCGGTGAATCCCATGGGCAGGCGCTCCTCACCATAGTCGAGGGCATGCCTGCCGGGTTGCCCGTATCGGCGGCAGAGATCGGCCTCCACATGACCCGCCGCCAGCAGGGCTACGGACGCGGTCGCCGCCAGCAAATCGAAAAAGACGCGGCGGAAATCCTTTCCGGCGTCCGCCACGGCAAGACCATTGGCAGTCCCATCGGCATGTTAGTCAACAATAAGGACTGGGAAAACTGGCAAGAAATCATGGCCGTGGAGCCGGTTGAGAAACCGATCAAGAAAGTGACGCACTTGCGCCCCGGCCATGCCGATCTCGTCGGTGTCCTCAAGTACGATGTCGATGACTTGCGCCCAATTCTGGAGCGGTCGAGCGCGCGCGAAACCGCGGCCCGCCTTGCCGCCTCAAGCGTGTGCCGGGCCCTGCTGAGCCACTTCGGCATCAAGATCGCCAGCTACGTTTCGGTACTCGGGCCAATCGAGATAGACGGCAAGTATGAAGTTACGCAGCATCCTGAGACCGTGGATTGGGACGCGTTGGAAACAGACCCGTTGCGCTGCCCGGACCCGGCGGCGAGCAAGCAAATGGTCGCGCTTATCGACGAAATGAAAGCTGCCGGCGATAGCCTGGGCGGCGTCTACAACGTTGTGGCATGGGGCGTGCCGATAGGATTGGGCAGCCACGTCTTCTGGGACCGGCGCCTGGACTCGCGTCTGGCGGCGGCAATTCTCTCCATCAACGCCACCAAAGGGGTAGAATTCGGCTCGGCATTTGAGAACGCCCGCCGGCAGGGCTCCCAGGTGCAAGACCAGATTCGCTTTGAGAAAGGCCGGGGGTTCTCCCGCCTCAGCAACCGCGCCGGCGGTTTGGAAGCAGGCATCACCAACGGTGAGCCGCTGCTCGTGCGGGGCGCGCTTAAGCCGATATCCACCATCCGCAGCCCGCTGCCTTCCGTCGACTTGGCCACGCTCGAGCCCGCCCAAGCGCACTACGAACGCGCCGACACGACCGCGGTGCCCGCGGCGGGCGTCATTGGCGAGGCCATGGTAGCCATCGTCCTGGCAGACGCGTTTCTGGAGAAATTCGGCGGCGACAGCCTGGCCGAGATCGAGCGCAACTATCACGGGTACATGGAAGGGCTGCCAAAATAGAGAGCGTAGTACTCGTCGGTCTATCGGGCACGGGCAAGTCCACGGTCGGCAGAATCTTGGCGCGCAGGCTGCGCTGGCGGTTCGTCGATACCGATACCGAAATCGAACGGCAAGAGCAACAGCGGATTGCGCACGTATTCCGCGACAAGGGTGAAGCGTACTTCCGCGACCTAGAGCAGCAAGTCGTCACGGACTTCTGCACTCAGCAACATCTGGTCGTAAGCACGGGCGGCGGCGCTGTGCTCGATCCCGATAACCGTACCGCGATGCGCGCCCAGAACCTGGTAATTTGGCTCCGTGCCACACCGGAGACCATCTATAGTCGTCTCAAGTGGAGCGTCCACACCCGACCTCTGCTCAAGGCTGCCGATCCGCTCGCCAGAATCCGCGCCATGGCGGCTGAGCGGCATGACGACTACAACGAGGCGTGCCACGTCGCAGTGGCTACGGATGGAATGAGTCACGAGGCGGCGGCGGAACTCCTATGGAAGCAGGTTGAGGCATGGAAGAAGCAATAGTCGGGCGCGATATCCTGCCTGAGCTTGCCGGCGCCTTGGCCCGCCACGGAATTGACGGCCGCCTCTTCGTCATTGCCGATGAACGCGTAGTAGCGCGCACCCAAAACAAGCTGTCGGAGACTCTCGCCGCGAGCGGCTATACGGTCGCCACCTATCCCGTCGCTGCCGGTGAGGCGAGCAAGAACCTGCGCCAGGCCGAGCGTATCTACCACTGGCTTGCCGAACAACGGGCGGAACGCAAGGAAGCCGTTTTGGCGTTTGGCGGCGGTGTCATCGGCGACCTCGCCGGCTTTGTGGCTGCGACCTACCTGCGCGGTATGCCATTGGTCCAGATACCCACAACCCTGGTGGCGCAAATCGACAGCAGCATCGGCGGCAAAGTAGCCGTAGACCTGCCGGAGGGCAAAAACCTCGTCGGCGCGTTCTATCCGTCACTGGTCACGTGTATCGACATCAGTTTCCTGGAAACGCTTTCGCAGCGAGACCTGCTGGCCGGTTGGGCGGAAGTCATCAAGACGGCGTTGCTTTTCGATGCGCCGCTCTTCAACGAGATAGCCGCTAGAGGACCCGCCGACCTGACACCTGAATTCTTGCTGGAAGTCGTGCCGCGCTGCGTGCGCTGGAAGCAGAAAGTCGTGGCAGAAGACCCCAAAGAGCAGGGCATCCGCGCGCTTCTCAACTACGGTCATACCATCGGCCACGCCCTGGAAGCCGCCACCGGTTACCAGACGTACCTCCACGGCGAGGCCGTCGCCATCGGCATGCACGGCGCGGCACGGATTGCGAAGCATTTGGGCCTGCTTGGTCAGGAGGCATTCGAAAAACAACAAGCCGTGATTGCGCAATACAACCTGCCTCTCCAATACGCCGCGGTTGACCCCGCCGCTATCCACGACGCAATCGCCCTTGATAAGAAGAATCGCCAAGGCAAAGTGCGCTGGATTCTCTTGGATGACATTGGCAAGCCCCGCATCGAGAGCGGTGTTCCGCAGACGCTTGTACGTCAAGTATTGCAGGAACTTAGGCAACACTGACAGGCAAAGGCGGCGCCGACAGATCGAGACCAGGCAGAGTAGCAAAGGTGCTGAAATACGCAAGTCCGTTCACCCTTCGACAGTCTCGGGACGAACGGACTTGCTTGCTTTTGAAAGTCGCGTCTCAAGTCGTACTTCCTTGAGCTTGTAATGTGGTGGTCTTGCAAAGCCACCCGCTGATCGTGCTTTCAGCGTGAGTATCTGTCCCAATTGACTCAGCTATTTTGCCAAGCGCGGGAGAGCAAGTCCCCGCGCCATAGGAAAAGGAGCATTTCAACCCGTCATTTGTATGTTGAAGAAGGCCTACAGATGAGCGAAGGTGAGAGGATTGCGCGAGGGGCGCGTCTTCCGTCATTCCCGAGAAAGCGGGAATCCATCTTGACAGTTTGACAGCTATCTAACGAACAGTGTGTTGGCGTGCTCACTCTCCTAAGAGCGGGGGACAAGCCCCCGCGCTACTAAAGATAAGATCACCTCAACCCGTCATGCCCGCGCACGCGGAAATCCATCCGTGACGGCATGGCGTAACCAAACCAGGTGGGCGATATGTCCACGGACTACAAAGCGATCTCAATCTGCGCAGTTGACGCTCCCTTCCGTGGCTACTTGCCAAATCGACCGGGTAAGAGAACAGTCCATGTGTAGATGCTAAAATGAAGAGAGTCGTTCTCATCCAATATTAGCGATCCGAGGTATTCAGTGGCACAATTCATCTTCTTCTATCGCGCTTCACCGGAAGCTATGCAGCGTATGGGGAACGCGACGCCTGAGCAGCAGCAAGCGCACATGGGCAAATGGCAGGCTTGGACGCAGCAAAACGCGGAGGCGCTGTTGAATGCAGGCACACCTTTTAGCGGCGGGCAAGTCCTGACCGGCACCGGGAGTTCTGATGTAGACGGGACCATGATGGGCTACGCGATTTTGCAGGCAGAGGACATGGAGGCCGCCCAGGCCATCCTTGAATCCGATCCCTTCCTCGCCCAGGGCGAAGGTTGCTCAATCGAGGTCTACGAGTGTATGTCCATGCCTGGGTAAGATTCACGGCTATGTTGCGATGGCCGACTGTGACGGTTACGTAGCCGCAGTAAATGTGAGGGCATAATGGACTATCGTCAGCTTGGCAGAACCGGCGTGCGCGTTTCCACCATCGCCTACGGCACGTTTCCCCTCGGCGCCTACAGCGATACCGGCGCGGGCGTGCGGATGATTCACGCCGCCATGGAACGCGGCGTGAACTTCATCGACACGGCCAACGTCTATTTCAAAGGCCGCTCGGAGGAAATCGTTGGCGCGGCACTGAAGGGACGGCACCATGAGGTCGTTCTCGCCAGCAAGTTCGGCCACCCGATGGGAGACGGCCCCAATGAAAGAGGGTCTTCTCGCTACCACATCTGCCGGGAGATCGAGGGGTCGTTGCGCCGCCTCCAGACCGACTGCATTGACCTCTACTACATTCACATCCCGGATCCCACCACGCCGCTGGAAGAGACCGTCCGCGCGTTGGACGACTTGGTGCGCCAAGGCAAAGTGCGCTACCTTGGCACCTCTCATTTTGCCGGTTGGCAGATTGCCCACGGATTGTGGCTGGCGGAGCGAAACCGGCTGACGCCCTGGGTGGTGGAGCAGCCGCGGTACTGTCTGATAGACCGCGCCATCGAACAGGAAGTGGCGCCGATGGCGCAGGACTTGGGCATCGGCATTGTGGCGCACAGCCCGCTCGGCGGCGGCTTCTTGACCGGCAAGTATCGTCAGGGCGAACCGCCACCGCCGGACTCGCGCTTCGCGTCGCATCCCGGCGGCATTACTTCTCTGCCGCAGCACTACGACCTGATGATGACGGAGCCAAACCTGGCCGTCGTCGATACTGTGCGTGCCCTTGCGCGCGAGCACGGCACAACGCCGAGCGCCGTCGCATTGGCGTGGGTCATGGCAAAGCCGTTTGTTTCCTCGGCCATCATCGGCCCCAAGAATCACTTCCAACTTGAGGACAATCTGGCAGCCGTAGACGTCACGCTCTCACCGGGAGACATGGCGCAACTCGACGCCGTCTCCGACTTTGCCCGCGGCCTCATTCGCACGTGAGGGTTGGACGACCCTGGAGCTTGTCAGGCGGGAAGCTGCTTCTTTGCGCCACGCGCCGCACACCCGGCAGCGAGTAGCGCGCCTTGCAGTGGAGGGCGGCGTGCCCGCTCCCTTCTTTCCCGCAACAATCTCAACACCGCATGTTGCGGCAGCGCAATTCAGTTACCCTTAAACGTGGACAATGTAGTCGTGCAATTGCGGTGGGCGCACAGTGAGATCGTTCTTTTCGGTACGAGAGCAGAGAACCCGCCTGGTTCTCATTCTCTTTGTCTGCGTTGGAACGCTGCTCGGCGCGCTCCAACTCCACCCTCACCTCGGACTCTTCAACGACGACGCCGAGTACCTCGTGATTGGCGACGCCCTCGCGAGCGGCCAGGGTTACACCTGGGCAAATGACCCACAGTATCCCCCGCACAACAAGTACCCGCCCGGCTACCCGCTGGCGGTCGCCGGTGTGCTATTCGTTACCGGACAGGCCGCTGATGCCTACGGCGGCATCATACCCGTAAAGCTGTTCACGCTCTTGACATTTGCCGGAGCGTTAATTCTCCTGTGGTTGGTATTGTCACGCAGCCAACGCGAGGCAGGCATCGAACCCTTGCTCGCGGTCGGTCTGTTCGCCGTCAACCCGTTCGTGCTCGAGTACGCCGTCCAGATCATGTCCGAACTGCCGTATACGTTCTTCTCGCTTCTCACGCTCTTGCTGGGCCTAGTCTACCTCCGATTTGTCCAACCTTCTTCCTCGTCCGCCCGCGCGCAGCGCCGGCAATCGTGGGGACTCCTCCTCTTGCTCGCCATTCTGGCAGCCCTGTGCTACTACCTGCGGGGGGTGGGCGCAACTTTGGCAATCAGCCTGGTGCTTTGGCTTCTTCTTCACCGCCAGGTGCGCGCGGCCATGCTGGTGGGAGGTGTGAATGTATTGCTCATCGGCCTGTGGCAGGTGCGCAACGCCGTGGTCTTGCCCGTCACGATTTACTCCTACCAGTTCTTCCTCAAAGAGCAGGAAGACCCGCTGGCAGGCACCATCGGCTTGTCGGACTTCATCGCTCGTGTGGGCGCAAACATGGAGCACTACATCCTGGCAGGCTTCTTGGACATAGATCGGCCCGGTATCAGCGCGATTGTCGGCGCGATCGCGGCTCTGGGCTGGCTCATTGCCGCCTTCGGCTGGGGGATGCACCTCAAGCGGCAGTTCTCACTCGTAGCCGTCTACACGTTTGTCTACCTGGGCGTGGTGTTTGTGTGGTCCTATGCGAGTGGACGCTTTCTCATTCCCGTCATTCCGTTTCTCGGCTATTACGGGCTTTTTGGCGGACGTGTGATCTTGACGCGCATCATCTCCTCGCGTGCAACGGGACGCATCATCGTTGCCGGCACGTCGGCGTTCATCCTCGCCCTGATCTTGGCAAACGCTGCCGTGATTCGCACTAACCTCGAGCGGTGGAGCGCCGACCCGGCTGCGTACTATAGTTTCGACCCGGCCTGGTCGTCATACCTGCTGACAGCGCAGTGGCTGCGCGAGAACCTGATCTCGGATGATGTCATCCTGGCACGGCGCCATTTTGCAATGTACGTCTACACCGGCCGCCTGACCGCCAAGTACCGCTACGACACTGACGATTTTGAGATGGGATACCTGCTGAGCGGCACAGAGACTAAGTATGTGGTTGAAGACGCATTCGCCGGCGCGCGGGGGGATTTCTCGCTGTTGCCCCCGGCATTGGAGGCACGCAACGGCGGACTAGACTTAGTATACAGCACGCCGCGTGATCCTCCTGTCCGCGTCTGGCGGCTGGAGCGGCCGCCGGGCACAGGCGCGGAATAGATCGCATTGCCTGCGGAGCACCGGTGTCACCCGGCAGCGTTGCTGACTATGGGGTACGCAGATGATCGAAGGCGTCAACGAGAAAGTCTGCAACGCGGTCAACGTAGGCATCCTCGAGCTTTTCGTGGCAGCGACCGTGGCCGGCATCGGGAATGATCCAGAGGTCCCTCGGTCCCTCAGCGGCCAAGTAGAGTTGGTAGGCATCTTGCACGTAGACAACGTCATCTTCCGTACCGTGGATGATCAGAAGAGGGCAGGTGGCTGTCTGCTTGATTCGCGCCAGCGGCTGCACGACGCCGAGCACATCAGCGAGCTTCTCGCCTACGAACCGGCTGGCGAACCAGACCGTGGGCGTGCGAAAGATAGACGGCGGGAGATCGGCGATTCTCCGAAAGCCGTGGTCGATGGCCCCTCTCAACGTCGCGAAGGCGCAGTCAGTCACCAGAGCGCGCACGCCAAAGTCCTGCGTGTTCGTGAGCAGCGCAGTGGCGCCGCCCATTGACACACCATAGATGCCGATGCGGTCCGCATCGACGTCACAACGCGAGTGGAGATACTGCAGCGCGCCAAGCACGTCCTGCCGCTCGCGCAGCCCCAAAGTCGTCCCGTCCCCTTCGCTCGAACCATGTCCGCGAAAGTCCACCAACAGGCTCTGCAGGTCTCGCTCGAGGAGAGCATAGGCGAGATGCACCAAGCCGAAGTGGTTGGTGCCAAAGCCATGGAGCAGTAACACCGTGCCCCGGGGCTGGGGATGCGCCAAGAACCAACCCGCTATGCGCGTGCCGTCCGTAGCGGGAAATGCAAGCGGCTCCAGCGCGGGTTCCATTAGGGGAAGCTCCGGCAACCGCCAACTGCGGTCGGGGTGCGCAAGCGAGTTGCCGGTTCGCGCGGAAATAAAGAGTACTACGCCGGCAGCGCCAATTGCCGCCAGCGCTAAGCCGCCGAGCACGAAGACAACCAAGAGCGGTCCGGCTAGCACTGTGATCCCAACACTCTACACCTGCCATGGGCACGGTCTCGATTAATCGTATCAGTTATCCTTATGACTTCGCTGGTAACTCCGGACCTTCGCAGGGCTCTGCACGTCAATTCGCACTCCTTGCCCGTCCCCTCAGCGATGCAGAGTCGGACTAAGATACCGGGGAGAATTGACAAGAAAGGAGCGCACATTCGCATGTCGGGCAAAGCAGCGCGTGACGCTCTCCAGTCGTACTTGACGCTCCCCAAGTGCGGGGATATGATGAACCAGGTGGGGCGTCGCCAAGCGGTAAGGCACGGGCCTTTGGAGCCCGCATTCGTAGGTTCGAATCCTACCGCCCCAGCCGCGGTTTGCTAGCGGCGCACAAGGAGGAAGGGTGTAGGCGGACTGCGTCCGTAGGACGGCAGCGACTCTCAGCGGCACGAAGCCGGCGCAGCGCGCTGGCGCGGTCCCCGCGCCGCCTTGAAACCCATGACAGAGAGCGACCCAGACCCTCACCAATCCACTGCAGCCATCATTTTGGCTACCGGCCAAACTGGGCGGATGCAGTCTCGTCGCGCTACGGTCTTGCATGCGCTTGCCGGCCGCCCTATGACGATGTACGCCGTCCAGTCGGCCAACGCGGCCGGGTGCACGGCGGTGTTTGTAGCCTGCACCCCTGAAACTTCCCAATTGCACGACTACGTCGGTCCCGCAGCCACCTGCGCCGAGCTGACCGGTTGCAACTGGCTGGAGACGGCGGTGACCGCGCTACCGCAGGCCGCGCGAACGGTCTTGGTCATTGCCGGCGCCATGCCGCTCCTCTCCGCCGCGACGATGACTCGTCTCATGCAGTGCCAGCAAGAGACTTCAGATTCGCTGGTACTCCTCACCACCTCCCCCGCCTGCGCACAGCAAGGCGGCGGCATCATCCGTGATGCTGCCGGACGTGTTGCGCGCATCCGCATTGATGAGGGCACTATGCCAGCGCAACCCCCGGCGGAATACTTCAGTACCGGCGCGGCCTGCTTCTCCGGCGAATGGCTGTGGGAGAATCGAAGCAACATGCAGGCGCTTACTGAAAACAGCCTTGAATGCCTTGTCGCGGACGCGCTGGCAGCGGGGGCTCCGGTGGGAACGATGCGCCACGCGGACGCGGAACTCGAGCTGTTGCAAGTAGTTGACCGAACGGACTTGGCGCGGGCGGAGAGCGCGCTGCGCGAACGGATACGGCGACGCGCGCTGGAGAGCGGTGTAACTTTGGTTGATCCGGCGACCGTCTGGATCGATGACACCGTGACGTTTGGGCGGGATGTTACCATCTTGCCCAACTGCCACCTCTACGGGAATTCGGCAGTCGGAGACGACTGTACCATCGGCCCCAATACCCGTTTGCAGGACACGCGCCTGGCCGCGCGGGTTGCGGTGGTGGAGTCGGTGCTGGAAGGGGCGCAGGTAGGTGAAAACGTGCGCATTGGGCCATATGCCCATCTGCGCCCGGGAACGATAGTCGCCCATGATGTCGAAATTGGGAATTACGCGGAACTCAAGAATACTCAGGTGGATTCTGGAGCGAAAATACACCACGTGGGTTACTTGGGTGATACAGTAGTCGGAAGCGACGTGAACGTGGGCGCCGGTACGATCACTTGCAACTATGACGGTGTGGAGAAGCACGAAACCGAGATAGGTGACGGCGCTTTTGTGGGCAGCGGCACGTTGCTCGTGGCGCCGGTGGTTGTGGGCAGCAAGGCGATGACCGGCGCCGGTTCAGTGGTTACACGGGACGTGCCGCCGTCGGCGAAAGTCTACGGCGTGCCGGCGCGGGTGCAGGGAGTCCGCGCGCTGCCAGCGGATTCCGATCAGGCGCGGCCGGATGAGAAACGCGGGGCGTGAACTAGGACAGCAAGGGGCTTATTGGCCTGAGGCAGTACACGTACAAGGGTTTGCAGCAATTGTATTTGAAGGGGTGGAGCGGCAGGAAGGGCGTATTTTAGTAAGGAGTTTTTGATTTTGGATCCGTCAAGTTGGGGTCAGATTCTTGGAATTCTCATCCTAACGATACTCAACGGGTTCTTCGCAGCGACAGAGACCTCGGTGATTACGGTAAGCCGCGCGCGCATCCAACAACTGGCGGATGAAGGCGTAAGAAATGCGCGTATCGTTCGCGGCTTTCATCTAAACATCGAGCGATTCCTGACGACCATCCAGATTGCGATCACGACGGTTGGCTTCCTCGCGTCCGCCATCGGCGCGGTGAGCTTCTCGGATGACCTGGGGCGCGTCATCGGCAACAATCTCGTCGCCCTCATTCTGATCACATTGGCAATTGCCTTCGTCAGCATCGTCCTGGGCGAAATCGTGCCCAAGACGATGGCAATTACCCACGCCGAGCGCTTTGCCCTGGTCACGGCGCGGGCAATCATGGTCACTCAAACCGCATTCTATCCGCTGGTCTGGCTCATTTCCCGCTCAAGCAACCTCATCACGCATCGCTTTGGACGAGAAGCCCTCACCACCGTCCCTACAGTCACGGAAGAAGAGATCAAGTTGATGGTGGATACCGGCGGCAAAGAGGGGGTGCTCGAGGAAGGCGAGCGCGAAATGATCTACGGCGTGTTTGAATTAGGCGATTTGACGGTTGGCGATATTATGTCTCCCCGCGTCGATATTGTGACCCTAGAAAGTGACAATACGCTGGCTGACGCTATCCATGCGTCTTCCGACCACGGGTACTCCCGCATTCCGGTCTATGAAGAGACTATTGACAATATCAAGGGTGTTGTTTATGTAAAGGACATGCTGCCATACGTGCAAGCCAATACGCTCGATACGCTCGTGGGGGACGTAATGCGCGAACCGTATTTCGTGCCAGAGTCAAAGAAGGTAAGCGATTTCCTGCAAGAAATGCGGCAAAAGCGCGTCCACGCGGCAATCTGTGTGGACGAGTTCGGCGGCGTCGCCGGTCTCGTAACGATTGAAGACGTGCTGGAAGAAATCGTGGGCGAGATCCAAGACGAGCACGACGCCGAAGAGCCCCAGGTGGAGATGGTCAACGAACTGGAAGCGATGGTGGACCCTGCGGTAAACATGCACGATCTCAACGATGTGCTCGGCATCAATCTTGAGAACGAAGAGGTGGACACCCTGGGCGGTGTGATCTACGCCCATCTCGGGCGTATGGCAGACGAAGGTGACGAGCTGAAACTCGACGGTATTACGGTGTCAGTCTTAGCGGTCGAAGGCACTCGCATCAAGAAGGTGCTCGTGCGTAAGGAGCCGGAGCCGAGCCCGTCCGACGAAGGGACAGAAACGAGCGATCAAGCGGAGAATTGATAGCCCCTTGCGGAGACCTTTGCGAAACCCTTGCCGAGGCGAGAAAGTCCCCTCTCCCGGCGGAGACCCTTGAATTACTCACGTGCATTCGAGACAAACTTCCTCTCCCTGGGGAGAGGATCAAGGTGAGGGGTCTTTTGGTTGAATTGGTCCCTTAACTTGTGTAAGGTCAAGATGTAACAGAGCGAAATTGGTATGCATATGTAGGGAGTTGGGAACATTTGCCCTCACCCTAACCGTTTTCCGTCGAGGAGAGGGTTAGAGCCTGCCCCGTACTTGATACGGGGGTGAGGGGGTCTTCTCACCACACGGCCCAAGTTGTGCAAGGGTCTCTTCGCGGGGGAAAGCCCCTTTACGGCAAGTGAGGCATTGCAGACTGGGTATTGCAGATGTGAGTGACTCCATAGGGCTGTGGGTACGCCAACTCGCAGCCCTTTGTCATGCAAGCGGTAACTCAGGCGGAGACTGAACGCAGTTCGCTGAACTGGCGTCTTCCACGACATAGCGGGCGCCAATTTGCGGCAAGCGCCGGCAGAGCGAACACCCGTGCTGCGGCTACAATTGTGACTTCATGACGAAACAACGTACCCACATTGCGGAAGCGATTGTGCTGCGGCGTTCCGACTTCCAGGAGGCGGACCGGCGCTTGACGCTGCTTACGCCCGAGCGGGGACGCCTCAACGTGGTAGCAAAAGGCGTGCGCCGTCCGGCGAGCCGCATGGCCGGACACCTGGAACTGTTCACCCTGGCCAGGCTATTTGTGGTGCGGCGCCGCAGCTTGGACTTGGTAGTACAGGCGGAGACCGTGCAGACGTTCCCGCAATTGCGCACCGACCTAAACCGCCTGCCGTACGCCTACCAAGCGGTGGAGGCCGCGCACATTCTGGTGGAAGAAGAGGTGGAAGCGTATGGCGAATTCGTTCTGCTCGTCCAGGCGCTGGGGGCGCTTGCAACCACCGCTGCCTTGCCGTTGGTCTTAGTTGCCTATAAACTACAGCTACTGGCGAGTCTTGGGTATCAGGCACAGCTCCAAGAATGCGCGCGCTGTGGCGACCCACTCTCCGCGGGGGCCAATCGGGTGCGCCCTGACATCGGTGGCGCGGTGTGTTCCCGCTGCGGCGGCGTAACCGGACTACCGGTTACGGTGCGCGCAATCAAGTGCCTACGCTGGCTAGCGCGTGAGCCGCTGCAAACTGTAGACCGTCTTCAGGTTGATACGGCCACCACCGCCCAAATCGAACTGACCGCAGACGCGTTTGTGCGCTACGTTGCCGAGCAGGACTTGAAATCCTCGCCCTTCCTCGAGCGTATGCGCGCGTTGAAAACACAATCGTAAAGGGATTCACGTTGGCAGCGAAAACCGACATCATGGAAGAAATCGTCAGTCTGTGCAAACGGCGGGGGTTTGTCTATCCCTCCAGCGAGATCTACGGCGGTTTCGAGAGTTTCTGGGACTACGGGCCGCTTGGCATCGCCCTCAAGCGCAACGTACGCGAGGCCTGGTGGCACAACACCGTCCGCTCCCGCGACAACGTGGTTGGCGTGGAAACCGGCGTCATCATGAATCCCAACGTGTGGCAGACGACCGGCCACGCCTCGCATTTTGCCGACACCCTGGTGGATTGCACGAGTTGCAACCAACGCTTTCGTGTGGACCATCTTGAAGGTGACACCTGCCCCAATTGCGGCGGCGAATTCACGGAGCCGCGCCGTTTCCTGACAATGTTCAAGACGTTCGTCGGCCCGGTGGAGGACGATTCCGCGGTTGCGTATCTGCGTCCGGAGACTGCTCAAGGCATGTTCGTGAATTTCAAGAACGTGCTCAATACGTCCCGGCTGCGCCTGCCGTTCGGCATTGCCCAAATCGGCAAGTCGTACCGCAATGAAATCACCACCGGCAACTTCATCTTCCGCCAGCGTGAATTCGAACAAATGGAGATCGAGTTTTTCTGCGAGCCGGGCACCGACGACCAGTGGCACGCCTACTGGCTGGAGGCGCGGCGGCAATGGTATCTCGCCTATGGCGTGAAGGAAGAAAAACTGCGTCTCCGCCAGCACGGCGACGACGAACTCGCCTTCTATGCGAAGTATTGCTGGGACATCGAGTATGAGTTCCCCTTCGGCTGGGGCGAGTTGGAGGGCATCTCCAACCGCACCGACTACGACCTCCGCAACCACAGCGAAGCTACCGGCCAGGACCTCACCTTCTTTGACGAGGAGAGGAAGGAGCACGTCTTCCCCTACGTGATCGAGCCCGCTGCCGGCGCAGACCGGGCGCTTCTCACCTTCCTGCTCGACGCCTACGACCGGGACGTCGATGCCAAAGGCGATACGCGGGTCGTGCTGCGGTTCCATCCGTTTCTCGCGCCGATCAAGGCGGCAATTTTGCCCTTGGTAAAGAAGGGCGGCCTGCCGGACATCGCCAAAGAGATCGTGGCACAGCTCCAACTGCATTGGGACGTCTTCTACGATGAGAGCGGCAGCATTGGCCGCCGCTACCGGCGCCAGGACGAAGCCGGCACGCCGTTCGGCATCACGGTGGACTTTCAAACGAAGGACGACAATACGGTGACGGTGCGGCATCGCGACAGCATGGCGCAAGAACGCGTGCCGATTGCGGAACTCACGGCGTTCATGGCGCAGCACATCCGCCCCGAGTCGAATCCGAAGCTTCCATAAAGTTAGTTGAGTGTTGGAAGAGTGATTCACAAATTCGTTCGGGGCCAAGAGTGATCTCCAATGCCTTACTGTAGCTTGTTTCCGTGGCGGATTTCTTGTATTTAGCTCGCGCATGACGATGGTAACCGCAGCTAATCGCACTCTTGCTACAGCGTAGTTCAATTGGTATATTGAGTGTAGTGGATTGAGGAGATAGACATGAGTTGGGAATCTGCTACAACCGTCGTTGTAACAGGTGTTGCAGTTGGCGGATTCATAATGCTACAGATTCGTAGCCTTGACGGGCGCATGTCCAGTCTTGAGAGCCGTGTATCTGGCATAGAGCAGCGGCTGGCTCGCATCGAAGGGTTACTAGAAGGCTACTTTGCAAGCAACAAAGGGAGTGAATCTAATACCCCGCCCACGAGCGACTAGTCAAAGAATGAATTCAAGCGGCGGGACTTCAATCCGGCCTGCAGACAAATATAAGAAAAATAAAAGCCCGCTACGCTTCCTGTAGCGGGCTTTTTTGGTTCCAAGTGTGGGAGGAAAGTCTAGCCTGCCTTCAGGCTCTCCGCATAGTCCGCGATGAACGCGTCTACCTTGCCGCCCTTCAAGTCGCCGGGGCGGAAGTCGCGTAACGCTTGTACCGCGTCTTGCGGCGAATAATCTTCGTACTTGACCAAGTACCCTGCCAGGACCGTACCGGCCCCGCCGAATCCCGAGCCTCAGTGAATGAGGGCTTTGTCATCCCGCAGGGCTGCCGCGTGCAGGGACTCCACGGCGGCATCGAGTGTCGCCACGTCGCTGCTCACGCCACTAAAATTGTCGACCGTCATGCCAAGACGTTCGATGGTCTCCGTATCGGGTGTCTTGCTCGATGCGGCGACGATGTGGGAAATGCCCTGCGCTGCCACCGCGCTTAGCTCTTCTTCGGTATCCGGAAAGCCGGAGGCGGCGAACTTACTCTCCCCAAACCACTTGAAAATACGTGGCAGGGTTTGCGCATTCTCAGTCATAGCTCTCTTCCTTTCAGTGCAGCTCTTCATCAAGACTGCGTTTTTGTTGAGAGCCGCGACACGTACCCTCTCAGTGCCGTAGCCCATCGTGGCAGACGGTTGAACACTTATCTCGCCCAATAAGGTCGCTAGCTGTGCGCTTCTCTCGTGCTCCGACCGATTCCGGTCAGGCGGCCCGCACCACACCCAGCGTTACCAAAATGCCGTTGAGATCGACTACCTCTTGATGAGCCTCGTCAGGCGCAGAGGCCGGCTCAACGCTCACGGATAACGTCTCCTGGGCGACAGCTTCGCAATGCGTGCTCAGCATCGCGGAAACGGTTGCATGGTCCGCCTCCCCGTCGGTCACTCCGATATACGTCACAATGCGATCGGAGAGGTCGAAGTTAGCGGCGCGCCGCAGGTTTTGGACATGGTGGATTAGTTCGCGGGCCATGCCTTCCCGTTCAAGGTCCGGCGTAATTTCGGTATGGAGCGCCACTAAGTAGCCTTCCTCGGTCGCCACGCTATAGTCCGCGCGTTCCTGCGCTTGCACATCCACTTCCTCGGGCAGCAACTCGATAGATTGTCCGTCCACCTCAACCGCGATCGGCTCGCCCTGTGCGGCCAGCCGCGCGCCGGCCTGGGCATCGCTCGCACGCAGCGCTGCCGCGATTGCCTTTACCTGCTTGCCGTACTTGGGACCGAGCAGGTTGAAGCGGGGTTTGAGCGCATACGTCACCAGTTCCTCTTCCGGCCCGACAAACCGGATTGTCTTGACGTTCAATTCGCTGAGAATGTGCTCCTGCAAACGCGCGAGGCCCGCCTGCTCGTCGGCGGTCTTCACGTGTATCAGGATCTCCGGTAGGGGCTGGCGTACCTTGATCTTGCTGGTGCTGCGCGCGGCGCGCCCTAAGCTGACGATGCGCTGAACCAGTGCCATGTGCGCCAGCAGCGGTTCATCGATCAGCGCAGCATTGCACCGCGGCCATTCCGTATGGTGGACGCTTTCAGGCGCCGTGCCGTCCACCGCGCGGACGAGGTTCTGGTAGACCTCTTCGCTGAGAAACGGCATTACGGGAGCAATCACTCGTGTGAGCGTGGTGAGCGCCTCGTACAGCGTCACATAGGCAGACAACGTATCGCGGTCCTGGCCTGACTTCCAATAACGCCGGCGGCTCCGACGCACGTACCACGTAGATAATTGCTCGATGAAACTGTTGACCCGGCGCGCGACGCTGTAGGCATCGTATTGTTCCAGATCGCTGGTCACGTCGCGCACGAGCTTGTGCAGCAACGCGATGATCCAGCGGTCCATCAACGACCGTACTTCCAGCGGCATGGCGACCTGGGTGGGGTCGAACTCTTCCAGCTTTGCGTAAGTAACAAAGAAGTTGTAGACGTTCCAGAGGAGCAGGAGCCGCCGTTTGACGTCCTGAGCGACACCGTAGCCGAAGTTCAAATTCTGCTGGGGATTGCTCTCGCAATAGAGCCAGCGCATGACGTCCGCGCCCATCTGCTCCACGGCATCATCGAACCAGATGGCGTTGCCGTGGCTCTTGTGCATCGGCCTGCCCCGCTCATCATTGACCTTTTCGTAGATGAGCACGTTGCGGTAGGGACGCACGTCTTCCAGGGTGACGCTCATAAAGGCGAGCGCGTAGAACCAAAGCCGAATCTGCTCGCGCATTTCGCTTACGAAGTCGGCAGGATACCACTTGCCCCACTCGGCGCTGCCTTCCAGGTAGCCGAGCGTGGAGAACGGCACAATACCGGCATCCAGCCAGCAGTCGCCGACCTCAGGAATGCGGGACACCTCGGCATCGCATTGCTCGCAACGAATTATGATCTCATCGATCCAGGGGCGGTGCAATTCCGGGAGCGCGCGCACCTTCTCGGGATCAGTCGCCCGTTCCTCCAGCTCCTGCAGCGTGCCGACGATTGTCACGTGGTCGCAGCTCTCGCAGGCGTAGAACGGCAGGGGTAGACCCCAGAAGCGCTTGCGCGAGATACACCAGTCGCCCATGTTGAACAGCCAGTCATCCATGCGCTTCTGGCCGTAGCCGGGTACCCAACCGACCGTCTCGTTTTCCGCGCGCATGTGCCCGCGGATTTCCTCGGCGGAAATGAACCACTCTTCTACCAACCGAAACGCGACTTCCTCTCCGCAGCGCCAGCACACCGGATAGCGGTGGGTGTAGTCTTCGATGCGGTAGACGTTGCCCGCCGCTTCAAGCGCGGCAAAGATCATCTCGTTCGTCTCAGTGATGTTGCGGCCGCTGAGCTGACCGAACCCTTCAACATAGTTGCCGTCGCCATCGATCGGCACGATGACACTGAGCCCCTGTTCCTGCGATAGCTCGTAGTCCTCGGCGCCGCAGCCCGGCGCGATATGGACGATGCCCGTGCCTTCTTCTTCGCCAACGATTTCCCAACCGACGACGCGGGTAGCAACTTCCTGCTGGACAGGTAATTCATGCCAGGGCCCGGCGTATTCCAAACCCACAAGCTCAGCGCCTTTGAACTCACGGAGGACCGCGAGCTTGCCGCGCCCCACGCTTTCCAAGGTGCCTTTCGAGAGGTAGTAGGTGTTGCCGTCAGCTTCGGCGGCCACGTAGATCAGGTCGGGATGCACGGCCAGCGCGGTGTTCGCCGCGAGCGTCCACGGTGTGGTTGTCCAGACCATGAGATACTCGTTTTCGCGGCCCTTGACCGGCAGCCGCAGCGTGATGCTCGGGTGCGTGACCTCACGGTAGGTGTCGGTACCGACCAACTCATGCTGCGAGAGGCTGGTGCCGCAGCGAATGCACCAGGGCATGGAGCGCCAGCCCTTGTAGAGCCAGCCCTTTTCGTGGCAGCGCTTGAGGAAATACCAAATGTGCTCGATATTGGAATCGTCCATGGTGTAGTACGAGTTGTCCCAATCCATCCACTGACCGAGCCGGATGGACTGGTTCGTCTGCACCGCGGAGAAGTGCTCGACGCGCTTGCGGCACTCGCGGGAAAAGTTATCGAGGCCGAACTCCTCGATTTCATGCTTGGAATCAAAGCCCAGGTCGCGTTCGACCTCCACCTCAAGCCACAGTCCCTGGCAGTCGAAACCGTTTTGATAGCGCTGCGCGTAGCCCTGCATGGCCTTGAAGCGCTGATAGATGTCCTTGTACGTGCGTCCCCAGGCGTGGTGGACGCCCATCGGATTGTTGGCGGTGATGGGGCCGTCAATGAAAGACCAGCGAGGATTGTCGCAGTTCTTTTCAACTAGCTTGTTGAACGCATCGGTATCCTCCCAGAATTTCAGGATTCGATGCTCCATACTGGGAAAGTCGAGGTCTCTGTTGACTTCCTTGAACCCGGCCAATTCGTGCCTCCTGGATGACGCCGCTACGCGGAGTTGGGACTGTCCAAAGCCCCTGCTGTTGCTGCGGGCATTTTGCAGTCTAGAAGTTGTCTTTGGGTAATACTGACTTTGGGGAAAGGCCGCGCGCCGGTGACTGCGCAGAGCCGCAGGGTTGCAGTCGCACAGCAATTCTAAGCGCGAACAGGCTGCTCCTACGCGTGGCATTCTGGCACGGAATCACGCCGCGCGTCAAGCTGAAGCGAGCAATGGCGCCCGGAATCCCGCTCGGTGCGCGCAACCATCGCTTTCAGCGGCATTGGGGTGTAGGGGCACGACATGTCGTGCCCCTACGGGTCAAAGGCTCTATTCTCTTCGTTGGCGGAAGTTTGCGCGTGTGGGACTTGATTTACTGTCTAGGGTATATTCATGAAGAACAATGACATGAAATAGCTATGCGATGTATCGCGATACGAATGAGACTTAGAGGGGAACAACGTCCATGACAACGCCAGCATTTTGCCTTGAGGACAAGGTTGCTTTGGTCACGGGGGCCAGTCGCGGCATCGGTCGGGGCATTGCCAAGGCGCTCGCTGAGGCGGGCGCAGACGTGGCGGGTGTGTCGCGTTCCGCTTCAACTGAGACGCAAACCCAGGTGGAGGCAGCCGGTCGGCGCTACCTTTCACTGCAGGCCGATTTGGCGACGGCGACAGTGCCGGATCTGAATGCACTCGTGGACCGGACAGCCGACCATTTCGGCCGCATCGACATCTTAGTCAACAACGCGGGAGTCACCGTCCGCAAGACCGCGTTGGAACTCACCGAAGCCGACTGGAACACCGTAATGCAAGTGAACCTCAATGCGGTATTTTTTCTCTGCCAGGCGGCGGGCCGCTACTTTGTGCCGCAAGGCAGCGGCAAGATCGTAAACATCGCCTCGCTCATGTCGTTTCAGGGCGGGCTGCAAATTGTGCCGTATGCCACGAGCAAGCACGGCGTGGCCGGCATCACGCGCGCGCTGGCCACGGATTGGGCGCCGCATGGGGTCAACGTGAATGCGATTGCGCCGGGCTACATCGACACGGACATGACCGAGGCTTTGCAACAGAACCCCACGCGCGGCCCGGAGATTCTTGGACGCATTCCCGCCGGCCGTTGGGGCGCGACGGCCGACATCGGCAAGCTGGCCGTGTACCTTGCTTCGCCGGAATCCGACTTCATGCACGGTTCGATTGTGCCAATTGACGGCGGCTGGCTGGCGCGGTAGTCACTTGACGTGGCGGTTCCGTGTGGCCGTGATTCGTATGTTGAAGTAGGCCTACAGATGAGCGAAGGTGAGAGGGTAACGCGAGGGGCGCGTCATCGGTCATTCTCGCGAATGCGGGAATCCATCTAGACAGATTGACAGCTATCTAACGAACAGTGTGTTGGCGTGCTCACTCTCCTAAGAGCGGGGGACAAGCCCCCGCGCTACAAAGAAGAAATTACCTCAAGATGGATTCCCGCTTTCGCGGGAATCCATCTTGATGCAACGCAGGAGCGTACAGAGAGTAGCTCCAGCTTGACGCGGCTGCCGGACACTTCGCCTGAACGGCATGGTTCGCCGCCACTCTAGATTCCGCAAGCCCTGTTCGACGCTGCGCTCGGAATGACCACTCACGGAGATTAACAATAGGCGCACATTGCCAAGTGTGCCCTAGTCCGTCCACACCGCTCCGGCTACCGAAACCACCGAGCCGGCCGTTTCGTCGGCGGGGCATTGGGCATAGTCCAGCACGCGCCCGCGCGCAGCGCCAAGCAACTGCAACGCCAGGTAGATGGGCGGCAGGCCGCACACTTTCTGTCTGTCCCGGCTCTGCCGCAAGTGTCCGAGAAAAGCTTCCGGATCACCTTGGCACACGGCAGCGAGCAGCGCTCGATCAAACTGCGCAAGCTTCTCTTTTTTCTGCGCAGCCAGCGGCTGTGGGTCACCGAAGGCCGGTCCCATGTGCGCGAAATCGGCCGCGGCAACGACGAGCACGCGCCGCCCCGCGAGGGTTTCATCGAGCGCGGCCATGCTCCGTACGAGTTGCGGGAGTTCCCGGGGATGCGCCTCACCCGCGGTAAAGGGCAGAAAGGAACCGCAAAGTAGCGGTACCAGCGACACCGGCTCACCATTGCGCATGTAGTGCAGCCAGACGGCGGCCAACTCGATAGAGTGTTCCCGGCGGTGGTGAAGTTCCTCAGCGAAGAGTGAATCATCGCCCCAGGCTTCCTCAAGCCGGTCGATGACTCCTTGGTCCGTGGGCAATGTGCCCCACGGCGTGGCGTAATGCTGGCGCGTGGGCGTGAGCGCGCCCGGGCTGCCCGCGTGGTCCGTGCCGAAAATGACAACTACCTCTGCTGCCTGCACTGCCCGGCGCGCGTGACTCCAGGTGCGCGCGTAGATTGAACCGCCACGGTCGTAGTCGATGTGCGGGCTCACGATTCCGCGAATGGCGCGCTCTTCTGGCTCTGGTTCCGCGTCTACGGCAGCCACGAACTCATCGAGCATGGATGAAAGCTCCACTGGGTCTGCCGGGTACGAGAGTCCCGCCAGGGCCGGCTGACGAAATGGCAGACTCCGGTAGGCCGCGTGCGCCTCGTCTCGCGCCGCCTGGGCCCGATTGCCCTCCAAAAGCAGCGCTGAATCGAGTTGGCCCACCAGGGACTCCAGTGTCGCCATTGGCAGCGAAATACCGTGCCGCAGGGAGAGTGCCGCTTGGATTCCGGTGAGAGAATGCTCGCCGTCGCAGAGTTCGAGCACAGGGGCGAGGGCGGCCGCAACGAGGACCGTGCCCTCGATCAACTCATCGGGGTCCCGCAGCGCGAGACGCACGTCGCCGTTCGCCATTACCCACTCTGAGATGAGCGGCCGCACCTTGGGCTGTGCCAACGTGGACATTTATGCACCTTGAGTTTCACCGGACAGTCTGTGCCAACGCCCTAGTATAGGGAAAGTCAACTTGACCGGGCAACTGCCGGTTCGGCGCGCAGTTCTTCACGCTGCTCGCGGCGCTTGCTACAATGGAATGACGTAAACGCAGTAATGGGTTTGGGCGTAGACTGTTCGTTACGGGAAGATATCGGCCAATTCACAATGGCTAAATTCCCCCGAATTGCAAAATTGCTGACCGAGAATTGCTGAGAAGCAAGATGAGGAACATTTGGACGTGGACCTGCGCTACCACCTGATCACATACGGCTGCCAGATGAACAAGGCCGACTCCGAGCGGCTGGGCGGCTCGTTGGAGGCGCTGGGGTACGCATGGGCGGAAGAGCCGATGCAGGCCGATCTGGTAGTAGTAAACACGTGCGCCGTGCGCCAGAGCGCCGAGGATCGCGCCCTGGGGCAGCTTGGCTGGCTCACCGGCATGAAGAAGAAAAACCCCGATCTCGGAATCGCGATGATGGGCTGTATGGTCGGTGACGACAGCCTGGAGCGCTTGCAGGCGCGCCTGCCGCAGGTCGATGTCTTTACCAAGCCGGTAGAGTACGAACCGATTCTGGAGTTCGCCCAGAAGAAGGCCGGTAACCGGGGCATGCTGGACGAGGGCTGTTTGGAGGGCTCGCCGCTCGCAAGCGGTGGTCCATGCCGCTGGGTGCCGGTGATATACGGCTGCAACATGCGCTGCGCGTTCTGCATCGTGCCGATCCGGCGGGGCGCTGAGCGCAGCCGCCCGATCCCGGAGGTGGTGCGCGAGTTGCGCTGGCTGGTGCGGCAGGGCACGCGGGAAGTTACTCTGCTGGGGCAGACAGTGGACGACTACGGCCGCGACTTGGAGGGCCGTCCCGACTTGGCGGACTTGCTCGCGGCCTGCAGCGAGGTGCCGAAGTTAGACCGCATTCGCTTTCTCACCTCGCACCCACTCTTCATGACCGACCGCATCATCGAGGCGGTGGGCAGCCTGCCCAACGTCTGCGAGCACTTCAATGTTGCCGTGCAGAGCGGCGACGATATGGTATTGCGCCGCATGAAGCGCGGGTATCCCGCGAGCCGTTACGCGGATTTGGTGGCGCGCATTCGCAAGATAATCCCCCACGCCTCGATCGCGACGGACATCATTGTGGGATTCCCTGGCGAAAACGAGCAGCAATTCCAGAATACGCTCGCAATGTTAGAGCAGCTCGAACTCGACGTGGTGCACACGGCCATGTACTCGCCGCGGCCGGGCACCAAGGCCGGCGAGGAGATGGCAGATGACGTGCCCCGCGAGGAAAAACACCAACGACTGCTGGCAGTTGAGGCGCTGCAGGAGCGGATCGTCTCAGCCAAGAATGAACGACTGCGCGGCCGGACGCTGGACGTATTGGTGGAAGGTCAGAAGAACGGCAAGTGGTGGGGCCGCATTCGCACCGACCGGATCACCTTTTTCACCGATCCCCGCGAGGACCTGGTAGGACAGATTCTGCCGATACGCATTGACGAGACGACGGCGTATTCGCTGCGGGGCACGGCGGTGGCGTGAGCCCATGCGGCCCGATTTCCAATCATCGGGCTGTTGGGAAAGTCTTGCGCATGCCGGTGGCGAATTGCTACGTGTCTGGTCGTACTTCGACAGGCTCAGCACGAACGGACAGGGGCTGTCGAGGTTCGTGCGGGCACGGGCTGTCGAAGTCTGTACGGACGCAGGCTGTCGGATTGGTGAGCGAATGGATGCAATCTACGCCTAAGCAGCTGCGCCGAGTCTAAAGATTTCAATAAAACTAAGATCGATCATTAGCCGGATCGAGGTAATCCCATGAAACTGCGGGTGGCAGGAATAGGCGCCGGGCGGCGCGCGCAGGCGCATTATCGCGCGTTGCAAGCGGTGGAAAACGCGGAAGTTATCGCGATCTGCGACGTCGACGCAGAACGGGCGCAGCAGGCCGCCGCGCCCTTTGCCGCGGCAACCTACGCCGACTACCGCGACATGCTCGATACCGAGCAGCCTGACGCCGTGTATATCATCACTCCCCCCAATATGCACGCCGAGCAGGTGGAATACGCAGCCACGCAAAAGGCCGCCATTTTCGTGGAAAAGCCCGTGGCGCTGAGCGTCCTGGATGCGCGCCGCATTCGGATGGCAGTTGAGCAGGGCGGCGTACTCTGTTGCGTCGGCTATCAGCACCGCTACGGCAGCCTGGTCGCCCGCGCCCGGGAACTCATGGCGGGGCGCGAACTAGGCCTGGCGCGCATTTGGTGGTATCAAGGCGTGCCGAAAGTCCCGTGGAACCTTGATTCGTCCCAGGGCGGCGGCCAGATTGTCGAGCAGGCGACGCATCTCCTCGACCTGTGCCGGCTCCTGGGTGGGGAAGTGGACAACGTCTTTGCGGAATTCGGCCGGAGCGCGTGGAAGGACGATAAATCTTTCCAAAATTGGGATGTCTATTCCGGCGTCTTTGCCTTCAAGACCGGCGCCGTCGGCAGCGTGGCCACCACGTATGCGCTCTTCTTCGGCCTGCCCCTGAGTTCGGGCCTTGACATCGTGAGTGAAGAAATGCTGCTGCGCTTCTCACAAGGCGAGTTGCAACAGATCACGCCGCACGGGACCGAAGTGCATGCCGCCGCAGACCCGTCCGCTGAAGTGCGCATGGCGCAAGCGTTCTTGGCAGCCGTGGACGAGGACGACCCATCACTGGTGCAGTCATCGTTAGACGATGCCCTTAAGACGCTGGCGCTTACCCTTGCGTTCAACCGCTCCACCGCCGAGAGCCGGCCGGTTTCGCCGGAAGAGATCGAAGCTGAGATTTTTGCCTAGCAGCGGACCTGGACGCAATAATCGGCCAAAGATAGCGGTACTGTCGTGGCTTGGGTTCTCGAAATATCCATGTTCCACCGGACGTGTTTGTAGATTGCGCACTCGCAGGCAGGCGCAGGTTGCAAACCTGCGCTACTGAGGGTTGTGTTGTTGCTTCACGAGATAGTCGCATGCGCGGGCCAGATTCTTTTGGATTCTGGCTTTCGCGGAATGACGAACTACCCAGTTCACGTAACTCAATGGGGTGACTTGCTGACTAACCGGCTGCGCAGACGCGCAAGAATGTGAGAGTAGCTCAGGGGACCCCGGCGGAATTTCAGCCCAAGCCAAGAAGAATGTCGCCAGCTTAGGAGACGATGCACCCAATGCGTGACGCGAAGACCTACCACTTTCCCGTTTCTCTATTCGATCCTGAAACTGCCCACGTCGTGCGAGAACCGTTGGCAGCCGGAAACGGCCACTGGGTAGGCGCGCCGTGCGTGCTCTATCTGCCGGATGAAGCTGCGTTCTACCTCTACTATCGACGGCGGCGGCCGCGCGGACAAGAGCCCGATCGCGGCTTTGCCTGCTACGTGGCGCGCAGTGAGGACGGCAAACACTTCGAAGACATTTGGTCGGCGCCCAAGCATGCCTTTGGGGATTCCTCATCCGTCGAGAAGAGCAGCCTGGTGCGGGATGTCGACGGTCGCTTCCTGCTGTTCGTCTCGTTCGTGGACAGCGCGGATAACCGCTGGCGCATCGACATGCTGGAAGCCGACGCGCCGGCGCAGTTCGATCCGGCCTCGCGCCGGCCGGTGCTCACGGCGGCGGACATTCACGCCGAAGGCGTCAAGGACCCCTACGTATTCAACTTCGGCGGGTTATGGCACATGATTGCCAGCTACGCTCCCTCGCCCGCGGTCGTAGATGCCTCCGCGCGCTCAGCGATGCATGCCACCGCCGACGTATACAACACCGGCATTGCCAAGTCGAGCACCGGCCTGGCCGTGAGCGGCGACGGGCGCAACTGGGAATGGCAGGGCGACGTCTTTCCGCCCCGCGAGCAGGGCTGGGACAGCTATTGCAGCCGCATCTCCTCACTGGTGCGGGTTGGGCAGCAGTGGCTTGCGCTCTATGACGGTTCCGCCGATGTATCTGAGAATTACGAGGAACAGTGCGGCCTTGCCTGGTCTGCCGACGTGCGCCGCTTCACCCGCCTGAGCGTGAACGGACCGGTGGTGCAGTCACGCGGCGGCTCCCGCTCGGTGCGCTACGTTGACGCCGTGCCGATAGGAGACGATATCTACTTCTACTACGAGTGCGCCCGGTCGGACGGCGCGCACGATCTTCGGCTCAGCGTCATGCCCCGCGGCGACTTCTGCGCCAACAGTTGAATAAGCAGGCGATCTACGTTACGCGGTAATCGTCGCAACTGCCGAACAAGAAAACGTTCGCAGTAACGAAAGTGTAGGGGCACGGCATGTCGTGCCCCTACAAGACTCGCGAGACCGTTCGACCGTTTTCGCTCTTCCGTTGTGGGGTTCGGATAGCCGTGCTACCATTTGGTAGCCATGAACTCTATCCCCCTTTGGCGTTACATTGCCGTGGGCGTTGCCGGCGGTACGCTGTCCGGTCTCGCCGGTGTCGGCGGCGGTGTCGTCATCGTCCCCCTAATAACTGCCTACTTGGCCCTATCGCAACGCGAGGCCCATGCGGTCAGCCTGGGGGCGATCGTGCCGACGGCAATTGCCGCGGCGTTGGTCTATGCCTTGTGGCCCCGTGACGAGCCGCCGGGGAACGACGTGCCGGCGTACATCGCGGGCGCCGGCTTCATGATCAGCGCCGTGCTCGCGGCGCCCATCGGCGTGCGCATTTCGCACCGCATCAATCAGAAGCAACTGAAACGCCTCTTTGCCGTCTTGCTCACGGCCGTCGGCCTGCGCATGCTCTTGCAGCATCCGGTGCTTGGGAATGTGATTTTGATTATCGGCTTCGTGCTCCTGGCGGTCATGGCGGTTTGGAGCCTTGTCTTCCACCGGGAAGAAGCGTGATGACGCTCGATCCCGAACTTGGCGTATTCCTCTTTAGTCTCGCCATTGGCTTTAGCGTGGGACTGCTCAGCGGCACCATGGGCGTCGGCGGCGGCATCATCATGGTTCCGGCCGCGGTGCTCATTCTGGGCTACGGCCAGCACATCGGCCAGGGCATTTCACTCGTGGTAATGATCCCCACCACGCTCGCCGGCGCCGTTACCCACTACCGCATGAAGAACCTCAAGTTGAAGCCGGTACTCCTTATTGCAATTGGCGCCGTCGCCGCCGGCCTCTTGGCGGCTACGCTTGCCCAGCAACTCTCGCAATCCACGCTGCAGCGGGTTTTCAGTATCTGGGTGCTGTATTCGGCCATCCGCGCCTGGGGTGTCAACGATTGGATCATGCGCCGCTTCTTCAGTCGCGAGCCTGAAGAGCACGAGGAAGACGTGCCGGAAGAGGACCCCCTTACGTGAGCCTCGCTGCGTGCGAGTGAGCCCTCGCTGCGTGCGAGTGAGCACACGGCCCGCAAGGCTATTCGCTCATGCCCCTCAGCCGACGCCCCCGAATCGTGTCGATACGCTGTATTGAGTGCGGGGCCGGCTCTGAGCGTGTCTCAGCGTGAACGCGTTAGCGAAGCAACCACATTGCATGCGCGCCTGCATTGAGCCGCTCATACTTCGACCCTTCGACAGGCTCAGCACGAACGACTCAATGCGGCCTTTCATTGGCAGGATTTCGCGGACTACGCTGGGACTAGGACTCCACCACGATTGTATTGATGGGAATCGTAGTCCCTTCGACAGGCTCAGGACACGTTTGCAACCCCGTGTCACGCACGGGGCAGGCTCTGCGTCATCTTGCCGCAACGTGGAGCGAGCACACCAGACCGAGAGGCTGGGCACAGGTTTGTAACCTGTGCTACCGGCACTCATCCTCAGCAATGCAAGAATGTCGAACCACTAGTCCAGCCCGAGCAGGGCCAGGCTCTCGCGGTGAATGATCCCCTCGATCACGTCTTCCGGCACGCGCGGGAGCGCCGTGCCTTCCACTAACGCGTTGGCGTTGCGCAGACCGGCCATGGTGTCTGCCGCGCTAAAGAGAGGAAAGTCCGTGCCAAAGAGCAACTTGTGGGCAGCCCCGTATTCGACGGCGGTCATGAGCGCGTTGTAGTACTGCCAGGGGCGGGGGTAGAGTCCGCTGATATCAGCGAACACATTGGGTTGTTTGCGCACCACCGCAACCGTCTCCCCGACTCCCGGGTGTCCCATGTGCGCCACAATGATCTTCAAGGCCGGAAAGCGTATCGCCACCTCGTCCACCTGCCAGGGCTGAGCGAACCGCAGCGGCGCTTTGCGCACGAAGGTCGTGCCATGGTGCCACATCACGGGAGTGCCGAGGGCTTCGGCTTTGGCGAACATAGCAAACGCCTCATCCGAAAGCGGATCGTACCCCTGGTAGATGGGGCCGATCTTGAGGCCGCGCAGCCCCAACTGCTTGACCGCGTGCTCAAGCTGGTCGGGCGCTTCCGGATCATTGGCGTCAACACTCGCAAATCCGATAACGTTCTCACCGGCGCCGCGCACGTAATCGGCCACGTATTCGTTAGGCACCACAATGCCGCTGTACGGAGCATTAAGTGGGAAGACGATGATGGCGTCCACGGCGGCGGCGGCTTGCCGGTGCACCTCAGGCGGTGCGTGAATGGTGTGGTCTTTCCACGAGGCATCGAGGTCCGCCTTGAACTCTGCTGAGAGGTGCAGCGTGGAATCCGCCATATGGGAGTGAACATCTACAATCATGCTACCTACCGCTCTAATCCTTGGTGTCGTGTCGACTAAGTCATTCCGCTTCCGCTTGGGTAGCACTAGAATACCACGCGCACTGTTGGCGCGCTCCCGCCGCAGTAGCGTGAGTTCAAGCGGCACGGCTTGAAATAGGCCGCGCCACGCCGTACCATAGAGATAACGAGGGCGGCCACGAAGCGGTCGCTTTCTTAATTTGGAAGTATCGCTGGACGGCGGATTCTATCGTCTGCAGGCGCACGTGTCGCATGCAGACCGTCCCGATACTATGAACAGGGTTCGAATGAGACCATGAGCAGAGAGTCAGCACGCACACACATTCGCGGACTGCTGGTGCACGCGTTGGGCGTTGCGCAGAAACAAAACAAACTGCCGCCCCTCGCCAGTACCGACGTTACCGTGGAGTATGCCCCACCTGAGAAGGCCGATTATGCCTCCAATCTGGCCCTGCGCCTTTCGCGCGCCGTGCGCATGCCGCCTATGCAAGTTGCCGAGGTGATCGTGGCAGCGCTCCCGAAGAGTCCCTATCTCGGTGAGGTCAGCGCGGCCCCACCGGGGTTCATCAACTTCAAATTGGATGAGAATTGGCTGGCGCGCCAGGTGCAGGATATCCTCGATCAAGGCGAGGCATTTGGCAACTGCGACGTGGGCGGCGGCGCGGCCCTGCAGATTGAGTTCGGCAGCGCCAACCCCACCGGCCCGCTCACCATCGGCAGCGGGCGCAACATCGTGCTCGGCGACACGCTGGCGCGGGTGCTCGAGGCCGCGAACTATAGGGTGCAACGAGAGTACTACGTCAACGACGTGGGCAGTCAGATGGATACCTTTGCCCGTACGTTGTTCGCGCGCTACCAACAGCTCCACGGCAGCGACGTCCACGTGCCGCCCGACGGCTATGCGGGCGCCTACATGGTGGAACTTGCCGAACAGGTCAATCAAGAAGTGGGAGATGCGTTGCTGCAGGCGCCGGAGAGCGAGGCGCTGCGCACGCTGCACGAACGCGGGCTTGCCTTGATGCTGGATTCGATCCGCGCGGATTGTGCGCTCTTGGGCGTGGAGTTCGACGAGTGGCTCTCGCAGGCTTGGCTGGAGGATGAAGGCCGCGTGCACGCCGCCATCGCTGCGCTGCGTGACCGCGGGCGCGTCGCCGAACGAGAGGGCGCGACGTGGTTTGTGTCCACCGACGTGGAAGAAGACAAAGACAACGTGCTGGTACGGAGTACTGGCGATCCCACGTACTTCGCCGCCGATATCGCGTACCACGATTACAAGCTGGAACGTGGCTTCACGAGTCTTATCGACGTCTGGGGGGCGGACCACCACGGGCACGTGCCGCGCGTAAAAGCCTCTCTGGCCGCCCTGGGCCACGATCCCGAGCAACTCACGATTTTGCTATATCAGCTTGTGCGCGTGCTGCGGGGCGGCGCAGAAGTGCGCATGTCCAAGCGCACCGGCGACGTTGTGACCGTGCGTGAAGTGGTGGATGAGGTTGGGGTAGACGCCAGCCGCTACTTCCTGGTCGCGCGGTCGCCCGATACGGCCATGACCTTCGACTTGGACCTGGCGCAGGCGCAGTCCGACGAGAATCCGGTGTATTACATCCAATATGCCCACGCGCGCACGGCGAGTATTTTAGAACGCGCGCAACAGGACGGCGTCGGCCCGGGCGATACCGACCTCGACCTCTTGCAGCATCCGGCGGAGCTCGCGCTGCTGCGCCTCATGATCCGCTTGCCGGAACTGGTTGAAGATGTGGCGTTGCAGCACGCCCCCCACCGGCTCGCATTCTATGCCCAGGAATTGGCGGCGCTCTTCCACGCGTTCTATCGTGATTGCCGCGTCATCGATCCCGATAACGTGGCACTATCCCGCGCGCGCCTGGAGCTTGTGCATGCGGCCAAGCTCGTGCTGGCGCGCTGCCTGGGCCTGATGGGAATGTCCGCGCCGGACCACATGTAGCCCGCCGCAGATTCCGCGCTCAATCCGAATGACCGCGGTGAGTCCCGCAGCCCCTCGACAACGTCTGCGAGCACGGCGACCTCCTCGATTGTCGCGCGGGGGCTTGTCCCCCGCCGCTTGGCGCAAGAGCAAACACGATTTCGGGCAAGCACTTAGGCGACTTCCTCCAGCACCGCGGCCACGTGCCAGAAGAGATTCCACACCTCGCGCAGGAAGATGAGCTGGTTGGCGTCATTGGTTGGATAGAGATGCGCAAAGAGCACGAAAGACCGGAACACCACCGTTGTGTGCTCTCCGGCGGCCTCCGCGAGACGCAGCGACTCGCTGTAGGGCAAGAAAGCGTCGGCGTGGTCGTGGGCGACGTAGAGACGCGCGCTTACGTCCTGCATGGCCGGAGCGGGTGAGATGTCCCGCAGCCAACCCACCAGCGTCGGGTCGCCATCCAAAATTTCCCTGGTGCGGCGCGGGTCTTCATTCGCGTAGAGAGCGAGCAGCGTTCGACCTCGCTGTGAAAGGATTGCCGGCGCCTCACCGTCCCCGGCAAGCGCGGCCTGTAGCTGCGCGCGCTCCGCTTCGTTCTCGACCGTAGCCAACAGCGCGTGTTGAAACAGGCTGGCGGCGAGCGGATCGGGTACCCACGGCTCTGCCTCACCACTGACGAGTACCTGCTGCGTCGTCACGGCGCCCAGCACATTCGCCGCGTCAAAATAACCGCCGAAACTATGTATGAAAGCGATGTCGTCACGTATGCGAGGGTCGGCCGCCGCCCGCAGCGCCAGGCCTGCCCCGACTGAGAATCCTAGTATGCCAATGCGCTCACCATCGACCTCAGGCCGCTCGTGCAGATAGCGTACCGCCTGGACGATTCCTTCGATTTCGCTGGGGTCGATGATGCCGGCTTCCATGCGGCTCGACTGATGCACAAGCACGACGATGCCCTGCTTTGCCAAGCCGCGTACCAGCGCCTGGGCATAGGGATCGTCCGCCGGCGACGCGATGCCTAAGTAGATCAGAATCGCCCCATACGGGCCTGCGCCCGACGGCAAGTAGAGATCGCCGCTCAGGGCCGGATCTGCCCCGCCATACACGGTGTGTTCTTCTCGTATAGTCTCGCCGATAAGGCTGAGCGGCTTGATCGGGACTTGCGGTAACACCTCGGTGAGCAGCAGCGCCGACTTGAAGATCGACCGCTCCTGCGCCGAAGTAAGGCAGCTTGTTGTGAGCAAGCCGAAGATGAGAAAAAGAAGACTGACTCGGCGGAGCATGCGCATGGCTTTGATAGGTGTCTTCTCGTTATTGCGTAAGAATCCGCATGTGCTGTGGTTATGTCTTCATTGTATGTCAACGACACGCACACAGACACGCGCCCAAGCAAACAACGGGCGGATTTCTCATAATCGCGCCTAAGGCAGGCTCAGGCCCAATGGGCAGCGTATCGGGCTCTGCCAGGTGTCCGGGAGATGATTTGAGAGCGACTGCAACTTGCCGCCGGCGCCGGTCTTGCAGCAAGAACTTCGGCTGCTGCAGGCCACTTGTGCCTGAAGGAAGGCAGGATTGCGGGGCCTCATAACCTTGACTGGCAAGTGGATTTCGCCTATACTCAAAGGGAATTGCCAGTGTCGCAAAGACTGGCGTGGCGCATTCGTCTAGAGGCCAAGGACACCGCCCTCTCAAGGCGGAGATCACGGGTTCGAATCCCGTATGCGCTACCAAGCATAGTTCGCGGCAGGACGGCGAAACGCATGTGAAGGCAGCGTAGACGTTCTCCCGGAATCCGTCGCGGAACCGAAAGCCGTTCATGGTTTTAAAGGGCCTGTGGTGAGTCTGTCGAAGCGCTCACTACGAACGGTTTGCCAAGAACGAGGCATTGGCCGTCTGGAGGAGAGTCTGTTATGGACAGTGGGGTATTGGAGATACGGAGCCGATTGCAGGAAGAGTAGTGGGATTGCCGCGTGTAGTTACGCGCGCAGCCGCCGCTTTGCAGACCGTAGAGAGTGCGATGAGACCGCTTTCGTCAAGAGATGAAAGCGGGTCTTTTGTTGTTTGGCTTGGATGTCTTATTGCTCAGGAAAGCATTTGAGTGAGTAGAGAGGGAACGTAGAGGATGGCAGAGGCGAAACCGAAAATTCAACCGCGGCGCGCGATGGAGAAGACGTACGACCCGGCTCCCGTGGAAGCGCGCTGGTACCCCTACTGGGAAGAAGGCGGCTACTTTGCGCCGCAACCCAACGCTGCAGGCGAGCCGTTTACAGTCATCATGCCGCCGCCAAACGTGACCGGGGAACTTCACCTCGGCCACGCGCTTACGGCGGCAATAGAGGACGTGCTCGTGCGCTGGCACCGCATGCGCGGCGACGCCACGCTCTGGGTGCCTGGCACCGACCACGCGGGCATTGCGACGCAGGTGGTGGTGGAGCGGCTGCTGCAGGAAGAGGGCACTTCAAAGCAGGAGTTAGGACGCGCGCGCTTCGAAGCGCGGGTCTGGGAGTGGGTGCAGAAGTACGGCCACATCATCGACGACCAGCATCGCCGCCTTGGGGCTTCCTGCGATTGGTCGCGAGACACGTTCACGCTCGATCCGGGCCCGGCCCGCGCTGTGCGCACTACATTCGTGAGGCTGTTCCACAAGGGCCTCATCTACCGCGGCGAACGCATCACCAACTGGTGCCCGCGTTGCGCCACGGCGCTCTCCGATCTGGAAGTGGCGCATGAGGAGGAGGACGGTCACCTCTGGCATATTTCATACCCACTCGTGGACGATGACTCTACGTCAATAACCGTCGCGACCACCCGGCCGGAAACCATGTTAGGCGATACCGCCGTTGCCGTGAATCCGGACGACCCGCGCTACCGGCATCTCCTCGGTAAGGAGGTCTTTCTCCCACTAACAGATAGAAGAATCCCAATTATCGCCGATGCAGCGGTGGAAGCGGAGTTTGGCGCCGGCGCGCTCAAGGTTACGCCGTCGCACGATATCGCGGACTTCGAAATCGGCCAACGGCACGGGCTTGAATTCATCAACGTGTTGAACCTCGACGCCACGATGAATGAGAACGCCGGCGCAGCCTACGCGGGTATGGACCGCTACGCCTGCCGCGAGGCGGTCGTACGCGAACTCGAGACCCAGGGGCGTTTGGTGAAAATTGAAGCGCATCGCCATGCCATCGGACACTGCACCCGGTGCGACATAGTCGTCGAACCGCTGGTGAGCAGGCAATGGTGGCTGGAAACGGAACCGCTCGCGGCTCCGGCCATCGCCGCCGTGCGCAGCGGCAAGATTCGTATTCTGCCGGAGCACTTTGAGCGCATCTACTATAACTGGATGGAGAATATCCGCGATTGGTGCATCTCGCGCCAACTGTGGTGGGGACACCGTATCCCCGTCTGGTACTGCGATTCCTGCGAAGCCGTCGCTGTGCCGCCGCTGGACGACCCCTTGCGGGACCCGGACGCGTGCGCGGAGTGCGGCGGCGCGCTGCGCCAGGATCCGGACGTACTCGACACGTGGTTTAGCTCTGCCCTTTGGCCCCATTCGACGCTTGGGTGGCCTGATGATACTGAAGATCTGCGCACATTCTATCCAACCACGGTCATGGAGACCGGCCACGATATCCTCTTCTTCTGGGTGGCCCGCATGATCATGATGGGTATCGAAAACATGGGCGACATTCCCTTCAACACCGTCTATTTGCACGGGCTCATTCGCGACGTGGAAGGCCAGAAGATGAGCAAGACGCGCGGCAACGTGATCAATCCGCTCGTCATGGTCGAAGAGTACGGTGCTGATGCGCTGCGCTTTGCGCTGGTCACGGGCACGACCGCGGGCAACGATATGCGCTTCACGACGGAGCGCATTCAGGCAGCGCGAAACTTTGCCAACAAGCTCTGGAACGCAAGCCGTTTTGTGCTCAGTAGCCGGCCCGAAGGCGCGACTGCTTTCGCACGGGAGCCAGATCCAGCCCAACTATCGCTTGTGGACCGCTGGATCATCAGCCGCCGCAACCACACCATTGCGGAAGTCTCGCGGCAACTTGAACAATTCCATCTCGGCGAGGCCGGACGTACCCTCCAAGAGTTCATCTGGAATGAGTTCTGCGATTGGTACATCGAAGCCAGCAAGGTTAATCTCTACGGCGATGATCCCGACGCCAAAGCGGTGACCCAGAGTGTGCTGGAGCATACGCTTGCCGTGATTCTGCGTCTGCTGCATCCCTTCATGCCGTTCATCACGGAGGAGATTTGGGGTCACCTCCATCCGGATGGCGGCGAGAGCCTCATCATCGCGCCCTGGCCGGTTGCAGGTGAACGCGACCGCGAGGCTGAGGACTTCCTTGGCGAAGTCATCGAAGCGGTGCGCGGTGTGCGCAACATCCGCGCCGAATACGAGGTGGAGCCGGGCCGCTATATCCCGGCAACGGTCGCGGCCGGCGATCATGCCGCTGCAGTAGCGGCCCACACCGCCGTGATCGAGCTGCTGGGCCGCGTGCGGCCCCTCTCTGTCCACGCAACGCTCGCGGAGAAGCCGGAAAAGGCCGTTTCGGTGCTCACTAGTCACTTGGCCGTATACGTGCCCCTCGCCGGACTCCGCGACGTGGAGCAAGAGCGCCAACGACTGCAGAAGGAAGAAGAGAGCCTGCGCGCAAATCTGGAACGCACGCGCGGCCTGCTGGCAAACGACAACTTTACGAGCAAAGCGCCCGCGGCCGTTGTGGCAAAAGAGCGGGCAAAGCTCGCGGACTTGGAGTTGCGCGCAACGCGGATCGCCGAACGTCTGGCAGGGCTCTCGTGAAAGCGCTCAAGACCCATGCGAGGCCCGTACGCCGTAAGCGTTTCAGGTGTCCGTGCTGTGCTTGCCTGATCTGCGCTTGATGAAGGGGCGATGTAGGGACGGCGGCGTTTACGAGACCCTCCGCGCGAATGCCAATGTCAGGGATTGGCATTCGACAAGCTCAGGCCGAACGGAGTCGGGTGCTGCAAGGCTCTAACGGGATGGGCGATACATAACTCCAACAGGTGGGGCGATGCAAGGCTCTAGCCGGTCGGACGAAGCTAGGCTGTTTCTGGCAGCAGTACCGCAATGGGTAGCACTGTGCAGCACCTTGCGCTGAAGCCTGTGATACTCTGGGTAGAAGGGCGAGTGCTGCCAACGCCGGTTGGAAACGTGCGCAACGATGCCCGCGCCGGTGCACATTAGTATTGGTACACGGCGTTTTTTCGGGATACATACAATGAGCAGATTTAAAGAAACTGCTTCTGACAAGCAGTAGAGGATTTAGCTATTTCTATGATTACGTTAGTTTGGAACGACGTGGCGGCCACGCAACTCACTATGGCTGCGCAGGAAGCGCAGCGGCTGGCGGGTGCGAACTCTGAGAAAGAGGCGCAAAGTTGGGCACGCGCAGCGGTTACGGCCGCGGCTGCCGTCGACCCAGTGGAAAGCGATTTCGCTCCCTTCCAAGCGTTCGCTGATGCCATGCTGGCAGCGGGGGATGAAGAGCTTGTGAAGGTTGCAGCCGACTCTCTCACAAAGCACCCGCAAGCGCTCTTCGCCCTGGCAACTGCCGCCCGTGAGAAGAAGTGGGATGACCTTGCCAGCTCGATCATGGCGCGCTGCCTCGTGCAAACGGTTGCTTTGGCATGGCCGGATGAGTTTCCCTATCAACAGGAGTGGAAGCAGCAGTTCCAGGAGCAGTTAGTCGACACGCTGCTGAAAGTGTGGAAGAAGCGCGCCACGCGGAACATAGCCAAGGAAGCGGTGGCGCTCATCACGGCGTCTGAGGACCTAGACTCGAAGCAAGTGGAAGAGAAGCTCAAAGCGCTGCTCACTCCTGCCGACTTGTGGACGACTCCGGTCCGGCGAGGCAGACCGGCGCGCGGCAGGCAAGCGGCTTCCGGTCGCTCCCGCAGCGGGCCCCGCCGCCCGGCAGCCACAAATCGCTCACAGCGGTCGAGTACCCGGTCTCGGGCTCCCCGCAAGTCCGAAGGCGAAGCCAGCTAACGATAAGACGTGCCGGCAGCGAACGCAGAATGTGGGGCCGTTGGCTGACCCGGCCCAGGCAAGCGCGCAAATATCCCACCGGCCGCAAGCAACAGTGTGCGCCAGTAGGCAAGGATGCCACGTCTTGCTCAGACGGCCCTGACCTTGTTTGCCGATCATTGCCCGACGTGCGGTGCTTGACCGCCTAGGACCAAGTCCCGCTTCTCGCAGCATGGCTACCATCATCACCCTCACCACCGATTTCGGCACCGCGGATGGCTTCGTGGGCGCCATGAAGGGCGTGATCCTCAGCCTCGCGCCGCAAGCGACTGTCGTTGATCTCACGCACGACATACCTCCTCACGACGTGCGCGCGGGGACGTTTGCCCTCGAAACCGCCGTTCCCTACTTTCCACCGGACTGCATCCACGTCGTAGTGGTTGACCCCGGCGTCGGCAGCGAACGGGCGGCACTGCTCGTCGCAACCGACCGGGGGCGGTTTCTGGCGCCGGACAACGGTGTGTTGACGAGCGTGGTTGACGATGATGAGAACGCTACTGTCTATACGCTGGATAGACCCGAGTTCTGGCGGCCGCAGGTGAGCGCCACGTTCCACGGACGCGACGTCTTTGCGCCGGTAGCCGCCCACCTCGCACGCGGCGCGCGCCCGGATACGCTGGGCGCCCTGCGGTCCGGCATGGTGCGCCTGCCGTGGCCGCAGCCCTTGCCATGCGGTGACGAGATTAGAGGTGAAGTGATTCACATCGACCGTTTTGGAAACTTGATTACGAACCTGCGCCTTGATGACCTTGGCCCGGAACCAGAGCGCGCGCATTTTCGCGTTCGCGATACCACGATTACCGGGATTACGCCGCACTATGCCGCCGGTGATGGCATCATGGTCTTGGTGAACAGTAGCGGGCGAATCGAGGTTGCCTTGCCCAGCGCGAGCGCCGCACGAACGCTGCAGCTTGGCATCGGCGCAGAAATTCGCGTAACTCCAACCTGATCGGCAGCCGCATCATAGTTGTGAAGTGAGGGGAAGAGCGGACTCTTGGAAGGAGGCAGCACGTGAACACACGCACGCCCGAGCGGTCTAGAGCGCTCAGTCAGCGCAGCGCTGAATTCATGGCATTCCTGGCCAATTGGCAAGCCGATCTGGAACCGTTAAGCCTGGAATCGGACTGGGCCGCACACGGGGTCGCGGCAAATAACGTCGCTGTATTCGTGGTAGACATGGTCAACGGCTTCTGTCACGAAGGACCGCTGGCGGGTCCACGCGTCCAGGGGCTCATTGCCCCGGTGCGCGCGGCGGTCGCGCGCTGCTACGCGCTGGGCGTGCGGCACTTTCTCTTGCCGCAAGACACCCATGAATCCGATGCCTTGGAATTTGCGCAGTTTGGTCCGCACTGTGTGGTGGGACAGAGCGAATCAGCCACCATCCCCGAACTCGCCGGAATGCCTGCCGCTGCTGACTTCACGGTTGTAGCAAAAAACTCTCTACATCCGGCTTACGGCACCGAGCTTGAGGCATGGCTCGCGCAGCGGCCTGAAGTGCGGTACTTTGTAATCATCGGCGACTGCACCGACCTCTGCATCTACCAAACCGCGATGTACCTGCGGCTCGCGGCGAACGCGGCCCAACGCGAATGCCAGGTGGTTGTCCCGGAGAATTGCGTGCAGACCTATGACTTGCCTGTTGCCACCGCCCAAACCATCGGCGCAATGCCCCACGATGGCGACGTGCTGCACCTTATATTCCTCTATAGCATGGCGCTAAACGGCGTCCGCATCGTGAAAGCAGTAGAATAGGAACAAGTGTTCTCATGTCATGCGCCTGGGAACAATCGTATTGCTCATGATTAACAAAGTGACGCGTAACAAAGAGCCCGAGAGGATAGAGCGACCGTGAAATTGGTGCAATTCTATGATGCAGATTCCCACATTCGCGTAGGCGTGGTGCGCGACGGACAGGTGATCGACATTACCGACCCGGAGCGGGACCTTTCGACGACGCTCGATTATGTTGACGAAGCTCGACGGCAACGATGCTCGCTGGACGCAGTGATAGCAGATCGGCTTGCCGATTCATCGGGCAGCACACACAGCTACGCCGAACTATTGGAGTCGGACGAGCCGCGTCTCACTATGCCACTCTTTCCGCCACAGGTGTGGGGCTGCGGTGTGACGTACCGGCGCAGCGCCGAGTTTCGCGACGGGGACATGGAGGGGCCGATGGGCATCTACGACAAGGTGTACCAATCGGACCGGCCGGAGATTTTCTATAAGGGGGATACGCAGCATTGTGCGGGGCCGAACGAGCCCATCGGCATCCGCGTCGATTCCTCGTTTACGGCCCCCGAACCGGAGTTAGCCTACGTGCTGGGCTTCGACAATGAGATTGTCGGGTACACCATTTGCGATGACGTTTCGGCCTGGGACATCGAGCGTGAGAATCCCCTCTACCTGCCGCAGTCCAAGATCTTTCTGGGTTGCACGGCACTGGGCCCTACGCTGGTCACGGCGGGCGAGATCACCGACCCCTATCACCTGGAGATTACGGCGCGCATCCGCCGCGACGGTGAAGTGATTTTCTCAGGATCGGCAAATACTGACCAAATCCGCCACCCGTTTGAGACGCTCACCGCCTATCTCATTCGCAATAACCCCGTGCCCGTGGGCACGGTGGTGAGCACAGGCACCGGCATCATTGTGACGGAAGACGCAGCGCTCCAAGCCGGCGACGTCGTGGAGATCGAGATTGACGAAATCGGACTACTCTCAACGCCTGTGCGCCAACTTACCGCTGAGGAGTAGGCAGACGCAGCACTTGCCGCCGTGGAGAAGGCCGCCGCCTATGCTGGGTCGTCCGGATCTTCCTTGCGTCCGCTGACATAAAACCACACCGCATACGCCACAGCGCAACCGATGAGAACGGCGCCGACGGCCACTTCGTCCCACACGCCCAGCGCGCCATGTTCCAACGGCGCCGGCAGCGTTGAAAGCGGGACTGCTGACGCAAGCCTGCCTAGGCGCAAAGCCCTGCCGCAGTCTCTCGCGGACCGCACCGTACGGCCAATGGATCGCAGGCGCCGGGCTCGCATGGTATCTATCTCACTTCCCTCCCACTGACACTCTCGGCCTCGCGTGCGCACGTCGTATTCCTACCCCAAGATCGTGCCCCGCATCTCCATGGGCTGCGTCATTAGCCAGGCGCCCGCAAAGAACAGCATGACGATGAGTACCGCCCACGGCAAGAGTGCGCGGGCAGCGCGGGCTGCGGTGCGCTGTTGCTCTTTCGCGATGCGGTAGCCAACGGTAAGGGAAACCAGCATGCCAAGCTCCAGCAGCAGGAGTTCCAGCGGCGCCAGCCAGGACTCCGGCACGATGGCAGCCAACTCCCAGCGTGGGTCGCCGAGTATCGGGATGCCAAAGTCGACGAGAAAGCTCTGCATGACGGGAATTACGGTCAAAGCGCCAATGAAGAAGTGAAATCCATAGTGCGCGAGCCACATGCCAAAGCCAATGGGTATAAGGGCAAAGCTGTAGCGCGTCACGGTAGCGCCCAGCGGCTCAGCGCCGGCGACGAGAGCGCGGCTAGCCCAGCCAGCAGACGTCACCAGTACAAAGGGAACCGCCACAAGTCCCACCATGAAAACTACCCCCAGGACCAGCGGCTCATTGCGTACGCCAAGCATATTCGCGAGCCACTGCTCCAAGGCATAGACCGGCGCCACCATGCCGAACGCATTCACGAACGCCGCGAACACGAGCACAATCACTAGTGCAGCGACGTCCGTCCGTTTCACTAGCGTGCCCACGCCGGAGCGCCACGTATCGAGGCGGCGGAATTCGCTGGTGGGAGCGCGCAGCCGGATGCCGACGTTGTCATACGGACAGGCTTGAATGCAGTCCAGGCAGAACGTGCAGTCCATGTTCCCTTTCTTGCTCTCTTGGAAGAGCCAGAGTTCACAACCGGACTGCACGAGTTGAAGACCGGCCGGCGCAGCTACCTGTCGCATTGCTTGGGAGGGAGTATCGTCGGCAGGTGGTACAACCGCTTTGCCGGGCTCATCCGGGTCGACGGGATTCCGGCTTGCGCCGGAATGACCGCGTTCAATTTGACTGCCCAGAATCTCTCCAGAATCGGCGCGTGTAATGCGCTCCGAGATGAAAGAATCCCCTCTCCCTTGAGGGAGAGGGCCAGGGTGAGGGTGATCTTCCACAGTCAAGCCGGACGCCATCGTATTGGGAGAGTCTTGCACTGACTCGACTTCGCGAAAACTACGGTCATTCTGCGGCTTTGGCGCTTGGCTATACCGCCCCTTGATGCAGTCTTTCGTGGTGCACGAGCCGCAAAGTGCAGGCTGGCGCACTTTGATCTCCAGCGGCGACACCATGCTATGAACGAAGTGGAATTGTCCGATGGGACAGACGTATTTGCAGAAGGCCGCACCCCTGAAGATGCCGTCTATGGCAAAGGCGGCGGCAAAGTAAGTAAGCGCCACCCAAGCTGTGAGCCATGGGCTCGCCCAGAGATCGAACGCTTCGTACGCCCAGAAGAAGACAAGAAGCACACCAATCGCCAGCCACTTGCTGCGCATGACTTTCGGCCAAGGACGGTTTGCGGGGAAGAGCTTCTTGGCAAGACGGCGTGGCAGCATGAAGGGGCAGGCCATGCAAAAGAGGTTGCCGGCAATGAGCAGAGCCAGCACCACGAGACCCCGCCAATGCACCCAAGGCAGCACACCCGCGACGTTCTTCGGCGCGAGCTGGGGTCCCCAGAACCCGTCATAGAGGATGAGCGCCGACACAGCCAGCAGGACTGCCTGCATGGAGGTACGGGCATGCTTCCAGCGCAGAAAGCCCCCGACTACGGGAACGTTGAGCAGATCGCGTTGCCGCGACTGCTGGGTCCGCAGCGCCGCCACGCCTACTTGCCTTCCTGCGACGAATCTTTGGACTTCATGTCCATCTTCATCTCGCCCTGCACACCTTTGAGGTCGACGCGTTGCTGCACCGTTGTGCCATCGGCAAGCGTCGCGCGCACGATGATGACCCAATCGCCGCCCATCGTAAATCTGAAGTCCCGGGTGGCATATTTGCCCGCACCCAGAGCCTCAGTCGCCACGATGACCGGTTGCATACCGGCATGGGTCATGGTGCCTTCCACTTCGATGGTCGCGCCCTCGATCGGATTGCCGTCTACGTCGCGAATTTCCAAGGTGAGTACGGCGTCACCCACTGTCGCCGGGTCCGGCGCCACGGAAATAATAGTTACGTCGAGTGCGCCGCTCTCTTGACCGCGCGGGCCGCACGCAATGAGGGCAAGCACACCCAGCAGCGCAAACACGACGGCAATTGTTGGGCACGCGCGAACTTCAACTACATCATGGATGGAACGATTCACGACACCTCCCTCTTCATGGTAGCAATGAACCGTCGTGGCTGCGCGACGTGCGTACAAAGGCAGCATTCGCGTTGCCATCACGCTCAACCGTCACGGGGCGCCGCGGCGAGTCCGGCACAGCAAATCAACTGCGCCGCGCCGCTTAGGGCTTGGCGAATGCCTCAACGCGTCGCATAAAAGGCAAAGGGCCGACGCGTTGCATGGTGGGAATGCCAGCCGCGCGCAAGGACTCTCAGCCTGAGGAGACCTTTGCATAACCTCAGCCAGTGGCGTAAGAATTACTCCCTCTCCCGGTGGGAGAGGGCCGGGGTGAGGGGATTACTGCTTGTCCCGTTTTGTTTGCCGCAAAGACCTATACGAATGTGTGCAGAATCGGTGAAAATGGCTCAGATTGCGAGAATTCTCCCTCACCCCCGTATCACGTACGGGGCGGGCGCTAAACCCTCTCCCGCCTGGAGAGGGGACTTTCTCGCCTCGGCAAGGGTTATTCAAGGGTCTCCCTAGGAGAGGGCGTACCTTTTTCTCCCTCGGCCGTAGTTATGCAAAGGTCTCCTCAGGGAGAGTACAGATAACAGGAAGGGCAAAAGGTAATGCAGGCGGACGCACATTGACACTAACGGACACCCCTGTGCGTAGGTCGATTGTCCGTCGGCCCATGCTTTACCTAGAATTCCTAGCGCTACTGCTCCGGTCGCAGGACGAGCGCCGCCGCGCCAAGGATGCCGGCGTGTTCGCTTTCGCCGGCGAGGCGGATGAAAGACTCAATGTCGGGATGTTCGCTGCCGGCAAGGCGCTGAAACCACGCGCGGATCCCCTGAATCAAGCGACCGCCGTCCTGCATCACGCCACCGGCGAAAACTATACACTCCGGCGCGAAGAGCTGTTGGCAAATCTGGCAGCCGATGGCGAGCCAGCGTGCCGTATCGTCGCGCACCCCTTGCATCATCTGGTCGCCGGCTTCAGCGGCGTCGTGCACGGTGAAGCTTGTCAGGCTATCCAAATCACCGCCGGTAAGTCGACGGACAATTTCGCTAGGTTCATTGGCCGCCGCAGTGCGGCCGCGGCGCGCGATGCCGGGTCCGGCAGCGAGCGATTCCAAGCAGCCGTTGACGCCGCAGTTGCAGAGCGGGCCGCCCGGATTCACCAGGATATGACCGATTTCTCCCGCAGCGCCCCTACCTCGCACCACCCGTCCGGCTTCGATGATGCCGCCGCCGATGCCGGTGCCGACGGTAACGTACACCAGGTTCTCCATGCCCTTGCACGAGCCAAATGCATACTCGCCCCACGCGCCGGCGTTGGCATCGTTGGCGATTACTCCCGGAAGACCGTACCGGTCCTGCAGCAGCGCAACCAGCGGCAGATTCTTCCAACCAACATTTACAGCCGAGATTGCGATGCCCTGATCCCGGTCCACGGTGCCGGGCACGGCGATTCCGATGGCGCTGGGCCGCTCCACCGCCTGGACGAGCAGGTCGTCCACCACCACGCAGACACTCTCCAGGATCGTCTCGTGGGAATCCTTGACGATTGGCGCGCGGCCATGCGCCAGGATGGCGCCGTCGTGGTCGACTATGCCTGCAGCGACTTTTGTGCCGCCAATGTCAATACCGATACCGGTCATTGCGCTTACCCTGCTGAGAGCTCCGGATTGCGATAGGCAATTTTGCCCCCTACGAGCGTCAACATTACGCGAAAGTCCTGAGAGAGCACGGCGATGTCGGCATCCGCGCCGGGGCGAATGGCGCCTTTCGTCTTGCCCAAGCCGAGTTGGCGGGCAGGCACCGCGCTCGCCATGGCAAGCGCGTGCGGCAAGGGTACGCCGGCCTCCACATAGACCTTGACATTGCGATTCATCGACGACGCGCTCCCCGTAATCGTACCATCGTCTCGTGTGCCAAGTACCTCAGAAACCGTTACCGTGACGCCGCTCGCCCGCTGGTAGACGCCCCCCGGCAGACCGGAAAACTCCACGCCGTCGGTAACAAGCGCGACGCGCTCCCAGCCTTTCGCGGCGATAAGCAGTTTTCCCGCCTCCGGGTCAACGTGCGCGCCGTCGCCAATCAACTCCGCGGTGATTTCCGGGTGCGCCATCACGCCGCCGACGGCGCCGGGATCACGGTGGTGGAGTTCGCGCATGGCGTTGAACGTATGCGTCGCTTGGCGTACGCCGCTGGCGACCGCTGCCGCCACCTGGGCGAACGTGGCGTCGGAGTGGCCGAGGGAAGGAACAATGCCCATGGCAGCGAGGCGCTCTACCAGCCCTAAGCCGCCTTCCCGCTCCGGCGCGACGGTCATGACCTTGATCATGCCCTGCGCAATGTCTTGGAGCGCTGTGACCTCGTCACTATCGGGTGTACGCATCAGTTCAACGCGCATCGCCCCCGGGCGCTCAGGGCTGAGATAGGGACCCTCCATGTGCACGCCGAGAAGCTGCGATCCGACGGGCGTAGTCGCAGCATCCCCAATTGTGCGCAACGCCGCCACCGTATGCTCCCACGCCGCGGTGCCTACGGTGGCCAGCAGTCCGGTCGTGCCCGTCTCGGCGCGGTACGCACAAATTTTGTGGACATCTTCAACCGAGGTCGTGCTGAACGACGCCCCTAACGCCCCGTGCACGTGCATATCGATGAACCCGGGACAGACGATGCAGTCCGACACGTCAATCGTCTCTGCGGCGTTGTTGTCGGCAGTAATTGCATCAGCGGGGACTACGCGCGCGATGCGGCCGGCGTCAATGACGACGCTTGTCTGCGCGAGCCTCTGCAGAGGGGTAAAGACGGTGCCACCAGCCAGGACAATCATGCAACTCCCTTTCGCTGCATCCGACCTCATCGTACGGGGCGGTTGGGGCGGCGTCAATGTATACTAGAGTGACGCGCAATTGGCTGGAGATGAATGAGGAGAGTGCAATGGGAACAAGAGTGCGGGTTGGCGTAATCGGAGCCGGTGGCATCGCCCGCGGCGCCCATCTGCCGGGATACGCAAAGATCCCCGAAGAAGCGACTGTCGTTGCCATTAGCGATATTGACGAACCACGCGCCCAACAGGTCGCGGACGAATTTGGCATAGCTCGGGTCTACGCCGACTTCAACGAGATGCTCGCGCAAGAAGAGCTGGACTTGGTCAGCGTCTGCACGCCGCCGTTCATGCACTGTGCGGCAAGCGTCGCAGCGCTCAATGCAGGCGTGAACGTCATTTGCGAAAAGCCGATGGCGATGAATGCCGCTGAGGGCGAAGCGATGATCGCAGCAGCTCAGCAGAATGACAAAATGCTTACGATCGGTTTCCAGTCCCGCTATGGCGAACGCGCACAGTTTCTCAAGCACCTTATCGAGCAGGGCGAGTTGGGCGACATCTACTTCGCGCGCGTGCTGGCCTTACGCCGGCGCGGCATTCCCTGGTGGGGCGTGTTCGTGGAAAAAGACAAGAACGGCGGCGGCCCGCTGATCGACATCGGTGTGCACACCCTCGATCTCACGCTGTGGCTCATGGGTCACCCCACCCCGACTGCGGTTAGCGGCGCTGTCTTTACAAAGCTAGCCAAACGACCGGGCTTGTACTCTCGGCGCGTGCCAATTGATCAGTCGCGGTATACCGTTGAGGACTTTGCCACGGCGCAAATTCGCTTTGACACCGGCGCAGTCATAAACCTCGAAACCAGTTGGGCGCTTAACATCGAGAACGAAGTAAATGCCTACATCTGCGGCACCGAGGGCGGCGCCACGTTGCGCCCGCTTAAAATTCTCAAGGAAGTGCCAAATGCCGGACTCCTGGACTGCACGCCCGCCCATGAAGAAGGCAGAGAACACAATCACGCAGGCCAATTCGCCCAGGTAGTGAGGAACGTGAAAGAGGGCACGCCGCCGCTGGTAAAAGCCGAAGAGGCGTTGACCGTGCAGCGCATCGTGGACGCGATCTACGAGTCGGGTGAGACCGGCCAGATGGTCGCGATTGAATAGTGCCGGGCGCAGGCTGGCGGCAAAGCGCATTCCATAGGAGGCGCACACATCTGTTGCATACGGCGGCTCTCCACTGGGGCTCGCGCCGTTTGCTCGCAGCGGAGATGTCGCGGGCATCGACCCGCCGCCCAATTAAGGAACAAGGCAAATGGCTCGCTTGAAAGTTGTCGTAACCGGAGCCGCAGGCTACGTTGCTTCACAACTGCTGCCCGCGTTTCGCGAACGGTATGATCTTGTCCTGCTCGATAGTCGAGACCGGACTCGCACCGGCGTGCTGGTGGAGGATGTCACCATCACCGACCTCTGTGACACTGACCGGGAAAGCTATCGCGCGTTCTTTACAGGGGCGGATGCCGTTGTGCACCTAGCCTTCAACTACAAGCCCGGGCACTCCATGAACGACGGCGACTACTACTCGGAGCGGTCAAACCTTGATCTGGCCTACCACGTCTATCAGACCAGCCTGGAAGAGGGAGTGCGGCGGGTGGTGGTGGCCAGTTCAAATCACGCCGCCGATTGGTACGAGCACCTGCTGCGGCAGCGCACGTTGGAAATGTTGGATGAAACGGCGCCGCCGCTCTCAGACAACTACTACGGCTGGGCCAAGGCGTGTTACGAGCATCTGGGGTTCCTCTTCGCCGTCGGCGCCATGGGTCGGAAACTGGAAAACGTGCAGGTGCGCATTGGCGCGCCGCGCCCGATCCCCGCGGATAATGCCTTGCAAGACCCTACGAGCTATAAACGCAACCTCGGCGCGCACATAAGCCCGCGCGACTTACAGCAACTTTTCGCGAAGTCAATCGAAGCTCCCACCATTGAGAACCAGCACGGCATTCCGTTTCAGATCTTCTACGGCGTCTCCAACAATGCCCGTGCCTTTTGGAGCAATGCCAACGCCCGCAAGGTGATCGGTTACGCGCCGGAAGATGATTCGGAAATCACCTTTGCCGACGACATCCGGCGGGTGCTGGTCGATCACGGGAGTGCGGGCAGACTCTAGACTGCCCAATTGGACGATGTCATCACCACGGCGATTGGCATTCCGAGGGCAGCATCGAACAGGGTTCGCAGAATCTGGGGGCTCCGTTGTGACGGTCCTTGTCGGCAGGAGTTTACCCAAACTCGCGGTCCGTTTCCCCAGATTTGGAATCTTAATGTACCGGTCACCTGTTGCGCGCGCCACTTCCTGCCACGGCAAACACCGTTCAAACAAGCAGAGGTCTCGCACTTACGCACAGTTGACGCATACGTTACGATAATAGTGAAGGAACTTCCCTTTCTGTCCCACGAACATCAGTAGTAATTCGGGATTCAGCAACATGGCAGCCCTACGACTCGTTAACACCGGCACCGCGGAACAGGCGCAAGTAACCGACGTGCCCGCGATGAAGCAAATCATCGACTTTTACGCCAAGCAGAACCGCATGCTCTTCCGTTCGCTGGCAGAGCTCTATGGGGGTATCCGCGACTACGTGGTCTGGCGGCAAGACGGCAAGGTCGCCGGCTGCTGCGCTTTGCACGTCATGTGGAAAGATCTCGCCGAAGTGCGTGGGCTGGCGGTGCTGCCGGAGTACCAGGGCCAGGGCATCGGTCGCCAGCTCGTCGACGCCTGCGTGGCGGAAGCGCGGGATCTGGGCATCAAGACAGTATTCACGCTGACGCTGGAGCCGAAGTTCTTCAGCAAGTGCGGTTTTCGGGAAGTTGAGCGCGATACGCTCTCCATCAAAGTGTGGCAGGAGTGCTATCGCTGCCCCAAGTTCTCGAAGTGCGACGAGATCGCCATGGTGCGCGCGCTACAGGAGTAACCTAAAGTGCACATAGCAGCTCCGGCAGCGGCGGTCGCTCGCACCCCGGCAAGGGTGAGCAAATATGTGCTCTTTCGTTGTGCTAAAATGTAGAATGCGATCAATCAGGTAGACTACCAGATTGAGACAGGGTAAGAGTAGTGCAAAAAGACCAATCAAGGAGGTCTTGCATGCTTAGCGAAAAGCGCATATCACGAAGCCAATTCCTGCGCGGTGGCGCGGCACTTGTCGGCGGCACAGCATTGCTGGCTGCCTGCGCCCAGGGCGGTATGGCTCCTGCGGCCCCGGCCGATGGCGAGATGGCCGCTGAAGCGGAAAAGCCCGCGATGATGGAGACTACGGAGATCACCTTCCTGTGGCCTCACTATTCCTCCGGTAAGACCCGCTGGCTGGAGTGGATCATCGAGACCTACAACGCCAAAGAGACCGGTGTCCATGTAAACACCCTGGACGTCGCCGGCAGTTTTGGCGGCAGCCCGACTACGAAGCTCCAGGCCACGGTGGCCGGCGGCGCGGCGCCGGACATGGGCTGGTTTGGCGTAGGTATCCATCCCTTTGCCGGCATCTTGTACGACGCCAACGTGCTTCTGAAGGGCATGAATTACGACATGAGCCAGCTCAACCAGACGCTGGTGAACGGTCTTACGTGGCAGGGCAAATTGATTGCAGCGCCCATCGGCATCAACACCACGGCGTGGTTCTACAACAAGGAACTCTTCGACAGAGCGGGCGTACCCTATCCCCAGGATAGCGACACGTTCGATGACCGTCTTGCCGCCGCGCAGCAGGTGTCTGCCAGCCTGAGCACGACCGATGAGAAGATCTGGGGCGTGGCGACCATACACTACGTCGCCTACTGGATCGCGGGCATGTACCAGGGCTTCATGGATGATTCCGGCGCCAATGTGGTGGTGGATGGGCCTTTGGCACTGGAGTCGGTCCAATGGTGGCGCGACAACTGGGCGAAGTATGAAATAGGCCCGCGCGCTGAGGACTACAACCGCCAAGAGGACGCGCAGTTCTTCAATTCGTTTGCCAACGGCAAAGTCGCCATGGCCGTTTACGGCACCTGGGGCTTGGAGCCGATCCGGCGTCATGAGGCCGGCGTAGACTTCGACATCGTCGAGCAGCCGACAGCGGTTGGCGGCGGCGAGGAGGGCAAAGGGGCATTCTTCGGCATCGAGGAGATCTTCACGGTGGCCACCACCCAGAAGCTGGAGGCCTCTGCCGATTTCCTCGCCTTCCTGGTCGGGCCGGAGCACTTGAGCTGGACCGGCGGCCAGGGCAACATCATCCCGGCTATCAACTCGATAGCTGAGGAAGTCTTCGTGCCCTCGGCTGATAGCCCGGATCCCGCCAACCTGCTGGCTTTTGCCCGCGCGGCGGACTACGCCAAGCCGTACTTCCCGCATCCCAAGTACGGTGAGTTGCGGGGCGCCTACGGTGAAGCCATGACCCCGTGGTGGAACGAAGAGGCAACTACTGCCAAGCAGGCCCTTGAGAAGGCAGAGGAAGACTGCCAGGTAATCGTGGACGAGTGGAACGCCGCCAACCTGTAGGCTGACGGTCTTACAGATCATTTACCACGTAACCGGTTGAGAAACGGAAGAACCCGGAGAGTGTGCAACTCTCCGGGTTCTCTCTTTGTATGCACGTTTGCTGCAAACCATCTGCCTCTGCAATGGCAGCTTGACCAGTTCGCGCAAAAGAGCGGGGGACAAGCCCCCGCGCTACATCCAATGCGTGGCAAATCCGCCAACCGCTTTGCGTCTAATTTCTCGCCTAACCGCTAACCGAACGTGCTGAGCTTGCCGAGATACGTGGCAGAAAGCGCCGGTCATTCATGCCCATTGCTTCCCGGAACTAGCTCAAGGATTCGGCACTGCCAGCATCTCACCCGTCTTGGCGGCTTCAAGGGCCGTCAGGCACGCGATGGCGCTGCGGGCGCCCTCGCGGACATCGCAGAAGAGCGGTGTATCGTCCAAGAGGCTGTCTACCACGCTGTCGACCTCGGCGGCGTAGCCGTCCCGACCCGTAGCCGGCGGTTGCGGCAGCGGCGTCACCTTATGCAACTCTCTGCCATGGATTTTGTCCCAGACTACGCTGGCCCCGCTGCCGTGGAGTTCCAGGCCGTAGAAGGAGTCAAACACGTAGTGCGACGCCCAACACACGGTTATGCTGCCGGTAGCGCCAGAGGCAAAGCGGTACACCGCCGTAACCGAATCGTCTATGGGATTGCCAGGCAAAGCCAGGCCCTGATTCCCCATCGCTTGCACGTGAGTGACGTCGCCGCCGTACCAGCGCATTAAGTCTACCGGATGCACGCCCATGGTAAGCATGGGGGGAGAGTAGCTTCTGTTTGCTATGTCGAGAAAGCGGGGGCCTCGCCGCATCGCGTCGTTGAGATAGTGCGTACGCATGGCATGGAGTGACCCGAGCTCTCCCGCGTCTACCATCTCCTTGACCATCCGGAAGAACGGCCGCGTGCGGAGAACATGCCCGACTGCCATCCGCGTTGGCGCGCGGTCGGCGCGTTCAACTACCTGCAGACAGTCCGCCACGGTGGTGGCCATGGGCTTTTCCACGAACACGTGCTTGGCAGCGTCGAGCGCGGCCAGCGTAAAGGGCGCATGGAGGCCGTCCGGCCCGTGGATTGACACCAAGTCCACTTCATCGTGTCGCAATAGCGCCTCAATGCTGTCGTAACCGTACGGCACCTGATACTTATCCTGCAATGCTTGGCGGTGGTCCTCGCGGATATCGCAAAGAGCGACAACTTCCGCGCGGGGATTGGTGGCATACGCGTCGAGGAACCGGCCCCCGTTACCGCCTACACCCACTATGCCGACCCGTAGCTTTGTGCTCACACGACCCTCCCTTTACTCTCCGGAATCGAACACTCTTTCAATTGGCCTCTGGTACTCACTCAGGCGTTGCCCTGCCGGCATAGCCTGACTCTCCCTTGCAACTATCCTGTCCCAAGCGGAGTGTATAGAATCGTCGCTTCAAACGTCGCCGTACCCCACGGCCGCCAAAAACGCGCGGGCAATGACCGCATGGCCGGGCAAGCCGGGATGGATGCGGTCCGCCGCCCAAACCGCGGGCGGCTGTGCCGCCATCGCTACATCGAAGGCGGCCTGGGTGCGGACGAGAATCGCGTCGTATTCTGCCGCAAGGCGGTGCACCACCTCAATATAGGAGTCGATATAGGCCCGGAAGTACATCCAACCGGCGGTGAGGATTGCACCCTCCTGCGCGCCGCTGGCGCGCAGAGCGCCGAATTGCTGCTGCACCTCTGCCAGACTCGCACCTGAAGCCGCTGCCGGATCGTCTACCGCCGGAGCTATGACATACGGCTCCATGAGAATGAGCTTGCCGTTGGCAACTGCCGGGGTCTGCTGGAGAAGCGACCGGTAGGTTGCTTCGTACTCATCGAGCCGCACGTGGTCTGCGAGATTTCCAACAATGAGACGCCCCACGTCGTTGATGCCAACCTTCACAGAGAGCCAATCCGGCTCCTCATCGATTACGTCCTCCTGCCAACGCGCCGCCAGGTCTCGTATGGTATTGCCGCCAATGCCGCGGTTGACAATATCTAGCGCGCGTTCCGGATAACGCGCGTGAAGCAAAGCCCGCACCAGGCTCACGTAGCCTTTTCCGTATGGACCGTCTTGCTCGGTGCGCCGCCCGCAATCGGTGATGCTATCGCCGATGAAGACGATCTTCTCGCCTGTGCCAAAGCAGAGATCTCCCATGCATCCGCTCCTTATGTTCATGTCATGTAATTGCCGATACGTGCAGGTACGGTGTCGCTCATGGCGGAAGAGTTATGTGTCGCAGACCTCTCTCAAGCGCAAGTCCTCTTCCTCGCGGGAGACGCCCCGCCTCCACTGGCATTGTAAACTACCGGAGCAGCCTGTCCTATCTCGCATTTGCCCAACCGCGTGTCTTGTCATCCCTCGCCTCGGTGAGCCGTACCCACCACATGACTTCGACCGGCATGACCAGTACAGCCGGCACTCTCGCAATTTGACTGGGTGTGTGGTGCACCATATCATCAAGCAAGTCAGAGCGTCAGCACCCAACGAGAGTGGATCATGGCAGAACTCCCGACAGTACCAAACCATTACCGCTACTGCCCCCGCTGCGGTCAATCACTATCATTGCGGCCAGATGGTGGGCGCCAACGTGCAACCTGCGAGGCGTGCGGCTTCATTCACTTCAGCACCTTCTCCCTCGGCGTGGGCGGTATTGTGGTGCGCGACAACAAGGTGCTGTTTATTCGGCGCGGTCAAGACCCCGGCAAGGGGCGTTGGACCATTCCGGGCGGCTACGTTGAGCAGGACGAGCCCTTTGAGGAAGCAGTAGTACGCGAACTCTTCGAGGAAACCAGCGTCCGCACGGAGGTGCAGGGCGTGCTGGCGGCACGCAACAGCCTTAGTCAACGCGATAGCAACGTCTACATCGTCTTCACCCTCAGAGACCTCGGCGGCGGGCCCGAGTGTGACGGGGAGGAGGTCGATCGGGCTGAATTCCTGGCGCCCCACGAATTCGAAGCGCTCGCAGAACTTGCGCCGGTCAGCAAATATTTCGCGCAAATGGCGCTGGAGACCGCTGCCGCGCCACTCACCGCCTCTGAGTTTGCCGGCCAGACGAGCGGCTATGCCTACTCTATGTTCGACATCGCCGGGTTCAACCCCCATGCGCTGGACCTGGACTGAAGTGCGTTCGGCACGTCATAGACTGCGCGTGTAGGTTCGATCGAGTTTGTGCGCTGCCGCGGACAGCCGCGCCTAATTGCCTTGCTGCGGGCGATCGGTGCGTACGTCGCGCTGGACTCCCACCACACCATTGACGCGCTCGATCTTGGCCATGAGATCGGATAGTCTGCCCACGCCGGTCACTTCTACCGTGAACCTAATCGTCGCCGCGCCGCCATCGGTATGGACACTGGCAGCGCTGATGTTGAATTTTTCTTCTGTGACAACAGCGCTTATGTCGCGCAAGAGCCCCGGCCTATCCATGCACTCCGCGCGCAACGCTACCGGGTAGAGCGTTTGCTGCTTGCTCGTTCGCGACCAAGAGACGCCAACGTTCGTGCCGGGCGGCCCGTCTTGGCGCAGGCGGCGACAGTCGCTGCGATGCACCTCCACACTGCCGTCAACCACGTAGCCCTTGATCTTGTCGTTCGCTTGCGGACTGCAGCACTGCGCCAACTGAAGCGGCAAATTAAGCGTTTCATGACTGATCACCTGATCGCCCCAATCCACCGGCACCAGGCGCTCCTTATCCTTCACGCTATGCACGTTGCGGCAGTCCCGGCGGTGCACGGTAACACCCCGTCCGCGCGTGATATACCCGACAATGTGATCGCCGGGCAACGGCTTGCAACACGTGGCCAGGCGGGTGAGCATGTTGCCTTCACCCATCACCTGCACGGTGCCCGTGGTCTTCTCTGTGCGCGGTTCGGTAGGCAGGATTTCCGTCTCGAGCGCTGTGGGCGCAGTCTGTTCGCCGGAACGGCTCAAATTCGCCACCACCTGCCGGGTGGAAATTGCCCCATACCCAATTGCCGCAAAGAGATCTTCCGCCGTGTTGAGCGTAAGGGACTTGCACATGGTGCGGAAGCGCGCCTCGTCCACGCTATTTAAATCGCCCTGGCCCAAGCGCCTGATTTCCTTGTCCAGCATCTCTCTCCCGCGCGTGACATTCTCGGCTCGCTCCTGCTTCTTGAACCACTGGCGGATGCGCTCGCGCGTGTGACTGCTCTTGACGATGTTGATCCAGTCGCGGCTCGGTCCTTTCGGAGACTTGCTTACCTGAATGTCAACCACATCGCCATTCTGAAGCTCAGTGTCAAGCGGCTTGATTTGACCGTTGATCTTCGCTCCCAGGCAGCGGTGACCGACGTCGGTATGAATGCGGTACGCGAAGTCAATGGGCGTGGAACCGGCGGGGAGGTCCTTCACGTCGCCGCGGGGCGTGAACACAAAGACCTGGTCCTCGAAGATGTCGGCTTTGACCGTCTCGACAAACTCGCGCGCGCTCGACAACTCTTCCTGCCAGGTAAGCAACTGGCGCAACCAGGCCAAGCGTTCGTCCACGTTGGCGCCGCGCTCGTCCTCTTTGTAACGCCAGTGTGCGGCAACGCCTAACTCCGCTTCTTGGTGCATGTGCTCGGTACGGAGTTGCACCTCCACCGGCTGGCCGCGCGGCCCGATTACGGCGGTATGCAACGAGCGGTAGTTGTTCGACTTGGGCATCGAGATGTAGTCGTCGAACTGCCCGGGAATCGGTTTCCACAGCGTATGCACCAGTCCCAACACCGCATAGCACTGTTGCACTGTATCGACGATCACGCGCACGCCGATGAGGTCGTAGATCTCCTGAATGCCCACGCCCTTGCGCTGCATCTTGAACCACGTACTCGTGATATGTTTGGGTCTGCCGCTTACCTCGCCCTGAATGCCTGCCCGCTTGAGCTCAAGCGTAAGCGTCTCCACGGCTTCTTGCAGAATATCGTCCTGCGCGGACGAGCTCTCAGCCAAAGTGTCTTCAATCTGCTTATACACGTCCGGGTGGAGCACGGCAAACGCCGCATCTTCCAATTGCCATTTCCAGTGTCCCATCCCCAACTGGTTCGCCAGCGGCGCATAGATGTCCAAGGTCTCCTGGGCCTTGCGGCGCTGCCGATCCGGTTCCACGTACGCCAACGTACGCATGTTGTGCAGACGGTCGGCGAGCTTGACGATCACGACCCTGATGTCCCGCGCCATCGCCAAGAACATCTTGCGCAGGTTCTCCGCCTGGGTATCTTCCAGATTCAAGAAGTCGAGCTTGGTGAGTTTTGTGACGCCATCCACGAGCAGCGCCACGTCGTCGCCGAATTGCGTGCGAACGTCGTCCAAGGTTACGTCGGTATCCTCCACACAATCGTGGAGCAAGCCGGCGCAAAGGGTACTGGTGTCCATGCGGATTTCCGCGAGGAGCAATGCGGTACAGAGGGGATGCTGCGAAAACGGTTCGCCGGACTTGCGTACCTGGCCCTCGTGGGCACGCTCGGCATAGGCAAAGGCTTGGCGAATGCGGCCGAGTTCCCGCTTGCGGGTTGAGGGACTGTCGCTCGCATACGCAGCTACTGCCGCGATCAACTCTTCGATCGTGTGCAACTGCGTTTCTTCAGATGAAGCAGCGAATTGCGCCAGCGCCATGTAAACGTCCAATTCGGGTCACTCGCCGGGCGCATCCCGGTCTAACCCAGCCATCTGTACGTCCTGCAAACGAAACTCGAGGCGCGAAAACCCGCCCCACGTGTTCTCTTGCAACGAATATACCACATCGACAGCCTGCCCCTGATACAAATGGGCACCGCGATCGGCCATATGAAACCCGATGCCGGTGATGGAGCCGCCGCCTACGTCAAACGTTGCCCGGAGATGATCGGCGCCGACGGTGCGCGTGCTATTCAAGCGCAGGCCCCGGCTGAGAAAGCGCGGCTCCGGGTTGCTGGCGCCGAAGGGCGCGAGCACGTTGATTTCATCGAGAATGTCGAGGTCCATCCGCCGCGCGGACACTTGGCAGTCAATCTCGAGTCGCGGCTGCATGCGGGCGGGTTCCAGCGTCCGGCGCGCGTCCGCTTGCAGCGCTTCCCGCAAGGCAGCGCGTTGCGCATGCGCAACAGCAAATCCCGCTGCCTGCGGATGGCCGCCATGCCGCCGCATGAGCTGTCCCTGCGCGGCAAGCGCCGCGGCAATATCGTAGTCGGGAATGCTGCGGCAGGAACCCACCGCTTCCGCGGCGCCCACAGCCACTGCGAGCGTCGGCTTGCCGTACTCCTCGGCCAGCCTGCCCGCGACCAAGCCAATAATTCCCGGCGGCCAGTCACTGCCTTCGACCCAAAGCAGGGCTTCCTCCGCCTGGGCGGGCTTCACCTGCAGGTGCGCGGCGGCAAGGAGACGTTTTGTTTCGCCCTGCCGCTGCTGATTGAGCTGCTGTAGTTGCGCCGCCAGCACCTGCGCTTGCGCCTGGTCACGGGACGTCAAGAGATCGAAGGCAAGCTGGGGGTGCGCCATGCGTCCGGCGGCGTTAAGTCGCGGCGCGAGCGCAAAACCAATGCTGCCGCTAGTGACGGTCGCCGGATCTACACCCGCCACCTGCATGAGGGCGCGCAGTCCGGGATGTGCGGTGCGGCGCAGCGCCGCAATCCCGGCGGCGACAATTGCCCGGTTCTCCCGCCGCAAGGGCACGACGTCTGCGACAGTTGCAAGGGCGGCAAGGGCGCGGAGTTCAGCATGCCCACCGGCATTCGCGACGCTGCCGTCGGCTGTGGCGGACGATAGCAGGGCGCAGGCAAGCTTGTACGCCAGGCCCGCCCCGCAGAGTTCCGGGAAGGGATACCCGCAATCCGGCAGCCAGGGATTGACAATGGCGCGGGCAGCGGGCAATTGCGGCGGCGGTTGATGGTGATCGGTGACAATCACGTCCATGCCCCGCTCACTTGCCAGCGCCACCGGTTCGATGGCGCTAATGCCGCAGTCCACCGTGATGAGCAGCGTGACGCCCTGCGCCGCCAGCGCTTCGATTGCGGCATCCGTGACGCCGTAACCGTCGGTAACCCGATGCGGCAACCGCACCACCACACGCGCGCCGATTCTCTCCAGCGCATCCTTGAGCAAGGCAGCGGCTGTGATGCCGTCGGCGTCGTAATCGCCGAAGACGCCAATGAGTTCGCCCTGCCGCACGGCATGGAGAATGCGGTCAACCGCCACGTCCATGTCTTTCAAGAGGAAGGGGTCATGCTCCTGCGTATCCTCGCCTTCGAGAAATCCCTGAATGGATGCCGGGGTCGTATAGCCGCGGTTATACAAGAGTTGCACAACCACCCGATTGCAGGCCGGCAGCGAATCGAATACTGAATCAGGGGCAGGAACTGCTACCTGCCACCGGTAGCGCGGGGAGAGCATATGCTGGCTTTCTTTAGTGTCAATCATGCTGCTAGTTGCGTGTATTATACCATGCCGGGCAGCCCCGCCATGCCTGGTTTGCTTGTCGGGAAGCGCGGAGATTTTCGCTCTCCCTCTCCTTATGTAAATTACGTGTCGCAAGTGCCACCGAAGTTTGCACGCGGCGTACTCTGTTCACGAGTTGCGCCCGTTCACACGACCGTCAGCAGTGAGGGAGTAGGCACAGTCCAAGTATCTGTGCTATTGTCCCCGTAAAGGACGCACCCTGGCGAGGGGCTCGACCATTCGCCAATGAAAGGCTAGCGATGCTGCGAATCGCGCGTGAGCACTACACCTATAGTTTCGATAAAGACGTGCCGGCGATTGCTGAGATCGATTCCGGTGACCGCCTTACCCTGGAAACCCATGACTCCTCCACCGGCCGCATCAAGCGGCGTGAAGACTTGGACTATTACCTCTCCGTGCGCAAGACTCGCGAGTCGAATCCCGCGTGCGGCCCCGTTACCGTGCGCGGCGCCATGCCCGGGGATGGACTCAACGTCCGCATCGAACAAGTCGCACTGGTCGCTCCCGGCATTCTGCGTTTTACCCCCGGCTTTGGCATTCTGAACGACGCGGCGGCGGAACCGGCCATCGTGATGGTGGACGTGCAAGGCGATACGCTCGTCTTGGATAACGGCATTCGCCTGCCCGCCCGTCCCATGGTCGGCGTCGTGGGCACTGCCTTGCCCGACCGGGTAGTCTACACGGCCGATCCCGATATCAACGGGAGCAACATGGACTGCAACAGCATTGCCGAGGGCACGGTGGTGCATCTGCCGGTGTGGGTGCCGGGCGCGCTGTTTGGTTTGGGTGACGTGCATGCCTCGATGGGCGACGCGGAGTCCACCGGCGGCGCCATTGAGATTTCCGCCGACGTGACGGTGCAAATCGACGTCGTAAAGAACGCCGGTTGGGATAAGGTGTGGTGGGAGACGGACTCCTCTTGGATTACGTATGGGCACGGCGAGACACTGGAAATCGCCACCCGGGAGGCGGTAGCAGACATGTCAGGGCTGCTCTCGCGGGAGCTGGATGTGCCCTTTCATGAGGGCTTCATGCTCATCAGCGCCTATGGCGACGTCCGCATCGGCCAGGCTGCCAACTGCGGCCTTGACGTGACATCATGGGTGGAATTTCCTAAAATAGCAAAAGAGTGACCTAGGCGCAGCTCCTATCACGATGACGTGGAGGCAGCCATGAGCGAAGAAAAACCGCCGGACGAAAACGAAGATAACGGCAGGCCCGCGCGCCGCCCGCAGGATGCGGGCTCCGATGACGGGGAGTCGCTGATAAAGAAACAGCGCGAGCGCACCATCGGCATCATCGTCGTGGGCATCATCGCGGTCGTCGCGCTCTTTGCCTTCATCATCTATCCCCGCTTCCTGCAACCGGTCCAGCAGCGTACGGTTGCCAATATGCGGGGCGGCACGGAAGCAGCGGCCCAAGCGCACTTTCAACGCTCGATTGAGTACATCAACGAATACAACTTCAATGGCGCCATGCGGGAGTTGGATGACGCAGTTGAGTTAGACGGGGAGAATCCGCAGTACCGCATGCTCCGCGCCATCGTAGCCGTGCAGCTTGACCGCTATAGCCAGGCGCTGGAAGACCTTGACACTATCATCGCAGCCGACCCCGGTATGGTTGACGCTTACGGGTTGCGCGCCAACGTCTACCTGCTGCAGGAAGACTACGATCGGGCACTGGCAGACGCCGATTACGCACTTTCATTGGATCCTGAGACCGCCCACCGCTACCTGACCCGGGCGAAGGTGTATCAGGCCATGGGCGACTATGAAAAGGCGCTGGCGGATGCCGACGACGCGATACTCCTCGATCCGGGAAACCCGGAGGCCTATCGCGTACGCGCTTATCTGGGCATCAAGGTGGGAGCCTGCTTGGACGCATTGGCGGACGCTAACGTGGTTACGCAAATGGCGCCGGAGTACTCCGGCGCGTATCTGGCGCGCATCGCCGTCTACCTGGCGTTGGAACAATACGATAACGCCATCTCTGATGCGACACTGGAAATCAACATGGCGCCGGAGGGCAGTTTCGGCTACAACGCCCGCGCTTGGGCGTACGCGAAGGCCGGGCAATACGAGCAGGCTCTGGAAGACGCGAATAGATCAATCGAGCTTGATGACGAGTGCGCCGAGTGCTACGACACGCGTTCGCTGGCGCAAATCGGCTTGGGCGATCTCAACGCGGCGGAGTCAGACGCCGATAGAGCGTTGCAACTCAGCGACCATGCGAGTTGGGCCTACGTAGGACGCGCCAAGGTCTTTCTAGCCAAGAATCGCCTGGATGCGGCGCTGTCCGACGCCAACGCGGCGGCGGAAGCCAGCCCCAACGAACGGGACGTGTTCAGCATCCGCGCCCAAATCTACCGCGCCATGGGCCGCACCAGCGAAGCCAACCGCGACGAGGCAAGGAAAGAAGCGCTTTCCTGCTAAGCTCTCACAGGCTGACAGCGTTTATCCCGAGCAACTACGTCGCGGCGGCTAACGCAGTTCTAGGATTTCTTCGATTGCCTTCGTGTCGTTGGGAGCCGAGACCACATCTCTTGCCACGTCCAGGGCGATTTGGGGGTCTTTGAGGCCGTGGCCGGTGAGGACGCAGACGATGCGGTCGGTGGGCTTGACCTCGCCGGCGGCGGCCATTTTGAGGACGCCGGCTACTGAGGCCGCTGACGCCGGTTCGGCAAAGACGCCTTCACGCTCCGCCAGCAGTTTGTAAGCGTCCAGAATCTCGGGATCGCTCACCGTATCGATCAGGCCGCCGGAATCGTCGCGGGCGCGGACGGCGCGCTGCCAGTTGGCCGGATTGCCGATGCGCAACGCCGACGCGACAGTATCGGGGTTGGCAATAGGGCGGTTTTCCACGATGGCGGCCGCGCCTTCCGCCTCAAAGCCCCACATGCGCGGCAGGCGAGTCGTGCGCCCGGCTCGGTGATACTCCCGGTAGCCCAGCCAGTAGCTGGTGATGTTGCCGGCGTTTCCGACCGGGATTGCGAGAATGTCCGGCGCGTTGCCCAGCACGTCGCTGCACTCGAACGCCGCCGTCTTCTGCCCTTGTAGCCGGTAGGGATTGATGGAGTTGACCACCGTGATGGGATTGCGGGCCGTAATCTCCCGCACGATGCGCAACGCGTCGTCAAACGTCCCGTCAAGGCTGATGACCACCGCGCCGTAGATCAACGCCTGGGCCAGCTTGCCCAGGGCGATCTGCCCCTGCGAAACCACGACCACCGCCTTGATCTGCGCGGCGGCGGCATAGGCCGCCGCGGCTGCGCTCGTATTGCCGGTGGAGGCGCACATAATCGCCTGCGCGCCCTCTTCCAGCGCCTTGGCCACGGCCATGACCATGCCGCGGTCTTTGAAGGAACCGGTGGGATTGCAGCCTTCCAACTTGAGCCACAGCTCGGCGCACCCCACGCGTTCTTCCAGAGCGTGCGCGCGCACGAGCGGCGTGAAGCCCTCGCCGCGGCTGATGAGCGGAGTGCGCTCCGTTACCGGCAGGAATTCGCGGTAGTGCGCCAGCAAGTTGCGGCCGGCGGGCCCACGCCCGGCGGGCATCGTCATACTCGCCGTTTCCGCCGGTGAAACACTTGCGGAAGCAGCCTGCGGGGCTTTGCTTGACGCAGGCGTACGTGCACCAATGTTGCTGCGTGCGTTCACGATTGCGCTCACGCGCCCTTTCGACTACACACGGACGGGCTCACCCAAATCCACAATGCGGAGAAATCCCGCCACCCGTGCCACCACGTCCAGCGCGGCGATATCCTGCAGCGCGGCCTGCATGGCCCGTTCGTAGGCGTCATGGGTGGTGATAACGATTTCAGCGGTCTGCTCCTCCGGATCTGCTTCTTTTTGAATCACGGACGCAATACTGATGCGATGCGTCCCGCAGATGGAAGCAATCTTCGCCAGAACGCCCGGCCGGTCGGCCACCCACAGCCGGAAGTAGAAGCGGGTTTCGACCTCATCCATGGGCTTCATGGTCTTCGCAGAGTCGATGGTGTAGGGAATGCGGTTGGTTACCTGGCTGATGATATTGTGGGCCACGTCGATCACATCCGCCACGATTGCGCTGGCGGTGGGTTCCGAGCCCGCGCCCCGACCGTAGAACATCACGTTTCCCACCAGGTCGCCCACTACGTACACTGCATTATACACCCCGTCCACGCTGGCAAGCGGCGCGGTCTGCGGCACCAGCGCGGGGTAGACCGACGCTTCATAGCGCGCGCTCTGCTGCGGCGCAGCGTTTTCCTGGCGCGCGAGGGCCAGCAGTTTGATCACATAGCCCAGGTCCTGCGCGTAGCGAAAGTCGGCAGGCTCAAGCTGCATGATGCCGGTACGCGGTATGTCCGCGGGATCGACCTCTGTGCGAAAGGCCAGGGAGGTCAGGATTGCCAGCTTGTACGCCGCGTCAATGCCCTCGACGTCTTTCGTCGGGTCCGCCTCGGCAAAGCCCAGGCGCTGCGCGTCGGGCAACACCTCTGTCAGCGCCGCGCCCTCCCGCGACATGCGGGTCAAGATGTAGTTGGTCGTGCCGTTGATAATTGCGTAGATTTCACGGATCTCATTCGCCACCAGGTCCGAGCGAAACGAGCCGATCAAGGGTATGCCGCCGCCGACACTCGCCTCGAAGTACACATCGACGCTTTTCTCGTTGGCCAGGCGGAGTAATTCCGGGCCGTGGACTGCCATTACGTCCTTATTGCCCGTAACGAGATGCTTGCCCGCCAGAATTGCGCGCTTAGCATACGCATATGCCGGTTCAACGCCGCCAATCAGCTCGATCACTATGCTAATCGTCGGGTCATCGAGAATCTCATCGGGATCGTTTGTCAGCAGCGCAGCGTCTACGCTGATGTCCCGCACTTTCGCCTTCTCGCGCACCAGAATCTTCTTCACGCGCAGATTGCGGTCCGTTTCCAACGCGAGCACACGGGCCTTTTCGTGAATTATGCGCAGCACGCCGCTGCCGACTACGCCCAGACCCATCAGACCGATATTGATTGTCTTGTCGTTGTTCACCTTGCGCCGTGCTCCCTTGGCGTTGGTTTTCCATTGGTTACGGTTACTTGTGATTCAGTCCCTTTCACCCAGCACATTTCCCTATTTACCAAATTGACGCGACCCATACGTATTTCTAGGTCTGACCCAGCCGGTAGACGAAGAACAGCGCGACGTCTTGGGTAGGGTAGTAGCGGTCATTATAGCCGCTGTACACGAAACCATTGTTCTGCAGGAACTGTATCGCGGGATAGTTGCGGGACTGCACGTCCATGCACAGCCCCTGCAGCCGATTGTGCTTTGCCCAGTTGAGACTCGTGCGCAGCAAGGCGGAACCCACGCCGCGCCGCCGCAAATCGGGACGGACCACAATGCTCTGCACCAAACCGGTGCGAAGCCGACGCGGGGACACCATGTCCAAGTAGCCGATGATTACGCCGCCTTCGTCTGCGACCAAGAAGAGGTCGCCGTTCCGCCAATCGGCGTGCAGATCATCCGGGTCTAACGGCGGCTGCAAGGTCAGGACACGCGGCAAGCGGCGCACCTGAAAGCCGGCAAGCTGCCGCTTGCCTTCCCAGCGCGTATCCATTGCCCAAACGGTCTGTGTTTGAAAGGAAGAATCGAGCCGAATACAAGCGTCGATATCTCTGCGTTCGGCGCGGCGTACACGCATGCGAGGGCCTAAGTGGTTAGCTTTACGTAGAGGTAGCTCAGCACAATTCGCAGAAGAGCGGCCGTAGGAATCGCAAGCAGCATACCGGAAATACCAAAGAGTGCGCCACCCGACAGGATCGCAAAGAGCGTCAACACCGGATTGAGCTGCACGTAACGACCGACGACGTTCGGGATGATGAGATAGTCTTCAATATGGCGCAGAACGGTGTACATGAGGGCCACGACAATCGCGTTCACTACCGGCGACCAACCGAACGGGCTGGGATAGACCAGTGCGAGCAACACGGCCGGCGTTGCCGCCATGAACGGGCCGATAAAGGGAATCAACTCCAGCACTCCCGCAACGGGAGCCAGCACCAACGCGTAGGGCACGCCCAGCAGCTTCAAACCGATGTAGGTTGCGACTGACATGATCAGCACCAGCATCAACTCGCCGCGAATGAACCGGCCGAGCATGCGGTCCACTTGACCGCCCAGCGCCGCCAACTCGTTCCGGTACGGGGCCGGCACAATACGCCGCGCCCACACGCCAAAACGTTTTGACTCCAGCAGCAAATAGAACGTAGTGAAGAGGCAGAGCAGGAACTTAAGCAAGAGTTCAACCACGTGCAACGCGATTTCCAACGCCGCATCAACCATCTGGGAAGTAACAGAGTCCAGTGCGCCCGCCAGCAGTTCGCCGGAAGTCCCAATCACTGCCTCCAGTCCGAAGAGGTCTACCTGCGCGAATTCTCCAACCGTGCTTTCCAGGTTGCTTACTATGCTGGGGAGACTCTGGCGGAGACCTTCGAGTTCACGACTCAGCGGCGGATAGCCGAACGTGAAGAGCAGCACCATGCCGCCAACGAAGAAACCCATGAGAATGAGTGTCACCCAGAATCGATGCAGGCGCGAGTGTTTGCACAACCAGGTTACAAGCGGCGCCAAGAGATATGCCAACACCGCTGCCCAAATGAACGGCCAGATGATGGCGCGCACACCATATACGAATATGACCGCAACCGCGAGGAGCAACAACACAACCATAACCTTGGTACGCTGAGAAAAGCGCACTCCCTGAGGTTGGGGGGCGTTGGGACCTTGCGGCTCCTCCACAGGAGAATTCTCGATTTCGGGGGGAGTAGTAATGCTGCTCATTGCTCGTCTTCACCGTTAACGGTCGGGCGTGGGTGAACACTTTAACTATGACACAGCTAGCGCGGAAACGCATCCTGCACTGAAATCAAATTGCGCGCACATGTCAGCATTCACGCCAATTATGTGCCTCCTAACGGTTGACGAATGCTTAATTTTAGCTTAGAATTAAGGGAGAATTCGTCGCGAGAGTTTCTACCAGTTGCAGGGTAAGGAGGCAGCATATGGCGAGCAGTACCGATGTGGATTCTGTCCTTGGAGTTTATACCTCCTATCTTGCACACCAAAGGCGGCTTTCAAGGACGGAGACAGGGAAGAGGATCACGTGGCTCAAGGAATTTGGCCACTACATGTGCACAAGAAAGACAATCTACGAAATATCGGTACGAGACGTCGTGACCTATTTTGCGGAGTGGGCTGAGAGATTTGAAGATCCGGCCGAATGGTATGACCGCTATAAGGTACTGGAACGCTTTTTTGATGATCTCGTTGACATGCAGGTTCTTGAATCAAACCAAATCAAAGGCATTTACGACGATACGGATATCGAGCCCGAACTCACCGACGACGACGAACCGTCTGAATCTCTCGCGCCGGTGAATTGGATGAGGCAGGACCACCCTCTTTACTAACCGATCACTGCAATAGTCCTCAGCAAACAAGCACAACGACAACCAACCGAGACCGGGATGCTTTTCCCGGTCTCGGTTTTGTTTGGCGGTCGGACGCACGCAAATTGCCCTTGCCGTGTCATTCATGTGCTACGCGACTTCCCGCAATCGCCTCAGTCTCCCTTCCCCGCTAGCTTGAAAACACACCACGGCTGCCGCCCGGGCGCCAAGGGCAGGACTATAGAATTAGCCACAAACGCCGGTGCGAAAACGCTTGTGTGAGATTGTAAATCGTGGTATAGTAGGCTTCCATTATTAGGAATAATTCTCAAAATAGTTGAGCTTTAGAGGTGTTGAGGGTCGGACATGGCAACTGCGCAAAAAGCAGACTCCCTAAGCACAAGTTGGCGGCTCGCGCGCCTCACTAAAGGTCATCGCGGCCGGATTGCCCTGGCCGCCCTCTTCGGCCTGGGCGCAGTGACAACCGGTGTGGCGCGTCTGTCCCTCTCGGGCACCGCCGTAGCCATGGTTTTCGAGAAGAAGCCTTTCACCGAAATCATCGTGATATTGATCGGTGTGCTCGCGCTGCCCATGCTCCGCATCGCCTTTACGATGGCGCAGCAATTCATGGCCCACGAGACGGCGGCCAAGATGAAAGTCAAGCTGCGCACCGCCCTCTACAAGCACTTATTGCGCCTCGGCCCGGGCTTTACGCAGAAACAGCGCACCGGCGAAGTGGTTGTAAAGGCCGTGGATTCCGTTGAGCAATTGGAGACGTTCTTCGGCCGCTACTTGCCCCAGCTTGCGGTGGCCGGTATTGCGCCCGTCGGCATTCTCACGTTCATGGCAATCCTGGACTGGCATTCGGCTCTGATCTTCTTGCTCTTTTCCACGCTAACGATCCTGGCGCCGATGTTCTTTCGCCGGGCTACCTACCGCGCCAGCCGCGGCCGCTGGCAAGCAAACCGGGAGCTAAGCGCAGATTTCATCGACGCCATTCAGGGGCTCGCGACGCTGAAGATCTTCGGACGCAGCACGGAATGGGGACGCATGCTTGCCGACCGTGCAGGTGCGCTCTCCCGTTCCACCATGAAGGTGCTGGGCATCAACATCGCCTCCGGCGGCGTGAGCATGCTCTTCATGAGTCTCGGCGCCGCGTGTGTGCTCGCCTGGGGGGCAATTCGCGTCGATCAGGGTACGCTCGAACTGACCCCTCTCATGATTGTCCTCTTCCTGGGCATAGAGATTTTCCGCCCCATGCGGGAACTAAATCAGCTATACCACACCGGTCTGCTCGGCACCTCGTCAGCCATCGGTATGTTCTCGCTCCTGGATGAAGAGCCTGAGGTCTTGGATGCCGCGGACCGCGCGCCGGCGGCTGCCAACGCAGCGAACACCGTCGCCAGTGAAGCAACGCTTGAACCCAGAGTGGACTTCGCGGACGTGACCTTTACTTACGAACGCGGCGACCGGCCGGCGCTGCAAGAAGTCTCGTTTACGGTGCCCGCCGGCTCCACGCTTGGCATCGTCGGTCCTTCCGGCGCCGGCAAGACCACGGTTACGAATTTGCTCCTGCGGTTCTTCGATCCCCAAGCGGGACGCATTCTGCTGGGCGGCCACGATGTCCGTGATATTCCCCTGGATTCACTGCGGCGGCAGATCTCCATCGTTGCCCAGGATACCTACCTTTTCCATGGCACGGTGCTGGAGAACATCCGCCTTGCCCGGCCGGACGCGTCCGACGCGGAGGTGCTGGCGGCGGCGCAGGCGGCCAATGCCCATGAGTTCATTCCAAAGCTGCTTTCCGGCTACAGCACCATCATTGGTGAACGCGGCCAGAAACTCTCCGGCGGCCAGCGACAGCGGCTTGCCATCGCGCGGGCAATCCTGAAAGATGCGCCGATTCTCATTCTCGATGAAGCCACCTCCCACGTCGATAGCGGCAATGAGGCGGTGATTCAAGAAGCGCTGGAACGGCTGATGCAGAATCGGACCACGATTGTGATCGCCCACCGCCTCTCGACGGTGGCCGGCGCCGATCAGATCATCGTGCTTGACCAGGGCGCATGCGTCGAGCGCGGTTCCCATCGGGAACTCATGACGCATGACGGGGTTTACGCCCGTCTCGTGGCGGCGCAATCGCGGCTGCCAACCGCTGCGGAAGGCGAGCCGGACGGCGCCCTCTCACCGGCCGCGACCAACGGCGACACCGCAGAGGCCCAGGTAGGGGGAGCTTCTGACGCTAGCGCCGCGCTTGCAGGTGACAACCAAGCCGACCAGGACGGCCACTTTCTGCGCAGCGCAGGCCACGCAAAGCCCATCCAGCCGGTGGCGCTTGGCGCCTGGCAAACAAGCAGCCGCCTAATGCGGCTGATCCGCCCGGAGTGGCTGGAATTCGCCATTACCGTTGGCAGCGGCCTGGTCAAGGCCGGCGCCACCATCGCGCTGGGTGTTGCCAGCGCGATGCTCGCGGGCCGCGTGGCGACGGATGCCGGCTTGGGGCCAATGATCCCGATTGTGCTCGCACTGGCGGTCACGGTAGCGCTCTTTACCTGGATCGAGGCTTGGATTTCGCACGACATGGCCTACCGCATCCTGGCCGACATGCGCATCAAGCTCTTCGATACGCTGGACCGCCTTGCGCCCGCCTATATGTATAGCCGCCGCAGCGGCGATCTCACGAGCGTCGTCACCTCGGATATCGAGACGGTGGAATCGTTTTTCGCTCATGCCGCCGGACCCATCCTCGTTGCCATCATGGTGCCGCTGGTTGCGCTCGTCTTCTTGCTGAACATGTCGTGGCTGCTTGCGCTTTCGCTGGTGCCGTTCCTCATCCTGGTCGGCCTGAGCCCGCATTACATCGGCCGGCACACCGACCGGCTGGGCAACCGCTTGCGTACTGAACTCGGTGAAGTGAATGCCCACATGGCGGATAGCGTGCAGGGGCTGCGTGAGGTTGTCGTCTTCTCGCAGGATGGCCGGCGCTTGCAGGAAATCCATGACAAGAGCGATGCGCTCACGGGTCTGCAGGTGCGCTACGGCAAGCAACTTGGGTTCCAGCAAGGCGTCATCGAGGGCATACAGGCAGTGGGCGCGTTGGTTGTGCTCATGCTGGGGGCCTATCTCGTTGACATCGGCGGCCTGACGGCTGCGGCATTGCCGGTGGCGACGATGCTTGCGTTGACGTGCTTTACGCCGGTTGCGGAAATCGCCCGCATCGTCAAGGAGTTGGCCAACGCGTTTGGCTCCGGCCGCCGCGTCTTTGCCGTGCAGGACGAACCGGTGCCGGTGGACGATGGGCACGGTGTCTCTCCGAACGCGGCCGCCGCGCCTGCCCTTGAATTCGACGACGTCTGGTTTAACTACGGTCCCGGCGAGCCCCAGGCCCTGACCGGTGTTTCCTTTGCGGTTGAAGCCGGTCAGACCGTGGCAATCGTTGGGCCTTCCGGCGCGGGCAAGACCACGGTAGCGCACTTGCTGATGCGCTTCTGGGATCCACAACGGGGACGAATCACGTTTAGCGGCAATGATCTGCGCGATTTTACGCTCGATGACCTGCGCAGCCGCATTTCGCTCGTATCCCAGGATATCTACCTCTTCAACCTGAGTATCCGCGAAAACCTGCGCATGGCCCGGCC
>CATQHC010000008.1 GCA_958295775.1 Chloroflexota bacterium
TCAGATTGCAGTGCCCTCAGATGTCGCTAGAATCCTGGCTACTGACGGCGCGACAACTTGCGATGAGTACCTTCACTTCTTGGCGGAAGCAACTACATTTCCGTCCCCCGCTTTAGGGAATTGGGTTCATACCGCAAATATCAGATGGCCCCTTGCATTTTCTCTCAAGTATATCCTAGCCAACATCGCAACAAAAAAAACTAACATCACCAACATTGGTGAAATCGTCGGTGCATTTATCGAAAGCAATTTTAGCGGGGACAGAATCTGTTGAGCAATATGTTGAGCTAATTGACACTGAGAGGGACTACCGGTACATTAGTCAATTTCGTCAGGCCAGCGAAAGCATAAAATTCCTTTGTCAACTATCATATCTCCATACATCTAAGAATGACATCTTTGCAACGCTCGACCCCAATGACGCGGCAGATATCTTTGAAGCCATTGAGCCAATAGATGGTTCTCCATTGCCTGACGGAGACGCTGAGATTCAGCGAATTGCAAGCTGTTTTAGACATGGTACTTTGCATGACATATTTGACTACCCCCATACAGCCCTGTCGGACGCTTCAAGCAGCGGATTCATAGAGGGTAGCAGAGCCAAGAAGTCTCACATGGTCATTGAACGCAACGCAAGCCTCCGAACCCTGTTTTTCGAGATGCAGCCGACTTCCACGTGCGAAGCTTGTGAGGTAGATACTCACACCAAGTACCCATGGACTGAGAGGGTACTGGACTTACACCACCTCCTGCCGCTTGCATCTGGGACTCGGGTAGACTCTAGGTTGGGCACCCTGCTGGAAGATCTAAGAGCCATATGTCCAACTTGCCACAGATCGATTCACAGATTCTATGACGCCTACCTGGGAGACAAGGGAAGATCAGATTTTCTCGACAAGGAAGAAGCAGTTCTCGCATATAATCAAGCCCGTGATTCTATTGTGCAGGCCTAGCCGCTATGCTCAAGAACCTCCCAAGTGAAGAACTAAAGAGAATGACCTATCAAGAACAGGTCAAGCTCTTTGAATTAGCCAAGGATCGCAGCATTGAGCTTCTGGACATCCTGAATCTCAACGGATATACCATTGACGACTTAGTCTATCAAAACAGCGAAACTAGAGAATGGAGAGGAGGTCCGCCCAGGGAGTTGAATGACTTTGGTCGCCCACCAAATTCAATTCCGATTGTCAGTTTCTTTACTGGGTGCGGCGGAATGGACCTTGGGTTCGAGGCCGCTGGATTCAATCATGTTGCGGCCTTTGAGTTTGACGAGCGATTCTGTAAGACTCTAAGACGAAACAGGCCTCAATGGAATGTAGTCGGCCCACCTACAAGCTCTGGGGACATCTCTGATGTAGAAGGCACAATTGCTACATTGAAAACCATAATTCAAGACCCCTTTGACGGTGTATTCATTGGAGGCCCGCCTTGTCAGCCCTTCTCAGTAGCTGCGAGCCAGCGATTCACCAAACAGGGATCCAATTACAAGCGGATTGGATTTGAGCACGATATAAATGGCTGTCTGTTGCTTGACTACGTAGAGATAATTGAACGTTTCAAGCCTATGTGTTTTGTGATCGAGAATGTGCCCGGTTTGCGCGATCTAGACGGGGGCATGCAATTGCGTTCAACAATTGCCAGGCTTGAGCAGTGCGGATACGAGATTGAAGATCCCATAGTCATTAATGCGGCACACTTTGGAGTGCCTCAGTTTCGGGAGCGGCTGTTTGTGGTTGGGACAAGAAACGGGAGGCAGTTCAGATTCCCCCAAGGCTCTGGCAAACTGATTGGATGCGGATCAGTGCTGCTCCGAGGCATGGGTTACGCTCTCAATAGTGAGACGAGAGCACACAAACTCAATTCTGTCATTCGCTATTGCAGGTTGGAATACGGTCAGCGCGACTACCTTGGTCGAGTTGACAGGCTTGACCCTTGCATCCCGTCCAAAACTGTGATTGCAGGCGGCAGCCGCGGTGGAGGGCGATCACATCTCCATCCAGAGGTCCCTAGAACTTTGACAGTCCGAGAGTGCGCTAGGTTGCAGACTTTCCCAGACGACTATGTTTTTGTAGGCCCTACGGCCCGCCAATTCACACAGGTTGGAAATGCTGTTCCACCTCTCCTTGCGGCACAGTTGGCATTTTCAATGGCTGAATCTGTTTTTGGGGTTTGCAGTGACACTCCAACAACGAACCCAAAGATGAGTGTATCTGCTGTTAGCGCCTACCATCAGAGATCTCTGGTATAGGTCTGCGCCCGCTGGTTCAGCATCATTCGAATAGTTCAGGAGGCGCTTGCGCAAAAACGAATAGCCGTCATGGTTGATACATTGGCCCCGGAAATCCGAAGTCACATAATGTCCAAGGTTAGGTCCAAGGATACTAAGCCAGAGATGATTCTTCGTCGGCTTCTGCATAGTTTGGGCTACCGATACCGGCTCCATAGGGCCGATTTGCCAGGCCGACCAGACATTACCTTTCCTTCGAGACGCAAAGTCATCTTTGTCAACGGTTGTTTTTGGCATCAACATTCGGATTGTTCCAACGTTCGCGTTCCCGCGTCCAACCGCGATTACTGGCTACCAAAACTGGAAAGGAATAGAGTCCGGGACAAACGCAATAAGGTCTTGCTTGAAGAAAGCGGTTGGTCTACAAGAACAGTTTGGGAGTGCGAGCTAACAGACTTGGACAAAGTCTCCAAACGGCTGATTGAGTTCCTAGATTCGAGGGCCGACTAATGGAATAGAATGGAGATCTGAAGACGGTCATCGAGGACATAGCTCAAGTTGGACCATACTACATTGCACAGTGGAATTGGGCATCTCTCCCGATGGGATTTAGCACTTCAGTCACACGTCAAGGTTGACGGCGCTACGTGAAAAACCGCTCCACATCGGCGAATTCCCGTGCGCGCCGCGCGGGGGGCAGCGAGTTGAAGATGAGCCGTCCGTAGAACTTGGTGTGGATGCGCGCGTCGAGCAGCACCATCACCCCACTGTCTTCCGGACTCCGGATGAGCCTGCCAAAGCCCTGCTTGAGGTCGATGATGGCCTCCGGCAGCATGAGATCACGGAACCAGTTGCCGCCGGCGTCGGTCACCGCATCCAGTCGCGCTTGGGATAGCGGCGACGGCGCTGAGAACGGCAGCCGGTCGATAGCCACGACGGAGAGCGCCGCGCCCGGCACGTCTACGCCCTGCCAAAATGACTTGGTGGCACAGAGAATGGCGTTGCCGTCCTCCATGAAGACCCGCAACAGTTCGCGGCGCGGCATCTCGCCTTGCCGCAGACAGAGCAACCGGTCGCCAAGGCGGCGGGACAACTCCTGATAGCAGTGTTCGAGAGCCCGATAGCTCGTAAAGAGCAAGAACGCGCGTCCCTCGGACGCTGTGACCAGGCTCTCCAGACGCGCAACCAGCGCCGCCAGGTAGGCGTGGGCCTGCTCGCCTTCCCAACGGGATGGGGGTTCGGGAAGTTCGCGCGGCCGCGGCGACCAGATGAGCGCCTGCTCCTCAAAGATAAACGGGCTTTCACACGTGGCTTCCCGGTAGTTCTGCGCGCCGACACGAGAAGCAAAGAATTTCATGGTGCCGCCGACTGCCAGTGTCGCCGACGTGTACACCGTAGCCTGAGTCCGTTCCGCCACCCGCGCGAGCGGCTCCGACACATCGATGGGCGTGTAGTGCAACTGGATGCTGTTGCGGCCCTCTTCCACGTAACGGAGTGAACCCCGCAGCGTCGGCGCGCAGAAGCGCTCCATGCGGCTGATGACGCCGTCCACCTGCTCGATGCGTTTCTGCAGCTTTGCCTCTTCTTGTTCACTGGGCATTTGCGGCAGCCGCTCCTTGAGCAGTTGATAGTAGCGATTCAGCACGCGCGTCACCGGCGCTGCCGCGAATTCCAGGCTTTCCGGTACCGATACCTGGCGGCTGCCCCACTCGCCGCGGCCCTGTTTCAGCAACAAGGCCGTGAATTGCTCCCAGCACGTCGCGACGCCCCGCTGCAGTTCATCACGCAATCCCTCCAAGCCCTGCTCTTCCGGAACGAGGCGCGTGATGCTGCGCGGCGTCAGAGTATCCGTGAAGGCCGTATAGGCGAAGTTCTCAAGCTGGTGCGCCTCATCGATAATGAGGTACGCGTGCGCTGGGAGTATCTCTGCCAAGGTGCTCAGGCAGAGCAGCGCATGGTTGCAGATAACCACATCGGCTTTGCTCAATTGTTCGCGCATGCGGTAATACCAGCATGAGTTGTCTTTGTAGTACTGACAGCGCCGCCCAATGCAATCGGTGTCGGTGGCAATTGTGCGTTCGCGGAGTTCCGGCGAGAGCGTGAAGCGCAGTTCATCCACGTCGCCGGTCGTTGTTTCGCCCAGCCACGCCACCATGCCTGCCAAGCCCTCCGGCGGGATCAGACTGCCGGTGGCCTCGTCCAGCTTGAGCTTGCACGCGTAGTTGCCCAACCCCTTCGCAACGATGGCATCGAACGTGATTCCAAACGGGGCCAGAAGCTGCTGCACGGCCGGCACGTCTTTGAAGAAGAGCTGGTCCTGCAGCACCTTGGTGGCCGTAGAGATGATGATGGGGCCGCAGTCCGGGTCGGTATGCCGCGCCAAGACCGCCGGCATGAGATAGGCGAGGCTCTTCCCCACACCGGTGCCCGCCTCCACCACCAAGTGCTGCCGCTCGCTAAGGGCGGCGCTAATGGCGGAGGCCATCGTGTGCTGTCCGGCGCGGTGCTCCCAGCCGGCCTGCACCAGCAGCCCCTCAGGGCCGTAAATTGCATCAACGGTGGCGTCATCTAAGCGCAGCGGCGGTGCGGCAGGAGATTCGTCTTGAGCCATAAGATATCGGGTTTCGGTTGGGCCGTAAGCGGGCACTTGTAATTGTCCCATTCTAGCATGGCGGCCTTCTGAAACCCGCGTCGGCTGCCGCCCGGAAAGGAGTGAAGCAAGCGGGCAAAAAGCGCGCTGCTCCACTTACCAGGCATTTGGCACTGTGGTAGCTTTAATCAATGCAGCGCAAGTCGTTGCATCAGGAAAATTGATGAGGAAGGCGTAACATGTCCACGCGGCTCTATATTGCCGTGGTGACGACTACGGTACTTGCCGTCGCGCTGCTCTTGCTGAGTCTCGCGGCGTACGTCGTGCTCGCATACAGTTTGCACGCGCAACTCGACCGGGACCTGGCTGCGGAAAGTCGGCAACTGAGCGGCTTCTTCCTCACCTCCACCGATTCACCCCTGACAGCCAACTCCCAGCCGGTTGCCACAACCCCGTATGAAGCGGTCGCTCCATCCGGCTCGATCTTTCGGCTCGTTGGCGCAGACGGCCGCGTGCTGGCTCGATCGATCGGCAGCCATTTCGAGCCCCTTCTCCACAGCGCCTATGGCACAAGCGGCGCACGGCCGCAGGGAAACAGCTTCGAGACCGTGGCATATGCGGATTCGCGCTATCGCGTGATCTCTCTCCCTGTGCTCCTGCCCGCACAGGCGGAAGGCATTTTGCAAATTGCGCGGCCGCTCGCGCCCGTCGAACAAACGCTCGCGCACCTCCGCCTCGTGCTCATCGCCGGTTCTGGCGTGAGCCTGCTCTTTGCGGTGGGTCTGGGATTGCTGCTCGCGCACATTGCCGCAAAACCGATCGAAGACGTTGCCAGCGCCACCGCGCGCATCCGCGCCTTTGGCGAAGAAAACGAGCGTCTGGTGCCGCCAGGACCCTTGCAAGAGCCCACTTGGCTCGCACAGAGCTTGAATAATCTGCTGGATCGCGTTGAGGTGGCCGAGGAGGCCGCGGGCCGGACATCGGTATTTCGCGCGCAGTGCGCCGCCTATGTGCAGAGCCAACTGGAGCGGCTAATTGTGCAGCAACGCAGCCTCAACGACTTTCTGCGCACAGAATTGCGCCCCCACGACCCAAGCGCGCTTGAACTGCCGCCGGGGCAGCGGCGTACCTTGCGCGCCTTCTTGCAGACCGACCCGCGAGGCTGGGTGACGGCGTATGACGATGTTGTGGTGTGGCTGGAGGCCCAGACGGAAGCGCTCGCCCGTTGGGCGCACAATCTCCCGCTCACCATCGGCGCACAGGAAGGGCTTGATCTGGAACGTGAGGTGGTGTCGCTCGCGCCGTTGCTCTTTGGTCTCTGCCAAGAAAAACGCGAGCACTACGGAGATTCTCTGCAAATCACGTGCCAACTGCCGAGCACCCCGCGGCTGCGGGTTGACCGCCGCGGCTTGCACGACGCGCTGGCTGCCATCATCGATGCCGCGTGCGAGCGTACACCGGCAGGGGGAGAGGTATCGGTAGACCTGCACAGCACCGAGGAGTCCGTGACGATTACGGTTACGAATTCAGGCAATGCCATCGCGCCGGCTGAACTTCCGCATGTCTTTACGCGGTTCACCAGCGCTGCCAGTTCTCGTGAAAGCCTCGGCCTGGAATTGCCCTTTGCGCACGACGTGATAGTGCAGCACGGCGGCACGCTAACCGTCGCGAGCGCCGAGGGAGAAGGGAATTCGCTCACGGTTCGGTTGCCCCGGGAGGGGAGCCGTGGGCACTAAGCCGTATGATCCGCTGCGGCCCCGCGACCGCACGTGGCGGCAGCGCCTCATGGTGCCCGGCGCGATAGGTGCGTTGTTTCTCGTTGTGGCCGTTGGAACCACGCTCACGGTGATCGGCATCATGCGCCTATTGGACGGTCCCGGCGCCGCCGAGACGAGCACCGCCGCGCAGACCCCGGGGACAGCCGTCGCATCGGAGCAACGTCAGCCGCTCGTCCCCTTACCCACGGTAGCGCCCACGGCTGAACCTACTCCAATCCCCACGGTCGCGCCCACAGCGGTGCCTACGGTCGCGCCCACGCCCGAACCTACGGCCGTCCCAACCGCCGTGCCCACAGCGCCGCCCGCGCCAACGCCAACGGCAGTTGTCGCGGCAGCAACGCTCAATCGGATTGGCGAAGTGTACGAGAGAATGGTAGGGAGCGTCGTGCGCATCTCAACAGCCTCCGACTCTGTCGGGATCGGCCAGCCATTCGGTGAGGCCGGCTCCGGCTTCGTGATAGATGAGGAAGGCCACATCTTGACGAATTATCACGTCATTAAGGACGGTAGAGCGCTGCATCTTACGCTCAACGACGGCACGCCGCTCGTGGCACGCGTTGTCGGCACCGACCCGGGATCGGACGTTGCGCTGCTGAGAGCCAGCATCCCGCCCAACAAGCTCGTCGTCGCCCCGCTTGGCTCCTCCGCATCCGTAAGAGTAGGGGACCAGGTCATCGCCATCGGCAGCCAGTTTTATACCTTGCTCAACACCATGACTCCGGGTTACGTGTCCGGATTAGGGCGTCCCTACTCTTTCTCCGGTCGCACTATTACGGGCATGATCCAGAGCAATGCGGCCATAAACCAAGGGAGTTCCGGCGGGCCTCTCCTTGATCTGGAGGGGAATGTCATCGGCATAAACACCGCAATCCAGTCAAGGAGCTTTGTGGGCATCGCCTTTGCGCTGCCCATTGACCGGGTCAAGGCAATACTGCCCGATCTGCGCGCAGGCATAACGCCGAAGCACGCTTGGCTCCCAATCTACGGTTCCACCATCACGCCGCAGATGGGCGAGCAATGCAACCTTCCTGTAGATTACGGCGTAATCGTCTACAGCATTCTGCCCGGCGCAACGCTCGACCATGACTTTCACACCGGCGCCAACGGCGACATCATTGTCAGCATCGACGACGTACCGGTCAGAGAACTGAACGACCTGAGCAAGTACATCGATGCCTACAAGAAGCCCGGCGACGTTGTGGAACTCAGGGTCTACCGTGACCGCAAGATCAATAAGCTCGTAACGATTACGCTGGAAGAGTGGCCGAACAAGGTAGTAAGTCCCCTTACTCAAGCGGTAGATTGCTCCAGCCCGACGAGCGAACCGATTAACGCGCCCACGGTTCCGCCCATCACTGCGGAAACCACCACGAACGCCGCGAGTGGCAGATTCATCATTTCCGCGGAGCCACTGATGCCGGCGATTACCGCGGCAACGAGTCCGATCACGGCGCCGCCGGCAATGCCGGCCACGATGCCGCGGGCCGCCATGCGCTCGGACGATCCCATGGCTGCGGTGTCGGTGGCCGTTGCCTGAGCAACCTCGGTGTTCTCCGCGTCAACGGTGTCTCCAAATGACCCGTAGATCAAGCCGAGCGTGGCCCCGTACACGATGTGCAAGATCAAGTTGCCGAGAATCGGCAAGAAGCCCGCATCGAGTCCCAATCCCAGAAAGCCGACGCCAACCAACGGCAGGAATACCACGAGCGAGAGCACCCACGGAATGAATGCGAACGCGAGTCCCCGCCCTACGTCCGGCCCGGGAATGCGCGGCTCGACAAAATAAGCGTAGATGAGGGCGAAGCCCAAACCGATAGCGAGATGGACCGCAATGGCTGCGTAGAATACATCGGTCGTGTATTCGACCAAGATGTTATCGGTCAGGCCCTTGAACCAGGTGGAATAGGTCTGAGCGCCAGCCTGATCGGAGGGCTCGACACTGGCCAGCGCGAAGGCAATGCCGTACGCGACCACGGCGGCCAGAATCATGAGTACGGTGGCAACAAAGCCGGAAAGCACCGCTCGCGCGAGCCAGCCCTGCCGCATGGTTGTTTGCGCGTTCAACATGGTCACTACCTCCTTTTCAGGGCGAGGTATTGCGCACACGTGGCCAAAGCTGCAGGCACTACGCGCAGCGAACAGGAGTGCCTGCTCACTAACTCGTCACCGTGTACTCAGCCTCCCGCCTGTGGCTGCCAACGGGCAGCGCTGCAAATAGAGAATACATCCGATAACTTCATTGTCATAAGAATGTCCTAAGCTGTCAACCACTTTAGCGGCGTTTGTGGGCAATTTCGTTCCCTCGTCACTCCTTGAGTCAGCGAACGCCGCCTCTGAGCCTCGGGAGACAACGATGAGGATTTGCAGGCAGCGTTATCCCGGCCTGTGAATGTCAGTGCCCCGTAGGATGCGGGCGGCCTGCAAGGCCAGTAGGACCGTGCCGAAATTCAGTGCGCCGGCAAGAACGAACGGAATAGGCGCAGCCACGCCAATTAGAATTCCCGCCGCGATGGTGCCGCCCAGATTGCCAAACGTCCACGCCGCCTCGGTGATGGCGGTGAGACGCCCTTGCTCGTGTCCCTCGCCCGACACGAATACAAGTGACGGCATCAGAGACGCGAGCCATTGGCCCCCCAAGCTCGTAAAGATTGCCGACACGGCCAGCAGCAGCGCATTATCCACAAACAGCGCGCAGCCAAGCGGGCCTAGAGCGAGGGTGAGGCTGCTGGCTATCACCGGCAGAGCTCTGCCAATGCGATCGGAAAGCCAGCCGACCACAAGTCCCGTTGACCCGGTAATCAATGCGATGACGGTGCCGTACAAAGCAACCGCCGTCACCGATTCAGTGAGACGAAAGATGAGCAGGGGCAGCAACACCGAACTCGAGCCAAGCCACCAGGTCGGCAAGAAGCGAATACCAATGAGGCGCAGGATTAGCGGGCGTCGCCACAAGTCCTGATAGGAGCGCAGCATTTCCCACGCAGACGTATTCTGGACCTGTTCCAAGCGGATCGACGGCAGGAAGAGCACACCGAAGAACACAAGCAGCAGATTTCCCGCCAACATCACGATGCCCAACGTGCGAAAGCTAAGCTGCTCCGCAATTGGGCCGGCCGCTGCATTGCCCAACGCGGTACCGATGGTCGGCCCGGTAAAGTAGAGCGCCCCCATCAAGCCCATGCTTCCCAACGGCGCCACCAGGGCAAGATACGCCCGGGAAGAAGTAGTGCGCAGCGTAAAGAGCGCGCCATACAAAATTGCCAAGAAGACGAGCAGCCGCGTGTCGGACACCATGAACATGAGTCCGCCGATGCTCACCGCGGTCATGCCCAGCAACAAGATGTACTTGGCGCCCACACGGTCAGCCAACAGGCCACTGCCAAAGAGCACGACGATGCGCACAACGTTCTGGAGCGAGAAGAGCGTGGACGTCAGAATAGGCGAGCCGCCGAGCACCTTCTCAACGTACACGGGAAAGAGCAAACGGCCGGGTGAGCCCAAGGTGGCGTTGAGGAAGAAAATCGTAAGAAAGAGAATGAGCGGCTTAAGGTAGCGGTGTTCCGAGAGCGGAGGTCGGGGCGCTGCGTTGTCAGTTGAGGACATGCGCGTGTGTCATTTGCACGTTGGATGCTCTATTAAAGGTGATAGCTAAGCCTTGTATTGTCGGACCTGCGCACATGGGTCGCCGCTACACGCCGGACTTTCGTTGCGCAGGGGTTTTTTTCTCCCGCCTCTGTACTTAGTTGCTGTAGCGCGGGGGCTTGCCCCCCGCCTCGCCGCTAGGACCGTACCCAGAGACTGCGGCCCCGGCCTGCACGGCGGATTGCCTTTAGTGGATGGCGTCTCTTACAAGCTAATGTCCACCGGATCGCCATTCTGCTCTAGCGACTCATAGATGGCCCACGTAACGGCCAGGGCAGTGCGCGCGTCCGCCGCGCTCGCCTGCACCGGCTCCTCGCCGCGGATCGCCCGAATCGTGTGCTGGGTCAAGAGCACCTGACTGTCGCCGGTATACGGCCCGTACTCTTCGACAGCGCCGCCTTCGCGCAGGATCTTGAAGCCGTCTCGCGGCCGGCTCGGCGCCAGCGCCCCCTGGGGTCCAAGTATGTCGTCAATCCGCCCTGCCGGCTGCACGCCCGGCGGTAATCCCCACGAGATGCTGAACGCCGCCAGGTCGCCGCTGCCGTATTCCAGCGCCACAGTGGCCGTATCCGGCGCTTTGTTTTGGAAGTGGGCAATTTCCGGCCGGTCTTTGGCAAGCGTGAACCCATGGGCGCTCACCCGCACCGGGTCCGTGCCCGTGAGCCAGCGCCAGTAGTCGAAATAGTGCGTCATGAAGTCGTTCAGCGGACCGCCGTTGCCGCGGTCCATGTCGTGCATGGCCAGCTTTGGCCGAATATGGGTGGCGGAATGCATGCGGAACATGAGCGGGCCGCCAAGGGCGCGCTCGCGCACACACTGGCGCACAGCCGCGGGCCCGTCGCCGAAGCGGCTTTGGAAGTTTATGACAAACACTACACCAGTTGCGTCCAAGACAGCGATCATCCGGTCGGCTTGATCCAGCCGCATCGCTATTGGTTTCTCGCTCAACATGTGCTTGCCGTGCTCGGCGGCAAAGATCGTGACCTCTTCGTGGTAGAACGCCGGCGTGCAGATAGAGACCACGTCGATGTCGTCGCGCTGCACCGCTTCGCGATAGTCGGTGAAAACGTGAGGCGCTCCATACGCCGCCGCCAGTTCCCGCGCGCGGTCTTCCAGTACGTCGACCACTGCGACCACTTCCGCCTCACCGGATGCCGTCCACGCCTTGGCATGGGCATTCCCCCGGGCGCCGGTGCCCACGATACAGACGCGGAATTTGGCGTTAGCCATCAGCTATTCGCTCCTCTCCAACTGAACCTGTCGGGAAGTCTTCTCTTCAAGTAGCATGGCGCGATCCTCGTCTCGGGATTACCTTTGCGATTCTCGCATGTGCCCTAGCATGGGGCATTGAGACCCGCACTGTCAACGCAGACATCAGGCAGCCCTGCGCTTTTCAAGCGGGGCGGTACGGCTGAGCGAGGTGTGACCCACGTTACGCTCAATTGCCGTGGGGAAGTGGCGCCTGTCTAAGGGCGTTTTCAGAATACTCAATGAGAATGAAAATATACGACAGATGCCTCACAGCAGGGAGGAGGTACCACGTGACCTACGAGCGAAAACGAAGATATCTTGGTGTATTACTGCTGACTGCGGTCCTACTGTGCAGTGCGTGCAGTCCCGCAAGCCTGGTGACGACGTCATCCGCAGCCGCCGGGCCATCAAGCGCAGCGCTAACTGAAACCGAGGGCAGGACACCTGCGGTCGACACCACAGGAAACGTCCGTACCATCGTGGAAGAGGTTGTGAAGCAGGTGCGGCCGGCGGTGGTGCAGGTAGCAAACGAGCAGTTTTGGCAGGGGCCCTCTGGCGATCCGGTGCTGGTCCCGCTCGGCGCGGGCTCAGGATTCATCATCGATGCCGCCGGGCACATCATCACGAATAATCACGTAGTCGCCGAGGCCGAGCGGCTCACGGTCGCTCTACAGGACGGTCGGTCGTTCGCAGCAAAAATCATCGGCCGCGACCCCCGCACCGATCTGGCGGTACTAAAAATCGAAGGCGATGATCTCCCAACAGTGGCGCTGGGGACATCAGAGGACTTGGCAATCGGACAATGGGTGATCGCAATTGGCAATGCCCTAGGCTTGCCCGGCGGCCCAACCGTAACTGTCGGTGTGGTCAGCGCCGTGGGACGCACCGCGCGCCCTGACGCGACCTTCCTCTTTGACCTCATCCAAACCGATGCGGCGATCAATCCCGGCAACTCCGGCGGACCCTTGATAGATCTGGACGGACGTGTCGTCGGTATCAACACGCTCACTGCCGGTCTGATCAGGCCTGGATTTCAAGCGCAGGGCATCGGCTTTGCCATCGCCATAGATACCGCCAAGCCGCTTGCGGCCCAAATCATCGAGAACGGTGAAGTTGTGCATCCGTACATTGGTGTGGGGCTAGACTACAACAGCCCGACGTTTGCGATCCAAAATGAGTTGCCCAACGTGGCCGGCCCAGTAATCCTGCGGGTGGAAGAAGGCGGCCCGGCGGCCAAGGCCGGACTGCAACCCCGGGACATCATCATCGCTGTGAACTCTGATGAGCTCGTCGACGAGAGTACGCTCTATCGCATCTTGTCCCGCCTCAAGCCGGGTGATCGGCTTGCACTGAACGTCCTGCGCGGCGAGAAGCAGGTCGAGATCAAGCTCACCCTCGGCGAGTCTCCAAACTCTATCCAATAGCGATTTCCCACTGCGAACGCCTGCGAATTGCGGCGCGACCCCTGCCTCGTGCTTGCTGGTCACAGCGAAACTTCACCGGCGAGAGGTACTCGCCGGACCGGACGCAGGGCGCGTGATCTACCGGCGCCGTCCGCCGCGGCGCGGTGATCCTACTATCGCAACGTGACGTGGTCGGGGAAATCGTGCGGCGCTGCGCGCCAGTCCACGCTTACGTTACTTCTATTCAGCGATACAGACGGTTTGGTAAAGTCGTGCTACCACCGCGGCCGCATAGGCAGCCAGCTTGGATCGCGCTCCTGCATGGCGGAAACATCGTCTCTGGCCGCGGCCTTGTTCTGCAGGTAGCGTTCATGGGCCGCCTGCAAGCGGTCGTCGTCCACCTCCACGCCCAGACCCGGCGCCGACGGCACCGGCATAGCGCCGTCCACGAATTGCAGCGGCGCGCCCTGCACGATGTCGTCCTCTTCGTTCCACGGATAATGCGTGTCCGACGCATATATGAGATTTGGCGCAGCCGCCGCCCAGTGGGTCATGGCCGCCAGCGAAACGCCGGTGTGGCTGTTGCTGTGCTGGGAGATGCCAAGTCGGAAGGTCTCGCAAATCTTCGCCAGTTGAACTGATGCCAGCATCCCGCCCCAGTGGTGGTGGTCGGCCAACACTACCTGCACAGCGTCCATCTGCACGGCCGGCGCAATGTGCGGGAAGGCGGTTACGACCATATTCGTCGACAAGGGAATAGGCGTGGCCTGCGCCACGGCCGCCATGCCCGCCAGGTCCGGCGCGGGATCCTCAAGATATTCCAGGTCCAGGTCTTCCACCCAGCCCGCAAAGCGAATGCTCGTCTCCACCGACCAGATGGCATTGGGGTCGATGCGCAACTGGTGCTGGGGAAAGCGCTCGCGGAGCTGGCGCATGGTCTCGGCTTCTGCTTCCGGCGGCAGCACGCCTCCCTTGAGCTTTAGCGCCTGGAAACCGTAGCGGTCTACAAACTTCTCCGCCTGGACCACAAGTTGCTCCGGACTCATGGCCTCACCCCATTCGTCGTCGCCCTCGTACTTGTAAAAGAGATACGCTGAGAATGGCACAGTAGCGCGGATCTTGCCGCCGAGCACGTCGCAGACGGGCCTGCCGCACTCTTTGCCCAGCAGATCGAGCATGGCGGTTTCATAGGCGGCGAAGACCGGCGGATTGTTGATGAGGATGCGCGTCCGATTGAACTGGGCCGGGTCCTGGCCCCGCACGAGCGACGCGGCGCTTTGCAGCTTGTTCACTATTTCCTCACCGCCATAGGTCTCGCCCCAACCCACGCAGCCGTCGTCCGTAGTCAGGCGCACGATGGAGCGGAGCGCAACGGGCTCGTGCACGCCCCAGGAGTTGCGCAACGGGGGATCGCCTATGGCAATTGGAATTACGTCTACGTCTACGATGCGCATTGGTTGTTGCTCCTTTTGCAGACTTCGTGCTCTTGCGTCGATGGTTCGAAGCATCCACATCGATAGGCTGTGGCGCCGGTAGCGTAGGTTTACAACCTGCGCGATATTCATGTGACGTGGGGTAATCCCGCCAATCCACCGAATTGAGCACAGGTTACAAACCTATGCTACCGCTCACTCCATCCGTAAACTCAAAGCCGCCACAAGACGGCAGCTTTCGATAGGATACCGTAGCGCGGGGGCTTTTCCCCCGCTAGCGTATCACTGCGCGGAGTGAGCGAAGAAGAGATGGATTCCCGCATGGGCGGGAATGACGTTCGTGTCTCCACCCCCATCTTCGTAGCGCGGGGGCTTGTCCCCCGCCTCTTCGCTTGCCATGCAAACACCGTTTCGAGCAAGGCACTGCGATCGCACTAAAGCACTGACGACAAATCTACCTGCTCGCCGGTCTCGCCCGACTGTTCCGCCGCGACGAGCATGCCAATGACCTCCAGCATCTCCTCGTGTGGGATGGGGTTCTCGCGGGTCTGTATCATGCGGACCACATTGCGCATCTGTTCGGCGTAGAAGAAATTGGCGTCGCGTACGGCGATTTCCGCGCAGCCTTCCGTGCCGTAGACGTTGAGCAGAAACCCATAGCGAGCCGAGCGGATGATCTGCATGGTGACGGCGCGGCCGTCAGTATAGCGCACGTGGACGATGTCGTACTCGTCCGTGTACTCGTTCCGCACCCACGCGATGCCGGGTCCCATCACCGTGTAGAAAAGCTCCGCGGCGTGGATGCCGTAGTAGACGAGCTCATTCGGTCCGGTCGCCACCGCGACCCGTGCCTCACCCACGAGTTCCTTTTCCTTGGCCTTGAAATCAATGACCTCTCGCGCATAGCGGAGCGCCGACGACGACATGAGCGGCGTATCGTGCGCCTGCGCCAGCCGCACCATCTCTTTGGCGTGTTCGATGCCGAGCGCGAAGGGCTTATCCACAAAGGTCGGCACGCCAGCCTCCAGGTACGGCCGCGCCAACTCCAGATGCGTATCGCCGGGATCCTCCAGCACCAGCACGCCATCGGCCTTGCCGATCGCCGCGGTTGGATCATCCAGCACGGTCTCCAACCCGTGCTCAGCCACGAATTCCTCCGCCGCCGCCCGGTCACGGTCCCAGAGCATCGAGATGCGGGCCACGCCGTTGAGGCCTTCCCCGTTGGGATTCTCCTCATTGATTAGCTGGGAAAAAGAACGCGGGTGCTGGGGGCTGAGCCCGATGATGGCAAGATCAAGCATGGAGAATTTCCTTTCGAATATTGAACGCAATTCGGATTCGCTACTTCTGGATAGGTCTAATGATACTGAATTGTAATCAATGTGGTGAGATACGCAGGAAATATGAGACGCTTAGACCGTCTCGCATTAGTGCGCGCGAACTCTTGGCTTGTCAGTGCATGGGCCTGGCGCCACTTCCACTCACCGCCAGGTCTAATGGACAAACACGCGCGACGCCGGTCACGGCGACGCAGAGGAAAACCTAAAACTCTTGACTAAGTCATTGTAGGATTCCGTGTTCCCGAACACAATTGGCGATGACGCCAATTGTGACGGCCTTTCGCTGCATTTGTCTCCAGAACTCGCCAACTCATAGATAGACACATGAGAGCCACTTTGTGACGTGAACGGCGCACGTTGCCAATCGCCCCACCGCTCGCGCAGTCGAAGCCCGGCGAGGCGCGCCATCAGATCCAGTTCCGCCGGCCACACGTAGCGCAATCGTCCGGGATACATGCGGATGCCGTCTTCCGTCAGATGCAGGTGGCGGAAATCTACCACCTGGTTCACGGCGTCATGGACCGAAACGTCGAGCCGGACCGAGTCTAAGTCAGGCAAGCTCGCGCGCAGATGTTGGTTGTCGTCGTAGCGGGAAACGTCTGGGACAAACGCGTGAACCAGGAAGACGCCGGACTCCTGTAGATGCGATGCGACGTTCTTAAAGCACCTGACTTGCTCCTCCTGAGAGGTGAGCATCAGGAAGGTGTTGTTGATGACGTAGACAAGCGAGAATGCGCCCTCCACCGCAACGTCCGCAAAGTCTCCCATAGTCACCGGCAATGCCGCTCCGCCTTCCTTAGCTCGGAGCCTGTCGACCATTGCCTTAGAAGCCTCTATCCCGTGTACCGCTACACCGCGCGCCGCCAGGGGCAGCGCGTACGTCCCGGTCCCAATCCCGAGCTCAAGCGCCCGGCCGCCTGCCGCGAATTCGGCGAGGACGTCGACACGTTTCGTCACGTTAGCCGGTCGGTAGAACTCATCGTACACGCCGGCGATGCGGTCGCCATACGTTGCAGCCGAATACTCTTTCACTGCGTTCATCTTTCTCCTTGAACCAGCTACAAAACAGAAGGCCTCCCGCTGTACGGGAGGCCTTTATGACTCATTCTCTTGAAAGCGCGGTCGTTAGGTCCTCCCCAATACAAAGAGCCACCGTGGCGGTGCCGCCGCAATGTGGTTGGCTGCATTTGAGAAGAAGCAAGCCGCAGATATCATGCCTATTGTCCTTCTACGTGCAGAGGGAGTATGGCACAAGTCTCACTCCACTAGCAACTGTCCATGCTCAATGTAGAGTGCGACTCCGCGCCTAGGGGCTTGTCATATTGCCAAACACCTGCTATACCTAATACATATAATCACTCTTTCCCTTACGTATAGGAGAGGGTTGATATGTTGTGTAATGTGCGCAGTTTTTTAGAGGAGGCCAACCATGCGTACCTCAAGACGGCGATTACTCGGTACCGGCATCGGCTTTGCGGGCAGTGCGGTGTTGCTAGCCGCCTGCGGCACAGCGGCGGCGCCCATGGAGGATGCGCCCGAGGCAGAAGCTCCCAAGGCGGAAGAGGAAAAACCCGCAGCGCCTATGGAAGCCAGTGAGGTTGTTTACTGGTCGCTCACGTCGGCGTGGGGTTCCTTCAACGAGGAAATCGGCGCGGAGCTCGTGGCGGAGTTCAACGAGACCTTCGAGGCTTACAACGTTACCACCGTTCCCAAAACCGGCAGGGACAATCGCGACACCCTGCCAGCGGCGGTGGCGGGCGGCGCGGCGCCCGATATGGCGTTTCAGGACCGCTACATTCCCAAGACCATGGCGGTGAACGGCATTGTGCGCGACATCACGGACATGGTGAAGGTGTCATCCATCATCAACACGTCCGACATGTGGGAGCGCATTCTCAATGACGTCACCTACCGCGGCCACCACTTCGGCCTGCCGTGGTCGGCGGACGTGCGCACGTTGTTCTTGAACAACGACGCGCTGCTTGAGGTGGGGCTGGATCCCGAAAGCCCGCCCGCCTCGTGGGACGATTTCCACGAAGCCATCAACCTGACTTTCAAGAAAGACGGCGCCAATATTGAACGTCTCGGCTACGTGCCGTTGTGGGGCAGCGGCGGCGCGCTGGCCGGGTGGATGATCCCCTACTGGCAGCAAGGCGGTAATCTGACCTCAGCCGACGACAGCACGTCCACCATGGACAACGAGTTGATGGTGAACGCGTTCGAGCATACGCTGCGCATGTACGAGGCCCAGGACGGCTACGACGCCATCGCGGACTTCCGCGGCGAAATTCGCACCCAGCAGATCTTCATCGACAGCAAGCTGGCGATGTACTTCGAGATATACGACATCCCGAATTTCCCCGACTACCGCGAGGGCTTTGCGGCGCTCAACTACGGCTTGGCAGTGGAACCGATCCCGCCCGGCGGCTCGCCCGCCACCTACGGCGGCGGCGGCTCCAAGGTGCTGCCCAACGCTTCAGCCAATCCGGAAGGCGCGTTCGCGTTCCTCGAGTGGCTCTACGACGCGCCGCAAGAGTTGCGCTTCAACGACGCCAAGGGCCGCCTGCCGGTGCAGAAGGCCATCGCGAACAGTCCCGAGTGGACCCAGGACGACCCGCTGCGCTTGCAGGCCTCTATCGAAATGGCCGGCGCGCACTGGGTGGTGACCGCTCCCGGCGGCATCGAAATCCTCGGCCTGCACGTGGCGCTGCCGCGCACCATCTACCAGGGCGAAAAGACCATCCAGGAAGCCATCGCCGAGACCAACGAGCAGACCCAGATCGTCCTGGACGAGACACTCGCCAACTCGGTGCTGGACTTCTAGGCACTAAGGGAATACGTGGGATAAAGTTGCTGAGAAGCGCTTTTCCTCACTATTGCGAATTGAAGGAAAAGGACAACCCGTAGTGGTTGTCCTTTTTCCTTTCGTAGGGGTGCGGAGATGAGCAGCTAACAGGCAATGGTGTTGTATGGACGAGCGAGTTGAGCGGATTACAATTGTATTTGGGATACCAGAAGAATGCACGAATGCGTGGGCGGCAATGATGGGCGCTGAAGCGTGCCACGCAGTCAAGGATGAAACAAGGAAATTGCAGGTAAATGTGGTTGGCTACTTGACAAACTGTGTTAGGCTATATTCTAAGAGTAGTATTAGCAAAGGAGGCGCGACATGGTCTGTAGCTGTTCGTCGCCCTCTATGGGCGGCAAAGACCTTGGTCGTTCCTTAGTCCAAGGAGATTAGCCATGCGCATTGCCACACTAGTCCTGGCAACGCTGCTGGTGGGTTGCAGTACTGCCGACTAGCTTGATAAGGAAGAGTCACTCAGGGGAAACCGCTGAGCAGGTGGGAGTGCTTATTGCCGCGCAGCAATGGGCTGAGTTACACCGGAGCCCACACCAGAGAATTGACTCAGATACACTGACTAGTCGTCATCGTAGTCGGGACGTACCTGTAAAGGAGGTCGATAAATGAGGATTCTCAAGACAGTGAGATTGGCGGTAATTGTCATTGGCGTCGTTCTGCTGGCAAGCCCAGACGGTGCCCTTGCCAATGACCTTCCCCCTAACGAGACTGCCCCGGCGGGGCCGGGAAGCGTGAACGAAGTCCGCCCCCTCGTCACATACACGCTTGAGGGCGATAGTGCAGGGGATACGGCCAATGCAGTGAATTGGCGGTGTCTCGCTCCGACGCATAACCCGCATAAGTCGCATCATGTCACGCCAAACATAAATGTAGAGGCTGAGATCGAGTGTAACGTGGTGATGGCGCAACTCAGGGTATCCGTAACCCTTCAGAAGCAGAAGTGCATAGCGTTCATCTGTTGGTTTACCGACTATGGTCCCAGGGCAGTGGAAGTACGTTATCTCTCCAGTTGGGTTAACGTCTTCTCTCCCGCTCCTTGCGAGGATGGGACGTATCGTGGCTTCAGCTATCACTACATGCTGTTTCCAAACGGTCACCTAAGGACTGGCTACGGGTATTCAAGAACCGTGAACATCACTTGTTGAGATTGGACGTGTGGCAGCACTCGGTCATTCATGGCGCTTCATGTCATGTGTGAGCCTTCGTCCGACAACCACAGCCATCTGACAAACCCGCTCGCGCCTATGTCGCCTTCCACAGACGCGAGCGGGGTCCCCGCGCGCAGGAAGTCCCCCTGCAGCCACAGTATGCCCTCCGTATCCCACGACCACAGCATGGTGGTTCCGGCCGCTGAGCTATGGCGCACGAACGGCGCGGTCAGGAGCCCCATGAACGCCAGGTGAACGCCGTCCCACTGCGTGGCGGCGCGGCCCCAATCCGGCGAAAGCGTGCCGACCCCGGCCGGACTATTAGGATGCTGATTGACGCGTGGAAAGGAGACGCAGAGGGCGTGCCAGTCGGCGGGACCGGCAACCTCAAAGACGCGGGCGGATTCGTCGATCTCGGCTGCGAATCTGCGGTGCGTTTCTACCGCCCCCCAGTCCCCGACGCCCAAGGCGATCACAGTGTCGAGGCATGCATAGCCTCCGTGGAGCGTAGATGTGATTCGCCATTTCTTGGGCCGTTGTGCGTAATCCTCCCAGCGGAAAGCCGACTTGGGCGACGTCGCGCGGGAGGACGTTCGCTTGAATATGCGATGTATGCGCTCCCAAATGGGGTGAGGTGGCGGCTCGGGGGTGGAGGTCGGATATGACGTCTCGTCAATTACGAGCACCTGACGGGTCGGGTCCATAGGAGCAGTCCACCAGCGGCTATGCGGATGTGAAACAACCGCGCGCGCCAGGCTTGCCAGGTCTGCGCCGCGTGAAAGCGCGGCCGTGACGGCTCGTTCGAAATCCGCCGACCAGGGATTGAGAGCCTTCAAGGCAATCGCGGCGCGCGCGATCGCCTGAGGCGGCGTGACCGCGATGTCAATGGGCACCTCATCCCGTACTATCGTCAGCAAGAAAGCGCATCCCACCGGGCAGCGCAGCAGCCGGGCAGCCAAATCGTCCATCCGGGATTCCATAGAGCACTGTTCCTTGCCTCTTAAACGACCGCTACCGCGCAGTCACCCTCTGCTACGCCCAGACGGCGGCCCCTCACAACCAAGCATAGCATACCGATTTGCTTTTTCCCTTGACAGCTAGCCGCGAATACGCTGTACTGTAGCCACGTTTCGTTGAACGTAATGTTGGAATTTTGGGAGGATTAGCGATGACAGACAATGGCAAGCTTGGGGTTGGTGTGGTCGGCATCGGCTGGGTCTCGCACCAGCACATCGATACCTTGGTGAAAAATCCCCATACCGAGGTGGTCGGTCTCTGCAGCGGCAGTCGCGAAAACGCCGAGAACGCCAAGGAAGAGCACGGGCTAACCAACGCGCACGTCTACACCGATTACGAGCAGATGCTCAAGCAGGACAACCTGGACATGGTCTTCATCTGCTCCACCAATGAGAAACACGTGCCGCAGGTGCTGGCGGCGGCGGATGCCGGCAAGCACATGCTGATCGAAAAGCCCGCCGCGCTCAGTTGGGAAGACATGAAAGCCATCACGGCGGCGGTGGACAAAGCTGGTGTCGTGGCCTGCGAGGGCTTCGAGCTGCACTGGAGTCCCTACTTCCTGATCGTGCACAAACTCATCAAGGCCAATGCCTTCGGCAACATCTTCTACGGCGAGTGCGACTACTTCAGCGCCAACTGGCCCCAGTGGTACGTTGGTTACAACTGGGTAAAGACCCGCGAGCAAGGCGGTTCCGCGCTGGCGGCCGCGGGCTGTCACGCGGTAGACGCGCTGCTCCAATTCATGCCCGGCGAGGTCGATCACGTGGTGGGCCATTGGGGCAACTTCACGAAGACGTTCGATTGGGAAGGCACCGTGCTCAGCGTGATTAGCTACAAGGACGGCCGCATCGGCAAGGTCGGCTGCATCCTGGAGGGCAATAACCCCTATTCGTTCAACGTGCGCCTGCACGGCGACCGCGGCACGTTGGTGGGGAATAAGTTCCATTCGGAAACCCTGATCGGCGAGCGCATGACCGAGCAGACCGACTGGGCGACCTTCGAGACGATCATGCCGGATACGCCCGAGGTCGCGCACCACCCCTTCCAGCCGCAGACGGACCACATCATCGACTGCATCCTGAACAACAAAAAGCCGGAAGTGGACATCCACGACGCCCTGAAGATCGACGAGGTCATCTTCGCGGCGGAGCGGTCTGCGAGCTTGGGCGGCGAGCCGGTCAAGCTGCCGTTGGAGTAAGCGGCTAGGAGTACCGGATTGGCCCGTTGCGACAGGGTGGGTTGTAGCCTGCAAGCCTGACCCGCGTTGGCGCGGATGAGAGAGAATCGTCCATTGAGCCTGCTGCCACATTGACGTGGACAGGGATTTCGGTAGCGAGACGCGCCGGAGAGATTCTTAACTTTCCGGCGCGCTATCATGCTCAAAGAAGCAAACGGCTTCCAGTCGACCATACCTGAGTAGACTCGCCCTGCCCCCTGGATTCCGGCTTGCGCCGGAGTGACGGACTGCATTGGACCTCCGCATGAAATTACCCGCTATTAATCGCGCCGTGTTCACTCCATGCACCGGATAGCCAGGCAACGATGACTCTTTTCACTTCCCGGCGCGAACGCCGCCTATGGCTGTCGGTGCTGATCGTCATGGTGGCGATCTACGCCACCCTGGGTCTAGCGCAGCGGCTAGCCGAGACGCTGATAGAGTGGGGCTTGCTGGATTTCACCGTCGGCCTCTTCCTGCTCTGCATGTTCCTGGTGGGGCTGACCATCCTCACGCAAGGGCTGAAAGTGCGGCCGGGTGGGTCGGAAGTCGCCGTCGGCATCGGCGTCGCGACTGCTTATCTGCTGGTCTTCACGCGCATGACGGTGCCGACAGAGCGCTCGCATCTCATCGAATACAGCATCATTGGCGTCCTCATCTGCGAAGCCCTCACCGAGCGCAAGAGCCAGGGCCGCCGCGTGCCCTTACTGCCCGTGCTCGCCGTCCTGGTTACAGTCGCATTGGGCGCGCTGGACGAGGGCATCCAGTGGCTGCTGCCCAACCGGGTGTTCGATCCGGTAGACATCCTGTTCAACACCCTCGCCGGAATCATGGCAGTGGCCGCCAGCGTGGCGCTGACGTGGGCCCGGCGGTGGACGATGGTGCAACGACTGGGGTTGAAGTGAGCGTGTTCCTCCGTGGAGGCGCCAAGAGCGGCCCCGGCGACCTGAATGCGGCGGATGGGGTACAATTTTGCTTGTAGATTCCCTAGATTCCGGCAATTAGATCGTGGCATCTCGTATCCTTCTCATTTCGCTGCACTGCCGAATCGCCCTCACCCTAACCCTCTCCCCCAGGAGAAGGGACATGCTTGGTGCATGGGTACGTGCCGAACTAATCTGGACACCGAACAAGCCGGGAACACACTGACGTCTATCAGGAACAAGCGGGAGAAGATTGCATGAGCAAAGACACCGGTCTACTGGCGCACTGGAAATTCAACGGAGATTGTCAGGATTCGTCCGGCAACGGCAATCACGGCGTGAACCGCGGCGTCGATCTGGCGGCGGTGGGTCGGGACGGAAGAGCCTATAGCGCCGCGGGCTTTGACGGTCGCGCCGCGCATGTAGAAGTGCCTGCCGGCGACGCGCTGGCGTTCGCTGAGGGTGACTTCACACTCTCCGCCTGGGTGGAGTTGCCGCCCGACGGCGCCAACCTGCACGGCGACATCCTCAGCAAGTACGATCCCGCCACCCGCGCCGGCCTGAACTTCGGCACCTTGAACTACGCCGGGGTCACCGCCGCCCAAGCCCACCACCGCAATCTGCACTTCGGCATCGACGACGGTCTGCAAGAGCCGTCATGGGTCGACTGCGGCCGGCCGGGCAACAACCTGCGCGTCTACTCTCTGGCCGTCTACAACGGCGACCTGTACACCGGCACCTTCGAATGGGGCGCGGACGAGGCCGGGCACGTGTACCGGTACGCGGGCGGCCAGACCTGGGCAGACTGCGGCAGTCCCGATCAGAGCAATACCGTAGCGTCGCTGGCGGTCTTCAGGGGCGACCTCTATGCCGGTACCTCCTGCTACCGGGCCGGCGGTTCCGCGCTGGAGGATTCGCCGAATAAGCATCCCGGCGGCGCCATTTACCGCTACACCGGAGAGGCAGGCTGGGAGTACTGCGGGCGGTTGGAAGGGGCCGAATCAATTGCCGGCATGGTCGTGTACAACGGCGAACTCTACGCCATACCGCTCTACAGCCAGGGCGTCTTTCGCTACCTGGGCGGCCAAGACTGGGAAAACTGCGGCACGCCCGGCCGCCGCATGATGGCAATCACCGTCTTCAAGGGACACCTCTACGGCGCGGGCAACGAGGGCGGCGGCGTCTTTCGCTACGACGGCGGCGCCACGTGGACGCCCTGCGGCTTCCAGGAGGGCGTCACGCAGGTGTATTCCTTTGCCGCCTATCAGGGCGAGCTCTACGTGGGCACGTGGCCCAACGGCACCGTCTTTCGTTGGGACGGTCGGGAAACGTGGGAGGACGTAGGCAGCCTGGAGGACGAGAAAGAAGTGATGGCCATGGCGGTGTACAACGGCAAGCTCTACGCGGGCACGCTGCCGCTAGCAAACGTCTACCGCTACGAGGGCGGCGCGACCTGGACGAACACCGGACAACTGGACACCACGCCTGACGTAAAATACCGGCGGGTGTGGTCGATGGCGATATTTGAAGGTAAGCTCTTTGGCGGCACGCTGCCGTCGGGACGCGTCTACTCCCTGCAGGCCGGCGCGAACGTGACGTACGACCGTGCCCTGGCCGCGGGGTGGCGCCATCTCACCGCCGTGCGGGAAGCAAAACAGCTCAAGCTCTACGTCGACGGCGTTCAGGTGGCAGTATCCGCTGCCACAGCGCACTTCCCTACCTCCATAGCGAACAACCAGCCCTTGCGCATTGGCTTGGGGCAGCACGACCACTTCAACGGCAAGCTGGCCGACGTGCGCGTGCACGGCCGCGCCCTGAGCGCGGAGGAAATAGCGGCGCTCTCGCAGACAAACTAACCTCATTCTCCTCTCGGGACCACACGGTGAATTTCGCTCATTCGAGTTGAATTCACCGTTTGCACCCTTGACTACACGGCATTAATCGCGCTAGAATTCGTTTCAAGCCTTAAGGGAGCCACGGCAACAGCAATGACTCCTAGAGAAGTGGTGGCGGGATACGGCAAGAACGGAAGTCCCTCACCTCGCGAGGCGGTGGTACGAGATTGGAATAGCGCCTATAGGGCAGGAGGTATCGGTACCGATGAAGAGTCGTATTGCAACTCACATGACACGGCGACGCATGCTCGCGGGCACGGGAGCCGCGGCAGGCGCGGTGCTCTTTGCTGCGTGCGCGCAGGGCGGCATGGCGCCCGCAACCGGGGAAGCGCCTGAGTCCGAGGACATGAAGTCAGAAGAAATGCCGATGGAAGAGCAGTTGCCCGTGAACTTCTGGGCCATCGACATGGGCGGCAGTAACTGGGTGCAGGGCATCGGCGAGGAGATTGTTGCCGAGTTCCACGAGGCCAATCCCAACGAGCAGGTCAACGTCATCGTCACGACGTATGGCGACACCATCAACAAGCTGCCGACGGTGGTCGCTGGCGGCATCTCGCCCGACATCTCGTATATCGACGCCTACTTGCCGAAAGACTTCGGCGTGCGCGGAATTGCCGCCGACATCACGAATTACGTCAAGGCATCGACCGTCATCGACCCGGAAGACTATTACCCCCGCGTCGTTTTCGACTCGACCTACCGCGACCACTGGTTCGGGTTGCCCTGGGCGCCCACGGTCTTTACATACTTCTACAACAAAGACGTCTTCGTGGAAGTGGGTCTGGATCCAGACGCGGGGCCCTCGAACTGGGACGAGCTGGACGCAGCCATCCAGCAAACGCTCAAGAAAGATGGCGACAACATCGAGCGCCTCGGCTTCTGGTACGGCAATAGCTCCCTGGTGTGGTGGCTGGTGCCGTTCTGGCAGCAGGGCGGCCGGCTGCTCAGTGACGATGAGCTGACGTCCACCATCGACAACGAGACGATGGAGACTGCGTTCAACTTGACGCTGCGCTTCTTCGACCTGCAGGGCGGACTGGACGCCATGAACGCCTTCAGGGGCGACGAGCGGCATCAACACCTCTTCTCCACCGGCCGTTGCGCCATGTGGACCGACGTGATGAACATCACGCGGTTCGCGCAGTATGAGGAGGCCTTTGCCACGATCGACGTGGGCGTGGATACGTATCCGGTGGCGGAGGGCGGCTCGCCCGCAGCCTATCGCGGCGGCGGCGCGCACCTGATGCCGGAAGGCTCCAACAACCCGGACGGCGCGTTCAAGTTCCTCGAGTGGCTCTTCCTGGAGCCGAACGACCGCCGCTTCAACGACGTGCGCGACAGTTTGCCGGCCCGCCGTTCGGTGGCCCAAAGCCCCGAATTCACCCAGGGCGACCCGCTGCGCATCCAAGGCGCCCGCGAGATGGACGGCGCCCAGTGGGTGGTCAGCGCCCCCGGCGGACGCAGGATCATCGGCATCCACGTGGGCATGGCCAATTCCATCTGGAAGCGTGAGATGACCGTGCCGGAAGCCCTCGCCGACGGCAACGCAAAGGTGCAGCAGGCGCTGGACGAAGCGTTGGAGAACTCGGTCGTCGATTTCTAGTCTAAGAGAACTGCAACGCACTTTGCGTGAGACGCACGCGTGGGCTTTTACCCACGCGTGCGTCTCATTTAAAGTGGGAGGACTCAAAGTGGCACGCTCAGTCTGCCATTGACCCACTCGCTCCGGCGCCAGTAACAGGCTTTTCCCTTAGTGCACTCTTCGCGGTTGTCCACTCGCGGTGAGGCTGTCTATGCTCGCCTAGACATCAAGCATGCCAAGAAAAGATACTTCGCCATGCGTGGTATAGTTGCACAGGAGAATATTCTGTTTCGCGGATATTACTATTCACCATGAGCATGGCCGCACCCACGCTTGCCCCGGTCGAAACCCTGCGTGAAGAGGACGTCGCCCAACTCTGGCAGGCGTGCCCCTGGGGCGCCAAGCTCCTCCCCACGACGGCCGGCGAGCAAATCCAGGTGGTCTATCCGGGGCGGCGCAACCTCGGTCCCGGCCCGGACTTCCTCGACGCCATCATCGCGTTGGACGGCCGCCGGGTACGGCACGGCCACGTTGAAGTCCACACGGCCACGTCCGGCTGGCGCGCCCACGGCCACGCCGCCGACCCAGCCTACCACAACGTCATGCTCCACGTGGTGTGGGATGAAGACGGCCCGGTGGCGGGCGGACCGCTGCGCACGGTGGCGCTGGCTCAGTTCTTCCCCAACGGGCTTCCGGTTACGTACGCGGCACAGCCGCTCCCCGCCTTTCAGCCCTGCGCCGACCTGCACACCAAGTCCGACGCCATGACCGTCGGCATGCTCTTCGCGACTCTGGGCGAACGGCGCCTCCGCAAGAAAGCAACGCAGATGCTGGCGGCCATCGAAAGTCTCGGCCCGGAGCAAGCACTCTATGCGGGTTTGCTGGAGGCGCTTGGCTACAGCCAAAACCGGGAGCCGTTCCGCCGGCTCAGCGAGGGACTGCCCTGGCAAGTGGTGGCAGCGCTGCTGGGCGGCAAGCCCAACGCACCGCAACACGGCGAAGCGCTTTTTCTCGGCGCTGCAGGCCTGTTGCCATCGCAGCGTGACGGGAATCTGCGTAGGGGCACGACATGTCGTGCCCCTACGCCCACCGAACTGCGGCACGTGCAGGAGCTTGAAGCGCGATGGCGGCAGTTTCAATTGGAACAGATACTACCCGCCACTGCCTGGGTGCGCCGGGGCGTGCGACCGGCCAACGCGCCCGCCCGGCGGGTGGCGGCGGCGGGGCGCCTTTGCGCCCGGTTGGTCGAGACCGGCCCGGTGCAGGCCTGCCTTGCCTTTAGGGACGAAACTGATTGGGCGCAGATTCTCCGTCACTTTCAGCAAGCGTTCGCGCTGCCTGCGGCGCGCTCGACATACTGGGCGACGCACTGTGACATCGGCGTGCCGCTGCGGGGAGGACCGCAGAGCCTCGTCGGCACGGAGCGCGTCCGCGAAATGCTCACAAACGTGATCCTGCCGTTTGCGCTGGCCTACGCTGAAGTTACCGGCGACGCCGTTCTTTCAGACTGGGCCGTGAACCTCTTGCGCCGCGCGCCGGCCGGCGGCATGAACCGCCTCGTGCGGAGCATGCGCGACGACGTGTTTGGCCTGCCGCCAAAGTACGTGCCCATGACGGCCGCGCGCCAGCAGGGGCTGCTGCACATCTACCACGAATGGTGCCGCGAGAAGCGCTGCGACGCGTGTGCCGTCGGGCGGATGCTTAGCGAGCAGTAACGGCGCTTGCACAACCTGCGCCCAAACAGGCAACGGACACGACCGCTTACCGATCAGCCTTCACAGCGCCCTGCGTAGAGGTTTGCTCCCGCAACTGGCAAAGATGGATTCCGGCTTCCGCCGGAATGACGCCCCCCCCCAAGGCCGGCCCACCCGTAGCCGACCATGCTTGTCCTGACGGGTTTGAGGTCATGTCTACTTGGTTTATCCCTGCAAGCGCACGCGCTCGCCGCTTGCCGACGCCTGGTATATCCCCTGTATGATGGCCACGGCCCGCTTGCCGTCCTCGCCAGTGACGCTCGGCGCACGTTGCTCCAGGATACTCATTACAAATTCGCCGTCTTCGCGTATGAACTGGCTGCGGTCGCGGGGGAACGTCATGGTTTCCCATTCCTGGTCCTCCGCCCCTGTTACCTTGACATGCCGCCACGTGGCAATCTCCATCGCGCCGTCTGCACCCGTCACCTCGGCGCGGCAGCGGCCCATCGCGGGCGCCGCAATCAACGAGATTTCCATGGTCGCCGTGACGCCGTTGGCAAATTCAAGGTGCGCCACACCGAAATCCTCCCCCTCGGTACGCGCGCCGTAGTGGCCGATGTTGGCGGTGACCGCCGTCACCTCCGACCCAATCCACCAGCGCAGCCGGTCCGCGCTGTGCACGCCATTGTCCATGAACACTCCGCCGCCGGCCAGCGCGGGCACGCCCCGCCAGCCCAAGTCCTTGTGGCGGGTAGCGCCGGTGACGGAGTCGTGAATGTGGAGCACGTCGCCGATCGCTCCCGCGCGTAACAGCTCGAGCGCCCGCAGGTGCTCCAACATGAAACGATGGGTATGGCCCACCATGAGGTTCACCTGGGCCGCTGCGCAGGCGGCGATGATCGCATCGCACTCGGCAACGGAAACGCCCAGCGGCTTCTCGCAGAGCACGTGCTTGCCCGCCTGCGCCGCGGCAATCGCCGCTGGGCCGTGCAACGCATGGGGCAGGCAGATGATAACCGCATCGACCGCCGGGTTTTCCAGCACGGCGCGGTAGTCCGTGGCGACCTGGGCCACGTCCTGCGCAACGGCGAACTCGCCCGCAGCCGCTTCATTGACATCCGCCGCCGCCACAATCCGCGCTTGGGGGACCTCTGCCAGTCCGCGGGCATGCGACCGCGCTATGCCTCCCGTGCCTGCAAAGCCAATATTTACAAACTCCATACCGACCGCTCCTCTCCTTCATGCTCACGTGCTCGCAGCCAAATTCAGGGAGGCAACGACACCGGTTACAGGCGGGGGCGCGCCAACTGCCTGCGCCGCTTGCGTACCCGACAAAGTCTCCCGCCTCATTCTAATCGCACTCGCTGTGCCTCTGCACATGATGGTATACTGAAACAGTCTCAATGGCGTATGTGTTTTGCGCCACTAGGGCCGCTAGGGGAGCCACAAGGCTGAGAGCAACTGCTTGCACGCAGGACAACCCTTGGAACCTGAACTGGATCATCCCAGCGGAGGGAAGCGGCAGAATTTGAATACTCCGCTGCGAACCGCTTTCCCTCAGTAAAGCGGTTTTTTGTTTTGACAAGAGTGCGCGCCTGCCTGGAGCGTGCGCGCCCATCCGCTTGCAGCTTGTGAAAAGGGAATGAACATGAACGACGCGCTTGAGATTGCGGGCAAGCAGTTTAGCTCGCGGCTGATGATCGGCACCGGCAAGTACCGCACGCCTGAAGAGATGGTCCAAGCAATTGCGGCGTCGGGCGCGGAAATTATTACAGTAGCGATACGGCGTCTTGATCTCAGCAACCCCACGCAGAAGACTATTCTCGATTACATAGATTGGGAGCGCTACACGATTTTACCGAACACGGCCGGCGCGCGCACCGCGGACGAGGCCATTGTGACCTCTAAGCTGGCGCGCGAACTCACGGGTTCCGACTGGGTCAAGCTGGAGGTGCAGCCGGACCCGGCTTCGCTCCTGCCGGACCCGGTGGATACGCTCCATGCCGCCGAGGCGCTCGTCAAAGACGGCTTTGTGGTGCTGCCGTATATCCACGCCGATCCGATTCTGGCGCGGCGTTTGGAAGACGTGGGCTGCGCTACCGTGATGCCCCTCGGCTCGCCGATCGGCTCCGGCCAAGGCATATTTACGCGGGAAGAGATCGAACTGATCGTCGAGCAGGCCAACGTGCCCGTCGTCGTGGACGCCGGGCTCGCCGTGCCGTCCGAAGCCTCCCAGTCGCTTGAGATCGGGGCGGACGCGGTGCTGATTAACACGGCCATTGCCCGTGCCGAGGATCCGGTGCTCATGGCGGAAGGCTTCCGTCTCGGTGTGGAGGCCGGCCGCAAAGCCTACCTGGCCGGGCGCATCGCGCAGCAGAAATTCGCCACGCCCAGCAGTCCGGTTGCGGGCGTGGTGCACGCGTAGCACGCCGGTTGCCACGCTGCATGAAACCCCAACTGCCTTACCCCTGCCTCACGCTCATAACGCGCCTCAGCCCGCCTAAGGGCGTGGCGCCGCAGGATTCGGGTCCCGCCCTGCGGCCCGGCTTCTCTCTGCAAACGCGAAATCCACTTGCGAGCACGCTTATCCAGCGTGTCCGGGAAGGCGTGGAGGGCGGAGCGCACGTCGTGCAGGTGCGGGAGAAAGAGTCGTCTGCCAAGGAACTTTACACGCTCGCACAGCAATTGCGGCATGTGACCGCAGACCGCGCGCTCTTGCTCGTCAACGATCGCATCGACGTTGCGCTCGCCGTCGGCGCGGATGGAGTCCACCTGCCTGAAGACGGCCTGACCGTGCAAGCGGCCCGCCGTCTGCTGGGCGAGGACAAACTGATCGGCTGTTCGGTGCATAATGTCGCCAGCGCCCTGCAATGCGCCCAGGCCGGCGCGGACTTCGTGCACGTCGGCACTCTGTATGCGACGGACTCCAAGCCGGGGCGCGCCCCGGCCGGGCCGCAGTTGGCGCGTGACGTGGCGGCGGCAGTCGACATTCCCGTTATCGGCGTGGGAGGCATCTCGGCGCAGAATGCGTCAACCGTCGTGGCAGCCGGCGCTCACGGCGTAGCCGCAATTGGCGCCCTGCTCGACGCTCCCGATACGACCGAGGCAGCACGTCTTTTGATTAGCGCCCTGAGCGGGCAGACACAGGTGCAACCGCGATGACGGCGGAGGGACGAGTCCCCCATACTGAAGAGGAACAACCGCAATCGGCGCGCATCCGCGTCAGGGTGAACGGGGAAGACCGACGGCTGGCTGCAAGCACACCATTGGCTACCTTTCTCAAAGCGCAAGACGTGCCGGCGCAGTTTGTCGCCGTGGCCGTGAACAGCGAAGTAGTCCGCCGCGCCGACCACGCCCGCGTCACACTCCAAGACGGCGACGTCGTGGAGATCGTCCGTATGGTCGGCGGCGGCGGTCGGTAGAACAATGGTCCTTCTGGCCCGGCTGCCGCGCACAGCGGTCCCGGCCCCCGTACTCAGAGTGAAGAACTGGTGGATTGACCGGCAGAAAGCGAGCGCACGTTGTCTCTGACCACAGAAGTCGCCATCGTCGGCGGCGGCATCATCGGCTGTGCCTTGGCCTACACGCTGGCTAAGTCCGGGGCGCGGGTAGCTCTCTTCGAAAAGGAGCGCGTGGGCGGCCAAGCGCGCATCGCCGCGGCCGGCATTCTCGGCTCCGGCGTGGAGGGCAACCGTGACGACCATGCGCTCAATTTAGCCGCGCGGTCCGCCAAGCTCTACCCCGATTTTGCGGCAGAGCTTGAGGCCGCCACCGGTCTGGACGCCACCTACACACGTTCCGGCGCGCTCTCCGTCGTCTTTGGGGACAAACAAGCGGACTTCCTCTCCGCGCAGGCTAACGCACTTGCCGAGCGGGGTCAGCGCGTTGCCTGGCTTGATGCCAAAGCGCTGCGCCGCGCAGAGCCGCTGCTAAGCACAGCCGCGCGCGGCGCCGTGCACTTTCAAGACGACGCCCACGTGTACGCGCCGCAACTCATGCACGTTCTCACACTGGCAGCCGTCGCCCGAGGCGTGAAAATACACGAATACACCCCTGTGCATGGCTTCCTTACCGCCGGTGCGCGCGTCACCGGCGTACAAACTGCCGCGGGCCCGGTGTCTGCCGAACACGTCGTCATCGCGGCCGGAGCGTGGAGCCGCCTGCTCGGCGATTTGCTTGACATTGACCTCCCATTGAGACCGACACGGGGTCAAGTGATGGTATTGGAGACCTACGACCGCCCACTGCAGCGCGTCGCCTTTGGCGCGGGCGGCTACCTGGCGCCAAAGCAGGACGGCCGCATCGTGGTCGGCGCGACGGAAGAGGACGCGGGATTCGAGTGCGAAAATACCGCCGGCGGAGTCGCCTATCTTGTCAAAATCCTGCAGAAGCTCGCGCCGGACCTGGCCGACGCGCGGGTGCATCACTTTGGCGTGGGTTTGCGCCCGACTCCTGCCGACGGGCTGCCGCTGCTCGGACCGGTCGCCGACCGGCCCGGACTCTGGGTTGCCGCCGGACATCACCGCAACGGCATCCTGCTCACACCCATTACCGCGCGTCTCATGGGCAATGCGCTTTGCAACGGCGACCTCGCGCCGCTGCAGCCGTATGCTCCCGAGAGATTCGCAGAACAGTGACCGGCAACGAGCAAGCTACTGCTGTATAATCTCCCCAGCTTCGCTCCACGCGCGTCCGACTCCCGCAACTATTCTCATTCTCATGCGCATAGGTATCTTTAACCGGTGGCTCCAAACTCAGGGCGGTGGCGAGCGGCAGACTGGCGCCGCCGCCCAGGCGCTTGCTGCGGACGGTCACGAAGTAACGTTCATCACAACTACCCCAACTGACCTCAGCGCCCTCGCCCGCCGGCTAAACCTCGACCTCGCCAACGTCGCGCTGCGGGTGATCCCGGACCTCCCTTACTCGGAAATCGCGGCGCTTACCGCCGAGTATGACCTGTTCATCAACGGTTCGCACATGGACGCCATACCGAACAGAGCGCCCGCGAGTATTCTCTTCATCTATTTTCCCCGGCCCCGCGACCTCGCTCCGCTTGCGCGGCTCACGCTCCAGGTAGTCAAACAGTGCGCGGCGCTCCTGGGTCGCGTGCGCTATGAATACGGCTTCTACGGCATGGAGTTGGTGGACGTCGGCTGGTACCGCGCCATGAGCGGCCGGGCCGGTTTCTCCGTGCCCGGCAAGAGACGGGGCGTGACCGTGCAGCTTGCGATTGGCAACTTTGCCGCGGCAGTGCCGCTGCGCGTGCGCTTTTCGTGCCAGGGCGTTGTGCTCGCCGAAGTTGACGCAGCGCCGTCGGGAGGCAATTTCCGCCTGCTCACGCTGCAGGTCCCAGCCGCGCTGAGCCAGGCCGAACGGGTGCACGTCGACGTGGAGAGTGAGGTCGTGGAACCCGATCCGGCGACACCGGCAGAGCGCCGTCCGCTCGGCATTGCCATCAGCCAAGTCACGGCCGGCGCAGCCTTCAGCCGCTTCTCCCGGCGCTTGATCGAGCGTAATCTGCCCCGGCTGCTGCTAAGGACACGGACGCTCTTGGAAGAAACCGAAACGGGCTACCTGCATACCTACGACCGCATTCTCGCCAATTCGGAATTCACGGCCGGCTGGCTGCAGCGCTACTGGGGCGCTGACAGCGACGTACTCTATCCGCCCGTTGACATCACGAGCTTTGCGCCGAAAGCAAAACAGCCGATAATCTTCTCCATCGGCCGCTTCTTCGTTGGCGAACACAGCAAGCGCCAAGATGTGTTGGTCGAAGCCTTCCGTGCGCTTGTCGCCAGCGGCGAAGAGGAGTGGCGCCTGCATTTGGTCGGCAATGTCGGCGAGACTCCGGCAGATCAAGCCTACTTTGCCCACGTCCAGGCGCTGGCAAAAGACCTGCCCGTGACATTTCATGCCAATGCGGACTTTGCCACGCTGCAAGAACTCTCGGCCCAGGCGAGCCTCTACTGGCACGCCACCGGCTTTGGCGTGAATGACGAAAAGGAGCCGCTCCGGGTGGAGCATTTTGGCATCAGTGTGGTCGAGGCCATGGCCGCCGGCGCGGTGCCAATGGCTGTAGGCAAAGGCGGGGTAAACGAAATCATCACGCCGGGTGAGACCGGCATCCTCTGGGACACGCCTGCCGAACTCGTCGCCGCCACCCAGCAGCTCATAGGCGACCCCGGACACCGCGCGCAACTCAGCGCCGCGGCGCAGCGGCGCAGCAGAGATTTCTCGCAGCAACGCTATGGCGACGCTATGCAGCAAATTGTGCGGCAACTCGCAACCAGAGATGCATAGCGGTGCGCACTGTATCCTCCGACACATGGCACAAGCCCAAACGATTGTGATCGGTGCTGTATTCTGCTTACAGGCATGCCCATAAAACGCACTGGTACGCATTCCAGGGCCCACAGGAGGTTGCTCGCTTGGCGTGGTACAGTTAGAAAGAAGATTCCCCCTCTTCTCTGCGCTTACGCCTCCATCACAACCGGCATTCACTTGCTCGCAAGGATGCGCACGACAAGGGTTAGCCCATGTCACAACAAGAATCGAACGATCCCCTGCTCTCGAACGATTTAGTCACGCTTGTCCCGCAGACCGAATTCTGCGGCCCAAAGCTCACGTTCGACTATCCCAGTATGGCCGTCGGCGTGGCCGAGTACGTGGCGGGCCCGACGGGGTGCACAGTCTTTCAATTCGACCATGGCGCCGTCGGCGCCGTGGACATCCGCGGCGGCGCGCACGCAACGCTCTATACCGAAGCGCTGCAAAACGGAGAGGGCAAGCTGGATGCAATCTGCCTGGCGGGCGGGTCCTTCTACGGTCTGGAGGCAGCCACCGGCGTGGCGGCGGAGCTGCTCGCCCGGCAGAACTATTCGCCCCATTGGGGCAATATCGCCCTCGTTTCCGGCGCGATCATCTATGACTTCGGCCCACGAGACAATGCCGTCTACCCCGACAAAGCCTTGGGGCGCGCGGCGCTCAAGGCGGCACGATCCGGCGTCTTTCCGCTCGGCCCCCGCGGCGCCGGCCGCTCGGCAACGGTGGGCAAGTGGTTGCAGAAACCCTACCGGAGTGAGTCTGCCGGCCAGGGCGGCGCCTTTCGGGAGATAGACGGCGTGAAAGTCGCGGTCTTCACGGTGGTGAACGCCGTGGGCGCCATCGTCAACCGCCAGGGCAACGTGGTACGCGGCTCGCTGGACCCGCGCTCAGGCGAACGCCCTCACGTGGCTGACGCCGGGCTGCCGCCCCCAAGCGGTAATACAACCCTGACGGTTGTGGTCACCAATCAGATACTCGGCGGGTGGTCGCTGCGCCAACTGGCGCGCCACGTTCACACGTCCATGGCGCGCGCCATCCAGCCCCTCCACACCATCTCCGACGGCGACGTGCTCTTCGCCGTGACCACCAACGAAGTTGCGCAAGGCCAAGGACTCAATGAATATGTCCTTGGGGTTCTTGCTTCCGAAGTAGCCTGGGACGCGGTGTTGACGTCGTTCATTGAATGAAGTGACCAACTAACTGTTGAACCTATGATGAGTCGTTATGTATCGGGAAAACGGCTTTCCAAGAGGCATCAGGATGGTCCAGAGTTGCTTGTTTGCTGGTGCCATTCCTGTACGTGTCGGGTAATTCGTTGACAGAATTTCCTGTTCACTGGGCAGTGTCGACCGAACATGTCATTCCGAGCGCAGCGAGGAATCTAGAGTGTCTTGCCACTATTACGCATCGACGGCTACTTCAGTGTTCTTTCGCTCACGGATCCCGCCAAATCTCTGGTGAACGAACTTACGAGACGCCACTCACGCTAGCAACGGTTGTGCCAAAAGCAGAGAAGATGGATTCCCGCCCTGAATCAGGTACGGGGCAAGCATGCGCGAGAATGACGAGATAGTCGGGCAAGATACGCAGACTATAGTCTTGCGCTACCGTCCCGTCACTCCGGCGAAAGCCGGAGTCCAGGAGGTTGGCAGGGCCAAGAACGTGCCGTACAAGCATACCTCCCGCTGGGTAGGGGCGTTGACAAAGAGAAGATGGATTCCCGCGAAAGCGGGAATGACGGAAGCGGGATTCGCTTGCTCTAGGGTCGCAGGTTGGCTAATTCTCTGTGCTTCGCCATAGTCAAGCACGCCCTTGCGTCTAAGAGAATTGTCCCGACACAGGCAATTTGCGAGCGCCAATTGAGTACCACACCGACGATCGGCACCTATCAGGAAAAGTCGCTGCACGCGGCGCTTAAGGCCTGGTACGCCCGGCCCGGCGATCAGGCGGAACAGCCCGTGGACGGCTACGTCGTAGACCTGGTGCGCGGCGATGAACTCATTGAAATCCAGACGCGGAATTTCGCTGCAATTAAGCGCAAGCTTGCCGCGTTGCTGCCCCAACACCCGGTGCGTCTCGTGCATCCGATTCCGGCGCAGAAGTGGATCGTGCGGCTGGACCGCGACGGCGCAACCGTGCTCAGCCGCCGCCGTTCGCCGAAGCGCGGTACGGTGCTCGATGTCTTCGATGAGCTTGTGAGCATCCCGCACCTCGTCGCTCACCCGCAGTTTTCGTTGGAGGTGCTGCTGGTTGAGGTCGAGGAAACGCGCTGCCAGGACGGCCGCGGCAGTTGGCGGCGGCGCGGTTGGAGCATTCAAGACCAGATCCTCGTCGGCGTAGAAAGCCGGCATTGCTTTCACGGACCGGAAGACTTTGCCGCCCTCTTACCGGCGACACTCCCGGACATGTTTACCAGCAGCCAGATTGCCGCCAGACTTGGCGTGCGCCACGGTCAGGGACAGAAAATTGCCTACTGCCTGCGCCACATGGGAGCCATCGAAGTCGTCGGCAAGCAGGGCAACGCCTTCCTCTATCAGCGCGAGCAATTACAAGTGCCTTCACCGGCCGTGGCTGGCTGCTGACCCAGCAGCAAGAACGCCAGGCTATCGACCGGTCGGCGACCCCTCTTGGTCAAAGCCACGACTGAGACCGCGTAGGCCGTAAAGCAAAGAGAGAAGGAGGGCGAGCTCTGCGCTCTGCCCTCCTTCTCAACCTATCAATTCTGTGTAGGCTATAGCCTAGTCCAGCGGAAAGTTCACCGGCGCGGGTGAGATTTTGCCGGCCTTCTGGATGCCAACGGCGATTTCCAGGGCGTGGCGGGCCTCTGTGCCGGTGATCGCGGGTGGGCGGCCTTCGTGGATGGCCTGCACCATGTCTTCCACCTGAACCTGGTGGCCGTTCCAACCCTTCACGGTGGGGTCAGCGGCGGCGGTCATACGCGCGGAGAAGCGGTCCTTCATTTCCTGCTCTTCCTCTTCCTCGCGGTCGCCCTGGATGCGCCAGGTCTCGACACCGGCGTTGGTCAAGCAAATGCTGCCCTTTTCGCCGAAGAAGTGGAAGTTGTGATCAAGCCCCGGATACGCCGACGTGGTGAAGACCATGTTGCCGAAAGACCCGTTGGCAAAGCGCGCATTCACCACGGCCAGGTCTTCCGTCTCGATGTCGTGCGTAAAGGTGCCGAGTTGGGCCGTCAGTGATTCTACCGGCCCCATGATCCACTGCAGCAGATCGATGCTGTGGATGCCCTGGTTCATGGAAGCGCCGCCGCCGTCGAACTCATAGGTTCCGCGCCAGCTCACGGGTCCGCCGCCCGCAAAGTACTCCGACGTGCGCAGCCAGTAGAGCTGCACGTCCGCATAGAACACGCGGCCCAAACGTCCGGCAGCGATGGTCTCTTTCACCTTGGCATAGAGCGGATGGAGACGCGACTGAAAGATCGCCGCCAGCTTTACGCCATTTTCCGCGCACGCCGCCATCAGCGCGTCGGCCTTTTCCAGGGTGACGTCCAGCGGTTTCTCGCAAATGACGTGCTTGCCGGCCTGCGCCGCTTGGATGCCCAACGCGGCGTGGGTGCCGGTGGGCGTGCAAATGTTCACCACCTGCACCGCATCGTCGGCCAGGAGCTCTGCCACGGAGCCGTAGGCCGTAACGTTATGTTTCCCGGCGAGGCCCACGGCAAACTGCGGCTCCATGTCGGCAATGCCGATCAGTTCCGCTCCGGCCGCGTCCTTGATTGCCTGCGTGTGGGAGCCCGCAATGCCCCCGGCGCCAATGACGCCGAATCCAACCGTCTGTTGTGTCGCCATGTTGTCTTCTCCTCTTTGCTCTCACTAACGGCGCTATCCCGCCCGCGCCTCTCAGAGCGGGCAAGAATCTTGAGCGCTAAGCCACTTCCGAGTGCTGCTGGTCGAGAAAGAGCGTGTCCTTGCGGTGGGGGCCAACCCCTACCATGCAAATATTGACACCGCCGGCCAACTCGCTAATTCGCGCCAAGTATGCCTGCGCGTTGGGGGGAAGGTCATGCCACGTGCGGGCGCTTGTGGTCGGCTCCTGCCACCCGGGCAGCTCTTCGTAGATGGGCCGGGCGCGCGCCATCACCCGCGTATCCGGCACCGTCTCATAGCGCTCGCCATCCACATCGTACGCCACGCACACCTTGATAGTCGGCAATTGATCGAGCACGTCAATCTTGGTGACGGCAATCGACGAAAAGCCACAGAGCTCGGCAGCATAGCGTACCGCGACGGCGTCGAACCAGCCGCAGCGGCGGGGCCGTCCCGTGGTAGCGCCGTACTCCTCGCCAACCTCCCGCAGCGTCTCGCCCATGGGGTCCGTCAGCTCCGTCGGCACCGGGCCTTCGCCTACGGCGGTGGTGTAAGCCTTCACGACACCGATGATGTTGCTGATTCTATGCGGCGGCACCCCGGCGCCGGTGGCGCTGCCGCCAGTGATGGGGGACGACGAGGTAACGTACGGATAAATCCCCCAGTCGATATCGCGCAACGCGCCCAACTGGCCTTCCAGAAGGATTGTGCGATCCTCTCGCAACGCCTGTTGCACCAAAGGATGCGTATTCTTGATATAAGGGGCGAGTTGCCGGCCCCAGTCAAGCAACTGCTCGAACAGATCGTCGTAAGAGAGCGGCTCGTGATCGTATACGCGCGTCAAAAGGCGGTTCTTGACGTCCAGAACCTGGCGCAAGTATGCGCCGAGGTGGCCCGCGTCCGTCAGATCGCCCATGCGCAGCCCCACACGCGCGGCCTTGTCCGTGTAGCAGGGTCCGATGCCGCGCTTGGTGGTGCCCTGTGCGTTCCCACCTCGCGCCTCTTCCTCAAGACCGTCGATGAGGACGTGGTAGGGCATAACAACCTGCGCCCGCTCCGAGATGTGTACGCGGTTCGGCGCAGTCTCTACCCCCGCGTCATTCAGCACCTTCATTTCGGTGAGAAATGACCGTGGATTGACGGCCATGCCCGTGCCGAGCACGTTGTGCACGTGAGGGAAGAAAATCCCACAGGGAAAGAGATGCAATGCAAACTTGCCATGGTTGTTGACGACGGTATGGCCCGCATTGTCGCCACCTTGAAAGCGAATCACCATATGGGCTTGCGAGGCCATTACGTCGACCACGCGCCCTTTGCCTTCATCTCCCCACTGGGCTCCAACCACGGCTGTTACTGGCATGGATGCCTCCCTCAACACAAGCTAAACCAAGCCCTCAGTTTAGCAAAATTACCGTACCCCGGCATCACCGGCGTGACGCACCATTGCTCATGGTACCCTAAGCCCGTGCGACGGACAAACCGCGGGAGAATCGGGAATTATAAGAAACAGACTTGACTGCGGATTGCCTGCTTGTTAGGATGGTCATTGCTACAGCTCAAATAGTCTAGGCTTGGGTCTTCCAAGAGACGCTAAGGGACATTGGTTTGCCATGTCTCCTTGCGGCCCGGTCTAGGCATTGGGCTGTAGCAAGACCAAACCCTTTAGCGTGCTGCGAGGAGGCACCCATGTCTTTTGCTGATCGTCTAATGTCGTTCTTCGTGTTTCTTCTTCTCACGGTGATTACGTTCGGTACCTACCCGATCTACTTCTACATCACCACCAAGCGAGAGGAGATCGCCTTGCTGAGACAGATAAGCGAAAAGTTAGACCGCATCAGGTGATTAAGCCTCTGGTAAAATAGAGTCAATACAAAAGCAAACCCCCGCCAGTGTAGTCAGCACTGGCGGGGCAAGTCTCCCGAAGGAGTTGTATCGCGATATGGACACTATAAACGGTTTCTCCATCTTCGTCAACATATTCCAGTCTACAGTATCCGCCTTGCTGGGAGCGGCTATCTATGCGGCGTTCCCGAAAGCGAAACGTATCTTTAGGCGGCGCGCCCCAGTGAAGGTGGGTTTGCCGTCGTCTCATCTTGCCGATAACACAACTTGGGTGAGAATCAACTCATGGGAAGACCTGCGCAATATGGCAAGACGGTGATAGCTAAGCCACTCCGCAAGCCCGCACCATGAAGTCCGCGAACGGTGTTTCCGACTTCCGCGTGTTGTACTTGTAGCTCGCCTCGTCAATGTAGCGGTCTGCCCAATCCAGCGTGTAGTGGTGGTGCTGGCCGGAGATCGCCCGCTTCACCAACGCCCAAAAGCCCTCGATGGTATTCGTGTGGATGCCGCCGTCGCGCACGTACTCTTTCGAGTGGTTGATGCGCTCGTGATAAATCCAGTCGCGGGCTTCGTTGTAGCCTGGGTATTGGTCGGTAATGAGCATGGCGCGGGGATCGATGTTGCGGCGCAAGAAGTGATTGATGAGCTTGGTGGTAACACGCGGCGCGGAGATTGCCTTGACCTTGCCACCGCGCTCGACTGCGCCAATGATGGGAGCCTTCTTGCTCTCGCGGCGTTGCCCTGGGGTTTTCGGCCCGCGTGGCTTGCCGCCAATGTAGGTTTCGTCCGCTTCAACGATACCGCGTAGGAACGCGCCGTCCTCTTGCATGGCTTTACGGATGCGCATCGCCATGTACCACGCCGTAGGCTGTGTGAGGTCTAAGTCACGGGCAAGCTGGCAGCTTGATACTGACTTCTTCGCGTTCAACAGGATGGCGATAGCCGCGAACCACTTAGGTAGAGGAATCTTGGTGCCCTGGAAAATTGTGCCAGACGTGACCTTGAATGCAGACAGGCAATTGTGGCAATTCCAGCGGCCTACGTTCTCGTTGTTCTTGATGCGGCGCGCCACGTCTTCGCTCTGGCAGTAGGGGCAGTAGGGTTTGCCTTGCCACTTGACTTGCTCTAGTAGGGATATGCAGGAATCCTGGGTACCGAACTGCTGGACGATGCTGATTACGTTCATGACTTCACCTCCTATAAGTATTGTACCAAACCCCCTACAGGCAGTCAAGTCCTAATCTTATAATTCCCGGAGAATCGCACGACGCTTTGCAGAAGACATCGAGTGACTATTAGCGCGCGCGTCGCGCCCTCCTGCCGCCCGGCTTCTCCTGATCGCCGTCTAGCGCAGCGACAAACAGCAATGCGGCGATCAGCAGAAACCCACCAAGCGCCATCACGGGAATGGAGACAAAGCCAAACTCGCGCACCCACATCACGTTACACGGAGCCTGCGCGCTACAGCTAGTTGCCCCCTGCAACCCGGGCACCCGTTGCAAGAGCGCATGGTAGCCGGCCAGCGCAGCGCCAATGGCGGCCAGCGGCAGCGCGTACCAGCGCACGGCGCGTTCACTCCGAATTGCGCCGATGCCAAGGATTACGACCAGGGGATACATAGCGATGCGCTGCAGCCAGCAGAGGGTACACGGTTCGAAGTGAGCAATCTCGGAGAGGTAGAGACTGCCCAGAGTTGCGACGAGCGCCACAATCCATGCAAGCCCGAGGGCGGATTCCCGGCCGTACGTCCACGCGCCCCGCAGGGTCGTGTTTCGTTCAGCAACCTGGGCCGCCCGCGCCCGTTCCCATAACCCAGCGACCGCAATAAGCACTGCCGCCGCATACGCGAGCAACGTGAGCACGGCCAGGAGCTGAGGCACAGTCCACATGGGATACGTTACACCTCCAACCGGCTGCACCGCCTCCAGCCGCAGGATCAGCCGGGATTCACGTCATCTGAGAAACGGGGTCCAGGAGCGGTCAGGCCCGATACAGCCGACTAAGTCGCGACGGCTGTCCGTTTTTCCACTTCCTTGACCTCAAACCGGCCCACTGGCGGCAAGGGATCGCCAATCAGCGGCGCGGCATATTCGCGGAATGCCGCCGAAGGCATGTTGCCTTCCTTGTTGATGAACGCGCGGGGCAAGTAGTTCTCCGCGTTCGCTACTGCCGCCAGCGGCGCCGTGCCGGTCGTGCATCGATAGGGATCGTTGCCAGTGCGCTCCAGAGTAATCATCACACCGCTCGCGCCGCCCAGCGCCTCCCGCACCGCGGCCTGCCCGACCATATAGGCCTCCTCGCGGTCCACCGCGGAGGCAGCGATCATTGCCGACCGCTGCAAAGTGCCGGGGCGATTCGCCCGGGCCTTGATGCCCAGCCGCTCGCGCACGCGCCGCGCCAGGTAGTTGGCGCTGCCCGCGACGATGATGTGGCCGAAGGAATCGGAGTTCACCGTAGCCTCAGACAGCCCGACTATCTCACCTTCCGCCGTCTTCAGCATTTCCGCTACGGCGACGGTGGCGAAACCGAATTTCACGAAGCAGCGAGACACATCGTCGAGAAAGCGCTCTTCGCTAAACGGCACCTCGGGCAGATAGACCAGGTGCGGGGGATCGATCTCGTGCTCCTTGCCCAGACAGCTCGCCGCCGTGAGCCAGCCGGCGTGACGACCCATGCTCTCGTATAGCGCCACTCTGTCGTAGCCCGCCATCGCTTCCACGTCACGCCCCATGTCCCGTACAGACATTGCACAGTAGCGCGCGGCACTGCCAAACCCGGGACTATGGTCGGTGTACATGAGGTCGTTGTCTATTGTCTTGGGCACACCGATTACACGGAGTTCATAGCCCTCGCGTTCGGCCAAGTCGGCAATGCGCTGACACGTATCCATGGAGTCGTTGCCGCCGTTATAGAGGAAATACCTAATGTCGTGCGCGCGAAACACTTCAAGGATACGCGCGTAGTCGTCTGCACGCAGTTTGCGGCGGCACGAACCCAAGGCAGCAGCCGGTGTATGTCGTATGCGCTCCAGCAGTTCCTCATCGGCCCCGCCCAAGTCCATCAAGTCCTCTTTGAGCAAGCCTTCCACGCCGTGTCGCAAGCCGTAGACGTTCTTGACGGCAGCATGCGTGCGCGCCTCTCGCAGCACGCCCACGAGCGTCGCGTTGATTACGGCGGTCGGCCCGCCCGACTGGCCTACTGCCAAATTGCCGCGTAGAGTACTAGGCATAGAAGTATCCCACTCCTCTCACATCACGCAAGAGCGTACTGAGTCAGCATGTCAATGTCTTTATCGCGATACTGGGACAACTTGCGCAAGGCGTCGTCGGCGCTCACACCGTGGTGGATGATCTCACTGATGACTGTGCCCACGGCCAGCGGATCGTCCTGCCCGGGGTAGAGCACGTTGCGGCCTACCATCGCGCCGCGCACGTTCGGCCCGCCCTGCAAACCACGGGCGAACTCGCGAATTGTCGGCTCGGGATCATTGTGGGACGCGCCGCCCAGCATCAGGAGCGGCATGGTCGTCGCGCGCACTACGCGTTCGTAATCCTCGCATACGGGAATCTTCAGCCACGTGCGGGCGGTGTTGCCACCCAGGCCGGCCAGCACCCCGATCTGCTTGAGCAGTTCGATGGGGTCCTTTACCGGTTGGTAGCCGTTTTCGGTCCGCTTAACCGGCAGCGGCTCCAGGAAGCTCGGCAGACCCACGGCGCTGAGCTCACTCACCGCCTCTGCTATGTACATGAGCGTCTTGCCGGAACCCGGCTCATTTGGATCGAGCCGCCACAGCACCTTGGCCCCATCCAGGTTCGCCTCCACGATACCGTCAGCGGTGTAGGCGCTCATGTCGTCATCCATCTCGAAGACGGTATTGGAGAGTCCCGAGCGGTTCATGGAGCCCAACAACACCTTGCCGTCCAGGAAACTCGGCCCGCCGCCCTGCTTCACCAAGTGATTCACAATGAAGACATCATCCAGAATGTCAGGCGTCGCCATGAGGCCGTCAACCAAGTCACTCAGCAACGGCCGCAGCACGCGGCCTAGGTAGGCGTGGCGGTTGGTCATGCCCAGGGGATCGGTGGGTGTGGCCGTGGACATGCGGGCGGGATGGTCCGCCGCGAGAATGACGAGCTTGCCGTCCGGCGCGAGTTGGGTGCGCCGCTTGCGCGACCGCTGCTCCAACGCCACAACCTCCGGCTTATCCACCCGCACGTCCGTAATGCGCCAAAAGACGTCTTCAGGGAAGAACCGGTAGAGATCAAATGCGTACGTAGTGGACGCCTCTGTCATGTATCGCCTCCAGCTAAGGCCGTTCGTAGCTGCAAATGCCTGCACTCCATCTTATACCAATTCGTTTTGCCCACGCTACACAGTAGACATGGCGAAGACTTACCATTCGCCGGTAAAATGTATACGTGCCATTAACTACTGCTGCGTAGGCAGCGACAATGAGGCTGGCGCTTGAGCCACTTGCCAGGACCGCCTGCGACAAACACAGTGCGAGCGAGCAACCGGCAGAGAAAGTCGATCAGAGCCAATCGGACGCAATCCACGACTAGCAGGAGAACGTGCCCGGCCCCCTTTTTGGGGGAAGTGAGGAAGTCCCAGATGCCAAATGATGCGACGCCGCAACCCCACGTGCCTGCTGAGACTAAAGGGCGGCACAAGACCATCGCCGTCGTTGCCGCAGAGTGGCACCTGCGGATGCTCGTGCGCGCCGCCGTGGAGAACAAACGGACGAGCATTGTTGAGGCATCGACTTTGCAGGAACTGGCCGCAGTTGCCCAAGACGAGCGACTAGACCTCGTGATACTGGATGGCGACCTTGCGCCCGGCGGCACGGCAGCGCCGCCGGCGCAAAGCAAGCTGGACGCCGCATTCGCAGGCATTCCCCTGCTCCTGCTTACCGACCGCGCTGTTTCAAAACTCTCATTGCCTGATGGAGCACTTCAGCCTATTCGCACGCTCCACAAGCACTTCAGCCCCTTTGAGCTTCTGAATATTGTCTATGCCCTCACCGGCTACTGAGCCTCAACTTTCTACGTCTGCGCCTCTGCCAAGTCTTCGGCGCTGAGATCGGTGCGGCGCATCTGCTCCCGATGCTACGCTGGGCCTAGCAGAGAATACGCGCGTCTCGGGCCCGTTGCAGGGGGGTCTACAAGTGTGCCATGCTGGAGGCGAGAGGCCCCTGTCAATTGTTGTTGACTGCTAATTATACAAACAGAAGCCGGATGACTCGTCCTGGGGGAGCGACTATGCAGAGCTTTCGCGTCACGGCGGTCTCGCTGCGCAGCCGGCCGGCGTCGCCTCTAGAAAACCTCGACCATCACGCCGCCTGGGTCGCCCGCGCCAAGGCGGACAATCCGGATATCATCTGCTTTCCTGAACTTGGTCTAAGCGGCTATTCGATTACTCCGGCAATCTGGGAAGCGTCGGAACCGGTGCCGGGGCCTTCCACGCAGGCGCTCGTCGACCTGGCGCGTGCGCACAACGTCATGCTCGCCGCCGGTATCGCCGAGAACGACCGCGACATTGTCTATAACACCTACGTAATTGTTGGGCCCGACGGGTATATCGGCAAGTCGCGGAAAATTCATATTCCACCGGGTGAAGTGGGCTACTGGCGCGGCGGCGGTATTCCCCCGGTGATCGACATCGGCGTCGCCAAAGTCGGCGTGAACATCTGCTTCGACAACTGGCTGCCGGAGTCCGGCCGCATGGTGGCGCTGCAGGGGGCCGAGGTCATTCTGGCTCCCTATGTCTGGTCGGTCGGCGACTGGGCCGACCCGCCGGACCACGTCAGCCGCAACCAGGCCTGGAAAGACTACGCCGGCCGCACATTTCCGGCGCGCGCCATCGACAACGGGGTCTTTTTCGTTGCCATCAATGCCTGCGGGCCCCCGCCCACCGGCGCGAGCACGCACTACAGCAATCCCATGGTCGTGATCTACAATCCCCTGGGGAAACTCGTGGCGGCCTCGCCGGACGAGGCCGGTGATGAGGTGATGGTGACCGCCGACCTCGATAAGCAGCTCCTCGCGGAACGACGCTCGCAAGGCGTCTTTCATCCCCGCTTCCGCCGACCGGAATTATACGGCCTGCTGGCGGAAGGCGACATCGGCCCGCAAGACCCACGCTGACTGGGGAGGGAGTCTCTCTTCAGCCGCACTCACGCGTGTTTGCAGTACTTTCTCACTCCAAGCAATGCCTGCGCCGTTTTGAGCGGAGAGCGGCGCAATATTGCTCCAGGCACACGACTGAAAACCGCTAAGAATGTAGAGTCCCGGGCAACACTCCGGCAGCGCAGGTTTGAAACCTGCGCTGCGCCCGCAAACCAAGTGGCAATCTCGGTGCGTATCCAACCCTTCAATCTGTAGCGTCTCTTATCGTTCCCACTCACCCTAGCCCTCTCCCTCGAGGGAGAGGGGACAAGACGCGGAAACGGAGAACGCACGCGTGCGCCTCCCCCGTGGCGCGAAACTGCGCGGGCGAGGATAATCGCATCGTTCTGCTTGGCGGTCTGAGCGCCGCATCGCGTGGGGGACAAGCACCTACGCTACTCCCTCCTGGCAGTCCCCATGCCGCTCCGGGCGGGCGACAAGCCCCCGCGCTATTTAATGTGCTTGTATTAGCCCACCAACATTGGAGGAAGGGTCCATAGCACATGTCGGAATCGGTATGTAGGCGTTTCATGACGTTGCCGCTTGCTATACTAGAATTCAGCAATGCAAAGTCAGGAAACCCCTTATGAATCGCCCGGTGGGCATTGAGACTGAGTACGGCATGCTCTGCGCCAACGAGTCGCAGAAAGTGGACTTCGCCTATGAAGCGGCTATGCTGGTCCGCAGCGCGCCCCTGGCGGAGTGCTTTCGCGGGTGGGACTATGCCGCGGAGGACCCGCGCCTAGACCTCCGCGGCACGCGGGTCGAGCGCCTCGATCAGGAGCCCCACGACCTGCGCGGCAACGCCGCCAAGAGCAAACAGCTATCCCGCCGGGAACTCCTGGCCGACACCGTGCTTGCCAACGGCGCGCGTCTCTACAACGATCACAACCATCCCGAATACTGCACGGATGCGTGCCTCTCGCTCGCCGATCTCGTGGCGCACGACAAAGCCGGCGAGCGTGTGGTCTTTCGCGCGCAGCAGGCCCGGAACGCCGCCATCGGCTCCGAATCTCACGTGCGCCTTGTCAAGAATAACTCCGACTACCACGGGCGCAGCTACGGTTGCCACGAGAACTACCTGGTCAGCCGCGCGGTGTCGCTAAACTATCTGATTGCCGCGTGCATCCCTTTCTTCGTCACCCGTCAGATCTACGCAGGCGCGGGCAAAGCCGCCTATGAGACGGCAAAGAGCCGCACGGGCGGTTTCCAGATCAGCCAGCGCGCGGACTTCTTCGAGACCGAAGTCGGCATCAACACCACCACCAAACGCCCTATCTTCAATACGCGTGACGAACCGCACGCCAATCCGCAGAAGTACCGCCGGCTGCACGTCATCATCGGCGATGCCAATTGCTCGGAATTTGCCACGGCCCTGCGCGTGGGCGCCACGGCCTTGCTGCTCGATCTCGTGGAGGACGGGGTGGCGCCGCGCCTGCAATTACAGCAACCGGTGCAGGCGTTGCAGACAGTCTCGCGCGACCTCGAACTGCAGCAGCCGCTGGCAATGACCGGCGGCGCCACCATGCGCGCGATCGACATCCAGCGCCGCTATTGGGAAGCCGCCCAAAGGTACCGCGGCCGCGACGCGGAGACTGACTGGGTACTCAATGAATGGGGCGCCGTCCTCGATCTGCTCGACACCAACCCGACGCGATTGCGCGACCGCCTAGACTGGGTAGCCAAGCTGGCGCTCTTCGCGCAAGTCAGCGGCGATACCGCCATCAACTGGGAAGATCCGTCCGTGCTCCGGCTCGATCTCGCGTACCATCTTGTCGATCCTCACGTGAGTCTCTACCATACGCTCGCCCGCGCGGGACGCATGCATCGAATCGTGACGGACGCTGACATTGACAGGGCCGAGCATACGGCGCCCCAAGGCACGCGGGCAACGGTCCGGGCGGCCTGTATTGCGAAGTTCGCCCCGCACATTACCGAAATGGAGTGGGGCTCGATTACTTTTCAGCACAACGGAACGTCATTCAGCCTCGGCCTCAACGAACTATGGGGAGACACCGTAGAGAGGCAACAGAGAATGGTGGATGCGTGTCAGACAATCGCAGACCTCTACCAAGCAGTGCAACAAGGAGGCGGCGCGTGACGTGGTATGCTGGGAACAGACCGCAGAAGGTAGGCCCCGGAAGTGCAGGAACCGCGAATTTGACTCAGCAGCATTTGCGAACCGCAACGGCAGGTACCGAAACGCCGACGGAGACGCCCACAGAGGCGCCGGACAAGACCGAAGCCGACGATCTCGATGAAGAGATCAAGCGCATCATTCGCGAGGTCCCCGACCCGACGCCGCAACCGGGCGGCGAGTAGTCTCAGCCGGCTCAGCGAAATACGCTTTGCCTATAACGCTGGCGTGGGCAATCGCGTTTACCCGCACATTGCGTGGGCCCGTATGCGTTCAATTTGTGCGCATCCGCTCTACATGGTTTTCGTGAAAGTAGCGCATTCATTCCTTCTCGATAGTTTCCGTCAATTGTGCAAACCTCCCGCGCTCGCACATAAGACAACGGTGTAAGACATGCCCGCCACACCATCGCTCTCTTCGGATACCTAGCATGGAAGACGCACTGTTTGGCACAGAAATTGAATACGGCTGCATCGGCAGCGTGCAGCCCATACGCGCCGCCCAGCAAGTCAAGGATGCCATCTTCCGCGATTGCCGGTTCGGACTCATAGACCCGCCGCCGCGCGAATGGGGCGAGGTGCCGGGCAACGGCGGCTTTCTTTTCAACGGCGGGCGCATGTACCTGGACTTGGGCCATCTGGAGCACGCCACCGCGGAATGCCGTACCTTGACGGACATCGTGGCCCACGAGCGGGCCGGCGAGAACATTGTCAACCAGGCTGCGCAGGCCGCCGAACTCACGTCACAGGCCTACTTCGTCAAGAACAACACCGACTATTTCGGCAATACGTTCGGCTACCACGAGAACTATTGCATCCGTCAGAGTCCCTACGATAGCGCGCTGGTGGACGGCATGCTGCCGTTTCTCGTTACCCGCCAAATCTATGCCGGCGCCGGCTGCCTGCTGCCGCGCGGCGAGGACACCCCGGCCGCCTTCGCGCTCTCTCAGCGCGCACAGTTCGTGACGATAGACGTGAGTCACCGCGTGCGGTTTGGTGGTCGGCCCATCATCAATCTCCGTGACGAGCCGCTAGCGGAACGCCGGTATCGCCGCCTGCACGTGATCGTGGGCGACGTGAACCGCTCTGAGTTCACTACCGCCCTGAAGATTGGCACGACCGCCTTGGTTGCGCAACTGCTGGAGCAAGGCTGGAACCCCCAGCTTGCGCTTGCCGATCCCGTGCGCGACCTGCGCCGCATTGCCGCCACCACCGGCGGCAATTGGACCGTGGGCACGGAGGACGATAGGTATATACCAGCAACTGAGGTGCAGCGCGTCTATCTCCGTGAGGCCGAGCGCCGTTTCGCCGGGCGCGACGCGGATACCATTTGGACTCTCGAAAACTGGGCCTGGGTGCTGGACGAACTCGAGCAGGACCCGGCGCGGCTCGACGGCTACCTTGACTGGGTGACCAAGCATGAGCAGATCAAGCGCTTCGCCGGCGCCGGTCAGGCCTGGACGGACCCGGACCTCATCAAGCTCGATCTCTCCTACCACCAGATAGACCCCTCGGTGAGTCTGTTTGACGTTCTGGCAAAGCGGCGCCGCGAACTCCTGTGGGTGGAGAGCGCTGCGGTAGCCGCTGCGGAGCAGAGCGCGCCGACGGACACCCGCGCGCACGGGCGCGGCCGGACCCTGCGCGCGCTTGCCGCGGCCGGGGCGGATACGGCGATCCCGTGGCGCGACCTGAAGGGCTACCTGGAAAACCTGCTCTGGGACCGCCGCTACTTCTTTCTCGCCTACGACTACATCGACGATTGGCAGGACGTCGCCGCCAACGACAGTTGGGACGTCATACCCTACGTGCTGGACTGGAAAGCCATCGCGGTCTGCGGCCGGGTGCTGGAAATGCCCGACCCCTTTGCGACGTACAACGAAGAAGCGCAGAATTTTGGGGAGAGCATTCAGGACATCTTCGAGGAAGAGTTACCAGACACCACCTAAACCCGGTTCACGCCGTTCATGCTCTGATCCTTGGTCAAGCTCAGGGCAGGCAAGGGCAGCATGAGAGGCCAGGCTATTATCTCGGCCAGCCGCGACTTGCAGGGGGAGTGTACGCCTTGTCGCTATATCTAAAGAGGCGTGCCGGCGTTCTGTCTATCTTGGTAGCGGGGGGTTGTCCCCCGCTTCGGTCTTCAGCCTGAGGGGAGAACTCCCGTTCAATTGGCCGTATATGAAACGCCCCACGGAGGTGTGGGGCGTTTGAACTGCCATGTTTCGCGCAGGTTTGCCGCTACGACTTCTTGCGCCACACCGTGCCGCCGGGGGCATCTTCCAACGCGATGCCCAGCGCCACCAGCTCATCGCGCACCTTGTCCGCCAGCGCAAACTGCTTCTCTTTGCGCAGGTCCGCCCGCAGCTCTACCAGCAGGTCGATGAAGGCCCCCGCATCGCCGTCGCCTGTTGCCAATTCAGCTTCCAGCATCTCTTGCAGGTCGATGCCAATGATGTCGGCGAGGTTCACCAGTGTCTCCTGCGCGGCCTGCAGGGTGGCGGGCAGCGCCCGCGCGCCGAGGCGATTGATCTCGCGGACAAGTTCGTAGAGTTGGCCCAACGCGCCGGCAGAGTTGAAGTCGCTATCCATGGCGGCAAAGAAGCCGCTCTCCGCCCGCTCCCTTGCCTGCGCAAGTTCGGCATCCGCGCTGTGCTCGCCGCTGCTCTGCACGCGCAACGCGCCTGTCATACGCCCCATGCCGGCCCGCGCCTGTTCGAGACTATCCGGAGAATAGGTAAGGGGCGAACGGTAATGCACGGAGAGCAGGTAGAGCCGCAGCACCGGCCCATGGTACTCCTTGAGAATATCCTCGATGGTGATGAAATTGCCGAGCGAATGGGCCATCTTCTGGCCGTTGATCGTGAGCAGACCGGTGTGCAGCCAGTACTTCGTGAAGGGGCTCTTGCCCGTAAACGCTTCGCTCTGCGCGATCTCGTTTTCGTGATGGGGGAATATGAGGTCGGCCCCGCCGCCGTGAATGTCGATCTGCTCACCCAGCGTCTCATAGATCATGGTGCTGCACTCGATGTGCCAGCCGGGGCGTCCCTGCCCCCAGGGGCTCTGCCACCACGGCTCACCGGGCTTGGCCGGTTTCCACAAGGCGAAGTCGCGGGGATCGCGTTTGCCCGGCTCCTCATCCACCCGGCCCGAGGCGCCCGCCTGAATGCCGCTCTCCTCGGTCCGCGTTGAGAGCGCGCCGTATTCCCGAAATCCCGGCACGGAGAAGTACACCGCATCTTCAACCGCATAGGCTGCCTGCTTCTCGATTAAGCCCTCGATCATTGCGATGATCTGCGGCAGGGTCTCGGTAACCTTGGGAAACTCATGCGCCCGCAGCACGTTGAGGTTGCCCATCACGGCATCGTAGGCATCCGTGTACTTTTGCGCCACCTCATCAGCCGTCACGCCCTCACGTTCCGCCGCCGCAATGATCTTGTCGTCTACGTCGGTGATATTCTGGATATGCTGCACTTCATAGCCGCAATACGTGAGGTAACGGCGGATCATGTCCATAGCCACGAACAAGCGGGCATGGCCGATGTGAGGCTCGCGCTTCGGCGTCATGCCGCATACGTACATCTTGACGTCCTTGCCGTCAAGGGGCGCAAACGCTTCTCTCTGACCGCCAAGCGTGTTGGATATGCTAAGCGTCACGGCATCTCTCCAGCGTCTCCTCGCGCTCCGGGGACGCTCCTTCTTTTTCAAAGCGCGCCAGCCGCGCTTCCAGGTCTACTACACGTTTCTGCAACCTGTAGAGCGCCTCCGCCATGGGATCGGGCTGCACCACCCGCGCGCTCTCGCCCGTATGCGGGTCACGCATAGCCACCACGTGCCCCGGCACGCCGACCACAGTGGCATGCGGCGGCACGTCATTTACAACAACGGCGCCCGCGCCGATAACGGTCTCTTCACCAACCGTCACGGGGCCCAGGATCTTTGCGCCCGCGCCCACGATGACATTGTCGCACAACGTGGGGTGGCGCTTGCCGGTATGCAGCGTCTGCGCCCCCAGGGTCACGCCCTGGTACAGCGTGACGTTCGTGCCAACTTCCGCCGTCTCGCCGATTACTACACCCATGCCGTGGTCGATGAAGAGACCCGGCCCCAGCAATGCGCCGGGATGGATCTCAATTCCGGTGAGAAAGCGCGCAAAATGGGAGAGAACGCGGGGAAGGACCGGTACTCCCGCGTTCCACAGAGCGTGCGTGAGGCGATAGAACCAGATAGCGTGCACGCCCGGATAGGCTAGAATGACTTCGATTACGTTGCGCGCAGCAGGATCACGCTCAAGCGTTACACGAATGTCCTGCCGCAGCGTGTGCAGAATGCTCATGACCTCTACTTCCCTCGTTACAACACTGCGCCCCAAACACTTCGGATCGCGCATGAGAGGCTCCTGCCCGTGCGCAATCACTCCAGGCCCCTAGCGGGGCGTCATACACGCGCAGTCTTGCAGAGAGGGATCGTGCAGCAGAAGCGCCACGGCGTGCGCGCCGATACCCTTGACGGCACCGATCGCGTCCAGTCCTTCAGTTGTGGTGGACTTTATGCCTACGGACACTTCCTTCACTCCCAGAGTTTGAGCGATGTTGACCTGCATCGCAGGGATATGGCCCGCCAGCCGGGGCCTTTGCGCCAGTATTGTACTGTCTATGTTTAGCACGCGCCACTGTCGTTCAGCCAGTAGCGTACGCACCTTGCCCAACAATTGCAAGCTGTCGGCGCCTGCGTACTGCGGATCATCCGCTGGGAATTGGCGGCCGATGTCGGGCAAGCCCGCGGCGCCCAGCAGCGCGTCGATCATGGCGTGCACCAAGACATCCGCGTCCGAGTGCCCCGCAAGACCTTGGTCAAACGGCACGTGCACGCCGCCAAGGATAAGCGGCCGTCCCGGTACAAGCCGATGCACGTCGTAGCCGCTGCCAACGCGCAGCCCAGCGACCGCCCGCGCTGCCGCGGCTGCCTCTTTCTCTTCGCTTGCGGCAGTCGGCGTATCGGTTTGCCCTGCCTCCACTAGCCGACTCCATCGCTCCGCTGCACCTGCCATTGGGCGAATGCCAAGTCCCTTGGCGTGGTGATTTTCATGTTACCATAGTCCCCCGGCACCACATAGACGACCGCGCCGCAGGCCTCCACTACGGCCGCGTCATCGGTAAACCCGGCCAAATGGGCTTGCTGTTCCGCATAGGCACGCTCAAGCAACGCGCGCGCAAAGACTTGAGGAGTCTGTACGGCCCGCAACTCGCTGCGCGGGAGCGTTTCCCTGGCACGCTCATTCTTGTCAACGCGCTTGATGGTGTCGGCGCAGGGCACCCCAGGTACCGCCGCTCCGTGCTGCTGTGCCGCGGTGAACCCGCGCAGGATGAGTTCTTGGGTTACGAAGGGACGCGCCGCATCGTGCACGGCTACGTATGCGGCCGGCACGTTTCGCAAGGCCCGCAGACCGTGCGCCACCGAGTGGCTGCGGCTCGCGCCGCCCGCGCAGACGGCGTTCACCTTGCGCCAGCCTTGCTCCCGGACCAATTCCTGGCAAGAGGCTACTCTGTCCGCTGCCACCACGAGTATGATCGCAGTGACCGCCGCTGCCGCCTCAAAGACCGCCACGGTGGCGGCAAGCAGCGGCCGCCCGCCCAGAGGCGCATAGAGCTTGTCGTGTCCCTGCATGCGGCTGCTGCGTCCGCCGCCGACGATGATGGCCGCCAAACCTGTATCCGTCACGTGTGCAGGCCTCCACCAGCCAGGAGCCGTTTTCCAGTTAGTCCGCACATCAGTAGTGTATTATGCCTGCAATCGGGGCGACGCCGCTTCCTCGGCGCCTGTGTGAACGCGCTCCTGAGCGCCTTCAGGCCCGTCCTCCCGGTCCTTCCGTGGCGGCTTGCCCAAGGCGAGCCGAATGGCCTGGCGCACACTCTCCGCGCGGAGAAGATCGAGGTTGTCCGCGCCCAGTTGCGTAGGCTTGCTCGTGCGCGACACCAGAACCCGATTGAAACCGCGTCGCGTTGCCTCCAGCACCCGTTCATCCAGCTTGAAGACACTGCGCAACTCGCCAGCCAGCCCTACCTCGCCAATCGCGACCAAGTCTCCCGGCAGCGCTACATCCACGACACTGGAGGCGATTGCCAAACAGACTGCGAGATCCACGGCGGGTTCATCCAATTCCAGGCCGCCGACTACATTCACGTAGACGTCCTGATCGGCCAGGCGCAAGCCCGCGCGCTTGGTGAGCACCGCAATCAGCATATGCAGCCGGCTCTGATCGACGCCATTGGCCATGCGCCGCGGCACCGCCAGCGGGCTGTACGTCACCAACGCCTGTACCTCGACGAGGAGCGGACGGGAACCCTCCAGCGGCACGGCAATGGCAGAGCCGGGGCTGGGTTCGCGCTCCGCGAGAAATGCCGCCGAGGGATTGGTGACTTCCACCAAGCCCCGCTCCTGCATGGCGAATATGCCCACCTCGTTCGTGGACCCAAAACGGTTCTTGGTGGCCCGGAGAATGCGGTAGTTGTGGTGCTGATCGCCCGCCAAGGCCAGCACTGTGTCGACCATGTGCTCCAACGTCTTCGGCCCTGCCACGGCGCCTTCTTTCGTAACGTGGCCGACCATGAAGAGCGTGACCCCGGTCTGCTTAGCTGTAGCGACTAACTGTGAAGCGCATGCGCGCACCTGTCCGATGCTGCCGGGCACGCCGCTCAACTCCGCACTCACCAACGTCTGAATGGAATCAATGATGACGAGACCCGGACGCACCTGGGCGACGGCATCCTGTATTGCGTCCAGATCGACTTCTGCAAGGACGTACAGCTCTTGGGGGTCGAGACCAAGCCGCGAGGCGCGCAGGCGTATTTGCGCCGCGCTTTCCTCGCCTGAAACATACAGCACCGGCCGCTCGGCGCACGCGAGCGCAATCGCGAATTGCAGCAGGAGCGTAGACTTGCCGATGCCCGGATCGCCGGAGAGGAGCACCGCGCTTCCCGGCACCAGTCCGCCGCCCAAAACGCGGTGGAGTTCGCCGATGCGCACCGGTATGCGCAAGAGGTCGCCGGGCGGAATATCCTGCAACTTCCGCGCCTGCATTACCGTGCCCCTTGCCGGAGCAGTCCGACCGGCGGCCGCGGAGCCCTCGCGGTGCACCGTCTCCACCAGGCTGTTCCAGGCTTCGCAGGAAGGACATTGCCCGGCCCACTTCGGGGCCTCATACGCGCACTGCTGGCATATGAATACGGTCTTCGCTTTGCTCACCGGCTACCTGCTTCCGCCTGTTGGTAGAATAGTTTTCAAGGAAATTGTCATCACCCTTCAGAGAAATGAATTCGGCTGACTCTGTCAATGATGCGGTTTCGTTCCGGTAGCGCAGGTTTGCAACCTGCGCCCGCTGCCGTCCTTGCAATCAGGTAGGCGGAGCCTACTTCCGTTATTCGGGCGCACGCCGGATTCCATCTGTGCCGCGCAGCCTCGACTCCGGCGCCAGCGTGTCGGAGGGGGCGCTCCTGCACAGCATCGCAAAGCGGGGGACAAGCCCCCAGACTAAATCCACCCAATGGACCGCTTGGGCGCTGTCCGCCCTGCCGGCCAGGCCCGTGCCGCAGTCTGCAGCTTGCTTCTCCATTCTACCGCAGGCACAATTCGCGACCATACCAAAGAACCGCCCAGTTTTCACTGAGCGGTTCATTCAATTCCGATTGAATTCTCCAGAGGCTACGCCTGCTCCACAAGCACCCGCACCTCTAGGCGCAATTCCTCGCCGTCGCGGTCAACCACCACGGTATCACCCGCGTGGAACTTATCTGCCAGCAAGCCTTCCGCGAGCTCGTTTTCAATCAGATTTTGAATCACGCGCCGCAGCGGCCGCGCGCCATTGTCAGGATCATAGCCCTGCTCTACCAGTAGTTCCTTGGCATCGTCGGTAACTTCCAGCGCAATGTCCTGCTCGGTCAGGCGGGCCTGTACCTCTGCAAGCTGAATATCAACGATGCTAATGATGTCTTCTTTCGACAGATGGCGGAAGACCACGACGCTATCCACGCGATTGAGAAACTCAGGACGGAACGTTTTCTTAATCTCCGCCATGACCCGCTCCCGCATCTCTTTGTAGAATTGGCCCTCCGTGCGGAGGTCCGACGCTTCCAACCTGAAACCAATGGCGGCGTCACGCTTGATGAGGTGCGCGCCGACATTGGAGGTCATGATGAGGATCGTATTGCGAAAGTCCACCGTGCGGCCCTTGCCGTCGGTGAGCCTGCCGTCTTCCATGATTTGGAGCAGCACGTTGAAGACATCGGGGTGGGCCTTCTCAATCTCGTCCAGCAGTACCACCGAGTAGCTGCGCCGCCGCACGGATTCCGTGAGCTGGCCGCCTTCCTCATAGCCCACGTAGCCGGGAGGCGCCCCGACCAGACGCGAGATGGTGTGCTTTTCCATGTATTCCGACATATCGAGCCGCACCATGGCATCGCTGCTGCCAAACATGAACTCCGCCAGCGCCCGTGCCAGGTACGTCTTACCGGAGCCGGTGGGGCCCACGAATATGAAGGAGCCAATCGGCCGCTTGGGGTCCTTGAGTCCGGCGCGCGCGCGCCGGACGGCCTTGGAGACGTTGCTGATGGCTTCTTCCTGGCTGACGACTTTTTCGTGGAGGTTCTCCTCCATGTGGAGCAACCGCGCGGATTCCTCCTGCGCGATGCGGGTCACCGGAATGCCCGTCCACATGGAGACCACCGTCGCCACGTCCTCTTTCGTAACTTCCGGCCACTTCTCTTCTTTGTCCGGCCAGTCCGATTCCAAGTCTTCTATCTTCTTGCGCAGTTCCGCTTCTTTCTCGCCCAGCCCGACCGCCTCGTCATATTGGCGGCTCTCGATGGCGTCTTCTTTCTCCCGCACAATGCCGTCGAGATCCTTCACCGCATTGCGCAATGCGTTCGACGTATTTGCCTGTTGGATGCGCACCCGCGACGAAGCCTCATCGATGAGGTCGATTGCCTTATCCGGCAAAAAGCGATCGGTCACGTAGCGGCCCGACATTTCCGCTGCTACTTTGACGGCTTCATCAACAATGTGCACCTTGTGGTGCTCCTCATAGCGCTCTTTCACGCCCTGCAGCACCGCGATTGTCTCCTCGATATCGAGCTCGCGCACGTGCACCGGTTGGAATCTGCGCTCCAGAGCCGCGTCGCGTTCGATGTACTTGCGGTATTCGTCCAGCGTGGTTGCGCCGATGCACTGCAATTCCCCGCGTGACAGCGCCGGCTTGAGGATATTTGCCGCATCCACCGCGCCTTCCGCGGCGCCGGCGCCGACGAGTGTATGCAACTCGTCGATAAAGAGCATGCAATCGCCGGACCCGCGAATCTCCTCGAGGATCTTCTTCAGCCGTTCTTCGAATTCACCGCGATACTTGGTACCGGCCACCAGCGCGCCAATGTCCAAGGTGAGCAACCGTTTGCCAAGCAACGTTTCCGGCACGTCACCTGCGATGACCCGCTGCGCCAGCCCTTCCACAATTGCGGTCTTGCCAACGCCGGGTTCACCGATCAGGGCGGGGTTATTCTTCGTGCGGCGGGAGAGTATTTGCACCACACGTTCGATCTCCTGCTCACGGCCGATCACCGGATCGAGTTTCTCCGCGCGGGCCGCGGCGGTGAGGTCGATGCCCATTTGGTCGATCAGAGGAGTGCGTGAGGAAGCCTGGCGACCGCCACTCTCATGGGTGAGCCGCGAGGGCTGCTGGCTGACCGATTGAATGACCTGCTGCCGCACTTTCTCCAGGCTCACGCCCAAACTCTCCAGCACGCCTGCCGCAATGCCCTCGCCTTCACGCACGAGGCCCAACAGCAGGTGTTCGGTGCCGATGTAGTTGTGACCTAAGCGGCGCGCCTCTTCTGCCGCCAGTTCGATAACCTTCTTCGCACGCGGCGTGAGGCTGATATCCCCCTGATTGACTCGCTCACCGCGTCCGATGATAAACTCCACGGCACTGCGCACTTTGGTGAGGTCCACACCCATGTCGTAGAGCACCTTCGCGGCAATGCCTTCGCCTTCACGGACGAGGCCCAGCAGCAGGTGCTCGGTGCCGATGTAGTTATGGTTGAAGCGACGGGCCTCTTCCTGGGCAAGCATGAGAACCCGCTTCGCTCGGTCGGTGTATTTGTCGAACAGGGGGCTCACAACGATTCTCCTTGGCTCACCGCTTGTCTGACCTGTTTCCGCAGTCTTTGCAGATTCACACCCAAGCCCTGCAAAATGCGTGCTCCAATCCCTTCACCTTCGCGCACCAAGCCTATGAGCAAGTGCCCGGTGCCGATTTGGCTGTGACCGAACCGGCGCGCCTCTTCCGCCGCCAACTCGAGCGCCTTTATCGCGCGCGGTGTCAGCCTGACCTCGGTTGCCTCGGCGCGCTCCTCTCGTCTGATGGGCGCCGCCTGACCACCGGTAGTCTCTAGCGCACTGCGCAACTCAGCCAAGTCCACACCCAGACTTTCCAGCACGGCTGCCCCAATGCCTTCCCCTTCGCGCAGGAGGCCCAACAACAGGTGTTCGGTGCCGATGTAGTTGTGGTCTAAGCGCCGCGCCGCTTCCGCAGCCAACTCGATCACCTTCTTCGCGCGCGGCGTGAGGTTGATGTTGCCTGCTTCGCTGCGCTCACCGCGTCCAACGATAAACTCCACGGCGCTGCGTGCTTTGGTCTGATCCACACTCCGGTCGAATAGCGTCTCGGCGGCAATACCCTCGCCTTCTCGTACCAGGCCCAGCAGCAGGTGTTCGGTGCCGATGTAGTTGTGCTTTAAGCGGCGCGCCTCTTCCTGCGCAAGCATGAGTACCCGCTTCGCTCCGTCCGTGTACTTGTCGAACAGTGGACTCACGACAACTCTCCTGGGCTCATCTGCCGCCCCTGACGGCACGCACGCATCCCTGGAATCGCGAGATCGCTCCTAGGCAGCCCGCCGGCTATTCCTCTGAACTAGTGCGCTCTTCCTCCGGTTGCTCCTCTGCCGATTCCTCTGCTCTTGCCGCTGCGGCCATCATGTGCCCTAGTTTCTCTTCTAAGTCCGTCGGCGACAAGCGCATGCGGTGTCGCTGTGGATCGGCGCTGAGCACACGGAAAGTGAACTCCTGCCCTTCTTCCAACATGTCCCTGCCTTCCAGCGACATCTCGGAATTGTGCGCCAAGCCCTCGACGCCGTCTTCGACGCGCACGAAGGCGCCAAACGGCGCTATCTTAATTATCTTCCCAGGCACCTCAATGCCGACGGGATAGCGCGCCTCAATTCCTTCCCATGGATCTTTTTCGGTGCGTTTGATCGAAAGGCCGATCTTCTTGCTCTCGTGATCCAAGCTGAGCACGGCCACTTGGACCTTCTCGCCTACGCCGAGCACCTCGCTGGGGTCTTCTACCCGGCTCCAAGAAATCTCGGAAATATGGACCAGGCCGTCGGCCCCGCCCAAGTCCACAAACGCGCCAAAACTGCAGAGGTTGCTGACCACACCCTCGCGGGTCTGCCCCACTTCGAGCTCGTTGAGCAACTGCTCGCGCTGCTGCGCGCGCATCTCGCGTTCGGCTAGGCGTTCTGAAAGAATCAGCCGATTGCGGCGGCGGTCTACTTCAATGATCTTCAGCTTGAGCGAGCGCCCGATAAGCTCTGAGAGACGCGCCAGCAGGTCTTCTTCACTCGCATCGCGGTTTGGCGGCCGCTCCAACGAAACTAGCTGGGAACTGGGCACGAAACCACGCAACCCAATATCAACGATGACACCGCCTTTGTTGGCGTCAATCACTGAAGTCTCAAGGATTTCCCCATTGTGGTAACGCTCTTCGATCTCTCGCCACGCGCGTTCCGCCATCGCGCGGCGGATGGAAAGCAGCGCATGCCCTTCCGCGGTCTCCGGGTTAACGACGTACACCAGCACCTTCTCACCAACACTCATGTCTACCGCTTCTTCCATTCGCGATAGTTCCCGGCCGGAGACGATACCCTCCGCCTTGAGACCAATGTCGACCATGATCTCATCCTCGGCAGCCTGCACCACTACCCCTTCAACCACATCACCGCGCCGCACCGTGCGGATGGAACTCTCGATTTCGCTCAGCAACGACTCCATCGTCATTGCGGCTTCAGTCGTTGGTGATTCTTGCACTGCTCGCCCTTACCCCTTATACGTTTTGCCTCATTTAGCAAAGCCACAGTATAGCTCACGCTATCTGTGTGGCCTGGCACCATTATAGTCATCGAGCTTCGCAAAAGTAAAGAACGGCGCGGGGGTCTATCCGTGCCGCAATGCTTCTGGTATGCTTGGATAACACAGCAGCTACTGAGGAGAACTGCGCATGTCAATGAAGATGCTGCGGCAAATGCAGCAAAAGATGGAGAAAATCCAGGAAGAATTGGGTCGGGAGACGGTGGAAAGCACCGCTGGCGGCGGGGCCGTTAAAGTGGTGATGACCGGACACCAGCAAGTCCAAGCGATTGAAGTCCATCCCGATGTCCTGGAATCCGCGGTTGCGCCGGAAGGCGAAGTCGACGAAGAGGGCATTGCCATGTTGCAGGACCTGCTGGTTGCCGCCGTCAATGATGCTGTGGGCAAGTCACAGGAACTCGCAAGCCGCCGCCTCTCCGCAGTTACCGGCGGCATGAACATCCCCGGTTTGACCTAATCATACTTCCCTAAGACTCAAGGAGACAGCATAGCGGTGACACGAATGAGCCTGCCTGCACCTGTAGCGCGGCTCATTGAAGAGCTTTCCCGCTTGCCCGGCATCGGACCGCGCACCGCACAACGACTCGCATTCCACCTGCTGCGTTCCGCGCCGGAACTCGCCCAGAACCTCGCCACGGCCCTCCAGAACTTGCATTTGCAGACGGTGTGGTGTTCCCGCTGCTTCAATCTCAGCGAGCAGGACCCTTGTCCCGTGTGTGAGGACCCGGAGCGAGACCAAGACCGCATCTGCGTCGTTGAGGAGCCGCTGGACCTCCTCGCCATCGAGCGCACCGGACTCTACGCGGGCCTCTACCACGTGCTGCACGGCTCGCTTTCGCCGTTGGAAGGCCGCAATGTGGAAGACGTGAAGATTGCCGAGCTTGTGGAGCGTTTGCGAGCCCGGCCTGTGGAAGAGCTGATCTTGGCCATGGACGCCGACCACGAAGGCGATACCACCGCCAGCTACGTAGCCCAGGTCTCCGCCGCGTTCGCCTCGCGCATCACACGCCTCGCCCGCGGCCTGCCGACCGGCGCGGACCTGGAATACGCTGACGAGAGCACCATTGCGAGCGCCCTGCAAGGGCGACAGGATAGCTCCTAAGCGATGCCACGCCGCGATCCAAACCGCGTGTGGGAACTCGTACATGGGTACCAAGCGCTCGCCTCTCGTTTTCCCCAATTTACGTTGACCGAGATCGGCGTGGTGGAGCGGTTCGGTCTGCGCTTTCCGGTTCTTGCCGGAAGTGTGGGAGACGGCCCGCGCAGCGCTATAATCCTCGCAGGCACGCACGGCGACGAGATTGCGGGGCCGCTCGCGTTACGCCAATTCTGGGAAGACGCGGCTACCCACGCCATGCTGGCACGCTGCCGTATTCTGTTTCTGCCCCTGATCAACCCAGTCGGCTATGCGCGCGGCATTCGCGGCAACGGGAATGTAGACCTAAACCGCCACTTCGAGCGGCCCACGGCACAGCCGGAAAACGAGATTGTGCTGGACTTCCTCCGCCGCGAACGAGCGGAACTCTTGGTCTCGCTCCACGAAGACGTGTCCGCACACTGCTTCTACATGTATGAGAGCGGCGTCCGGGAGCGCGCGCTATTTTCCCAAATCATCGCTGACGACGTGGCGCTGTTGGATGCAATCGAGTCCCAGGGGTACGCCGTCTGCGCCGGCAATCAGGTGGACGGCAACTACAACCGCAACGGGCTCGTAGTCTCGAACCCCGGCTCCGTGCGCGCGAGCCGCTCAGGCGCGCTCGAACCCACGCTGCTGCGGCACGGCGTCATCCGGCGGGTAGTGGGCTTCGAAACACCGGGCCGGCTGCCTCTCTCCGACCGTATCCAGCAACAACTGGTCGCGCTGCGTCACGTTCTCGAGTCATTTCTGGTGTAGTGGCACTATGTCCTGTCATTGCGCACTGTTCGCTGCGTCCAGGACAAACGGCGCGGCAAGCCGCTCGTCTTGCGGCTGCCTTGAGGTACATATAGGGCTACTGCACAGTATCGGGGCAATTCTGGGCGTGCGAACGGGAGCGGCCTCAGTCGAAATACTTAGTAAAGGCAGAAGCGCCCCAGAGGGCGCTTCGAAGACAGACTGTCACAGGTTGGTGTAGCAACTAGAATTGTTGGAGGCGACGAGCGGAATCGAACCGCTGTATAAGGGTTTTGCAGACCCTCGCCTTACCACTTGGCTACGTCGCCGCTCTGCGCAAGGATGGATTTATTCACCCCATTTTGCTACCTAAAGTATAGCCCTGGGAGTATTGCGAGTCAAAAGCGAAAACGTGCTATGCTGCCCCTTGGGAGTAGACACGCACCGTGCGAGACTGGTACCAACGACTACAATTCGATCGCCTCTTCGTGCTGAGCGCGATCGCTACCACTGGCGTCCTGCTCACATTGCGGGCCACCATGCCGCTCCTGGCCATCGCGGTCGTTGTACTGCTGGCCGTCGAAATAGCGGCATTACGTCAAGTGGTTTCCGCTGGCGGCGGTGATCCAGCGTGGATGCTGACGCCACTCCTGCTGACGATAGCGAGCACCCTGTTTTGGCGGACCATACCTAACGAACGGGCAGCCTTACTTGGGAGCGCTCTCTTCGGCATTCTGTTCCTCATCGCAATTGTGGACTATCACCAGAGCCACTTCAGCCGCCCCGCGCGTCCCATCACCTGGCCCAACCAAGCAATTGTCTACATTGCGGTCACCATGCTCTTTGCCACGTTCAACACGTGGAATCTGCACATCGCGCTGCATGCCGCGCTTGGCGCCATTGCTGCGTACGCTGCCGGTGTCTCCATCCTCTTTCGCGAAGGACTGCCGCGCGACGCCACGCAGCGGTATAGCGTTTTGATTGCGATCGTCACAGGTGAGGTTGCGTGGGCGCTCACCTATTGGCCGCTGCCGACATTCCAGGTAGCGCTTGCGCTCTTGCTGCACGTTCACATTGTTCTTGGCATGGCCCGTGCCTTCCATGCCAAACAGCTTGGCTTCTCGCGCGTGTTGGAATATGGCGCCGTAGGCGCGATAGCCGCCGTCCTGCTCATGTGGAATGTGTTCCGTCCGTTAGGGTAATTCGCGGCCGTATCTCTCCCACCGCGACCCCGGCGGTGTTGCAGACTTCCGGAGCGTGGAGTTCGCGAAGCCGGTATTGTTGATCTGCGCTTATTACCCCCAGCGCCGCCAAGACCTGCGGCACCAAGATTGGATGCGCGCGCGCGTTGCCATCTTCGATCTTGATGGCAATGCCCAAGCCCTGGGACAACGCACCGGCGCAAAAGAGCGCTTCCGCGCCACTCTTGGAAACGATGTTGTCGCCCGCAACGCGCATGAGGTCGGTGGTAAAGCCGCCGGTACCGTCTACCATTTCTGGATGCGCACGCATCGCACGGGAGATGCGGTGGGCTGCGGCCTCACGCTCAGCCGAAACGCCGGCAGGTCGCGCAAGCACCCCGAATGCGCGAGCAATGTTCTTCAGTGGAATCGCGAACACCGGCGCGTTGCACCCGTCTACGGCCACATAGACATCCGCCGGAGCCACGCCGGACACCTCCGCCAAGACCTGACGCAGCCGCGCCTGCGCCGGGTGGTCCGGAGCTGTATAGTCCGCTATGGGCCACCCAAAGTGCTGGCACAGGGTGAGCATGCTGGCGTGCTTACCGGAACAGTTGTTGTGAATCTTGCGCGGGTGCGCACCGGCGCGGATGAGCGCCTCCGCGCTCGGCGTGTGGGTTGGCGCATGCGTGCCACAGGCAAGCGCGCTTTCATCCAGGCCAATCTTCTGCAGTATGCTCTGTACTGCGGTCACGTGGAACGGCTCGCCATGGTGCGAGGCACACATGACCGCGACTTCACGGTCGGTAAACTCGTACTTCGCCGCGGCGCCGCTCTCAACCATCGCGAGCGCCTGGATCGGCTTCGCCGACGAACGCAGAAACGTCACGCGTTCGGGGTCACCGGCAGCGTGCAGGATTCTTCCGGCAGAATCCACTACCGCGGCGTGCGCGCGATGCACGCTCTCAACCAGGTCGCCGCGCGTGACCTCGATTCGCAGTGGTTCAGTCATGTCTCTCTCCTATCTCCTTTTCAGCACCCGCCAGCGTACCATAGAATGGCAATGACGGGAGTGCGCCCCAATTGAGCGCGGCAATACTTCATACTGTCAAGCGGATAGACAACATCTCCGCAGCGAGTCGCAGGGACAAAGAACAGAAAACTTGGAGGGCGCAGCGCACCGGCTAACCCAAGATCTCTAAGGCTCTTACAGCTCGGGCAGCGACTCAATGCCGGGTTGCGCCAGCAGGAAAGGAGGTTTCTACCGAATACACGGCAATTGTGACCTGGCGTGACGTCTCGTTTGTATTGCAGAGGAGGCTCTAACTATGGACCGTCTCAATATCGCTCTCGTAGGCGCCGGACGGCGGGGGGCCGGCGCGCATGCGCCGGTTCTCGCCGCACTCGACGACGTGTTCAACTTTGTCGCGGTTTGCGACGCAACCGAGGAACGGGCGCAGGAAGTAGCTGCCCGCTATGGGTGCAGAGCCTACACCTCGGCCCGCGACCTCGTAGAGAACGAAAGGCTCGATATTGCCGACGTGGTGGTGCCGGGAGTCTCGCACCACGCGCTGAGTTGCTTCTTCTCCAATCGCGGTATTCACCAAATCGTCGAGACACCCATTGCGGTTACGTTGCCTCTCGCCGATCTCATGATCGAAACCGCCCAGCAGAATCGTGTGAAACTGGAAGTTGCGGAGAATTACCATCGCCAGCCGCTCCTTCGTCTCCGGCAGGCAGTCATCGATTCCGGCGCGATTGGTACCGTCAGCCGCATCTACCGCATCTTCGAGGAGGGCGGCGACCATGGCATGAGCGTCCTGCGCATCTGGGCGGGAGCGAATCCCACGGCGATCATGGGCATCTCCCATACCAGCCCCGTCGTACCCATCATCGACCGGATGCTGCGGCATCACGAGAGCGAAAGTCTTTCCATCGGCATCATTGAATTCGCCAACGGGGTCACCGCGTTCTCTGCATATTCCAACGTCATACACGCCCGCTCGCTCGGCCGGGGTGTGATTCGCTTCTCGCAGATCGATGGGACCCATGGCGCAATCGTGGGCGAGGAGGTCCACGCGGTTCCGTCCGCTGATTTGCTGACAGGCGCCCAGTCTACGCCGGCCCTGCCCCAGCGCATCACAAGTGAGCGCAACGGCGTCGAAATCCTCGAACGCCTAGAGGTAGCGCTTCCCGACAGGTCGGTAATTTGGGAGAATCCATTCCGTCAGTATGCCTTGACCGAGGGTCAGGTGCAGGTCGCCGACGAACTGCTCAGTATTGCCACCGCCGTACGCGAGGATACCGAGCCCGCCTATGGCGCACGCGCTGCCCGCCTCGATCAGGAGATGGATATCGCGATGAGGGAATCCGGCGGCAGCGACCGTACCACGATCCCCTTGCCTTTGCAACAGACGACGCACTGCGAGGAACTTATCCACGAGAGCTTCTTGGACAGGTTCGGCTGCGCGCCGACGGACGTAGAGAAGCTGGTGGACACGTTCTTCCCCCGCCATTGAGTTGTATAACGGTCGTGAGAGACAACTGAAGGACCGGTTTGCGAAGCATGCAATGAGTTTGATCCACATTGGGAAAGGAATATCCGATGCAAAAGCCTGTCATTGTCCCGTGGGACGAAGCGCGCAAGCGCATGCACGAGCGCGGGTTCTCTTTGCCATTCGTCGGGGAGGAGACCGGCGCGGAGAGCTTGCGCCTGCACTTATCCTCGATCAACCCCGGAGAAGCCGCTCATCCCCCACACGAGCACGAGGGGGAAGAGATCGTGTTTCTCATCTCCGGCAGCGGCATGGCAACTCTGGACGACGACGAGCATCCCATGGAAGCCATGGCCGCCCTGTTTGCACCCGAGGGTACGCGTCACGGACTCCGCAATAACGGCGACGCGCCGATCACGTACCTCATCATTCGCACCAGCGCCTAGGACTAGCCGGATTGGCCGGAAACCGGATTTTGCGACCAAGGGCGCCTATGAGGTGCCTGCGATGTTTCCTCCAATGGGCTCGCCCAATTGGGATTCTCTTCAATGCCTCAAGCGCCCGCTGCTTAAGAATTTAGCATATTGACAAGCACACTGCTGCGTGGAAACAACTGCGGCGCGCTTGCAGTGCGGCCCCGCGCGTGCTTTGACCGTAGATTCAGCGGAATGCTATATTAGAAGCAGACAAAGGAAAGAAGGATACTACTGGATGCCGAAAAGAACCTATCAACCAAAAGTGCGGCGCCGGTCGCGCAGACATGGCTTTCGGGCGCGCATGTCCACGCGAGCGGGACGACGGATACTCAAGCACCGGCGCGAAAAACAGCGCTCGCAGCTTTCTGTCTGAGCCTGCTCGCCCTTCTTCATCCTTTCCGTTCAGTGCGCATTGTTCTGACGTGCCCCCATGGTGGCAGTGCGAGAGCAGCAGTCGTCAGAGCATTTCGCCGGTTTTGCAGGCTCTGCGTGAGGATTGAACCAAACGGAGAAGATCAAGAAACAACGTGACTTTGCTGCCGTCCTGGCCCAGGGCAAAGCGTGGTCGGCGCACACCATCAGACTGATTGTCAGGCCGAACCACCTCCCGCGCAGCCGCTGCGGTTTTGTTGCTTCGAAGCGCGTCGGCAATGCTGTAACGCGAAACCGCGTCCGGCGGCGCCTGCGCGAATCCATGCGCCTGCATTATCCGTATCTCCAGCCGGGCATGGACCTCGTCTTCATTGCTCGACGAGGAGCAGCGAACGCCCCCTTCTGGGAGCTTCACCGACACGTGCACACAGCACTCAGGCGCGCGCGCTTGCTGCCCCCTGACTATCGATTGTAGCTACCGTGAGGCTTTTTCGGACGGCCTCGCGTAAAGAATTTGGAGTAGATGCCTCGTGTCCCTGAGCAGCACAGTAGCCTTGCGGCTCATTCAAGCGTACCGGCTGGCAATTTCGCCGCTGCTGGGGCCAAGCTGCCGCTATGCGCCCACGTGCTCCGAGTATTGTTACAATGCTATCGCCGAATACGGGCTGATCCGGGGCGGCTGGTTGGGCTTGAAACGGATTGCGCGGTGCCATCCATTTCATCCGGGCGGCGTCGACCCTGTGCCTGAGCTTGCCGCCGGCAAGTCCGCGGCGCAAAGCCGGCCGCGGCAGGCGTAGTACCCTACCGAGCAGAATGGGACAGTTGTTGTGACCCTAGTGAAAGTATTCCGCAGCGAGACAAGAGTCCGGCGCGTAATGACAATTGCTATGATAGACAAGGTGAGATAACGGATCCAGTGGAATTCTTTAGCAGTCTTTGGAACGACATCCTCGTCGGCGGCTTGCAGAGCGGGTTGCTCCGTCTCTACGATCTGACTGAATCCGCGGGCGTGCCGAGTTTCGGCATCGCCATCATCATCTTTACCATCATCGTACGCCTTATCCTCTTTCCGCTTAGCGTAACGAGTCTCCGCTCCTCGCGCCGCATGCAGTTGCTGTCCCCTCGTCTCAAGGAGCTGCAAAAGCAACACAAAGGCGACCGCCAAGCCATGGCGCAGGCGCAGATGGAACTCTATAAGGTGCACGGTGTAAATCCGCTGATGGGTTGCCTGCCCCAGTTAGCCCAACTTCCGGTTCTCTTTGCGCTCTATTGGGCCATCATCGGTGTGACGAGAGACAGCGCCAACCTGGAAATGGCGTTCCTCTGGATCTCCGACCTTGCCCAACCGGACGTCTGGTTGCCCCCGGGCATCGAACTCCCCTTCGGCTTGCCAGGCGTGTTCGCGCTCACCGCCGGCGCCACGCAATGGGTCGTGCAGCGGATGATGATGAATCGCATGACGACGGACCCGCAGCAGCAGATGATTCAGAACGTGATGCAGTTCATGCCCATCATGATCGTCTTCTTTGCAATGCAGTTTCCCGCGGGACTTGCCCTATACTGGGTGGTATCGAATATATTCAGCGTCGGTCAGCAGTGGTTCATCATGCGGGACAAGAGCCTCAGCGTACCGGTAACCGCGCCGGCGGACGCGCCGACGGGAAACAAGGAAACGGAGAAGCCCAAAACGACCCAAGCTGCACCAAGTGCGCCTAAGAAAACTGAAGGGAAGAAACCGGAGCCGTCTCAGGCGCCCAAGCTGCCGCAAACAGAGCAGGCGCCAAGCCGCCCAAGCGGACTCTTGGGTGGGTTATCATTCGGCGGGGGAAATCGTAGTGGCATTCCCGACTTAACCGAAACGACGTTACAGGAACTCGGCCTCGATGTCGCCGACGGTCAGACAGACGGCGCCTCCAATCAAGCGCCCGCTAGCGGCAAATCAAGGTCGCGCAGGAGGGAGAAGAAAAAAGGTGGCGGAAAGCGTTGAAGCAACAGGCAAAACAGTCGAAGAAGCAATCCAAAGTGCTCTTGAAGAACTCGGCGCCTCCCGCGACGCCGTGACCGTTCGCGTCCTCAGCGCAGGTACCGGCGGGCTTTTCGGCCTTGGCGGGGAGGAAAGCCGCGTGCTGGTGGAGTTGAAACCCGAGGGCGCGGCTGAAGAAGCCGACCAGGAAGAGGCACCGGAGGTTGCAGACGCTCCTGAGGCCGAGGCGGAGCCATCCGATCTGCCGCTCTCTCAGGAACAGCTTGACGATGCAATGGAGCTGCTCCGCGAGTTCTTTCATCACCTGGGCAGCGCGGTCACGATTGCAGTTTCCGGCACCGAACCGCTCCGCCTCAATGTTACCGGCGAGGGCACCGACGCCTTCATCGGCAAACGGGGGACCACGCTGCGTTCGATCCAGTTCCTCTACAATCTCATGCTGACAAAACAGCTCGGTGAGCATGATCTCGTGGTGGTAGACATCGGCGGCTACCGCCAACGGCGCGAGGAACTGCTCATAGGCATGGCGCGTCGCTTGGCCGACCTCGTCCGTGAGAACGGCAAGCCGATTACATTAGAAGCGATGCCGCCCCACGAGCGGCGCATCATCCATCTTACGCTCTCGGAAGACGATGCCGTTGAGACCCATTCCACGGGCACCGGCGACGAACGCCGCGTTGTGATTGAGTTGAACCAAGGGGATGCCGAGGCCCAGGAATAGCAGCCCGCTCTCAATCCACGGTTAGAAAAGGGCCGCCAGCGTAGCTTGACGGTCCTGCGCGGGGCGGGCGACGGGACTCTATCCGGCGTGTCCGAAAGCGCTGGTGCTCAGTAGCGTGATTCTCCTTCAACTGAACGCGTTTATTGGGCACAGCGCCCGCTGTCCGCATGCCCCTTCCGCCACCTTTAGTCGTCAATGCGGACCTGCGCGTCGCCGGCCGCGTGCCGCAGCACCTTACCAGACTCGGTGCGCACACAGAGATATCCATCCCGGTCTTGGTCGACCACGAGACCGCTGTGCCGCTTATCGCCGTCAACAATCTGCACCTGCCGGCCAATGAGGTACGCTTCGGCCCGCCACGCTTGCCAGACCTCATCCGCGTCCGCAAGCCAGCGGGCGTACCATGCTTCGAACGACTGCAGGCAAGCGATCAGCAACTCTTCGCGAGAAACCACTTCCCCCAGTTCGTCTAAGAGCGTGGTGAACGGTTGGTCCACAGCGAGATCCGCCGCGGGGAAGTTCACGTTGAGCCCCGCGCCAACCACCACGCCGTCGGCGGAGGTTTCAGCAAGCAGGCCCCCAAGCTTCTTGCCGCGCGCGACCAGATCATTCGGCCACTTGATCGCCGCGCGCAGGCCGGTCACGCGCTCGATGCCTTCATGCAAGGCCAACGCAAACGGCCACAGGACGTGCGGCCACTCGCTTCGGGGTAGAGAAGGCCGCAACAATATCGAGAATAGTAAGCTGCTCTGCGGCGGCGCGAGCCATGAACGCCCCTGCCGTCCCCGCCCGGCGGTTTGGGCGTCTGCCACCGCTACCCCGCCGGATGCCGCGCCTGCCCGCCCCAGCGCCTGGCACACTTCCATGGTGGAATCGACTTCAGCGCGATAGAAGAAGCGGCGGCCTATTCGTTGCCGCCGGACGGCTTGGGCTACTTCCTGCCACCGCAGCGGCCTGCGCGCTCGCTTCACAACGTCCCTCTCTTACCCACGTGTGCATTGAGAAATAACGCCGCAGGACATGCAATTCACCTCGTGCCGCAAGAATAGAGGTCATGCAGGCGGCCGGACAGCCTCCGGGATTCCAGTCCTGGCGGCACACGACCCCATGCTATAGTGAAAGCCATGATAGAACAGAGCACGGCTCTTTCCAATCTCATTCACAGACGCCAACGCGTCGCGCTGCAACGATGGCGGTTGCTCGGCATCGTGGCGCTGTGCGCCGTCCTCCTGGCGGCCTGGTTCTTGCCGCCTTTGTGGACGATCGTTACAGTTGGTGCGCTGGCCGGCATTCTCGTCATCTTCGCCTATCCGGTTGCGGGCGTCGGCGCGCTCCTGCTCACCGTGCCCTTTGGCAGAGTGCGCACAATCAGCTTGCCGGACAACGTAGAGATCACAGTCAACGAGCCGTTAGTCCTGCTCCTTCTCCTCGCTTGGCTCGCAGGCTTGATCGCCGGACGGTGGCGCATTTCTGCATTACCCTCGTTGACGATCCCCATCGTAATCGTGCTCGTTCCTATGTGTCTCTCCGCGCTTGCGGCTGAAAGTCTGCTGCTGAGCCTCAAGGAGATTAGCAAGTGGTCTGAGTTGTTCGTAATCTACCTGGTTACCGCTACCACGGTCCAAAACCGCCGCGTGCTCGCGGCGTTGGTTGGTGTGTTGCTGCTCGCGGCCCTGGCAGAAGTGGGTATCGGCCTCGTGCAGGTAGCGTTTCAAATTGGTCCGCCCCACTTTCTGGCGGGGGGCGTACTGATGCGCGCGTACGGCACGTTCGGACAGCCAAACCCTTACGGAGGGTACCTCGCGCTGCTGCTGCCAATCGCCCTCGCAATCGCTCTCTCCGCGCCGAAACCCGGTCTGCGACTGACAGCTTGGGGTGTAAGCAGCGCGCTCGCAATCGGCATTGCCGTCAGCCTCTCCCGCGGCGCCTGGCTGGGAACCCTGGCGGCGCTAAGCATGGTCTGGCTGCTTGAGAGCCACGTCAACCGCCGGCGGGCCGTTGCGCTGGCCTATCTCGGCATTACGGGACTGATAATCGCACTGATGTTGAGGATACTGCCGGACGCAGTCTTGGGACGCGTAACCGATCTCTTTGTGTACGGCTCACGCTTGGTACAAGAGCTGCGCGCCGGTCCCAATCCCGAAAATTGGGCAATCTTGGAGAGAGTCTCGCAATGGTACGCAGGTTGGCAGATGTTCGCCAACAACCCCTTCTTGGGCGTGGGCATCGGCAATTACCCAAGAGCATACGAGACCTATGCCCTACAAGGCTGGCCGAGCGGCGTCGGCCATGCCCACAACTACTATCTCAATCTGGCCGCAGAGGGCGGCCTGCTGACTTTCACCGCCTTCATGCTCTTCCTGATTCTCGTCTGGCGCTTGGCCGTCCGTGCCTGGCGGCACGCGCCCAATGCGTGGGCTCGCATCCTCGGCCTGGGCCTGATGGGCAGTCTGGCGGCATTCTCCGCGCACAGCCTCGTCGATAGTCTCTTCGTGCACAGCATCGGCATCCTATTGGGTATCCTCCTGGGGCTGCTTTCCGCAATGGAACAGCCGGAGCTGTGGAAGGACCAGACGCCGGCTACAACCGGGGAGGGGGCGGAGTGGCGCAGCGGCGCCGTTACGAACGCTCGCTGAAGAGAAGGCGGCCAGGCCTGAGCGCAATTCGCCCAGCGAGAGCCTCCTGCAATAGGCTTATCTAAGTTTCGCTCGCCGCTGCCTGCAATGGTTGCGTATCACCGAGGCGACCGGTGCACATCGCATCCGGCTGCAGCGGGCCTTTGGCCGAACGCGGGCTAGCTCCGTAGACGAGCCAGGGCCGCCCGGGCCTGCTCGAGCATCTGTTCCGAAGCAGGTATGGAGAGAACGCGGGTAAAGTCCTCTATCGCTTTATCTTTTTCGCCCAGCTTTTCGTAGATCTCCCCGCGCTGCAGGAATGCCTGCGCCAAGCCGGGATCTATCTCCACGGCACTGTCGAGGTCTCGCAAAGCCTGCGTGTTGTTGTCCTGCGCCGCGAGGATCGCCGCACGGGTCACGAGGAAGCGCGGGTCGCCCTGCCCCAAGTCAATGGCGCGATTCGCATCATCGAGCGCGCGGGCAAGCTGGCCCATCGCCTGATATACCTCGGCACGCGCTGCATACGGTTCGGGACTCTGCGGCGTTATATTGATTGCTTGCTGCAAGTCTGTGAGCGCGTCCTCATAGCGCTCCATTTCCTGTAAGATACCCGCGCGGGCAACATAAGGTTGCGGCTGGTCCGGCGCCAACTCAACCGCTTTGCTCAAGTCAGCGAACGCCGACTCCAAATCGCCCTGCACCTGCTGCACCAGACCGCGCACGTAATAGGCCTCGGCGTACTCGGCATTTATCTCAACCGCCTTCGATAGGTCGTCTATGGCGCCTTGATAGTCGTTTTGCGTCAAATAGAGGCTGGCGCGGCGGAAGTAGAGCTCAGCTTCATTGGGGCGCAGTTGAATTGCCGTGCCGAGGTCTGCCAACGCCTCGTCTAAGCGATTCTGCGCGTAGTAAATCGAGGCCCGCGCAAGATACGCTTCCACAAAGTTAGGATCAAGTTCGATGAGGCGCGTGAGGTCTTCCAGCGCGCCCTGCAAGTTTCCTATGTTGAGGTATATGCCCGCGCGGAAGAAGATATGGCTGGCATCAGTGGGATCGCGCTCAATTGAGCGGTCCATGTCGCGCAGCGCGTTCTCGATGTCACCACTCTGCGCGTGTACCAGGGCACGTTGGTGGTAGGGATGCGATTCATTGGGATACTTGTCAACGGCCTCGTTATAGATATCCAACGCCGAATCCAAGTCGCCCTTCTGCAAGGCTTCCTGTCCGTTGGCGAGCAACTCTTCAAGGCCGGCTTCGTCACCTGACGAAAAGAATGGAATGCTCGGCGTGCACGCGCTGAGAGCCAGCGTCAAAAGGACGCCAGCCAGAACTAACTGCCACCACCTCCATACACGCATTTCGCTTTCACGCTCGCTTTCCACTTCCGGGTTGCATTAATTTCATTCTACCACCCGTGTCGCCCAGGCGTGTTCAGAGCGGCTGCGTCATCGCAGGCGCGTCTGGCGTGCAGACGACGAAATTGAGCAAGCGAGACTACCCGTAACTTGCAGGGTGCGCCGACTCTCCGGCATTGTAACCGCCTTATGTCATGCCGCACCCCACAGACTTTGCGACAGCGATACGCACCTACTGTGCCCTGCTCGACGGGCTACAACTCTGGAGCAGTAGGTGCGCTTGCCAAAACTGCGCTGCTTCTCGGCTACCCGATCACTGGATTGCGCAGGGTTCCCAGCCGCTCGATGGTCGCCTCGATCTGGTCGCCGTCCTTGAGGGATGCCCCGGCTGCCGCGCCGACTCCGGCCGGTGTGCCGGTCGAGATCACGTCGCCGGGCTCCAGCGTAATGATGCGCGTAAGGTACTCGATGAGCTCGAAGCAATTGAAGATCATCTGGCCGGTGTTGCCCCGCTGCCGCTCGATGCCGTTGACGCTGAGCGACATGGCGAGGTTGTGGGGATCGGGAATCTCATCCGCCGTCGCGATGAACGGTCCCATGGGGCCGTGGGTGTCGAACCACTTGCCGTTCAGCCAGTCGAAGAAGTCGTCCATCTCGCGCTCCTCGCGCTCCCACGGCAGGTTCATGTCCCGCGACGAGATATCGTTGAAGATCGTATAACCGGCGATGTGTTTAGGCGCATCGGCAGCGGAAATGTCGCGGCCGGCTTTGCCGATGACGGCAGCCAGCTCAAGTTCCCAGTCCACATTGGCTGACATCTCCCACAGCCGCACCGGCTGGTCCTGGCCCACGAGCACGGAATTGGGTTTCCAAAAGTAGCGGGGGGTCTGTTGCGACTTCTCCGGCGGCACATCGCCGCCCTCGCGAATGTGGTCGGCAAAATTCCCGGCCAGGCAAATAATCTTGCTCGGCTGCGTAATGGGGGGCAGCAGGGTCACGTCGGCTGCACCGTGAGCAAACGGCGCTTCACCGCCCTGCTCTTGCGCGAATGCCAACACGCGCCGCGCTTGGCCCAGACCAACATCGCCCAATTCAAGCAGTTCCTTGACGTCACTTGGCAGTTTCGCGCCGACCGCACCGGCCTGTGCCGTGAATGCGTCAGCAGCGTCCTGCAAATCGTAAACGTGGCCTCCGTCCAGCAATCCCGCCCGCGGGCCGCTATCCTGCGCATACGTGACAAGCTTCATGTGTGTTTCCTCCCACTACCGTTCGTTGTACTTAGGTTCCAATCCGCTGTCGTCTTGCCGTCGGCCGCTCTCACTAGCCGCGGCGCCAGCCCAATCTATACCATACAGCGACAGCTTGCGTCGCGCACATCGCCGCCATTCGCGCGGCGTCCTTCGCGTGCGGTTGCTTTGTGCCCTGTCTAGCTGCCAAGTATACTGACAAAGAATCTTCAGACTTTATCTAGCGAGGGTGAGGTGATGAGCTAGTGGAACCAATTCGCTGCGCAGTTCTCGGCACAGGGCATTCGCATGCGCTCGGCAAGCTCAACGTGCTCCGAAACTTTCCAGAATGGGAACTGGTGGGCGTCTGCGAGCCGGATGCAAGCTGGCGTCAGCAGCGGCAGCAGGAAGCCAACTGGGACGGCGTTGCGTGGCTGGAGGAAGCGGAAGTCCTCGACGACCCCACCATCCAGATGATCTGCGTCGAAAGCGAGGTGCCCCAACTGCTGCCATTGGGAGCAAAAGCCATCGACGCCGGTAAGCATATCCATCTCGACAAGCCGGCGGGCACGGACCTCGGCGAGTGGAAGGCAATCCTCGACAAGGCCGCGCAGCAGGAACTCATCATCCAAATGGGCTACATGTTCCGCTACAATCCCGGCTTCGACCTGGTGCGGCAGGCAGTGCGGGAGGGCTGGCTGGGCGATGTTCATTACGTGCGCGGCGGCATCAACTCCGCGAGCGATCCCGACACCCGCAACCGGCTGTCACACTACCCGGGCGGCATCATGCTGGAACTGGGCTGTCACCTGCTCGACATGATCACGCTGATCATGGGTCGCCCGGAAAAGGTCACGTCCTTCCTGCGCGAGGACGGGCAGTTTGACGTCACAATGTCGGACAACACTGTGGCCGTGCTGGAATACGCACAGGCGGTGGGAATTATAGAGAGTTCGCTCCTCGAGCAAGGTTCGCAGGACCGGCGGCACTTCGCCGTCTGCGGCAGTGAGGGCAGCATCGTTCTGACACCCCTGGAACCACCGGCGGGACGCCTCTTCCTCAATGAGCCGCGCGGCGGTTTTCAGGCCGGCTGGCAAGACGTGCCCTTTGAGAACATCCCTCGCTACGAGCGCGACCTGGTGGAACTCGCCGCCTGCATCCGCGGCGAAATGGCGTTTCCCTACACGAAAGAGCATGACTACATCACGCAGGAGACCGTCCTGCGGATATGTGACAGCGCAGGAGGGCCGGCGTAGAGTATGCCCTCCCACGGGAGCCTGAATTTGACCGAGGCGCAGGTGCTTGCAGGCTCCCCTTGCGGCCGAACGATAGCCCCTCAACCGTTCGTGCTGAGCTTGTCGGAGTATGAACGGTTGAGGGGCTTGCACGTAATCGACGCACCCTCTGCACACAGAAGGAGTCTGCCTTGAATGACGCGACTGAAATCCAGGTAGAGATCACACCCTGGAAATACGACGCCCAGTTTGTTTACTCCATGACCTACGATGAAGGCACTATCGACGCCATTTGTAACTCGTTCCCGATTCACGAGGAACACGACATTCCCGGTCACGTCTGCACCGTGAGCGGGCACTTAGGCCAGCAGCGCCTGGAACGCGGCACCTCGATGCGCGAGGTTTTTTATATGAACCCGGAACAGTTGCGGTTCCTCATAGGCAAGGGGTGGACGATCAGCAGCCACTCCCACACCCACGTGCCGACGGACCAGGACGGCATCGACCTGGACCTGGAAGTGCGCCTGAGCAAGTGGGAACTGGAGAAGGCGACCGGTCAGCCGGTACGGCTGTTTGCCTACTGGGGCAACCTGCGCATCGCCGACAAGATCCTGCCTGTGGCGCAGGCAGCGGGCTACCAAGGCATGCTCAGCATCGGCTACCCGTGGAATACGTCCGACTACGACGTATGGGACATCATGCGCGCCACCATCGGACGCGATCTGGAAGGCTGGCTCCAGGAGCCGTCGGCCTCGCTCTACCGCCACACGCGGGATGCCTTCCCGGGTGAACTGAGGAAAGAGACCACGCGCGGCCACTGGCTCGTGGACATTTCGCATATCGTGGTCGACCGCCTGCCCGCAGCTAACGGCCCCGGCCTCTGGAACCGCTGCATGACGCCTTCAATCTTGGATGCGCGCCTGCGTGAGGTGCGGGCTCTCTGGGGCAACGAACTGTGGGCGACGGTGCCGGAAGACGTCGTGGAGTATACGCTTCTGCGCAGGGCTTCTTCGGTGGCGGTAACGGCTAATGGCTCCGACCGCGCGACGTGCACCGTATCCCTCAACGGCCTGCGCGACGACGTGACCGCCCGTGAATTAACGTTCCGCGCCCAAACGCCCTGGCGTAATGCCACGGTCAACGGCAGGGCAGTCTCCTCACAGATGAAAGACGGCACACTGGTCTGGACCGCGGCGGTCGAGGATGGGACTGAGTTTGTGCTTACAGCGAGCTAAGCTACACAGCGTCTCTTAGCAATCGTCTGCCGCTGTGTCTCTTAGTAATCGTCTGCCGCAATCGCGCTCGGAAGAAGCCAGTGGCAACAATCCGCCCGTCATTCCCGCTTTCGCGGGAATCCATCTGTATTACGTTTTGCGAATCATGTGAAACCCGGAGCGGGGGACAAGCCTCCGCGCTGCACAAGCTGGCAGCATGATCCCGCCCTTTGCCCTTCGACTATACCCATGGCGAACGGCTATGCTATCGCGACACCCGCGAATTGGAGCATTTTGATCGAGCCACGCTGGACGAACCGTCTTTGCTGAGGGCTCCACGAAGCCTCTGTCGCAGCATGCAGGGTGAGAAAGGTTCCCTCTCGCACTCTGCACCGGAGCGGGGGACAAGCCCCCGCGCTACACAGTCAACCGACAACATGGGATCCAACCTGGGGCTCACACTCGCTCCGCGGTTCTCTCAACACTAAACGCCCCCTGCACCTTTGCCACGGCGTCCACGATCTGCTGCATGTCCGCTTCTTTTGCGAGCAGCACACTTTGCGACAGCCAGACCCCTTCCTCGTGGGCGATGCGGTCGGTGTTGGGCAGGGGACGGTCCAGCGGATCGTCCGTGCGGCCGAGTTTTTGCAGAATGTCCCTCACCGAATTCTTGACGGCATTCTGCTCGTGGCAGGGCCAGTCGTAGCCTGGTGAACAGGGGATGCCCTCCGCATTGAGCGCCTTGATAAACGCCGCGCGGTCATTGCCGCCGAAAGCCGCCTTGTCATAGCGCAGCATATAGAGATGGTGGGCGTGGCCGGTCACCTGCGGCGGACGATGTTGGGGCGTAATGCCGGGAATCTCCGCGAGATGAGTATCCAGGTAGCGGGCATTGGCCTCGCGGAGTGCCATCTGCTCGGGCACACGGGTGAGTTGCGCCCGCAGCAGCGCGCCGTGGAACTCGCTGAGGCGGTAGTTCCAGCCCAAGCGCTCGTGCTGGTACCAGGCGCCCTCGCGCAGGCGTCCCACGTTCATCACCGACCAGGTCAGCTCGGCCAACTCCTGGTCGTTCGTGCAAACCGCGCCGCCTTCACCGGCGTTGAGATTCTTGCTCGACTGAAAGCTGAAGCTGCCGAGGTCACCAACGCCGCCCACGCCCTGATCGCGCCAGGAAGCGCCGTGGGCCTGCGCGGCATCTTCCAGCACGCGCAGACCGTGCTTTTTCGCTACCGCCAGAATGCCGTCCATGTCGGGCGGCTGACCGGCGATGTGCACCGGGATGATTGCTTTGGTGCGCGGCGTAATGGCAGCCTCGACCGCAGCGGGATCGAGCTCGAACGTGTCGGGGTCAATGTCGGCAAACACGGGAATAGCGCCCAGGAAGAGCGGCGCGGCTGGGGTAGCGACAAACGTGTACGACGGCACGATCACCTCATCGCCAAACTCTACATCCAGCACCCGCAGGCCGAGTTCCAACGCGCATGTGCCGTTGACAAGCGCAATGCAGTACTTCGTGCCCTGAAAGGCCGCGAATTCCTCTTCAAATTCAACCACCTGCGTGCCGGAATTGCGTCCCCACTCGCCGGAACGCAAGGCTGCCAGCAGCGCCTTTTCATCCACGCCGTCCCACACCGGCCAGGTGGGAAACGGCGCCGTCCGCACCGGCGTGCCGCCATCACGGGCCAGTTTCTCATTCATGCGTTGTTCTCCCTTACGAAAATTGGTATGTCTTTAGCCATGTCTTGAATTCTCGCGCGCCCGCTAGGTGACAGCATTTTGAGACGTAGGGGCACGACATGTCGTGCCCCTACATTGTCGCTCCAGCCGTGTTTCTGGCAACGCCGCTCACCCAATGCAGTGTGCGCGCGATACCGATAGGAACCGGCTCTCTCCCATGCTCCTACCGTGGATTATACGCGCATCACCGCACGGCCACACCGCGCACCACCAAGGTGAATTCTCCGCGTGGCTCGATTTCCTGGAAGTGAGCCAACATCTCCGTAATCGTACCGCGCAGCACTTCCTCGTGAATCTTGGTCAACTCACGGGCGACCATGATTTCGCGATTGCCAAGGCACTCTTGGCATGCCTTGAGATCGTTCACCAAGCGGTAGGGTGAAGCGTAGATCACAAGTGAAAACGGTAACTCCGCCACACTTGCGAGTACGCGCTTGCGTCGAGACGGGCGGCGCGGCAGGAAACCCAAGAAACAGAACATGCTCCCCGGAAAACCGGCAATGGACACGGCGGCAGCAGACGCGGTTGGTCCCGGCACCGGGATGACCGCAATTCCACTTTCCACGGCGGCGGAGATAAGCGGCTGTCCGGGATCGGCTATACCGGGCGTGCCGGCATCCGTCACCAAGGCAACGGTTTTTCCTTCATCCAGAGTCCGAAGAATGCGTTCCAAGCGGGCGGCGCCGCTGTGGGCGTGGAAGCTTGTGAGCGGCGTGTGAATATCCAGGTGCGCGAGCAGTTTACGGGTGTGGCGGGTGTCCTCGGCGGCGATCACGTCCGCCTCGCGAAGGATACGCACCGCCCGCAGGGTAATGTCTTCCAGATTGCCGATGGGTGTGGCTACCACGTAGAGAAGACCGCGCGTTGTGCCCATCATCTTGCCCCGTGTTGCGCCGACAGACCTATGAAGACGAACACCGGTCAGCGTCCCCAGTCGCGCGGATAGCGGAAGTCTCGTTCTATCGTGCGCTGGGAGAGCTTGGCGATGATGGGCGGGCGCCGCTTGTACTGCATGGACTGCACAACGCGCGCTACCCTTTCCACAAAGTCTCGCTCGAACCCGGCTGCAATCAACTCTTCAGGACGATAGCGCTCGTCCACGAGCAAGTAGAGCACGTGGTCCACATCCTCATACGAAAACCCCAGTTCGCCCTCGTCCGACTGCCCCGGCCAGAGATCGGCGCTGGGTGGTTTTTCGATAATTGGCTGCGGAATTCCCAGATGGCGGGAGAGTTGCCGCACCTGGGTCTTGTAGAGATCGCCAATCGGATTCACGGCGCTCGCCATATCACCGTGGAGCGTGCTATAGCCTAGAAGCAACTCAGTCTTATTGCTTGTCCCCAGCGGCAGGCTGTCGAATGCGACCGATTGGTCGTAGAGGACGATCATGCGCGCCCGCGCCAACACGTTGCCGCGCCGCTTTACGTCCATATCGGCAAACTCGGCAAAATAGGAATCCACCAGGGGCGTAATCTCGACGAGTTTGGATGATATGCCCAGCGCCGCCACCACGGCTTCGGCATCGCTTCGGCTGTCGGGGTTGGACTCCCGGTAGGGCAGCAACAGCGCCAGCACGTTTTCCGGCCCCAGGGCGCCGGCGGCCAAGTAGGCGGAGAGCGCGGAGTCGATGCCGCCTGACAGGTTCAAGACGGCGCGCGTAAAGCCGAATTTGTGCACCTCATTACGAATGAAGCTATGGAGAATGCGCTCGGTAAGCGGCAGGTTGAGGTCCAGCGCATTCCGCGCTTTCGCGACGAGGTCTGTCTTGACACTCGCACTCATCGATACCGCTCGCGGTAAATGCGACGTAACTCACGGTATGTGAGGTCCAGCCGTTCGTCGCGCAACAACGGCAAGAGCGACCGCTGGCGGCGCAAGGCCGCGGCGGATATCTCCGCCGTGACCAGGGTTTCTTCAAAGTACGGCGCCCGCACGATCACGGCGCCGTCGGGGCCAACCACTTCCGATCCGCCCCAGAAGTTAACACCGTCCTCGTAGCCGACGCGGTTGCAATACACGACGTAATTGGTGAACATGCGGGCGTACAGGTTATTGAGATTGTGCCAGGTTTGCGCGCTGCGCAAGTCTTGGGACTCGCCGGACACGCCGCGTCCAGGGCCGCTGGAGATTCCGAGGATGAGGTCCGCGCCATCGGCATGGACGACGCTCACGGCCGATGGGTGCCAGAAGTCTTCGCAGATCAGGACGCCGAGTCGGCCAAAGCGCGTGTCAAAGGCGCGCAAATGCTCTCCTGCTGCCAAATACCGGCCTTCATCAAACATGCCGTAGGTGGCCAGATATACCTTGCGGTGTACATGATGCGCCTGTCCGGCCTCAAGGTACACGCCGCTATTGTAGAAGCGCTGATCGGCGGATTCCTCCACCATGCCGAAGAGCAGGCTCATGTGCTGGCTGGCCTCGAAAAGCGGTTCCAACCGCGAGTCATCCAGACAAATGGCCGTCTCGGAAACCAGGTCTTCCAGGAAATACCCGTTGAGGGAAAGTTCTGGAAAAACGAGCAGGTCTACGGCTTGCGTTTCCGCCTGCGCGATCACGTCCACGTGCTTTTGAATGTTCCGGGAGACATCGCCCAAGTGCGGGTTAATTTGCGCAAGGCCGATGCGAAACGATTGCAAGGGTTTCTGCGTTCGTTCAGGAAGCAACTGGGCGTTCAACCTCTCTACTGCGCAAGTCATTTGGGGAATGCGCTCGAAATCACCATCATTGTAACGGTCTGTAAGTATGTGGGCTAGTGCACGGCCGGGACGGAATGTGCGCACTAGGCATCCCACACGCCTGCGATACCCACCTACAACAGTCAGCAGGCTAGAGAGAATGCACCACTAAGAATAAAATGTGTAAGATACATGTCAGTAACGTTTCCAGGCTAATTCCGTGGTAGCCTCGCAGGAGGGCAAGCAACCGATGGCAGCGACGTATCGTGTAGGCATTGTCGGTTTGGGGCGCGTAGCCAACACCATTCAGGAGGAAGTGCTGAGCTATGCGGGCCGTATGCTATTGCCCTACTCCCATACGCATGCATACGCTGCCGTACCGCGCACGCGCGTCTGCGCCGTTGCCGACATCGATGCGCAGAAGACCGCAGCCTACGTCGCGCAATGGCAGTCGGAATTCGGTGAGATTGCTGCCTATGCTTCCTACGACGAGATGCTGCAGAACGAGCAACTCGACATCGTGAGCGTCTGCACCCACGCGCCGCTGCATGCGCCGGTAACGCAAGCGGCGGCCCAAGCTGGGGTCAAGGCGGTCTTTTGTGAGAAAGCGATTGCGACAAGCTTGGCCGAGGCCGATGCCATGATTGCGGCTTGCGCGGCACAGAACATAAAGCTCGTGATCAATCACACGCGCCGGTGGGATCCTTACTACGAAACGGCGCTCGCGCTCCTGCAAGAAGGCCGGATTGGCAGTGTCCGCACCGTTTCAGCTCACTTCGCCGGCGAGCTTGTGCATACGGGCACCCACTGGCTCGACGCGATGCTGCTCTTCAGCCAGAGTTCGGCTGCATGGGTTTCCGGCGCGCTTGCCCCCGGCGCCGACGTGGCCCGGGATGCCGGAGGCTCGGCCCAGGTGGGTTTTCACAACGGGGCAGTCGGTTTCATCGACGGCCAAAGCGGACCGCAATTCGAGATAGACGTGCTCGGCACCGCCGGTCGTCTGCGCCTCAGCAACAGCGATGCGGAGTTCTTCACGTTCGATATTGCGACGCGCACCATGGTAAAGCGGCCATTCCCGTTGGTCGCCTACCCGCGCAGCGGCATGCAGGGAGCCGTGGCAGAGATCGTCCACTGCATCGAGGAAGATCGGCCCAGCCGCTCCGACGGCCACGCCGGCCGCGCCGCGCTGGAGCTTGCGCTCGCGGTCTACGCCTCGGATGCCTCCAATGGCGCGCGCATACACCTGCCGTTGGCGGAACGCGACCGGGTCGTGCTCTCCCGCTGATGTGCCGCCGCGGTCCATAGTCCGCTAGGCAAGCCCCTATTTCGCGCCATCCTGCGTTAAATTGCGCCGGTGTCGGAGCGCCGGTTCCGCTATCATAGTGCTACGCGAGACGGCAGTTCATTGAAGAAGATTCCATCCAAGGAAAGTCTCGCCGCAGGGCCCAACACCAAAAGAGGATTGTGTAATGGTACGAACTGAGCAGAGTGCGTCACTCTTTGCCGAAGCCGAGGCCTACGCGCCGGGCGGCGTGCATACGTCTATCCGCAACGTGGAACCGCGCCTGGTCTTCAATCGCGCCGAGGGCGCCCGCATCTGGGACGTTGACGGCAATGAGTTTCTTGACTACCATGCCGCCTTCGGTCCCTTCATCTTAGGTCACGTGCATCCCTTAGTCGTGCAACGTGTTGAAGAAGCACTGTGGGAGACCGACCTCTACGGTGTCGGCGCGACGCCGCAAGAAATCGCGCTCGCCAAGAAAGTCGTCGAGCACGTCCCTTCAATCGAGCAAGTGCTGTTTACAAACGCCGGTTCGGAGGCGACGTTCCACGCCCTGCGCGCGGCCCGCGCCTATACCGGGCGCAGGAAGATTATCAAGTTTCAGGGCTGCTACCACGGCTGGCATGATGCCGTGCTGCGCAACGTCATCAGCACGCAGGACATGGTCGGCAAACGTGACTTGCTCTCGGCAGGGATGATGGAAGAGACCGCCGATGCCACGCTCATTTGCACGTTCAATGACGCGGATGACGTGGAAGACACCATCAAGGCGCACGCGGGCGAGATTGCGGCCATCATCGTAGAGCCAATTCCCCACAACATCGGGTGTGTGCGACCGGTCCCGGGCTTCCTGGAGGCCTTGCGCGAACTGAGCGACGCCCACGGTATTGTGCTGATCTTCGATGAAGTTATCACCGGCTTCCGGCACGGTCTCGGCGGATTCCAGGAGGTCGCCGGCGTCACCCCGGACGTCACTACCCTGGGCAAAGCCATCGCTAACGGTTTCCCGATTGCCGCAGTTGGCGGTAAGAAAGAAATTATGTCGCGCTTCAACACGGCACCCGGCGGCGACACGTTCTTTGCGGGTACGTATAACGGTCACGCGGTGGGCACCGTGGCCGCCCTTGCAACCATCGAAGTCATGGAAACGCAAGGCGTGCACAAGGAAGTCTACCGCCTGGGCGCGCGCGTGCGCGCGGGTCTGTCCGAGATCATGGCAGATGCCGGCATTCCCGCTCTGGTCGAAGGTTTCGGCTCCGTTTTCGTGACCTATTTCATGGAGGGCCCGGCGCGCAACTTCACCGATCTCCTGCAAAACGATGCCGGCTTCTTCGTGCGTTACCGCCAGGAGTGCATCAAACGCGGCGTTTTCAAGCTGCCCATGAATATCAAGCGCAACCACGTCAGCTTTGCCCACACGGACGCGGATATCGACCGGACGCTGCAAGTGGCGGAAGATGCCATTAACACCTTGGTGCGACAAGGCGTAAGACCGGAATCGAGTAAGGTGATGGCAATGACGTAAGGCGCTAGCGCCTTACGTCCCCGCGACGCGTGGCTATAGAGTCGCGACTCATCGGAACCTTGCGCGTCCGAGATTGACCGCTTCACCCTAATCCAGCGGTAACGAACAATGGCGGCGCCGAAACGGTATGTGGGGGCTGGGGCTTTCTGCCACGCGCCCAAGCCACCGCACGCAGGAAGTATCCGCGGCATCAGGAGTAAGAACTACAGGAGAATCATCGTGCAGAGCACATCCGACACGTACATACCCCAACCCATTACCGCAATCGCAGGCCGTCTTGATCTCCAGGCCGAAGAGTTCAGCAGCTACGGGCCGCTGATGGGCAAGGTACGCACACAAGTCTTGGAACGACTTGCAGATAAGCCGGATGGCAAACTCATCCTCGTGACGGCAATTTCCCCCACGTCGGCGGGCGAAGGCAAGACCACCGTCACCGTGGGGCTGGCGCAGACGCTCTTCAGCCTGGGTCTGAATGCCCTCTCGTGCACGCGCGAGCCGTCATTGGGGCCGGTCTTTGGCATCAAGGGCGGCGCTACCGGCGGCGGCAAAGCAACCCTGGAGCCTTCGCTAGAGATCAACCTCCACTTTACCGGCGACTTTCACGCCATTACTGCCGCGCACAACCTTCTCGCCGCAATCCTTGATAACCACCTGCACCAGGGCAATGCGCTCGGCATCGATCCCCGGCGCGTAACCTGGCGGCGGACGATCGACATGAACGACCGCGCGTTGCGGAACATCGTCGTGGGTCTGGGCGGCAGGACGGAAGGCGTGCCGCGGGAAAGCGGCTTCGACATCACCCCCGCTTCCGAGATCATGGCGGTCCTCTGTCTCTCCAGCGACCTTGCTGACTTGAAAGACCGCCTTGGCCGCATCGTTGTCGGCGAGACGTTCGCGCGCAAGCCGGTCACTGCGGCCGACCTGAACGCCCACACCGCCATGACGATACTGCTGCGTGAGGCCATTCACCCCAACCTGGTGCAGAACATGGCCGGTGGGCCCGCCCTTGTGCACGGCGGACCGTTTGGCAACATCGCCCATGGCTGCAACTCCATCATCGCGACACGGGTCGGACTGAAACTCGCCGATTACGTGGTGACGGAGGCGGGCTTTGGCACAGACCTCGGCGCGGAGAAATTCTTCAATATCAAGTGTCGGCGCGCCGGTCTCACGCCGGCAGCCGTTGTGCTGGTTGCCACCGTGCGGGCGCTCAAACTGCACGGCGGCGTGCGCCCGGCCGATTTGGAGATTGAGAATCCGGCCGCGCTGGCAGCCGGCCTCGCCAATCTGCAGAAGCACATTGAAAACATCAGGAAGTTTGGCCTCGAAGTGGTCGTGGCCGTCAACCGTTTCCCATCGGACACAGCCAATGACCTGCGCACGGTTGCGGAGTTCTGTGCTGCCGAGGGTGTGCCCGCCGCTGAGACGGATGTCTTTGCCGGCGGTATCGACGGCGGCAAGGCGCTCGCACAAGAGGTGCTTCATCTCCTCGAGAGGGATGCGCCAAGCAACTTTGCGCTTCTCTATCCCGACGACATGACGCTTAAGGACAAAATCGCAACTGTTGCCCGGGAGATCTATGGCGCCGCGAAGGTCAACTATGCGCCCGCCGCCAACCGCACGCTGCGGCAACTGCAGCGCAGCGAACACAAGCGTTTGCCGGTCTGCATGGCAAAGACCCAGTCATCGTTCTCCGACAATCCCCGCCTGCTGGGTCGGCCTCAGAACTTCAGCATTACGGTGCGGGAGGTGAAGCTTGCAGCCGGCGCGGGGTTCGTGATTCCGTTGACGGGCGACATTCTCACGCTGCCGGGCTTGCCCGCGGTTCCCGCCGCAGATGGTATGACCATTGACGACGACGGTAATGTCGGCGGCCTTACCTAAGCTCGGTCTCACTCAGGACGATCAAGGGTCGGCCGCCAGCGCTGGGGTAAAGCTTGCCGGCATAACTGCCGTCAGCCAATGTATTCCGCCCTAGGCAGCGCACTAGAATCACCCTACAGGCGCCATGGCCCTCGCCGCGTCAGTCTCGGCAGGAGCAGCGCGAGCACAACGAGCCAGCCGCTGAGACTAACGACGGCGCCGATCTGAAACCAACGGGGCTGGTACTGAAACACGACGGTATGGTCGCCCGACGGCAGCAGCACACCGCGCAATGCCAGGTCCACGCGATACACCTCTGTAGGAGTGCCGTCGATAGTTGCCGTCCAACCCGGGTAGAAGGCGTCAGAAAGCACGAGCAGTCCCGGCTGGGACGTAGACGCCTGGATTTCCACGCGTCGCGGGGACTCCGCTTCCACTGTGGCTGGGACGGGATTACCGGTTGCGCCCACAAGCTCGGGGATGGGCCGCTCCACGAGTGCCTGGCGCGCCACGTCAATTTCCCGCAGCCGTAACGGATCATCATCTACCACCGTCTCGTAGACTACGAAGGCCCGGGGCAAGAGCGCGTCATTCTCAAAGACAAAGGGCCCTTCCTCGCGCAATTGGCCGACAAGCTCCCACCCAGGTCCCGGTTCCCGTCGCTGAAAGTCAGTGACAAGAAAGCGCACGTTGAGCAAACCCCAAAGGGTGGCATCCAGTTCTCTACGGTCGGTATCCGGCAAGGCAAAGTGCGGCGGCACCTCTAAGTTGTCAAAGAGCGCCCTGCGCAGCTCCGTATAGCTCTGCGTAGGCAGTATGCCGCCGTCATACCCGTCCGCGCTGGCAATGCCTAGCGGAAGATTGAGATTGGCGCGAAGCTCTTCCTTGTATCTCTGGTACTGCATTGCAAGACGCGCCCAATGGTCCGGCAAAGTCTCCAAGAGTTCCTCTCTACGCGCTTCTTCATCTTGTAGAGCGAACTGCTCCTTCGCGAGACTTATGAAACGAGAATCACGCCAATGTACCGACAGTTGTTCTGTTTCGGCCGCCGGCGCGTAGATGTCCGCTGGCATAGCCTGGTTGAATTCCAGCGGGCGGGAAGCGAAGAAGAGTTCGCCCGCCACAAGTGCGCCAAGCAGCCCATAGGACAGCGTATTGGCCAAACCATGATTGAGCACCAGCAAGATTGTTGCATAGGATATCAGCGCGATTATTACCCAAAACACCACCATCTTGGGCTCCGGCAAAGACTGATGCGAGCGGACCAGATACATGCGCCCAATAAAGGCGACCAAGACAACCATCGCGGCGAGCGTACTCGATAGAACCAGCAACGAAAGGTGGCGACGTTCGCCGGGACGAAGGTCGTCGCGAAGCCGGTCTGCCCCCAGTGCAGCCAGTACCGAAAGACTGAAGCTCACCAGGAAGAGCCACCGTCCAGCAACCCGGAATGAGGAGAAGCCCGGCATAATCTGGTGCAAGAGCCCGAAGATCGGTGTATACGTGCCCAATGCCAGCACAAATGCAAACGCGGCGAGCAGCAGGAAGAACGGCACCCAACGCTGCCTCACGAGCTGCAAAGCGCCGAAGAATGCGAGCATGGCGCCGCTTACGCCAATATATCCCGCGGTCTCCACATCCGGTGGCGCCTGCCAAAAGTTTGGCAGCAAATGGAGCAAGACGTCGTTGCGATTGAGCGCTTGTTGTCCTGCCTCTTGCAACGAAACGCCGCCAAGTCGATAGGACTGCCCAACCGCCTCCAGCGTTGGGAAGAGCTGCGCCGCGCTCAAGACCCCCCCAATGAGAATGAAAAGCGGCGGCACTACCAACGGCCACCAGCGCGAGGTGAGTTCCGTCGGCGTTGCAAACGCCAGATACGCGCAGAATAGTCCCACGGCCACGAAAGAGTAATAGAACTCCTGTGTATGTCCCGCCGTGAAACTAAGCGCCGTCACAATGCCGCCCAGGAGAACCCAGGTCGTAGATGGGCCGCACGCGCGCCGCGCGCACAGCAAGAGCCAGGGAAGCCATACGGCGGTGTGTATCTGATTGAGATGCCCGATGTGCGGCAGCAAGAATCCGCCCACACCGAAGCACAAGGCGCCAATCCACGCGGCAAAGACCGTCGTGTCGAGTCCGTACCGTAGGAAGAGGTACATCCCGGCCAGCGCCAACCATATGTGGAGGACGACGCTCCATGTCAGCGCCCCCGGAAATGAGAAGATCAAGAACAAAGCGTCCAGCGGATAGAGTACGCTGGTCTGAATATTCGCAAGCAGCGGCACGCCAAGTTGGATGAGAGGATTCCACAGAGGGAACTCTCCTTGACTAATCAATTCGCGAATGTAGGTCTTGTAGGGGTAGAAGAGTGTGACTAAGTCGAAGCTGCCGATAACTCCCCGGCCCAGCACTGACTTCCAAAAGAAGACGAGCACAAGAATGAAGAAGCTCGCCAAGGCGAAAAGGTCAATAATGAAAGGCTGTCGTTGTTGTACAGTCATTTGTGTCAATACTACAAAGCGGGTCTATGCGCTACGGGGATTGTATATGCTTCACAGTCACCAAGTACAGTGCTGCAGTTGCTCGCCATCCCGCAGCCCGGCTGCTTCCCAGGCGCCGGCGCCACAATGCGTTGGCCTCTTGCGACATGCGTTCCACGGGAATCATACGGCGTAGTCACAGCAGCCCTAGGCCAATGCGCTCTCGATTGAGACGGCGCGGTCAAGTGATGTAGGCGCTACGCCTCTTGCACGGCGGTCCAGTCCTGCCTTCTCGCCAGAGTCCCAAATCTAGGCGCAATCTCACAGCAATTAGGCAGCTTACCACGCTGCTTGGTAGAGCGCTACAATGTCCGCCCGGCTAAACGCTCGCGCATTGTTGTCCAGCAATCTACGGATAGTGTACGCTTCTGCCGCTAACGACGGTATTGTGCATTCTTCCACGCCAAACTCTTTCAGGCCGGTTGGCGTCGCCAGCACGCCGAGCAAATGCTGCACCGCATCAACTACGGCGGCACATTGTTCTTGAACACCGCGTGCGTCATTCTCCTGGGCAAGGGCTGCGTAAGCCTCCGGACACGCAGCCACATTTTGTTGCAGCACGTGCGGCAGCAGCATCGCGTTTGCAATGCCATGGGGCACGCTGATCTTGCCTCCCAACGGATAGGCCAGCGCGTGCACTGCGCCGGCGCCGGCGTTGGCAACGGCAATACCCGCATATAAGGCTGCTTCCGCCATCTTGCTGCGCACATTCAAATCGTCTGCATTCGCTACCAGCGGCGGCAGCCACGCCATGATGAGGCGATAGGCTTCCCGAGAGTACAGCCGGCTCATTGGGCTCGCCCGCCGCGCAGCATAGGACTCTAGCGCATGGGTGAGGGCGTCCACGCCACAGGCAATTGCAATGTGCGGCGGTAGGCTGCGCGTGAACGTGGGATCGATGACGGCAACCACCGGCTGCACAGGGCATCCCGTGAGACGACGCTTGCGTTCCCGATGCGTGACAATGGCTCCCGCCGTAGCCTCGGCTCCCGAGCCTGCCGTGGTAGGCAACAGGAAGATGGGCAGCCCCGGAGGCACCCCCTCGTCTTCGCGATCAAGCTGGTCAACGAGAGGCTTGCAATAGCCCGCGAAACCGCCCACGATCTTCGCGCTATCGAGCACACTCCCGCCGCCCACGCCCACCACGACCGCCACATCGTGTTGGGCGGCAAAAGAACGGCAGCGCTCTACGTCTGCGAGATGGGGTTCCGGTGGAATGTCCTGAAACGTTACCACTTCGCTGCCAGCGGCAGTCAAGACATCCACCACGACTGGAGCGACGCCGGCCGCCGCCAGCCCGGGATCGGTAATCAAGAGCACACGCTGACTCGAGTACGCCCGCATTAGCTCAGGAAGTCGCTGAGAGACTCCGGGGCCGAAGTGAATGGCTTCAGGAATTCGAAAGGAGAATGCCTGCGACACGCGTGAATCCCCTTCGCTGCGCACCCCAGACCGACAGGACTGTGCCCACATTGTAGCACATGCCTTACCCGATAAGCCGCACGATGTCACGGTAGGTAATCAGGACCGTGAGCGTGAGGAGTATGACGATCCCGGCGAAGTTGATCGCGGCTTCCCGCTTTGGAGGTATCGGACGACCGCGCACCATCTCCACCACAGTGAACAAGAAGCGCGCGCCGTCAAGCCCGGGAAAGGGCACAAGGTTGATGATGGCCAGGTTTATGCTCAAGAATCCCGTGAACGTCAGCAGCCGGGACAGGCCGGAACGGGCAACCTGCCCCGTCAACGACGCGATGCCCACAGGGCCAAGCACGTCCGCGTCCTCACTGCCCTGAATGAGGCTTGCAACGCCGATACCAATGAGCACGAACACTTCGCCCGTCCGCTGGATGCCTCGCCATGCCGCCTCCCACGGCCAGTAGCGTTTGATAGTGTGCTCGGGCAGCAGAACAACGCCAATCGCCAGGCGTTCGATTTGCGGATTGAATTCAGGCGCCACCCGCAGCGTTATTTGCCGGCTCTCTCGTGCGACGGTCAACCGAACTGGCGTGCCCTCTTGCACATTGCCAATCTGCTCGCGCACCTGCGGCATCGTTGTAATCACAACGTCGTTGATCGTGAGAATGTGGTCGCCCGCTTGCAGGCCAACCGCGGCGGCCGGACTCTCCGGCACTACCTCCTGTACGAATATGCGGTCGGTATACACCGGTTCCCCAATCATGAACGCAGCCGTGAAGAGCACCGGCGCCAAGAGGAAGTTCATGGCAACGCCCGCCAAGATCACTATCGATCGCTCCACCGGCCGCTTGCTCATGAAACTGCCGGGCTCATTGCCGCCAAATTCCCCAAACATGCGCACAAAGCCGCCCAGAGGGAGCAGATTGAGCGAATATAAGGTATCGCCGAAACGCCGCGAGACCAGTCGCGGCGGCCAACCAATGCCGAACTCAACCACCCGGATGCCCACGCGCCTGGCCGCGACAAAGTGCCCAATCTCGTGGATGAGTATGAGCAGCGAGAGGACAGAGACGAACGCAACTATCGTCGTCAACATAGCGTGACCTGATTCTGTTTCTTTAAAGCTTGGTATACCTTCATTACGCTGTACGCCATGCGCGCAACCACTTCAGTCATCCCACACCTGCCCGTCATTCCCGTGCCTCTTCGTCATTCCCGCGCCTCATCGTCATTCCCGCGCCTCATCGTCATTCCCGCGAAAGCGGGAATCCATCCCTCACCTTGCCCTGACTCACCACTCTCGCCGAGGAAGAGGAGGACTCTGCACTCGCTTCAAAGACCCGTTGCCGCGTCTCGGCAGCGACGCTAAGCACGTGATCCAGGGACTCTACGGGTGTGCTGGCATGGCCGTCCAACGCCCCTGCAATTAGCCGAGGAATGTCAAGAAAACCGATCTTGCCGTGCAAGAACAACTCAACGGCAACCTCATCGGCAGCGCACAATACAGTCGGCGCGGTCCCGCCGGTTTCCGCCGCCTGCCGGGCCAGCGCGAGGCAGGGAAAATTCTCGGTATCCGGCGCGGAAAACTCCAGTACCGGGGCCTTGGCAAAGTCGAGGCCGCCCCAATACGTCGGCAGCCGCTGCGGATAGCTCAACGCATGTTGGATTGGTAAGCGCATGTCAGGGTGGCTCAACTGCGCCATCACCGCCCCATCTACAAACTCGACCAGGGCATGCACAATGCTCTGCGGGTGAATCACGACCTCGATCTTCTCATAGGGCAACCCGAACAACCAGTGCGCTTCGATGATCTCCAGACCCTTGTTGAGCAACGTGGCGGAATCAATGGTAATTTTGGCGCCCATGGACCAGGTGGGATGCTGCAGGGCTTGCGCCGGCGAAACGTCTGCGAGTTCCTGTGCCGTCGTCGTGCGAAACGGGCCGCCCGACGCGGCAAGAATGAGTCTTCGTACAGCGGTTTCGTCCTCGCCGCGCAAACACTGCCAGATGGCGCTGTGTTCGCTATCGGTCGGCAAGACTGAAGCGCCGTTGGCGGCGGCCGTGCGCATGACCAGATCGCCGGCCATGATGAGGGTCTCTTTGTTTGCCAACGCCACGTCCTGGCCCCGCTCCAGTGCGGCCATGGTCGCGGGCGCGCCGACCATCCCCGGCGTACCCACCACGGTCACGTCTGCCTCGACTTCCCCGATTAGGCGGGTGATACCGTCATTTCCGGTGAGAATACGCGTATCTCCGCCTACGCGGCGCTCCACAGTGCCCGCAGCGCAAAACGCCGCCTGCGGCTTGAACTCGGCAATCTGCTGAGCCAGTGTCTGCGCGTCGCGGCCTGCCGCCAACCCGACGACGGTAAAGGCATCAGGGTTCGCCCGCATCACGTCGAGCGTCTGCCGGCCGATGGAGCCGGTGGAACCCAGCACCACTACGCGCTTCTTCACAAACTGCTTTCCTCGTGGGATAAGCGGAGATCTCTTCTCTTCCATTATAAGCGAGCGGATGATCGCAATTTGCGTGAGAGCTGTCGTCATTTAGAGTCAAGTCGGCTTGACGTTTACCCGGTCTTGCATGAAACACCCGTCTTCTCGCCCGATTCTAGTTCCACTCTCAAGGAAGCTCGCTAGAAGCCAAGAGCGGCGCGCTGGGTCTAAGGAAAATCTCGCGTTACTTTTCTAATCGATCGGCCACGAGTATCATGATAGGCGTACGCAATCGTACCGGAGAGGAGAGCATCCATGCGAACTGGACTTCACGCCGCGTTTACCGACGTAGACATTACCCCCGACCAGGACCGGCAGACAGCCGCCGGCAAGAAGAACAACCGGAGCTATCCTATCTACGACCCCCTCAAGGCACGGATATTGTTGCTCCAGGACGGCGATGATACGGCCGCCGTCGTCGCCGTGGATGGCTTCGAACTGGGAATCGGTTTCGATGAGAAAGTAGCCGCGGCCCTGGCAGCGCGCGGCATCGCACCTTTTCCCACCCTCTTCTGCCCCTCGCACATTGGTTCTACGCCCATCTCCAACTACGGCGCGTACATCATGATCTTCGCGCAAGACCTCATCATCGAGAATTACGAGGATGAGATCAGCAACCGTATCGCCGAGGGAATTCAGCACGCCTTCGAGAAGTTGGCGCCGGTGCGGATGGCATCGCGGGCCGGACATGCCCCCGACGTGTGCTACAACCGGCGCTTCATAAAGCCGGACGGCTTGGTGCACATGGTCTTCAACCGCCAGGAGTCCCCGCCCGATCCGGGCTGGATCGAGCAAGGCATAGACGACGAGGTGAGCGTGCTCCGGTTTGATTCCTTGGCGGGCGAGGCCATCGGCGCGTTCATCAACTTTGGCTGCCATGCGCTTTGCTCCACCGACAAGTACGGCGGCATTTCCGCCGACTATCCGCGCTACGTGGCGGATGTCTTTGGCGAGGTGGCGGGGCTGCCAATAGTCTTTGCCCAAGGCGGATTGGGCGACGTGGTGCCCATCGAGCGCGATGGCTGGGCGGCGCGCCGGATCGGGCGCTCGGTCGGCGCCCAGGCCCTCTATGTCTTCGAGCAGATCAAGCCGGAAAGCACCCCGGCGATGGCGACACACCAACTTGACGTTGAGATACCGGCGCGGGTGTGGCCCGAAGAGCCGGAAGAAATGCGCTTCAATTTCAAGGCGATGCACAATCGCTACCACCGCTTCCTCTATGAGTGGTACGAGCAAAATCCCACTATCCGGTACCCGATCAAGGTGATTACGCTCGGCGATACCGCGCTCGTCCACATGCCGGGCGAACTGTTCCACGAGACGGCGCTCGCCATCAAGGAGGCCTCGCCGTTCAGGCACACGGTTGTCATCAGCCGTCCCACGCGCGAGGTTGCGTACGTGCCTACGCCGGAAGCATTCGAACAGGGCGGCATGGAGCCTAACCTCGCTGCCATCGCGCCTTCCAGTGAACCATTGATCCGCCAGGCCGCCATCGACGTGCTCGCGGGACTCCGCGAGCCGGTGGCAGTCTAGACGACGGGAGCGCCGCGCAGAGTGTCGTTTCATTTGGGCGTTCACGCAGATGCGCCCTTGGATTCTGGGCATTGCGTTGGGCATTTTCCGCCAAGCGCAATGACGGACTATGCAGCGCTGAGATAGCCTCAGGTACGCAGTGAGCAAGCGCTTGACCGCCACCGCAACTGCCATAGCATTCGCTTACTAATCTTAGGAGGAAACGATATGGGAAACCTGGCACTCACTGGTGCACCTCCGGCGATTGCGGCGCCCTTGGGAGTCTCCTGGCCGGTTTTTGGTGAAGAGGAACAAGACCTCCTGCAAGGCGTGCTGCAGAGCGGCATCTGGTGGCGGGGCGGACACGCCGACCAGGATGAGTCCCAGGTGGGCCGCTTCGAGCGCGACTTTGCCGCATTTCAGGACGCCAAGTACGGCATCGCTGTGGCCAACGGCACTGTCGCCCTGGAGGCGGCGCTGCGCGCAGTGGGCGTGGAGGCGGGGGACGAGGTCATTGTCCCCGCGGTCACCTTTGTGGCTACCGCTACGGCGGTCCTGCAAGCCAACGCAATTCCCATCTTCGTGGACTGCGATCCGCGCAACTACACCATCGACCCGCACGCCGTCGCAACCGCGATTACGTCCAAGACCCGCGCCGTCATGCCGGTTGACTACGGCGGCATGCCGTGCGACATGGATGCGCTGCAAGCGGTCGCGGCCAAACACGATGTCGCCATCGTCTCCGACTGCGCGCACTCCCACGGTTCCCAGTGGCAGGGCGTGGGCACGGGGGCCATCGCCGATTGCGGAGGTTTCAGCTTTCAGATGGGTAAGACGCTTACCACGGGCGAGGGCGGCATGATTCTCACCAACCGCGAAGAGGTCGCGGCGCGGGCGTCGTCTTACCACAACATCGGACGCTACCCGGGCCGCCCGTTCTACGAGCATCACATTCCCAGCACGAACATTCGCATGACCGAGTGGCAGGGCGCAATCGGCAATGCGCAACTGGCGCGTTTGGCGGGGCAGACCGCCACTCGTGAACGCAACGTCACGTACTTGTCACAGGAATTGGATGGGATCGATGGCTTTGCGCCAATATTTCGCGATCCCCGGGTCACCCGCTGGGGGTTTTATTTCTGGCACTTCAAGTATCACGGGGCCCGGTTCGGTGGCATCAAACGCGACACCATAATCAAAGCCTGCAACGCGGAGGGACTGCGCGTCCATACCGGCCACACCCACCCGGTCTACCGCAATCCGATCTTCCAAGAGATGAACTTCGGCCGCACGGGGCACCCCTTCACCTGCTCCCTTTACGGCAAGGAGGTAGACTACCGGCAGGTCTACTGCCCCGAATCGGAACGGATCTATGCGGAAGAAGCGCTCTGCATGCCGCATGCGACGTTTCTGGGCCCGCAGAGTGACATGGACCGCATCCTCGACGTCCTGCACAAGTTAGAGCGCAATCAGGATGCACTGCGCGCCTGGGAGTGCGAGAATCAGACCGATGCCGCATCCTAAACTGCGGAGAAAACGGGAAGGTGCGCCCGGCTCACCGCGGCGGCGCAGCCGGAGAGAAACTGCATGTCCTCACAGCCGTTAGCCATAGACGTGGAGACTGTCGGCTTGCCTTGGGCAGGCTTCATGCCCGCGATTCAGGAATACCTGCTGGAGCGGGCGCGGGACGAAGAAGAGCGGGCGGCGTTCCCAGACCAATTGGCGCTCTATCCCGGCGCCGCGCGGGTCGTTGCCATCGGCATGTGGATGCCCGGCGAGCAGCGCGGCGGCGTGCTTGTCAATAACAGCACCGGTGAGCGGGCTTGGACGGAACTGTACGACGGCGCCCGCGTCTATCACGGCGACGAGGCGGAGATACTCACAGAGTTCTGGCGGCTCATACAGCACTCCGACACCATCATCACCTTTAATGGCCGCACGTTTGATTGCCCCATTCTCATGCTGCGCTCGGCCGTGCTGGGAGTCCGGCCCTCGCGCAACCTGATGCCGTACCGCTATAGCTTTCAGCAGCACTGCGACCTGCTGGAAGTACTGAGCTTCCACCGCGCTATCACGCCCTACACGCTGCAGTTCTGGTGCCATCAGTTTGGCATCGAAGACCCCAAAGCCGGCCTTACCGGCAGCGCCGTCCCCAAAGCCTTTGAGGCAGGGGATTGGGATTCAATTGCCCGCTACTGTCTCCAAGACGCCCGGGCTACCGCGGAGCTGTATGAGCGTCTGCTGCCGACTATTGAAGTCCAGGAAGGCAATCGCCGCGACTAGCGGCGAATGACTGAGAACCCGAATTATCAACAGACCGCTAGGCTTCTCCCGCCTTGCCCGCGCTTGCCCTCAGGTTTTCTAGCTCAATAACAGGTACTTGGCCTTCACCAAGGACCTGCGATGCGTCGAGAATCTCAATGCCGACGAGCGCCTCGCCAGGACCAACATTCAGAGCGATTTCTTCGTTAAGCCGTAGCGTGCGGCACTCTTGCTTGCCCTCGATAATCCGTATGTAAAGGGCGTCAACTTCCGGGTCATAGCTAAGTTTCATATTCCCGCCCACTCTATAATCCTGCCGTCCAACTCTTAATTATAGCCCTTGCACATCATCACATGAACAATTCAAGCGATTGACTGAACAGTTGGTCAATGAAAATCAGAAGTAGAAAGTGTACACGGTGATGACTACAGTCTCCTCAGGTTCTTCAATGATTACGGCAGCGACCTGCTTTATGGAATAGTGCGAGCCTTGCCACATGCGCCCAAACGGCACGTTAAAGCGACACATTTCTCACCCAAGTTTCGCCGGTTCTCGTATTCCATCCTCAATTGCTTGTATAACTTCACTTTCAATCGCACCTCGTTCTGCGCATTGCTCGCGGGCATGTCGCGTCAATCGAATTGGCTTCATTCTCACAGCTCTATACGGGCAACGTGTTCTTCTTCTGCTCAGCAGCGGAGTGCTTTTCTCTCTGCCCGTACTCCACCACTTCCGCTTCCGCTATGCCTTGCTGCACCAGAGATTCCACGTCCAAGGCCGATTCCGCGGCGCGAATGCCCTTGAGGTCCGTGTGGATGGAGGGGTTGGACGGCACGAAGAGCGCGCAGCAGTCCTGATCGGGTTGGATGGAGAGGGCGTACGTGCCAATGCGCTCGGCCTCATCCGCGATTTCCTGCTTGTCCATGCCGATGAGCGGGCGCAGGATGATTTGCGTGGCGGCGTCCTCGACCGCAATGAGATTCTCGATGGTCTGCGAAGCGACCTGACCGAGGCTGTCGCCGGTGACGAGCGCTTGCGCGCCGTGCCTCTCGCCCAGCGCCTCGGCAATGCGCACCATGAAGCGGCGGTACAGCACGACGCGGTACGGCGCGGGACAGGCAACGACGACCTTGCGCTGGATTTCCCCCAACGGCACCAGATAAAGCACGGTGTCGCCCTGGTACCCACGTATGATTTGCGCCAATTCGCGCGCTTTCTCTTGAGAAGCGCGATTCAGAAACGGAAACGAATGAAAGTGCACGAGGGTTGCGCGCGACCCGCGCTTCAGCATGCGGCAAGCGGCAACGGGCGAATCTATGCCACCGGAAAGAAGCACAGTTACCGGCGCGCTGCTCCCCACCGGCAGGCCGCCGGGACCGCGAATCTTGTCAAAGAAGAAGAGGGCGCCTTGAGGCAGCACCTCAACGTAGATCGTCATGTCCGGCGCGCTGAGATTCACCCCCGCGCCGCTCGCCTGCTGGACGGCGGCGCCTAATTCTACCGCGATTTCCCGCGACGAGAGCGGCAGATCCTTGAATGCCCGCCGCGCGCGCACGGCAAACGTGGCGAATGCGCCTGCTTCAGGCAAATGCGCCAATACGCCTTGGATTATGGCGGCGAGACCGGGTTGCACCGCATACCCACGGGAAAAATTCACCACACCAAAGACGCGCGCGATGCGCTCGCGCAGCGGCTCCCAAGCAGCGCCCGGCTCCAGCCAGAGCAGTATGCGGCCGCTGGCCCGCTCGACGCGCTTTACACCCAAGCCGGCGGTGGCCCGGCGCAGGTTCTGCTCAAGCGTTTGCAAGAAGAAAGGCCGGTTGCGGCCCTTCAAGCCCACTTCGTGATAGTGCACTACGACACAGGGCCGCAAGCGCGGTTGACCTTCCGGCATCGTAGGAGGCTCTCCCTCTCTTCGATTAGTCAAGGCTTCCCACTGAAGCATGTCACCAAACGTGCGGCAGGTTGGCGCAGCCAGCGCAACACGCTTTTCAGCCCCTGGCAGTTTGTCCGGGACGCTCGGCAACGACTTCACGATACCACAACGTCTCCGGGCTCCCACGCTGTCGCTGCTGTCGCCTCTAACTTCCTGATTTACAACGCTACAGAAGGCATAATGCCCTGCGGCTGCGGGAAGTTCTGACCGAGCGAATCTGGATAAAATCTTGCTCGCTTAGGATAGTGGCACACCGCGAAGCCAGGCACGGGCAGCGCGGCGCTTGCACGTTCGCATTCCGGCTCCTGCCCTGTGCTACCCTTAATCGCGAGAGTATCAAGATTCGCGGAGGCATGAAAAACCTGAGCGTTATGGATGACATCTTGCCCGCGTGGCGTACCGCAACGCACTACTTCACGCGCGGCGTCTCCTTGGTGCACCGCTACCGGAGCACATACCTCGCCTTGACCGCGCTCTACGTTACGCCGGCCCTCCTCGCCGCGGCGTTGACGGCGCTCATCTCAGAGCCAAATCTATGGGAGCAGGCGCTGCTCTATATGCTGCGTTCCATCACCGTCGTGCTTGGCACGCTGGCGGTTATGGTGATGGTGGCGTATCACGTCCAAGGACGCGCCCTCAGCCTCGCGCAGGCAAGCCGGATTGGGCTGCGCTGGGTGTTTCGCTATCTTTGGACGAATGCCCATACGAGCCTGATCTTCTGGATACCATTCACGGCGCTCGTTTGGTTGCACGCGCGGCAGCAGGATTTCTTGCCGCTTGGGGATGGTCTCCAGCCGCTAGGAGACGTAGTCTGGTGGGCAGCCACTGGCGCCGTTGCCCTGGCAATCCACACACGCACCATGCTGGCGCCGTTTCTTGCCGTGCACGGTGATCTGCCCGCCACATTGGCGACTTTCGAATCTTGGCGGATGAGCGGACGCAGGTTTTGGCTCTGTGTGAGTACCCTCGTGCTCGCGAGCACACCGGTCGCGCTCCCGCTGGGCGTAGTGGGCGGTGGGTTGCTGCTCGCGCTGCCGACCGGGCCGCGGGCACTGCTGCTGCTCGCATTGCCCGACCTCACCTGGGCTGCAATCCAGCTTATCCGGCCCTTCCTCATCCCCGCAGTCTACGCGCTTTACAAAGATTTTTGGGGGGAAGGCCATGACAGCCGGGCGCTTGCCGCCCTGGCATCACATCCCCCACTGCTCACGCGCCCGCTCTTGGCCGTCACCAAGCCGCTCCCGCACCTGGGACGCTGGGAGTGAGCCGCTGCCTCGCGCAACCGCGCCGGTTCGCACTCAGTTTCCTATGGATTCGACAATGTGCCCGAAGAGTTTCTGCAAGCGCGCATGATCGGCCTCCGGGAGCGTAGGCTCCTCAAGCGCACGCAGATTGTGCTCGAAGTGCGTTAAATTTGCGGTTCCGCTCAACACCGAGCTCACCGCCGGGTGCATTGCCGTGAATTTATACGCGGCGCTCGGGACGGAGTCCACATTCCCACGTATCAGCCAGTCAAGAGGCTGCCGGTCCGGCAGGGCATTCGGTGCGACCAAACCACGCTTTTGTAGATCAGCGATGGTCTGCTCCAAACGATCGGTCGTTGCAAGCACGCGCCGCACGGCAAACATGATGAATACCCCCACGTTGTGCTCAAGACATTGCGGGTACACCAGGTTGTCGGCGCTTTGATTAAGCATGTTATAGCCGACCATGGCGGTAGCAAAGTGGTTGTCCGCCAGCGCCATCTGCAGCATTTCATGCGCCCCGTCCTCGCCGTATTGTTCGGTGATTCCAATCCAGCGGCATTTGCCTTGATCCCGCAACTTCAGCACCGCCGGCAGGAGGCGCTCCATGACGGCGTGATACCGTTGTGGACGTACACCGTGAAATTGGAGTACTTCAACGAAGTCCGTCTGCAAGCGGGTGAGACTGCGCTCCACGGATTCCACTACGTCCGCCGGTGTGACGACTTCATCATCACGTTCCGGGGTGAATTTCGTAGCCAAGTAATAGCGATCCCGCGGCACGCCCTGGAGCGCCCGCCCCAGGATGGCCTCGCTGTCGCGGTATCCCGCGGCAGTATCGAAGATGTTGACCCCAACCTCGAGCGCCCGTTGGACGAGGCGGTGAATGTCTGCCTCCGGCACCCCGGACCGTTGCCCAAAGTTACTCGGCCCCCCTGTGCCGACGCCCAGTAACGAAACTTTGAGTCCCGTACGACCCAACGTGCGATATAACATCAGGCATCTCCCCTCTCGACAGCGTAGGTAGTCTGGGCATATTATACGAGAGGGAACGCCAGCCGGGCGCGTGAGACAAGAATTGGCTGCAGGCGGGGGGCCGAACGGCAAGAGTGACGAGCGCGCCGCTTGCGCACGGTTCGCGCCTAACGCACTTGTGGGGAGACTCTTCGGGTGAAACGTCGAACTTTACTCACATGCTCGCTCGCGGGTCTACTGGCGCCTCTGATATTGGCATGCGGCGATAAACGGACCGGCGGGACAGTGCGCATTCAGATGCCGCTGCCCGCAGACCTCGATCCGGCAACGTTGCAGACCGACCTTGACGCGCAGCTAGCCGCCCACACCTACAGCGGGCTGGTAATGCTGAACGCCGAGGGCGAACCCATTCCCGATTTGGCCCAACGTTGGGCGATTTCCCCTGACGGCCGCACCTATCAATTTCCCCTGCGCCCGGGCCTGCGCTTCCATACCGGAGAACAAATCGCCGCCGAACACGTCAAAGACTCCTGGGAGCGTGCGCTGGACCCGGAGATCGAGATGCCGGGTGCGCTCCGGTTGCTCGGCAAGATTGCGGGTGTGGCCCGTTATCGCAATGGTCTCGCGAGAGACATTAGCGGTATTCGCGTCATCGGTACGCGCAACCTTGAAGTAGAGCTGACTGAGGCCGAACTCACGTTCCCGGCCAAATTGACGCATCCGCACACGTACGTCCGGTCGCCCACGCAGAGCGCGGACAACAGGCTCCCGGCGGGCAGCGGGCCCTTTGCCGTGACCGATTGGATTCCCGGGGAGATGCTAAACCTTGCGCGGAGCGAGGACTTCTACGGCTTTGAACCCCTGCTCGATCGCATCGAAGTCACCGGCGGCGTTGACGCTGAATCTCTTGATCGCTATGCCCAAGATGAGCTTGACATACTCTATGTCGGCGTGAATGATCTGCCGCTGGTGCTCGACAGGAACAATCCCCTGAACAAAGACCTACATACGTACGATGGTCTTGACATGACATACTTGGCGATGAACAACCGCCTCCCGCCCTTCAATGATGAAGGCGTGCGGCAGGCTTTTGCCTTCGCAATTGACCGCGCCGCAATTGTCGAGCAAGTGTTTTCAAACGCCGTGGGCAAGGCTACCTCGCTGCTGCCGCCTGCACTGGCGCGTACCGGTGACGCTGCCACGGCAGACTTTGATGTTTTCAAGGCGCGGCAGGCGCTGTCCGATTCCCGCTACCGCGACGCAAGCAACCTGCCGGAGGTCACGTTCACCGTGCCCGGTACGCGCGGTCCTGCGCCCGCGACGGTCTTGGCCTTGATCAACATGGTGCAGCAACATCTCGGAGTAAGCATTCAGATCCAGCGAGAGCCCTGGGCCGCGTTCCTCGCAAATGTTGAAAGGCGAGACAATCCGTATCAACTATTCCTCTTCACGTGGCATGCCGACTATCCTGATCCACAGTCAGTGCTCGATCCGCTCTTCAGGTCGAATAGCTTGTCGAACAACAGCGGCTATGTCAATCCGGAAGTGGACAATCTCCTGCTCGCGGCCCGGGGCGAACGCAGCAGCAGCGAGCGTCAGACGACGGTAGCGGAGATTGAACGGCGCGTCACAGTAGATGCCCCGGTAACGCCGCTTTGGCACAGCAAAACGTACTTGCTCATCAAGCCCCGGCTGCATGACGTCCAACTCTCGCCGTCTGCCCGCCCCTGGCTCAACCGTGTGTATCTTGAGTCCTAGCCTCATTTGTATTGACATTGTTGCAATTCGACCGCAACGGCTCTCGGTCCGCCCGCAATTTGAGTTGAGAGTGCGCGTGTGCAGCAAGAACCGACAAAAAACCGCGGATTTTTCGTCTCGTAACCCCTTGCATGCGCGCGCTAGGCATGGTATTCTGGTTGCAACGTAGAAGTGCGCCAAATCCAATACTGGAGCGGGGGACCCGCCAAGCGGGGTGAACCGCGATTACGCGGAGGGTGACTCTTTCCACCCTAACCCGACAGCTAACCTCGTAGGCGATAGAAAGAGCTATTGGCTGACCATGCCAAGGGGCTCTTTTTGTTGTTAAATGGACGTACTCGCCCTTCAATTCTCCCAATTTGCTTCGGCGATTCCTTCCCATCTTTGCCCACGGTTGGGCGGGGGCAGCGCCTTAGTGATATCCCGTCTCCTATCCGACAAGAGCGTCCTATGACTATGCTACTTTCCTGAATACTCCTCCTGTTCGCACCACCCCACACCGGCCCTTCCCCCCAAGGGCCGGTGTGGGTTTAAACGCCTAAGACTGTCACCGACCTCAGCCTGTCTGTTGCTTGCCGCTTGGCCTCGTGGCCGTGCCAATGCATGGAAGATCACGCCCTCTCCGCGCGCTCTGGCCTAAGCCGCACTGTGCGGCCAGTGCTCGCGGCTTAACGCTACAATACAGAGCATGCCAAAGGTTCTTCACATAGTCACGTCGCTTGCGGTTGGCGGCGCGCAAAATCATTTAAAGACCCTTGTGGCGGGACTCGCAGCGCACGGCTGGCATAGCGACATCGTCTTCTTCAAAGACCCGGCGCTGGTGCCGGAATTCACGCCGCTCGCGGGCACCGTACGCCAGGCGCCGCTGCCATACGCGCTCTGGCAAGTGCATCGCATCATCAGAGCCGGCAACTACGCCATCGTCCACACACACCTCCTCAAGGCCGACGCTCTGGGAGCACTCGCAGCGGCGCCCGTCTCCATACCTGTGATTAGCACTAAGCATAACGACGAACGCGCACTGCTCAACCCTTTTTTCAGCGTCATCCACGGCCTGCTGGCTCGCCGCAACGCCCGGACTATCGTCATTTCGCGGCACGTGGGCAGCTTCATGCGCAGCCACGGCCGGGTGCCCCCGGACAGAATTACGCACATACCTTACGGCCTATCATGGCCTGGGCAGCTTCCCGCCGCCGCACCTGAAGCAAATCAGAAGCAGCGGCCTCCCCGGTTTGTCAGCATCGGCCGCCTCGATCCGCAAAAGGGTTATGAGACCCTTCTGCGCGCCACGGCCCTTGTGCTACAGCAAGTTCCCGGGTTCGAGCTGTGGATCGTGGGCGGTACGCAACACGGCGGCGAGGCCTATCTCGCCTCGCTGCATTCACTCAGCGCGGAACTCCGCGTCTCCCCACACGTCAAGTTTCTTGGTGTCCGCGCGGACGTCGACCGCCTGCTCGCCCAAGCTGACGGCTTCGTGCTGGCTTCGCGCTGGGAAGGCTTTGGGCTCGTCTTTCTTGAAGCCATGGCCGCAGGCAAGCCGGTCGTCGCGACCCGGGTGAGCGCGATACCGGAAGTTGTGGTGGACAACGAGACGGGCCTGCTCGTCCCGCCCAATGATCCTGCCGCCTTGGCAAACGCCCTGCTCGCCCTTATTCAAGATCCGCAAAGAGCCCAACGGCTGGGTGCGGCCGGTCATGCGCGTGTTCGCGCGCACTTTACCGCAACCACGATGATTGAACGGACTCTGGCGGTCTATGACGCATGCCGCGGTGTGACTCCAGGAACTTCTCGCTAGAGGTTCACACCGCAGCCGGCGTTGTCCGCGCTGGTGTCGCATTCCGGGCCGGCAATGCCGCCGGCGCGTGCGGCCCGCGTCAACTGCCCTCACCGCCCTGCCCCTATCGAATCGAACGCCGCCATGTGGTAAGCTAAGGGCTGAAATAGCTGGGCGCCTGCCCAGACGGCCAGGATTGAATCCCGCCCCGAGCAACGACGAACACCCCTTCAGCACAAAATGCTGTTTTCGCAGAATATTACTGCAACCGCAGACCAGTCGCCATGAATCAGCAGCGCGTGCGTGTGCTCCACGTCCTGGAGGCCACCATCGGGGGCACCAAACGCCACGGCTACACGCTGGCCACCGGTCTCGACAGCACGAAATTCGACGTGACGGTTGCCTGCCCGCTCGTCCGCTCCGAGGCGCAAGGCGACACCTCGTTCGTAGCGGACTTGCGGGACGCGGGAATTCGCGTGCTGCCGGTACCCATGATTCGCGCCGTGCGTCCGTGGGAAGACGCGCGCGCCGCCGGCATCCTCTATCGTCTAATGCGCCGAGAGCGTTTCGACATCATCCATACCCATAGCTCGAAAGCCGGCATTCTCGGTCGAGTCGTGGGACGCGTGGCGACGCCGGCGAAGATAATTCACTCCCCACAAGGATTCTACTTTCTCGGCAGCGCCGGTAGCGCGCGGCAGTTCTTTCTCAGCCTGGAACGCTTCGCCGGCCGGCTCACCGATCAACTGGTGGCGTTGTCGGCCTCCGAGCGCGACGTGGCGATTGCGCACGGCGTGGCTCCCCAGAACCGCGTGACCTTAATTGAAAATGGTGTCGATATCGCTGACATACAGCAACGGGCGCAGGCGGCACCGGACCGCGCAGCGCTAGGGATCCCGCCGGACGCACCCTTGGTTAGCACACTTGCGCGCTTCATCCCGCAAAAGGCGCCTGAAGACACATTGGCCGTCATACAGCGCTTGAGCGCCATGCTGCCAAGTATGCACTTCCTTTGGATCGGTCACGGCGGGGCGGTGGAAAGCACCATCCGCACGCAGGTCGTGGAACTCGGTCTCGAGAAGCAGGTGCATTTCCTCGGCTATCGCACCGACGCCCTCGGCCTGGTGCGCCTGTCGGACGTGTTTCTCCTCACCTCGCGCTGGGAAGGCATGCCGTACAGTATTCTCGAGGCGATGGCGTTGGCAAAGCCCATCGTCGCCACCGCCGCAGTAGGCACCAATGACATTCTGGAGCATAATAGAACAGGTATGCTCGCACCCGTCGGAGACGTAGCTGCGCTGGCAGCGCATGTGCATGCGCTCCTGCTCAATCCAACGGATGCGCACCAATTAGGAACGTGTGCTTTGCACACTGTAGAAACTCGATTTTCCCAGCAACGGATGCTGGACCTGACCGGGGAGCTCTACATGAACGTGCTGCGCGGTGCGCCAGTGCCGGACCGGGAACTATCAAGGTGATTGGAAGAGGTTTGTACCGTGCTTAGGCGCATGCGCTTCAAATTCACCGCTACGATCTTCTCCCTGGACTTGCTCCTCACGCTGGGCGCGCTCTGGTTGGCGAATTGGCTGCGCCATGAGTACCCAATGGTGCCTTTCGGCAATCCCGGTTTTGCTTCCAGCCAGGTCTTCCTTGCTCCCAGCGTCTTTGTAGGGACTCTGGCAATTTGGGCGTTCTTCCTCTGGTATTTCGGAGTCTATGACGAACGGCGTACCCACAGTTTCTTCCTTGAGGTACAGTCGCTGCTCATTGCCGTAACCGTGGCCACCGTTGTCTTCAGCGCCTTCCTCTTCTTCTACGTTGAGTTCTTCTCCCGCTTGATCGCAGTGTACTTCTACGTCATAAACTTGGCGTTGCTCATAAACCTGCGGTGGATCTTCCGCCTCGTCCTGCGCACCGTGTTAGCCGACTGGGAGGCCCAGCGGCCCGTGCTCGTTATCGGCACGGGAGAAATCGCGAAGGAGATCATTAGGTTACTGCGTGAACGGCATTGGATGTTTTTGCAGCCTCTCGGCGTCGTCGGCCTGGATGCCAGCGACAAGCCGGCAGACGACAGTGTGCGTCTCCTGGGTACGATGGGCGATCTGCCGCGGCTCGTGGCCGACCACCGTGTGGAAGAGGTGATCATTGCCCTCTCGGTGAAGGAACACGAGCACATGGTGGCTGCGGTGGAGCAACTCGCCGCCCTGCCGGTGCGGGTGCGCATTGTGCCCGATCTCTTGGAACTGGTGACGGCGCGGGCGCAAGTTGAAGACCTGAACGGCATCCCGCTCATTGGCATTCGCGATCCGGCCATCACGGGCTTCGATCGCATAGTAAAACGTGTCTTCGATCTGGTGCTCGCAACCTTGGCCATTGTTCTGCTCGCGCCGCTCATGGCTGTCATAGCTCTGGCTACAAAGTTGGATTCTCCGGGAGAGATCATCTTCAAGCAGCGGCGCGTTGGCGAAAATGGGAGAAACTTCATGATGTGCAAGTTTCGCACCATGGTTGCGGATGCCGAACGCCAGATTGAGGAGAGAATCGCCCGCGGCGCACGCTTAGAAGAGGTCTACAAACCCCGGCAGGATGCGCGGGTGACGCGGGTTGGCCGCATTTTGCGGCGGACAAGCTTGGACGAGTTGCCCAATCTCTTCAACGTAGTCAGGGGAGAGATGAGCTTGGTGGGGCCGCGGCCGGAGCTACCGTGGATGGTGGAACGCTACGAGCCGTGGCAGCGCAAGCGCCTTGCCGTAGCGCCGGGCATGACGGGCTGGTGGCAAATCAACGGCAGAAGCGATCTCCCGCTGCATCACAACGTGCAATACGACCTGTACTACATTCAAAATTACTCGCCGCTGCTCGATCTGATCATTCTCTGGCGGACGATCTGGATTGTCTTACGCGGCAAGGGGGCATATTAGGGGCATGTCTCGATTTGGCCGCAACGGACTTGGCGAGCGGCACTATCCGCGGAACAAGCTGGACCGGGCTGCGGCGCCTGCGCTTCAATCGAAACTGTCGAAAATGGATGCTACACTCTTATCGGGCGCCAAATCGGACACAACGCCCGCATTCACATTTCGTTCTTCAAGAGAGCCACAAGAAGGAAACATAAACTAGCTATCAAATGTCAATGAAATCGTCGGCGTCGCCGCAACTGACAATCTCGCTCGTGCTGCCTGCCCTCAACGAGGCTGACAACATCGCGTCAACCGTAGAAGACTGCGTGCACACTCTGGAGCGTGTGGCGAGCGACTATGAGATCATCGTCGTAGACAACGATAGCACCGACAACACGGCGGACATCGTCCGTCAAATCCAGTCCGAGAATGGACGTGTAAAGCTAATCCATCAGCCGATCCGCGGCTATGGTTCTGCCATTTGGACCGGACTGAAGGCAGCCAAGATGGAGATCGTCGGCTGGCGCGATTCCGATACGCAGTACCGCACCGCCGACATTGTGCCCATGCTCAAGTCCCTGGATACCTGTGACGTGGTTGTAGGCCATCGCATCAAGCGCCAAGATCCCTCACATCGCCTCCTCTTTGCATTGCTTTGGAATTTCCTCAACCGCACGCTCTTTGGTTTCGTGGCACATGACATGGACTGCGGCTGCAAGATCTTTCGCCGCGAGGTAGTCGATACCCTCGACATCAAAGCTACGGGCGCTGTCTTTAACATTGAGTTCCTCGTTCAGGCCAAGCGCGCCGGATTCCGCGTCGGCGAGGTCTCCATCAGCCATCAACCGCGCCACGCGGGCGAAAACACCGGAGGCAGCCTGGCGGTGATCCTGCGCGCCATGCGCGAGGTGTTGCGGTTGCGGTTGCGCCTCTTGCGCGAACGTCGACCTAGTCGAAAACCGCGCCCGACGCGGAGCTGAAGTGTGGGCTACCACATACTGAAGATCGCCCCCACGTCGTTCTTTGCCGACTACGGCTGTCACGTGCGCATCTTGGAGGAAGCGCGCGGACTGCAGGCCCGCGGCCATCACCTCACCGTCGCTACCTACCATACGGGTGCGACCCCACCCGCTCTGCCCGTCGTCCGGATTCCCCGAATTCCGTGGCATAGTGAGGTGCGTGTCGGTTCGCACTGGCACAAATTCTACTTCGACGCCTTGCTCACCGCCCGGGCGCTCGCCTGGGCCCGCCGGCAGCGTGTGGACATCGTGCACGGCCATTTGCACGAAGGTGCGCTTGTCGGCGGCATCGTAAGCAAGGCTGCACGCGTGCCCCTCGTCTTTGACTTTCAAGGCAGCCTGACCCGCGAGATGATCGATCACAAATTTCTGAAAACAAACAGCCCCTTCCTGCCGCTGTTCGACCGCGCCGAACGGACTATCAATCACTTTGCCGACCACATCATCACAAGTTCAGCCAGTGCCACGGAGCTTCTCATAGACGACTTCGCCATTTCCCAGGAACGGGTGACTACCGTAGCAGACTGTGTGGACACGTCGAGCTTTAGGCCCAACTGGTCGGATAGCGCCGTGGCGGAGAGGGCGGCAGCGCTGCGGCGCAAACTTGAGATTCCGCCGGAGCGCGACGTAGTGGTGTTCTTGGGCCTGCTTGCCGAGTATCAAGGGATATCGCATTTACTGCAAGCCGCGGCGGAGATAGTGGCAGTGCGCCCACAAACCCACTTCCTGATAATGGGGTACCCCGGTCATCATTACTATCAGAGCATCGCGCAGCGCATGGGCATCGCCGGCCACACGACGTTCCCGGGCCGCATTCCTTACGCTGACGCCCCTTACTATCTGACAATTGGCGACGTGGCGGTCTCCCCCAAACTCTCCGAAACCGAAGGCAACGGCAAATTACTCAACTACATGGCCTGCGGTCTGCCCACCGTTACGTTTGCAACACCGGTGGCACAGGAAATCCTGGGCGAGCACGGTGTCTACGCGGCTGTGGGCGATTCGACATCCCTCGCGGAAAAGCTGCGCGCACTGCTGGATGAACCCACCCACCGTCGCCACTTGGGGCAAGTGTTGCGCGACCAAGCTGTTCAAGAGCGCTCCTGGACGGGCGCTACGGCGAAACTGCTGGAGGTCTACCAACAGGCCTGGCGCCGGCGCGGCGGTGCGCAGACAGACGCGGCATGCTGACCATCCTCTGGGAAGACGCGGCTGAAGATGCAGCCCAGACCGCGCTGCTCGAGCGTGTGTTTTCTGTGGTTTGCTTGGTTACGGGCGCTCCCGCGTCCGTTGAGGTTACCGTATTGCTTGCCGGCGACGCGCGCCTCCAAGCGCTAAACCGCTCTTACCGCGGCGTAGATACCCCCACGGACGTGCTCTCATTCGCCCTGCGTGATGGCCCGCGAGAGGACGCAGGATCCAAACCTGCGCTACCGGCGGAACATGCCGAGATTCTAGGAGACATCGCAATCTCATTGGACCGCGTACAAGCGCAGGCAGCGGCCTCCGGCCATAGCCTTGAGCGGGAACTCGCCTACCTGTTTGTCCACGGCTTCCTGCACTTGTTGGGCCACACGCACGCTGAAGACACAGGTTACAAGCGCATGCGCGCGCAGGAAGAGGCGATTCTCAGCGAGGCCGGATTACCGCGTCCTACCGGCGCTACGCAAGAGTGAGCTTCCAACCCGCAGGCTTATGGCTGCTGCAATCATGCTACTCTGCCGCTTTTGCTTGCTGGAGCCGAAAGTTGCGCTCAATGCCGAGCCAAATAGTCGCACTAAGGCCTAGCACCTGCTCAAACTGAATTGCGGTCTCGGGGCTAATTGGAGCCACACCGGCGACTATCTCGCTAATGAACTTTGGCGGGTAGCCGCACCGGCGAGCGAACTCCGCTTGCGATATGCCCCATGTCTCAAGATAATCACGCAATACCCAGCCCGGCGGAACCGCATAGTCCGGCTCGTACTGGTTGGTTGGCGTAAGCATCTTCTTCTCCCTAGTTCAATGATAGCAACCCACCAAGGCTGAATCGCCAACACTACTGCGGATACCACTCAGGTCGATACCGCCGGGCGTAGAAGCGCGTTGCCTTGGACACGTCGAGGTCGGCGATGAGAAGGTCCTCCTTGCCGTAGGGGACGTGCGCCATGAGGTTGCCCTGGGGATCGATGAGACTTGTGGCTGAGTTCTGGTAGCGCATGGCCTGGTTCACGCTGGCAAAGTAGATACCGTTCTCGCCGGCGCGGCCCTGCATGGCCTTTTCGTAGAAGGACTCTCCCCAAGTGGTGAGCGTCTTGCCTGGCTTGTCACTGCCGGTGACCTGCGGCTGGAACACAATGCGCGCACCGCGCACCGCCGGCCAGCGCACGGTTTCGGGATACCGCCACCCCTCGTGGCAGATGGTGATGCCGAACACCACTCCCGCGGTACGGAAGACCCGCCGTTTGCCGTCCGGCACATAGTTTCGCGACTCGCCGCCCGGCGTGATCTGGTTCTTCGTCTGGTGGCCGAGCGCGCGACCGGCGGCGGAGATTACTACGGCCCGATTTTCCAATCCCAGTTCGCTCACCCACTCCAGCCCGACAATGGCAGCCACGCCGTGGGCACGGCAGGAAACGCGCAGCCGTTGCAGCGCCTCTTCCATAGCGGGTTGGTCTACGGCGGGCAGAGCAAAGCTCGCACCCCGCAGACCGGGCAAGTAGGCCTCTGGAAAGCAGACTATAGCAACCTGTTCCACAGCACACGCGGCGAGCACACCGTCAATCTTCTCGACGCCGTGAAACACGGAATCCGGCTGTCGCAGGGGCGCGAGCCCGATGCGAATTGTCTTCATGGGAATGAGACCTGCTACTCTCTATTGCAGCTCGGATGACGTCTACACATCAAGATCGAAGAGACATGCGGGAGCGTCTCGAACGAGTTGCTGCCATGTGGTGAAAGTCAATTGTCATATGAATCCCTTGCCCTTCACCAGACGCAATTGCCAGTCCTATGCCACTAGAAAGGCGCTCCGTTGGTCTTCTGCGTTTCCGGCTTGTCTTCAAACGCAAAGAACTGGTTCAGGAAATTCAGCGTGATCGTGCCCGTGGGCCCGTTGCGGTGCTTGGCCACGATGATGTCGGCCTCACCCTTGCGTGGGGAATCCTCGTCGTAGAGTTCATCACGGTAAACGAACATCACCAGGTCCGCGTCCTGTTCCAAGGCGCCGGATTCGCGCAGGTCCGAGAGCATGGGCCGGTGGTTTTCCCGCTGTTCCACCGCGCGCGAGAGCTGTGAGATCGCGATTATGGGGATATTGAGCTCACGTGCGAGGGCTTTGAGCGAGCGAGAAATCTCGGATATCTCCTGCACGCGGTTCTCGCCGCCGCGACGGCCCTGGATAAGCTGCAAGTAGTCCACGATAAGCAAGCCGATGTTTGCCCTTGCCTGCAGCCGTCGCGCCTTCGTGCGCAATTCCATGGAATTGAGGAAACCGCTATCGTCCACGTAGATCGGCGCGTCGGTCAAAGCGCCAACCATGCCGGTAAGGTTTTCCCACTCACGTTCGGTCAGTTCGCCCAAACGCAGGCGGTGGGAATCGACGCGCGCGAGCATGCAGAGAAACCGCTGCGCGAGCTGCTCTGACGACATTTCCAAACTAAAGATGCCCACCGGCACGTGCGGGTCCAAGATTGCGAGACTGCTCGCGACGTTCAGCGCCAGGGTCGTCTTACCGGTAGAAGGTCGCCCCGCAATGATAATGAGGTCCGAGCGCTGCAACCCGGCCGTGAGGCGGTCAAGACCCTTAAAGCCCGAGCGAATGCCGGGGGCTTCCTGCTCGCCCTGGCGCGCTCCTATCAGCTTTTCCCAGTACTCGTCCACTATGGGGCGAATGTGCACGAAGTCCTGGTCTGCGGCGTGGCGAGCCAAGCTGAAGAGCACCTGTTCCGCTCGGTCCAACGCCTCGTCTACTTCAAGCTGGGTGTCATAGCCAATCCCCGCGATTTCGCTCGCGGCGCTGATGATGCGCCGCATCACCGCACACCGCTCCACGATATGCCCGTAATGTTCCGCGTGCACCGAGGTTGGCGTAACATTGGCGAGCGATGCGACGTACGTTTCGTTGCCAATGTCATCGAGCAACGACATGCGCCGCAACTCATCGCAGATGGTCACAAAGTCGGTCGGCTCGCGGCGTTCGTAGAGTGTGAGGGACGCTTTGAATATATGCTGGTGCGCTTCGCGGTAAAAGTCCTCCGGTTGGAGAAACTGCGCCACACGCTCAATGGCTTCGGGATCGATGAGCATGCTGCCCAATACCGCTTGCTCCGCCTCGATATTCTGCGGCGGCAGGCGCTCCATACCGGTGTTTGCGGCGAATTCGGCCGCCACTTACGCTTCCTCTTTTTGCACGTCAACCGAAATTGCCGCTTCCACGGCATGTCCAAGCTTGATCGAGACGGTAAAAGTACCCAGATCGCGGATCGGCTGTTCCAACTCAAGGGCGTGCCGGTCGATTTCAATGTCGGTCTGCTCCTTGATCGCCTCAGCGATCTGCTGACCGGTCACCGAGCCGTACAAACGGTCCTGTTCACCCACACGCGCGGCAACAACAACGGTGGCGCCACTCAGCTTCGCGGCGGTTTCCGTGGCTTCCTGCCGCTCCGATGCCGTGCGCCGCACCACGGAGGCCTTTTGTTCCTCCCACAAACGCTCCGCGCCCTTGGTCGCCTTTTGTGCAAAGCCGCGAGGGATAAGAAAGTTGCGCGCATGACCGTCGGCAACATCCTTTACCTCACCTGCCTGGCCGAGGTCCGGCACTTCCTTAAGCAAGACGACACGCATAGACTGCACTCCTTAGATTCCAAAACGCTGTAGGGCTATACTACTGACTTGCGCACCATGTCTCAAGTGCCTCCAGCACCGTCTCTCAAGTTGACAAGGGGCAATCTGACGCGCAAGCTAAAGAAAATCCTGAACCTTTCTTACGCACCAATTCGCATACTCTGATGTCAGCAAACCCACAGGCTCCCGAGCTCACCGTCGCAGCGTATATCGCCAGATTTCTCCGTCAGCAGGGCATCCAACGCTTTTGGGGTGTAACGGGCGGAGAGAACGTAGATCTCATCAACGCCTGTTACGCTGAAGAAGTCGATTTTCAGCTTGTCCATCACGAAAATACCGCTGCCTTCTTGGCCCAGAATACGGCCACTCTCACCGGAGCGCCGGCGGTCTTTCTTACCACGCTGGGCCCAGGGGCCACGAACATCATCAATGCGGTCGCCGACGCGTATCTGGCGCGGCTGCCGCTCATAGCCATTACTGCCGACTTCGAAGACCCATCAGTGGAGTTTGCTACCCACCAGAACGCGCCGCTCCTGGAGCTATTGCGCCCTATCACGAAGTGGAATGTGCGCCTGACACCGGCCAACGTGGCGGACGCCCTCGCCTACGCCTGGGCGGTGGCGGCGCAAGGCCGTCCCGGACCGGTGCATCTGGCGTTGCCGGCAGCGGTTGCCCGCCAAACACTTGCCGCCGCGCCGTTGCAGGCCTCAGCCCGGCCGCTCGGCATTATGGATGCCGCGCCACTGTCCCGCACAGCCCTCGCACGACTGACAACCTGCGACGCGCCGGTCATCGTCCTCGGGCTGGAAACCAATCACCGGCTCGCACAGGAGTCAATTGTCGCACTGGCCGAACAGTGGGGCGCGCCAGTGGTCAACATGCCCATGAGCAAGGGCATCTTTCCTGAAGACCATGAACTCTTTGCCGGAATTCACAGTGTGTACGGCTACGCGATCGTGGACGAGTTTCTCGATCAAGCCGATTGCATTCTGGCTGTCGGCCTGGACGGCTCCGACTTCATTCATCCCTGGCAGACGGAAGCTACCACCATTGCTATTCACGCGCACACCGAGGTTGATTCTGCCTTCAGCGCCGACTATGTCCTGGTCGGCGACTTGGACGCAACCGTACGCAGGTTGACGCCGGAACTCTCCGATCACGGAGACTGGGGCCCGCGCGCGGCTGCCGCCTGCCGCGCGAAGATTCAGCAACGTTTGGCCCCCAGGCAGGCGGATCGCGACACCCTAGTCGCTCCCCAGCGTGTACTCTCCGCGCTGCGCGAACTCACACCGCCGGAGACGATCTTCGCGTGCGACGTGGGCTCGCACAAACTGCTCTCATGCCAGCAGTGGCCGAGCACACAGCCGCAGACGTTTCTCGTCTCCAACGGCCTTTCAACCATGGGGTTTGGCTTGCCGGCGGCCTTGGCTGCCAAACTCTGGGAACCCGAACGCCCCGTAGTGTGTTTCACCGGTGACGGCGGCCTGTTGATGTACGCCGGCGAACTGGAAACCGTGAAACGTCTCGCGCCCCAGAGCTCTGCGCCGTTTGTCATTGTCGTCTTGGTAGACTCTACCTTGGCCCTGATCCGCACAAAGTCGGAAGAACGCGGCTATGACGGCAGAGAGAACGACTTCGGACACACCGACTATACGGCGCTGGCGGCCGCCTTTGGGTTGCCTGCTTTCCACGTGCGTAGCGAAGACGAATGCGCCGCCAAGTTGCAGGAAGCGCTTGCGCTAAACCGGCCGGTGCTGGTTGCTATTGAAATCGACGTAGACGAATACCGCCACATGGGCGGCTGATCCACCCCCAAAGAGAAAGGTACGTTGCCATGGCTACCGTACATCGACATGAACCCAGCATCTACTACTATACGTTCGGCCCCCACGATCCCGCGTTGCGCATCAACTCCGGCGACCGGGTGATCGCGAAAACCGTGGATGCCGGCCACTGGGATAGCAACGGCGACCCGTTGGCGGAGGAATTGCGCCACTCCCGTCCCGATACCGAGTTTCGCCAGTCCAATCCGCAGGTCGGCCCCTACTACGTGGAAGAGGCCGAGGTAGGCGACGTCCTGCGCGTCCGCATACTGCGCGTAGACCTTAATCGCAGTTGGGCCTTCTCGCGCTTCAATCCCGGCTTCGGCAACTTGGGCGTGGAGGACTTCCCCGCCGGACCCACCGGTCTCAATGAACCGCTCCCGCAGAAGTACTATCATTGGGAGCTCGACCACGACAACCACACAGCGACCTTGGAATTACCGGAAAGCAAACTCGGCAGCATTACCATCCCTTGTCAACCCTTTCTCGGCTGCATTGGGGTCGCGCCGCGCTTCGGCGAACACATCAGCACGCTCTCTTCCGCGAACCACGGCGGCAATATGGACTGCATCGAGACCCAGCCGGGCACGACGGTCTACCTGCCGGTTTTTGTCAAAGGCGCCTATCTGCAATTCGCCGACGTGCACGCCGCCCAAGGCGACGGCGAACTCTGCGGCGTGGCCTTGGAGACAACGGCGGAGGTAGAGGTGGAAGTGGAGGTCTGCAAGGCGAGCGAGCCCATCAACTGGCCGCGCTTCGAGGACAACGAGTGGATTATGACCGCCGCCAACGCCCGACCGCTCATGGATGCCTACCGGATCGCCCACGTGGAACTCATCCGCTGGCTTGCCCACGACTACGGCTTCGACCTCTGGGAGGCCTTTCAGGTTGTCTCCCAGGTAGGGCGCACCCGCGTCGGAAACGTGGTCGATCCGAATTATACCGTTGTTGCCAAGTTTCCCAGGCGATACTTGCCGTAGCGAACATTAGACTAGGCGGAGTTTAGATACGCGTTGATGTTATGCTGATTGGAGAGGCATATTTCGGAACCAATTCGAAGACTTTGTAAAACGGAGTCCAAATGATGTCCGACGAGGATCGGGTGCAATTGCACCACATGCTCGACGCATCGAAGAAGGCAATTGCCCTGGTCTCAGAAATCTCACTCGCGCAGTACACTATTGCGGAAAACTATGTGCTGCGTGCCGCCACGGAGCGGTTCATGGAGATCGTTGGCGAGGCGGCCCACCATGTCTCAGACGAGCTAAAGGAGCAGCACCCGGATGTCCCTTGGCAGCAGATCGCAGGCATGCGCAACCATCTGATTCACGGGTACATGAATACAGATGACGAGGTGGTTTGGAAAACAGCGGTGAAAGACGCGCCGCTACTTCTCAAAGACTTGGAACGCATCCTGGGAACCGCATCATGATCCCTACGAGAGAGTATGTGCTGACGGAACTCTTCAAGGCCCGCGCGACGCTGCGCACATTCGGCGTGCGGCGCATTGGAGTGTTTGGTTCGGTTGCCCGAAATGACGCCCGCGAAGATAGCGACATTGACATTCTCGCCGATTTTCCACGTGGACAGATAACCGCCGCCAGGCTTTTCGGGCTACAGGACTATCTGAAAGACCTTTTCCAACGCAAGGTAGACGTGATAACGGTGAGCGGTCTGAAGCCCTTCTCCCGCGACTTGGTCATGCGGGACGCGGTGTTTCTCGAGGGTCTGCATGAAGGCGAGCCGGCGCCGGCAGAGACACTCACTCGCACGTAGTGCGGCTGACTTGCGTGAATACGCTTGTTCCAACCAAAGTTGGTTCACAGCAATCGTCTCTTGATTGTAGAGCATAGGCCATGACATTCGATCTAATCATTCGCAACGGCCGTGTCATAGACGGCATGGGCAACCCGTGGTTTTCCGCCGACGTGGGTATCACCCAAGGCCGCATTGCCGCCGTTGGACGCTTGGATTCGAGCGACGCGGCGGCCGTGATCGATGCCAAAGGGAAAGTAATCTGCCCCGGCTTCATCGACGTGCACAACCACTCCGACCTGATCCTCCTGCGCGAACCCGACCACACTCCCAAAGTTGCGCAAGGCATTACCACCGAGATTCTCGGCTCCGACGGCATTGGCTACGCCCCCATGTCGCTCAGGCACTTGCGGGAAACCGCGCAGCTCTACAGGGCCATCAACGGCGGCCTGCCGCGGGACGTCGAGCCCTGGCAGACCATCCCGGAGTACTTGGACCGCTTCGATGGCAACGTCGCCGTTAACGTCGCCTTTCAAGTGCCCCACAACGCGCTGCGGCTGGCAGTCATCGGGTGGGAAAACCGCGCCGCCACCGAGGAAGACCTGGCGGGGATGGCGCGGCTGGCTGCGGAAGCCATGGATCAGGGCTGTGTGGGCTTTGCCACCGGCCTTTCGTACCACCCGCACGTGTTCGGCACGCTAGAGGAGCTTGTCGCCATCAGCAAGGCCGTTGCCGCCTATGGCGGGGTCTACAACACCCACATGCGCTACCACCTTGGCGACCAATTCCTGGACCCCGTGCATGAAACGTTGGACGTGGCGCGGCAAGCCGACATTCCGGTGCACATTGCCCACTACCTGATCTCCGGCATACACACCTGGGGACTGAGCAGCCAACGCCTGGCGCTGGTGGATGCGGCCCGTGCCGAAGGACTGGACGTTACCTACGATGCGTATTGCTACCCGGCCGGTTCAACTACGGGTATGTTCGTGCTGCCGCTGTGGATGGGCGCCGATGGGCCAAACGCGCTGATCAAACGCGTACGGTCGCCCAACGTCATGGCGCAAGTTCTGGACGAAATCGAGGGCCGGGAACGGGAGTTCTACGCCCGCATGCAGATTACGCACATTGGGCCGGAGCGGTATCGAGAATGGGAAGGCCGCCGGCTGGCGGACGTGGCCGATGAGGTGGGTGAAGCGCCTGACGCGCTGCTGCTCCGGCTCCTCGATGAGACCGCATTGGAGATCGGCTTTAACTTCCACTTTGGCAACGAGGCCGACGTGCAGGCCGTCATTCAACACCCGGCGCACATGGGGTCCACCGACGCCATCATGATGGGCAGTTCGCCCCACCCCCGCGCTTACGGCACTTACCCGCGCTTCCTCGGCCATTACACTCGCGAACTCGGCCTTTTCACGTTGGAAGACGCGATCCGGCGTTTCACCGGCTTCCCGGCGCAGCGTTTCGGGTTGCATGACCGCGGCCTCATCCGCAACGGTATGGCCGCCGATGTTGTGGTCTTCGATCCCGCCACGGTCATCGACCGATCGACGTTTGACGACCCGCGCCAATTCCCGATTGGCATCGAGCACGTGCTCGTGAACGGCACGCCCGTAATCGCAGGCGGCGCTCCCACCGGCGCCCGCCCCGGCCGGGCGCTCCGGCGAGGGTAATTCTATTTCCGACTGACGTCCTATGAGCGCTGCCTCGCCTCGCTGACGGTATCCCTCGCAATCCGCGCTACGAGGGTCTGCACGATTTCCTGTTCTCCTCTCTTGTGTGCACTCCTAGATTCTGCATACTGGTGGCACACGCGCCGCATACGCTAGCCGCGCGGTCCCACACAAACCCGCACATGAAGTTCTGCTTTGAGCGAAATGAAACAATAATCTCAGTTAAGTGCCAATGTTTCTCATAAATGGTGATAGTTACTAAATTATAAGTTGCATTCTTCAAAAAGGTGCGCTATACTCCCCAGAAGGCATAGAATTCTAAACATGCGGTTAGGAGGGTAGTAAAGCCGCTACAGCCTGGATCGGACGTAAGTCCAGTCAAGTGCGTTCTCGCATCTTCGCAAACACGAGTGGAGGGAAACCCTAATGGACTCTAACCCCGTCGTTCAGACGGAGGGTCTCACGAAGAGGTACGGCAGCATCCTTGCCGTGGACGATCTCTCGCTGACGGTCCCGCGCGGGCATGTCTTCGGTCTGCTAGGCCCCAATGGCTCCGGCAAGACCACCACCATGGGCATGCTGCTGGGTCTCGTGCGACCGACTGCCGGCAGCTTCAGCCTGTTCGGCACGCATACCAACCATCAAGCATCCCTGCGCCGCGTCGGCGCTATCGTCGAGACTCCGACGTTCTATCCGTACCTCACGGGCCGCCAGAACCTCGCCTATTTCCAGGGCATCTTGGGGCGAGGGGCAGCGCAGGAACTCGACGATTTGCTCGAACAGGTCAGCTTGGCCGACCGCGCCGACGACCGCTTCCACACCTATTCCCTGGGCATGAAGCAGCGGCTTGGTTTGGCATACGCGCTGCTTGGCGATCCGGGACTGCTCTTCCTGGATGAGCCCACCAACGGCATGGACCCCGCCGGCATGGCCGAGATGCGCGGATTGATCCGCAGCCTGGGGACGCAAGACCGCACAGTTTTCCTCTCCAGCCACCTCCTCCATGAGGTCGAGCAGGTCTGCGATAGCGTGGTAATCCTCTCCAAGGGCAAGCTCATCGCGCAGGGGAGTGTGGCCGACCTGCTCAAAGGGCGCGGGCAAATCCGCCTGCGCACCACCGACAACGCGCAGGCGCTCACGATCCTGACAGCGTTGGATTGGGTCGAGGAAGCAACGTTGGAAGACGAAACGCTGGTGGTGACGGCACCGTCTGAGCGCGCGCCGGAGTTGAGCGCCGCCTTGGGACGGGCCGACATCTACGTAACCGAAATGACATCCGGCAAGGAGTCGCTGGAAAGCTACTTCCTGGAAATCACCGCCGCGGAGGAAGGAGAAGAAGGCAGATGATCGCCCACGTCTTGCGACTCTCCATTTGGGAATGGCACAAGCTCCGCCGCCGCATGTTGCCGTGGCTCCTGCTGGCAATCGTCGTAATCCTGATGCAAGTGGCGGTATGGGGCGCCTACGCCGTGTACCGCACCGAACCCTTCTCGCCGCGGCATGGCATCGGCATAGGCGAGACCGCAAGCGAGAACGCAGGCGAGAACGCAAGCGAGAACAAGGAAACGATCTTCGAAGCGGAATGGACGTGCAAGGACGTGCGCGGCAACCGCATCCCGCCGGGAGTCGAAGAGCTCGCTGACGAGCATCGCGAGAGTGCGCTGGCGAGTGTGGAGGAGTTCCGCGAATCCTGCGCGGGCTACGAGGAGTTCCGCACGTTCACTAGCAACGCCGTTTTGCTGCCAAATAGCATCCTCTTGGGCTTCACGCTGTTGCAGGGAACTCTGTTCATCCTCGTCAGCATCTTGGGCGCGGCGGCGCTGGGTGCCGAATACGGCTGGGGCACGCTACGCACGGTGCTTACTAAAGGCACCGGCCGCTGGCAATTCCTGACGGCAAAGATCGTCGCGCTCATGTTCACGGCGCTGGTTGGACTGCTCATTGCCTCAGCTACGGTGGCGTTGAGCAGCGTCTTGATTGGCATTTTCGGACTGGAAAGCGAAACGCTGCAGGGGACGGTGGAGTGGCTTGAGGTCCCGCTGAAAATCGGTGCATTGCTCTTTAGCTTCCTCCCTTACGTGATGCTGGCGCTCCTCGCCACGGCCTTGACCTCGTCTACGGCTGCGGGCATCACGACCTTCGTGGTCTACTACCTGATCGAGGCAACGATCTTTCCGGCCCTGAATAACTTCGATTGGTTCAAGCGGGCCTCCGAATACCTGCTCAGCCCGAATGCCACGGCCCTGCTCGAATCGAGCTATGGCGAGGTTTCCATCACGATTGGAGAGAATGGCGACGCGGCGCAGCCGGACGTGCTTCATGCCCTTCTCGTCCTGGGAGCCTATACGCTCGTCTTCGGCGCGCTGACGTACTGGCTGTTCCAACGCCGGGACATCACCGGCGCCAAAGGCGGCTGACCAGCGGTAGGGCTACAGCGCTCTGGAGCGCTCAAGAGTTGCCAACCCAAAGGGTCGCGACGTGTCGCGACCCTTTGGGTTTAACCTCACTATTCTCATGCCAGACCCAGCCGCACCGGTATGGTACTATGCGACTTGCAAAGAGAATGTGCGCGCGGCCAGTGCTGAGCCGGCGGGGGCAGTCGTGGGCGAGTACGCAGAGCCACAGTGGGCAGGAATGCTTAGAGTGCTCGGTCTACTTTGCTGCATGATTGCCAGGAGATTGTGGCCGCACAAGGCCCTTGCGGCTTGACAGTTGCGCGCACACCATAGAATGCTTGCACTGTTTTCAGGAGTTTGTGCCGTACGCAATTGGCGTGTGGAAGGAGAAGCACAGTGAGTACCAATCAAGACTGGTGGCCGAATCAGTTGAACCTGAAGGCCCTCCGCCAGGATTCTCCCCATTCCGATCCGATGGACGATGATTTCAATTACGCGGAGGCGTTCAGCAGCCTCGACGTAGCTGCATTGAAGCAGGACATCGAAGCGGTGATGACGACCTCGCAAGACTGGTGGCCGGCCGACTACGGCCACTACGGCCCGCTTTTCATCCGCATGACCTGGCACGCGGCGGGCACCTACCGCATCAGCGACGGCCGGGGCGGCGGCGGCGCCGGCTATCAACGCTTTGCGCCCCTGAATAGCTGGCCCGACAACGCGAACCTGGACAAAGCCCGCCGCTTGCTCTGGCCGATCAAGCAGAAGTACGGCCGCAGTATCTCATGGGCGGACCTCATCATCTATGCCGGCAATTGCGCGCTTGAATCCATGGGATTCAAGACGTTTGGTTTCGCCTTCGGACGACCGGACGTCTGGGAGGCTGACGAGACGTATTGGGGTTCTGAGAAGATTTGGCTCGACGACGAGCGCCACGACGGCGACGGCGAACTCCAAGGGCCCCTGGCCGCCGACCACATGGGCCTGATCTACGTGAACCCGGAGGGGCCGAACGGCAACCCGGACCCGCTGGCTGCGGCAAAGTTCATTCGCCAGACGTTCAGCCGCATGGCGATGAATGACGAGGAGACGGTAGCGCTCATTGCCGGCGGTCACACCTTTGGCAAGGCGCATGGCGCGATGGCTGACGACAACGTCGGCCCCGATCCGGAGGGAGCCAGCATCGAGGAGCAGGGCCTCGGCTGGAAGAACGACGCCGGCAGCGGCAAAGGTGAGGATACGTTCACCAGCGGCCTGGAAGGCGCGTGGACCGACAATCCGGTGAAGTGGGACAACAATTTCTTCGAGAACCTGCACGAACACGACTGGGAGTTGACCAAGAGCCCGGCGGGTAAGTGGCAATACACACCTAAAAATGCGTCGGCGGTGGCCACCGTGCCGGATGCGCACGATCCCGCCAAGATGCACGCTCCCATGATGCTTACCACGGACCTCTCACTGAAGGAGGACCCGGATTACGCGCCGATCGCGCAGCGCTTCCTCGAGAATAAAGAGGATTTGGAAGACGCATTCGCCCGGGCGTGGTTCAAGCTGATTCACCGCGACATGGGCCCCCGCAGCCGCTATCTCGGACCCCTGGCGCCTGCAGAAGCGCTGCTGTGGCAAGACCCGGTCCCCGAAGTCGATCACGAGTTGATCGACGAACAGGACGTCGCGGACCTCAAAGCGCAGGTCCTCGCCTCGGGATTGTCCGTTTCCCAACTGGTCTCCACCGCCTGGGCGTCGGCGGCAACGTTCCGCGGCACCGACAAGCGTGGTGGGGCGAACGGGGCGCGCATCCGCCTGGCGCCGCAGAAGGACTGGGCCGTTAACAATCCCGCCGAGCTCCAGAGCGTGCTGCAGACGCTGGAGAGTATCCAGGCGGCGTTCAATGGCGCGCAGGCCGGCGGCAAGCGAATCTCGCTAGCCGACTTGATCGTCTTGGCCGGGTGCGCCGGTGTCGAACAAGCCGCCAGGAGTGCCGGTCACGAGGTCAAAGTACCCTTTGCGCCGGGGCGCACGGACGCGTCGCAGGAGTGGACTGACGTCGAGTCGTTTGCCGTGCTCGAACCCACAGCCGACGGATTCCGCAATTACCTGCAGGCCGGACACAGTCAGTCAGCGGAAGAACTGCTGGTGGAGCGGGCCTGCTTGCTCACGCTCACTGCTCCTGAGATGGCAGTGCTCGTCGGCGGCCTCCGCGTGCTGGATACGAATACCGGCCAATGTCAACACGGCGTCTTCACCAACCGGCCGGAATCGCTGACCAATGACTTCTTCGTGAACCTGCTCGACATGGACACTGCGTGGCACGTGTCGGCGGCGTCTGAGGAAGTCTTCGAGGGACACGACCGCCAGACTGGTGAGCTCAAGTGGACCGGCACCCGGGCAGACCTAGTCTTCGGCTCAAACTCCGAACTGCGCGCCTATGCCGAAGTCTACGGCTGCGACGACGCGCAGGAGATGTTCGTGCGCGACTTCGTGAGCGTGTGGGATAAGGTCATGAACCTCGATCGCTTCGACTTGGCGTGATCACATTCTGGCGCTCGTAACGGTAGTCTCCACCGCGTCTGAGGGCAGTGGTGTTGGTGCGGACCGTGGGGTACCAGTTGGCCCCTACTGCTCTGGAACGCTCTCAGAGTAGCAGTAGGCAGTTGATCAATCTGCCCACCGACCCAGACGCGAGAAGTTTGGAACTAGTTGAATGTAGTCGCCTTGGCGACTTGAGGGACGGCCATAGCCGGAGACCTTGAGCGTCGCATCGCTGTCGAAGAGTTGCGTGAAGAGACAGCGAACACTACGCGCGCATTCCAGTTTAGCCACTGATGAGCCTTCGCCCTGCCGGCGTTCTTGCTGCTCAATTCCTAACCGAGCATTTTCGGATACGAGCCTTGGCAATCAGGCAAAACCTGCACAATCTACTTGCAGCCATTGCCAAGAGCCGTCTCACACGTGGCGGCTTGGCGCTTGCTATTGTCTTTCTGGTCGGCTCCACCGGCTTTGTCCTCATCGAGGGCTGGAACTACTTCGACGCAGTCTACATGACGGTAGTCACCATGACGACTGTGGGGTATGAAGAGGTGCGGCCCTTGTCGCCGCTCGGTCGTTTCTTCAATCTCTTCGTCATGCTGGCCGGCGTGGGATTGATGTTCTATATCCTCACGGTTACCGTGCAGACCGTGGTAGAAGATGAAATTCTCAGAGTATTCGTGCGGAGGCGACGAATGAGAAAGAAGATCGATGCCATCAAAGAGCACTTCATACTCTGCGGCTACGGCAGGGTGGGCCGCGAGGCTGCCAAAGCCTTTCACGGGGAAGGCGTGGACGTGGTCGCGGTTGACGTTGCGGAGGCTGCCGTAGAGTTGGCGGTGGAAGACGGACTCCTTGCCATCTGCCGGGATGCCACCCAGAACGAGTCCCTCCTCCAAGCCGGCATCGCCCGCGCCCGCGGTCTCATCGCCGCGACCGGCAGCGATAGCAGCAACGTGCTCATCACGCTCACCGCCAAGGCCATCAACCCCGACCTCACGTTAGTCGCCCGCGCCGACGCCATCGAAACCAGAGAGAAGGTCAGATTGGCCGGAGCAGACCAGGTTGTCACACCGTACAGTATCGGCGGACGGCGCATGGCCCTCTCGGCAGTGAGACCGCTCACTGCCGATTTTTTTGACAACATCGTAGACCCTTCACGCAACGGACCCCGGATAATTGAGATTCTCGTGGGTGAGGGGTCTGACTTTGCAGGGACAACCCTCGCCGAATTCGCGGCGGCGCGCCAGGTTCAGGTGCTGGCGGTGAGCAAGCATGACGGCCACCTGCTGCTCACACCAGCCGCGGAATCGGTCATTGAACCGGGCGACAGGCTGGTGCTGGCCGGGCGCGACGAGCAACTGCAACGACTGGAAGGCCGCGCCTGAGGCAGGCAACGTCATAGCCACCCTCACGCCCCGCACTCGGTAACGGTAGCACGCAGGATACTCATCTTTCTTCACCGGCGGGGCAGACAAACTTCACGCGGCAAGCGGTGCAATCCTACCCTTTACTTAGTTCAGTCAACCTGGGTGAAGTCCCGTTTTCAGGACCACAGGGCGGACTCTTACTTAGGTCGCCCCCTTGCCGCGCACACGACCTGACGCGCCGGTTCCTGTGTGATAGCATTTTACTCGCTATGGAATGTTCAGGAAGCTCTGAGTATCCTTGATTGGCGATTAGAGCGGCTGCCGAGCGCAATTACTGTAAGTACCCATGCGCGCGGTCCCGCGGCAAGGGGCTCTACCGCCCCTCATTGGATTCACGGATAACCGGGGTTCCTAGCGGCAGGCCGCCCAGCAATGGGCGTCGCCTGGCTTCAGTGCAGTACTGCTTCGCATGAGAATTGCTGACAGGCTAGCGTGAGCTACAACTTCCAAACACTGCGTGGGGACATCTTTGGCGGCATCACGGCGGCCGTGGTGGGTTTGCCGGTGGCGCTGGCCTTTGGCGTCGCGTCCGGCCTCGGCGCCCTCGCCGGCATATACGGCGCAATTGCCGTAGGTTTCTTCGCGGCGGTTTTCGGGGGCACGAAGTCGCAGATTTCCGGACCCACCGGCCCCATGGCCGTCGCCATGGCCGTCATCGTCACGACTCACGCCGACACGCTTGCCGAAGCCTTCACCATCGTCGTGATGGCAGGTCTTATTCAGATCCTGCTGGGCGTGATGCGGATAGGACGCTTCGTGGCCTTCACGCCGTACTCGGTGATATCCGGCTTCATGTCCGGCATTGGCGTAATCATCATACTCTTGCAAACTCTGCCATTTCTAGGAGCGGCAGGAGCCACTGGTGGGCCGGTGGGAGTCGTCCGCGCGTGGCCGAACGCGTTAGGCAACATAAACTTCAACGCTCTCACTATCGCCGCGGTGACTCTGATCGTGGGCGTGCTCTGGCCTCGGCAATTTCGGAAGTACTTTCCGCCTACGTTGGCAGCGCTGGCCGCCGGTACGCTGCTGGGCGTGCTGTGGTTGACCAATGTGCCCGTCATCGGCGAAGTGCCTACCGGCCTGCCGCAGATCGAGATGCCGGCTCTGTCCGCCGGTATACTCGTCAGAGCCATCGAGCCTGCTCTGATTCTCGCCCTGCTCGGTTCCATTGACAGTCTGCTTACTTCCCTGATAGCCGACGCCATGACCCGCACCCGCCACAACCCGAACCGCGAGTTAGTCGGCCAAGGCATCGGCAATTTGGTGGCGGGCTTCATTGGCGGCCTGCCCGGCGCCGGAGCTACCATGGGCACCGTGGTGAACATCCGCGCCGGCGGACAGACGCAAGTTTCCGGCACCCTGCGCGCGGCAATCCTGCTGGCGCTCGTGCTCGGACTCGGCAAATACGTGGAGGCGATCCCACACGCCGTGCTTGCCGGCATTCTGATGAAGGTCGGCTGGGACATCATCGACTGGCGTTTTGTCATGCGCATTCACCGCGTGCAGCGGGAGCACCTGCTGGTCATGCTGATCACGCTCGGGCTCACCGTCTTTGTAGACCTGGTTACGGCGGTTGCTATCGGTTTGATTGCCGCCGGTATGGCGAGCGCGCGGCAGTTCGAGCGCCTCGAGCTCGACCGGGTGGTCTCCGTGCCGCTTCTCGACCAGAGTTTCTTTGATAGCGATGATACGGTTGACGACGCTGAAGAAGCGGATGAGTATTCGGCCCGCGTGGGGCTGGTGGCCTTACGGGGCAGTTTCTCTGTCGCTTCCTCCAATAAGCTGATAAACACGATTAGCGTGGACATTCGCGATCATGAGGTCGTCATTCTCGATTTCACTGAAACTATCTACATCGATGACAGCGCCGCGCTGGTCGTGGAGCAGATGATCGATAGCGCCAATGCCGAGGACACCGACTGCATCATCATGGGCCTCACTGGTTCGCCTGCCTTTGCCCTGCGGGCGCTCAACGTCCTGCAGCGTGTACCTGCCGATCAATTCGCTAAGAACCTCGACGAGGCGAAGGAAATCGCGCAACGGCTCTTGGACGGGTAGCACCTCGATTTGCTGCCCAGGGCGCCGGTTGTCTGCGAAATTGGTGTTTCGAGCGGGCGTTCAAGTGACGGCGGAAGACGCCAACGGCGCCCTCTACTTGGGCAGCAGCACGGGGACGGCAGCACCGCTATCGAGGCCACCGATTACGACTCAACGGAAGATACAGTTATCAGTCTCCAGAGCCCGGCATCCTTCTCCACAAAGTTGAGCACGAACAACGGTATGATGGTGGTGCTTGCATGCGGCGAATGGCGCAAGGTTGACACTTATGTCATGCCGGGCAATAGCGTGGACTGCGAACCCTTGCGCGGAATTCTCCATCACTGCCCTCCTCAGCGAGAGCGAGTTAGAACGGTCCATTGCCACGTACGACCTCTTCGTACGTGGTTGCTTGTTTCCCTACATAGCAACGGGTACTAGCGCCGTGTGAAGATGGATTTCCGCGCGCGGGGTAACGTCGAAACAGTGTCAACAGACCCTCGTAAAAAAACTGGGGCCACGAAACAGCAGTTTAGCCATAGCGCGGACTGCTGCGAAGCGGAGCTCGCTCATTGGAGTCGCTACCATGCCAAGAGGCAGCCACTGATATACTAATTCCGGCGCGAGGCGGCTTGGGTACGGCGGCCAGACACTTCCCAGGGTACGTACGCCACGCCGCGCACTGAGGATCGCTGCCCTTCCTGGCATTGGATGGCGTCGCGTCGCATTCTAGACAAGAACATATGCGATTTTCTACCTGAAAACTGAAGAGCAAGAGAGACCAAGCGAACCGCCCCGGTCGCGCGAATTCGAGCGATTAAGTGAAAACAGGCATAACAGGGGCATTCAATTCATCTGCTTGAGGTTGGCATGTCTTCCGAGAACGAACCATTCACTGTTTCAAGATTTAGCCTTAGCCGCAATTCCACCCAGATCAACCTAAGCATGCTGCTGCTTGTCTTGCTAGCGGTTGCGGGCATTGTATTGACCATCCACTCCCTCACTAGTGTCGCCGAGAGTCAAGAGAGGCTAGTGGCGGCCTATGAGGCAATGGCAGCGGCGCCAACTGCCGACGACAACGCGGCGGACGCAGACGTCCGCGCCGCAACCGATGACGCGCTGGCTGAAGCGGCGCATGCGATCGCGGCGGGGCGAACGCGGCTGCTCATAGTGGGCGCGATTACGCTGGCACTGGTGCTTTTCACCACATTCGTTTTGATACGCATTGGAATTCGTTCAGTGGCATTGGAAATCTGGATACGCCGCATGGGCGCAGGCGATTTGGACTACCGAGTTGAGCCAACGGGCCGCGATGAAATCACCGAATTGGCATACGCGCTCGAGGAACTCAGGCTACGCTCGATCAAGGCCATGCAGTTGGACCTTGTCACGCAACTCGCCAATGATCTTCAGGCAAAGAATGAGGAACTCGAGAGAGTGCTCGGCGAGCTGCAGCAAGCGCAGGACCAAATCCTCATGCGAGAGAAGCTGGCAGAACTGGGCGAGCTAACTGCCGGCGTCGCGCACGAGATCAGAAACCCCTTGAATTTCATGAAGAACTTCTCCGAAGCATCGGAAGAACTGCTCGCAGAACTGAAGGAAACGCTCGACGCAACTGCGGACGATCTAAATTCAGACACGCGCACGCACATAGACGACATTTCCAGTGACCTCGCGAGCAACCTGGAACGCATTCGCTCTCATGGCGAACGTGCAAATCGCATCGTGCGCGACATGCTGATGCTTGGTCGGGGCGGGGGAAGCACCCAAGCCGTCGCTATAAATGAGCTGCTTAGCAATCACGCTCAACTCGCTTTCCACAGCGCACGTGCGCTCGACCCAGAGTTGCGCTTGGATCTGCGCGAGGAGTATGACCCAAACGCCGGCACAATTCTGGCCGTTCCCGACAGTCTCGGCCGCGTGTTCTTGAATATAGTCGGCAATGCCTGCCACGCGACCGCTGAGAAACATCGCCTGCTGCTCGCAGAGGGAGGCGCCCAGTATGTCCCCGCCATTTGGCTCAAGACCGCACGCAAAGAGAATGCGATAGAGATACGAATTCGGGACAACGGCGTCGGCGTGTCGCCGGAGACACTCGCAAAGATGTTCAACCCGTTTTTTACTACCAAACCATCGGAGACTGGAACGGGCCTGGGACTGAGCATTTCGAGCGATATTGTGCGGGAACTCGGGGGATCCATTACGCCGGAGTCGGTGCAGGGCGAGTACATGGAAATGAAAGTCACGCTCCCGGCATGATTTGGGTGTCTCCTGTGGAGACCAGCGGACGAACGTGACCGGCCTGCGAGCTCGGCGCCCGGTGTCCTACTTTACGCAATCGGACGAGAAATTGGCGATACGAATCCGAAAAGCCGACACGACGGATGCCGGCGCCGTCGCACGAGTCCACGTGGACACGTGGCGGACCACGTATGCAGGCATCATGCCGGCCGAGTACTTGGCCGGCCTAACGTATGCGGAGCGGGAAGCCATGTGGAGCCAGGCTCTCACGGCAGACCGGCCCACTACGTGCATGGTTGTGGCTGAGACCGATGACGGTGCGCCGGCGCTGCGGCTGTTGCTGACATAGCTCCCATCCTGCTACATTGGTTACTACCTCGGCTTACCACCACTACCTTACTTTGACGACACACCCTAGGAGAGTGTCATGGAGATAGCCATCCGAGAGGCCTGCTCGAGGGATGCCGCTGCCATAGCGCGCATACACGTGGACACGTGGCGGACCACGTATGCAGGCATCGTACCCGACGACTTCTTGGCCGGGCTATCCTACGTGAAAAGGGAACAAGCATGGAACGAGACCCTTAGCATAGGACTACCCGCCGCGGGCATACTCGTTGCCGAAGCCGCGTGGGGTGAGATCATAGGCTTTGTTGCGTATGGAGTTCCCGAGCGCGAAGGCGCTCCGGTCAGCCACGGGGAGATTGCCGCAATCTACGTCTTGGAGGAACAGCAACGCTTGGGCATCGGCCGGCGTCTCTTTTGGGAAGCAGTTCAGCGCTTGTCCCCTTACGGGATTAGCTCCATGCTACTGTGGGTGCTCGAGGACAACCTGCCGGCCTGTCGGTTCTACAAATCGTTGGGAGGTGAGTATCTGGATAGAGACACCATTACGATCGGCGGCAAAGAGCTTGAGATGGTGTCCTACGGCTGGAGGGACGTTACCGAGATCATTCCTGAATGAGGCAAGGTCCGCTTGCGATCGCGAGACCTTGGAGCGACGGTTGGAAGTTGCGGCCGCCCCAGCGGAAGCGTTGGTACCCACGGTTCTAGCAGTAGATTCGGGGCGCGCGCGGCTATGCGGCCCGCCCTACGGGTGGTCTTAGGCAGTAGAGCACCGTCTTTGCGCCAAACCACTCAGAGGTCTAGATACCATAAGAACTGGACTTCGTCGGGAAATTCCGAATAGGCGCCAGGGCTCACCGCCCCCAGGTAGCAGCCCTGCTTGGCATAGAACTTGCACGCCGGCACGTTGATGTTCTGGGTCTCCACCTTCAGTTGCCGGCATCCTTTGGCCCGCGCCCACGCGGCGGCGTGGTCAAAGAGCCGTTTCCCAATACCTTCTCGGCGGTGGCCCGGATGAACGCGCAGGCCCCACAGCACCGCCAGGTCGTCGCGTCCCTCCAGCATGTCTACGCCGGGCGTGTTCCAAGCGACCACAGCCCCGCCAAGCTTTCTCGCACCCTCGCAAGCAGCCAAGACTACCCAGCGAGAGATATCCCATTGCTTCTGCCATTGCAGCGGTCGCTCGCCGCCTTCATCGTAGTCCTTGACATAGGGGTGCTCGACACGGATCTCGGTAAGCTGCCAGCCGCCTCGCCCCTGAGCTATGGCATCGACTCGAAATTTGGATTCGACAATGAACGAGATGGGAATTGCAGCGTAGCCGCGTAACTGCTCAACGGATTGTTCGGCAATTTGAATGGCCATCGCAGAGCCCGCTCCCGGAGAGAGAGTGATATTCAAAGTACACAGCATGGAGACGGGGCCTCACGACAAGTGAGAGACATGCACGCGTCTCATCGAAAGCCTCCAGCGCGAGCCTTTGCCGGGAGCATATTCCAAGTGCCCTAAGCGAGCGTATCTACCGAGAGCCCTCGACATCCACCGCAATGATGTCGAGACCGTGGTACTTCTGGTGCCGTACGGACGACGCGTAGTGCCAGAGCAGGCGGAATGACACTTCACGCTCGTCGGGCGCAGGCGGCAATTCATTCAAGTGTGCCAGATGGTCTTCAACGTTCTCTCCCTCCAAAGTCGTTATGAATTCCAACTCCGCCGCAACGCCCTCGATGCGGGCATTAATTGTCAACTGTCGTGCCGATTCTTCGGCGTCACCCTCACTCTCTTGCAGCAGAATTGCCAGCGTCTCTTCGCCCGCCGAGGTCAGTCGCTCCGTGGAAGCATCGTCCCAGCCCCTCCTTGACGCGAATGCCAGCAGGAACTGTTCTATTTTCGGTAGCGCGTCGCCCTCCAATGCAACCTGCAACCGCCTCCGCCGCGGGCGGGTGAGCTCGATGAACACCATGACAATGATGGCAACAATAGCGCCTGCGGTCATGCCGTTGCTCAGCAGCACGCCCAAGAAGCCTTCACCCAGCAAATCGGGGAAGATCCATCCGCTCTGGAAACCCGCGCCAATCCAAAATGACAGACCGACAACTACGGCCTTGCGATGGTCCATGCCGTCTTGGATGACGATTCTCATGCCTTGCACGAAGAGCAATATGACAAGCACAGTGATGTAGGCAGCCGCCACGGGAGCGGGAATAGCAATCAGCAGGGCGGCAACTTTGGGAAAGAACGCAAGTATGACAAATGTGGCACCGATAATGACTCCCACGCGGCGCGCGGCGACCCCGGTGACCTCTGCAAGCGAGATACTGGATGAGTAGGTAGTATTCGGCACGGTGCCCAATATGCCGGAGAGCAAATTGCCTACACCGTCGGCATTCAACGCGCCCTGCACAACGCGAAAGTCCGTAGCGCGCGGGTTGCGGCGGGAAACTCTTTGGATCGCCACGCCGTCCCCAATGGTCTCGATAGCCCCAACCAAAGTGACGACTACAAACGCGGGCAGGAGTGCCCAAAACTCCACGCCCGGCGTAACGTCAAAGCCCGGCCACCCGTCAAATGGCACACCAATCCACGGCGCGTCCAGCACCTGCTGAAAGTCATAGATGCCATAGGGAATAGAGACGATACAACCCGCGGCAATGGCGATGATCGGCGACCACAGCCGCCAAGCCGGCGGCGCGCGCACGACCATCGCCGCCACGATAACCAAGGTGATCAGAGCGGTCACCGGAGCAGCCGCCTGCGACGACCCTTCAGGTACGTCATTGAGCGAATCGAAGATAATCGGCATTACCGTGGCCGCGATCAGCATGATCACGGTGCCGGTGACTATCGGCGTGAAGATGCGGCGCAACCACGAAAGGCGCGACGCCAACAGAAACTGGAAGAGCGACGAGATGACAATCAGGCTTGCCATTGTCGCCGGGCCGGCCAGTTTCAACGCCGCGACGCAAACCGCGATGAAGGCCCCCGACGTGCCCATCATCAGCACGTGACCGGAACCGAAGCGACCGACCCGCACAGCCTGAAGCACCGTTGTGGAACCGCTGATGAGCATGGCCGCAAATACGGCCCAAGCCATGAAACCTTCAGACTGCCCGGCAATGCGCGACACGATGACGACGGTCAAGACTACCGGCGCCAGGATCAAGATGGCCGCCTGAATGCCGGAGCCAATGGCAACTAACCGTGGCGGGTTCTCGTCGGGTTCGTAGCGGACGTTATCGTTGACGTTTACTGCAGCCATGCTTCACACCTCACTCCATTCTTCCCAACACAAACTGCCGCTGTGGGCCTACGGGGAATGTACTATGAATTCTTCCCTTGGATGTTCCACTATGGTGAGCCGATCGAGCGGCTCACGCTCACCTGAGGGGATCTCAGCCAGAACGGGGATTAAATTCAACTAAGTCGCGTCCTCCTTGTCTCTCTCGCCTAGACTGGGAATATCTAGCCGCGTGCCGCCGCGCACGATTGCACCTCCTCGCCTTTGAAAAGGTCACAAGAGCCCTTCAAGAGGTCCCGATCTGGTATTTAGTCTTCCGTATGCTGGAAACCATCCCATCCCGGTATGGCCGCCGCCTGCCGGACCCATACGGCCATCTCTTCCTCGTTGAACTTGCCTTCGTAGATGTCGATCCAGCGCGCGTCCGGGTCTTTGCCGGAGCCGGGGGGCAGGGGATCGAGCTGTGCGCCCATCAGGAACGTCACTTTGACGTAGCGCGTAAAGACGTGATAGCTCACGAACCAGCCCCTGCCCACCACACCGTAAAATGGCGAATTCCAGCGCACGGCTTTGCGTACCCCGGGCACTTCGCGCATGATGAGCGCATCGAGACGGCGTCCCAATTCGCTTTTCCAACCCGGCATGGCCGCGATATAGGCCTGCACGGGAGCGTCGCCATCGGCCTTCGCGATCTGTGGATTGCCGCCTGAGAGCAGGACCGGTTTCCCTTCAGCGATTCTGGCAGCGGTCCGCTCCGCGAAACTCTTTGGCTTACTTGACGCCTTTTTGATCATTGCGTTCACTCCAATCACCGCTCGGCGCGGCTGTATAGGACGGCAACGAATCTCAAAGTCATCTCGTGGTGGGCGTGACAGGACTCGAACCTGTGACCTCACGGATGTGAACCGTGCGCTCTAACCAGCTGAGCTACACGCCCTTAACGTCAATGAAGCCGCGCAGGCTTCATTCGATATCAGACCACCGGTATTTCCCCTCTGGCAACGTTGGCAGATTGCCGTAAGTATAGGGCGGATTTTCCGCCTCTGTCAAGCAACCAAGCACTTTCAAAATTCGATGTCAATTTGCCAACCGTAGAACATAGGAATTTGCTTAACAATTCGAGTGATTCAGTGAAAAGGTCTAGGCGCGCACTCCATTTCGCCTTAAGATTAAGTTGAAAGGAGAAGTTCCGGCCAGCTTCGCCCCGAAGGAACACCACACAATGCGGTCGCAAGACACCGCAAACGGGAGGACTCTCATGCGGCGCTTCACTCGTACACCCTACTACCGCGGACCGGACGATCCTGAACGCTCAGAACTCCGAGGCACTTTGCGCCTGGGCGAAACGGTCGTCATCGAGACCGTCGGCGGCCACGACCAAGACCTGAAGATTGAAGGCGAACTTAAACCCGGCGCGGTCATGGAAGTCGGCGCGCCGCGCTACTCGCGGCCGGGTGGACCCTTCTCCATCGAAGGGATTGAACCCGGGGACTGGGTATCGATCGAGATTCTCGATATGGAGTGCGGGCCCTACGGCTTCTACCGCAACGGCGGCCCCATGTGGGGCAGCGTGCGCCTGATCGCGCCGGTCCGTGACGGGCTCGTGCACTTTCCACCGGATTTCGTAGTGCCCGTGCGCCCCATGGTCGGCGTGGTGATGTTGGAGTCGGTGGACCCCTATGAGATCGATCACGGCGGCAACATGGACTTCAACTCAACGCGCCCCGGCAGCACCGTGCACATTCGCGCGCAGAAAGCCGGCGGCTTGCTGACGCTCGCCGACGCCCACGCGCGCATGTCCGACGGCGAACTCACCGGCACCGGCGTGGAGATCGATACGGCCGTAACCGTTCGCGTCGACCGCTCGCCGGGTTTCTCGACCTCTAGCCCCGTGGTCGAAACGACGACCGTCGTCGAGGCCGCCGATGAATACCTCACCAGCGGCCAGGGGCGGACGTGGACGGATGCCGTGCGCGCGGCGTGGGCCGACATGGTGGGCCTCATCGCCGACCGCTACGATACGACCACGGAGCACGCGAATCTGATTGTCGGCACCATCGGCGACGCCCGCCCCGGCTACTCCGCCGGCGACATGAACCACCGCGGCCGGCCCACCGAAAGCGCGTACGTCACCTGCCAGATTGCAGTGACGAAAGAGCTGCGCCGCACCGGCAAGCCGTATCGGGCATAGACGAGCAGTCTTTCCATGTCGGCAAGGCGCTTCTTCTGCAATAGTCGCGCGAGACATGCGCTAGCGAGTGCTGCGGACTAGCGCCTCGGCCGGTCGCCGTGCTTATGCCGGGACTGCCGCCCGGACTGCCAGGGTCTGCCTCGCGCGGGGACAGACTAAGCCCGCCGGGTGGTCCCACGCAGCGCCCAGCCAAGCACCGCTACCACCAGAACTATAAGGAACGCGAGACTCAGCCACCCCGGAATCACATCCTGCAAAGGGCTTGTTGTGGGCGTTGGCGCGTCGGCGGCTGCCGCGGCCGACTGTGTCCGCTCGATCCGGGCACCGGACTGTTTAAAGGGCTCGATAGTTCCCGGCACAGGTTCTTGGCCCTCGCCAAGTTCGTCAAGGTCTGCCTGCGCCAATTCCAAGTATCGGGTGCGGCTGCAAGGATGCGTGGTTTCACCGTCATAGGAGTAGACCAGCCATTCCTGTCCGAGATAGAATTCCACACCGCAACTGCCACTCCACCATGCCGTCTCCACGAACATGGTGTCATAGGCCCGGCCTTTCCAGACAGTGTAGACTTCGAACTCCACCAAGACATAACCGCTGAGCAGAGCGGGCTCTCTCCGAATGCCGCCGTCATCGCTTATGTGCACGACCTTGCCGGAGAACACTTTGGTCGATTGCGCCAAGGCAACGGCTGGAGAAGGGGTATCGCCGCACGAGCAAGCACGTATTTCACCCACGGCTAAGAAGAAACACAGACTTGCGAATACGATCGCTATGGCGAATTGCAGGGCGCGTACGGAACGCATTTCACTCACCCATGTCATAACTACGTGGAGATGGCAATTGCCCCTCTATTAGAAGTGCTCACCGGCTGGGTTCTTTGGAGGTGAGAATGACCGCATGCGAAACTTGTGCGGGCACGGCAAGTGCGACGACTTTATACTAGCAAATTCAGAATCCACAAATTAACCTTAGAACAGTGTGGGTGTCTACACTTGGCGTGAAGCCTTTGTGATGGGTCGTTGGCCGGAGCTCGCAAGAAGCTTACTTTGCGAGCGCATGCCACCTTAAGCCCAACCGGTCCGTACAAACGGAACAGCCTCGGCAGGACACGCCAGGCGGCGGAGTCCAGCGGCAAGCGAGCGGGCTGCAGCCTCTTCTTGGCACACGGTAAAGACCGTGGGGCCGCTGCCGGAGACGTGGACGTGTGAGGCGCCGGCCTGAATCACGGCATTCTGGGCAGCGGCGATTTCCGGAGCGATTGTCTGGGCGGGACGTGCGAGAGCGTTGCGCCAGCGAGTTTGCGTTATGCGAGTGCCGCGTTGGGCTGCCGCCACGGTGTCTGCGGTTGCGACGCCTGCGGTGTAATCTGATGGGGTCACGGCTTGATAGACTGCCGCCGCGCTGAGGGCTCTCGGCAACGGCACGAGCACGGCCCAGTGCGCCGGCAATGACGGCAGTGGCGTAATCTTCTCGCCGCGACCCGCGGCGAGGGCCGTGCCGCCGGATAGAAAGAACGGTACATCCGATCCTAGCTGCGCCGCCAGTCGTTGCTGCTCCGAATGTGGCAGTTGCAGGCCCCACAGCCGGTTAAGGGCGATAATGGTCCCTGCCGCGTTGCTACTGCCGCCGCCCAAACCGGCAGCCACCGGGATCCGCTTCTCCAATCGCAACGCGGCCCCCGCGCGCACGCCGTACTCTGATTGCAACAGTCGCGCAGCGCGGTAGACGAGGTTATCCGGCGTTGCCAATGCAGAATCGGAACACGCAAAGGAGAGCCCAGCCGCCGGTAACACCTCCAGCCGGTCCGCCAAGCCGATGGTCTGCATCACCGAGCGCACTTCGTGGTAGCCGTCGGCGCGCTTACCGAGAATTTCCAGGGTCAGGTTGATCTTTGCGTAGCAGTTGACGACCATGAGCGTCCCAATCTCCGATGCGCTTTCTTCAACATCTTAAATGACAACAGGGATGACAGGTACTATGCCATCCCTGTTGCTTTCTGCACATCAACTTAGGCGGGGCTTTCCCAGGGTGTTGTCTGCACGAGCGTGCGTTTGCCCGGAGCTTGCCTAAATTGAGCGAGAAGAAGGTTCGAAAGGCAGTTCATGCTGCAACAGGCTCAGCACGAACGGGATCTGCGCGCTTGGGCAGGCTCTGTACGCACGAGATCTACGCGCCTTTGCAAGCTCAATTAAGAAAAAGATCCGCGCACTACGACAGCCACAGCAAGAACAGTCCGCTTGCGGTTCGCAAACACCCTCAGAATGGTAGGGAGCGGTCCAATCTGCCGTCTATCTTAGAGTCTCCAAGTATGCCACCAAGTGGGCGGCTTCTTCGGGACTGAGCGGCTGCGGCGACATCGCGGAGCCGGGCTTGACGAGTTGCGGATTCGTGATCCAGCGCCATTTGTTTTCCGGCGTGTTTTCGAGGCTTCCCGCCAGCATCGGGCGCCGCGCCCGGTTGCCAATGCCGTCCAGCGCGGGACCGGTAGTGCCGCCTTCGCCCTTGACCTGATGGCAGGCGATGCACCCTTTGCTAATGAACAGCTCCTGACCCAATCTTGCATCGCCCTGGCTGAGTACGCCCGGTGGGACCGTGGGCAGCGGTTTGGTGGGTGTGCGCGAAACTATGATGGCAGTGGGCCGCGGTGATGGCGTTGGCCCCGGCGTGACCGATTCACTGCCTGTGCTCTGCGCGGATGTCGGTGTGGGCGCCGGGCTCGCCGCTGCGGGTGCAGCAGTCGCGGGCACTGGCGTTGGCGTCGGTTCCGATCTATCCCACGGAAAGCAAGCCGCAAATGCCGTCACCGCGAGCAAAGTTGCCGCGAGCACTCTAAGATAGCCAGCGCCCCCACGCATCAAGCCTTGCTCCGTGTGCGCCGCGCCCAGTGCAAATCAGCCAACAGCCTGCCTCTGTCCTTACTTCAACGTCAGGAGAAATGCCACCAGGTCTGCGGCCTCTTGCCCATCCATGCCGAGCGGCGCCATTTCCGTGCCGGGCTTGATCTTTTGTGGGAATTGCACCCAACGCCAGATATTTTCAGGTGTGTTCGCAATGTCCGCGGCCAGCATCGGCCGGTCCGCCACACTCCCGATGCCGGCGAGCAGGGGGCCAACTTCACCGCCGGGGCCATCCTCAGCGGTCTTGTGGCAGGCAACACAGCCCTTTTCCTCGAAGAGTTCTGCGCCGCGCTCAGCGTCACCCAAGCTGAGATCGACATTCACCTCAATACTCTCTGGGTCAACCGGACCGGAAGGGGTGGGCACGCCATCTACTATTACAGGGGTTGGCGTTACTTCCTCTGGATCCCAACTCCAGGCTTCTTCTTCCTCACCACCACAACCAACAATCAATGCCATCGAGAAAAGAATCGCGACGAGCGCCAAGGGAACGCGAAAACGCCATCGCATCAAGAGCCACTCCTTCTTGCGAAATATTGAATCCTGTTACAACCACATAGGTCCAGCGCGGGGTGTGATTTTTGCTTCACCCAAGCCACGACTCTAGCATAGCGCCACGCTGCTGTCATGTTTCCATTGCCGCCCATGCCGTCCATCATTTACCATGCGGATAGCAGATTCTAGGCGTGTTGCAGCTAGACATCTTGACCCAAGTAGAACGAGCCGTTACACGCGCCGCGAGCGCAGGAATAGTCGCAGTTCTTCAGCGACCTGGAGCGGTGCGGTTGCGCAGGGCGCGGAAGTTTTCACCTTCAGATAAGGGAAGTAATTCAGCGAGACTATGTACCAGCAGGTTCAGAAACAATTCGGACGAGCGGCTGAAGCCTACACTACAAGCCCGGCCTTCGCGGAGGGCGAAGACTTGGTGTGGTTGGTGGAGCAGGCCGGCCCCGACCTGCATACCATCGCGCTTGACCTCGGCACCGGCGCGGGCCACGCCTCCTTTGCGCTGGCTCGCTGCGCGGGACACATCATCGGACTCGACATCACGCCCCAAATGGTCCAGGCAGCAAGCCGCAATGCCGGCGAGCGCAACATCGCGCACTTTCGGGGAAGTGTCGGCAACGCGGAACACCTGCCGTTTCCCGATGAGAGCTTCTCCCTGGTGGTCTGCCGCTACACGGGACATCACTTTCACAACCCGGCGCGCGTGGTGCGGGAAGTAGCCAGAGTGCTTACCGCGGGCGGCCGCCTGCTGGTTGTGGACAATACCTCGCCGGAAGATCCCGCCGCAGACCGCTGGATCAACACCGTGGAAGTGCTGCGCGACCCCTCGCACGTGCGCGAATGGAGCCAGCGCGAGTGGCGGCAGTACTTTCAGGAAGCTGGGCTCAGCTTTGCCGTGACGCACACCTGGCTGAAAATGCTCGAATTCGACGACTGGGTGGCGCGCCAGCAGACGCCGCCCGCGCAGGTGAAGGAACTAAAGGCGCTGTTCGCCGCCGCCCCGCCGCAGATTCGCGATACGTTTGCAATCGAGCCAGACAGCTTTGGTCTGCTCACGCGACTCATGGCCGGTCGGAAGCAATGAGCTAGCGCTGCCGGCGGCTCCAGCACGCGCCGGAGCGTCTCTGCGCGCACGAGCAGCGAAAATCTGAATTCCGAACGGAGAAAGTAGCGCACATGGTACGTGTGGCAATTATTGGGTGCGGGGCCATTTCGCAATCCCACCTGCGCAGCTTTGCGGCGAACGAAAGGGCCCAGATCGTGGCCGTAGCCGATCCGGTTCAGGCCGTGGCGGAGGCACGTGCCCAGGAATATAACGCCAAAGCGTACCGCGACTATGCAGACATGCTGCGTGCCGAAGAATTGCATGCCGTCAGCATTTGCACGCCGCCGACCTCCCACCGCGAAATCACCGAGCAAGCAGCCGCCCACGGATTGCACGTGCTCTGCGAGAAGCCCCTGGCCATGAGCGTCGCGGAGGGCGAAGCCATGGTTGACGCTGCCAGACGCGCCGAGGTCATCCTCCTGACCGCATTCTGCAACCGCTTCTACACCCCCATCGCGAAAGCCAAGGAATGGATCGATGCCGGAAAGTTGGGGCCCCTGCACCATCTGCGCCTGCGCTTTGCGGGCGTTGAGCTCATGGCCGGCACCTGGCTGGCCGATCCGGCCCAGGGCGGTGGCATCCTTTGGGAATCCGTCCCGCATTATGTAGACCTGTTCCGCTTCCTGGTAGGCGAGATGAAAAGCATCTACGGCAAGGGTGGGACGCTCGCCCAGGACATTCCCGGCACCGATACGGTAGCGTTCATGGCGGAGAGTGTGGACGGCGTGGTCGGCACGCTGGAGGGTAGCTGGTCGTCGCCGCATACGGAGAAATGCGTCGAGGTTTACGGCGAACGCGGCGCCATCGTCATCGACTTTCAGACCAATCGCAGCCGCTTCAGCCTGGACCACGTTACCGAGCACGTGGAATCTGATGTCGGCGGCCATGATCGTTACTACCAGGAAGTAAGCCACTTCCTTGACTGCGTAACGGGCGAGGCCGAACCCATTGTCACCGGCGCGGATGGCGTGGAGGCAATGCGCCTCATCACGGCCGCGCGGGAGTCTATCGAGACGGGCCTGCCGGTAGACGTGGCGCAGGGATCGTAGAGAGCAAGGCGTCCACGAGAAACTCCATCGGCAGAATCAACGGCAATGGAAGTGCGCTTAGCAAACCCGCAGCACGAGCTGCGTTTCCGCTCAATGGCTGTTAACAGAATGAGTGGGCATCAGCCAAATGAGGCCCTTAGCAACTCTATGCGAAGCACAAGAGCAATCCCACAAGAACAATCTCACAAGGGCAATCCCATCTGAACTCCCTCTCCCCGTGGGAGAGGGCCGGGGTGAGGGGAATTCTTCGCCTTTCCGGTCTGCATTCACCTGTCCCAGAGATTCGCAAGAGTCTCCGTAAGGAAGTTTGCCAATGACTTCTCAGCTAGAAATCCGGCGCAACTACGACCGCGAGTGCGTGAAGCTCAAGATCTGGTACGTGCACCGGTTGCTGCAGACCGAGCAGCGCCGCTTCGAGGAACTCATCACCACCCGCGTCGACATCTACCGGCGCACGCACCTCTGGGACGGCAAGCGCCATCCTGCCCAGGGCCACCCGGATCCCGAGTGGAATGATCTGGTAGACCGGTTGCAGGAGCTATTCCAGAATCACCGTGCCGATGAGACCACCCAGGCGCTGGAAGAGGCTGCCTACGCGCTGCTCCTGCCTGCCATGGAGCAACGCCTGGCCGGGGAACGCAAAGGCAACCTCTGGGAAGGCGCGGGACAGGTAATCCCGCCCACGCCCTACGGCAGCTTTAGCCGCGACTACGCTGAAGACAGAGTCTATATCCACTTCACAAACATGGTGCAGCCCAAGTCGCCCTTCTGGGACATGCCCACCCTAACACGGTACCTGCTGAAGCTCCTGGACGATCTGGAACACGACCGGCCGGACATTCAAATCGTGCAGTGCGGCAGTTGGATCAACAATTTTCCGCCGTTCGCCGCACTCTTCCCCCCGGAGTGGCACGAGAATAGCCGCGTCTCAGGTCCCGCTTTCACCTACGGCTGGTGGGGACAATTCATGACCCACACCGGCGACTTCCACTACGGAAACGCCAAACGCTTCCGCGCCACCGGCGAATTCCCGTATACCTGCATTAGCTGCAGCGCCGACCGCGATTCCGTCCGCGGGCACGTGGAGAAATTGCTGGAAGAATACGGCGACCAGGGAGCTCTCCATCCCATCTCCTAAGTGCTCACTGCCGTAGCGCCAAATGGCTGTAGATTGGCGAAATCCACGGACAAACAGAGTACACTGTAGCGCTGGTTTGCTATTTGGGCACCCTCGAGTCTATTTGCACCATCCACCACTTGCGGGAGTGACGAGAATCTGCTAGAGTAGCTGGCAATATGGGTATCGTACGCATTCTCAGAGAGGAGCATGTCATGCGAATTCTAACCTGGAAGCGAGTTATTCTGCTGGCGGCACTGGCGCTGCTGGCTTCCCTCGTCATCGCTTGCGGCGGGGATGCCGAAATGGACGCCGAAAAAGACATGGAAGAGGCGGCATTGCCGCCTTTCAAGATTGGCGTAATGGAATCGCTTACCGGCCCGGGCGAGACCTACGGCACTGTGTCCTCGCAGGCGAAGCAGATGGCCGTGGACGAGATTAACGCGGCGGGCGGCATCAACGGCCGCATGTTGGAGCTTGTCATTGAAGATTCTAAGTGCTCCGCCCAAGACGCCATCACCGCGTATAATAAGCTCACCGACGTGGACGGCGTCAAGATCATTCTTGGCACGTCTTGCAGCGGCGCAATGCTGGGCGCGGCGCCTCTGGCGGAAGCGGACGGCGTGGTCCTCTTCTCCGGTTTGGCGACGAATCCGGACATTGCTAACGCCGGCGACTACATCTTCCGCACGGCGCTGAGCGATGCCCTGTTGGGTATAGACATGGGCAACGTCATGTGGACGGACGGCATCCGTACGTTAGCGACCATCTCCGAAACCACCGACTACGCCGAGGGCGTGCGCCGCACGTCCGTGGCACAGTTTGAGAATCGCGGCGGCGGCGTAGTGGCGGAGGAACGCTACGGTTCCGACACCACCGACTTCCGGACCCAGCTTACAAAGCTGCTAGGAGAGAATCCTGACGCGCTGCTCATCGCCGCCCAGTCTGAGTTTACCGGCGGCACCATCATCAAGCAGGTGCGCGAGCTGGGCTACGAGGGGCCGATCTACTCTGACATCGTGCCCGTTGGGGCCACGGCGCTGGAGATCGCCGGCGATGCCGCCACCGGCACGAAAGCTGTTCTGACCGACATCTCTCCCAATAACGCCAAAGGCCAGGAAGTGCTGGCCAACTTCAGGGAACGCTATGATTACGTGACGCTGGCTTGGTTTATTGGCTCGGCCTATGACGACGTCTACATCACCGCCGAGTGCCTGAAGCAGACCGATGACGATCAGGACGCTGACGGTATCCGGGACTGCCTCTACGCGATTACGTGGACCGGCGCCATCGGCGAGAATTACACCTTTGATGAGAATGGCGAGGTCGTCGGCCTTTCCAACGTGGTGGTGGAAATCCTGCCCGTAGCCGAGCGGACTGAAGAGAATCAGGGCTACAAGGTGCTGGGCAGCGCGCCGACGGAATAGGGGACGATCCCTAGCTCGCATGCGGGTGTTTTGCAGCGCCCGTGGATTGCCTGCGTTGAGCGTAGCGTCTTCCGACCGCGTATGATGAAGCGCTTGCCAAACCGTTCATGCATCGACAAGGGACTTGCGATGGCCACTCAGCACGAACGGTTTGGCGCTCTCCGCGTCGGCGCAGGCTACCGCATACAGAACATGTAAATGCTCTGTATGCGGCATGCAATTGGTCTGTGCAGCGATCTTGCCTCCCTGAGAAACATCGACTTCCGCTCGAGTTCTTAGTTGCTATGGTCTACCAATTACTTGCGGGATTGACGCTTATGGTGTTAGAGTAACTACCCGATCAGATACCCTGGAGCATCCTCACGGAAGAGAACGCAATGCGGACCGAATCGTGGCAACGGTTTCTTTGGCTCTGTGCGGTATGGCTGCTGGCTTTGCTTGTCATTGGCTGCGCCGCCGCGGGCACGGAGCAAGACGAGGGAGGCGGTGAAAGAGCGCCCTTTAGGATTGGCGTGATGGAGTCGCTCACCGGCCCTGGCGAGACGTATGGCAACGTGGCCGTGCGCGCCAAGCAGATGGCCGTGGACGAAATCAACGCCGCCGGCGGCATCGAGGGTCGGCTGCTTGAACTCATTGTGGAGGACTCACAGTGCAGCGCCAAGGAAGCGGTCGCCGCATACCGCAAGCTGACCGACGTCGACGGCGTGAAGATCATCCTGGGAACTTCCTGCAGCGGCGCCATGCTCGGGGTCGCTCCGCTTGCGGAGGCCGATGGCGTAATTCTATTTTCAGGGCTGGCGAGCAACCCGGACATCGCCAACGCGGGCGACTACATCTTTCGCACCCAGATTAGCGACGTTGAGGTCGGAATCGGCACCGGCAATCTGATGTGGGCTGACGGCATCCGCAGGTTGGCCACCATCACCGAGGCCACCGACTACGCGGAAGGCGTGCGCCGCACCACGGTTGCTCAATTCACGAAACGGGGCGGACAGGTGGTGTCGCAGGAGACCTATGCGTCCGACGTTACCGATTTCCGGACCCAACTGAGTAAGCTGCTGGACGATCAACCGGAGGCGTTGCACTTGGCGCCGCAGTCCGAGTTTGCGGCCGGGGTAATCATCAAGCAAGCGCGAGAGTTAGGCTATCAAGGCCCCATCTACGCCGAAACGGTGTCTGTGGGCACGACGTCGCTTGAGATCGCCGGCGCTGACGCCACCGGGATGAAGGCAATCACGGCAGACCTGCATCCCGACAATGCGAAAGCCCAAGAGGTCCTGGCCAACTTCCGGGAGCGCTACGACTATATCACGCTGCCGTGGCACCTCGGTTCCGCCTATGACAACGTGTACATCGCCGCCGAGTGTCTCAAACGAACCGGCGACGACCAAGACGCCGACGGCTTTCGCGACTGCATGTACGAGATTACCTGGAGCGGCGCGATCGGCAACGACTACAGCTTCGATGCCGACGGAGAGGTGGTAGGCCTCTCCAGATTGGTCGTGGAAGTTCTGCCTGTTGCCGAAAGAACCGCGGAAAATCACGGCTACAAGGTGTTGGGGAGTGCGCCGACCGAATAGGTGGAGCGCCTCGCTTTAGTGTGGATGCGTGGCATGCGTACAAGAGTGCCGCTCGCGCGCAATTCTTGCCGGATCCCTTTGACTTACGCGCTTCGGCGAGCGCAAGATGAGCGGCCTCTACGCCAACGCCATTCCGGACGATTCGTGCCCGCAGAACGCAAGTCTCCGGGTACGCGGCCGGTTGCTCTTCCCGCTGATGGGTTGGCTCGCGCTCTAAACGGACTGGCCGTCGCGCTCGACATCGCCACAAATCGCATACAATTTCACCGGCTTTTCAGGGAGCCTCTGGCAGAGACCGGCACGTCAGGTACCGTGTGACCACTGCACCTACCTGAGACCCGCTTGGAGAGAACGCCCTTGATTGCACAACGCATCAGCCTGAACAACCTTCTTGCGGTTGTCCTGACTCTAGCGGCTGCAGCCTACGTGGGCTGGAAAGTCAGTCAGGCGCCCAATCAGGCGATACAGTTCGCCTTCAACGGTCTATCGGTCGGGGCGGTGTACGCCCTGCTGGCGATAGGATTCACCTTAGTCTATAGCACAGTCTGGTTCTTCGATCTGTATTACGGCGCGGCCGCGGCGCTCGGCGCATACGGCGTCTTCTACCTGCGGTCGCAGGAGACCCTCGGCGGGCTTTACGCAGTCAATAACATCGTCGTGAACGTCCTGTTTGCCGCGGTGACTGCCGGCGTCGTTGCGTGGGCGCTCCACGCCAGCGTGTACCCGCGGTTGCGGTCGCGGCTCCAGCCAACCGTTCTGCGCGGCATGCTTGGCTTGCTGGCAGCGGGCGCCGGCGTATATACGGGTGTTGTCCTCACCTTTCCGCAGGAACTTCACGTCATCCTCAGCCCGGTGCTTGGGATTGGTATTGCCGTGGGCGCGACGTGGTTCCTCTACCAAGCCTTCCAGGGCCTGGTTGCGGGCCGTGTCTTGCTGGCGCTGGTCGCAGTCTCCGGGGTCGCAGCCGCGGCCCTGGGCGCATACTGTGGGTACTTTGTTTTCAATGCGCCTGAATCAAAGCTCTATCTAAGCTGGGGCGTCTCCTGCATGCTGGCAGGGGTCGTAGGCCTTGCCCTCTACCGGGGCCTCTACGTGTACATGCGGGAGCGGTCGCGCTCTCCCTTGATCATGTTGGTCGCGTCGCTCGGCATCCTATTGGCAATGACCGCCTTTACGAGCATTGTCTTTGAGAGCACGCCCCGCCCCTTGCCGGAGGCCCTGGGCAGCGAGCCCTGGACTTTTGCCGGCGCGACCATCAAGGGCTTCAATGTTTTCACGGTCGGAGTGGCGCTCGCGGGCTTCCTGTTTCTCTTGTATTTGCTCCAATACACCTCTTTCGGCATGGCAGTACGCGCTATCGGTGACGATGAAGAGGTCTCCAAGGTGGTGGGCATCAACACCACCACGGTGATCGCCGCGGTCTTCTTCATCGGCGCAGTCTACGCGGCTTTGGCCGGCATCTTGAGCGGCCACGATACGGCCATTCAACCCAGGATGGGCCTGCTGCTCCTGCTAAAGGGCTGGATTGCCTCGGTGGTCGGTGGCATCGGCAATTTGCACGGTGCCATTCTTGGCGGCTTTGTGCTGGGTATGATCGAGCAGTTCGGCATCTGGGACCTGGCGGGCGAATGGCGTGACGTTATTTCATTTGTACTTCTCATCCTCTTCCTGTCGTTCTGGCCGAGGGGCCTCTTGCCAAGGAAGTAAGAGCGCATGCAGACAGATACAGAGCACAGAACATCGCTGCTACGGCTTGCGGGCAATCCCCGGGAGCTCCTGGCGGCGGCCAGGAGCAACTTGGAACTGTGGGCCAATCTGCTGATTATTGCGTGGGCGCTGGGGTTCATGCTCTGGCAGGGGGTCGGCTTCGCCATTTCGGTGGGCACGGTCTTTGCCATCTGGGCCATTCTCAGCGTCAGCCTCAATCTTGTGGTGGGATTCACCGGCCTGCTCTCGGTGGGCCACGTGGGTTTCTTTGGCATCGGCGCCTATACCGTGGCGATCCTTACCTCGCAGGCCGAGTACGAGCAACTGCGCACCGAGGCCATTCCAACTTTTGGCTGGCCCTTCTTTGCGGCGCTGCCCGTGGGTGTCCTGCTCGCCGGCCTTGTCGCCCTCGCCGTCGGCGTGGTCTTCAACCGCTTCCGCGACGACATTTACGTGCTTGTGTCCTTTGGCTTCGCCATTATCAGCTTCAACGTCTTCCTGAATTGGCGAGGTCTCACCCGCGGCGCGTTCGGCATTCACGACATTCCTCGCCCCCAGGTCGGCGGCTGGGCGCTGAGCGGAGAATTGGAGTTTCTCGCCTTCGTCCTGGCAGCCTTGGGTCTCATCGTGCTGATTTCCTGGTTCATTGTGACCTCCTCGTTTGGGCGCGTGCTCACCACCATCCGCGAGGACGAAGAGGCGATTGCGGTATTTGGCTACCGGACAACCCACTACAAACTGGCAGTGTGGACCATATCGGCCATGATGGCGGGTCTGGCAGGCGGCCTTTTCGCGAGTTGGACGAGCTTTGTCGATCCAAACTCCTTCATACTCTTGGAGTCGATGCTGCTCGTCGCCATCGTCATTCTGGGCGGGCTGGCCACAATCTGGGGCTCGCTATTGGGGGCAATGGCGTTCGTGCTGCTGGAAGAAGGCATGCGCTTCTTGCCGTTTCTGCCGACAATTCACGTTGGCCAAGCCCGGCTCGTGGTGCTGGGCATTCTCTTGGTGCTATTGATGCTCTTCCGGCCCCAGGGCTTGGTTGGGAGGTATAAGCTGTGAGACCCGGCTCCGAACAAATCGACGATCACTACGTCATACAAACGGAGAGAATCTCGAAACACTTCGGCGCGGTGCGCGCGGTGCGGAAACTCTCCATTTCCATTCCCAAGCGGGGCTTGACCAGCATCGCCGGGCCCAATGGCTCGGGCAAGTCCACGTTGGTGAATCTGCTGAGCGGCGTGCTGCCCTTGGACGGCGGCCTTGTGGTCATCGACGGCACCAGCCTGAAGGTTGTGAAGGCCCACGAAAACCCGGTCCATGGGCTGACCCGCACGTTCCAGGAAGTGCGGCTGTTCGACCAGGTCACCGTGTGGAACAACATCATGGTGGTGCTGTCCGAGCGTCGGCTCTTTCCCGCGCTGCTGGAGCGCGTAAATCCGATGCAGCGGGACCGAGCGCGCGGCATCCTGGAAAGTGTCGGCCTGTGGGAAAAGAAAGACGCGCTCGCCATGAATCTTTCCTACGGCCAGCGCAAGTTGTTGGAAATCGGCCGCGCCATGGCAATGGAAGCCAATATCTACCTCTTTGACGAGCCCTTTGCCGGCCTCTTTCCCGAGATGGTGGAGAAGGTGAAGGAAATTATGAACCGCATGCGGGAACAAGGCGATACCATCGTCTTCATCTCCCACAATATGGACATCGTGCGCGAGCTGTCCGATCATCTCATCATCCTCGACAGCGGCAGCCTGCTCGAGGAAGGAGCAGTAGATGACGTCTTAAGCCGCCCCAAGGTCATCAACGCGTACCTGGGTACCTAGCCGGAAATCGACTGAAATCGTGCGAGAAATGACTGTGCAGTCCTGTTCCCTCCCTCCGTGGGAGAAGGTTTGGACGTTCCCGGTACTTGAAATGCAGATGAGGGAGATTTAGCCGCAGCAACATCAGTTACATTGGGCGCGCATCACGCATCCATCTATTCCCCCTCCCCGCGGGAGAGGGCTAGGGCGAGGGCAATTGATTAAACCAACATCGAAGCACAGGCCACACGCCATCCTATCCCCTCTCGTCGTTGGAAGGGCGCAGAATGAGGGCTAGCAACTTTACCAACAACAGTTCATTGAAGCACTAACCACGCGCCATCCGATCCCCTCTCCCCGTGGGAGTGGGCTAGGGTGAGGGGAAAAAATAGAGAACAATCGGCATAAGAATACAAATAGACACGCTCGAAGGCCGTTCGCCCGCCAAATCCACTGCGAGACTACCTAATGGATACACCGGCAGACAAAGCCGAAACACAGAATCCCAGTCCACCTGCCGCCGCCGAGTCGGCTGCAGATCCCATCAGCGGCTTACCGCTCTTGGAACTCATCGACATCTCCGTGCATTATGGCGCCGTGGTCGCGCTCAATGGCGTCTCACTGGGCGTGCGCCGAGGCGAGGTCATTGCCGTGATGGGTCCCAACGGCGCCGGCAAGTCCACGGTGCTCAAAGCCATCATGGGACTCGCGCCCGTCGTCGCCGGCGAGGTCCGCTGGCGCCAAGCTCGTCTGGCGGCGGCCACGCACGAAATCGTGAAGGAGGGCATCGCGTTCGTCCCGCAGGGCAGACGCGTCTTCACGCACCTCACCATCGAAGAGAATCTGGAAATGGGCTGCCTGCACCTGAAGGACAAGACTGAGAAACAACGCCGTCTTGACGAGGTGATGCGCATCTTCCCCATCCTGCAGGGCAAGCGCCGCGACCTTGCCAGCGCGATGTCCGGCGGTCAGCAGCAGATGCTCGCCGTGGGCCGCGGCCTCATGGCCGGTCCCGACGTGCTGCTACTCGACGAACCGACGCTGGGTCTCGCGCCCATCGTGGTCAAAGAGGTGTTTGATCGGATTTCCGAAATCAGCGAGACTCTCAAGACCACGATCATGATCGTCGAGCACAATATCAAGGGCGTGCTCGACATCGTCGACCGCGCCTACGTCCTCGACAAAGGCCGTGTGGTCTTCACCGGCACCCCCCACGCCATCCGCGAGACCGACATCCTCACCCAAGTCTTCCTCGGCAAATCCGGCGCAAGCTAGCGGAGACCAGCCCAGTCACCGCAAACATCAAGCGTATTGGATTGCGCTAACCAAGGTTGCACTGCTGCTTGAGTCTTGCCTGTGTTTGCGCTCGCATCAGCTAACTTGCTTACTAAGCACGTGGACTCGGCAAGAGATTCTCAAGGTATCCCGCGACAGGGAGGGTGTATAATTGCAATGGACGGGAGTACTGAGTTCACATTGTGCGTATCATCAACCTGGAATACCTCTTTGAGTCCCTAAAGCGCCACGCTAGTGCCAGGCAGCAACTAGAAGCTTGGTATGACCGAGTGCGAAACGAAGATTGGGACACACCCGCCAAACTGAAGAAACTCCATGGCAGAGCAAGTATAGTTGGCAAGAATCGCGCCGTTTTCAGAATCAAGGGCAATCGCTATCGAGCGGTAGTAGAAATCGACTACAATCGCAAGTTAGTTGACATCCGCTTCATCGGTTCGCACTCGGACTACGACCGCATAGACGTCCAGGAGGTCTAAGGATGGCAAACCCCAATCCTATACGCACGGAACAGGAATACCAAGTTGCGCTTGCTAGGATTCGTGAGTTATTCCACGCAGAAGAAGACACGCCTGAGGGCGACGAGCTTGAGATGCTCGTTGACCTAGTCGAAGTCTATGCAGCGGAGCACTACCCGATTGATCCACCTAGCCCTAGTGCGGCTATCGAATACCATATGGACCAAACCGGCAAGGCTCCGACTGACCTGACCCCCCTCATCGAAAAGCACGACAAGGTCTCCTAAGCCTCGTCTAACTAGCGGCAATCACGTACCAGAACGTAACGAGCGTGTGGGGACAAAAGCAGTGAGCACAGAACCCAACTTTGCGAACAGGACGATCTGGACAGGTGATAACCTTGACATCCTCCGGGGTCTAAATAGCAATTGCGTAGACCTCATCTACCTTGATCCGCCCTTCAACTCCAATCGGACTTATGCCGCGCCGGTAGGGAGTGTTGCGGCAGGCGCGGCGTTCAAGGACACGTGGACGCTCTCTGATCTCGACGTGGCGTGGATGGGTCTTATAGCCGATGAGCAACCCGCCGTGTATAGAGTCATCGAGACTGCCGGCCTGACGCACGGCAAGGGCATGCAATCGTACCTGTGCATGATGGCCGTGCGTCTGCTGGAAATGAAGCGCGCGCTGAAAGAAAACGGCAGCATCTATCTCCACTGCGACTCCACAGCAAGCCACTACCTCAAACTGTTGATGGACAGCATCTTTGGCGCGGCGAACTTTAGGAACGAAATCGCGTGGAAGCGGACGACCGGTCGTTCCGACGGCGAGCGGTATGGGCGTGTCTTCGACGTGCTTCTCTATTACGCGGGCCATGGGGCAACATGGAATAATGTGTATGTCTCTCATGACCCAGAGTATGTAAGCAAGTTCTACCGCCACGAGGACGAGCGCGGACGGTTCAGATTGTCCGATCTAACTGCAGCGGAAACAAGAACAGGGGAGAGCGGCGAGCCGTGGAGGGATGCAGACCCGAACAACAGCGGACGGCACTGGGCAGTTCCGAGTAACGGAGCGTACGCAGATTGGATTGATGCAAACGTACTTCCCGGCTACAAGGACATAGTAGGAGTCCAAGGCCGACTAGAGGCACTAGACGAAGCCGGGATGCTCCACTGGCCGCAGAAGAAAGGTGGCATGCCAGCCTTGAAGCGATACCTTGACTCCACACCAGGGCAGAAGTGCAATAATTTCATAAGCGACATTCTACCCGTGCAAGCGCAAGCCAAAGAGCGCATCGGTTACCCCACGCAGAAGCCGTTGGCGTTGCTGGAACGCATCATCGAGGCCAGCAGCAACCCCGGTGACGTGTTACTAGACCCATTCTGCGGGTGCGCTACCGCTTGCGTGGCTGCCGAGTCGTTGGGGCGTAAGTGGGTTGGCATAGACCTATCGGCGAAAGCGGCAGAGCTAGTGAAACTGCGGCTTGCGGACGCTATGGGCGGATTGTTTCACGATCGACTGGTTACGTCGCGCTCCGATATACCGAAGCGCACGGACATAGAAGCGCCGGTTCACTATCGTCAGAACAAGCACGTTCTATTTGGGCAACAGGAAGGGCGCTGCAACGGCTGCAAGATGGCATTCCTCTTCAAGGTGCTCGAAGTTGATCACGTCGTCCCACGCTCACGCGGCGGGACGGACCACATGGACAACCTTCAACTGCTTTGCGGGCACTGTAACCGCACGAAAGGCGATAGACCGCAAGAGTATCTTGTGAACGAGTTAAGCAAAATACGGCATGCGGGTAATTTCACTTAGATGGCACTGAGGAAGTATGTCCTTGCCGACCATGAACCTCACATCCGAACAAGAGAGGATCTACGAATGGCTACACGAGGAACTGGATTTGCCAGTGTTCGCTGAGGCCTATGTAGGCGCAATCCATCTTCTGAATGCCAAGTCACCAGGTTACATCAATCTTGTCGCGCACGTAGGACGAGACATTATGAACACTCTAGCTCGAACTATCGGAGGCACCCGCTCGGGCAGAGCAGATCACCAGCAGCTTGTGGACGACATAAAAGAAGTGTGGAGAGATGACTGGGGAGGCCCCGGGTTCACATCCAGCGAGGATGGGTTTGGAGAGCACGATGACTTGGGAGGACATTTGGTCACCTACGAAGCCTGCGCAAGGGTCAAGAAACTCGTTGAGGGCCATGAAGACGCTAGCGAAAGGAGCAACATAGCCAACTATTTGTTCTTTCAGACATTCTTGGATTACGACGATATTGACAGAATTCCTAAGAATCTAGTGGACGAATGGAAGGAAGCGAGAAGATGGTTCCAGGAACACACACATTGCCGGAAGGGCTGCTTCTCGGAAGATGATCAGCGCGAGATCGAGAAGCACTTTCAAACATTGCATTCGTCATTGTACGTTGCAGCAAGCAGCGCATTCGAACGACTAAAGGGAATCGATGACATCCTGGAAGAAACCAACAGATGAGATGGTAGAGAAGGCCTTAGGGTCAGTAAAGCGGGAAACTGATCGCCGGTACTTCTTCTCTCGACTGAAGAACCCACTATGGATGCAGCCACTAGTGGATCGCGGCTGTTTCGCATCCCCCCCACAAGTACTCCACCTGCCGAACGGCCATATGCAGTTCCCGTTTTGGCCGGAACTTCAATACCTCAAAAACGTGTCTCGATTAGTGCCAGAGCAGGTAATCAACATATTGTCAGACCTTCCCGCAGTCGATAACCCACACGTTTATCACGAGATTCTAGAGATTGCGCTAGACCTTTCAGGCAGTCATTCGGCAAAACTAAAGGGTAAGATGATCGAATATGCGCATCTAGGCTTTCAGACCATGGCTCACAAATTTCCAAACCTGGTAGCTCATTGGACGGCCGAAAGTGAAACTTCTGCAGCATTGGAACTCACGGAAATACTGATTAAATTCGAGCCTGATCCCAAATCAAGAGAGAAGCGAAAGAGATACAGAAAGGACCCCAGTGATTGGGCTAGCTCACTAAGTCCCTCCCCTCGATTTCAGAGCTGGGATTACCGCGAAATACTGAATTCGGGTGTTCGTCCTCTTGCTCAGAAAGTACCCTACAAGACTGCCTGCATGCTCATAAATGCCGTGGATTCAATGAATCGACTGAAGCTACACCCAGAACAACTTGAACGGGGCAGCGATGAAGATACTTCCCAAGTATGGTGTAGCAGGCTCGGAGGGGAAGATAGCGGCTACGGGGACGAGAGGGAGATTCTTGCTGATACACTTGCTTACGCCTGTGAGCAGGTCTTTGAAAGTGAACCAGATTCAATCGCAGACCTAAACGAGTGCCTACGCAACCAGCGATGGAAAATCTTCAAGCGTCTAAGGCAACACCTCTATGCCCGCTATCCTTCTGAGCAAACAAAGCCCTGGATTCAGGAAGAGATTCTCAATCATCCCGATTATGGCGAACGGGAGCATTCATACGAATTTCAGCACATGATTCGGCGCGCCTGCGAACACTTTGGGTCCAACTTGCTCTCCGAGAAAGAGCGCAGATCAATTTTCGACTCAATGCTAAGCGATCCGCCGAAGGAAGAATACCAGGAGTTGCTCGGCGAATCATTCACCGAAGATTGGTTTGCGGAACGCCAGAACCGCTTCCACAGAGTGCAGTTTGGACCTTTTGCGCCCGTCCTCTTTGGAAAATACCGACAACACTTTCAAGAACTAGAAGATGAAGCCGGTTCGCCAATTTTGGAGGCTGATTACGACCCGTCGCCTAAACCGGAGACTGGGTACATCAGCAGACGTAGCCCAATCTCCCTCGCATCCTTCACTGCCCTCAACGATGAAGACAAACTAGCGTACATCAACGAATGGGAAAACGAGCATCGTGATCCAGAAGACTGGCTCGTGAAGTACACTTTCGATGGCTTGGCCGAGGTATTTCGTTCATTCATCATGAACTCGCTTAATTCAGAGGGCGAAGAGTTCCGCTATTGGATTGAAAACCGTGGAAGGATAGAACGACCCATTTACGTGCGCGCAATGATCGAAGGAATGAAGAAACGTGTAGAGAAAAGGAAATTCGATAGACTAGACGAATTCTTGGAGTTCTGCGAGTGGGTGCTATTGCATCCGGACAAAGATCGCGAGGAGAATTCCGCCTACGGTGATCAATCCCGCAAAGATCCGAATTGGGCTAGATCACGCGAAGCAGTAGGCGAGCTTATTCAATCCTGCACTAAGGAGGACGTCAATGCACCGCTATCCGCCCAGGCGGGCTTGGCTAAACTCCTTGAGTCGCTTTGCACACAGTTCGATTGGCAATTGGACAGAGACGATCCAGAATACTTGGAAAGACACGATCAGTTCGCCGTAGCCTTTGATCACACTCGCAGCGGCGCACTGGAGTATCTGTTCGAATTCGGGGAATGGCTGCAAAGGAATGACCCAAGCGCCGGTGTAGACGCGGTTAAGTCGATCATCAAGAAGCGCTTCGCTCTCGAAAGTGAACTACCCCTGACACTGCCGGAGCGTGCAATCTTGGGCGCGAACTTCGTACGGCTTTTGGGCTTCGATCAAGAATGGGCATTGGTGCACAAGTCGGGCTTCTTTCCGCAAGATAAACCGCATCACTGGCGAGAGGCATTTGGCGGTTTGCTGTATAGATACGGACCCAACATCCGAATGTTTGAAGTGCTTCACGAAGAATATCACTTTGCAGTCCAGCACTTAGCGGGATCCAGGGGGCGAGACGACTCGGATAGGGAATACTCCGACCACCTCGGGCGGCACTTGTTCTTCTATTACCTTTGGGGGCTGTTTCCGCTTAAAGGCAAAGATAGTCTCTTAGAGCGTTTCTACCAAGGCACTGAAAACGACCGTAAGCGTTGGTCGAATTTGGTCGACCACCTTGGTTTTAAGCTCGGGAACACCAAAGAGGGCTTGGATGAGGACTTGAAACAGGGGCTAGTTGAATTCTTCGAATGGCGGCTGGAAGCAGGGGATATTGATGAGTTAGTTAACTTCTCCTCTTGGCTAAAGGCCGAATGCCTGGAAGCTGAATGGCGATTGGACGCGCTATCTAGAGTGCTGGGCGCAACCAAAGGATTGGCTTCCCATGCAGTGTGGGTGATTGCAAGTGCTTTGGAAGAGATGCTCCCGGAGCATACGAGCAAGGTGGTTGAGTGCTTTGCAAAACTGACCGACGGAACCGATGACTCTACCTTCTATATTGATGACGAAACGGCCCAACCTATCATAAGGGCGGGTCTTGACAGCAGCGACGAGGAAACGAAAGCAAACGCCGAACGCACCCGCGACAACCTGCTACGCAGGGGATACTTCGACTTATTGAACCTGGAAGAGTGACTGCAGTATGCCTAGTTGATTACGACACCCTCTTGGCCGGCGATGCTGATTTGTTGGGCTACTGCGCCGGCGACTTCGCGGTAGATTGCGGCCAGGGGTGAGTCCGGCTGGATGGCCGTGACCGGTTTGCCGTTATCGCCGCCATCGCGGATGGCCACCCTCAGGGGCACCTCGCCGAGGAACGGCACACCCATGGCTTCCGCCGCTTGGCGCGTGCCGCAGTGGCTGAAGATTTCCGTGCGTTCGTCGTAACGGGGGCAGAGGAAGTAGCTCATACTCTTCACGATGCCCGGGATCGGCACGCGCGGTTGTTGGACCTTACCGATGGCTTTGCGGGCGTTGGACAGGGCTAGGTCCTGCTACGGGCAGGCGATCACGGCACCCGTACGTCAGGAGTTCTCAGCAGTCTCACCGGTGAAGAAGGCGGTAGTGTTCTTGGCCGCCGCGTGGGCAGCATCCGGGTCTTCTCCTGCCGCGATTGCCGCTTGCGCCCAGCCCTCGCTGCTGCCGGAGAGGAATGCCTTGCCGTCCGGGGACGTGGCGAACTCCATTTCGTCCGGCTTGGGCCAGTCCGGCTGCGCGAGATACAACGCGAGGCCCAAGAAGGCCATCTCCCAGCCCACACCCGCGGCGCCCGCGCCGTATTGATCCCAAAAGGGCGAATAGCGCGCAATGTGGCTGAGGGAAAGCAGCGCGTTGCCGTCTTCGTCCTCCGCCAGATGCACCTCCACCCAACTGACGTCACCGGCAAACTCCCAGGTGAGCGCAAAGTGCGCCAGGGGCTCGCACGCCGTGACTTCACCGCTCGCGTTCCCTTCTATCTGGAAGCGGCCGCCGAGTTTGAGCTCGCCGCTGACCGGCGCAAACCAGCGCGGAATGCGTTCCTGGTCAGTTACGGCCTCCCACACGTTTGCGCGCGACGTCGGGAAACTGCGCGCAAGCGTGACCACCCGCGCCGGTTCGCCCTCACGCTCCGACGACGACACCGCGCGCTCTACCGCGCTGAGATTACTTTCAACATCAAATTCCATGCGTTCCCTACCGTTCTTTTCTAAAGCATCACTCAATTTCACAGAAGGCCTAAGCAGCCCTCATCAACTCGCCCAAGTGCCTGCTCGCAGTTGAATTTGGCCCGACATCTCGCGGCTCGCAATGAGTCCGCTGTTGCTTGCCGCAGGGCCATGCCCCACCTCTATCGGGAGGAAAAAGCTGCACTCAGGTTTTCACAGCAGTTTGCGAAGGCCAAGACCGCTCGGTCTTGGGCAATCGACGCGGGACTGAGCCTTAATCTTGACAAAGCGCCGCAAATCCCACGTTCCCACTGGCCGTATGCGACAAACTGCCCCGCAAGACAGGCTCCGACAGCCAGCCTAGTTGATCACGATGTCGTCTTGGCCGGCGATGCTGATCTGTTGGGCCACTGCGCCGGCTACTTCGCGGTAGACGGCGGCCAGGGGTGAGTCCGGCTGGATGGCCGTGACCGGTTTACCGTTGTCGCCGCCCTCGCGGATGGCGACGTTCAGGGGCACCTCGCCCAGGAACGGCACGCCCATGGCTTCCGCCGCTTGGCGCGCGCCGCCGTGGCTGAAGATTTCCGTGCGTTCGTCGCAATTCGGGCAGAGGAAGTAGCTCATGTTTTCCACGATGCCCAGGATCGGCACACGCAGTTGTTGGAACATGCCGATGGCTTTGCGGGCATCGGCCAGGGCCACGTCTTGCGGCGTGCAGACGATCACGGCGCCCGCGCCGGGAATTGACTGCGCCAAGCTGAGGGGCGCGTCGCCGGTGCCGGGCGGCAGGTCGACCACCAGGTAGTCGCGCTCGCCCCAGTGCACGTCGCCGAGAAACTGCGTGAGCAAGCGGTGGACAATCGGCCCGCGCCAGATCATGGCCTGCTCCGGCTTGATGACGAAACCGGCGGACATGAGCGTAATGCCGTAGGCCTCAGCGGGGATCACCTTGCTGCCCGCGCCGCGCAGTTGCGCCTGCGATCCCATCATCATGGGAATATTCGGGCCGTAGACGTCGGCATCCAGCAGCCCAACCTCCGCGCCGGTCTGCGCCAACGCGATTGCCAGATTCACGGCGGTGGTGGACTTGCCCACGCCGCCCTTGCCGCTGGCGACGAAGAGCACGTTCTTCACGTCCGTCAAGAAATCCGCCGACTCAGGGGCCAGGCGCTTGGCCACTTCCGACCGCGTATCGATCTCAACGGCCTGTACGCCGGGCACGCCCATAAGCGCCTTCCGGCACTCGTTTTCCAGGTGCTCCTTCATCGGACAGGCAGGCGTCGTCAACACCAACTGAAACGCCGCCGTGCCCTTGTCGAACGTCATTTCCCGCACCATATTGAGCGTGACGATGTCTTTGTGCAGGTCGGGGTCCTGCACCACGCGCAGCGCGTTGACCAAATCGTCGGTCTTTGGAATTCCACTCACAGCCATGACTTACAACCTCTCTCAGTTCTTGTACTTACCGAACTTACGTAGAAAATCGATGCAGCTCTTTGGCGATCTCTGCGCAACTTGAATTAGCGATTGGGGTTGATTGCCATCTGAAAGAATCTATCTTCATCCCAGTCCTCTCACTTGAGGAAACCTTTGCGTATCTCTGGAAAGAGCGCGCAAATGGGCTGGAGCAGTGAAGATTCCCCCTCACCCCGGCCCTCTCCCCAAGGAGAGGGAGAATTTACGCCTGCTGGCCTGGGTTATGCAATGGTCTATGGTCTCTTGTGGGAAGGCTAAGTGCCGCCTCTTCTCTGCGGGCCACACAAGCTTGCTGCCGTGACGCCGCCGCATTACTTCAATAGTTGCAGTATCGCTCAATCTTTACGGTAGCACTTTGGAAATTGCGGTGTAAAGTTTGACGGACGTGCGGGCTTGCCCGGCGCCGTGGAGTACTTAAGAGTCTCAGGTCGGCCTTGCCGTGAATCAGGTGGCTCTGTGTAGCTCCCGGGTACGCCAAAGCGCAATTCTAAGCCAGCTCGCAGCAGACTAAGTGTAGCGACTGCGGACGTGTAGGCCGCACGCTAAGCGGACAAACGCCTTCATTTGCCAAGCATCTCTGCGTGGTTGCAGCATCTTGGGTATAACTACCGGCACTCACGCGCCTCACCCCGCAACATTGCTGCTAGTATTGGCAAATGAATGACAAGTACGAAGGGTTGGGCAGGCGTTGGGAGCACGGAAACGGCGCATAGCCGGAAGAACCACGAGGCGTCTCTTGAGCAGGCGCACGCTCGCAATTCTCGCGATTGCGCTGCTCATTCTCGTAGTTATTCAAAGAACGTGGGGCGGCACAGATGGCAGCTATCCGGTCGTCGCGGTTGTGGATGGCGACACTGTCAAAGTGCGGATGCACGGCGTCCTCGAGTCGGTGCGCCTCATCGGCATTGACGCCCCGGAAACAAATGCGCCGGGAAGACCCGTGCAATGTTTCGGGCCTGAAGCCAGCGCCAAGGCCGCCGCATTGCTGGGCGGACAAACAATACGCTTTGAGTATGACGAATCGCAAGGGCGGCGCGACCGGTACGACCGGCTGCTGGCGTACGTGTGGGTCGGCGACGTGCTCGCAAATGAGTGGATGATTCGCCAGGGTTACGCACGGGAGTTTACCTTCAACGAACCGTATCGGTACCAACAGACCTTTCAAATGGCCGAGGTCGAGGCACGCGCTGCCGGTCGCGGACTGTGGGCCGCCGACACCTGCGACGGCAGGTTGTGATGCGGGTCACAACTGACATGCCGTGAATGAACCGAACCCTCGTTCGGCTCGCCGCGAACAGTTTTGCTGACACCTCTTTGAGAACGCTAGGCTCCGTTCATCCTTCGACAAGCTCAGGACGAACAGAGCCTAGCTAGTCCCGCACCCTTAGAGTTCACCGGCAGGTCCTCTAATTCGCGTCATTCCACTCTACGCGTGGCTTGCCTTTGCCTTCCGGCGCCTGCCACGTCAGTCAGAAACGCTCTGCACTTCTGCCAGCAACTCCCCGCAGCGTGCGGCCACGCGTTCAGCGATGGCGTCGACAATCATCTCTCCTAATTCCGGTGAGGCGTGCACCGAGGGGTCTTCGCCGCCGACGCCCTGCTCCTTCATGGTGAGATCCTGGCGATAGCGGTTGATGTCGGTGAGTTCAGGATGCAGGTGCCAAAAGATCGAGGTCTCCCATTTGCCGGCGTGGTCGCCGGTGTACTCGAGGTCGGTCACCACCTCATATTCGGCCAGCGCCCAGACCCGCAGGTGAGGGTGCCTTTGCTGGTACCACTCGGCGACTTCCTTGAGCCCGCGCACGTGAAGTCCGCCGTAGTGCCCGGTGATGATGACGATGACCTTGAAACCCTCGTCATCCAGTTGTTCCAGGTATTCCCGCGCCAGCGTGCGCACGGTCTCATCGCGGAATTCCAGCGTGTGCTTGAAGCCGGCGTGGGGTTTCATGGTTTGAAAGCCGCACCACACTACCGGCAATGAGATCGCGCCGGCCGCTTCAGCGCAACGGTCGGCGATGCCCTGGGCCTTCAGCGCGTCCTGGCCGATCGCCAAGTGGTACCCGTGCCACTCCAACGCGCCCCACGGCAGGATGGCGATGGGCCGTGTCTTGAGCTGCTCCTCGACTTCGGCGGGAAACATGCGTTCGTACTTCACGTGCGGTCCTTTCTCAAGCGACAACGAGCCGTAGCTGGATTAGTCCAAAGCTTCCTCACCCACAACCTGCGCCAAGGCTGCGGGCAAGCTGTCTATGTCTTTCGGCGTTACGCGTTCCTTCACCCGATAGTCGGCTTTGCGCACAATCTCGCTCATCTGCTCGCGCACGGCGGCGATGCGCTTCTCTTGCACCCGCAACAGCAACTCTGTCGCCTCGCGCGCTGGGCGGGAGCCCAAAGCAGTGCGCAAATGGAGCAAGCACAGGCCGTCGGAGTTCGCGTAGGTCTCCTGGGCTTCGCGATCGCCGCGCAGGGTTTCGACCAGCAATCCCAGGTGGCGCTGCTCGGCGTTGTTCTGCGCGTCACAGCCCAGACATGTCCCCTGGGGTGTAAGCCCTTTACGCACACGCGCGGCCAAGCTCCGCATGATGCCCTGCTGCTCTTTGGCTGCGCCGATCTGCTGCGACGCTTCGCCCAGAATGTCGAAGAAGGTCAACGCGGTACCCAGCGGACTGTGTTTGTGAAAGAGCCGCCAGGTGTGATGGTGGCAAAACCCCCTGGCCGCGCGCACAAGTTCTCTGATTTCGATGTCGTTCACGTGCTCGTATGAGTACGTCTCCAGAAAACGGTCGCCGCTGCGAATTGCCAGGCGGCACACGGGACAGCCGGACTGGCGGATCGCCTCCAACAGTTCATAATAGGGAGTGTGCTTTTCCATAGAACGAGTTGTCTCTGCTGCGCCCGGGTCTGAATAGAGTCTGAGGCAGGATATCCCGTATAGAATAGCATGGACGGATTCCGCTGACGCAGCGGTGTGCGTTGGTATTACAAGACACCTGAATCTACTAGGGGCCAAACCAAGAGTCTCCGTCACTCCGGCGAACGCCGGAGTCAAGGGGGATGAAGGGGGTAGATTCCCGCTTTCGCGGGTATGTCGGGCCCTTCTGCAACCAAATCTAAAAGAACCATCCAACTACTTGATGAGGAGGACTACCTCGCATGCAGACGTATGAAATTGCCGTGATCGGCGGTGACGGGATTGGGCCGGACGTGATCGCAGCCGGCAAGCAGGTGCTCGATGCTGCTGGCGCAGTGACCGGCGGCTACCGGCTCAACTACACCGACTTTCCCTGGGGCTGCGAGTATTACTTGCAGCACGACCTCATGATGCCTGCGGACGCGCTGCAGACGCTGGAGCAATTCCAAGCGATCTATCTCGGCGCAGTGGGCTATCCCACGGTGCCCGATCACATCTCGTTGTGGGGTCTGTTGCTGCCGATCCGCAAGGCTTTTCGGCAATATGTCAACTTGCGACCTATCAAGCTGCTGCAGGGCATCGACGGCCCGCTGCGCGACAAGAGGCCTGCGGAAGTCGACTTCGTCTGCGTGCGCGAGAACACCGAGGGCGAATACTCCGGCGTGGGCGGTCGGGTACACGTGGGCACCGACCACGAAGTGGCGTTGCAGTCCATCGTCTTCACGCGCACGGCCGTGGAGCGCATCATCCGCTACGCCTTCGACTACGCCCAGACCCACGGGCGCAGCAGCGTCACCAGCATCACCAAGTCCAATGCCATGCAGTACAACATGGTCTTCTGGGACGAAGTCTTTGCAGCAGTGGCACAGGACTATCCCGAAATTGCAACGAGTAAGTACCACGTGGACGCCGCCGCCGCGCGCTTTGTGACCCATCCGGAGTCGTTCGACGTGGTGGTTGCTTCAAACCTCTTTGCCGACATTCTGACCGACCTAGGCGGGGCATTGCAGGGAAGTCTGGGCCTGCCGCCCAGCGCGAACATCGATCCCACCCGCCGCTACCCGGGCATGTTCGAGCCGGTGCACGGCTCCGCGCCGGACATCCACGGTAAGAACATCGCCAATCCGCTCGCCGCCATCTGGGCCGGCGCGATGATGCTGGACTACCTGGGCGAGCACGAGGCCGGGCAACTCGTGATGAACGCCATGGAAACGGTTACGGCTGACGGTACGGTGCGTACTCCCGATCTGGACGGGACCGCCACCACCCAGGATGTCACCGACGCCGTGGTGCAGGCGCTGCGCGCAATGTGAAGCGGGATATGTCTTTCACTTGAGTACAAGAGGCGCAGGCGCCTAACGACATCTATGGCAATTCCTGTTCTTCTCATGGGCACGGCTGGCGCAGGCGCTCCATCAGTTGTGCGCGTGTGGCTCCGGGCAGTCCGATTCGGGTAGCGCAGGTTTGCAACCTGCGCCAAAGAACCCTGCATGTCGAAGGACTACACCATCGCAAGAATCTCTCGGTCTTGTAGCGCGGGGGCTTGTCCCCCGCTTGGCCACTCGGTTGTCCGAGGGTACCTTCGAGATACACCCGCTATGGGGTTAACACATTTCCCTCAGGATCTAGTTACACAAGGGTCTCAAAGGGGAGATGCCTGCAACAGATATAATGGAGGAAACCACTTCCATCCGGAAAAGAGGCCGCATGCGAAATATCCTGGCAGTAATCCTCGGCGTACTCGTCGCCAACGTCGTCTTCTTTCTTGGCAGCGTCGCGGCCGACCGGTTCTATCCCACGCCAGTGGAATTGATGGACCCCGAAACGCCTGAAGCCACGGCGCTACGCGTGGCTTCCGCTGAGACGAACGGCCTGGTGCTGGTGCTTCTTGCCGGCGCCCTGGGCGGACTGGTGGGCGGCTTTGTTGGAGCGAAGGTCGCACGCGGCAAATTCCTCGCGGTCACCAACGCCATCGGCGGGCTCCTTTCAATTTGGGCCGTCTATTCCTTCTATGTCTTCTTTCCGGCGCGGCTGTGGTTCCCCCTGGGTATGCTCGTTGCGTTCATGGCCTCCACCTATCTTGGCGGCGTTGTAGCTAGGCGTTCGCGAAGTGCCGGATAGTCTATCTGGCACGGTTTAGACCACACTTCAGCTTGAGTCCGATGTTTCCCTGGTCTGCGCTGAATACTGCGCCGCCTCATGCATAGACTTTGCTCATACCTGGAATAGCGTTGACGTGCAGGTCCGTCATTCCCGTGAAAACGGGAATCCATCTTCGCCCGAGGCCTGGACACCGGCACCGCAACGAGAACGGGCAGGGACATTGCCAGAGCGACCTCTAGAGCGTCGGCCAGGGAATTTTTCCTTTGAAAAATGCCGTCGCGGCTCGCTGCAGAGCTAACTGAATCGTATGGGAGTAGCTATCTGGCTGTCGCTTCGCGACGCCTCCGGCCTGGACTCTGCCAGGGGCTCGCCTGACTCTTATGACGGTCAAGGAACATCCGAACTATTCCCGCAGTATATAATCGCATTTGTGACCTTCACAGCATTTGAAAACCTATTGAGAATTCGAGACCGGAGGAGCGCGCGATGGCGATGGTAGAAACCTCGGAAGCGGCGTTGGCAACACTGCTCAACCGCGGCGTGGTGGACGCGGTGGTGCGGACCGACCTGGAACGCATGCTGCAAGCGGGCAAACCGCTGCGCATCAAGTTCGGCGTGGACCCCAGCCGGCCCGATCTGCACCTGGGCCATGCGGTGGGCTTTCGCAAAATCCGGCAGTTTCAGGAGTTGGGGCACCACGTTATCATCATCATCGGCGACTGGACCGCCCGCATCGGCGATCCGTCGGGACGCTCCGACACGCGCCAGATGCTCAGCGCCGCGGAAGTGCACGCCAACGCCCAGACGTACCTCGACCAGATGGGGAAGATCGTGGACGTGGACAAGATCGAGGTGGCCTGGCAAACGTCGTGGTTCGAAGACTTTACCCTGGAAGACGTGGTGCGCCTCTGCGCCAAGTACACCGTGAACCGCATGCTCGACCGCGCCGACTTTTCTACTCGCTACGGCGGCGGTCAGGCCGTCTCGGTGGTGGAATTCTTATATCCCCTGCTGCAAGCGTACGATTCGGTTGCGATCGAGGCCGACGTGGAGCTCGGCGGCACCGACCAGTATTTCAACTTTCAGGTGGCCCGCGACATCATGCCCGCCCACGGCCTGCAACCGCAGCAGTTTCTCACCTGGCCGCTGCTCGTTGGCACCGACGGCACGCGCAAGATGAGCAAGAGCTACGACAACTACGTGGCGATCACCGACGAGCCGAACGATATGTACGGCAAGGTGATGTCGCTCTCGGATGAGGTCATGCGCGATTACTTTGAAACGCTCACGGACATTCCGGCGCCGGTTTTGGATGAGATGTTTGGTGAAATGGAAGCCGAGCGGCGCAATCCCCGCGACGTGAAAGCCCACCTCGCCCGCGAGATCGTGACCCAGTTCCACGATGAGGCGTCCGCGCACGCCGCCGAGGCCGAGTTCGTGCGCATGTTCCGCCAGGGCGCGCTGCCCTCCGACATTCCAATAATTGCCCTCGATGACGCACTACGGAGTGCAAATACCATCGTCGACGCCCTCATCGCCGCCAACCTCGCCAAGAGCCGCTCCGAAGCCCGCCGCCTCGTCCAACAAGGCGGCGTCCGCCTGGATAACACCCGCATCACCGACACCAACACGCCCTACACCGCCCAACCGGGCCAAATCTTCCAAGTCGGCAAGCGGAGATTCGGTGAGGTTTCAGAAGGCAGTTGATGGGAATTGTAAGAGGCCAGTCATGAACGGGCAATGGGGGATGACAAGTGCTGAGGTTTCGACTGATGCCCGCAAAGAGGAGACCACATATGAAGTTGGACGAGCGGGTCCGTGACCGAGCTATTGCGCTTATCAATAAGGCAAGTCAGGTTCTTGCGACTCATACACCCAGCCAAAGCGGCTATGGTGGAATTCCCACAGTAGCTGGTCAAGAATATGCTAATTGGCGAAGTCAGACTCTAGCGTTTCTGACAGACTTGCTTGGGCCTGACCACATCTATACAAGTGATTACAAGGAGAATACTGAGGATTTCGCTTACGTAGAAAGCGTCAACGCAGGCTTTGGAATTCTGCAAGCAGTGCTTGAGGACATCGATCAAGGCTTCATCGAAACTGTTCGGCAATTGATAGCTGCAGAACTGCTTTCTGACTTCTTCGAGCAAGCTGAGCACCTACTGGAAAACGGTTACAAGGCACCGGCAGCATCCCTAGCGGGTGCCGTACTGGAGAATGGTCTGCGCTCAATTGCGCACCGCAATGGAATTCAAGTCAGGGAAAAGGAAGACCTTTCCACTCTCAACAAAAAGCTCGCGGACAAGGAAGTATATAATCGTCTGGTTCAAAGGAAGGTGCAGGTTTGGACGGATGTACGCAACCTAGCCGACCATGGCAAATTCGATGAATTCAGTGAAAAAGACGTTCGCAACCTAATCGAAGGAGCACAGTCTTTCTTAGCGGATTACTTGTAAACCAATCGGCGATACGCGAAACTCGGATTCGACTAGAACCTGCCGATGTTTGGAGAAACACAAGTCACTCAGCCTATAGTGGTAGCACTAAGCACTTGATATTGGTCAGCATCCTAGACGGAGAGTTACCTCATCAATCCAGCGCTACTTACAACTTATGTCAAAGAGATTGAACGCCAATTGCGCGCGGGTGCAGCAGGTGAGCATGCCTATCGGTCAGCACTCAAAGACCTGCTGGAGTCGTTGCTACCGCAACTGAAGATCGTGGCTATAAACGATGCTCAGCGTGTCGCCTGTGGCGCGCCCGATTTCGCTGTGACTCGAAATGGCTCACGGGAGCCACAAACTGCAGGCTATGTTGAAACAAAGGACCTTAACGCTGACTTGGCTATAGTCGAACAAAGCGAGCAACTTGAACGCTATCGGCGCGGCCTGGACAATCTAGTGCTTACAGACTACCTAAGAAAACTCTGAACAAGCCCTTGGCATAGTATGATAGCAAGAAAGCAGCTTATGGCGAGGAGAAGGGGAATGGAGCAGCCGACGTTTGCCGAGTTGGAGTACGCGCAGAAGAAGCGGAAGACCCGGCGGGAGAAGTTCTTGGAGCGCATGGACGCGTTGCTCCCGTGGGCGGAGATGGAGGCGCGTATCGCGCCGTACTATCCCAAGGCGGGGCGTGGGCGGCGGCCGTATCCTTTGTCGGTAATGCTGCGGGTACACTGCGTGCAGTTGTTCTACAATCTGAGTGATCCTGGGATGGAGGACATGCTGTACGAGGTGGAACCGGTGCGGCGGTTCGTGGGGCTGCGGCTGTCGGCAGCGCTGCCGGACGAGACGACGATCCTGCACTTTCGGCATTTGCTGGAGCAGCATCGGTTGGGAGAGGGGTTGTTGGCGGAGATCAACGCGCATCTGGCGAGGCAAGGCTTGCGGCTGCGGGCAGGGACGGTCGTGGACGCGACCATCATCGCAGCGCCGACATCGACCAAGAACCGCGAAGGGCAGCGGGACCCGGAGATGCGGCAGGTGAAGAAGGGGAACCAGTATTACTTTGGAATGAAGCTGCACATCGGCGCCGACGCACAGACGGGGCTCGTGCACAGCTTCAGCACCACAGCGGCCAACGTGCACGACGTGACGCAAGCGGGAGCGTTGCTGCACGGTGGGGAGCAGCAGGTGTGGGGAGACGCCGGGTACATCGGCGTGCAGAAGCGGCTGGAGCATCAGGGGCGCGCGGTAGCGTGGCAGGTGGCGCTCAAGCCGGGGCAGCGGCGGCAACTGGCGCCTGAGAGCGCGGCGGCGCTGGCCGAGCAGCGCAAAGCGTCAGTCAGAGCCAAGGTCGAACATCCGTTCCTGTGGGTGAAGCGGCACTTCGGCTACGCCACGGTGCGCTACCGGGGTCTGTCCAAGAACACGCAACGGCTGGCGTTGCTGCTGGGGCTGACCAATGTGGTGACGGCCGCACGCTACGTGACTGCGTGACACGGCAGTAGTGCGCCCAAAACACGAGCGGGAGCGAAAAACGCTCCCAGCAGCGCCAAAACACGGGCAAAACAGCCCCACCGAAACGCCAAAACACACCCCAAAACGCCCCATAATCCCGCACACACCACTAACACCAAGCCTACACAGAGTTGTTCAGACCTTTCCTAGAGTTCCGATGGTACGTGGATGGCAGTCTACGCCAAACTGCACGTCTCGGCACGCTTGATCGTGTGAAACAACGTATCATCAGGGGTCGGTCAAGCGCGGATGACCTACATGATCTCTTGTCCGAATTTCTCAGTCACCGACCGCCACCTATCACGCGCGCCAAAGAGTTGGCTGAGCGTCTAGCGCGTCCCACCCACATGATTCGCAACACAATTGTCTCGGCGTTCGCTCAGGGCCAAACGTCAGGCACTTTGCGTGATCTCCATCAAGCTTTTGCCTACGTGCTTGTTCCAGACCTCCCAGTAGATGAATTTGCCGATATGTTCGCACAGACCTTGGCCTATGGTCTCTTCGCCGCACGTGTAAATCACGATTCTGCCCAAGGGACTTTCCAGCGCCAGAGCGCGGCTAACGAGATACCGCGCACAAATCCGTTTCTGCGTGACCTCTTTTGGCAAGTCACGGGGCGCCTGGATGATGAGCCGTTCGTCGGTTTCGTGGACGATCTTGTACAGTTACTGGCCGAGTGTAGCATGGAGTCCATTCTCAGGGACTTTGGCAGGCAAACGGCGCGACAAGACCCAGTAGTGCACTTCTATGAAACTTTTCTCACCGCGTACGACCCCGAGCTTCGAGAAGAACGCGGGGTCTATTACACCCCAGCGCCGGTAGTCTCGTATATTGTGCGATCGGTAGACTCCCTGCTCAAGGAGCGTTTCGACTTGATAGAAGGTCTAGCTGACCAAACTCCCATCACCTATGACGTAGTCACCTACACCGACATTCCAGAACGGAAAAACAAGGGAAACGGTGGGTTGCACCAAGTGCCAAAGGTGCTTGTCCTTGACCCCGCAACGGGCACTGGCACATTTCTTTTCGAAGTGATTAGGCTGATTCGTGAGAAATTCATGCACAGCAGCAACGCGGGACTGTGGTCCAGCTACGTAAAGGAGCAACTGCTGCCCAGACTCTTCGGATTCGAGTTGCTCATGGCGCCCTACGCCGTAGCTCACCTAAAACTCGGTATGCAACTTGCCGGACTTGATCTACCTGAAGGGGCTCGTCCAGACTGGCGATACGACTTTGAGTCATCTGAGCGTCTGAATATCTTCCTCACAAACACTCTAGAAGAAGGACTTAAACAGTCGGAGCTCACAATGGGTAGGTTTATCTCGGATGAAGCCAATGCAGCAGCCGAAATCAAGCGTGAGATGCCAATCATGGTAGTGCTGGGTAACCCGCCCTATCGCAGCCACTCTGCGAATCGTAGCCGAGACGTCAATGGAAAAAAGACCTGGATTGGCCGGCTCATGGACGACTATTATGAGGTGGACGGCCAGTCGCTCGGCGAACGCAATTCAAAGACGCTGCAAGACGACTACGCAAAGTTCATTCGCTTCGGCCAGTGGCGCATTGAGCGCTCCGGCAGTGGCATTCTCGCGTTCATAACCAATCACGGTTATCTGGACAACCCTACGTTTCGCGGTATGCGGCAGCATCTGATGAAACACTTCACCGACATCTACGTGATTGATCTACACGGTAGTGTGCGAAAAGGCGAGCGGGCATTCGCTGGCACCAAAGATGAAAATGTCTTTGATATTCAACAAGGTGTGGCAATTGGAATTTTTGTCAAGGAAGCACAAGGAACGGGCCCTGCTCGCGTCCATTACGCGCAACTTTGGGGCGAAAGGCAAGGAAAATTCACATGGCTGTCAGACCACAACGTTGCGACGACGAAATGGTTGGACGTAAAAGTACAGCCAGATTTGTACTTATTTACGCCACAAACAGGTAATTTTCGTGAGGAGTACCAGCAGGGATGGAGAATTACAGACGTGATGGCCGAATACTCCACGGGTATCCAAACGCACAGAGATAGGTTTGTCTTTGATTTTGACAGTGAATCCTTGGAACAAAGGATCGCTGACTTCCTAGACCCTGCCAACAGCGATGAAGAGGTGCGAAGTCGGTATTTTGGCCTAAAGTCCAGCGGCACCCGTTCTCCTGGCGATACGAATGATTGGCAATTGACAGAGAAGCGCCAAGCTCTACAGAAAGATCCACAATGGAGAGAGACGTTGGTCCAATGTCTCTATAGTGCCTTCGATGTGCGCTGGCTCTTTTACCACCGAAGTGCTATTGATCGCGGTCGATGGGAGATAATGCAGCACATGCTTGAACGGTCGAACAAAGGGATCATTACCACCAGGCAGCAATCGCAACATGGCCAACTTTGGTCCCTAATAGGGGTCAGCAACTGCATAATCGAGAGATGCGCCATTTCAAACAAGACGAAGGAGGGAAACTACTTCTTTCCTCTCTACCTCTATCCACCACGCGAAGATGTCTCAAACATGCAGAGCCAACTGCACGACCTCTCGCCATGGCCGGAAGGCCGCCAGGGAAGACGGCCAAATCTCGACCCCGCTTTTGTTAAAGATATCGAGCAGCGTCTAGGCTGGACGTTTGTACACGACGGTCAGGGTAACTTAGGGCAAGTAGCCCCTACTACCAAAAGTATAGGCGAAAAAAGCGCTGCAACGTTTGGGCCCGAGGACATTCTGCACTACGCTTACGCCGTCCTTAATGCACCAAGCTACCGGGGCCGCTATGCCGAGTTCCTGAAGGCAGACTTTCCCCGCGTGCCGTTGACAAGCGACCCGCACCTCTTCGCTACCCTCGCCCGCCTCGGCGCAAAGCTTGTCGGGCTGCACACACTGGATTACAATCTAGCGCCCGAACTAAGAAAACTAGAGACGAGCTATCCAATTCGCGGGACTGACGTAGTCGCGAACGGTCATCCACGGTATCTAGCCTCAGGCCAACGAGACCCGCTCACCGGAAAGCCAATATCCATTGGGCGCGTGTACATCAACTCCAGTAACGCCCGCAAAGGTACGAGCGGACAGTACTTTGAGGGCGTGCCGCCTGAAGTTTGGGAATCTCATATCGGCGGCTACCAAGTTTGCAACAAGTGGCTAAGGGATCGTCGCGGACGCGCACTCACAAACGCCGATCTCACTCACTACCAACGCATCATCGTTGCGCTCCAAGAGACAATCCGCCTCATGGAGGCAATAGACGACGCAATCCCCGGTTGGCCGCTTCCCAACGACGAGATAAACTAAGTCTAGGCTGCGGATGGTGCTTTGCTATTATGGCAATTGCCCCTCCATTAGCATCTTCCCAATTCTGTAAAGAGTGTCGAGTGCCATTCCGACGCCCTTGCTGGTGGCTTCATCTTTTGCGCGCTGCCAGAGGGAATCACTACGGAATTGTTCCAAAAACCTCGCACCAGGTAAGCTAATTTGGCGTGGCCAATAGTAATTCAGCCCTTCCGTCTTTGCGCTGTACACCGTAATAAAGCCTGCCTCCTCTAGTAAACGGCAATGAAAGTAGTACAACTCCTCATCAATCCCATCCAGTAGATAAGTCTGTGGCTCAAGCTCATCTTTGGGGTAGTCTTCCATTGCTCGCAATATCTGCAATGCAATGTCAGGATCGTATTTCATCTGTGTCCTCTGCTGTTTGCACCTTTGAGTCTGCTTTCACGTTTCATTTCCTGTCACGCTTCAGTAGGCGATTCACCCTTTGCTCGCTCAGAACCCGGGCGGAAGTTGGGGACTTCCAGCAGCTCTGTCCCTTGTTCTATCGAGTCGGCGGCGAGGATGGCGGGGGCGGCGGTATCCATTGCTTGGTAGACGTCGAATTCCAGGGGGGTTGTGCCGAGCACGGCGTCGCGGAACGAGACGTGGACGTAGTAGTCGGCGTCGCCGTGACCGCTGCCGCGGGCGGCGGCCGGCGCGTCGGTGCGGGCGTGGCCCCAGTCCATTTGCGCCAGGTCGTGCATCTGGCCGTCTGCCAGCCACATGAGCGGCTTGCCGTGGCCGCTGCGCTTCCATTCCAGCACGCCGCCGGTGCCGCTAATATGAAACCAGTGGTGTCCCATGCCATGTGAGACCGGCTGGGTGAAGCCGCAGGCCAGCCGCAGGATTGCGTCTTTCTCCGTCTTCATCAGCGCAACCTGCACGTCCGGCTGGCCGATCTCCGGATGCGAGTAGCTGGGCGCGCCGGTGCTCATTGCGGTCACGTTCACCACCCGGTCGTCGAGCACCTTCAACAGCGGGCTGAGCTCGTGGGGCAGGTAGTGGATGGGCGGCATGGTATGCAGCCAGGTCGGCTGCGCCTCAGGATTGTCCGGCAGATCTTCCACCGCCGCGAACTCGCCTGAATCGGGATTTTGAAAAAATTGGCGCGTGCCGTAGTAGCCGATGTATTGGCCTTCGCAGAATGTGATGCGGCCGAGCTTGCCCGCCTGCACCACGTCGCGCCAAGCGTCGATGTAGCCCCAGAAGCGCGTCTGCTCGCCAAGTTGGTAGACCAGGCCCGACCGCTCCTGCGCCAGCACGATGCGCCAGCAGTCTTCCAGGGTATGCGCCGCCGGCACTTCGGTATTCACGTGCTTGCCGGCCTCCAACGCCATGGCCGCCAGTGTGCCCTGCTCCTGGCAGCGCACGGTCACGGCCACCGCATCCACCTGCGGGTCGCCCAGCATATCCTCATAGTTGGCATAAGCCTTCACGCCCTCACATTCTTCCAGGGCATTCAGCGCCCGTGCGTGCAGCGCCGCAATCGGATCACACAAGGCCGTAATGCGATAGCCCTCGATGCGCTCCAGCATACGCAGCCAGTGCAGCCCGCGATGACCCAATCCGACCAGACCGATGCGAATTTCGTCCATGAGTTAACACTCGTTTCTAATCTAAACCTATCTGAGGGTTACTAGTGGGGGAATACGAATTGATTCTGAAATTCTCCACGAAACACGCCTCTCTTCGGAGACCTTGGCGAAACCCCTTTCCCCTCTGCTGGGGGGTAAGATCGACCGAGTGGGTAGAGCGGCTTCACGTCTAGCACTCCCTAACTACCCGTACACCCCTCTGGATTCCTCCCCCGTATCAGGTATGGGGGAGGCTTTTCGCCCGAATGACGGAGTTTTGCAAGGGTCTCGTACGGGGGCGTACTTCCATGATTGGGCCCAATTGCCCGACTCGCTCAGAGTAATGCGACTGGGTTGGCCCCGTGGGTATGTCCCCTTACCTCAATACGCGGGTTCCCCAAGGTGAGGCGGTCGTCTCGCGAACTGATCGGCAAATTACAAGAGTCTCCATGATTGGAGAGGGTAGCACAGGTTTGAAACCTGTGCCCACCAAGTAGGTTCTGCGATAGAAGTTACATCGTTACAGCGCAATTTACCGGTTTCGTGTCCATGGGCGACACTTGGGCACGCTAATAGCTTACTCGGCAACGACCATGCTGCGAATTTGCTCGATGATTGCCGGGCGCACCTCGGCGCGGCGCAAGTCATCCACGTCTGCAAAGGGGCCGTCGGCTTCACGGGAGGCGAGGATTCTCCGCGCGGTGACCTCGCCGATGCCGGGCAGCGCTTCAAGTTCCCGCTGGGTCGCGGTATTGAGATTGAGCGGCCGCAAGGCCGATGGTTCCGCGCTTGATGCCGCTGGCCCGGTCTCCCCCTTGGCCGGAACGTGAATGTGCATCTCGTCGCGGGTGCGCCTTGCCAGGTTGATTGCCACGGGATCGGCATCCGCCGTCAGGCCGCCGGCCCGCGCCACCACGTCGCCGATGCGCTCGCCGGAACTCGCCGCGTAGACGCCCGGTCGAGCCACGGCGCCGGTAATATACACTCTGAAATCGCGTAACTCCGTCTGCACCGGCGTGATGCTGATGGCCGCGGTATTGCGCAGTTGCAGGGCATACAGCCCCAGCGCGATTGCCGTAAGCACAAGCAATAGAAGCACGACGCTCACGCGGTTGCGCTCGAGCCAGTTAGCCGAGCCGGCGGACTCGCCTGCCCCCTGGCTCACTGCCGGCTGTTGATCTTCGTCAATCACGGTCCTCGTCTCCGGCACGTGGGAAAGCAGGTACAGCGGGCCCGTCGCGGGCGGCCGCAAAAGTCGTTCGCCCTGGTCTGTGATGCAGAGCAGCAGTCGCCTCGCGCGCCCGCCTCACACCAAGCATTCCGTGCCCTGCCCCTGCACCAAGAAGCGGTATGCCTCCTTCACTTGAGGGCCTCGTTCAGTGCAGGTCCCGAAGATGCACGCGCCCCGGCGCTGGGCAACGTCTCAGCCTGCCCTTCTAATCTGTATTACTTTTAAGAACTAGAACACTTCACTAATAGCATATATGTAGTATAGCTGTCACAGTTTCCGGCTGTGGTAGCAACGGCGGACCGGTTGCGGCGCCTTCTTCCAAGAAGAAGACGCTCGTTCGCATCTGCCAATTCAGGCGTTCGCGCCTCCCCGGTCGGCAACAAGCAGGCTAGTCCGCGCCGGCCGGACAGTGACCGTAGCGGCCAGCCTGCGCAGACCCAAGGGCAAGTCCTGCGACCTGGGATGTGCTGCATTGCCATGAGGCTTTGCCGCGTGCTATCCTGAAAAACCTAAACGCTATGGACAACCTTCCCGAATCACGCGACATCAGAATCACGCCTATGAGCTTTCTGCTCGGCTCAGGCGTGGTCTTGCTTGCGGTCTTCATCGCCATCATTGCCACGCGCATTGTCAGTGTGCTGGTGCTGCTGTTCCTCGGCATCCTGCTGGCGGAGTCGATTCGGCCGATCGCCAACAAGCTGCAAACCTGGAAAATCCCCCGCGGCGTGGCCGTAATGATCGTCTATCTCCTGTTGGCGTTAGTGCTAACAGGATTGGGCCTGATTCTCGTCCCCCCACTCGTCGTTCAGGTGCGCGAGGTAGACGACATAACTTCGGAACTCACCGATTGGGCGCGGGATGAAGTCCCAAGACTTTACCAGATTTCGGTAGACTTTGGGTTCGACGACGAAGTGCGGGAACTTGGCTCGACTCTCACCAGCACCATCACGCAGCTCATCGGCACCTTGGCTGTTGTACCGTTCCAGGTTTTGGGATTCTTGTTCGGCATAGTCTCTGTGCTCGTGATTGGCTTCTTCTGGATGAGCGCCACCGAACGGCTGAATAGTTCAGTGATCGCGCTCTTGCCGCCGAAGCGCGCCGAGGCGGTGCGGAGCCTGGCCGCCGAACTCTCCCTACGCGCCGGGGGGTGGGTGCGCGGCCAAGTAATCCTGATGGTCTTCATCGGCACCGTGACGTTTGTCGGCCTCTTCGCGCTGGGCGTACCGTATCCGCTGGCTCTGGCGACGTGGGCCAGTCTTATGGAAATCATTCCCATCATCGGCCCGTTTCTGGGAGCCATACCGGCGATTCTCGTGGCCTTCACAGAATCGCCGTGGCTTGCGCTGGCCACGGCAATCCTCTACGTGATCGTGCAACAGTTGGAGAACAACATTCTCGTGCCCAAGGTCATGGAGAGGGCGGTTGGCTTGCACCCCATTCTGGTAATGGTCGGCGTGCTGGCGGGAGGCGTGCTCTACGGAATACTCGGCATCGTGATTGCCGTGCCCCTGATGGCCGCAATGCAGGTACTGGTGATGCGCCTGCTGCTGCCGTGGCTGATCGCCCAACTGGGTGATGACCCTGAGCCAGTGGCAAAAGCGGCTGCGCTGCCCGTAAGCCAAGAGAGCACTGAAGACGGCGCCGCGTCTACCCAAGAGACTCCCGCAACCGATACCGAAACCTCGCGCTCCTAGCCGTCCCGCGCCGGTCGTCAGGCTTGGGGCAGCTCTAGCCAGGCGTTGCGAGCAGCCCCCCGTTGGACCGCATCAATCACACGCTGCGCCGCGAGACCGTCGGCAAAGTCCGCGACGAAGTCCGTACCGAGGATGGTGCCCACCAGCCGCCCCGCGCAGTAGGCCGGGAATTCTTCATAGGCAACCGTAAACTCCACGGGTATCGGCAATTCCCTAAAGCCAATCTCGCCGGGGCTGGCGACTTGCACTTTGGGCTCGGTGCCGCGTTCTGTGGTGAAGCGCAAACTGCCCTTCTCCCCGTAGACCTCGACGCGCAGCGAGTTGGAACGCCCCGCAGCCGCCTGGCTGATATGCAGGGTTACGGGCAGTCCGGACGTGAGCCGCGCCAGGAAGACCGCGGTATCGTCGTTGGTGACGAAACCGCCCTGCCGCTCCGTGTGGTGGGTGAAGGTGTGCCCGGAAACGGCAGCAAAATCGCCGCACCACCACCGCACGAGGTCGATAGCATGACTGCCAACGTCGCCCAGCGCGCCGGCGCCTGCCATTTCCGCATCCATTCGCCATACCTTGGGACGCTCGGCGCCATGACGGATGTCCTGCAAGTACAGGAGGACGACGTGGGAAATCCGCCCTAATCGCCCTTGATCCAAGAGGTGCTTGGCATAGCGTGCGGCGCCAATTGAACGAAAAGTGAAGTTGACGGCAGTGCGGACGCCGGCGTCATTCACGGCCGCCGCCATCTCTTCGGCGCCACGCAACGTGGGCGCGAGGGGTTTTTCGCAAATGACGTGGCAGCCGCGCTGCGCCGCCTCCACAACCATGGGCACGTGCGCGGCATTCGGCGAGCCGACCAACACGATGTCCGGTGCGGCAGCGTCCAGCATGCGGGCGTAGTCCGTGTGAACCGGCAAGCCTGCATGTTGCGCTTGCATCTCTTGTGCGCGCTCTTGGCTGCGCGTAAAGGCGGCAACCACGCGCACGCTCTCACAGGCGAGCAACCCGGGCAGGAGCACCCGCTGCGTGAACGATCCCAGGCCGGCTACCGCCAGGCTTTGTGTCTTCATATGGGTCAACTCCGTGCATTTTGTAGGGCATTGTGCCATGTTGCGTCTTGCGCCGCCAAGCGGCATTCCCTATAGTGCACTGTTGGCCCGTTTTGCATCTGGGACAATCGATGAAAGGGCGCGGAGCCAGCACACAGGCTTCATCGCTGAGCGGACAATCCTAAAGCCTTCTGCAAAGAGATTGCAACCCTTTGAGCGGTAACCTAAGAGAATCTGAGAATTCACCGCCTATCCGCCATTACTATAAAGACTATAGTTATTAGAATGAAAGCTTGTTTCTAAGAATATCCTTAATAATTGCGATTTATCCTAAGAAGTTCCTTAGAATCGCTTCACAGTCTTGATATCCGGTGGTATGCTGGCAGAAATAACTCGTTGCGACCCGGTGGGCCGCACAGGAAGTGACAAAGGAGTTACACCGCGTCCCACCAAGCCCACAGCGTAGCACGGCAACGGCGCCAATCATGTGACGGCCCGAATGCGGTGAAGGAGGTACGAACCATGGCCAGAGAACTGGAACAACGAGTCGACCGTGTGCAGCGGTTGCAAGAAGCGAGGGATGCCCTAGCAGCCCTCCTCGCGAATTCGATTGAAACCGATCTGCGGGAGCGTGCGCGCGGAAGCGACGCCTCGACTGATGACGACGACTTCGTGGATCTGGCGCAAGATGTCGCGATCCAGGAGGACCGTGAAGCAGTGCTCGACGTACTGCGCCGTGACCTGAGAGCCTTCGACCAGGCTTGGCAGAAGGCGGAGGCCGGCACGTACGGCGTCTGCGAGGACTGCGGGGAGGGAATCTCTGCCGAACGCCTGGAGTTTGTGCCGGAAGCGACGCTGTGCGTCCCGTGCCAAACCCGACGCGAGCGCGCCTGGTACGGCGCACGCTGAGAATTCAGCGCACGCTAAACAGAATTCTACCTGCTGTCTCTTACCCTCTCACTCCGTAAGGCGGAGGGTGGCAAAGTTGCCGCCCCCCGCCTTATTTTTTCGTCACCTGCATGTGAGCGCCCACTTCTGAATCGCGATGGCCGCAGGGCGCCTCAGCCGCGGGCTGCACTATGTCCGCCAGCCTCCCAATGAGCCGCTCGGCGCGCAGGAAGACCACTCTTCCTAACAAACAAATTTTCATCGATAGCGGCAATGTGCTTACCAAGAGTCGATGAAGACCTGCTTCCGAGCAACGCCGGCTATTGGACTAGGCAGAGGCCGCCCTGCTTGCGTGCTGCACCCACGGAAAACCACGAGCTTGGCCCTCAACCGGCAACTCACTGAATCCGAATGCGATGCCGCTTAAACTTTCTTCTACGGATTCAGCAATCTAATTTGTAACGTCTGCCGGTCTCAAGACTCCACGCCAAACCCGCCTTTGAGGCTGCGGTGACCGCATGCGAGACCAAGCGACTATATCCCACCTCTAGCCCGCCGTCTCTCACGACTATTGGGCTCGCCGTTCAGGTCGCAAGATTCTGATACCATCCCTAGTACGTATCAGGTGACAGCAATTCTTACGGCAGAGGACTTGATCTCATGGTTGAGCGTCTCTTGACTAAGCTCTCAGGTGTGCTGCGCAAGCCCCGTTTTGATGCTGCCACCAGTGGCGAAGAGGCCCCCATAGGAGAAACGGCAACCTTACCTGTGGTGCACCGGCTCACCATTCTCTACCTTACGCTGCCGGTAGTCGTCTGGCTCGTAGGCTGGTTCCACTGGTGGCTAGGTATTCCTGCTGCCTTCCTGATTGCCATTGCACTTGGCAGGACGACCCTCCCTTCCTGGAAGGTGTCTTCCTGGCAGTTTTCGTTCAATCCTGTAACCGTCGTGCTCCTGCTCATTGCGTTTGCCTGGGTAATGGCAACCGCCGCCGCCGGCGTGTTCGACATTGACAACTACAACTGGGATAGGAATCGCGCGATCCTATTGCACCTCAGCCGCGACGACTGGCCGGTCTACTTCGCTACGTACTTCGAGATGCCCTTGCTCCTGCGTTACTACCTTGGCTACTACATGGTCCCCGGATTGCTGGGCAAGTGGTTCGATGTGGCAGCCTTAAATTGGGCCGTGCCGCTGTGGACATGGTGCGGGGCTGCCCTTGCGCTCTTGCTCTTTACGCGGGCCCAGCGAGGCTGGTGGGTACTCGCTGCGGTCCCCATTCTCATCTTCTTAGGCATGTGGGACCATCTCCTGCCGAACTTGGAGATTGCCGGCTACCGCTACCAGCTCAGGCACATTGCGGTTTCGCCACAACACTTCATTCCGGGCGTGCTCTTTGCGCTCCTCCTCATCCAACTGCGCCGGCATGCGCAGTTCCTATCTTTGAGCGGAATAGTGATTGCGGCTTGTATTTTCTGGTCGCCATTCATCGCCATTGGCTTGCTGCCGCTGGTGGGCGTGCTAGTTTTTCAGAACGGCGTTCGACCGTTTCTAAGCTGGCAGAACCTCCTTGTGGCGCCTCCCTTTGCGCTGTTGCTCTTGATGTACGTATCCAGCGGATCCACCCAATATCGTCGCGGCTGGGTTTGGGAAACACGCGGTTGGGATTACTGGTTAGGCAATGGCGGTGTGGTCATTATTGTCAACTTTTTAATTCTGTCGCTGTTGCTTATGCTACTGCGCCCGCACCTGCGCCGCGACTCAATGTTTCTCGTTTGTGTTGTTGCATTCCCACTGTCGCTCTTTTACACATTTGGCTATGATTCTGACTGGTTTCGCCACGTACCACTGCCCGCACTCGTTGTGCTCAGTTTCTACGCCGCCGAGGCCGTGGTAGGCAGGTGGGGAGACTACCGCAGATGGTACCGTCGCAGTGTATTCGGCGCCATCGTCCTCGTGATCGCTGTCGGTTCAATAACGCCTACTGTGCTGTACCTGTCTGACGCCTTCGCCAATCGCGACTTGCGTGTGCTCCGCTATGAACGCATAGACCGGCACGCCACGATCTTTACCGCCGTAGAATCTCAGTTCATTGAAAACAATGTAGTTCCCGTCACTGCCTGGCAAGAACTGCTGTTGCGAGACAGCCCTCCGGCGACTCTCCCCGACAAAGGGAATCTCATACTAGCTGCAGACTATGACGTATATCTCAAGGACAAGCGCTTGGTTTACATTCAACGGGACTGCGACCGAGAGGAAGTTGACACACGCTTCATACTGCACGTAATTCCTGTAGACAAAGGCATCCTGGAAGGTCGGGAACATCACAACGAAGACTTCTTCTTTGCGTGGAACGGCATGCGGATCGCCGGTACCTGCATCGTCGTGCGCGACCTGCCCGCCTACGAGATCGCCACCATCACTACCGGCCAATACATAGGCGGGGCCAATCCCAGCGGACACAAGTGGATTGCAGCGTTTGAAATGCCGACGCGTTAGAACTCAGTCAGGCTAGGCTTAGCCACCCGCCGCTAGCCACTCCTCGTAGCTGGCGCGGAGTTCTTGCGAAACCGGGCCGGGAGTACCGGCGCCAACCGGCCTACCGTCTACAACGCACACCGGCATGATGCCCATGAGGGCGTTCGTGAGAAAGAGCTCCTCCGCGTCACGCAGCGACCCCACGTAGAATTGCGAGGCTTGGGCGTTGCGGTGAATCCGCCTTGCCAACTCCTCACAGACCAGGGAGCGCATGGTGCCCGGCAGTGCGCCGGCCTCGAGCGGCGGCGTGTGCAAGCGGCCCGCGTGCACACTGAAGACATTTGCGGCTGCCGCGCCTGCCACAGCGCCCTGCGTGTTGCGCAAGAGTGCCTCGCCGGCCCCCTGCGCGGCTGCTTCTTGGCGCGCAATGAGGTTATCGAGATAGCCCAGCGACTTCACCCGTGACAGCGGCGAGTGCTCGTTGCGCCGGGTCTTGCGACTGACAATCACCCGCATACCGGTGCGATAGAGGTCGTCCGGGTAGGCTATGAATGCGGTCGCGCGAATGAGGAGGGATGGCTGGGTGTCAGCGGACGGCAGCAAGCCCCGTATCGCGCTCTTGCCGCGTGTGACGGTGAGGCGCACGGTTGCGTCGCGCAGATCGTTGGCGTCGAGCGTCCGGTCGATAGCTGCGCGCACTGTGTCTGCCGTCCAGGGCATGGCAAGCTGGATCACTTGCGCCCCATACCGCAAACGCTCCCAATGCCGCTGCCATTGGAGAACGCGCCCGCCTGCCACCCGCATCGTCTCGAACAAGCCATCGCCGAGCAGCAGGCCGCGGTCAAGGGCGGAGACTGCGCCGGCATTCTCAGGCACAAGCTCACCATTCACATAGCAGACAAGCTCTCGGCTGATCGGCTTCTCCTTAACTACTGAGACTTGCCGCTGGCGGCATTCTGTGCCCCCACAAAGAACTTCAACGACGTGATTATATCGACTCGAGTACGGAGCGCGCGGCCTGCGCCTTCACCAGCGTCTCTTCGTACTCCGCCTGCGGATCGGAGTCCGCCACCACCGCGCCGCCAACCTGCAAGTAGAGCCGGTCTCGCGTAAGCACGATCGTACGGATGACAATGCTCGTATCCATCGTACCGTCGAAACCCAGGTAGCCAATGGCGCCGCAGTAGATGCCGCGCCGCACGGATTCCAATTCCTCGATGATCTCCATTGCCCGAATCTTGGGGCAGCCGGTCACCGAACCGCCGGGAAACGCGGCCCCAAGCGCCGCGACGGCATCGGCCTCCGGGCGCAGGATGCCAGTGACCGCACTGACAAGCTGCCAGACGTTGCTATAGCCCTCTAATTCCCAGAGCGCAGGCACGCGAATCGACCCCGTTTCGCAGACTCTTCCCAGATCGTTGCGCAGCAAGTCAACGATCATGAGGTTTTCGGCGCGGTCCTTCTCGCTGGTGCGCAGTTCATCGGCTAAGGCGGCATCCTCGGCCGGCGTGGCTCCGCGCGGCCGCGTGCCCTTGATGGGGCGGGTCTCTACAACACCGTTCTGCACATGCAGAAAGCGTTCGGGCGACGCGGAAACTACCCAGCTATCGCCGAGATCGAGGAATGCGCCAAACGGCACCGGACTTTCCCGCTGCAAGCGCCGATAGAGCGCCCATGGCGACCCTGCCCATTCCGCCGTGAACCGTTGCGAGAGATTCACCTGATAGATGTCGCCGGCCGTGATGTAGGCTTGCGCCCGTTGGACCATAGCTAAATACTCTTCGCGAGTGACATTCGACGCTAACGGCGTGGTAAGGCGAAAGCGTTCGGCGGCGTCCTTCCGCTTGCCGTTGGGCAGTTGCGAAGCCGTGAGGATTTCGCTGACCTGCGCCTGCCGTGCCGAGGCGGCTTCTTCCGTGCGGTCCGGCAAGCCTGTGGTCACCAGCCACGTTAGACCCAGGCGATGGTCGTGCGCCAGCACCCAGTCGTAGAATCCAAGACTCAGCTCGGGGGTTGCGACGTCGCTCACCGCCGTCGACGGCAGTTCTTCCAGTTGGCGCCCTATATCATAGGCGAATACGCCCACCGCGCCGCCTTGAAAGGACGGGCCCTGCGGCGCAGGCGATGTGTGATAGTCCGCAAGAAGCTCCCGCAACACCGAGAACGGCTGCCCACGTCGCACCTCGGATCGTTGGACTGGATGGCGCCACTCTAGGTTACTGAGGTTGCCGACGCTCTCCATGCGCAAAAAGGGATCGGCAGTAAGATAGGAATACCGGCCAAGGTCTCCCGGCCGGCTGCTTTCGAGGAGCGCCAGCCCAGGCAAGTGGGCGAAGGCCGGCGCCACCGCATGCGGCACTATTGCCTCTGGCAACTGAAGCACCTGCGCCACAAGCAGCCTATCGGTCACCGTGCCTCGCATTCGCCTCGGCCCCTCTTCCTAGTGGAAACATTAGCGTAACCGCGCGAGACCGGCGGTGCTTGGGCTGGATCGGGTATATCCCTCCTCACTCCGACCCTCTCCACAGGGAGAGGAGAAAATTCTTGCGCATCCGGCCGAAGTCAGGCAAAGGTCACCTAGTGAGACTATGCCACAGACAGGGGAGCTACGGCATGTATGGGCACGGCGCGCTGCGCCTACACCGCCACAAGCAGGAGAACCGCTGAGAATCGTCACTGAAACGGGCGGGCCGGCGCGGTCAGTCGTTTTCGCTAGCGCTGGCGCTGAACTCGCTCTGCCTGAAGAGTTGTAGACCAAGATATGCGCTCCAGGCTACCCAGAGAAAGTAGCACGCGCGCGTTATCGACACTATGGTGTCGTACAAAGCGGGATCGCTAATGCCCACGACTTGACTGACAAGTGCTATTGCGGAAATGACCGTGACGGTCAACGCCGCCGGTCTGCCAAAACCTTCACGGTGGGAAGGCCGAGGCTTAGCAGCAAGAAGCCAAGGGCAACGGCGAGGCCGGCTACGAGACCGATGCTGAACTGAACGGCGAATACCGCTGTGGCGGGCTGGACAGTCTCATGCGTCATGCCGAGTGCTAATCCCTGCATCAGAATCCAGCCAAAGACACCGACCGTGAGCATCAGATAACCAAAGTGCGCCGAGACTCTGCCGATACCGCTACCTCTGACGCCTCTCAGAAGAATGTGAAAACCGAAAAGCGTCAACGTAAGGCACGCGGCTATCATAAGTGAGGTGAGATTAGCGAGAGCACGGTTCGCAACCAAGGCCGCGATAGTCCCCTCGGCGTCACTGGCCTCCGCACTGGCGATGAGCATGCCGCCCGGCTGAAAGAGGTAGGCGACCACAGCCAGCACCGGGCCGACAATCAGCGCAAAACCCGCAAGTCCGTTAATCGAATGTAGCCGCATTCCGATCCTCCTTTACGCTTTGGCCGCACTCGCGCGGCGTGGCGCAACAAGGGGCAGATCAATGAGCGGGCTTCTCGCTGCGTAGACTTCTCACCAATCAGTCTCCACGTGCTGCCTCTCATCCGCCGCTCACCCGTATGATACCACCATGTGCAGCATTAGAAGGCTAGACAAGGAGTTTAAACCGTCTATGCTCACCGATGGCTTTTGCGCCAGCATTATGTATACCCCACTACTACTCTTGGTATATTTAACGGCTTGTCGTGAGCCCAGTCTTTGCACTGATGGGAAGATATGCCAGCGGGCACAACGGTATTCCCAAGAAAGCGACCAAAGGACTGAAACCACGATGGAAGACGGGAACTTTCGACTGCTTCAAAACAATGTAGATGAGCACTTGAAAACCGGAGAGTTCATTGAAACCGATCATGCTAAGGCGGATGCGACTGTTGGTTTGGCATACGCAACAAGAGCCTTTCAGAAGTGGAAAGCAGACAAAGGTGAGTAATATCTACTCTTGGGGTGGTATAGGCTTTCCTGATTCTCTCTTCACAAACTGCAGAGTTAGCTCTTAAGTACGTTCTGCACGAATAGGGTCACATTGAGTCTTTTCCCCATATTCACGACCTAGAAGTGCTATTTGGGAAGTCTAGTGATCAAGAGAAAGACTAAATTGAACGCCACTATACAGACTACAAGACTAAGCACTCGATTGATCGTCCCCCAGAATGGGAAACCGCTGCGGGCGACTCTAATAGGTGTGCCAATTACAACTTGGAATGGCGATACAACTAGCTGGAGGGGAAGTGTATGTGCCAGGTGAATCGTTACAGAATTGGCACGAGAATGGGCAGAGAAGGCCTACAGGGAGGCGATAGGCACGAACGTGTGAGACGGCACTGGCCATGTAATAGGGAAGAATTGGCCATTAGGCCCTGGACTCCGGCTTCCGCCGGAGTCCAGGGCACGCAGAGAAGATGGATTCTGCGCCCCCGTACGGGGGCGAGCTTTCGCGGGAATGACGGATGGCGACGTGGCCCGTTATCTATGCGGGAGAGGTTACTCGTTGAGGGGTACAATGCAAGATATGTGTTCGATTAGTCGACAGGAGCATTTCATGGAACTTGGAGCGTTTTCGGTTAGTCTGGCGGTGAAGGACATCGCGGCTTCGCGGGAATTTTATGCGAAGTTTGGTTTCGAGGTGGTTGGCGGCGATGCGGCGCAGAATTGGCTGATACTCAGGAATGGCACGACCACCATTGGGCTCTTTCAGGGGATGTTCGAGCAGAATATTCTCACCTTCAACCCGGGGTGGGACGGGCAGGCGCAGCCTCTCGAAAGCTTCACGGACGTACGCGAGCTGCAGAACCAGCTCAAGGCCCAGGGCGTGACCCTGATGAACGAAGCCGACGAGGACACCACCGGCCCGGCAAGCTTCGTGGCGGTAGACCCGGACGGCAATGCGATTCTGGTAGACCAGCACGTGTGAGTGCCGTTGCGGGAATAAGCCCGCCGGTTTCACGAGGCGCAAACTGAGTAAATCACCCTCACCCCGGCCCTCTCCCATCACAAGCTTCGTGGCGGTGGACCCAGACGGCACAATGCCATCCTGGTGGTCCAGCATGTGTGAGTGTGTGGGAATTCAGATTGTTCTTAGACTGAATTCTGCAGGTTCAGAGGGATTCCGTCGGACAGAGTTGCCCTGACTTGTTTTCGTAACTATATTAGAGCGATAATAAGAGAACGAGCTATACTCACTATCGCTAATTAGGAAACATCGTGGCACCTTTGTCCGATGCAAACTTCCGACCGCATGGTCGTTTGGTGAGATGTCCTGGCGGTTACCGAGCCTACGTGCCGGCCCCATTGCCACCGGCTTTGACATGGGGTGAGGAACTTGCGGTAAGCCTTTCGGCAGCCGACCGGGCAGTCGGCGGGCTTGCGGGTGAAGGCAGACGCCTGCCTAATCCCCACCTTTTCATTCGGTCTCTTGTGCGTAAGGAAGCCGTTCTGTCCAGCCGCATCGAGGGGACTCAGGCGACCCTCAGGGAACTGTTGGCTGCCGAGGCCGACGAGGCTGTAGCGCGCAATTCTGCCGATCTGCGGGAAGTGGGCAACTACGTCACCGCGTTGGAGTTTGGGCTGGAACGACTGGAGACCTTGCCGGTTTCGCTGCGCCTCGTGAGGGAACTGCACGAATGCCTGATGCGGGGAGTGCGAGGCGATGCAGCTACACCGGGAGAGTTTCGGCGCAGCCAGAATTGGATCGGTCCGCCTGGCTGCAAGTTGGACAACGCGACCTATGTTCCGCCGCCGCCCTCGGATCTTATGGCATGCTTGGACTCTTGGGAACGGTTCTTGCACGACGACGCCCTGCCCCCTTTGGTTCACGCTGCTCTGGCCCATGCCCAGTTTGAGGCGATTCACCCTTTTCTCGATGGGAACGGGCGTGTGGGTCGCTTGCTTATCACACTGCTTCTCGTCGAGCGGGAAGTCATCCCTTCTCCGTTGCTCTATCTGAGCGCCTTCTTCGAGGCCACGCGTGAGGAATACTTCCGGCGACTTCTGGGAGTGACGGAAAGCGGCGAATGGGAGGAGTGGCTAATCTACTTTCTGCGAGGCGTTACCCTCCAGTCGCAGGACGCCGTCGATCGGATTCGGCTAATCGACGACCTCTATGCTAACTGGAAGCATGGACTGGCCCAGGTACGGTCCCAACTCCCGGAAAGGGCACTCCTTCTTTTTGCCGAGAATCCATTCTGGACGGTGAGCGGCGTAGCCGGCAGGCTGGAGGTGGCGTACACGACCGCCCAACGCGCTGTTGACCGGTTGGAGGCGGCGGGAATTGTTGCCCAAGTTGGGAGGAGACAGCGCAATCGCGTGTATTGCGCGGAGGAGATTCTCAACGTGTTGGAGAAGCCGCTGGGCCCTTCAAATTAGAGACCTGGATGACCGAGCCAGGATACTGTCGCCAGCTATCGACAATTGCAGCGCACACAGGAATGTCATATCGCTCTAGGCTATGATGGCAAGAATGCCAAATAGACCTGCGCGTGCCCCGATATGTCGGATGTGTAAACCACGGCGCGGCCGTCGGGGGTGTATGACGGATGCGGGTGCGACCACTGAGGTCCGTAGGCGTCGTCGGGCGCGGTCTCGCCAAAATACGGCAGCGGTTCGGACCACTGGAACCCTTGCGATGAGGCCTGGGGATGACAGAGCGCCTCGCGCTCGCCGGACGCGGGATCGATGAGTTGCAGTCCCACGTCGGGCAACGTGGTATCGCAGACGATCTGAGCGCTATCGCGGCGGGGCGCGGGATGCCAGCAATTGAATTCCGCGACGTTGCGTTCGCCGCTGCCGTCGCGCCGGATGGCTTTCAGCGCGTGGGGCCAGTAAGTGAAGATAATCTCGTCGTTCGACAGCCAAGCCTCGTGGGTGATCCACTCCTCGCGGGTCTGGGCGCGCAGCGGGCGCGGGTTCGACCCGTCGGCCTCCACCAGCCACATGCGCGGCAGGTCGGACGAAAAGAGCACCGTGCGTCCATCGGGGCTCCACTGTGCGTGGGCTACGAGCTGATCGGTGGCAAAGAGCACGCGCTCGCCGCCGCCGTCGGTGCGCACGGCCAGGATGATGTTCCGGCCGTCCTTCTGCGCCGCCAGCAAGATTTCCGAGCCGTCGGGACTAATCGAGCAATTGCCGAGCCACGACGACGGCGGCAGGTTCGTGAGCACCGTTTCTTGCAGGGTTGACGTGTCGATGGCACGTAATTGGGTGGTCGCGGCGTAGTATACGTGGTTGCCGTCGGGCGAGACGCACGCCGACCAGGGCGAAACGTCGCCGCTCGTCGTGAGTTGCTGCAGTGCGCCGTCCGGCAACTGAATGCCGTAGAGGTTGGGCGCGCCGGCCCGGTATGACGTGATGATGAGCATGTCGTGGTTCGCGCCGGCCCAGGCCGGATTGAGAAAGTACGGCGCGTGGTTCACACAGGGCGCGTTCGTCAACTGCCAGATGGTAGCGCCGGTGTGCTCGTCCTGGAGTACCTGCTTCTCGGCAGGCAATTGTGCGGCTATTGTGGTGCTCATGTAATCGTTCCTTTCCTAGATGATTCGACGTTCGTATTACAATCCAATTTCCCAATGATGAAATTCGTTTCGGTTGTGAACTGACGTTTGCGCTGTCAAAATTCCCCTCATCCCCGCATCAAGTACGGGGCAGGCTCTAACTCTCTCTCGTCGGAGACCTTTGCATAACTCAGGCCGGCAGGCGAGAAGATTCCCCTCACCCTAGCCCTCTCCCCCAGGAGAGGGAACCGGAGCCGCTCCGCTTTCACATTTTTCCCATTCTGCTCCCTCTCCCTCGAGGGAGAGGGCCGGGGTGAGGGTGAACATTTACCGTACCAGCCTAATTTCGCGTGGTCGTCAGAATTACGCAAAGGTCTTCGCCAGGAGAGGAGACTCCTTTGCCTCGTCAGCGGTTCTGCAAACATCGCCTTGAAGGAGAGGGAGTTGCTGGTACCTCTTTAGCGGACTATACGCTCTTGACCATTCAACCATAAGGGGCTTCTAAGGACGGTGCATTCAGTGGGCTTTGCCTCATTCGGTAGCTATGTAAGAACCGCCTGGAGTTGGTCTACGTTGCGTTGCACCTTGGCGATTGCGGCCGCGATGTCGTCCATGGCGCTCCTGTCTGCTAGGAGCGTGGTTTGGCCGATCCAGGCCGCTTCCTCGTGGCAGAGCCGCTCCGTGACGGGGCACGGTTCGGCGCGAAAACCGCCGATGGCGCCTTTCACTGTGCCGTCGGCCTTATCGAACATGGGATTGTCGTAGAGCGGCCACGGATAGCCGCTGGACATGCCAATGCCCTCCGCCCGCACCGCCTCCAGGAATGTCTCGCGGTCCGTGCCAAACTCTTCGGCGTCAAGTCGCATGGGATAGATGTGGTAACCGTGCTGGGTGACCTCCGGTTCTAGCTGCTGCACAGTGAGACCGAGAATCTCGGTGAGCATGCTGGAGAGATACGCCGCGTTTTGGTTGCGCCTTTTGGTATGCTCGTCCAGCCGCTCCAGTTGCGGCAGGCAGACAGCCGCTTGAAACTCGTTCATGGGGTACGCCTGGCCCAGTTCGTGGTGCTCATACCACGGGCGGCCGTGCTTGCGGCCAAAGCAGGCCAGCGTATAGAAGCAGCGCTCCCAGAGTGTCTCGTTGTCGGTGGTTGCCAGGCCGCCTTCGCCGCAGGTCATGTTCTTCGCCTGATTGAAGCTGTACGAATTGAGGTCGCCCCAGCCGCCCACCTTCTTGCCCGCCCATTCGGTGCCGTGGGCGTGGGCGCAATCGACGATGACGGCTAGGTCGTGTGCCTTGGCGATTGCGCCAAGCTCGTCAATCTGCGCGGGATAGCCGCCAAAGTGAACAGGCACAATGGCCCGGGTACGCGGCGTGATGGCTGCCGCCACCGCCGCCGGATCGAGACAGAGCGAGTTGGCGTCAACGTCCGCAAAGACCACGTCCGCGCCGACGTACATGGGCGCAAAGGCCGTGGCCATGAAGGTGAAGGCCGGGACGATCACCTCGTCGCCGGGACCAATATCAAAGGCGCGCAGGCCGATGTCCAGGCCCGCGGTGCAGCTTGTCAGCGGGATCCCAAACGCGGCGTCGTGGTATTCGCAGAAGCGCGCGCTGAGTTCCGTCACCATCGTCCCATGAGCCGTGCCGCCCCAAGTATTGCTCTCCAGCACCTGGTGCAAGAGTTCCTTCTCCCGCTCATCGTGCTGCGGCCAGGAAGGGAACTTCGTCGTACATACAGGCGTACCGCCGCGGATTGCGAGCTTCTCCATTGCGATTTCTCTCCTAGACTTCACCACTCTACTTCAGCGAGCGCGCCGCGTGCTCGCGCAGGGATTCTTGGAGTATGCACCGGGTTCAGGCTGGTACTGCTCAGTTGGCGGCAAGGACTGTTACATCCCCGCCCTGCGCCCTTATTGTTACCCTATCTTAGCCTATCCGGGCACTGCGCACGAAACCACTCTTTACGAGATCTGGAGAGTTGAGTGTAGCGCCCGCGAGGACTACGATAAGAAGTGGCAAATATGTACAATACAAGTTCCTTGCACAGAGGAAAAATCCGCCATGACAACCAAAATAGGCTTCATCACCGACGTGCATGGCAATGCGCCGGCGCTGCGGGCCGTGCTGGCGGAACTGAGCCGTGAGGACGACCTATGCCACATTTACGGCGCGGGCGACCTCATCGGCATTGGGCCGGACACCAACGAAGTGCTGGACCTGCTGTTCGGAAAGCCTAGCTTCTCAAGTGTCGCAGGCAACCATGAGGACTGCATTTTGGCGCTGTTGGCCGGTGAAGTGCCAAACAGCCCGCCGGGAATGGAAGAACATCACCAGTGGGTTGCAAATGAACTTGACCGCCGCTTCGTGCCGCAGTTAACAGCTCTGCCCCGCATGCTGTCGCCGCAACATGGCGACCTGGAACTCTTCATCGCTCACTACCACCTCAACGCAGAGCAAGAGCTCATGCCGATAGACCCGGAGCCCACTTTAGGCAAGCTGGAGGCGCACTACGCAGAGAGTTCTGCAAGTGCGATCCTCACGGGCCACCATCATGACGGCCACTTCTTTGCAAGGCCGGGGCGCACATTCTTGAATCCTGGCGCACTCGGCTGCGGTACACATCCCGCGGCGCGGTACGCCGTGCTAACACTCGGGGAAGAAGGCATTGGCGTCGAACGGCGCGAAGTGGCGTACGATTGGGAGCGTTTTCTCCATTCGTACCGTGAGCGTAACGTGCCGGGTGGAGAGTTCATTTTGGAACGCGTATTCGGACAGGCGTGAGAGTGCGAAGGGCAAAGTTAAGCTGGACTCCCGCTCTCGCGGGGAGTGACGGACGCCGACGTGTCAGGTTGACGAGCGAAAGTGACGGGCGGCGTATCGGCTATTTGCATGAAGTGAACTGTCGCGTCGAGCAAGCCGGTCGTAAAATGTAAACGGAATTTGACGGACGAAAGGACCGCATATGGCAAATGAAGAAACCCGCACCGAGCGGGATTCGATGGGCGAGATGGAAGTACCCGCCGACGCCTACTATGGCGCTTCCACGCAGCGGGCGGTGCTGAATTTTCCCATCAGCGACCTGCGCTTTCCGCGCCGGTTCATTCAAGCGCTTGGTCTGATCAAGCAAAAGGCCGCGGAGGCGAATCAAGAGCTCGGCCTCTTGGACGACAAGCTGGCCGGCGCCATTATCCAGGCAGCGCAGGAAGTGGTGGACGGAACGCTGGATGCGGAATTCGTCATAGACATCTTCCAGACTGGCTCCGGCACCTCGACAAATATGAATGCCAACGAGGTTATCGCCAATCGCGCGGCGGAGATTCTCGGCGAAGCGCGCGGCTCTCGCACCGTGCATCCGAACGATCATGTGAATGTCTGTCAGTCTTCCAACGATGTGATTCCGGCGGCGATGCATCTGTCGGCGCTCCTGGGCATCCGCGAAGACCTAATCCCGGCATTGGCACACTTGCAGCGCGCATTAGTAGCCAAGTCTGAAGAATTCATGCCCATCATCAAGACCGGGCGTACGCATTTGCAGGACGCCACGCCCATCCGCCTGGGGCAGGAATTTCAGGGTTACGCCGGCCAGATCGAACGGGCCGTCAAGCACTTGCGCCACGCCGAGGACTGGTTGGGCGAACTGGCGCTGGGCGGCACAGCGGTGGGCACCGGCATCAATGCCCATCCCCAGTTTGCGCGTCTCGTCTGCGCCAAGTTACGCGCCGCGACGGGTTATCACATTCGCGAGACCGAGAACCACTTCCAGGCCCAGAGCGCCATTGACACGCTGGTGATGACGAGCGGCATGCTCAATACCGTGGCCTTGGCGTTGCTCAAGATCGCCAACGACATCCGCTGGCTGGGATCGGGTCCCCGCGCGGGGCTTGGCGAACTGCTGCTGCCGGAAGTGCAGCCGGGGAGCAGCATCATGCCCGGCAAGGTGAATCCGGTCATTCCCGAATCGGTGATCCAGGTCTGCGCGCAGGCCATGGGCAATCACCATGTGGTGACCATTTCCGGCCAGTGGGGATTCTTCGAGCTGAATACCATGCTGCCGGTAGCGGCGTATAACGTGCTGCGGCCGCTGGGTCTGCTCAGCAACGCGGCGGCGAACTTTGCCGACCAGTGCGTAAGCGGCATCCAGGCAACGGAACAAGGCCCCGCCACCGTGGAGCGCGGCCTTATGACCGCCACGGCCTTGGCGCCGCTCGTGGGCTACGACCTGGCGGCCACGATCGCCAAGACCGCCTACGCTAAGAATAAGACGGTCCGTGAAGTCGCCAGGGCACTCACCGACCTGACCGACGCGCAATTGGATGAAGCGCTCGACCCGGCAAAGATGGTGCAGCCCGGTCTGAGCGGTATCGCGGCGGGGGGATAGTATAGAGATACACAGATCCTAGCCACGTCGCAAAGACATGGTGGTACGTTGCAGATAGGGTAGTGCCGTCAGTGAGGAAGAGTTCCGCTGGAGGACTATCACTGATGACTGCCGACGGTATCAAGGTAGGAATGACCCCTTCGCATCCGGGGGAGTTCATCCGTGCGGAGATCATCGAGCTATTGGGTCTGAACGTGGCCAAGGCCGCCGGCATCCTGGGTGTCCGGCGCGCCACGCTGTCAGACTCGCTGAACGGCAACGCGGCGCTGTCACCCGAAATGGCGCTGCGGATCGAGAAGGCGTTTGGCGTTAGCATGGACATGCTGTTGCGCATGCAGGCCTGGTATGATGCCGCGCAGATGCGCGCCCGGGCAGATGCGATCAGAGTTGAGCGTTATCAGCCCGCTTGAGCCGGCTTCTTTCTACCTTGCGACAGCGCGGGTGTACCCCATTACGCAACGAGGCGGCCCAGCGTTTCGATTCACGCTGGGCCGCCTCGCTTCTTCCGGCTAGAGGTTCTCTATCCCTGCGGGGAGGGCAAACCGCAGGATGTACGGGCCTAAAGTGCCACCACTCTGTCGGTGTAAGCGAGACCTCTAGCTTGAGTACACCCCTGCGGGGAGGGATACCAGCAGGATGACAGCGAACCAGAGCACTAGCACGAGGATGGCAATACCAATGCGACGCACGATAGGATGACGATTCGGCATCACCATGACAACGCCAGCGCCGAACGGTACACCGCAGAGCAGTGCTACGGTTAACAGTGAATTCGCAAAGATAGGCATGTCTTTCCCTCCGTCAATCGTGATCCCAGTCTTTGCCGCCATCAGCGTACTGGTACTTCCGTATCCATGGGTAATTGTGTTTGACACAATTGTCCGCCCCAAGACAGAATCTGAAATGACCCTGGGCATAGTCTGAATGTACCCAATCCCCTTGCCCTCCAGATTCTCTGGTACGCCTATGTTCTACAAACTCCCAAAAAAGCCAGTGTACCTGTCCTGATGGATCGAACGAAGGGTCAATTGTAATCTGCGTTCCATCCCAACACCACGCAGTGTCAGACTGATAGGTCCACAGCTTATTCCCAAGTAGGTTGTAGGCTATTCGCTTGCGGGAGTGTGTGTCGCAGAGCTGCGATTGCATTGAGTTGGGTTGACCCACGCTCTCTTGTTCCGAACTGATCGACGCCACCGTGAGGAAGTCAATGACTGCCTGCTGCGCCGCTGGCGCCAACTGGGAGAACGCCTGCCGCGGGTCGTCCGCCGCTTCCAATTCTTCTATGACCCCCTGCGTGACAGTGGGATCAGCGTAGTCGGGGGTATCTGCGGCGTAGGCAACGCCGGAGGTACAGGCGAGAGCAAGAAGCAGCCCGACTGCCATTCCAACGAGTCTTGAATGCGTAAACATGACCAAGCCTCCTTGTAACGATACAGCGAACACATCTTGCCCTCCACGTTCAATCTATCACAGGCTGGCGCGTGTCCAACCGTTAAATGGCAGATTCTTAGGAGACGTTAAGGTTTGTGTTTGCAAATTTTAAGGGAGAGACTAGCAAATATTAAGGTAGCGTGGGCGTATACCCTGCGCCCGCTGCCGTCATTTTCGCGCACGGCCTGCCCCAACCTCCAATGTTGTCGCACTAAGATCAAGGCGGGACACTCATTGGGCGTGCACTTCTCCCTCTCCCTGGGGAGAGGGCCGGGGTGAGGGGAAACTTCAGCGTTGCGGCAGTGAAGAGAACATTCAACTACAGAACAACGTGCCGACTGGCGGACGCAGGTTGCAAACCTGCGCTACCGGGGACGTGAGGCGTGGTATTCATTGCCATTGTGTTTAATGCGACAGCATTGCCCCATATCTCCTGACACTACACTCCGTCCCAGGCGAGGGAGAAACTCCCGTGCTACATTTGGGAGTGAACCCCGCTTTCGTGGGAGTGACGGAAGGAACAGTTGAAGTGTCTAGCAGAGTGAGGAGGCGTTTCTATACCATGGCCTACTACGACGACTGGCCCGTTCTCGGCATCGAGGACGTGAATCCGCGGCAGCAGCGCTTGTACGAGCAGTACGAGGACTACCTGCTCCACTACATCAAGCAGCTTTACGACGCGCGGGAACGCTACTGGAACCGGGACTTCTCCGGCCTGGATGCCTACGTGCATTCGGTGGAGCCTAACCGGCAGCACTTCCTGGATAGCCTGGGCGGTTGGCCGTGGGAGCGGCACGACATGCACCTGCGCATCGAGCCGCTGGCGACCACCGCGGACTTTCGCGTCGAGCGCGTGTACTATCGCGTGTTCGAAGGCGTGGAAAGCGATGCGCTTCTCCTGACCCCGCTTGGCAAAGGGCCGTTTCCCGGACTGGTCTTGCAGATCGGTATCTACGGCGTACCGGAAGTCGCCTGCGGCTTCACCGCTGACGAGCATGCCGGCAAGGACAGCACCTACCACCGCATCGGCGGACGGCTGGCGAGGCACGGCTATACCGTGCTCGCCACGCGCATGGTGACGGGATTTGAGCCGGAGACGCTGGCCGGACGGTTTGCCCCGAAGCTGCAGGAGCTCAAGAGCGCGCAACCCCACGCCCGCATGTACCTCAACCGCCTCTGTCGCACTATCGGCATGGACCTCTTTGGCGTGGAGATGTTCGCTCTCTCGCGCGGCGTGGACCTGCTGGAGAGTCTGCCGCAGGTGAATAGCGGCCGTATCGGCTTCTACGGCAAGTCGCAGGGCGGGCAGTCGGGGCTCTGGCTCGGCGCCTTGGATACCCGCTTGCAGGCCGTGGTGAGCACGGCGTGGTTCAACGAGCGCTACCAGAAGCAGGTGATCCCCTCCGAACACTACCGCCCGTTCGCTCTCACCGCGGAGGAGGACAAGATCTACCCCCACCTGCATGAATTCGCCGACAGCGATATTGCCTCGCTGATCTGCCCGCGCGCTTTCATGGTGGAGGAAGGCAAGCACGACGGGGCCGTGTACTGGGAATTAGCGGAGCAGGCGTTTGCCGAGGTCAAGGCGGTATACGAGCGGCTCGGCATCGGCGAGAAGTGCGACATCCACGTCCACGAGGGCGGCCACGAAGTGGAGCCGGAAGAAGATACGGCGCGCATGCACTCGGTGCAGTTCTTAGACCGCTGGCTGAAACGGGAAACGTAGCGCTAGCAGGGGCACGCCATTGACTGCTTGAGCGGATTGTACCGAACCTGCGCGGAAACCCCTCTAACGCAGAATTGCGCTATTCTCCATTGCCCGCAGGCGCAGGCCGGATGAGTTTTCGCTGTCCGACATCCGCTAGCGACGTGGCTTCTTGGTACGAGACGATGAAGGCCTGGCGCACGTGGTCGGTGCTGTTGCCCTTGGAGTGGTGCCAGAGCAGGCCGTGGAAGAGCAGCATCGAACCGGCCGGCAGCGGGACGGGAATGGCGTGCTCGTTGGCGTACTCCTCAGGGGTGAGCTTGCGCACGCAGGCCCCATAGTCCATGACTTCGTAGTCCTGCAGTCCCCAGCGGTGGCTACCCGGCACCACCCACATACAGCCGTTGGCTTCGTTGGCGTCCTGAAGCGGTACCCAGATAGACATGCGCGTTTGGCTGAACGACTTGGGGTCGTCGGGCCGCGTGTAGAAGGCCTCGTCCTGGTGCCAGTGGCAGACGATGTCGGAGTGGGGCACCTTGGAGACGAGTTTTGCGGAGTGAATGGCGATGCCGGGGTGCACAATATCCTCGATCAGGGACAGGATTCGTTCGTCGCGGGCAAAGCTGCTGATGAGTTCCGAGCGGAGCCCTAGCTGAAAAATCCAACCCGGCCGGTTTGCGGCAGTGTCGCCGTGCTCCGGCATGAGGCGCTCGATTTCGTCGTTGATGCCCGTCACGTCTTCCGGAGGAAACACGTTGTCGAGGATGACAAACCCCTGCTCGTCGTAGGCCTGAAGCTCCGCCGCACTCAATTTGCGTAACTGCTGCAAGTCAGCTTCTAGGGGCGTCGCCTGCGCCATGTCGCTCGTCCTTTGTGATGCTGATCGGCGTTCTCCGCCACATACTTGCCAGGGCTGGGAGCTTTTGTACGCAGCCAGACTTCCTCAAACTAGCTGCGTATCGCCGGCGATCTTGAGCCACCGCTAGCGGCAGGGACGCATACCACCCTTGTCTACGCAACATTATACGGTATTGCCAAGATTCTTTGCACCAGATGTTGCGCTTTCGCCGCCTTCACGAATGTCTACGTATGCCTACCTACCTTGTGCAAGAGCGGGGAACCCGCCACCGGTTCTCCGCTCTTGTGCGTCTTGGTCAAGCGCTGCGTAGTTAGGGTTCTTTGCGGCTGGGCTGCAGAAGGATCGCAGGCACTTACCCGCTGGTTTGGGTAGGGGCAGTTACCCTTCGCAGTCGCGTAAAGGTCAATGCGGTTTCGGAAACTTGTACTCGCTCAACCACTCATACGCTGTACGTGACGCATTGTATTGGCCGGTCCTGATGGAGGAAATTGGGAAGTCCGGCAATTCAATTGACACCACACAGCTTTCACCTACCTGCCAATTGACGCCCGCTAAGAAACCAAAGCCCAGAATCTCCACGACTCTTTCATACCGAGAGCCGCCGCCCTATCCTAGGAAACTCGCAGGACAGCCACCAGTTGCTTGAGCACAGCTATCTTAGAGTGGCAAACCTGCGCACGGAATCAATACAAAGCAGGCGCTATCAAGCCGCCTCTATTGAGACGCCCAATCAGATCACCGAATGGTAGATGGCGTCCACGAGTTCCATGGTCTTGGTGGCGTCGGTGAAGTTGGTGTCGGGCTGGCGGCCGGTCTTGATGCAATCGATGAAGTGACGGCTTTCGCCGAAGAAGCCGTACGCGTGGTAGCGCGCGTCATTCCCGGCGGTCTCGTTTACGTCCAACACTGTCGGCTCGTCTTTGCCGTCGGCGTAGACTCTGGCCGTATTGTCCGGGTCGATGTAGGCGGTAATGCCCTTGCCGTGAATCTCGAAGATGTGCCGACGGGTACCGGCAACCCAATTCGCCTGTAGAAAGCCGGTACAGCCGTTCTCAAAGCGCATGAGCGCATTAAAGACGTTTGGATAGTCGGCGTACTCTTCGCGCACGTCGCTGGCTACTGCCGCCACGTCGCTCCCGCCCAGCCAGCGGCAGACGTCCACCGCGTGAACCGCATCGCAACTGAGGATGTCGGTCGCGCCGCCGTAATAGGGCAGATCGCCAGCGGGGGTGAACTGGTGCTTGAGGAACACCGATTGAAACTGGATGATGGGTCCACGGGCTTCCACCTGAGCGCGCACTTCGCGCATGAGCGGGATGAAGCGGCGGTTGAACGCCGTCATGGTGAGCGCGCCGTACTTGGCAGCGGTCTTCGCCATGCTGCTCGTTTGAAATGCGTTGAGTCCCGGCGGCTTTTCCACGAAGAGGTTGTGCCCGCGTTGCAGGACGTTTATCGAAATATCGTAGAGGTGGTGCGGCGGCATGAGGCAGTACACACCATCCGGCTTCTCGGTATCGAGCATCTCGCGGTAGTCCGAGTATGTCTTGGCAATGTTGAAACGGGCAGCCGTATTCTGCAGCCGCTCGGCGTCGAGATCGCAGGAGGCAGCAACCTCAACATCGTCCATCTCGCTCAACGACGGATAGTGCATGGCGTTGGCAAGACTGCCGGCGCCGATCATACAGATTCGGACTTTATCCATGCTAGCCATCAGGACCTCCGTATGGGGGTGTTTTCGTCAGGTTTCACTTGCGCACCATGATAAAAGCCGTAGGGGCGAAACACAAGCAATCGGGCGTTTCAAGAACACGGCGTATGCCCGGCACAAGAGGAAACAATCCTCTCGCCACCCAATGTAGGGGCACGACATGTCGTGCCCCTACATTGGGTGAAGGCTGCAATAGAAGGTGAGGGTGGCAGGCGCTGCGTTCGCCATTGCAGTGAGAAAGAGTCTATTATCAGAGGTGGTTTCTACCAAGCAACTCGAGTGGGACTAAAGGGAGAAGTGCAACTGTGGAAAGCGCTGTCGAGCTCTTAGTAGATCAACACGCCTTGGTGGGCGAGGGGCCGCTGTGGGACGAGGAGCAGCAGGTCCTCTACTGGGTGGACATTCTTAGTTCCAAACTCTTCATCTACGATCCGGCCTCGGGCGAGAATCGTGCGATTGACGTCGGCCAACACGTCGGCACGGTGGTAACCCGCGCTTCCGGCGGGTTGATGCTGGCAGTGCGGGCGGGCTTCGCCGCATTTGACCTAGAGACTCAGGAACTTACCCTCATTGCCAATCCGGAAGCGGACATTTCTGGCAATCGCTTCAACGACGGCAAGTGCGATCCGGCGGGCCGCTTCTGGGCGGGCACAATGGCCTACGAAAACCCCAAGGACTCGGGCAGCCTCTACCGCCTCGATACTGACCTGAGCGTCCATAGGATGTTCGGCGGCGTGGCAATCTCTAACGGTATTGTCTGGAGTCTCGACCACACGACGATGTACTACATCGATACCTTGCGCAAGAACGTGCGCGCCTTCGACTACGACAACGACACGGGCGCTATTGCTAACGAGCGTGTGGCGATCGACGTGCCTGAGGAAATCGGGATGCCGGACGGGATGGCGATCGATAGCGAAGGCATGCTCTGGGTTGCCCACTACGGCGGGTCGTGCGTGAGCCGCTGGAATCCCAATCCGGCGGAACTCTTGGAGAAGATTGACTTGCCGGTTACCCAGGTTACGGCCTGCGCGTTCGGCGGACCCAATCTGGATACCCTCTTCATTACCTCGGCTGCTCAGGAGCTCGACGCCGAAGCACTGGCACAGCAACCACTGGCCGGCGGGCTCTTTGCCGTAAAGACGCCGTATCAGGGCGTGCCGTCGTTTCGCTTTGGCGGCTGAGAGGCAGACTGCAAGGCAATCGTTTCAAGGTTTGATCGGGGAACATCACCAGCACGACGCTAATATCTGAATTCAAGGAAGGCATTTGGCATATGGAATCGCTCGCGCGGCGGCATGACTTCATCGGTGTGGAAGACGCGACTTACCTCTATACCGGCGCGGAATCCGCGCCATTGAAATCGCAAGCGCAGACGCTGGAGCGTTACTTGCAAGAGCGCGCACACGGTGAGGCCGGGCGAGCGGAACACATCCACACAGAGCAACGCTGCAAGCGGCGCCTTGCTGACGTCATGGGCTGTGCTGCTGATGACATTGGCCTCGTGGGCAGCGCATCGGAGGCAATTGTTCTCATCGCCAGCGGCGTTGACTTCAAGCCCGGCGACAACATCGTGACCAATGATCTGGAATTCCCTAGCACGGTGTTGCCTTGGATACAGATGAAGGAACACGGCGTTGCGGTGCGCTTGGTGCGCAGCCGGGACTGGCAATTCACGCCCGAGGACGTAGTAGCGCAGATCGACGAGCGCACGCGCCTGGTGGCGGTGAGCCACGTGAGCTATCTCTCCGGCCTGCGGCTGGACCTGGCGCCGATCGCGCACGCGGCCCACGCCCACGATGCGCTGCTGCTGGCTGACGTAACGCAGTCACTGGGGGTGGTTCCGGTTGCGGTAGCGGACTATGACTTTGCGGTGGCGAGTACGTACAAGTGGCTGCTCGGCATCCACGGCGGCGGCGTGCTCTACTGGAATCGCACGCGGGTACCGGAATTTGCGCCGGGCGCGGTGGGTTGGTATTCCGTGGATAATTTTCTCAGTGAAGACCGTTTTGAGAAGATTACGTGGAAGCCGACGGCCGAACGCTTTGAACTGGGCATGCCGGCCCATGCGGCGATCTATGCCCTGGAAAACGGTGTGCGCTATCTACAGCAATTTGGCACTGACCGCATCGGCGCGCACGTGGAAGCGTTGGGCGCTGAACTCATCGAGGGCTTGCAGGGCCAGGGCTGGACGGTGATGACGCCGGTTGAACGCGCGCGACGGGCGGGCAATATCTCCATCGCCGTGGAAGATGCCGTCACCGTGCGCGATGCCCTTATTGAAAAGGACGTACATACGTGGGGCGGCGACGGACGCGTGCGCGCTTCCATCCATCTCTACAACGATAGCTCGGACGTAGAGTCCTACCTCGCCGCGTTGCGGCCGTTTGCGCCGGGCCGTTGATGGCGTTCAGGCGCGAATTCACGGTCGCGGCGCCGCGAGAAACGGCGGCACAGTTTCACCGCAAGCGGCACAGCCTCGCTGCCATTACGCCGCCGCCCATCATTGTGCAGATTCAGGACGGTCCGGCGATACTTTCGTCCGGTGACGAAATGCGCTTTACGCTCTGGCTCGGACCCTTCCCCATTCGCTGGCACGCTGTGATTGAGCCAGTGAGCGACGCCGGCTTTGCCGACAGGCAAATCAGCGGGCCGTTTGCGCATTGGGTCCACCGGCATACGTTCATCGAGAGCGGAGAAGGCCATACAATGGTAAGGGACGAGATCGAGTACACGTATCGGCGGCATCTCATATGGGGGCTAGTAGGGCGGCTCTTCGTGTTAGGCTTGCCGCTGCTCTTCGCCTACCGCGCGTGGCGTACTCGAAAGTTGGTAGCGCTGGAAGGCCTCTAGATGAAGTTGACGGAATCTTTCGGAATCTGCATTCAGAACTCTCAGTACGGGTCTCGTAGCCTCGAGATTGGTCAGTCATCATAGAACAAGGCAACATACTCGTCGTAACGGAACACTCTGCTGCGCGACCTACCCGTAATTTCCTGCAAAATACCACAATTTGCAAATTCGGACACAAGGCCATTGGCCGCGGGGTATGCTACGCCGAGCACTTCCTGAACATCCTTTACAGAGACAGTTGGATACTCAAATAGGTGTTCAAGAACGCGATGGCCGTTTCCGGCGCGAAATCCCAGTCTTTCATTTATTAGTTCGCGGTGGCGTTCGCGAAGGTCGAGGATTCGGCGTGCAGTTGAAGTAGCTTGTCTGCTAACCTCTATGACACCTCGCAGGAAGAAGGCAAGCCATTGTTCCCAACTTCCAGAGTCGCGCACCGATTGCAATCTGTCATAGTACTGCTGGCGGTTTTGCTTGAAGAAGTGGGAGAGATAGAGAACTGGCTTTAGCAAGACTCCACGCTCACAGAGCAAAAACGTGATAAGGAGCCGGCCCACGCGTCCGTTACCGTCTAGGAATGGATGTATTGTTTCAAATTGGGCATGTGCTAGTCCGATCCATATAAGAGTTGGGATATTCCCTGGGTCATCAAGAAACTTCTCCAGGTCGCCTAGAGTGTTCTGCACTTCATTTGGAGGAGGCGGAATAAACGCGGCATCACCAAGGTTATTCCCCCCCAATCCAATTTTGAGTTGTCCGCAGCTCCCCGGGAGTTAGATGTGAACCGCGCACACCATCAAGAAGGCGGCCATGGATTTGTCGAATTAGGCGAGCTGGCAAAGGAAGACTCTTAAGTTGATCTAGCCCAAGCTTCATTGCCTCAATATAGTTAATGACCTCGAGTGCATCTCTCAAGGGGCCAGGGGAGAGGATTCTTGCCTCTGCAGAGAGCACGTCTTGCAGTGTGCTCTGGGTTCCCTCAATCTGACTAGATAGTAGTGCTTCTTGCCGGATGTACATCAGTACGAAGAGGTCTGGATCAGGTAATGTTTGAATGGAACCATCAAGTCGCCCTAATGAAAGATCTGCCTCAGACAAAAGTGCCTGCAGTTCGCCAACGACTTGGACTGGTGGGTCAGGGGGCAGAGGGAAAGGGTAGAACGCGCGATAACCAGCGCTCTGTTTGATGTATTGCCCGGCTCGGTTCTAGGTAACGCGACTGGAGTTCATCAAAGATTGCTTGTTTCTCTGATCAATGGCTGCTATTAAGCACACCCTTAATATACTTGCTATTTCGGTGTTTTGTTAACGAAAAAGCTGAGTTTCTTACATAAAACAGCCGCTATTGAACGCTATTAACGACTTGCTTAGCAAGGGAGCATTGACAATCAATGCAACGGGTCACTCTTGGCGCTCCCGCGCGGCATTGAAATCCATCAGCGGATAGGGACTCCCCGGGTGTTGGCCCGGCAGCCGGGCCGGCAGAGGTTCGCCTAAGAAGCCTTCCAGGCGTGCGCGTTGCTTTGCCACCACTTCCGGGTATTGGGCGGCCACATCGGTGAAGTTGTCGCGGTCTGCGTCGACGCGGTAGAGTTTCCATTGCGGCTCGGAGTCCTGGATGTTCACCACCGCGTTCCAGGTGTGGTCGCGGACGCTCGCCTCGTAGCCCCAGACAGTGAGCACCCAATCGCGCAGGGACTCTCTCGCGCCGGAGGCGAGCGGACTATCGCCGGAGGCGAGCGGCCACATGTCCTCGCCGTCCACACGATCGTGGGGCACGTCCAGCCAATTCAAGACCGTGGGCGCCACGTCGATGTGCTGCACAAAGGGCGTGATGATGGTGTCGCTCGGCCCTTCAGGGTGGCGCACGAGCATGTTCACGCGGGTGTTGTAGGCATTCATGTGGCGTTGGCTCTTGCCGAATTCGCCGTGCTCGTTCATCTGCGTGCCGTGGTCGGAGGTAAAGACGATGATGGTCTCGTCCAGCAGTCCGCTGTCAGCCAGGTGGTTGAGCAGCACGCCCATCCACTTGTCAATAAACGTAATCGAGCCGTAGTAGAGTGCTTTGACCCGCTCTTGCTCGGCAACGCTCAGCGGCTCGCCGCGCGGCTGGATCGGTTCGATGCCCTGCCAGGGCGCATCCATGTAGGCGTCGGCGTAGCTAAACGGCGGGTGCCACGGCTCGTGGGCTTCGAATGAGTCGATCCAAAGGAAGAATGGATGCTGGTTACGGCTGTCCTCGATGAACTGAATCGCGCGGCGCATGCACTTGGCGAAGGTGAAGTCCTCTTCCGTGTGGCGGTCCTTCACGTTCCAGAGCCACTGGCGCAGCCCGAATGGAACGTTGTTAGGATTGTAGGTGTAGCGCTCGGCCTGGAGTTCCTCCTCGGTGCCCAAGCGGTAGGGATCGGCCTCCTGCCCGCGAAAGAACTCCCAGTTCATGAAGCCCCGGGTGAAGTTCATAGTAGGCTTGAAGAGGTGGTAGGTATCGGCCACGAGGCCCGTGGCATAGCCCGCGCGGGAGAGCCGCTCGGCCAACGTCTGTTGATGCGGCGGCACGCCGTGCCAGCCGGGCATGCCCGGCGCACCCGGCGACGAGCCGGTGGTGTCAATTGTCCACCGCCAGGGAAAGCCGCGAATGCCGGTAAAAAGCGAGCGCCGCGCGGGCACGGTCGGCAGCGCCTCGGCAAACGCGTTCTCGAACCAGACCCCGTCCCGCGCCATGGCGTCGAGGGTGGGTGTCTGCATGTGTTGCGCGCCCAGATGCCGGATGCAATCGGCGCGGAATGTGTCGAGGCAGATGACGATGCAGTTCATGGGGGTCTTTCCTATTCGGTATGGAATATTGGGATGCCAGGCTTACTCTTGTCGGTTAGACTCTTGGCCGTTAGTACAGGCGGCAGAGCGAAGGAGGGCATTCGAGGGGCAAAGAGCTATGGCCCAATAAGCGGTCGGCAGAACGCTCTCCGTTATTCCTCGCTTGGCTTACCAACGTCCTTGGGTCTGTCGGCAGCACCTTCAATCCGAGATACGCGCTGATAAATCTCAAACATGTGGTTGCGCATGCCGCGATTGTCTTCTCGGATTGCGTTCTCGTCCTGCCGGATAAACGCAATTATGGCAACACCTATGCTGACGGCAACCAATGGGCCAAGCGGCTCACGCTCCGATTCTTAATTCCTACTTCGGTAATTCGGCGGACGTGTAGCCAGTCCACTATAGTATATCGTGTAGCATGCTGGCAGCGTTTAGTATACTTTGAGCAGACAAACGTTGTGGCAAGGGGGACACCATCATGGCTGCGATGACGACAGAGGAACGACTTAGCCGTCTTGAAGGGGTCTATGAGCACTTGTCAACTAAGGATGACTTGGCCACCCTAAGGGGCGAACTGAAAGCCGACGCGGCTGCCCTGAGGGGTGAAATGAAAGCCGACATGGCCGATCTGAAGGGCGAGCTGACGGCTGACTTGGCCAACCTGAAAGGCGAACTAACGTCTGAAATCCGCGCGATGGAGGTTCGCCTGATCAAGTGGATGGTTGGGGGCATGGCAGTGTGGGCTGCTGTCCTCATTGGAGGGATGAGACTACTCGGTAGCTAGTCTCTTACGGGGACGCGAACGGCGCCGAGCGACCGCTGCGGATGAACCGTTTGGACGTATTCACGCGCCGGTCTTCCGGTGCGACACTGCGCTTCTCGAAGTGGGCATTGGTTTAGTTGAACTCCGTACACCTGGACCTCTCTTAATTGCTGCGCGCCAAGCGCGCTCGTCTCCCCGCAGCAGCGGCATGAGCGTGAAGCGAATGAGAGACGCTCCGCTGTGTTTGCTTGGATAGGTTGAGGCAGCGCACGGCTCGCTCTTTGCCGTCTTGCCAGGGATTGCAACAGGGGGGCGAGCACTGGTTATCTCTTACTCACGCCTTTGCGTCCGCAAGGCCAGATAGATGCCGAGCAGGACCAGTGCCCCACCCCCGACCTGCAGCAGCGTGAGATGCTCGTCCAGTATGAAGTACGCGAGAATACTCGCGCCCACGGGCTCGCCGAGGATAGCCACGGCTACGACGGCGGCGGAGACGTAGCGCAGCGTCCAGTTGTAGGCGGTGTGGCCCAGGAGTTGCGGTCCCAGCGCCAGCAGGAGCATGACCAGGTAGGTCGCCGGCGCGTAGCCTGTGAATGACTGTTGCGTGACAAGTGCCGAGATTAGCACCAGCAGCGCAGCCATGCCGTAGACTACCGTAATGTACGGCAGGAGGTCGAGCCGCTGGCGCAGGCGCTGTCCCAGCAGGAGGTAGCCGGAGTGAAATACCGCTCCCAGTAGCGCCAGCGCGTCGCCGTACAAGGCCTGCCCTTCCACCTGAAAGTCGCTGTAGCCGATCAGGATGCCGCCCGTAACCGAGAGTGCGATTCCCCAAACCAGCAGAGGATGAAGCCGCTCGCGAAAGATAACAACCATGCCAAGCCCTACGAAGATGGGATTGATGGTTACGAGCACCACGGAACTGGCGACCGACGTGTATTCCAGTGATGCGATCCAGGCGATGAAGTGCAGCCCGAGAAAACTGCCCGCCACCGCCGCAATGAGCCAATCGCGACTGCTCAGCGCTGTGAGGTGGTCCCTGCGCAGCGTGAGCGTGAGCGGGGCGAGAATGAGTGCGGCGATTCCGAGCCGATAGGCGGCAATGACGAGCACCGGCGCGTCGGCCAGTTTGATGAGAATGGACGCGCTGCTGATGATCGCCACGGAAGCGATAAGCGCGAGAATGACGCGGACATACGGCATGGGAACTCCTGTGGTACGCCACTGTTGCAGAATAGTCGCCCGCGCGTGCAGACGGCAAGCCTTCATCCGTCATTTTGGTGCAAGCCGGAAGCCAGATAGGCGCTGCACTCCGGTAGACTAAGCCCATAGAGTGTGCGCCAAGGTCACAGCCTAGGGAGATCCGCGGCCGGGCAATTTGCGCAGCAGACGCCACGCTCTTGACGTCTGTCAAATGGGAGCAATTTCCGCCCTTCCCTCGCGAGGTAGACAAAACGCGGCCCATTTGTTCCAATAAGAGCAGCTTTGAAATCAAGGTGATGAACAAGCGACAATCTCATTTCCCGCAGGTGCCTTGCGAGCCCAAGTCTGTTGGGTAGAGACGCCCGGCGAGTTGCGACTTCGTGAGCGTTTCCACAATCTCCATGCGGCAACATACGCTGAGAGGACCTTAACGCGCCATGCGACTGCAGGACCAGGTAGCCATCGTCACCGGCGCCGCCCATAATATTGGCCGCGCGATCGCGCGCTGCTTTGCGGCGGAGGGGGCCAAAGTCCTTATCGCCGACATCCAAGACGAGGCGGGGGAAGCGGTGGCAGAGTCGCTCCGTAGCGATGGCGGCGCAGCCTCGTTCTGCCATGCCGACGTGGGCACCCTTGCCGGCAACCGCGACATGGTAGCCGCGGCGGTGGAGCGGTACGGCGGCGTAACGATACTGGTCAACAATGCGCACTGGGAACGGCGGGGTTCAATCGAAGAGCTGAGCGAGGAGGACTGGGACGCGAGCTTTGACGTCTTGCTCAAAGCGCCGTTTCTCGCTAGCAAGTATGCCGTGCCCCACATGCGGGCGGCGGGCGGCGGCGCTATTCTCAACCTGTCGTCAGTGCACGGCTTCCAGGTCAGCCCGGGCTATCCCACCTACGAGACGGCCAAAGCTGCGCTGATTCAATTTACCAAGCAAATGGCGCTTGATTTGGGCAATGACGGCATTCGCGTCAATGCGATTGCCCCCGGAGCTATCCCGTCGGATGAGATGAGAGAAGAGAACGCCGACGATCCGACTTGGCATGAACGCAACATCCTCTGGAATGTTCTCCCCATCATCGGTCGCGCAGAGGACATCGCCCAGGGGGCGCTCTATCTGTGTTCGGATGAGGCGCGTTTCGTTACCGGTCACACCTTGCTCATCGATGGCGGCTTCTTGCTGGGCTTCAAGGGCCTGGGCGGGACGCGTGTGCAGGAGTTTCTGCGGCGCCATCCGGAGCTCTTGGAGCACGATCTCTCGCGTCCACTGGGGCCGGCGGCGCATATTCCTGATAAAGATGCTAAGAAGCAGTAGCTTCTAGTCATCCCATGCCTGCATGCAGCAGCATGAGGCCCTGGGCGCGGCGGCGCGCAACGTTTTGGCGCGGCACCGCGCAACGTTCTGGCGCGGCGGCGCGCAACGTTACCTTAGGAGAAAGGATGCTTTCGCATGAATACCGATGCTCGTCCTGTGTTGGTTGCGGACGGCTTTGGGTTTCCTGAAGGCCCATCGTTTGACCGCGAAGGCAATTTCTACGTTATGGAGTGCGATGCCGGCCGCATCAGCAAGGTGACGCTGGATGGGCACGTGGAAGTCTTCGCAGAGACCGGAGGCGTGCCCTGCGGGTCGCGGCTCCACCGGAACGGCCATCTGATCGTGGCGGAGAACGGTCTCGCGCAGATACTCGACTTTGCGCCCGATGGGACGTGGTCGGTGGTGGCGGAATCGTTCAACAACAAGCCGTTCAGGGGACCGAACGACCTCATTCTCGATAGGCACGGCAACTGCTATTTCACCGATCCCAAAGGGTCGACCTTGGAGAAGCCGGTGGGGCGTGTGTTTCGCGTGGGGGCAGACGGCGCGATCTCAGTCTTTGCGGTGGGCCTCGCCTTTCCCAACGGCATCTGTCTCTCCGCGGATGGAGAGACGCTCTACGTTGCGGAAACTTTTACCCGCCGCATTCATGCCTTCGCGCTGAACGACGACGGCAGCGCGAACGACCGCAGCCTGTTCGCGCAGATGGAAGGCGGCGTCGGGCCTGACGGCATGGACCTTGGCGCGGACGGCAACCTCTACGTCGCCCACTACGGCAAGGGTGTGGTGGCCGTGATTGCCCCTTCCGGCGCAGTGATTGCCGAGCTGCCGGTGCCGGGCAAAAACCCCACGAACGTGGTCTTTTGGGAAGATTCGCTCTACGTAACGGAAACTGAAACCGGCGCGGTGTACTGCTTGGAGATTGGCGTAAGAGGCCAGCCGCTCTTCGGACTTAGCTAGGCCTCGAGCCTCGAGCCGACAAGAGTAGCAGGACGAGTGCCAACGGACACCTCGAAACGAAATCTACTTACCCGAACTGGACGTGTGAACACTGTTACGCCAGGTCTGATTCCCTGTTATTGTTCCTATAACTTTAGGATTGAGCCAGTTGTCCCTTATGAGGCGTGCATCGCCGACGCAGTTATTTTTGAGTTAGCTCTTTGGGGTCAATTGGTGACTTTGAAAGGAGAGTAGTGTGAGCGATCAGCCTCCATCTCCACAGAGCGGAGAGGAGAATGATGAGCACAGGGCTGAATGGCAAGAAACCGGGAACCAAGAGCGAACAATACGCATACCGTTTTTCGAGGGCGTAAAATTCGGGTGCGCACTGGCGATTGGTCTCTGGATTGGACTACTAATCATCGTAATTGTGGTATTCCTGTTTTCCGGCGCTACCCTAGCCTCTCTATTGGGGAATTAATGGGGATAAGTGAGGAGCCCGTGCTCTCGATGATCGATCTTGGCAAGGAGCGCAACCGCCGTGACCCAGAAGCAACTCGACGTCGCTCTCATCGGCGGGCCGCAATACGACGCGCTCTATAGCCGGTTGCCGCAATTCGAGCGGGAGACGGGCTACACGGTAAACGTGTGCGTGCAACTGCCCCATCCGGAGCTGAATGCGCACATACACGAGGTCTACACTGCCGGTTCGGCCCGCTACGACGTGATCTCCACGCATGTCAAGTACGCGCCGGCCCAGCAAGACTGGCTGCTTCCCCTCGCTACGCACTTTTCGGATGGCGAGCTTGCGGACTTCTCACCGGCCTTGCTCACGCTTGCGCGGGTCGACGGCGCGCTCTTGCAGATCCCACGGAATGTTGACGCCCGCATACTTTTCTACCGGGAAGACCTGCTGACAGATCCAGCGGAGCAGGCGCGTTTCCAGGCCACATACGGTCGTGCGCTCCGCGTGCCGCAGACCTGGGACGAGGTACGGGATATCGCTACGTTCTTTACGCGCCCGCCCGACCTGTTTGGCTTTGCCTTTCCCGGTCATTCATCGGGCCTGTTTGGCACGTTCTTCGAGTTGGCTGCAATGGCGGGCGGGGCACTCTTCGATGAGCGCCTCAACCCCGCGTTCACTACGCGCGCGGGCCGTTGGGCGCTGGGCTTCCTCGCCGACCTGTATCAGCAGGGCTTGACGCCGCGCGACCTCCCGGCGATGTACTTTGACGAAGTTTCCCAGCTCTTTCGTGAAGGTAGGTGCGCGCTGGCCGCCGATTGGCCGGCATACTACGGTCTGCTGACCGATCCGGCAACGAGCCGCGTCGTAGACTCTTTTGGGGTCGCGCGCTATCCGGTAGGGCCGGCGGGCAGCCGCGCGGTCTACGCGGGCGGCCACTCGTTTGCCATTCCCACTTCCGTGAAGGATATGGCAGGGGCATTGGCGCTCGTGCGCTTTCTGACCTCAGTCGCGAGCCAGTACCAGGAGGCACGCGGCGGCACTATTGTGTCCAGAAACTCTGTAATGGCCCGCGTACGCAGCGAGACGCCCGCCGGCACGGTGCACGCAAAACGGCTGGCACTGTTAGAAGAAACAATTCGGGACGACATGGTGACGTTCCCAAAGTTTGCTGCGTATCCGCGGGTCGAGGAAGTCTGCGCGGAGACGCTGCAGGCCGCGATTCGGGGAGCAGTAATGCTGCCGCGCGCGCTGGCATACATGGAGGAGCAAGTACGTGACCTGCTGGCGTGAGCGTGCGGTAGGCGTGGTATCATAGCTGCGCAGTGAGTGCTTTGATCATATCCGTCTAGGCATTGGTGATGGCAGGCAGACTGAATACGGAGAGGTGAATCCATGGCTAATATCAAGGTAGGCGTCCGGCTAATCTGCTTACGTACACCGGGGCCGGAGGGGTTGGAAACCGCGGCGCGGATTGGCGCTGAGAGCGTGCAGTTGACGGTAGGGCGCGGCGAGTACGGTCCCGAGGAACTCAATGCGGCGGGGATCAAAGAAGTGCAACAGCGCGTGCAGGACCTGGGCATGGTGATCTCGGCTACCGACGGCGGCTTGGGCGACTTTGGTGACGCGGAAACGATGGCTGAACGCGTGGAGCATACCAAGCGCCTCATCGACCACACCCGCGCGCTTGGCGCTCCGGCGCTCACCAGCCACATCGGCATCGTCCCCAAGGACGCCAGTGCGCCGCGGCGCCAGGTGTTCAATGAAGCAATGGAAGCAATTGGCAAGCATGCCGAGCAGACGGGAATGTACTTCGGCATCGAAACCGGCCCTGAGCCGCCGTCCGTGCTGCTCGACCTGATCAACTCAATCGACACCGACGGCATCAAGATCAACCTCGACCCGGCGAACTTCATCACGTGGGCGGCGCGCATCGCCAAGGACGAGGGGCGGCCCTACGACCGCGCACAGGCCTTTGCCGAATCCGACCCCCATGAAGCAGTCTACATCCTGCGGGACCATATTATCCATACTCACATCAAGGATTCCGCCGTGAAGAATGACTCCGGCCGCCATGAGACACCTGTGGGCCAGGGCTGGATCGAGTGGCCGCGCTACCTGAAGTCATACCAAGACATTGGGTTCACGGGTTACCACTGCATCGAGCGCGAGGCCGGGGAGAACCGCGTGGAAGAGACCCGGGAGGCGATAGCGTTCGTCCGCGAGGTCGCGCAGCAACTGGGGTAGCAATCGAGTTGCATGGACGTCCTTACGACCGTACTGGCGCTGGGTGGCGCGACGGGGCTGACATTACTGCTGAATGCGGTGTTTCAGCGCCTATTCCCGCGCTTCACTTCCCGCCAGATCAAGCCGGTCGTACAGAGCAAAGACCATGAAGACCTGCCCAACCTGCGCTTGCCCAGCGTCGGTGGGCTGACGCTGGTTATCACGCTTTGGTGCCTGGGCGGCCTCTGGTGGGCGCTTCGACCCGATACGAGCGCGTTTCTCCTGCTCCTCATTCTGCTCACGACTCTCTTCTTCGCCATCGGCTTCAGCGATGACTGGTTGAAATGGCGGCGCGGCACCGGGCTTGGCGATCGTACCTACTTGCTTGCGCATGCCCTTGCGGCATTGGCGACGGTTGCGGCGCTCTACTGGTGGCCGAGCGAATTCCTGCAGGCGGACATACAAGGCGGGCGAGTCCTGCAGGCGCTCAACGTCGTTGGCATTTTGGGACTGGCGCTCACGCTGCTCTGGCTCTTCATGCTCACATTCGGGACGGCCTTTTCGGTCGCCGTGAGTGACGGCATTGACGGCCTGACTGCCGGCATGGCGACTATTGCCGGTGTTGGCATGCTGATCTCGCTGCTCATTCGGGAGGCAAGCAGCGAACTGCTGAGCTTTGCCGCCGCCCTTCTGGGTGTGTGCATAGGGCTGTTGCTCTTCAATCTGCCCTCCGACTGGTCGTCTACGGGCAGCGTGCGGCGGCGGGCGCGCATTTACCTTGGCGACAGCGGCGCTTTGGCTCTGGGCGGCGCCTTCGCGGCCTTGGCGCTATTCAGCGGCGCGGACGCGGTGTGGCTCTTCATCGGCGGTGTGTTCCTATTGGACGGCGGCTCCGGCTTTTTGCAGGCTAAGATCGTCACGCCGTTCTTTCGCCATTTTGTGCGCATACGCCGCTATGCCAACACCGCACACTTTGTCCCCCACACCGAGTTCCCGCTGCCATTTACCGCGACGCCGCTGCATCATCACTTCGAAATGCTTGGGATCGGCCGGCTGCCCGTGGTGTGGCTGTTCTGGTCGTTCAGCATCTTGGCGGCCGTTAGCGGCATCATAGTAGCGGCCTTCCCACGCTTGCACATCGTGACGGTTGGCGGGGCGCTGCTTTTCTACGCGGCATTGATCGGTGGCGCGATGTGGCTGACGGGACGGTTTCTCGGCATGGTGACGACAGATGATGCTACGGCGCTGGCGGTCTGCGCAGGCAGACCGTACACACTGCTCGGGCGGCGGCTCTACCGGGTCGTCGAACGTACGAGTATCCCTCTTCCCTCTCCCCGAGAGCAACAGACGCTTCGTCTCTGGCAGCCCTGCAACCGCTGGGACGTGCTGGCAAACCTCGCGTACGCCCAAGCGCTCGCGGGAGAGAAGGATGCAGCCCAAAAGACGTGGCAGCGCATCCCGAAAGCGAGCCGCAAGTTGCGCGCCGAACACCCCGTAAGCACGGCCTTGAGCGATTCAACAAAATAAGGAACACGCGGGCGAATTGCGAGTGCGACGTCTAAGCCAATAGGCGCTGCGAAAGAGATTGCCTAGTCGCCTGCAATAGTCGCTCTTGACTCGAAGGTGATGAAGACTACACAAAGTCTGACCTGGGGCGGATCAATGAGAGAACACTCATTGCGGCTGCCAGCAAGAGGGAAGGAATTGTTGAATCTATGTCCTTCCCTGTAAGTGTTGACTAATTCGTTGACAGATTTCGCAGTCTGTTTCCTTTGCCAATACCTAGAGTCCCCCCCTGTCTCCGTCATTCCCGCGCAAGCGGGAATTCATCTTCTCTTAGACCGGACATTTTCTTGACCGGCAGACTGACGCGCAAGTGACTGATCAGCCACTACCGCTCATTCATCTCATCTCGCGAAAACTTGCGCCCGTTGGTAGCAATCATCTGCTGCAACTCGCGAACAGCCGCCCTAGCCCTATCAGCCTGCCGCTCTCGCCCCACATACTCAGCCAGCCACCGCCGAAACAGCGCATCCAGAGTCGTCCCCTCCGCCGCAGCCCGCCGCCGCGCCGCCTCTATCGAGTCCTCTTCAGCGCTCAGGACTATGTTCTTCATGCCGTCAACCTCATTAACATGCTTGTCGTGTGCAACATACCTCTGTGAAAACAGTCCCGCGGCTGTGCGATACCCTCGGGCACGCGCAGCATAGCTTGGAGTGAGGTGTTTGCGCAGTAAGCGTTGGGTTTATTGGAGTGCGATGCATTAGTATAATGACAGGGTATATAATAGACCCTGTAGAGTAGGAACGGCTCGCTACGAGATGGGGCAAGCGATCAGAGGCGCCCAATGAAAACGCAAGAGAGACCTATCGAGGAAATCAGCGCGCAAGACGAAACCGCTTTGTTGCGGCATTTTGTCTTTGTCGCTATTTTCCGCAACTTCTTGAAGTCGTCGCACCGGTACCTCACCCAATCTTACGATGACTTTGGCAAGGGCTGGGAGGAGGATTTCTATGTCTGGCCAGGCAGCGCCTGGAAACGAAACGGATCGGCCATTGGCGGAATCTTCCGCAGATGAAGCCTCCGATCCAAGTCAGCAATCTCCCGAAAGCCTGCCCCCAGAAGCCTCGCGCACGTTAAATCAGGCGCTCTTGGGGTCGGACATCATCGGACCGCTGGCTCTGCTCAACAAGCTCAACGACGAACACCTTACGCAACTCTTAGCTAGCCGCGACGAGGAAGCGAAGCTCGTAGCGAGAGACAGGGAGCTACAGCGGAGATATTTCGTCGGACTGGTCTTGTTGGCGGTGCTCTCGCTGGGAGCACTTCTCGTTATTCTGTCTCTGCTCGACATGAGAGATCATGTCGGACCCATTCTTGCCGCCCTAGCCGCAGCATTTGGAGGTTGGGGCATAGCGAAGTCTAGGAACTGACTCGAACCCCAAGATCGTCCACTCCGATGCCTTGCCGCAAATTCGCTCAAATTAGAACTTTGCGAAAAGCGCCCCAAGATACAAAGTCTACTCCCCTCATGATGTTGTACACATCTCGCAGGTTCTCACACATCTGCTTTGATGGCTTGAGTCAGCCTGGATAGCCTCTTTCGGAGCATGTCCCTTGCTGATTCATCATCCGCAAGCAACTTCCGTACCGCGCTTTCGTAGTTCATGCGACCTGCAAAGCCGAGATGTTTCGCAGCAGCAACCAACGCACGAGTAGTAGCAACATTGTACCGGTCAATGAGACCGTCGGCATTCTTGCTTATGACCATCGAGTCAAACGTCTGTCTCTCCTCAGATAAGAGTGCGCTCGCGTCATATCTGATGCAGTGAATGGGGTCTTGAAGCAGGGATTCGTAAGTGGGAAGCTGCGACTCTACCGCATTTCTTGCTCGCTTCTCAATCAAGATTGCGCAGAGGCGTACTTTATGTTCTGAGGCTTCCTCCAACATGGACTCTTTCGCCTTGGCAAAGTCTGCAATGTCAGGCGAAACTTCCAATTGCCTCTCAGCGATTCTGTACATAATGTCACTGCTGTAGTACAGTGACTCAACAGAATAGCAGTCAAGCGCAAAGATGCCCCGTTTTGCAAGTTGCTCTGTCTCTTCCTCGGGACGATTGTCTTTGTCAATCAGCCCATATGCCTTCACCCAGTGGAGATTCTCCGAGTTTCGGATGCCCGTGACTGCCCGAATTACTTGAGAACAGTTCCCTTTCGGGACAATCGAGATTTCTGGGTATAGAATAGCGTATGTATGTCGGTCCATACTGCCATAATCGCCTTCAACAAACAGAATCTTTCGGCGAGACCCTAGGATTTCACGTCTCGTACGATCATCAATACCCGTCTCTGAGCTTACAATATCAGCGTCCCAGACCTGCGCTCTATTCCCGGACCAAGTGCACGAACGAAGCAATACCGTTGTGGCGTTTGGACTGTCTGTGGGCAAAGTCACATCGTGCGTAGAGATAACATACCCACAGTCTGACCGTTCCTCGAAGAGTGAAATGAGTAGGGGGGAGGCAATAGATCTGTGAAGGTGGCGTTCCGGTTCGTCTATAAGTATGAGTGTGTCGGGCTTTGCAGTAAGCACGTTAGCAGCTAACAAGACTGCGTTTCGCTCACCGTCCGATAGCTCAGCGATACTGTATGGTTCATTGCCCTGCTTTGAGGCGAAGAGTTGCTGATTCTCTTCAATGGAGATGGTTATCGGAAGATTCCCCAACTTGAGCAACCCATTTAGCTTGGAAATAGGTGATCGTTCTTGTCTCAGCTTTTCTGTTTGGTTGTCGTTCCTCGAGTCGACAGCCGACTGAATTTTCATGGCGCGAGCAATCTCCGCATCAGTAAGTTCGAAGAGTGTCGCGGCCACGCGTTCTGAGGCGTATATGTCCCGCCACCTGGATTCGTATCGAGCATCACCTGCCGCAATCATCTGGTCATTCGAAACCTTTTGTGTAGGGGTTATATCGATAGTATTCGATTGTAGCCAGGTCTGCCGGTGCGCCGTAATTCTTCTCGCCCGGGCACCATTATCTGAATTTAGCTTCTGCAATAGGCTAGACTTGCCGGAGCCGTTGGGTCCGATCACGAATACGGGGCTTCCAGCATAGAGGGGAATCTCCCGTAAACTTCCCTCTCGAGTAGTGAACGTGAAGCTGACACCATGGAGAGTTTGCGGGGGGCCATCAGTTGATCGCTGATCTGGATCAGTAGTAATTTGGCTACTCATGTATATCTTTCCATTACTATACGAGTGCTCTACAGCCTCCGGTTGGAGATGACGGATTCGGAGGCGAGGAGGTGGCGGAGGGTGCTGAGATCGGGGAGGTTGAGGATATGGGTGAGGCCGTCGTCCAGGGCTTGGCGAGCGGGGCAGTGCGCCATGCCTGGGAGACGCTCGAATTCGGCGGTGGCGAGGCGGTCGAAGAGGCGGGAAAGCGCGTGAAGCTGGGAGGCGGGAAGGCGACATGGGTCGAGGACGGGCAAGTCCTTGAGGTCGGCCTTTTTCAGTGCAACCCAGCCTCCTCTGGTGCTAGTCCGCTGGGACAGAACGGCTAGAAGGCCCAAGGAAGAATTAAGCCACGCAGCAAGTGCTTTTTCGTATGCAGCTTCCTCAATACGGACCGGCCACCACACGTTGGACAGTACTTTGGTCGGCGTTCGCATGGCAACAACTCTCGCGGTTTCAAGCCAAAGCCGTTCGGAAATAAGGAGCCTTCCCGACCTTGGCCACAACTGTGCAACCGGCTTGAGGTTCCGGCCGGCTCGCGGTTCTACAAGGGGAGCCAAGTACTTGTCTGGCTCGGCAGTCATGCGTCTCCTCTGTTCGGTGTCGTGGTTCTCTACCATCGGATAGGCCGTGACAGCATCCGTGCGCTCAAATCCGTCCCATACGTCACGCCGGTCGGGACCTACTTGACCGAGTTCTCCCAGTCTGCACAACGGAATCTTAGCAGTTGACTCAGCGCCCGGGACCCAGACTTCCCCAGCGTCCAACAAGCGCGCGGCGCTGCGGGTCATGTCGGCGCGGGCGAATTGGACGCCGAACCACTGCTTGCCGGACAGGTCCGCTTCGGCAATCGAGACCACTTCGCCGACATGTTGGCCGTCGATTTCCAGGAGCGCCGTGCCGGTCTCTTCCAGATTCGCCGGAGTCGTTGCGGTCACGGCTTGGGCGACGCGGTGGGCATCCAGCACGCCGTCGGGGTTTTGCCAGAGGTTGATGAACGTGGTGCGGGATGAAGATGGATTCCGGTTTTCACCGGAATGACGGTCACCTTCCGATGCGCTGGAATGACGGGGTAATGCGCGGGAGCGGCGCGTGGCGATGAGCAGCGCTTCCGAGAGATCGGTGCTGTCGGAGAAATTCCAGCGCTGCGGATCGTGGGACGTGATGACCATGTCGAGAGCAAAGTCTCGCTCTATCAGGGCGCGCGTCTGTGCCCAGGACGGTCCAGTGCAGACGGTTAGCGGCAGCACCAGTGCCAAGCGCCCCTCGCCGGGTAGCATCTTGTCTGAGACGGCAGCCACGAACGCGGCGCCAAGTCCGGCGGTGGCCGACGCCTGCCGTGACTTCAGGCGGCGCGATAGTTCGTCTTGAAGCATTCGCCGTTCTGCCGCGGGTTTGCTGCCAAACAACAAATTGCCGCCCACCGAGCGGGTGAAGGGCGGGTTCATAATCGCCAAATCGAGTTGCGGCAGCTTTACTTTCCTACGCTCCGTCGTCCCCCGCGACTCATTGCCGGTCTCCTGTGGTGACAGCGCGTGTTGCACCAGCGCTTCATCGCTATCCAGGAAGTCCAACGATCCCAACGAGACCCGCTCGCTGTCCGCGCCCAGGGACATGACAATGAGATTCATGCGATCGAACTCGATGTGGGGATTGAGCATCGCCAGGCTCGTGGCGGCAAAGTGCACGGCGGAAAGTTGTACGTCATAGCCGTGCAGGGCCTGTTCCACCATTGCCTTGTGAAGCGCGGCGGCGCGTTTGCCGCCTGCGGCCTTGTGGCGGCGTTCTGCTTCTGCAGCAACTGCCATTAACAGCGTGCCGGTGCCGCAGGCAAGGTCTGCCACGTTGAGGGAGGCGGGGAATTCGTGGTCGCTCCAGTCCACGCCCGCCGGCCACTCGTGAAAGACGAGCCGTGTCAATAGCGTGGCCGCCGGCACAGAGGTGTAATAGGCACCGGTGAACTTGGCGTCGGACAAGAGGGTGTGAAAGAGTCTGCCGGCCAAGTCGTGCCCCTCAACGTTGCGCGTCTCTGCCACGGCCTTGACCAAAGGGGCGATGACTGGTGTCCGCACGTCAGCCGGCCCGTCCAGCAGCACGTCCATAATGTCGGCGGCCAAGCCAAAGACCGGTTTGTAGTCGATTTCAGCGAAGATGTACCGCCACGTTTCCTGCAAGCTGGGAATGCCCTGGCTCAGGGCCTCGGACACCGTCTTTACGTCCCCATTCACGACGGCCAAGCGGTCTTGGAACGCCAAGGCGTTGAAAAGCGCCAGACAACCGATGCGCAGCGCGGCGGCGCGGTTCTTCTCTTGGTCGGTTTCCGCGATAATTTCGGCGATGCGACCGGCGATGCGCTCGTGCCGGGCAAGTTGATATGCTGCCTGTTCCAAGGCGTATTCCACACTGCCGGCGGCGGCTTGCACCTGGTCCACGCCTTGCAGGTCTAACGGCAGGATACGCAAGTGATCGGCAAGATCGTCAACCGACCCGCTGGTCAGGCGGCGTGGCTCGGTGGGCGAATCCTTGGCCAGGTCGAGCAGCGTCGGCAACGACGCCTGCCACCACTGGAGATCGTCAGCCTGTTCCAGCGCGGCTTGCGTATCCTCCGCATGCTTGAGCCGCTCGGAATAGAGCACGCCGAGCACGGCGAGCGCCTCGGGGAAAGCGGCCCGGCGCTCCTGGAGTTGGGCTTCCAAGGCACTTTCCGATCCCTCCCACTTGCACTCCAAGAGGATCAAGCCGCTGCGCAAGGTCACGCGCACGTCCGGCGCGCCCTTGCGGCTGCGGCGCTCGGCCTTGGCCTTTAGGCCGCGCTGCGAGAGCAAGAGGGCAAGGTGGACGTTGACCTCCTCTTCCCGCGTGGTCTCGGATTCTTTGACTTTCGATGCCATCGTCGCTGTTGCCTCGCTATGGGCGCCCAAATAGGCGTGACCGGAGTAGTTGGCCAGGGAAGGTCATTTACACTGTGACACCAAGAAGCGGGGGACAAGCCCCCGCGCTACGGCTTTCTTGGCAAAACTTGATTCTGCGCTGGAACAGCACATTGTCCAATTCCAGTTAATTAGCGCTTGGTCTTGAACAACTCCGCCAGGTTCTCGCCGAGAATTCTTCTCTTTTCGTCGTCGGTGATGGGGGAGAGGAGGACGCGGCCGAGTTGGTAGGTGGCGCAGGTCCAGGGCATATCGGAGCCGTAGAGGATCTTGTTCGCGCCGGCGAGGCGGACCATTTCGGTGAAGTCGCCCAGGTAGCCCACGGAAGCTGCCGTATCCAGGTAGACGTTTGGTTCCTCGGCTGCCACCTGCACCAAGTCTCTGCTGTTGCTGGGGCTGCCGCCGCCGGCGTGGGCCACTATGAAGTGGCAGCCGGGGTAGTCGCGCGCGATACGGCGCAAGGTGTCGGGCGTGCCCGTGCCGTGGCTGATGAGCGGCAGGCGGTGACGGTCGGCCAGCTCGAACGCCGGCAGGTAGCCGGGGCCGTCGAACGGGTAGTTGGCAACGCTGGTATGCAGCTTGATGCCGACCGCGCCTTCATCCAGGCAGCGCTGCAACTCGTCTCTGACCAGGTCTGCCTCATGGGGGTCGGGCACGCCGTAGGCCAAGAGCCGCCCGGGATAGCGGCGCGCCGCCGCCAAGCTAATGTCGTTGCCGCCGCGCATGTCGAGCAAGATCGCCATGGACGAAAACACGCACGCCTGGTCCATGCCCACGCGGTCCATGGTGCGCACCATACCGTCGGCATCGTTGAAGGGCTGGTAGAAGTGCGCCGCGGGATCGATGTGGCAGTGGTTGTCGATCACCAGCGTGCCGTGGAGCGGCGTGCCGTCCAGCGCCTGCTCGCGGAGATCTTGAGTTGTGGTTTGCGTAGTGGCTGCTGCGCTCATAGTGGCCTACCTCGTCTCTGTGTATTGCTTGGGACTTTGCGGCGGGTTGTGCCTACGATTATACATGGACGCCGAGCCTGCCCGGCAGTGCGCGGCCCGGCGCGCCGCTCATGGTAGGATAATTGATAGCGGGACAGATACGACCACCGCACGTCCGCCCAGGCGCCGGCCCAGAAAACGAGCAGGATCAAGAGATGGATTCAACACCGGACCCTTCAGGGGAACCAACCAACACAGCGCGCTTGCAGGAGCGTACGCTCGACGCGGGCAAGTATGTGGCCACCCTGCCGGAACGGCTGGTGCGCACTGCGGCTGCCGGCGGCGGCGGGTTTATCCACGAGACCTCGGCGCACATCCTGCCGCCGCCGCTGCGGCAGTCGCAGCTCTATCAGTCCACAGTTGGGCGCATGTTGCGCATCGTCATCGAGTTTGTCGGCGGCGTGGGGGGCGAAGAAGCGGAAGAGGACATGGCGGTCAAAGACCTCGCCGTGCGCAAGCTGGCGGGCAACGCCGTCGAGATGGCGAGCGTGGTGGCGGTGGGCTGGTCGCCGCTCTGGCTGCTGGCGGCGGCTGCCGACGTGACCGGCGGCACCCGCGCCTACCTGGACACCTTTGTCGATGAGCTCAAGAGTTCGCACGTGTTGGCGCCGGACGCCGACGTTTCCTCTGTCGATGACTTGCTGGCGGCGCTGGGAGGCACCTCCGGCCAGATGGCCGATACCATCGACATTCCGCCGCTGGCGCTGGATGAGATGCGCAATAGTCTCGGTCAGTTTCGCGAAAATGCGGAGAGCCTCCCCGATCCCCGCCGTCTCACTCAGATCTTTACGGAGATGAACAGAGCGGCGGCCGAGCAGAATCGTTCGCTGTTGGTTGTCTCTTCATTGGTGGCGGCCGGCGCGATTCAGGCCGGCATTCAGCTTGGCAACGTCCATGTCTTCTCCTTCTACCGTGATTCTCTCGGCACTATCCGCACGGAAGGGGTGCCGGCATACGTCCAACGCATTAGTGAACCATACTTGGAGGCCGCCGCTCACCATCTGCGCCCGAGCAGCAGCACCCACACGCAGCGGCTGGTCGGCCGGTTCATTGGGCGCTTGCGCCGCAATCGCACGCAACTAACCGGTTCTCTCCCAGACAGCGGCGCGGCAGAGGACGAACGCACCAGCGAACAGAACAAAACTGACAGCGGTAGTGATAGGGCGCGCTAAGAGTCTACGCGACGGCCAAGGTGGACAAACAGACTTTAATTCGCTAATTCTTTTCTTTCGCTACTTATCCTCAGACTGGCGCAGGCGGCAAGTACCTGACGAATCCCGTTGCGAGGGAAAACTGCCTGGTGAAAACGGACTTGGTTTAAGGTGGTCAGGAATGGGACTTGCAGCAAGCCGCGTTCTGTACCTTAGGCAAGAGGAAAAAGACACGTGCTCCTCGTAGTTGACGTCGGTAACACTAATATTGCGCTCGGGGCTTTCGTCGCAAACGAGCTCAAGAATTCCTGGCGCTTGAAGACGGAAATCGGCAAAGCGAGCGATGAGTACGGCGTGCAGATTATTGGCTTTCTGCAACACGCCGGGTTGGACGTGCGCACGTGCGAAGACGTCATCATCTCCAGCGTGGTGCCGCCGCTCGCCCGCGCTGTCAATGAGATTGCCAGGAAGTATCTCGGTCACACCCCCATTCTGATCGATCCCTGTCAGGTGCCGGGAGTGGCGGTGGAGATCGACCGGCCGGAGGAGGTTGGCGCCGACCGGGTGGTGAATACGGCGGCGGCGTTCGTGCGGCACGGCGGCCCCTGCATCGTGATTGATTTCGGCACCGCCACTACCTTCGACGTGGTCTCGGCAGCGGGCAACTACGTCGGCGGCGCGATTGCGCCGGGTTTGGGTCTCGCCGCGGAAGCGCTCGCGGCGCACGCGTCACGGCTCTATCGTGTGGAGTTTGCCCCGCCGGCAACCGTAGTGGGCAAGAGCACCATCCACGCAATGCAATCCGGCATCATGCTGGGATACCTCTCGCTGGTGGAAGGCATGATCCGGCGCTTTCACAACGAGCTTGGCAACTGCAAAGTGGTCGCTACCGGCGGCTTTGCGGAACTCTTTGCCCAACACATTTCGGTCATCGATGCCGTAGACCCCAATTTGACGCTGGAGGGGCTGCGCATCATCTACGAGCGCTTGCAGCAGGCATGACGGCGGCACGCAACCAACCACTGCCACGTGTATTGCCGTTAGTGAAACCTTTCGATTAACGACCGCCCTCACACCCATTGCGAGAGACTTTCCACTTCCACAAGCAAGTGTTGCGGTCGCCCCTACCGCCATGAACCGGGCATGGGTAACAACACTAGAAGTCCGTTCGATCTCGATCTTGGCGGCGCGGCTACCTTTGGTCGTTTGACTGGTGTAGAGTGAAAACAAACTGCGAATCCGCACAAGGTTTAACTGAGAATGAGTATCCTCAGTGGCAAGAAAATACTGCTTGGCGTTTGCGGGAGCATTGCCGCCTTCAAAGCGGTGGCTTTGGCCAGCCAGCTTACACAGGCGGGGGCCGCGGTCACCACCATTCTGACCCAGGATGCCACGCGGTTTGTCACGCCGCTTTCATTCACCAGCGTCACCCAGCGTCCGGCGTATCTGGACCTGTTTACGCCGGACCCAGGCCGCATTTTGCACATTGCCCTAGCGGAAGAAGCCGATCTGCTGGCGGTCGTACCTGCCACGGCCCACACCCTCGGCCGCATGGCGCAGGGACTGTCCGATGATCTGTTGACCTGCACATATCTCAGTACTCTCGCTCCCGTGCTCGTAGCTCCGGCCATGGACGGCGGCATGTTCACCAACGCTGCCACTCAGGCCAACCTGGCCACGTTGCGCGAGCGCGGCGTGCACATCGTCGAGCCGCTGGAAGGCCGGTTGGCGTCGGGTCTCGTCGCGAAAGGCCGCATGCCTGAGGTGGATGCGCTCACCGCCGAGATTCGCACCGTGCTTGGCCGGAGCGGACCGCTGGCGGGCAAGACGGTAGTGGTTTCCGCGGGTGGCACGCAGGAGCCGCTTGATCCAGTACGGTATATCGGCAACCGCTCCAGCGGCAAGATGGGGTTCGCGCTGGCCGAGGCGGCGCGCGATTGCGGCGCGCAGGTGATCCTCATCCAGGGCGCAACCACCGCGCCACCGCCCTTGGGTATGACTACAGTGTCTGTCACGACCGCCGCCGAGATGCTGCGCGCTGTTGAGGAGCACACCGTGCAGGCGGATGCATTGATAATGGCCGGCGCAGTCGCGGACTACCGCCCCGAGACGTCACGCAGCCAGAAAGCAAAACGAACGGGCGAACCCCTGACCATTACCTTGGTCGAGAATACGGACATTCTCCGCCAGATTCCTCCCACACTCGTGAAAGTGGGCTTTGCCGCCGAGACCGAGAACGTGCTCAAGAACGCGGAGAAAAAGCTTACGAGCAAGAATGCCGACCTGATCGTGGCCAATGACGTCTCCCGGCCCGACAGCGGCTTTGGCGCCGACACCAATCAGGTCACGATTCTAAGCAAAGGGCATCCTCCCGAACGGTTGCCGGTGTTGCCCAAGGCTGAGGTCGCTGCCATGATCCTCGCACGCGTGGCCGCCCTTGTCCGGCAGCGTTCAGATTCGTAGCACCCGGTTAATTCCAAGTCCAATCTGCCGTTCTCTGGCGAGGCAAAGCCTCACAGACATAGGGGGGATCGGCTCTATTCGCGACTCGTCAGGCTCAGTGCGAGCAGCGGGAAGTCACTCCCACCCACGGGTCACCGAGTTTGCCCTCCACACTTGCCAAATACCGGTCTCTAAAGTGTCCACAATTGAGCCGCGCCAAGCGAAACTCCCGGCAAAGCGAGCGTGCGCTACCTTGACCTTGCGGGAGGCGCTAAGTATAATATCCGTATCACCTACTCGCAGAGAGGGTTATGCTCACACGCGTAAGTAGGATGTAGTATTTCTAGTATCATTTCCGATGAATCGGGAGGATTGTTACGGATGGCAACTGCGACGAGTACCAAGATTACCCCGCTGGGTGATCGTGTGGTTGTACAGGCTCTTGAGCTAGAAGAGAAGACCCGCGGTGGAATCGTGCTTCCTGATACCGCCAAAGAGAAACCTCAAGAGGGTGAGGTAGTAGCGGTGGGCGAGGGTCGTGTTCTTGACAGCGGTGAGAAAGTAGCGGTGTCGGTTGAGCCTGGACAACGCATTCTCTTTGCAAAGTATGCCGGCACTGAGGTGAAACTCGGCGACCAGGAATACCTGATCCTTAGCGAGAAGGATGTGCTGGCAATCCTAAACTAGCCGGCATTCGCATTTGCCCAAGCGCACGCGCTGGCAGCGATCCACGCTCGCAACGTGTGCGCCAAGGTTGGCAATCACGAAGAAACGACCGAAATGCTCGTGCATTTTAGCGCGAACTATAGTCTCCAGAGGCCGGGGAAGAAGCGCAACACATGCTCAAATCGCGCTCGCTCCCCGGTTCTTCTTTCTTTATACCCCTTGCGGTTTGCCTTAGTTCTTGTGTATCGTACACAGGTGACGCTACAGACAACGTAGCGGCGAAATAAGAAGTTAACCATCTCCGTGGTACCCTCTTGAGTGCGCTGTGGCGATGGCGGAGAGTATCACAAATGCTAATTGATTGGGGAGACAGCGAGTAATGCCACAACAACGCTTGCTACTGGAACCGGAAGCTCGCGAGGCCTTTAAGCGCGGATTTGACACGATGGCAGACGTGCTGAAGGTTACGCTAGGACCAAAGGCGCGAACAGTAGCCCTTGAGAGCATGTCCCAAAGGACTGCCCCACCCGAAATCATGAATGACGGCGCTACCATCGCACGCCGCATTGTCGAGTTGCCGGACCGCTTTGAGAACATGGGAGCCATGCTCATTCGCCACCTGGCGTGGCACGTGGGCGAGCAGGCCGGTGACGGCACTACCACGACCGCCGTGATCGCGCAGTCCATTCTCGACCAGGCGTACAAAGCAATGGCTGCCGGCTACAATCCGATGTCACTGCGCAAAGGCATCGAACGCGCGGCTCAGGTAATGCTTGACGAGATTGGCGCGCTCACAAAGACATTGGATACCCGCGAGGAGATTAAGCGGCTCGCCAGCGTGGTCTGTCTCGACGAATATATGGGCGCCCTCATCGGTGAGATTGTTGAGACCCTCGGCCGGGATGCCATCATCATGGTCGAAGAGTCCAGAAGCATGAACCGCGTAGACCGTGAGTACGTGGAAGGCATGCAGTGGGACAAGGGCTATCTCTCGCCGTACTTCATCACCAATCCGGACCGCATGGATTGCACGATAGAATCGCCCTTCATCCTGGTAACGGACAGCCAACTCAAGCGTGCGGAGCAGGTAATTCCCGCGCTCGAAGCAGTGAAGTCTGTCGGCGGCAAGAGCCTCGTCGTCTTTGCAAACATCGTGGAAGGCGAAGCCCTCGCCACCTTGGTAGTCAACAAGCAAGAAGGGGACATTCAAACGCTCGCCATTAAGGCGCCCGGCGCCGGGAACCGCATGGTGCACATCCTCGAGGATATCGCCATCATGTCGGGTGGTACGTTTGTTTCCGATGATTCCGGTGATTTGACGGAAGATATCACTGCGGCCGATCTGGGACGCGCGCGTCGTATATGGGCCAACCGCGACTTCTTCACCATCGTGGGCGGCATGGGCAGCGAAGTCGCTATTCGCCGACGAATTCAGGAAGTAAAGAAGCTCCTCCCTGACGAAAAGAACGAATTCGAGCGCAATAAGATGCGCGAGCGCATCGGCAAGCTCAGCGGCGGCATCGCGATCCTGAAGGTTGGCGGCTTTACCGAAGCCGAAATGAAAGAGAAGAAGCTGCGTGCCGACGACGCCATGCTGGCAGTGCGCGCCGCACTGGAAGAAGGCGTTGTGCCCGGCGGCGGCATAGCGTTTATCCATGCCGCGAAAGCGGTGAGAAAGCTGAAGACGAATGACGAGGAAGAGGCCTACGGTATCAGAATGATGGCGGAAGCGGCTGAAGCGCCGCTGCGCCAAATCCTCTTGAACGGCGGCTACGACCCCGAGGCCGTGATTGCCGAGATCTACCGCAGGCGCTACCCGACCGGCTTCGACGCGCACAACGGCAAGTTCGTCAACATGATCAAGGCGGGCATTGTGGACCCGATAAAGGTCGTGCGCTCTGCACTCTCCAAGGGCGTCAGCGGCGGCGTCATGGGCATGACGACGGAAGCCCTGATCTCACCGGGCAAGTACGACATGAACGTGAACCCGTAGTCGTACCGCGCGTTCGGACTATACCCAGTGCGCCGGCAGGCCGTAGCTGCCGCTCAGCAAGAAGCGCGTATACAGCCACAGAATTCCGGCTACGATCAAGACGTCTATGGCGTAGCGCACGTGCCACGTCAGTCTGACCGGCATGTGCGGCTGCAGCGAGTGATTGCCGATCACTCCGAGGATACTGAGCACGGCAATCACCTCGAGCAGCAGTAACGGCCCCGCCGCTGTGGGGAAAAAGCCTTCTGCGACCGCGATTGGATTATTGATCAGCGTCGCCGGTTGGGGGCGGGCATAGACTTGGATTACCATGTCTTGGTCATCCCATCCCGCCATCCGCCGCATGTGAAATATCCCGCCCGGCAGCCGGTCCCATTTGCTGATTCGGTCTTCGATTACGGTTGTCTGGGAATCCTGATTCTCGATCTCAAAATAGAGCTGCCGCACGTCCTCCGGTAGAGGCCCCGGCAGCGCAAACGCGTAGACCTGCCACGCTCCATTCCCCATGAGCAGGGCCCTGCGCTCCATGAGCGAGGCGCCTTCCGGGCCATGCGCTCGCAACCGCACCACCACGGGCACCCCGTCTGCAGTCTCCGGCACGCGCAATACCACGTCAACGCGGTCCACACGGCTCTCTGCCACAGTAAACGTCTGACCGTGCCGGGGGTTCACAGGGTCCAGTTCCCCACTGAAGTCATAGGTAAACTGCGGCAGCAACGGCATGTATGCACCGAGCAGTAGCGCGGTGACAGCAAGGTACCCTGCAAGCAGTAGGATGAGCACTGCGCCAATGACGTTGAAGACTGCGAAGGGGAAACTTCCCGCCCCGCGCTGGTCAAGTAGCCGGCCGCTATTCATAGTCCCCACACAATTCTAGATCCTTCGGCAAGTAGACGGCTTCCTTTGGTCCGATTGGCGCATACACTTCTATCCAATGAACCTGAGCAACCCCATCCTCCGTATGGAGAGTAAGTTCAGTGTCAGGTTTTAAGGGCGGTGTGCGCACCGCAAGCGCTTCGTCAACTCGAATTCGCAACGAGAAACCGCTCCCGTTCTCCACACGAACCGTAGTCGGCTTGCTTACACTTATCAGGATACTCGCCTGCACCATGTCGCCCTGCGTAGAGGACTCAACCGAGCCATCAGCGGCAGCAGGCAAGTTGGGTAACTGCAATCTGAGGGGAGCGGTTGGCAGAACAACACCCTCGTCTACCCCGAACGACACCGCAGTTACTGCGTCCGTGTCCGTATCGTTCAAGCGCAGGAACGCCCGGCACGCTGGCGGCTGCGCGGTATCTTCCCTACGCCACACTTGCAGAAGACTGCCTCGCGCCAGCTTCTCGGCCAGCGCGGCACGTTGCACCTGATTTAGCCATGGCTCCGACGCGTAGAGATACGTTATGTCTAACTCCTGCAACTCTTCCGCACTCAGTTTACCTTGCGCGAATTCAGCACGTTTCAATTGCGGAGTGTCGATGGGATTTGCCATGCGATTACTGAAAATCGCTCCAGTTGGAATGTACTGTCCGCTATAGCCCGCCACATACATCGCAAATGTGGCGCGCTCACTCTGAGAGAAGGAAAGTCGGGGATAAGCCCAGTGGGCAGCATTCCCCAGCACGAGCAGGCGCTCCTGCACTTCGGTTTCCCTGTTCAAGAACTCTTTAGCCGCTGCAACGTCCTTGCGGTATGCCTTAGGGGGCTGCGGATCGGCAAACCACGGTATTGCCATTGAGTATTGTACATACCCGCCAACGTACAACGCACCCGCGCCCAAGATTACGAGCAAGGTAGCGTATCGCAAAGGAGGGTTTGTCGAGCGCAATGCGGAAAGCAACCAAATCACCGCCAAACCCGTTACGAAGCCTAGCATCGCGACGCCCGAGTACACAAAGCGCCACATATCAGTTGCATGTCTCACCGTGAATAAGAAGAACACGCCAAAGCAAGCGCCGCTGTACAAGAGCAGCAGCCAAGACACATGATGCCTCGTTTGCCATACATAAAGTAGCGCCAGGGGGGCCGCGATCAACACCAGTCCCCAAAACCAGACCAAGTCTGACTGAAAGAGAGTTACCCAGACTTCAGCGCCTTGTCCATCGCCGTGGGTGTTAAGCTCGGATATTTTATAACGTAGAATATTCGCACCCTTGAACTGGAGTCCCGAGTCTATTGTCGCCCCGTTCAAGAGACTGGCGAATAGTATGCCGGGGTTAGAAATGGCGGTAACGATCAGCGCAGTAGCGGCGCCGGCAACGCGCAGGATGTTCTTGTAGGATACGGGCCGAGAGGTAACAAACCGTATCGCCAAGTCAACCAGCAAAGCGGCAGCCAAGGCTGCAAACCACGTCTCGCTCGCGGCGGCCAGATGGCCGAGAACGACTCCAGTTGCCAACGCGAGGGCCGTGCGCCGCCTTCCTTCTGCCCGCCATGCATAAATGTATAGGGTCAGGCCGCAAAAGAGAACGAGGTAACCGTAACTCAATGAGACATTCCACGCATTCGCCAAGGTTGGCCCTACAGAGCCGCGGAGATACGCTGTGACCAACGTGAAATGGTTGTAGTCTGAATTGTCAAGACCGGCCAACTGCGCTAACTGCAGCCAGCGGAAACCGCCCACAGTCAAGAAGAGTGCGGCGGCAAGCAGCGTTCGCCACGGACCGCAGCGGGCCGCGAGCCCCAAGCCAACCGCGCCAAGAAAGAGAAATATGTAGAGCGCAGCGGTAAGCCACGTAAGCACCTCAGGCGCAGGCAGGCCCGCGAGCCGGGTCACGAACGCGCCCAGCAAGTGATAGGTGAGGCGGTACGTCAACAGTTGGTCCGGTTGGAAGGGATTGGCCACCGGGAAGTTTCCCCGCGCAATGGTGGACGTAAACGTGCTGTGGTGAAAGAGGCTCTCCAATTTCACGCCAGCGCCAACCGAATACTGCCAAGACACCGCCGCCACCACCCCAAAGTGCAGCGCAAGCGCCAGCAGCAGGACTACATACTTCCTGGAACCTGCCAGCTCGGTATGCAGCAGCCGCGACCGCCAGCAGTAGACGGCTGCCGCCAGTCCGCCGCACACCAAGAGTGCGAAGACAATCCACGTTGCAACCGCTATTCCTACAAGCAGTCCCAGCCAGGACAGCGCGATGCTCGTCGCTACCAACCCCACCATGCCGCCAAGGCATAGGAGCACCATTGGACGCCGTTCACGGCATAAAATCGCAATGCAGGCACTGCCTACGAGCACAAAGGAGGGTATGAGAAGAAAGAAGATCCACATAAATTTGAGGAGAATGCCGGAATGATCGAAGCCAGTATACTATGTTTGCATCGGCAGACAGTCCCGCTGCCATCACTCGACGCTCGTCAAGGGTTTAGAAGGGTTTCCGCAAGCAACAGGATGCGTCATGCTCCAATAGCAGCCATTGTTGCCGCGAAAACATCCACCGCCATGAGCCGGTTCAGTTGTGGGCCGCCGCACGTGTCTCACTACACAGTTCTAGGTGCTCCGGCAAATACGTGGCTCCATGGGGTCCTATGGGAGCATAGACCTCAAGCCACAGCACCCGCACAGTACCAGCTTCTGTCCGTAGGGTGAGCGTTGAGCCTGAGTCCAATGGCGGCGTGCGCACCGCAAGCGCATCTTCCACGACTATGCGCATTAAATTGTCATTCCCGGTTTCTATACGCACCGTAGTTGGTTCGCTTACTGTCAGCAGGATCGTTGCTTGCACCCTGTCCTGCCCCTTGGCGCCGCTTCCAGCATTGTTCGCCGCAGCCCCCAAGTGAGGAAGCGGCAATCGGAGTGGAGCGCCCGGCAGCGCGACTCTCTCCTCCTCGCTGAAAGACATTGCGTTTACGTTGGCCGTTGCTGATTCGTCCAGGCGCAGGAATGCCCGGCACGAGCGAGGCTGCGCCGAATCGTCCGCGTGCCACACGCGCTCGAGACTGCCCCGCGCCAATTTTTCAGCCAACGCGGCGTGTTGGACGCGACTGAGACGAGGGCCCGAAGCGTAGAGGTACGTGATTTCTAACGCCCGCAGATCGGCCATGCTCAGAGTACCCTGGGCGGCTGAGACGCGCTTTATCTGCAGCAAATCAGCAATGGGATCAATGCTGTAATCACCCACCCCTTCAGCCGGATAGAACTGACCACTGTACGCCGCAACGAGCGCAGAGAGCCATCGCCCCTCAAGATCGAGCGCATAATCTGGATGCATGCTCCAGCGTTCAGCGCCACCCACTACGAGTATTCGCTCCCTAAAGTCGATATTTCCAATTAAGAATCCACGTACTGCTTCCACGTCCAAACGATACGTTGCCGGCGGACGCGGATCGGCCAGCCACGGTACCGACAACGAATAAAGGACAAACCCAAATGTGAACACAAACGTAATAAGCGCGAGCAGGATGGCTGCAAGACGCTTTGCGAGAGTGGAGCCCAAGACCGCCTGTGAGAAGCACCAAACTGCCGCCAGACCCGAAACAAAGGCAAGACTCGCTGTGCCCGCTTGCGCAAAACGCCACATATCTCGCGCAAATTCAACGGTCAGAAGCAAGAACGCCCCAAAACACATGACGCTAAAGAGCAAGAATAGCCAAGACACGTGATCGTGGGTGCGCCAGACGTAGTAGAACGTGAGAGCAAACAAACATAGCGCAACCACCATAAACCACAAAAAGTCGGACTCCAGCAGCGGGACCCATTCAGCCTTGCCATACACCATCCCTGGTGGCACTTGGAAGAGACGGGAGCCGCGAAACGCCGGGCTCAGCTCGCTTTGTACGCCGCCGAAGACGCGAGCGAACAATATGCCCGGGCTGACTATGGCTAGGAGCGCCATTACTCCAGCGGCGCCAGCAATGCGCAATGAATCTGCATATCGGATCCTCTTAGCAAGCAGGATTCGCGCCCCAATGTCTACGCACAAGACGGCGGCCAGCGCGGCAAACCAGCTCTCGGTGGCGGCGGCAAGGTTCCCCATCATTGCGCCGATCGCGAGCACGAGGATCGTGCGCCGGTTCCCTTCCGCGCGCAGACTGAAGAGATAGAAAGCGACGGCACATACCATTACCAAGAAACCAAAGACAATCGACACGTTGATATAGGTGTTTGTCATCACCAATCCAACAGCCCCTCGCAGCATGTTTGCAATCAGCGCGCTATGGCTGAAAGAGGGATTCTCCAGACCTGCGCTTGCCGCGATGTGCACCCACCTGAGGTCGCCCACCGCCATCAAAGCCGACGACGCCAGCAACGTCCGCCAGGGGCCGAGGTTGAAAGCTCTCCCCAGACCGTTAACGCCAAGAAAGAGAATCGCGAACAATGCTGCATTGAGCCATGCAAGTACCTCCGGGGCGGATTGGTCCGCGAGCCGGGTCACAAACGCGGCCAGCAAATGGAAAGGGAGACGGTAGGCAAGGAGTTGATCGGGCCTATATGGATTGACAGCCGGATAGTTGCCTCGCGCAATGCTGGTAGTGTAAGCACTGTGAACGAAGAGGTTGTCCCCATTGCCGCCGGCGCCAACCGCAAATTGCCATGAGACCGCCGCGACTAGTCCGAAGTGCCCCGCCAGCACCAGCAGCAGGACTATGTACTTCCATGAAACCGTTTCTTTGGACTGCAGCAGTCCCGTTTTCCACCAGTAGACCGCTCCGGCCAAACTTCCGGACACCAGCAGTACGAGCGTCACCCAGGTGGCAACTGCTATGCCCAACAGCAGCGCGGCAATGGACAAAACGATGCCTGTGAGGACCATTCCCACCATGCCCCCAAGGCAAAGGAGGACGAGGAGCCGCCGTTCATTGCACAGGGCTGCAATGCTCGTGCTGCCTACGAGCACAAATGAGGGAATGAGAACGCCGAATATCCACATGCTGTTTGAGGGGGGTGCCAGGGATGTCTTGGTCAGTATACTAAAAGTGCTCACGCTGACGATGCCGTCAGCACACAGATGCACTCGCTGCAGGTGGCGACGCTCACCGAATTCAAGCGGCCCGCACCCATGTACGCTGCTATTGCAGCAGGGCTTAGCCAGCATGCGCGGCGAGTAGTCCGCCATGCGGGCGCCGGAATCTTGGTAAACTACCCTAGAATAAAAGCACCAAGAACCAAGTCCAACCCGCACTTCACATGGTATGCATTGTTCGCACGGCTGAAGTAGTGGCTTGGTGCGCCAATGCCGCAGCGAGCGCCGGCAAATACGTTGCCAAGGGCGAGGATCCAGAATTCACGCGGGGGAAGACTCTAAACGCGCCTCTTGACGTACGCAGGGCCAAACATGAGGGATCGGCGTCAACTCAGGTCTTCGGCCAATACCCCAAAGGAGTGAACCGACATGTCTACCCCAGGGACCGATCGGATTGCGATTAGTCGGGTGTGGCTGGCGGGCGGAGCCGCATTCGTGCTTTCACTGCTCGCCAACGCCATCCTGCGCAGTCTCGTCATGGCGTTCTTCACCATTTCGCCGCTATTCCAAGCGTTGGCGGTATGGGATACCATAATCATCTTCACCCTGGTTGGGGTATTTGCCGCCACCGTGGTGTTTGCAGTCATGGCCCGTCTGACCAGGCACGCCATCAAGCTCTTCCGCTGGCTCTCCGGCGTATTGCTTATCGTTTCGTTCGTACCGAACATCCTGATGCTGACTACCAACGGCCCCGGCGCCACGGTACCCGCCGTCGTGACCCTCATGGTCATGCACGTCATCACCGCCGGCATCACCGTCTGGCTGCTCACCACCTGGCCGCGGTTAAGGCGCTAGGCCCGCGTGCACGGCGTACTGTTTCTGGTAGAAAAGGTAGCGGAATTCATGGCGATTCCTTGTGTATCCAAGCCCCAAGTCTTCAAAGCCAATCTCCATAGATGCGCGAAACGAAGGGAAAGGTGGACGAAATGAGTAAGCAACCGAACATCTTGTTAATCATGTCCGACCAGCAGCAATATGCGACTGCCGGCCCGGCGGCGGACGGGTGGTCGCCTAACTTGGACCGGCTGGCACGGGAAGGCGTCTGGTTCCGGCGCGGCTACACCGTCACCACGCCGTGCGCGCCGGCGCGCGCCTCCATTGCCACGGCGGTCTATCCCCACGCGCATCACGTGCTCAACAACTGCCACGTGCCCTATGCGGTGAGCCGCGAAATCCGCGATGGCGTACCTTCTTGGGGGCCGCTCCTGAGCGCGGCGGGCTATCGTATGCGCTACGCCGGCAAGGCGCACATTGGGTGGGAACGCGGTCCGGTGGAATACGGCTTCGATACGGAAGAACGTGAATTCGACAAGGCCGCGTACCTAAGAGACCACCACCTCCGCACCGAGCAGCAGGGCGGTGTGGCAAAGCCGAGTGCAGGGAGCGGGCCGCGGCCGGGTACGTGGGGCTTCCACGATGCTGCCGGAATTTACTGGCTCCACTATGGCGTGGAAGAAGGGCCGCCGGAGGCTTCGACCACGGCAATGCAGGCGGAGGCGGGCTTACAACAGTTGCGCGCCCTCGCCGACGAGAATAGCGAACAGCCCTGGCACCTCTGGATGAATTTCACCGGCCCGCACAATCCCTACGTGGTGCCCAAAGAGTATGCCGACCGCTTCGACTGGCGCGACGTGCCGGTGCCGCCGAGCTTTTACACGGATGCCGCGGCCAAGCCCGCCTACGTGCGCCGGGCGCGCGCGACGTGGTTTCGCGAGATCGATGAGGAGCACACGCGCAAGTCTAACGCGCACTACCAAGCCTATAGCTCCCTGATCGACCACTACGTCGGCACGATACTGGAATTTCTAGATGAATCGGGCCAAGCCGACAACACGGTAGTGGTTTATACCTCAGACCATGGCGACATGATGGGCGCGCACGGCTTGTGGTTCAAAGACATCTGGCCCTACGAGGAGACCCACCGCATGCCGTACATTATGCGCTGGCCCGCAGGGTTTGCGGCGGGTCAGGTGTGCGATGACTACGTGCGCACCCTCGACCTGGGGCCGACCTTTCTCGATCTGGCCGGGGCGGATCCCCTGGATGGCGCGCATGGCATATCGCTTGTGCCGCTGCTTACCGGCCAAGATGGGGCCGCCGACCGTCCGGAACACCGTGAGCTTTTCATGCAAGACCACGGCAACATTTTCTACTTCATGAATCGCACCATCTGCGACGGTCGTTACAAGTTTGTCTTCAATGGGTTCGACTACGACGAACTCTACGACCTGCAGGAAGACCCGCACGAAATGCAGAACCTCGCGGAAAATCCGCATTGCGCCGACGTGCGCGAGCGGCTGCAGGACCGCCTGTGGGACTGGATGCTGCAACTGGAAGACCCCTACGCCGGCAGGCAGTACGCCGCCAACGTCATCCTGGGCCGCAGCGAGCCGCCGCCACTGCGCAGAGACCCTTCCCCGCGCAAATTGCTCTAGGGAAACCTGCCTCTACTCGCAAAGTTGGGGGCTTCCAGTCCGACGCGCAGCTTCCGCCAGTGGTCCTAGACTTCTCCCTCTCCCGCCGGAGACCTTTGCATAACCCCACCTTCAGGCAGGGGCACTCCCTCTCCCTGGGGAGAGGGTTGGGGTGAGGGGGTCTCTTGGACGTAATGGCCATACAAAGTGTGCGGTGTCAAGATGTACCATCTAGAAATAGGCATGAATATGTAGCGAATGCAGAAGATTCACCCTCACCCTAGCCCTCTCCCGTCGAGGGAGAGGGAACTCTCTCGCTTCCGCTAGGGTTACGCAAGGGTCTCCAAGGGGAGATGGCCGGGGTGAGGGGATTTCTTGCCGCACCGTTCCAATCCACTAAAATCACCAACCTCGATAGCAACACAACGGTCAATAGATTGCGACAATCGCGGAATCACCCTCGCCCACTCCCTCTCCCGTCACAGCCGAGGGGATCCTCCCGCTTCGGTGAGGTCTAAGCAGATGTCTACAAATTAAGTTCTCTGTGGTTCCTCAATCTGAGTAAGATCATGAAGCAAGCATTGATCATTCGCCATGCCGAGCCGGAGACCCTGGCCGCCAACTTTACCGGCGTGCTGAAGCAGCACGGTTTCAAACTCGAACCCCTAAACGTCTTCGAGTCCGCCCCAGCCTGCGACCGCTTTGCGCCGCCACCATTGGAGCAGGTGGCCCTCATAGTGGCGTTGGGCGGCCCGCAGTCGGCAAACGACGACTATCCGGCAATCCACCGAGAGCGCGAATATCTGGGCCGGGCATTGGCCTTGGGCACGCCGGTGCTGGGCATCTGCCTGGGGGCTCAGATTATGGCCATGGCCTTGGGTGGCACCGTGGAGCCTACGGGCGGCTTTCAGTTCGGGCTGCGCAAGCTGTACGTGACGGCCGCCGGCGACGCTGACCCGGTCTTCAGCAAGCTCACAATTCCCCTGGCGCCAACCCTGCACGGGGAGTGTTTCTCCATTCCCAAAGGGGCCACCCGGCTGGCGGAAGGTTTCATGCTCTGTCGCGACGGGAGCTACCGCAAGATCAATATGGCGTTCCGCTACGGTAACTCCTATGGATTTCAGTTCGAACCGCAACTCACCCTGGAGGAGTTGCAGACGTGGAACCGGGAACTGTCCGGCGACTACAATCTGATGGGAGACCGTTTTGACCCCAATGAGGAAGCAGCCCGCAACCTACGGGAGTTTGCCCGCTACGAACCCCACTACCGGGAGCAAATGAGCAACCTGCTGACGTCCTTCCTGCGCAACGCGGGTCTGGCCTAGCGGCCGGAACCACCTCGAGCCTCCCGCAAGGTGACCTAGTTATAGCCCTCGTGGCGCTTAGACCTGCAAGATAAATCTCGCCGCAACTTCAGCGGGTACTTTGTCTCCTGCTCCGTCTTGGCGTATGCTCATGCTGTAAGCGGAATAGCAGCTTGCGGCTGCACATTGTGTAGAGGTTGTTCTACTTGCGGCGTTACTGACCGCGCAGCCGCTGACTCTTAACACTTACTGGTGGGAGCCGTCCCGCATGTACGATTATCTTCGGCATCGCATTCAGCTTGAATATTCAGCAGCGTGGCGTGTGGCCGTGAGCGGCCTGCTCGCGGGTCTTGCGCTGCCGGTCGTGCTCTGGCTGGGGGCTTGGCTCCTCAGCCGTTGGGTATCGTCCATCACTGCCGAGCTTCTTTGGCTTGGTTGCGGCGCCGTGCTCTATCTGGGAGCGGCGGGCGCATTGGCCGCTTTTGCCAATCAGCGCGTCAGTCGGCGCAACGATTTTGGCCTGGTTGCGGGAGCGGTAGTGCTCCTGTTGTTTTGCCTGCCGCCCGTCTTGCTCATCGTGCAGAGCTTGACCGGCGGCGGGACCGAACTCAGCGAGTTTCTCCGCGGCGCCTTTACTTTCGCGGCACTGCAGCAGGCGCTCATACCCACGCTCTTTGGCGGATTGGTACTGACCACAGCGTGGGCGGCAGCGCTCGTGCCCTGTGTTGCGTGGCTGGGCGACGCCGATTGGCAGGCAATCATGGACCGCATGGTGAATGAGACGTACCATCGAGACTGGATAGCGTACAATCAAAACTTCATCGACCAGAAGAAGATTGCCTATTACTTGAAGACCGGGCAGCACGACAAAGCCGCCGAGCTTGAAGCTGAAGCCGCCAAGCGCGTCCAGCACATGCCGCCGCGGGGAACAGCCGATGGTTGACCCAGTGCGAAAATGGCTGCAGCGCTTCGTCCGGGTGCGTTCCTGGCGCCCTGAACTCTTGCTCTTTGGAGTTGCGCTCGTCCTGAGCGTCGCGGCGCGCCAGGCAGAACCGTTCCCGCTCGATGTTCCCCTGGGCGAGGCTGTCCAATCCTGGCAACTTCCGCTCTTGGATCCGGTATTGCGCGGAGTCAGCGCGATAGGCTGGTTCCGCGTGGCAGCGCCAACCACCATCGCTGTAGTAATCTTGCTCGCCATAATTAAATTGCGCGCGCAGGCGTTCGCGCTCGCCGCCGCGACGCTCACCGGACACCTTTTCAACCAGATGCTAAAGGCGCTGTTAGAACGCCCGCGACCGGAAATGGCGGCGGACCAAATGGCCGCCCTGGGTGTGGACACCTTTGCCTTTCCCAGCGGTCACGCGCAATCATTCACAATCTTCTACGGCTTTCTCGCCTATCTGATCTGGCAGCATGTCCGCCGGCCCTGGCTGCGGCGACTTGGAATGGCCGTCATGCTAGCGATGATTGTGCTCGTCGGCATTTCCCGCGTGTACCTGGGTGTGCACTGGCCGAGCGACGTGGTGGGAGCGTACATTGTAGGAGTCTTGTGGCTCTTGCTCTGGACGCGAGCGCTGCGCGCTTGGCGTGAAGCGAAGTGAAAGCACCGCTCGCCGACTTGGGAATCGCGCACGCGTTCAGCTGCCGCAACGCAACCCAATGGAAATTTTGCGGTTGCCCACTGTTTTGACTTGTAGACCGCGAACCGAGTGGCTAGAATAGTCTGGGTGGACTTTGTGTCTACTTTCACACGGCAAGTTCGATAGGTGTAAGAGAGTTCGCTGCTAATCCGAAAGTCCTTCGCGGAAGATCGAGCATGCAGGCCCAGACCTCTTACGATTTACAGCGTCTACATGGGAGAGTTTTGCACTAATGGCTAGGGCATGCCAGCGCTGCACTGGGGTTCGGCGCTCAATTATCCGGGGTCTTTGCACCGTGAGCGTAGATGCGGCCTCCGGCGCACCGAAAGCCGGGAACTGGAACTCGGAACGCCGTAAGGAGGCAGCGTAGCATGCAGCCGACAAAGCGCGCGCCGGGTTGGTGGCATTCACGGCCGGTCATACTTGCTGTCCTCGGCGCCCTCGCCGTTGCCGTTCTTGCCGGTTGCGGGGCGGTAGACACGCCACAGACGACCCTTTTCCCCCGTTCGGACAATAATCAGGTCATCAACGATCTCTACGCTCCCTTGACCTGGCTCGCAATCGTCATCTTCGTGCTGGTGCAGGGCTTACTCCTCTACTCTGTCTTTCGTTTTCGGGCACGCCGGGGCGACGACAGCATTCCGCCTCAAATCCATGGCAATACGCGCCTAGAAATCGCCTGGACGCTTGCGCCGTCCATCGTGGTCGTAATCATGTTGCTGCTCACATACCAAGCGATGGCAAAGATCGAAGCAGATCCGCCGCCGGACGCCTTGCACGTCCGCGTAGTCGGTCACCAATGGTGGTGGGAAGTGCACTATCCCGATCTTGACGTGGTTACCGCCAATGAAATTCACATTCCGATTGACCGACCGGTGTACTTCGAGCTTGAGTCTGACGACGTCATTCACTCGTTTTGGGTGCCGCGCCTGATGGGTAAGCGCGACTTGATGCCGGGGTCCACGAACACTATCTGGTTCACGCCACAGGAAGAAGGCCTTTTTGCCGGGCACTGCGCCGAATACTGCGGTACCGCCCACGCGCAAATGCGCTTTCATGTGGTCGTGGAATCCGAAATAGCCTTTGACAACTGGGTTGAAAAACAACGGCAGCCGGCCGAGGAAATGACCGGCGACGCTGCGCTCGGCGCGGAACTCTTCGTGAGTCGCGCCTGTGTGACCTGTCATACTATTCGCGGCACCGATGCCATCGGCACCATCGGCCCGGACATTACCCACGTGGGTAGCCGTGTGTACATCGCCGGCGGCATCCTGGAGAATAGCCCGGAGAATGTGACACTCTGGCTGAGCGATCCTCAAGGCGTGAAGCCGGGCAATGAGATGATACTACCGCTCCCCTTGAGCAGTGAGGATATTCGCCTGCTCACCGAGTATGTGAGGGCCCTCAAATAATCCGGGAAAGTATGTGAAAATGGTCACAAACATTGTATCGTTGAGTTGGAAGGTATTGGACGGCAGACCGCTTGTTCGAACCACGGCCACGTCTGTGCAGCGAGGAGTTTCGGCATGGCAACAGTAGCAGACGTACGTACACAGGAACGCGTCTCCACCGGAGCGGCGATCTGGAGTTGGGTTACTACCATCGACCACAAGCGCATCGGCGTGCTCTATTTCGTCACGTCCCTCATCTACTTCATAGTCGCAGGCTTTGAGGCGCTGCTTATCCGGCTGCAGCTCGCTACACCGGAGGGACAACTGCTTGATTCCGATACGTACAACCAGCTCTTCACCATGCATGGCACGGCTATGGTCTTCATGGTCGCCATGCCCATGGCCGCGGCGTTCTTCAACTTCCTCATACCGTTGATGATTGGCGCGCGCGACGTGGCGTTTCCGCGTCTCAACGCCTTCAGCTACTGGACGTTCCTCGGCGGCAGCCTATTGATGCACAGCAGCTTCCTCTTCGGCCAAGCGCCCGACGGCGGCTGGTTTGGCTACGCCAACTTGACATCGAAAGAGTATTCCCCCGGTCTCAGCATTGACTTCTGGGGGCTGGGCCTGCTGGTGCTCGGTGTCGCGTCGGTCGCGGCTGCGCTGAACTTCATCATTACGATCATCAATCTAAGAGCGCCGGGCATGACGCTGATGCGGATGCCCGTATTCGTATGGATGACCTTCGTCACGTCATTTCTGATCATCTTCGCGTTTCCCGCGATTACGGCTGCGCTCATTTTCCTTGAATTCGATCGCCTGTTTGGCACGAACTTCTACGAGGTGGCCGAAGGCGGCGACCCCATGCTCTGGCAGCACCTCTTCTGGGTCTTTGGGCATCCGGAAGTATATATCTTGGTCTTGCCGGGCTTCGGCATCGCCTCTGAAATCCTGCCCACGTTCTCGCGCAAACCGATCTTTGGCTACAGCGCGATGGTCTTCGCGGCTGTGTCGATTGGCTTCCTGGGCTTTAGCGTGTGGGCGCACCACATGTTCACGACCGGCATGGGAACTATTGCCGATGCCGCCTTTGCCGGGTCCACCATGCTCATTGCCATTCCCACCGGCATCAAGATGTTCAACTGGGTTGCCACCTGCTTTGGCGGACGCATCAGCTTTACGACGCCGATGCTATTTGCCCTCGGCTTTCTGACAACGTTCCTCATTGGCGGCCTAACCGGCCCAATGCTAGCGGCCGTGCCGTTGGACTTGCACTTCCAAGACAGCTACTTTGTCGTCGGGCACTTCCACTACGTGCTCTTTGGCGGTCTCATTTTGGCGTTGATGGGTGGGGTCTACTACTGGTTCCCCAAGATCACGGGCCGCATGATGGACGAAAGAATCGGCAAGTGGCATTTCTGGATCATGTTTGCCGGCATGAACCTCACGTTTTTCCCGATGCACTTTGTGGGCCTCGACGGCATGCCCCGCCGCGTCGGTACCTACGCCGCGGGCATGGGCTGGGATTTCTGGAACATGTTCATTACCGTCAGCGCCTTTCTCATCGGCGTGTCGATCTTGGTGTTTCTCTGGAATTTGGTTGCGAGCTACGTCAAGGGCGTCCCCGCCGGGAACGACCCCTGGGACGCGCGCACGCTGGAGTGGGCGATTCCGAGCCCGCCGCCCGAGCACAACTTTGATGAAATCCCGCACATCACCCACCGCGACCAGGTGTGGTTCGACAAATACGGTGACGGGCACGGCGACGCGGCGCAGCTCAGAAAGACCAGCGCAGCCGTGGCCGAACCTGCCGAAGATTCTGACGAAGAACATGAGGTCCACATGCCGGATCCATCGTATTGGCCGCTCTTGGTGAGTGCCGGCCTAACAATTGCGGCGGCGGGGCTGATGATTCACATCGCCGTGTCAGTTTTCGGTGTAGCCTGGACAATTATTTCAGTCTATGCGTGGTCGCTTGAACCCGCGTCCACTCCGCCTGAAGAACACTAGCACTTATTCCATATGGAATTAGATGATAACTACGCTTCACTCCTGTCCCCTCTCCCCGAGGGAGAGGGCTAGGGTGAGGGTGAGGATGGGAAAAACCAGAATACAGCTAAGCCGATTGACGGCTGGCTTGAGGAGAATCTCTGAATGAGCGATGCAGCAGTTGCCCACGAGGCGCAGGAAGAGCATCCAACGTCTACAGGCCTGAACCACCGCAAGATCCTCATGTGGGCCTTTCTCGGCTCAGAGTGCATCTTCTTTGGTTCCCTAATCACCACGTATCTGGTTTACAGAGGCAAGAGCGTCGTCGGCCCCTATCCCTCTGAGATCCTCAACATTCCGCTGACTTCGATAAGCACTTTTGTACTGCTCATGAGCAGCTTGGCGATGGTGCTCGCATTGGCCGGCTTCGAAAGGGCTGCAAGCGCCGGCGCAAACGAAGATCGCAAGCGCCGCGAGTTGCAGAAGGGACGCTTTTGGCTGCTGATGACGGCGGTGCTCGGCACCGGCTTCCTTGGCTTTCAGGCTTACGAATTCATCGAGTTCGTTCACCATGGGTTGGGGCTTACCACCAATCTCTTTGGCACAACTTTCTTTGTCCTCACCGGCTTTCACGGCACGCACGTGGGCGTCGGCGTCCTCTGGCTGGTTTCAATCCTGGTGCTGAGCTATTTCGGCAAGGTGAAGCCGCTCGATGTCGAACTGGGCGGCCTGTACTGGCACTTTGTTGATATTGTTTGGATTATCATTTTTACATTGATCTATTTGATCCCGCATTGACTTGATGCGACGCGCACAATTGTGAGGAGGAGAACGTGAGCACGGAAGCTGCCCACACTGATGAGGCCCACGCCACGACCGGACACTATGTCCGCATAGCTATCGTCCTGACCGTCCTCACCATCCTGGAAGTCGCCACGTACTACGTGGCCATTCCCTTTGCGCTGCTGGTGCCGTTGTTGCTGGTCCTGGCCGGCACGAAGTTTGCCCTCGTCGTCGCGTACTACATGCACTTGCGCTACGACAGCAAGCTGTTCTCGGGCTTCTTCTTCTTTGGCTTTACGATCGAAATTCTCTTGCTGATCGCGCTCATGGTGCTCTTCGGCATCCGCTCCGGATAATGGTCGCCGCCCTAACGTCTCTCGCGGTTGGGGCAAGTTGCGGCTTCGTTAGCCTCTTCTATGCCGTCGGCTTAACGCGCGCGCAGCGCCGGGGCCGCACCACGCCGGCGCTGTGGCGCCGCATCTCGTTCGGCGCGGGTATAGCGCTCCTGCTCGTCTCCCTCATCGGGCCGGTGGATACGCTCTCCGGTGAGTACTTCACCATGCACATGATCCAGCATCTCTTGCTGGTGCTCATTGTGCCGCCCCTGCTCTTGCTGGGCGCGCCGGTGGTAATGGTGCTGCGGGGTTTGCCGCCCTACTTGCAACGGCCGGTCTTCGTGACGGTAGCGCGCAATCGCGTCATGCGCCGCATTACCCACACGCTGCTGCACTCCCATGTTGCGCTTGGCCTGTTTCTGGCAACTCTCTGGCTCTGGCACGTGCCGCAATTGTATTCGTCGGCCGTCAACGACGAGCTAGTGCATCTGCTCGAACACACCACGTTCTTCTGGCCCGCTATCTTCTTCTGGTGGAACGTGGTCGATTCGTGGCCGTTTCGCGCACGTCTCTCGGCGCCGCGCCGCTTGCTCTACATCTTTCTCGCCACGGCGGGGCTCAAGCTCGTAGGTGTCTTGATTACGGTCTCCGGCCAGGTGCTCTACACCGCATACCTGCTCCCGCGCGACGGTACGGCACTCACCGCGCTCGACGATCAGCGCATTGGCGGACTGATCATGTGGATGGGCGGGGGCCTTTACATGCTGCTGCCTTTGGCCGTAGTCTTCTTTCGCTGGGCGCAACAGGATGCGGCGGCCACGCCGGCGCCTCCGGCGCGCCAATCGACAGGCGCGGTACCCTCGCCCCCGCGCAACGACCGCGAACCGCTCTAGACCTAGACCGCCGAGCGCCAACGCGACTAAGATTAGCGGAGCGGCCGTTTCCGAGCGAATTCAGCATGCTGGCGAACGCGCGTCTGCGCTCGGCGCGCCATGCTGGGGTCACTCACGTTCGACCGCGGGAACGCAACTGGATTAGAGATTCGAGACCGCTCGCGCATGCGTGACTCTGTAGAAACCATTGCTGCTTTCGAACACACGCGCAGCCTAGAGCGCAACGTGTGGAAGTTTTACCTATTGAAGGTTGCTTGGGGCGTGCGCTGGGGCACGTTGCTGCCGATTTTTGCCATCTACTTCCTGGATCGCGACATCTCGCTCACCGGCTTCATGCTACTCATGGCCACGCTCAACTTCTCCAGCATCGCCTCGGAGTTGCCCACCGGCCTCTTTGCCGACCGTTTCAGCCGCAAGTGGAGCATCTTCGTGGGGGCGCTACTCGGTTGCTCGGGTGTTGTCCTCCTCATTTTTGCTTCAGACTACGTTGTCTTCATGATTGGCTTTGTCATAATTGGCGTCGGCGCGGCCTTTGCCTCCGGCGCGGACATGGCGCTCTTCTACGACTCGATCAAAGGTGCGGGCCTGGAAGCAATGTCCCCAACCCTTTTGGGACGCGCCCTGGCCATTGAGAACATCAGCATGGTCGCCGGTACGCTCATTACCGGAGTGGTTGCGGGCCAGGCCGGTCTCACGGGACCGTTCTGGGCCAGTGCCGCCGCACTTATTTCCGCGGCAAGCATCGCGATCTGGTTTGTGGAACCCACCATCCCTCGCGACCGGCCGTCGCCCGCGCAATCGACCTCGTTCAGGGAGAGAACCCGCGAATACTTTAGGCAACTCAGGTCCACCATCCAGACAATCACACACAATCCCGAACTGGTGGGCCTGGTAGTGGTGTTCGTGGTTATGACACGCGCCTACTTCTTGAGCGAGCGACCCTTCGGCGGACCCTACCTTACGTCGCTGGGCTTCTCCGCTGCCGATCTCGGGTTCATCTACGCGCTGTTCTATGGGGTCATGTCGCTCTTCATGCTCGGCTCGGCCCGCATTCGCGCCTTGCTGTGGGGCAGCGAACGCGCCGCAATCCTCACTGTTGGCATAATCGGCATGACGTCTATCGTTGTGCTGGTCAACGCACCATTCAGACCGATCGTCATCCTGGGTATGCTCGGCATCTATGTAATGATTGGCTTGCTCCATCCGCTCATGCAGGAGAGCCTGAACCGCCGTCTCGTTTCGGCGCAGCGCGCTTCCTGCCTCTCACTGGTGCAAGCGTCCAACTACTCGCTCGGCTTCTTTGTAGGGCCCGCGCTCGGCGCAGTCGCCGACAACTATGGCATCATGACCGGCCTAAGCGTCTACCAATGGACGTTTGTGCCGGCCATCTTCCTCGCGGCCCTCCTGGCATGGCGCGTCCTTATTCCTTCAGGGCAAAGCGAGGCGGCAAGCTCAGGCGGCGACGGCTAACAAAGTGCGCCTGGCGTGAGTGCGCCGCATAATCAGAGCGCAAAATCCCCCCTGCAATTCAAGGGAGTCTCATAAAAACCGGGGCGGAGGCGCAATTCTCCCTTTCCTTCGACGGCGAAAACCGGGATGAGGTTGCACTTTCGCCGGCCAATTCCAATAGTCATTCCGCCGGTCTAGCCAGACAAGCTCGGTCGGCATTGCTTAGATACTGTCCCACCCGTCCAGCCAGACAAGCTCCGTCTGCATTATCTTGACGCTGCCCCGCACGTCTAGCCAGACTAGCTCCGCCAAAGTGTCACTAGCACCAATCCTACGCATTCCGCACCAATGGGTAGGCACGTGCCCTCACTCCCTCAAGAGGAGACCATTGCACAATCCTTGCCGGAGCGAGAATGTCCCCTCTCCCTCGAGGGAGAGGGCTAGGGTGAGGGTGAATCTTGTAGACTAGCCCCAAATCCCACCCAGTATCAGACTCGCCGTGCTACGAATCCTCTGCGAGCAGCCGGTCAATCAAAGCCTCCAGCTCCTCATTCGAATAAAAGTGGATGCGGATCGTGCCCTGTTTGCCGCGGCGCTTGATGTCCACTTTCGTTGCGAGAGAACGCCGGAGGAGGTCTTCCCACTCGGCGCTGCGCGCATCCGGCGGTTTACTGGGTGATGACCGTTGCGCGCCGAGTAGCCGCTTCACGAACTGTTCGGTCTGGCGCACGTTGAGGCCGCGTTTTTCTACTTCAGCTAAAGCATAGAGCTGCAGTTCAGCCGAGAGCCGCAACAAGGCCCGCGCGTGGCCCTCGCTGATTGTGCCGGCGGCGAGCGCATTCTTCAAGGCGGTCGCGAGATTCAAAAGGCGGAGCGTATTCGCCACTGCCGAGCGGCTCTTCCCGATGCGCGCCGCCACCTGCTCCTGGGTGATG
>CATQHC010000009.1 GCA_958295775.1 Chloroflexota bacterium
TCCAATTGATGTAGGCGCATCCGCCTCGCCTAGCGTTGTCTCGATTCGCAGTGTGGAGAAAAGAAGCTGTTCAGATAAAGTCTCAACTCTCATATCGAATCTTCCTCAATCTTCCTTTCTTCATGCACCTGATCGACAGTGCGTCGTTAGTGACCATCTTCATCATCTTAAGGCTATCACACTCTTGCTGATGAGCCGTAAGAGCGTGATAGATCACAGCAAGTCACGGGCTTGGCCTTGCGGCGAAAACTGCCGTCGCTGATGTCTGTGCGGTTTCGCTTCTCTATGTGGCCTCTAGATAACCAGCTTCGCGTCTTTGGGTCTTGGTTTGCCGCCGTGGACGGAGGGTTCGGCGCACCATTTGGCGGCGAGGCGGCGGACGGCTGTGTAGGTTTTTTCGTCGAAGCCTAAGAGGTCGCAGATGACGCGGCGGTCAAGGAGGGCGCGGTTGGGATCGGCGTCCGCGAGGTAGGCGGGCTGCAACTCTTTGTCGCGGAAGTCGTTGAAGACTTGCTCCGCCGTGATAAGTTGGTCGTCGCTGAGGGCGCGGAAGTCGAGCACGGGGAGGGACTCGGCGGAGCGGATGGTCATGCCGGCCTTGCTGGATTGCTGACGGCTGGAGTGCCACCAATAGGATAGAAGGCCAAGTGTGCTGTTGCCCCACACTGCAAAGGCGTAATCGAATCTCTTATCAGGAAAACTGACGTTGGGCCACACCCTACCCCCAATAGATTCCTGCTCGGTGAAGGCTATAGCCAATGGCTGAGAGCCGAATGTAAAGTCCCGGTTGAGATGAGCTCGACTTGCTGTTGCCCAGAGCGTGGCAGCCCTATCCTCCATACCCGACCTCACCTGCAATTGAGAATCGGGTACGCAAATGATCCGGGTCTCTTTTTGAGCGTCGTGATTCCAGAGTGCAGGATAGGTCGCAGTTGGACTGCCCACAACTTTAGTGAACGGTGCATTGTGAGCCAGGCTAATGAAGAATTGAGAGTCCAGTCCTCTTTCTCCGACCTGAGTCAACTGCGCTACAGGCAAACCAATAGACTGCGGGCTGCCTGGCAGCCACAACTTACTCTTGGAAAGAGAGTACGCGGTCTGCGCGACAGAGGCGTCTAGAATACGCGCAGCCCCCCACCCGCTTTCGTGGCTGTCAATTGGAGCCTCCAGCATCTCGCCTGCCAAGCTATCTCCGCAGTAGATAGAAACACCACCATACGGCCCATTCTCGAGATTGCGCATTTCCTTGGTGGATTGTATCGCCTTAGACAGTTCCTGAGCTTCCACAAAGTCATGCGGCCTATGCCGCAGCGATATGAAAGTGCCTCTGCCACTCGGTCTTTCATTTGTCGCTAGGCTGCGGACAATTACCAAGCACTCTGCCATACCGGTGTCGGACGAAAAAGACATATCGTGGCCGTTGGCTGCAATGCTGACTACGGTGACATCGGTACATTGCGTGGCTATCAACTTTCTAAACTTGGCCCAGGATGCTCCATTGATTGCAGTGAAGGGCAGCACCAGCGCGACAACGCCGCTTCGGGCCAGCTTCTTGGCAGCGAGCGATGCAAATGCAGAACCAAGTCCAGCGTGACCATGGTAGAAGGTGTTCTTTGATAGCCTCTTCAAATGCTTTGCCATCTCAGCCTGATCTTCGTCGGAAGAGTCGAATGCGGCAAAGGCGGCATTGAGCACCCCATCTCTCGCGTCATAGTGCTTGGTATTGCTTGTGAACGGCGGATTCATAATCGTCAATTCAAAGCTCACGTCGGGAATATCGACGGTGATCTGGGCGGAGGTCTCCTCCCCCGCGCTGCCGGTGCGGAGGGCGGGGTCGCTGGTGTTGAAGAGGGTTTGGACGTCCGAGCGTTGCAGGAGTTCCAGGGAGCCAATCTTCACCGTGCCGTCGAGTTGGCGGCCGTAGGGCATGGTGTAGAGGCGGGAGCTGCCAAAGGCGGCTGCGGGTTCCACGCCGGAGAGGGTGGAGCCGGTGATGTGGATGGCCGAGGGCATGACGTCGCAGCCGTAGAGCACGTCTTCCATCATGGCGCGGTGCAGGGCGGCCGGATTGCCGCCGGCGCGCTCGTGCTTGGCGGCAATCTGCGCGTACACCGCCGAGAGCAGCGCGCCCGTACCGCAGGCGAAATCGGCAATCCGTAGCTTGCCGATGGCCGCGGCGTCCGACCAGTCCACGCCTGGCAGCTTGGCCACGGCCAGCCGCGCCAGCAGCGCCGCCGACGCGGGCAACGTATAGAACGTCGCCAGATACTTGCGGTCGGCAATGAGACGCTGGAAGATGCGGCCGGTCAGGTCGTGGGAATTCTCCACGCCCATAGACCTCACCGCCTGGGCCGTATCCCGCAAGCGCCGCAAAATGCGCGCCGCCTCAGCCGCGGGCAAGTGCATCAGGATGTCCCTGGCGACGGCAAAGATTGCCCAATAGTTGATTTCCAGAATCTCCTGCCACGCCGCGAGCACCTCGCCCTGCGGGTTGGCAACACCCTCACCGCAGACCACGTTTAGGGACTTTACCCCAGAATGCATGCCGTAGATGCGCTCGTGAAAGACCAAGGCGTTGGCAATAATCGCGCAGGCCATGCGGCGCGTCTGCGGCACGTTGCTCATGCCCAAGAGACGCGCGATATCCATGGTGACGGCCTGGCGGTTTGTGTCCATTTCATCCAGGATCTTCGCCGCCGCGTTGATACCTTCCTGCAGTGTGTCGGTGGCATCATCCACCGCCTGCTGCGGCACGGAAACCAAGCGCGCCAGATCCGCAACGTCCTCCGGCGCGCCCTCCAGCCAACCGGACTCCGGAAAGCGACTGACGCCCTTCTTCTCCTCCGTGAAGACACAGTAAGACAAACGGGCCTGCCGCAGAGCAGCATGAAGATCGTCGGCATCACCAATGTCGTCGGGATACCGCAGCGCAATAGCCGCCTCGATGCGGCGTCCACTTGCTGCAACCTCCAAACCCAATCGCGATTGCGCCTCGGCCTCCACAGTCGCGCCAGGCAGGTATTCCGCCTCGATCACCACCGGCGCGCGGCCTGGGTCCTCGATGATGATGTCGGGCCGTAGACCCGGATGCCCGGTGATAGTCTGCGTGTTCTCAGAGCTGACATGACTGCGCGACAGCATGCCTTGCAGCACGCGTTCCATGGCATTGTTGACGCTCGGCTCAGTCTGGCGGGCCATCTAGTTTGCGGCTCCTTTGGGCCACTTCCAAGCGGTTAGCAGTGAAGCCAATTCACGACTGATAAGAGTTCTCATACGCTCGCGCTCCGGTCGTTGGGTGAGGTCACGGAGAGGAAAGCGAAAACCGGCTATATCCATCCCCTCCACAGAGCTTTCATGACCTCCATTGTACGCATTATGGGGATTTGCGACAGGTCGGGCCGTTGTCTACGCTAAGCGCTTTGCCCGAGGCGGAGTTTACTGTTGGCGCCAAGCCTGTCCCGACACGGGGAGGCGGGGGACAAGCCCCCGCGCTACATTATTGCGACAGCATTAGGGCTGTCCCCCGCCTCTTCATAACACCGAGCTTGAGCTCCGTCGTTCTCGCATACGGGAAACGAACGCGCAACGATTGATTCCTACAGCGGCGCAGGTTGCAAACCCGCGCTACCGGAGATGCGGGTCGATTGGAACTATCTCGGTGTCTGCGCTATTCTCGATAGAGAAAAGCCACGGAGAGGACCCAGCGATGGACGCCAAGATACAGACACAAGAGCGGCTCGACGACCTATTGCGCGACTTTGCCGAGTTGCGGGAGCGGTCGGTCGGCTATCCCTGCAACCTGGATTTCGACTACACCACGTTGCTGCCATTTCTCAGCTATAGTCTCAACAACGTCGGCGACCCCTTTCACGACAGTAATCTGCAGAGCAACACCCACAAGATCGAACGGGAGGTCATCCACACTTTCGCCGACCTGATGCATCTGCCGCGCGAGCAAGCCTGGGGCTACGTCACGTCCGGCGGCACCGAGGGCAACATGTACGGGCTTTACCTGGCGCGTGAAATGTTCCCGGACGGCGTGGTCTACTTCTCGCAGGATACGCACTACAGCGCGGTGAAGATTCTGCGCGTGCTGAAAGTGCGCAACATCATGATCAAGAGCCAGGACACCGGCGAGATCGACTACGACGACTTGCGGGAAACCATCCGCATCAACCGCGACGCGCCCGTCATCTTCTTGGCTAACATCGGCACCACCATGAAAGGCGCGGTGGACGACGTAAGCAAAGTGCAGGACATCCTGGGCGACCTCGCCATTACAAGTCACTACATTCACGCCGACGCGGCTCTGAGCGGTATGATTCTGCCGTTCGTTGACGACCCGCAGCCCTATGGGTTCGACAATGGCTTCGACAGCGTCTCGATCAGCGGTCACAAGTTGATTGGCTCGCCCCTGCCCTGCGGCGTGGCCCTCACGCGGAGCGAATATGTGGCGCGCATCGCGCGGTCAATCGAGTATGTGGGCGTGTTGGATACCACGCTGGCGGGGTCGCGCAACGCCATCACGCCGCTCATCATGTGGTACGCGTGGCGGCAGCATGGGATGGACGGCTACCGAGAGATCGTTGCCGAGTGCCTGGCGGTGGCCGAATACGCGGTGGAGCGCTTCAACGAGTGCGGCATCCCGGCGCGGCGAAACAAGAATTCCGTAACGGTGGTATTCCCTAAACCGTCCGACACTGTGGTACGCAAGTGGCAACTGGCTCCTTACGAGAACATTGCCCACCTGATCACCATGCCCCACGTGACCCGCGAGGTCATCGATAGAGTGCTGGTCGACTGCTTGGAACCAGGAACAATACAAGGAACAAGAGTATGAGTTTGAATAGGATTATTGTCATAGCCAAGAACGAGGTGGGCGTCATTGCCGACATCAGCCGGGCGCTGGCCGACGCCGACATCAACATCGAGACCATCAACGCCGAAGGACTGGACGATCACGGCGCCATCACCCTAACCACCGACGCCCAGGACGCCGCTCTGCGCGTGCTGATGGACGCCGGCTTCAAGGCGATTTCAGACGATTCTTTGGTCCTCAGGCTGCCCGATGAACCGGGAGCGCTCGCCAAAGTAGCCGAACGGTTCAAGCAAGCCGGCGTGAACATACAGAGTTTGCATATCCTCGACCGCCAAGCCGGCCATACAATTGTCGCGCTGGCTGCCGACGATCGCGCGCAAGCCATTTCGCTGGTGGATGAAGTAACCCTGGTGTAGCTGCCTCGCCTCATCTTGGGACTTTGGGGCCGCGCTTTCGTAGTATTGGGGCCCCAATTGCCGCGTGGCCGCTCTGGTACACTAGGGTGGAATATTCTACCTATCCCGAAAGTGCAAGAGGCAGTTGGCGTATGCGCGAAAACCCGGTTAAGCAGCTTCTCCAAGCGGGCAAACCCGCAATCGGTACCTGGCTGACTCTAGGCGATCCCCTGGCAACGGAGACCCTGGCGCACATGGACTTCGACTGGCTCAACGTCGATATGGAACACGGTTCTATTGATGTGCGTGCGACCCGGGCCCTGTTCCAAGTCATAAACACGACCGATGTGGTGCCCACGGCGCGCGTGCCGTGGAACGATCACGTATGGATCAAGCGCGTGCTCGACGCGGGGGCCTATGGCGTGGTGGTGCCTATGGTACGCACGCGGGAAGAAGCCGAACGCGCCGTGGCAGCGTGCCAATATCCACCCGCCGGGATACGCAGCATCGGCAGCGGACGCAATCACTACGCCTTTCGCGGTACCCAGGACGAATACCTTGCGCAAGCCAACGACCAGCTCCTCATAATCATCCAAATTGAGCATGCCGAAGCTATTCGGCGGCTTGATGAGATTCTCAGTGTGCCGGGCATTGACGCCGCCTTCATCGGCCCTAACGATCTCTGCGCGTCCATGGGTCTTCCTCCGAGCACTGATAGCGAACACCCCGACTTCGAAGCAGCCATCAGCCAAGTCGTGACTGCATCTCAGAAATACGGGGTTGCGCCGGGCATCCACACCAGTTCCGGTGCGGCCTTGAACAAGCGGCTCGAGCAGGGCTTTCGCTACATGGGACTTGCCAACGATCAGCGTTTGCTCATAAAAGGCGCGACCGATGAATTGGACGTTATCCGCCGCGATCTCTAGGTATCGTGCCAACTAGAATCGCGGAAGCATGGGAAACTCCGCCGCTACAGAGGGCGGTGGTTATTAAGAGCACTGAGCGATGATTATCGGTATAGCAAAGGGTCCCGGCGATACCCCCAACGAATACACGTTCGTTACCCCAGACTCCAAGCGCCAGGTAAAGACGAGCGAGTTTGTTTACTACGAGGCTGAGGTAGACGGGGTTCAACGCCAAATCCTCGGGCGGGTTGTTCGGCGGATACCGCTGCGGCTCTATCCCGATTCATTTCTCGCCCACCCGGAAGTGGACCCGGCGCAAATGGCAGCGCTGGTCGGTTATCAGACTGGCGACGAGTTCTCTCAGGATGGCAACCAAGGCGCCGACGCTGCCTCTGCGGAACTCTTCGAAATCCACGTGGGCATCATGGGCTACCACGATGCGCAGTTGAGCGCCTTTGTGAATCCGCGCATCCCGCCGCGCATTGGGTGGAAAGTCTACCTGGCTCCTGACGACGCGCTGGCGCGAGTCCTCAACCGGGTTGCCTTCAATTGGGAGGAGGGCGAAGCGCGGCAAGGCGGCGCGTACGTCGGATCACTGCTCTCCCGCCCGGCCTTCAATCCGCTGGGGTCCGGCGCAGAAGTACCCGCTGCTGCGGAAGTAAAGGAGCAAGGGAGCGGCGTACCCGTGGTGCTCGACGTCCGCTCAATTACGGCGACCCACATGGCAATCATTGCCGGTACCGGCGCGGGCAAGAGTTACCTGGCGTCTGTATTGGTAGAAGAGATGATGAAGCCCATCAACCGGGCCAGCATCCTCGTTATCGACCCCCACGGTGAGTACGATACGCTGGAAGAGATTCGCAATGCCGCCGCGTTTCGCGCTGACGACGCTTACAAGGCCGAGGTCAAGGTCGTCCCCCAACAGCGGGTGAAGATCCGCGTCTCCGATCTTACATTCAATGACATGCGTTTCTTGCTCGGTGCGCAGTTCGGTCTCACGGGTGCGATGGAATACGTGCTGCGACAGGCATTAGACCGGGTGGAGGGCGACCGGAAGGACAAGACCGCCTGGACGGCAAACGACCTCTATGCGGCGTTGGAGTATATGCAGGGCGGGGAAGAAGAGACAGAATTCAACCAATCCCGTCCTTCCCGCGAAAGCGGGAACCCATCTGCGGGTGATGGCGCCGGCGACTTGGACTGGCTCGCCGACGCCGGCAGGCAGGAGCAGAAGGGCAGTCGCGCCAAGCCGGACCTGCAGATGCGCGGCAGCGCCCGCGCGCTCGACTGGCGGCTCAAGAGCCTCTTTGCCGAGTCGCCAAACTTCGACAACGTGGAGAGCATCGATCTGCACGAGATCTTCCGCCCCGGCCTTTGTTCCGTCCTGCAACTCAATGAGATCGACCGCCGCCAGCAACAGGTTATCGTGGCGGTGCTCTTACGCATGGTCTGGAAAGCGCGCATGAACGCCGCCAAGGGGATTGGCGGGCCTACTGAACGGCTTGATTATCCGGTCTTCATTCTGCTCGAAGAGGCCCATCACTTCGCGCCGGCGAATGAAGACGTGGTTACGACGAACATCCTCAAGACAATTCTGGCGGAAGGCCGTAAATTCGGAGTCGGTGTCGGCCTCATCAGCCAGCGCCCCGGCAAGCTCGATTCCGATGTGCTCTCTCAGTGCATGACACAATTCCTGCTGCGCATCGTTAACGAGTACGACCAGAGCAGCGTGGCCGCCGCCGTCGAGAGCGCCAGCCATGATCTCTTGGCGGAACTGCCGGCGCTCTCCAAGGGCCAGGCGATCGTCGCCGGCGCCGCGGTGAACACGCCGCTGTCCATTCGTGTCCGTCAGCGCATCACGCGCCACGGCGGGATCGAGCCCGACGCGCCCGGCGAGTGGGCGAAGTATTTCTCGGAAGACGCGCGCCGCCGCCGTGAAGTCGACTCCGCCGGACTGCCGGAAGGCCCGCCCCGCGGCAGCAGTAACATCTATCGCAAGAGCCGCGAACGCCGGTAGACACCGCTGCACGCGGTAAGTTCATGCACCAAGCGCCAATTGCCGTCATGCTCATCTGCACGCTCACTGTACCAGTCAAGAGGATACGCCCTGATGCCTTTCAACTATGAGTACACTCAGCACATACGTGCCGGCTTTATCGGCTGCGGTAAGCATGCCTTTCAAAGCATTCTGCCCAGTTTTCAATATGCGCCGGTTGAGCTGGTGGCCGTATGCGATCTCATCCCGGAACGCGCTAAGTTTTGTGCCCGTCAATTTGGGGCCCTGCGCTGGTACACTGACTATGCCGCCATGCTGGCACAGGAAGAGCTTGACGCTGTCTTTGTGGTGCTTAACCACGACGCAGAGGGCAGGCCCCAATACGCGCCGGTAGCCATTGACGTGCTGCGGGCGGGCCGTCACGTCTGGATTGAGAAACCGCCGGGCTCAACGCTGGCTGAAATCGAAGCGATGCAGGCGGCGCGCGACGAGGCAAACCGCTCTGTGCAGGTTGGCTTTAAGAAACCCTTCTACCCCGCAATCCAGCACGCCAAGAAGCTGATGACCCAACCGGAGTTTGGCGCGCCCACGTCCGCCTACGTCCACTACGCCGTCAATCTGCCGCCGGTTGAAGGACGCCCCCACAGCAGAGACATGATGCGCTTCTTGCAGATCGGCTGCCATCCGCTCTCGATCATGCAATACTTGCTCGGCGCGCCGCAGACGCTCTACTTCGCCGACGAATCGCGGCAGGGCAGTTCGCTGGGAGTCTTCACGTTTGCCAATGGCAGTATCGGCTGCCTGCATCAGGCCGCGGGCAAAGGCGAGAATGCGCCGTGGGACCGGGTGGAACTGAATGGCGAAGGCGCTTCGCTCGTCGTCGAGAACGGCATCGACCTTACCTACTATCCGCCGGGACAGCCGCGCTCGCCCCAGTCCTTCGTCAGCAACGATGCCAGTGCGCCGCGCCGGTGGCTGCCCGACTTTTCACATGGACGCCTCGCCAACAAAGGGCTGTTCCTCTTGGGCTATGCGCCTGAACTCATTGCCTTTGCCGAAAGCGTGCTCGCTGGCACGCCGCCAACGACGGCCACGCTGGAGGACGCCCACGACGTGCTACGCATGTACCTGGGCTATACCCAACCGGCGGGACAGGTCATTACGCTGTAAGTCTCGTCCCTGCGCCCACTCAGAGACCTAGACTTTGCACGCGCCCTTGAGATTCGTACAGATTGCGTGGGCCACTATGCAGAATAGGCATGCAAGAGCGCAGCTTAGCGCGCATGCAATTCAGACGCCGGGGGCGCATACAAGGGCAACGCTGAACGTGCTGCCCGAACTACGCTGAGCGCCCCCATCCGTTCGCCTAGAGCTTGTCGAAGGGCAAATTGTGGTTCAACAAGCTCACCACGAACGGACTTTGAAAACTCAAGCACACGCTCTCACAGCGGCACCCACACTTTCACACCGGCGGAGGTATCGGCGGCAAATCGTACTCGCGGGATTCCAAGTCCATTATCTGCGTCATCTCCTCGGTGGAAATTGGATTGCCGCCTGACGCCCGCACGTTCTCTTCCACCTCGCCCGCGGTCATGGCGCCGGGGATCACACCGTGCACACCCGGTGTCGCCAGCACGAACTGCAGTGCCGCTTGCGGCATTGTCCTCCCTTGCGTGAGGAAGCCCAGTCTCTCGACGCGCGCAAGCACGGCATCGATGAAATCCGCTCTAAATTTGCGCCGGTCGTCGCGGTCGTCGAATACCGTTTCACGCGTAATCGCGCCGGTGAGAAAGCCAAAGTAGAAGTTCTCGCGCGCGACTACGCCCACGTCATGCGCCTGCGCCAAAGGGAATAGCTCCTTGGCGGGCAGCGTGTAGAGCAGCCGATAGGCCTGCTGGATCACGTCCACCTGCCCCTGTGCGACGAGACGCATCGCCAGCGGAATGCCCTCGTCCTCCGACATCACGGAGAAACCCGTGGCGCGGACCTTGCCCTGCTCCTTCAAACGCACGAGCGCTTCCAGGCCGTCGTCGCGGTAGAGCGCGTCGTCAGGGCTATGCAGAAAGTAGATGTCGAGATAGTCCGTGCGGAGGCGACGGAGACTATTCTCAACTTCGCGCACGACCGCCGCGCCAGAGTAATCGAAGTTCTGGCGTCCGCCCGGAAACATGCCCACCTTCGTCGCCAGCACCACCCCGTGTCGCCGTCCGGCGAGGGCTTCGCCGATGACCTCTTCACTATGGCCGTCACCGTAAATGGGCGCGGTATCGATGTGGTTGATGCCCAGCTCCAAGGCGCGAAGAATCGCGCCCCGTGACTCCGCGTCGTCCGCGCGCCCGTAACGATCGCCGCCCATCCCCCACGTCCCCAATCCCACCTCCGAGATGCGTATGCCCGTCCTCCCCAGCGTCCGGTACTCCATTGAATAGTCTCCCTCCCACTGAATGCTCTTGGCATCCATTTTCATGCATCATGGTCGCTAAGTCCAAGCGCCAGTCCTGCGAGTTCGAATTCGAAACCAATTGGGCCGACGAATAGAGAAACCGGACAGGGCCCGTTTCCGATCTCATTCGACAGGTGGCTAGGATTTCCGGTATTCTGTTGCTGACATTCCTCAAAACCGGTAAAGGTCCAGTTTTCAATCTATGAAAATTCACGAATATCAGGCGAAAGAGCTTTTGGCACAGTACGGCCTGCCGATTCCATCTGGGCAGATGGCGACCACGCCGGAGGAGGCGCGGGCAGCGGCGGCCGAGATTGGCGGAACCGTGGTCGTGAAGGCCCAGGTGCTCGTGGGTGGCCGCGGCAAAGCCGGCGGCGTGAAGCTTGCCGCCACGCCCGCCGAAGCCGCCGAGAAGGCGGCGGCAATTCTGGGCATGGACATCAAGGGCATCACCGTGCAGCGCGTCCTGGTGGCGCAAGCCGTAGACATCGCTTCAGAGATCTACCTCGGCGTCATTCTCGACCGCGCAGCGAAAGCCATCACTATCATGGCCAGCGCGGAGGGCGGCGTGGAGATCGAGGAAGTCGCCCGCGAGACGCCGGAGAAAATACATCGTGTCCACGTACACCCGTTGGCCGGGTTTGCCGATTACCAGGGCCGTCAACTGGCCTTTGCGATTGGCATACCCAATGACCTGAGCCGCAGCTTTGCCGGCATCGTGCGCACGCTCGTGCAAGCGCTTACGGAAAATGACGGCGAGTTGGTGGAAATCAACCCGCTCGTCATCACCGAGGACGGTTCTTTGCAGTGCATCGACGCGAAGATCAACCTCGATGACAATGCCCTCTATCGCCACAAACCGCTCGCGGAACTGCGCGACCACGATGAGGAAGAACCCGCCGAACAAGCGGCGCGCGAAGCAGGGCTGTCATTCGTAAAACTCGACGGCACCATCGGCTGCGTCGTCAACGGCGCCGGCCTTGCCATGGCGACCATGGACACCATCAAGCTGAGCGGCGGCAGCCCGGCTAACTTTCTCGACATTGGCGGCGGCGCCCGCGCCGAAAGCGTGGCGGACGCCCTGCGCATCATTCTCGACGACGAAAACGTGAAGGCAATCCTCTTCAACATCTTTGGCGGCATCACCCGCTGCGACGAGGTGGCGCGGGGCATCGTCAGCGCCTTACCGTCGCTTTCTCGTCAGGTGCCCATGGTGGTGCGGCTTGTCGGCACCAATCAGGCAGAGGGACGCGCAATTCTGCAGGAGGCGGGCCTGGTAGCCGCCGACACCATGCAGGCCGCATCGCAAGAAGTGGTAAGAGTGGCAACGGCCTGATGAGCATACTTGTCGATAAGAACACATGCTTGCTCGTGCAGGGCATCACCGGCCGCGAAGGCACGTTCCACACGGAGCAGATGGTGCAATACGGCACGCGTGTCGTGGCGGGCGTGACGCCCGGTCGCGGCGGACAGGAGGCGTGCGGCGCGCCGGTGTTCAATACCGTGGCCCACGCCGTGCAAGAGACCGCAGCCAACGTCTCCATCATCTTCGTGCCGGGGCCTTTCGCGCCCGATGCCATTGTCGAAGCGGTAGACGCCGGGATTCCCTTTGTGGTTTGCATCAGCGAGCATATTCCAGTCCAGGACATGCTGCGGGTGTATCATTATGTCCATATAAAGGGCGCCCGGTTGCAGGGTCCGAACTGCCCCGGCCTGATCTCTCCGGGCAAAGCCAAAGTCGGCATCATGGCCGGCGATATTCACATCCCCGGTCCCGTCGGTGTCGTTAGCCGTTCGGGCACACTCACGTATGAGGTAGTGTCACATCTCACCGGCGCCGGCGTTGGGCAGTCTACGGTCATTGGCATTGGCGGCGATCCGGTCATTGGGACCGGGTTTATCGACGTTCTGCGCATGTTTGAAGCAGACCCGGAAACCGAGGCGGTTGTCATGATTGGCGAGATTGGCGGCACCGATGAAGAAGAGGCCGCCGCTTTCATCAAGGAACACATGACCAAGCCCGTGGTTGGCTTCATCGCCGGGCGCACCGCGCCGCCGGAAAAACGCATGGGTCACGCGGGTGCAATCGTCTCCGGGGGCATCGGCACGGCGGATTCGAAGATCGCGGCGCTGCAGGCCGCAGGCGTGGACGTGGCGGACTTCCCCCGCGAGGCGGCGCTGCTGGCGGCAGAGCGCATTGGGCGGTGACGCTGGTAAAGACTTCTCGTAGCGGAAGGGCAAAGGACTGATGGCACTCTTACTGGGCGCGGCGCAACGCAAGATCACACCGCCGCTCGGCACGCACATGGCAGGTTACTACCACGTGCGGCCGGCAAGCGGCGTGCACGACGATCTCTTTGCGCGGGCGCTGGTGATCGATGACGGCTCTACAGTCGCCGCGGTGGTGACTTGCGATCTTGTCTCTATTCGGGAAGAGAGTGTAGTCAACGCGAGAGCGCACATTGCGGCAGCCACCGACATTCCCGGCAGCAACGTCCTCATCTGCTGCACGCACACGCACACCGGCCCCATCACGCGCGGCGACCGCAGTGCGGGGACATTCGGCAGCATGAGCGAGTCGTATATGGCAAGCCTTGAACAGGAAATCGCCGCGGCGGTCACGGAGGCGTGGCAGTCGCGCGTCGCCGGTACCCTCCGCATTGGCAAGTCGCAAGAGACCCGCATCGCCTTCAACCGACGCTTTCACATGCGCGACGGCAGCGTAAAAACGAACCCCGGCAAGAACAATCCCGATGTCGTCAGGCCGGTGGGTCCCATCGATCCCGATGTCTACGTGCTGCTCGCAGAGTCCAAACAAGGCGACCCCATCGGCGTCCTGGTGAACTACTCGCTGCACGCCGATACCACCGGCGGCGACCAGTTTTCCGCCGACTATTCCGGCTGGATGGAAAAACACTTCAAAAACATGTCACCGGAACTGGACGAGACCGTCCTTCTCTACGCCAACGGCTACTGCGGTGACATCAATCACGTCAACGTCAATGACCCAGACCAACTGAAGGGATTCGCGGAGTCAGAGCGCATCGGGCGCGCGCTCGCCGAGAGCGCGACGCAGGCACTTTCCCGCTTAGAGCCGCTCACCGGCGAGACCGTACATGCGGCCCAACGCATTGAGGCGCTGCCCGCCGTGGTTCCATCTTCTGAAGACATCGCCTGGGCAAGGGCAGCGGTGGATTCATCCCCTATGGGCGGCGGTCCCGGCCGGGATGACTTAGTGCGCGCGCATCGCGATCTTGCGCTCCAAGAGTTGAACAAACAGCATTTTGACACCGAAGTGCAAGTATTGGCCGTGGGCAACGTCGCAATCACGGCCCTGCCGGGCGAAATGTTCGTTGAACTCGGACTCTCCATCAAAGAGCACTCGCCGTTTGCACACAATCTCTTGGCGGAGCTTGCGAATGGCAACCTTGGGTACATCTGTACAGAAGCGGCCTACCCACAGGGCGCATACGAGCCGACGTCCAGCCGCGTGCAACCGGGCTCCGGTGAACAGCTTGTACGCGCCGCGCTCGACTTGCAACGTGATCTGGCTGCGGACTAACCACAGAAATCTCCGGTTGGTCTGCCAGCTTGCGATCGCAATTGCGTGACCTGTCCCTTTCCTGGCAGCGTGGCCGCTGTATTGATACGCGCTGCTGGTATATAATTAGAAGAGCGATTACTATTGTGATTCAGCGCTATCGGAAAGCGCCCAGGGAAACTTTCGCTGAGGATGCGAAAGCGCATGCGAAGCAAAAGGGAAGTGTCGTAGGAAGCAAAGCATTAGATAAATGACGAGAAACGACCTAGTCATCCGCGTCGCCGGCGAGGCCGGAGAAGGCATTGTCTCAACCGGCCAATTGCTTACCCAGGCGGCATTGCGGGGCGGATTTCACGTACTTACTTACTCCCAGCCGCCATCAGAGATCAAGGGCGGGCACGCCTTCTTTCAGATTCGGCTCAATGCGTACCGCTCCTATAGCAAAGGCGATTCCGTAGACATTCTGCTCGCCTTCAATCAGGAGGCGTATGACCGCAATGCAGCGGAAACCAAGGATGACGGCTTGCTGGTCTACGACCCGTCAGAGGTCACGCCGTCCGCCGACAGCCACTTTGTGCAAGTGGAGTTTCCGCTAAATGACATCGCGAAGAACCAGCTTAAGTTTCCCATCGCCAAGAACGTGGTTGCCGTGGGCGCCTTGGCGGAACTCTTCGGTCTGCCGACGAAACACCTTGACTCCCTAATCGAGGAGCGGTGGCTGCGCAAGGGTGAAGCGGTCGTTCAGAAGAACTTAGACGCGCTCAGGGCCGGCATAGACTACGTCATCGAACACGTCCCGCAGCGCGATAACTTCGCCCTTTACCCGGAGAAAACCCATTCGGGCGAAATCATGGTGAGCGGCAGCGAAGCTATCGGCCTGGGCGCCATTGCCGCCGGCTGTAGCTTCATGTCAGGGTATCCGATCACGCCCGCCAGCGACATCAAAGAGTTCTTGGAAGTCCACCTACCGAAAACCGGCGGTCACGCGCTGCAGGCCGAGGACGAACTGGCAGCCATCGGCATGGTGCTGGGCGCTTCATACGCCGGCGCCAAAGCAATGACGGCGACTTCCGGCCCCGGCTTTAGCTTAATGATTGAAATGCTTGGTCTTGCCGCAATGGCTGAACTGCCCTGCGTCATAGTCGATGCGCAGCGGGCGGGGCCATCTACCGGCATGCCGACGCGGCACGAGCAGGGCGACCTCAACCAGGCCGCATTTGCCGGTCACGGCGAGTGTCCGCGCATTGTGCTCGCACCGACGTCGGTTAGAGACTGTTTCTACCAAACCGTCAACGCTTTCAACTTCGCTGAGAAATATCAGACACCGGTTGTTTTGCTTGGCGACACCCTGCTCAACGTGCGGTCCGAGAGTATTCCCCGACCCAACCTGAACGAGGTCAACGTAATTGACCGTGTCTTGTTCTCGGAGAACGGAAACGGCGTCGACAGCATGAATGGCGAGTACAACCGCTACGTGCTCACTGAGAACGGCGTCTCCCCCATGTCCATTCCCGGTCAGGCGGGCGGCCAGTATATCGCCACGGGACTTGAGCACAACGAAGCAGGCCTGCATCGTTATGATGAGGCAACACATACAATTATGACCCAGAAGCGCTTCCGCAAACTGGAGCGCGCCGCGCTCGAGGCGCCCGAAGCAGACCGCTTCGGAAACCCGAGTGCAGAGATTGGCATTCTCACCTGGGGTTCTACGGTAGGCTCTGTTATTGAAGTAATACGCAATGCGGAGTTGGAGGGCATTGAGCTCGACATGTTGGCGCCAAGAATGCTCATGCCGCTGCCGGACCCGCAGCTACGACCCTTTATTGAAAGCAAGCGCGTCATAATTCTGCCGGAAGTCAACTACAGCGGTCAGTTTGCCAATATGATTGCGAGCCAGTACCCCCGCGACTACGTGCGGGTAAACATATTCGGCGGCATGCCGTTTCGCGTTGACTGGCTCCTGGACAAGATAAGAGAGGAAGTCGCACAGCATGTCTAGCGTCGTAACCGTAGAAAAGCGTAAGGTTGCCGACTACAAGGGCGAGGAGCGTCCGACCTGGTGCCCCGGCTGCGGTGACTTTGGCGTCTTGAACGCCGTTTTCAAAGCGCTGAGCGACCATAACTTCGATCCCAAGAACGTCATCATCGTTTCCGGCATCGGTTGCTCCAGCCGCCTGCCCTTCTTTACCGACGCCTACGGTTTCCACACGGTCCACGGGCGCGCCATGCCCGTTGCCGCCGGCATTCGTGCCGTGCAGCCCGACATGCCCGTCTTGGCCATGGGAGGGGACGGCGATGCGTTCGCTATCGGTGTTGGACACCTGGTTCACGCCATTCGCCGCAATCTGAATATCTGCTATGTGGTGATGGACAATGCGGTGTACGGCCTTACAAAAGGGCAGACTTCTCCCACAGCAGAGCGTGGTCTGGCAACGAAGGCTACTCCGCAAGGCGCCAGCGATCCGGCGGTCAATCCGCTGCTCCTTGCGCTTGCCACCGGCTGCACGTTCGTTGCGCGCGGCTTTTCGAGCAAGCCCAAGGAACTGGCCGATCTCATTGCCCGCGGCATCGCCCACGATGGGTTCGCCTTTATAGATACCTACAGCCCGTGCCCGACATTCAATACGGTCAACACCTTCAAGTACTATCGGGACGCCACTGAAGACCTGCCCGGTGACTTCGACCCAACCGACTTCAGCGCTGCGCTGCAGTACGCCGCCAGTGAAGACCCGCTCTACCTGGGACTGTACTATCAGGCCGAGCAGCCCACGTTTGAAGACCACATCAGGAACAATCGACCGGAAGTAATCAAAGACCCCATGACGGTGGTGGAAAACCTGTTTGAGCAGATGGCCTAGCGCCCGGCAGGATTCTAAAATAGCCAAGTGGATTTGCAAGCGGACCTCGACCAGATGGGGTTCGCTTCTGTACGTCAGAGAGAGACTGCCGGCGTCCCGCTTAACATTCGTGCCGCCTGAACGGTATACTAGTGACTGCGGGCTAATGCCGCGCCAAGTCCGAGCGCATGCAAGTAGATGCGCTCGTTTGCGCGAAAAGACTGCGGTCTTGCCTTTTGAAGGGTCTACCCAGCCCCTCTCTTAGAAGACCTGCCGGGTGTGAGATACATTCGCAGAGGAGTGCCAAAGCGTGCTGGAGCATGATGTCTTAGTGGTTGGCGCCGGTCTGGCCGGCATGCAGGCGGCTTTGCATGCGGCACGGCAAGGCGCGAGCGTCGCCATTCTCACGAAGGTGCACCCCGTACGTAGCCACTCGAATGCTGCGCAGGGCGGGATCAATGCCGCCATGGAAGAGGACGATCCCTGGGAGGACCACGCCTACGATACGGTAAAGGGCAGCGACTACCTCGGCGACCAAGATGCGATTGAGGTGCTCTGCAGCGAGGCGCCGGAGACAATTATTGAGCTCGAGCACATGGGCGTCATCTTCAACCGGGGCTCACGCGGCCAAATCGATATGCGCGCATTCGGCGGCCAGGCACGCAAGCGCACGTGCTATATCGCGGATATCACCGGCCAGGTCTTGCTCCACGTGATCTACGAGCAGCTCATGAAGGCGGGAACTACCGTCTACGAAGAGTGGTTCGTCACGTCGCTCGTGCGCCAAAATGACGCTGTCTGCGGTGTGGTCGCCATGGACCTGCGTTCCGGCGAACTCCATCTCATCAAGGCCAAAGCAGTAGTGCTCTGCACCGGCGGCGCCGGTAGGGTATACGAACCAAGCAGCAATGCCCTCATTTGCACGGGTGACGGTTACGCGCAAGCGTACCGGGTGGGCGCGCCGTTGATGGATATGGAAATGGTCCAGTACCATCCCACCACCCTGCCGGGTAACGGCGCGCTGATGACGGAAGGTGCGCGCGGTGAGGGAGCCTTTCTCATCAATGCTGACGGCGAACGCTTCATGCAGCGCTATGCGCCGAACATGATGGAATTGGCATCCCGTGACGTGGTCTCGCGTGCCGAGCAGACTGAGATCAATGAAGGCCGCGATATAAACGGTTGCGTTCTGCTCGACGTGCGCCACCTCGACCGCAACATCATTCTGCAAAAGCTCAGCCAAATTCGTGAGCTTGGCCTGGAGTATGAGGGCGTTGACATCATTGAAGAGCCGTGCCCCGTGCGGCCCGGCATGCACTATATGATGGGCGGCATCAAGACGGACATCGAGGGGGCCACGTTCGTCAAGGGCCTCTACTCAGCCGGAGAAGCCGCGTGTGTCTCGGTGCATGGCGGCAATCGCCTGGGGGCCAACTCACTGCTGGATACCCTCGTGTTCGGCAAGCGGGCCGGCACGTCCGCCGTGCTCTACGCGGACGCCATTTCCACACCTGAGATTCCGGAATCGCGCTTGCAGCAAGACCAGGAGCTCATCAACGGCATTCTCGCCCGTGACGGCGAGAGCGGAGAGCGCGCGGCAGAACTCAGACTCACAATGGGTCAGACCATGCACCAGGACGTTGGCGTCTTCCGCAATCAGAGAGGCTTGGAAAAAGCAAAAAACATAGTCGCAGAACTCAAGGAACGGTGTCAGAACGTCGGTGTGGACGATAAGGGCAAGGTCTTCAACACCGACCTGCTCTTCGCTCTTGAAGTCGGCCTGATGCTCGACGTGGCGGAAGCGATTGTAGCCAGCGCACTCTTTCGCACCGAGAGTAGAGGCGCGCACTACCGCACGGACTATCCCGACCGGAACGACGACGACTGGTTGAAGCATACGCTGGTGTACGCGCGGCTTTCCGGCCGCGCGGGCGACGGCGGCCCGCGGCTGGAAGCCTTGCCGGTAACAATTACCCAGTGGCAACCCGCGAGGAGAACGTACTAGATGCAATTCAAGCTCAATGTGCGGCGGTATGACCCCGAGGCGGAGAGCCCAGCGCCGTATTGGCGCGAGTACGAGGTTGACGTACCGGCAAACGCCACGGTTTTGGACTGTCTGATTCACATCCGGGAGTACGTGGACGGCACGCTGGCCGTGCGCTGCTCGTGCCGGTCTGCCATTTGCGGTTCGTGCATGATGCGTGTCAACGGTCAGGCACGGCTGGCTTGCGCTACCAAAGCTACAGACATGCAGGAGTCGTCTGAAGCTATCACGGTAGAACCGGGCGGCAACATGCCGGTGATCAAAGACCTCATCGTAGACATGGATGTGTTTTGGAATAAAATTCGCCAGGTGAAGCCCTGGCTGGAACCTGTACAGCCGGTGCCGGAACGTGAGTACCTGGTGCCAAATGAGACCATCCTCGACCTAACCGTGGCCATGAATTGCATCATGTGCGGCGCGTGCGTTTCCGATTGCACCTCCCTGGAAGTGGACAAGAACTTCATCGGCCCCGCGGCGCTGGCTAAGGCCTACCGCTTCGTTGACGACCCGCGCGACGAAGCCCGGCAAGAGCGGTTGGAGGAACTCAGCGACTACGGCGGTGTCTACGACTGCACACACTGCTTTTTCTGCGTCGAGGTTTGTCCCAAAGGCGTCGCGCCGCTGGAACGCATTGTGGAAATCCGCGAGCGCGCCCAAAGCGCCGGGGTCACGAACAATGCCGGAACGCGCCACGCGGTGGCATTTGAAGGGATTATCCGCGACAGCGGCATTTTGGACGAACCGATGCTCCTGCTAAAGTCCATTGGTATGAATCCGGTTGAGCAACTAAAGAACGTGCCCGGCGGCGTGCGCCTCTTGCGCGCGGGCAAGTTGCCGCTAGCGTCAGGCCCGTTTCATCACAAGATTCCCGGCCATGGCAACGTACAGCGCCTCTTTGAAAAGGTGGAGGCTGCGCAAGAAGCGTAGTCGGCGCTGAGAGCGAAGTCGGCGCTGAGAGCGAAGTCGGCGCTGAGAGCGAAGTCGGCGCAGGAGTCACTTTCTGCGCAAAAAGCGAAGTCTGTCCCAGGAGTGAGGTCCTCAAAGTGAAATACGCCTTCTTTCCCGGTTGCGTCTCACGCGGCGCGTGTCCTGAACTCATGCAGTCACTCACCGCCGTGGCGGCACACATCGGCATGGAACTCGAACTGATGGAGACCGCTTCGTGCACCGGCGCCGGTGTCATCAGCGAACGCAACCAGAAGCTGGCCGATGCCCTGAACGCCCGCAACTTTGCGCTGGCGGAACAGACCGGACTGCCGCTCATGAATATTTGCAGCACGTGCCAGGGCGTGATGAGCGGTGTCAACGAACGGCTCAAGGCCCGGCCGGAGTACCTGGCGGAAATCAACGAAATGCTGGCGGAAGAGGGCCTCTCGTATTCCGGTACCGCCAATCCCCGCAACTTCATGTGGGTGCTGGTGGAGGACTTCGGTCTGGAGAACTTGAGATCGCTGGTAAAGCGCCCTTTGTCTGAACTAAATGTCGCGCCTTTCTATGGCTGCTACATTTCGCGGCCCACCGACGTTCTGGGCTACCACGACTTTCCTCAACGCGGAGTCTATCTGGAAATGATCATCGAGGCCTGCGGGGCAACGCCGGTGGACTACTCCGGCAAGAAAAAGTGCTGCGGGTTCCCCATTATCACCATGAACCGCACGAATTCCCTCACCATGGCGGGCAATCATGTGGGAGAGGCCCAGGAGCAAGGCGCCGATTTCATGGTCACGCCCTGCCCGCTCTGTCACTTGAACCTGGACGCGCAGCAGCCGGACGCCGCCAGAGTAGTGCAAACACCCCTGAACCTGCCGATTCTTCACCTCTCCCAGCTTATCGGCATGGCGCTGGGCATCGACGACGCGGACCTCGGCCTCAATCGCCACGTCGTTTCTACCAATCCGGTACGGGAACGGCTCCATGCGCTGCCGCTGGCATAGCTTGCCTGGCGTTGGCAATTGCCGGTGCGTCCGGGTCCGGCAAATGTCTCCGGTAGTAGTGCAGATTGAGGGCTCAGTGTTTTCCCAATAGACTTCGCGGACATCCGGCAATGCGGTTGCGCGGGTTTGCCGGCGCGCCAAACCGCGCAATGCTCTATCGATGCGGAAACAATAGTTCAATCCACCCGTAGCCTGAGGACATGAGTAGGACAATGGAGGACATCGCAGAATGCGTAAGAAAGTAACTGTCGTTGGCGCAGGTCAGGTCGGAGGCTCCTGTGCGCGGCGCTTGGCCGAGCGGGACTATGCGGATATCGTGCTCATTGACATCGTTGAGGGCTTACCGCAGGGCAAGGCGCTGGACATCCTGCAAGCGGCGCCAATAGTCAACTATGACTCCGACATCATCGGCACCAATGACTATGCCGACACCGCCGGCTCCGATCTTGTCGTCATCACGAGCGGCAGTCCCCGCAAGCCCGGCATGAGCCGTGACGACCTGCTGGCGGTTAATCAGAAGGTCATTACGGCGGTTACGGGCGAAATCGTCAAGCACTCTCCTGACTGCATCATTATTGTCGTCACCAATCCCGTTGACGCTATGACCCAGCTTGCCTGGAAAGTAAGCGGCTTTCCCACTAACCGTGTCGTGGGACAGGGCGGCGTGCTCGATTCGGCGCGCTATCGGACGTTTCTCGCCCAAGAACTCGGTGTATCCATGCGCGACATTACCGGTTACGTGCTCGGCGGACACGGCGACCAGATGGTCCCGCTACCGCGCTACACCAGTGTTTCCGGCAAGCCTATCACTGACTTCATCGCGCCTGACCGCCTGGAAGAGATAATTCAGCGCACCCGCGACGGCGGGGCCGAAATCGTCAACCTTCTGAAGCTCGGCAGCGCCTATGAAGCGCCGGGCGCGGCGCTTGTGGAAATGATCGACGCCATCCTCCTCGACCAAAAGCGGGTCTTGCCGTGTGCGGCGTACTTGGAAGGCGAGTACGGCATCAGCGGTGTCTACGTCGGCGTGCTCATTCAACTCGGCGCCGGCGGCGTGGAGCAGATTGTGGATCTCGACCTCACCGCCGCGGAAAGCGCCCTGCTCAACCAGTCGGCGGACGCCGTACGCGAATTGGTAGACGTCATGGGGATATGAGGTACCGGCAGCAACTTCCGCTCGTGGCATCTGACGTGAACTATGGACTCGTCTCCGCTCCGGCAACCTGCCGACTCTCGTCGGCAAGCGCAACAATACGTTCGTGCACCGCCGCGCGAATTCCAACGAGGTCCGGTTGGAGCACAAACATCCCGTCCAAGATCCGGGCGGTTACAAGGCCGGAATCCTCATCGATGGCGTAAGAATTCACGGCGTCCCCGTCAATGGTGCTGGCCAGCCACGCGAGGCGCACGGTCATTTCCAACGTGATGTTGGTATCGACCGCATTGCGCATTTCTCTGTACAACGCTGGCACTTGGAGCAGCGTGCGCGGCGTAAGCACCTGGGCCTTGAGGGCGCGCATTACTTGCAGTTGGCGGTCCATGCGGCTAAAGTCACCATTCGGACTGGACTTGCGCGTCCGGGTATATTTCAACGCGGCATCGCCGTCGAACTGATGCACGCCGGCCTTGAGGACGTAGGGCTCGTAGTCTATCCCGTTCATGGCCGGAAACTGCAAGTCGACAATGTCATCCGGTACGTCAATCGTTACGCCGCCAAGCGTATCGACGATGCGCGCAAATCCGGAGAAGTTTACAACGGCGTAGTAAGGTATATCAACTTCGAGCACTTGCTCAAGCGTGGCGCGCGCCAACTCTGCGCCTCCGTACGCATACGCCGCATTGATCCGCTGCGGCTCGGCATTGGTGCCAAGGCTCACCTGCAGGTCCCGGGGTACAGAGGTAAGCAACACCCGCTCGTGCTCCAAGTCAACGCTCACCACGACAATGGCGTCGCTGCGTCCTGAGAGCGCATCCCACGAGTCTACCCCAAGGAGGAGAATGTTGACGACGGCACTGTCGTCGCTCGTAGGAGTCTCTTCTGCGGGGGCTTCAATTGTCGGGGTTACTTGTGAAGGGGCCTTAATTGGAGCGGGCGTATCACGCTGCATCAAGTCCTGCTTGGGAGCGGTTGCGGACGGCGTTGCGGCGCAGCCTGCGAGCATGCCAGCCATCAGGAAGACACTGATCACCAGCCAAAATACTCTGGCATTCGCCATTTCCTATTCCTCTCCTTGCAAGATCCTGAGTGCCGCGGACACTTTCTCTCTATCATCTCAAAACAACGTGAAGAGAAACTGAGAGAATAGCCCCCCTTTTGTGTATCCCTCAGAGAAAAAAGAGATGAAACGGCGGATGTTGCAGAGTATGATGGAGCAGGAGTAGCGCTAGGAGGAATGGTACAGGTGAAGATTTCAGTACAAGACATCCATCTCAATGTCCTCAACATGAGGACGCGCATGCCGTTTCGCTACGGCATTGCCTCGCTGGAGTCCGTGCCCCACCTCTTCCTGCGCGTGACGGCGGAAGTAGACGGCACGACAGCCGTGGGCGTTGCGGCAGAGGGCCTGCCGCCGAAGTGGTTCACCAAGAATCCCGACACCACCTTCGCTGAAGACCTAGACGAAATGCTTGCCGTCATACGCCAAGCCGTTGCCTTCACCCTGGACATGCCTGCCGCGTCAACGCCATTCGACCTTTGGCACGAAGTGTACTTGCGCCAATTGGAGTGGGCGGCTGGCATGAGCTATCCGCCTCTGCTGTGGGGCTTTGGTGTAACCATGGTGGAGCGGGCGGTCATTGACGCCTTTTGCCGCGCCACGGGGCGCACTCTCGCACATGCCATGCGCGATAACTCACTCGGAGTTCGCCTCGGCGCCCTTCATGAAGAGCTCGCTGGTTCAAAGCCCGCCGATTTACTCCCGGAACGCGCCAAGCGCACGATGATTATTCGGCACACGGTCGGACTGGCCGACCCGCTCACGGATAGCGACGTCCCGCTCGAAGAGCGCTTGACTGATGGCTTGCCGCAATCGTTGGAAGCAAGCGTGCAATTTTATGGTCTGACTCACCTCAAGATCAAGCTATCCGGCGATACTTCCGCCGACATTGACCGGCTGCAGCGCATTGCACGCATCATGGAAACGCATGCGCCCGCCGACTACGCCCACACCCTTGACGGCAACGAATTCTATACGGAAGTCGGCCCGTTTCAAGAGTTCTGGGAGACGATCCAAGCCGAATCCACGCTTCGTTCCTTCCTCAACCGCGCGTTATTTGTAGAACAGCCGCTCCATCGCGATTTTGCGCTGGGTGAGGCGGTGCGGGCGGACTTGCAGCGGTGGGATGGCCGACCGCCCTTGATCATCGATGAATCCGATGGTGAAATGCGCAGTCTCGGCGATGCGCTCGCCTGCGGTTACGCGGGCGGCAGCCATAAGAACTGCAAAGGCGTGTTCCGCGGGATCGTGAATGCCTGCCTGCTTGCCCACTATCGCCGGCAGGATCCAACGCAGGCATTCATCTTGAGCAGCGAGGACCTCTGCAGCGTGGGACCGGTGGCGATGATCCAAGACCTCACGGTGGCGGCCAATCTCGGCATCACACACGCTGAGCGCAACGGTCACCACTACTTTGCGGGGCTCAGTATGTACCCAAAGCAAGTCCAGGAACAGGTGCTGGCTACGCACGGCACCTTCTATCGCCGTCACAAAAAGGGGTATCCGGCGCTCGACGTGCGCCAGGGACGGGTCGACGTGTCGAGCATTGTGGACGCGCCGTTCGGCTACGGTTTTGACCTCGATACGACCCAATTCACGCCACTGGACGCATGGAACGTCGCTTCGCTCGCGGAATGATCGGCTTTGTAGACGGACTCTCAGTCCAGATCAACCCGGTTCTTGGGCAAAGAGCAGGATGTGGCCGTTGCAGTCTTCTATCTCGAACTCGCGTAGCTGCCAGGGCTTGGTGATGGGACCGTTCTCGTAACCCGGCCGCATAGTGACGCCTCTACTTCGGTACTCCGCATAGAGGCCATCGATTTCTAGGCAGTGAATATAGGTGTAACCTGCGACTACCGGCTCAGTGCCGTGCCGGCGGCGGTACCCGGTAAAGCGCATGCGCTGCGTACTTCTGCCTGCTCCCCCGCCGATGGAAACACGGGCATGCCCCCCGCGCGCCATATCCACGAAGTCAAGCGTGAAACCTAGAACATCGCAGTACCAGGCCGCCGTGGCCTCCACGTCGGCAACTTCCAGCACAGACTGCAACCCGTAGAATCGATGCTTTTGCGTTAGTGCTGCTGCGTCCACGAAGACACCTCCCGTGTTGATCTCAAGTAAAGTGCGGCTGCACTCTTGCTGCAATGCTACGGGCGGAACGGCTTCCCCAGCTTGATCGTACGCTCAGCCCTGGCATACCACCCTTGCGGCGCATAGTCCGATGTGTGGAGATAACACTGTACACGGACCTCTTCGCTGCCTACCGTAAACGTCAAGAGACGGCTCATGGGTAGAGTCGTGCGCCCTGCATGGTGCCGGGCGAGAGCGGCGCAGTTGATGAAGTTTACGTCCCACTTTCTTTACACATGCGAGCGACCGCCGTGCCGATCGTCGGGATGTGTATGGGTGTGGCCGCCCAGCCACAGGTCGATCGCGCCGGGCCGGGCCGCCAGGTAACGCTCGAACGCCTGGGCATCGGGCTGGCCGTTCACGTAATACAGATAAGAAGCCCCTTCGGGTCCACCGTCGGCGAAATAGCCGTGGTAGTGGCCGCGCCACGCGCCGTGCTCATCCTTCTGGTAGCCTTCCCACGGCCCTGACGCGACGGTGGTCTCCTTGAGCATGTGGTGATGCGCGGAAGCCACGATGCAATCCGGGTTCTCCTCCACCAATTCGCGCCACCACGCAAACGTCGCTCCCGTGACCGCGCCCGCGGGATAGCCGCCGCCCCGCGGGTTACGACCGACCGGCGGCGGCAGATCGTTGCGGTCGCTCATCATCAGAAAGAGCAGGTTGCCCACGCGAAAGGCGTACCGCTCCCACGTTCCCTCGATTGGGTACGGTCGCCGCGCTGCGGCGACGCCGGAGAACTGCGGATTCTCACCGGTTGGATCTACCTACTTGCGAAACCACCACTGGGTCGGCTCGGTATAGAACGTGGCATCGTGATTGCCCGCAAGGTTATAGAAGTGTTCGCGGCGGTGTGCTTGGGCAGCGCCGAATTGCCGAACCACCTCCGCGCCCTCCTCAGCGTCCGGCGAGCCTTGATTGCCGGAGAGGTCGCCGAGATGCAACATGATGTCCCAGTGAAACGCTGGGCCGCCCTCGGCCCCGCCGTGCTCAGACTGCCGGATCGCTTCGGCCAAGCTCTCGCGGCCAAATCTCTTCTCCGTGCCTACGTGCGCGCACCCGGCCGCCCAAAGCGAGAAGGTCTCCGCTGGCATGTGTCTTCCTTCGCCTGGCATATCCAGGTTGCATAAAGAGTTAGGTAACAATCCAGAGTGTTATGTCAATTGCTTCGTCCACGGTCGGCGCGACACAAGCGCGTCCTTGCGGCGTGCTGTTGAATCTCTCCGCGGGCAATCGCGCTTCCGATTGGCATCTTCATGGTAAACACAACTCCCTGAGGTCGCAAAGACATCCAATCTGAGAATCGCTATCATAAGGGTCAGCAAGCTGCTCAGTTAGCGGCTTGGCAGAGGCGCAGTTTTTCACACCCTCGCGGATCGGGCGCGGCATGAGTTCAGAAGCTTCAGGCGGGCATTCCGCGCGCATCGGCGGCAACAAGCAGGGAGGATGGATGGGCGGCAAGTTTCTCTCAATCGACCAGGCGGTCTGGCTCATCCAGGACGGCGCGGCCATCGGCGTGGGCGGATTCGTCGGCATCGGACACCCCGAAGCCCTCTCCGCGGCCGTAGAGCGCCGCTTTCTGACAACCGGTGAACCCCGCGACCTCACGCTCATGTATGGCGCCGGTCAGGGCGACCGCCAAACGCGCGGCCTCAATCACTTCGGCCACGAAGGGCTCGTCAAGCGTATTATTGGCGGCCATTGGGGCCTGGCGCCCACGCTCTGCCAACTCGTCCTGGACGGCAAGATCGAGGGTTACAATTTCCCTCAAGGCGTCATCATCCATCTCTTTCGCGACATCGCGGCGGGTAAGCCGGGCACCCTCACCAACGTCGGCCTCAATACGTTTGTTGACCCCAGATTGGAAGGCGGGCGCGTCAATCCGGCTTCCACGCCGGAGCAACTCGTCCAGGTTGTCGAATTGAACGGCAATGAACACCTTTTCTATCCGCGCATACAGCTCGACGTGGGCTTGATTCGCGGCACGACCGCCGATCCCGACGGCAACATCAGTATGGAACGCGAAGCGGTCTACGGCGAAATGCTCAGCGTCGCGCAGGCCGTGCACAATTGCGGCGGCACGGTGATTGCGCAGGTAGAGCGCACGATTTCTACACCGCTGCCCACGCGCGCGATCAAGATTCCCGGAATTTTGGTTGATGTCGTCGCGGTGGCTGATCCCGCCGAGCACTGGCAGACATTTAGTGAAGACTTCAATCCGGCATACGTTGCTGAAACACGCGGCGCGGCGCCAGAATTCCCGCCGCATCCCCTCGACGAGCGCAAAGTCATCGCCCGCCGCGCCGCACTGGAACTCCGGAAAGGCGACATTGTGAACCTCGGCATTGGCCTGCCGGAAAGCATTGCGGCGGTGGCGGCTGAGGAGAACATCATCGATGACCTGGTTATGACGGTCGAAAGCGGCGCCATCGGCGGCATCCCCGCGGGCGGCCTCTCCTTTGGCGCTTCTTACATGCCCACGGCCCTCATCGATACGCCCTACATGTTCGACTTCTATGACGGCGGCGGACTGGACATCGCCTTCCTGGGCGCGGCCCAGATTGATGCAGCCGGCAATGTGAATGTCAGCCGTTTTGGCAATGTCGTGCCGGGTGCAGGCGGCTTTGTGAACATCAGCCACAGTGCGAAACGCGTGGTGTTCTGCGGCACATTTACGGCTGGCGGACTGGAAGTCAATGTACATGAAGGCGCGTTGCAGGTTGTCCGGGAGGGCAAGCACCCCAAGCTCGTGGAGGCGGTCGAGCAAATCACCTTCAACGGCGCCTACGCGCGCTCGCTGGGCCGTGACATCATCTACGTGACCGAACGCGCGGTCTTCACCCTTACCGATCACGGGCTAACCCTCACAGAACTCGCTCCCGGCCTGGACTTGGAAAGAGACCTGCTCGCCCACATGGCGTTCAGGCCGCACATCGCATCTGATTTGCGTCCCATGGATACGCGCCTGTTTCGCGATGCGCCATTGGATCTGGCGCGGCAATTCACGTAGCACGCCAGCGCCTTGCTGGCAGTGTCACTAGGGAAGCCCATGAGTTTCGCGGCAGCAAAGGCCATTATCAAACACAGCCGTGTCAAGGCCGTCTTGCTGGACTTGGACGGCACGCTCTACTTTGAAGGCGCGCAAGTCCCAGGCGCCGTTCAAGCCCTGACGGCGTTGCGGAAGTTGGGAATCCCGTTGCGCTTCCTTACCAATACCGACTCAAAGCCCGCCTGTATTCTGCGTCGCGAGCTCGCTGCCATGGGCCTGCCGGTCGCAGAACTGGAAATATTCAGTGCCGCCAGCGCGGCCCTGCGCTTCTTGTGGGAACACCCGGACTCGCGCAGTTACTGCTTAGTTTCCAGCGAACTCGCAAACGAGTTTGCGCCTTTTCATGCTGAGGAAGGTGCCGTAGACTATGTAGTTGTCGGGGATTTTCGCGACTCCCTGAGCTATCGAGTGCTTAATGCCGCGTTCCGGCATGTCATGGCGGGAGCCAAGCTCATTGCTCTGCAAAAGGGCAGGTATTTCGTAAGTGGCGAAGGCTACAATCTGGATACCGGCGCCTTCGTGCACCTCTTGGAGTATGGTTCCGGCAAGACCGCAAGAGTGCTTGGCAAGCCGTCACCGGACTTCTTCAAGTTGGCGATTGAGCAGATTGGTTGTTCGCCGCACGAGGTAGTCGTCGTGGGCGATGACGTGACTACCGATATTGCCGGGGCCCGCGCAATCGGTGCGCTGAGCGTTTTGGTGCGAACCGGGAAATACTCGAGCGAGACGCTAGAAAACTCCCCGGTCAAACCGGATTTCATTGTAGATTCCATTTCAGATGTGCCGCCTCTTCTAGGTGAGGCGTCGAATTTAACGCAGCACGGAAGCTGAGGACGTGTTTCGCGGGGCTTGTCCCCCGCCCAGTGGACGGCATGTTCGCGGAGCGAGACAGTCGGAATACTTTATGAGGTGACTTCCGCTCACTGTTGTTCAGACATGAATTCAACCCCCTCCGTGAATGAGAGGGCAAGATTGAGAATTGGAATTGCTGCCTGAGCCCGTCGCGTTGGCAGTGTCACCGAGTGAACCTTTTACCTGGAGAGAGTCCTCTTCCGCAATCTACCAGCATGATAGAAGCGGAATTGTTCCACGTTACTCGACGCAACCCGTTACGCTGGACTAAGAACGAGAAAGGTAGAAACAGGAGATGAGTACACGACATCCCGTTATCCTTGGCGCGGCCCGTACGCCAATCGGCAAGTTTGGCGGGGCGTTCAGTGAACTTGCCGCGCCTGATCTTGGCGTCCACGCGGCGCAGGCAGCCTTGGCGCGGGCAGACGTAGCGGCGGCCGCTGTGCAGGTAGCGATTCTCGGCCAGGTCTTGCAGGGCGGCAGCGGCATGAATCCCGCGCGTCAGGTCAGCATGCGCGCCGGTGTCCCCGAAACCACTCCCGCCATGACCATCAATCAGGTCTGTGCCTCCGGCTTGCAGTCCGTGGCGCTGGCCGCGCAATACATCCGCTTAGGTGAGATTGACGTGGCGCTGGCCGGCGGCATGGAGAGTATGAGTAATGCTCCCTACGTGCTGCCCGGGGCGCGTTGGGGCAGCAAGTTGGGACATGCCGCGGTGGTGGATACCCTCCTCGGTGACGGCCTCTGGGACGCATTTGCCGACTGCCATATGGCAAATACCGCCGATTCGCTCGCGCAAGAGTACGGCATTTCCCGTGAAGCGCAGGACGAATACGCGCTGCAGAGCCAGCAGCGCTACGCAGCGGCGGCGCGCGCCTGTCACGTTGCTGCCGAAGTCGCGCCCGTCGCGGTGCCGCAGCGCCGGGGACCGCCCAAAGTGATCAGTGACGATGAATACCCGCGACCGGAAACGAATGCTGAAGCCCTAGCGTCGCTCCGCCCGGCCTTCAAGGACGCGACCACAATCACAGCCGGCAATGCCTCCGGCATCAACGACGGCGCTGCCGCGGTCGTCATCGCGTCCGCCGACTGGGCGGAGGCACACCAACACCAGCCTCTCGCTACTCTCGTTGCGGTCGAGACCACCGGCGTCGCGCCGGTGCGCATGGGCATAGGTCCGGCAAAGGCAATTCGCCTACTCCTGGAAAGAACCGGCCTTACGCTCGACGACATTGACCTGCTCGAAATCAATGAAGCCTTTGCCGCGCAAGTCCTGGCCGTGGAAGCCGAGCTCAAGTGGGATCGATCACGAGTGAATGTGAACGGCGGCGCTATCGCCGTGGGACACCCCATCGGCGCCAGCGGCGCTCGCATTCTGGGGACGCTCATTCACGAAATGCAACGCCGCAACGTCCGCCGGGGCATTGCCGCGCTCTGTGCCGGCGGCGGCATGGGCATTGCGGCGTTGGTCGAACGAGAGGTGCAATAAGTCTATGCGACTCGCAGGCAAACGCGCGCTAGTAACCGGCGCATCGCAAGGCATCGGACGCGCCACCGCCCTCATGCTCGCGCGCGAAGGCGCAGACGTAGCTATTAACCACTATCCGGACAAAGCCGGCACGCACCGGCGCAATGCCGAATCTGTGGCTGCGGAAATTGAGGGTATGGGTCGCCGCGCGCTTGTCGTTGGCGCCGATGTTGCCTTGGAGGAGCCGTCCAACAGAATGGTCGAAGAGGCTATCCAAGCTTTCGGCTCCCTGGACATACTGGTCAACAATGCCGGTATCCTGCGGGATGCGACCCTGCGCAACTTGACCCGCGAACACTGGGATGAAGTCCTCGACGTGAACCTGGGCAGCATGTTCAACTGCTCCAAGCCTGCCGCCATCCACATGCGCGAGCGTGAGAAGGGCAGCATAGTCAATATTGCATCGGTGATCGCGCTCATGGGCAACATCGGTCAAACCAATTACGCGGCCGCAAAGGCCGGCGCCATCGGCTTCACCAAGTCTCTGGCGCGCGAACTCGCCCGCTATCACGTCCGGGTCAATGCGGTGGCTCCCGGCTTCATGGATACCGACATGACGCGCGCCATCGATCCCGAAATCAAAGAACACGTGCGGCAGCAGATACCGCTGGGGCACTTCGGCACGGCAGACGACGTTGCCGCTGCAATCCTGTTTCTGGCATCGGACGATGCCCGTTACATCACCGGCGAGGTACTGAGCGTCAACGGCGGCTGGTACATGTGAATTTGGCAACCATTGATTGGCGTCAGCGCAAGCAATATCTTGCCCTGCCATTTCAATCGAAGGCAAAGAATACTCGGTGATGGCTCTTTCCTCTTCTGTCTCCAAAGTACGCAATCTGTGCAATCTCGTTCAGACGCAGGTTACAAACCTGCGCTACCGGAGGTAACAGCACTTTGATCTGTAGTGCGGGTCTTGTCCCCCGCTGATCCAGTGAAATCATGTCTAGAGTACGAAAGGGTACACTTGATGCTCATCGATACCGCCCAATTCAAACCGAAACACCTTGCCGACGACGCGACGCTGCCGCCGGAACAGACCGCCCTCATCATCGTAGACATGATGCGTCGCTTCTGCGATCCGTCCTGGCTGGGAAGCGGCAGCAAGGAGAGCGAGCGTTGGTTCACGTCTGAACTACAGACCGTCATCCCTAACTTGCGCTCGATTCTCGACGCCTTTCGCGCCTCCGGCGGGCTCGTAGTGCACGTCGTCAACGCCAAGTGGACCGCCGATGCTCGCGAGGCAGTGCCGTATCAGCGGGGCCGCGACTACGACTATTTCGATTCCCACGCCATGTCCGTTATCGACGAACTCGCGCCCCAACGGGAAGAAATTGTCGTTAGGAAGCTGACCAGTTCGGCCTTCACCGGCACCGGCCTTGACTACATGTTGAACAACGCAGGCATAAAGAACGTCGTGCTCACCGGACAGTACGGCGGCGCGTGCGTCTTCTATAGTCTGATCCAAAGCCGCGAGTTTGGCTTCACCAACTACTGGCCGTGTGACGCGATCCTGCATGCCTCAGCCCTTGACCAAGCCATGATCACACCGCTGGTGGGAACGCGCTGGGCCACATTGGCCTCTTCCGCGCAAGTCGCGCAGGCAATTACAGGGCAACGGGCCTTGGCGTGAGGGTCCGCCTCTTGCTTTGCTGCTTTTGCCAACTTGCTGGATGATTGACAGACCGTCCGGTCCGTCATTCCCGTGAAAACGGGAATCCATCTCCCTTTTGCCAAGCGGTCTTCAGCCGCAGTTGCTCGCCACTGGAGTCTTGCTCACTAGCCTCGCTGCCATGAACTCACAACTAGGCCGGCAAATCCTTCTCATCACACCGCCAACAATAGCGATGACTTAGACCTTCTTCCTGCCTTGACACTCAGCACTAGCGCTGCTAATCTGCATCCAACCGGTTGGTTGGAGCATCCACAAAGGAGCTTTAAAATGACGCGACGTAAGGTTTTGCTCGGTCTCGGATCCGGTGCTGGCTTGGCGCTGTTGGCCGCCTGCGGTCAAGCAACGACGATGACCGAAGGGGCGGCCCCAGCCGCCGCAGAGGAGACAGAGGCCAAGGCGGAAGAGCAGCCTGCTGCTCCAGAGACCTACGAAATCAGGGTCTTCACGACTTCGCGCTGGGACCTCAGCCAGGGCATTGGCTTGGACGTGGTGAATGAGCTCCAGGAAGCCAATCCCGGTATCACGGTAAATGCCACGGTCGAGGCGGGCAACCGGATGGACAAGATGGTAACCTCTGTTGCCGCCGGCTTTGGACTTGACGTGGGTCAAGCCGGCTCGTGGCAAGCTCAGACCCTCGCCGTCCTCAAAGTTCCCCACGGCCTAGACTCCTACATGGCAACCTCTGACATCATCAAGAAAGAGGAGATTTGGGAGTCCCTGCGCGGCGACCTGCAGTGGAAGAATGTGGTGCAGGGCATGCCGTTCGGCCCGGACATCCGCTTCCTCTACGTCGGCAGCAAAGCCTACCTCGACGTGGGGCTCGATCCCGAGAGTCCGCCTGAGACGTGGACGGACCTCGAGGACGCAATTTCCACGCTCTATTCGGTGAGCGGCAACAAAATCGAGAAACTGGGCTTCGACCCCTTGCGCGGCACCGGCGGCAACCATCTCTGGATGGTGCCTATGTGGCAGTTAGGCGGCGAGGTGACCTCGCCGGAGGGGTTGGTCACCCTTGATACCCCGGAAGCCACTGAGGCTCTGAATTGGCAGAAGACTAACATCTTCGATTCCCAAGGCGGCTACAACCAGGTGTTGGAGTTTTGGGGTGAGGCAGCTAGCTATCCCGCCTACTTCCAGCCGTTCTTCCAAGGCGTGGTTGGCAACATGCACCTGACCAACTCGGAGCGCGCTGAACAAATCATATCCAATCAACCGGACTTTGAATTCAATTACGCTCCGTATCCAATCCCCGAAGGCGGACGACAAGCTGGCTACGGTGGCTGCCACACCTGGTATCTCACTGTAGACTCCGCCCAGCCGGACAAGGCCTGGAAGTTCCTGGAATACTTCGGCAGCCGCGATGTCAACATTCGCTGGGCCCTGCACTTCGACCGCCTGCCCATCCGGGCCGACGTAGCGGAGTCTGAGGAATATCACCAGGGCGATGACTTCGTGCGCTTCTCCGCCGGCATGATGCAGCACCGCAAGTTTGTCATTCCCTTGCCGGGCGCACCGGCGGTGCTGTCGTTCGTCAACGGCTTTGTGCCGGACGTCATGGCGGGTAACCGCACGATTCCCGAAGCCCTAAAGGAAGCCGAAGAGCAGGTCCAGACTATTCTCGACGACTTCCTGGAAGAGCATGGCGAAACGCGCTAGCAGATTCCAGTAGATCGAACATTGTAAAGCGAAGGAGGAGGTCTTGCGGCCCCCTCCTTCCGCACTGAAAGGGAAGGTTTCGCGTGGAGAGCAAAGATCCCGTACTCACCGGAGCCGACGTAGACCCATTGCGGCAGCAGCTCTTCGAGGCGTACGACAACTGGCTCATGCGCCAATGCCGCGAGCGCTACGACGAGCGCGGCAATCGCTGGCAGCGGAACTTCTCCAGTTTGGCAGCATACTCCCGCTCAGTGGCGCCGAATCGTGAACGCCTGCTCGCCATGATTGGCGGCTGGCCCTGGGAGCGAGGGCATCTGGAAACACACAGCGAGGAAATCGCCACCACCGATTCCTACACAGCGTCACGGGTTTTCTACACCTCGTTCGACGACGTGCGCGTGGATGCAGTTCTCATTCGCCCCCACGGCGAGGGGCCGTTTCCGGCGGTGCTTGCCCAGCACGGGGTGAACCACACACCGGAGCAAATCTGCGGCTTCTGCGATCCCGAGCATAGCGCCGCTTATCACGAGATTGGCGTACGCCTCGCCAAGCACGGTTATGTGGTAATTGCCCCGCGCATGATCGGCGGCTACGGCGAAGACCGCTTCAACGTGCCCAACATTCCCTCGTTACGCACGCAGGAGCAAGGGCGCGCGCAGAACCAGATAAACCGCAAAGCCATCCTCATCGGCCAAAGCATTCAGGCGCTGGAGTACTTCACGCTCTCTCGCGCCGTGGACTACCTGGAATCGCTGCCGGAAGTGGACAACGACCGCATCGGTCTCTACGGCCTTTCACGCGGCGGTCGCGCCGCCCTTTGGCTGGGCGCGCTGGAGCAGCGCTTGCAGGCCGTAGTTTCCTCCGCCTGGTTCAACGAGCGCTTCAGCAAGATGCTGCAGCCGGAAATAATCAAAGTCGGCTCCTTCATCGAGACGTCTTCCGAATTCCAGTTCATCCCAGGTTTATTCCATGAGTTTGGCGATGCCGATATTGCTTCGCTCATCTGCCCGCGCGCCTTCTTCGTGGAGGACGGCAAGCACGACGGCGCCGTCTGGTGGCCCAATGCGATTCAGGAATTCAAGTTGGTTGAAGCCTTTTATGAAAAGCTTGGCATACCGGAAAAGTGCGGCATTCGCATTCACGAATTCGGCCACGAGACCGAACCCGAGGCAGAGATTACGGACATCCAGGCAGTGGCGTTTCTCGACCGCTGGCTGAAAAGCAAATGAGTGCATCCCGCTTCATGCCCCCCTCCAATCGCGGGACTGGACTAAGAATTTGACGCATTCGTCTTTCTGTATGTGCAACGTTCGCCCTGACCTTGTCGAAGGGCAATTCACTTCGCGCACCGTTCCCTCTGCGCTTGTCGCAGGGCATTCCGTTCATGGTTTGAGGTTGCCCGTACCGAGCCTACCAAAGTGCTCACTACCAACGGACATCCAGCAGAATACGATAGTCAAGCAATCAGAAGGGTGAGCAACCATGCCCCGACTGCTAAACTTCTTCATCGATCCCCACATGATTCTGCGACGCGATGAAGCCCTGAACGACCAGTCCGGTAGCGCAGGTTTGCAACCTGCGCCCGCCAGGGAGATGGAAGTCCACGTCGCCGGTCTCGCGTGCACGAGCATATGAGCGCGGCGTACGCAGGAGGGCCTTGCGTCACTCGCGAACGTCCAGGAAGTCAGCTTCAATCCAGATGGCGATACGTTCACGGTCCGCTACCACGGTGACGAATTGGATCTCGTGAGGGTCAATGAAGCGATACATGGAAAAGTGATCGCACGGCCGCTGCGCAGGCTACTGGATTGGATCAGCCGCCCTTTCCGGCGTGGCTCGAACTCTTGAGCTCCAATCTGCGTTCAGCAATCCAACCTCTTGTGTAAGAGTCCGACTGCGACGAGGGTAGAGGCTTGCAAGCTCTGCCGATCACACTTCGACAAGCTCAGTGCGATCGGCAGAGCGCGCGGCACGTTGACTGTGTTCGGCGATGCTGAATCTGCTTCTTGCGCCTCACTTCAACCAATTGCAGGTCCGTATCGCTCCTGCTTGTGTCTGTTCACAATTGCGGCTACAGTGAGGCTAATGTTGCCGCACACTCGCGCCTACCGGAGCCGGTTCGTCGTGTATTCCCCTCCTTTAGTGACGAAGAGGACTCATTCTCGTGCCCGCAGCCTCACCTGACCCAGAGCCCAGAACCGTGCAAGAACACGCGTCCCCGCCTATTCAGACTACCGTGGTGGGCAGCTATCCGGCGCCTGCCTGGCTGCTCGCCCAACCCAGCTTACCGGCTTTGCGCGACGCCATGCTGACGGTCTTCAAGACCCAGGAGCTTGCCGGCATCGACGTGGTGACGGATGGCGAGCTCTCCCGCTTTGACGTCAATCACCCGGAAACCCAAGGCATGATCGAATACTTCATTCACCCCCTGGCGGGCGTCGACGCGTCGTTTAGCCGCGCCGATGTTGGGGCGTTCCGCCGGCAGGCGGGCATGCAGTTTCGTAAACAGCCGGCGGGTGTGGTGAGAGGCGCCATCGGCGAAGGCACGCTCGACTTGCCTGCCGCCGCTGCCAGCGACGCTCTTACCACGAAGCCGCTAAAGTTTACCGTGACCAGCCCGTACATGCTGGCGAAGTCGTTGCTCGACCTTCACTATCGCGACATTCGCCAGTTGGCATTTGCAATTGCCGATGTCTACAGGGAGCAAGCGGCAAGTCTCGCCGCCCCGGTGTTGCAGATTGACGAGGCCAACCTCGTCGGCGCTCCGCATGACGGAGAATGGGCCGCCGACGTGATCAACCGCGTATTCGACGGCTTCAGCGGGCACAAAGGCGTGCATCTCTGCTTTGGCAACTACGGCGGTCAGACCATCCAGCAGGGCCTTTTCAGAGACCTGCTGCCGTTCTTCAATCGGCTGGAATGCGATCACCTGATCTTGGAGTTCGCTCGGCCCGGCGACGCGGAACTACCGGTATTCCGGGACCTCAAACCCGATATTGCCCTGGGTATCGGGGTTGTCGATATAAAGGACAACGCCGTGGAAACACCCGATCTCATCGCGCGCCGCATCGAGCGCGCCGTCACCGTATTGGGTGCGGAGCGCATCAAGTGGGTGCACCCCGACTGCGGCTTCTGGATGCTCTCCCGCATTGTCGCCGACCAGAAGATGCACGCGCTGGTCAAAGGCCGCGATCTGTATCTTGGCGTGAATACTACGAAGGAGTGACCAATGGCCGCACAAGCGCGCGTCGCCGTCATCACCTCTCCCACAGGCACCATGCACGTGGCCGGTTTCCTGGAAATCTTGGCCGACCTGCCGGAAGTCGCGCAGGTGGCGTTGGTGACACACGGCGCCGCTGACATTGAGGCCCACGCGCAGGCCCACCTCGGCGCGCGCCTCGTTGGCAACTATCCTGACGCAGAATCGCTCTTCGCCGCCTTCCAACCGGAGCTCACCATCGTGAGCTTGGAACCGCGCGCCGCGCCCGCGGCCATCGCCGCCTGCCTGCGCCACGGCAGCCACGTGCTCGCGGAAAAGCCCGCCTGTTTGCAATGGGAAGAGTTCGCCGAACTCGCCGACCTTGCCAACGCGCAGCAGCGCAACATCGGCCTGGCTTTCGCCGCGCGGGGTTTTCCGTTCCTGCGCGACGCGCGCCGCCTGGTGGCCGACGGCACGCTGGGCAATCTCTACGGCGTCGACACCTATTTCATCGCCGACCAGACCCGTGTGCAGCAGGCGGACTGGCAGGCCTCCTGGTTTTCGCAAAAGGCCCATGCCGGCGGCGGTCATCTCATGTGGCTGGGTATTCATTATGTCGATTTGCTGCATCATCTCACCGGCCAGCGTATCGTTGAAGTCGCGGGGCTCACCGCAGTCGTCGGCGGCGCGCCCATCGATACGGAAGACGCCGCCGTCGCGGTGCTGCGCTTTGCGGACGGCATGATCGGCACGCTCACCTCAGCATATTACGTGGATAAGAACAAGCAGTCGCACCTCCATCTCTGGGGAGCGCAAGGCTGGCTGCGGGGACGGCCCAACGACTGGGAGAGCCTGGAGTGGCACAGCACCCATCCGGCCGAGCGGTCCGCGCCCCACCGCACAATTCGCTACGATTCGCCCACCGATGACGCAAAGCCCACCTACTACGGCTTGGTGCGCGCTTCCGTGCGGGGCGCCTTGGGCCTGGAACCGCATCCGGTCGCTACCGCCGAGTCCCTGCATGTTCTCCAGGTGGTCCACGCCATCTACCGCGCCGCGGAAACCGGCCAGACCCAGCGCGTCGAGTGAGAAGTCACGGAGTTGATCGCGCAGCCCTCTCACCCCCGAAGGGGATGGTCCTGGATGGGGGAGATCGCTGCTTGGCGGTTTCGCGTCGCAATCTACCCAAGACCTGGATTCCGGTTTTCACCGCAATGACGGACTGATGCGAAGACTTTTGTAGGAAGAGAGGAAATCAGCAATGAAACGGTACCGGGCGGCGCTCATCGGCTGTGGCGGGATGAGCAAGTCGCACCTCCCAGCGCTCTACGAGATTCCAGAGATAGACGTTGTTGCCGTCTGCGACATCGACGAGGGCCGGCTGCATGCCATAGGCGATGCGTTCAACGTTGAGAAGCGCTACACCGACTACCACGCCATGTTTGCGGCGGAGCGGCTGGACCTGGTCGCCATCGCCACGCAGGGACCCCAGCACTGCGCCGCAACGGTGGCGGCTGCTGAACACGGCGTGCACGTGCTCTGCGAGAAGCCCATGGCCTTGGATCTCGCCGAAGCCGACCGGATGGTGGAGGCCTGCGCCCAGGCTGGGGTGAAGCTCGCCATCAATCACCAGGCCACCGTGCGGCCGTCGCTCAAACGCATGCGGGACATGATCGAGAACGGCGACATTGGCGACGTCATCCTGGTGCGGGGCAACAACAAGAGCGGGCGCAAGGCCGGCAACGAACTCATGGAGATGGGCACCCACGTCTTCGACCGCATGCAGTACCTTGGCGGCGCGCCGCGTTGGTGTTTTGCGCACCTCACCTGGCAGGGCAAGGCCGCGACCATTGCTGACGCCATGGACTCGCAGGAGATGAGCCCCAGAGACCGCGCTTCGGGTTTGGTGCTCGGCGAGCGGGCATACGCCCTCTTCGGCATGACCCGCGCGCCGGTGGGCGAGTGCCAATTCCTCGGCTACGAGAAAACGGACAGCCGGCAGTACAGTGTGGATGTGCTCGGCGCCAAGGGCCAGTTCTCGTTGCGCGGCACCGGCACGCAGCGCGGCAACAGCGATCTCTACCACCTGCCCGTGCCCGCCTTCTATTCCGCCGACCTTCAGGAAGAACCGCTGTGGCAGCGTATCGACGTGCCGGAAGAACTCGACCCACGCCTCGGCAAACAGAGCATCACGCCAATCTTGCTGGAATTGATCAAGTCGATCGAGACCGGCAGCGAGCACCCCTGCAGCGGAGAAGCGGGACGCCTGAATCTGGAGATGGTGATGGCAATGTACGCCTCGCACCTGAGCGGGCAGCGCGTGAGCATTCCTTTGGCCGACCGCGCGCATCCGTTGGCAACCGGCTGACTGACAGCCCCACGTGGTCAGAGAGTGCGGTTGAAATAGCAATAGCCCCGGTGCAACTGATGTGCGCCGGGGCTATTGTATCGTCCGTCAATTTCGCGCACGCCGAGCACGCGCAAATGTGTTCGTCAGCAACTCAGCCTACTGCCACAATCTTCCTGCGGGCGTTTGCCGCATGCGGCTCTCACCGCAGCCGCGAAATCGCTGCGATTACGGCCACATGACGAATATGGGTTGGCTCGTGACGGTAGTGCCGTCACTCTTGACCGCGACTATGGTAAAGATCAGGGAGTCGCTGCCCGCTTGTCGGTCAAGTCTGTTAAAAGCGAGCGTGTTTCCGGCGCTCTGGCCGGCAGTCGCGAGGACGACCGGTCCCAATTGTTGTCCATCCGAGCGCACCACTTTATAGCTCGCAGCGTTACCGGCCACGATACTCAGGTAGACCAATCCATCTGGCGTTCTTGCCCTGTACGTGCCACCAATCTCGTCCGCCGATGTATTTGCAATCACTATGGTAAATGTCACATCACCAACCGGCGCGGGCGTTGCGAAGAACTGCGATGTCGATGGCGTTGCTACCGGAGTCTCAGCGGGTGCGGGTGTCGGCGGCGGCGGGACTTTCGGTACGCGCAGTTCCTGGCCTACGGCGATTACGTCGGGGTTTGCCAGACAATTTGCCGCTTGGATTGTGTCCACGGTGGACTCGGTGCGCAGCGCAATGCTGTAGAGCGTGTCGCCAGCTTCAATCGTATAGATCGGCCAATCTGTGCGCGGTGTGCACGAGGGCGGCGCACTTGTGGTCTGCGCCGGCCGGGTGGCTACGGGCACCAGCGTCGGTACCGGTGAGGCGGTCGGCGGATCGGAAGTGACTGCGGTCGGTCGGATAACCGTCGGGATCACAATGGGTGTCGGTTCTTCATCCTCAGAATCGTCTCCCACAAATGGGAGACACGCAGTCGTCAAGACCACGATCCCTAGCAACAGCAGCATACCTCGCAAGCAGATAAGGCAAGTTCTCACTGGCAACACTCCTCCTCTTGCACGCTACCTTCGCCACGGCCCGGTAAGCGAATAGATTCTACGTACGTAGGGTCTGACTAAATGTGAATAAGGAACAGATATACATTACGTTGATTCAAGGGCACATGCGGGGGTGCGCTCAGCGTAATCCGATACACACGCTCTGTGTTCGAAGAACAGGGAGCTACACACTATGATGCCTGGAATTGAGATATATTTCAAGCGGGCAGCGCAATTGACCGCGCAAGCGCGCTATAGCAAGCCGCGGGCCTTCGCAGCTATGTGTTCTGCGGTCAGACCGTACTTCGTGAGCAACGCCGCCGCATCCCCGGACTCTGCATACGTGTTCTCAACACCCACAAACGCCATCGCGCAGGGAGCATGCTCCGCAGCCGCCATTGCCACCACGCTGCCCAGCCCGCCCTGCACCAAATGTTCCTCGGCCACCACGATCTTGCCGGTCTCGCGTGCGGCCCTTGTCACCGCAGCGACGTCCAACGGCCGCACGGTGTGCATATCGAGCACACGGGCCTCGACACCCTCCGCCGCGAGCGCTTGCGCCGCTTCCAGCGCCGCCGCCACCATGATGCCGTTGGCGATCAGCGTGATGTCGTTGCCGCTGCGCAGTTCATTCGCCCTGCCCAACGTGATGTCAGGGTCTTCTCCGTACACAAGCGGCACGTCCGGCCGGCCCACGCGCATATAGGCCGGGCCATCCTCCGCCAGCATCGCCGTCACCGCCTTGTGCGTCGAGGGCTCGTCGGCGGGCACGATCACCGTGAACGTCGGCAGTCCCAGCGCCAGGGCCACGTCTTCGATTGCCATCTGCGACGGGCCGTCCTCGCCAATGCTGATGCCGGCATGGCTGCCCACCACCTTGACGTTGAGATTGGGGAACGCAATCGACATGCGCAATTGGTCGTAGCCGTTGCACATGATGAAACAGGCAAAGCTGGCAATTACCGGCAGTTTGCCGCAGGCCGCCAGACCGGCGCCGATGCCCACCAGGTTCGACTCCGCAATGCCCACGTTGATAAAGCGCTCCGGGAACTCCTGGGCAAACCACTCGGTGCGCGTTGAGTTGTTAACGTCGCCGTCAACGACGACGATATTCGGATTGGTCCGGCCGGCTTCGCGCAGGGCCTCGCCAAACGCATCGCGGGTTGCCTTGCCCATGGCAAACTCAGTCTCAGTTCTTACTGCCATCCCAGTTCCTCCAGGGCGCGCTGCTCTTCCTCTTTGGTAAGGGACTTGCCGTGGTAGCCGTAATCGGCTTCGACGAAGGAGACACCCTTGCCCTTTACGGTGTGCGCAATGATGCACGACGGGCGCCCTTGCGTCGCCTTCGCTTGCTGCAACGCGTTGAAAACTTCCTCGGTTTTGTGTCCGTCAATCTCCTGGGTTTCCCATTGAAATGCCCGCCATTTCTCGGCCAACGGCGCGTAATCGAGCACATCGCGTACCCAACCGGTCTGCTGGGCTTTGTTGTGGTCGACGATTGCCGTCACATTATCGAGCTTGTAGTGGGCCGCCGTCATGGCAGCTTCCCAAATCTGCCCTTCATCCTGCTCGCCATCACCCAAGATGACGAACACATGGTAGTCTCTGTTTTCCATTCTGGCGGCGAAAGCATGACCCAAGCCAAGGGAGAGCCCCTGGCCCAAAGAACCGGTGCTGGCTTCCACGCCGGGCAGACGGGACATGTTGGGATGCCCCTCGAGCGGGCTTTCAATCTGCCGCAAGGTGGACAGCATGTCGGTGGGAAAATACCCGGCATGCGCCAAGACGACGTAGAGCAGCGGGCTCGCATGACCCTTGCTCATGATCAGGCGGTCCCGGTCCGGCCATTGTGGTTCGGCAGGATCATACTGCATGAGGCCGCCAAAGTATAGGGCCGTCATGATCTCCACGCCGGAGAGCGAACTCGAAGGATGGCCTGAACCCGCAATGGTGGTGCAAGTGATTATGTCACGTCGTAGTACGCGCGCCTGTTCTTCCAATTCCTCAATTGACATCTTCATTTCTACATTCACCGTGGCTGCAAAAGTCTTTCAAGCATGATAGCACTTGCGTCCTGCTCGTCCAGCGCAAGAGCCGCCAACAGACATCACAATGCGCAACGCAAAATCGCGCAGCTTTCTCATTGTACCGTCTCTCAATACAGAGCGCGACTTGATCGCAAGCTTAGCACATTCCGGTTGGAATTAGTCGCATAGTGCTGGTAACGCGGCAAGGTCTTGGGAAGCCTATTTCCTTATGTAAGTTTACAATCCTGCAAGTGTATACTTAGGCTGATGGTGCGAGTTGCGCCCCACGGAAGATGAATACTAGAAGTGGATCGGAGTGACCACGCGCAACGCGATCAGAAGCAAGACTAGCGGCGATAGTGGTTGCCTATAGACGTTCAGGTGCTAAGCGGACTCTTACTCAACAAGAGGAAGGGACAACCTAGCTGACACCTTAGTCAAAGTACGGGATACCCTGGTATCCAGAGCCTTCATGCGCCAATATGGCTTGTAAATGACTATCGGCTTAGGCGCAGTGGTTGTTCCGAGACCTGTAGTAAATTGACGTCAATCGTGCTTTTGCTGCACTTGACACCCTTGGGCATGCCGACACCAGCCTCCGGCAAGAGAGCTTCTCTGGGGTGAACTCTTGAAGGCAGAGGCGTGTTGGTGGCTTGCTCGAAAGTTGCGGTTCTCAATCTACACCATGCTTGGAGTTGAGTCATGGCAGATCAGGCAATCTACATAGGAGTCAAGGTCTCGCGAGACTGGCTGTACGTGTGGATTCATGGAGAGGAGGTTAGCTGGCAGATCGAGAATGATTCGAGGGGGACTGCGGTGCTGGTGACGCGGCTAGTCGAGATGGCGCCACGGGTGGTGGTTCTGCAAGCTGCCGACGGACTGGAACAGCCGGTTGTAGTTGAGTTGGCGGCCGCAGGGCTGACGATGGCTGTATTGAGCCCAGGGCAAGCGCAGAACTTTGCGCGAATAATTGGACGCTTCACAAAGAATTGCTCGGTTGATGCCAGCATGCTAGCGCGCATTGGGGAGGCATTGCAGCCTGCGGCAGTTACGCTACCGGACGCGCATATGAAAGAGTTTCGAAAGTTAGTTGCCCGGCGGCGTGAAGTATTCGTAACGCTAACCACCGAACGCAATAGTCTGCCACGTGCTACCAAGCGGGCGCGCCGCCTACTCAGAACGAACCTTGCCTTGCTGCTACAGCAAATCTATCAACTTGACCGGAAACTGGAAGTGATTGTCCAGGACAGCACTGCCCTGCTAGTCCGAGACATCTCCTTGCGAAAAGCTGCGCCAACTTTCACGGTGCGGAGCGTCCGACCGAGGGTATATGGAACAACCTCACGAAATGCCCAGCGGCGGAAATACGGAAAGCCGCAATGAGTTTAGCGAAGTCAGATTCAAATAACGAGAAGAGTGAACTCTCTACCCGAGCCTTTCCCACCATCTGGCAAGCGCTGATCCTGCTTGGCCTGCTCATATTGCTGCAAATCGGGGCGACCATGGTGCTTGGCGCCTATATGGCGGTTCAGTCCATTCCGATGGACGAACTGACTACGGTTCTGGCAATCGTGAATGTGACCACATTCGGCGCCGTTGTCATTGTGGGATCGGCGTGGTCGCGCGTTTCGGTGCGACAGCTCTTCTACCTGCGGGGCTTTCCGCCAGTCCAGGCGCTGCCGATGCTCGTGATGATGCTGGGCCTCATCGTCGTCGTATCCGAACTCGACAACGTTCTTCAGCGCTTCTTGCCCATTCCCGATTGGTTCATAGAGATGCTCTCTGAACTCGGTCTTGGCGAGGGTTTCGCGCTCGGCACCTTCATCGTGCTGGTAGTTGTCGCGCCTCTCACGGAGGAACCCATATTTCGCGGCATAATGCTGCATGGATTTGTGCGCAATTACGGCACAAAGTGGTCCGTCTTTGGCACCGCTTTCCTCTTTGGCGCGATCCATATGAACCCCTGGCAATTCCTGGGGGCCTTCATCCTGGGGCTCTTCTTTGCCTGGTGGACGTTGCGGACCAAATCAATCCTACCGGCATTGCTCGGCCACGCGCTCAACAACGGTATGGTGGTCATCACGGCTGACGTGTTGAACGTGGAAATCCAGGGATTCAACACCTTGGAAGAAGGGGTGCAAGCGCATCAACCCTGGTGGTTTACACTCACTGGGATTGTGCTCTTGCTCGTTGGCGCAAGCATTCTGCACCGGATGTGGTCACGGGAATAAGAGTCTTCCGCGCCAGACCCGGTAGACCGGCTCACGCCGAGCAAGCAGCGCGCTTGCGTTGCCTCCGCTACGTCTAGCAAGCGCGAATGAGGGCGTGGGGGGTGGGCTGCATAGGGAAATTTGGGGTCTGCCACGATCAGCGGGAGCGCCACAACCAGAGGACGTTGATGAGAAAGATCATCAACAATACGGCCATGAAACCGTTCGACCCGGCCACGATCGCGCCAACTATCGCCAGCGGAATGCCGAAGCCCAGCACGGGCAACGCAACTTTCATGAAGGCTTCCGAATCGGCCTTTGCTTGCGTGCGCGCCCGGGTCATTGCCGTCTCGAGGCGCTCATCGATAAGCGCCTCGATGCGCTGGGCCAGCGCCGCGGCGACGTGATCGTCATACTGTTCGCCCAATTCGCGGCGGGCGGCCACTGCCGCCGCAAGCTCATCTTTCAAGCCGTCAGACCGCGACGGACCTTGCGGGCGATGCTTGCTCGCCATACGGCTACCTACCCATTGCTCCGCGCTGGTATGCTTTTCGCAGGAGACTACGACCCAATGATAGCGCACAAATGGGCAGCTATCGTATGCGTGCGTGGAGAATGACTGAGATCACAGCAATTTGCCCTCGTCGTGCAGCCGCCACGCGGCGTCGATCAGCGCCCACAAGCCGCCGCTCACTGCCGCATTGCCCCCCAGCACCACGGGAATGTCCGCACGCCACGCTGCGCGCGTGAGCGCCCGCGTCGCTTCGTCACCAATCTCCTCAATCAGTCCCAGATCGGAGGCAAAGCGATCATGGCCGTTAACCTTGCGGCCGCTATGGGCAAAGAGCACGCGCGAGTCGAGAAAGAGCGCGTCTCCCATCTGCGCCATCGCGGCAAAGAAGGCCGCCGGGCCTACCTCCGCCAAGTAGAAGCCAAGTAACGAGCGCACCTCACGGGTGCTCGTGCTCATGCCGCGCTCTTCCGAGAACACGCGAATGCGGCAGGCCATGTCCCGCCGCAACAGCGGCCATAGCTGCGCACTCACGCGGCCGGCCAAGACAACTTCCTCATGCGGTCGCACGAACGTCGGCATTGCCTCGCGCAGACGCGCGCGCACCGGCGCCAAGCGCTGCGCCACGGACTCTTGCGCAACATAGGTCCGCGCGGCCGGGCCGCAAAGCGGATGCAACGCCAGCACGGCAAGATCGGTGGGTGTGTCGATATCAAACATGGCCGGAATCGTGGGTTCCAGCGGCTCATGCCGGAGATTTGCTGCCAGCGCCAACTGCCGCGCCAAACCGTTATCGCGCTTCTCCGGCAGATTGACCGCAGTCAAGGCGCTGCCGGGATGAAAACCGATGAAATCGGCAGAGAAGAAATTGTTGGCGGTGACACCGTGGTCGAGACGCGCTACCAGGTCCCGGAGCGCCCCCAGTTCGCTAGCGGAGAGCAAGGGACTGCTGCCGCCGCCAATGTAGAGCACGCGCGCCAGGCGGTACCGGGCTACGATATCCGCCAAGGTTTTGCCAAAGTGAAAGTTGTCGCCGCTATCCGTCGCTTCAACCTTGACATTTGAGCCAATACCGCTGAACGACTCCGGCTGCGCGGCGGCTACAACAATTGGGTCAAATCCACCCACAGCCTGTGCCCGTGCCACAAGATCATGGGCAATGGCCAGATGGCTGTCATAAACCAATCGCTCCAGCGCGCTGGCGCCCTGCTTGCCTGCAAAGAGCACGAGACCGACGTCTTCAGCCATCTACATGACTACTTTCGGCATTGCATGAAAGACCGGTGCAGGAAAGACTCAGAAGCGCCAACTACGCGCAATCCGACACACGTAACACTGTTTGGTGCACAACGTTAGGTGTACAACCCCATTGAGCATACCAGCGTTATCTTGGCCTCTAGTCTCGCTTCCACCGGATGGACTCTCCCTACGAGAGACCTTTGCGTAACTTTGGCCAGCGGCGCAAGGCTTACCCCCTCTCCCGCTGGAGACCTTTGCGTAACTTTGGCCAGCGATGCAAGAATTACCCCCTCTCCCGGCGGGAGAGGGCCGGGGTGAGGGGAAATCTTGCCAATCCGGTTCCAGTTCTCTGACAATCCTATGGAAACTTGCATCCTACCGACAAAAACGTATAGGTCTATGGGAATATCACCCTAACCTCTCCCGTGAGGGAGAAGCGACTTTCTCACTTCGGCAAGGGTTACGCAAAGGTCTCCTACGAGGTGTGCCCCCTTCGACCAGCCCATCCATGTCCGGTAGCGCAGGTTTGCAACCTGCGCCCTCCTTGAATCACGAAGTCCTCACGAATCCCCGCTCTTGCTACAAGAAAGCCTAGTGCAACTACACAGGTTATGCGCCCGCCGCTACGAGCAGCCTGCATACAAATAGCCGCCAGATGAAATACCGTGGTACTCATCCGGCGGCTGTCATTATTCTCTATTGCCGCTGCAGCCGCACGCAGGGAGATGCAGCTTACATGTAGCCGTATTCCATTCGAATCTCTTCGGACATCATCTCCGGCGACCATGCCGGGTCCCAGACGATCTCCACATCCACCTCTTCCACGCCCTCGAGGTCTTCGACAACCTGGTGTACCTGCGCGATAATATACGGCCCTGCGGGACAACCGGGGAAGGTGAGCGTCATCTTGATCTCAACGTCATTATCGCCGTCTTTGGTGTTGATTTCGTAGATAAGGCCCAAATCAACAATATTGACGCCCAATTCGGGATCAATGACTTCCTTCAAACCCTCACGTATGACATCTTCGCCAACAATTGACATGTAGTGGTCTCCTGGCTCCAAGCTTGGTGCTACCCTCTTTTCTTCATACTACCAATCGCGAGGGCACTCTCGCAATTGGCTGCTAGTCAACTTCACGCGCGTAGAGTTCCAGGATGCTCCCCGCGAAGCCGGTGGCCGCCGGCGACGCGAGAAAAGCCAATGCGTCGGCAAACTCGTCCAGGGTCACCGCGTGACGCAGGTCTTCCGCATCGAGGTACTGCTCCGCTTCCTGCGTTGCAATTGTGCCTGCCACAAGGCACGTCGGCACTATGCCGCGTTGCTTATAGTCGCGGGCAATACCCTTTGTAAATGTGACCACCGCGGCCTTGCTCGCGCCAAAGAGCGCGCGTCCCGGCGCGGGATCAAGGGCGCTGCCGCCGGCAATTGTGACGATGTGTCCCTGCCCCTGGTCCAGCATGACAGGCAACACCGCGCGGACAAGATTGTACGTTGTGTAGAGGTTCGCCTCGATCTGATGCTGGAGGTCTGCGAGACTCGTCTCGGTAAATTCACGCTGATGGAAACTGGCAGAGAGGAGCGTCGCCGCATCCAGGCTGCCAAACGCGGCGCAGGTCTGCTCCACTGCGCGCAAGGCGTCATCCGGCTGCGAAAGATCGGCCTCGATGCCGAGCACTTTTTCTCCATTGGGAATTTGATCCAGCACGGCTTGCAGGCGACCGCGATCCCGGCTGGTTGTCGCCACCCGATAACCAGCCTTGAGAAACGCCGCAATCACGGCCTCCCCCGTGCGCGCGGCAGCGCTGCCAATCAGGATTGTTCGCCCTTCCATTACAGACCAATCTCCCCTCGCGGTTCTTGGCTCAGAGTTCAGCAGACTTTCGATTTGCTGCTACGCACACATCACCGGCGGACTTCAGCGTTTGCCCATGCATCTATGGGGCCATTAAATCCACCGTTGTAGTGCGTTCGGCGCGTGGAGACATTGCCCAACACCTCAACAAGCCGCACGAGTCTTGGTCACGGCTCACTCTCCCGCCAGCGCGTAGCACGCATCAACCAGCACCATGGCGCGGTGCATGTCTTCCAGGGCAGCCAAGGGGGCAAGTCCCTCCCGGTACGCTTGCAGCGTGTCCTTTACGAAGTCTTGATAGAGACCCGGCACTGAGTGTCCGCCGCGTTCCTCAACGCCGTCCTCGGTGATGATGCACGTGGCGCCGTCGCGATACGTCACGTAGGTCTTGCCGTCGCTCACGTTCCAGACCACGTCGGCGGCATCCGCGGGGTATGTATAGGCTATCTCCACATTGGTGAAGGCGTCATCGTCACCGCAAAACGTCACGTTGGCGTACTCCTCAACCGGAATTCCCGGCGTGATGCGGCGCAGATGGGCGGAGCCCACACGCACCTCTTTGCTGCCCGTAAACCAGCGAAAGAGGTCTGCGTAATGCACGCCGAGGTTGCGCAGCGCGCCGCCGCCGGATTCTTCCGCCTTGAGCATCCACGGACAGCCGGAGTCTACGTAGCGCTGCACCGGGCCGCCGGCGTAACGAAAGTGACCGTGCCGAATTTGCCCCATGCGTCCGCTTTCGCGCAGTTCCATGACGGCCTGAGAAAAGGGCGCGGCGCGGTTTGTAAGCGGAATGGCTACGAAAACGTCATTCTGCTTTGCAAGTGAAATCAGCCGGTTGAATTGACTTGCGTCCGTGCCGAGCGGTTTTTCAATTACAAAGGGAATGCGCCGCTCAAGGAGATTGGTAGCGATTTCGGGCTGCAGTCGGTAACGCCCGAAGGCAAAGACGAAGTCGGGCCGCTCTTTCTCCAGTAATTCCACGTATTCCACATACGGCGTGCAGCCGGAATATTGCCCGGCGAATCGTTCCGCGTAGCCCGGCTGCTCGTCCGAAACCGCCACCGGCGTAATGCCGAGCTCCGTAAACGCAGGCAGGTAGAGCGGCACGTGCCAGTGGCTAATCTCAAGAATCGCTATTCGCATCGGTTATTCAAGCTCCCACGGAAAGTGTTATTCAGGCAACTCAACCGCAACCGCTTACTTCACTAAGATCCAAGCGCACGAACAGCCTGCCGGGCGCCAGGTCTCTTCTACGGGAGACTCTGGAATTCGCCAAGGCCCTTCGCGATGACACGGCTGGGCTTCGTCCCTATCAAGCCGCGTTTAGCCCATTCACAAGCTCAGGGGAAACGGCAGCGTTTACAAGAGGATTTCCACGAGCACCCGTTAGACCTCTATCCCGCCCCGCCGTTACCGCCGTCGGCAAGCAAATCCCGCAGCACGTACTGCAGCACCCCGCCGTGACGGTAATAGTCCACCTCGATCGGTGTATTGATACACGCGGTTGCGGTGAATGTCTTCTCGTTGCCGGCGGCGTCGCGCGCGCGCACGGTTAGTGTCTTGCGCGGCGCCAACCCCTCGGCAATGCCCTCAATCGCAAACGTCTCTTTGCCGGTAAGACCCAGCGTCTCCGCCGTCTCACCCTCCTCGTATTGCAGGGGCAGCACGCCCATGCCGATAAGGTTGCTGCGGTGGATGCGTTCGTAGCTTTCGGCAATCGCGGCGCGCACGCCGAGGAGCAGCGGTCCCTTGGCGGCCCAGTCACGGCTGGAACCCATGCCGTAATCTTTGCCCGCGAGTACCACGAGCGGCACCCCGTCTTGCTGATACTGCATAGCCGCGTCATAGATTGTCGTCTCTGTTTCGTCAGGGAGGTGGAGGGTCCACCCGCCTTCCCGCGACACGAGTTGATTGCGCAACCGCACGTTGGCAAACGTGCCGCGCATCATAACTTCGTGATTGCCGCGCCGCGAACCGTAGGAGTTGAACTCCCGGGGCTGTACGCCTTTGTCGATGAGGTACTTGCCTGCGGGACTGTCCTTGGCGATGGAGCCTGCGGGAGAAATATGGTCGGTCGTCACCGAATCACCAAGCACGGCGAGCACCCGGGCGTCCGTAATATCGGGCGGATGCCCCGGTTCAGCCTCCATATTCGCAAAGAACGGCGGCCGCCGCACGTAGGTAGACACCGGATCCCACTCGAAAAGAGTGCCTTCAGGTACTGCCAGCGTCTCCCACTCCGACATGCCTTCGAAGACCTTGTCATATTGCTGGCGGAACATCTCCGCATCCACCACCCGCGCCATCGCATCGGCGATTTCGCGCTGGCTGGGCCAAATGTCGCTCAGGTAAACCGGTCGTCCGTCACCATCGTACCCGATGGGGTCGTTCGTTAGATCTGTGTTGACCGTGCCCGCAAGCGCGTAGGCCACGACGAGCGGCGGTGAGGCAAGGTATGAGGCCCGCACCAAGGGGTGAATTCTGCCCTCAAAGTTGCGGTTGCCGCTCAGCACTGCCGCAACCGCCAGTTCATGTTCGCTAATCGTCTCTTCCAAGGGTGTCGCCAACGGGCCGCTGTTGCCGATGCACGTCGTGCAGCCATAGCCCACCAGATGAAACCCTAGCGCTTCCAGATGCGGCACCAGGTCCAGCTTTTCCAGGTAGTCCATGACCACTCGCGAACCCGGGGCGAGGCTAGTTTTTACCCACGGCTTGCGGCCTATGCCGGCCGCGACGGCCTTCTGCGCCAGGAGACCCGCGCCAATCATCACGGCGGGGTTGGAAGTGTTCGTGCAACTCGTAATCGCGGCAATAACCACCGCGCCCTCGCCAATTCTGGCGGGCACGCCGTCCAGCGAAACGTCAACATTCGCGGCCGGGTCCGCAACGGCAACCGCGCCGCCAACCTGCGTAGCCGCACTCGCAGCGCCGTTTCCGCCTGCGGCGCCATTGCCATTGGTCTGCGCAAACTTTTCCGGGTACGCCTCAAGGAAACTCTGCCGCACGCCGTGCAACGGCACCCGGTCTTGGGGACGCTTGGGACCGGCCAAGCTTGGTTCAACCACCGACAAGTCAAGCTCCAAGGTATCGGAGAACACCGGCTCAGGATCTGAGGGACGGTAGAACATCCCCTGTTCCTTGCAGTACGCTTCGACAAGCTGGACCAGATCTTCATCGCGTCCCGTCAGGCGCAAGTAGCGAAGGGTCTCATCATCCACCGGGAACATACCCACCGTAGCCCCATACTCCGGGGCCATATTCGAAATGGTGGCACGGTTCGGCAAGCTCAGCGATGCCATGCCGGGACCGCAAAACTCTACGAATTTGCCAACAACTCCTCGTTCCCGCAGCATCTGCGTTACCGTGAGCACGAGGTCGGTGGCGGTCGCGCCTTCAGGAAGCTGGCCGCTCAGGCGAAAGCCGACCACATCCGGCACTAAGAGTGAAATGGGCTGGCCGAGCATCACCGCCTCGGCCTCGATGCCGCCCACGCCCCACCCCAGCACGCCAAGTCCGTTGATCATCGTCGTGTGCGAATCCGTACCCACGAGTGAATCGGGATAGGCCACCAGTTCACCGGCGCGCATGCCGGCAAAGATCACGCGTCCGAGATACTCTAAGTTAACCTGATGCACGATGCCCGTATCCGGCGGCACGATGCTAAAATTGTCAAACGCCTTCTGCCCCCAGCGGAGAAAGGCGTAGCGCTCTTGGTTGCGGGCAAATTCGCGTTGGGCGTTGATGGCAAAGGCCTCCGAAGTTCCGTACACGTCCACCTGCACCGAGTGATCGATGATGAGATCGGCCGGTTGCAGGGGATTGATGCGATCGGGATCGCCCCCCAGGTCACTGATTGCTTCCCGCATCGCCGCTAAGTCAACCACCGACGGCACGCCGGTGAAGTCCTGCAGGATCACCCGCGCCGGAGTGAAATTGATCTCCCGCGCATCCGCTTGGTGCGGGTCCCAATTCGCCAGCGCGACCACGTCATCCCGCAATACCGAATGCCCGTCCTCGGTGCGCAGTAAACTCTCGATCAGCACTTTAATCGAGAAAGGAAGCTGCGCCACGTTGCCAACGCCCGCCTGCGCCAGCGCCGCCAGACGATAGATCGCATAGGCGTTCCCACCGACAGAGAACGTTGACTTGCTGTCAAAGCTATTCACAGTGTTCATCAATTCCCTCGGATTACGTGCCAACAATCTCAACACAAGCCTGAGGCTCACTCAGTGTCCTCAATAGAGGATACTACAAACGGCTCACTTCAACACGAGACAACACCGCGCCGCCACCGATATATCACTCGTTAGCTGTTTGTTGCGTCGCTGCCTGCGGAGTATAGTATGGTCACTTAGGCAGCGCTGTATTGTGTCGCCTTGGAGACGCAAGTGAAACTATCGCTTTCGGGCCGCATCGTTGAAGCCGAAGACGTCAAGGACCGCGCCTCGCTAGACTTTAGCGGCTTGGCCCAGCTTGCCGCCGGCGTTGGTTTCCAAGCGGTCTGCGTGCGGCCCACCCACCTTGCGAGCACAACCCCGCTGGAACGCGTCCACGAGATGCGCGCCGTCCTCGAACGGCACGGACTGGCCGCCTCGATGGTCACCGCGGACGCTCGTGTGCCACGCGAAGGAAGCGGGCTGGATGCGGGTGCGCCGTTGCGCAATCTCGGCCCAATTCTGGAACGCGCCCACGCCCTCGGCGCTGACCTCATTCGCGTAGGGGTAAAGACTGAGGATGACATCGCAGGGGCACGGCGAGCGGCGGACGAAGCGCGCGAGTACGGCATTCGCCTCGCGCAACAGACCCATACCCGGACACCGTTCGAAACGGCCGCCGGCTGCCGTGAAATGATCGACCGTATCGACCGAGCCAACTTTGGCCTCATCGTCGAACCGGCGAACTTTGCGCTCTGTGGCGAGGACTACGGCCCGGCGGCCCTGGCGCGGCTCGGCCCATCTGTCTTCAATGTCTACGTACAGAACTTGCGCGTCACGGCAAGTGGCGATTCAGCCGTCGAGACTAATCACGGCACGATTCGCTACGAACGACTGGTGATTGGCGACTCCGCAGGAATTGACATGCCTCGATTCATTGAAGGGCTCTCCGCCATCGACTATCAGGGCTACGTCACCTCTCACCAACCGGCGATCGCGGGCATGTCCGAGCACGCCCTGTGCGAGCAAGTGTATTCCGCACTGGCCCGGATCATCACGTCTGCGTAGTAATCGCGTTGCCGCAAAGTGGCTGGAGGTTCCTGCAATTTCATTCGCTTGGATTGAGTTGCAAGGCTATCCTCGATTGTTTGTGGTATGCAGCCCTGGCGAGGGAACGCTATACTAACGGAAACAACCCGTCAACGCAGTGCGAAGCGCAAGTTCGCACTTCTCAGAAGGGGAGGGGAATGCGATGGCATCGACTTTGGTTCACGTAGGTGTACGCGCCAGCGACATTGACAAGACGATACACTTTTGGCGCGACGCGCTCGGCCTTGAAGTAGTAAACGAACTCCACCATGGCTACGATCTCAGCGACGGCTATCACAATTTCCGGGTTTTCCAACACGAAGGACCCGACCGCCCGGATCACGTGTCCGGCATGCTCGACTACTTGCACATCGGTGTAAAAGTCTCGGACTTGGCGGAGGCTGCCACGCGGCTCGCCGACCTGGGCTACGAGATATTTTGGGAGGGCGTGAGCGAGGGCCAAGAGTACTCCTACGATCCGTCAAAGCCGCCGTCCGGCTCGTTCAAGGTGGAAGACCCCGACGGCATTGTCGTAGACGTGACCGCCAGCGACGACCAGTGGCCGGGAGTGGAACTTTGAGCAAACAGTATCGGGTCGCCATTATTGGCACCGGCCGTATGGGCGGCCTCATTGAAGACGAGCAAGATATCCGCGGCTTCATGACGCCTTACGGCCACTACCCCAGCTATGCGTCCATGCCCGAGACCACCGTTGTTGCCGTTGCCAATCGCGGCAAGGAACGGTTGGAACGATTCTGCAAGCGTTTCAACTTTAGCAACGGCTATCTCGATTACCGTGAAATGATCGAGAAGGAGAAGCCGGACATTGTAAGCGTCACCACGCCCTCGTTCGCCCGCGCCGAACCCATCATCTTTTGCGCCGAGCATGGCGTGCGGGGCATCTTTTCCGAGAAAGGACTGTGCGCGTCGCTCGCAGAGGCCGACCGCATCCACGAGGCCGTGACGCGTAACAACGTCGCCTTCAACTGGGGCACCCAGCGCCGCCATCATGACGCCTACAAGCGGCTGCGCGCCGCCATTCTCGACGGCGCAATTGGCAAACCGCTGCACGCCTTTGTGTACTTTCGCACGGACATTATCAAGCACCATCCGCACACCATCGATGCTGCCAACATGATGTTGGGCGATCCCAAGCCGACGTGGGTAGAAGGACGCCTGGTGGATCCGAGCGATGCCAGCGTCAGGAATAACGAACGCGCGTCCGCGCCCTATGACGCCGAGAAACACGCTTTCGTGCCGAAGCAGGGCCAGGAGATTGCCGACCCCATGGTGGACTTCTTCCGCATCGGCTACGAGACCGGCCAGGAGAGCTACTTCATTCCCACGCCGGGACCGTTTGACGTGGAGGTCCGCGGCACTGAGGGGCGGGCGCTCGCCTTGGACAACGGCATCAACACGCGCATCCAGCGGCCGTTGCGGCGCGGCGATGAATTGGAGGAGACGATCATCCATGCCATCGGCGATGGGCCGACGGTAACAAACATCCGGAATCTCATACGCGAGATTGAGACCGGCGAACGGACCGACGGCAACATCGACCGCGTCATGCAAACGGTGGAAGCCCAGTTCGGGGTCGCGCATTCCTCCCTGCAAGGCGGCGCACGGGTGACGGTTCCGGTCGCTGATCGGAGTCTCTATATCCCCGGCGGCTAGAGTCTGGCGCCAGAGCCCGTTCACCATTCGATCTGTCGGCGAACTCAGGACCGGAAATCCCAAGGCGAACGGTTTGGTACATTGGCTGCTGGTTCGCCACTCCGGCGAAAGCCGGAGACCAGAGACCGGGAGAAGATTGATTCCCGCGAAGTCGGGAGGAACGGTTTGGGTCGGCATCTGGCGATTAATTGCAGCCAATAATCACGTAGGCGTTGACAGGAAAGTCTGTTTGAAGACCAGTCTCGACTCTGTGGCATAGGCGGCCTGAAAGAAAGAGGAGCAATTTGCATGGCAACGACGTATCGCGCAGCTCTAATCGGCTGTAGCCGCATGGGAGCTTTCATAGACAACGAAGTGAGATCAAGCCGCTCAATAACGCTTCCCTACTCTCACGCTGCGGGCTATGAGGCATGTGAGCGCACCGATTTGATTGCCGGCGCTGATTTGCGGCAGGACGTGTTGGAGCAGTTTGGCAGCCGCTACAATGTGAGTTCCGACCACTGGTATACGAACTACCGCGACTTGATTGCCAATGAGCAGCCGGACATTCTCAGCATTGCCACGCAACCGGAGCAACGCTGTGAAATCATCCTTCATGCAATTGAGCAAGGCGTCCGCGCGCTCTATGTGGAAAAACCGCTCTGCGCCTCGGTGGCGGAAGCCGAAGCCATCCGCGACGCTGTCCGTGCCAACAATGTAGCCTTGAACATGGGCACCAATCGCCGCTGGCACAACGGCTTTGAGGCGATGCGCGCCAAGATCGACTCGGGAGACTTTGGCGATCTCCGCACGCTCACCATATTCTCTACGGGGAGCTTCTTCAATACGGCAAGTCACTTCTTCGATCTCCTGCTGTATCTCAATAGCGATGTCACGCCCAAATGGGTGCAGGCCTACGTCTTTCGTTTTGACGAGCTCGTCGTGGGCACGGAAGTGCGCGACGATCCCGCGGGCACGGGCATCATGATGTTTGAGAACGAAGTCTTGGGATATGCACTAGACGGTTCCAGACGCACCGAGTTCGAGGCAGTGTGCGGCAGCGGGGTAATAACGGCGTTGAACAACGGCGCGGATATCCGCACACGCACGCAGGCGCCGGACTCGTCGGCAGACGGGCCAAATTTAGATTTTGATGAGGCAAGCAGCACGCTGAACCTCGTCAACGATCTTGTGCACGCGCTGGACACGGGTGAGCCAGTTCGTGGAGGGGCTGACGTGGCCTATTGGAACACCCAGATCATTTTTGGGTTCATCGAGTCGCATCGGCGTGGAGGCGCGCGAGTCGAGCTCCCGTTGACTAACCATGACTTGCGATTCGTCCGGCACGACCACGTGGCACGCCAGCCGAAGTACGCACCCGGCTAGAGCCATGCAACCGGCCTCAGTCATCCTCCGCGGCAGTGGGGGAACTTGGCTGGTCGAGCGATTGGCCGCTGAAGCCTACATGGTGGCGTGGATGAAAGGCAATATTCAGGTGGGTCCGCTAGATCTTGTTTGCGGGCGCTAATCTATGGTCCAAGCTCAACCTGGCATAGCGAACGAGATGGGTTCCCGCTTTCGTGGGAACAACGGACTCTGGCTTCTTCTGTCCTTCGACAGCGACAATTAATGGCCAAGATTCCGATGCCGTGACATCCATAACTGCTGCCACTGCGCAACGATTCATCTGAGGGGTCTCAACTATGGCAAAGACATACCGCGCCGCGCTTATCGGCTGTAGCCGCATGGGAGCATTCATCGACAATGAACACCAAGGCATACCCTCGATACCGCTGCCGTATTCCCACGCCGCCGGCTATGAGGCCTGTCCACGCACCGATCTCGTGGCGGGCGCCGACCTTCGTTCGGAAGTGCTGGAGAAGTTTGGCGCACGCTACAACGTGGGATCAGATCATTGGTACACCGATTACCGCGAGTTAATTGCTAACGAACAGCCCGACATTCTCAGCATCACCACGCAGCCGGAGCAGCGTTGCGAGATAATTCTGCATGCCATCGAGGCGGGTGTCCGTGCGCTCTATGTTGAAAAACCGCTCTGTGCCTCGGTTGCGGAGGCTGAAGCCATCCGCGATGCTGTGCGCGCCAACAACGTCGCCTTCAGTATGGGAACCAACCGACGCTGGCACTATGGATTCGCGGCAATGCATGCCAAGATTCACTCCGGGGACTTTGGCGAATTGCGCACTTTGGTCAACTACTCAACCGGTCAATTCTTCAATGGATTTAGTCACTTCATCGACCTATTCATGTTTCTCAACAACGACGTGAGGCCGCAATGGGTGCAGGCCTTTGTATTTGAATTTGATGAGCTCATAGCGGGCGCCGAAATACTGCAGGACCCGGCGGGCACAGGCGCCATAATGTTCGAAAACGGCGTCCTCGGCTATGGGCTGGACAGTTCCAGACGTGCCGAGGTCGAGGCGATATGCGAAAGAGGTATGATTGCGGCGTTGAATAACGGCGTGGAATTTCGTACGCGCAGCAAAGACATGGACTCGTCGGAGGACGGGCCAAATCTCGAATTCGAACAGAAGAGTTCCACCCTGATCCTCGTTGAGGACATCGTATCTGCGCTTGACACGGGCGAGCCGACCCGCGGCGGCGCGGAGGTGGCGTACTGGAACACGCAGATTATCTTCGGCATGATCGAGTCGCACCGCCGGGGCGGCGCGCGGGTCGAGCTGCCCTTGACCAACCACGATCTGCGCTTCATTCGCCACGGCCACGCCGCAAACCAGCCAAAGTTCACGCCGGGATAGAGACTTGCGCGCGGCCATTGTCATCCCAAGCGACAGCGAGGAATCCAAGGTGGTTGAATGGGTATCGCGCAAACCAACTGTCAATGCGGCATAATACAAGAGCGCTTGATTGTTAATTCAATACTATGCACCACCGCGTTTACATGCTCTAGACGTAGCTTACAAGCAAGAAGATAGATTTCCGCTTTTGCGGTAGTGACGTGTACGGAGCGGCGCCGCAAAACTGGTTCGGCACGGTTGAAAGCAATGCGGAAACTATCTACATTAGTGGAAGCCTCTTAGTTGGGAGCACATAAAGATATGTCTGATTTGATGTGGCGCGTTGCCAAGCATGAGGGCCTGGGCAACATTGTCATGGAGCAAGTGCCGATACCCGATCTCGGCCCGCAGGAGGTCCTCGTTCGCGTCCATGCCAGCCTGATCAGCCGCGGCTCGGAACTCTGGCGGCGCTACGTCATGCCCGGGCCGGTGGACCCAGGCTCCATGGGCTACTCCACGGCAGGCGTAATCGCCAAGGTTGGGAGCGACGTCACAGACTTTGCGCCCGGCGATCGCGTTGCCTGCACTGCCCCACATGCTGAATACGCGATCGGTGACACAAGTTCCGTGGCGCGCAGGCGCGTTGTTCCGCTGCCGGACGACATTCCCTTTGAGAACGGTACTTTCCAGCCGCTCGTCACGAGCTCTCTGGGCTGGACGGCCAGCGCCGGCATCCAGCCGCAACACACCGTGGTCATACTCGGTCTCGGCTTGGTGGGCAACCTGGTGATGCAGGCCGCGACCCGCTTCATGCCCGCGCAACTCTGCGCCGTGGACATGCTGCCCATACGCCGCAGGCTTGCCGAGCAGTTGGGCATCGCCGACGTGATCGACGGCAGCGCCGGCGATCCGATAGAGGCGGTGAAAGAACGTACAAACGGCCAAGGAGCCGACATCGTCATCGATTGCGTGGGCGGACGCGCAGGTGTGAAGTCCTTTGAACAGGCCCAAGACATGCTTGTGTCCGGTGGTCTGCTGCAAATTATCGGTCTCTATCACGACGGCCCACTGCCGCTCGACGCGGGTAAGATGCAACGCAAGCGCTTGATTGGGGGCTACCTGGCGGATACCGACGTTGGCGCCATGGCGCGAGCTTCCATGCGGGCGCTCTCCAGCGGCCTTGTCAAAGCCGCACCCCTAATCACCCATCACTTCCCTGGCAACCAGGCCAAAGAGGCCTTCGACCTGTTATACGAACGCCCTGAGGACGCCATGGGTGTAATTCTGGAGTGGACATAGGTGCGCAGCGACCAGGCAGAGTCGACGTTCCAGTAGCGTAGGATTGAATCCTGCGCCTGCTTGAATGCAACAAGCAGTCAGTTACGCACTGGCGGGCCTATATGTTCATTGCGTATACCCGTGCATCTCAGGAACTGGATTCCCTAAGCGCCTGGACGCCGGGCATGGCGGCCTCGATACGTGCCGCCGCTCCCATCAAATTATCGAGCGAATTGGCAAACGAGAAGCGCACATAACCCTCGCCGCCTTCACCAAACCCCGTCCCGGAAAGCGAGGCCACACCCGCCTCCTCCAGCCAGTAGCGTTCCAGTCGCGCGGAGCCAACGCCGAGCTGCTTCACGTTGCAGAACGCGTAGAAGGCGCCCTGTGGCACCATGCAGGAAAGTCCGTCAATCGCATTCAGCGCGCCGATAAAGACGTCGCGGCGGCGGCGAAACTCTGCCACCATCGCATCCACCGAATCTTGCGGCCCGGTGAGCGCTTCAATGCCCGCCATTTGGGTAAAACTTGCCGTGCACGAAGTGGCATTGTTCAGAATGAGCCCTATCTTCTCCGCCAGGGGGACAGGCATCACGCCGTACCCCAGTCGCCAGCCCGTCATCGCGTAGGTCTTCGAATGGCCGTCCAGCAGGATAGTCTGGTCCTGCATTCCGGGGTGGGCCAGGATAGACGCGTGGGAACCTTCATAGATGATGCGGCTGTAGATTTCGTCACTCAGCACCCAAATGGGCTTGCCGCGCACCATATCGGCAATCGCACCCAATTCCTCCGCCGCGAACACACCGCCGGTAGGATTGTGCGGCGCGTTCAAAATGATTAGCCGGGTCTTGTCCGTAATATTGTCCCGTAGTTCGTCAAGGTCCCAGCGGAACTGTCGCTCTTCATAGAGAGTGAGCGGAATTCTGGTCGCGCCCGCAAAGCGCAGCATCGAATCATACGTGGAGAAACCGGGGTCCGGATAGATTGCCTCGTCGCCAGGATTGACCGTGGCCAAGATGCTGGCGAAGACGATGGGCTTTGCCCCCGGGGTTACCACTACGTTCTCGGGCGACGTCTCAACCCCCCAGCCCTGCTGCACATAGTGCGCGATGGCCTCGCGACAAGGCATCAAGCCAGGGGTGGGACCATAGTGCGTGTGGCCGTCCCGCAACGCCTGGATTCCGGCCTCCACGATATTATCGGGTGTGGGAAAGTCGGGTTCACCGATTTCCAGGTGGATGATGTCTTTGCCGGCCGCTTCCAGTCTGCGTGCACGCGCGAGCACAGCAAATGCCGATTCACCCTTGAGCAAGTCTGTACGCGCAGCTATGTCCGGGACAGCCATCAATCCGCTCCTTCCCTGGGGGGCATACCTACCTCAATTGTACTTGTTCCCCCAATCCCCGCCAACACTGTGCTAGACTCAGCGTACTTCTTTCGTTGAGCCAGGGTAGGAAGGAATGGCATGGCAATAGCAACGTTGGCGCAAGACCCCAGGATTCATCGAATTACGGCGATTTGGAATTGGGATAGTATCGTCGAGCTCTTTTTCATCGATGCGCCGACCCGTGCCCTGATCGACACCGGCGCCTCCGACACGCCGCGAAACTACGTGGAACCGGCCCTGCAGTCGCTCGGCCTGCAATTAAGCGATATTGACGTCATCCTGAACACCCATGGGCACCAAGACCACATGGGCGGCAACCACGCGCTGCTCAACCACACGCGGGCACAGGTCTACATGCACCGTGAGGACGCCTTCCTCGTGGAAGACCTGGAAGCGCACATGGACTACATCTGGCACGCCGACACGCACGTCCTCGGTCAGGACCTCTCAGCGCGGCGCGCCCAGTTCCTGCACACGGTCACCGGCCCCACTGCGGTGCATCACGTGCTGGAAGACGACGAAATCGTCGACCTGGGCGATGACGTTCAATTTCGTGTTGTACATCTTCCCGGCCACTCGCCAGGAAGCATTGCCTATCATTGGGAAGCCAAGCAGATCGCCTTTGCCGGCGACGCTGTGCAAGGCCAGGGTAGCAAGCCGGGCACGTTTCCACTCTACTACTCGGCACGCCGGTACGCGCAGTCTATGCGGCGGCTCGCGTCACTGAATATCGAGACCCTGGCGCTCGCCCACCGCTACCTCTGGTCCCAAGCGTCTCGCGATGCTCTGCGCAGCGGCAAGGCGGCGGCAAAAACCGTGCAGGACAGCATCGCCGTCGTGGAGATGATTCACCAAGCGGTCGCGGCGGCTCTCAGGCAGCATGCCGGCGCCGGCTTCTTGCCGGTGGCGCTGGCGGCAACGCAGGCGCTCGCGGCTGAGTTGCCCTTCACGGTCGATCCCCGCACAGGGCTGCCTACGGGCTTACCGGCAACTCTCTTCGCGCACTACACGGAACTCACGTCCGAGGCAGTCGATACGGTCCACTAGGAACCGCCTAGTGCTTGCCCGCCCCCTTGCCCCGTGATAGAATCTCGCTGAAGAGGCGCAGCGCCGAAGTGGCGGAATTGGAAGACGCGCTACGTTCAGGGCGTAGTGGGCCTTGCGCTCGTGAGGGTTCGAATCCCTCCTTCGGCACCCTTTATCCGCGGCGGATGGCAATAACGGTTGACTGCAAGTAACTTGGAGAAGTAATGACTGTACAGGATTCCGAGCGGTTGGGCCCACTTTTCACGCAATACGTGCAAACTGTGGGCGTGGCAAACCTGAGCGATGAAGAAGCTCAGCATCTCCGCAAGTTCGTGAGTTGGTGCGGTCTCGACATCAAAATTGCAGCAATCTACCCCCATCAACTCCAAACCTACCTTGAGCACGTTACGGGATCGGCTGCAGATCCAAAACCTTGTGCAAGCGCCTTGCGCAGGTTCTTCGCCTATGCGCTCAAGACCGGCTGGGTGGAGAGCAATCCTGCCACCGGGCTGCGTATTACGAAACGCAGCGTTATGAGCGACCCGCGCGCCGCGGCTGCGCAGACCGGCACCACATTCATTAGCCGCAATCGTTTCGCTGAATTGTCAGTTGAATTAGAGAAGCTCAAGGGTGAGGGACGCGAGCGCATCAGCCGCCTGCTCCATGCCGCCATCAAGGATGGCGACTTGCGAGAGAATGCCGCCTACGATGAAGCCAAGTACCAGCAAGGCATGATGGAAGCCCGCATCCGCGAATTGGAGCAGACCCTCCGCACGAGCTCGATCACCGAGGATGAAGCGCGGTCGGCAGGAGCAGGCGCTGCCTCCGATGCAGATGCCGGCATCAAGATTGGCATGCGCGTTGAGCTTGAGTTGACCGACGGCAGCGAGACTATTGCCTACCAACTCGTCGGCCCATCCGAGGTGGACCCGCTCGAAGGCCGCATCTCCTACCTCTCGCCAGTGGGCGCGAGTCTGCTTACGAAACATGCCGGAGACACCGTTGCTGTGGAAACACCCGCCGGCAGCGAAACGTACCGCGTGCTCAGCTACTCCTTCTAGTCCACGTCTTGCGGCACTCGCCCAAATACGCAGTCTCTGTCGTTTGCTGCGGATGCATGCCACTCTTGAATTGAGCGAGCGCCGGTTCCGATTCGGCTTGCCAAGCGAATCGCATGCAGCCACCTCAATTCTCCCCAAGTAAGCAGTCCCTCAGCGATGCCCTGGCCCATACGACACCGCGCCTAGTGCGGTCTCCTAATGGCTGGTACAATACGTAGATATCTGCCTTTGTACGTCCGCCAAGGGTTTCATCGATGGAGACAATTGCCACAATCCTGAACTACGTGCTTGCCTTCCTCATCGCGTACATCCTCGCGCTCTGGGTTGCGCTTGCTATTTGGGCGTACTATGACATTCGCACGCGGACGAGCGACATTTTGGTGCAACTCTTCTCAGTCCTGCTCGTCTTGGCTTTCAACGTGTTCGGTCTCATTCTCTACCTGTTTCTCCGTCCTAAAGAGACTCTCGCTGAGGCAAACGTGCTGGCTCTTGAAGAAGAGAGCTATCTTGTTGAGAGTGAGAGTTGGTCGCGCTGCCCCAATTGCCGGCAACGTGTAGAGGATGATTACATTATGTGCCCAATGTGCCAAACGGAACTCAGAATTCGCTGTACCGGTTGTAGAAACCTTGCCGATTTGCAGTGGAACGTCTGCGCCTATTGCGGCACACCGATCCACTAGTCCATCCGGCAATGACTTCACTGAGGCAATCGGCAATCATCCTCATGCTCGCGCTCACATAGAACGAATTCAGTCACTTTGACCGTGCCGCCCAACGCCAACCAAGATACTGAGAACAAGCCACTCACGTCGTCATCTGATGCAGCGGAAGCTGCGCGGCTGTCGGTCCGGGAGTGGCCTGCGTCCGAACGACCTCGCGAGCGTTTGCGCGACTTGGGTCCGGCGCACCTCTCGACCGCCGAGCTTGTCGCCATTATTCTGCGCACCGGAACCCGGAAGAGTTCCGTCGTAGCGCTCGCGCAGAGGCTATTGGACGGATATGGCGGGGCCAGCGGCTTGGCCCGCACCAGCTTTCGCGAACTGACCCAGTTCCCGGGTCTCGGCGAGGCGAAAGTGGCGCAACTGAAAGCAGCGCTGGAGCTCGGCCGGCGCGCTGCCGCAGGCGCCCAACCCGAACGTCCTACTCTTCGCTCAGTTTCCGATGCCATGAATTACCTAGTGCCCGATTTCGTCGATGAGGAGCAAGAGAAGTTCCTCGTTGTCCTGCTCGACACGAAGAATCACGTCGAGGGCAAAGTAACTCTCTACCGTGGTACCCTGAACCAAACTGCGGTACGACCCGCTGAGGTCTTCCGTGAGGCTGTGCGTGCCAATTGCGCCTCCGTGCTGGTGGCGCACAATCACCCAAGCGGTGATCCGACCCCGTCCGCCGATGATGTCACGATGACGTCCCAACTGGCACAGGCCGGCAGAGTCTTGGGCATCGAGCTTGTAGACCACATTATTGTCGCTCGTAACAGCGCGCTGTCATTGCGCGAAAGAGGACTTGGATTCTCCAGCCAAAGCAAGGGCTTATCTCTTGTTTCTTCGGTGTAGTCGCAGCCGGGTCCGGATGGGTCGCATACTCTTGTGCCAATTCCTTGCAATTGACGGTCACTGCAGGGCCGACCGCGCGGCACGTTTGCGAGGCGTGGCAGACGTTTCGCAATGATATGCTGTGTGGTGAATTCAGTCACTGACACCGGAGGAAAGAGCTACGAAATCGTTCGCTAAGGAAGTCCTCCAGACTCTCCTTCTCACCGCTATCATCTTCTTTGGCACCCGCCTTGCGGTACAGAACTACCGCGTTGAAGGAAGTAGCATGTATGGCACGCTGCACCACAGCGAGTTTGTCTTGGTCAACAAGCTCGCGTATGTGCGCTCTGAACCACAGCACGGTGACATCATCGTGTTCAATTACCCAAACGATCCGTCGGAACAATTCGTAAAGCGCATAATTGCCATTCCGGGTGACACTATCGAAATTCGCCAGGGCGTAGTCTATATAAACGGCGAGAAAGTCATTGAGCCTTATATCAATCAGGGAGCGCAGCTTGCGGGTTTCTCCAATCGTGACGAACTGCCCAGCCAGACGGTTCCTGCTGACTCTTTCTTCGTCATGGGCGACAACCGGCGCGGCAGCCGGGATTCCCGCGAATGGGGGTTCTTGTCCCGCAAATTCATTGTCGGCAAGGTCTGGCTGGCGTATTGGCCCCCGCCCGACTTTGGCGTCATCGAGCACTTTGAGTTGCAGGTGCCGGAGCCCGGCGGCCGTAAAGAAGCTGTTACTTTCGACCTGGTCGCGGTCTCTGATGAGTCCACTAGATTAGGCGAGGTCTCAGTCATGGACCAGGTTTCCGACGAGGTCTCCGTCTCCGACGAGGTCTCCGTCTTCGACGAGGTCACAGCGTAGTGTCATTCAACCTTCTTGAGTACCTCTTTGCAGCCCCCGGGCCCCCGGGGACCTTCTATCGCCAACTTGCTCCCCTGCTTTCCGTGGGGTTTGGCTCCGGCCTTGGAATCTCGTTTGTCTACTATCTGATCAGCGGCATGCTCTTCGGCAAAACTCCGGTGCGCCGCTTGGCAGTCCGGGTAGTGCTGCTCACGAGCATGGTCATCAACGCCCTCGGTTTGTTTGCCGTGTTCCTCCGACAGGCGGGATGGGGCATCCTTTCTTACCGCTTCGTGCTCGTCCTGATCGCCTTTATGCAGATTTACATCTTGATTAGGACGTTTTGGTATCTCTTCCGGGTGTTGCCCGGTCAGATAGTGGACTCCTCAAGCGACAAGAACAAGAAATCTTCAGGAAGGCGGCGCAAGCGTCCGGCGCGGCGCAAGAAGCGCTAGCGGTAGCGCACGAGTTTCGAAGCATCGCAGCCGCACCTTGACGGCACTCCCACTGAAGAATCTTACACTTCCCCTATGGGTATCGGGCGCCCGGCGCGCTATTCCTCAAACGGCAAATCGACCATTGCAGATGCAAGTCGGTCGTAAGTGTCCTCCAACACCTCGGAAATTACGCGCGTGCCGGAGAAGACCGTCATATAGCTGGTGTCGCCTTCCCAGCGCGGCACAATGTGCATGTGAACGTGATCAGGAATTCCCGCGCCGGCGGCCACACCGAGGTTCATGCCGACATTCACCGCATGGGGCTGGTACGCGTGGCGCAGGATGCGCACGCCGTAGCGAACGACGTGCATGACGTTGGCGCTCTCTTCTGGCGTAAGGCCTTCCAGGTCGCCGATATGCCGATAGGGCACTATAAGGAGATGTCCGTTATTATAGGGATACCGGTTAAAGATGATTGCGCACGACGTGTTGCGGTGCAGCACGAGGTTGGCCCTATCGTCGGATCCTTCGATAGAATTGCAGAAGACGCACGCGTCGTCAGGCCGCTGCTCTTGCTTCAGGTAATCCATTCGCCACGGTGACCACAAGATATCCATCAACGGCTCTGCCGGTAGACTTCGCCCAACCCCTGCCGGAGCTTCGCGCCCGGTGCGCCGCCCTCAACATTCCACTCGACCTCGCTCAAGTCCGCCTCCTGCACGCATATTTGGGACTGCTTCTGGAGCAACGGGGACAGATCAATCTTACCGGAATCCAAGACCCTGCGCAGGCAGAACGGCTGCTATTGCTTGAGTCAATTGCGGCGGTCATAGCCGCTCCCAGGCTGTGCGCATCTCCAACCGGCAGCGCGGCACTGCGGCTGTTGGATGTTGGCACCGGCGGCGGTATTCCCGGGATTCCCCTCGCTATCGCCTTCCCCCATCTCGCGGTGACACTGCTCGAAGCAACGCGCAAGAAGGTAAACTTCTTGCAGCACGTCATCGAAGCGCTGGAACTGGGTAACGTGACCGCGCATTGGGGACGCGCGGAAGACTTGGCGCACGTGCCCGCGCACCGCGAGCAGTATGACGTCGTCTCGGTGCGGGGCGTCGGCAGTCTCGCAACTGTGGCTGAGCTTGCGCTGCCATTCTGTAGGCAGAACGGTATGCTGGTGGCATTCAAGTCGCTGCCGCTTGACTCGGAACTGCAGGAAGCAAGCCACGCAATCGACTTGCTTGGCGGCCATGAGCCTCGCGTAACGCCGTTCAATCTGCCTGAACTACCCGCACCGCACTGCGTCGTTACGGTAACGAAGTCCGCACCCACGCCGCAGCAGTATCCTCGCCGTGCTGGAAAGCCTGCAAAGCGTCCTCTTTCGCCGCCCTCTTCCGCCGGCGCTTCTCGCGCCAAGCGGAGAAGCTAAACTGCCGTGCAAACTCAACCAATAGCGCGCAGTCCCATTCTGACCTTTCGTACTGGCCGATCCAGTGACAGAATGTCCCCTCTCCACCGGACTTGATAGATTAGCCTTGCCTGTTTCATGACGGCCTCAGCGTTCCATGACCAGTCCGGCAAACTGCGCAAGAATCGGATTGGTGAGTGGTGGATCACTGAGCGGAGGGCTCCCAGGAATCTATCATCGTGCTTAGAGAAATCGTGCCGCCTCGCTATCAACCAACAATGTCACGTCACGGTGAAGTTGGAGAAATGATGCAGGCAGTTGCGGTGTGAGCGCTCCCGTAACGGCCAAACGCAGGGCGCGGGCCTTACTCGCGCCGCTGGCAAGCAGAAGGATGCGCTCTGCCTTCAATATCGTGCCCATGCCCATAGTCAGGGCGTGATTGGGAAAGTCGGCCAAGGCAGGAAACGGGTTGTCACCGGACTCACTCCAGATGTCGAACGCTACCTGGCGGGTCTCGTCTCTGAGTCGGGCAACATGGACCGTCGACCGCAGACTGTAACTTGGCTCATTGAAGCCCACGTGCCCATTCTGACCGATGCCTAGAATCGCAAGGTCGCCGTGGCCCGCTTCGACAATGGCCGCCTCATACCTGCGGCACTCAACTTCAGGATCTGGCCCGACTCCATGCGGTATGTGCGTATTCTGCCCAGCAAGGTTGACCTTGGCAAACAGATGTTCCCGCATGTACGCAGCATAGCTGGCGGGATGGTCCGGTGCGAGACCGCGGTATTCATCAAGATTGAAGGTGCGCACTCGCGAAAAGTCAGCCTGTCCCCGCTCATGCGCCGCCACTAGCTCCCGGTACATCCCCACCGGCGTCGCGCCTGTGGGCAGAATCAGTACGAGATCAGGATTCTGGCGCATGGCCTCACAGACGACTTCCGCCGCGCGCAGACTCATATCTTCGTACGACGGCACCGTGACGATTTCCATCTGCTCCCCTTTCTTGTCCGCGCCCATTATACACAGAGTTCTGTGCCTCGAGTGCCAGGCTGTGGGAGCGTTCCGGGCTTGCTTAAGGACGCATAGGAACTCGCTGCGCTATACTTGCCTCCAAGTCAAACCGTTTCAGCAACGCATGGCGACTGCGTACGGAGGGATTATGGAAATCCAAGCCGACGAACTCTTTGCTCACATTAACGAAGCTGAACTCGTTGCCTTGGCCGGCGGCCTGGCAGCCATCCCTAGTGAAATTCCCAATGAAGGTGAAATTGCGCAATTCCTCGCAGCGGAAATGCGCAAGTCCGGCGCTTTTGATGAAGTACACCTGCAATATATCGTCCCCGGTCGGCCAAACGTAATCGGCGTTGTGCGGGGCAACGGCAACGGCCCCAATCTCCTATTCAACGGCCACCTCGACACCGGGGCGCCTGCCGGTGAATGGTCGCGGGACCCCTATGATGTGTACGTGGAAGACGGCAATCTCTATGGATTTGGTCTCACGGACATGAAAGGAGCGGTTGCCTGCCTGGTGAAAGCGGCTGAGGCGGTAGCGCGTGCAGACTTGCAGCGTTCCGGCGACCTCGTCGTCTCCGCGGTCATCCATCATGATGTGTGCGGACTGGGCACGAAGTTCTTTCTTGAGTCCAACGATAGGCCCTTTGCCATGGCCATCAATGGCGAACCTACCGGACTGCAACTGCAACTTGCCCACGGCGGGGCCTGGCAATTCGAATTGACGACGCATGGAGTAGCGGAGCACATCAGCCGACGTGAAGGGGGCGTGGATGCGACGGGCAAGATGATCAAGCTGCTCGCCGCGTTGGATGAGAACGCCCTCACGTTCGATCCCGCCCAGGTTCTGGAAGGACTGCCACGGCTTGTGGTCGGTCAAATCAGCGGCGGCACCGCAGCATCGCGTACTGCCGATCGCTGCACTGCCCGCGGCGACGTGCGCATCATTCCCGGCATGACCGCCGACACTCTCACCGCAGACTTCAAGCGGGTGATGGCGGTCATTGCAGAGGATGACCCGGAGTTTCGCGCCGATCTCCAGACCCTGGTGTACCAGCGCCCCTTCCAAGTTGACCCCGAGGCGCCGGTGGTAGCCCTTACGGCCCAAGCCCACCGCGACGTAACGGGAGAAGCACCCGCTTCCTCGACCGGGCTACCGGTGTGCAGCTACGTGACCGACTCAGCCGACATCGTGCGGCACGGCATCCCAACCGTGGTCTACGGACCCAGCAACTGGCGCATGGTGCCGGACGAACGTATCAGCATCGCGGAAATGGTGACCGCCGCCAAGGTCTACGCGCTCGCCGCCGCGCGCGTTGTCACTGGCGGGATCAGCGCGTGACACCCAGTAACGGGGGCGAGTCTACGCCTCTGCGCCTGCTGCCGTGCCCCAACCGGACCACAAGTTAACCGCTGTGCTTTGTGAACGTGCCTGCCGTCACACTCTACAAAACGACCTTGCTCAAGAGCCGCTGCCATTAGTGCGCCGCTGATTCGGCGCTGAATCGACGATACCGCTCAAGCCGCCGGCTAGCGTCGCTAACTCCATCGGGAAGATCCACTTGGTCGAAGGGCTTTCAGCCATGTTTTGGATCGTCTGCAGATATTGAATGAGCATTGTATTTGGATCCACCGTTTGCGCAACCTGAAAGACATGGTCGATCGCGGTTGCGTAGCCTTCCGCGCGGAGCGATTGCGCCTGTTTTTCCGCCTCGGCACGCAAGATCACTGCCTGACGGTCGCCTTCCGCCTTTAGGATTTCAGACTGTTTGGCGCCCTCAGCCACCAGGACTGCCGACTGCTTCTGGCCACCGGCCTCGGTGACCATCGCGCGCCGGTTGCGCTCGGCAGACATCTGACGGTTCATCGCGTCTTGCACCTCGCGTGGCGGCACAATCTCGCGAATCTCTACTGTGGTGACCTTCACCCCCCAGCGCGCGGTAACTTCATCGAGCTTCGTACGCAAGACGGTGTTTATCTGCTCCCGCTTCGCGAGCACGTCGTCCAAGGAAATGTCACCAATTACGGCGCGGAGCGTAGTGGTGGCAATGCCTTGCGACGCTCCCGCGAAGTTGGCCACTTGGACCACGCTGTCAGTCGCCTCGATGACCTTCCAATAGATGAGAAAGTCAATGAGGATGGGGGCATTGTCTTTGGTAATGCAGTTTTGCTGTGGGATTTCGAGAAATTGCTCGCGAAAGTCCACGCGGACCGGCCGGTCGATAATCGGCCAGAGCCAGATAAGCCCCGGCCCCCGCGGATCGGTCATTACACGTCCCAGCCGGAAGACAACCAACCGTTCATATTCCGACACAATCTTGATTGCAGAGTACGCGAGCCAGAGAAACAGAATTACAATGATGACTATTAAGGCGATGAATTGACCGTCCATAGCGCGTGACCCTCTCCTTTGTACATACTGCACGCCGTCGTAAGCCGACCTACCTTGCCGATCCACCTCCTTACCCCAAACGATATCGTTCGCGATTAGGTTGACAGTGCCGGTATCTCCGGCGCCGGGCCTACCACCAGGGCAAGACCCTCTACGTCATAGACCCAAACCATTTCGCCTTCTGCGACCGCCGTACCCGTGGTGCGTGCCGACCATTCCTCACCACCCACCCGCACGACGCCTTCGGGATCAAGCGCGGTCACCGCCACACCTTCTTGCCCAACAATGCGCCGCTTACCGCGGAATTGCTGAGGCTCATTCTGCGATTGTGCGGCAAGCCGCACCAATAGGAGTAGAAAAGCCACGGTGAGCGCTACCATGAAGCCAAGCACCCAAGGCGATACAAAGAACGGCCCGCCAAACGGAGCGGTCAGCGGTTGATAGAGCAGCAGCGTTCCCAACACCAGCGCTGCCACGCCGCCAAAGCCGAGTACGCCGAGACCCGGATTCTGCGCCTCGAACGCAATCAAGGCTGCGGCCACCAGCAGCAATGCCACACCGCCCCAGTTTATGGGTAAGGTCCCAAATGCCACCAGCGCCAGTACTATCGCGATGGCCCCTACCACGGCCGGCACCACCGCTCCCGGGTTGTAGAGTTCGGCAATCACGGCGTAGAGCCCAATCAGGAAGAGCAGGTAGGCCGTATTCGGATTGATGATGAACTTTAGTGCTTGCTCCGCGACGTTGTACTCCATCTCGCGCAACGGGGCGCCCTGCACCACCAGCGTCCTGGACCACGTGGGCGTTTGCACGCGGTAGCCTTCCAATTGCGCAAGCAGGTCGGGGACATCGCGAGCGATGAAGTCCACGACGTCTGCAGCCACTGCCTCTTGCGCGGTCATCGTCTGGCTGGAACGAACCGCCTGCTCTGCCCATTCAGCGTTGCGTTGCCGCAGTTCGGCGAGACTGCGAATGTAAGCCACCGCTTCATTCGTTACCTTAACGTCCATGTCGCCCAGCATTTGCCCGCCGCCCACCGAAACCGGATGCGCGGCGCCGATGTCCGTGCCCGGCGCCATCACCGCCACGTGCGCCGCCATCGCCAAGAAAACCCCCGCGCTGGCCGCGCGTCCTCCTTGTGGATAGACGAAGACGACGACTGGCACCGGCGACTGCAGCATGCCCTGCACCATGGCCCGCATCGAAGAATCAAGTCCGCCGGGGGTGTCGAGGAGAACAATGAGGACTTCCGCCTGGTCGGCGGTCGCACGATCGAGAGCCCGCGCAAAGAGGCGTTCGGACGCGGGATCTATGGCTCCGGTAATGCTAACCGTATCCACCGGGCCCTTTCGTTCTTGCGCAAGAACCCCATCAAGGCAAAGGAGAGCCGTTACCAGGACGATCATGCCGAGCAGTATTCTTCTGCCCAGCAATATCCCTTTGTGCGGGAGTAGTGTCTGCATTGCCATTCCCTTTGCCTTTCTCTCATTATACTCCCGCGCAGAAGCGAACTGTCGGAGAATCTACATCTTTGTAACCCTGAGCCGCGCGCCGCTTGCGCGCTTGCTGCACAAGTTTCCATCTGTCACGATGGGAGGGTGGGCAAGGTCGCGGCAACCATCCCCGACGCACCGCCTCAGTATGATCGGTTCCGATCTATCCTAAATCCGTTGCAGAGAAAGACAAGTCATGTCCAACCGCTTGACTGAAGAGACCAGCCCCTACCTGCTCCAGCACGCCGCGAATCCCGTGCACTGGTACGCGTGGAGGGAGGAAGCGCTTGCCGCTGCCAGAGAGTCGGAGCGGCCGATTCTCCTCTCCATCGGCTATTCTTCGTGCCACTGGTGTCACGTGATGGCCCACGAGTCGTTCGAAGACGCGGCTACCGCCGTATACATGAATGAGCACTTCATCAACATTAAGGTAGACAGGGAAGAGCGCCCGGACATTGACGACATCTACATGAAGGCGGTGCAGGGCCTCACCGGACAGGGCGGTTGGCCGCTGACGGTCTTCCTTACGCCGGACGGCAAACCGTTCTTTGGCGGCACCTATTTTCCGCCCGTGGCTCGCATGAACATGCCGTCGTTTCGACAGGTGATGGAAGCCGTCATCGATGCCTGGCGGCAGCGGCGCCAGCAAGTTGAGGAACAATCGGAAAAGTTGCGCGAGTTCATCGCCGAGCATACGGCTTTCGACTTCTCACCCACGACGCTGACCCTCACCACTCTGAGAGAAGCGGGGGAGGCGATCCAAGCTAATTACGACCCAGTCCACGGCGGCTTTGGCGCCGCGCCAAAGTTTCCCCAGGCCATGTCGCTCGACTTCCTGCTGCGCCGCTACCACCGTACCCAGGACCTCACGCTGCTCAACGCGATCACCAAGACCCTGGACAGTATGGCGTGGGGCGGGATCTACGATCAGATCGGCGGCGGCTTTCACCGTTACTCGGTTGACGAGCGTTGGTTGGTGCCGCACTTCGAGAAAATGCTCTACGACAATGCCCTGTTGAGCCGTGCGTACCTGGATGCATTCATGCGTACGGGGATTCCGCTTTACGAGCGCATCGCCTGCGAAACCCTGGAATACGTTCGGCGTGAGATGACCGCCCCCACCGGCGGCTTCTACTCTGCCCAGGATGCCGATAGCGAGGGGGAAGAGGGCAAGTATTATGTCTGGGCTCCGGACGAGATCGAAGCGGTGCTGGGCGCAGACGACGCGCGGCTCTTCTGCGACTACTACACTGTTACGCCTGAGGGCAACTTCGAGGGCAAGAATATCCTCTTCCTCGCCGGCGGCGCAGAATCAGGTCGTAGCGAAGCTGAAATTGACCGCATTCGTGCCGGCCTCAACCCAAAACTCCTGGAATCACGCGCCCAGCGGGTGAAGCCGGAGACCGACACGAAAGTCATCGCGGGCTGGAACGGGCTCATGCTGCAGTCGTTTGCCCAGGCCGCGCGGCAACTGGGTCGCCCCGCAGACTTAGCAACCGCGGTCGCCAATGGCGAATTCCTGCTCACCACTATGGTGCAAGATGGCCGGCTGGCGCACACGTATACGCCCGGCAAAGCTGCGGGGCTTGGGTTCCTCGAGGACTATGGTGGTGTGGCCGTCGGATTCCTCGCCCTCTATGCAGCCACGTTTGATTCCAGGTGGTTCGTTGCCGCACGCGGACTCTGCGACACCATTTTGCAAGAGTTTTATGACGGAAATGGCGCGTTCTACGACACCTCAACGCAGCACGAGGAACTCATCGTGCGGCCGCGCAACCTATTCGATAACGCGGTGCCGTCCGGCACTTCCCTGGCCTGCGAGGCCCTGCTCAAAATTTACGCATACACCGGCGACAGCACCTACTCGGACCCGGTTGAAGCCGCGCTGCGCGCGCAAGCAGCGGCCTTGGCCAAAGCGCCGAGCGCGTTTGGACGGATGCTGTGCGTGGCAGATGACCTACTGGCGCCCTTGAAAGAAATCGCCATCGTAGGCGACCCCGCGGCGCAGGACACACAAGCGCTTCTCCACAGCATCAACGAACACTATGCGCCGGACGTTGTGCTGGCGCTGCGGCATCCCGACGACGCGTCTGCGGCGAAGATAGTCCCTTTGCTCGCGGAGCGTCAGCAGCTTGACAGCCAAGCAACCGCCTACGTCTGCCGCCGGTTTGTCTGCAAGCGGCCCACCACAGACCCGGAAGAATTGCGTGCACAACTAGCAGCGCCATAGCGCCGAGTACACGTCAAACCTACGGCTGGCCGCAAAACACCGTAGGGGCACGACCTGTCGTGCCCCTACCTCTGAGAACTTTCCGCTATCTTCCCTCAGCTATGCTTCACTTCTCATAGTCAGCGAGTATCGATTCCGTCATTCCCGTGAAAACGGGAATCCATCTTGGCCCTCCATTCGACAACCCAACCTGACAGGAGTTACATCATGCTCCGTGAAACATTTCCGCCATAGGCAGACTCTCCACGTACCAATAGCCTATAGGGGTCCTGAACCCCGGCGAGTTCGTCCACACTCACGTAGCCCATCGTCATGCTCGTACGGGTGCCGGAAGTCACATTCGTGCCGACGCGGTGGAATATCTGGCTGTCGATAACGGCCAGGCCGCCGGCCGGGCTGGGCACCGGCACTTCTTGTCTAATGATCTCGTCACTGATGACGCTCTCGACGCTCGTTTTCGTGCCGGGATTTTGAATCCAATTGAAGAGGTGGGTGCCGGGGACGACATGGGTGCAGCCGTTGTCGACCGTGGCCTCTTCCAAGTAAAACAACACCGTTACGATATCGCGCGACCACTGGAGCACGTCGCGGTGCAGCTCAGTTCGGCCGCGAGACGGTGGATTGAGCGTGCAGTGATTATGCCGGTTCGTGATGAGCTCGATATTGCGCCCCAGCAGCGACTCAAGAGAGTCAAGCACAAGCGGGCTGGTTGCGATCTCTCTGAAGATCGGGTCACGGTCAAGCACCTGGGAAAGCCGGATCACATCCCCGTTCTTATCGCGGACAAAGGGTTCAACCTCATTCTCAACGTCTTTCAAAATTGCATCCTTGAGCCGTGCCACCGTCTCGTCTGGCATCCGACCCGGCAGTCGTAGGAATCCATTGTGACGAAAGAGCTTCACCTGATCGTCAGAAAGCGCCATGCTTGCACTCCTCAATCTGTCTCGATTGGCGTCAGTAGCATTAGTCACACATTACTAGCACAATTCTACGCTTCACTCCACAATTGTGCATCTGTCCAGCGTGTTCCTGCCGGCACCAGGCGCTCTCGATCCCAGGCAACGTGCACAAAGCGCCACCCGCCCTGCGCATGCGCAGGGCGGGTGGAAAATTCGCGCCTTTTGGGCTGTGCTCGACTACGCGCTAGCCATCGATGCGGGCTTTCCATTCGTCGAGAATTGCCTGCATGTCGTGCTCGGCTGCGTCCAAGCCTTCCTGCGGTGTCATCCTGCCCGAGGTCACGTCGTCGACCAACGGAATACGCCAGCGTCTGCGCAAGGCTTCGGCGCCAGGTATACCGACGTTGCCCACGCGGTGAGGGATCATCTCATTCTGCAGCAGCAGGAATGGATCGTTCTCGTGGAATTCCGCCGAGTGAGTTACGTCAATGCGAATAGGAATTCGGTCGTAGCGTTTGGCGAATAGGAGATTCCACTCAGGTCGTGCCCCGAACTCGATGAAGGCCCAGCCACCGTCCGGGTTAGCCGCGCTCGTGCCAATGTGCCAGGTGTGCGTGCCGCCCCAAGTCGCGTGCTTATCCGTCTCACGCGGACGCGGATACGGCATGAAGTGGAATGTGAGGTCCGGCGCATTCACCCGCAGCCATTCACCGCGCTCAGCATAGGTAGCCCAATAGTTGGCGATACGGCCGTCATTGAAGTGGACGTTGGACGGAATGCCCTGGCCCCTGAGCTGCTGAACGTTGTCCCAGCCGCCCTGGAGGTCAAAGATCTTCTTCAGCCACGTAAGCGCCTCTACGGCCTCCGGGCTATTGATGGTAACCGTCCAGCGGTCCTCGCTGAAGCGCGAGCCGCCGAGTTGCGTCAGGGGAACAATCCACTCGTTGTGGCCGCCACTGCCCCAGAACGGCGCATAGCCGGAAACGGTGAGCTTGCCGCCCGCATCCACCTTGGACGTCTTGGTGACCACCTCTTCCATCTCATCCCAGTACTGGGGTGGATTTTCCGGATCGAGCCCTGCTTCCAGATAGCTCTCCGTACGCATGTACATGACACGCAGGTCGGGAGAATACGAGAACCCGTAAAGCTTGCCATCCCAGTAGTTCTCTTGGAAGAGCGATCCCCAAAACTCGTCCATATTTACGTTGGATGCCTTAACTCGCGGCAGAAGGTCCGTTGCCACGCCGGTGAGGCCCCACTCCGGCGAGAACCAGTCGCCGCCGGAGGCGACATCCGGTGAGGAGCCTGCCGCAGCCGCGGTCGCAATGGTGTTCCACAGGCTGGCAGGCGTAGATCCCACTACGCGGACTTTGTTGTCGTATGCCTCACGAAAGGCATTTGCGATCTCACCGCCCGTGTCGGCGCCAAAGTCGTACTTGGTGGGACTCCAGACGGTCACCACACCCTCGACCGCGCCCGGCTCCATCATTGCCTTGGGCTCTTCGGCCTTCGCCTCCGGCTGCTCCGCGGCCGGCGCTGCCGTAGACTGAACACCGCAGGCCGCCGCCAGGAGCGTTGCCGCGCCAATGCCTGCTCCCGCCAGGAATCCACGTCGCGAAACATGCGCTGTCTTCACTGTCCGCCTCCTCAAAAGAAGTACAATCTTTCACCATGGCAACCCTACCACCACGGCTAGCACGTAGTCAATACTTCAGAGTTCCTTGTAACGACCAACTGCCAAGGGGCTGATCACTTGTTTTCACCCATAAGCCGAACCAGCCAGTAGCGAGTGACGGAGAATTGAAGCCAAACGTACTGCAACAGTGACTCTGCAATGCCCCTAAGCGCAACCGGCAGAGGACTTGCAAAGGATGGCTGAAATACCCATTCCAATTTAGTGTTGTTGTGCAGCAAGAGGCGGGCCCGAACTGGCAGAGAATTCTCATCAACCCATGCGCCACCGTTCACATCGCACCTTTCCATTTGTAGGAGCCAACTCACCCGTTCGCTCTGACCCTGTCCAATGCAAGAGACAATTCACCCGTTCGCACTGAGTCTGTCCAATTGCAAGAGCCATCTCTACCGCCAACACTGCACCTGTTGAATTGCGGGCGCCACAACTTTCCCGTTCGCACTGAGCCGGTCGAAGTGCGCTCAGACAAGCGCACAAATCTCCTCCGCCAAACCGCCGCTTTTCATCACGACACGCGCCCGCCCTCAGCTGCCAGGCATATACCCCAGGCCCTGCCATTGGTATAATATCGTCAGAGTTGTTTTCACTACTCTTGGGTTAACTTGACCAGTGCAAAGAATCTTCCAAAATCAAGGGCGGCGCTTTGGCATCTTGCCCGGTAGACAGCGGCAGCCGGAGATGCCTGACGAACTTTGGGAAAAGTGCGCAGGCTGCGAGGAAATGATCTACCTGGCAGAATTTGCGCAGAATGCGCATGTGTGCCCGAAGTGCGGCCACCATGCGCGACTAAATGCCCGCAAGCGTGTCGAATATCTCTTGGATGCCGGCACGTTTGCGGAGCGTGACGGCGACATGCGCTCGCAGGACATCCTGGAATTCGCACGACCGGACCGCAGTTACGATCAGAAACTCGCGGATGAAGCCGACAAGTCCGGCATTCCCGAAGCGGTCATATACGGTACCGGCGCAATTCACGACCAAGCTGTGGTGCTTGCAGTGATAGATACGAATTTCTTCATGGCCACGATGGGCTCTGTGGTCGGGGAAAAGATTACCCGGGCGATTGAGCTTGCCACGGCAACGCAGACGCCGCTCGTGATTGTGTCGGCTTCAGCCGGCGCGCGCATGGAAGAAGGCATGTTTTCACTCATGCAAATGGCAAAGACCTCCGCCGCCCTGGCGCGTCTCCACGAGGCGCGCCTGCTCTATGTTTCCGTGCTCACCGACCCAACCCTCGCTGGCGTCACCGCCAGCTTTGCCACGCTCGCCGACGTGATCGTTGCCGAACCGCAAGCAACGATCGGTTTTACCGGGCCTCGTCTCATCGAGCAAATTACCCACGCCAAGTTGCCCGCCGGGACCCACTCGGCCGAGTTCATGCTCGAGCGCGGCATGGTGGACTGCATTGTGCCCCGCAGCGACTTGCGGCGCACGCTCGCGCGACTCATTGGTCTCTACTCTCCTCCGATGCCGAATTTTCACACCGACGGAGTGCCGCCGCTGAACGGCGGCCCGCACGCGGAGAGTGTTCTCTAACGATGGCGTACGAATTCGAACAAGCGCTCGTAGACCTGCGCGAACGCATCGACTCCATGGAGTCCGAGCTCAAGAACGGTGCTCCGGACGACGCGGCGCAGGAATTGCAATCACTCCGTTCCGAGCTTGATCGGCAGACTGCGGACGTATTCGCCAATCTCTCACCGTGGGACCGGGTGCAGCTTGCCCGCCATCCGCAGCGTCCACGGACACTGGACTTCATTCGCTATGCCTTCACCGACTTTGTGGAACTCCACGGTGATCGCCACTACGGTGATGATCTGGCGATAGTCGGCGGGCCTGCCCGCCTAGGCGACACGCCGGTCATGGTAGTTGGGCATCAAAAGGGCAAGGACGCCAAAGACAATCAACTGCGCAATTTTGGCATGGCGCATCCGGAGGGCTTCCGCAAGGCCCGGCGACTCATGCAGCAAGCGGAGAAGTTTCGGCTGCCGCTCTTCACGTTTCTCGATATACCCGGCGCCAGTCCGTTTCTTGCCGATGAAGAACGCGGCCAGGCGTGGGCGATAGCCGAAAATTTGCTGACGATGAGCCAGTTGCGGACGCCAATAATCGTCACGGTCATAGGCGAAGGCGGCAGCGGCGGAGCCTTAGCTCTGGGGATCGGCGACCGCGTGCTCATGCTGGAATTCAGCATGTATTCGGTTGCTTCACCGGAGGGGGCCGCATCCATTGTTTGGAAAGATGCAAAGCTCGCGCCGGAAGCGGCCGGTTCGTTGAAGCCATTTGCTCAGGACTTGAAAGAGCTCGGCATAATTCACCGCGTCGTACCGGAACCGGTTGGCGGCGCCCACGTGGACCCGCGCGGCGCGGCGCAAGACCTCAAGGCCGCCCTGGTGGAAGAGCTAGCTGCGCTCCAGAAGTTCCCGGCACCCAAGCTCGTGGAGCGCCGCTACGAAATATACCGCTCGCTGGGAGTCGTTGCCCCGTAGCAGATTCATCGGCTAGCTTGTCTAACGCCCAGGCAACTGTCGCGCAGCGCTACACTCGCAGCCCGGCGTCCCCAAGTACAGTAGGTTGGCGAGACTCCTTAGATTGCCCGGGGAATTTCACTACTTGGCCTATTCCACCCCGCTGACACTGCAACGCTAAGGCTTCCCTCTCCCCTAGGCAAAGTTCCAAAGTGAGGGAAATCCACAAATCTGCCTACTTTTCCTCGTCGACTCCGCCACCCGGAGGCTTTCCTCTCCCTGGGGAGAGGGCCAAGGTGAGGGGATTTCTTTCGTGCGCCAATTGGCAGGTGCACTATGCAACTGCGTCCTGCCCTCGCGCCCTATTCAATCGCCTGGTCCAAGGAGTCAGTTGTGATGTCGCCGCTGCAATTCTTAGCCTAAGTTGAAGATCGTATCCAAGGATTCTGCCATGATGCGCGCGCCCAACGCCGGATTGTGGCGCATAGGCCCGATTTCGACGGTCACATAGTCGTCATAGCCAATGTCATGCCACGCTTGGCGCACAGCCGGCCAGTCCACCGAGCCTTCCAAGAGGGTTGTAAAATAGCCGCCCGGCCGCTGTACCACGAAGTCCTTCACGTGGCACTTCTTGATGCGCTTGCCCAATATCCGAATCCACTGCTCCGGATAGCCGTAAGCCAGGATATTGCCCACGTCAAAGTACGCGCCGACGTGAGGGTCGTTGATCTCGTCGACGAACCGAGCAAACTCCAGCGGGCTCAGCAGGAATTTGTTCCAGACGTTCTCTACGCCAATCGACACGCCCAGACTCCTCGCCTTGGGAACCAGCCCCGCAATCTCGTCCCGCGCACGGTTGTACGCATCATCGTAAGCAGTGTTTTCATCGACGACTCCCGGCACAATCAGCAGCGTGTTCGCGCCAATCTCATGGGCAACCTCCAGCATCCGGGTGTTGATGCGCGCCGCGTTCGCGCGCACGTCCGGATCGGCGGAGGTCATGCACACCTGCCAATTCAGGCTGGTGTACATGCTGGGCAGTTCAAGACCGATTGACTCCGCATGTTTGCGGATAGCACGCAACTCCTCGTTGGTAAGATTGACGTGCAATGAACCTTCATCGCTAAACGTGAGCTCCACGCCATCGAAGCCCGCTTCCTTCGCCGTGTCGAGAATCTGTGCCGGCTGCCAATCGCGCGGCAATGCGCCCCGGTTCATGCCCTTCTTCATCGTGCTCTTCTACTCCTCTTTTGCCTTACGTGTTTCTAGTTGCTTCTACTCTTGCCTTTCGTAGTGCAGCAATCTTCACCATGAAACCCGGTTTGGGGGTAGAAGTCAATCGAGTCCACAGGTTGAACCTCGCCGATGAAAACCTTCACAGATTTCGGCCTCACTCCACGAGCGAGGCCGAGGCCGGCCAGCGTGATTTTGTACCTCCCTCAGGAGAATCGAGCTTTCCTGACTTGACCGAAACCGGTTTAAGAGTCGGCCTAACCAAATTGCTCTCCGTGGCTTGTGCTAAGGACCCGGTGAACATCCCGTATCCAGGGTTGAGTCAGATACAATTCCGATAAGACTCTCCCAAGCGCTGGTGCGAGACAGCCCCTCCCATCCTTCCCCCTTGCAGGCTGAGGCCACCGATGTCTTGCCATGTACCGCTTAATCTTGAGCACGACAATCAGTTGTTGCACCCAGAATCGCGTTGTATAGTGGATTCAAGAGGAAGGGCCCACAGAGCCGACGCGCACCACACCAGGAGAGCCGAAAATAGCGAACCCATCAGCACTTGCAATGACTAGAATGGCTTGATGTTTCGTAAGTTTGGGCACCTCATTGTGCCCTTGCGCATCCCTCTGCTCATCCTTTGGATTGCCCTTGCGCTCGTCCTTGGTTTCACCGCCCCTTCGGTCAGTGATGTTGCGTCATCCGACCAGACGAGCTTCCTCCCCACTGCATCAAATTCGATTGCCGCCCGCACGCTGGAATCGGGGAAATTCGCCGATAGCGGCAGCGCCAGTTCCGGTCTGCTAATCCTCGCGCGTGAGGGCGGGCTCACCGCGGCTGACCGCACTTTCGCCGAGTCCATTCACAATTGGTTGCTCTCGCCCGCAGGCCCGGCGATCGTGCGGGATGTGGTCTCCCCATTTAGTCACCCGGAGCAGGCGAATACGCTCATCAGCCCTGACGGCGCTGCGATGCTCCTAAGAGTGAACCTCACCGTTGCGGCGTTCCAGCCGGCGGTCGACGAGGTCACGATTGCCGTTCGCGAACGCGTCCAGCAAGGCAGACCCGATGGCTTAGCAGTGCACTTCACCGGCGAGGCCGGGGTGGGCAAAGACCTTGTCGATAGCATTATCGAGAGCACGGACCGCACAACCATCGTAACGGTCGTTCTCGTCATCACATTGCTCTTCATTATCTACCGTTCGCCGCTGGCCATTCTCATTCCCCTCATTACGATTACACTCGCATATCTCGTGTCGCGGGGTATCCTTGGCTACTTGGCGCAAGCGGGCTGGCAGATCTCTTCACTCATCGACTCCTATATGGTAGTGCTCGTCTTTGGCGTCGGCACCGACTATTCGCTCTTCTTCATATCGCGCTTTCGGGAAGAACTTGCGCAGAATTCGCCTTTCGAGGCCGCGGTGCGCTCGGTGCAGCGTATTGGCGCGGTGATTTCTGCAAGTGCCATCACCACAATTGTCGGCCTTTCCGCGCTTGGCTTTGCGCGGTTCGGCATCGTGCAGACCATGGGGCCGGGTCTGGCCTTAGCCGTAGGCATCACCCTGCTCGCCGGGCTTACGCTAACTCCTGCCTTGCTCTCTCTCTTTGGCCGTCATCTCTTCTGGCCGCGCAAGACGAGCGTTGAAAACACGCAACCGTCCGCTCTTTGGGTGGGTATTAGCAACCTGGTAGCCAGACGCCCGTTCATGCTGGTGCTGGTCATCACCGTGGCCCTTGCCATTCCGTACTTAGGTCTCCTGCAGTATCGCGAGAATCTGGCAGTGCTGGCGTCGCTGCCGAAGAGCACCGATTCTCGTCAGGGATTCGATACCATTGCCAAGCACTTTCCACAGGGCGAATTCGCACCCGCTTCCGTACTGCTTGAGTTACCTGAAAGCGGCGACCTTACATCTACGCCGTATCTGCGCGCCATTGCCTCGCTGCAAGACGATCTCCTTGCATTAGAATCTGTGAATCAGATGCGCAGCATCATCGACCCCATTGGCAATGGCGCAGCTACTGCCTTCACGGTCCCGGCGCAGCTTGACCAAATAGCTGATTCGTTGTGTGCGCCTGTGGCCGGGGAGGGCATACCGGCCGCGCGCCAGATCGAAGCAGCTACGGCCCGAGTGGGCACTTTGGATCAGTACGTGGCTGAACTCGCGGTAGCGTTCCCTGAAGTTGCGCAAGCCACCGAGTTTCTCCAAACGAGGGAAGCGCTTGCGAACTTGACAGGTACCACTGCCGCTCTCCGCACCCAGGCGCATCCTGCCACGCAGCTACGGCAAATGGCGTCCCAACTTCGCCGGCCCGCACCCTCTCAGAATCCGGTCGAACCCGCTACAATGCTAGCTTCGGTGCGCAGCTACCTCGCGGAATTGTCCGAGGCTTTTCCCGACGTTGCCACACAGCCCTCCTATGTGGAATCGACGAGAATTCTGGATTCAATTCAACAGGCGGCACAGAATGCGTCTACGTCTACCAATCTCTCAGCGCAGCAACGGGCGGCACAGCAAGCCCAAGTCCAAGCATCGCTTAGTGGAGTTGCAGCCCAGCTAGAATTGCTGGCCGGTTACTTTGCCGATCAGCCGGAGGCGGTTTTCTTCCCAAGTAGCGCAGCGGCACAGGAAACGGCGGAAAATCCAATTCCCGAGGCAATGCGCAGCATGGCAGAAGCGCTCACCGCATTGCGTGAAGTTTTTGCGGCGTATCCCCATCCCTACTTCATTCCCACCGGACTCCCCGGCATGGAGCAGGCCTCGAGCGGCATAGCGCCCCTCTTCATCTCGGAGGATGCAAGGACGCTCCGCTTCTTTGTCATCCTGAAGGAAGACCCGCTGAGCGCAGGGGCAATCACCGCGTTAGACGCAGTACGCGCGACGGTGGAGCGAAACCGCGACGGGCCTTTGGGCTCGGCAAGGGTTCTTGTAGGTGGGGCCACCGCTGAGATCGCCGACATTCAGCGGGTGGTCCGTCAAGACCTGCAGACAGTGGGCATTGTTACCGTAGTGGGCATCTTTGCCGTGCTCGCCATCCTGCTCCGCAGCCTGGTTGCCCCCCTTTACTTAGTCGGCACCGTCGTCTTCTCGTACGGCAGCAGCTTGGGACTTTCTACCCTGTTCTTTCAAGGCATCCTCGGGCACGAGGGTGTGTACTACCTCTTGCCCTTGACGGTCATGGTCATGCTCATCGCGCTTGGGGCGGACTACAATGTCTTCTTGGTACACCGCATCCGGGAAGAAAGTGCGTCGTTGCCCCTCCGGGAAGGTGTGCGCGTGGCTTCAGCCCGCACCGGGGCGATCATCACAGCCGCCGGAGTTATCCTCGCCGGCACCTTTGCCGCGCTTACGGCATCGCCGCTGCAGATGCTCTTCCAAATGGGTGCGGCCGTCGCGCTGGGAATCCTCATTGACGCGCTGATGGTACGCTCGCTCCTCGTACCGGGAATTGTTACCTTGGTCGGCAGAGCGAACTGGTGGCCGGCTTCCATTAAGGCAAACTGGTGGCCGCTCCTCCCTGCCGGCACGAAAGCCCCGCTCGTAGGCGAACAAGGACTTGCGCGAGGTGTAGTTTTCTTGGCTGTCGCGGTGTTAATTGGCGTCACATTCGCGACCCGGGGCCTCTGGAATCCCGAGTCCACCTTCGCATCGGGTTCCGTTGTCGTTGCAACGGAGTCGCAATCCCCTTCGTCGCCGTCCTCTACACCACAGTTGCCCGCGGCGCCAACTTCGCCCGCGGCGCAGCCGACAGCCGCGCCCTCGCCAACGCCGGGCGTCCCTCCATTTGAAACTGCTACGCCGTCTGCGACTCCGCCGACGAATGAGTACGTCGTACTGGCCGGTGACACGCTCACTGCAATAGCCCAACGCTTCGGCGTCACAGTTGGCGCGCTCGCTGCATTTAATGAGATAGAAGATCCAAATGTGATCTCAGTCGGGCAACGCCTGCAAATCCCCCCAGCGGAACAGTAGCCGCTTGCCTTGGTGACGGGTGCATGACTGCAGCCAGTGCGAGAGTCTGGCGACCTAGCTGGTCCCGTTCTCTGCCAGCATTCAGATTAGCGCTGCCGACGACTCCGAGATTCGACCGGCACCCCAGAGTTCCACCAATGTGGCAGTGATCGTTTAGGCCCTGTTTCAACTACCGGGCGGTCGCCGCGCCAGGCTGAAACTTTGGCCGGTGGGGCCTCCCGGCGGCTGGCTGGCAAGCCACACGGTGAGGTCAGCCACCTCTTCAGGCAGTTTCACCCGCTCGCTGGGCGCAAATGGGGGAGCGCCGTCCAGGGTGAAGCGATCGGCAGTCAGCGGCGTGAGCACCGGTCCGGGCACGATCTCATTGACGTCAATGCCGTGCTCCCACACTTCCAGCGCAAGGCACTTCGTAAACATCCACACGGCAGCCTTCGCCGTGTTGTAGGATGAGCTGTTTGCGCGGGACTCATGGCCCATGCCGGACCCGATATTGATGATCTTGCCACCGCCGCCGGCAATCATCTCCGGCAAGACGTAGCGCGCACAGGCATACGTGCCGACAAGATTGGCATCGATGCACGCCACCCACAGGTCCGGTTCACTCTCGGCTACGGGAGCGTGCTCGGTGCCCCCGCCCGCGTTATTGACCAAAATGTCGATGCCGCCCAGGGCTTTTGCGGCGCGGTGGACCATCTGCGCAACCTGTCTCACCTCGCCCACGTCGCAAACGAGCGCAGTCGCGGAGCCGCCCGCAGCCTCAATCTCACCGGCCACTGCGGCAAGTTGATCTTCAGACCGCGCCGTGATGGCAACATGCGCTCCCTCACGCGCGCAAGACAGGGCAATTGAGCGGCCAATCCCGCGCCCTCCGCCTGTGACAAGTACTCTGCGGCCGGCAAGCGCTTGCGGCATATCGCCTTCTCCTTAGAATCTATTGCACTTCAATAGTTGCGCCACGGAAACCAGTGTAGTCCATTCGCTGTCGAATTCACGCTTCAGGGGGTCACCTGCGGAAGAGACAATCTTGCCCGGGATTACTCACGAACACGCCGTTGCAAGGCAAACTGACTGAGCGCCGGGAGTGCTTGACAGAGTAGGGCTTAGTGCCTAGAGTGAAGTCTAGCCGTGCGGGCATGGTGTAGTGGTAACATGCGACCTTCCCAAGGTTGAGATCGTGGGTTCGAATCCCATTGCCCGCTCCATTGTAGGTGAACGACGCGAAACCATTGGTCGCAATGGAATTCGGTCTAAGCCTCTGGGCCGGCTTCCGCTGGTTCTTGTTGTGCCGGGCGCCCCCCTAGTTCCCGATCAAGTTCAAGCATGCCGCTCGGCGAATCATGTACGCGCTTGATTTTCTTTAGAATGTCTCCGGAGACGCGCTCTTCCTCAACTTGTTCAAGGAGAAACCACTCGAGTTCCACTAGCGTCGTATGGTCCCGTTCTTCCTCGGCCAGGTCTGAGAGTTCGTGAAACATGCGCGTCACCCTTTGTTCTTGGGCCACGACCTGCTCAAACACGGCCAAAGGGGACTCGAATGAGCCGGGCGCTTCAAGGTCTTGGATTTCTACTGCGCCGCCCCGATCCACTACAATTTCAATAATGCGCACCGCATGCTGACGCTCTTCATCGCTCTGTAGACGCAGCCAGTGCCCGAAACCGCGATAGGCCAACGCGTCAAGAAATGCGCCCATCGCCAAGTAGAGATTTGAAGCGTAGAGTTCGGCCGTAATCTGTCTGTTGAATGCCGCCTGAATCTTTTCTGATAGCATTGCTCGCTCCCTTTCAAGAGACCTACACGTCAGTTCGTCACATGCGCGTTTTCGCTTATTCTATCACGCAACTGACCATTTCCTGCCTGCATACCGGCAACACTCCGCTCCTAGTGCGGGGGCTGAACGGTTTTCCAACACGGCGACGCATCACTTCTACTCAGCCAGATACCTGCAGTGGCATTCACAGGCTTTCGCATCAAAGTCGCTTAACACCTGTCTTCTATCGTCATTTTGCCAATACTCTGCGCTCCGTGAATACTCAGGTCGGGATTGCTAATAGAATCAATAGCGGGCAGTTCACTCTTGCGGGAAATAGTCTTCCATGATGAAATAGGGCAATACGTGCGCGTGCCATAGTCCGGCAGGTACAGGTGTTGGAAGGCTCCTCCAGCGGCTCCCTATCGCTCTCCGCCGGCAATTCAACCGGGGTTTTGCGTCGCACGGAGCGCAAACTCTACAAATCGGACTGAGAGTGGTACGGTAGTAGTATACAGAAACGCAGCGCGCATCCCGGGTGTCGACTCTTTTGCAGCGTTGCCAGTTAGAGTCGAGACAGGCACTTAAGGCCAGAAGGAGGCAATGGCATGTCCGTCTACGATCGTGGTGGCCCTCAGGGAGGTCCGCCGGATGACGAGGACAATGAAGATTTTAGCGAAATGCTCCGTCAGACCCGTGACCGGGCCCGACGATTGCAGCGCTTCATCGTTCTCGGCGCTTTGATCGCGGTAGTGCTCTGGGTTGGATCGGGTGTTTATATTGTCGCGCCTGCTGAACAGGGCGTCGTCCTTCAGTTCGGGAGGCATGTGAATACTTCGTCATCCGGCGTGAACTATCACCTGCCATGGCCGATCCAGAGTGTCATAATTGTCGACATTGCCAACGTGCGCCGCGCCGAAATCGGTCAACGAACGGTAACCGTCCAAGGTGGGCAGGAAACCCGGCGCATCCTCGAAGAGGCGCTGATGCTCACGGCCGATGAGAATATCGTTGAAGTAGGGCTGCTCGTGCAGTACCGCGTAACGGATGCTGCCGCATTCGTCTTCAACGTGAACGACCCGGAAAACGTTCTGCACACGACCACGGAGGTCGCGCTCCGCAGCGCGGTTGGCAAGTTGCCGATTGACGGTGTGATTACCGAACAGCGCGCCGAGGTCCAGGATAACACCCGCTCCTACCTGCAAGAACTCATGAACGAATACAATGCGGGCATCACAATCACTGATGTGCGCTTGCAAGTTGCTGACGCGCCCGATCAGGTGCGAGACGCGTTCCACGAAGTGGTGCGCGCCCGTGAAGACCGCGAGCGCAAGGTGAACGAAGCCCAGGCCTACCGTGAAGACGTGGTGCCACGGGCACGTGGTGAAGCGCAGCGCATTCTACAGCAAGCGCAAGCCTACAAGGAAGAACGCGTGCGCAGTGCGCGTGGTGAGAGCGAGCGCTTCCTCTCCATTTTGGAAGAGTACCGCCGCGCTCCCGAAGTAACCCGTGAGCGCATGTACATTGAAGCAGTGGAGCTGGCGATGGCGGACGTGGAGAAAGTGTTGATCTCACAATCTGACAGCGGTGTTCTGCCCTTCCTCCCGCTGCGGAGTTTAGAGTCTGGATCAACCGGCAATCAATCATCAAGCAGTAGTCAATAAAGGAGGTGTCGCATGGGACGTACCATTACAATCATCGTTGCCCTTGGGGCACTGGCCCTGTTCGTGTTCTCGCAAGTAACCTTTGTCATTACCGAGACCAATCAGGCTATCGTTTTGCAGCTTGGTGAGTATCAGTACACGGCGAGAGATCCCGGTCTCTACTTCAAGCTGCCTTTCGTTCAGAATGCGGTCTTCTTCGATCGCCGTCTGCTTTCTAGTGACGCTGCCCCGCAAGAGTATCTTACTCTTGACAAGAAACGCGTCCGGGTAGACCACGTGACGCGCTGGCGCATCATCGACCCGCTTAAGTTCTTTGTGAGTGTGCAGAATGAGAACGGTGCGCGGGCACGTTTGGACGACGTCGTATTCTCTGAATTGCGCCGCACGCTGGCAACATTCAATTTTGACGTGATGATTGCCGGCGAGCGCGAGAACATCATGGAGGCTGTCACCATTGCCAGCCGCGAGCGCGCCCTAGACTTCGGTATCGAGGTGGTGGACGTACGCTTTAAGCGCGCCGACCTCCCCGAGGAAGTCGAAGAGAGCGTGTTTCAGCGCATGCAGGCCGAGCGTGCGCGTGAGGCAAACCGCTACCGCGCCGAGGGTGAGGAGCAAGGCGCTGAAATCATGGCCTCCGCCGACCGCGAGCGCATCGTGATTGTCGCGGAAGCCGATGAAACAGCCGCGCGGATCCGAGGCGAAGGCGACGCTGAGGCAATTGCAATCTACGCCGATGCGCTCAACCAAGACCCTGAATTCTTCGCCTTCCGCCGCCGTCTCGAGGCGTATGTCAAGGTGCTGAAGCAGGGCGACATACTCGTGATCTCGCCCGAGAGCGAGTTCTTCAAGTACTTGGTCGATCCGTCGCCACGACTCGACACCGGGACCGCGCCACTGTTGCCCGGTCCGGCGTCAGAGTAGCTGCTTGCGTAATTTAGTGGGCATTCCCCCGAACCGGCACTGCCTCCAAATTGCCGGGCCGGGGGCGCGACACTACTGACCGGCTCGCAGTAAACACGCGGTTGAACATGACAGAGGGGCTGTGGACGTAAATGTCCACAGCCCCTCTGTAATTCTCCGGCGACACCGCCCAAAATGCTATACTAATAGCAGGAAATAGGTATGCCCCGTTAGCTCAGTGGATAGAGCACTGGCTTGCGGAGCCAGGGGTCGAGCGTTCGAGTCGCTCACGGGGTACCATTTAGTCTAGGAAACGCGCAAATAGGGCAGCGAAAAAAGAGACTGCCAGGCAAGACGATGTGTATTAAGCATCCATCAGTTATGTCTGGATTGCTCTTCCTCAGATCCTGTATATCTTTTCCGCGATGTTGGGCCCAACACAAGAGGGGGCAACTCTATTCGGCCTCAATTGTACTGGGCCTCTTTGTAATTTTGGTGGCCAGTTGTGGTCCTTCTGAAGCCGAGAAACAATTCGCGGCTGGCATTCAATCCCAGAGTGCGGAGAGACACAACGAGGCAACAGTTGCATTCACCAAAGCCATTGAGCATGACCCAGAGTACGTCGCAGCTTACTATGCTCGCGGCGTCTCTTACATGGAAAGATCACTATTCCGCCATGCCCAAGCAGACTTTTCAAGGGCTATCGAAATCGCCCCTCAACATGAGAGAGCCTATTACCAATTGGGCCTCTCGCACAACGCATTGGGCGAGTTTGAGGAAGCCATCGCTGCGTTTAGTTTAGCCATCGAACTTGACTCCCGCAATTCAGGCGCCTATAGCCAGCGAGGCATAGCCCAGGCGAGGCTTGGGAACCATCAAAGTGCCATAGTCGACTACTCCCGATCCATTGCACTGAAACCGGGGGAACTCACAGACTATCTCAACCGGGGAGTTTCCTATGCCGCAGTAGGTAAGCACCTGGATGCCATTGCAGACTTCTCAATGGCAATAGATCTCGATGTCCAGAACTCAGAAGCGCACTTTGGTCGAGGCTACTCCTATGCAGCACAAGGCAAGCACTTACAGGCAATAGCAGACTTTGATGTTGTAATCGCTCTCGACCAGCAGAATGCAAATGCCTACTTCTACCGAGGTTTCTCCAATGCTGTTCTAGGCAACTATCGTGAAGCGATACAAGACTTTGGGGCTGGAATCGAACTAGAACCAATGAACGCCTCTGCCCATTTCTATCGCGGTCAAATGTACGCGGCGATGGGAGAGCATACAAGAGCCATTTCAGAATATAGTCTAGCCATCGCTCTTGGGTACGATCGAGGTGTTGCCCTCAATCATCGTGGCAATTCGCACAGTGCGCTTGGTGAATGGCTACAAGCCTTCAGAGACTGGACCCTAGGCTTTGTCAATCGTAATCCCTTGGTAGTAGTCTCCTCTGTTGTTCTAGTGACGGTGATAGGTATGATCACCGCAGTAAAATCTAAGAGGCGAAGAGCTACCCGTGTAGCAGTTAGCCATGCTCTTACACTTTTAGGCCTTGGTAAACACCAGGAAGCCGTGACCTCAATTACCGAAGCAATTGAAGGCAGTCCGCGTAGTGCTAGGCTCTACTATTGGCGTGCCAAGTCACTCTCAGAACTAGGACACTACAGGAGAGCCGTGAGTGACTACACTAGAGCATTTGAGCTTTGTCAATCTGATGGCTCTGTCCTGCTTGAGAGGGCCGACGCCTGTACCACACTCAAGTGGTACAAGGAAGCTCAGGCGGACTACAACACGGTCATTCGACACAACCCGAACTTTGCATTGGCATATTACAGGCGAGCCCAGTTGAGAGTTGCACACGGCGACAACAGAGCGGCCGCAGAAGACTTTACCAAAGTCATCGAACTCCACGCGTCGCACGATAAACAATGTCGCCCAAACCTCGTCGACGTTCACCTCGAACGCGCCAGAGCATACGCGTCACTGGGGAAACCCGTGAAAGCAGTGGCCGACTACACAAAGGCAATTGAGCTACAGCCCAACCACTCCGCTGCTCACGCAGAAATTGCCTCCCTCCTAGTGAAGCTGAAATGGTATCGGAGAGCTGAAGCTGCCGTGGGGAAGGCCATTACGCTAGATCCAATGAACTCCACGGCACTTTGCGAAAGGGGATGTCTTCAGATTAGGCGGGGTCGCCACAAGGATGCAATCAAAGATCTTGATAGAGCAATCTCCATCGATCCCAACAATTCTATTGCTTTTCTCCATCGGGGAGCTTGCCATGTTGCGCTCCGCAACAATCAGAGAGCCGCATCAGACTTTGATATGGCATCTCTCATTGACCCACATATCAGATTGCTACCAAGCTATGCTGAGGCCTACACTAGTCGTGGCATCGTGCTATCCGACCGAGGAAAGCATGCCGAAGCGGTTTCCAACTTCTCCAAGGCTGTGGCGCTTAATCCCAAGGCTTCAACATTTCGTCTGCGGGCCATTGCCTACGCTGCACTTGAAGAACACTTGAAGGCTGCGGCTGACTTTGACAAGGCGGTTGAAATTGACCCAGACGTTGAATTGCTACCAGCAGACGCCGAGTCCTACATTGAACGAGGCGTTGCAATGGCCAAGCTCAACAATGATGAAAGTGCATTAACGGATTTTGCCAAAGCCATCAAACTCAATCCGATGAGAGCGAAGATCATTTACTTCATCGCATCGGAGTTCATGTCAGGCGCACGGGAGCGAATTGGTGGTATTCTGAGGCAATTGGGAGCCGCATGAGATATTTTGTCGCATGGAGTAGATACCTCTACCTATGCGCTCTGTGGCATAAAAGTACGGCCCCAGCGACGTCCATTGCCTCACATCATGCCGTGGCCGAAGGGGTCGTCGCCGATCCAGCGTTCGTCGGCGGGTTCGCTGGCGAGTTGGTAGCGGGTGTCGGTGGAGAGGCGGATGCAGTTTTTCGTGCTCTCGTTATCGATGGCGCAGTGCAGCGTGAACATGCCGAAGACGAGCAAGTCCCCCGGTTCGAACTCCGTAGTAAGCCAGCGCCCGCCGTACCGTTGCTGCGGCTGATTCGGGTTTTTCGTCAGCCAACCGCCGCCATAGGGATTCTTATCCTTGTCCCTGTCCACGTCAATCTTGCCGTAGGTGTTCTGGAGATCGTGCCACTTGTGGGAGCCTTGCAAGACTGCGAGCGGGCCGTCGCACAGAGGCACCTCGCCCTGCGGGATCCACGCCGTCATCAATTTCGGCGTGCCGCGTCCCATGTACACCCAATCGAAGTGACAGCCGGTGGCCGCCCCGCGCCGCACGTTCCGCACCCAAATGTAGTCTAAGTGCAGCACTTCATCGCCGAGAAACTCCTCGAAGAATGTCATTATCCGGCCTGAGAAGCAGACCTCCTTTAGCGCCGGGCCGGAGCGGAGGTGGCGGGCAAACTCCTGCCGGTCGCTCGCGCTGATGCCGCTCGTATCACCTGAGAAGACGGCATCCATAAAGGGACGCGCGCGATCGATCAGGCCGATTTCGTCGAGCTTGCCAATCAGTTCTCGGCGCGCCGCCAGCACCTTTTCTTGGTCCAAGTAGCCCCGCAGAAGCAAATAGCCGTCTTCGGCAAACCGCTCGTGGAGCGCGGCTGTGTCGCCTAGCAGGCTTTTGGAGTCTCGCAATTCCCCAAACGTCTCGTCGGAGAGGTCGAAAGCATTGCCGTTCGATGTCAGCGTTTCCGGTAGAACCGTTGTCTTCATCGCCACTTTGCCAACCCTCCCCGATTACGTGACTTCCTCTAAGTAGATGACAGAGCCATTCTTGGCCGCCTGGCCCCACCAGCGCATGCTGCCGCCAAACCAATACTACCTAGTGCATGCATCTGCCGCAATATAGCAGCAATTTTCGCCTGTAAGTTCTTGCACGCGGGCAAATCCATGCACTGGACGATGAGTCTGCGCCGCAAGCCAATCTCTTGGAAGCGAGCGCTGTAAATTCCAACCCCCTGAATTTGGATCCAACGAGGGTCGCTGGTAAGCCGCCTATGATACAGATGCAGGAGCAGCGTGAGATGTCGGCGTTTTCAAGAGAAGGAAATCTCGTGACACGGCACACAAAGCGGAGACCACACTGCTGTGCGCCAACCAGTCTTTTGACTATCCAACGTGCCAAACGCCGAAGGAACGTAGCGCTCAATTCCTACATCATGCCGTGGCCGAAGGGATCGTCGCCAATCCAGCGTTCGTCGGCGGGTTCGCTCGCGAGCTGATAGCGGGTATCGGTTGAAAGCCGAATGCGGTTTTCCGGGCTTTCGTTGTCAAGCGAGCAGTGCAAAGTGAACATACCAAACATGAGCACGTCGCCCGGCTCAAACTCCGTTGTGAGCCAGCGTCCGCCATAGCGCTGCTGGGGCTGATTCGGGTCCTTCGTGAGCGAGCCGCCGCCGTAGGGGTTCTTTTCTTTGTCCGTATCGACATCTATACTGCCGTAAGTCTGTTGGAGTTCCTCCCACTCATGGGAACCGTGCAAGATCGCCAATGGGCCGTCGACAAGCGGCACCGCTCCCTGCGGTATCCACGCCGTCACTACATTCCTTGTACCGCGACCCATATACACCCAGTCATAGTGACAGGGCGTGGCAGCCCCACGGCGTCGATTCCGCACCCAGATGTAATTGAGGTGCAAAATTTCGTCGCCAAAGAACTCCTCGAAGAACGACATGATCCGACCGGAGAAACAGATCTCCTTCAGCGCGGGGCCGGAGCGGAGTTCGCGGGCAAATGCCTTTCGGTCCGATCCGACGATGCCGCTCGTGTCACCGGAAAAGATCGCGTCCAGCAGCGGCTTGGAGCGGTCTATAAGCCCGATTGAATCGAGCTTTTCGATCAGTTCGCGGCGTGCCGCCAACACCTTTTCTTTGTCCAAGTAGTTGCGGAAAAGCAGGTAACCGTCCTCGGCTAAGCGTTCGTGAATTGCCGGCATATTTCCGAGCAACCCATTGGCGTCCCGCAACTCTCCAAACGTCTCATTGGAGAGGTCAAAGGCGTTTCCGTTCGACGTCAAGGTTTCCGGTAGGACGCGCGTCTTTATAGCCACGGTGAACTCCCTCTGTCTGAATTGATGGACGAGGCGGCAGCGTAGTTGCTTCTCTATGTGCTCAAACGCATTGAGCGCTGACGTACTGGCATCATACCACGAGTTTCTATCAATAGCCGGACACAAGACCGGAGTCGCGCGCCGCTCCCGCCAGCCACCATCCGCAAGAGAATGCTGCTCAAGAGCCTGAAATGACTGCCTGTGGCTTGGCCGGTAGGGAATTGGACAGGGCGCCTAGCCGGTCGATTGCACACCCGCGGCAATGCCATTGATGGTTTGGAAGATGCCCTCCAACAACCGGCGTGCTCCTGTCGAGAGTTCATCCAGCGGCGTCTCCGCTTCCGCAGCGAACTTCGTGCGCCATTCGCTCATCATGCGCACTTGGAGACAGTGCAGGGGATCAACGTATGGATTTCGCAACAGAATAGAGCGCTGGAGCACCGGCGAAGAATCCAAGAGCTGTTCTTGGGCAGTGATCTGACGCAGCGCTTCCCGCGTGCGCTCATATTCTTCCGCGATGGCGGCGTAGATCTTGTCGCGTACGGCTTCATCTTCGACCAATTCGGCATAGAGGCGCGCAACCGACATGTCGCTCGTGCCAATGCTCAACTGGGCATTGTCGATCAATGAGCGGAAGAAGACCCAGCCACTGTACATTGCCTGCAAGCGCTCCAAATTGCCCTCATGCGCGCTGATGAATGCGTGTAACGCGCTGCCCACACCAAACCAACCCGGTACGTTATGTCGACTCTGCGTCCAGGCGAATACCCAGGGGATTGCCCGCAGGTCTTCCACACGGTCGCCGCCCTTGCGCGACGAGGGCCGCGAGCCGACGTTCATGCGGCTTATGTGTTCGATTGGCGTTGCTTGCTGGTAATACGTGCGCAGTTCAGGCGTCTCGTAAATCAAAGACCGGTAGGCACGAAATGCCGTGTGCGAGAGTGTTGCCATGGTAGTCTCCCAATCGGGTTCAAGAGAAGCGCGGGACTCCAACACACTCGGACTGAGCCGCGCCAAGAGCATGGCGTAGATTACCTGTTCGAGATTGCGGTGGGCAACGGCCTGCCGCCCGTACCGCGAGAAAATGACCTCGCCCTGCTCCGTCAGCTTCATGCCGCCCGCCAACGAGTCCGGTGGTTGCGCCATGATTGCCCGGTTCGTCGGCCCGCCGCCCCGACCCAGTGCGCCTCCCCGACCGTGGAAGAGTTGGACGGTTACTTTGTGGGCGCGGCAGGCTGCAACAACGTGCCGCTGGGCACAGTAGAGTTCCCAGGTAGAGGTGAGAAACCCGCCATCTTTGTTGCTATCGGAATACCCTAGCATCACCTCGAAGCGGTCGTCCCAGCATGCCACGTGGGAGCGAAACACCGGAATTGCGAGCAACGCGTGAACGAGTTCTTGACCGCAGCGCAAATCCTCGATGGTTTCGAGCAACGGCACGATCTTGAGGCGACTCTCGCTCACCTGTCCCGACGCGTCTACCTGCCACAGGCCGGCCTCTCGCGCCAGCAGAGCCACTTCGAGGATGTCACTCACCGCCTCGGTAAAGCTGATGATGTAGGTATTGCAGGCCGCGACGCCCACCTCCGCCTGCATTCGGGCAACGCTCGTCAATGTGTCAAATGCCTGCTGGGCGGCGGCAGAAACAGAGAATTCCTGAAAACCTATCGTCGCCGGATCAGCAAGCAACCGGGTAAGCAAGGCGACTTTGCCTGCCTCGTCAAGGTCGCTGTATTTTGAAACGACGCCGGCGGCGTTGAGATACTCATCGAGCGCAGCGGCGTGGACCGCGCTATGTTCGCGCACGTCCAAGTCCACCAGATGAAAACCAAAGACCTGGACCCGTCGAATTACGTCGCGCAGTTGGCCGCGGGCAATGCGTTCGCCACCGTTTTGGTTGAGGCTCTCGCGTATGCGCATGAGGTCCGCGAGTAGGTCAGCGGGGTCGTGGTACGCGCCGGAAGCCGCCGCGCTGCCGCCGGCGTAGCGTCTTCTAGTGCGCGCCAAGCGCTTCTGCATCATGAGTATCTTCGCCCGGTAGGGCTCGTTTATTTCGGTCTTCGCGCCAACCCCCGCGCCGGGCAGCGAAGCGCGATCGCGAGCGATGGAGTCCATTAGCTCTTGCGAGACTGAAGCGTAGTGGACCGAAGGACTGAGCACGCGCCAGAGTTCGTCCAAGTCTCGCGAGAAGCGATCGAGGATCAACGACCGGTGCATGCGCAAGGTCTCTTCCGTTACTGCGGGCGTGACAAACGGATTGCCGTCCCGATCGCCACCCATCCAGGAGCCAAAGGTCAGGAATCGAGGCAACGCAAACGTGTGATCGGCGTAGTCCTCCCGCAGTGCGTCTTCAAGCTCATGGTAGAGCATAGGAATCACGTCGAGCAGGACGTGATCGAAATAGTAGAGGCCGTCGTCGACCTCACCAAGCACGGTGGGCCGCTCCCAAGGGGTAATGTCGGTCTGGGCCAAAATCGTCACGATTTCGCGGATCTTCTCGCTGGTACGTTGCTCAATCGAAACGTCCTGGCCCACGCCTTCGCGTTCGGCCAGACAGGCCCGCAGCATTTCAAGGAATACGAGTAACGTGCGCCGCCGCACTTCTGTGGGGTGGCGTGTGAAGACCGGTCGAATTGAAAGCAACGCGAGAATTGGCGAGAGTTCCTCGGCGGTGACGCCTTCGCTCCGCAGGCGCGCCGTCGCAGCGGCGATAGACTCGTACCGCGGCTTGGGACGGTCCTTGCGCTCATTCTCACGAATGCGGCGCAGGCGATGTTGCTCTTCAGCGGCGTTGATCAAGTAGAAGTACAGCGAGAACGCTCGGGCGACGGCAAACATCTCATCGTGCTGCAGACCCGCCACAGAGTCAGCGAGGGGCTGCAACGCCACGGTGGCGGTGGTCGTGCGCTGGAAAATCGCACTCAGTCGAATGTCCTCAACCAATTCCAATAGGGCCTCGCCGTGCTGCTCGCTCAGCACACTGCCAAGCACCCTGCCGAGAAAGTGCACGTCATCGCGGAGTTGCTCGATTGGCACTCGCCGCAGGCCGGTCTGTTTAAGCTCAGAGTTCATTCCATCTGCACCATCGTCGTTCAATTACCCAAGTCGAGGACAAATGCGCGCCTCTTGATAGACTGAAGCCTCTCTGTCACCCCTAGCTGAAATATCGGGTGGTCAAAGACATGAATTCATTTCTATGATGCCACACCTGTAAGCCCCTTAGCCTACAGGCGCTTGCAGTGACCAGTGCCACTCTCGGGGCGGCGGAAGACGCTGGGCTATGGTCGCCCCAAGAAGTCCATCTGGGCGTGTGCCACTTCCGTTATGCCCGTTCGGGAGAGCGCTGCACCGCGGCCCGCACTCGAGCGGGCACCATTTCGGCCAAGAGCGTCAGCTCCGGCAGTTTGCACAGACGCAGGAATCCGAGATAGGCGAGCAGTAACACGCCGCCACCGCCCACAACCACCGTCAATAAGCCTATTGTGCCGCCTCCCTCGGTGAGCACACGCTGGACATAGAGCATGCCGCCCGCGGCCAGCGCAACGAATACTGTGCCGACCCCAATCGTCGCGATGAAGCGGCCAAAGCCAGCGCCGCCCACGCCGCCCAGGAGACGATTGAGCAGCCAGAGCATCACAAGCGCATGGCCGGCATTCTGCACCGAATTAGCCAGCACAAGCCCCGGCATGCCGAGCGGCTGCAACAGCGGTAACGCAACTGCCAGATAGAATCCAATGCCGAGAACGCCAACCAAGACCGGAGTACGCGTGTTCTTGCGGGCATAGTAGGCAAAGATGAAGAGTTGGTCCAGGCCCGTGAGCGGCAGTTGCAGACTGTAAAGGAAAAGGGCGAGGCCGGTGGCGCTTGCATCGGCAGCATCGAACGCGCCGCGTTGGTAGACAAGCTCTACGATAGGCCGGTGCCAGATCAGCATCAGCGCAAAGATTGGCAACATCAGCAGCAGAATGAGCCGCACGCCCTGGCTGAGAATGCGCCGGAAGTCCGCTGTATCGAGCTTGCCGCCTTCAGCCGCCAGCAGCGGCAGCACGGCCAGGGCAATCGCGGAGCCCACAAGTCCGAGCGGAAGCTGCACCAGCCGGGTTGCGTAATTCATCGCCGCGATACTGCCGTCACCGGTGCGAGATGCCAGATTGCGGTCCAACACAATGGCAAGTTGCGTAATAATGAGCCCGGCAAGCACAGGCGCGTACAGTCCCAGGATTTGTCGCACCCCCGGATGCGACAAGACCGCGCGCGGGCGAATTCCCATCCGCCACAGCCCCGGCGCCTGGAATACGAGCTGCCCTGCCGAGCCTACGAGTACGCCAATGACGAGGCTCGTTACGCCAAGACGGTTCACAAAGAAAACCGCGGTGAGGATAATGCCGAGGTTGTACACGGCGGCGCAAAAGGCAGGATAGTAGGGGCGGTGTCCGGCGTAGAGCGCCGCGTTGACCACGCCTGAGAATCCGAGAAAGGCGACCGCGGGCACGGCGAGGCGGGTCAACTTGACGGTCTGATCGAGTACTTCTGGCGAAAACCCGGGGACGAGTATACGGACTAACGGTTCCGCCAGCAACAAGAGCAGTATCACCGCGCCGCCCAGCACCACGCCCGCCATGGCGAACATAGCGCCCAACAGAGCGGAGAATTCGCGGTCATTCCGCGCATAATCGGCAAAGACCGGGACCAACGCCGCCGTCACCGCGCCGCCAAGCAGCAGATCGTAGACCATCGTCGGCACTTGGGTCGCCGCCACGAATGAGTCGGTCGCGGCACTGGCGCCGAAAAGATAGGCAATGGTCTGCTCGCGCACTAGCCCAAGCACGCGGCTGAGCACGTTGCCGAGCAGCAACACAAACGCTGCGCGCGCAAGAATCGTGTCGGTGGAAGCGGACAAAGTCAATTACCGACCGGCATTGCGCACGCAGTGCGTGCGAATCGTGCCAGAACCGCAAGCGGGCAGTGCCAAGCGCGTGCTCTCAGGTTCATTGCCTGTGCCCATGACATCCACACGCAGTTCTTTGCCGGCAGCAGGTGTCTGACTTGACCGATATATAAGGAGGAAGTCCGCGAATATGTGCAGAGGTCTTTCCACGTAATCCTGCTCACAGCTCGTTCGCTAAGTGGAGAGCGAGGTAGTGCAAGAGTCCCGGCACTAGACGTGCAGACTCCTTGTGAATCTAATTCCGGCGTGACTAGGATTCATCACTTCGCCGCACGCGGCGTAACCCGGCCCGCACGCCTAGCGCCAGCAAACCGATTACGGCCAAAGGAATCCCGAACGTAAGCACCCAGATGAGCACGTTCACTGCGCCTTGCGCCACGACGATGAGTGCCGCGATACTGGCCGCAATCGTTTGGCCGGGCTGCCACAGCGAGCGTGACGAGACATCCTCCCGCAACGCCGTCAGAAACACGTCTGTGCGATCGTTGAACGCGACAGCATCAGCTTGCTCGGCAGAAATCGCGATGGGGATTTGCAGACGGCCCTCAGCCACGTCTACTCTCACGTACATGCGAACCTGTTGAGTCTCACCGGCCTGCAAGCGTCCCAGCTTCCATACCACGGTGCCGGCCTCGCGGTCGTAACTGCCGCCAAAATCGGCTCGCACAAACGTCACACCTTCAGGCAGCGCGGCCTGCAGCGTGACATCGGTCGCATCTGCCGTACCAACGTTTGAATACAGGATCCAGACAGGCACTTCGCTCCCTTGCGCGGCCGCGGCCCGACTATCGACTTCCAGGGCCAAATCCGGCGCAAACGACAGTGTGATGCCGGCAGCATTGTTTGCACTGTCCGCTTCCGCACTTGCGGATTGGATTTCGGCGCGAAGCTGGATATCCGCCTCAGCCGATTCTACGCGCAGATGGACGTACACGGTGTCAGCTACCCCGGCGGGAATGTCGGACAACGCCCACGAAATCTCGCGGGAAATTGGGTCATAGACGCCGCCCTGGCTCATGTCGAGTACGCTGAGCCGTTCCGGCACGTAGAGCGTTAGACGAGCGTCCCGCGCACTGACGCTGCCGTCATTGCGGTAGGCCACGGCAAACGCGGTTACGGAATGAGCGGCAGGCAGGCTTTCGGCAGCGACCACCACGGAGAGGTCCGGCGGCGCGTGCAGGAGCACGTGAATTGTGGCCAGGGCGATGCGATCAATGAGAACGTTTAAACGTCCTTGGAGTTGCTCGATCTCCTGGCGCACTTCTGCCAGACGATTCTCGATCTTGAGTAAGTCCTCGACCGTATCGGCGCGCTCCAGCAACGCCAGCAGTTGCGTTTCCGCAGCCTGCAGGTTGCGCAGGCGCGCATCCAAGTCGGTGTACTCTTCGGTGACGTCGCGGGCAGTGGTTTGCTCTGCGAGCACTTCTTCCGCTAGCGCTCGCAATGCCGCCATAGCTTGATCGAAGGACTCCACCGGCACCCGCAGCGTCAAGGAGGTGGGCTGTGGGTCACCGGCCTGGCGCACCGCGCCGGCGGCAACGAACGCCCCAGGTATACGGGCGATGATTTGCTCGATGTCGTGTACTGCTGTGGCGGGATTTTGTACAACAAGAGTCAGAATCCCATTGCGAATCACCCTGGCATCGCTCGCAAAGCTCGCGTTTGGCAACGGCGCGGCCGCGGCCGCTCTCGGTGCGCTGCTTGCTACTCGTGGTTGCGCAACTTCCGCAGCGGGCGCTTCCGCCGCTGCCAACGACTCCTCTAGCATTTCAGATTCAGAGTCAGCCGGCGCCATGGTGTCAGGGAGGGCAGCGTAGCCAAGATAAGCTGACTCCTCCTGCGAAATGCCGGCGAACGTGAAAAACAAGACAACGACAACAACTGCTCCTCCAAGCACGAGGAGTAGTCCGCCCAGCACCACAAGAATCTTTCCCATATGCCCGCTTTTCCCTGACTCTAAGAGTGGATTAGATCTTTGAAACTACGACACGCTATCCATGAAACCGGCTTGCCAGCCCCACCAACGTTGTCCGAGTGCAATACCCGTGCAATGTCCCGACCAGGCGTACATTCCGGAGCAGCGTCACTGCGGTCGGTTGCTTTCTAATGCCCGCATGTAGGCTCGCATTGCGCGGCCCGTCTGCTCGATGCGCTGGTAGACGTCGCCAAGCTGTTGCCACGCCTGCAGTTTATTGCCCGCATCTTCCGCCATTTTCTCTAGTTGCTGTGCAACGGCATCAAGTGCTGCCTCATCCAGTTGGCTGCCTTCCCGTTCAAGCTTGAGCAGCAGGGAATCCCAGGACTCCGAGTCCTGCGTGCTTTCGCCAACATCGGGGCCCGTCTGTGGTTCGGTGGGTGCTGGCGCTGCTTCGCTCCCGCTTGGCCACGAACTGCCTCTTGGGGCCGGTGTCACGAGAACCCGTGTTTCGTCCTCACGACTATCCGCTCGAGAGCGGGCGTTGACGCGGGCAGTTGCCCGCCTCTGCGCGCTGGTATTCCTCGTTTCACTCGTAGCGGCGAATGCAGCCTCGATCTCTTGCAGCATATCTATCGGCACGTCTATCTCGGCATCATCACTGGGCAAGGGCAGGCGAGATGGGCCGTTGGCGGGATAGAGGATGCGGGCGAGCGTGAAGTCCGGGTCCACTTGTCGGGCGCGCTCAAAGAGCTGACGCGCTTGGTCGATGAGCCCCATGTGCGCCCGCACGTCTGCCGACAGCAGAATGGCCTTCAAGCAATTCGGGTGCTCCCGTACGATCTCATCGGCGAGTCTGCTGGTCGCCTGCCTGTTTCCATTGAGCCAATACGCCTCCATCAAGGCGACCTGGGCACTCCAGTGCACTTGGGAATCTTCGAGCAACTGGCGAAACTCAGCAATTGCATGTTCCAGCAACCCACTCCGCAGGTGAATGCGGGCGAGTCCGGTGCGAGTGAGGAACCCATTCCCATTGTCCCCGCCACCAGATCCTCTCTCTATTGCGATCATCTGCTGCTTAATGTCCGTGAGCGTCGGGTCGCACTCAAACGCCCGCCGCAAGACGTCGAGCCTTGCTGCATCTTTACCGAGCGATTCCAGCAATTCGGCAAGACTCGTCAGAATGTCAACATCCTCCGGGTCCATGTCGAGTGACTGCAGGAGCTGTTCTTCAGCCTGCTCAAGCTGCCCTGACTTCAGGTAAACCCGGCCCAACAACGCGCGCGCTGCCAGGTTGCTCGGAGACTGCCTCAATAGGTGGCGGGCAATGTCCTCTGAAAGCTCAAAGTTATGCAGGTCAAGTGCCTGCTCTCCCCACTGCAAGAAATCTCTAAGCTTCATGTTCCCTTGAAATCCAAATGTATACTGCGCAGGTTACGTGCATGGCGGCCGCAGGAAACGGGCAGTCTTCAAAGTCGGCACGGCGACGGCCGCTGCCGCAGGCGCACGCCAAGCGCCGGCTAGTTCCACATACTTACGAGGTCTTCCATTGCGGCGCGATCAAGGCCCGGCCCCACGAGCGCCATGTACGCCCAGCCGGGAACGAAGATGCGTTGCGCCACCCGCAGAATGTCGTCGGCAGTAATAGCATCGATGGTAGCGAGCATCTCATCCAACGTTATCGTGGAGTGCATCAATACTTCCTGGCTGCCGTACCAACTCGCGACGTTCCAGCTATCCTCCATACTTAGCAGCAGTCGGCCTTTCGTAAACTCTCGCACCTTATCCAATTCCTCGGGAGGGAGCCTATCCTGCCGAATCCGATCAACCTGCTCCCAAATGGCTGCCAGAGCGCTTCCCAGGTGTCCATCTTCCACGCCGGCGGAGATGATAAATGCGCCTGTATCGAAGTACTGCTCCGCATAGGAGTAAATGTCGTACGCCAAACCCAAGCGCTCGCGCACCTCCACCGCCAAGCGCGAACTCATGCCGTCACCTAATGCGGTATTGAGGAGTTCGAGAGCGTGGCGATCGGGGTCGGCGTGGGAGAGACCCTTGCCGCCGATGCAGAACTGCACCTGATTGTAGTCCTCGGACTGCGTAAACACCCGGTCGGCAGGTTGGGTTGCAACCGCTGGCAGCCAGGCCGGGCCGGTCCCTTTGCGCAGACCGCCAAAAGCATCTTCCGCATGGGACAACGCGTCATCCGGGTCCACGCCCCCAGCCACGACGAGCACCATGTTATTGGCGCGGTAGAAGTCTTCCACGTGCTTTACCAAGTCATCCCGCGTAATCTGCATGATCGACTCGGGACGCCCGCCGATGTCCTCCCCCAACGGATGGTTAGGCCACAACAGCCGGGAGATGAGCACATGCACCCAATCGGGGGGAGTGTCCTGATAGAGCTCTAGCTCCTCCAGGATTATGCCGCGTTCACGTTCAACATCGTCAGCGCTTAGCGCAGGGTTGAGCACGATGTCGGAGAGTATGTCAAAGGCAATTGCAAGGTGTTGCGACGCCACCTTGGCCCAGAAGACCGTGGCTTCGCGACCCGTGCTTGCATTCAGCAGCCCGCCGGTACGTTCGATTGCCTCTGCAATTTCCTGGGGATCGGGGCGCTGCACCGTACCCTTGAAGAGCATGTGCTCAAGAAAGTGAGACAGCCCCATCAAGTCGAATGGTTCATACCGCGATCCGGCGCCGCAGAACAAGCTTACGGTCGCGGCGCGCGTATGCGGCATGGGAAGAATGAGCACCCGTAGACCGTTTGGCAAGGTGTGCCTGCGCAACGCTTGCTCACTCATAGATTTTACCCATCAGGCAGCGTCAGGCAAAGAGGCTAACCGCGTGAGTTCTTCCAGCGCGCGTTGCACCGCAACATTGTCTTCCAGCGGCTCGGTAACTTCAGCATCCACCTCGATACCCGGGGAGATTCCGACATCGGAGATTGATTCTCTGCCAGGCGTCAGCCAGCGCGAAATCGTTACGCGAAGCTGAGAGCCGTCGCTCATATCGTGAGGCAACTGCACGGTGCCTTTGCCGTACGTGCGTTGGCCGATAATGACTGCGCGATCATGGAACTTTAGGGCGCCCGCAACGATTTCCGAAGCGCTCGCGCTGCGCTCGTTCACCAAGACGACGAGGGGGATTTCAAGCGCTACTCCTTGATTGCGCACACGATACGGCCGCAACTGCTGCTGCGCTTGTTGCTCATACAGCACCACCGTGCCAGGACGCAAGAACTCACCACTCACCCGAATCGCTGATCCCAGCAGACCGCCGGGATTATCCCGCAAGTCGAGGATGAGCCCGGATGCCTCGGAGTCGACATGCGATTCAAGGGCCCCACGCAATTCGGTAGCGGTCAGCGCGCCAAAGCTCCAAAGGCGAATGTAGCCTACGTTTCCTGTCAGAGTCTGTGAATCAAGCGAGGGGACTGAGACTTCCGCGCGAGTTATGGTCAAGTCGAATGGCTCGATAACTCCCCGCCTGATGGTGAGCACCACATCAGTACCCGCTTCTCCCCGGATGCGCAACGCGGTCTGTTCCGGCGTCTCGCCAGCGATGGGCGTGCCGTCCACCGCAGTGATCACGTCTCCGGCTTGCAATCCTGCGCCTTCAGCCGGAGAATCCGGGAATACCGAGACAATTACGATTTCGCCATCCTGCTCGTCAATGCGCGCGCCGATGCCTTGGAATTTCTGCCTCGTCTGCTCCCGTGCGCGCTGGCTTACCGATGGATCAAGCAATGTTGTATGGGGATCGCCTAGCGTATCCAACATGCCGTTGATAGCGCCGCGCATCATGGCATCTTGGTCAACCGGCTGCTGATAGAATTCCTTGGATACGATTTCCCAGACCTCAAGGAAGAGTTCCCACTTTTCTTCCTGTCCGATGGGGGGTCCAGCAGAGTTGAGACCGGGAAGAACACCGGCAAGGACCGCAGCCAGTGGCTGGATCGGTGTCCCTTTGGTTGCCGTCGAATACCCCGCCGCAAAGGCGCCCGTACTAACCGTGAGAACTACCGTCACCGTCAGGATTACGGCCAAGAAGTGCTTGCGCTTCATGGGTCAAGCCTCGCATTTGGGTGGCAACCGCTCACATGGCAGCAAACGACTTGCGGCACCATGATGGTACCTTCACGATAGCACAGCACATTGGTAGAAACAACCGTTGGCGCGGGGACCGAGGTCGTGCAAGCGCACAGGATTAGTCTCTTGAGATAGAGACGCCTGATCGGGGTATTCTCCGAATGTTCGTCGACTATCTACATCGGAGCAAAAAAATGGACGAGAGAAATTCCGATTGGCATTCTGAGCTATGGCGCAATGAAAGTTCGGCCGGCCAAACCGCCTTGCGGCTATATCACTTGACTCAATTTGATTCTCGGTTCCTAGGCGCGTATTATGGAATTCAGGCAAAAAACGACTACTGCGTATGAAAGGGTAAACGGGAATGCTTGGCACATTCGGGTGGACAGAGCTCCTCATCATCCTTGTAATCATCGTCATTCTCTTTGGCGGAAGCCGGATTGCCGGCCTCGGCGGGTCGCTCGGCAAGAGCATCAAAGAGTTCCGCACGGCGATGAAAGAAGAGGATGAGCCTGGCGAGTCGGATGGAGAGAAGAAAGAGGAAGCAGCCGCAGCAGCCGGCGCAGGCTCTGAGGTGAAGCAGGAGGCTTCTGACCAAGCTGCAAGCAGCGAGGACGCGGCTAAGAAGAGTTAGCGAATTGTGCCATCGTGGCAGCATTTCCGCTGGCTAGGCACGGCAGTCTGCGACAGTGCAGGCGCGCCCTGCACTGTGAGAAGTCGCTTTTCGCTCGTTCGCGTCTACGCCCAAGACATCCCGGCCCTCTTGAGATTCAACCGGCGCTTGATGTTATTCATCGCCGGTTTGTTTATTGTTGGCATAGCTGGGGGTGTTGCCCTCGCTGAATTCTTTCCAAGCCCGACTGAGACGCTTCTCCGTGCGTACGCCGCACAAATCGAGCGCCTTGGCGGCGTGGAATCCATTTCAACCGCGGCAATCATGCGCAATAATCTGCGTATCATGCTCCTTAGTCCCGTGCTCGCCGTGTTTACGGTCGGCTTGTACCCTCTATTTGTCGCGACGCTTCCCGGTATTCTGCTGGGTATGCTTGCTGTGCAAATCGAAACCATGGCGCCGCTCAAGGTGCTTATCGGCTTCTTGCTCGTGGCGCCCCATGGCGTGTTCGAAATCCCCGCCATCCTGTTCGGCAGCGCGCTTTCAATGCGCCTCGCATGGTCGCTCTTTCGGCCCGTGACCTCTCTCAGTACAACCGGGAATGTCGTCTGGGCCGCGGCAAACGTTGTTAAGGGGTACGTGTTTGTTGTAATCCCTTTGCTCGTTACTGCCGCGTGGGTAGAAGTGAGTGTGACCGGCCGCATTGCCCGCTGGCTTATCAGTCTCAATACGGTCCTCACCGTACCCCAGCCTTAGGAAAAACTCCGGGCAGGGCAGCATGCTACAATTGTAGTGACACGGACTGAGCAGCAGCCACAAGCAGCGCGAGCATGAGCCCAACACCACCCCCAACCGCCCCTCGTCTAAAGAAAATGCGGGACTGGCTTCAGGAATCTGAGGTAGACGCCTTTCTGGTGAGCAACGACTACAACCGCCGCTATCTTTCCGGCTTCACAGGTAGTTCCGGCTGGCTTCTAATCAGTTCCGACGCCGCCCTCCTGATAACGGATTCGCGCTACACCGAACAGGCAGAAAAGCAAGCGCCAGAGTTCACGATAGCGCCGCAGTCAGGGCCGTTCGCTCCATTGCTCTTGGAGCTCTGCAAGGAGCACAGTATCGAGCGGCTGGCATTCGAATCTGAGCACGTGAGCGTGGCCGCCTGCGAGACCTATACGGAGAGCTTGGACGGCGAAATCAAGCTCGAGGGGTCCCAAGGGGTTGTAGAAAAATTCCGGGTGGCGAAGGAGCCGGATGAAGTGGCTGCGCTGCAGCGAGCCATAATCATCGCCGATGACGCTTTTGGCGAACTGGTAAAGTGGCTGCGTCCCGGCATAACCGAGAAGGCAGTCGCGTGGCGCTTGGAGGTGCTGATGCGCGAGGGCGGCGCCGAAGGACTGTCTTTTCCGTCAATTGTTGCTGCCGGACCTAACGGCGCTATGCCGCATCACCGCCCGGGAGACGACGTCATCCCTGCAGACACGTTCATTGTGATGGACTTTGGCTGCATTGCCGACGGGTATTGCTCGGATATGACGCGAACCGTTGTGCTCGGTACACCGTCCCCACAAATGCAAGCGATTTACCGGCTGGTATTGCAAGCTCAGGAAACGGCAGAAGCACATGTGCATGCGGGTTTGACCGGCGTTGAGGCAGACGCGTTGGCCCGCGAGGTTATCGTGGCGGCCGGGCACGGCGACCACTTCGGTCATGGTCTGGGTCACGGCGTCGGCCTTGAGATTCACGAAGCGCCGCGCCTTTCCCCGCTCGCGGGGGATACGCCGCTGCCTGCCGGCGCGGTTGTGTCCATCGAGCCCGGCGTATATTTGCCCGGTGTTGGCGGGGTGCGGATCGAGGACCTGGTGTTGCTGCGCGACGACGGCGCCGACATTCTTACCGGATCGCCAAAGATGAAATTCTAAGTTAGAGAGACTTCAGGAGGCATTGCGCGTTGATCGAGACCGGCAACCTACGACGTGGAGTCGTAATCGAATATGAAGACGCTATCTTCCGTCTGGAAGACGTAAAACACATCAAGATGGGCCGTGGCGGCGCAGTGGTTCGGCTAAAGCTCCGACACGTGCAGGACGGCCACATCATCGATCGCACCTGCGATGCCGGTGCGCGCTTTCGCCAGATTCGGCTTGAGCAACGCCCAGCGCAATTCCTCTACCAGGAGGATGACGTTTTTCACTTCATGGATACGGAATCCTACGATGAGATTCTCGTAGACGCATCCCTCTTGGCAAACGCGGTTAACTTTCTCAAGGATGGGGCGATGATCGAGCTTGAGATGCACGGCGAGCGTGTTCTCGACGCGTCCTTGCCTCCCTCAATCGAACTTGAAGTTGCAGATACCGCTCCTGGCGTCAAAGGCGACACTGCCGCCGGCGGCACGAAACCCGCGACAGTAGAGACAGGATTGGTCGTCAACGTGCCGCTCTTCGTTAATGTGGGCGACACAATCCGCGTGGATACGCGTACAAACGGTTACCTTGAACGGGTGCGTTCGTAGTGAGTGATAAAGACGAAAAGTCAGAAGAGGGCTCCACCGGACCCGCGCCCGCACTCTCACAAGTCGTGCAGGAGCGTTTGAAGCCGCTGCTAGACCTTGTCTCCGAGTCTGACGTAGAGGAACTTTCCCTGGAGCAAGGCGGCATTAGGGTAGCGATCAAACGTACGGCACAGGTTGTTACTGTGGCTTCAACGCCAGCGACCACAGCGGTTGAGGAAGCTGAACCACAATTGCACGTGGTGCACGCGGGGAGGGTTGGCGTATTTGCCCGCAGCCGCAGCCAGGATCAGCTTCCCGTCATCGATGAGGGCGCAACGGTTACGGCAGGGCAATTGCTCGGCTACATCGAGGTGCTCAATGTGCTCAACGAAGTCCACGCACCTTATGACGGTACCTTGGAACGGTTTCTGGTGGAATCCACACAACCGGTGGAATACGGCCAGCCGCTCGCCCTGATCGAACCCGCCCCGGAACCGCCAATGGACGACGTGGAGTAGCCCCCAGACAGCCGTCGGCACGGTTGCGGGCCCGGCCCCCAATCTTCATGGGCTTTGGCAGAAATTAGGCGCCACGACGTTCCATCGCAGCGCAGCACCAATGGCCTGATTTCACCATCGATGAATCCTCTCTTTGCGCCCCGCTTCAATCAGCTAACTACAGAGCACAATCTAAGAATTGGAAATTCCTTGATTGAACTGGCTTTCCGCGAGCAGGTTTGCGCCTAATGGATACCTTCTACGCCAAAGACAGAGAGGAGTGGCGCGCGTGGTTGCACGAACATCACGCCGCTGCCAAGGAAATCTGGCTCATCTACTACCGCAAGGCCACCGGCAAGCCTCGGGTCTCATATAACGCTGCCGTGGAAGAGGCGCTCTGTTTCGGTTGGATAGACAGCCAGCAAAAGGGCATCGATGAAGAGCGCTTCGCCCAGCGCTTTTCACCACGCAAGCCGGGCAGCAACTGGTCGGAAACAAATAGAGTGCGCCTGCGCAATCTCATCGCCGAGGGGAAGATGATGCCTGCCGGGCTGGCCGTAGCGCAGGGCGTCATCCTCGATGAACCGTTTGTGATTCCGCCAGACATTGAAACGGCGCTGAAGCGGGACGCCCAGACGTGGCAGCACTTTCAGAGTTTTCCGGAAGACTATCGCCGCATTCGTGTGGCCTTCGTCGAGTCCGCGCGCAACCGGCCGGCGGAGTTCAAGAAGCGTCTGAACAATCTGGTCAGAATGACGGCAAAGAACAAGACGTTCGGTTACGTGAAAGAGCTCACTGACAAAGCGTAGGCCACCAGCCTTCAGCAAGACCGTGACAACAGATGTACACTACGGAGCTTACTCATTCTCGCGGCAAGCATTGGAGACTACCGTTGTGAGGTCTCTCCACACCCTCACTTCCTGCATATCTTGAGCGACTACGGTTGCGTAATCCCAAGCGAAGTGAACTAATTGTTACATGCCCACCCGTAAGCCTCAGTTTTTCGCACCCAAGGAGATGCAATGGCGGATACCCTGACTACTACTGCAGACACAAAGGAACAGATCAGCGAAAAGAGCGCGATAGTCGTTGCCGGGCTGCGCAAGTCCTTCAAGGAGTTGGAGGTGCTCAAGGGCATTGACTTCGCCGTAGAGCGCGGGAGCATCCTGGCGCTGCTCGGCCCGAACGGCGCCGGCAAGACTACCATCATCCGGATCTTGAGCACGCTCTTGCCGCCTGACGGCGGGCAAGCGTTCGTTGACGGCTGTGACGTGGTCCGTGAGGCGAAACAGGTGCGCAAGAGCATCGGGTTAACCGGCCAATTTGCCGCGGTCGATGAGTACCTCACCGGTGAAGAAAACCTCTTGATGCTGGGGCGGCTCTATCGCCTCAGCAAGGCCGATACGAAACGACGCACGCATGACCTCCTGGAGTTATTCGAGCTGACCGATGCGGCCAAGCGTAAGGTAAAGACCTACTCGGGAGGCATGCGCCGCCGCCTGGACCTGGCGATGAGCCTGATTGCCTCCCCGCCGGTGCTCTTCCTGGACGAACCCACCACCGGACTCGATCCTCGCAGTCGTCTGACACTGTGGGAGATGATTAGGCGACTCTCAGCCAGCGGAGTCAGCATCCTGCTGACCACACAGTACATGGAGGAAGCCGATCAACTTGCCGATCAAATCGTCGTCATCGATCATGGCAGCGTCATTGCTGCCGGCACCGCGGACGAACTCAAGGAGCGCATCGGCAGCGCCCGCTTGGAACTGACGATCGCCGCCGATGGCAATTTTGCCAGAGCTGAGCAGACCCTGGACGGCCAAGACCTGCACCTTGATCGCGAGCGGCGTCTTATCAGCATCGCCAGCCAAAGCGGCGTGCATGAGTTGCGGGAGTTGCTGCAACGGTTGGAAGCTGCCGGCATTGCCGTGGAGAGCGTCTCGCTGCACCGTCCTACACTGGATGATGTCTTCCTTACGCTCACCGGGGCCGCCGCGACGCCTGACGCCAACGAAGGCGCCCAAGCAGAACAGGAGAGAACCACCGCATGAAACAACCAATCTCTTTAGTGGCCGACATTCAACCTGAAGTCCGTCCGGAGATTTTCTGGACCCTTGACAACACGTGGGTGCTGACAAAGCGCAGTCTCACACACATCATTCGCAATGTCGATCAGTTACTTTCCGTCTTCCTCATGCCGGTGATGTTCTTGCTCCTCTTCCGCTATGTCTTTGGTGGCGCGATCAATACGGGTGAGACGAGTTATGTAAACTTTCTGGTCGCCGGTATCTTGGTACAAACGGCCGCCTTTGGCGCCAACACCACCACGTTCAGTGTGCTCGTCGATCTGCAGCGGGGCATTGTGGACCGCTTTCGCGCGCTGCCAATGGCCAGCTCCGCCTTACTGGCGGCCCATGTCATCGCCGATCTCGCACGCAATACGTTCTCGGCAGTCGTCATGTTGGTGGCGAGTTTTCTCGTTGGCTTTCGACCCACGGCAGATTTGACTGAATGGTTGCTGGTCTTCGGTTTGCTGTTAATTTTCACGCTGGCAATCTCCTGGATTTCGGCAATCTTAGGCATGGTGGTAAAGTCGCTGGAGGCTGCCCAGTGGGCCGGTTTCATGGCGCTGATGCCGCTCACCTTTGCCAGCAGCGCCTTCGTGCCCACCGACAGCATGCCCCTCGTTCTGCGTGTCTTCGCCGAGAATCAACCGATCACGCACGTTATCGAAGCCATGCGCGCTTGGATGGTCGGTACCCCCATTGGTAACCATGGCTGGCTGGCATTGCTGTGGTGTGTCGGCATCCTTGCAATTGCCATGCCGGTGGCGACGTGGATGTTCCGCCGCCGTGTCTAAGCCGGACGCCCTCACGATTCAACCAATTAACCGGCCAACTGCACAGCGTTAGGCGCATCAAACTCCCCGGGGAGTACATATCAAAGCCACAACGTAGTATCATGAGCTTGAAGGCGCTGTGTCGGGCAGTTAGGGGAGGGCAGGCTATGCGCACCGTACAACTGCCGTGGTGGGATCCACGCGGCTGGACGCGCCAGCGACCGCTCCATCGGGAAGAGTGGGTCACTGGCACGCCCTTGGAGACAATGCAGCTCGTCTCAGACCGGCGCATCCCGCTTATTGCCGGGTTCATCGCGGGTGCGGGAGTATTTGCCGGCCTCTTTGCCGTGATCATGATCATAATCGCCATCTGGCCGATCATGGTCATGCTGTTCACGCTCAATGTCGTCGGTGTCTTCTCTCTCGTGCTTTCCCATACTTTTGGTTGGGTCTCGATCCTCATGGCGCTGTGGCCGGCGCTGCTCATAAGCGGCGGCTTGGGCATGGTAAAAGCCCTTCTCAATCTCCGTGCCGTCGAACGGCGTCTGCAGCCGGTGCCGCTGCACTCTGCCTGGGATACTTTGCCCGGCATTCTGCTCAGCCTGATTGGGGTGCCGTTGCTCTTTCTGGGTCTCGCGATTTGGAAAGAGTTTCCAATCATGGTTATTTATCTTCTGCCCATATGGCTCCTATCCGGGCTGGTGTACGACCAATACTGGCAGATGTGGTTTGCCGGGATGCTCCAGAAATGGGTAGGATCAGCCATTTGGTTCCGCCGGACGCTCAGTCTCGCGTTCCTCCTGCATAACGACAGCGACCTCTTTGGCTGCATCTTTGCCGATCTTGCCGTCAGCGAGGATGGTGGCAAAGCGAAAATCCAGGGCTGGTTCCGCTCGCCGAACCAAATCAAACGGGCGCGGCAAGTCGCGCGCCGCGTCGTCGGCATCCGAGAGGTGGAAGTGGAACCGCTTTCATGGGACCTGCAAGATGAGTTCTGGGACGAGTACACTGCCGCTTCTGAACGGTCATTGGTGATGTAGCAGTCGCCGTTGCAGACTCTAGGGCACTGCCCTTAAGAAACGGCAGCATACTGCGGTAGCAGGAGTGGTACCTGTGGCGGCAATCCCACGCAACCTACTACCGATTTCTTGGCCGGGCGTCCCCCTCTCACTTCCACGTCATTTTCGTGCCTCAATTCCGTCACTTCGGACGCAGATCGCCATAGAGTAAACACGCTCAGGAGTGCGCATGGCACAGCCGAATACCCTGGGGGGCTCATCAGACGACAAGCGCTTCCTCTCGCGCCGTGAGATAGTCTCCGCCACGGTGGCGGATGCGCTGGTAATGATTGCCAGCCTGCGGGTCACACTCCTGGCAGGCTTCATCGGCGGCGCGCTGGCGCCGTTGGCGTTTATCATACCGATCGGACTTGCCGTCGTCTTATGGCCCATATTCAACGCCTTCATGTTGGCGCTGATGGCGGGCGCCTTGCTCTTCGCCATCGTCCTCACACCGTTGGTGATCCTCTCCGGCTTTTGGGAACGCTTGCGCACCCTCAAGATTCTCGAGATTGCTACGGGCATCATCCTGCTGGCTGTCGTTGTAGTCGGGGTGCTAACTGTGCGGTCTGCGGAGCCTGGGTCTCCTCCAATTAGTCTGGGAATGATACTTGGAGGTGCGCTCACCATAGTGGCGTTGATCTTGAACACCTCGCCTATTACTTTTGGCGCGGGTATTCTGGGCGCGTTCATGGCGCTTCTGCGTCGTTTCCAGGCTAAACGCGACGTTTACTGGCGCATTACCTTTGGGCCAATCGTCTCCAGTTACTTTGGCCCGCACCAAGTCTTGTCCTTCATTGCCGTGCCCGTAGGCCTTCTGGTAGCCCTCAACATCTCAATACAGAATGGTTGGGCGTTAGCGTTTCAGGCTTTTCCAGTCTGGATACTCTCGGGCTTTCTCTTCTGGGCGTATTGGGAGATTGCCCACAAGAACATTCTGGGCAAGATCACAGGACAGGCCGTTTGGTTCCGCAAGAGTATGGCTCTCGCAAAGGTGCTTGAAGACGATTCGTACCTTTTTGGATTGCGCTTCGAATCGGTTGGGGTTGATGTGGAACGCGGCGTCGCGCAAATCCGCGCGGAGTTTCGTGACCCCGACCAGGTCTATCGCGCCCGCCAGGCCTGCTTGCGGGTCGCCGACATCGTGGATGCCGAAGTGGTAGATACAAGTGATCCCTTCCAACGAGTCAGGAAGAAGAGTTGGGATTACTAGCCAAGGGATCAACCGACAACAATGAGAGGGTTCATGCGCATCGATTCACACCAGCACTACTGGAAACTGAGCCGAGGAGACTACGGCTGGCTCACACCTGACATGGGCCTGCTCTATCGCGACTATCTCCCCGCCGACCTTGAACCAATCCTTGAGCAGCACAATATCGATAAGACAATTCTCGTGCAGGCCGCTCCCACCGTGGCGGAGACGGACTATATGCTCTCGCTCGCCGCCGAACATGACTCAATCGCTGGTGTTGTCGGATGGCTGGACATGGCAAACCCAAACTTTGCCCGCCTGTTCGATAAGTATCGACAAGAGCCGGCATTTGTGGGTATTCGCCCAATGTTACACGACCTGTCCGACGACGCTTGGGTGACCCAGCCTCTGGTACTTGAGAATCTAAAATTGCTGGCGGCGCACGACTTTCCCTTCGACTTCCTCGTGCGTCCCCAACACCTGCCCTACGTGCTGCAGGTGCTCGAGCAGGCGCAGAACCTGCGGGCGGTGATCGACCACATCGCCAAGCCGCTCATCAAGGACCGGCAGTTCGAACCGTGGGCCTCCCAACTCGCGACGGTCGCGCAACACGAACAGGTCTACTGCAAGCTCTCGGGCATGGTCACCGAAGCCGATCACGCCAACTGGACTCCCGCCGACCTCAAACCCTACGTAGAGCACACTGTGTCTTGCTTTGGGTTGGAGCGCGTGATGTTCGGCAGCGACTGGCCGGTCAGCCTCCTGGCGGCACAATACGCTGACGTGATTGGGGCTCTGGAGCAAGTCCTCGCGCCACAGTTGGACGAGTCGAGCATGGCGCAAGTATTCGGCGGCAATGCGGGACGGTTCTACGGGATCGAGCGGTAGCGCGTCTGGATTTGCTCTAGCGGCTGCCGCCAGCAGTCCTGGTAGAGAGCCACACTAACGCGGCATTTCTCGCGAAAGGGGCATGCCAGGTCACGCACGCGCGACACCGCTGTGCTCCAAGTGAAAGGCACGCACACTATGACAGGCCAGCTTTGCGCCGGCGCCGCAACTGCCAACTTGACACCCTGGCTGGACATTGCCCTCTGCGGCGGCTTTGCGCAACGGCAGGCAACAGACGTACATGACGAAATACAAGCGAAGGCGCTGGTGCTGGATGACGGCGAGAATAGAATTGGCGTCGTCGTCTGCGACTTTGTCTGCATGCCCCGGGGCATTGCCGATGCGGTAAAGGAGCGCGTAGCGGAGCGCAGCGGCATCCCGCCCAGCCACCTGCTTATCTGCGCTACCCATACCCATAGCGGACCCGCGGTGAGGACTGCGCTCGGCGTGAACGAAGACCCGGCATATGTAGCGCAGGTACCGGCCAAGATTGCGGATGCGGTGCAACTGGCAGTAAACGGGCTGCGTCCCGCGCGCATCGGCTGGGGTGAAGCGCAGGAAGATCGCGTCAGCTTCAACCGGCGTTGGTGGATGAATGACGGCACCGTGGAGATGATTCCCGGGGTTGGGAATCCCAACAGTGTGGGGCCCGCAGGCGCCATTGATCCGGCGCTGACCTTCCTGTACTTGGAAGACTTGGCAGGGACGCCGCTGGCCCTATTTGCCACCTTTGCGCTCCACTACGTCGGCACCGACTCGCCAACGGCACTCTCTGCCGACTACTACGGTCACTTCACTGCGAAATTGCAGCGCGTGCTCGGCCCGCAGTGCCTGCCCATTCTCCAAAACGGCACGTCAGGCGACATCAATAACAATGACTATAGCGGACGGCGGAAATGGGACGATAGCGGGCATGCCCAAGCGCGCAAGATGGCCGCGGTGCTCGCGGGACACGTCCTTCGCGAGACGCAACTTCTCGAACTGCATGACTCGTGCCCATTGGCTGCCGTGCTGGAGACCGTTCCCTACACACGCAAGCGCATTACGGCTGAAGATATCAACACTGCCCGCCAAATCCTAGAAGACCCCACCGCATTCACCTACACGTCCGGCCCCTTTAGCTGGGTGGTCGGTCAGCCGGTATGGAAGAAGCACATCGAAGTCTATGCGCAAGCATGTATAGACCTCGCAGCAATGCCGGAGGTCTTGGATACGCGAGTACAATCGCTCCGGGTTGGGGATGCTGCTCTGGTGGCGCTGCCCGGCGAGATCTTTGCCGCCACGGGCCTAAAAATTAAGGGGCAGAGCCCCTTCCGCCCCACGCTCGTCGCTGAACTTGCCAATGACTACTTGGGGTATATATGCACGCAAGAGGCGCTGGAACAGCAAGGCGGCTATGAAACCTGGGCCTCCCCGCACTCCATCGCCGCATCAGGCACGGCCGAGCAGCTTGCCGCTGTTGCCAGCCGGCAACTTGCCGGCCTCTGGGAACTCACCTAGACAGTGAGTCCGCCACATGCCGCACCTGTGCGCACGGAAAAGAGCCGTGGGGATGGAACCCCAGCAGCTATGCCATCGGGTGCATGGAGAGCGCCAGCGACGCCTCGATGTTCCACACCACCTGGGAGACCGCCTGGCCGATAAGGTCAAGCTTGCGTACCTGCTCGATGCGCGTAGCGGCGAGCTTCAATTCCTGCTTGGACAATAGGGTCCGAAAGATGCCGCATGCGTCTGCCAGGCAGATGATCACGATGTCGCGCGGGTCGGGAATGACGTCGCTAAAGAGCACTTCCATGATCCGCAGCTTCACTTCGCGCTCGGCTTTGCCGTCGACGATTGGATAGCGGCGCGAACGGAACACCCAGAGGAAGCGATCGTCGCGACTTTCCAAAATGCCATGCGTGATGAGTCTCTTCATCGCTTTATCGCGAATCGAGTACGCATTCTCAGCCGTGTGTTCGATCCAATGGCAGATGTCGTGCACGTCGGTTGCTTGCGTGATGCTCTCCAGGGTTGGGTCGAGCAAGTCGTCCCCGATCGGGGTCGGGTCCAGCAAGGTGAGCCGCTTCGGATCGGTGTCGATCCGGTCTTCCAGGGCAATGTCCATTAGCACCGCCCCTGCCAAAGCATATCGCAGGGACCACTCGGGAATGTGCGCGAATTCTCCGCTCTCATCATCGAGAAGGAGCAGCATGATTTCTTCAGCAAATCTCAACATTGGCGATATTCCTTACTACTCTGTAGGGTTTGAAAACATCGTAAGACGTTGGCGTATCGGTTGTCAATGGTGCGCTCGTGCTACCCGATAAACTAAGCTGCGAGCCTAATGAATTTGCCCGCCAGTGTCGTGACAGGCTTGTATTCCGTCAGTAAACGGGATCGGGATTAGGAATCTCTGCCCATTCCGTTTGACATCATTCTACGCTATACTTGCGTCTACAATAGGCAAGTCCGGGCAAGCGAACAGAAGGAGTGACGCTCGTGAGTACATCACTGCAGGCCGGCGCTGCCACGGCGAATATCACACCGTGGCTGGGCATAGAGGTGCCGGGAAGCCATCGCACGCGCTACGCCGAGCATGTCGACGACGAACTCTTGGCCAAGGCGTTGGTGCTAGACAATGGAGAGACGCGCATTGCGCTGGTCACATGCGACCTCATCGTGATGCCCCAAGGGATGGCGGACCGAGCCAAAGAGCGCATCGCCGCGCGCTGTGACATTCCTCCCGAAAACGTCATGATAAACGCCACGCATACCCATACGGCCGCCGGCGTTGCCGATCTCCTCGGCACCGGCGAGGACAAAGCCTATGTCGAGTGGGCGCCGCTCAAGATGGCAGACGCCGTGGAAATTGCTACCCACCGCCTGCAGGCTGCGCGCATCGGCTTTGCCACTGCTCACGAGGACCGCATCTCGTTCAACCGCCGTTGGCACATGCGCGACGGCACCGTGCGCATGAACCCGGGCGCGGGTAGTCCCGATCTCGTTAAGCCAACCTATCCCAAAGATCCAGAAGTCACCATGCTCTATGTGGAAGGGACAGACGGCCGGCCCATCGCCGCCGTTTCTAACTTTGTTCTGCATTATGTAGGCACAGACAACGGCCTTGCCATTTCCGCAGACTACTTTGGGCACTTCCACCGGCTCATTCAACGCTACCTCGACCCGCAGTGCGTCGGCATGGTCTGGAACGGTACCTCGGGTGACATCAACAACAATGATTACAGCGGCAAGCGCAAGTGGACCGCGAGCGGCCACAAGCAAGCGATCAAGATGGCCAACGTCCTGGCCGGCCATCTCATCACTGAGATTCAACTCATGGACATGCAGGACGAACTTGAGCTTGGGGCGGCTGTCGGCACTTTTGAGTTCAATCGAAAGGACATCACTGACGAGGACCTCGCCATGGCTGAGAAGATCCTGGCGGTTCCCGCGGGAACGTACTCAGATTACGATTCAGGACCGTTTAGCTGGGTGGTCGGTCAAACATTGCCGCATCAACTTTCGGACGTTTATGCAGCTGAGTGCCAACGCTTGGCCAAAATGCCGCTCACGCACACCGCGCCGGTACAAGCCCTGCGGCTGGGTGACGCATCCATTGTCGCGCTGCCCGGCGAAATATTCGTCGAATTCGGCTTGAACATCAAACAAAATTCTCCGGCTTCACCGCAGTTCGTCGTGAGCCTGGCAAACGGGTACATTGGCTATGTCTGCACGGATAAAGCCCTAACCAATCACGGCGGCTACGAGACCTGGGCCGGGTACTCGTCACTGGGTGGGGTTGGCACCGGTCCCGCTATGGAAGCGTGCGCAATGGAGCTGCTCGGCCGGTTATTCTAACGGTTGCCGTGGTCGGCAAGACCGGCCAAGTTGAATCCTTGATTGGGTAAGGTCAATGTACATTTTGTCTTCCCAAGAGTAGGCGGAGTAGCTGCCTGGGTGTTGCGTGGACGCATGAGGATTTCAGATAAATCGTAGTTTTGAGCAAGAGCAGCGAGAGGAGCACATGAGCATGAACGAAAGCAAGATTCGCATCGCAGTCATCGGCTGCGGCGGCATTAGCACCGGGCACATCAATGCCTATGCCCGCATGAGCGAAGCCTGTGAGCTGACCTACTGCGTGGACGTGGATGAGGAGAAGGCTAAGGCCGAGGCGGAGCGCACCGGCGCCAAATGGTCGACGGACTATCTGTCGATCCTCGATGAGGTGGATGCCGTAGACATTTGCACACCGCCCCATCTCCACGCCGAGATGAGCCTGGCCGCAATGCACCGGGGCAAGCATGTGCTTACCGAGAAGGTCATGGCGACGACGCTCGAAGACGCCGACGAGATGATCCGCGTGGCTGACGAGAAAGACGTCAAGCTCATGGTGGCGTATGTCACTCGCTTTCAACCCATCTGGCAGAAACTGAACGAGCAGGTCACCGGCGGCGCGCTGGGGCAACCCTACATGGCCCAAGTACGCACGGAAGACAATATGGCGAATCCGGCAGGGTGGCGCAAGTCGTGGAAGACCTTCCCCATGGGCTGCCTCCTCAGCCACGGTTGTCACTACGTCGACCAGATGATCTGGAACTTAGGCGACGTCGTGCAGGCCACCTGCCTGAGCGACGATCGTTTCCGCAAGGACACCCTTGGCCGCGAGGATACGGCAGTCTCAATCTACCGCTTTGCCAACGGCGCCTTGGGCAACTACGTGGCATCCTGGGGCACCAAGCATAGCGACTGCCATCTGCGCTTCGCGGTCTACCTGGAAGGCGGAGAGCTAATCCTCAGCTACGATCCGGATGGCGTGCGCCGCCTGACACTCTGGCAAGCGGGCGACAAGGAAGGCACGCTGCTTATGGAAGACGATCCCAGTAAGGCCGACCTGATGGATGCGTTCAGCGCCCGCAAGAACTTCTCCGGCGAGTGCGAACACTTCATCGACTGCATCGTGAACGACAAGACGCCGCTCACCGACGGCGTCGAGTCGAAGAAGTCGATGGAAGCCATCATCGCCGCCTACCATGGCGAGGACTACGGCATTATTGCCGACTTGCCCCTCGAAAACGTGCGGCCCCAGATGATCTGGCGCAGGACGGACGAGGTCTGGTAGGACGGTTCGCAATTCAGCGGCGATAGGACAAATGGCAATGTAGGGGCGGTAGGACTGAAATCGATGTAGGGCCAGTTCGCGAACCGCCCGCCAACAAACGCCATTGCAATGAGAAGTAGGGGCACGACATGTCGTGCCCCTACGCGTTTCGACTGACCAAGAAGAATCTGCGAACAGCACCCAACCGCGGCAAGAAAAAGGCAACCCCTACAAACGCGAGTTGGCCCAGTTGCTTACACCAGCGGGTCGAGGATGCTCTCGTAGCCGGGAACGAAAAGACGTTGGAACGCGCGTTCCGCTTGAAAATCCGTCATGGTCGCTAGGTAGTCGCAGGCCACGCGACGGCGAGTGACGTCGTCCCTCGCCCCATAGAAGTGTTCCTGGAACTCCAAAGGGTACATGGCCGCACTCTCTTCATTTTGAAAGACGTCGAACAGGCGGTCCACCATGTGGTGGGCGCGGTACGCGAGAGTTGTAACCCGTGGTTCCGCGAACACTAATACGAATGCCACCTGTTTCAGCACCTCGCAGCGCCGTTCCTGCGCATCTGGCACCATGATTCCGAACCGGTAGCGCTCAGAGAGGCGCTCCCGCCAACCCAAGCGGGGCGCAGCCTGAGCGCAGCGCACAGACTCATTGATCAAGCGCGAGGTCAAGTCCTTCAAGGCCGCGCGCGCGTGACGCGGTGTCGGCAGCTCTTCTAGTTCGATTAGTCGCGCCGCGAGCCAGTCGAGCTCTTGCACAATTTCGGCAGCCGACCATTTTTTCCCGCGTTCTTCCGCGCCTTCCCGCACCCGCGTGATGACGGCGTCCTGGTTCGAGGGGCGCCGCAGGTGCTGGATGGTGATCATGCCCACGTGGATACCGTCTTCGAGGTCGTGCGCCGAGTAGGCTACGTCATCAGCCCAATCCATGATCTGGCACTCGAAGGATCGCTCCTCCGGCGAGCCCCGTTCACAGACCCACTCCAGCAACTGCGCGTCCTCGGCGTAGCAGAACTTCCTTTGTTCGTGACGGGAGTCATAGATCTCCTTGTACTTGAGCAACCCGTCGAGCACACTCCGCGTGAGATTGAGCCCGGCATAGCGGTCAGACTTTACCTCTAGCTGCGTCAGAACCCGCAAATTCTGAGCATTGGCCTCAAAACCTCCATGCTCCGCCATGCGCGTCCGCAACACCTTTTCGCCGTAGTGACCGAATGGCGGATGGCCGATGTCGTGGGCGAGACTAATCGCCTCGACCAGCGTCGGATCAGCGCCCAACCTAACGGCGAGAGCCTTGCCGATCTGCGCCACCTCTAAGGAGTGGGTAAGTCGCGTACGAAAAAAATCACCGTAACGCACGCCAAATACCTGCGTCTTGCCCTGCAAGCGGCGGAACGCGGCACTGTGAATGATTCGCCCGCGGTCCCGCTCGAACGCCACGCGATCGTCGGCAATCTTCCCTGCTTCGGGGTAGAGGCGCTCCTCGTCGTGAAGCGTGTAGGAGAGCATAGTGATTCTGAAAATGCCTTACGTTGTGAACAAAGTGCGATAAATGGACAGCTTACGCTTCTCGCTTGCTCATGTGAGTACCGACTTAACGATAGACCGCCGCGGCAAGTTCCGACAAGACCTGCAGTCTGCGCAACCTGTTGGTCGCGACGTTTGCTATTCGTTGTTCAAGGCCCTTACTTATATTTTTGACAGGAATTTCATAGTCGATAATCAATACTCGATCTCCACCGCTTGGTATACCACTGGTCGATAGAAGGGCGCGACTACATGGTCACACCGGACGCCGGCGCATTCTGGAGCGCCGCCAGCGAACCGTTTGGACCGATGTTTACGGGCGAAACTACCGTGCAAGAGGCGATGCGCGCCTCTGCCAATGCCGCGAACGAGGTCTTTGCCGCACGGCCAGAGGAACTCAAGTAGCATATGCCTGCGTACGCTTCAGGATTTCCCCCTTGTGTGAACGGGGAATCGCAGAAGAGAATTAGAGAAGGGGTACGCGCATTCACGTACCCCTTCTCTATTCCTTGAAACCGCTGCAACAGCCGTTAGCCCCTTCAATCTGATTATGTGCCGTGACCCCAATCTAACCTAGTAAGGACGTAGACTGGGGCGCGATACTCCGAGAACTGTTTTTTTTTGAAGCTTGACAGGAGTGCAGACATCCCATATCCTATACGCACTTTTTGTAGTACAGAGTTGTAGTGCATAAGGAAGAAGTGCCGTGACCTCACTAGACCAAACACTCCTCCTATTCTTCATCGTCTATGTCCTGGCGGTGATAGGCATATCGCTCTACCGCACCAACCAGGCGCAAGAGATGGCGGACCACGTGCTTGCGGGCCGGCGGGTGGGCGCTATTACCACGGGCCTGAGCGCCAGTTCCTCACTGGAGCGGGGTTGGGCGCTCTTCATCTTGCCTGCAATCGCATTCGGGTTTCGTTACTTGGTTGTCGGCATGGCAATCGCGATAATACTGGGCCTATGGGCGTCCTGGAAATTGATCGGACCCCGGCTGCGCCGCTATACATTCGCGGCCCAAAATGCGCTCACGCTGCCGGAATTCTTGGAGCGGCGCTTCATTGACCGCACCGGTGTCTTACGCGTACTTGCGGCCATCCTCACGCTGCTCTTCGTTCTCTTCTATGTGAGCGCGGGCATCATGGCCGGCGGCATTCTCTTCAATATTGCGTTTGGTGTGAGCACTGCCGTTGGTGGGCTCATTACTATTCTCGTAGTGCTGGCGTACATCTTTATCGGCGGTTACGTGGTGGTCGCGCGCACGGATGTATTTCAGAGCATAATCACGTTGGTTGGCGTGGTGGTCCTCGCTGTTGCCGTGTACGTGGTCATTGACAACCCGACTGCAGGCATCGCAGACTCCTTTGGCGATACCTTTAGTACCATTGGCGAAAGAGTGAATGTATTCCTCTTTGCGCTCTTCTTGGTGGCGACAGTGCAAGGAGCGTTTGGCGCGCAGCGGCTGTTGCAGCGCTTCATGGCAGCCGAGAGCGAATCCATAATGGATACCAGCCGCAGATTAAGCACGCTGTGGATCTTCATCATCTTTGCCTTCAGCGTCGTTCTCGGACTTTTCGCCGAGAACGCCTTGCCGCAAGGGGGAATTCGCCTTGTTATGTCCGGCGGTTCTGCAAGTGAGAATGGGATTCAGTTCTTCTACTGGTTGGCAGAGCTCATTGATAGCCCCATCCTGGGCGCTATTGCCCTCACCGCCGTCGTCGCTGCGGTGATGAGCACGATCGACTCGCAGATGCTCATTGGCGCCAGTGTTGCCGCTTCCGACCTGCCGCTCGTACGCAGGTATGCGCAGCGCAAGCGCTTTGAATTCGTCCTAGGCGCCTACATGCGTGTCTGGATCGGCCGCCTGATGCTGATTCTCATCGGTGTCGTGGCCTGGCTGCTTGCGTTGAGCCAGCCCAACTCAATCGTCACCTTTCTGGTTTACGCCTGGTTGGGCACGGGCTGTACTTTCGGGCCGGTTGTCTTCCTGTCACTCTTTTGGCGCCGGTTCAACCTCTATGGCGCGATGGCCGCCCTCATTGCAGGCGGACTCTTGACCCTTGTGTGCGCGTTCATGGATGTCAGATTCATAGTCTTTGGCGTACTTTCACTCGGCGTATTGCCGATTGCCGTGCTGGTCACATTGGTCACCAAGGCGCCGTCCGCCGAGGTGCAAGAGTCGTTCGAACAGTCTCTGGTCAAGACCGAATCCGCGTAGGCGCATACCGGGATTGACGCCCACTAGGGTAGGACGAGCTTTGCCTCGAGAGCTCTGGCAGCGGATGTGACGACAAGAGGGCGCTGTAGGCCGATTCCACAGCGCCCTCGGATGTAAAACCGGAGCCAAGCAAGCGGGGCTTCAGCCAAGTCTTGGCAACCCGACCGCTTCCAGGCGCAGCAGCGAACGGAGCTTCTGGCCCGCAACCGGGGTACCGCACGCAACACTGAGGCAGCCGCGCAGATCGAATCGACCAATACACGGAAAGCACACGCAGGGCGCACAGAACGAGACACTCGGCTCGCGCGCTTTGTTTTCCTAACCCCCTTCAAGGAAGATGATCAACCACGCTCCCAGGCACTTCAAGCCCCTCTTGTCTGATATTGTATTCACAGCCGGCAGGCCCCAAACCGCAGCGCGCAGAAACGAGGTAGAAGATGCAAACGGAATCAGCAGGCCAAGCGGTTGCGATCGCTTGGAATCAAGAGCTAGCCGGAGCCCCGTGGACGAGACGCGACTCGATGGGCTGGGCGGTATTTCAAGACAAGATGTGGTTCCTCGGGGGGTTCATCCCCACCCGCGTCAATGACGTCTGGTCGTCGTCCGACGGCGTCAAGTGGGATGAGGTCACGCCCGCCGCCCCCTGGGCCCCGCGCAACTTGCCTTGCACGCTCGTTTATAATGACAGAATCTGGATTTTCGCCGGAGCGGATAACCCACACGTCTCGTACAACGACGTCTGGTCTTCCGCCGACGGCAAGCATTGGGAGGCTGCAACGCTAGACGCGCCGTGGAGCAAGCGGAGCGCCGCCTCAGCAGTCGTATTCGACGACAGAATGTGGCTGTTCGGCGGTTTCAATATTGAGAAGTTCCACCACTTTCAGGATGTTTGGACCTCGACTGACGGCAAGCACTGGGACTTGGTGGAGGAACATGCGCCGTGGAGCGCCCGCAGCATGCAAACGTCAGTCGTCTTTGATGGCAAGATGTGGTTCATGGGCGGCGGCGTCTACAACACGAACTACCCCAACAACACCGTCGTGAACCACAACGACGTCTGGTGTACGACCGATGGCAAGTCGTGGGAGATAGTCGCGGTAGCCGCGGCCTGGCAGGAGCGGCGCTTCCACGCCTCGGCTGTGTATGACGACAAGCTGTGGGTCATCGGGGGCCACACCCACGGCAACCGTAACGACGTCTGGTTTTCCGCCGACGGCGCCAATTGGGTGGAAGCCGTCGGCGATCCCATCTGGCCTATTCGTCATGCGCCGGTCTGCCTGACCTACCGCGACAAGCTGTGGCTAATCGGCGGCTTTGGCGACACCCTCTACAACGACGTGTGGTCGTACCAGCGGTAGCGGGCATGCGAATCACCGCCGGCCCCTACCTGCAAAATGTCGCGCGCGACGCCATCACGATCATGTGGCAGACCGACGATCCCGCCACGTCCGCAGTGGAGTACGAGCAAAGTGGGCGGCTCGGTTGGAGCGCCTACGAAGGCAGGCCGGAGCCGACGTATCCCTGCCGCAGGGAGAGTGATGAGCTGCGGACAATTCATGCGGTTCGCCTCACGGGGTTGGAAACCGAGCAGGAGCATTTCTATCGAGTTTCTTCTTCCTCACCTGGCGGAGACACAGTTTCGTCAGCCGCAGCCAGCTTTCGCACCGCCGTCCGCGCTGACTCTCCCTTTTCGTTCGCTACCTATGGCGATAGTTTGCGCGACCACGCGGCGCACAGGCGCAATGCCGACCTCGCCCGCGCCCACCGCGCCGACATCTGCGTCGGCGCCGGCGACCACTCCCAAGACGAGATTGCGAGGTTTGGCGACTTCTTTGCCTGTACAGAAAACCTGCTGCCCTACACCCCATGGTATGCCCCAATGGGCAATCACGACTCGCCAAACGAAGGATACTTTCGCTATTTCAACTATCCCGAACCTCACTACTGGTATTCCTTCAATTACGGCGCCGCGCACTTTACCGTGCTCAATAGCAATATGGACTACCGGCCAGGGTCTGAGCAGTGGAATTGGCTGGAAGACGACCTTAAGACCTTTCAAGACGCACGCTGGAAGTTCGTCTTCTTCCATCATCCACCTTACTGTTCGAACAACTGCGAGATACCTGCGACCCGCGTGCTCTGCCCGCTGTTCGAACGCTACGGCGTTGACATCGTGTGCACGGCCCACGCCACCATCTACGAGCGCTTCCATCCCCTGCGGGATGGGCAATACGACAGTGCAGACGGTGTTCCCTACTTTGTCTCCGGCGGCGGCGGCTACGACATGAGCCTCGCGCCCAGCGAACTGTGGGACCACCTGCATCCCATATCCGCGCTCGCCAAGCCCACCAATCACTTCTTGCTCACCAGTGTGGCGCCGGATGAGTGCCAGGTACGCGCTATCGATTCCGAGGGCTACCTGTTCGATACGCTGACCCTACGCAAGCCGGCAGCCCCTCTCACCCCACTGCCCGCGGCAAGCCCGCAATTGCCGTATCCGGACCTCCCTCCCACCGGCACCGTGCTTGCTGGAATCGCCGAAGGCGCGGCACGCTGGGTGCTGCCGCGCACGCAATTCGCATGCGACTCAAGGGTGGCGCGCACAAGCGCACAGAGCATTCGCTGGCACAATCGAGGTGACGAACCGGCGCTGCCGGCAATTCGCCGCGTCCTCAATGACGACGGCAAGCTGCTGGCGGCAACTGCCGGCAAGCGTTACGCACTCGAAGCCTGGGTCCGCACAGAAGACGTACAGGGCGGGATCACTGTGTCCCTCGAGTGGAACGGCGACATGGGGTTCATAGATCGCGTGCAGTCGCGGCCGGTTGCCGGAACCCGTGATTGGACGCGGCTTGAAGTCACCACACCCGCTTTGCCGCCTTATGTCTACTGCTGCCGGGTCGTGCTCTCCGCCCTGGCCGGATCCGCGGGCGCCGCCTGGTTCGATGGCGTCACGGTGACGGAAGTCACGTAAGTGCGCCGGTTCCCAAGCCTGAATGCGCCTACAGGGCTTGTGATCGCCTCCAAAGTGCGCCAACCCCTTGGCCGAGGGCGGCTCACCGCAGGACTCGTTGCCGTGAATTCGGAGCTGCCCACTACGAGTGACCGCACAAATGGGGAATTGCACATGGCATTCAGCCTTGTTCAAGCGGTATTGACGACAGATTTACCTTATGCGATACTACGGCTACCCGATCAGGAGGAGATTGAGGGAAAGGAGGGGGATTCCGCCCTACGGGCGCGAGTGTTCTTTATTGTGTAGTCCTGTTAATGTGCCACTTGAGTGAAAGAGTGGCTGATTGAGGAGAAGAAAGAAATGCAAGAGAAGCGATATGCTTTTTCTCGCCGTGGTTTTCTGGCGGGAGCAGGTGGTCTCGGTGGTGTAGTCTTCTTGGCAGCCTGCGGCGCAGTTCCGGTTGCGCAGACTGGCGAGATGGCCGAAGACACAGAGCCGGAGCCTGAGGCCAAAGAAGAGATGGCGATGGAAGAGAAGGTCATGCGGATTGACGAGACCTTCGTCGAATCCGATGGTCGTTACCAGGCGTTCCGAAACACACTGGCGCAGGCCGAGGAAGCGCTGGGCATCAAGACTGAGGTCGTCCCCGGCGAGTACAGCACGATTTGGGAACGACGGCAGACGAACCACGCGGCCGGACAGGCCGACGTGGACCTCTCCATCAACCAGATTAACTGGTACGGCTACGGCGGTTTGAATGGGATATTCCCCGATCACATCCCATTCTTCCAGCGCGACAAACTTTCGTTGGAAGACTACTTCAACGCCGACATTCGTTCTTGGACCTGGCAGAATAAGCTCTACGCCGTGCCCATGCAGTCGGGCGGCGAGGTGGTGCTCTTCAACAAAGAGTACTTCGACGATGCCGGCCTGAACTACCCCGGCGGTGACTGGACGTACGATGACCTGCTCGCTATGGCCGAACGGCTCCATAAGCCTGATGACGGCCGCTGGGCGCTGCAAGTGGGCCAGAATAACCTCTGGTACATGGGCGGCACCTTCATGCTCAACTTTGGCGGGTCCATCATGAATGAGAATGACACCAGGGCGCTCTACGGCGAGGACCCGCTCTCGGCGCGCGGCGGTCAGTTCAACGTGGATCTCCACATCAAGCACCAGTACACCCCGTCCAGCGAAGACATCGAGAAAGTCACTGCCGGCAGGTCCGGTATTGGCATCCTCGAGGCGGGGGCCCTCTCGATGGAGTTTAACGGCATGTTCCGTTACAACGCCGCCAAGACGCACTTGGAGGAGCGGTTGGACATCGCCATGCCGCCGAAGGGTGAGGCCCAAACCGCCACCCTGGTCGGAAATGGCTATTCTCTGATGACCCTCTCGGAGAACCAGGAAACAGCTTGGAGCTTCCTCAAGTATATCCACAGCGACGAGGGCGCTGAGGAAACTGATTACTTCGGTTACATTGCCTGGCCGCCGATCATCCGGCACGGCCTGTTCCCGAAGTGGGCAGCGCGTTACGAAGGTACGCAGGTGGACCAGGTCGTGGCCGGCTGGGCCGCCGGCGGCCGCCCGTTCCCGCGCGTACTGGAATTCAGCGAAGCGTACGGCCCGTCCAACGAGCCTTGGTATCAAGCCATTAGAGGCGAGATTACGGTGCCCGAAGCACTACGCACGTCCGCTGACATCCTCAACGAGATCATCGATCGCCGCCCCGAAGAGTATCGGGAAGAATAAGCCCGACCCTTCGGTAAAGCGAATGAGATCTCCTTGATTGGAGAATGACGAGTAGGGGCACGACATGTCGTGCCCCTACTTTGTGTTAAGGCTTGCCGTCTGACACCATAAACCCCAGCAGGGCTCAGGCCGTCAGCGTCAAGCCAACTTTCCACAATTGCATCGCTACTTGTTTCTGAGGTGCAAAGACTCTGTGCTTCCTACGCCCCAATGGACGTGCCCTCATCGCAACGAGAACAATAACCCCAGATAGTTTTGCCTGGCCCCCGATCCCTCTGCTTCGTCATCAAGGAACCCAAGAGTTCGAATCCGCATGTACGACAAGGCTGCCCGGCCGTCGCGCATCCCCCATCATTTTCAATAGACTCCCATCGGTATATAATCGCATTGGCAGACCAAACCACTGGAAAAGGCACTTCGCCGAAGATTAGTGCGCCATAGGGCTTTTCACTTCCGATTAAGGAGCACGTTATGGGTGATTCGAAGAGGATCTACTTTGCCTACTTTGTGGACTGCGAGCCGCTGGCGGCCAAGTCGCCCCGCTGCGGCGGACCGCAATCGTGGGCCGTGAGCGAGCGGACAGTGCGCAACATTAGAGATTCATTTGAGTCCCACGGCCTGCTGCCCGCCGTGACCTTCAACTTAACTCCTGAAGCGGCCAAGGCCCATGCCGACATGATGCGAGAGTGGGCCGGTGAAGGCGTAAACATGGGCATCCAGCCCAACGTGCCCGGTTTTCGCTATCCCAAGTACGAGAATGACCTGGGTGAGTACGACGAAGCAACACAGCGCCAGATCATTGCCGAGGCTACGGAGGACTTTGAGAACGCGCTTGGCTTCAGGACTGATACCTACTGTGCATGCTGCGGGTCTAAGAGTCCCGTGACGCTCCGCCTGCTCTATGAGGCAGGCTACCGCCAGTACATCGCACCCGCGCCGGGGCGCTATTTTCCGGACCGCCCCGACCGCTGCACGGAAGGCGACTATCCATTCCCTCACTGGGGAAGTTCACAGCATCACGTCCTGGGCGGCGCGTTGCCGATCTGCGTCATCTCCTGCAGCGGCGAAATGAGCGGCGGACGTTGGGCGCGCCCGCGCGACCTGCGCTCGGAAGAGCCGGTCAGCGAGGAGTCAAGAGAGCTCTATCGCACGATCATCGATTGGAATATCGAGCTTTCCGGTCTGCTGCAAACACCAGTGCGGGCCATAATCGGCGCTACGCACAACTCCGAGAAAGTGAATATTCCAAACCTCGATTACGTGTTGGAGTATATCCAAGAGGCCACCGAGCGCGAGGGGCTGGAACTCGTGCCGGCCTCGTTCCCCACGATCCGGTCGGCGCTTGAAGAAGCGCTGCCGTTGTCTGATGTAACAGTCTCAAACCCTCCAGCGCCACCAGTGCCACCCATGGCTCCCATGGCGCCAGAGAAACCTAATGACTATGCAAACTAGCAGTGCCCACGAGGACACATACGCGAAGGAAGCCCAGAAATAATGGCAACTACCATAGATTCGTTGACACTTGAAGAGCTACAAGCCGACTCAGCCCGTGAAGAGGCGATAGCTCCGGAGTTACGTATCATCGAATGCCAAAACGAGCGCATCGTGCGCAGTGCGTTTCCCTTCCGCTACCAAGCGCCTGACGCGATGCTGACCGAACTGCGCCAGCGCTACCAACTCGATGACGTGATTGCCTCCGGACAGTCTGAGTTCGACCAGGTACTCCTGCTGCGCGAATGGGTGCACACGCGCTGGAAGCACGGCTGGACCCGCGTGCCGGAGCCACGCAATGCGCTGGAGATTCTGGCCGCCGTAGAACAAGGCAAGGACTTCAACTGCGGCTACTTTGCGATAACTCTAATGCAATGCCTGCTTGCGCTTGGGTTTGTCGCGCGCAATTTGAGCATCTGCAAACCTGAAAGCGAGTGGATGTCCGACGACGAGGGTAACATCGGTCACTCCATCGTCGAGTTCTGGTCGCACGAATATCACAAATGGATCCTGCTCGATCCCGATCTGAACGTGCATTATGAACGTGAGAGTATCCCGCTCAGCGTCCTAGAGATTCACGAAGCATGGGTCACGCGGCGCTGGGAAGATGTAAACATGGTCACAGGGCCGACTCCCTTCCGCGTTACGGAAAAGGTAGAATCGGGCGCGGCCACCACGTTCTTGAATCAGGACAACCAGGATGCCGAGTTTCAGATTTTTGGCTGGCACAATGTCGGTGACTACTACACCCATGTCGTGCTCCCTTTGCACAACACGCAGCACTCCACGAACGAGGACGCAGGATCGTTGGAGTGGATCGACACCTGGACACCGCCGCGCCTCATCGCCTACAACAGAGTGAATGACAGTCATTTCACCAGCGATATCCATGATCTCTACTGGTCCGTCGATCAAGTGCAGATCAATCTCAAGGCGGACCCGGCAGCTTGGGAACGGGGCAAGGCTATGTTAGAGGTCTCGCTTGAAGGCAGCATGCCCAACCTCGACAAGCTGCTCGTGCGTCTCGATGGTGAAGAGTGGCGTGAGACTTCGGCGGAGTTCATTTGGCGCTTGCGCCCGGGTAAGAATCAGATCATGGCCAAAGGCGTGAACAGCTTTGGCCGCGAGGGTCACGTGAGCCGCATACTGCTGCGCTTTAACCCGTAGCGGCACACCGGGGAAGCCCCCGCGCAAATCCAAGATTCGCCTGCAGCTATAGGGACGCCCCGCAAGCGAAGCACGGAACTATAATCTTTCAAGCACAAGCCACAGCAAACCAGAACAGGAGATGCCTGTGAATGTCTTGGCAGCCCAGGGAAATTTCCTAGAGCAGGGCGCGGACCTGATTGTTACAAACCTCTTTGAGGGCGTAACGCAGCCCGGTGGCGCTACCGGCGCGGTTGATCGCGCCTTGAACAGCCAACTCAGCGATCTCATCGCCGCCGGTGATTTCGAAGGAAAACTGAACGAAACCCTCTATCTCTATACACATGGGGCGATTGCCGCGCGACGCGTGCTCCTCATCGGTCTAGGCAAGCAGGACGAGTTCTCGTTGGAGCGCGCGCGCCAAGTAGCGGCCAAGGCAGCGCGCACCGCGCGTGACCTTGGCGCCAAGCAAATAGCCAGCATCGTGCATGGGGCCGGAATAGGCGGCCTAGACCCTGCCGACGCCGCACGGGCCGCGGCCGAGGGTACCGTACTTGGGCTCTACCGCTATCAGCGCTACAAGTCCGACGAGAACGGCAAGGACCTGGAATCTGTCACCTTCGTCGAAGCCGACGCCGCCAAGTTTCCTGCGGTAGCTACGGGCGTCAGTGAAGGCACCGTGATTGGCAAAAGTCAGAATTTCGTACGCGACCTTGCCACCACACCCGGGAGCGATCTCCCGCCGGCTGCCCTCGCCGAAGCCGCCAGCACTATGGCACAAGAATTCGGCTTGCATTGCACCATTCTGGGGCCGGAAGAGATTGCCGCCGAAAACATGAACGTCATCTTGGGAGTTTCCCGCGGCAGCGCACAGCCCTGCCGCTTCATCGTCCTCGATTACACGCCCGCCGAGACCTCCGATCAAACTATCGTTCTCGTAGGCAAAGGCATCACCTTTGACACCGGCGGCTTAAATCTCAAGCCGGGTGATTCTATGCGCCATATGGAATCCGACATGGCCGGCGGCGCCGGAGTTATCGGCGCGATGCGCCTGGTAGGCCACTTCAAGCCTCCCGTCCGCGTCATTGGGCTGGTGCCCGCCTCGGAAAACATGCCTGGCGCCAATGCGTTCAAACCCGGCGATATCCTGCGCGCCGCCAATGGGAAGACTATCGAGATAGACAATACCGACGCCGAGGGCAGGCTCGTCCTTGCCGACGCATTGTGTTACGCGCAGCGCTACAACCCCTCGGCCATCATAGACATGGCAACACTCACCGGTGCCGTGATTATTGCTCTGGGCCAACATGCGGCGGGATTGATGACGAATCATGCCGGACTCGCGGCGAGAGTGACGGCAGCGGGAGAGCAGACCGGCGAGCGTGTCTGGGAGTTGCCGCTGTGGCCCGAGTTCGAAGAGCAAGTTAAGAGTGACATTGCTGACGTAAAGAATACCGGTGGTCGCGCCGGTGGCAGCATTACGGGCGCAGCACTGCTCAAGAAATTCGTCGACGAAAAGCCCTGGGTGCACCTGGACATTGCCGGTGTGGACTACACCGACATGGACCGTCCCTACATACCGAAGGGAAGCAGCGGATACGGCGCGCGCCTCCTCTTCCAGGTCGTGCGCGATTGGGAAGACGGTCTCGATTCCGCATAGCAGTTGCGACGCTATGTCCTATCGCGATCCGCACCGAGGGTAAGAACCAATACTGACAGGTCGCAAGCGTGTTCCTACCGTGGAAAGCACTCGCCTATCCGACATGGGCAAGCTGGCGCTCGCCCTCTCACGCAATGAAGCGCGCTTCTTTGAACGGGAGCAGGTGCTGCCGGAGCACATACTGCTCGCACTTGTTGGCATCCGCCAGTGCGGCGCTTTCCACCTGCTTCTGGATTATGGACTTAACCTGCACCTGGTTGTTCGAGAGATCGTTGCTGCCAGCGGGTTTGGCCCACGTCGAAAGAGCTCTACCAATCCATCGCTCTCTGCTGCAAGCATACACGTAATTGAAATTGCCGAAGCAGATGCACGAGCACTCTCCGCCAAGCAGGTAGGTACTGAGCACCTACTCCTCGGCCTGCTTGGGGACAGGAGTTTGGCGTCCGAAGTGCTTGCGAATCGCTTCGGCGTGCAGTTAAGAGAAGTGCGCCGCATGGTCAAAGATCGGATCCGTGAGAACACGATAGACGGCCCGCAGAACGGCTCGTATCCAAGCTGATTTGCGTGGTGCGCCGCCAGCGTGGCACTGTAAGCCGCATGGTATAATGCCACCAGAGCAAGACACGGATTCTTCCTTCCTGGAGATGCGGCCCCGTGGCGGATATTGTCGACCGTCTCACCGACAAGGGCAAGCAGGCCATTACCCTTGCGCGCAACGAGGCGCTGTTCTTTCAGCACGAGCAAATCCGGCCGGAGCACATTCTCCTTGCCCTCGTCGCGTTGCCTGAATGCCTGGCAGCACGTCTCCTGCGCGAGCTTGGTCTTGATCTTCACGTAATTGTGCGTGAAATTGTCGCTGCTATTGACTTTGGCCAAAACCGCGAATCATTTGCCAGCCCCCGCCTTTCGGCAGGCGGTTTGCGGGTGTTGGAACTTGCCGATGAAGAGTCTCGCGAACTTTCGACAGAGTACATTGGCACCGAGCACCTGCTGCTCGGCCTCCTCCGCGAAGAAGAGGGGCTTGCCTCCCACGTGCTCACCAATCGGCTCGGCGTGCAGACAGACGTGATGCGCCGCATGGCCAATCGCTGGTCGCGGAAGAGCCCGGAAGTGGGCCGACAGCGCACACATGAGCGTTCGCGGCGGCAAGAAAAATCTTCTCTCTTGGAGCAGTTTGGCCGCGACCTCACCAAGCTGGCGCGGGAAGAAGAGCTGGACCCCGTAATAGGACGTGAGAAGGAAGTCGAGCGGATGTGCGAGGTCCTCTTGCGCCGCCGTAAGAACAACCCGGTGCTCGTGGGTCCCGCCGGTGTCGGCAAGACCGCCGTTGTTGAAGGCTTGGCAGAGCGCATTGTATCCAAGGAAGCCGCGTCTGTAATGCACGACTTGCAGGTCGTGCAACTCGACCTCGCCGGCATGATCGCGGGCACCAAGTTCCGCGGCGAGTTTGAGGAGAGAATCAAGCGGCTTCTCGAAGAAGTAAAGGGGACCGACAATCTAATCCTCTTTGTCGATGAAGTCCACATGATCCTCGGCGCGGGCGCCGCCGCCGGCGCGATGGACGCGGCCAATATGCTCAAGCCCCCGCTTGCGCGCGGCGAACTGCGTATGATCGGCGCAACGACTTGGGATGAGTACCGCCGCTATATTGAGCGAGACGGTACTCTCGTGCGCCGCTTTCAACCAATCCCCGTAGAAGAGCCCGCTTTTGAAGAAACCGTTGCCATCTTGGCGGGAATACGGAATGTTTACGAAACATATCACGGCGTGACCATCACGGATGAAGCGCTGGTGAGTTCAGTGCGACTTGCCCAACGCTACTTACCCGGCCGGTTCTTCCCAGATAAGTCGATCGACCTGATAGACGAAGCCGCTGCGCGCACAAAGGTGTCGCGCCTCACGGCGCCGGCCGAAATGCGCAAGCTCAAGCATAGGTTGGAATTGCTTCAGAAGGAGGCAAAGGAGGCCCGGGAAGAAGGCAACTATGACTGGATCACCCGCGTTAACAGTGAGATAGAAGACATTCACATGCAGTTGCGCGAGCTGGAAACCGGTTGGCGTCAGCGGCTCGCGGAGCAGGATGCTGAAATCGCAGAAAAAGACATAGCGGCCGTTATCGCGCAATGGACTGGCATTCCCAGCAGCACGGTCGACACCAACGAAGCCCAGCGACTGCTCAAGATGGAATCTGAGGTTGCCCGGCGCATCGTCGGCCAGCCGGAACCCGCCCGCGAAGTTGCCCAGGCCCTGCGCCGCGCGCTCGCCGGCGTCAAGGACCCCTTGCGCCCCATCGGCTCTTTCTTCTTCATTGGCAGCCCGGGCGTAGGCAAGACCGAGCTTGCAAAGGCCATAGCGGAATTCATGCTGGGTGACGAGCAACAGATGGTCCGCATTGATATGTCTGAGTACGATGAGTACCACACGGTTTCGCGCCTGATCGGCTCGCCGCCCGGCTTTGTAGGTTACGATGAAGCGGGCCAGCTCACGGAGGCAGTGCGACGTCGTGCCTATGCGGTCATCCTGCTTGATGACATTGACAAGGCCCATCCTGCTGTCCTCGATTCCCTCTTGCAGATTCTCGACCACGGCCAGCTCACGGACGGACAAGGGCGCGTAGTGAGTTTTCGCAATACCATTTTGATTTTCACTTGCAACTTCTTCGAGGATGATCCTAATCGGGCTGGCATCGGCTTCACGGCCGAGAATGAGGTTGTTGACTATGCGCGCATCAAGAGAGCCGCGCTGAAGGCGTTGGAACGCAATCTGCGACCTGAGTTTCTCAACCGGGTGGACACCGTTTGCGCATTTCGTCCCCTGAACGAGGAGGACATTCACAATATTGCTAAACTCCTCGTCGAAGAATGTGTGTCGCATCTGGCCAGTGAGGGTGTAACCGTAGCAGTTGACGCTGCCGTGATCGACCATTTGGCAAAGCGCTGCGGCGGCGCGCAGGGCGCGCGGCCTCTGCGCCGGCTAATCACCACACTGCTCGAAGACCCGCTCACGGACCTCCGCCTTAAGGACAGGCCCCAGTCGCACTGGCTCATCACCCTCAATGCGGCCGGAGACTCGGTTGAAATTCAGCCGGCTGAGGTACCGATCGGCTGACCTGTGCAGAGACTGCTGCATCATGTGCTCGATCTCGTGCTCCCGCAGCGCTGTGTAAGCTGCCGTGCGCTTGGCGAAAACCTCTGCGGTTCGTGCATCAATGGGTTTACTATCCTACCGAGCCTGCATTGTCCACTCTGTAACGCCGTTATAGCCAAGCCATCCACCCTTTGCCGCCAGTGCCGCAGAAAGCACCCAAAGCTCCGCGGCATCGTGGTGGTTGGATCTTATGCCGGCCCGCTCCGCAAAGCGGTCCACGGTTTCAAGTATCAGAGCCGCACCAGCTTGTCCCACAATCTAGGACAGTTGCTAAGCGCGAGCATCATTGAAGCAGGAGTGCCACCCAGCGCCGCCATCGTACCGGTTCCGCTTCACCGCAAGCGAGAAGCCGCCCGCGGCTTCAATCAAGCCACGTTGCTGGCGCAGGAAGTCAGCGAAACATTGCGTGTGCCGGTTTTGAAGGACGGCATTGCGCGCGTAGTGGACACACCACCTCAAGTAGGACTTTCGCGCAGCCAACGTCTGCGCAATGTTGCCGGGGCGTTCTCAGCCCGTCCCGGCGCATATTGTCGTGGGGGTGTACTGCTCGTTGACGACGTGGCTACGACCGGCGCGACCTTGGTTACGTGCGCCCGCCAGATCACGCAAGAGGGCGGCGCTCCCTGGGTCTGGGGAGCGGTGTTGGCACGCGGGGGCTAGCCTGGTTTGTGTCTCTTCTGCAAGTAGACCCACGCGTGTCCATGGAACAGGAGCATCAGCAGCTTCAATAGACTGGATGATCGACGAACCGCGCCGGGGCCGGCCACGCCGGCGGAGCGAACCCCAGTTTCGGCGCCGAGGTTAGATGCGGATTCGTCCAACCTGTTGGCTATCGAAGATGTGCGTGCTATCCACAAACCGCACGAGCAGACGCTGACCGGTCATTACGAGCGTGTGGGTGCGGACGCCGCCGCCAAAGAAGCGCACGCCGCGCAGCATGTCGCCATCGGTTACCGCGGTGGCAACGAATACGATTTGCTCGCCGCTCGCCAACTCTTCGATGTTGAATACCCGGTCCGGGTCTGCAATGCCCATGGACCGCACCCGCTCGCGCTCCTCGTCGTTGCGGTACCAAAAGCGGCCGACCATGCCGCCGCCGAGACAGCGCAGCGCCGCCGCGGCCAGGACCCCTTCCGGCGCGCCGCCAATGCCCATGACCGCATGCACGCCGGTACCGGAGATGGCGCAGGCCACTGCCGCCGTCACGTCGCCGTCGGCAATGAGACGAATCCGCGCCCCGGCGCCCCGGACCTCTTCAATAAGCTCTTTGTGCCGGTCGCGATCAAGAATGACTACGGTAAGATCTTGCACGCGGCGTTGCAGGGCCTCGGCGATAATTTGAAGATTAGCAAGCACCGGGAAGTCCAGGTTTACTTTACCCGCCGCCGGGGGACCCACAATGAGCTTCTCCATATAGATATCCGGCGCGTGCAGCAGGCCTCCGCGCTCGCTCGCGGCGATTACGGCAATGGCATTGTTGAGCCCTCTGGCGACGAGATTGGTGCCCTCCAGGGGGTCTACGGCGATATCCACGGCCGGTCCGCCATTGCTGCCCAATTGTTCGCCAATGTAGAGCATGGGCGCTTCGTCCCGTTCTCCCTCGCCAATGACGACCGTGCCGTCCATCACGATTTCTTGGAGAGCGGCCCGCATGGCTTTGACCGCGGCGTCGTCAGAGCCATCGGAACTTCCCTGACCCATAGTGCGCGCCGCGGCAATGGCGCCTTCTTCAGTGACACGCACAAACTCAAGGGCCAGGTGCGCCTCGATACTGGTCAAAGGAAACGACGACGATGCATCTGCGACCTCAGTTGCGCCCTTGTTTGCCATGGTTTCCCTGCCTTTCATCTGTCTGATCGATCTGGCTACATTTACCGCTTCATCCGAATCCATCCCAACGCCAATATCCCCAGTCTCCAAGACCCTCACACGAGCTCGAGATGTTGAGCCAGCGAGTCTGAGCTACCGGCGGCCCCGCTCACTGAGGCATTGCAAGCAAGTCCAGTACGGTCGAGCCAACATCCTCAACTGTCACTGGCAGCCTCAGAATGCGGTCCACGCCGATCCAGTCCGAACGTGTGCGGGTCCGTCGTTCCACGAGCAACACAATCGTGAGCGGCATCTGCGCCGCAGCCCTTAAGCGCTCGCACTCTTCGTATACGTGGGGAAAGATGAAGGCTTCATCGAGAACTAACACACTCCCCTTTGGCGACACGCTACCGTCCTCACGCACGAGAAGTCTAGTCAGGTCGTCTACGTCGTGCGGAACGTGCACATCCAGTCCCCGCGACCGCAGCGCAGCAACCAACTTCCCGCGCAAGTGCGGATTGGCAAGCGCGACAAGCAATCCTAGACCATTTGGCGCATTTCGACCCATAGTTAGGAACGCTTAGGCACGCGCTGCCACCAGGAGTGCAGCCCCGCGAACCAACGCATGCGCGACAATTGCCGCAGTTGCTGTTGCAGCTCGCGCTGCAAGGGAGCGCCTATGCGCGGCAAGCGCAACGACCGCACAATTGATCCAAATAACCCAAGCTCGTACCAGGTAAACCGCAGGCGGCGCACACCGATGTCGGCAACGAATAGGATTAACGCAATGACCACAAGTGGCTGCCAGAAGGGCCGGTTATATCCTTCCGGCGGCGGCAGGTCATGTCGAAATGCCTCCGCGGCGTTTGTCAGTACTTTCCCGCCGGTGACCGTGGCAAGACGCCGCAAGAGCCGATAGTCAGTCTCAAAGCTCAAGAACTCGGCTGCAACCGGCACAACGGCGCCCGTAATCTGCTCCACCACCGGCGTATCGCCATCGTACTGAGTAATGCGCAGCGCGTACACACCGGCTTTATCCACATTTAGTGTGCCTGCGTAGCGCCCCGGCGCCGTCTGCGGCAAGTTGAGCGAGAAGGCGCGTTGTTCCGGGCCTGCCACCTCTACTTGCGTGTTGAGCAAGTTGCGGATGTTGCCTTGCTCATCCACCGAATCCACCGCCACCGTTACCTCGCTGCCGTCTACACGCACTTGAGTCGCCAGTTGCGGATTGAGCGGACTCGGCATTGTCCACCGCACCATTTGTGCCCAGAATTGTTGGTTTTGAGGCCATTCACTCCAGTCTGCCGCCCAGTCTTGGCCGGCATCGCTCGTCCACGCCACCGCCCGGCCCAGACCGTACTGCCATTGCGCCAAAATCACTTCACTTGTGTCAGAAAGCAGTGGTGTCTCCGCGGCCGGTTTTGCCTCTGTGCGCACGAAAGCGGAGAGATTAGGCAAGGAATCAGGCAAGATTGCGCGCAAAATCGGGCTGGCCGTCACCACGCGGGGCTGAAAGAGCCGGCTCATGACCAGAGAGCGGCTCGCACGCTGACTCTCTTTCGTCACGACCTGAGGGATATTCTCCGGCACGTCGGCATAGTAGTACCTGCCGTCACCCAGCCGCACCAGCCGCTGCAACAGAATCTGATCGGCGTCCGCCCCAATCGCCACCGCCGAAAGCGTAATGTGGTCACGGCGCATGCGGGTCATCAAAACGTCCCATAGGCCGGGCGCGGAAGTTGATTGCCCGTCAGTGACGAGGATAATGTGCTTCACCTGGGCGGGTGTACGGCGGAGCGTATCGTACGCAAGCTGCAGGGCGTTGTAAATGTCAGTGCCGCCGCCGGCCTGGATGGTAGCAACCCGCCGCACAACATTTTGCGCGTCTTCGGCGTCATTCACCGGCGCGGGCCGCACCACCCACTGTGGCGAGTACTCGAATGCCAACACGCCCAGCACGTCGCCGCTTTCAAGGATTTCAACTGCCTGTGCCGCCGCTTCACGTGCCATGGCAATCTTGGAGACCGGCGTGCCCTCGTTCATGCTGCCTGACTTATCGATGAGGAGCGCCAGCGCGAGAGTCGGCAATTCCTCATGGTCCGGCGGCTGCGAGATGACGGGGAGCGCATGTTCCAAGGGCGTGCCGCCGTAATCGCCCATGCCGAATGACGCAGCGCCACCGAGCGCGACGAGCCCGCCGCCAAAGCTCTGCACGAAGTCCCGAAGCGCCTGCATTTGCTGTTCAGTAAGCTGGGAGGCAGGGACGTTTACGAGCACCACGCTGGACACGCCATCGAGATCTTCCGGGCGGGTAGGGAGCTGGGCCGGCGTGACGTTTTGCGCCTGAATTCCGGCCGCTTGGAGGGCCTGGGTAAGAATGATCGCGTCACCAATAATGTTTTCTACCACCAGTACGAGACCCTTGGGCCCCACCTGCGAAAAGCCATACGCGTCGTTGTTCTGCGGGCGTTGATCGTCCGGCGCAACCACCTGCGCGCGGAAGGAGTAGAACCCTTCTTCTATGCCAGGCTGTTGAATTGTAAAGTAGTTCTGGCCGTACTCCAGCCTCACCGGTCCCTCGCTCACGAGCGTTTCATTCATGAAGAGCCGCAGCACCGCCTCGCCCTGCGTCGTGGCGGCCACGGTGACCCGGACTTCAAAATTCTCATCTTCTCGCAACGCGCTCGGCGGTGAAACCTCGGTAACGGCAGCGTCGATCCCCGGTTCCGCGAGGAGAGGCACCACATCCACTTGAACGCCTTGCGCCGCGATGACTTCCGCAGCGCGCATGACGTCGCCCGCGGTTTGGTTGCCGTCAGAGAGCAAGACTATTCGCTTCGGCGCGTCGGGCGGGAACAGAGACGCGGCCATCTGCAACGCATCTGCAATGTTCGTACGTTCTTCGACAATGGCTGCGGATTCGCTTTCACCGATGTCACCGCGGCTAAACGGCCGATCTATGCGCGTGCCGTCGCCAAAGGTCAAGAGCGCCACGCTATCATCGGGAGCGCGCTGTGCGGCTGCCCTTATAATCCATTCCCGGGCCGCGGCCTGCGTCCTGGGCAGGACACTGGCAGAGGTGTCCAGCAAGAAAATCGTGTTGACCGGTCCGCCTGACAACGGCAAGCGTAGTCCCGCCAATGCCAGAACCAACAGGGCGATCGCTATCAGCCGCAAGGTCGTCGCCAAGACGAGAGTGCGCCGCGAAAGCTGCATCACGCCATGCCTGGCAACGAAGATGACTACGATCCACGCCAGCGGGATCAAGATGAGCAGCCACGGCTGTGAGAAGTATGCAAGCATTGCTACGTACGCACCCGGTGATACCATACCCACTCGAAGAGCAAGAGAAAGAGCACAGCGAGCGCCAAGTACCGCCAAATCTCCTGAAAGACCGGCAGCTCAACGGGGGGTACCGCAGCTCCACCGCGCGCGAGCGCCGGCACCTGGGCGCCGACGTTTGTCTCTGCTACGTCCTGAAGACTAACGATGAAAACTTCACGGTAGACTTCCTCCGCTCCCGCATAGTGAACCACATGATAGACGCCAAGTTCCTCCGTAGCGGCGAATGGGATGCGCTGCCTTCCGCCGAAGGAAATGCGGCCGCCATCAGGCCGCTCAACCACTAAGCGGTCGGCGTGCGGATGCAGTCCCAGCTCTATCACAGCCTGCGGCTGAAAGTGAGAAACCGTCTCTTGAATGCGGTACGGATTGAGCCACTGGTAGATGTTTCCCATCAACACGGGAAACGCCGTGCGCAACGGCAAGTTGCTCTGCACAATCGAAAACGAAAAGACTACTATGCGCCGGCCGTCGATTGAACCGCTGAACACCAGCGGACCGCGATTACTCCCTATGAGCTCGTCCGCCCAGGCAGGCAACTCCATGCGTTGCGCCCGCGACACGCGCAAATCGCGAATATCCACAAACTGCAGGAGGCGGTGGCCCTGCGCCACGTATTCCAGCGGCGGTTCAAACATCTCACCGTTAACCGGCAAGACCTGCGACCCTGGGGGAGGATTGATAATTAGCCAATTGCCCGGTGGGAGCTCCGCTGGCAGCCAGCCGTCGAAGATGTAAAGATCATAGACGTCCGCCGGGCGAAACTCCACGGGACGCACCTGGTCTAGCGCGAGGTTTGGCAGCGGCGCCAATACGGTACTGAGAAAGAAGGGTGAATCTGAGACCAATAGCGCCCGCAGCACCGGCGGCGGCATGAGGATCGACGCGGTGCGGTCGTCCGCCGCCAGCGCATCCTCGTGATCCAACACCGCGTCCACCCGGGAAGTGCCGGAAGGAAAGTCGCCAAAGAGGAGGTCAAGCGACGAGCCGGGCTCCGGATATGGAGCCAGTGTTATGTCACGTCGTTCCAGCGGCTGCCCGTCTGCCAAAATCGCCAGCGGCACGGTGACTGATTGACTGCTGTAGTTTTGCACCTGAACGAATGCCTGGAGGCTCTCCAGATGACGGCGAATGGCAAAGGCACTGATTCCCTGATTGTCGGCCGGTGTGCCCACCCGGACGAAATTCACCGTTGTGTTCAGAGTCTCAGGCACGGTGGGCGCAGGAAAGCTGCCGTCGGTGTAGAGAAAGACCTCACTGCCGGGTAGCGAATCCGCGAGAGAGATAGCCAATTGCAGTGCGCGTTCCGTGTCCCCCACCGTGGCAGTTTGCGTGATGTTCTCGACAGCAGCGCGCGCAGCTTGTACTTCCCGAATTTGATAGGCAAGTACCGCTGGTTGACTGCCGAAAGCCATCACGGTGAGCCGGTCGCCCGGTTCGACAATCTCCACCTGTGCGAGCGCAGCGGCTTTCGCCTCTTCCAACCGCGTGGTGTTCCCAAAGGCCACGCTCATGCTGGCTGAGGCATCGATCACGTGCACCACGTGCCGTTGGGGGAGGGTGTCTGCCGTGCGCTCCGGCCGCGCCAGCACCAGCGTCAGCAAGAGAATGGCGAGGAGTTGAAGGAGCAGCAGAAGATGCCTGCGCAGCCGCTGCCACAAGGTGAGCGCCTGCTCGCGTTGCACCAAGTCGCGCCAGAGGAAGATGCTTGGCACTTCAACGCGCAGGCTGCGCGGACGCAGTATGTAAAAGAGCAAGACCAGCCCCGCGAGTGCTCCCCACGCGAGAGCCAATGGGACCAGCAGGCTCATATAACGACTCTCCGCAAGAGCCGCTGAAACATAACTTCCTCCAGCGGCCAGGATGTTTCGAGCCGCACGTAGCGCGCGTTACGCCGCCCGCAGAATTTTTCTAGCTGATTGGCCCAGTCGAGCACGTGCTCGCGGTATTGGTTGAGCGTTTCCGCATCGGCAGCCACATTGATGGACCGGCCGGTTTCACGATCAACCAGGCTCAGTTCGCCGCTCAGTTCGGGATCGATTTCCGCCCAATCAAGCACGTGCAGGAGCACTAGCTCATTCCCCGCCTCCTGGATGGCCGTGATGCCGCGGTAGGCATCTTCCGTCATCATGTCCGAGATCAAGATCACCAAGCCGCGCTGGGCGTTACGCGCCACATAATTGCGAATCGCGGCAACCAGCGAGGTAGCGCCGCCAACGGGCCCCGCCTGCTCGAGAAAGTCGAAGAAACGGAGGGCAAAGGCTCGGCCCTGGGCAGGCGGAAAATACTGCTCAACCGATTCGCTAAACACGGCGGCAGCCAGCACGTCGTCGCGATTCAGCGCAATATATCCCAAACTGCCGGCCAGCGACTTGGCATATGCAAATTTGTTCTGCCGGCCCCAGTCCATGGAGCGGCTGCCGTCCACCAGCACGTGTACTGCGAGATGCTCTTCGGCTTCGCGCAGCTTGATGTAGAGGCGATTTGAGCGGCCGTAGACATTCCAGTCAATGTGGCGAAAGTCGTCGCCGGGACTATAGTTACGGTAGTCGGCGAACTCGATTGACGAACCAAACTGCCGGCTGCGCCTGCCGCCGCCGCTCACCATGCCATAGCCGCGTCGGCTGATCAATTGCAGCCGATCTAACCGCCGCAAGAACGCGTGGTCGATCAATGCCGACGGACTCGACTTCATTCTTCCTTTTCCGGTGAAATTGTCATGACTAGCTCATCAATTACCGTATCGGCAGTGACACCTTCCGCCTCGGCCTCGAAATTCAAGATGAGCCTGTGGCGCAACGTTTGGTGGGCAACTTCACGAATGTCATCGAAGGAGACGTTATAGCGTTCGTCGAACAGAGCGCGAACCTTACCGGCCAACACCAGAGTCTGCGCGCCGCGGGGCGAGGCGCCGTACCTGACGTAGTTGCGCGTAATCTGCGGGGCCTCTGCCGATTCCGGATCCGTAGCCGTAATTAAACGCACCGCGTAGCGCAGGACGTGGGTACCAATGGGCACCTGCCGTACCAGCACCTGCAGGGCCAGGATGTCCTTCGTCGTTGCCACTTTACGCACTTCCGGCACCACGTCGGTTGTCGTGCGCAAGACTATTTCTTCCAATTCCTCAGCGTCAGGATAGTCGACGATTATCTTGAAGAAGAACCGGTCAAGCTGCGCCTCCGGCAAGGGATACGTGCCCTCCATTTCGATGGGGTTCTGCGTAGCCATCACGAAGAAGGGGATCGGCAAGTTGTGAAGGGAGTTTCCCACCGTGACGGTTCGCTCATGCATTGCCTCCAGCAATGCCGATTGCGTCTTGGGCGTGGCGCGGTTGATCTCATCGGCCAAGATCAGATTGTTGAAGATCGGCCCCGGCTCAAACCGAAAGAAGCGGTTGTCCTGCTGGTCCTCCGCTATGACGGTAGTGCCGGTAATGTCCGCCGGCATGAGGTCGGGCGTAAACTGAATGCGGCCGTAGCGCAAATCGAGCACCTCGCCAAGCGTCTTGACAAGCTCGGTCTTGCCCAGACCGGGCACGCCTTCGAGCAGGGCGTGGCCACCGGCAAGGAGACAGATCATGACGTTGTCAACCACGGCCTGTTGGCCTACGATTACTTTTCCCAACTCGGCGCGAATGTCCTTGGTGAGTGCATGGAAGTCTTCGATTCGCTCTTCAGTTGGCCGTGAGATCATTGTGACTGCTCCAGCGCATTCGATAAGGCATTAAAGTATTGTTGGACATAGTCGGCTACCATCCACGGCACAAAGTGACTCGCGCCGCCGGTGGAGACAATGGCGTTGCCCGCGTCGGTAACCCCGTACTGGGCGGGGGCCGAACCTGGCCCGGGCACAGCCACCGGCGCACGTTGCGGCGACCAGAGCGATGGGCCGATCCCCCTATCCGCCAAGACTACCGATGGCTTCTGTTGGATTTGCAGGCGGGGCGCTTCCGGTCCCGGATTGAAGGATTCTTCGCCACGGTTGCCGCCACCTTGGCTTGGCCCCCCCGGCGCAGACTGCAGTTGCCATGAATCTTGCTGCTGCGCCTGCCCCGGCTGTTCTGCCACGCCGGATGTGTTGAACGCTTGTTGTGCCTGGCTTCCCCGCTGTTGTGCATCGCTCTGCTGCGCCCCAGACTCCTCGCCGCTCGCGCCGGCCCGCAACTGTTCAGCCTGCTGCTCCAACTGTTGCTGCGCCTGGATCCGCTGTCCGCGCTCCTGAATGGCGTCGCTAAGTTCCTGCAATTCACGCTCCGTCGCGGGGTCGTTGTACGACGCGACTTCCCTGCTCACGTCCGCTAGCTCCTGGGCCAGGCGTGGATCGGCCTGTTGCGCGCGTTCGGCCGCTTTGGCAAACGCGTCGGTCATGTCATTGCGGTCTTCACGCGATAGGTCTCGCACTTGTCGCGCCAACTCTTCGAGCGCTTGCGCCGCCTGCTCGTAGTTGCCGCGTTCCAAGTCCTGGCCGGCTTGGCGTGAGGGCCGGGCCTGTGTGAGCTCTCGACCTATCTCGGCGAGAGACGTGGCTTGCTGATCGATCTGGGGATTGCGACTTTCCTGAAGCTGTTGCGCAAGGTCGGTGAGGTCTGATCCACCTTCCTTGTTCTCCCCCGCCTCTCCCTCCTCTGCGGCCTGAGCCTGCTGGGAGGCATTCTGTTGCTGATTCAGTTCAGCCTGCGTGAGTAACGGCTGGTTCTGGCCCTGCTGGGCACCTTCCTGCGCCGCAACCGGTTCCGCAAGGTCCTTTGCCGCCACGGGGGTATCGGAATCTTCGCCGACCACGAACGCATCCGGTGAAGTCTGTTCGATGAGCGTGCCTTCACGCACTGCCGCCACCTGGTGCGCCAAAGGCGCGAGCGGTGCGAGCTGACCGGCCATATACGGAAACACCTCCCAGAGAAGGAGCGCCACCAATGCCAATGCCAGGAGGAGCACGTCTCGCTGCGGAATCCTGAGAGGGAATACCTGTCTCGGTTGGATCTCCGCCGCGTGACGGCTGGCATCGTCAAGGAGCAAAGGGCGAAACGGATTTTCATCAGAACGCCCCAGCAGTTCAACCGCCGTGGCAAGGCGTTCGGAGAGCGACAGACGCTCATCGTAGGCCTTGGCGACGTCGAGCGTGTTGAGCCGACGCATCACCGCAGGGACGACCAAAGCGAGGAATACGCCGATTGCTAGGAAAAAGCAGATGGCGAAGACGGGCAACTGCGGCACAAGCAGCGACCCGATAAGCGAGAGACCCACGTAGAGCAGAGCCGCTACCCACAAGGCCCGGACTAGCCGCAATAGCACCGCCAACACCCGCAAGCGCCGGCCAAATTGCGAAATCCGGTTGACGTAGCTCGCCGCCGAGGCAACTCCCTTCCCAGAGAATTCAGCAGTTGCTGAAGCTGTCTTCGACGAGGTCGCCACGTTGATTGCTGCTTCCTTTGGCAAGCGACCGCAATTGAGTTACAGTCGTCTGCGTCCTCAAGAAAAGTGTGGCTGCACCAGCGGCTTACGCTCGGCGCACCACATTCGCAAGCGCGCAATGCGCCCCGCACAACAAGAACAGCGCAGAGTTGCAGCCTGCCCCGGCCTGCTCTGCTTACTGACTCAATCTTACCTGAGAAGCGTGTAGGCGTAAACGCAGTGGCAGTTGCGACAGTAAACGCAGCAGTAGTTGCGATGGTAAGCGCAGTAGTAACGGCGGTAGTAGCCGTGTGGTAGGACACGGTTCAGGAGGCGCAGGCGCGATTGAAGCACCCGAAACGCTATGCTATCATGGCACCCAAACACGCACCTACCTTGGCATCTCAGATGTGCTGTGCCAATTGCAGGAGGACACGATGGCAACAGAGTCCGGTAACACAATCGAAGCCCTGTTGGAAGAGCAACGGGTCTTTCCTTCGCCAGAAGAATTCGCAAAGAACGCCCATGTCAATGCCGATGACATCTTTGCGCAGGCCGCAGCCGATCCGGAAGCCTTCTGGGCTTCCGTTGCGGAAGAGTTGCACTGGTTCAAGAAATGGGACCAGGTGCTGGACGAATCCGATCCCCCTTTCTTCAAGTGGTTCGTCGGCGGCAAACTCAACATTACCCACAATTGCCTCGATCGCCACTTGACCTCGTGGCGGCGCAACAAAGCCGCCATCATCTGGGAAGGTGAGCCTGGCGACCAGGTCGTGCTTACGTACTATGACCTGTGGCGCGAGGTGAGCAAGTTTGCCAATGCCCTCAAGGGTCTGGGCGTCAAGAAGGGTGACCGCGTAACGCTCTACATGGGCATGGTGCCGGAACTCGCAATCGCCATGTTGGCCTGCGCCCGCATCGGCGCCCCGCATAGCATCGTGTTCGGCGGTTTCAGCGCCGAAGCCCTTGCCGACCGCATCAATGATGCCCAAGGGAACGTGCTCGTCACGTGCGACGGCGGCTGGCGGCGCGGCGGCATCGTGCCCCTAAAACAGATGGCCGACGAAGCAGTGGAACGCTGTCCCACCATCGAAAGCGTGGTGGTTGTGAAGCGCATCGGCGACGAAGCCAGTATCGAGATGCAAGAGGGCCGCGACCACTGGTGGCACGAATTGATGGAATCCGCCGGGCTGCGCTGTGAGCCGGAGGAAATGGACGCCGAGGATATGCTCTACATCCTCTACACCAGCGGCACTACCGGCAAGCCCAAGGGCATCGTGCACACCACCGGCGGCTACTCCACGCAGACCTACCTCACCACGAAGTGGGTCTTCGACATGAAAGATGACGACGTGTACTGGTGCACGGCCGATATTGGCTGGGTGACCGGTCACTCTTACATCATCTACGGCCCGCTGCAAAACGGGGCCACGACGGTTATGTATGAGGGTGCGCCGGACTTTCCGGGCCGCGATCGCTTCTGGGACATCGTGGAAAAATACGGCATCACCATTCTCTACACCGCTCCCACCGCCATCCGCGCCTTCATGCGCTGGGGTGATGAGTATCCGGCGATGCACGACATGTCGAGCCTGCGCCTGCTCGGCTCGGTCGGCGAACCGATAAACCCCGAAGCGTGGATTTGGTACCACACAAATATCGGTGGCGAACGGTGCCCCATCGTGGACACCTGGTGGCAGACGGAGACCGGGGCAATTCTGATTACGCCCCTGCCCGGCTACACCGCAACCAAACCGGGCTCGGCAACGAAGACCTTCCCCGGTATCAGTGCCGCCATCTTCGATGAAGCCGGTAACGTGGTGCCTGAAGGCGGCGGCTACCTTGTGCTGCAGCGTCCCTGGCCCTCGATGCTGCGGACGATCTATGGCGATCCGGAACGCTTCAAAGAACAGTATTGGAGCCGCTATCCCGGGGTCTATTTCACCGGCGACGGTGCGAAAATCGATGCGGACGGGTACTTCTGGGTGCTCGGCCGTGTGGACGACGTCATGAATGTGGCGGGACACCGTCTTTCGACGATGGAAATCGAGAGCGCGTTGGTAGACCACCAGTCGGTAGCCGAGGCGGCCGTCATCGGCAAGACCCACGAACTCAAAGGCCAGGCGGTCTCCGCATTCGTGCTCCTCAAAGAGGGCATTGATCCGGGAGATACGCTGCTCGACGAGCTTAAGAAGCACGTCGCCCAGAAAATCGGCCCCATCGCGCGGCCGGACGACATCTTCTTCACCGCGGACTTGCCCAAGACCCGCAGCGGCAAGATTATGCGCCGCCTCCTGCGCGACGTCGCGGAAGGTCGCGCCCTCGGCGACACCACGACATTGCTCGACGCAAACGTGGTGGACAATCTGCGCGGGCAGTACGAGGATTCAGAGGGCTGATAGACCCGGAATTGTCTACTTGACGCACGTCAAGAGAGGTTGTAGCAGGAAAACATGTGGGAGAACATCAAACAATGGTCAGGGTGTATTCGTACCACGGGTGGAGCCATCTCCATCTTGGGATTCCTGTGGAACGTCGTCTTTCCAATTCCCGGTCAAATTGATGATGGGCTTGCTTGGGCTGCCATCGCTACACAGATGGGGGTGCATGTGACAGACCCAATAACGCTCCTCTTCGCAGGTATCGCTATCGCTTGCTTAGTCTTGGGCACCGCAAAATGGTGGTTGGATCCAGTTTCTCGTCGCCTCAGCAAGAAGCAAGACCCACCCGCATTGCCGGAACCAGCCGAACCAACGCGCGAGTACGCAACTCGCACACCGAAAGAGATCACCCATGAAGCCTTCCTGCACGAATTCGACGATGAGCCGTGGTCCAGCCCGGAGATTGGCAAGTGGCTCAGGTTTGAAGGCAGCATTTTGGCTGCGCCCGACACAAGGCGCGACCCCATCGAGATCACTATGGAAAGTCGCGGTGACGGCGAGTGGGTTTTTCTTCACTTCGACAATGATCCCTGGCGCGACCGGCTAGCTGCTCTCAAGACCAGGGAATGCATCAAGGGCACGGGCAAGATTGTAGGGATAGAGGCTAACAACATGACACTGCACGACTGCAAGCTACTGGATATGGTAGAGGGGAACTATATACGTGACTTGCCGGGGAACAGTTGGTCTAGCCCAAGAGATTTAGCAGTCTGCCTTATAGATAGCGACAATGGCGATGTGTACGCCATTGTACGCCGCCGCTTGGATGGACAGGTGATCCGGTATCCCATTGTTGGCACGGACCCGGCAAGGGGTACATGCCTTGGGACATCATCCTAGCGCACTACACCGTGCCCAATGCGGTGATCCAGGCTATTCCGCAGGACACCGGCAACTACGGTGAAGCCTGCGGGCCGTGGTCATAGGGAGGAGCTACTATGCCACGCATCGTCTCCGAACTCATGAAGTCGCTAGGAACTGTGCTTCTGATTGCGATCCCGTCCGCGCTTTGCGGCATCGTTTTTCTCACCTTGCAGGGAATGATGTGGGGTGATGACTTTGGTTCCGCACTAGCTAGGGCTGCTACGATCACTGGCTGGATTACGCTGGTGTGCGGAGGGGGGCTAATTGTCCTGATAGTAATTGGCGTTGTAGCGAATGCCATGAAAGAAGAAGCCGACTAAAGCTTCGGTCTTAGCGCCATTCTCTATCGTGACTAGGCCGTTAGTTCGTCGTAGGTGAGGTGCTCGGTCTTGACCATGCGCCGGAGGGTGTCAACGAAGATGTGGTCGTTGTCGCGGTTGTTGTACCGCCATTCCAGTTCTTCCAGGTAAGCGCCCACGACCCATTCATCGATGGAGTGGTTGACGCTCTGGTGCTTGTCTCCCACTCCGAGATAGGATGCCAGTTCATCAGTGTAGATGGCATCTGCTTCGTCGCTGACAACTGCGCGGATGAATTCGTGGAGCGTGGCGCGCCGGACGTTGGGGGGCTGCTTCAAGCGGACCGCGCCCTGTCGCTGGATAGCGCCGGCAACCCAGACCTTGTTGCTGCGATAGCCGCGCCCCGCTCCGCGCTTCTTGCCGCCTACCAGCGTTTCGTCCACTTCGACCACGCCCAAGCGTCAAGTAGATAATTCCGGATAGACCTGCTTCTTCGCTACCACTGCGTGAGAGGGAAAAGTCAAAGAACCAAGACAGCGGGCTCTATGGCGTATGCCAACACAGCCCGCTGTTTCACATTAACGAAAATCCTCCACTGCATCAACTAACAGAAGAGGAATCACTAATCAGGTGTATCTTCAGCGAGCGGGTTCTTGCCGCGTCATTTTCACTACCTATTTCCCGGCCACCCCAACCGGCTCCGCTACCGCCAGCTCATTCTCGCTGGGATTGAGCCAGCGTTCGCCGTAGTCTCGCATCATGGCCAGCACCGGCACTAAGGCGCTGCCCTTTTCAGTGAGAGTATATTCCACGCGCGGCGGAATCTCGGCGTAGGCGCGGCGCGTGATGATCTCCTCTTCCTCAAGCGTGCGGAGGCGTTCAACCAGGGTATTGGGGCTGATGCCTTCAAGAGATCGTTCGAGGGCGCAAAAGCGGCGGGGACTCTCAGCGAGGTCCCGCAGAATGAGTAACGTCCAACGACCGCAAATCAGTGACGCCGTGCGCGCTATCGCGCATTCCATGTCTTTGTCTGAACAGCGAGTGGACATGGTTACAGCCGCTCTCTAGTGCAGGCAAATCGCCCACCGTTGCACGCGCACCACTTAATTTCGATTGTAGCGTAGCCTTAAGGGGACGGTCAAACTTGCCGTCACAAGGTTTGCGCGCTGTGCGTTACGTCAACCTTCTCAATGGACTAATACAACACCGAGCAGGCGCGCCTTTGTTGACGACTATGCCATCCATGCGCTATAAGTTGTCGTTACAGCGGAGAAGTGGGAGACAATGCTAAAGCGATTTGGAATTCCATTGGTCTTTGCGCTCCTGGTGTGCCTGGTAACGGCATCGCCAGCCGCAGCATTCTCGTTCATTGTCGAGGAGGAAGACGGCTCCCTGACAAATCTGACACGATTTCGCCCGCCCGCCTTCCTGCGCGAGCATTCGGAGTATACAGTGACGCGAGTTGAGTACGGCAACGCCACCTACTATCATCCGTCTCTCCACGGAGATACCATGGCAAACGGCGAACCGTACAACCGGTATGACCCCATCATTGCCGCGAGCCCGTTCTTCCCATTGGGTACTGTGGTGCGCGTCACCCGAATCTCGACGGGAGCCAGCATCGTCGTCACGGTGAAGGATCGTGCTCCTTCACCAGGCTTCATGTGGATCGACCTCAGCGAGGCGGCCTTTATTCAATTATCCCCTTTCATTACCGGTCGCTTCGCGGCGAGATTGGAGATACTGAGCCGGTGACCGCAGAACAGCATCCGTAACCCAGAGAAATGCCTTGAAAAGCACTGAAATCACAATTGAAGCGCTCACGCCGGCGCCTGAGCACGTGCTGGGCGTTCGCGTTGAGCCGAACATGCTCACCTACGGCCCGAGCGAGATCTTGCTCGCCAAAGACGGCGCCGATATTGGAGGTGCGGTGCGCCTTGCCTTGCGCCAAGATGCCCGCCGCCGCCACGGCCTGATCGCCGATCTTTCAGTGCACGAGGACTACGCGCGGCAGGGACTTGAGGAAGCGCTCATTGCCGCGGCCGAAGCGCGCTTGAAAGCGCGGGGCGTGACGAAGATCGACGCCATCGTGCGCGACGGTGAAGGCGCCACGGTACCCTTCTATGAACGCGGCTACTGGGCGTCCCGCAAGATGGTGCTACTGACGTGGGATCTCCGGTCCCTTAGCGAACTAGAAGTCAGCCACGAATTTACTATAGAAGAGCAACCGACCCCTGAGCAGGAGTTTCTTACTGACTTCATTCTCACCAGCTATCAACCCTATTGGCGCTGGTGGAAGGAGTACAAAGAAGACACGCGCTGGCACCGTGTCGAGTATCCCGCCGCACCGGAGGCGCCGCCCAGCGAGGAATTGGGTCGAGAAATGCGCGCCCGCGTGGAAACCCGGGTCGCCGCGTTTGGCACGGAAGCGCCCCAAACACTCTTCACCGCGCGGCTGGACGGCGAAATTGTCGGTCTCTGCGATGCCAAAGCTGTGGAAGATGACATCACGTTTGATTGGGGGTTGCTTGTGCGCCGCGACTATGGCGGCCGCCGCATTGGCTCGGCGCTGCTCTGGCACGCGCTCAACTGGCTCAAGACACAGGGGCTACGCACCGCTCGCATCATTACTACTTCCGGTCTCGATGACTACGATCCGACGGTCTACCTTTACTCCATCGCTCATGGCGGCGCGATCCGGGCCGAGTACCTGAACCTGGTCAAAAGAAGGCTCCATACTACAGGCGGATCGGAAAGCGAGTAGTTGCTCCCCACCCGGCTCGCCCGGTTCGTTGCAGGATTTCTGCCCGCAATCGGGATCAACAAGCCGTGCCATTTTACTCCCCTTGGAAGAATCCTCCCCAGGCTTGAAGCCTTCACTAATTGCGGGAAGTATGGTAGGCTAACTCCGAAAACGATTACTGCGAATCGTTCTGGCTATCGCAATTAATAGCACGACATTGCACACTACAGGGAGCACCAATCATGGCCTTTACCGTGCAGGACCTCAAGTTCGGCAAAGACGCACTTGACGGCATATCCGAGAAGACGGTTACCGTACACCACGACACGTTGTATGCTGGTTATGTCAATAAACGCAATGAGATCGAGGAAGGCCTGAAGGGCGTTGATCGCTCCACGGCCAATCAGGCCTACAGCGCGTACCGCGCCCTGAAGTTGGAAGAGACCTTCGCCGCGGACGGCCAGATTTTGCATGAGCTCTACTTTGACACCCTCGGCGGCAACGGGGAAGCCGGTGGCGAATTGGCAGAGAAGATTGCTGAAGACTTTGGCTCCTGGGATGCCTTCATCGAAGACGCCCGCGCCTGCGCAATGGCGGCGCGCGGCTGGATGGTGACCGCGCTCGATCCGACTGACGGCAAGATCCACAACTTCCTGTGCGACGTGCACAATCAGGGCGGCGTCTGGGGCACCGTGCCCTTGTGGACGATTGATACCTACGAGCATGCCTACTTCATGGACTATGGCAGCGACCGGGGCTCCTACATTACCGCGTTACTCAAGAACGTAGACTGGGACTCAGTGAACGCCCGCTATCAGGCGGCAAAGTGACGCTCGCATCCCGCTGAGATGCAGGCAGTTTGCCGCGCTAGTGCGGCAAACACACAGACTAATGTGGATGAGAGGCGCTGGCTTGCAGCCGGCGCCTCTCTTGCTGTCCCAGAGCAGCGCAGGCGTGAACGAGAACTGCGCCGCCTGCATGCCCAGTCAATTTCTGCCTGTTAATTCTCTCCGCTTTCTCTCCACCTTGGAACAGCCAAGAGTCCTGTGCACAACAGACTTGCTGCGCGCCGCGCCGCACAACCGTCAAACTATGCCGCAGGACTTCCCCTAGCCCGCTCGCAGCGTACGTAGCCGCCAGTCCGCGCGGCTGCTACAATAACACGGACTGATGGGGCCCACCTGCGAGGAAAGAAAGGCCGGAGCGGTGACTATCGCAGCAGAAATCCAAGACACCTGTGTGCCGAAAGAGTCCCTTGCCGTCTGGAGTCTCGGACAAGCAGGGTTTGTCTTCAAGTCGAGCAAAGGCACCGTCGTCTATGTGGACCCATATCTGGGCGATTCCTGCAATCAGCTTTACGGACTTGAGCGCTTGCTTGCGCCACCTTTGGCAGCATCTGCGGTGCGCGCCGACTTTGTACTCGCCACCCACAATCACGCCGATCATCTTGACCCGGATGCCTTTCCGGTGATTGCCCGCCACAACGCCACGGCACTCTTCATCGGCCCCTCATCGTGCACCAACGCCATGCGCGAACTCGGCATTCCCGCCAGCCAGACCTACACCCTCAACCACGACGACGTGCTCCATAGCGGCAGTGTCCGCATTCACGCGACATTCGCGCATCACGTCTGGGGTGATCCAGACGATGCGCCTGATGCCGTAGGCTACATGATTGACTTTGGGGACGTGCGCGCTTACATAAGCGGCGATACGCTCTACCATGCCCGCATGGAGGGCATTGCCGACCTCCAGCCCCACCTTGCCTTCATCTGCATCAACGGGCGGTGGGGGAACATGCCGGCGCCAGAAGCCGCGCATCTCGCCACGATTCTCCGCGCCCAGGCGGCCGTGCCGACGCACTACAATATGTTTGCCAATAACACCGCCGATCCCGCTGACTTTTCCAGCGCACTTGCAAGCGAAAGCGGCACTGTACAACCGCTCGTCCTCACGCCCGGACAGCGCGTGCTCTATCCAGAAAGGGATGCTTCGTGAGCCAAAAGAGAGTCCTCAAAGCCGACTGGGCCTTCACCGGCACCGGCGCAGACCTTATTCCACAGGCCGCAGTAGCGCTAGAAAATGACCGCATTACATTCGTGGGCCCGGCCGCAGAACTCAGCCGGAGCCAATTGGAAGGCGCAACGGTTGAGGAGTTGCCGGGTCACACGCTGCTGCCCGGCATGCTTGACGGACACACCCACCTGAGCTTTACCGCAGGCCGCAACCACGAGGAAGTGGTCGACGAAATCAGTCGCGAGACCGATATGCAACAGGTGGTGCGCACAGCAGCCAATGCCCAGAAGTGCCTGCGAGCGGGTTTGACAACCGTTCGCGACCTCGGGGGACGCCGCGACGTGGTGCCCACGGTGCGAGACGCCATCAACCGCGGTCAAATTGCCGGCCCGCGCATTCTCTCCTGCAACGTGCCGATAACGGTCACCGGCGGGCACATCCACTTTGTCGGCTGGGAGGCCAATGAGGAGTGGGAGTTGCGCAAGGCGGTGCGCACGCTGATCAAACAGGGCGCGGACGTCATCAAGATTTGCGCCAGCGGCGGCAATATGACCGCCGAGTCCAATCCGCTCATGGTGCAGTACAGCGCCCAGCAACTCGGCGTGGTGGTGGAAGAGGCGCACAAGCTCGACACACCGGTAGCGGCGCACGCCATTCCCGCTGACAGCATTCGCAATTGCATCGCAGCCGGAATTGACACCATTGAGCATTGCGTCTGGCTCGGCCCCGACGGCGGCTACGACTACGATGCTGAGGCCATGGCAACAGCAGTTTCGAAGGGTCTCACCGTATCGATCACCCTCGCCGGGGTGTTTCGAGGCTACCTAACCGATCTGCCCGGCAGCGAACTCATGCGCGAGGCCATGGCAATTACCAGCAAACTGCTAGAGGAAGAGCGCGTCGAGATGTTTCGCAGAATCTGGCAGTCGGGAGTGAACCTCATCATCTCCAGCGACGCAGGTGTGCGCTATACGCCGTTTGACGATTTCTTTGTATCGCTGCGCAGCGCCGTGGAATTACTCGGCATCCCAACCAAGGACGTGCTCCTCATGGCCACCCGCAATCCCGCGCAGGGCCTTGGCGTGATCGACGAGCGGGGAACCCTAGAGGCGGGCAAAGTTGCCGACGTCATCGCGGTGGCAGGCAACCCGGTCGCCGACATCAAGGTGATGGCGAATGTTAAACTCACTATTTTGGGCGGCAAGGTCTTGTTCCGCGACGGCATGATCCACGCGCCGCGCACAACCGCACTGGGAGTTAGTTAAGGATATTAGGAGCGGTTGACTCGATAAAGCAAGGCTCCGCGTTTGTGCCCTCTTCCAAAGGGTGAGGGTAAAACATCGGGGCAGAATTAAGGTGAAAGGGTACTCAATCATGGCGGCGCAGATGTTATCGGATATTCGCATCCGGGAAGTTCAGACCTATTTCACCGATGAGATTGCGCGCACGCCGTTAAAATTCGGCGGCGTCACCATGGAGGGCGCCACCCACGTGCGGGTACGGGTCGCTGTGGAGAATCGCGCGGGACAGACGGCGGAAGGCTGGGGCAGCATGTTCCTGGCCATTGGCTGGGCCTGGCCTACCGATGCCGTGGATGCCCTCGCTCGCGACGCGGCAATGCGTCAGGTGGTGGAACGCTATGCGCAGGCTCTGGAAGGCCATGCCAGTTACGCCCATCCCATTGACATTGCGCTCAAGACGGAACCCACTCTTCTCAGCAACGCCGCTGAGACCAGCCAAAGCATGCAGCTTGCGGAGCCGATCCCGGTGCTGGCCTCGCTGGTGTGCGGTTCGCCATTCGATGGCGCGTTGCACGATGCCTTCGGCAATGTGAATGGTATCTCAAGCTACGACGGCTACTCCGATGAATTTATGGCGGAAGACCTTAGCGCCTACCTCGGGCCGGAGTTCAAGGGACAGTATCTCGACGACTACGTTCGTTCCGCCTATGTCGCGGAAATGCCTGTCTTTCATCTCGTTGGCGGCCTCGACAAGCTCTGGGAGAGCGAGATCACGGCTGACGACCCGAACGACGGCGAACCGGTCTCGCTCGACCAATGGATCGACCGCGACGGCGTTTATTGCCTTAAGATCAAGCTCCTGGGCAATGACATGGACTGGGACGTCCAGCGCACGCTCGATGTGTACGCAATCGGCAAGGAATCGCTTGCAAAGCAGGGACGAGAGGAAATCTATCTCACTGCGGACACCAACGAGATCTGCGAGACGCCCGATTACATGGTGGAATACCTTGAGCGAGTGCGGGAACAGTCGCCCGCGGCGTATGACACACTACTCTATGTGGAACAGCCGACCCATCGTGACCTGGACAGAGCGCCGTTCCGCATGGACGGCATCGACAAGCTCAAACCCGTCATCATGGATGAGAGTCTTTACAACCACCGGCAATACGAGCGCGCCAAGGAGTTAGGCTGGTCGGGCATTGCATTGAAGGTGTGCAAAGGCCACTCACACAGCCTGCTCTTCACGGCGCTCGCGACCCACGACGGCCTGCCGTACACAGTGCAGGACCTCACCAATCCCGATCTCTCGCTCATTCACTCGGTGAGCTTTGCATCCCGCATCAATCCCATGATGGGCGTGGAATGCAACTCGCGCCAGTTCTTCCCGGCATCGAATAGCGCCGTTGCCGCCGTACACCCGCGCATCGCCAACGTGCGCAACGGCGTTGCGCGCACGGAAACGCTGACCGGTACGGGACTTGGCTACCAGGTGGACCGCATCCTGGCTCACGCCCCGTAGCGGCGGGTCTCAGCGGCCGCCAGCGCTGTCTCTCGGATTGGCGCAGCCTGATACAATGGATTGGAAGGAGCGTGTCATGGCAATCATTGACACCCACAAAGTGTTTGAGACCCTAACGGACGCGGGCTTCAATGAAGCCCAGGCCAAAGCCTTGGTTGGCGCAGTAAGCGAATCGCACGACACCCTCACGACCAAGACCGACCTGCGAGCCTTGGCACAGGAAACCAAAGCCGACCTGCAAGCCGAGATTGCCGATGTGCGCGCCGACCTCCAAACCTTGGCGCAGGAAACTAGAGCGGAGTTTGCCGGGGTCCGCGCCGACCTGGAAGCTTTGCGGCAAGAGACGAAGACCGACTCGGAGGCTTTGCGGCAAGAGACGAGAGCCGACCTGCGCGAACTGGAATTGCGCATGCGGCTCCAGTTGGGCGCAATGTTGATCATCGCTGCCGGCTTGCAGATTGCGATACTTGGTTTCCTGATGGCGCTCTTCACCGGAGTCCTGCCGTAACGGTGAAGCCTCCAAGCCACCCAAGCGGCCACATCCCCTTCCCCGTTATAGCGATCTTCTTGGGCCTCTGTCTGGCGCTCTTCATTACCGTGACCACCCACGCCGCCGATCACTGTGAGTTTCGCCTGGGATTCAAGACGCTCCGCGACCTGATAGGGCATGATGTCGTCGGCGAATGCTTGGAGAACGAGCATTACAATGCCATTGGCGATAGCAATCAGCGCACCACCGGCGGGCTCATGGCCTGGCGCAAGGCAGACAATTGGACGGCGTTCACAGACGGTTATCGCACGTGGATAAATGGCCCGAATGGCTTAGTCCAGCGCCTAAATACCGAACGATTCGAGTGGGAGGCTGACTACGCAAACTTCACTGCGCCTTCGTCTATGCTATCGCCACAGGAAACTCCGCTCACAGACGCCGCCATAATTGAGACAGCTTTTCGAGCACTGCGATCTTCGGAGGGAGGGGGATGGTTAGCCACGGATTTCTTGGAGTCGGGAGGTACGGTGACGTTTGACGATGCGCCGTTCCAGAACTTACCCGACATTCCCGAAATTCCGTTCGCTATTGCATTGGACGTGCAAGAACACCACATCTACATTGCTACCGCTCATCGTGGCGAAAGCGCGGAGACACTCGCCGCCTTGCTGGCAGGATCTTTGGTTGCTAGTATTCAGTTTAGGCTGGGTGGGGATCCAGATTCCACGGATGCCTGTTACGACGATGTGCAAGCCAGTTATCACGCTCGAGCCGCACTTTGGCATGATTTCTATGGCAGCAACGGCAAGCCTAACGCGAACTCTCTGGAAGCGTTTCTGAACCAGAATTTGCAACGCTTGCAGAGCGGCACACTCCTCACTTGGGTACGTAGCATCCCCTACTACCAACAATTCTGCGCCCTATTCGGTGCTGCGCCGGCGGCAACACCTGCGCCCGCGCCGACACCCACGCCGTCGCCGACACCCGTACCGCAGCCTGCCCCAGGCCCAATACCGGGCACGGCCACCAGCGAGGAAGCAGCCCAGTTCATGAGCCTCCCCGCGTCCCACTACAAAGCGCTTTTCCGGAACGCGCTGGCGCAGAAGTACAACCTCAACCCGCAGGGTGGCGTGATGCTGAGGCTGATGAAGCGCGTCTACGCTAATTTCATAGACGTTATGCCCCTCGTCTACCGCATGTACACGTGGAGCGCGTACCCCTACGGGACGTTCCCCGACACACAGGCGTTCGTGAGAGCGTATGCAGACAACCCGAGGGATTACGTGCGCCTGGCCGGTGAGTGGCTAGAGAGCGACCCCTGCACGTGGCCGGAGCCAGTGCAGCAAGAGATGGTAGCAACAGAACGGGAGAATCCAGGAATGATCAGGGCAATGTTGGTAAATAGCGTGTTGGACCCATACCTGGCAGAAAATGTTGTCCCTGGCATCACCGACAAGGCGGGGCAAGCGTACATCGAGGACCCCGAAGCCTATCTGAATCAGTTCAGGTGCACTGCCTGACTGGTAGAACGGAGGCAAGAGGAGGTAGTATTGTGACTAGGAAGCGAAGAAACAAAGAGGAAACTTCCTAGGAAGCGGCGTCCGCAGCAGCGCGAGTGTTGCGGGACCCCAAATCAACGAAGGCTCAAAAGTCAGCAGCAGCAGCGTTGACGCAGCGCCGAGACAGGAAAACCGCCCTGCAAAGAAGAAGTAGCGGCTAAACCGCCTGCCTCGCGCGCGACCGCCAGCGGAACTTATGCGCCACGCTGTCGGTTCAAAGCGAATCGCCGCCGTCAACGTCCAGGCACTGCCCCGTGACCCAGGCCGCCTCGTCCGCAGCAAGGTACACGGCAGACAGCGCCACGTCGGCCGGATGGCCGCTGCGGTCCAGCGCCGGCGGTGGCAGTCCCGCATTCTCCGCGCCGCGCGAATCCCCGATAGACCCCGGGCAAATGCAGTTCACGCGAATGCCGTGCTCGCGGTATTCCCGCGCGAGCGTGCGTGTGAGGCCGACGAGCGCCTCTTTTCCTGCCGCATAGCCAACGTTGGCTTCCCGGCGCGTACGCGAAGCTGCCGAGACCAGCAGGATACAGCCGCTGCCCTGCGCCACCATGGACGGCAGCACTGCATGGCAACTGAAATACGCCGTGTCCACATTTATGTTGATGAGGTACCGCCACTCCTCGGCTGCCGTTTCGTGCAACTTCTGGCCGCCGTACGCATAGTCGCCGAGATTATCGAAGAGCACGTCGATCCGTCCCCATCTGTCGAGGGCGGCTTGGGCCATCGCAGCCGCGCCGGATGGCGTCGCCAAGTCCGCCGTCGCAATTGCCGCCTCGCCTCCGCAGTCTTCGATTTCCTTGGCCAAGGCCGCGAGCGGTTCCGCGCGACGAGCCACTAACAGCACCTTCGCCCCCTCACGCGCGAAATGCAGCGGCGTCGCGCTGCCCATGCCGCCACCGGCCCCCGCAATCACCGCCACTTTTCCCACCAAGCGACCCGAGACCTCTTGATTTTCCATTTTCATTTCTCCCCGGCTAGAAACCAAACTCCTAATCCACAATGCACGTTATCACCAAGTGACGATTCTCCGGTTGCGCAGGTTTGTAACCTGCGTCCTATGCGCACCCCAGCATACTCTCAACAAATCGGAGGTGTCCCCAGATACAATGCACTTGTTTCAAGACCATTTCCCCGGTAGCGCAGGTTTGCAACCTGCGTCTTCTGCGTCACGCCATCGCATCACACCAGAAGCCGTCATAGTCCCACGGGTCTTGTACCAACCCACGTCTCAGTGAATTTGCCAGAATGTACCGTGATTTCTCATCAAACTCCGCCTCATCGCGCACAATCCGGTCATAAGTTTCAGACTGCCATAGTTTACCTTGCCGCCCTCGGGCGAGATTGATTTGGCGAGCACTGTGCCGCTTGACGCTATGCAAGATCACACTTAGCGAATACCACTCGTTTGGACCGGAGAGTAAAGGAGACGCAAGCACGTGCGCATGATCCGGCATCACCGTAAACACGTGCACGCGCCATTTCACTTGGTGCCAATGAAGAACGGCCTTCTTCACCAAAGCGCGCTCACCCATGCGTAGATAGGGCCTGACACTAGAATCAAGGCGAAAGGTAAGAAAGTAAGCAGAGCCGCCCAACTGCCAGTGAGGGAGATATCTCTTCTTGGTCGTGAGTGCCAAGCGCGCAGGTTGCAAACCTGCGCTACCGGAATCTACAGTCACTCTTCGATTCACCTTGACACTCGCGTTGCCGACATACTCATTTTCGCATGGCCTCCTTATTGGCTACGCTTGCGCAGGTTGCAAACCTAAGCTACCGAAATCTACAGCCCCATTTCGATTCACCTTGACACTCGCGTTGCCGATGTTCTCATTTCCGCATGGCCTCGTTGCTGGCCAAGCGCGCAGGTTGCAAACCTGCGCTACCGTGGGCAGGACTTACACCGCGGCTGCATAGAACGACCTGCAATATACCCTGCCTGCGCAATTATCCCTCTGCCTTGTGATAGGTATGCGTCATCGCCGCTTCTGATTCTGCCACGCCGGAGAGCACGTCCACGTGGCGCTGCAGGCGCATGCGCTCTTTCAGGGGCGCGTCCGGGTCTTCTAGGGCTTGGTAGACGACGGAACCTTCGCAATCGGCGGGCAGCGGTAAGTCCATGAGATAGCAAACCGTCGGCACCAGGTCCTTCAGATTTACATTGCGCTCCAGCACGTGGCCTTGCTTCACACCCGGCCCCGAAAGCGCAAAGAGGCCGCGCATATCGCCCATGCCCTGGGTGGCGGACGGGAATTGCGGCCCGTGTTGGGACCCAAATTCGTCAGCGTAGCAGAACACCACGTCACCAGTGGTATCGCCGTAGAGATCGAGAAAGCGCGCGTTCTGTTTCTTGAATGCAAAGGCGATTGGCTTGAGGCCAGATTCAGGATCCGTATAGTCGTAGAGCGCCTTGATGATCTCGTTCTGCACGGAGACATAGTCTTCCGGTTCTACGATTCCCTCAGGATCGCGCCCTTTCAGGTTGACCCAAATATAGGAAGAACCGCTCGCAGCCGCCCGGGTCTTCGACCAGTCCACCTGCTTGCGCCCGGTATACATGGCAAAGTGCGCGACTGCATCCGGATCATCCTCTTCTTTGAGTACCGTAAGGCCCGCGTCGATGAGGATTTGGCCGGGGTTGCATTTGTAGCCGTTCGCTTTCGCGCCGTGATCGGAGACATACGCATAGAGCGTGCGCCGCGGCGCCGCTGCCGCCATGTCCCCGAATGCGCGATCTAAGCTCTCGTACATCCGGGCCTCGACCTCCTGCCAGCGTTTGAGGCTCTCCGCATCTCGGTTGAGCGTCGGGTCGACCTCACTGGCAAAGAGGTGATAGAAGTAATCTGGCGTATGAATGTGGATAAAGAAGAGGTCCCAGGACTCTTGCGCGCTGCTGTCAGCGCGACGCATCAAGTACCGTGCCGCATCGGCAAACCATTGATGGTGCATGTCGCACAGCTCGATGAACGTATCGGCGTCAAACCACCCCATACGGAAGGTGCGCAGCCCGAGGTACGGCGCCGGCAGCCCACGACAGTTCCCATTCTCATGTATCTCGCGGTCCAAACCTTCCGGGTACGCCGAGCCGCCTATCTGGCACAGCGGCGTGACAAACAGCGTCATAGTCTCGCCGTCCGCAGACAGGTCCAGCAGCTTTATGCGAAAGACCGCCTCAGTATTGCCCAACTCCTTGCTGGCAAATTCGCGAACGATGTTGTCGGACCACTCGCCCACTTTCAACGAGCACATGGATGTCGCGAGATCACGCGCCTCGCAGATGTGCGCCGTGGTGAAGTCGCCGTGCGAGTCGGCCTCCAACAACACATGCCACGTCAGCGGCTGCATGGTGTACTTTGAAAAACGAAAACGCCAGCGCAGTTCTGCTTCCAGATACTCCACGCCTGCTGAAAGGCCTTGCCAATCTTCCGCATCTTCCACCTCGATCAACGTGCCCTCAACATAGTCGTCGGTTGCAAAGAGCGCATCTCCCGAAAAGGTGTAGGCGTGGTGAAACGTCGGATGATCGTGCCACTCATTCATGGATAGACCGTACCCGGCGAGCTGATAGCCGTCTTGCATGCGTGCCGGCCAAGAGGAAGGCCAGTTTATTACGATGGACTTCTTGCCGATCTTCTCGGCTGCTTCCCACAGGTACTCCGCCGTGTGCCAGCGGGAGTCAAAGGCGGCGTGGGTCATGCCGAGCGGCTCCCCTTTCCAGTGCACGTTGAAGTCAGTGAAACCGGTCCTCCCCGCTGACGCGCCGGTTGCTATCGTTGTCCAGTTCGGCGGCGTGATTGTGGGATACGGCACCAAGCAGTTTTCCGCCCACGTGCCGCTTTCCACAAGCTTCCGCATTAGGGGCATGCGCCCCTCGCCCATCAGTCGTTGGAGCGTCGGCAGGATTGGACCGTCGATACCAAAGACAACCAGTTTTTCCGGTGGACGGTAGGCCATCAGGTTCTCTCCCTCAATCTACAAGCCCTTCTCAACCAAACCCTCTATACGCACGTCCAGAACCAACTCCCGCTTGGAACCCTTCAACGCAAAACAGTCAAGTGACCAGCGAACAGAAAACGGCACACGGGGAATCTCTTCAAACCTCAATCGCGCGACCTCGTGCTGCATAGTCCTCGGCAATTCGAAAACGCGATGCCGTCGAGTTGCCTGCTGGCCGCGCACGGCATGGTGAAGGACTTGGAACGCTACACTCAGTCCCCTGCCGTAGCCACCGTACCGGCAGCGGCAGCATGATACGGCAGAGCGCTCTCGCCGGCAGCGGCTGCCAGGGCATTCCAAGCGCGGAAGAGCTGGGCGTACATGAGGAAGTAATCCTCATGCGTTGGCTCCGTCTTACCTATTTCGGATGAGAGATAGCCGTCGTAGCCGTCGCGTTGGAGCAGGCCGAAGAGCTCAGCGTAGGGAAAGCCATTGACGAAGTCGTGCATGTGCACGTGGCCGATCAGGTGCGCGACGCGGTTATACGTTGAGGCCACCGAACCGCCGACGAGATCGCGGTTATCGCAATTGTAGAGAATCCCCACCTGCGGGTGGTCGGCATGCTCAACTGCGGTCATGGCGAAGTGCCAGTAATTGAACTGACCGTGCATTTCCAGCATCACGTTGACACCGTGAGGCTCGGCAAATTCCCCTAACTCCCTGAGCGAGTCACCCACATAGCGCATTACATCTTCACGCGGCGGGGGCGCACCCCCATCCACACCTTCTTTGGGCATATCATTGCCAAAGACCCGAATCTGGCCGGCATTCACGTCCGCCGCGAGCTCGATGAAGCGTTTGCTGCGCTCAACAACCTCGCGGCGCTTGGTGGCATCCGGTGATTCAAAGCGAGAACTGGTGCTGATTCCGGCAACTTCCAAGCACGCGTCCTGCACTTGATAGCGAATCGACAGGCGCTCCTCAGCGCTCGTTTCCAATTCCACGCCGTGCTTGTGGCCGGCTTCAGCCCTGAACTCCAGACCGCTAAAGCCGCCAAGACGTGCCAAGTCAAGGAGTTCCTGCAGTTCCCAGTGCCGCGCCATGTTGTAGGTCAATAGACAAAGTTTCATAGCCTTGCTCCCAAGGTTGCATAAGGTTTCCCGTTGGCACGATAGCGCGCCGCGCGTGCGCCGTCAACAATGCGTGTTGAGTGGAATAGATTTTAGCACTGGGCACAGGACTGCCGCATGCGCAGCTTACCGGCGCAGGTAGATCGCTGAATCGCAGCAGTTAACAACGCATGCCCGTAACCGCCGCAGAGGATATTGGCGCGACAAACTCCCTTAAGGGCGTACTCATTCCCTACAAAGTCGAGTATGATGAAGCTAGAGGCGCAGGAATAAGGAGCGTGCCCTCTTGGAACAGACCGGCAGGCAAGTAAACGTAAGAGTCATTCCCCGCCCCGCACCGCGGCGAAGGAACCCCTCGAGGCTGCCGCTCTGGGCGTTGCTGGCGGTATTTGGTGTGCTCGTTGGGGCCTTCGCTGTTTCCGCGAGGGTTGGATCGCCCCTTCCTTCATTCGAACGCAGTGACCCGCTTGCCGAAGTCTCCCGCACGGCTGAACAGCAGCCACGTGACGCCGTGTCCCCGCCAGCGGAGCCTGCTCCCACAATTGCCGTTACCGACAAAGCTACTTCGTTGCCGGTAGCGGAAGTGTCCGCTAAACCGGCGCCGCAGACCGTCTTGGATCCAGCTCCCGCGCAACTGCCCTCATCCGCGCTGCTCATTGGATTACGGCATGAGTACCAGGGGTGGAACAATTGCGCCCCAAGTTCTGTGGGCATGGTGCTCAGTTACTTCGACCGCACGGAGGCGCAAGCAGAGATCGCCCCCATCCTCAAACCTGATCCCAACGACAAGAATGTCAGTCCTGACGAAATCGTCTCCTACGCCAGAAGTATAGGGTTTCAAGCGCACGTCGGAGTCGGCGGTGACATCCGAGTGCTAAAGCAACTCTTGGCTGCCGGCATTCCCGTTATCGTTGAAATCTGGTTTGAACCGCGACCGGATGACGGTATGGGTCATTATCGCGTGCTCTTTGGCTATGACGAACAGAGTGGAACCTTCAACGCGCACGACTCTTATCTGGGCCCTAGTCTGACCATGACCTTTGCCGAACTGGATGCCATGTGGCACGTATTCAACCGGACCTACGTCGTTATATACCCTCAAGAAGCTCAGCCTACAGTAGATGCAATTCTTGACGAAAGCGCGAGGGGCACACAGATGTGGCAGAGGGCGCTGCGCATCGCCCAGGAAGAAATAGCGCGGGACCGGAACAATGCGTTTGCCTGGTTCAATCTGGGCACGAGCGCGCTCAGACTCGGCGACACGTCCCAGGCCGCCCAAGCCTTTGACTGGGCACGCCAACTTGGTCTGCCCTGGCGCATGTTGTGGTACCAATTCGGTCCCTTCGAAGCTTACATGGCGCAAGGACGCTACCAAGACGTGATTGCGCTTGCCGAAGCGGGCATGGAAGACACAGACATTGAGGAGTGGTACTACTGGCGGGGCCGCGCACTGGAACTGACGGGGGATTCTGAAGGGGCCCGCAGCGACTTTCTTTTGGCGATTGAATTGAACGCAAACTATGTCGCCGCCAAAGAAGCGCTAAGAGACAGCCAGGCAGCCTAAGCGCCGGGCCGCCACTATCCCTTGACAGCACCCCCACCTAGTAATGAATGTCCTTCCCCAACGCCTTGACGCCTGCGGAGAACTGGTCGATGGCGCCGCTCAGCATGGTGCGTGCTTCTCGATCTGAGGCAGCGCGGGCGACAAAGTCGACCGGCATATGGGTGTCAGTGCGCAACGCGACGTACCCTTTCGCATACAGGCCGGGATACTGCTGCATTGCTTCTTCAATGAGGGGTGAGATTTCAGATTCGCTCATGTTGACGAACAGTCGGCGCGCAGCGCTCTTTATCTCAAGGGAATCCGATATCGCGGTCGCAACATAGCGATCGAAGAGCGCCTCCATCTCACGCGGTGGGCCCGGCAGAATGAAGAACGTCGTTTCGGCCTTGCTGACTTGGATGCAAGGCGCCCAGCCCGCGGGACTGGCCCACACGACTGCGCTCTCCGGTACTGTGGCCATCTTTCTTAGCCCCGGGCTTAGCTCGTCCTCGCCGATTTGACGTCGACGCATGTAGTCTTCCAGTAAACCGCGCTCCTGATACGTTCCCTCGCCGAGAAGTCTTGCGAAAGCTTCCACAGTTAGGTCATCGGGCGTCGGGCCCAGGCCGCCAGTAACTACGACAAAATTTGCGCCATCGTCGGCTGCGCCCTGCAGCACGGGGACAACTTCCTCCAAGGTGTCGGGAAGCACCGTAATCCTCTGCACCTCCGCGCCCAACTCCGTAAGCTGCTGCGAAAGCCAAAACGAGTTCGTGTCCTGAATCCGACCCAGCACAAGCTCGGTGCCGATTGCAATTATCTGCACAGTGGGGATTTTGGGATCAGTCACGCTATTGGATCTCCTTTAGGAAAAGAAGGGCAGCCGCAACCCCTCCAAGGGACCGCGCACGTTGATGATGTTCTTCTTCGTCTTGATATACCAACTCTCGATTTCCGCCAGCCTGGACTCAGTGTTAGGCAGAACCACGGGTACGCTTACGCCCCGCACGGTGTTTCTTACAGCGAAACTATAGCGTGGGCTGAGGAGCATGAGACTGGGTACCTCGTCGGCAAACGTGCGCTGGAAGTCCACGTACATCTGCCGCCGTTCGTTCTGGTCCAGCGTGTGGCGGGCATTCTGCAGCGCCTCGTCAACGCGGGGATCGATAAACCCGGTAAAATTCCACCCGCTTTCGATCTGGCTCGAGTGCCAGGTCACGTACGGATCGGGATCCAAGCCATTGAGGAGCCACGTATACAAAGCCATGTCAAATTCATGGGTAAGCAGGTAGTCATTGAGCAGGCCGGAAGGACCCGCAACCTGAACCATCACCTCAAATCCTACAATCCGCAATTGAGCCCCTATCGCTTCAGCCAATTCAACCTGGCCCGGCAAGTCGGTGGCCATCAGAGTCAAAGAGAGGCGGGCCTCACCCCTCACGCGAATCCCATCCGGCCCCAGGGTCCAGCCAGCTTCCTCCAGCAGCGTCCTGCTGGTGCGCGGGTCATATGGATACCGCTGCACGTCCGTCGTATACGCCCAGGAAACCGGCAGAATCGGCCCTTCAAGTGGATCAGCGGTTCCTCCCTGCACATCGTTGGCTAGGAAACTGCGATCGATAGCATGGGCAATTGCCTGCCGTATCGTTCTGTCAAAGAACGGTTCGCGGCGCAGGTTGAAGTAGAGCACCGTGTACCCTGCCAGAGGCGCGCTGTACTCCTGGACATCCGCCAATTCGCCAACGCGAGCAATCTCTGTTGTCGGCAGATAGCTCACGCCTTCCACCTCGCCGCGCTCCAGCGCGGTAATTGTAGCCTTTGCGTTTGGATAGAATTTGAACTTCAAGAAGCGGATGCGTGGTCGACCGTCGAAATACTGGTCATTCGCTCTAAGGAGCGCGAATTCATCGGTGAACTCTACAACACGGTAGGGGCCGGTGCCTACCGGTTGTAGGTTGAACGGCGTCAGATAGATTTGGTCGGCGCTTACTCCGTCCAACAAGTGTTTTGGCAAGATGCCAATCGTCACGTACTCGAGCAGCGGCAAGTACACGTTGTTCAGCAAGTAGATGCGGACACCGCGGTCGCCTGCGCGTTCTGCCCTTACATTTCTCCACACCGGGTCATTGCGCACCGGGCTTGTCAGCAGGCCGTAGGTGAAGAGCACGTCGTCCACCGTAAAGGGCATGCCGTCATGCCAGGTCACACCATCGCGGAGAAAAAACGTGTAGGAGCGGCTCTGGACATCAATTTCCCAACGCATCGCAAGGTCGGACGCAATTGTCCCGTCTTCCGCGTACCGCGTGAGACCGTTGAAAACCAGCGAAGAAATGGTGCGTGCCGAGTCGTTCTTTGCCAGCATCGGCACGAGCGTCGGCGGAGGCCCAAGCGTGCCCTCGATGTATGTGCCGCCGTAATCGGGGACGTCTTCGACGGTAGCGGCGTAGGCAAAATAAGTGAGCAACACTGCGGCCAGCAGCGCACCAATACAGCCGACGATGACTACCCCGGCAACGCGGGAGGATGCGAGCGATGGTTGCTCAGCCATGCCTCACCCCTGCAGCATGCTAAATGCGGACCAGGATGACGGAAACGAGGATGAATAGCACTGCGAGCCCGATGGTGACATTGAAAAGTAACCGATCGACGCCGCGGCGCGTATTGTGGATGCTATCAGAGCCGCCGAATGCTGAACCCAACGCAGCACCGCGCGCCTGCAAAAGCACGGCGGCTATCAAAGCGACAGAGAGAATAATCTGGATTACTTGGAGATACTGCTGCACGTGTCATGCTCTCCTCACACTGCAATTCCGAACAACTACGGCAATTCTGCCTCTGCAAGCGTATATACGTCCATTCGAACTTCCCGCCGCACGGCAAAACTGAAACTTACCTGCTTCAACAAACTCCCCAAACCTAGGATAGTAGTCCGTAGCCTGATCCATTATACCAATTCTACATGGTGGAACGGGCGCACAACCTACGCCTTCGCCGGCTTGGCTATGCATGCCGGGCAATCTCACCCCGCAGACCCGATCTCATGGATGCGCTAGTAACCTAGTCCCACTTCCAGATCGAATAGGGCAGGGCAAGCCCATGACCACTGGAATGCGGTGAGGGTTGGGTGAAAACGTTCTCTCACGTTGCAGGCCGTGCCTGTCCACTGTCAATTGGTCAGCGGCCCATCTAGTCTCTTGCGCTGCGAGATTGTACAGCGGTTGGCGGGCCGCTATGCTAGAACTTGCTGTCGCACGTGCTTAGAAGTCTAAGACTGACGACAGCAAGCGGTGGAGATAGCGCCATAAACCTGATGAATAGCACTTAAGGAGAACGCAGTATGTACGAAAAGATTAGCGGCTTTTGCGATGAGATTACGGACGACTTCAGCGAACAGCTAGACGCCATGCAGGCTCTCGGCATCAACTATGTGGAGGTACGCAATCTCGCCGTTAACGGCAAACCCAAGGCCGTGATTGTCGACCTCACCGAGGATGACCTCCGCGCGGCAAAGCGCGAATTGGACAGTCGCGGCATGCGCGTCTCGGCCATCGGTTCGCCAATTGGCAAGATCATGATTACTGATGACTTTGAATCGCACCTTGAGAGATTCAAGGGCGCGCTCCGTGCCGCCGACATCCTGGATACTTCCTACATCCGCATGTTCTCATTCTTCCTGCCGGAGGGCGAGGACCCAAACAGCCATCGAGACGAGGTAATGCGCCGCCTGCAAGCCCTATCCGCTGCGGCGAGGCAGCACCGGCCGGACATCCTGCTGTTGCACGAAAACGAGAGCGACATTTACGGTGACACGCCCGCTCGCTGCAGGGATATCTTTGAAACGGTTGGCGCAGAGAACCTGCGCCTGACCCTTGATCCCGCAAACTTCGTCGCTTGTGGTGTCAAGCCATTCAGCGAAGCGCTACCCGCGCTGCAACCCTGGCTCCACTATGTGCACGTGAAAGACAAGGAATCCCAAGCCGGCAAGGTGGTTGTTGCCGGTGAAGGCGCTGCCGAATGGCGCGAACTCCTGGGAGCGCTCAAACTTGCGGGGTACGACGGATTCTTCTCGCTTGAGCCGCACCTGCAAGTCGCCGGCCGTTCCTTTGGCTATACCGGGCACGACCTCTTTGCCAAGGCCCATGCAGGCTTCATGAATCTGCTGAACGAGACAGGCTGGCAGTCCGCCACCACGAGCGCTCCTTAGCCTTTTTCCGTGCCATGGGGATGCCAAGAGCTGCCAGGGCCAGCGTGACGTACGCAAAGAGACTGGCATAGAAGCTGGCCATCATGTAGGGTTTGCCCACGTCGACATTGTGCATATCAAAAGATGAGTAGAATTCGAAAGCGCTCGTACGAAATCCTAGGTAATCCCAAGACTGTGCCTGGAGTACACCGTCCTGCCATGCGTGCGGTATCTCCGGCAGTTGGAAGGGATGAGAAAAGAGGTTTTGAGCCAGGACAAATGTGTCGGCCGTGAGAAGTCCGCGCGCCTTACTGGCCGGCAGCAGGATTCCAGCGCTGCCATAGGTAACTTCCGGTGTTATGAGGACCTGGTACGAATAGTACGTGCCCAGCATAAAGACTGCCGCAACCAGCCATTGCCGCCATCGCTGACAAAGACTTCCCGCTAGCGCAAAGATGCCAATGCTCGCCGTTATCCACGCGAATGGCAGTGCATGCGACATGTGGCGAAAGAAGTCGGGAGGGTTCTCAACGTTCGTAAGTGCCGGGCCTGCCTCGGTGAGCCAGAGTATCAGCACATGGGCTCCCGCAGCCGCCGGCAGAAAAAGATATACGGGTCGGCGCAGCGCAAGCCAGACCGTGCCCAAACCGAAAAGCACCACGGCCGCGATGAGGATAATCCAGAATCCCAGCGTTGTCGTACGCAGCAAGTCGCTATAGTAGATTGCCCCAATGTCAGAGAATCCGTCCCAGTGTTTCTGCAGGTTTTCTAGGCCAAAATAGGTTGAACGATGGAGAGGCCACGGCTTTCCGGTCTGTCTCAGCGTCTCCCCGGCATAGAGCAAGGTGGGCACTGTTGCGACGACTGCCGACACCCAATAGCCTGCCTCCCGCCATCGAGCAATCATTACGACTGCCAGAGTAATGGCAGCGTATATTCCGCCCTCCGGTCGGGTCAGCACAACCAGCCCGGCAATTGAGCCAAAGATTGCCCAGTGCTGCAACTTACCGTCTCGTGGCACGCTGGCTACCATAGCAAGTAACAGCAAGTGGAAGATGGGCTCCGGTTCAGCCGCTCCCAGCGCGTATATCTGGTATATGGGGAAGAGAACCAGTGTGATCGCTGCACCCACCGCGAGAGTCAGATCGCCGGAGATCTTTCGCACAGCCAAAAATGCCACGATTGGCATGGCTATGTTGGCAGCGATGAGTGGAGCGTAGGTGCCGACTGTGGTGTGTCCAAATAGGAAGAAGCCCACAATCATCGTAAGCGGCCAGACCGGCAAGTCATCGGTCCAATAGGGTTTGATGCCTTGCGTGTCACCAAACACCTCGTCAAATGTGCGAAAAGGGTACCCCTGGCCGCGAGCCAATGCATCCGCTACCGACCAATACCTCACTTGATCGTCAAAGGCGATTGAGATGTACGTGAACGCTTGCGTAAGACCGACGGTCAGCAACGCCAGAACGGCGACGATTGGCAGCATGTAGGCCGCTGTGTCGCCAACAGCCTTTGGGAACGGCACGCTCTCGTGCCTATTTCGATAGCCTATGCCGCCAATGAGCACGTGCAGATAGAGTGACAGCGCCACAAGGGTGCCAAGGAAGACTTTGCCTCCCCTTACTAGGTGGACGATTTCGCCGATCTCCCAAAGCAGCTCAATGCCAGTGTGAAAAGGAGGGTGCAAGAGGAAGCCCAGCACTGCGATCGGCAAGAATGGGAGTGTACTTAAAATACATACGCGCAGCGAAACAAAGTGTGAAGTCTCTCGATACCAGCGTATTGCGACGGCGATCCACAGCGCCGCAAGAACCGATGGCACCGCCCATATTAGCGATTCCCAGTTGCTGTCTGCCGGCAGCAATTCCACGAAGCGCAATGCCCGCAAGAAGAGCCCAATGCCGCCTAGCACACCTGCGAGCCACAGTATGCGTAGACCTGCTCGAATGAGCGCCATTCTCGGACGTTGGAAGATCAGAGGCATGGCAGAAATCGTCTCTTCAAGTGAGCCCCAAGGATATAGCCGCATCTACGTGATAGCCGGACCGCCTTCACTTTTCCAGCCCTGCTGAATTCGGCAATTCAACCGCACGAGCGTTCCAGAATCATGCCGCTACGGTTGGCATGTGCGGAGAGAGTGAAGTGGCAAGCAGACGTGCGAGCGCGTCATTGGCCTGTGAACACTGTTGTCCAAAGCCTGCCGCAGCGTCAGACCTCTCGGGAAGAAGGGAGTTGCGCCTGTGCTTCCGCCTTATCCTGGAAACTTGGGCGTTTTCCGTGCCGACGAGCAAGCTCCCGGTAGATGTCCTCCACGGTAAGGCCACTTTGGACCAGCAGCACCACGCAGTGAAACCAAAGATCGGCAACCTCGGCAACAATCTCGTTTGGTTCTTTGTTCTTGGCCGCCAGCACTACCTCTATCGCTTCTTCCCCCACTTTGCGGGCAGTGCGATCAACGCCGCCCTGCAGCAAGTGCGTTACATATGACCCTTCGGGCAACGTTTGCTGCCGTTCACGGACAATGTGAAAGACCTCATCGAGAACCTTTGCTGTTGCTGTCGTATGGTCTTTACTCTCAGACACCATTATTCCTCGTCGAGTGTGCGGTAGTAACACGAGACATTGCCGGTGTGGCACGTTGGCCCCTGTGGTTTCGCAAGAATCAACAACGAATTCTCCTCACAGTTGCGGTAGACGTCCACCACGTGCAGATAGTTCCCGCTTGTGGCGCCCTTCAGCCACGGCTCCTGGCGGCTGCGGCTCCAAAACCACACCTGTCCGGTCTCCAGGGTCTTTGCCAGCATTTGCTTGGTCATGAAACCCAGCATCAAGACTTGCAGTGTGTGCGCATCTTGGACTACGGCAGGCACGAGTCCCTGCGCATCGAATTGGAGGCGTTCAAGGGCATTGTCCATGTCTTCTGCATTCACTGCGAGCGCCGCCTTGTTGCGGGCACCCCTTGGTTGGTCATTCCTGTGAGCATAGCGGATGCTTCAAGTCGAATTCTTCAAGTGCGAAGGATAGCGCACTCCTCGTACCGAGAATTATACCGCAGGAACATCAGACTAGTGTGGTACGGGCGGGCGCGACTACCACGCGGCAGGGGCCGGCACACGCGCCCACTTGACAGAATTGCCTCACCTCGCGCGGCATCCAGCCGGTCGCTCGATTCGGAGACTTGCGCCTAGCGGTTGACCTGCGCCTGCAACGCGCGGCGTTCGCGGGCCAGAGCCTCCGGCCTGCCGCCGACCGTGTCGAGCAAATGCACCAATGCCGGGTTTCTGCCCATCCCCCGCATGATCAGCGAAAGGTTCGGTGCTCGATCAAGCTCAAGCTGCAGCGGCCGGTCCGGCTCAGTAACGGGACTTGCATTGGTCCAGCGAATAGCGGCTAGTCTATCCACGAAGCGGGACGCCTTGCGCACATACCGCCCTAGCTGATCGTTGTCCCACATCACCGATTGAAACGCGCAGCCGGTATGCATCACAAAACGCAGCGCCGGGAAGGCATCGAGGAAGGTGAGAAAGTCATCGGGAAAATGCAATACAGACTCTCGTCCGCCGTTCTCAATCGCGATCGGCACACCAGGATAGAGCACCAGCAACGCTTGCAGCGCCTCGTGGAGGGCTCTGAGATGGTCGTCGATGTAGCCCTTGCGTCTGCCGGCATGCATCACATAGAGCGACATCGGCGCGTACGCCTCAAAGAATTCCACCGCCTGCACAAGGCGCCTCAAGTAAATTGAGCGCGCAAACGCGGTCACATCGCTCGGGGCTTCTTCAAAGCCTTCATCCGGGAAGATATTCACCTGAAACTGCAGCGGGGCATGCGCCATGATTGCGAGGACATCTTGCGTAAAGGTGTCCCACAGGCCCTTGCGGTAAAGGACCTCATTGACTGTCAGCTCTATCACCGCGAATTCAAGCCGCTGCGCCGTGTGCAGGGCCTCTTGCAACTGTTCGGCCACACTCATGCGGCTGAAGGGCTGTAGCCGAGGATTGAATCCGACTTGCATCGCTTTCAACACACCATGCGAAATGTAAGAAGCACGCCCCTCTCCGGGGCCCTCCACTCACGCTCGCCGAAATTCTTCAACCGTGATCCAGTACCGGCGCTTGTCAACTATTCTCGCTCGGCGCCGAGCTCCACTCGATCCGGATAACGAGCGTACTTTCTCCATCCAATTAGATACCGAACCCAAGAAGCCGCTGTCAAGCTAACCGTTGCGGAACGGAGCGCCACTAACCAAGAGAGCCCCCCTCTCGGCTTGGAAGCTTACCTCCAGAAGTGGTTCGGCATGAACAAGAGAGCTGCCCGGCCTATGGGAAAGAAACTCTGTTCCGCTTCTCTGTCGGGGCGAATTCTGCAAACTGAAGGGAGTTTCGGTTGCCATTTCCTGTTGCGACCGGGACTGTTAGACTGAAATATGGAGGCGCTCGGGTCCCGGTGGGCCTCGCGGTCTTCAAAACCGTCTGCGGGGCGGGCTACTCCCGTCCTGGGTGGGTTCGACTCCCATGCGCCTCCGCCAGAGATGACCGGTATGCCGTTGGCGTGCCGCCACGCAGAAAGCAGGCCCACATTCCTCCGTTCGCCAACCACATCAGCGTACTGTCCATAGACGAACTGAAACACGAACTAAGCGGATAGATCCGGCATCCTTGCACCTATCGAGCTTTGCCAAACACTCATAGCAGTTTTGCCGGTCGGGATTACTTATGTAAATCGCTTATTTGAACGCTTGGCGCAAGTGCTCTTGGTTCAGCCGTGCAATTTCCGCGGTGGGGAGTTCCGACTTTGGATCGGAGTCTGACCATTCGTGGAGGACCCAGTGGGAATATCCATTTGCGCGGAGCACAGAGAAGACTTCAGCGAGCGCCACATCACCCTCTCCCAGCACCTCCACACACGTTGCGTTCCCTACGGTGTCGCGAATGTGCACCATGCGCAGTCGTGGGTAGAACTCCCGCAATACCGCGATACCGTCGGCGCCGCCCCACACCGCCCAGTTGAAGTCCAAACACAAGCCAAGCGCATCTGCGCTGATTCCGGCCATTATTCCACGAAACACCTGGGCACCATGTGCAAACTCATGCTGATGATTGTGCAACAGCGGCATTACACCTTCTGCGGCAGTGAAGGCGCATAGCTCCGTGAGGTGCGTTACTTGCAAGTCGATCTCTGCCTGTGTCAGCGGGCCGTTCTGTTTTCTTCCCGTGCTGATCACGAGATACTCAGCTCCCACTGCGCCGGCGAATTCCGCCGCGGCGCGCGCCTGCGGCATGGACTTCTCCCGGACCGCAACCGGATCATGCCAAGCGCCGCCCACGTGAATTCCTGCCGTCTCCAGCCCATTCCCGTATACTGCCCTGCGATGCGCGGCAACATCATTGGGGTCGTTCACGTAGGCATAGCCGATTTCCAAACCGTCATACCCCGCTGCTGCCAAGTCCCTGCCGATCGTGGGCAAGACACCGCCAAGGTCCTGCGTTTCTCTCAGCCACAGGCGAGCCTGACAACCGATCTTTGGCGCCATGATTTGCGTGCTCCTAAACACTGGGTGTGCGTCGATGTGAATCTGAGCAATAGGGAATCTCGTCGAACCAGGAAAGTAACCAGGAATGCTCACGCTTGAATTTCAGGCAAATGCCTGGGATGCGTTCTGCGCGAGATTGGTGTACTATGTGACTACTTCCGCGTTTACCAGAGGGATTTGCATTCTTCGGAGGATCGTGCAGATGATGGACATCGTGCTGCGCTTGATTGGGCTTGTTGTCTGGGGGTTCTTTTCAGGGCTGCCCTTCGTCGTCGCGCCCATGATTGCCATATTGACTTGTCTCACCATTATGGTCGCAGTCAAAGGAATAATGCGCGGAAACTCAAGCAACTAGACCGCTTACTCGACCTCGATCGAGACACGTTGGCCGGCATCTTCATTTGCCAAACCGTGTTCAAGCGTCACCCACGGCAGGAGCGCGCATTTAACTCGTAGAGGAAAGTTGGCAACTCCCTTAAGGGATTCAAGATCTTCCAACTCTTCGGGTAGCGCTACGTCCTCCCCATGCATCATGGCCTTGAACTGGTCGCTTATTTGACGTACTTCCTCTCGCGACTTTCCCTGCAGCACCTCAGTCATCATCGATGCCGCCGCGAGACTGATCGCGCAGCCGGAACCATCGAAGTGCACCTCTTTAAGGCACTCTCCATCTAGCGCTACGTAAACCTCAACATCGTCTCCGCACAGCGGATTGCTACCCTCGGCTTCAATGTCGGCATGCGGCGGCCTGCCTCGATTGTGCGGACTCTCGTAGTGATCGAGAATGATTTCCTTATAGAGATCGTTCAACTGCATGTCCGAAAATCCTCTGCGCCTTGTGTAACCCTTGAACCAGCGCGTCTACCTCTTGCTCGGTGGTGTACACATAGAAGCTCGCGCGCGCCGTGGCAGGTACGTTGAATCTGCGCATAAGCGGCTGGCAGCAGTGATGTCCCGCGCGCACGGCAACGGCTTCACTGTCCAGAATCTGCGCGATGTCGTGTGGATGCACGCCGTCCAATACAAAGGAGATGACGCCGGCGCGGGTCTGCAATTCCCAGGGGCCAAAGAGCTTTATTCCGGAGACTTCACGCAACTTGTCAAGCGCATACTGGGTAATCTGTAATTCGTGCTCACGCACACTCTCCATGCCAAGTTCAGACAAGTAGTCAACAGCCGCACCCAATGCAATCACATCGGCAATATTCGGCGTGCCTGCTTCAAATTTCTGCGGTACGTCCGCCCAAGTAGATTCGGTGAGCATGACTTTGCGAATCATACTGCCGCCGCCCATAAAGGGACGCATAGACTTCAGCAAGTGAGGCTTCGCATAGAGCACACCCACACCGGTCGGCCCCATCATCTTGTGGCCCGAGAAGGCTAGAAAATCGCAGTCGATGTCCTGCACATCCACCGGCATGTGGGGCACGCTCTGAGCCGCGTCGAGCAGTACCAACGCTCCGTACTTGTGGGCTTTCTTGACAATGCCCTTCACCGGATTGACAGTGCCAAGTACATTTGATACATGGGTAACCGCAATCAGCCGTGTCTTTTCAGTAATGAGGACGTCGAAGCCGTCCAGCATGAGACGACCTTCATTGTTCACGCGCAGGAAACGGAGGTCGGCTCCCTGCTCTTGCGCCAGCAATTGCCAGGGAACAAGATTCGAATGATGCTCCATCTCTGAGATGAGGATCTCATCATCGGCGCCGACATTGTCGCTGCCCCACGCGTACCGCACGAGATTGATGGCTTCGGTGGTATTGCGGACAAAGATTATGCACTCCGGCGACGGAGCATTGATGAAGCGGGCGACCTTAGCTCGCGCCTCTTCGTACGCCGCGGTAGCCTGTTCGCTTATCGTGTAGATGCCACGATGAACATTGGCGTTATACCGCGTGTAGAAGTGCACCAGGCTGTCAATGACCGCCTGCGGTTTCTGTGAAGTCGCTGCGTTATCCAAATACACGAGCGGTTTGCCGTGTACTTGCGTCCCCAATATGGGGAAGTCTTGCCGCACAGCGTGCACATCAAAGTTGACTTCCATCGTGCACAGTCCTATCTAGCGAAGGGATGCCGGTCTGCCGCGCGAATCACTCCAGATCCACAAACACATCCTGGCCCTCGATCTTTACATCGTAAGCATTAACCGGCACCACCGCGGGAAAGGTGATGGCGCGCCCCGTGCAGACATCAAAACGAGCGCCGTGCCGGGGGCATTCCAGCGTCGTACCGTCTAGTTCGCCTTCACCCAGTGGTCCTCCGTCATGGGTGCAAATATTGTCTATGCAGTATACGGCGCCTGCGACACGCGCCAATGCGAAGCTTTCGCCCTCAATATCAACGACAATAGCCCGCCCCTCCGGAATATCGTCCACCGACGCTGCTCTCACATAGTTTGCCATGCGTCAATCCTCTACCTGCCATCCGGTCATTTTCTCTTGGATCTTGCCGGCAAGCTGGGCCTGCACGCCGGCTACCGACGTGTGTTCGATAACCTCCGTAAAGAAACCCTCCACCAACATGCGCGCAGCTTCATCCCTATCCAACCCGCGCGTCATAACGTAGAAGAGTTCCTCCGGGTCCACTTGTCCGGTGGCCGATCCGTGGGTGCAGCGCACGTCATCGTTGTCAATTTCCAGAATAGGAATTGAGTCGGAGCGAGCACGCTTGCTCAGGAGTAAGTTGCGGTTCTCTTGATACGCATCCGTGCGCTTCGAACCCTTGCGGACACCGATCACGCCGGTAAAGACAGCACGGGAACGGTCCCGCAGCGCGCCCTTGATCAACAAGTCGCTCGTGCTGTAAGGAGCACGGTGATCTTGCATAGTCTTATAGTCCATATGCTGTGTGCCATCAGTAAAGAAGAACCCTCGATGAAAGGACTCCACTCCTGAGCCTGCAAAGCTATTGTCAACGTAATTCTTGACAAGCCGGCCGCCTGTGGCCGCTAAGATTGTATGCAGATTGCCGTCATTGTCTACGCGGAGTCGTTGAAAACCCAACTCAAACACGTGCCGGCCCCAGTCTTGGAGCGTGACGTGCCGTACGTGGGCGCCATCCTTAACAACTACCTCAGTAGCCGGGCAGGAAAACGACTGCTCTGCGAGCGATGGGCTTGCGTAGCGTTCTACAAACGTCACCTGACTTCCCCGGTCTGCCACAAGCAGGACGTGAGGAAAGACCGCAATGTTCTCAGCATTCATCCAGGCAACGAACTGAATTGGGAGCGCAACCTCAGTATCCGGCGGCACGTAACAGAAGATTCCGCCTGAGAAAAAAGCACCGTGCAACGCGGGGAATTTGCCGTCGGCCGGAGTCACCACCCGCCCAAGGTGTGGTTGTACCAATTCGGGGTGCGTGCGGGCGGCCTCAGCGAGCGGCGCCAGGACCACGCCCTGCTCCTGCAGGGATGCATCAAGCGTCGTAAACGCTACTTCCGAATTAATCTGTACCGCCAAACCGCCCCAGGCATCGCCGGTATCGATATGCGGATGGATTGCTTCCGGCAAGTCCGCCGCAGCCTTCGCTTCAATGCCGGCGGGCATGTACAGCAGCAGCTCGTCCAGCTCTAGTTCACGATAGTCGGTGCGCCGCCAATCCTCATCTCTCAGCGTGGGCATTGGCGATTCTTCATACGCCTCCCAAGCCTCCTGACGCAGATTCCGCACCCAATCCGGCTCACCGCAAGCTCGTGACACTTCTTGCCAGGCTGCGGCTGTTATTCCTTGCAGGGCCGTCAACGGCTTTTGTTCAACTGACGATTGGCTCACGCTTCTCTTTCCTGATGTATTTCGTGCTTGAAAGCGATTCTATAAACCCATAATTGCTCTGATTGACCGTTTTACAGCAATTGCGCCAGACAGGAGGCACATTTCGTCATGCTTCCTTGTCTGGCGCTGCGCGCCTCAATTCAAACCGGAAATGCCCGGTCAGGATGCGCTCCGCTTAACCGACTGCCTTATCCATCTGTAGCTGGATAAGACGGTTCATTTCCACGGCATACTCCATCGGCAATTCTTTGACAATTGGCTCGATGAAGCCGCTCACAATCATGCCAGCCGCCTCGGATTCGCCCAGCCCGCGGCTCATGAGGTAAAAGAGTTGGTCTTCGCCAATCCTGCTTACCACGGCCTCGTGGCCCAGACTCACCTGCTCTTCTTCAATTTCGATGGTTGGATAGGTATCGGACCGAGATGCTTCATCCAAAATGAGCGCATCGCAACGCATGGCCGACTTCGACTTCTCCGCGCCCTTGTAAATCTTGAGCAGACCTCTAAATGAGGTGCGCCCGCCGTGCTGGCTGATCGACTTGGAGATGATCTTGGATGAAGTATTAGGCGCCACGTGGATCGCCTTGCCACCCGCATCCAGCACCTGGCCGTCACCGGCATACGCTATCGAGAGAATGTCGCCCTTGGCCCCCGGCTCCATCAGATAGACGCTGGGATACTTCATCGTGATGTTGGAACCAAGGTTTGCGTCCACCCACTCCATCACGCCCCCGGCATAGACTGCGGAGCGCTGCGTCACCAGGTTGTACACGTTGGTCGACCAATTCTGGATGGTGGTATAGCGACAGCGGGCGTTCTTCTTGACGATGATCTCAATCACGCCGCTATGGAATGAGTCGGTTGAGTAAACCGGCGCCGTGCAGCCCTCGACGTAATGCACGTACGCGCCTTCATCCACGATGATGAGCGTGCGTTCAAACTGCCCCATCTGTTCCGCATTGATGCGGAAATATGCTTGAAGCGGAATAGTCACCTGCACACCCGGAGGCACGTATACGAAAGAACCGCCGCTCCAGAATGCGCCGTTCATCGCGGCGAACTTGTTATCCGCCGACGGAATGACCGTTCCAAAATACTGCCGAAAGAGCTCAGGGTGCTGCTCCAGACCTTCCTCCGTGCTGAGAAAGATGACACCCTTGGCTTCAAGGTCCTTCTGAATGGAATGGTAGACGACTTCAGATTCGTATTGCGCGGAGACTCCCGCCAGAAACTTGCGCTCCGCCTCTGGGATGCCAAGCTTATCGAAGGTGTCTTTGATGTACTCAGGCACGTCCTCCCAGGTAGTGCCCTGCTTTTCAGTAGTGCGCACGAAGTATGAGAGATCGTCAAACGGAATCTTGGAGAGATCCGCGCCCCACTTGGGCATCGGCTTCTTATTGAATATCTCCAGAGACTTGAGCCGGAATTCGAGCATCCACTCCGGCTCATTCTTCATCTGAGAGATCTCGATCACGCGATCGGGATCAAGTCCCTTAGGCGCCTTGTAGATCGCCTGATCGGGATCCGCAAAGCCATACTTCTCTTTATATACTCGCTTACTTTCTTGAATATCCTGCTCGGTAACCGCCATCTCAGCACCTGCCTCTCTAAGCTTCCTGCGTCCGTGACGAAGTCTACGTTTCTGACGAAGCCACCATCACCTCGTCCAAGAGCACATCGTATCCCTTGGCCTCAAGCTCCTCAGCCAGCTCAAAGCCACCCGACTGCCGTATCTTACCATCCACCATGATGTGCACGTAGTCGGGCTTTACGAAGTGCAGAATGCGTGGGTAGTGCGTAATAATCACAATTGACATCTCAGGATGCATGATCGATGAGATGCCCTCGCCGACTGCGCGAATGGCATCGATGTCCAGGCCGGAGTCAATCTCATCCAATACGGCTAGTTTCGGCTCGAGCACGGCCATCTGCAAGATTTCCATCCGTTTTTTCTCGCCGCCGGAAAAGCCGTCGTTTAAGTAGCGCCCTGCAAATTCACGGCCAATCTTAAGCATGTCCATCTTCTCAAGCAGATGCTTGCGAAACTCTCGCGCGCTGATTTCCTTCTGCTTGACCGCTTTGAGCGACGTGCGCAGGAAGTTCAGAGTGCTCACCCCAGGAATGGCGAGCGGATACTGAAAAGCGAGGAAAATGCCGAGTTTGGCGCGGTCATTTGGCTCTCTCTCCAAAATGTCCTCGCCGTCGAAGAGCACCTGCCCTGCGGTTGCCTCATAGCTAGGGTGGCCCATCAGTGTATGGGCGAGGGTGCTCTTGCCGGAGCCGTTCGGCCCCATAATCGCGTGGATTTCGCCGCGCTTTACGGAGAGGTCTACGCCCCGTAGGATCTCGTTCTCTTCAATCTCGACGTGGAGATCCTCAATATGAAAAAACGGTTGCTCAGTAGCCATCGTGTTCTATTCTCTACTCCTCATCGCTCAACTAACTTTCAATATCCGCAATCTGCTATACATCACTGCCAAGCCTCTGCCTGACCTCATTGAATATCAAGCCTAAGCCTTGGTTTGCGCAACATCTATCCTAGGACCCCGGTTCGAAATCTGAGGCACGGCAGGCAGTTGCCCCAAAGTGCCCTGTTTGGTGCTCCGGCCGTGGCGGGCCAGGTCCGCAAGGGTGGTATCCCCAAGCGTAAGGCTGAGTTGCTGTTCCAGTCTTCCCCATAGGAATACGGTGGGGCAGTAATCCACCCGGTCGCAGCACACGCCCTCTTCGGGTTGCAGCGAGCACGATATCGGGGCAATCTCGCGCTCTGTTGCCAGGATCACCTGGAGCGCAGTGATCTGATCGGGCGCCTCGGCCAATATGTACCCGCCTTTGGCGCCGCGAATGCTCTCCACCAGTCCATTTTCCTTGAGGGTGGACACGATTTGCTCAAGGTAACCCAGGGAAATGCCGGTCTCCTCGGCAATGCGCGCCAATGAGAGCGGCTTACCCTCAGTTGCCATCGCCAGCGCCGTCATAATGACGAGGCCATAATGGCCTCGTGTCGATATTCCCAGCATTCTACACTCCACACCGGCACACGCAGCGTTATATCCTAGCCACCTTCTAGGGATTAGCGTAGCACTCTTCTTGCCGCAGCGTCAAGGCAAACGCGCGACTGCGTGCCATGTGGGTCCAACGGCCCTCTGACAGAAATATGCACTCAGTTTTCCCGCAAAGCGCATCTTGCCTTGGTGTATACTGCAAAGCACTTGCACTGTAGGCATGCGCTACCGGCGCCTCCGTGCCAACATTCGATACGGCGCTCACCAACTCGCTAATCTTCAGAATCAGAGTTCTCTTGTTCCCCTCGAAAAGTGACACTTTGACCCTGCGGTGGCAAGAACAGTATGTTTAGTCGTCGTCTTCTCCAGCTACCACTTGAGAAAGGTTGGCTCCGGCACGGGCTTCCCTTTGGATTGCTCTTGCTCGTCCAAATAGCCCTCGCGCTCTTTCGTGAGCTGCCGTTGGCAGTGTCAGATGAGACAGTCTATCTTGCGAATGCACGTTTTCTGTCCGGCACGGCGCCAATGCCCACTCTGCATGAGTCATACTTCTTTCACTTCGGTTACTCTCTCTTTCTTGTCCCAGTATTCTGGCTCTTCAAAAACCCCAGTGACGTTTACACCGCGAGCCTAGTCGTCAGCGCGCTCCTCATGAGCACGCTTTATTTAAGCCTCTATTTTGTATTGGCATCCTTGATCGGCATTAGTCCCCGCTTTGCGATGCTTGCCTCATTTATTACGTGCCTCTATCCACCACTGCTGCTGCGCGCGAACTTCGCCTGGGGTGAGAATGCGTACGTGCCGGGATTCGTGCTCACCGTAGCCCTCTTCGGCGTGCTCCTACGTCGGCAGTCTATGCGATACGCGGTCTTGTTCGGGCTTGTCCTCGGATGTATGTACACTATTCACCCGCGCTCGTTGCCGCTCATTCCAATTGCCATGATATTCATGCTCTTTTGGGGGCGCAGCGGGATCTTGCGTTGGCGCGCCGTCACTGTAGCCTTCACTGCCACCGTCGCGCTGTTTTTTGGCACACGTCAAATGCTCGACTACCTGAAGTCCATTAACCCCGGCGCTCTTGCCGAAGTGCAGATTCGCCCCCTCATCGCACACTTAACGTCCCTGCAAGGTATCCATGACTTCCTGCTCGCCCTGAATAACCAACTGCTCTATCTCGTCCAGTCCTCGTTCGGCTTGTTTCTCATTGGCCTGTTTGCTATTGCGCTCTTCTATTGGCAGCGACGGCGCACCGGACTTTCCACTTTTGTCCAGGACGTACCCACTGCCACGCTGACGTTCTTCTGCTTGGCATGGCTGGGGTCGCTTGCCCTCAGTTCAGCGTTCCTCAGTCTGCCGGAAGAGACCGGCAAACTGCTGAAGGGAAGGTATGTCGATGGGAACTCTGCCCTCATATTCGCGTTCGGTCTCGCCACAATTCTATGTGGCAGGGTCAAGCTACTTGGAGGGTTTACACCCCCCTTCCGCCTTCGACATTGGTCGTTTCGCGCGCAGGCGCTGGCCGTACTCGTGGTTGGCGCCAGCACAGCAGTCCTGATCTACAGTGTGTCTGTCTTTCTACCGGTGGTCGTTCCAACGAACTCTCTTGGCATCTATCCAATTCTGGAGATTCTTGGCGCGACGAGAACTGCAATTCTTGGCACTTCCACGCTGGCGGCCGTAGGCTTTGTAGTTTTCTCTATTGCGCGAAGTCACTTTCGCTTTGCGGCCGTGGTCGCCATCGCCGGCCTCTTTCTTGTCACCAGCGCTTACGATTACCGCTTTGTCATTCTCCCGCTGCAGGAGCGCGTGGCGCGGTCGTCTAGTCTCGCGTCCTATATCCGCACATACTTCGGATCACCTGCGACCATTGCCTATGATGTTGCCAACGGCCATCCGGTGTCCTATTTTTCCTATGAATACCTGCTGCCGCATACGCGCTTTCTGCCATTCGACAGTGCCGCCGGCGAGAAGCCACCGGCGGCTATTGTGATTAGTAGCCGCAATTGGAATGAAGCCGAACTTCTGGGGGCGCAGTTCTGGCAAGCTGAGCCGCAAGTCCTGCTCGTAGGTGCGGACCAAGCACTCTGGACTTTGCCGGGGCCACAACAGTCAGCCCTCAGCCAGCAGACCGACTACACCAATACTGTTCTCGGTCTGTATGCGTTGCCCGCCTGGAGCGTTGAAGCAGCTCGAGGCATCCAGGTCCAGTCCATTTGGGGTGTGTGGCAAAGCGGTCTTTACCATCCGGTGACCAACGGTGAGAACAGCTCACTGGTCTGGTTCCATGACCACGCCAGCCTGCGCGCGCCCACAGGAGTGGATCCCCCGCAGTACGTGCTCTTGAACCTTCTCAGCACTGTTGCTCGCGCTACACCGCTGCATGTTGAAGCGAACGGCGCGACCGTCTTTTCCGGCCCTGTGCCCCCGGGCAACTGGTGTCAATCATTCCCTTTACCGCACAATCCAGACGAACCAGGAACCACACTTGACCTCTTCCTGCCTTCATCCACTGGCACTGGGACTGCGTCACTGCCAGCAAACATGGTGGTACGAGGCATCACACTGCTCGATCACGACCCGGAATTACTTCAAGGCCTTACGCCTGACGCGCTGCCTGAAGGCGCCCATCGCTCCAATATCGCTCTTGAGTCGCAGCTCTATCCAAGGTCTCTCGCACAGGGCGTCATGGGTACACTTGAAATTAACGTCAGGAACACCGGCGCTGAACCGTGGCCGACACAATGTGAAATCGGTCAAGTGCCGGGTTCAGTACAGCTCGGCATCCTGTGGTTTCCTAGTGGTTCTGCGGACCGAAGCCTCGTTGCACGCGCCGCCGAGGGGAGAGCGGCGCTGCCCTATGCGCTGGCGCCCGGCAACTCTCTGAGCCTCACTGCCATTCTCGCGCCCTTCACGCAGGGCGGCGTTCCGCTGCCTCCGGGAGACTATGAAGTCTGGATCGGGCCTGTCCAAGAGGGTGTTTCGTGGTTCTTTCAGAAGGGCGATGACGTACTAAAGGTACCCATTCGCATTGTTAGGTAGGCCAGGATTGAAAACCGGACCAGGCACACTCGCTGACGGGGCAAACGAATGCCACGTCCCTCTCCGCAACTGGATGGCCGCAGAGGCCCATTGCCGGTCTACGCACGCGCCATTGTGAAAGGGATCCCTCTTACGCTGCGTCGTTCCTGAGGAAAGCGGCGGACTGTTCCAGCGCAACTTGCGACCAGTCGGCTGCAAACGTCTGCCGCAATTGCCGCAGCACTGAGGGATCATCCGTGACTATGCCCACCTCCCGATTCTGATCTAAGGAAGTAGCAGTAAGATTCTGACTGCCCACAAACGCACGTTGACCGTCGACGACTATGACTTTCGCATGTACGTCCGGATAGGCGAGGAACCCAATAATTCCGCCGTTCTCGCGCAGGCTAGCCCGCTCGTCTGCATAGGGATCCCGTTCGGAAGGCGGATTTGTAATCAGCCGGACGCGGACACCGCGCCGCGCCGCATCTGCCAACGCCTCCGCAATGGCATCATCCTCCAGCGACAGCACGTAAACTTCCAAGCTCTGGTGTGCGGAGGCAATCAAGTCATGCACGATGCTGCGCGCGTTGCCGGGACTAATGACAAGCGGGAGCCCGAATTCGGGCGAAGGCACGTGCTCCCAATCACTTTGAAAGAGGACATGGAGGGAATTAACGACCGCGGGATCTTCAACGATGAGGGCGAACTCCCGATTGGATCGAAAAGAACTCGCCGTGAGATTCAGGGTCATGATGGCCGCCCGAGCGGCATCGACGATAATCACCTTGGCGTGCGTGAATCGAAAAGCCGGGCTTGTCCAGCGCACGCGCACACCTGCAGCCGCCAGTCTCTGACTAGCGAGGCGGTTGTACTCGCCACCCCCAACCGGGTTTTCTTCTAACAGCACACGCACCTGAACGCCACGCTGCCGGGCTGCCGCCAACTCCTCGATGATCTCCGCGCTAGACAGGAGATAGACCATGAGATCTATGGAAGTTTCGGCGCGCCGCAGGAGTTGGAGAAGCTCACGCGCGCCGTGATCGGGGGTAACAATAAGGCTTGTCGGGCCCTGCAGCACATTCTGCCCGGAGGGACTGCAGGCCGGCGCAATGAGGGCAACTGCAATAAATGCGACCCTAAGGGCTTTGATTACCCCCATATACGCAATCGAGTTCGAGAGGAATGCCCTCTATCCGCCAACAGACTTGCGTAGCGTGGTGCCGGCGGAAAAGACTGGGGCCTTTCTGGCAGCGACTTGAAGGGGTTCGCCGGTCCGGGGATTGCGTCCGGCCCGGGCAGCTCGTTCCGCAACGCGAAAAGTGCCAAAGCCCGGAATTGCCACACTTTCGCCGCGCATTAGTGAATCTTGTACTGATTCGACAAATGAATCCAGGAATTCCTTAGCCGCTTTTTGCGTTGAGCCTGTTCTTGACGCAACATCTTTGATTAGATCGCTCTGGGTCATGTCCGCTACCTCCAACTAGAAATGAGCGCCACCAACACCACAATCACAGCGCCGCTTCATCAGACTATACAATATCGCCCTAAGATTCTACTAGGACACCCAAGCAGCATACCATTATTCCTTCTGGGGGATAAAGTCATGCGACGTAGCCCTGGGAGCAAGGTTTTGCAAACGATTGGAGCTTGTGTAGCGCCACGCTCAACCGAGGGAGCTGCCATTCTCCTACCCCGCTGGAGCCGCCGACACACCTAGACTCTTGCAATGTCGCCTCCAAAACCCTCGCAGAATAGCTTCTCTCTATCTAGAAGTGTCTAAGAATCCTATAAGTTTTCAATTGGCAGTGCGCATTGCCGTGGACAGTAGACACTGAGTATGCGTAGACTGCTACTATGTAATGTGGTCATCGTGCGGAATACTTCAATCCAATGGAGTCTGACGATTCGGTACCCAATGTGCATGATCCCAATTCTTTGTGAGGATAGAGCCGCGTGAAATATAGATCACTTGTTGCAATCGTAGTGAGCGGCATTTTGCTGCTCACGGCCTGCGTGCCGTCGCTGCCTTTTATTTCCGGCGATGATGAACCTGAGGAAGTCGTCGCACGTCCGGTGAGAAGTGTCGAGCGCCCTACGGTCAAAGTGGAACGCGGCTCAATCGTCGATGCGGTTCGAGTCCTGGGGCGTGTAGTCGCGGAAAGTGAAGAAAGCCTGTTCTTCAAGCAGAACGGCCGTCTTAAGGGCATTTATATTCAGTACAATCAGGCAGTCGTTCAGGGTACGCTGCTCGCCGATTTAGAGACGGGCAACTTGGAGACGTCCATTCAAAACTCAGAGCTAACCTTGCAAGACTTGGAGCGCAATCTGACCACGGCCCGCACCCAAGCAGCTTCCGGCGCCGCGGATATCACCATAGCCCAGCTTGCGGTTGAACAAGCACTGCGGGACCTGGAAGTAGCGCAAGAAGCGCTAACCGAAGCTCAGGGCGGCCCCAGTCAGCAGGAGCGCGCCCAGTCACAGACTGCGTACACCAAAGCCGCCGCCGACCTTGCCGCAGCCGAGGACGCGCTCAAGCTCGCACAAGAAGCCAATGCGAAGGCCCAAGAGGATCTTACTGCCTTTCGATCTGGAGCTGCGGTAGACCTGAAGGTACAGCGAGAACTCGACTTGCGCGTGGCCGAAAACGACTATCGCACAGCTCAGACTCGTGTCGACCAGTTGCGCGCCGGGGGCGCTGATTCGAACCTGTTGAACTTGGAGAGACAACTTGAGGAAGCACAGCGGGCAGTTGATACGGAGCGCCAAAAACTACGGGTAGAGGTTAAAGAACTCGAGGATGAGAAAAATGAGCTCGAGGAAGACGATCCTAAGAGGACGAGCAGAGACTCCGGGAGTCTAATCTGGGAAATCAACATTCGCAACTGTCAGATCGTCGAAACCCCGCCGCGTATGTGCTTCGCGACTGAAGATAACGCTGTAAGCCACACGGAAATTGTTTTTACCTCACCACTGCCAAATACCAAGATGAACAGCTTGTGGCTTGCCATGAAGGCTGCAGAGCAGAACTACGAACTGGCTGATGCGCAGGCGGGCGATGCACTGCCCGGAGCTGAAGCCAACTTGGAAAAAGCCCGTTTCGCATTGGAGCAGGCGCAGACGGCGTTGGAGGAAGTCGGACAGGTGCTTGAGAGAGCCCTTATTACTGCGGAACTTGACCTCAATGCCAAACAAGCTGCCGTGGCGCAGGCAAGAGCCGACCTCGATGCGACCAAAGAAGGCTACGATACCGTCCAGTCCGGTGTGGACCCCGAGAAGGTACGCGACGCTGAACTAAACCTCGCCAATAAAGAGGCGACCTTGCAGAAGGCCCAGGCAAATCTGGAGCAGGTACTCATCAATGCCGCCGATGCCGGCAACGTCGCCAAACTGGAAAACGACCTCAAGCGCGCGCGCGCGAACCACGATCTGCTGCTCGAGCAGCTTTCAGATGCACGCCTGACAGCGCCCTTTGACGGGGTAATCCAGTTCATCAGTGGCAAGGCCGGCGAGCCGGTCAGCGCCTACGGGCCCATTATTGGGCTTGCGGATCCCACCAAACTCATAATTTCCGCCGACCTTTCCGAAGACGATGTGCCCAAGGTCGCCCTGGAGCAAATCGCAGACCTTACCCTTGATGCGTTTTCTTCGGAGGTCCTAATGGGCACGATCACCAAGCTGCCTACCTCGCTCGTCACCACGCAGGGCGTAATTCAAGACCGTTCCATCCATCTCGAAGTGGACTGGCCGAAAGAGGGAGCAGAGATTGGTATGCTGGCGCGCGTTACTATTACGGTGCAGGAAAAGCACGACGTACTGAAGGTGCCAATCGAATCCATAAAGCGCTCCGGTAGACGTACCTTCGTTGAATTCATGGACGGCGACATCAAACGCGCCAAGAACGTTGAGATAGGCATCCAAACTGAAACAGAGGTTGAAGTCCTCAGCGGTCTCGAGGAAGGTTTCGTCATTCTGCAGGGCCAGTAGTGAATCGGGTAACTCTTGTAGAAAGGGCCGGTAGTCTTCTTCGCGCCACCGGCCGCAAGTATCGATTGCTTGAGGTTTTCAGCGGATTGAATGTCGTGCGAAGTGTGACTCCCACCATTTGCGCGCATCGCTCAACTAGGGTCGGATGAGGGAGGAGCACTTATGATTTGTTCGATGCTCGACCTCGATCGCAGGCACCGGCACTTCGGTCACAGTCAATCGAGTTTGGGGACAGGTCCTGCAATGATGACGTTTGACGTCCGGCCGCCCGGCATTTTGACTCAAGGTGAAAGACAAAGCACGGCCTCATGACCTATTCCATTTTGGTCTTAGTCACCAAGCGTCTTCTCAACAATATCAATATTGTTTTCTCCACCATCCTCGGATTGGTGGTCACAGTGACGCTTGTGTCCAGTGTCCCGCTCTACTCGGAAGGCATGAGCGAGATGCTCTTGCACCGCGCGCTGCGGGATACGGAATCTCGCCAGGCACAGCCGCGGGCCAGTCTTCTCATTCGCAAGTTTGAGCAGAAGAACGAGACAAACATCTCGCTCCTGCAGTATCGCCAGGCCGATGAATATATGCGGGTCACGGCGCCCACCGAGATGGGCATCCCGCTGCTGCTTTCAACCCGCTACGGTCAGACAGAGCACATGGCCATACTCTCGAGCGGGGATGAGATCAGCTTCACGTCGCGGCAATTTGCCGACTGGGGCTTCATTGCTTTTGCCACGGACTTCGATAAACACATTCGCATCTTGGAGGGACGCTATGCCAAGGTGGCAAAGTCCGGCGATCCCTACATCGAAGCCGTAATCATGACTGAGAAACTGGACGCGATCGGGGCTGAAGTCGGAGACCATCTCTTCGTCCGCTTCCAAAGGCCCGGCGGCGAGCCGGAGCCTATCGAAGTCAAGATCGTGGGCCGCTGGTTCCCAAACGACCCCAACGAGATTTATTGGTTCTATCATCCCCAGTACTTTAAAGAAGGACTCATGGTCCCGGACGAGACCTTCATTGAAGTGATTCTCACGGACTATGAGGAGATCGGCTACGAGTACACCTGGTTCTCAGTTTTCGACGTCGATGCAGTCAACGCGAGCAATGCCAGGTCCATCGTTACGGGCATTAGCGAAATCCGTTCCAACCTCGGCACCATCCTGGGCAAAGTGAAAATCGACATTTCGCCCGAGGACATTCTGCTGCGGTATTTGCGGGACCTCTTCTTTCTCAAGATTCTGCTCTTCATTCTCTCCGCGCCCGTGATCGGCATTGTGCTTTACTACATTGGCATCGCTTCTTCGATGGTCGTGGACCGGCAGCGCAACGAAATTGCGGTGTTAAAGAGCAGAGGCGCGAGCACCTGGCAAATCATCGGCATCTATTTGCTGGAAGGCGGCATGATCGGCGTATTGGCCCTCGTGGTTGGGCCGGTGCTGGGGGTTTACCTCGCCCAACTCATCGCGCGTACATACACGTTCTTAACATTTATCGGCCGCGACCCACTCCCGATTACGATTACGACCAGCACGTTCAATTACGCCCTGGCTGCTATTGCGCTCTCCATCGGCGCGGCATTAATGCCGGCAGCCGCCACGGCCAGGCACAGCATCGTAACCTTCAAGATGGAAGCCTCGCGCAAGCTGAGAAGACCGTGGTGGCAACGCTTCTTCCTCGACATCCTTTTGCTAGCGCTCTCCGTGTACGGTTACCGACTGTTGCAGGACCAACGACAGGTCATCGTCTTGGGAGAAGAAGGCAACGTCTTTTCCAATCCGCTGCTGCTCATCGTGCCTTCCGTCTTCATGTTCGGCATGGCGTTGCTGTTCGTGCGGCTATTCCCATACATCGTTGAGTTGGTGACGCGCATTGGAAACCGCTTCTGGGGAGTTTCAATACTCTTGGGACTGCGGCATATCTCCCGTTCTGCGGGTCAATACAACAGCCTGCTGTTGCTGCTCGTGCTCACGCTGGCCATTGGCACCTTCAGCGCCTCTGTGGCCGCCACGCTCACGCGCAACCATTCAGATTCCGTCTACTATCGCATTGGCGCCGACATGGCCTTCTACGAATCCGGCGATTACGATGAGGAGCTTGAGCAATGGTACATCGCGCCGTTCTCCGACCACTTGCAGGTCGAGGAGATTAAGGCCGCTGCCCGCGTTTGGGACAGCAAGGGCAATGCCATTCTGCCGGATCGGGCCACCCCCGAGATCCAAATCGTCGCGCTGGATCCCTGGGATGCCGTCAACGTCATGTATTGGCGACCCGACTTTGCCCACCGCTCACTGGTTACGTTGATGAATGAGCTTGCCGCGCAGCCGGATGCCCTTTTGGCCAGCGCCAACTTCATGATCGACCACAAGCTGAAAGTCGGCGACCGCGTGCGCATAAGCTTGCGCCAGCAACAGCTCGACTTTGTGATTGTCGACTGGGTGGACTACTTCCCCACCCAATTCCCTGATACGGATTACTTTGCCATCGCGAATCTTGACTATATCTTCGACAATATCGGGCTGGGACCCTACGATGCCTGGGTTAAGACAGATGAGGGCGCCGATATCGAAGCCATCGAAGAGAAGCTGCGCGATCTGGAATTCATTGTCGTGCGCACGCAGGATACCCGTGAGAAGGTGATTGCCCAACGCGATGATCCACGCCGAACCGGCGTTTTCGGCATGCTTACGGTTGGCTTCTTGATTGCCATTCTCCTGACAATTCTGGGATTCTTGACCTATTCGTTGCTTTCTTTCCAACGCCGCATGCAGGACTTTGGTATTCTGCGTGCGATGGGCCTCTCCATACGACAGTTGATTGGCCTCTATATCTTTGAGCAGGGCTTCCTCATAGTCATGGGAGTCACTTTAGGCACGGTATTTGGTGTCATGGCGGGGCGAATATTCATCCCCTTCCTCCAAATCAAGACCGGTGAACATGCGAACATTCCTTCATTTGTAGTATTAACGGCCTGGGGCGACATCGCTAAGATCTACATAATCCTGGCTATCATTCTGGCCATCGCGGTACCGGTGATCATCTCCATGCTTTCGCGCATGCGCATTCATGAGGCAATCAAGTTTGGGGAAGAGCAAGGATGAAGAAGATACCGGAACTCCCAGAACGTGGTCAGCCGTTCATCATTTGCGACAATCTGGTCAAGATCTATAAGGTGGCCGACCTCGAGGTTGTCGCGCTGCAGGGGCTGGACCTTGAAGTCGCCCGGGGTGAGATTATGGCCATCATTGGGAACTCCGGCAGCGGCAAATCAACGCTCCTCAACACCCTGGGCGGCTTGGACCGGCCAAGCGCAGGCGTCCTGACAATTGGCAGTCTGAATCTGGTCAAGATGTCCGACTCCGATCTCGTCTGGTACAAGCGGCACATGGTGGGATTCGTCTGGCAGCAGAGCTCGCGCAACCTGATTTCCTACCTCACCGCGCTGGAAAACGTACAGATTCCCTTGATAGTTGCCGGCATGCCCGCCAAGAAGCGAGAGGCCCGGGCAACGGAACTGCTGGAGGCTGTAGGTCTGGAGCACCGCTTGCGCCATCGTGTGGGCCAACTATCCGGCGGCGAGCAGCAACGTGTCGCCATCTCGATCTCGCTGGCGCTCTCGCCACCGCTCCTCCTCGCCGATGAGCCCACCGGTGAGGTCGATACCCAAACCGCCAGCACCATCTACAACACCTTCCGCCGTATCAATGAAGAATTCGGTACGACGATCATCATCGTGAGCCACGACCCGAACGTCGCGTATCGCGTAGACCGCGTGGTGGCCATTCGCGATGGTCGTACGAGCACGGAGACGGTGCGACGCATAAACCTCGAGGAGGGACAGGAGGAGATCAGTCACGATGAGTACGTCGTGCTTGATTCCGCAGGCCGTCTGCAAATTCCTCAAGAGTACTTAGAACAATTCGGGATTCGCGACCGCGCCATAGTTGAGATGTCCGACGACGGCATCGTAGTAAAGCCGGCATACGGTTCATCGGAGGAAGAAGAGGACAAGCGGGGGCTGCGCGGACTGCTGCGCCGCTAGCATCCCCGATCTCGCCGGCCTACCCGCGCGAAAGTGCGCCCGTCCCCTACATAGAGAAGGCAAGACAGTAGACATGGCCGAACCCATTGCAATAGCCGAAGAGGTATCCCGGGTCTATCATGTGGGCCGCGAGGACATCTACGCGGTCCGTGAGGCAAGTTGGCTAATACCGCCCGGCCGCCTCCTGGCGTTGCAAGGACGATCCGGTAGCGGCAAGACGACCCTGCTAAACCTTGTCGGCGGTCTGGACCGTCCCACGTCCGGCCTAATCAAAATTATGGACAACGACACGCGCAAGATGAGTGATCGCGAACTCACCATGTTGCGCCGCCACAAGATCGGTTTCATCTTTCAGGCGTTTGCGCTACTGCCCGTGCTCTCGGCGTATGAGAATGTCGAGCTGCCGATGCGCATTGCGGGCATGGGTGCGCGCAAGCGCCATCAACGCGCGCTTGATCTCCTCGACCTCGTGGGCTTGAGCAAGCGTGCCAGCCACCGCCCCTTTGAACTGTCCGGCGGCGAACAGGGCCGCGTGGCGATTGCGCGCGCCTTGGCCAACGAGCCGGCCCTGCTGCTGGCTGATGAGCCAACCGGTGACCTCGATAGTGTGACGGGACTCCAGATGATGCTCCTGTTTTCGCGCATTGTGCGCCAGGAAGGCGTCACTGTTGTGATGGCTACCCACGACCTGTCTGTCCGAGACATAGCGGATGAAACATATACCATGAGCGACGGCGTGCTCGCGCGCTGGCATCCATCACAGGAAGAGTCCAGCGATACGATAACTACCCTGCTCCGGCAGGCTGAGTCAGGGAAGTGGCAGCCGCCAGAAGAACAGCCACCTGCACAAGCTCCCCCAGGTAGCTAGCCTCTTCCCGCCCCATCGGCTTTCGCGCCTCCCAGATTTCTATGTCTTCGCCGTGCAGGTGAAGAGTTGAGTATTATGTAGACTTCTTGCCTGGCGATTCCTTACGGTTGGCGACCGGCCAAGACCGGCATCCCAGAAGACTGCCCTGATCGTGCCGTCACGCAAGACTTGCGTTCGCTTGACTAGTTGTACGACAGCCCCGGTTTCGCTATCGTATTAATTGTCGCCCCTTGGAGAGGTGTCCGAGTGGTCGAAGGAGATCGTCTCGAAAACGATTACGCCCCAAAAGGGCGTCGTGGGTTCGAATCCCACCCTCTCCGCCAATTTCATGCAAGCGATGGCTCTGTCCAGCCCTCCGCCAGGCCGAAGACCATCGGTAAGTCCTGAGGCAAATAGCATGCAAGGCGAGAAGCCAACCTACCCCCGGCTCATCCCAATTCTCTACGTGCGAGATCTGGACTCAGAAGTCGATTTTTATACGAGCCTGGGCTTTGAGATAACGTACCAAGGCGATGAGTTTCCCGGCTTCATCGCTTTGAATAGCGGCGAATTCGAATTCGGCTTGAAGGAAAAGGAGGACTTCGATCCTCTGCAGGCAGAAGCGAGCTTCGTCTGGCAAATGGAAGTGGACAGCTTCACGAAAGTAGTAGCAATCTGCGTTGAAAGAGCCCTGGAGTACTCCGAACCGAAGCAGTATTGGGAGGCAAGGGACGCCTGGGAGATGACCGTGCAGACGCCCAACGGCTACAGCTTGCATCTTGATAAGCTCGGCAAGGACTGATGCAGTCTCCCACCGGAGACCGGGCCGCCCCTGCCTATGTCCGCACCACACCTGGTTGGGAGAGGCTCTAGGGATTGAGAAGAATGTGGAGCTTCGCGACTCTGCGGGCAACATCATGCACGCGGAATTGAGCTTCAGCAACTACCGCCCCGCGATCGGCACAAAATAGTGCACAACCGGTTTAGCACCGCGAGGATCGAGCATTTTGGTATTCCCACACCAGGCAGACCCTCTCTCACGTAGATGCAAGTTGCATTCACCTCGGCATGAACAGCGCAAGTCCACTGGCGTCCACAATTGAGTGAGTCCCACTTGTTCCACCCTTCCTTTGTTACTACAGTGTGGGTTGCTGATCTCCCGATTGGGTACACCCGTTCGCATGTGGGAACTGGAGGTCTCGCGGAAGTAGTCCTCAGAACGCATTGAGATAGTGTGCCCCTGAGTCACGCATTTGGCTCCCAATGGAGAAACAAAATGAAGATTGCGCTTACCAGCGTCATTGTGAACGATCCAAGCGAAGCCTTCAGCTTCTATACAGAGATTCTAGGGTTTGTCGAAGTGCTCTATCAACCGGAGGCACAGATAGCCATAGTCGCCTCGCCCGAGGACAGAGACGGCACGGCACTATTGCTTGAGCCAAATGGCAATCCGGTTGCCAAGGAGTTCCAGCAAGCGGTCTATGCCCAAGGACTGCCAGTCATAATATTCGGCGTCGATGACATCCAGAAAGAATATGAACGGCTGTGCGAACTGGGCGTGGAGTTTCGCAAACCGCCGACACAGGCGGATTGGGGCATCGAGGCCGTATTCGAAGATACGTGCGGAAACCTCGTCCAATTGGCTCAAATTGGCTAGCCCAAATACTCGTGTGTCTCCAGGTATCGAGGTTACGCGGCACAGAAAGCCGGTTCGGAGTGAGCGGACGAGGCAGTACGGCAGGCTGGGCTCTGACTCTACTACGCTCTTTTTCTAGCAAAGAGTTCTGAGGCTTTGTGTGAGCAGAGTCTTCTCTCAACGGAGTCTTAGTTATGTAATGTTTAGCAGCAGACGGTCCGCCAGGTAGAATTGGGGACATTCGCAAATGAAACCGGCTCAGGCAGGGGTTGGACAGCTACAGTCTTACGCAGCCTTTTTGCGGGGCATCAACGTGGGCGGTCACCGGAAAATAAAGATGGCCGACTTGAAGGCGGCGTTCGTCGCCCTTGGTTATGAGGACGTCAAGACTGTACTTGCCAGCGGCAATGTCCGGTTCGACTCAGCGGAAACGGATGCGGAAGCCCTCCGCCAGGCGATAGAACAACGACTTGCGCATGACTTTGGCTACGCTATCAGTGTCATAATTCGTACGGTCGCGGAGTTGCAGTCCCTCATCGATGCCCAACCCTTCAGTGAGGTGGCCGTAGGCCCACAAGCAAAACTCTACGTCACCTTTCTCCCCACAGGGCAAACCGCCGGCACTGAGATTGCAGACGATCTCCCCACCGGCTACGCCATCGTGCACGCAACAGCGCAAGATGTGTGCAGTGCTCTCTCGCTTTCACAAGGGCGCAGCACAATTGATTTCATGGCCCACTTAGAAAGAAAGTTCGGTCCAAACATTACCACCCGCACCTGGAATACCGTCACGCGACTCTTAGCCGCAACCTAGTGGGGCGGTACACTATATCCCTAGAGAATCGTGCGTGCCTGGCAATTGGGATTCCTTCCTCCGGGGCGCAAGAGGCTGCCTGCTAACTCCTGCTCTGAAATGATTGTGTAATGGACCGTCTCTTCCATCCGCTGCCGTTTCTGAGACAAGACGCCGATTAAGTTACACTGAATTTAGTGATTGTAGCTGCTAGGACCCAATGTATTTCCGCTATTCGCCTAACGACGAAAGGAACTGCCATGTCGCGAATTGTGCACTTCGAAATCCATGCCTCAGACCCAGAGCGTGCCATTGACTTCTATACGAGCGTATTCGGCTGGAATTTCCACCAATGGGAAGGCGGCGACGCAGACTACTGGCTCATCATGACGGGTCCCGATGACGAGCCCGGCATCAATGGCGGACTGTCCAGGCGGCGGGGTGACTCTCCTGAGGACTTCGCGGCAATAAACTCCTATACGTGTGTCGTCCAAGTCACGGATCTTGACGCGGTTCTAGAGAAGATCACGGCGGCGGGGGGTGTGATGGCCCTACCAAAGAGTCCGGTGCCCGGTGTCGGTTGGGTTGGTTACGCCAAGGACACGGAGGGCAATATCTTCGGCATGATGCAACCGGATCCTGCTGCGGGATAGTCGGCGTGTGGCTCCAGTATCCGGCCCATCTCGCCGCAAGTCTGAGATCACGCCTGAGCACATCTTAATCGGACACCGCGCCCGTGTGCAGGCCCTCGTAGGTCGACTGCGCCAACTGCTGCGTGCGACCGGACCTGAGGCTACGGAGAGAGCCTATCCCGGCTGGCACGGCATTGGGTATCGGCACCCGGAGAGTGACTGCTTCCGTGGACTCTGTCCCAGGAGACCTTTGCACAACCCCACATGCAGACAAGCAGACCTCCCTCTCATAAGGGAGCGGATCGGGGTGAGTGGTCTTTTTGCCGCAATTGCCCCTTGTGTAGTGCAGGGTCAAAGCGTATTAGAGCAGAATCGGCAAGCATATGTGGCGATTTCAAGAGAATCACCCTCACCCTAACCCTCTCCCGTCGAGGGAGAGGGAACTCTCTCATTTCCGCTAGAGTTATGCAAAGGTCTCCTCAGGGAGAACGACGTGCGGTTGCTCTTCGAGCACGGCATCCGCATCAACGAGACTGAAGGTCTCTTGGCAGGGAATGGCAAGCAGGCGTGCTACGTGCAGATTCGGCGCCAGCAGGACGTTCGGTTACGGTCGCTCAAGCGGCTGATCCGGGCAGCAACGGACTGCAAGCGAGGCTGAGCATCACCTGCCCAGTTGTCTTGTTGGCAGGGCAAACCTGCCACTCGATACATTCGCGGGGAAAGCGTTACGTCGCGGCAACCGGAACCTGTTCGGCTTCCACCCTGGTATAGACGCGGTCGGCCAAGCTGCCTTCGATGGGGGCCGGCTGGCCGAGGCGGATGCTCTCTTCAAGGTAGCCATATAGCTCGTCGATTTCCGATTTGCCGTTCATGCGCTGAAACCACAGGCCTTTGCCATACAAGTAGAGGAACACGTTATTGCCAAGACCACACGGGCCCAGGCAACCGCCGCCGTCGTCGGCCGTGAACACAATGCTTACGTGTTCTGAGATACCCCGGCGGCGCGCCTCACGCAAGTAATGGGCTTTATCGATTCTGGGATAGGTATATCCGTTGCCACAGCAGCAGGCCTGGCACACAAAGAGAAAGCCTGCCATCATCTGCAGGATTTCCTGGCCGCCTTCCAGAGTGGGCACAATTTTTAGATCGGGTCGACCGGGGAATCCCCTCATTTTGTTTTCCTCTCTCCGCCACCACACGCGTCAGTTCTGGTGTCACACACAAATTGAGCACCAACTGCCCGCGGCTTCTTCCACAGCAACCGGCGCAGATGATGCAAGAACTAAAATCAAGCTCTACAGCCACATTCTCAAGCTACCAGAATCTGCGAATGGTTGTCAACTACTTGGCTTGGCCCACTTGACGATACCTCAATCCCCGTGATATAAGGTACAAGCATAGTGTTGAAACACCTGCAACACCGGAATATTGATCGAAACCATGTACGGTGCTTTGGAATTCAACGGTCTCGCGCTACGGCGCGGCCACAAACCTGAATTGTGGCCGCACGTGCTAGTACCGCTTGTAGCCGCCTAGGCGGCGCAATCAAGAACACACCACACCACTTTTAGCGGGACGGCAGCATCTACAGGCACCGACGTCAAAGATGTGTTACCCAGGCAGGGCTTCGTCCGTGGAGAACATCCCCAAAGAGCCTCGGACGCCTGGCATGCGCATGAAGCCTCAACAAACTGTTCGCTGTATGGATTTCAGTTGCAAGCGTGAATGCCCGTCCCCGCAGTTGGGGCGGGTTTTTTTCGTGAAAGAGCTAGGCAAGCCAGAATACAATTGCAATGCTAGGTGAGTTTCCAGAATCCACGGTAGAGATGGAGATTGAGCCCGACGGGGCTCCAACGGCGTATCGTTGGAGCAGACGGGCATTGGTGCTTGGAGTCTTGGGCTTCTCTGTCGCAATACTGGTGTTTGGCGTCCTCGCGCTGCTGCTCCTGGGCATTCCAATTGCGCTGATCACTGGATTAGTAGCAGGAAACTGGCAAGCTACCGAGCAAGCGCTGACGCAGCTATGGCGCCTTAGTCCGGTCCTGCTTGCCGCGGAGTTCGCGCTCACGTGGTTGCTCGTGGCGCTCTTTCTCATTGTGAGACGCCTGTTGGCTAAGTATGGCATTGCCGTTGTGTGAAATAGTGTTCAAAAGCACGCACAAGCGCTTAACACCGACCGGATGGACGAGTATCATGGAGTGGACTGGTACACTAGCAAGAGCGAAGGTAGCAACCTGCAGGATGCGGCGCGCCAATTACATGGATGCCCCACCGTCCTGCGGTGCAGTAAGTGCCGTATTAGCGCTGGCATAACGCGCCTCACACGGTTCTAAAGCATTGATTTAGAGTGGACACTATGAGTGAACGAAAACGAAGATTAAGGTAGGGAGCAGATGAAACGGACGGGTGCAGAGATCATCTTGGATAGCTTGGTGGCACATGGCGTGCACACCGTATTCGGGTATCCCGGAGGAGCGTGCCTGCCTCTCTATGACGCCCTCTATCACTACCAAGACCGGATCAATCATATCCTTGTGCGTCACGAGCAAGGGGCCGCTTTCGCCGCGGACGGCTACGCCCGCGCCAGTGGCGACGTGGGAGTGTGCATTGCCACCAGCGGGCCGGGCGTGACAAATCTCGTTACCGGCATTGCGGGCGCGCATATGGATTCGGTCCCCGTGGTTGCCCTCACCGGTCAGGTTCCCCGCAATCTGCTCGGCACCGACGGTTTTCAAGAAACCGACGCGACCGGCGTGATGCTGCCTGTCACCAAACACAACTGGCTGGTGATGAACGCTGAAGAACTGCCGCGCGTGATGGAAGAGGCGTTCCACATCGCCAATACGGGACGCAAGGGGCCCGTTCAGGTGGACGTTCCCAAGGACGTGTATCTGGAAGAAGTCGAATTTGACAGTGTCCCGCCGCTAAGCATTCGCGGCTACAACCCGGAGGAAGGGCTGCAGCCCGATCCAACCCTCGTGCGCGAGGCGGCGGAAGTAATCCACGGCTCGGAAAAGCCTATCATCTTGGCCGGCCATGGCATCCACTATTCCGGCGCGTACGAGGAGCTCTTGGCATTCGCGGAGAAGGCGAACATTCCCGTCATCACAACGCTGCACGGTGTCTCATCCTTCCCGGAGAGCCATGATCTTTCATTCGGTATGGTTGGCATGCACGGCAATATCTATGCCAATTGGGCCGTAGACCGCGCCGACCTGCTCATCTCATTGGGCATGCGCTTCGACGACCGCGTCACAGGTCGCCTCGAAGACTTCGCTACGGAAGCGCGTATCATTCACGTGGATATCGATCCTGCGGAAATCGGCAAGAACGTCAACACGGATGTTGGCATTGTGGCTGACTTGAAGCCTACGATACGCGCGCTCATCGACGAGATCGGTCAGCTCGACCATTCGCCCTGGGTCAAGCAGATTTGCCAGTGGCGTGAGGACCACCCCAGCCTCGCAATTCGCGAAACCGAGATTGTGCTGCCGCAGTGGGTGATTCGCCAGATATACCACATCACCAACGGCGAGGCTGTGGTCGTTACGGATGTCGGGCAAGCGCAAATGTGGGCCGCACAGCACTTCTGGTACGACCGGCGGAACACGTTCTTTTCGTCCGGTGGTCTCGGCGCCATGGGCTATGCGTTCCCCGCGTCAATCGGCGTCAAGTACGCGCGACCCAATGAACAGGTATGGTGCATCATCGGCGACGGCGGCTTCCAGATGACGTTACAGGATCTCGCGGTCGTAAAAGAGCACAATGTGGACGTCAAGATTGCCATCATCAACAACAACCACCTTGGCATGATTCGCCAGTGGCAGACGCTCTTCTATGACAGCCGCTTCATGAGCGCCAAACTGGAGAATCCGGACTTCGTCAAGCTCGCCGAAGCCTATGGTCTCACGGGCATGCGCGCAACGACGAAGAGCGACGTGGTGAAGGTGCTGAAAGAGGCGGAGAAGATACCCGGGCCGGTGGTGATGGACTTGGTGGTGGACGAAGTCGAAAAGGTCTACCCCATGGTGCCGGCCGGTTCCAGCCTCGCCGAGACGATCGAAGGCGACGAAGTGCAAGAGGCAAGATACGCATGAGACACGTCCTGATTGCGGATGTCGAGGACCAACCCGGCGTCCTGAACCGTATTGCCAGCCTCTTTCGCAGGCGTGCCTATAACATCGAGAGCCTGGCAGTCGGCCACTCACACCGGCCAGGCATCTCCCGTATGACGATTGTCGTGGCGGAAGACCACAAGGAAGCCATACAGGTGGCGAAACAACTGGACAAGCTGATCGAGGTGATCTCGGTCACCGATGTCACTGAACAACGGCATGTGTCCCGTGAGATGGCCCTCGCTAAAATTGCCGCCCCGGAGATGAAGCGCACTGAGATCTTGCAACTCGCGAATGTCTATCGCGCGCAGGTGGTAGATGTCTCGCCGGGCAGCATCATTCTGGAAGTGACCGGAGACGAGGACAAGATTGACTCGTTCGTGGAAATCATACGTCCGTATGGCATCCTTGAACTGAGCCGCACCGGCGAGGTTGCCATGGTGCGGGGCCGAGCAATGCCAGCCCCCACGCTAATGGCTGAAGATGGACCGGCAGCATAGCGCATCTGCGCAACGCCGACCCCACGCCTTGGCTATATGGGGACGGACGTGGCTACTGTGAGCGCCAAAACAAACTGAAGAGAGGGAACTGTGATCCAGGTCTACTACGACGAAGACGCGAATATTGATCTGCTCAATGATAAGACGATCGGCATCATTGGGTACGGCAGCCAGGGACATGCCCATGCCCTGAACTTACGCGACAGCGGCTGCACGGTGAGGGTCGGTCTCTACGAGGGCAGTCGTTCTTGGTCGAAAGTAGAGGAAGATGGTCTTGGCGTAGGTACAGTGGACGCGGTGACGCAGCAAGCCGACCTCATCATGATGCTTACGCCGGACACTGTCCAGCCAGGCCTCTACGAGGACTCAATTGCGCCGCACTTGCGCGACGGTCACATGCTCCTCTTTGCGCACGGCTTCAACATTCACTTTCAGCAGATTGTTCCCCCCGCCAACGTCGACGTGAGCATGGTCGCGCCGAAAGCGCCGGGTCATCGCATGCGCGCGACGTTTGAGGAGGGCAACGGCGTGCCCGGCCTCCTCGCAATCCAACAGGATGCGAGCGGCAATGCCCGCGAACTGACCCTCGCCTATGCGCGCGGCATCGGCTGCACGCGCGCGGGTGTGTTGAACACGACGTTCAAGGAAGAGACGGAAACCGACCTGTTTGGCGAACAGACCGTACTCTGCGGTGGCGTGAGCGCGCTGGTAAAGGCAGCATTTGAGATCCTGGTAGACGCAGGCTATCAACCGGAAATCGCGTACTTTGAGTGCATGCACGAGCTCAAGCTCATCGTAGACCTCTTCTACCAGGGCGGCCTCAATTACATGCGCTACTCGGTAAGCGAGACGGCCGAGTACGGCGACTACAGCCGCGGCCCGCGTGTAGTAGACGATCACGTGCGCGAGTCTATGCAGAAAATCCTCCACGAAATCCAGACCGGTGAGTTCGCCCGCGAGTGGATACTCGAGAACATGGCCGGCCGCCCGGCCTTCAATGCCCATCGCGAGATGGATAAATCCCACCAGATCGAAACCGTCGGCAAGAATTTACGGGCAATGATGCCATGGCTCGACCCCAAGTAAACACGACTGGCGCAAAGCAATCGCAGGTGATACCGCGGTTGCCGGCAATCGCGCCTATGCCGTTCATAGTCAATGAGGAGAGTGGATTCAGGCCCAACCGGCGCCAGGGCGTACCTGCCTTGGTAAGCTGTCGGGCCTGCACACTTGCCACGCACGTCGTCTCCTAGAATTGACGCCTTTTTTTAGTCAAACTGTGTTTACTTGGTATAGAGGACTTTATTCAGCATGCGAACATTACAAATCTTCGACACGACGCTGCGGGATGGCGAGCAGGCGGCAGGCGGCTCCTTGACGGTAGAAGAGAAGCTGTACCTCGGCCAGCAACTGGAACGCCTCGGTGTCGATATTCTCGAAGCCGGCTTTCCCCGCACTTCCCCCGGCGACTTCAAGGCAGTGCAACTTCTGGCAGCAAAACTGCGCGATGTCCAGATTTGCGCGCTCTCCGGCTTCAAACCGGACCAGGTAGAGGCCGCCTGGGAGGCAATCAAGGAGGGTGAAGCACCGCGCATTCATGTCTTCATCTCGTCGAGCGACATCCACCTGGAACGCCAACTACGCATGACGCGGCAGGAAGTCAGAGAAGCCGCGATCGCGTGTGTCGAACAAGCCGTGGGCTACTGCGCCAACGTCGAGTTTTCGGCGATGGACGCCACACGCAGCGATTGGGACTATCTTTGCCAGTTGCTTGGTGACGCCATTCAGGCAGGTGCCAAGGTCATCAACGTCCCTGACACGATGGGCTATACGCAGCCGGATGAATTTGCGGAACTCTTGCAGTACCTTAAGGCCAACACGCCCGGAATCGACAATATAGTGCTCTCAGTGCACTGTCACAACGATCTCGGCCAAGCCAATGCCAACTCCCTCATTGCCATCATGAATGGGGTGGACCAGATTGAATGCACCATAAACGGTGTCGGCGAGCGCGCCGGAAACGCCTCTCTAGAAGAAGTGGTGATGAATACCTCCGTGCGCAAAGATTTCTTCAAAGTTGCACACGGCATCAATACGGAGGAGATCTACCGCACGAGCCGGATGGTGAGCGATCTTATGAATATGCCCGTCCAGCCCAATAAGGCTGTCGTCGGCGCAAACGCTTTTGCCCACTCTTCCGGACTGCATCAGGACGGGATGCTGAAAGACCGGCAGACGTATGAGATCATGACGCCCCAGAGCGTGGGTATGGGTAGCAGCCGAATCGTCCTCGGCAAGACCAGCGGCCGTCACGCGTTTCGCGATCAGCTTGCGAAAATGGGCTATCACCTGAGCGAGCAGGAGTTCCAAGAGGCTTTTGACGGCTTCAAAGACTTGGCCGATAAGCGACGCAACGTCACCGTTCGCGATATCGAAGCGCTGCTCTCCAGCGATGTGCTCCACGCCAAGGAATTCTTTCATCTCGAACACATCCAGGTGAGTTGCGGCGACAAGAGTATCCCCACGGCCACCGTGCGCATTATCGATGAAGAGGAAAACGTCTTGGAAGATGCGGCGCTGGGTGACGGGCCGGTGGATGCGGTTTGCAAAGCCATCAACCGTATCATAAACGTGCCGGCTGAGCTCACCGAATTTCGCGTGCAAGCGGTTACTGAAGGAATTGATGCGCAAGGCGAGGTGAGTATTCGCCTTGAGAGCGATGGCATGTCCGTGACCGGCTACGGCGCTGATACCGACATTATCGTTGCCAGCGCCAAGGCGTACATGAACGCCCTCAACAAGCTGCTTTCCGCGAAGACTGCTGCAGAATCCCAGGGGGATGAAACGCCGCTGGCGGCTGCCGCAACTCAGACTTAGGCTACGATATCGTCCGGTTATCCAAGACCTCGCAACGCGGCAACTAAGAGCGGAGGCGGATCAAAGAGATCGCGCCTCCGCTCTCGCTTCTTAAGCACCAAGTATGGATTGCACCTGCCGGTGGGCCGGCTGTCGCCAATGCACAGCCTTCATCGTTTGGAAGCTACCGGCTATCCTCTGTTCGTCCGCGGCGCACCTCGATGCGGATGTTTTCGGGGTCCTTCACTCCCTTGAGCGCCGAGAGCATGCCCAGTATCCCGCCGGAGATGACTGCACTGGCGAACGCATTTACCGGGATCTCTTCACCGTCAACGGTGAGCCGAATCGCATCCCGCTCGGGGCGCGGACGCCCAAAGCGTTTGTCCAGGAATTCCGCCAGCCCGCCCGCGTCGCTGATGGAGAAGGTCGCAACGGCAAATGTCCGGTCTCCGTCGCTCACGACGGCTTCGAGTTCTTCCGACGGCAGCAGGAGGTCCGGTCCCAATTCGGAGCGGTGGACCTCCACCTTGGGATACCGAGACCGCTTGAAGCCTTCCGCTAGCACAAGATCAAAGCCGAGCATTGGCAAGAGACCCAGCAGTTGCGGGAGCGTTGTGTCTTCCGACACCCGGCAAAATGTGACCGCCCCGCCGGGTCCGCCAAGCACAACTGCCTCGGCGTCCGTCTGATTGAGTCGCCAGGAGTCGGTGCCCTCCCGGTCGAGCGCAAAGCCATGTGCGGCGTGTTTCACGACCGCGATCCGCCGTCCACGTTCAAGCAGGCAAGGAATGAGCCGCTCCAGCAACGTCGTCTTGCCTGAATTGTGTTTGCCAACGATGCACACCACAGGGATCATACGCACATTACCTTAGGAGACCTTTGCGAAACCTCTCTCCCCTAGAGGGGAAGGTTGAGATGAGAGTGAAATGGATTGCCATATGCAATCTATACATGTAAAAGCGCATCTGGAATCCGGTTTTCGCCGGAATGACGGATTTTTGCAAAGGTCTCCTTAGGGAGTGGCCCGCGCCGCAGGACAGATTTATTCCAATGCCTGGCGCAACCGCGAGAGTAGAGTTAGCAACTCTGGCACTACGCGCAGGACAAGTGATCCTCATATTGGAATACGCTCTCCAGGCGACTTAGTTCGTCCGCTGCCGTCGTTTTTCAGCCTGTTGCCGCAAGAATCCCTCGCAAAACGCGTCAATGTCGCCATCCAACACCGCGCGGGTATTGCCGGATTCAACTCCGGTGCGGAGGTCCTTCACCATAGTGTAGGGATGCAGCACGTATGAGCGAATCTGGTTGCCCCATTCCGCGCTGGTATGCTCACCTTTAAGGGCCGCCTGTTCCTCCTGTTGTGCTTGCAGCTTGCGCTCCAAGAGTCGCGCGCGCAGGATACGCATTGCGGCCTCACGGTTTTGGAGTTGCGAGCGCTCATTCTGGCATGCAATGACTATGCCGGTGGGGACATGCGTAATCCGCACTGCCGAGCTGGTTTTGTTCACGTGCTGCCCGCCGGAGCCGCTCGCGCGAAACGTATCGAGCTTGACGTCATCGGGCTTGATCTCAACAGTGACGTCATCATCGATCACGGGAAGCGCCTCCACCAAGGCGAAGGAGGTATGGCGGCGCTTGTTGGCATCAAACGGCGAAAGCCGCACCAAGCGATGCACGCCGTGTTCGGACTTAAGCCTGCCATAGGCGTACGGCCCGCTGATCTGCAATGTGACGCTCTTTATACCGGCTTCTTCACCAGGTGTGCTCTCCAGGATTTGCGGCTTGAAGGCGCGTGTCTCCGCCCAGCGAATGTACATGCGCAAGAGCATCTCGGCCCAGTCTTGGGAATCCGTGCCGCCGGCGCCGGCATGGAGAGAAAGCAAGGCATCTCGTTCGTCATAAGGCCCTTGAAAGAGGGTTTGGATCTCGCGCTTTTCGCCATCCGCTTCAAGGCGGCTCACCTCGCCATCCAGCTCGGCCTCAAGCTCAGGGTCCTCCAGCGCCAAGAATTCGTCCAGCGCCGCGACTTCCTGGAAAAACCCACTCCAATCGTCCACCAGACGGCGCCGCGCAGCGAGCTTCTGCATTACTTGCTGCGCGTCATCCGGCATATTCCAAAGGCCTGGATCGAGAGATCTTTCCTCTAGCTCGGCAATTTCGGCTTCCCACGCCGGGAGGTCAAAGCCGCCTCCGAAGTTCGTGGGCGCGTTCGCTCAATGCGGCAATGCGTTCCTTAATCATGATTTTCCACTCTTATATTGGATTGATTTAGTTTCGTTTCTTGGCCGTTCAACCGTCCCATGCCGAATACCTGAGAAAGCGCCAACTCACCAGGCGAGACCAGAGTCGATCCACGGTGTTTTCGCTTCGTCATTCTCCCACCAATCGGTAGTTGAGGGTAGTCACGGGCTTCCTTGTCGGACGTGGTGGGGCAAAAGTGTACCCGCAAATAGCTGAATTCAGCCAGGATTTGTGGATACCCCACTCAAGCCTTATGTCCAATAAATCTCTAGGAGGCACGTCGGCTGGAATAGAATGGTGCGACCAAACGTTGATATCCCCACAAGCACTTTCCTCAAACGGCGGCTTGCTTGGCCGTGCTTGTCGCTTGAAGAGTGCCCGTTGATTAAATCACACGACTCTACCTTGGTCAAACGCTTGTTCTGCACCCAAGCCCATCGCGATAGAAGCCGAACCAAGGCTATCTGCACCATGCTATTGCAGCTCACTCCTTGGTTAGCAGGGCTGTGGCAACAGGCATCGGCTTGCGGTATGCTGATACCAGCCGTGCAACGTGCAAATTCGCATGGCCGTACTATGTCTAAACTAACCACTCACCTGTTGCCGAGGACAGTGCACATGAAACAAGTGCTCCACATTATTGATGATAGGGACAACACGGCCATCGCGCTCGCGGATCTTGCGCCGGGAACCAATGTCACGTTTTCGGGACCGGCCGGGCCTCAGGAGATAACCATCCTTGATGACATTCCCTTTGGTCACAAAGTGGCCGTGAAACCGATAGCAAACGGTGAACACGTGATCAAGTATGGCGAATCGATCGGCGCCGCGCTGCAGGACATCATGCCCGGCAATCACGTCCACACGCAGAATCTCGAGAGCCTGCGCGGCCGCGGCGACCTGGTCGCCAATGACCGGCCCTAACGGCCCTAAGCCCGCACGCGAAATGACTGTACGAAAACGCAGGAAGCCAGCACCCGGCACAAGGCGCAGAGAGTCGGCGAAAGCGCTGCGTGAACGCTTGCCGAAGCTAATCGGCCTCCTCCGCTCCACCTATCCCGATGCTGAGTGCGCCCTGGTGCATCACAGTGCCTGGGAGCTTCTGGTTGCCACTATCCTCTCCGCACAGTGCACGGACAAGCGCGTCAACTTGGTCACGCCGGCCCTCTTTGCCCGCTTTCCTACCGTTGAAGCCTTCGCGGCCGCGCCCAGGGCAGAACTCGAGGAGGCGATTAGGTCAACCGGTTTCTTTCGGAATAAAGCCAAGAACATCCAGGGAGCAGCGCACGTTATCCTCGAGAAGTTCGGCGGCGCCGTGCCCAACACTATGGCAGCCCTTCTGGAACTGCCTGGCGTCGCGCGCAAGACGGCGAATGTCGTGCTGGGCGTGGCCTTTCACGTCGCCGATGGGATTGTCGTCGATACCCACGTATCGCGTCTCTCGCAGCGTCTGGGTCTTACCCGCGAAAAAGACCCCATCAAGATAGAGCGCGATCTCCTGAAGATCGTGCCGCAGTCTGATTGGATAGACATAGCCCACCTGTTGATCTTCCACGGCCGGGCGACTTGCACTGCCCGCAAGCCGGTCTGCGGTGAGTGCCCGCTCCAAGAACTCTGCCCCAGTGCGGCGTTCTACCTCAACGCATAGCCGGTTCCCGGTGGCGCGTACCTTCGATTCGGAAGGCCGATTCACTATCCGGTGCTTCGGTTTGCCCAGAGCCGCGGCATTTCCCCATCCACTGGCGGTCCTATGCTGGCTCCGCGCAACACGGACAGCCCTCGCGGAGACCGTCGAAGGTATAGATTCCCGTATTATGGCCGTCTTCCCACTGAATGCGGATGGCATAGCTCCCAACCTGCTCAATAGATTCGAGAAACGACTGAGCGGCTGTGAGGATTATGCCGGCATGCATTGAGCCGGGAGTGCCCATCTCGCCGGCGCAGAGCGCGCAGGGGCACGAGCGACGGAGGTTTTCCCAGTCGTAGCGGCTGGTATGCCCATCGCGCCATTCTATAACCAGCGCGCGGTTATCCGCTCCGCGTGAGACCACTGCGGGGGTGCGAGCGCGAATATCCTTCATGCCTTACTCCAAGTGGAATTCCTGAACTTCGTTCTCTGTCATTACAGATGGAAAGACGAATGCTGCTTTCACCTAGATTCTAGCTTGCTGCTGATACGCGCGGCAAAGAATCTCAAACTACAAGTTAAGTATAAACAAGCCGTCACTGTGGCAAGGCAGTCAAAAGCGCACCCCGGCTTGGCCGAGGTGCGCTCAATCCCATTCTTGGGTCGGGCCACAGTTCCGTCCCATGCATCGCCCTAAACCCGGGCAGTAGTTCCAGTCCGGCCGTGCAAGCGCGCAGCCCAAACTACTCTTCAAGAGACGAAACTCGTCACCCTGTTCTTGTCGCCCCCCATCCGCATTCTATCTCAATGTACTTCGCGCGGATGGAGGGCTACCTGTCCACTTGCCAAACACAATACAGCACTCTCGGATTGTCAAGCGGTAAGCGTTTTCCCTTCATGGCTTACCTCCCTCCCTTTGTGCTGCTGCGAGGGCGCTCGCCCCCTCTACACCCAGTAAATCACGAATTTCGCAATGTGTCAAGCATCAATCGTCAATTGTGACTGAAGATAGTCGCCGGTCGCCTGCACTTCCATTCATCTGTGCAAGCCTTACCCGCGATTCTAGAGTTCCATATCGCCCAGGTAGCGATCTTCTCCCACCAGCATCAACACGTCACCATCTTGCAGGCGCTCACTGGGGTAGGGGTCAAACACGATGTTATTGTTGCGTCCAATCATCAGCACCCGCAGTCCGCTCTGCTCGTCAAAGCCCAAGACCTGCAAGGACCGGCCCACAAAGCGATCGGGCACGCGAATCTTGCTGACACCGTAGCCGGGAACCACTTCCACATAGTCCAGAATTGCGCGTGAAATGAAGGTATGCGAGATGCGCAGGCCGGCTTCATGTTCCGGATAGATCACCTTGTCAGCGCCGATTCTGTCCAAGATTTCGCCATGAAGCTCGTCGCGCGCCTTTGCGATAACGTACGGTACATCAAGATGCTTGAGAATCAGCGTGGTAACGATGCTGCTCTGGACGTCCGAGCTAATGCCGACCACTACCACGTCAAAGTTGCGAATGCCAAGCTCCTCCAAGGCGCCTTCATTCGACGTATCTGCGCGCACGACGTGCGTAAGCTCGTCAGACATGTTCTCGATGAGATCTTCATTCTTGTCCACGCCCAGCACGTCGTAGCCCAGGCTGGCAAGCTGTATTGCGGCGCTAGAACCGAAGCGACCCAATCCGATCACGGCAATCTGTTGTTTCGGCATAACCTAACTCCTATCCTACGCGCACCGTTTCACTAGGATACTCTAAGTGGTCACGTTGATGTTTCTGCGCAAGCAGCAGCACCAGCGTGAGCGGGCCGAGGCGGCCTACAAACATCGCGGCAACCAAGACGAGGCGGCTTGCGTCTTGCAACTGCGGTGTAATGCCATACGACATCCCCACTGTGCCGAGCGCTGACGCCGCCTCAAAGAGAATTGGGAGAAAATCAAAGGACTCGAAGTCCGCGAGCAGCCAACTCACGGCGATAAGCAGCACGGTTGCCAGTGAAATGATGGCAAGGGAACGCATGACAACACTCTGGGGAATCCTGCGGCGCAGTATTGTGGTCTGCATTCTACCGCGCATTACCGCCAGAATTGTCACAGTGAGCACGGCAAAGGTTGTGACTTTCACGCCTCCTGCGGCTGAAGCGGGAGCGCCGCCAATCAGCATGAGCACCATTGTAAGGAACGTCGTATCTTCCGTCATGTTGCTGATCGGGAGCGACACAAAGCCCGCCGTGCGGGCGGCGATGCTGTGGAAGAACGTGTCTACCATCTGTACGTGCCACACCTCTCCGGCCAAGGTGAGTGGATTGGTCCGCTCTCGCCAAAAGAACGTGAGCCCTCCAATTAACCACAGTGCGCTGGTGACAATGAGGATTAACTTCGTTTCGAGGCTCAGGCGCAACCAGCGCCGCGCTTTCGCAAGGTCATGAAACACCATGTACCCCGTGCTGCCAAACACTACTAACACTCCGATCACAATGAGCAAGAACTCCTCCCCACGATAATTCGTAAGGCTGGAAAAGCTTCCCATGAGATCGAAGCCGGCGTTGTTAAATGCCGAAATGCCGTGAAACAGCCCCATCCAGAATGCCTGCGAGGGATCGCCATTCTGCGCAAAGTAGAGCGAGAGCGCCAAGACTCCGAGAACCTCGACCACGATCGTCCAAACAGCTATATTGCGCGCTATGCTAACGATCCCGCCAATGCCCGAAACATTGAGCGCTTCAAGCATGAGGACGCGTTGACGCAGCCGTATTCGCTGTCCAAGCAGCATGAATAGCAGGATCGAGCTGGTCATAAAGCCAAAGCCGCCAAGCTGGATGAGGACTAGAATGACGACGTGCCCGAATCTCGTCCAGTGCTCAGCGGTATCCACCACCACGAGTCCCGTAACGCACACGGCGGACGTGGCGGTAAAGAGCGCATCAATAATGGTGGTCGTCTTGCCGGGCGCCGTGGCCGCAGGCAGCATGAGCAGGAGGGTCCCCACTGCGATCAAGGCCGCAAAGCCGGCCGCGAGCACAAAGGAAGACCCTGACCGTCGCCGACGCTCGTGCCCTTTGGGGTCGGGGGGTGGCGTTACTGGTACAACGCTTGGATTGCGGTGGCGCTCGTGTTGGGAAGCGCCATCGCCCTCGTCAGAAGGACCATTCTCTGAGGAGCCGATGGCCGCATCCCTCCCCTATGTGAGCGGTGTACCGGTCTCTTTACCTGATCTCTTGTCGCGTGCCTGTCACTGTGTCGCAGCCTGCGAGGCGGCTTCTGCCGCAAAGCGCACCGTTACGAGCTCGTGGGCGCCAAGCTCCGGGATAGTGACCCTAAGCACATTATCGCTAATTGTATACTCCGGGCTTTCGCCTCGCACAAGCAACTGTGCATCCTGGACGGCGTTGCCGGGCCGCAAGACCACGCAAAGTTCCTGCGCACCCACAGTCACTACTTCCTCTACCGACCCGCGCCAAGCATCCGCGCTCGTAAGATTCACCAAGTGTACCTGGAGCATATTGCCATAGACGTGCACGCCAATGTCAACGAGGCCCGGTCCTTCAACCGTAACCGGCAAATCGCTGCCATGGGCCCAGCGCACCGCATGGGCGAGCAGGCTCGCCAAGTCGATATTATTCTGTTCCCAGATAGCGTGATCGATGTCTCCCGGGAAGTAGACGATGCGGCTCTGTTCCTGTTCGCGCGCAAACATCACCGGCCGTGAGACCTGGGGAATCTCGGCCAGCGCGAATTCTGCAGGCTCGGCAGCAGCCGGCGGCACCAACACCAAGGGAGTGTCTGTGCGCGCCAAGGACTGCACCAGGCTAAGGCGTGAGGCCGCGGGCAATACAATGCTATCGGCAAACGCTTGGACGATCGGGTGATCTCCGCCAATCTGATACTGTGCGTTGTCCAGACCTTCAAGCGGCACATGCCCAGTGGCCGTGACGCCAAAGACATCCGCCAGGCCAAAGTCGGTGCGGTACTCGCCGGAGGTATCACGCCGCGACGCTTCAAACGTCGCCACGAGACTGCGGCCGCTACTCACAAAGCTCCGAATCTGTTGGGCGTGGCCATCGGAGAGCTCGCTGATATTCGGCAGGACAATCAATTGATAATCTTGGAGGGCCCCCGCTTGAATGCGATCCAGTTCCACGAGATCGAATGGAATGCGTGCACGCAGGAGGGCCACACACGCGCCCATCACATGACTGCTAAGACCGCTCACCGCATCTGCATCGCTGCTTGTCCCGTAAAGCACGCCTACGGTGGCGCCGGGCGTGCGACCGCCCAGGATTTGCTGATGCTGCGCTTGCCAGGCGAGGGCGGGCGTAATCTCCTTGAAAACGCGCCGATCGCGCGGCACAGACTCCAGATTCACCCACGGCCATGCGCCGTGCGCCACGATTTCCGCCATTGTTACGGGAATTGAAGCGAGGTTTGTCGCGTCCGCTGCGCCGCTGCCGGCGTTAACGGTTACGTACGCTGCCTTGCCTCTGCCGGCAACGCCCCGTGCCATGCGGCTTACCAGCCCCGCCGTCCAGACCGGGCGGTCGCCGCGGCCTCCCACATGTTGGGCAACAGCGAACTCCGCGAGTGATGCTACCCGGCCATGGGTAGTGTCCCCAACCCACAGCGCATCGGCTCGCGCTTCCTTGGTTACTCGATCCAGGAAGCTCCACAATTCTTCATCCACTTCTCTGCGCCAGCGCTGCCACCCGCGGTGGGCGCGTTCTACGTCGGAGGCTTCCGCATCTTTCGCAGGCGGGGGCAGCCTCATTTCAGCTTCCCGCGCGTAGCGCTTTTCACAGTACGTGCAATAGCAAACCTGGCGATACCCTTGCCAATTGTGGCCGAGAAACCCATCCACCGGGTACCGTCCGGCAATCTCGCGTACTATTGCAGGCACGTATTCCCGATAATACGGCGAATTAATGCAAGTCTGGTAGAAACCGTTTGTGCGGCGGGGGCTTCCTTCGTGGTCTACCATGAACCAGTCAGCGTGAGCGTAGTAAAGGTCTTCGTGCGCAAGGCTCGGATCAATCCGCGCGAGAACTACGAGGTCCTGCTTCTTCGCCGCTTCCACCAACTCTCCAAAGACGTCGCGCTCGCCGAGCCGGGCGCTGCGACGATGGAAGGGCACCTCTGTCGGGTAGAATGCCAGGACACCGCCCGCACTCAACACGACGCCGCCTAGGCTGTTCTCACGCCAACGCTCCTGCCACCAGTCAACGTCTACGTGTGGGGGATCAGCCTCATGGAGCACAACCTGCCCAAAGCGGACGTACTGATCGTACCACGGCATCTCCTGGGCCATACCGGCTCCCTTCATGTCTGATCTGCGACGTTAACACTCGTTCATCAACACACACAGTTGGGTTTTCTCGCACTAATTCTCAGTCTATCCAACAACCGGCGATTCTTCAAATATCGCCATTCTGAGCGGGAATCCGCGTTTCCCTCCAAAGGGTTGCAGCAATCCAATTCAAGCGCCCTGCACTGCCCCATAGCAGACGAGTGTGCGCGGATTCCCTGCTCTGATTCGTACGTTACCCGGTTTGGCCGTTTGCTGCGGTAGCCCTGATTACAAAACTTTCCTTGAAAGTCGCAGGCGATCGGTATCGGGGCTTGTCCCAGTATACTCACCGAAGAAAAAAATGAAAGCCAATTCGTGACGCAGCAAAGGTCGCTTACCGTCCAAGGCGCGAATTCTATAGGTCAACGTAGCGGAGGATAGACTACTGCATGTCCCTCGCCCACTCCGCCTTTCGTATACCCGCTCTTGGTCACACACGCCGTTCACGGCTGAGGGGCCGCAGGAGTTTCCATCACAGCGTTAGTGCCTTCCTTGGCCTAAGCGGCCCAGGCGGAACCTGCAATTTCGTAGTACACTACGAGCGGGTGCAGCATCCTTCCAGATTGCTGCACCCGCCACATGTTTCGCACCCAACCGTACACGCTCCCGGTTTCTACACGCGCAAGAGTGAGGCTATGTCCGCAGGAGAACCGCAAACGGAATTTGGGACGGCAGCTCTGGAGCCGGCCGGCGCTGCGATAGCCGGCGCTTTCGGCACATGGCGCCTCAGATACACAGTCGGCGCCAGCGGGATTGCCGCAGGCGGCGCTATCCGGGTCTTCACGGAATCGGATACCGACTGGGGCATCCCGCAGGTGACAGAACCCGCCCATGCCGAATACATGACCGTGCAGGCGCCTGCTGGTGCGCTCCTAGACGTCTTGGTCGAGGAGATCAAGGCTGTGCGCATTCGCGTGCAAGGCCGCCCGCTCAGGCCCGGAGAAACGGTTGTTCTCACTTTTGGTGATCGCACCGGAGGCGGGCCGGGTTCGCGCGCTCAGACCTTTCTGGAGGGGAAACGCTTCTTCTGGGTCGCCGTCGATGCCATGGGAGACAACACCTTCACCACACTTGCACACTCGCCTCACTTGACCATTGTAGGTGGAGCCGTGGAAAAGCTCGCGGCCGTTGCGCCTTCAACAGTCGTCGCAGGCGAACCGTTTCGCCTATTGGTCCGCGTTGAGGATGCGTGGGGCAATCCTGCACACGCGTACGCTGGCACACTCACCTTGCGGGGAGAGGGTATCGCAGTACCAGGTGCACACGAGCAGTTCACTTTCGCGGCCGGCAACCACGGACTTTGCGAGATTGAAGGATGCGTGGCAAACGCGGCCGGCACACACCGCATTCTCGTTGAAGACGTGCAGCGCGGTCTTGAAACGCGCAGTAATCCGATTGTTTGTACGGACCGCCAGCCGGACCACAATCTCTATTGGGCCGACCCGCACGGAGGCCAGGTTGCGCTCGCCTCGAAAATACCGGACTTTTTCAAGTATGCGCGCGACGTTGCCGCGCTGGACTTCGTGGGCTATCAGCGCAACGACCACATGGTCTCAGCGGAAGACTGGCGCCTACAGCAAGCGGCTGAGGCTGAGTTCACAGAACCCGGACGCTTCATTCCTCTCCCTGGTTTCGAGTGGTCGCCCGAGACAGCGCGCGGCGGACATCATAACGTCTACTTCCGCCGTCACAATCAACCGATCCGACGCAACAGTCACGCCCAAGTTGAAGACAAGTCCGACGTTGACACCGATCTTACGCATGTGCGCGATCTCTACGCTGCCTATCGCCATAGCGACGTGCTCATTACGCCGCACGTGGGCGGCGCGCATGCAGACCTTTCCTACCATGAACCAACCATCGAGCCGGCCATTGAGATTACTTCTACACATGGCACGTTTGAGTGGTTTCTCGAGGAAGCGCTCGAGCATCGCTACACAGTGGGCTTTGTCGGCGGCAGCGACAGCCACACCGGGCGGCCCGGCAACGACACGCCAGGCTGCCAGCCTCGCCGCTACGCGCAGGCGGGACTCACCGGCATTTACGCATCTGACCTTACGTTGGAGTCATTCTTTGAGGCGCTGAAGGCCCGCAGATGTTACGCGACTACCGGCGCCAGGATCGTGCTGCAAGTGGCTGCGGACGGACACCCGCTGGGTGCTGAGTATGTCACTGCCACGCCGCCTAGGCTCACGGTGTCCGTCACCGGCGCCGCGCCCCTGGAGAGCGTGGAACTCTACCGCGGCTTGGAGCGCATTTACGCCCATCCAATCGAAGTTACGCCGGACCCGCAGCGAGTGCGCGTGCTCTGGCAGGGCGCCAGCCGCAAGTCCAGCTACTCAGGCGTAGTCTGGGAAGGGTCTGCAACGGTTACTAAGAGCACAATTACGGCCGTAGACACGATCCGCTTTGACAGCCCGCGCTCTTATCTCTCTGACGTTACCGACCATAGCTTGAGGTGGCATTCGATAGCGTGCGGCTACCGCAGCGGGGTTGTCTTGACCTTGGACCACAGCGCAGATGCAACGCTCGCGTTCGCCACCAGCACGGCGCTCATCAGCCGCCCCAGCTTCGGCGCATACGGCAAGGCGGGGCCGCAGGTGCTGGCGCACGCGCCCGCCGAGTCTCTAGGTTTTGCCATCCCAGTTCGAGACCTCGCCGCGGGACCCAAGGAATATCCAGTCGGGGCGCTCGACCGCAAAGTCACGGTTGCGCTCGCTCCTCGCGACGGGCCGCAATCTGCCGCATTCACCTTCACTGACCCATCGCCTCAGCCAGGTGTAAATCCGTATTGGGTTCGGGTCATACAGTCAGACATGGAAATGGCGTGGTCCAGTCCGGTTTTCGTCGACTTTGCCGGCCGCTGACCAAGAGTGAAAATCTGAAATGGCTTACCACAAACAGAACGTGTGCAGCGGTCGAGATTCGGCGTCTGGAGCGGAGCAGCTTAGTCGAGAGAAATTGCCGCACAGACGGCCAGCGCTAAGCCGTCGGCATGCCAACAAGAGCGCACGACAGTTCAATGCCTTCAAGTAAATTCAATCCAGGAGCCGCCTAGGCTGAAGTCGAGCAGCACACAAGGATTTGAACTGTCCGCTATCGGCATGCCGTTTGCAGTTGCCATTCTCGTGGCAATTGCACCGGTGCTCAATTTCCTCCGCTCATAATTGCTTGCAGGCGTGTGAAACCGATCACGCAGTCTTCTTTCATAGTCAACCTCACCTTGGACTGGACAGAAATTGTGTGGAAAGTCGTTTTAGTAGCGGTATTCATGGCAGAGGGCCAAAACTTGGCTCATAAACGGGACTGAGCCCTTTCCTGTCAGTGCGGATTTTCGTAGAATATGACCAGTATTAGTTGTGCGTAATGTGAGACGTAAACCAGAGTGTTTGGCCGCAGTTCGCGGCTAACGCCTTGCTACCACTGAGGAGGTAATGCGATGGCAGCAGAAGGAACCGAAGTCGGCCAAGTTGCGCCGGACTTCAAGCTCGTAAACCAGGATGACGAGGAAGTATCGCTCTCGGACTATCGCGGCAAGCAGAACGTCGTGCTCGTCTTTTACGTGGGCGCGTTCAGCAGCATCTGCGACGGTGAGTTTCGCGGCATTGCCGCCAATGCCGGTCGCTATGACGCCAGTGACGCTGCCGTCATTGGGATCTCCACCGATACCAAGTGGACGCTCAAGCACTATAGGGATGAGAACGGCTTTCCCGCCACGTTTTTGGCCGACTTCTGGCCGCACGGTGCCGTTGCTCGCCAGTATGGCGTGTTCGTGGAGGACATGGGCATCGCCACGCGCGGCACATTCATTATCGACAAGAACGGCGTAATCCAAGGCAAGGTCGTCAACGAGCCGCTTAATGCGCGCGACGAAGCTGACAACTTCGCCGCACTCCAACAGTGCTCATAGGAAGATCATCCACTTAGAGGGCTGCTCGGTCTGATTTCCGCCTAGGCCTTGCTTTGACGTGGCGTGAATTATTCGCAACGCACTTAGTGAGGTTGGAAGTCCATTTTGCACTTGTCTTGTGCAGTGTTTATTCGTTGGCGTCCGCATTGGTTTTGCCATTGCCAGAGTTCCTAGGGGCCTGCTAGATTCCTGCTGGGCATTGCCTTTTGAGCCGCCTATGCGGGCAGCAAAGCCCTCCCACGGAGGTTGCTGCGTGGGGCAATCCAGCCGCTCCATAGACAGCGCTTGCGCTTGCTGCTAGTATGGCGCTTGGAGCGTCAAATACCGGCTGGCAGGGGACTTCTGTGGTACCACTTGCACTCATTCAAAACCTTTCCGAACAAACGCCTTCCAAAATCCTATTTCTCGTATTGGACGGCTTGGGCGGCATGCCGCACCCGGAGGTTGGCAAGTCCGAACTGGAGATGGCTCGAATCCCAAACCTCGATCGGTTCGCCGGCCTCTCCATCTGCGGAGCCACAGATCCGATCGCGCCCGGCATCACGCCCGGCAGCGGCCCGTCACATCTCGCGCTCTTTGGGTACAATCCCATCAAGTACGATATCGGCCGCGGGGTTCTCTCCGCGCTAGGCATTGACTTTCCTATCGAGTCAAACGACGTTTGCTTTCGCGCGAATTTTGCCACCGTCGACAAGAGAGGAGACATCTCTGACCGTCGCGCGGGCCGTCTTGCCACTGAAGTAAACCGCGAGCTCTGCGCGCTCCTGCGTCACATTCACCTGCCCGAGGTGGAAGTATTCGTCGAGACTGAATCCGGCCACCGGGCCTTGGTTGTGTTTCGCGGGGAAGGCCTCTCTGACTACGTGACCGATACCGACCCGCAACGCGCCGGCGTTCCGCCACTGGCGGCTGAACCGACCCATGAAGATGCCGCCCCCATGGCACAAATCGTCAATGGCTTTCTCTCCGAGGCCGCCCTGGTGCTACAGGGACAGGACCCTGCGAACGCGCTCTTGTTGCGCGGCGCCGCGGGCCTGCCCGCAATTCCAACCATGCCGCAAATTTACAAGCTCACGCCCGGCGCGATTGCCACATACCCAATGTACCGCGGCCTGGCCAAGCTGGTGGGCATGGAGGTGCTGGAGACCGGAGACACGATCTGGGATGAGTTTGAGACGCTGCAGCAAGACTGGGATGACTACGACTTCTTCTACTTTCATGTGAAAGCCACTGACACTGCCGGTGAAGACGGCGACTTCAACAAGAAAGTCCAGGTGCTCGAAGAGATCGATAGCCTGATTCCGGCCCTGCTCCGGCTCCAACCGGATGTCTTCGTGATTACTGGTGATCACTCCTCGCCTTCGGCGCTCAGCGGGCATTCGTGGCATCCGGTGCCGTTTGCCCTGTATAGCAATACCTGCATAAGCGACAGCGTCTCCGAGTTTACAGAGCGCACTCTCGTGCAGGGCAGCCTGGGCCGCTTCCCGGCACAAGATGCAATGCAGCTTGCAATGGGCCATGCGCAAAAACTCGCCAAGTACGGCGCGTAGGCAAGCCCTCCGCCAACTACCGAGCGTAGACCGTCTGCTCGCCGCGCCCGCCGTGCAGTCTCTAGACCTAAGTTTGTCGCACGACATTCAAGTCGATCTCGCGCGCGGCGTGCTCGATTCGGCTCGCAGCAGCATCCGCGCTGGGGAGGCTGTCCCTACACTTGAAGCGCTGGCGCGCCACCTGCAGCGCGCCGCGGTAAATGAGTTTCTCCCTTCTCTCCGGTCCGTCATCAACGCGACCGGCGTCATTCTGCACACAAATCTGGGACGCGCGCCCTTGAGCCGGGCTGCGATCCAGGCTATGGCGTCGGTGAGTGCCGGCTATACTAACCTGGAATTCGACCTCGACGCCGGTACGCGGGGTTCCCGTTATGCGCACCTCGTCGCCTCCCTCACAGACCTTACGGGCGCGGAAGATGCCCTCGCCGTCAACAACAATGCCGCCGCGATCTTTCTCGTGCTGAGCGCACTGGCAGTAGGCAAAGAAGTGATTATCTCCCGCGGCGAAGCGGTTGAGATTGGCGGCGGGTTCCGAATTCCCGACGTGCTCCGGCAAAGCGGCGCGCGCTTGGTCGAAGTAGGTACAACCAACCGCACCTACGTCGAAGACTACCTGCGCGCGATTACGCCGACGACTGCGGCCATTCTACGCGTCCATACCAGCAATTTCCGCGTAGTGGGATTTACCCATGAACCAGAGCTGGGCTCCCTAGTTGCGCAGGCGCGGCAACGGGACGTGCCTGTCCTCTATGACCTGGGCAGTGGATCGCTACTCGATACGGCTGCATACGGGCTTCACCGCGAACCCACCGTGCAGGAGACAGTTGCCGCCGGCTGCGCCGTAGTAAGTTTCTCCGGCGACAAACTACTCGGCGGGCCGCAAGGAGGGCTGATTGTAGGCCGGAGCGACCGGATAGCAGTGCTGAAGCAGCACCCGCTCGCTCGCGCCCTGAGGCTCGACAAGACGACTATCGCGGGCCTGGAAGCCACACTGACCCACTACCGCAAGCAGGAAGCGCTCACACACCTGCCCGTCTGGCAGATGATTGCCGCGGACACGAAGAGGCTCAAGCGCAGGGCTCGCGCCTGGCAGCGGACGCTTGCCGCCGCCCACGCTACCTCACTAACCGCGACGGTGGTATCAGGTGTGTCCGCCATTGGCGGAGGAGCGCTTCCCGGTGAGACCTTGCCTACTTGGGTGCTCAGGCTTACTTCTACTGCGCACTCCCCTGATTGGCTGGCCGACCATCTCCGTTCCGGCTCGCCGCCAATTGTGGCGCGGATAGAAGACGATGCCGCGATTCTGGACCCACGCACCGTCCTGCCGGAGCAGGACAAAGCAGTTGCGCACGCGCTCACTACACTCGCAACGTGAACGGCAATCCTGCGCTATAATGGGACTCACAGGGACATAGACACTACCCTAGTCTAACTCACGGGTAGAGTAAAGCTTTCAAAAGGCCCTTGTGGTGTGCAGATTAGGCTAAACGCGACGTGCACTTCGGTACATTATTGGCCTCTGTGCGCATGACCGGTGCGAAAAGACACAGTTGGGAGAGTGTTGCATGCAGCCGCTGATTGACAGTTTTGGTCGGCAGATAGAGAATCTGCGCATCTCAATAACGGACCGCTGCAATTTTCGCTGCCGCTACTGCATGCCCGAAGAGATGATGCAGTGGGTGCCGCGCGATGAAATCTTAACGTATGAAGAGGTCGAGCGGCTCGCCAGGTTGTTTGTTCAGCTAGGCATCAGGGACATCCGCATCACCGGTGGCGAGCCCACCGTACGCAAGGATCTTCCCTATCTCATCAGTCGCTTGCGGGCTATCGATGAACTGGAAAGCCTCTCTATTACTACCAACGGCTTTCGCCTGAAGTCACTTGCCAAGCCGCTGGCCGAAGCCGGGCTAACCCGCATCAACGTGAGCTTGGATAGCTTGGTACCCAAGCAATTCGCGTATATGACGCGCCGAAATGCGCTGGATGCTGTTCTAGAAGGTCTTGAAGAGCTTGAGCAGTATCCTTCCATTAGCCCAATAAAGCTAAACTGTGTGGGTATCCGCGGCTTTACGGAAGGTGAAGTGGTCGCATTTGCCGAATTGGCGCGGCGCAAGCCCTACGTCGTGCGCTTCATAGAGTTCATGCCCTTGGATGCCGACGGCATCTGGCGCGAAGAAAAAGTGCTTACGGGCGGCGAAATACTGGACATCATCAACAGCGCCATGTCCGTGCCGCTTGTGCCCATACCCACCGATCCCTCTTCGACCTCCCGCGTCTACCGGTTTGCCGACGACAATGGCGAGATTGGCTTCATCAACCCCGTGAGTGAACCATTCTGCGCCACCTGCAATCGCATTCGGCTCACCGCCGAAGGCATGCTGCGCACGTGTCTCTTCTCAGTGCGCGAAACCGATTTGCGCCTGCCCATGCGCGACGGAGCCAGCGACAGTGAGCTCGAGCACATCATCCGGGCGGCAATTTGGCAGAAAGAGCTCAAGCACCGCATCAACGAGGGTGAGTTCTTCCAGCGCGCAAACCGCACCATGTCTCAGATTGGCGGCTAGCTGAATTCTTGGGAAAGTTCGCTGTGCCTCCAATGCTGCTCCCCAGGATCGGCACGTTTGCCATCGACGTTTCTCCGCAGTTCTATTCCGCTCAATCTCTGCGCAGTTTCCCGCTCGCCTGAGATTTTCAAGGTGACCGAGTTGTGTGCCGCTCTCGTAACGTGAATTCACAAACTCAACCATACTATGCAGTTTTCTAACCAAAGCCTCTTTCTGTTGACAATTTCTGCACGCTCTGCTACTCTTTCTAAAGATAGAGATTAGAATACTTCAACTGTTCACTGGGAGGCACGCCATGCGGAACATCTTGGGTAGTTCCCAAACGCCGGAAGTGCTAGGGCGCTGCCCCGTATGCTCTAGCGAACTCACCGTACAGCGACTACGGTGTTCGTCGTGCAACGTCGCCCTGGAAGGGGACTTTCATCTCAATCCATTCAACCGGCTCACCTCTGAACAGCAGCGGTTCGTCGAAATCTTTCTGGTCGCTCGCGGCAACATGAGCGAGGTCCAAAAAGAACTTGGCGTCTCTTACCCCACTGTGCGCGCGCGCTTGGAAGAAATCATTGCCCAACTCGGGCATCGGCCGACCTCAGATGATGCGGCAGTACAGGCTGAGCGCCTGCGCACCCTGCAGGAAGTTGAAAGCGGAGCGCTGAGTGTTGAAGAGGCACTGAGCCGCCTCGCGCACAAGGAGTAGCAATATGGGCGATGAAGAACGCTTGATTTTGGAAATGCTGCGCGAGGGCAAGATCTCCGTAGAGGATGCAGAACGCCTACTCGGTGCAATCGGCAAGGGCAACGATAGGGCAGGAAGCGGGTTCTCGTCGATATTGGAGAGTAGTTGGTGGGAAGAGGTGGAACGGTCTCTCGGCGAAACGCTCTCTAAAGTGGAAGACCGCATCTCGCGCGCGGTGACCGATCTGCCAAGGGGGAGCATCCGCATGCCCCTGCGCGGACTGAATCGCAAGCGGCAGCGCGAAGAACAGGGATTCACGCCCGTAGACTTGCAGGGCCAATCGTTTTCAATTCCAGCCGATGCCCGCATGGTGGTTGACATCGAAGGCAGCGCGCTCACAATCGAGGAAGCGTCCGGCGAGGCACACGTTAGCTTTGACCGGGAAGGACACGATTGGGAGTGGTCTGTACTCAAACAAGACGACACGTACGTGCTTTCCGTTTACGCGAACGCGGTGTGGGCCGGCGTGCCCAACGTCTCCCTCCGCTTGCCTCCGCTGCGCTCTCTCACCTGTCAGGTTGTGGGCAGCAGCATGTCCGGTCATAGTATAACCACGCCACTGGAAGCCTCAATCTCCGGTGGGTCGATACAGCTTACTGACGTAGCCGGGGAACTCAAACTAAACTCCTCCGGTGGCGCCATCGGGGTGATCGGCAACGTCGCTTCGCTGCAGGCGGTTTCCGCAGGCGGGCCGGTCTCACTGCTGGGACGAGTAGAAAGTCTCGATGTCAGAGCTGCCGGGGGGTCTGTGAGCATCAACCATGCCGCGCTCCGCGAAGGGGACCATCACGTTGAGAGTGCCGGTGGCGGAGTTATGCTGGTGTTAAATGCAGATTCTGAGGTCGCCATTGACGCTGCATCTTCCGGTGGCGGTGTGGACGTGAATGTTCCTGGGGCTTCAGGCGAGGCACGGAACCGGTACGGCACCGGTCAATTCAGCGGATCGCTCGGGGCAGGTACGGCCAGTCTACAACTGCGCAGCAGCGGCGGCAGCATTCGCATAAGCGTCTCCGAAGAAGCCGGCGCTTCTAACGGAACTCCCTCCGCATAGCCCCTGCAGTTCCGCACTCGGCATCCGATTGCCTTAGACCCTCTCTCCGAGGAAAAGTCCAAGTCGCCGGCTCCGCCACAGCAGCGAACACGTACCGGATCTTCGTCAAAGGGGTTACGCTTCTCACTCCTGGCTAAACGCAAGCAGACCAGCATGCCCTTGCGCCGGCCCGCCCTGCCGACTACGCGCTGACTTGCGTGAAGCCGTAGTCCAGCAGAACGGCAGCATCGGTGAAATGCTGCTGTGACCCCATTACAACGACAAGCAAATGATGGCCGTTCCGCTCCGCGACTGCCACCAAACAATAGCCGGCGTTCGGAGTCCAGCCTGGCTTTAGGCCGTAGGTGCCCGCGTACGTCCACAACAATCGATTGAGATTCCACGGCCCATACCAGCCATGCTGTTCAGTGGCAGTGAACTCTATGCGCTTCACACTGGCATAGTCGATGATTGCGGGCGTCCACTCGAGGGCGTACTTAGCAAGCGCTGCTAGGTCGTGAGCCGAGGAGTAATGCGGCAGGGTGTCTTCATCGAATCCGGTCGGGTTGCTGAACTTCGTGTTCTGGAGACCAAGCTCCTGCACTTTGGCATTCATGGCCACAATGAACTCATCGTAGCCCAACGTACCCTCGGCAACGGCCATTGCAGCATCATTCCCCGAATCAAGCATCATTCCGTACAGAAGTATTTCCAAGGGCACTACTTCTCCAGCCTGCAAGCCCATCACATTGGGTTCCGCAGCGGCTGCTCGCTGAGAAACCAGTACCTCCTGGCTGGGTGCGGCGTTCTCCAAAGCGATGATGGCGGTGAGGACTTTCGTCGTGCTGGCAGGCGCTCGCTGCTCATCTTCATTGTGCGCGTAGAGGACGGACTTTGTGGCAAGGTCGACAAGAATTGCAGACTGCGCCGTAAAGTTGGCGAGAACGGGGGCCGGGTTCTCTTCCAGCCAGGTGTAGGAGAAGTGTGGACGCGGCGGAGAAACCGTGGCAATCACTTCTCTAGCGGGTAGCGGTGTACTCTCAGTAACCGTAAGGATGGCTTCGGAAGGCTCTGGGGCAAGCCTGGTGAGCAACATCACGCCCGCCAAGGCCAGGGCCATTGCGACCACCCATGCCAGGAAAGCGGGGCGCCGCCTACGTCTGGGCGGGTTCTGCGGCTGATACCTGTAGGGCTCCATTGAAGATGAACTGGGTATGCTACTGAACGAGGCAGGGTTCTGCTCGACTATGCTCAGTCACCGAGCAACTAACAACCAACAGAGCGATGTTTCAAACCGCGGTTATTGCTTCTGTTACGCGAGGACTTGCACTGCAGGTACCGCTTGCGCCGCACACGAGCATCCGCGAATACATCAAAAACAAGAACTGGGCCAGAAGCGCGAACCAATCAATGGCATGTCACCTGTATAGCCGCCTTCAGCGGGCAAGGGAGCAGGTTAGCAATGAGGGCTTGGTCCCCGGTAACGCACAGGCGCAAGATACACGCTCTGTTTGGCACCTAGCAGGGCCTGCCCATGCGGAATCACCTATGCCGTGCACTATACACCTTCACCCATCACCCGGAGTACCCGTCTTGAAGACTAGGACGAACACTCCCCGCCGGATCATTCAACCAAGCCGGTACGGTCCACACTCTCCACGAAATAGCGTTGGGTAAAGAGGTATACCACAAGGGGCGGCATAACGACAAGGAATGACGCGGCCATGATAACCGCTTCATTAAACTCATCCCCTGCACCTTGGCCGGCGAGCATTTGCAGCAATGCGGCACTCAAAATGGACAAGCGCAACGGCAGGGTAAAGTTGTTTTGGTCAAAGAGATAAATCGTCGGTTCGAAGAAGTCGTTCCAATGCCACACCAAAGAAAACAGGAACACCACGATAATGGCCGGGGCCGCTAAGGGCAGCATAATACGCCAATAGACGCTGAAGGGTCCCGCGCCGTCAATGCGCGCGGCATCCTCCAACTCATAGGGTAAGTTTCGGAAGAACTGCCTGAACACAAGAATGAAGAGTGCGCCTCGCAGACCATGACCGAACAGCGCAGGGATCAAGAAAGGGAAGTACGTATCCATGAACCCAAGGTTTCGGTAAAGGATAAAGAGAGGAACGATGATGGTCTGTGGCGGCACCAGGAACGTGAACAGCACCAACAGAAAGAGAACATCACGTCCCGGAAAGGGTATTCGAGCAAAACCATAGGCTACAAACGAGCAGGCAACGGTCTGCAGAATGCCGGAACCCAGCGAAATAATGACGCTATTGCGCGCCGCTTGCCAATAGAGCATACCGCTAATGGCAAGCTCATAATTCCTCCAGAAGAAGGTGCGGGGAATCCAGAGCACAGTTAGGTCAGCCAAGTCTGCAACCGTCTTTAGCGACGTTGAGAACATGTAGATGACTGGAAAGAGGAAGACAAAGCAGACATTTATCAGAATGATATACGTCGCGAGGCGGAGGAATACATTCTCCCACCACTTCCGTGATGTCAGTGCACCCAGTACGCCTTGGCGCTGTCGAATAACAAATACAGATTCAGCCATACCAGGGTACTCCCTACCGTTCACCCGCATAGAATACGAAGCGGCTTGATATCACCAACGCTAACGCCATGAAGAGGAAGATGGAGGCAAAATACATCCAGCCCAGAGCTGCCGCGTAGCCAAGCCGGAAGTCTCGGGTCAGGCCCACAGTCTGAATGTAGGTAAGCACCTCGTTGAAGTTGTCGGTAAAGGAATCCACGATTGTGTACACAACGTTGACCAAGATGACCGGCGAAAGCATGGGCAGTGTAATGCGCCAGAAGATCTGCCAGCCGGAGGCCCCGTCGGTCTTCGCTGCCTCACGCATTGTCAGCGGAATGCTATGCAGACCCGCGACAAAAATGAGGATCTGTACACCGGTTCGCCAGAGAACCAGCGTCACCCGGTTTACCAAGTCGAGAACCCAATCCGCAATTGTGCCCTGCAAGTAGGTAAACACCACTTCGCTAAGCGTTTGCACACTCACGCCAATGGCTTCCGTACTTACACCCTCACCAAACAAGCGCCGAATGACAATCGCTGAGCCAATCACGACCGGCATAAAGAGCAGCATGCGGAACACGCCGCGGCCAGGCAGATCCTGCACAACCAAGATGGAAACAAACAATGAAAACACCAGAATAATTGGCAGGTCCGTCAGCAGATTCGCCACCGTCTTGGTAAATAACGGCAGGAAGTGAATGTCTTCCAAGAATGGCTCAGCGTAATTCTCCCACCCAATAAAGGTCAGCTTGAGTTCAGAACTCGTGATCTTAACATTATGGAAGCTGACGTAGAGCGACTGAAACAGCGGCCATGCAAGAAAGATCATGAAGCCCACAATCCACGTGCTGATGTAGAAGTACCCGTCCATAGCACGCTGCACCCTATAGGTCAGGCGCACACCCACCGCTGACAGGACAACGCGGAACGACAGGATGCTCGCCGGCACAACAAAAGCCAGCCCGGTGAGTATCAAGACCCACATATAATTATCTTCAAATTGCATAGTCGTTACCTCCGCGGCGGAATAATGAGATAATTCTGGCCCTCGACCGCGTGTTCGCCGTCAGTATAGCGACGCGTCTTGTAGTTTACAATCACACGCGTACCATCCTCATACACGGTTTCATAGACGCCATCGGCAATCTGTCTATGGTCTTCCATTAGCAGATTTACCGTGTAGCCCAGTTGCCTGATAAACAACTCATACTCGTCGACAATCTGAGGCTCCCAATCAGCGAAACGGGAAGAATAGAGACGATTATACTGGGTCCGCGTCAAGAGAACGCTTGGATTAGCCGTTAACTCAAAGGTCGGCAGAGCGCCATATTCTATGGCCCGCAGGAACTCATCGCGGTCACTGCGAAGGTTGCTCTCATCGCCCGTATAGCGCACGAGCCCGTGCACCGCCAGCGGGAAGAACGGCACCGTTTCCTCGCTGAACACATAATTGTAGCGATCCAGTGGCACACGAGTGAAGAAGTCAGTGGTATCGAGCATATAGGCATTTGCGCCCTGAACCACAGCCGTGCCGGTCTCCTGCTTACTAATCTCGATTATGTCTTTCCACACATCCACAAAGTCCTGCCGACTCAATTTCTCGCCGCCTCTCGCAGTGTCAACCGGCTGTTGCAAGCCCCGGACCTCAAGGAACAAGCCTCCCAACAAGACAACCAAGAGCGCGGCAGTGGCAATGGGCCGCCAGATCGGTCCGCCAGCAAATTGACCGAATATGGTGTCGCCGGGCCGACGAGTCCCAATCAAGACAGTGTACAAGCCAAGCCACACAAGTGCGACCAAACCAATCAATCTCAGACCGACGGTAAATGACGATCTACCGGAAAAGAGGATGGGATAGTGGTTAAGTGCCACTTTCCCAAAGAAACGGAATTCAACCCCGGATACCCCATAATCCTTCATTTTCGCAATATCGTCTTTAGCGTACCGGTCGCGCGCAATTTCCGGACGCAGTAGCTGCACCTCGGTATGCGGCTCGTCTTCTTTCCGCTTAAAGCCAACATAATTGGTCGTAATCGGCAATCGATTGGCTCCCCGTATCACATCAGTAAGCGGATTGAACCGGAAGAAGGAGTCAATGTTGCGGAAACCGAAGAGGTAATTGTCTTCCAAGTAAAGCGGTATGTTGTTCGCATTGGCATAATTTGCTACAGAGCGAAGACCCTCATCGCCACCAAGTCTGCCTTCCGGCGGCAGCCGTTTAGGCAATGACCAGTCATAGCCATCCTGGTTCCAGCCCACAAGAGTAACCCGGAGGTTTTCCAAACCTCGCTCATCCCTGAGAGTCTTCAGCATCGCCAAAGCCTCATCGAACGTAGTCATCTTGATGAACTGGTCGCGTGGAAAGGCCTGTCGTTGCATGGCCATGAAGATCCGCAAATGGAGGAAGGGCGCCGGTTCCTCAAGCCTTTGGAGGCCGCGCTCGTTCATCAAGAATTCGCGGTAGGTCTTTGCCATGCCCACATATGTCGCGTCATAGCCGCGCAGGAACGCATACTTTAGTTCACGGTCGCCCTCAACCCGGTCCTGCTCAAAGCGCGTCACAAAAGACGCACGCCGCAATGGGAACGGCGCTTTTCGTCTAAAAATAAACTGGCCGGAAATACGATTATAGCCAAGCGCAGTGTAGCTCAGCGCGGCACTGACATTTACGTCCATGTCGCCCTTGGTGACAATACCCGTAAATGCCGTTTCACCACGCACCAAGCCAAAGACTGGCACTGGGATTGGACCCTGCTGCTGTTCGGGCTCGAACGAGAATAGCGCCGGCCCATAGACTTCAGCTAGGAAGTTATGTCGATATTCAGGTTGTTCCGGTCGGAAGTGCACGATTGCGCCAGGGCCGTCCGGCACGAAGAGGTACCCCTTTTCCTCGTTGGAAGCAGCCCCGAGAAAAGGCATGATGTCCAGCGTAACCAACAAGCGTTCTTCCGTCTCACGCACACTGTCATCGGGCACAGCCACCACAAGGCGATCATCTTCCAGCCAATAGTCGATGGTAAAGCCGATATTCAACTCTTCGAACAGATAGTCAACCTTGATGCCGCCGTCGATGGGAGTAAAGGTCATCTTCGGCAGGTCGGAGATGATATCTGCCACTCGGGTCTGCGTGCGCACCTTGTCAGTGTATTCGACAATGACAACCGAGTTCAGACGGGCCTTGATAGAATCGGAAACCGCTTCCGGATTCTCGAGAATGGGCGAACTTCGCCACAGCCGGCCATTTTCACGGTCATCGAACACTGCCAGTTGTGAATTCTCTTTGTTAAGGAAGAGCGAGAGGTGCTCAACCTTGCTCACTTGCTCAAACTCCGGGCCGAGCTCTTTCGCCGGATCCAAGGCCGGGGCGGCAGTCGCCGGTGTGATAGGCAGTATGGTGAAGAGCAGAACTAGCGGAACAAAATACCGTACGACACGCCATACCTTAGCGAGTGACAACTTCATAAATGACCTCCCATAAGAAGCGGATCACCCGCGACGACATAAAGTAGCTAAGGGCGGAGATGCCAAAGATTGCAACCATACCCAATATATTCAAGAAACTCACACCTGCTGCACGCTTGAATTCAAAGTCGTGCACCACTTTCACTTGTAAGTAGATCAGGATACCCATCCACCAGTACATGGCCGTCTGGGCAAAACCGTACAAGGCACTCTCATCCTGGGTAAGCACGTTTGAAATCAGTGCCAGCGGCAGTGCAATCAAGATGTAGGGCTGCAAGCAGTATGCAGTTGTCGCTGCCACCACCTTCGGGGAACCCTCACCGTAGAAAATGGCACTCACGCCGTAGTTCGCAACTACCCAGACAACGAACGGCACGAGTATGCGGGAGACTTCCAGTACGAAATTGATGTCCTCGGGATCAATCGCCGAGAAGTGAAAGCTGACAGTATTGAGCGTTAGCATGCGCACCATGATGGCTAACCCCAATAGCGTCCACACAGTCCACCACGTTGATTCTTCGCGCAATGCCCAGAACGTCTCCATCGGGTCCCGCAGGACTCCAACCGCTTGGCGATAGATCTTGAACCAGGTGCTTTCCCGCTTTAGGATTCCACGTTCGAATCCAAATTCAAATACCCGACGCGTGCCACGTGGAATAACTATGATCGCACCGATACCCAAGAACAGGTAGAGCATGAACAAACCGAAGTTCGCCCGCATCCACAGATATCGTGCCTCCGAGTAGGCCTTGGCGTATTCATCCTTATCGTAGCCTCTGAAATACTCGACCATCGCGTCCTGGTACCGTTCCTGACGGTAGAGGGCCTTCCCCAACGCGCTATGGGCGAGATACATATTGGCATCAAGCTTCAGCACCTGCTGCCAAAGATTCGCTGCCTCATCGTAGCGGCCGTCCCAATAGAACTTACTCGCTGAGTGCACAAGCCGTGCAAAGAGCGTGGGACGATATACCTGGATGTTGTTACGAATTGCATCCAAAATATACAGGGAACCGGCGGCATCCGTCACCACGCTGGTGGGATACCCAAGCTGCCCCTGCTGTACGCCACGCCCGCCAAACGCGAGCAACGGCTCACCATCTTGGTCGTATTGATAGACTTTCGCAGAGTTGGCGTCTACCACCGTAATGATGCCCGCCTCATTGACGTTTACATCGGAGAAACGCGGGAACTGAGTGCGCCTACCCGCCCCTTCACGTTCGCCATAGAATTTGAGCGAATCTTCCTTGAAGAAGCGCATGTAAATGGCCACAGACGTCGAGTGGGGATAGACGTTCACACCCACCGGGCTGAGCTTCTGCAATTGGTCCTTTACCGCCGTAGCCACGACGGTGTAGAGGAAGCCATCTTCGGAAAGGTAAAGATTCGAGTGCGGCGTCGGTTGCGGCAGGAAGATCTTGCGGCGCTGTTCTTGCGTCGCGAACATGCTCACAATCAATCGGCGCAGGCTAAAGTCCAAGCGCGTAGCCCCAAAGAAGCCGCGGAAGTTGCCTTCGCCATCGAGCACAATGATGCCAAGGTTGCTCCCTGCCTCAAGCGTGTAAATGCGTCCACTCCGGTCCACCACGAGCTTGCTAGGTGCAAACGTATGATCGATAGGAACCAGAGTAGTCTCAGGCTTGAAGAACTCATCAACGAAGTTGCCCTCGGGGTCCAACCGGAGAATGCGGTTATTGCCTGTGTCAGCAACAAAGATGTTTCCGTCAGGATCGACATAGACACCTTCCGGCTTGCTCAGGTTGCTAATCTCCATAAGGTACTCGCCTTCCTGTGAGAATTTGAGTACCCGATCATTCCCAGTGTCGGCGAGCCACAGGTTCTCCTCGTGGTCGAGGTAGAGGTCCGAAGGCTCTTTGAAGGCGCCTGTCGGGAGGTGGATGCCGTTGATTTCTTTCTCAAAAATATAGGGGAGCGGGGACGGCACCCGTTGATTGCGGGGATCGATTGTGTACGACAACTTTGGATCAAGCTCCAAAGCAGAAGCCGTGCCGGCCGACGTAAAGACAAGCCATACCGCCGCCAGCACCGCCAGCAGTGCCTTTAGTCTTGACCCTTTGTGTCCAAACATTGTTGCCATTCCCTTACCCACTATTGGTAATGTTGCTGTCTGTCGCGCAGTTACGCCTTGATTCCTGAATGTGCCATTGTCGCAATCACGCGCCGCTGCACCAAAGTAAAGAGGACCACCGGCGGCGTGATCATGATGAATGTCGCGGCGGCATATGCGCCTTGGCGCGCCACAGAACCCTGGCTAATCAAGGTCTGCAGAGCGATAGGCAAGGTCCGCATCGATTCCGTACGCGTAAACACCAATGGCCCCCAAATGTCATTCCAGGTAGCAACGAAAATTATAATCACCAACGTTGCCCAGGCCGGTGTTACCAAAGGCATGACGACCCGCCAAAATACAGTCCACTCTGTAGCGCCGTCTATCTTAGCCGACTCAATGAGTGCCCCCGGTATCTGCTCCATGAACTGCTTCATCAAGAAGAGCGCGTAAGGGATCGCCAGATTGGGGAGGACCAGCGCAAAGTAGGTGTCGATGATGCCAAGCTGATAAACCACGAGGTACCGCGGGATCGCAGTCACCTGCGGCGTGAACATGAGCGCCGCAATAACCACCATGAACATGGCATTGCGTCCCGGGAAGTTGTGTTTTGCCAGCGGATAGGCCGCCAGGCTCGCCAGCAACACACCACCTACGACCGTGCAAAACGCGACAAATACACTATTGAATATGTATCGAATGAACGGCACATTCAAGGAATATGTCGCAATGAGCAGGTCTTGGAAATTACGCAAAGTGGGATTGCGCACGATAAAGCGCGGCGGAAATAGGAAAAGCTCATCAATAGGCTTTAGTGCGTGCGAAACGACGAAGATCAGTGGCAACGACATGAACGCGGCGAGGATTGTCAAAGCCGCGATGGTCGTAAACTCACCGCTCGTCATCTTGAATCGGCCAACTCGAATTATCATTTACCGCTTCCCCTTCCTTTCCTACTCATCCTTGGTTGAAAGCAGACGCAAGGCGCCCTGCCCGACACCGAAGGTGATGATGAAAAGTATCACGGCAATTGCGGCCGCATACCCCATCTCAAAACGGATAAAGGCATAATCATACAGGTGCGACAAGATCATGTGCGCTGCGTAGAGCGGGCTGGGGAGACCGGCGAGAGATAGTGAAATCTCAAATCCAGCCGAGAACATAAGCACTACCGCGTTGATAACGCCAAAGAGCACCTGCGGTTTCATCGATGGCAGAGTAATATACCACATTTCCTGCAATGGATGGGCGATACCGTCTACCTTGCCAGCCTCGTACAGCTCGGTATTCACCGTCTGCAAACCGGCCAAGAAGACCAGGAAATTGTTGCCCATGCTCATCCACAACATGACGAACATGATCACCGGCAACATAGTTCGCTGATCGATAAGCCACAGGAACGGCTCCTGGATGAAACCCAAGCGCATTAGGAAATAGTTCATGTACCCGTAGCGGTCGCCGGAAAAGACAATCCGCCACACAACCGCCATTGCAATGGCGCTCGTCAGCGAAGGCGCATAGAACGCCAAAGCGTAGAGCGTACGCACCCGAATCTGGTTGATGAACCAAGCGAGCAAGAAAGAGGCCGTCAAACTTACCGGGCCCGTAATGAAGGCAAAGAAGAGCGTATTCCTGATCGAGAGGACAAAAATATCGTCTTCCAGGAAGAGCAATCGGTAATTGGACCAGCCAATTACGCGCGGCGCCTCCAGCATGTTGAAATACGTAAAGCTAAGCCAGATAGCAACCCCGACCGGAATGATCAGGAATGCAAAGAAGAATATCATGTAGGGAAGCAGGAACGCGTAGGAAACTCCGTACTGGCCGAAGATTCGTTGCATACCCGTCTTTGGCGCTGAGACCGCTCGCGGCTGCGTCGCGGTGTCAGAGCCTGTGCCGCTACTCTTCACCTCGGCCATTATTCCAGACCCCCTTTCGTCTTACTGAGATCAACCGGCAAGCCAAACTCCTCGCGCTTGCGAATCAACTCGCGGTCGATCTGCTTGACTGCTTCTTCGAGGGCTTCACGTGCGTTCCAGCCTTGAAGCACCACGCGGTTCCAAGCATTGATTATGTGACGCGGCGTAAAGTATCCACCCAATGTGACGGGTTGCTCCTTGAACCAGCGCCATTGCTCCTGGATAGATTCGATGTCCTTTTGTGGGAAGGGAAGCTGGTTTAGGGCTTTAACATTCGCCGTATTCCAGCGGGCCTCCGTGCCAATCAGGGCCTCGAGCTCTTCGCCGAATCGCGCTTGGGCCCGCTCGGACGTCCACCATTTCGACCACTCCCAGGCCATGTCTTGCTTATCTGAATTATCCATGATCACCACGGCTTGACCATAGCCGCCTGAGGTCCGGTCTACTTGTCCGTCTGGTCGGCGTTTTCCGGGAAGCGGAAGCATTTCCCAGCGGCCTTCAAGCTCCGGGGCCGCAACGGACAAGAGAACGTAGGTAAAGAAGCCGGAGACGCCAATCGGCATCTCGCCGGTCCTCATGCGGTTATAGAAGTCGGCTTGCTGTGTGATCTTGTAATTCGTGTAGAGCTCGGTCCATTCACGGAAGCCGGCCAGGGCTTCCGGCGAGTCAAGGGCGCTCAGTCCTCTATCGGTATAGAAGTCTCCGCCGTTTTGGTAGAGGAAAGGCAGGAACCCCGGCACAAGGGACTCAGCCAAACCGTAGATGCCCCCGCCCGCGGACACACCAACCGGCGGGAAGAAGAAGTCCATGCCGCGCTGCTGAAGCAGCCAGATCATATTGTACAAGTCTTCCCACGTGTCGGGCGGAGTCAGACCCAACTCATTGAAGATGTCCGTGCGGTAGAACATCATCAAGAAGTCCTGCGTTTCCGGTATTGCGTAGTCTCCGCCCTCCCAACGGAAGGGCAAGAGCGCCCCTGGACGGAATCGCGTTGCCACCTCCTGATAGTCCAAGAACTTATTCATGTTGGCAACGCCGTTACGGATAGCAAACTCTACCGGCACGTCAGGCAGTACACCTGTCGCCACATCCGGCGTCACACCGCTGGCTACGGAGAGGAGTAACACATTTACCGACCCCGCGCTAAGCTGTGCCGGCGGGAATACCTGTAGGTTGACATTGATGCCACTCGCCGGCGTGAAGTCATCTTCGGTCATGTCCTTCATGATCATGCCCCACTCACGGCCACGCGCCACCCACACCGTAATGGTTCTTTCATCATCACCGTAGATCGAACCAACACCGTAGTAGTTGCGGACAAATGAACTCAAGAAGTTCATGAAGCCTGCCCAGGACTTCAAGAAAATGTTTGCCTTGCCTACCGGGAGTTCCATCTCGGGATTCGTAATCAGCAAATAGTCCAGCCACAACGGGTGCTCTCGCAAGTACAACAGCCACTGTGAGAGCCGACCCTGGCTCGCGCTAAGGTCGCTGAGCCGGCGCGACATGCTTTCAGGATCGCGGGCCATGTCTTCCAACTGGAAGGCCACTTCTCCCAGCACATTGGCCACATTCGGCTTCACGCCGTTGTTGACCTCTGTCATGTGGCCCACTTGGTCTCGAAGCAACTCATAGTTCGTGACCAACCGTGGCACCAGCGTCGGAATACGTGAAGTAAGGTCAAATTCCATGTACGGATCGGGATTAACACCCGTAATCATCGTGATTTCGCGCACCATAATGGAAAGGTCGGTTACAACCTTATTGATGGCGCGAATAGTCTCCGCCGACGGACCGACCGTAACCTCCATCGTTAGGGTGTGCTTACCCTTCTCAAGGTAGAAGAGGTACGGTTCCCCCTCCCCTGCCTGTTCACCAAACGGCACAATGCGCCAGTCACGGTCATTGTCAGGTGTGAACAGGAAGTTGTTGAGCTCTTGGAACGGCACCTTGCCGTCAATGAGAATCCGTCTCGCGGAAGGCAAGAAGCTTGCGTAGGCCTGCCAGCGCCGCCAGGCAATCTTGTAGAGGCCGTCTTCCGGCACCTCAAATTCCCACGTGGCGGCCTGCAGAGCCCGGCGCCAGCGATACGAGCCGTACGCGTTCAGTCGCACATAACCGGCGGAATACGGGTCCACCAAGGGGCCGGAAGTGTATTCCATACGAATAGTAGCTTCCGTGCGTTCCACCGGCAGCTCGGCCTGATGACGAATGAGAGTCTCGCCTGCACTCTCGTAGCCGCGTTCTTCATACATCTTGAGAACTTCGGCGTATGTGGGCGGCCGCGTAGGCGGCACCAGGCGCAGGCTGCGAATTGCAATCGGCTCACGCACGGTGATTAAGCGGATAACGTGCTCGCCTTCGGTCAAGTAGAAGTCGAAGGGCCAGGGATACATGCCGTCGCCGTCAATAATTCGCACTGTCTCCCAACGCGGCACCTCGAATTGGCCCGGCCGGCGGTCGTTGCCCTGGTTATCGGTGGTTGGCAAGCCCTTGTCATTCCAGAACCGCACAAACACCAAGCGCCGTGCCTCTTGGAATGGGTACTCGCCATCGATTTGGATGCGCCGTTGGATGGAGGCTCGCTTACCCGCCAACGGGTAATATTCCATTTCAAGGTTGTAGAGACCGGTCTTTGGTACCGTTACTCTCCACTCCATCCACTCGGTTTCTTCTTGCCAATTGAGAATATCGCCCGTCTTACCACCGAGCTCGCTCATTATTTCCGGTTCATTGCCGCGGTGCCGGATGTAGTTCGCGTGGTCAATTGTAACTTCGGTATTCTCAACCCACTCATAGCCGCTCTTCGCATAGGACTCGAGCGTTTCCGCATAATTGGGTTCAAGCTTAACTTCGATTACGCCAGTAGCATGCGTAATGAAAGTTCCTTGCTCTTCTGCGTCTTCCTCTTCTTCAGCGTCCTTCGGTTGTGCCGCTTGTGGGTAGACGGCAGCGGAAGCCGCAGTTGGGATGGAGATCGTTACCAGCATCACAACGAGCCCAATATTGGTCCAGACAGACCACGAACGCAGATTGCGCATCGTGATGGACTTCCTCATTGCTGCCTGAAGCCCGGTTATTGTTCTCTCCAGGATACTCATCTATTTCCACCCTTATGCTTAGCGCGATAAAACTCTTGCCAAATGCCTGCCGATAACCGAATCCAAACCCAACCCAACCACCATTGATTACCCCACGGCCACCCTGCGCACCATATTACAGTGTACCCTAGCACACGATTTTCACCATCGTCAAGTAATCGGGATTACCTAACGAGCCTCTCCTTCGAACGATGTTTCCTGCTATCTTTGTTCGTCAAGAGCCACACGAAAGCCAAGCGCATGCGCCTGCGGGTCCACCGGGTTACCGCGGCTGGCGCACCGCGCGTGCTGCTGGCTATCGCGCCAGCAACCGCCACGCACGACCCGATAGCGGCCATGGTCTACCACCTGGGCCGCGATAACTTTATTACCGACGGATCCGGGATATGTTCCTATGAATGAAGCTGTCCACTCGGCTACGTTCCCCGACATGTCCAGAGCACCGTAAGGACTTACCCCATCAGGATACACTCCAACGGGCGTGGGACCGGCCAGGCCGCCCTCCCAGGTATTGGCGCACATGTAGCCGAAAGTCTCCCCCCACGGAAATGGCCTTGCGTCTGTGCCCCGCGCAGCTTTCTCCCATTCTTCTTCCGTGGGCAGTCGATAGGGACGGCCGGTTGCACTCGCCAGCCAATCGCAATACGCGACCGCTTCATCCCACGTGACATCACGCACCGGCTGATTCTGAATCCAGGGATCTATGGCTGTGCCGTCCCAGTATTCTCGCGGCGACGCGCCGCCGGCAAGCACAAGGGAACGGAAGTCGAGGTTCGTTACAAGGAATTTTCCAATATAAAACGGAGGAAGCTCGACGGTACGTGCCGGCGTTTCCATGAGAATGAGGCCGCGCTGTGTCTGGTGCTCCGGCTTCGGTTCATCCGTTTCCTCCTGGAATTGGCCCAAAATCTCGTCCACAGACTCGCTATCCGTACCCATAGTGAAGGCGCCACCGGGGACGCGCGCCAGCGCAGGTTCAAGCGTGCGAATGCGTGGGTCGCCAAGAAATGACAGTGCCTTGCCCACGGAGACCCGTTCCGCAACGGTGTATTGGCCGGGTGTACCCACCATGCGCACGAGGTCGACCATTGCGATCTGTTTCTCGCGCTCGCTCAGCATCAGGAGTGCGCCATGGATGCGCTCCTGCACGTTGCTTTGCAGGTCCGCCCAGATTTCTTGTCCCAGACGTTCCTCTGTAATCGCCACGCGTAGTCTCTCCCAACTATTCAGCCCGGCAAATCCGCACCCAGGCAGTATACACAATGAAACGCCAAGGCATTAGCGGTGCGGCAATTTGCTCTCACACTTCGGAGCGCAGTCGCGCTCGTCTACCTATTAAACCGGAAATGACCCAGCGCACAATCGCGACGATCGTCCAGGCATCGTCACGCAAGCCGAAAACACTGGGGCCCATCGCGGCGCGCGCTTTCATTTGTGGTGTCGTTCGCCGCTGATGAAGCATCACGTGCAGCAATACACCCAATACCGCAACTTTTCCCAGATGGCGAAAGCCCGGTAATCTGCTGCCTGGCACGCGCACCGGCATGCGGCCGAATCCTGCCTCGCGCGCCAGCGCTTGGGAGTACCCGGCGGGCATGCGCCGACGACGCAGTAAGGCGCCCAGAAGCACCACGTATCCCGGAAGTCGCCCGCTTAGCTCTCGCAATCGCTGGCGCAGCGAGCGCGGCAATTTCGGCGCAGTTGCTCTCCGTCTTTGAGAATTGACCATTCCTGTGCGCACCTCGCGGTAGGCTAGCTCGGACGTCCGGTCAGCGCGCAACCAAATCATCAACGCGCTTAACTATTGATTCAGAGAGCGCCGAACTAGCTGTATAGGCAGCCGCCGGATTGAAAAAACTGCTTTCGCGTCCACCAATCCTCGGCTGGGCGGCGGGCAACATTCCGCGCAATCGGATTCGCGGTTTCCCCCCGTGAATTCTCTAGCTGCGGCGTCCTTAGAAGCGCCGCACACCCACCGCGTGTAGATATGCACATAGTACTGATGTCATGCATCAATAGCAACACTTCATCGTTGGATTCTTATCTCGCTCTAAGAATCTGCGCATATCTGCCGGAACCTAGGGGGTAGACCGTGGATCCGGCAGGGACCTTTGTCGCGGCTGCTATCCTCCAAGTATTCGGCAGACAACCGCGATTGCACAAGACAGTGAGAGGAGCCAGTGCAGAGTCACGTTACGCGAGACTCGCCATCATTCGGCGTCCGTGCCTGATTGGTCCTGAGCACCGCCTTCGCAAGGCGGGTCCTCGGCGGCAGGCAACCGGTACGTGCAGACATCGTTGAAGTCGCAATAGTTGCAGACATCCAGGTTGGGCTCCCGCACTTGCCAGAATGGGCGGAAGTCCGCGGATCGTATGCCCGCGGCGACCGTGTTTACCCGATCGACGTATTGCTCAACGTGTTCCTGCTCGTAGCGGAAGTCCAGTCGCTGGTAGGCAATCTCCTCGCCCTTGACGAGCACGTCGAGGCGAACCGGGGGCAGCAGATTGATCAGGGGCAGTTGCCCAGGACGTTGGCGTGCGCCCAGCCGCAAAGCATTGTAACCGAGGCTGTAGGTAAGCAATTGCACGTCATGCGCCAGGTATTCCGCCGGAAAGGGAGAAGAAGAGGTCTTGTGGTCGATCACCGTGCCCTCTTGGTCTACCAGGTCAACGTAACCTACAATCGGCACGTCCACACCGGGAATGCGAAAGGCAAAGCGTTCCTCGATGAGATGAGGTCGGATGTGCGGGGCCACTTCCTCCAGGTAGTACTCGACCAAGTCATACCCGAGTTCTCGCAGATCCTCAACTTCGGCGCGTCCCGCTTCATCCAATTCGTGCAATGTCGCATCGAGGGCGTCATCGAGTACGTCGAAGGCCGTTTCGCAATCCAGCACGTCGCCCCCGCTGCGTTTCTGCTTGTAGTACATTTCGATGACCGTGTGCACCGCCCGGCCGAGGAGCTGCGCGGCCGTGCTTGGTACTCGGATCCGCTCGTTATACCTTAAATGGTACATATACGGGCAGCGTTCATAGGTGCGGATGCTGCTGGGCGACAATTGGCGCAGTGGTCTAGCCATCTTCGCCGCCTATCCAAGCGCCCGCGGCAGGCCGACGTCCAACATCGTCAGCAACCCGGGAGTTGCTTCTACCACGCGCGGCGCCATATTCGCGAGAATGGACCAAGTGGCTTGATCGCCGTGAGTGCCGCCCACCACTTCTAAGTGTATAGGTGGGTTGGCTTTAATAAGGATGCTGTCCTTACTTTCTGCCGCGGCCATGCTCATCGTGAGTTCCAAGACAAGCTCACGCCCGTGGCTGGCGCCCTGCAATGTCTGGTAAATTCCGGCTACCTGACCGGGCGCGATGTCGAAATCCCCGGTAGTGATCCTCTCCGTCGCGCACACCGGCGCGATAGTCTCCTGCGGTTCTGCAATCTTCCAGCCCAGGCCGGCGGCAATGAGATGAAAGGACTCGCGCAGGCCTACGTGTCCGATTGCCCCCTGCGCGGCCAATTGCCGAAATTCCGCCTCCTCCATACCGGAACCGATCTTCTGTTGGAGCGCCAGTCTGCGCTCGCGCGCCGCCACTACTCGCGTAGACTTAATGCGCCGCACGTCGCTGCACACTGCCGTCGCGACAAGCACGAGCGTATCCATGATGAATCCCGGGTTGACGCCGGTACCGAGGATGGTTACCCCGCAATCACGCGCCTTGGCGTCGATTTCCCGAGCCAGCGCAGGATATCGGAGCCAAGGGTAGGCCAACTCCTCGCACGTGCTCACCACATGACAGCCTGCCGCAGCGATATCCATCAGTTGACCGGCCACGTCCGGAATATGCGAACCGGTTGCCTGCAGCACCACGTCTACCGGCTGCGAATCGAGCACGTCACGGAGCGAAGCAGCCACCGGAATGCCTATCGGGCGATTATTGCCCAGAATCTCGCCCAGGTCGCTGCCGATCTTGGCCGGGTCGACATCGACCGCGCCCACAATCTGCAATTTGGAACGCCCTATAGCAGTTTGCGCAATGCCGCACCCCACGGCGCCCAAGCCCATTTGCACTACTCGAATCGGTTCCACAGTTCGTTGCTCCTTTAGCATGGGACAGGCGCGAGAGAAAGAATCCGAGTGAGCTGCCCAGTAAACGTTGCCGACACCAGTTCCAGTCGCAGCTAGTCCGCCAAGCCAACCGCCCTGGACACCAATCAGGCGATACGGTTGCGCTACCTGATACTCTTCTGCCTTCCGCCCTTCCTGCTGTTGGCAGGCCGACCACAGACAGCTAGTCGTCACAAAATATCCTCTTCAGCGTCCGCGCAACACCTTCACTATCTTCATTGTGGGTGTATTCATCAGCAGCCGCGCGCGCAGCCTGCGTGGCGTTGCCGATAGCCACCCCCAGACCCGCAAACTCCAGCATTTCAACGTCGTTTACGTCGTCGCCGAAGGCTACTACACCCGCCGGCTCGATGGTGAAATGCTTGCAGAGCCACGCGAGGGCCGTTGCCTTTGACGTATTCGGCCCTAGGATTTCGAGCGCGCTCTGTCCGTCACGCACGAAAGAGCTAGACTCTCGGCCCCGCCAGAATATGAGCGTATAGTCGTGTCCTGTGGCTTTCAGCGCCTCAGCCAGCGTCTGCATTTCATCATCGCCGCCCCAGAGCACGATTTCAATTGGGTCCGGTAAGACGGTTACGGTATTGAGGTCGACGAAGAGCGATTCGAGTTCGGGGCGTCGCCGGAGCTGTGCTTGAGGACTCCTATGCGCGCGCCAATCGCCGTCAAAGAGCATGCGATCGCCCGCCGCTGCATTCTCATAGATGGTCGAGCGCAGGCCAAGTCGGCGCGCTTCTTCGACCGCGCGCCATGCCCAAGCGCTGGGCAGGTAACTTTCGTACGCAATGGCTCCGGTGTGGTCCCGAATCACCGCACCATTGCTAAGAATCAAGAACAGTGGAATCTCGAGCAACGGCGGCAGGAAGTTGGCGATGATGAAACGCCTGCCAGTGGCCAGTGCGACGTGGACGCCCCGCGCTGCGAGGCTCTGTAGCGTAGCTTTGGTGTCCGGCGTGACGCCGCCTTGCGTATCCAGCAGTGTGCCGTCTACATCCAACGCTATCAATTGATAGGGTTCTGCAAGCGGTTTGGGCGTCGAGTTCGCGAGCGTCATAGTAGTCTGCTATAGAGGCAAATCGTTCGTATCGCCGGAGCCGGCAAAGTCGTCGTCATCGGGTATGTTGCCGGATTCCAACTCGCGCACCATGTCTTCGTATTCACCGGGCAAGTCCTCCCCGGTCTCTTCTCCCATGGTACGCGCCAGCCGTCCAAGCGCACGCGGGTCACTCTCATCGAAGCCATCGATAAACGACGGGTCTTCAAGGGACACGCTGCCGCTGCCTAAGGCAACTCGTGAAATCAGACGGTCCAGGTTTGTCGAGGCACAGTGGGGACAAACAGGATCCTGCACTTGCGAGAAACTACGAAAGAAGTGCGTCGATGCCTGCTTGCAGTCGCCACACTGGTATTCATACGTTGGCATACGCTTTTCCCGCGCAACGTGGACTCAAGCACGCCAAGGTCCCTACCAAGCCAGGAGCAGCACCCACTGGAACGCGATTTACGTTTCGTTTACTATGCGCAGAAGCAAGTCACACGAGCACCCGCAACTGCCCGAGGAGCTTCATAGCGGTCTTCGCATGTAGGTGAACGCACAGAACCCAGCCCGATTCACCCGCACTCTTGTTGCAAGACGCCGATTGACACCTGAATGCTGCCAAGCTCATCCCGCGCCAATTCAAGTCAGAATAAACGCCAGGCTGTGTTGACCTCTATCGAAAACCGATTCTATCTCCGCACCGAATTGTAGCTGTGCCAGCGCCTCTCCCTTCCGCACTTCGGACTTTGCGGAAGCAGGAATTGCGCCGAAAGTACCGTCAATAGTCTGACAAGTCAACACAGCCTGACAATGAGCGGATCGCGTCAACCTGGCACTATGACGCGGCGCTGCAGACGGTATTCAATATCAATCCCGTGACCTTGTAGGGATCGCAATTGGCGTTTGGACGTCTGTCCTCGATGTAACCCTTCTGGTCTCTATCGACCTGCCAAGGAATGCGCACAGAGGCGCCTCTGTCCGAAACGCCGTATCTGAATTCCTTATAGGAGCAGGTTTCATGGAGGCCGGTCAGGCGCAATTCGATGCGGTCGCCGTAGTTGGCAATGTGCTCGTCGTGGTTCCCGCCCAGAGCCTCGGCCGCCGCGACACATGCGTCAAAGCTTTCGCGCATCTGCCGGGTCGAGAAATTCGTATGCGCGCCCGCGCCGTTCCAATCGCCCAATACCGGCTTCGGATCAAGTCGTGCGCTAACGTCGTATTTCTCGCCAATGCGATAGAGCAGCCACCGCGCGACCCAAAGCTGGTCGGCGACTTCAGGCGCCCCGATCGCCCCAATCTGAAACTCCCACTGGGCCGGCATGACCTCGGCGTTAATGCCGGCAAACGAGAGGCCGGCTTCTAAGCACGCGTCCATGTGGTCTTCAACGACCGGGCGTCCAAAGACCTCATCCGACCCTACACCGCAATAGTATCCTCCTTGCGGAGCCGGGAAGCCATTCTTCGGCCAACCCAGGGGCGTGACGCCGGAAAAGAACGTGTATTCCTGCTCGATGCCAAACCACATATCAAAGTCTGCATACTTCTCGGCTGCAGCCGCACAGGCAGCCCGCGTATTTGTTGGGTGCGGGCTCATGTCGGGCAACAAGACCTCGCACATAACCAATATGTTGTCGCCCCCGCGTACGGGGTCCGGACAGGAAAACACCGGCTGCAAGACGCAGTCCGAATTGAAACCCGCCGCCTGGTTTGTGCTTGATCCGTCAAAACCCCAGATGGGCGGTTCTTCCCCTTTGGGGACCGTCTTGCCCTTGCTGCGGAGTTTTGCAGTCGGCTCCACACCATCTATCCAGATATACTCTGCCTTGTAGTACTCCATAAATTCCTCCCAATTGTGCATCTGGCCTCTTCCGCTTCATTGCTAGAGACCTTGACCAAGACAGCACAAACATAATACACGTTCAACACTTCACATGCCAATAACAGCCTAGCTTCGGGTTGATGACGCAAGCCACTTCCCATGGCGCCCTAAGCGGTGAGAATTTGCTCAGGCTGCAGCCTCGCTTCGTTTACGCTACAGACGCACTATGGTATGGTAACTAGCAACTGAAATCACCTAGGAAGACTGTATCGGCATATCGTCGCCGAACAACGGTAGAGTCTCTCATTACTTGGAGGAAACACGACGCGTGAGACGATTTGACTATGCTGCGCCTACCCAGATATTTGAGGCATGTGCACTGCTGGCGGACCGCGGCGACGACGCGCGCGCGTTGGCGGGAGGTACAGACCTCATTGTGCAGATGAGGGAACGCGGACGTAAGGTTCCGCTCATCGTCAGCCTGCGCAATCTTGAAGGTTTTAAGGGCATCAGCCAGAATGCCGACGGCGCACTCACAATTGGCGCAATGGCGTCCGGCAATGAAGTGCACCACAGCCCGCTCGTGCAGAAGCATGCCTATTTCATCAGTGAAGGTGCGGAACTTCTGGGCTCAATTCAGATCCGCAATCGCGGCACGCTGGGCGGCAATGTGGGCAACGCCGCGCCAAGCGCCGATGCGGCCCCGCCCCTCGTGGCGGCCCATGCTACTGCCAGCATCGTAGGCAAGCAGGGCACGCGAGAAGTTCCCGTGGGCGACCTTATGGTCGGACCCGGTCAGCTTGCCCTCGAGCCTGGCGAGTTGATCCAGTCTTTCACCGTTCCGGCCCAACCGGCCCACACCGGTACCCGCTACGTGCGCCACGTGCCCCGGCGCGAAATGGACATTGCCGTGGTTGGGATAGCGGCGCTCGTTTCGCTGGAGGACGATCTGGCTACTATTAAGGAAGCAAGTGTGGTGCTCTCCGCGGTTGCGCCGACCTGGCCTCACGCGACCACCGCCGAACAAACACTGCGCGGCCAGCAAATTTCGGAAAAGCTGCTGGCGGATGCCGGTGAAGCTGCCGCGGCTGATTCGCGGCCCATTTCAGACGTGCGCGCCTCGGCTGAATATCGACGCATGATGGTAGACGTGTACACTCGACGCGCGCTCGCGACCGCTATCGAACGCGCCAAGACGGCTGTTTAACGGAAATTCACGAGAACACTACAGGTTTGGAGGCAGCAATAGCGATGGACTATCCGTTGCAACTAACGGTAAATGGCGTAGCGGTTAAGCGCATCGTCGAGCCACAGATACGGCTTCTTGACTTTCTCCGCGAGGACTTGGGCCTCACCGGTTCGAAAGAGGGTTGCGGCACGGGTGACTGCGGCGCCTGCACGGTGCTGATCGACGATGAACCGCACCACTCCTGTTTGACCCTCGCCGTTGAAGCTGAGGGCGCAGCGGTTACCACCGTTGAGGGACTAGTGACCGATGACAAGCTCAATGAAGTGCAGTCGGCCTTTGTCAGCGCCGGCGCAACCCAGTGCGGCATCTGCACACCGGGATTCGTGGTCATGGCAACCGCGTACCTGCGGGACAATCCCAATCCCACTGACGATGAATTGCGTATGGGTGTGGCGGGAAATCTTTGCCGTTGCACCGGTTACGACACAATCATGACGGCTCTGCATTCGGTAATTGACGGTAAAGTGGAACTGATTGAAGTGGCCCCCGAGCCACAGGAGCTCGTGCCTGAACCTGAAGGCGAACTCTAACGGACTCAGTGCCGTTCACCAATCTGCAAGACAGAACTTCGCGAGGAGGAGTAACCATGGCAAAAGTGGTCGAACGTCCACAGGAAAAGACCGCACTGCGCGTTGCCAATAAGCCGGTGAGTCGCATTGACGGTGTCGAGAATGTCACTGGCGCCACCAAGTTCGGCGCGGACTTCTCACTTCCCGGTATGCTGTGGGGCGCGATCTTGCGCAGCCCCCATGCGCACGCCCGCATTAGAAATATCGAATACGCGAAAGCGCTAGAGGCCCCGGGCGTCGTCACCGTAGCAACCGCTGCTGACTTCGCCGAAGACGTCGTAGAACCCACGTCCCGTCCCCACAATGTGTTCGCGGGCGATTTTGCTCTTTTCCTCGGCGAACCGGTTGCGGCAATTGCCGCGGTTACGAAAGAGGATGCAGAGGCGGCGCTTGAGCTCATCGAGGTCGACTACGAGCCCTTGCCGCATGTGTTGGACCCAGAGGATGCAATGAAGCCGGACGCGCCGGCTATTCGCCACGGCGATGGCGGCGATATCGATCGTACCGAGATGTCGTTCCACTCTTCCGTAGCTTCATCGGCGGAAGACCTGGACGAATCCGGCAACGTTTCCTCGCAAGTCCAGTTTTCTCGCGGTGATATTGAAGAGGGTCTTGCCGAGGCTGACGTGGTCAAGGAAGGCCGCTTCACGGCAGCCATGGTCCACCAGACCTATCTCGAACCCCATGCTGCGCTGGCCCATTACACGCCGTCCGGCGATATGAAGATGTGGGTTACGTCGCAGGGACAGTTCTACGTACGAGATACTGTGGCCCGTTTGCTCAAGCTGCCTGCCCACAAAGTGATCGTACAGGGGACCGCCATCGGCGGCGGCTTCGGCGGCAAGATGACGTTGCTCGCGCCCATACCGGCAATCCTTTCGAAGAAAGCCCGCCGGCCCGTTAAGGTCGTGTGGAGTAGAAGCGAAGAGTTGGTAGCCGCCAATCCGGCGCCGTACTCGGTCATCGACGTGAAGATCGGCGCAAAGCGCGACGGCACCCTGACTGCCTTGCAGGGCCGCGTCATCATGGATACCGGCGCCTACCCCGGCTCCCCCATGTCCACTGCTACCATGCTCTTGGGAAGCTGCTACGTATTCCCCAACATGGAACTCGAAGGCTTCGAGGTTCTGACGAATAAGGTCAGCGTGGGCGCTTACCGCGCGCCCGGCGCGCCAAACTCCGCGCACGCCGTGGAAAACGTGATGAACTGGGTTGCGCAAGCGCTCGGCATGGACCCGGTGGAATTCCGCCTTCGGAACGCTATTAAGGAAGGGGACCGCTGGCCGAACGGCCAGCCACTGCCCGACGTTGGTGGGGTGGAAGTGCTCGAAGCCATCAAGAATCATCAAGTCTGGAACACGCCGCTGGAGCAGGGCAGCAACGGCAAGCCCCGCGGGCGCGGCATGGCAATCGGCTGCTGGTCGGGTGGCGCCGGTGGCTCAGCAGCCACGATTAAACTCGAGGCGGACGGCTCGTTCAGCGTCCTCGTCGGCACCATTAACCTCACCGGCTCGACGACGTCAATCGCCCAAGTTGCCGCTGAGGAATTGCGTGTGCCGTTGGAATACGTAAGTGTGCACCAGGGCGACACGAATGAAGCGCCGTACGGCCCAGTAGCAGGTGGCAGCCAAGTTACTTACACCGTGAGCCTTTCGGCCGCCGCCGCTGCCCACGAAGTGCTCCGCCAGATGAAAGGCATCGCGGCACAGCGCCTCGGAGCGGATGTTGACGATATCGAATTTGATGACGGCAAGATGTGGGCACAGGGCGACCCGGAGCGCTACGTTACGTACCGGCGCATTTCTGATGAAGCGGTTGGCTCCACCAACGGCCCCATCATCGGCACCGGCCATGGCAAGCCCGCCCGCGGTAATCCCGGCTTTGCCGGCACCATCGCTGACGTTGAGGTAGATACCGAGACCGGCCTGGTCACCATCCTCAACCTCGTAGGCGTACAGGACGCCGGCTTTGCGATCAACCCGCTTTCGGTGGAGGGTCAAATCCAGGGCGGCACCATCCAGGGTGTTGGTTACGCGCTGTTAGAAGAGATCGTCTACGACGAAGACGGCAGCGTGCGCAACCCCGGCCTCCTTGATTACCGCTTGCCCACGGCGGCCGATGTGCCCAACGTTGATACCGTGATTGTCGAGAAACACAATCCCTACGGTTGGAAGGGCACGCGCATTGTGGGCGAGCCCAGCATTGTGCCGCCGGGCGCCGCCATCACCAGTGCCATAAGCGATGCTCTCGGCATTCCCCTGCACAACATGCCGCTTACGCCGGAGCGCATTGTCATGGCGCTGCGAGATGCGCGGTCCAATGGCAGGTCGAATGGAGAACCTACTTCATAGCACCTACCGCAATCGTAAGAAGAGACAGGGGCGTCACACGCGTGCGACGCCCCTTTGCTTTTCGTTTACTGTAGAGTGACTGCCGTAGGACTCCCAGCATGGGCGCAAACGTGCACCTGAGGCGACGACTTGCTGGGTAACGCAAGTGATTGGGCGCCGGTTCGGTCGCTTGTATCCGGGCGAGTGAGAACCGGAGAAAGAGCGCCAACCAGCGTGCAAGAGGCACATCCATTAAGGAATAAACAGAAAGGCAAGCCCATGAAGAAGCTGCAGGTTGGATTCGTCGGTCTCCGCCGCGGCGGGGGACTGGTGCGCGCTCTCGCCACACATCCCCGTGTCGAAGTAGCCGCGCTGTGCGACCTCAATGAGGACACACTTGCCACCATTGGCAAGGATTTCAGTCTGCCCGAAAACCGTCTCTACACGGCATTTGACGACTTTGTCACTAGTGCGCTGGATATCATTGTGATCGCCACACCCATTGAGTTTCATGCAGCGCAAGCCGTCGCCGCTCTGGAAAGCGGCAAGCACGTCCTCTGCGAACAGACCGTAGCCTATACGCTGGCCGAATGCGAGGCAGTCATCCGCGCGCAGGAACGCACCGGCAACGTCTACATGATGGCGGAGAATTACTGCTACTTTCATTACATCAAGGAGTGGCGCGATCTCGTGGCGCAAGGCACGCTCGGCACACTCTTCTACGCGGAAGCGGAATACGTCCACGAGATTGCCGATCTGCTGCGCGACCCTGACACGGGTACGCCCAAGTGGCGTTTACCCCGGGCGCCTATCTGGTACTGCGCGCACACGCTCGGCCCAGTGCTCACACTGATGGACGACCGCATCGTGAGAGCCACCGGCGCGTCCGCCGGTCGGAACATGCATCCGGAAGAAAAGGACTTGGGCCACCTGGACATGGAAGTGGGGCTGTTCCAAACCGAGAAAGGCAACGTGGTCAAAATCCTGCGCAGCCAGGTAGCGCACCGGCACCCACACTCGGTCTACTACTCACTCTACGGCACCAAAGGCTTTATAGAGAACGGTAGGCACATCGAGGACCGCGCTTCCACCGGACGCTATTTCAATGTAGACACCATGTCCAAGCAGACTGGGGCGGAAGAGATTGACTGCCTTCTGGTGGATCCCAATGCCCCGCCGGAAGCTATGCACGGCGGCCACGGCACGTCCGAATATTTCATGGTGCAAGACTTCATTTCCGCCATCGACAACCAAACGAAAGCACCCATAGACGCCGTAAGAGCAGTGGAGTTCACCGCTCCCGGCATCGTCGCCCACGACGCCGTCATGCAAGGCGGGGTCTGGCTCGACGTGCCTCAGTATCGCTAGCAGGTTGCCGGAGGCCATGCTGATTCAAGCTGCATCACCCCGCTATTTAATGTGTAGCGAAACAGGGACCCATCAGAATCGAGAATTGAACAGACCGGTGGCGAACTGGCATCGAAATGTAGAGCGGGGGCTTGTCCCCCGCTCTACACTAGTGGAAGCGCTCCATCAGCAAGAGCAAACCTTTGTCCCCGTTGCTCTCAATCTTCCTGTTGTGCGCGAAACAAGCCATTTGCCACAACGCCGGTAGCGTACGTTTGCGGCCTGCGCACACGCGATTCCCAGGAATCCAGCGAATCCATCCACTACGTAAGCTGCAGGAGATTTGTCACCAACCTGCACCTACGCAAGACAGCTCTCTATCTTGCGGAGTGCTATACTGATTAGCCAAGTCAGCGGATTGCTGCACCGAATGCACCGGACTGAGGTCTCTCCCATGGCAAACGCAGAACGCCCCAACATCCTCCACATCATGGTCGACCAGATGCGCTTCGACGTACTGGGCGTGAATGGGAGTCCGATCTGCCGCACGCCTACGCTGGATCGCTTAGCGCAAGAGGGCGTGAACTACACTGAGGCCTATACCCCGGCGGGAATCTGCTCGCCGGCGCGCGCCTCCATGGTCACCGGTCGCTACTCCCACAACCACGGTATCTATAACAACTGCCACATGGATGACTCAATTCTCGTAGAGCTGCCGCCGGAGGAAGTGACCTACAGCGAATTGCTGAACGAAGCCGGCTACCGGCTCGGGCACGTCGGCAAGTGGCACATTGGCCGCGAGCACGGGCCCACGACGCGCGGGTTTCAAGACGTGGGGGCGCAAGACATCGCCGACTATCGGCGAAAGCTCGGCCTGCCCCTGCGCCCGCCAACCCCTCCAGACGGGGTCTACGCCTCGTATCCCAACGAACAGTTTCTCATCTCAGGTACGGAGCAGTTACCGGAGGAGGGAAACCTGATGTACTACTTCGCGGAAGAAGGCATGCGCCTGCTCCGAGAGTATGAAGACCAACAACCCTTCTACCTGCGCGTGGACTTCAACGGCCCACATCACCCCTACGTAGTCCCTGAACCGTGGGCATCCCTCTATGACCCACAGCATATTCCGCCGTGGCCGAACTGCCATGATACGCTTGAAAATAAGCCGCAGGTGCACACGCGGCACAAGTACCATCGCGGCGTGCAGGACTTCACGTGGGAAGACTGGCAACCGGCGGTCGCCAAGTATTTCGGCTACGTCAGCTTTCTCGATTCGCTCTTTGCCAAGCTAATCCAAACACTAGACGACCTCGGCATCCGGGATGAGACTTTCGTCATCTTCAATACTGATCACGGCGATTTCACCGGTAGCCACGGCCAGTTCAACAAAGGCCCGCTACTTTACCAAGAGGTCTACCACATCCCCATGGTCATGCGCTGGCCGGGACAGATTCCTGCCGGCGCCACCACCGCGCAGTTCGTCAGCCTCATCGACATGATGCCCACCATACTGCGGGCCACAGACCTTCCTATTCCGGAGAATATCGATGGTAGAGCACTTCAGCCGTTGTGGCGCGATCCCCAACACGCAGCGTGGCGCGACACGATAGGGTGCGAATTCCACGGCGACGAATGCGGTCTTTTCTCGTCGCGCCTGATTCGTTATCAGCACTATAAGTTCGTGTATAATCCGCATGCCATAGACGAACTCTACGACTTGGAACGCGACCCCCATGAGTTGGTGAATCGCTTTGATGACCCAGCGTACCAAGACATTCGGCGCGACTTGCAACGCCGCCTGTTGGTCTGGATGAATGAAACTACCGACCCGTGGCGGCACTGGGCGGCAAAGTGGCTGCCGCTTGCCTAACGTCTCCCAGTCTCTGGCAGTATTCGGCAAGCGAGGATCGGAGCGGCAGCCTCTCCACGTAGCGCGGGGGCTTGTCCCCCGCTTGAGACCACATGTGAGTGGACTGTTCCGGCTGGTATGCTAGTTGTGCTTGGGAATTGAACTGAAACACGGCCCGGTTTCATTGGTACGTTCTGGTGCTCGAGACAAGCCGCCCAGGAGCCAGAAAGCGGCAAACCCACGGCAAATGATTGGAAGCTATCTCATAAATAGATTCGCTATGCCACTTTGTGCTTCGACAAGGTCTTCGGGAAGTCCACTCAGCACGAACGGACTGTTACCTTTTCCGTTCGCCCTGAGCCTGTCGAAGGGCAAATTTGCACAGAGCGAGGTTTCTTTCAGATGAGTTCTATTCGCACCGAATACATGCGAATCACCGTCTCTCAGATGCAAGCCGTCCTCGACAGCTTGGATCGCATTGCTTTGCACACCGACGTCCTGGATAGCGCAATTGGGCGCAGCTTTTGTGCCATGCTGGGCCAAGCGTCATCGGACAATTCGCCATCCCAATTCGTGTCTGCGGTAGCACGTTTAACCGGACTCCTTGCCGAGCACGCCGAACTGCATGCTACGGAATCGTCTGGCGACATTTGGCAAGACTATCTTCTCTCGCGCCTCTTGGTGGCCGAAAACGCCTTCACGCGCAAGGCCGAATGCGCCGGTCCTAACGGTTTGAGCCCCGCGCTCATCACTCTGGTTGAACAAGACCTCGCCATTCTCCAGCGGCTCTTTATTCTCAATGCCGCCACCTTGAGAGACTTTGCCGCCGAGCAAGGCTGGGATGAAGCACTACCCTACCTGGCATGGGAGGACTTTCGTTCGCCCGAACCATCCGGAAGTCAGACACCCCAATCAGAGACACGAGTGGCGCTCTCTGCAATGCAAGACTGGCGAGAAGCTGTCCCCCTGCTTGCTTCACACTACCGCCGGCATGGTACCGGCCACTTCGCCCGCTACCGCGCCTTTCGCTGGGTGCGTTCGATGCATGGAGGCAGCTTGCAGGGCGTGCCGCACCCAGACCCCATTCGCCTGGAGGAACTCATCGGCGACGACCGCCAGCGCGGTCTTCTTATGCAAAACACTGAGCACTTGCTCGCGGGGTACCGGGCCAACAATGTCTTGCTGATCGGCGACCGCGGCACCGGGAAGTCCTCTTCCATCAAGGCGCTGCTGCACCGCTACGGTGACCGTGGACTCCGCCTCATTGAAGTTGCCAAGGAACATCTCAATGACTTTCCCAACATCCTGGTGGAACTTCAGGCGCGGCCGCAGTCCTTTGTTGTCTTCGTCGACGACCTATCCTTCGAACCCCATGAGACTGACTACAAAGCCTTGAAAGCCATCCTGGAAGGCAGCATAGCCGCCCAACCCGGCAACGTCGTCATCTATGCCACGTCCAACCGCAGTCACCTCATCCGTGAGGACTTTTCCGATCGCGCGGGCATGCTTGAAGGTGAAGTTCATCCCAAAGAGACGCTGCAAGAGACCTTTTCACTTAGCGACCGGTTCGGCATCCGCATCTCCTTCGTTACGCCCACCCAAGCGCAGTACCTCACGATCGTCTCCGCCCTTGCCGCGCAACGAAGTCTGGCAATTGACGCGGCAGCCCTCCGCGCGCGCGCAATCACCTGGGCCCAGCAGCAGAACGGCTTCTCCGGTCGCACTGCGCGCCAGTTCGTAGACTTCCTGGAAGGCGACTTAAGCAGCGGCGAATCCCCATAGCCGCTTCCTTCACTTTGATGGCAGTGGCGCCTTGACCGGCTGGGTACTCCATCTAGACCTGACCCGCTCCCCCACAAAGTTCTTACATTTCTGTTATTGACAAGAATTTGGCTGTAAGACTATACTGCCCACACCAGTGATGTGAGTGAATTCACAACTCGATCGCTGTAAAGAGTCCAAGGCTGAAGTGCTACCAGGAGGTAGAGCGATGGCGGACTTACATGTTACGCGACGACGTCTCATGGGTGCCGGCGCCACGATTGGAATTGCCGGTCTCCTCGCTGCCTGCGGGCAGGCGCAGATGACCGGAGGCGAGGCAGCGCCTGCGGAAGAAGAATCCACCGAGGCCGCGCAGCCTGAGACCATGGAAGTTGTGAATCTCGTGTACTTGTCACCGGAAAGCTCGGCGCGGCAAGAGAAGGAAATCGCCATCTTCGACGATTTCAACGCGCAGAATTCCGACATTCAAGTTGAGGTCGTCGGTCAGGCCGGTGGCTGGGGTGGCACCTATGAGAAGGTAATGGTGTCGCACGCCGGCGGTATTCCGATTGATTTCGTGCACAACGGCTGGCTGATCTGGGACCGCATGTGGCAAGCCGGCGCTATCGTCGACCAGACCGAGTTCTTCAAGGCCGATAAGCTCGTGCCGGAAGAGCTGTTCATCGAGTCATCCTTGTTCGAATGGGTATTCGATGGAGTCATGGGCGGCATGCCCATCAGCACGTCTGCCGATGCGATGGCGTACAACAAGGATATGTTCGCCGAGGCCGGTCTCGAGGAACCGCCGGTTGACGTGAATGCCAAATGGTGGAACATGGAGACGTTCCTCGATTACGCGCAGAAGTTGACCAACAGCCCGGAGCAATTCGGCTTTGGCGGCAGCTTGGGCGGCGGTAATGCCGCGGGCGAGACCACAGGCACGTACTTCGGCCAGGGCCCATGGGACGACGCCACTCGGAAGGCATTTATCGACTCACCCGGCATCATCCAGGGTCTCGAATTCTGGCGCGACGTGACAGAGGTCAAGTACCACGTGCAGCCCAATCCTGACGAAAGCGATGCCCTGCGCGGCGGCCAGCGCATGAATGTGTTCGTGACCGGCAAAATCGGCATGCAGGTCTCGTACATCAATCAGGACACGAATTTCAACTGGGCAGTTGCCACCCTGCCCTATGATGGTGAAGGCCCAAGCATGTCGGCGCGCATCTCGAACCACGGCTTGCAGATGGGCAATGCGGAAACTCAGGATGCCGTGTGGACCGTATTCCGCTGGTTTATGTCACCTGAGAATGCCGGCAGATTCCCACGGACGGCGGGACACGTGGTCTCACCGTTCCAGGATCCGGCTTATTCTGAGGTCTCCCAGGCCGAGTTCCGCAACCAGCTTGGCATTGATCCAAAGGCGTTTGTCCTGCAAGCGCAGCATACGCAACCCCACGGCTGGGGGCTGTACAAGTATAGTGCGTGGGAAGAGGTCACCGCCCTGGCGCGACCCCGCTATCGCCAGGAGTACCAGCTTGGTCAGCTTGACACACGCGAGTATGCGACCTGGTTCCAAGAAGTCATTACTACCATCATGGACGACTACTTCGCGAACAGAGGCTAGCGGGGCGGAGCGCAGTTTGCGCAGTGAGGAATGTGCAGCGGGGTCGGATTCTTCCGACCCCGCTACCGTTTCACTGGGATTCTCCAACTCACGGTTCCTCATGACTGCCTGGCGCGGCGCGCATGCAAAATCGCAAAGCTAAATCCTATAAAGTAAGATTAGCCGTGTATGTATGCGCATCTCTGTTACGCTGTGTAGAAGAATTGTACTGCTGCGCCGTGTAGATAAGGGGGCTCAATAGCAAATGTCCGCTACCAAGCCCAACATTTTGCTCATTACTACGGATCAGCAGCGATTTGACACCGTCGGCGACGCTAAGCCACGCTTTCTGCGCACGCCACACATCGACCTTTTGGGCTATCAGGGCGTGCAGTTCACGCGCGCGTACGCCGACTGTCCGCTCTGTGTGCCGGCGCGCATGGGCATCATGACCGGCACGCAGGTCTTTACACACGGCGTGGCCAATAACGAACAGACCTCCAACATGATAGGGAGGGATGGAACCCTGCCAACGTACTTGCGCGCATGCGGCTATCAGACCGCCGCAATCGGCAAGATGCACTTTGGCCCCCAACGGGTGCGGCACGGGTTTGAAGAGATGATTCTGCCGGATGACTACTATCGCGCAATGCGCCATTCGGGCAACGACCTGCAACCAATGCACCACGGCCTCGGCCAGAATGAACTCTACCCCACCCTCGCTACCGTGCCGGAGAGTCTTACCCTGACCTCTTGGATCGCCGAGCAGTGTGTGGAGTACATTCTCGTGCGCCGCGATCCAACTCTGCCGTTCTTCCTTTGGTGCTCATTTGCGAAGCCGCATCCGCCGCTCGATGCGCCTGAGCCGTACTACTCCATGTATCAGGACTCGCCTATTCCAGCGCCGGCCGTGGGGGCATGGCGTGAGAGTGAGGATTGTCCGATTTCGTTCCAGCGCCAGGCGCAGCGCCGTGCGTTCGACTCTATTCCAGACGAAGCAATTCATGCCGCGCGGGCCGTCTACTACGGTCTCATCACTCAAATAGACAATGTGATAGGCCGCCTGATCAGCGCCTTGGAAGACTGTGGGCTTTTCAACGACACATTCATCATGTTTGCATCCGATCACGGCGAAATGCTGGGCGACCATCGCAATGGCGCCAAAACCTTCTTCTACGAACCGGCCGCCCGCGTGCCGTTCATCCTGCGCATGCCGCAAAACTGGGACGACCGCCGCCATGGCACGACGGTGGCCGCTCCCATCACGCACGCGGACATCCTGCCAACGCTGGTCGGGGTGGCGGGCGGCGAGCCGCCACGCGACGGCGACGGCCAGGATCTGGTGGCGCTGGCTCGGGGCGAACTCGAGCAACCCCGCCGCTACTTGGAAGGGTTGAGCGGCCCCCGCTGGCCGCAGGCGGAGCGCATCCCGTGTGTGTATTTGGCAATTACCGACGGGGGATGGAAGTACATTTGGTATCCCGAGGGTCCGACCGAGCACTTATTCAATCTGACAGAAGACCCTTCAGAATTGCACAATTTGGCTCATGAAACACGCCACACGGCCAAGAAACAAGAGCTGCGCGATGAGCTGATTGCGCGGCACCGAGCACGGGACTCGGTCTTCCTGGAAGAAGGTAGACTGCCAGTCAGAGAATCTCAGGGCGATACCACCGCCGACCGTCGCAATACGGCCGCCAACCACGCGGGCTTTCGCACGGAGTACAGTGACGCCGACGTGAGGCACTGAACAAGCCAGCACGCGCAACGCCATGTGGTTACAATAGTGCTAGGCCCGCCGCAGCGGGAGAATCACTCAGCTTGCGGTCACTTGGCACTAGTCTGCGGTTGCCCAACTGGAGCAGACGGCCAAGATTGGCTCATACTCGCCCAGACGATGAACAGAAATGACGAACGTAGTGGAATGAAAAGGAGCAGATGATGCCGAGCAACCTTCTTGAAGTCTTTACCAATTGTTACGGCCGGTACGGGGTGCGGGCTGCGATTGACCTGGCGCCACAGGCGGGCATCACTCATTTAGAACTCGCCATGAAACAGCACGGCGGCGTACTGGAAATTCCCGAAGACGTCGTCGCCAGCGAGAAGCTGGGTGATGAAGGCATAAAGAAGCTAAAGGAAGAGCTTGACGCGAACGGGCTGACAGTGATCAGCGCGAATGGGTCGGACAACCTCATGGACCCTGATGGCTTTGCGCGCATCGCCGAACGCATGCGCCTCGCCGCAGGCATCGGCGCCAAGTACTTTGTCGGCCTAGGCGGCGAACCGGCGGAAGAAGACCGGAGCGATTTCTTCGACAAAATGGGAGCCATTGGCGACGTTGCGGCCTCACACGGTCTTACCATTGCGCTTGAGACTCACCCCGGCATCACCCAAAACGCGAATGCCATTTTGGCAACCATGCAGGCCTTGCAGCACGATGCTATCCGCATTAATTTCGATACGGGCAACATCCTCTTCTACAACGAAGGCGCCGATGTCTACGCTCAGCTTGAACAGGTCATGGATTACGTGGTGCACATGCACCTAAAGGACAGTCGCGGCGGCTACCGAGACTGGTATTTCACCGCCATGGGCGACGGCGGCGCCGTTGACTTTGCCCGCATCGGCGAAATTACCAACAATGCTGGCTTCTTCGGCCCGTACAGTTTGGAAATCGAGGGCATTAGAGACGAGCCGGAACCAACACTGGAACAGCGCCAAGAGCGCGTGGTCCGCAGCGTAGAACACCTGCGTTCCGTCGGATTCCTCTCCGATTGAGGGCCAGAAATGCCATAGCTGTGTGTTAGGAATCGTGGGAGTTTCTAGAGTCGGACCCCAAGAGCGGCGGTTTAGGAATCTAGCGCAACATGTAGCTAATCTAGTCCGTGCGCGTGTGCTCCAGCCACTTATCTAAGAACGGGAATGATTCCTTCCCGTAGATCTCGTGCTTGCCTTCGAACACGCCAAACACGCAGCGTTCGTCCAGCCCGAGTTTGGCGTAGTGGGCGTGTAGACGCGCAAATTCCAGCTCCGCCTCCCTGTAGTAGACCGCGCGATCCTGCGTGCCCTGCTCGATGAAAAGCGGACGGGGGCAGATGAGCGAACCGAGGTCGGCATCGGAGAACTCGAGCAGTTGCCCTAGATAGTATTGATGCTGCTCATCTGTTGCAACATACGCGCGGTAGTGCTCTGATTCTGTGATGAGCTTGCGGGTGCGTTCGTTGAAATAGGCGGAAACCACCGCTGCTTTGATGCGCGGCTCCAGCGGCGTGAGCCAAAGCGTCATAGTGCCGCCCTGTGAAAGGCCGTAGAAGCCGATGCGCTCCGGGTCGACCTCCGGCAACGTCTGCAAATAGTCGATCACCTTCATTTCTCGCCAAATCTCTAAGCCCATCAATCGTCTGCCAACAACGATAGCCTTGTTATGTAAACGCACGCGCCGCGGCGTACCATTGATGCAGTGCGGCGCAAAGACAACGTAGCCCCGCTCCGCCAAGCGCCGGCCGTAGCTGTGATAGGCATCATCCTGTTCCAGCAGACCGGCCACCGACTGCACGGCTCCGCCAAGACCGTGCTGTGTCACCACGGCCGCCCGGGGCTCTGCAATCCCTTTAGGCACCAATAGATACCCAAAGAGCCGCACGCCCGTAAGCATGCCGAGCGTAACGGCATAAACCGTATGGTCCGGGCGCTCTGCCACGACGCGACGTTCCGGATTGAGCGGCGCCTGCTCGTGCGCCGGCGGCAGCCCGCCCATCATTGCCAGCCACGCTTCGCGATTGGGTGCGACGGAACGCGTGTATGCGTCCTCGCTGGCATAGTCACGCTGCCAGCGCTCGGCCCGCTCTTGGTATGCCTGGTCCGCCAGGCTGTCCAAGAAACGATCGTGCTGGCCGTTTGTGTCGGCGCGCATTGATGCAATGGCATCTTGGTTCACGAACACCGGTGGCGGTGGCGTGGCAACCTCTTCAATGGAGGCGGTATTTTGATTTGGCGGACGGCCATCGTTCAGCCAGCGATCCAGGAATGCAAACGACTCTACACCGTGGATTTCGTGGACACCTTCAAATTCCCCCCACTCACAGCGCTCGCCAATTCCTAAGCGCTCATAGATGTCTTTCAGTGGGAAGAATTCCTCGCGTGCACTCTCGATATAGTACGAACTGTCGCCCTGCCCATGCTCGATCATTACCGGGCGCGGGCAAATCAACGAACCAAGATCGTAGTCAGAAAACTCTGTGAGAAAGTCCGGTTCGAAGTAGGACTGCTCCTGGGTATTGATGAAGGGTCGATAATTGGGAGATGCCTGGAGCTGCTTCTTGGTGCGCTCGTTATAGAAGGCTGAGACAATGGTAGCGCGGATGCGGGGTTCAAGCGGCGGAAACCAGAGCGCCATCTTGCCGCCTTGCGAAAGGCCGTAGAAGCCGATGCGCTCTTTGTCCACCTCGGGCAGGGATTCCAGCAAATCGACCGCCCGCATCTCTCGCCATATCTCCAGACCCATCAAGGTCCGTCCGACCAGGAGCGCCTTATTGTGCAAGCGGTTGCGCCAGTCAACGAAGTTGATGCAATGCGGGGCGAGCACGACGTAACCGCGCTCCGCCAACTGCTGCCCGTAACGATGATACACGTCTGGGTCTTCCACCAGTCCCGCGATCGTGTGGGGCGTGCCCCCCATGCCGTGCTGGCAAATAACGGCCGGTCTTGCGGCCGCAATGCGCTTGGGCACCAACAAGTGGGCAAATGAGCGGACTCCCGGCAGCGTCCCAAAGGTTACTGCATAGACCGTATGGTCGGCGCGTTCCGCAACCACGTGCATCTCCGGGTCAAGCGGCACACACTCTTCGGTCGTGGGCCAAATTCCCAGCATTTTGCGCCAATGCTCGCGGTTCGGCGCGACTGACTCAGAGTAGGCGCGTATGCTTGCATAGTCGCGGCGCCACTTGGCGCGGCGCCAGTCATAGGCCTGAATTGCGAGAGAATCGAGATACCGTTCCAGTTGCGCCGCTTGGTCCCAGCGCACGTACTCAACCGCATTGGGCGATGCGAATTCTCTTTCCTGCGACACCGACCGGCTCCTTCCTGCAAAAGGCGCTAAACGATACTCAACGAGGGTGGTGGGTGCACAACTTGCATTCTCACCCATCCTTGGGCGCCGCCACTGGCAGTGGCTCAACCACGTGGGTTCTTGCGACTGCGCATTTAACAACAGAACAGGGACTGCACAGATTCATTTTGAGCCACATTAGAGAAGCACACACCGGCCCTCCCAATGGGTCTGTGTCCAATACAATTGGGCACAACAACAGAGGGACTACATTCAATTGCTTGTAAAGTAGCAAACGCTTGAATTCTATCAATTCGAGCGCGGGAAGGCCTTTTCGGCTGCGGCGCGAACACCCGAAGTGTGATTCTTGCCGGCAAACGGACCAGAAATGGATCTGTCTCTTGTCAGCCGAATCTTGCGCGCATTCAGGAGGAAGACTGTCGTTCTCTCCAGATGAACAAGCCGGGCCAGAGCGCTACTTTTCGGGGTCGGCATTGCGCAGGAAGCGCTCGATTGCTTGAGCGGCAAGTTGGTTTGCGGTCACCCCGCGGCGTTTCGCTTCCTGCTCCAGGCGCTGCATGAGCCAGGCATCGTCCAGAGTCACACTCAGCGGCCGCTCCTGGCTGGAAGTGGCTTGGGGGGCCGCGGGCTGGTCCTGGACTACGATCACCTGATCGGTGGACTCAACCACGTGACCGCGGCGACTCTGCGTGAGCGAGCGCCACTTGGCTTCGTCGAGCGGCCGCCCCCACTTCTGCTCGACTTGGGAACGCGTAATCTCCAGCCGTTTGCCCTCGATCGTAAGCCATGGGCCGTTTTGATGCATCACGCCCCCGGTCACGTCTGCAAGCACGGCGGCGAGTTCGAGGTTCGGCGCACTCAATTGAATTGTGATACTCGCCATAGCCGACACTCCTCGCATGAGGCGATACGTCAGTACCTTTACCCATTAGACCATACGCCCATAGGAGGTACAAGTCAGCCGTCTAGGCATCCTCGGCTTAAATCAATCATAATCACGGCACCTCAGCGCCTTGACCTTGCGCCGCCGTGTCGGTTACGCTCAGTGCCGTAATGCGGTGGATGCCGCTACTCTTCCGCAATCGGACGGTCGATCTCTGCATTGTTCTTACCGGGAATTCAGAAGGTTTGTCTATTCGGGCAGAATCGTCAAGACTGTGAACGCGTTCCTACGAAACTGCGAGGCAGAATGCGCGGCTCAGCGACGTTTTCCTGCTGCAACCAGAATTATTGTCTGTTATGTCAAATGGAAAGGACGCGCCTGTGCAAGACATCAACGTTGCCCTGGTAGGCCATCGCTTCATGGGGAAAGCGCACACCCATGCCTATCGCGACGTAAACCTCTTCTTTCCGTCGGTGCCGTACCGGCCTCGCCTCAAGGTGATCGCAGGGCGTGACGCGGCAGCGGTTGCGGAAGCAGCCACGCTACTTGGGTGGGAAGAGTCGTCCACGAACTGGCAAGAGGCCGTAACACGCGACGACATAGACCTCGTGGACGTGTCCACGCCAAACCACCTGCACGCCGACGTCGCCATTGCCGCCGCGGAGGCGGGCAAGCAGGTGATCTGCGAGAAGCCGCTGGCCGTTACCGTCCCGGAGGCGCGTTCCATGGTAGAAGCCGTGCAAAAGGCAGGCGTGCGCAACACAGTCTGCTTTCACTTCCGGCGCTATCCGGCGGTGCGCCTCGCGAAGAAGCTGATCGAGGACGGTGAACTTGGCGAAATTTACCACTTTCGCGGCTGGTTCTTAGCGGAGCGTTTCGCCGACCCTGCCACGCCGCTTGGCTGGCGCATGCAGCAGGAATACGCCGGCTTTGGCGTTTTTGGAGACTTAGGCTCCCACGTTCTCGACATGGCGCGCCACTTGCTCGGCGACGTTAACAGCGTCTGCGGCAACTTTGCTACGTACATCAAGGAGCGTCCTACGCCCGAGGGCGGCAGCGGGGCCGTTACCGTGGATGATTGCGCGCAAGTCCTGCTGCAGTTCGCCAACGGCGCGCAGGGCATTCTCGAAGTCACCAAGCTGGCGCGAGGAAATAAGAGCAACTTCGGCTTTGAAGTCAACGGCAGCAAGGGCTCGGTGCGCTTCCATTTCGAACGCTTGAACGAATTGGAGTACTACGCCGGCGACGACGCCGGACCGGTGACGGGATTCCGCACCATCCACGCCTCAGACGCAGTGCAGCACGAGTACATGCACGGCTACTGGCCGTCCGCCGGTCATAGCATCGGGTACAGTGAAGCGTTTGTCCACATCGTAAAGGACTTCCTGGAAGCGCTCGACAGCGGTGAGCCCATGAGCCCCGACTTTGTTGACGGCCTGCGGGTGCAAGAAGTCATGGAAGCGGTTGGTACGTCGGTGCGTGACCGGGGCTGGGTTGACGTACCGCCGGCGTGAGGACGCGTCGGTGCGCGACGCCGGTGAATGGACGCGCGCCGCGTGTGCAACCGCGTGTAGGGGCACGACATGTCGTGCCCCTACGTTATGGCGCAGCATGGTACCCTGATAGCGTCCGATCTGTCCCCAACAGCTGGAAAGGCAACGCAATGTATAGCAAGTCCTACGACGGCACGAACAAGAAAGTCTTCTGGCAGGAAATGTGGCGGCATGAGCTGTATGAGGCGCGGAAACACGACCCGGTCGTTATCATCCCCGTTGGGTCAATCGAGCAGCACGGCCCGCACAGCCCAACCGACATCGACATCAGCATCCCGTACCATCTTGCCGCGGAAGCAGCGACCCGCACGGAAGACTACCCAATAATCGTGGCGCCGCCGGTTTGGACGGGCTTCACCCACTTCAACATGGGGCATATCGGCACAATTACGGTTACGCTCGAAACCTACATTGCCGTGCTTTCGGATGTCTGCCGCAGCATCAAAGCGAATGGCTTCGAGCGGATGATCCTGCTCAACGGCCACGGTGGCAACGTGGCTCCCACCCAAGCGATCTCCGTAAAACTCGCCCAAGAAGACATCTGGGCGCTGCACATCTCCTACTTCCACATGGTGGACGATGAATTGAAAGAATGGGGCGATAGCGACGATTCAATCGGCCACGGCGGTGAGTGGGAGACCTCCCTGCAACTCCACCTGCGGGGACATCTCATAGACCTGGACAAGCGCACGCCCAACGGGCTTGCGCCGTGGTTCCGCGACCCGGTGGTAGGCAAGTTCGCTAAGTGGCCGGAACGCCGCCGCGAAGCCGATGAGGGCGTGATGGGCGATCCGTTTGTGGCCAGTGCGGAAAAAGGCGAGCGCATCTTCAACCTCGCGGTTGAACGCCTCATCCTGGCCTGCAACGAACTGCACAACTACCCGGTGCGCGGCTACTTCGACCGCGGCAGCGACGCAACCCTCGGCCCGCTCTCCCCGGACGCCACGCCGCCAAGGTAATCAGAATTCGAAAGTAAAAGAACATTGGTCAAGCACAACGCAAGAAGGGATTAGAGGAAGACTTCCTCCAGGAATTATCGTCGCATCTAGAATCCGATCCTTCCGCTTTCCGTTCGCCCTGAGCCTGCCGCAGGGCAGACATGGTGAAACTACATTCAAACCGCATAAACTCCAAGAGAAAGGAAGAGTATACAGTGGGTGACTTCTATCAGGAACTGGGTGTGAAGCGCGTAATCAATGCCGCCGGCACCCTCACGCGGCTTGGCGGCACGCCAATGGATGATGACGTGCTCGACGCCATGCGCGAAGCCGCGCAGTGGAGCGTGCGCATCGAGGAACTGCAACAGGCAGCAGGGGACTACCTCGCCTCGGTTACCGGGGCTGAAGCCGGCTACGTCACCGCGGGCGCGGCTGCGGGACTGCTCGTCGGCACCGCCGCCTGCCTCGCCGGACTTGACATTCACAAGATGCACCTCTTGCCCGACACCGAACACATACCCAACGAGGTCATCATCCAGCGCCTCCACCGCAACGCCTACGATCATGCCCTGCGCACTGCAGGGGCTAAGTTTATAGAGGTCGGCCACATCGGCCACCCGACCGGCGGCTACACCGAGCCCTGGCACATCGAGACGGCCATCAACGAGCGCACAGTCGCCGTCCATTGGGTATGCATGCCCGTGGCGGACGCCGTGAGCTTGGAAGATACCGTTGCCGTTGCGCACAAGCACAACGTGCCCGTCATCGTTGATGCAGCCGGCGGCTTGCCGCCCGCCGAAAACCTGCAAGGCTTAATTGCTACCGGAGCCGACCTCGTCTCCTTTTCCGGCGGCAAGGCAATTCAAGGCCCCCAGGCCTCCGGCATCTTGGTGGGTCGCCGCGACCTCATCCAATCGGTTGCGCTGCAGCATCAGGACATGGACGTAATGGTGGAAACGTGGACGCTGCGGGAACAACTGCTTGGCAGCGGCCGCCTGCTCGGCCCCCCGCTCCAAGGCATCGGCCGACCGATGAAAGTGGGTAAAGAGGAGATTGCCGGCCTGCTGGCGGCAGTGAAGAGTTACGTGGATCGCGACCACGCGGCTGCCCGAGCGGAGTGGCTCCGGCGTCTCGAAGCGATCGCCGCCGATCTTAGCAGTGTTGCCGGGGTTGCAACCGAAGTGGTTGGACGCGACGGCGCCTCTTATCCCACCCTACGCGTCTCGCTGGACGATTCCGTGCACGGCGTATCGGCCATTGACCTGGTAAACCGGTTATTCGACGACGATCCCGCGATTGCCGTCAGCCAGTACGGCTCTCAGGAAGGCAGCGTCTCGATCAACCCGCTCAACCTGGATGGCGAGAAACCGCAACTCGTCGCCGGTCGCATCCGCGCCATCGTCAAGACATAGGGTTGCAAAGACCTGGAGACCCTTAAGCCGCAAAGAGTTTTCCATTTGAAACGCATACGGGAAGTCCGCTCATGGTGCGACAGGCTCACCACGAACGGTCTTTCGATTGACCGGATTGTAGCCAAGACGATGTGTGCTCTGCTGGGGCCAAGCGGCGATGCGACTTCGTGACTTCGGCGCCCCAGATCAGGGCTCTTCCGGCTCTTCCGGCTTCGCCGGAATTATCGGCCTGCGCCGAAACAAGCTGCTTTTCACACTGCCCGGTCCAAACTTTGCGCAAGAGTCGGCGCATGGCGAAAAAGCGCTGCCGCTGTGGGGCATCGGCGGCATGTGCGCACCAGGCGAGTCGTGGCAGGCTGCCGCCCAGCGGCACGGTGAAGCCGACACCGGCTGTGAGGTAAGTCTCTTCTCCAGCCGGGAGACGTACTACCTCAACGTCAAGAGCGACATATTTGCGGTGGAGATTGACGACGTACCGGCGCCGGGTCTCCTCTACGCCGCCGCGTACCGACCGCCTGACAACGCATACGGCGATCTGCAAACCGTCTACGGCGTGGAGTACTTCGCCCATGTGCGGGGTACGCCCCGGCCCGGAGCAGACGTTGCCGCGCTCATTGCCCTGCCCCAACCCCTACTCGTGGCGGCGGCTCAGCAAGCCCTGACGCTGGACAACTTGCGGCAAGCCGGCGCAGAACTCTTTGCCAACCCGGATTGCGCCCCGCTAGACCCCGCCGCAATCGTCGCTCCCCTGGGCACGCCGCACTTCATGCTCCAGGTGCTCGACGCCGGCCACTGGTGGCAGGTGCTTTCCCTGGCCGACCTGCCGGTGCTCTAGGCACAACGCCGCACTTTGGCGACGCAGTCAATTCCAGGCAGTCAGCGCGGCTTCCACCTCTTCCTTGCGCGGCAAGCTGGCAATTGCCCCTCTGCCGCGCACCTTGAGACCGGCCATGACCACGCCCAATCGCGCTGCTGCCAGCGGCGGCATGTTCTCTACCAGCCCGTGCAGGAATGCGCCGTCGAATGCATCACCGGCGCCGGTCGTGTCGACCACATGCGGAACAGCGAACGCAGGTACCGTCCGCGTTCCGTCTTGTGTGCTCAAGTAAACGCCGGCTTCGCCTAGCTTGACCGCTACCGCATACGCGCCAAAACCATGCAGGTACTTTGCCGTTTCCTCGGCAGACGCGCAGCCGAACAACCGCTCCGACTCCTCCGGCCCGCTCGGCAGGGCTATGTCTACAAACGGCAAGAGTTCCTCCGCCGCAGCCCGCGCCTCCGCCACCGACCACAGTGCCGACCGCAGATTTGGGTCGTACGCAACGCACACGTGTTTCTCATTCGCAATACGCGCCGCCGCCAGTGCGGTTGCCCGCGCCGACTCTGAGATGGCCTGGGCGATGCCGCTGATGTGCAGCACCCGTGCCTGTGCGATATAGTCGGGGTCCAAGTCCTCCGGTGTCATGGTGCTTGGCGCGCTGCCGACCCGGTAATAGGTGAACTCACGCTCGCCCTGACCGTAGATGGAGATGAAATAGATGCCGTTGCGCCCGGCCACGCGTTTCACGTGGGACGTATCGATGCCCAAGCTCTGCCAGCCGTTCAGCAGAAAAGGCTGAAAGGGATCGTTGCCGACGCGGGATAGAAAGCCGCACGAACTTCCCAGGCGGGATGCCGCCGCCAGCAAATTCAGCGCGTCGCCGGCAAACGCTTTCTGCAGCTTCTGCGCCTCCGCCAGCGGCTCTTCGGCAAAGAACTCCACCATGCACTCGCCAAGCGAGAGAATGTCAGGCATTACCGACCTTTCCGCAATCTCAGTTCTCTAAGGGGTAGTATGGGCAGGCAAAAGGCAATTGCATGATGCGTGCCGCCTCACGCGGACGCCAGTTCTGCCACGAAACGCCCCGCGAATTCCGTAAGCCCGGCATAGTCACCGGCAGCGATTAGCGACGGCGGCATGAGACCCGAGCCGAGCGCCACGCCGGCCGCACCGGCTTCCAAGTGCGCGCGGAAGTTATCAAAGCCAATGCCGCCGGAGGCGACGATAGGAATTCCTGGAAGCGGCCCCAGTACCGACTTGATGTATCCCGGGCCGCCGACGCTATCTATAGGGAAGACCTTCACCATGTCCGAGCCGGACTCATGGACATCCAATATTTCGGTCGGCGTCAGGCCGGCCATGATGCAGGGCACTTCCGCCCCGTGCGCGAGCGCGACTAACGCAGGCCGATTAACGGGTCCAACGATAAACTGCGCACCGGACGCCAGCGCCGCTCCGGCCTGCACGCCAGTCGTCACTGTACCCGCTCCTACCAGGCATTCGGCGGGCTTCTCCGCTGCGACCGCGGCGATCACGCTTGCTGCATCCGGCACCGTAAACGTAATCTCCACGAGCCGCACGCCCGCGGCGTAGAGTGCCCGCGCGGTGTGTACCGCCTCTGCAGCAGTCTTGGTACGCACTACGGCAGTAATCTTAGCCTCGACCATAAGATGTAGCAGCGCCGATCGGGTCATTTTCTGGTTCCTTGGTGCGGTCTACTGTCTCTAACGGCCAGAATGTACTCATGTCGTCTCGACTCAAGTGCCCGCACAGGCGGTTTACGCGCTTCACAGGGGACTGCTCTTGAGCTTAGAATCAGTCTAGCATTACACTAGAGTAGATGCTTGACCAACTCCCGGCGCATCTCTTTTCCGCAGAGGCCATAGCAACCTTCTTAGAAAGCAATTCGACAAACCCATAGCATCCGGCACAAAGAAATGCCATCACCTGCACGTATTCAGCAAGATTCAGTTGACCCGGCTACGCGTCCGGGCACGGGAATGTGGACTTGGCCGCCCGCTTTTGCCGCGCTCCGCTGGCTAGCGCTCGGCGTCGTGCTACTGGCAGCGTGCGCGCAAACAGATACCGGTCAGATGACGTTTGGGCGAAGCATTCCTATCCAGACGGCAGAACCTGAGCTACCCGCCCGAGCGCCCGCAGCTACTCCAGACGTTGAGCCGCTGGTCTTGCCAACCGCAATCCCCTATGCCACTCCCGACCTATCCCAGTTGCCGTATGAGGTCCTCGTCCAGGAAGTAGTACGCGGGAGTCAAGACCATCCCGCCGTCGCGCTCACGTTGGACGGCGGTTCGGTTGCCACCTTTACTCCGGCGATACTAGAAACGCTACGCCAGCACGAAGTGCGCATCACGATCTTCATCACCGGCCAGTTTGCCGAGCGTTACCCGGAGCTTCTCCATGAGATGATCGCCGACGGCCACGAGATCGGCAACCACTCTTACGCGCATCCCGACTTTACCGAACTGGACGATGACACCATTCGCCGTGAGCTTGCCCGCACCGAAGAGATCATCAATCAGGTAGCGGGCATTACTACCAAGCCCTGGTTTCGCGTCCCATACGGCGCACGCAATCACCATGTCATCGACGTCGTCGCCCGTGAGGGCTACCGCAGCATCTATTGGACTATCGACACCATCGACTGGCGCGAAGATGCGACGCCCGCGCTCATCATGCAACGAATCCGCGATCGTTTAGGCAACGGCGTGATTATACTCGCCCATCTCGGCAGCTACCAGACTATGGAAGCCCTGCCGGAAATCCTCACCGAGCTCAAGGAAGGCGGCTACCGCATAGTAACGGTCTCCGAGCTCCTTTACCCACCGCCGGTACAGCCAACAATACAGCCGACTCCCGCAATTCTAATTGAGCCCACGCCCACCGTTGTCCTTTCCAGCCCTTGACAGTAGCTAGCCGCTACCGTAGAATTCAATTTACAATTGAAGATGAAAAAGGCGATGATCAGGAAGAGTACGCTGGCAAGGCGGCCTGCAGAGAGCCGGGGAAAGGTGGGATCCCGGCGGTGCGCGGACAGCGGAATGGGCCTGGGAGCTGTGACCTGAAAGGCAACTCTGCTACCAACATGCAACAGTGCAAGGTTGGTGGCATAGGTGCCGAATAGGCGTCAACGGAACCCCTACCGTAGACTTTGGGGCAGGCATGCAGCCGCGTAGGCGGTGAGTGCTTGAGGAAATGAAGTGGGCTGCATTTGCAGTCAATAAGGGTGGCACCGCGAGTTTTATTCTCGTCCCTTTTGGGGACGAGATTTTTCTTTAACTTGGAATGAGACTAAGGAAAGACGATGGCAGTTATGCAGTCCGCACCGGGCACCGTATTCGCCGGTATTCAGCCAGACCTTGCCGAGGTGCGTGCACTTGCGGCAGAAGGACTGACGGTGCCTATATCGCGCACGATACCCGCAGACCTGGAGACGCCGGTTTCTGCCTATCTCAAGGTCGCGCGGGGTAACTACTCCTTTTTGCTCGAGAGCGTACAGGGCAGCGAGAGCCTTGGACGCTACTCTTTCATTGGCACTACCCCGTCTACAATCCTGCGCCTGGAGAACGGCACGGTCACCCGCATGCAGGACGGAGAAAGCAGCACATGCACCTACACCGAACCTCTAGAGCTGCTGGAAGAAGAACTCGCCAAGACCGATCTGGCCGTTGTCCCCGGGTTGCCGCGCTTTCAGGGGGGCGCGGTCGGTTACCTCAGCTATGAAACCGTGCGCTATTTCGAGCCCCGTGTGCCGCTGCCCTCGGCAAACACGCTGCCCGTGCCTGAAGCAATCTTCATGTTCACGGACAGCTTGATCATGTTCGACCACGTAAAGCACAGCCTCACCATCATTGCCTACGTATCGCCGCACGGCGACGTTAGGGAAAACTATCAAAACGCGGTGGCCGCGATCGATGAGACTAATGCACGTCTCCGCAATACCGTGCCGACGGTACGCGGCCATGGCGACTCGGGCGCGGCAGTGCCGAGCATGACGGAAGCGCAACATCATGCAATGGTGCAAACGGCAAAGGAGTACATCGCGGCCGGGGACATCATTCAGTCAGTCCTGGGTCTCCGCTGGTCCCGTCCGTTGGGGGTGCATCCCTATTCGGTCTATCGCGCGCTGCGCATGGTTAATCCATCGCCGTACATGTACTACCTGGATCTGGGTGACATGCAAATAGTCGGCGCCTCACCGGAGATGCTGGTGCGCGTGGAAGGGTCTCACGTCACCACCCGCCCCATTGCCGGCACACGACGCCGGGGCACGACCCCGGAGGAAGATGCGGCCTTGGGAGAGGAACTGCTCGCCAGCGAAAAAGAACGGGCGGAGCACATCATGCTCGTAGACCTGGGACGCAACGACCTCGGGCGGGTGTGCCGGCCGGGCTCCGTGCATGTCCCGACTCTTATGGTGGTGGAAGAGTTCTCCCACGTCATGCACATCGTCTCGCAGGTAGAGGGAGATCTCCTGCCGGACAAGACCGCGTTCGACGCGCTGCGTTCGTGTTTTCCGGCGGGCACGCTCTCAGGCGCGCCCAAAGTGCGCGCCATGGAGATCATCTCCGAGCTCGAAGGCACGACGCGAGGACCCTATGGCGGCGCGGTCGGCTACTTCGACTACTCCGGCAACATGGATATGGCAATTACGATTCGCACCATGACAGTGCAGAACAATATCGCCTATATACAGGCTGGCGGCGGCATCGTGGCAGACTCAGATCCCGGGGAAGAATACCAGGAAGTGTGCAACAAAGCTGCTTCAACCATGCGGGCGATCGACGTCGCAGAGGAGATGGAACGTGATCTATATGCTGGATAATTACGATTCGTTCACCTATAACTTGGTGCAGTATATGGGCGAACTCGGCGCCGAACTGAAAGTGGTCCGCAACGACAAGACCACCACGGCAGACGTGCTGGCGAGCAAACCAGACGGCATTGTCGTCTCTCCGGGCCCGTGTACGCCCAAGGAAGCCGGCATCTCAACCGAACTTATCGCTGAGGCCGCGGGCAAGACCCCCATCCTCGGCGTCTGCCTCGGCCACCAGTGCATTGGCCAGGTGTTTGGCGGCGAGGTGGTACGTGCGAAATCACTCATGCACGGCAAGACCTCTCTAATTCATCACCATGGCCGCGGCTTGTTTGCCGGACTTGAGAATCCCTTTGTCGCCACGCGCTATCACTCGTTGATCATTGATCCGCAAACTATGCCGTCCGTGCTAGACGTGACCGCAAGAGCCGACGACGGCGCGGTCATGAGTGTGCGGCACAAAGAGTACCCGATTTACGGGGTGCAGTTTCATCCGGAGTCGATCTTGACAGTGGAAGGCAAGAAGCTTCTCCAGAACTTCCTAAACATAGTTGAGCAACACCGGGAGCGGGAAGCGCCTGCGGCTTCCACGCACCAGGGAGCAGAGAGATGATTCGCGAAGCAACGACAAAAGTCATCGAGGGCGTATCGCTATCCTGCGACGAAGCGGCGGAGGCTATGACCGAAATCATGGAAGCGGCGTGCACGCCGGCGCAATTCGGCGCCTTTGTCACGGCGCTCCGCGCTAAAGGCGAGACCGCCGACGAGATTGCCGGGTGTGCCAAGGTGATGCGTGAGAAAGCGTTGCCGGTTGCCGTTAGTCAACCGGTAGCGGACACATGCGGCACCGGGGGAACCGGCGTTGACACGTTCAACATTTCCACCGCAACTGCCTTCGTCATGGCGGGCGCCGGGCAGCCTGTGGCAAAGCATGGGAATCGTGCCATGACGAGAACGAGCGGCAGCGCGGACGTTTTGGAGGCGCTAGGCGTGAGAATTGACCTTGGCCCTGAGGGAGTAGCGCAGTGTATCGAGGAAGTGGGCATGGGCTTCATGTTTGCGCAACGCTTTCACCCCGCAATGAAATTCGCCGCGCCGCTGCGGCGTGAAATTGGCATCCGCACAATTTTCAACATTCTCGGCCCCCTTACAAATCCTGCCCAGGCCAGCTATCAAGTGCTTGGCGTCGCCAACTCCAGTTTAGGGGAGGACATGGCCCGCGTACTCGGCATGCTCGGTGTGCGGCGCGCAATGGTTGTGCATGGGGAATTGGACGGGGTTGATGAGATTTCAGTCTGCGGTCCTACGTTGGTGTCCGAATGGGACGGCAGCGATGTAAAAGGCTACCGCCTGGAACCGGCGGACTTTGGTCTCAACGCCGCGCCGGTGAGTGAGGTACTTGGCAGGTCGGAAGAAATGAACGCCCAATACGTCCGCGACGTGTTGGCAGGCAAACCGGGTCCGCGCCGTGATGTCGTAGTCATGAACACAGCCGCCGGCCTCGTCGTCAGCGGTAAAGCGAGCGATTGGAAAGCAGGCGCCGAGCAGGCCGCCGCCGCTATCGACAACGGCCAGGCCGCCGCCAAGCTGGAAGCGTTCGCAAGCCTCAGTCAGAGTCTTGCCTAGTACCGCTTCAACGGCGATAGCTAGAAGTCAAAACACCGCATATGTCCCCTCTCCCCGAGGGAGAGGGTTAGGGGTGAGGGCGAAACAATTGGGGACGGCAACGCTGAAAGGGTACGTGGAACTACGCACATGATTCTCGATACCATCCTACAGCACAAAGAGCGCGAGTTGGCGGAGCGTAAAGCGGCTGTGCCGCTCCGTGTCCTGGAGCAAAGGGCAGAAGCGACGGAACCGCCGCGTGACTTCACAGCAGCACTGCGGCAAGACGGCATTCGCCTCATTGCCGAGATTAAACGCGCCTCTCCATCCAAAGGCGTGTTTGCGCCCGATCTGGATCCGGCGGCGTTGGCGCAAACGTATGCCGGCAACGGGGCCAGCGCCCTTTCCGTTCTCACAGACGAGCGGTTTTTCCAAGGGTCACTAAGCGATCTCACGGCCGCGCGGTCTGCCGTGGACATTCCTGCGTTGCGGAAGGACTTCACTACCGACGAATACCACATCGTCGAGGCGCGGGCGGCGGGGGCCGATGCCATACTCCTCATAGTAGCCGCCCTCCCACTGCCGCGCTTGCAGGCGTTGCTGCGCTGCGCCCAAGACTGGGGCATGGCCGCTATCGTGGAGGTGCACACGGCGGAGGAAACCGCGCAGGCTTTGAAAGTAGACGCAACAATCATCGGCATCAACAACCGCAACCTGCACACATTCGAGACAAGTCTGGAAACCACGGCTGAACTCCGAGCACTCATTCCCAGCGACCGCATAGTGGTCAGCGAAAGCGGCATCCATACGCCTGCGCACGTTGCGCAATTACACGACTGCGGCGTGGATGCAATGCTCGTGGGTGAGTCCCTGGTTACGGCTTCCGACACTGCCGCCAAGGTTGCAGAATTGGTTGGCGCAGCACAAGACTCTTCAATTGCTCCTCAGTCCGTCATTCCGGCGCAAGCCGGAATCCAGGGGGATGGCGCCACATGACACCGACCCGCGAAACTATCGCAAACGCCGGGGAGCAAGCGATTGCCACCCCCAAGGTCAAGATTTGCGGCAACATGGCGCAGGCCGATGCAAATGCGGCAGTGGCGCATGGCGCCGACTTCTTAGGGTTTGTCTTCGTCAATGGGAGACGCCGCTGCATGACAGTGGATGATACTCGTAAGATTATCCGGTCGCTCGGCTCCGCGTGCCCACCTGCCGTGGGACTGTTTCTCAACGAGGAACCTGCCATTGTGCGCGACGTGGTGGCGGCGTGCGGACTCCAGTTCGTGCAATTGTGCGGGAATGAATCACCCGACTATTGCACGAACCTGAAAGTACCCTACTGGAAAGTAATCAATCTGCACTCGGCTGAGGACTACGGGCGCACGCACCCCTACACGGCAGCCACGGCTTTTGTGCTGGAAGGAGCTGAAAACGGTCCGGGCGGCACCGGCCAGACCTGGGACTGGGGGTTGGCGAGCGCCGCGCCGCGCGACCGCCCCACTCTGATCGCAGGCGGGCTAAACCCTGAAAACGTCGGAGAAGCCATCGCGCGGGCGCAGCCCTGGGGCGTGGATGTCAGCAGCGGCGTTGAAACCAATGGAGCCAAAGACCCCGACAAGATCGCCGCATTCATCCACCAAGCAAGAGACGCCTCGTTACCGTGAGAGGAATCACAATGAAACGGCTTGAAGAGTTGGTTCAGGAGTTGCCGCCGGAGTTGCAGCAGGAAGTCTACGACTTTGCGCGCTTTCTGCTAGAAACGAAAGCCAAACCGCGCCGCAAGGGCAAGCTCCGTCTCAACTGGGCTGGAGGACTACGTGAATATCGCGACCGCTATACCTCACTTGATCTCCAGCGTAAAGCGCTTGAATGGTGGGGGGACTAGTGTTCCTTGTCGATATAAATGTATGGCTAGAGCTTCTCCTGGAACAGGAAAGAGCGGAGGAAGTCCGGGACTTTCTTAGCACAATTGAGCCGAGCCTACTCGCATTGACAGACTTCACTATTTTCTCGATCGGCATCATACTAACGCGACTTGGTAAAGACCAGCTATTCTCTGACTTTACCGCAGACACGCTTGAACAGGGAGAAGTCACCAGTCTCCGGCTAAACACGTCTGACATGCGAGACTTGCTGGCCGTGGGACAACAGTTTCGACTTGATTTTGACGACGCTTATCAGTATCTAGCCGCTGAGAAACACGGTTTCATGCTCGTAAGTTTCGATTCGGATTTTGATCGAACAGAACGTGGAAGAAAGACTCCTAAGCAAATCATCACAGGATTCTAAACCAGGAGGAAAGAGCACTGTGCCAAGACCACCTCAAAAACGCATTCTTACCGGCATGCGCACCACCGGCGCCGCGCATCTCGGCCATTACGCCGGCGCGCTGCGCAACTGGGTCGACATGCAAGGCGAATATGAGTGTTACTTCCTGCTTGCTGACGTGCAAGCTTTTAGCACGCACTTCGACGATCCGCAGCGTATTGTGGAGTCCGTCCGTGAAATGGTGCTCGACTGGCTCGCCGTTGGGCTCGATCCGACCAAGCAGTCGAACATTTTCTTCGTACTGCAAAGTCAGATACAAGACCTTACTGAATTGACCACGTATTTCTCTATGCTCACCCCCATGGCGTACGTAGAGCGCAATCCGACCATAAAGAGCGAGCGCGCGCAATATGGCGAGCGCGCGGGCAACCTGGGATTCTATAACTATCCGGTCTCGCAAGCCGCCGACGTGCTGCTCTTTACGCCGCCGCCACCACATACCGACGGAGATGAACTCTGCGTGCCGGTGGGCGAAGACCAATTACCGCTGCTCGAACTCACCAACGACATCGCCGGGTGGTTCAACCGCACGTACGACCGGGTCTTCTTGGAGTGCACGCACCGCCTGAGCGAAGTGCCGCGCCTCATGGGCACCGACGGCCAGGCCAAGATGAGCAAGAGCTTGGGCAACGTCATCCTGCTCAGCGACGACACGGAGACCGTGCAGAAGAAGGTCATGAGTATGTACACCGACCCCACGCGCCTGCGGGCAACTGACCCCGGCCACGTGGAAGGCAACCCGGTCTTCATGTATCACGACGCCTTCAATCCGGACGTCGCCGAGGTAGACGAGTTGAAAGACCGCTACCGCAAGGGCCGCGTCGGCGATGTGGAAGTAAAACGAAAGCTCGTTGCCGCGCTCAACGCGATGCTTGATCCCATTCGCGAAAGGCGCGACGCATTCGCGGGTGACCCCGATATCGTGCAGGAAGTCTTGCGCGGCGGCATCGAGCAAACGCGCGCCGTGGGCGGGGAAACCATGCAACACGCCCGCGCCGCCATGTACATCGACTATCCGAAACTGCTCGCACCACAGACGGTTGCCACCTAGGTGCAAAAGAGCGCAATTCGGGGACTTCCCGCAACTACACACACCGTACCCGGGGCAGAGCATTTAGATAGGAGCGCACATATGGCGACAACACCACAATTGACTGTTCGGGGCCAGTTTGGCGATTACGGGGGGCGTTACGTACCCGAAACAGTCATTCCGGCACTGGAAGAGCTGGAGGAGGCCTATGCCGGCCTTGCCGACGACGCCCAGTTCCAGAACGAGCTGGATGTCTTGCTGGACCGCTACGTGGGACGGCCCACGCCGATTTACCATGCGGCCCGCTTGAGTGCCGAAATCGGCGGCGCACAGATGTATCTCAAGCGCGAAGACCTGGCCCACACCGGCGCTCACAAGATCAATAACGCCCTTGGGCAAGCGCTGCTTGCCAAACGCATTGGGCGCACCCGCATCATCGCCGAGACCGGCGCCGGACAGCACGGCGTCGCCACGGCTGCCGCCTGCGCCATGCTCGGCCTGGAGTGCATCGTCTATATGGGCGAGGTGGACGTACACCGTCAAACGCTCAACGTCTTTCGCATGAAGCTGCTTGGCGCGACCGTCATACCGGTCATGTCCGGCAGCCGCACGCTCAAGGACGCCATCAATGAGACGATCCGTGACTGGGTCACGAACGTTGAGACCACGCACTACATCATCGGCTCCGTGGTGGGCCCGCACCCCTATCCCACGATCGTGCGCGACCTGCAGAGCGTCATCGGCAGTGAAGCGCGAGAGCAATGCTTGAAACAGTTTGGGCGCTTGCCTGACGTCGTGGTGGCGTGCGTGGGCGGCGGCAGCAACGCGATTGGCATATTCCATCCCTTCGTTGACGACACCGAGGTGCGCCTGGTTGGTGTGGAAGCCGCCGGGCACGGCATCGAAAGCGGCGAGCACGCCGCCACGCTGGTGGCCGGCACGCCCGGCACGCTCCACGGCGCCAAGAGCTACCTGCTGCAGGACGACGAGGGCCAGATCTACGAACCCCATAGCATCTCCGCCGGTCTGGATTACCCCGGGGTCGGCCCGGAGCATAGTTACCTAAAGGACATAGGCCGGGCAAGCTATGTTGGTGTCACGGATCAACAAGCGTTGGAAGGCTTCCAACACCTCTGCCGGGCCGAAGGCATCATTCCCGCGTTGGAACCTGCGCACGCCATGTACCACGCCGCGCAATTGGCGAGTGAATTGCCCGCGGACCACATTGTCTTGGTCAATCTCTCCGGCCGCGGGGACAAAGACATGACCATCGTCGCCGAAGGACTGGGGGTGGAGCTGTGAGCCGGCTTGCTGCAACTTTCGCCCAAACCCAGGCGGAGAATCGCACTGCGCTGATCACGTTTGCCACCGTCGGATTTCCAAGTCCCGCTGACACTGTGCACGTTGTGCGCGCGCTGCTGGCAGGCGGCTCCGATGTTGTCGAGCTTGGCATCCCCTTTTCGGATCCACTTGCCGACGGCGCGACCATCCAACACGCTTCACAATCAGCACTTGATCAGGGCACCACGCTCGCGATGGCGTTCGACGTCGTGCGCGAGTTGCGGGCGGAGAATGTGACCACGCCGCTCGTCTTCATGGGCTACTACAATCCTTTCCTCCATTACGGCCTGGAACGGGTCGTGGCTGAAGCGGCGGAGATCGGCCTTGACGGATTCATCGTGCCGGATCTCCCGCCGGAAGAGGGACAGGAATTCGCCCGCCTTGCCAAAGCACACGACCTAGACCTCATTCCGCTATTGGCGCCGACGAGCACCGACTCGCGCATCCAGGCAAACGTCCAGGCCGGTAGCGGCTTCATCTATTGCGTGTCACTCACCGGCGTCACCGGGGCGCGCGACCAACTTTCGGCCACGCTGCCGGACTTCCTGGGCCGCGTCCGGAAACACACCGACTTGCCGTTGGCAGTCGGCTTCGGCGTGTCCCGCCCCGAGCACGTCGCCACGATAGCGCAGATGGCCGAGGGCGTGGTCAGCGCCAGCGCCTTGATCAATATCCTGGAAGATACCCCCGCCGCTCAGCGCTACGACGCCCTTACGGACCTCGTGCGCGCCATGCGCGCGGCGACCGTCCGGCAAGCAACTGCGGAGACCTAATCACACGGGCTTGTTTGCAGACGAAAAGACCTATCAAGAACCAATGGCGCACGTCAGCAAAGCGAGATCCTCCAGCGACCTCGCGCGAAAGGATTACGAGCGGTGAGAGAGCCCAGCGAGTGCCGCAACATGCAGGACATCCGCGCGGAGATCGACAGCCTAGACCAAGAGGTCATTCGGTTGCTCGGCCGGCGGTTCAAGTATGTGCAGGCAGCGGCCCAATTCAAGACGAGCGCGTCCTCAGTGCGCGCGCCGGAACGCTTCAAGGCAATGCTTGCGCAGCGGCGAATCTGGGCGCAGGAAGCCGGCCTTGACCCCGATGTCGTTGGCGGCATCTATCGCGACCTGGTGAGCTATTTCATCGCAGAAGAAATGGAGAAATGGCAGGCAGAGGCGCAGTAGCGGGCTTCGTTACCGGAGCACTATGGCGAGCGCACTCCGTCTACACTCCTTACCTAATATCCCAATCCAAATGCTCGGCAGCTGCGCGTCTGAGTTGCAGGATGCGACGAGCTGTCATATATCACAATGTAGCTTGCTCGCCGTCCTTACTTCGACAAGCCTGTGCTGAGCCTGTCGAAGTGCTCTGCACGAACGGTGAGTAACTCACGCTTGTACGGCTTCTCTACAGACCAAAAGCATGCGTAGTTCAACATGATTAGCTTGCCCGTTCCACGCTCGGCTATGCGCGGCAACGCCTTTTCGAGGTCCCACAGAGCATTGCACGACATGAATTTTGTAATGCCTCTATTGGACTGCACTGCAGGGCGGATACCAGAGAACCGGAACCGGTGCGATCCGGCGATTACATTGCGGAGTCGCGTCAGCCCCACCAAGAGGGAGCCAGAATAGACTTGGACGCCCTGCGTGCGACGACTGCTCGCGCGTAGGTGGCCGCGAGAGGGTGCGTATGGGGATGCAACTGTCTCAGGTCCTACCTTGGGGTCGCTCGATGGCTGAGTACGTAGGAATGTTCGCGCTCAGCGGACGTGAACTGGGAAAGCGAATCCTAGGCTGCGCAGACGGGCCTGCAAGTTTCAATGCAGAGATGACCGCATACGGGTATCAAGTCATTTCGTGCGATCCCGTCTATGTCTTCAGCAAGCGTGAGCTGCGCCAGCGCTTCGACTCAACCTTTGCCACGATCATGGGTCAGATGTCTGCCATACGCGAGAATTTCGTGTGGGACACAATCCCGTCAATTGAGGCGCTCGGCGCGATGCGCATGGCTGCTATGGAGGCCTTTCTGCACGACTTTACGCCCGGAGCGCGCGACAGTCGCTATGCCGTGTCGGGTCTTCCGCATCTGGCCTTTGCCGACAATGCCTTCGATCTTGCCCTCTGCTCCCATTTTCTCTTCCTCTACTCAGAGCAGTTGGGCGAGGCCTATCATCTCGCAGCAATCCACGAGCTTTGCCGCGTCGCCTCGGAGGTCCGTGTCTTCCCCTTGCTCAATCTGGAAGGTCAGGTCTCACCGCACCTCGGCCCGGCGCTAACCTCGCTCCGCCGCGCAGGATTCCGGGCTACGGTGCAGACCGTGCCATATGAGTTTTTCAAAGGCGCCAACGAAATGTTAGTCATTGGCGAATAAGGTGGTAGCACAGGTTTGTAACCTGTGCCCTCCGGGCGGCCTACTCCTTCCGTACAGAAAGAAATGACCTTCAATTGCGCTAGAATCAAGCTCAAGGCCGCAAAACAGCGGACCTAATGGGCGGCTGGCGGAAGTCTCCGCAGAATCCTAAGAAAAGTCCTTGGTGTAAGGAGTTTCCAGTTCATCATGCTGCACATCGCCTGTTCCACGCTCTGCTTCACGCAGCAACCGCTTGACGAGGCCCTCCAGCGCATCGCGCAGCTTGGCTTTAGTTATGTCGATTTGGGTGTCCAGCGCTGGTCGCACGTCAGCGCGCGGGAGATTGCGCACTCCGGTGAAGAAATCGCAAACTCGCTCCAGCATAGTTTGCAGCAGGCAGGTGTGGAATTGGCCGCTATGAATGTGGGCCTCGACCGCAGCGCAGATGTGTCGCTGGCAGAGCAAGTGTCGGCCGTGTGCGCGCTGGCCGCGTCTCATAATCTGCCCGCGATCTGCATTAACGCGCCCGCAAGTGACACGCCTTTGGAATCAGCGATTGCTGAACTGCGGCAACTCGCCGCCATTGCTTCCCGCTCCGATGTCACCCTCTGTCTCGAAACGCACGTCAACTGCCTCACGGAATTGCCGGCGGTGGCCGTGCAGTTAGTTGAATCAGTGCCGAACCTCGGCATCGCCCTCGACCCGTCGCACTTCTACGCCGGTCCATGGCAAGGCCGTGAATTCTCCGCCACGTATCCGCATACGCGCATCGTCCACCTGCGCGACGCCGGCAGCACGCTCGACCGGCTTCATATGCCGCCCGGCACAGGCAGAGTCGACTTTGCCGGTTTGCTGGCCGGCCTCGTGCAGCAGGGCTATGCCGGGCCGCTCTCTGTGGAGTACATCGATACCGCCTACGCAAAGGACACCTACGCAGACCATGTGCAGCAAGTAGACGCCATGGCAGGTCTGGCTAGGTCTCTGCTCGCAATTCTTGATGTACAGAATTCATGAGTGACTAGGCGTTCAGCAAACCCAAGAAGCAGCGATTCTGCTTTCGTGCAGATGCCAAGTGGCTCAATCGTGTTCACACTTTGGCCAGCCGAGCCTGCAAGAATCGTGAATCGCCCCATCCAGCTCTTTCCAGAGCGCCGGACTGCGCCCACCCGCGGCCCAGGCAGAACAAGCCGGAAGGACCGCCCATCCTCCCGACGACAAGAACCCCAGGTCGCTGCAGGTGGCGAACGACCCACATCCGGCGGCAAAATAACCTCAGGAACCCTGCCAGTTCTACCATGACACCCGTGACAGAACCTGTTATACTCCCACCAGCTTAAAGTCTATCCGCATGTTGCAGGGACACGGCCCGCTCACCCTTGGCCATGTGCAAGGATTGCACAACAAACGCAAGCTCATGTGCGTTGAATGCTTGTAATCGTGGCAAGGTTTAGGCAGACGCAGGGCGTACAGTCCAAGCACTCCGACAATTCGCCGCTCTCCTCGTGAGCTAGCCTCAAATGCAGGTGCCTATGGCAGCCACCACAGCCGCCGCCACGCCCGACCGACCGAAACTGCTGGCAGTGGGAAGCTGGGTACTCTACGACCTGGCCAACACGATATTTTCCATGAATATCGTCACGCTCTACTTCTCGCTCTGGATCGTCAACGACATGGGCGGGAGGGATAGCGACTACGGGCTTGCCACTAGCGCCTCCATGCTCATCGTCTTCGTGATTGCGCCGTTCTTAGGCGCGCTCTCGGACCAGACGCCGCGGCGGATGCCCTTTCTCATCGTCACGACGCTCGTCTGCTGCGCGGCCACGTTCTTGCTGGGCATGACCGGCATCTTTCTCGCGCTTGTCATCTTCATCATTGCCAACACCTTCTATCAATCGGGCTTGATATTCTACGATGCGCTGCTGCCGGTCGTGAGCACGGAGGAAAATCGCGGGCGCGTGGGCGGCATCGGCATCGGCGTAGGCTACATGGGCTCGTTCATCGGGGTCCTGATGGGGTTCATCGTTTTGGAGGGGCTCTTCATAGGGGAGGGCAATCCGGACGCGGATGCGCTCGTTTTCAAGCTCACGGCGGTGCTCTTTCTTCTCTTTGCATTGCCCTGCTTCTTCTGGGTGCGCGAGCAACCCCGCGCCGGCAGCGTCTCGTTCGGGGGCGCAGCCATCCGCGGCGCGTTCCATGACCTCCGTAACACGTTAACTCAACTGCGGCGCTTTCCGGACTTGCGGCGCTTTCTCATCGGCCGCTTCTTCTATACCGACGCGGCTAATACCGTCATCGCCTTCATGGGCATCTATCTTACGAATGAGGTGGATTTCACCACGGGGCAGGTGCAGATTGCCTTGATGCTCAGCATCGTTGCGGCCATGATAGGAGGTTTCGTGTGGGGCGTCGTCGTGGACTGGCTAGGGGAAAAGCCTACCCTTCTCATTGTGATAGGTCTGTGGGCCCTCGTCTTCACGCTCACCGTAGCCGTGCCCGTGCTCAACCTCACGCCAAATCTCTTCTGGGCGATAGCGCCGCTGGGAGGCGTCGCCCTCGGCGGCACCTGGGCGGCGGACCGTCCCTTGATGCTTCGCCTGGCGCCCGCAAAACACATTGGGCAGTTCTACGGCCTCTACGCGATGGTGGGACGCTTTGCCGCGATAACCGGTCCCCTCATCTGGGCGCTGGTAGTAAACGGCTTGGACCTCGGCCGTCCCGCCGCCGTCGCCGCCTTCTTGCCCATGATTGCCATTGCCGCCTGGTTCATCTTCCACGTGGACGACACAGCGGACCCCAATCTTATCGTGGAAGAAGCGCCGCAACCGGCACGGGCATGACGCAATGAGACAGCGTTGCCGCCGATTGTCGCTCTCAGCGCACCACGAAGCCCTGCTTGGTTGGGAAATGACATCGCGCAACCACAGGCTAGAGTGTGGCGCGATTTGTGTGTAACCGTCCTTTGCCCCAACCCTTGGGGTGGGACATAAGGCAGTCGGCAAAGGTTCTGCCTGTGTGTCTGCCCCGGCTCTACGCAATGCCATCCTCTCAAGGGCAGGAACAATGAAGCCCGCTCCGCATCACGTAAGGGGCAGGCTTTTCGCGGAAGCGGCGGGGGAGTGACGCGCAGGCTTCCGCCGCGCCAAGAAGATCGCGGCTTCAAGTCGGCGCTTTAATCTCGCGGCAATCTTTCTCTTATACTGTGCTCACACTCCCCGCGCATACTAGGAAGTAGAGATAGAGAGCGATCACCAGCGAGGAGGAAAGAATATGTCGCTCCGCCGTTATGAGCGCGAGTTTGTAGAAACGCCCGGCACGCAGTTTCAAGACCTGCGCGGACTGCGGGTGTACGACCAAGAGAACCGCTTGCTCGGCACGATTAGCGCGGTCATGGTAGACACGACCAGCAAGGAAACGGTCTACGCCGAAGTCGCGTCTCCCAGCATTCTTGGCCTGGGGAACCGCCGCCAGATGGTGCGCCGTGACCGGCTGCACCACAACGCGCGCGGCCTACGTCTCAAAGGTAGGCGTTGAAGAAGTCGAAGGCTTTGGCGCCGCTGAACTCGTGCCCGCCGTCGAATTCGTCGAGCCAGAGGCTTTCCGATACCTGCGCCGCCGCGTAGATGCTTTCCAAGTGCGCATACGCCTCACGCGCGGCCGCAATCGGAAAGCCTCCGTCTTGTATGCCGGACTCGATGAGGAGCGCCCGCGGCGCTACTAAGCCGCAAACATCGGCCACTTCCGCGTACTTGAGAACGCCGGGTACGAACTGCGATCCGCAGAAATTTCCTTGGGTGAGCGCATACTGCTTGAAGGTCGTCAAATAGCACACCACGTCAGCCGCTTTCACCCGCTCATCCACTGCCGCGAGGTACATCGCGCGTGTGCCGCCCAGCGAGAGGCCGATGCAACCGAGCCGGTCCGCGTCTACTTCCGGGCGGCTCGCCAGATAGTCAAGACCGCGCATGTCGTCCCAGGTATTGAGCGCCATCAAGTTCATGCCTAAAAGAAATGTCTTGATGCCGTTCACGTTGCAGCCGTCGCGGTTGCCGTAGCGCCGGAAGCCCTCTCCGCGCTCGCCGAAACCGCGCGCGTCGGGGCACAGGGTAACAAATCCGCGCTTGGCGAGTTGTAAGCCGTAGTCGTAGTTGTAGTTCTTAATTAATCGCGCGCGCTCCTCTTCGCCATAGTCCACGTGCGCCACGGCATCTTTGCCGTACGGCCCCCCATGGCCGTGCAAGCAAATAATGCCGGGTGCTGGTTGGGTCACCCCGTCGGGTATCAGAAGCCACGCCGGGACCTGTACGTCCTCGGCGGTGGTGTACACCACTTTCTCGTAATGGACGCCGAACTGTTCCCGCTCCTCAACGACCCGCGCTTCCAGCGGTACCTGCTCCGGGAACGGCTCCATGAGATCGAGAAGCCGGGCGCGCAACTGCTGCTGCCACACATACCACTCCTCCCGGGACTCTCCTGCAAAGTGCAGCAGGGGCGGGTGTCTGTCGAAGTGCGCCATGATATAGGTATCAAAGTCAAACACGTCGCTCATTAGAACATCTCCTTGTTCCACTTCTCGCTACTATCTCTCGTTCAGAGGATACACTTCTGACGGCAGTGCTATCTCATGGAATAGTCTACAGACCAGCGCACGCCGGTTGGCAAGAATACACCAATGTATTGGCCGGTCTTGAAGCGATCAACCTCGTAATCGGGAAGCCGGCCCGTTGCGATGCAAACCCCTCCAATCCGACTGCCAGTCCACTTGAAGAAGAAGTCGAGGTTATCGTGTTCGCGACCCTCTAGCAGGTCTACGTTTACGGGATATACAAACAATATGAACCGCGATTCGACTTCCTCTTGCCTGCATGGCGCTCGAACGTAAATCAACTCCCTGCCATTGAGATACACGTCATACTCGGCTTCAATTATCAATTCTCCCTTTTGAAGCTGGACTGCATCAGAGTCTCGTAGCAATCGACCGAACCAATCAGGAATTTCGAACGTTGCGTATTGGTCGTGGGACTCCGCCCCGGTAGCATTCAACACTGTTGAGAACTCCGCACCGAGTTCCTCATAGCGCAGCATGCGAATTCCGAGGTCAGGAGAGTATTGCGTTAGCCTTGTAATGGGGCCAACAGCGCCTAGTCCCAGCAAGACGGTCAAGCCCAGGAGAACACCTCGCTGAAACCAATTCTGGTCCTTACTCCACCCTGTCAACACGGTCTGGACACAAAAATAGGACAGCAGGACAAGAACCGCCAGTGGGGCATACCTAAGATATTCATTGAAATGACCAAACGAATACCAGGGGAATAGGACCGAAACCGCCAGGCAGGCAACCACGAACGGATTGCGTCGCAACACCGGGCTAATCAGCAAGAGTAGTATACCCACCACGAAGAACCCGGCCATACCCTGCAATTCATGTGCCGTTGCGACCCCATCCCACCCGTAGCGCTGCCAAATCCAACCGCTGGGAATCGAGGTCGCGCCGCTAGTCAGATAGAAAAATAGCAAACCGAGGAATGGCACAGACAGCAGCACGTTCTGCCAGGAGAGGAAGGGCCGGATACCGTTTACGAGGAGCAAGACGAGTAGGAAGGGCAACAAGCCAAGAGCTGCCAGGGGCGACCAAAACACGGTCGCTCCCAGAACCAAACCCGTGAGGGCAAGGAATCTCCTTTCCCGCTGCAACTGAACCAGCAGCAGTACGGCCAGACCACCTGCTAAGAGGTGCTGTGGAGAGTATGACAAATCGTCGACTATCCTGCGAAACCAACGGATTTCCACAGGATCGACAGCTACAGCGAGTGTGGCAAAGAAGATGAGCAGAACGACCGCAGCGACCGCTCTCCAGCCGCGGAGACCATGCGCAAACAGCAGAAAGAGCAGCGAGACTCCGCACCACGTCCAGATCGGCACAGCCCAATTCAGGGCTGCAGCGCCAAACCAACTCGCTACAAGTCCCGGGGCCATGTAGTAGCCGAGGTAGTACCGTAGAAGCAGCGGCGCTTCGAAGTAGGAAGGCAAATACGTAGGCCACCCGCCGCGACCCAGGTCGAGCAGAATCGCGCGGTGCTTATCCCAATCGAAATTTTGCACATCGAAGACCCCGCCCGCGGCCGTCGTCATTGTCCATGCAAGCGCGACGGCCAGCAGGAGGATGGTTACGGGTCTAACCGAAAGCCTGAACGTTCCTGACAACGGCTGCCATAGCGCTAGCACAAACAACGCGGCTGCTGGAATGCTCAGCCACCATTGAAACCAACCTACCAGCCATACAACCACCGGCAGCAGCAGATACACGATGGCCAGCCGGTGCGCTAACGGCAGCGCCTGGCCGGTGGAGCCACCGGAATTCGGCGAATCTGAAACGGGGAGCTCTGAGGAGGTGTGTTCGGCAGACCCAGGCATTCCAATTTGCAGGAGGCCAGCTATCGAGGCAAGGCTACGCCTAATCCGGCTCATGCGTTCCCGTCACTGCACATCTGATTCATGCCATTTTCCCAGCAGTTATTGGGTGCGCCGACCCGCCTGAACCTAGCATCATTGGTACTCCTCGAGGATGAAGCTGCCTTCCCACAGCGTACCGCCCCCAGCCAGAAACTGACCAGCCCTGATCGCGAAGATATCGTAGTCCGGCAGGTCAATCGCCGCAAAACAGCTCCCTCCAGAACTCCCACCATATTCATTAAGGTCGAATTCAAGTGTGTCGTGCCCTTCATTCTTGCCCTCATCGGACAGATCGTCCAAGTTCACGGGAAATACGTGCACATAGAAACGCGCGTCATCGTCTCCCTGGCCACACCCGCCTTTGGAGAAGAGCAGCCGTTGCGTGCCGCTTTGGGTCGCGCCAAGTTGCGTACGGTCTTGGTGAAGATACACATCATATGCGGAACGAATGATCGGCGCACCCGCCTCCGTGATGAGACGAATGCGGTAAGGCTCACTGAAATAGCTGGCCATCCAGATGTGACCCGAACTCTCTGCATTTGACTGGCCGGTCTGAAGCTGCCCGATTTGAAATGAGTCAGCCAGTTCATGTATCGCATAGCATGTCTCACCAATTCTCAATGCGTGCGCTGGGGTAAGAGGAAAGTCGAAATAGAAGCGGGTACGGTCTCTAGGCAGGCTGCTCGCATCAAGCGGGTTCACCTGCACGAAGAATTGGGTACCCTCCAAATCCGGCGGGCATGGGCCCTTTACGTACACAAGCGTTCGGTCGTCAATATACACGTCATAGGCAGATCGGATCACCAATTCACCTTTGGCCGGCGCGACATCGCCGGGGTCAAGTCCAAACAGCCGCAGATACCAAACCGGAAGTTGATTGGTCAGGTAGAGGGGCACATAAACGTCAGGAGGATTCTCCACCAAGATGCCCTTGATTGAGTATTTCTCTCCCAATTGCTCATGGCGGATTCTGTCAAAGTTGTGATAGTTGTTGGCTCTCGCCAGCTCGACCAATGGCGTAACGGCGCCCACCGCCAATGCGCCAACCAAAAGCATGAACAGCGGTAGCCGGAAAAGCCTTCCTTTACCTACTGAATTAATTGGCGAGCCAGCAACGGTACCGACGCAGTAGTAGCAAAGCAGGAAAAGGGCCGGCATCACACCGCGCATTGCAAAGTCGTTAAAGTACCCTAACGAATACAGGGGAAGAAGTACCAATGTCGCCAGACTTGCAACAAAGTATGAGTCATGGCGCAGTTGCGGCCGCAACAAGAGGAGGAGGCTTCCCAAAATTGCAAATTCGCTCAAATAGAGAATGGCCAATGCAAACAACGCTGCCAGCGGACCGTTCTCGTGTCTCTCCCAAATCCAACTCCGCGGAACGTCTCCAACTCCACTTGACAGGTATACAAACAGTAAGCTCGCCAGAGGTAACGCCACCAACAGATTCTGCCAGCTTAGGAAGGGGCGGATGCCCCTTTCAATTACCAAGGCAATTACAAATGGCAGTAGGCCAATCGCGACAAACGGCGACCAGAACGGCGCCACTGCCAGAACGAGACCGCTGATCCCGAGGAAACGTCCATGCCGGCGCAACTGCACGAGCAGCAAGCCGTAGAGCGCAGCCGGGATGAAGTGCTTCGGCACCCACAACAGACCGACCATATGCGAGGAAATCTGGATGCGCAGTGAATCCAGTCCCTCCCACTCCAGATGTTGGCGCCCCAACTCTATATTCGGCCAGCCATCCAGCCTAAGGCTGAATTGCGTAACATCCCATCCTTCAAACAAGGCGATGCGCAGTGCGTCCATGCCACTGAAGAATATGAGCACCAGCGCCGCCACTAGCGTCCGCCAGCCGCGATAGCCGCGGTTGAACATGAGCAAGATGAGGGCAACACCGGACCATGTCCACAGCGGCACCGCCCAATTCAACGCCGCCAATCCGAGCAACTTGCCCAAGAGCCCTGGCACTATGTGAAAGCCCAGGTAGTGGCGCAGTACGATGGGCTGATTCACATAGTCGCGAAAGTCTTGCAGCGGTTGAGTCGGCCAGTCGCCGCGGCTCAGCTCAAGCATGAGCGCCCGGTGCTTTTCCCAGTCGGCGTTATTGAGGTCGAATATGCCCCCGCCGGACGTGGTCATTACCCAGGCAAAGGCAATGAGCAGCAACGCAACGGTTGCAGGTCTCAGCGCGGAGCGAATGGCGTCTGAGAACGCTTGCCATGTGAAGCTCGCGCTGGGCGGCGCGAGCGCCCGCCAGAGTCCCACCGCCAAGAGCACGGCCGCCGGCACGCCAAACCACCACTCAAACCATCCCACCAGCCAGATCACCACCGGCAAGGTCAAATAGATGATCGCCAGCCGATGTGTTAGCGGTATCTCTTCAGTGGTGACGTCGCCGGATGAAGGTGAACGCAAGATCGCTCGTGTCTTCGCGACTATCCAAGACCCGCCAGGGCTCGCACTGAATTCCTGGCCGTTTGCGGCTATACTTCGTCTACTCTGGCTCATGCCGTCAAGTCTTCACTCTACCTTATACCGTGTTTTGATCCCTCGGCTACATGACCTCTGCGCACACAGGCTCACTTGAGCAATGTTCCCGGCTACTTCTCAAACGCATGGCTTCCCTCCCACACCCTTACGCCTCCAGCATCCATCTGCCCCGCCCTAATCTCGACTATCTCATACTCCGGTAACTCCACCACCGCAAAGCAGGCGCCGCCGTTCATCCCGCCAAAGTCACTGAAGGTAAAGTCAATTGCGTCGTATCCAGCATTCCTACGCTCGTTTGGCAGGTCATTGAGATTGTCCGGCACCACGTGCACGTAGAACCGTCCGTCAGCGTCTCCCTGCCTGCACTCGTCTCTGGCCAAGAGCAAGTGCCTGCGGCCTGTTTGTCCCGCGCCTAACTCTCTCTCCGACTGATGAAGGTACACTTCGAAACCGGAGCGAATGATCGGCGCGCCCGCTTCAGCCAGCAGACTGCTGCGGTAGTCTTCACTAAAGTAGTTGCTCAGCCAGCTATGGCCGGTGCGCTCCGCATTGAGCTGTCCGGTCTTGATGTGGCCTATGGCATAGTCCGGCAGCTCCACTACCGCTACACACGTCTCAGCGATCCTCCAGCCGTATCCTTGAAATTCAAGGTCATAGCTAAAATGGCTCTGGCCGGTTGGGATTAAGTTAGTGTCAACCGGGACCACGTGGAGAAAGAAGCGCGTAGCGGCTTCTTCGGGTCCACACGCATCATTCACATATACCAGCCTCCGATTGTCATAGTACACCGCATATTCCGAGTTGATGAGGGCCTTGCCTCTTGCAGGTGGGCTTGCTACTTTGGTGGCCGCATCTCTTAGCAACCCCTGGAACCAGCCGGGGACTCGAGGCGCGACATATTGGTAATGCACGTCGGTGGCTACCCACGGAATTTGAAGTATTGAAAAGTTCGGCCCCAATTGCGCATAGCGAACCACGCCAAATTCATGCTCGTTGTTTGCTCGCGTTAAGTCGAACACGGGAGAAACCGCGCCGATAACAAGCGCTCCCACAATGAGACCTGAAAGGACGAAGTGGCGAGAGCCACGCTTGGACTCCCCTGAAGGCTCTCCATTGCCCAAGATGGCATGAGCGCAAAAGACACACAGCAAAATCAGCGCGGGAATCAACCCGCGTAGCACGAGGTCATTATGCAGCCCTAGGTAATAGAGCGGCAGCAACAATAGTGTAGCCAAGGAGGCAAGGAAGAATGGTTCACGCGACAGGTGGGGGCGCAGCAGAGCCAGCAAAACTGCGAGCAGCAGGAACTCCGTGAGATACAACACCGGCAGCAATCGACCGATAGTGCGCCAACTGTAGATGTCCCATAGCCACGAGCTTGGAATCTCTTCTGCGCCGGAGGACAGATATGCCGCCAATAACACCGCCAGCGGCAGCGCCACAAAGAGGTTTTGCCAACGGAGAAACGGTCGGATGCCCTTTCCGAATACCCAAACTGCGATGAATGGTAAGAGACCAACAGCGACAAACGGCGACCAAAATAAGGCCGCCCCCGTGACAATCCCGCTCACTGCAAGGAAACGCTCGTGCTGACGCAGTTGCAACAGCAACAGCACGGAGAGCGCTCCGGGTATAAAGTGCTGCGGGACCCACATCAAGCCATACATGTGGGAGTGAAACATAATCTTGATGTCTTCGTGCAGGTTTCGCTCAAGAAGAGTTCGCCCTAACCAAAGCTGCGGCCAGCCAGCCAAATCTACGCGCAGCGTCAGCCACTCCCAGCCTTCGAAGAGCAGGACGGTCACTATGTCCATGCCGCTGAACAAGATGAACACCAAGGCGGCGGCAAGCGCTTTCCAGCCGGCAAAGCCGCGGGTGAACATGAGCAAGATGAGACTCGCGCCTCCCCACGTCCACAAAGGCACCGCCACATTCAGGGCCTGCAGCCCAAACCACCTGCCAAGCATTCCCGGTACTAGGTAGTACCCCAGGTAGTACCGCAGCAGCGACCCAGGTTGACCGGGTTCAGTGGGAACATATGCGGAGAGGTCAGGCGTCCAATGGGGCAAGTACACCGGCCAAGGAACCCGGCTGAGGTCGAAGAAGATTGCTCGATGTTTATACCACTCGGGGTTGTGGACATCGAATACGCCACCCGCCGCAGTCGCCAGCACCCACCCCGCCGCCGCCAGCACCAATACCATGCCTAATGGGCGAAACGACACTCGCCATGGGCCTGAAAGCGCCTTCCACAAGGATATTCCCAGCAGCACAACCGCCGGTATTCCCAACCACCACTCAAACCATCCCGCCAGCCAGATCCCAACCGGCAGCATCAGGTAAACGACAGCAAGCCGGTGCAGTACCGGGATTACGCCGGCGGTGACCGCATTCGCTGAATGAGTACCCGAAGCACTCTGCGTACGCGACCCAGCGGCGAGTGCGCCGACGCCGGTATGTACCAAGTCGGAGAGGATAGCAACGCTGCGTCTGATTTGGGTCATGCGCGCATCGTGGTTCAATCGGACCTAGGAGAACTGTGCCACGTCCACCACATTGAAGGGTACTTCACGAGGGTTTTCCGGTCCTACGTAGATGGCGTCGGTCGGGCAGTATATCTCGCACAGGAGGCACGACTGGCAATCGGCTTGATACCGGATGTAGGCTTTCTTGTTGCTATCCATGCGCAGCACGTCGAGCGGGCAGACCTTTACACAGAGATTGCAGCCGATACAGAGGTCTTCGTAAACTCTCTCAATTGCCACGCCACGCATTCTCCCTTGAGCGCTATGTTGGACCAAATGTGGCGAGTCCCACCGCTGGGCAACATACAACCAATTTCAATAGCCACGAGCTTCTCGCGCGAAAATACTACCGCTTCTGGGCCCTTAGACCCGTACGCTCAGCAATCCTGCCGGAGCGACCTCGCGAGACTCACTACGGGCACTGCAACGCCGTCTCTTCAAGCAATCCCAGCTTCTCAAGCCGTTCTTGCGGCACGGCCGCGTACCTGAATACCGGATCGCCTTTCGCATCAGGCTCCGCGATGATCCAGCGCAGCCACTCGCTGTCATCGCGCTGTGGGTAGTCCTCACGATAATGCCACCCGCGGCTTTCCGTGCGCAACAGCGCGGCTTCGTACATCAGCGCTGTGGTCAGGGCAGTCGACTCGACTTCAAAGCACTTTACGAGTTCATGAAAGTCCGGAGCAAAGAGGCGCGGCGCCGCCGCCTGTGCCAAAGAACGCACGTGCGCCAGTGCCTGCCGCATTCGCTCCTCTTCGCGGAATATGTTTAGGGCAGGCGGCATTGCCTGGGCCTGCAGGTGTCCGTACACTGTGTCGGGGAGAAGCCCGCCTTGACGCTCCATGGGGCGCAGGACTTCCGCGAATGCATGCGCTTTGCGGGAATCAGAGATCTCCTCCAGACCGGCATCCTGGGAAAACAGACCCGCCCCGACACCGGCAGCGTAGCCGCTGCCATTTGCCCACGCGAGATTGAGAAACGTGATGCCGCTGGAGGCGCCGACCACGTATCCGCGTGTCGCCGCGTCACCGGCAACATAGAGTCCCGGCACGCTGGACGCCATAGTAGTATCACTTATATAGACTCCTGCTGAGCCCGAAACGGAACCGTTAAAACCCGGATGCCACTGCGTCCGATCTGCAAAGAGGCCCTGCCCACTGCGGCGGGCAAGCTCGGCGATGTACTTGAAGGCGTGCAGCCACATTTCGCGGTCCGTCGCAGGCACCGCAGTAAGATCGAGCTGAATGGGCCCGCGCCCCTCACGTATCTCCGTGGCCATGCCCCGCGCAATCACGTGAATTGCCGGAGGCACCTTATCCGAATACTTGCCGAGAAAGGGCTCGCCATTACCGTTCAAATACCTGCCGCCAATGGCGGCCAGAATGCACTGGCCGTGACTATCGAAGCGCGTGTTCGTCGCAATGTAGCCGTTGGCGAATTCCATGTTCATCAAGCTAGCGCCGACGTCCCATGCCAGCTTGTAGGCCTCGCCGCAGAGCATGTCGTGGCCAAAGTGCGTGCCCTTCCAGGCGCACCCTCCTGCCGCCAGCACCACCGCTTTCGCTTGGATTAAACACAGCCTGTCATCCTGACGTCGGATACCCACCGCGCCGACAACGCGTCCGTCCTCCACCAAGAGCTTCACAATCGCCGTGTGGTCGAGGATCTTCGCCTGCTTGGTACGCAACACGTGCTTGCGCATCAGCTTCATCAATTCCACACTGTCCAGGCCCAGCCGCCAAACTGTCTCGCGCGAACCCACGTAGATGAGGCGACGGTGAAGGGAACCGTCCTCATGGCGGTCAAACGGCGCGCCCCAGCTATCCAACTCCGCAATGCGCTCGTAGTTCGCGTGCACGAGCCACTCGACCCACGCCGGGTCCAGTAGGAGTTCACTTTCGCGGCAGTGTTCGCGCACAAAGTCCGACGGGTCGTCGTCGGGCGTCAGGTGGAGCACCACGCCGCCCGCAAAGACGCTGCAGCCGGAGCCGCCGACAAAGCCCTTGTCTACCACCAACGCGCGGCTGCCCTGGCGGGTTGCCGCAATCGCGGCCCAGCAGCCTGCCAGGCCGCCCCCTATCACCAGGACGTCAGTGGAGTACACGTCATGGGGTACTTCCATCAACGTTCCTCGTGGTCCCAAGAAACATGCACACGGAGGAAGCGAATGAGCTGGTCCAAGGCATAGCCAATCACGCCAATTATGAGAATCACCGCCATCAATTCGCCGTAGTTGAAGCGGTCTCGGGTATCCAGAATGTAGTAACCCAGGCCATCGGACACACCCAGCATTTCCGCAGGCACGAGGATGACCCACGCCAAGCCCACCGCCAAGCGCAAGCCGGTGAGCATGTCGGGCACAACCGCCGGTAGAATGACCATGCGCACGAGCTTCCATTCGTTTGCGCCCAGGGTGCGCGCCGCGCGCAGCCAACGTTGGTCCAGACTGCTTACGCCGTGGGCCGTATTGATTATCATGGGCCACACCGACGCAATGGCAATCAAGAAAATGACAGGATTGTTCCCCACGCCAAAGACAATGATTGCGATGGGCATCCATGAGAGCGGGGAGATCATGCGGGTAAACTGAAAGGCGAGGGAAGACGCGCGTTCGGCCGTGCGGTAATGACCGATGATGACGCCAATCGGCACGCCAATTGCAACCGCCAGCGCCAGGCCCAAGCCAATCCGCTCCAAGCTCGCCAAAATATGCGAGTAGATCACCCCGCTGGCAAAGAAACCCGCAAGCTCGCGAAAGGCGTTCCGCGGTTGGAAGGCCATAACGATACCGGAATCAGTTAAGAGACCGCTCGTAAGCAACTGCCAGAGCAGCAGTATGACGAGAAAGCCTAGAAGTGGGACGCCAACACCGCGCAGGCGCGCCAACCACCGGCCCTGCAGCGGTGGGGAATCCGGGTTCGCCGTTTCAGAATTGGTCTCCGCCTCGCTGCGTACGTCCTCGGCCAGCCGGCCTCCGGTGCTCATGGCATTACTCAATGCCGATGATCTCCTTGCGCTCGAACGCCTGTTCCTCAGCGACATTGAACGCGCTCGGCCCACCGGCTGCGTTGTAGGCTTCTTTGACCAACGTATACTCTACCAAATCTTCCGCAGCGTGATCGCCCGAGAGATCGCCCAAGAAGCTGGTGTCTCCCTCCACCTTCGTCTGCTTGATCTGATTCACTAGCTCGACCGTGTACGACGGATACGGCCACGGCTGGAAGCCAATACGCGACGCGCCCCACTCCGGATGATGGATGGCGTTGGTGCCCTGCGCGCCGTAGGTCTCAAGATCATACTTGCCCATGGCGCGCTCGATTACGGCTGCGCCCTGGGGCAGGAGTCCGCTGCCGTCCTTGGAGAGCAGTTGCGCCGTGCCCGGAATGTCCTGGAGCGCGCCGAGTTGCGCATTTGCAATGCTATTGAGGACTCGCTGGGCCCACTCCGGATTCTCATTGATGTACTTTTCGTTGAGCACCGCGACGCAGCAGGCGTGGTCCTTCCAAATGTCACCGGTAAACCGTATGATCTTGCCGTTCGCCAGCAACTCCCCGGCGGCGTTGAACGGCTCGGCGACGATGTAGCCGTCTATCGACCGATTACCCAGCGCCGTCGGCATATCCGGCGGCGCCATAACAAAAAGATTCACCTGATTGGCAGCCAGTTCGCGGTTGCGGTCCTGGATTACGGCTTCCAGATTGTGGTGGCGTAGCGCCATTTGCAAGACGACGTTGTGGATTGAGTACCAGAAGGGCACCGCAATCTGCTTGCCCCCGAGGTCCTTGATGCTATCGATGCCGCCCTCTTGATGTACCGTAAGCGCTGAGCCGTTGATGTGGTCCCAGGCAACTACCTTCACGGGAAAGCCGATGCCATAGCGCATCCACACGGTCATTGGCATCAGGAAGTGCGCTACATTCACTTGGTCGGCCATGAACGCTTCCGCAAGCTGCGACCAGCCGCGGAAGAGGGCCGGCTTATCGGCATTCAAACCTTCGTCGGCAAAGTAGCCTCCCGCATATCCAAGCGTGAGCGGTGTAGAATCCGTGATCGGCAAGTATCCGACTTTCACCGTGATGTCGGAGACTTTTGCCGGAGTGACCGGGCCTCCGCTTGCCTCCTCGGCATCGTCTCCCCCGCAGGCGGCGACGAGCGGACTGGCGACCGCACCCAGCGCAAGTGCACCTAGTCCGCTCAAGAACTGCGCGCGCGTAATCTTCTTCATCGTTCAGTTTCTCCTGCTCTTCTCTATTGGCGCCGGCGGATTGACCTGAATGCAATCCATCGGCCGCTGCTACAACGCAAACTTGTGCCGCTACTCGCTCCCGTCAACCCTGCGAACACGCGCACGGCACGGCGAGAATGGGTACGGTGCTCTTACTCCCTACAGAGTTCTTGCACGACGCCTTGGTAGAGTGTTCGCGTCGGCAAGGGAATGAAATTCATTCGAGTCGCTTCTAAATGTGGTAGTACTGCTCGCGCGTGTGCGCAAGGTTGAACTCGGTGAAGACCTCTTGCCGCAAGCGCACCAGTTGCGGATCAACCCGATCCCGCGGATGGGAAATCGGTACCGGAATGACGCGCCGCAACTCACCGGGATGCGCGGACATGATCGCCACGCGGTCGCCGACGTAGAGTGCCTCATCGATATCGTGCGTCACGAAGACCGTAGTCACTCCCTGCGCTTTGACGATGCGCACAATCTCCTCCTGCATCTCCATTCGCGTGAAGGCATCCAAGGCGCCAAAAGGCTCATCCATAAGCAGGATTTCTACCTGATTGGCAAGCGCGCGCGCCAAGGCTACCCGCTGCGCCATGCCACCCGAAAGCTGCGCAGGACGCGACCGTTCGAACCCCTGCAATCGCGTGAGGGCCACCAGGTCCGCGACAATAGCTTGCTTATCGCCTTTGAAACCCCGCGCATCGAGGCCAAACCGGATGTTCCCTTCAACTGTGAGCCAGGGAAAGAGCGCGTAGTCTTGAAAGACCATGCCGCGCGTGTAGTGCGGGCTCTCAACCGGTTGTCCGGCCACGGTCACGCTGCCGTGCGAGAGGCGATCCAGCCCGGCTATGACGTTGAGGAGCGTCGACTTGCCGCACCCACTCGGGCCCAGCACGCAGAGCAACTCCCCCTCGTGCACAGAGAGGTTGACACCCTGAAACGCCACGGTAGCGCCGCTCCGCGCGGCGAACACCTTGGCGGCATCTTCCAGCACGATGCGGGCGTGTGCGGAGGGAGTGCCGCCTGTTTCCTGTGTCATTACGCTCGCCACGGCTGCGGTGTACTTCCTCTCTTGGGACACCCTGGTAAGGACTAACGGCAATTCTTTACTAAGTAACTTTATTTAGATAAGATATATACTAAGTATCACAAGTGCCGCTGTCAAACAATGCCGGCTCGTATAGAATGTATTGGTAATCAAACACTTTTCGGAGGCTCACTATGGCGCAGCAACTAGATTCTGACATTCCCTTTGGCACAGTTGACAGTGCGGAAGCAAAGCAAATGATCGATAGCGGCGACTACCAGGTGATTGACGTGCGCATGCCCGCTCAGTTCGCTCAGGCCCACATTCCCAATTCGGTGCTCGCGCCGCTGCCCGATCTCCTGCAAAAACCGTGGGAATTCCTGGCGGACGATAAGATAATCTTTGTCTGCGAGGTCGGCCAAAGCAGTCAGGTCGCCTGCGAGATTGCCGCCGCCCTCGGCCTGGAAGACCTCTACAACCTCGGTCCCGGCATTGTGGGCTGGCAGAAGGACGGCTATCCCCTTGAGGAAGGTCTACCGCAAGAGGGCTAGTCCATTCCGCGAGGATGCCATTCTTGCCTGTGCAAAGCGGCTACGGACACTCCCGCCGCACATTCGCAGTAGATGCCGGATTCTGCTCGCGCGGGCGATCATCCTCATGCTCGAGGCGGCTGCCGTATAATGTGCTTATGTAGCTGCGCGCTCGCGCAGCGGTGCCGTGCCTGCATAGCGCAGTTCATTAGATGACCGAACTGGCTCCATCTTTCATTTTCCAAAGCATAGGGGCGACATTGGCGTCGCTTGCCTTGGTAATGTACTGGTGGCTCGCCGGACGCACGGTAACGGCAGAGTCGGCCATTCATTCCGGACCGGCGTTTCTGCGCCGGATTGCCCGCAACGCGCTCGTACCCTTGCTTGCCCTCGCCATTGCGCGCGGCCTTTCTTGGGCTTTCGCTGCGTACTACCTGCGCGTCATTGGGCCGGAAAACAATGGCTACTACGCGATTGCCGTAAACATAATCGGCTATTTTGGCCCCCTGACGGACTTTGGGCTGGGCGTGCTGTTGACGCGCGACGTCAGCCGCCGGCCGGACGCTGCGGCGGCGTACGTCGCGACAGTGCAACGCATCCGCCTTATGCTCTCGCTCGCTGCCATACCCATTGTAATTCTCGTCATGGCAGGCTATTGGTTTGCCGGCCGCGTAGAGATAAATACCATCGTAACGGCGGGGTTGTTAGCCGTGGCGCTCATTCCGGGAAACGCCGGTATTACTGCCCACTCCCTCTTTGCCGCCCGCGAGCGCATGGACTTCACCGCTCTTGTACAGATCGCAACGGCACTCTTCACCGTGGGCCTGGGCATGCTCGCGATCAGTCTTGGTTGGGGTTATGTGGGACTGGCTGTCACGGCGCTTATTGCCAACGTGGCCACGGCTGCCGTGCTGCTGCGGGCCCTGCCGGCCGCTGCCACTGTAGCTACTCCCTGGGACGGGCAACTGGCGCGCACACTCATGCTGGCGGCGTTTCCGCTCATGCTCAACGCGCTGCTCAATATTCTCTTCTTCCGCATTGACATTCAGGTCCTCGCTGCGCTGCGCGACATCTCTGAGGTCGGCGCCTACAACGCCGCCTACAAGTACATCGAAGCCTTTGCGCTGCTGCCCGCAACGCTCGTGTTGGCGCTCTTTCCCGCGCTCTCGCGCATCGCCGCCACCGATCGCGCTGCCCTGCAGGGAATCCTCAACAAAGCCCTGCAATTCATGCTCGTGATTGCCGTCGGCAGCGCCATTGCCTTCAGCGTGTACGCCACTCCCTTCATCTGGCTAATCGCCGGTGAAGAATACCTTCCCCACGGAGCGACGGCCTTGGCGATTCTGATTTGGTTTCTGCCCTTCAGCTATGTGAGCGCCATCACCCAATACGTCCTGATATCGCTCGACCAGCAAAAATGGATCGCCGTCGCGTTTGCGCTCGCGACTGCGTTCAATCTGGTGACAAACATCATCTTCATCCCGCTCTACGGTCTCACGGCGGCCGCCGTTACCACAGTGCTATCGGAGCTTATCTTATTAGCGCCATTTGTGGTGATTGCGCGCCGCCAGCAGATATCTCTCCCGATAATTGGCGCCGGCTGGCGGCCCGTGCTCGCGGGCGGCGGCATGCTGGCTGTTGCATTGCTGACGCGCGGTCTGCCGGTATTTGCGAGCATGGTGCTGGCGGGTTGCGCCTACCTCGGCTTGATCGTCGCGCTCGGCGCCCTGCCCCGTGAAGACCTGGCGCGCTTTTGGAGCGCGCTGCGCGGAGCGCAAGCCTAACATCCGCCTGTCCGGCCCGATCCCGCCCAACCGTTCAGTGCGACAACGCAGTACCATTCAGCCTGGGCCTGCGTTCTCCCCTCGGCCTGAGCATACACTTCCCCTCGGCTTGGGCGTGCACTTCCGTTCGGCCTGAGCCTGTCGAAGGCTGAACAACTGTGTGGGAATCAAAATAGCCGGAGCCAACCATCAGCCTAACGCAACCTCGCTTTGCGCCGCCTGTGGTATTCTCGTATGATCCGCTCGACCGCTGTCGGAAATTGTCGCGAAACTAATTCGTCTCGCGCCCGGGCGCCGGTTTGTGAATTACGGTAGGGAATTCCAATGGGTTTTTTCTGCGTGTCTGGAGAAGAAGACATGACTGACGAAAGCGGCAAAGTCCTCGACCATCGCGCGGTCGGCGCGCTCTGGGACGAGAATGCCGAGGCTTGGACGACGCTCACCCGTCTCGGCTATGACAAATACCGCGACCACATAAACACGCCGGCCTTCATGAAGATGCTGCCCGATGTGTCCGGACTGCGGGGGCTGGACGTGGGCTGCGGCGAGGGCCACAATACGCGCCTCGTCGCCCAACGTGGCGCGCGCCTGACCGCAATCGACATTGCCCGGCATTTTGTGGACTACGCTCAAGCGCGAGAAGACCAGGAGCCGTATGGCATTACCTATCTCCACGCCAGCGCCGTCGAGCTGCCATTCGACGACGCCAGTTTTGCGTTCGTCATGGCGACCATGAGCATGATGGACGTGCCGGACCAGGACCGCGCTATCCACGAAGTGGCACGGGTGCTACAGCCCGGCGGCTTCTTTCAGTTCTCGATCTTGCACCCCTGCTTCATGACGCCGCGCTTCAAGTGGGTGCTCGATGAGGCGGGACAGCGGGTCGCGCTGGAGTGCGGCGACTACTTTCGCACGGAGCAGGGCACGATCGAGGAGTGGATATTCGGGTCTGCCCCCGACGAGCTAAAGGAGCGCTTTGCAAAATTCCGCATCCCGCGCTTCTTCCACACCCTGAGCACGTGGCTGAACATGCTCACCGCAGCCGGCCTCGCTATCGAAGAGTGCGCCGAGCCGTACGCCAGTGACGAGTCCATCGCCATTTACCCGAGCCTCGCCGCCACCCGTGTCATTGCCTGCTTCCTCCACCTCCGCTGCCGGAAACCATCACGCTAGAGAAATGCGCAGCGGTCGCCAAGGCGCAAAGAAAGGGGAAGCTCTGTATTTCGCCGTGCCTAGGACACACGCGCGCTCAGTGAATACCTAACCGCTTTCAGGGCTCGACTTGGTGCGCTGGCGCGCGCCGGGAGTGCACACATACTCCTGCACTACTTCTCCATCCACGATGTGTTCCGCCACGATGCGGTCCACGGCGGTCTCGTCCACGCCGCCGTACCATGTGCCGTCGGGATGCACTACCATCATCGGACCGAGATCGCAGGGGTAGAGGCAGCCGGTGCGCACCATCATCACGCGCTGCTTGCCTCGCAACCGGCACTCCCTGACCTTCGCCTCGAAATACTCCCACAACGCCGGGGCATTCTCCAGCGTGCAGCGCGGTCCGCTGCAGAGGAGTACATGATGCCGATGGGAGGGTAAGTGACTCCAGGAACGCCGCCGCTCCTCTATCGTGGGATCCTCACGCACATCCGGAAAGGCTTGGGCGTCCAATACCGCAGCGCTGAAGGCGTCTGCCAGGTGTGCGCTATCGCCTAATGGCGGGGCGAGCGCAACCTCCACGTCAGCATCCGCATGTTCGCGCAGCCAATCGCGCAGCGCGAGGGGCAGCCACCAACGCAGCGTGCGGTCCATGGGCACGAGACCCGGCACCACCAGGAGGCGGCGGGCCCCTGCGGCGAGGCACTGTTCGAGCACGGCCGGCAGCGCCGGCTTGCCTTGCTCCAAGAACGCGTAGCGCACAGCGCGAAAGCTACCGGCGCGAGCTACAGATGCGACCAACCGTTCCAGTTCCTGGCGCGGGGCCGCGCCATAGCCGCCGCGGCCCACGATAACGACCGTGTCAAACGGCACGCCGTTTGGTTCCGTTAGGGCCTCCAGGGATAAAACGTCTCCCTCTTTTTCACTGTGGCGGTCTGCCATAGCGCGCTACCTACACACGTTGCGCAAGGGACCTAATCCACCCCAACCAAAACAGATGCTGCCGGCGCCCCGTTGGTGGCTGCCGGCGCCGCGGCGTGGGCGGGAAGGTAGACAATATGGAGTTTGCCGGTGCGGGGGTGTATCTGCACCTCGGCGTCCACGCCGAAGACGTTGCGAATGAGCTCAGGTTGCAACACCGCCTCCGGCGCGTCTGCCGCTACGATCCGTCCTGCCGCGATGATGTAGACGCGGTCGCAATAGGCTGCAGCCAGGTTGAGATCGTGCAGCGCCGCAAACGTCGTTACCTGCAAGCCGCGCACAAGATCGAGTATTTCGAGCTGATAGCGCACGTCCAGATGGTTCGTGGGCTCATCCAGCACGAGGAAGCGCGCCTGCTGGGCCAGGGCGCGGGCAATCAACACGCGCTGCTTTTCACCGCCGGAGAGCGTGGCGAAGCTGCGTTCGGCAAAACCCAACATGCCCACCTGCGCCAGCGCACTTTCCACCAGGGCATGGTCTTCAGCGGTTTCGCGGGAGAACATCTTCTTGTGGGGCGTGCGCCCCATGAGCACCATTTCCCAGACCACAAAATCGAACTCGCCGGGAGATTCCTGCAGCACCGCCGCCGTGCGTCGGGCCGCCTCGCGCGGGTCCAGCTTCCACACGTCGTCGCCGTTGAGCGAAATGCAGCCGGCATCCGGCTTGAGCGCGCGGTAGACCGACCGCAGCAAGCTCGACTTGCCGCTGCCGTTCGGGCCCAGGATACCGACGAATTCACCGGTGCCTACTTCGGCGCCGACCTCTTGCAGTATCGGTTGCGAGTCCACGCTCCAACTGACATCTTCAACACGGAGGTTCATGTTCTGTTTCCTCCAAATGCATCTTTGCGCCGCCGCATTAACCATAGAAAGAACGGTCCGCCGAGAAACGCCGTAATGACGCCAAGGGGCATCTCTTCCGGCTGCACAACCGTGCGTGCGAGCACGTCAACCCAAACCAGGAATATCGCCCCGGCCAGCAGGCTCACCGGCAGCACGCGGCGGTGGTCCGTACCGACAAAGAGGCGCACGGTATGGGGCATCATCAGTCCCACAAAGCCAATCGCGCCGGCCAACGCCACCATGACGCCGGTCATCATTGCCGCCACCACCATCAGCACTCGCCGGAAACGATTCGTATCCACACCCAGGCTCACGGCCGTTTCCTCACCCGCCACGAGGGCATTCAACGGTCGCGCCTGCAACACCAAGTAAACGGTACCGATGAGGAGCACCAGCAGCGGCAGCGTGAGATAGCTCCATTTCGCGCCGGCCACACTCCCCATCAGCCAGAAGAGCACCGAGCGAATGCCCTCAGCCTCGTCGGCGCGAAACACCATGAAGCTCATCGTAGCCGACAGGACGTAGGACAGCGCGACTCCTACCAAGATGAGGCGCACGGGCGAGAGCGTGCCCCGGTGTTGGGCCAGGGTGAGCACCACGATGAACGTGAGTACTGCTCCTAAGAAAGCAGCAACCGAAAGCGCATAGATGCCTAAGAACTGGAATACGCCGAACAAGATGACGAGCACCGCACCTACCGAGGCACCTGAGGAGACGCCTAGTATGTACGGATCGGCCAGCGGATTGCGTACCGTAGCCTGCATGGCAACCCCCACAACCGCGAGCCCGGCGCCGACGACGGCTGCCAGCAACACCCGGGGGAACCGGATCAGCCACACAATGTTTTCGTGGGCCGCCGACCACTCACCGGATGCCAGCCCCGTCAAGCGGGAGACGGCAATCTGCCAGACCGTTAGCGGTGCAATTCCTACCGGGCCAATGGTAACGGCGAGTGTGAGTGAAACCAGCAGCGCCACCAGCAAGCCGAGCACGACGACAGGAAAGCGCGCGTCCCACCGCCGCGGGGCCGGGCTTTGTGCGGCAGCCGCCGACCCATTTGGGGACCGCGCCGGTCTCTCCGTGACTGTAGCCATTACTTCTCTCAGACTAGCCGGATTCCGCCGGATAGAAGCCCTTGAACAGCGTTTCAATTACATCGATACTGCGGGGGCCCCGGCTGGGTGGCCGTAAAGGGCACGACGACATAGCGCTGGTCTTGGATAGCCTTGATCGATGCGAGCGCCTCGGAATTGGCGAGGAACTCGCGCTTCTCGTTCGCTGTAGACCAGGTTGCGTCGTGTAGCACAATGACGTCCGGATCGCGTTCGATAACGGACTCCCAGTTCACCGTAGCAAAGTCGCCTTCAACGTCCGCGAAGATGTTGATGCCGCCGGCCTCTTCCAGCAACGCATTCACGATGCCTGTACCGGCGGCCGTATACGGTGCTTCGTTGTCGCTGTCGAAGACGAAAACCGTGACCTTTGGGTCCGCCGGTTGTGTCTTCGCGTGGATTTCCGCCAACCGCTCCCGGATGCCGGCTACATAGGCTTCCGCACGATCCGGCACACCGAAGATCTTGCCTATACTTAAGAAGTCAACAAATACGTCCTCGATGGTGGCCTTGCGTTCCAGGCAATTTGCCTGGGCAACATATGAGTTTATGTTCAGTTCCAACAAGGCCTCGCGCGGGCCGGCCACCTCATCGCGGAAGGCACTCACCCAGCCGGCGTAGAGGAAGTCTGGTTCCACTCCCAAGAATACCTCTCGGGAAGGGTATAGTTCCGAGAGCACAGGTATCTGTTGGTAGGCGTCGGCGAGATCGGGCAAGATTGGGTCTTCCAGGTATGCCGTGCCGACCATGTGGTCCTGCAATCCCAGCGTCAACATCACTTCAGTGGCGTGCTGTGCCATGGCAACGGCGCGTTGCGGCGGTTGATCGTACGTGAGGCTCAAGCCACAATTCTCAATCGTCACCGGCGCGAACGCCGACTCGGCCTCTTTTTCTGGCAAAGCTGCTTCGGTCTTAGCCGATTGCGTGGCGCCAACGCCGCAGGCGGCGAGGAGCAGGCCGCCGGTCCCCAGGACTCCAAGTGTCATGATCCCGCGGCGCGTAACTTGCTGCTGCTTTCGCATTTTTAGGCCTTTCCCTTCTAATGCTAATAATAACGACAAGCGTTCGCACTAGTTAATGCTAACCAATGTCATTAAAAAGAAGGTTTCCTGTCTTGTCAAGGGAGAATCAGACAAAACAGGTACTTTCTCAGGGAAATTGACGCCGACTGAAGCCTACTATGTGGCAGTCTTTCAGAATCCGCGAGCATCACAATTGCATTTGACGCCCAGAAGCGCGAGGCTCTTCCAAAATTGATTTTGGTAGACCTATATGAAGAGCAACACCGCAGACTGAACGTGACTTCCGTTTTGCGGTGACCATTAGCAAATGCACTGCTATGACTGGAAAAGCGCACTCAAAGAGCCGTGCCCTGCGCTATGTGGGTCTGCCGGCGGGATAGAGAAACGGCACCCAGGTTTCGTGGGGAGGTGAGGGCACGTAGCGCAAGTGGGCCAGGTAGCCGTTCAGGCGTGGTCTGCCGGGGTTTGCGAGCAGGCGCATACGCGCCTCTTCCGCGGTGCGTCCGCCTTTGCGGTGGTTGCATTCCTTGCAGGCCGAGACCAGGTTTTCCCAGGTGTGACCGCCGCCGCGGTGGCGGGGCAAGACGTGATCGATCGTCAGTTCCCGGGCCTGCACACCGCAATACTGGCACGTATGGCCGTCCCGGCGGAAGACCTCTTGGCGCACCAGGCGCGGCCCGGTGGGAGGCCGCTTCACCAGGTAGTGCAGTTTGATTACCGAGGGGCGCGTGTAGCGGGCTTCGGCTGACACCAGATCATCCGCATATTGTTCGATGACTTCCGCCTTGCCGTTGAGCAAGAGCACGAACGCCCGCCGCACGTTGCAGATATTCAGTGGCCGATAGTCAAGGTTGAGAACGAGAACACGCTTGTTGATGCTGTTCATTGTGGACCGCGCCTACCAGCGAACGCTGGCACTTAGCCTGCGTGCGGTCACAGTGTTGGCGGTTAGGGTGCGGAAATCTCTCCTCCTGCCAAGCAGAACTGCTCTCCCACTTCATCTTTCTGTATTCTAGCGGTGTGCGCAGAGGTTCACAATACCGTTGACCATGGCTATCTCCCCTGAGTATACTGAGATTTGAGGGGGGCATCACTCTGAGACCTTACCACCCGTCTTCGCTGACACTTCACCACTCCGACCGCACTCACGCTGTGGACCCAACTTTTGCACTGTTTCCCTGTGGTGCCAACCCTATCAAACACATTGTTACGCTCGTCCGGGCGTCTATACAAGGGGGGCATTGATGTACTCCAGTCTGATTGGCAAGGTGGAGAAAGCAAATCGCTACACAGAAGAGCGGGATCGCTTCAGTTTTACAGAGTTCACCGTTCGCGTGCGCGGCGATAACAACGAGCACGTCGTCACCTTCAAAGATGGCGAGTGGCGCTGCGACTGCGATTTCTTCACAATTTACGGACTGTGCAGCCACGGTATGGCGCTCGAGCGCATTCTCGGCGAGATGGTCCCAGCCAAGATGACGTTTGCGGATATGGTAAAGGCAAGAACCGGGACCGCCCTACCTTAGGGTTTTGCCTCCGCCATATGCGTTGAATCGGCTCCCCAAGCCGGTACGCTGTTTTGCGCCTTTCAAAGTGAGCCATTTGGCTGCCCATCCCCGTGTCACGCATGTTCAAAATTGACCCGCAACACATCGAAATCGTCCGCAGCGCCCAACGCAGCAAGACCGTTTCAGGCGAATTCAAGCATGGCAAGCTGCGTATTCATGTGCCCGCACTCCTCAGCAAGGAGCAAGAAGAGCACTACGTCGCAACAATCGTCGAGCGAGTTGAACGCCGTGAGACCCAGCAGATGCTCAATGAGGGCGATCCTCTGCGCAAACGCGCTGCCGAACTCAATGCGGCGTACTTCGCGGGAAAGCTGGATATTGCCTCAGTTACTTACGTAACCAACCAAAACTCCCGCTTCGGCAGTTGCAGCGTGCGTCGCAAGACCATCCGCCTTTCGCATCATCTGGCGGAGGCCCCGGCCTGGGTGCGAGATTACGTCCTCATGCATGAGATGGCCCACCTCATCGAACCGGGACACAACCGGCGCTTCTGGGCAATCGTGGACCGCTATCCCCGTGCCCAAGAAGCCAGACGGTATCTGAAGACGTTTGACAGCGACGCGGGGTGACGTTGGCGGCCGCCCTCGCGCGCGGCTCTCGCTCCCCTGCAATGCCCAGAAGGGTTTTCCCTGCTCTGCCGACCTATGGCATGCTGTAGTTATGGCAACCGCAAGAGCCAAGAAAGCGCGTCGTGCAGCCAAGGTCCGCGACCCCAACAATTTGGTGGTCGTGAAGAATCGCCGCGCCTTCCACGACTACCACATCGATGCCACCTTTGAAGCCGGCGTCATACTGCAGGGCACTGAAGTGAAGTCCATACGCGCCGGCCGCGTAAATCTGACCGAAGGATTTGTGCGCATTATCAACCGTGAGGCCTGGCTTTGGAATGTGCACATTTCGCCGTACCAACGGGGCGGCTACGTCAATCACGAACCGACGCGAGCGCGCAAACTCCTCCTCCACAAAGACCAGATCGCTACGCTCTATCAGCACTCCCAGATGAAGGGTCAGACCGTTATCCCGCTGCGCCTCTATCTACGTAACGGCCGCGTAAAAGTCGAAATCGGGATAGCCCGGGGCAAGAAGCTCTACGACAAGCGACAGACTCTGGCGGCGAAGGAAGCTCAGCGCGAACTTGATCGCGTGGCGAAGGAATTCTCGCGAGGTCGCAGGTAGCCGCGCAACCCTGCACGCAGCCTCTCTTGTGAGCTACGCGCCACCGCGCACAAATTATCCACGATTGGCCGCCGGCGCTGCATCACGATTCTCTAGGCTCGTGTGTTTCCCCGATTCACCATCCTTGCGCCAGAATCCAGATTGTTTCGCCGCGCTGGTATACTGTACCCACCGTCGGGCTTTCGTGGCTTTATTTCTATGAGCGAAAGCGGTCGGCAATACGGGTTTATGGGTTTCGCAAGAGTGAACGCCAGCAGCCGAGGGTCACCTTAGCAAGTGCGTCGCGAGCAGCGAACCGGCGGTGCATTGTAGAGCACTGCCAGTAAGTGTGCTTTCCCGCAAGCGCAGCCAGCAATCAAGGATTGGAGAACAAACATGGAAGAGATTCGTATCGGCCTTATCGGCCTTGGCGCCCGTGGCCGCCATTGGCTGAAGATGTTGGATAACTTCAACGGCTATCGGGTAACCGCGATCTGCGACCCGCTCACTGAGCTGCATGAAATGTCGCTTGAGCCGTTGAAAGAGCCGGAATCGATAGCGGTCTACGACAATTACGAAGAGTTTCTGGCTGATGACAACGTGGATGCCGTGGCCCTGACCGTCCGCTGCAAGGAGCAAGGCGCGCTGGCGGCACAGGCGCTGGAGGCCGGCAAGCACGTCAATTCAGAGGTGCCCGCCGCGCACACAATGGAAGACTGCTGGCGCATCGTGCTCGCAGCCGAGCGCAGCGGCAAGGTCTACCAACTCGCCGAACAGAGCCGCTTCTCCGGTGTCGTTACCGCGTGGCGTGACTTGGTGAAGGAAGGGAAACTCGGCAAGATAACCTTCTGCGAGGGCCAGTACATCGGCCATAAAGATCCGGCGCGCTACCACCGGCTGCCCGGCACGGCACAGCTCGTGCCAATCGCCGATCTCGCGGCTCATCCCGAAGCCGAACCCACGTGGATCAACCTCATGCCGCCAATACACTACCTCCCGCATGAACTCAGCCCTATCCTCAAGATCATCGACGACCGGGTCACGGAAGTCACCGCCATGAGCACGCGCTCACCGAGCTACGTCCACAATGAAATCCAGCAGCCGGACATCCAACTGGCGATCATGAAGACGGCCAATGACACCCTCATGCGCCTTGCGGTCTCATACACGCAGCCCACGCCGCCCCGGGACAACCACTGGTGCCACATCATGGGCACGAAGGGATCGGTGGAATTAGCGCGCTCGCTAAAGGACTCCCCAAAGCTGTGGCTGGCTGACGCCCAAATGCACGACCATGCGGAAGTTGATTGGAAACCGCAACGCACGGATGCGCCCGCGGAAGCGCGCGGCAGCGGCCACAGCGATACCGACTACTACATCCACGCCTCGTTCAGAGATGCCATCCTCCACAACGTGCCGCTTGAATTCGACGTCTATAGGGCGATGGACACCGCCGCGCCCGCCGTGTTGGCTTCCGAGTCAATCGCGCAGGGCAGCACGCTGATGCACGTGCCGGACTTCCGGCCCGGACCCAACCGGCGCAAAGGGGAAATGCCTGGATAGGTCCCTTTAGACACGACTTAGGCAGCAACAGGGGTTGGCCGTGCGCCAAGTAGGGCGAAATGCCGTAGCGCGGGGGCTTGTCCCCCGCCTCTTTGAGTTGCCGCGACTAACCAGCAAGACAAGCATCCCGCCAAATCAGGTCTGAGGATTCCTACCTTTGGGCGCAGGTCTGCAACCTGCGCTACCGTTTCACACAACAGAGTTCAAGGCTCTTCTGGGGTCTCGCAGAGGATCGGAAGTTGCAGAGGCGTACTCCAAGACAGGCTGGCTCCAGTTGACGGAGAGGAAACACTGATGAGCATAGAATTGCCCGAATGGGTTACCTTTCCTGAGGCAGACTGGGAGAGCATCGCTCCCGCTGAAGCGGGCCTCGATCCCGGCAGGTTCGAAGCGTGGCTGCGCACGTTGGGCTTTCACGGGGCTGCCTTTGGCGGTGAAGACCACACCGCCAACAAGTGGGGTGTGATGCTCACCCGCGGTGGCTATTGCGTGCACGTGTGGGGCGATCCGCACTACCGCTTCCAGACTGCCTCCATGGGCAAGGCGTTCATGTGGGTGCTGCTTGGATTCGCAGTAGAAGACGGCCTGCTGGACGTCGATGCGCCCATCCATCAAACGTGGACGGGTGAAGGCGAACTCTCTCACCCCCACAAGCACCTCAATCAAGGTCACCACAAGAGTCTCACCTGGCGGCACATCATCGGCACCCAATACGGCCGTACGCACCAGGGCGGCTTTCCCATGGAGATTGGCAGTGCGTATGCCAAAGGCCGCGCGGGACTTTCTCAGGAAGAAGCGGACAAGGTGTGTCCGGCGTGGGCGAACTGGTCCGGCGACCCTTTCTACGATCTTTACTCACACGCCGCGCCCGGCACGCAGGAGCACTACAGCAGCGCCGGCTTCTGGCGGTTGGGGCAAGCGCTGACGTACGTGTGGGACCGCGACCTCAAAGACGTGCTGGACAAGCGACTCTTCGGCAAAATCGGCATCGCGCCGGCTAGCTGGGACTGGTATACCGGCGAGACCGTGCAATCACAGCAGTACTTCTACCCAACAATCCCGGACTCCTACACCTATCTCGACCCCCCATACCGCGTTAATGGCCATGTGGTGCGCAGCGGCCCCGGTTGGGCGGTGATGTGCGCCGCCGACATCGCGCGTTTCGGTCACCTGCTCGCCACACAGGGTCAGTGGAAAGGCGAGCAACTCATCGCTCCCCAATGGCTGCGCGGCCACGGCGGCGGCAACCGCAGCGGCGTCAGCGGCGAAAGCAACCACTTCACCGCCCTTGCCCAGGTAACCACCGAAGGCGTCGACCACGTCCACTCCAGCGCTAGAGAAAGCTTCCTGCCAGCAGAAGTGATTGCGGGACCGGTGCAGGTCTAGGACAGCCTAAGGTTGCCATGGGGTAGTGCAGACTGCTGGGGACCCCCAAACACTTCCATCATTGCCCTCCGCCTCATCCGGTAGCGCAGGTTTGCAACCTGCGTCCTTCTTTCCGACCCAGCAGCTAGAAACCAATTGGCGATGCACACTGTTTGCTGAAACGCCAAGAAACGGGCCTCGGATAGTGCGCGCTTGACGGCTGACGGTCGCGCCAATCTGCGAACTGTAGCGCGGGGGCTTGCCCCCCGCCTCTTTGCGCCAAAGAGAAAGCTACTCCGAGCTATGAGCTCTGTAGGGTGGATTTGCATCATACGCCCACTCTCCGGGCGAATGCAACCCACAATCGCGCTCGTTATTTAGGTGCAAGCTGAATGGATGAAGGCAAATTGCTAGAAAACTCGATTGGTCTGAACACGCATTTCCCGCTAGAGCTGCGCTTGTAGCCGCGACGTGAAGTCAGGGACAACAGAGATTTCTCCCTGAGAAGGATCGCTGCTCTCTAGAATTCTACGGTCAATTAGCATTCCAACTCTCTCAGCGCTTCCGGCAGGGTGAACGAACCGTCTTCATTCGGCGGGAAGTCGATAGCCTCCAACACGGCATCTAAATTGAGTGACCCGTAGATGTGCGGGAAGACATTCTCGCTCCCCGCAGGGCTCTCGAAGCGCACCGGCGCGGTCAAGCGGTCTGAATCTATGCAGAGCAGCGCCAGGTCTTGCTGACCGCCAAAGAGAAAGTCCGCCACCCTTGTAACCTGGTCAAGTCGGGAGCAATGGATGAACCCCTGTTTGGCAAGCGATGGAGCCGTGTAAATGCCTGCCTGCTGTGCCGATTCCCAAGCGGTACGCTGCGTAATGTGGAGAATGAGCGCCATTGTGAGACTCTCTGCCTGCTGTTCGCGAAACAAGCACGAATTCTACCTGTCTCGTCCGTATACTGGCAAGAATAGTGTGGGCACAGGGTGCACGGCAAGTAGGCACCTGGAGAGAAACCGGATCTCAGTCCAGTTCATTCTCTGTGGAAAGAATGAACGCGTCTTGATCCGCCCGGTTACGCAGCCATGAAACCGGCGCATCTTCCGTGAGGAGCCCTGCCGTGCCGCCGTGAGCCGCCAGTTCCGCCGCGAATTGCGCGGCCAATCCCTGGCCTACCTGCGTGCCCGTGCTCAAGGCGAATTCTACGGTGACACATTGGTCGATGCCAAAGTAGTTGACTCCGCTTAGCTCGCGAAACCGATGTCCCATGGGAGCATACCAGTCGTTGCTTACTTTGCTGTGGTGGCTGTTGCCGCACCAAACGAGAAGTTTCGTTTCTGTTGATAGCCCATTTAGAGTGTCGACGAGATTTCGCGCCTGCTGCTATTCGCGCCAGTTAATGCTTGCCGTAGCCACGTCGCTGAGTGTAGATCCCTCTTGCTCTTCTTCCCAGTCGATACTCTCTGTTTTCTCGAGTTCCGCAGAGTGGGCATCATAATCAGCTTCGTACGGTACCAAAGTCCAGCCAAGGTCGAGGGCGGCTTGTATGTACCGCCGCATCTCCGGTTGCGCTAAGTAGCCCTCTTCGGATTCGGTCGGTACGCGCCGCGCCCTATTCGCTTCATCGGCAAACGAGTAGGGCCACAGCACCTCCATGGCGAGATGGCGCACGCCGGCTTCATGGGCCGCAGGTAAGATGCGCCAACCAATCTCGCGCGTACGGATGCACCGCTGAATTCCGCTATGGGCCTCATTCATCATCACAACCGTGGACCGCTCAAATCCGATTGTGACCAATTCCTCAGGGCTGCGCCAAGCAATAGTGTCTTCCATTTTTCTTCTCATCCGCTTCAGGCAATGAAGTGTGGTAACTTCAAGTCTACCAAGTCAAGAGGTAGAGCACGCCGGACCAAAGAAACGGAAACGGCAATCGTCCCGGCTTACATCGCATGCATCGAGGTGCGTCGCAGAAAAGCCCTGCAGCTTGTTTAGATGTGCAATGGGCGTTCGAGCGCAGGAAGAATTACCTCAATGCCATCGTTGGCCAGGGAGTCTGAGAAGAACTGGGGGTTTTGGGTGTGGATAGGAACAAGCGTTTGGGGACGGACTTGGCGGATTATGTCGATTAACTCATTGCCGCTCGCGTGGCCGGAGGCGTGCAGGGGACTGTCCTGAGTTTCGCCTAGACCGTGAATTTCCACCCCGAAGTGTTCCAGCCAATTGCGTAGGCGTCCCTGGTCAATCCGCATTTCTTCGTCGAAAGCCTCGCTGCTGGAGTAGATGTAGACTGCCGGTACCGGCGCCAGGCTCGCGAGCTCGTTGATGTCCCAAAACGAGAAGCAGAGGATGTAGTCGCCGGGATTGCGCCGTACCTCTGCCGCATCCGCTAGTAGAGTGGTGTGGCGTTCCAGGAGCTGCTTTTCCCAACCGCTCAAGCGAGCGCGACCTTTTTGGTAAAGCGCAAAGCCGGGCACCGTGCTGATGTCCGGCGCCTCCTCCGGTGCGGCGTAGTGCATCGCCTTTAAGAGATAGGCATCCTTGTTGAGCACGGCGAGGCGGCGTCCGGTTGCCTGGGCAATCTCGTGAAAAATGAGCAGCCGTTCCACGTTACGCGGGCCGAAGTCTGCAAATACCAGCTTCCCCGCAGCCTGCTGCACGATTTCCAATGCCGTATCTTGCACGCCTTCTTCTGTAGCGTCGGTACCATCCGCGCCGCGTGTTCCCTCGCAGAGCAAGACTGTCGGCTGGATTGCCGCCATAGCTGCCACTGCTTGCCGTGACTGCTCGCCGCGCTTGCCGTGCAGGCGCAGGTCGCCGGTATAAGCCACCCAACCTGCCGAAGTCTCAACCGCAAACGCCGCCGCGCCATAGATTGAGTGGTCCACCGGAAACCAGCGCAGCTTGTTGCCCGCGCCGATCGTGTCACCGGCCGGTGCTAAGGGAGCAACTTCCATGCTGCGGGTAGCCTGCGGCGATTCATGCCAAAACCGCTCTGCTTCAAGCGAAAGCGGCCCGTCTAAGACTCGCAACGGCCGCTGCTGCAATGCAGCGCCGCGCTGTGACTGCAGCACGCCGTCTTTGCGCTCCCGCGGCACGGCATACACAAGTTCACGCTCCATATCGGAGGGCGCGCTATCTTGGATTGCTTTCGAGATGAGTGCCGTCAGGGCGGTTGTATAGAGCGGGATGTCAGGGCAGAGAAAGGATACGGAACCGGTGTGGTCCACGTGCGCATGGCTCAGCAGCACGCCGTCTACGTGATCGAGCGCGCGATATTGACCTTTGGCTTGCCAACGCTCCCAGAAGCCCGCGTCCGGTTCCAAGTCCGGCCGGTAGATGCCGTGTAGCAACGGCAACATGCCGGTCTGAAAATAGTCGTTCAGGCCGTAGCCGGCACGCGGGTTAAGGAATTCCTCAAAGTACTTGCCCCGCACCTTGAAGGAGACACCGAAATCAAAGAAGAGGCGGGTTAGGCCATCCTCGAGCAGGATCTTGTTGCCGCCAATCTCGTTGCTGCCGCCATAGAAGTGAAGTTCAGGCATGGGAAAATATGACTCTGCGCGACGGGGTCAATAGCACCTGTCCATCGTACAGCGAGGGCGCTCTTGGTCGCAGGACTCTGTTCCTTCGTATAAGAAAAAAGGCCCAAACGCCAGCATCTAAGCGAGTGTATATACCTAGTCGTTCATACTTCGACAAGCTCAGCACGAACGACTTTCATTCCTGTACCCCGTGCAATTGATGCAACGTGACTCCGCAATGGTTATCAAAGCGTGTAGGGGCGGTTCGCGAACCGCCCCTACCGCATACTATTCCTATTGTCGGCAAGCCCTATCGGTTGACTAAGCTTGTTAGCTTCGCCGCTCGCAAGTCTGTCTTGTCTAGATGAACAGCGGCGCAAGCACGAGCGTAATCGTCGAAAAGAGCTTGATGAGCACGTGCAGCGATGGTCCGGCCGTATCTTTGAGCGGGTCGCCAACCGTATCGCCGACCACAGCCGCGTGGTGGGCCACCGTATTCTTGCCGAGCACATTACCGTCGTCATCTTTCAAATGGCCCGCCTCGATGAACTTCTTCGCGTTATCCCACGCGCCGCCGCCGTTATTGAGGACTGTCGCCAGGATTATGCCGGACATCGTACCCACCATGAGGAAAGCGGCCTCAGCCTCCCAGCGCAGCACGACGCCAACGATGATCGGGGCCGATATCGCCAAGAGGCCAGGGAGGATCATCTCACGGAGGGCCGAGCGTGTCGTAATATCCACACAGCGCGCGTAGTCGGGCCGCACGGTTCCTTCCAAAATGCCGGGGTTTTCAGCGAATTGGCGGCGCACCTCTTGGATAATGTCGCTCGCCGCGCGTCCCACAGCGCGGATAGCCAGCGCGCTAAAGAGGAAAACAACCATCGCACCGATGAAACCGCCGATAAAGACCTCGACCTTTACCAAGTCCACCTGGATCACCTCATGGGGCAGCCCCAACTTGTGCCGCACCTCATCGAGGAAGGCCTGGAAGAGCAGGAACGCCGCCAGACCGGCAGAGCCTATGGCGTAGCCCTTGGTGAGGGCCTTCGTCGTGTTGCCGACCGAGTCGAGCTGGTCCGTAATCACGCGTGCTTCTTCCGGCGCATCCGACATCTCGGTGATGCCGCCGGCGTTGTCGGTGATCGGCCCAAAGGTGTCCATGGAAAGCACATAGGCCGCGCTCATGAGCATGCCCATGGTCGCCACCGCCGTCGCGTAGATGCCCTTCACCGCCGAGCTGACACCCTCCACCTCGGCCAGCGTGCCGAGCCAGAACGAGAGACCCAGCGCCAGGGCAATTGCCAGCACCGACGTAGCGGTCGTTTCGAGTCCAATCGCAAAACCGCTGATGATATTCGTGGCCGGGCCGGTCTTGGAAGCTTCCGCGATCTCCTTCACCGGACGCCAGCTACCGGACGTGTAGTACTGGGTAATGTACACAAAAGCCAAGCTGGTCAGAATGCCAACCGTGCCTGCCCAGAAGAACATCAAGTCTTCCAACAGGTAGTACACGGACACGAACATGAAGACGATCGAGAGCACCGTAATGACGTAGTAACCCTTGTTGAGCGCATTCATGGGATTTTCCGGATCGGCCCCGCGCGCCAGCATAACGCCGACGATAGACGCGACCAGCCCAAAGGCACGCACGATCAGCGGGAACAAGACCCATGCCAGGTTGTTGGTCGCCACGGCGAGGCTTGCACCCAGGATCATCGCGCCGATATTCTCGGCAGCCGTCGACTCGAAGAGGTCGGCGCCGCGACCGGCGCAGTCGCCTACGTTGTCGCCCACCAAGTCAGCAATCACCGCCGCATTCCGCGGGTCGTCTTCCGGAATGCCCTGCTCAACCTTGCCCACCAAGTCCGCGCCGACGTCGGCAGCCTTGGTATAGATACCACCGCCCAATTGCGCAAAGAGCGCTACGAAGCTCGCGCCAAAGCCGAAGCCGACGATGCTGCTCACGACCTGAAGCGAATTCTCCGGCGTGAGATTGTTCCCACCATAAACTAGTAACATTGCGCCGACGCCGATGAGACTCAGCGCCACCACGAGGAAGCCGGAAACCGCGCCGCCGCGCAGCGAGACTTTCAATGCTTCTTCCAAACTCGAGCGCGCCGCGTTGGCCGCGCGGCCATTGGACTGCACGGCAATATTCATACCGACAAAGCCGGAGATACCCGAGCAGATGGCGCCAACGAGGAAGGCCACCGAAGTCTTAATGCCAAGTTCGACATCAGACGCAAAATAGCCGATAATAGCGCCAATTACGATCGCCGCCACAATCGCCAGCATGGCAATCGTGCGGTATTGCCGGTTGAGAAAGGCGGTTGCGCCTTCGAAAATCGTGCCTGCGATTTCCTGCATCTGCTCCGTGCCGCGATCACGGCGCAACACATCGTATGCGAGCCAGATCGCGAATACTACAGAAATCAGACAGGCTATAGGGACTGCCCAGACTAGTTCCACGTTACTGTGTACCTCCCGTTGTTGGCACGACACTGTTCTCCAGCACCACCCTAAGGGCGTTGAAGAATACTTCCATTTCTTCTTCTGTTCCAATGGTTATGCGCAGGTACCGCTCCAAACCGTGTTGACGGAAGTAGCGCACCAGCACTTTTTGCGTCTTCAATGCTTCAAATACATCGGCTGCCGCGTGTTGCGTCGGCTCGACGAAGAGGAAATTCGCATCGGAGGGGTAGACTCTGCAGGGAAATTCCTGCTTCAACCTGCCGGCTACACGATCACGGCGCGCGCCGATCTCCGCACAAACTGTCCGCATCCACTCGTAGTCTTCCAACGTCGCGACCGCAATCGCCTGGCTGGGTCGACTGACGCTGTAGGAGTCCCGCAACTTCCACAAAGGTTCCAACAGTTCCGGCCGTCCGAAAGCATACCCAACACGCACACCCGCGAGCCCGAATGACTTGGACATGCTCCGCGACACAATAATGTTGTCATACTGCTGTACCAAGGACAAGGCAGAGGCCGATGCAAAGTCGACGTATGCTTCATCCACGACCACTAAACCCGCGCACTGCTGCGCCAGACGCTCGATCTGCGCAGGCGGCGTGAACGTGCCCGTGGGCGAGTTTGGATTAGAAATAGCCGTAAGCGTCGCCTGCAGTCCCGCCAATTCATCGATAGGCACCGCAAAGTCGGGGCCCGGTTCAACGGTCTGGATGACGGCATCCTGCATGTGCGCCCAAACTTCATAGTAAGGGTAGGTGGGAAAGGTGTACGCTACGGATTGTCCCCTGTCAACATAGGCGCGAAAGGTCAAATTGAGGATTTGGTCCGAGCCGTTGTCAACGTAAATCCAATCGACGTCGAGCTCGTAAATCTCCGAGAGTTTCTGACGCAAGTCCCGCGCCAAGGGATCAGGGTATCGTGATAGAGCCTGATTGGCTTGGCCTTCCAGCGCAGCCAGCGCCTTGGGTGAGGTATGGGGATTCTCATTCGTATTGAGCTTCGTCCACCCCGTTCCCTGGGGCTGTTCCCCGGGAATGTAAGGCGACATCTCCTGGACGGCTTTTCGTGCTGCCGGAATCACTGGCTATCTCGCCTTCTTAGCATCGAACAACATCACGGTCATTCCCCTCGCTGCAACATTCCAATCGCCAAGGCCACTGTCTACCTAAAGGCCCTGATTGGTGGACAAAACAGCCTCGTCCAGATAAAGTGGCGACTGCAGCATTATAGCGAAGATTTCGACCAATGTCACACAGGCTTCATGTTCCTGGATGGGAATGCTCTCAAGACTGTTGATGCTTGAATCTGTTGCACGGCTGGGCCATCGCTTCCCCTATTGTCGAGTGAAAACAACGGCCCCAATGGCGCAGAATGTTAGCTTGCGATACGTCCTCAATTGCGGTCGCCACAAAAGTGAGCAGGCATTTGCAGAGATTGCATCGTCTGCTGCTTAAGCTGTAGTATTGTTTACTTGCCCTTGCGTTGTTGTGGTAGCACTCGAGACATTTGACACCTTGGGCCTCTGGAAACAATTCATGACTATTCCGCTATGAGAAGGACTCTTGCGCAAAAGTCCCTCATCTGGGCCTTCTGGACACTAAGCACTTTGACTTGGTCCGGCTTGAGCCTTTCGCTTGTGCTGGGTCGCACAACACCAGTGACGCTCAGTCGGTGGTGGCTGGCAGGGCTATTGGGAATCTTAATCGCTAGTTTCGCGTGGCGCCTGCTCGTTCTCGCTCTCTTGCGGAATGGTCTTGCAGGCTCTCGTTCGCCGCTTGCTACTTACAGGCTTGCCGCATTGACGGACATACCGCTCGCTTCAATGTTGCCCCTGCTCGTTCTCTTATATCTCTTCGATGATATAAACCACTACTTCAGCACATTCCCTCTCTTACGATGGTTGGCGATAGCTGTACCTATTGGTGCAGCCGGCGTCATTCACGAAGTCATCCTTAGTCAGTCGGTACCTAGCTGGACAAACGCAGCTTTGAGAAGCTCGGTTCTCAAGCACTTTACCAACCAGTTTTCGCGGGACTTGCTCTCTGTTGCCCTGCTCGTTGGGATAGCGGTGCTCTATCTCTGGCCGGTTTTCACCGGCAGCGTACCGGTGCCCGCAGACCTGCTAGCTTTTGGGCCTCCTTGGGGTTGGCACACAATAGAGAACCTCCCGCAAGTGCACAATCCAGTGGGATCGGATGCACTCTGGCTCTTCTATCCATATGCCCAATTTCGAAACTCCATTGTTGACCAGTCCCTCTTTCCACTTTGGAATCCTTATATCTTCTCGGGCACCCCATTCCTGGCGGAATCCAGTAATACACAGCTACTCCAGCCACTGAACTTTATCTTTGCACTCTTGCCGCCGGGCGCATCCATCTCCGCCGCAATGCTGTTGTACCTCACGCTGGCCGGGGTAAGCATGTTCGCCTTTCTGCGAGTCATCGGTTTGCAGCGAGGGCCTTCTCTGATAGGTGCAGCTACATTTATGCTTGCCTCAGCAATCTGGTGGCTACTCTTAACCTATTTCCTTTCAAGCACTGTCTGGCTCTTACCGTTAGCGCTGATAGGCACGGAGATCACTCTCCGCGGCCGGTTCCGGTGGGGGACAATCATCACGTCGAGCGCGGTCGGGCTGGCACTGCTAGGGAACACACAGATTGCCTTCTACATTCTGCTTGCAATCTGCATTTATGCGTTGTGCGGGTTAGCAACGGGCCATAGAACAGAGCGAGCCAGCTTCCAGTCGTTATGTGCGCGAGTCGGAATCCTAGCTTTGAGCATCATGCTTGGCATCGCCGTTGCTGCGGCGCAGCTCCTGCCCAGCATTGAGCTTTCACAAATTTCCCATCGCGCCGCCGTCACCGATCTCACCACAGTCAATCCCGTTCCATTCCACCGACTCTTAACTTTGATACTACCCGGAATCTTAGGGTATCCTCCCGCCGGCACCTCGTGGGGAGACACAAATCCATTTGAAACGACATTGTATATAGGAATCGTACCACTCGCTCTTGCAGTCTGGGCAGGTTGCACCCATCCAAACCGCTATGTCACGTGCAGTGTGATCCTCATTGCCGTTGGCGTCATGTTGGCAATGGTCTGGTACAGTTCCTCGGCTCTTTCCGCAGTCATCCCGGCCTATCCATTCTTCCCTTCGCTAGGTCGAGCCCTAATTCTGGTGAAGTTTGGGGGTGCTTTGCTCGCCGCCTTTGGCGCGCAAGCCTTACTGTCGCAGGCGGTAGCTTCTCCTAGAAAGCTGCTGCTACTTGGCGTGTTGCTGGTGTTTCTCATTTCTGGGTCAGGAATTGCCTTCTTGGTTCATGAATGGCCCGCACCGACGGATGAGAGTTACTCGCGCGCCGTATCCGCATTGCGAGACAGCATCGGCTGGCTTGCCACAGTGAGCGTGGCGGGTTTTGGCATCCTCTTCGCGGCGGGCCGTTGGGGAAAACTGATGCGCACAAGCAGCCTCGTTTTCTTGAGCGCAATCATAATTCTTGACCTTGCGGGTTTTGGCGCACCTCTTCACACGTATTCTCCCAAGTCTTCGATCTATCCCTCCACTCCCGCAACGGAGTATCTGAGACTCAATCAAGGGGAGCGGATCTTCCGGATTATTGGCGTGCCATACACGACGTTTCTGCCCAATTCTGCAATGGCCTACGGCCTCACCGATGCTCGAGGTTACAACGCGCTCTATCCTAAACGCATTTTGCAGTTCGCCAACCTAGTAAATGGCGAAAGTCCGCTCCCGGCACTACGTCCCACAACGCCTTTTTCCGGCTACTATTCGGACTTTCATCGCGTTGACTATGACGCGATTGGCGACTTGCGACTGCTGAGCCTGCTAAATGTGGAATACATCGTCCTCGACAAGCAATACCAACCCACTCCGCCGCTGGACATGTCAGAATTCGAACTCGTGATGGAACAGCCGGGCTTACGGGGTGGTGTCCTCTATCGAAACCCAAACGTCTTACCACGCGCCTTCATAGTCGGCAGTACAGAGACCGTTCCTGACTCTGCTGGAGCTATCAGGCGTCTGCAGGACCCTGAGTTCGATCCAGCAAGACACGTTGTCTTGGAGAATTCTTCGGTTCTACCGTCTTATCCCATGCCGCAAGTCTCGCGCGTTGAAATCGAGTTATATGAGCCGGAGCGGGTCCACGTGCGTGTGGAATCCAGCACACCCGCGTGGCTTCTGCTCACTGACACCTATTACCCGGGCTGGCAGGTAACCGTGAATGGCGAAGACACACGCATCTATCCGGCCGATCTTCTCTTTCGCGCGGTTCACGTGCCTGCGGGCATCAGCGAAGTGGGGTTCAGCTATCGGCCTGCTTCATGGACTTGGGGTGTGCGCATCTCTGTGGCGGCGATCCTCGCTTGGCTAGTGATCTTGCTCTTACCTTTACGTCGCAGAATCACAGCACAATATCCCGTTTGGCGAACGATCGGGAAGACGCCGTAGACACAAGTGTGTCGCGTTGCAGGGTCCAGTCAATTGACTGTGTTCTGCAATGCCCATTCCTGCTTCCAGGTGCTCGCATTCAGCTAATGCACTAGCTGCGGCAGTAATTCGGGACTATTGGCGTAAGTGGCGTCCTAGTCTAGCAGTCCGCACCATTTGTACTCCGGCGTGAAATGACCGGGGCAAATCTCTCAAAGAGCGCCTTGTCCAGAAACAGCAGAGCACCCCGCGGGGGATGCCCTGCTTCTCTTGTGTCCGAATACTCGTGACTTACTGGATGCAGCCGCCTTCGGCCAGCCAGTTCTCCAACTGACCCTGGGTGCGATCCAGAGCTTCGGGCACAGTGAGGCTGCCCTCGACCAGCTCTGCCCACGTCTCCGTCCAAGCCGCGTTGAAATCGGCCTGCTTGAGGATTGTGGGGGTGATGCGGCTATTTGCAGCCTGCATCAGATAGACGTTGACATCCTCATAGTCGGTGGTGGTGGCCGGCGTGATGTTCTTGTTGGCAACATAGCGACCGCCGCCCATGGCGCCCACTTCGTCAACCACATCAGCGCTGACCGTGTGCTTCAGGAATTCCCAGCCGCCATCGGGGTTCGCGCCGGAGCCGCCCAGGTACATGGCGTTATTCGCCAATGCGACCGGACGTCCGGCGGGGCCGTTCGGCATCGGCGCCATGCCGATCTCAAAGATTCCCTCAGGTGTGATATTGGCTTCGAACGTGCGGACGTTGAAAGAGCCCGTGTTGAACATGGCCTGCGTGCCCTCAATATAGGAGCCGCCCATCACATTATGCTTCAGCGCCACGTCCACGTGGAACTGCACAGCTTCGCGGAAAGCGTCGGTATTAAAGGTGGGCATTGTGCAGCCCTCATCCCAGAAATCTGCGCCATACGCCCAGGCGTACATGCAGAGGTAAGACGTGAAACCGGCATAGAGCTGCACGCCGCCCTGTACGATTTCGTCGCCTTCCATCTTGGTCAGCAACTTGGCGTCCTCCAAGAGCGCTTCCCAGGTCCACTCGCCGTCGGCTTCTCTCTCGGTTGGGTTCTTCAGGCCGGCTTCGGTGAAGAGATTCTTGTTGTACCAAATCTCTTTGCCGTTGCTGAACCACGCCAGGCCGTAGGTCTGACCCTGATACCGCTCTTTGGTGGCATCGTAGAAGTCATCGGGAGAGACATCGGCATCCGCGGCCAAGTACGGGTCGATATTGGTAATAATCTCGGACTCGATGAAGGGGCCAAGCCACGCAAAATAGCCATAGACGGCGTCAAAGGCGATGCCGCCCGCCTGGGCCGCGCCAGCCTTGGCCGGCAGTTCGCCAAAGCTCGTACCGGTTACGGTAAGTTCAAGGTCAGGATGCTTGGCCTTGTACGTATCAAAGATGCTGCCCCAAGAATTCTGCCAGATTTCATTCTGGGCCAAGTCGACGTGCAGATAGTTAACCACGGCGGCTTCAGCCATCTCAGTCTTTTCGGCAGCCTTGGGCTCCTCGGCCATCTCCTCCTTGGCCGGAGCTTCCTCAGCCATCTGCGCCTGTCCGCAGGCTGCCAAGAGCAGCCCTGCGCCCGCAAGCGCACTTCCGCCGAGAAACGTTCGGCGGGACAAACCTTTTCGCATGCTCAACCTCCTATTGCGGCATACGCTTCCTCTGCATCTTGATCGCGCCTGAAAGCAGAGGAACTACCCTATCACCTAGGGTTTACAATACAAACCAACTCCGATGGGCTTCCTCCCATCCTTGCCGTGCCAGCATAGACTGAATAGGTAGCGTAGTCAAGTACCCCAATACTGACACTTGCTCATTGCAGACCAAGCGCCAAAGAATCGCCAATGGAGTACCTGGAATGCGCGACAATGTGAAAGATGCCCACACCCTTGGGATGGTAGCTACTGTCGCTTACGTGGCCGTTCGACATGCCACTCCGCCCGCTGCAGTTCGGCGCGCCGCAAGCGTACGCGCCAGAGCCGCGCCCAAAAGAGGCCAAGCGGCAGCAGAAGCGCTACTATCGCCGCCGGCGCCATCCAATGGGTGCCGATGACGAAGACGAGCGCCTTATCGGCGTTGAAGAAGAAGAGAATGGCGCCGCCGATGAAAAGCTTTATTAGGATCAGCGACCAGATCAGCACCCAGCCCGGGACTGGGCTTTCATCTATCGACGGCTCGATAAGTTCGCGCGGCCGCTCCGTCAAGAGCCGCAAGACGTACTTGCCCAAAACGTGCTGTTCAGCCAATTGCCGTTTCATTGCAATTGATTATACCGCATCCGATCGTGTCAACCGGTGCGGCAAGCCGACTTTGGGGGGAAGTCGCAAGAAGAGTCTGGAATAAGATGTGACCTCCATAGATACAGCCTGTGGCGCGCCGGCTGCCATTTCGCCTCACCCGACACTGGGCTATAATTGAAGTCAGCAGCAGCCGTTGCGGGAGTAGCTCAGTTGGTAGAGCGCTAGCCTTCCAAGCTGGATGTCGCGGGTTCGAGTCCCGTCTCCCGCTCCCTCCGTTACTCGCCATTCTTTCTCTGGCTTGAACTTACTTTCTTTTGTTGTCTCGTTGCGTTCCGACGGCTCGCGAGAATGTAGCTTGCATAAGGGAGCTCTCCGGCTCGTTGCCACGGACCGGCCCCCGGCTCGAGAGCCCAAGGGAATAACAGCCCCGACGCATCGGTGAGGGGTTGGCTGCGGACGGGCACCAGTCAAATGGGAATCGTCACCCCTGCGAATAAGCAAATTACCGCATTCCAATGAACAAAGGAGGGTCAATGTAAAGCAAAGCGCGCAGGATAGACGTGGATTATTGCCCCGTTGACGGTTTGTTTTCCGCTCAGCACAACGGGATTCCGTACGAATGCACACACAAAACTTTCAATCAAGAGGAGATTGCCTTTTATGCCCAATCCGATCGTGCATTTTGAAATAGTCGGTTCCGATAGCGCCAAGACCCAACAATTCTACACCGAGCTCTTTGACTGGACCATAGACTCCGATAATCCGATGGACTATGGGGTGGTGAATACGGGGAGTGACCGCGGCATTGGCGGCGGTATCGTCGGCGTGGAAGAGGAGGGTGATCGCACCGGAGTGAAGATCTACATCGAGGTAGACGATCTGCAGGCCTACCTTGACAAGGCGGAGCAATTGGGTGGGAAGACCATCCTGCCGCCAACCGTAATCCCCGATATGGTGACCTTCGCGTTGTTTGCCGATCCGGACGGCACCTTGATTGGTCTCGTCAAAGGCGAGTAGGTCTCTGGTTTCGTCTCGGGAAGAATAGGAGCGGTGCGGCGGAGAAATCCGCCGCACCGCTCTCCTTAATCCTGACCGCGCGATACGGCATTTTGGCGAGTGCCGCGGCAAGCGAATCCTGCGATTCAACTACTCCCAGCGGAAGAAGCGCCAAGCGAGCAGCGCCGATGCAACCATGAAGAGCAGCAAGATGCCCATGCCTTGCAGCACGGTAGCATACGGCGTGGCATCCACCATGGTCTGGCGCAGTATGTCGGCAAGATAAGTTAGCGGCAGCGCCACGGCAATTGGGTGCAGGAACTCAGGCAAGAAGTCTAAGGGGAATAAGGCGCCCGAAAGGAACATCATGGGAAAGTTCACCATCTGCACAATTGCGATCAGCGCTTCCGCACTGGGCGCCAGTGCGCCCAAGAGAAAGCCCAGCGCAATAAAGACCAGTGTGCCGAAGACAACTATGCCGATGATGGCGGGCCACGACCCCACAACCTGAATGCGGAAGAGCGCTAGGGCTACCCCCAACAGAATCCCAGTCTGCACGAATGCCGTGATGAGCCGAACGACAATCATGCTGAGCAACACCTTCCAGCGTGAAACAGGAGTAGCTTGCAGACGCCGCAGGAGCCGTTGCTGCCGTTGTTCCACTAAGGTTGTCGCCCCAAAGAGACCGAGCTGCGCTACCGAAAGGGCCAGTATGCCCGGCGCGATGTAATCGATGGGCCGGAAGCCCTCCGCTTGCACTGAGTGGGTTTCAATTGACACCAAGCTTGGCTGCTGAGTAAACTCACGCTGCACGCCCTCAACGACCTGCTGCACCACGCTCATCGCGGTACCCGCCGACTGTTGCTGGCTGGCGTCGAGGTGAATCTGGATCGTTGCCACCTCCTGCCTCTGCCACGCGGCGGAAAGGTCTTCCGGTATGATCACAACGGCCCGTCGGTCTCCTTCTGCCAGTGCGGCTAACTCGACCTCTTGCGACCCGGTTGTCACCTCGAAGATCGGGATCCCTGCAAGCGCTTGCGCCACCGCCTGTCCGGCCGGTCCTCTGTCCTCGATGACTAGTCCCACCGGCAGCGACGCCGTGCCGGCCTCGCCAAACGCAAATCCAATTATGACCATCAACACCACGGGGAAGGCCAAAGTCCAAAAGAGCGCAACCTTGTCGCGGGCAAACTGCACGCCCGTGTAATAGGTGAGTATCCCAAGCGCCTTCATTCGCGGATGGTCCTTCCCGTAAGGTGCAAGAAAACATCCTCCAAAGTGCCGCGCTGAATTCGCAGATTATCCAGGCTTACCGCGGTTTTACTCGATTCTGCCAAGATTGCCGTCAATGACTCCCGTAGATTCATCGTGTGTATAGCGGCCGACCCATCCTTCACGTCAACGTGAGTAACGGCTGGCAAAGACTCCAGACGGCTTGGCGCCACACTGTCGGAGAGTGGAATCTCGATGGCCCTTTCCGGTACGTATTCGTCTACCAATTCGCGGGGCGCGCCAAGCGCCAGTATCTTGCCGTGATCGATGATTGCCACGCGCTGGCACAAGACCTCCGCTTCTTCCATGTAGTGCGTCGTAAGCAAGACCGTCTTTCCCTGTTCGCGCATCTGCTCCACGATGTCCCAGAGCGCGCGGCGAGCCTGAGGATCGAGACCGGTTGTGGGCTCATCGAGAAACACCAGTTCCGGATCGTTGATGAGCGTCAACGCCAGCGAAAGCCGCTGTTTCTGGCCGCCGGAAAGATGCTGGTACTTTGCCTTGCGCCGGTCCTGTAAACCTACAAGCTCCAGCAGGTCATCTACCGGCTTGCTGTTGCGGTAGAAGCTGGCAAAGAGGCTAAGAATCTCTTCTGCACTGAGCAATGGGAAAAGCTGCGTTTGTTGAAGCTGGACGCCAATATGGGTCTTTACCGCATCACCTTCTTGCGCAGGATCAAACCCCGCTACCTGTACGCTGCCTCCGTCCCGCTCGCGCAAACCGATGAGAATCTCAATTGTCGTGGTCTTGCCGGCCCCGTTGGGTCCCAGCAGGCCGAAGACTTCGCCCTGCTCCACGGCAAAGCTCAAGCCGTCCACAGCCTTGAGATCGCCGTACGACTTTTGCAGATTCTCTACTTCAATTGCCGACACAATAGTATCCATTCCCTCTTCAATGATAGCCATCTCTGAGCATACCATCCAAGGTGTCACTTTACAACTTGCAACAATCCCACCGCTCTACGCCCAATTAGTCATATTGAACATAATATCATTTAAGGTTTATATTCCAATTGCAGAGTTGCCCCGGCTGTAGGGTCTGCCAAACTCATACCTTCGACGAGCGCAAGAACGCAAGCGAGGGCACTAGGTCCCATTTGCCCGCACTCACGCTTGTCGAACACGGCTGGGCACAAGGCGCCGTCCTACTTCTTGGCCCATGCGGCAGGCTCCACGGCAACGCGCTCAGGACGGTACAAATCTCCGCCCCAGCCCCGGCATCCTTACGCGGGGCAATGATATATAATCGCCATTAGCAATTAGGCAAAACCATTTAACCCTTTGGAGGCATTTCCGTGGTCATTGATGCGCATCATCATCTCGGTCAGGAAAAAGACTACGCCGACAAACTTATCGACACTATGGCAAAACTTGGCGTTGACAAAACTGTCTTGCTGGCGACCAGCACCAGCGGACCGGGCAGTTCGAATGAAGAGATTGAGAAGGCCTTCAAGAAGCATTCGGATAAACTCGTTGGATTCGGTTGGGTAGACCCGGCGTTGGACCCCGGTGCCGTGGACACTGTGCAGCGGCTCTATGACAACGGCTTCAGGGGCCTGAAATTCATCAAGACGCGCAAGGCCTACGACGACCGCTCCTACTTACCCACGTATCAAAAGGCCGCCGACCTGGAGATGCCGATTCTCTTTCACCAGGGCATTGTGGCCCGGCACGCCAATGACATTGAGAACGACGTTCACTCCGGCCGCATGATGCCGGTGCATCTCGACTACATCGCGCGCCAAGTGCCCGAACTCGTCATGATCGGCGCCCACCTCGGCAACCCCTGGTGGTTCGAGGGCGGGATGGTGCTGCGTTGGAATCCCAACCTTTACATGGACATTACCGGCTCAACCCTGAAGATGCTGAACCCCAAGGACGTGGGCAAAATCCTGTGGTGGCGCCGTGACAGCCAGTACCGCGATCCCTGGGGACGCGATGCTTGGGAGAAGATCATCTTTGGCACCGACGTGCCCTACTTCCTGATGGAAGACGTGATGAACGACTATCGCAACTGCATGGACGTGCTCGGCGTAGCACCCGATATCCAGCAGGGCGTATGGGGCGACACGATGGAGAAGATCCTGAGCTACGAGCTCTCCGAAAAGCACCGCCCGTTTGACGACAGCGGCGGTCACTATCCCCACGCCATACCTCAAGATGACAAGTGAGTTCTGGGCGGGGCCACACTCAATAGCTGATACTCTCTGCGCAGTTACTAGCGTTCCGTGAAACGAGTCGTATCCTCGCTGGGTTTGCTATTCTACGTTCCGTCTACTGAGCGGACGTTTCGCCGCAATCTCTTGGTACTCTTGAACTGGGAAGGGATGTGGGGGTGCGGCCTCGCGTTCGTGGCGCCGCCGGTCATCAACGCGCTTCTCCTGCAGTTAACTGATTCACGCACCCTCGTCGGCTTGGTATACCTCGCCCACGTCGCATCACTGCCGGCCCTGATACCGGCCGCCATGCTGAACCAGAGGCTCCGGTCGCGACGCCAAATCATTGCTGGCTTACATGCAATCATTGGGCTCTTGTACGCCCTCATAGGCGCGGTGGTATGGCTGTTTTGGCAGCAACCGGTAGTAGCCATTCTGCTACTGTTCACACTGCTCGCCCTCACGTGGCTGTTATTTGGGGCCGTGATTGCTCCGGCGTTCGAGCTGTTTGGCATTCTTTTCGGCCGGCACTACGGCACTGTAAGCGGCTGGCAATTCTTCGTGCACCGCATAACCGGCGTTGCCGGCGGACTCATCGTAACGTGGCTGCTAGCGACTTGGGCCTGGCCGGCTAACTTCACGCTGGTATTCCTCCTGGGCGGCATAGTCATCATGCTGGGCAATCTCATCTTGTTGCAAATCGTTGAACCGGTCGCGACGCCGCGCATGTCGTCCGAATCGCTACGCGCCTATACACGCGCATTGGTAGAACAAGTGGCAGGTCACCGAGATTTCACCTGGCTGTTGGTGGTGGCTGCATTGACCGGTCTCCTGCAATCTGTACTAAATTTCTACTCAGTCTATGCGTTTGATTCGGTAGCCGTGCCCCTGGCTGCAGCAGGGCTGCTGGCTGCCATAGGATTTATCGCCAGCGCGTTTGGCGCCCTGCTTGGCGGCCCAGTTGGTGACAGAAAAGGTCATCGCGCTCTGATGCGCATTGCACTCACTGTCTACTTAGTCTCTTTGCTCCTCCTGCTGCCTGCCTGGCAGCCCGCCTTCTACGTGGCCTGGACACTCGGCAACGCTGCCCTCTTTGCCATGATAGTTGCGCGCATCAACTTGGCAATGGATCTCGCCCCCACCGGCGACAAAGGGACGTACACGATGGTTGTCTACCTAGTTGCGCAGCCAACCCTCGGCCTATCCGCCCTGGGCGCGGGAGCAATAATCGATCTTGCCGGATACCTGCCCCTCTTTGCGGTAACCCTCGTCCTCGCGCTGCTGGCTCTCGGAATCACATTCTCCTTCAAAGACCCTCGGCTTGCCTCGACCTAAGGTGAGGACCCATCCTAACGAGTTTGTTTGAACTGAAACGCCAGCATTGCGACATTCTTGGAAAAGTGGGCAAAAGCGAGAAGCAGTATAATCTCGGACATACTCTGGGAATCGGCACACGCATGCCATACAAGCAAAGCTTAGGAGCACCAGCATGGAAAGACGCAGACTGGGCGGGACCGATATGGATGTGAGCTGGCTGGGGTTCGGCGCGGCGCGTATCGCCACGGATACGGGCTCGCCTGCCGCGGCCGAGCAACTGCTCAACGCCCTCCTCGACAGTGGCGTCAACTACATCGACACAGCGGACTGTTACGGGGAAAGCGAAGAGACCCTCGGCAAGTACATTAGCCACCGCCGCGACGAGTATTGGCTGACCACCAAGTGCGGCCACGCCGCGGGCGAAGTTACGGCGCCGGAGTGGACGGCTGAAGCGGTGACACAAGGCATTGACCAATCGCTGCGCCGCATGCAGACCGACTACCTCGACCTGGTCCACATCCACTCCTGCGAAGTTGACGTGCTGCGCCGGGGTGACGTGCTGCGCGCGCTCCAAGACGCCCAGAACGCCGGTAAGACGCGCCACATCGGCTATAGCGGCGATAACGACGCGGCGTTGGAAGCCATCGGGATGGGGGTATTTGCCACTCTGCTGACGTCGTTCAGCGTAGTCGATCAGAGTGGATTGGATGAGGTCCTGCCCGCCGCTGAAGCCGCCGGCATGGGCATCATCGCTAAGCGCCCCATCGCCAATGCCGCGTTCAACCGCCCGGCCTCGCCCTACAGCTATGCCGATGAGTACTGGCAGCGCGCGCAGCACTTCACGCTGCCGGCAGGCGCGCCGGAAGACGGCGTGGCGCTGGCATTGCGTTTCTGCCATTCGTTCGACTACATCGATACGGCCATAGTCGGCATCGACAGTTTGAACCAACTGCAGAGCAATGTCGAGCAGGTCGCGGCCGGGCCGCTACCCCCGTCCGTACTTAAGTCATTGAGAGGGCAATTTAAAGAACACGGCCACGACTGGTCGCAGCTAATGTAGCGCATCGGCGCGCCGCCTTCTCGATAGAGCGCCGCTCGGCAGGCCAAAATACCACAAGAAGATTACAGCGCTGATGCCGGTCAGGGCCGCGCTCGCCAAGAAGAAGCTCTGGTAGCCGTAGATGCCCACCAGGTAGCCGCCGGCGAAACCCATCGTACCCCAGCCGATGCCCGCCACCATGTTGGCGACGCCTGCCGCCGTTTCCCGCCAGCGCGCCGGCACGACTTCCATCGTGTGGCGCAGGCTGCACGGGCGCTGAATGTAGGTAAAGCTGACCAGCCCCGCGTAACCTACCGCCGCGCCGGCCCAATGCGGGAGCAGCGCAAATGCCGCGGTGCTCACGGCCATGCCCAAGCTCGCCCATACGATCACCGGTTCAAGACCCCACCGCCGCGCAAGAAAGGGTGACATGAGGGCGGCAAAACCACCCACAAGTTGCCCGACCGCGGCCAACATGCCGATCTGCGCGGTGGGCATCGCCAAGATCTCATCTAGATAGACGTTGAAAAACGTGCGCTGGGCGCCCTCTGATGCAATACGCAGCATGATGACCAAGCCCATCATCGCAATAATGAGCACGGGCAGACCGGATGAAGACCTGCTCGTGCGCACCGGCGGCTCTTGATCGACTTCTCCTGTTGCGGTCGCGGTGGTATTGAAGAGCGCGACGACGCCGACGACCAAGGCGACCGCCGCCACCAGCAGCGCCAACGCAAAGGAGGCCGTGTCGGTGATGGGCAGGAGTCGCGCCAACGTCCCCGGCAGAAAGCCACCGATCAGAGCACCGACAAAAGCCGCGATGGGGCTCATCCCAACCCGCAGTGAGTACAGATACATGCGTTCGCGGGGGGTCGTCGACTGCAGCATGAACGGATTGCTGTTTACAAAGTAGGCATCGAGCCCCATGGAAGTGACGGTATAAGTGACCGCAATCCACGCCACTTGCAGATCGCCGGACAGGAATTGCGCGGCGGGCAGCAGCCCAGTTCCCAATGCCGCGAGCACGAATCCCACCTGGAGCATGCGCCGCGTGCCAAAGCGCGCTCCCAGAGCCCCTGCGGGCAAGCTGAACACGGCATATGCCACAAAGCCCATACCGTTGACCAAGCCAACGACCGTAGTGTCGTATCCCAGGCGCAGCAGGTAGAGATTGAGGAGTACCGCGTAAATGCCGAAGAAAGCGAACCCCAGGAGCAGCGCGCTGAGAATGAAGATCCGCACATTGCGGTTGAAGAGCCGCAAGGCGTGGAAATAGCCGGTCACCGCCATCGCGTCTTGGGGTGTCTGCACGGGGTCATTGCCCTCTACAAAACGAAATCGCGCCGCGAAAGACGGCGCGCAATTTTCTGCCGTGTGCAGGAATTATGGTACCACGCAGTTAAGTAGATTCGCTGAGGCAGGGCGCTTGCCGACAATCAAGCCGGACCTAACGCGAGGCATCCCATGTGCTAGCGCACACGAGGAATAGCCTGTTCAATATCGACATCGCCCGCCAAAACGCATGCACGCAGCGCAGAAGCCAATGACAGGTCACTTGAGAGGGGGTCAATTGCTGTCTCAGCAGGCAAAGCTTCTTCGGTGTCAAAATCCAAGGCCATCGCTTCATCTCCAACAACTAGGCCCCAGACCGCGCGGCTGCCGCGAGCGCCGTCCACACAATGGTCGCATCCTGCGGCCACGTATACCTTTGCGGTAGTAGGCGCGCGGAGGAAATTCGCTTCGTCCAGTGTGATGGTTCGTTGCGCTCTGCAATCCAGGCAGAGCTGCGGTACAAGGTTACACTCGCTGACTGCAAGGAGGTAGCGTGCCAATTCGCGTCGGCCAAAGCCAACTTCGAAGAGATGCCTCAAGGCGGCAACACTCGTCGCAGCCGGCGACTGAACCAAGACTGCCGTTCCGGCGGCAAGCGCGCCAATCAAACTCTCCACCTGGACGCCACTGGCAACCCGGTCCACCATGACCACATCTGGGCCCAACCTCATTGCGGCCTGCCAGAGCTCGACGCCGTCTGTATTCTCGTCGTGACTCCCATCAAGGTGCACGATGCTTTCTGATTGGTAATTGAGCGCCCGGTCAATGGAAACTATCAGCTTTCCCTTAGCGCCCATATAATCTGCCAAAGCCAAACGATGCTGTTGCACGATGCGATCATGGCTGCCGGCAAGCACTAGCAGACCGGGCTTTCCTGAGAGTAATCCTCGCAGCTCCTTGCTCTGTATTGGTGTATATCCCAAGCATTCGAGGGTCTGCACTTCACCTGAATGAAAGAATTGCAGTTGCAGGTGCTCGCCAGCCAGTGTCTGCAAGACGCTTACGCGCACCTGGGCAGAGAGGTTTTCGCCCGTATGCCTGAAGATGGCGGCGCTCGTTGACCCAGTTTCCCCGTCGCCCAATGATGCCAAGGCCTTGAGTTTCTCCTTCAGCAGGTTTCCCAGGTCGCGTTCCACGCGCACAATTTCTCTAAGTTTGTCCCCATTGCGCAGGAGCAACCGGTCGCCGTCTTCAATTGGCATCACGTAGAGGTCACTTGCTCGCGCCGCCATACTCACGAGCAGCAGCATATTCGCCACTTCGCCCATGCCGGACTCAATTCCCTCCACGCAAATTTCGGGGAGATCGTCAATGCCATGTTCGACGAGTATGGCCGTGAAGAGTCGGAGCAACACGGCGATTCTTTCTCGATGCACAGCGAGATCTGCGGCAGCCTCCGCCACGTCACAATCGCTAAACTGCAACAGCGCGTCCTGCTTGCTTGCCTTGAGGATGCCATCCTTCACTAGGCGATAGACCTGGGCCCGGCTCAGGGAGAGTCGCACCATCACTTCCGCTACACCAAGCGTGGCACTTTCGTGCGGCTGGCCGTCTGCAGGCGAATCTGTTGTCCGACCTATTGTGTGCCGGCCCTCTTTTGCCATAGGTATTCCTCGCCCGTCAGACTTATGTCCTTCGCCGGGATCGTTACCGCTAGACCGGCGTCAGCAAATTCCTTGCGCAGCTCAGTGATCAGTTCCCCGTAGAGGTTTACGGACTTTGCAGCCGTCCAGGCCAGCAGTTGGGCTCTTTCTACCTCTGCCGTTACTTCCAGCATCTTGAAGCGTGGGGCCGGATCATCCAAGATCGCGGTGTGGGTACGCAGCCTCTCCAATGCGATGTCCTTTACCCAATCGAGGTCCTCCTCATAGGCAACCGCCAGCGGAATCTGCAGCACTCGCATGTCGTAGCTGGAGTGATTGATGATCTTATTTCGCCAAAGCACTGAATTCGGCACCACGATGCGGGCATTGTCCAAGGTAAGCAGACCGGTGTAACTCAGATTTACGTGGGTGACAAACCCGATTTGCTGCGGCGGGCCGAACTCGACCAGATCGCCTTTGCCGAAAGGCTTGGCGCCCAACATCATCAAACCCGCGAAATAGTTTGCAATAGAACGCCGGGCGCCCATGCCGATGATGATGCCGGTGATGCCAACCGAGACTAAGAACGACTCGATTGGAAATCCAATTTGCTTAAGCGCCGCCGTGAGCATGATCGCCAAGAAGAAATAGCGGGTGAATGTGCTCACATAACCCCACGTAATCTCGTCCCAGCCAACCTTCACCACGAGGCTGTCAACGCTGCGCTTGACCCAGTAGGAGCCAATCCAGCCGACGGACGCAATGAGCAAGGCGCCGACTAGCGATGGCAGGAAGTCTCGGAGGTAAAGAAGAAACTCATCGAGAACGGTCATAGTCTACTTGCATGGGTAATGCCCGTACTGAAACTGCTCGCTGAACCGCGCGGTATCGTCCAATTGCAGCTTGGACTCTAGCACACTCAGCGACTGGAATGGGAAGGTTATTCAATCTTGCCAGTCGAAGGCAGTTTGCCTACGGCCGATTCGCGGAATGCAACGCGCCCTACTGCCGGAGTCCAAGCGGCAAGGATAAGGTCCTCTAAGGCATACCGAAGTTAGAGCGACGCCATCACCATTTTCACATGCGCCGCCGCCTCGGTCACGCATTTCACCGAGTTGCAGTGCTCGATGTGCATGGCGACGTCGAGGCCCCGGTCGAGCAGCGCGCGGAAGATCTCCGCATACGGCACCTCGCCCTCGCCCACCGGGCGTTCCGCCTTCTCGTCGGCGTGGTAGACGGCGTCCTTCACGTGGCCGTTGATGATGCGGTCGGCGTAACGCTCGATAACCAGCAGCGGGTCGCTGCCGACGACGTAGTAGTTGGTGGGATCGTAGTTCAGCCAGAAGTTCGGGTGATCGACCAACTCCATCAGCCGCTCGACCCGCTCCAGTGTGTGCACGAAACACGGCGGGTCGGCCTCCAACGCAAAGCGAATGCCGCGCTCAGCCGTTCGTTCGCACACCGTGCGCGTAATCTCCGTGCATGCCGCCCACGTGTCGGCCTGGGGCACGCCCGGCGCCGGCCACATGACGCGGGTGAAGAAGATGTCCACGTCCAACACCGCGCACGCGTCGAGCGCGAAGTCGAGCTGTTCCAGGATCTCTTCCCGGAGAGTAGGGTCGCACAGGCCCATTGCGCCACCCATGGACGTCACCTCTACGCCCAATGCGGCACACGCCTCGTTCAGTTCAGCGCAGTCCGCCAGCGACGCAAACTCCGTCCGCGCCACCTCGATCGCCGGCAACCCCAAGTCCGCCGCAAGCTGCACCTTCTCCCGAAACGAAAGCGCTTTCAATCCAGGCGTGCGGTATCCAAAGCGAATCACTATGCTCAGTCCTCTCTGCCTGCCAATTGCGACCCTTTTGCGACATAGGCCGCCCAATCCCTGACGCTTCTCAAATCGATAGTCTCTGGACTAATCATCGTCTCTTGGCGCTACAGCTTGCGGGCCCCAGTTGCCATAGACCTCGATGGTCTGGTTTTCCAGCTTGGGGCGGACGCTGCGCACCATGACGCCGGGGCGGCCCATGGCCTGGCCGCTCACCTGGAGATTGCGCGGGTTGCGGTAGCCGAAGCGCACCACGCGCCGCCAGCGGGGCTGCTCGTTGAGGGCGGAACCGTGGATGGTCCAGATGCTGAACAGCACCACGTCACCCGGGTCTGCCGGCACCGAAACGGCATCTTGCAGGCGGTACACGTTCTGATCGAGGTGCGGCGAGCCCTCACGGCTGTGCTCCAGCGGCCCCAGCTTGTGGCTGCCTTCCAGGAACTTCAAGCAGCCGCTGGTATCGTCGGCGCCGTCGACGTGCACGATGGCGTCGATGTAGCGGCCGTCCTGGTGCGGGTAGAAGGGGTAGTCCTGGTGCATGGGGAAGGGCGTGCCGGTGTCCGGGCCTTTGGCGTGGAGCGTGCTGTGGTGGAACTCCAGGTCCGGTCCGATGATGTCGGCAACGGACTGCACCAGCCGCTCCTGCACCAACGCCCGCGCCCAGGCCTCGCTGTAGCTCTGCAATTCGTGGATGGTCACCAGGAGGCTCTTGTCATCCGCGTCCTTTTCCATCAGTTGCTTGCGCCACGGGCCGCTCCAGCCTTTGCCGTGGGTTGCGAAGTACTGGATGATGTGGTCGAGTTCCTCGCTAAGGGCCGCCACTTCAGCCGGATCGAAGACCTGCTTCAGCCGCAGATAGCCGTGTTCGTTAAAGAATTCCACGTCGTCCACGGACAACTTCCTGGGTTCTGCTATGGTTACGCTCATCGCACTTGACTCCTCTGAATACTTGCTTCCCGGATCAATTCTCAGCCTTTAGACGTGCGTTTCATACGCCAATACACGTTAGTTGCTATGCTGCTGGGGCAGCACGCTGCTGTCAAGGTGCGCAAGCCTGATGCCGCATAGGGCATGCGCAATGTACTGCTCTAGTCTTGCCCAGATCCAGATTATTGACAAGTCTCTGCCACCGCTTCAATATATAGCGCGAGAGACGGACTTCCAGATTTTGCCTGCCTACCGTGTAGCCGTTGCGGGGAGTGCGCCCTGGGCGTGCGCCCTACCTGAAAGGACCGGCTTTTTTTGAGTGTGTCGAAGGCTGCCTGTCCTTTCACTGATTGCCGCGCCGAATTGGCGAGGCAGCCAATCCCGCTGTCAGGCGGGGGACAAGCCCCCGCGCTACGGCCCGCTCAATGAACTTTTCGATACCTTTGAACTCTTGAGCCGAGACATTGGAGGCTCTTGAATAAGGACCTAGCTAAGGATATGCCATGCTTGCCGACCGCATGTTCCGTGCCGCCATGCTGGATTCGCTAGTCTTCGACGAGATTAAAGCAGACCGCACGGCCACAACCCAGGCCGTGCAGGTTGTCATCATCATTGCAGTCATCGGCATTATCAGCACGCTCGTACAGACGCTCAACTCTACGGTAGAGTCTGCGGTTCAGCCCGAAGCCATCACCAGCATCGCGACCTCCGCGGCTACTGCGGTTGTCGGTTGGCTGCTCTGGGCCTTCCTTGCCTATCTCTTGGGCACCGCGGTCTTTGGCGGGACAGGCAGCTACGTGGAAATGCTGCGCGCAATCGGATTTGCGCAATCGCCGTCAGTTATTTCCATTCTCTCCGTTCCTCTGGTTTTTGTCCCGGTGGCCGGGGCGGTTTTGGGGGGCCTGCTGGGCGTTGCGGCGGCGCTTTGGGTCCTCATTGTCGACGTCATCGCAACGCGGCAGACCCTGGGCATAAGCACCGGCAAGGCAACGATTATCACTGTCATAGTATCCATAGTAATGGTCGTGTCGTTCGTGGCGATAACGATTGCGCTGTTTCCCGAAAACTTCCAACTTGAAGGAGTTTGATTGGCCGCGCGCCGGACAGCCTGGCAGCTAAAGGCGAGACGAGGCCCGCAGCGGCAGCGCTATTAGGTACCATCGACTTTCTGCTCCCAGAGACATGGGATAAGACGAAGAGATTTCAATATTCTGAACACTTAAATTGCAGTTTCTAACCTTTCATGCTACTATTTGGCTAGAACCGCAAGTATAATATTTTACTTGTGGGTGGCAGCACTCAGGGGATGTTGAAGCATGCAACAGAAAGGAAGACGCCATGCTTGTCAACCGTATGATCCGAGCGGCGATGCTCGATCCTCGTCTCTATGAGGAGGTGGAGCACGACCGTTCTGCAACCAGTCAAGCGATGCAGGTGGTCATCATCGTGGCCCTTGCGAGTGGCATCGGCGGCGCGATCTGGAAGCTCATCACCCTCAGTCCGATCGACGCGGTAACGGGTCTCATCGGCGGCATCCTTGCCGCAGTACTCGGCTGGCTGGTCTGGGCGTTTGTCACCTACATTATCGGCGACAAAGTTTTCGGCGGCACCGCCACCTACGGCGAGATGCTCCGCACGCTCGGTTTTGCCCAGTCGCCAAACGTGCTTCTCATCTTCACAGGCATTCTTGGTGGCATTCCGTTGTTTGGCGGCTTGCTGCGGTTAGCCCTGCTTATTTGGGTTCTTCTCGCAGGCCTCATCGCGATCCGGCAGGGGCTCGACGTGAGTACCGGCAAGGCTATCTTAACCGCCATCATCGGCTGGATCATCATGGCAATTGTCATCGCGATTATCACCTCTGTATTTGGCATTGGTATTACGGCAGAAGAGACTGAGGCTGTGTTAGGGACACTTGCTGTCGGCTAGGTTTCACTGCCTGCAGTAGAAAAAGAGCGAGGGAGCGCACCGCCCGTCAAGTTGCACCTTCCAGAATCAGATTGCTGCATTCCTACCGAATTGTTCTCGGTGCGTAGCAAAGGCCGTTCAGGCTGCGACAAGCTCAGCACGAACGGCTCTTGGGAAGGCCTCTGTCGATCAGACGGCCTTTCGTTCTATTTCGTCTCGCCTGCGTACGATCAAAGGCCGATGATGTGGTATCCAGCATCCACGTGGATGGTTTCGCCGGTCACGCCGGATGAGAGTGACGAGGCCAGGTAGAGCGCGGTATCGCCCACCTCGGCCTGGGTGATGTTGCGGCGCATGGGTGTGCGTTCCGGCAAGTCGAGGAGAAAGTTGCGGCCGCCGGGAATGCCTGCCAAAGAGAGAGTACGCATGGCGCCCGCGGAGATAGCGTTCACCCGGATATTGTGGGGGCCAAGATTCTCGGCGAGGTAGCGTACGTTGGCGTCCAGCGTCGCTTTGGCCGGTCCCATGAGCTTGTAGCCCGCGACCACACGCTCGCCGCCAAGATACGTCAGCGCCATAATGCTGCCGCCTCCGGCTTTCTGCATGAGCGGCAGCGCCGCCCGCGAGAGCGATATAAGGGAGAGTGCGCTGATTTCAATAGCCTGCAAGAAGCCTTCCCGCGACGTATCTACAAACTCTTTCGCGAATTCATCGCGACTGGCGAAAGCAAGGCTATGCACCAGAATGTCCACCTTGCCGAATTCCCGCTTCACCAGGGAAAACAGCGAGTCGACCTCTTCAGGATGGGTCACGTCGCACGGCGCAACCAGTGGGTTGTCTAAGGTGGCAGCCAGGTCCTGTACGCGCGTGGCCAAGCGTTCAGTTTGGTAGTTCAGAGCAATGCGCGCGCCCGCGCCCGCCAGCGCCTCCACGATCGCCCACGCCGCGCTCTCTTTATTGGCAACACCCATTACCAGCGCATGCTTGCCCTGTAGATCAATTGTGTACATGCAGTTTCTCCTCGATCAGCACCTATTTGGAATTCATCATCACTCTAGCGGAATTCGCGGATTCACTGACGCCGCCAGCGTAAACGCCTACCAGCCCAAGACTCAAGCGGGTTTCGACAGCACTCCGGTTCCAGACCCCTGACAGAGTTTCATAATACCCCAATGCAGCCCCAGGCACGTGTGGGACGAGAATGCGCGGGCCAATTGGCTCACCGTAATGTTGACAGGATGGGAGAAGCGCTTCGACAATTGAGTGAAGCAGGTTCAAGGAAAGGACTCGCAACATGGATACGGCGGATTGGCTTGCAACCGTGGAAGAAGCGCTTGACGTCGCGACAGAGTGGCTGCGGAGTATCGGACCTCAAGAACTGGACCAAATTCCCGATTGGGGGCTTTGGGCAATTCTTGGAGTCGGCGTCCTAATTGTCTTCTCACTCGTTTCGCAAATCGCAAATGCCCTGCTGCGCCCAATCCTCAAGTTGGTGCAAATCATCGCATTTCTCGCACTTGCAGCCGCAGCCGGACTCTATATTTTGCGCTCTTTAGGGTACGTCAACGTTGGCATAGGTTAGCGATTCTTGTCGTCACCCGCGTTCCCCGTAAATGGCAGTGTGTCGAGCCTCTACAGTTTTCTTAGTACTTTCGGGTACACTCGCAGCAGTACCGCTTTCGGCCTGAGCGCAAATGCGCTTGCACGCATACCCCGCGCCGCACACTAGTGGAGCCTGGGGTCGTGGATTTGCAATTGACTGAGCCACGCCAGGCGGCGCAACGCACATCAAGAGTATTACCTTATATTCAACCATCGGAGGAGAGCATGGCCGCGGAAACGCACTGGGAAGCCCACGTTCAGCCGGCAGTAGCCTCGTCGGGCATGGTGGCGGCAAAGCACCGTCTTGCCGCCGCGGCCGGTCTGGAAGTATTGCAAGCCGGCGGGAATGCCGTCGATGCCGCCGTGGCGACCGCCTTCGCCGTGGGGGTGGTAGAGCCGCCCATGAGCGGCGTCGGCGGCGGCGGCTACATGTCCATCTTTCTTCAAGAGACGCAACAACGTGTGGTCGTCGCTTTTCCCATGCAAGCGCCACGGGCCGCAACACCGGACATGTGGGAATTGGCAGAGGGCTACGACAACGAGCTCTTCGGTTGGCGCCTGGTCAAGGACGACGCCAACATCTACGGTTACTCGTCTATCGCCATTCCGGGCATGGTGGCGGGCATGGCGGCGGCGCTGGAGCAGTTCGGCACGATCGGCCTCGACCGGGCCGTGGCTCCTGCCATTCGGCTCGCCGAGGAGGGCTATGGGCTCTCATGGTTCGATACCATGTGGCAGGCGCAAGACTTAGACCTGCTCAATCGTTTTCCCACCACGCGAGCGACGTATCTCAGCAACGGCAATCCTCATCGCCTGCCGTTTGCCACAACGCCGGGAGCAGCAGGCACGCTGCGTCAGCCGGAACTGGGCGCGACGCTGCGCGCTATCGCGGAGAACGGACCGTCGGTGCTTTACGGTGGTTCAGTGGGCGAGCAAATCGCGCGCCATGTCCAGGACAACGGCGGCATCCTCTCAGCCGAAGACTTTGCCCAATATGAAGCGACAGTGCACGCGGAGTCCGTCTTGGGCGCCTACCGCGGCGCCAACGTCATCGGCATGCGCGGCGGCACCGGAGCCCCGACCGTGATGGAGATCCTCAATATCCTCGAGCACTTTGACGTGCGCGGTTCCGGCCACAACTCGGCCGGCTACCTGCACGCGTTCATCGAGTCCTCCGGCCAGGCATTTGCCGATCGATTTGCGTACATGGCAGACCCGACGCGGGTGCCGGTTCCCCTCGACGGTCTGCTTTCGCAAGAGTATGCCGCGGCCATGGCACAGACGATTGATCCCGAGCGGGCGCAACCGCAGCGGACGCCCGGCGCGCCGTGGCAGTTTCAGGCAGGCAACGGCCCGCCGGACCCGGGCGCCTCGCTCAGCACTTCATCCGAATCGACCACCCACCTGGCTGCAATGGACGGCGCCGGCAACGCGGTGGCGCTCACACAGACGTTGCTCTCGGCGTGGGGCTCGCGCGTCGTGGCGCCGGGCACCGGTGTGCTGCTCAATAACGGCATGATGTGGTACAACCCGGAACCGGGCACCAGCAATTCGATTGAAGGCGGCAAGAAACCGCTCAACAATATGTGCCCGGTTGTACTCGAACGCGACGGCAAGGCGCTCGCCGCATTGGGCGCTTCCGGCGGGCGGCGCATCATCAACACCGTGGCGCAACTCGCCGTCAATCTGGTGGACTTCGACTATGACATCCAAGCCGCAATAAATGCCCCGCGCATCGATTGCAGCACGACAAACCCGATTCTGAGCGTCCGGATCGATCCCGCCGTGTGCGCGGAACTCAAGCGGCGCGGCCACGACATTGTCATGGCGGAAGAAGCCTTCTTGCCCCGCTACTTCGCGAGCCCGGTAGCCATACAGCGGCAGGGAGAGTCGTTGGTCGGCGCTGCCGATCCCTACTACCCGACCTCGGCAGCGTTGGGATACTAGGGACGAGCCTCTCTTATCGAGTTTGCCTAGACCTGGGCGCGGTCATAGAGAAACCGATTGCGCAAACGCGTGAAGAGAGGCGTTGTGGAACCGCGGTCTTGGCGCAGTTCCGCGGTGAGGCGGCGCAAGATGATGATTAGTGAGAACACCGAGAGTGTGAGCACGATGGCAGATGATTCGTCGAGTACAAAAGCCACGAGAGGCAGAATTACAACCGAGACCATCATCAGCAAGGGCACCATGCGGCTGTCTTTGCTGTCTTTTCCAAAAATCGCGGCAGCATCCTTCTGCTGACGGCGCATAAGAATAGTGTATGCCGCAAGGCCGGCGACCGCCGGCAAATGCGCCCAAAAAAGCGTTATAGGCGCAAGCGCAAGCACTGCCCCGGCCACCACGGAGATACCGCGGCCGCCGCGGAAGCGCAGGAAAATCGGCCAGCATTGTCCTATGGCCGCCGCAATTGCGGCCAGACCCGCGATACCATCATTGAAGTCGAGCGCCCGTGCCGCCAGCACCGGCAGCACGCCCTTGCCGATATCCAGCAGAGCGCCGAAGATGCCCGTGAGCGGACCGACGGTGCGAAACAGATTTGTGCCGCCTACATTCCGACTTCCTTCGTCACGCAAGTCGACCCCGGAGATCCGCCCGAGCAAATAGACAAATGGAATCGCACCAAACACGTATGCAGCAAGCATCAGACCGAATAACTGTGCGCTCATAGCCCGGCTCTCACTCCACCTTCACATCCTGGACGTTTCTTGCCTACAGCGCCAAAGTATACCGCGTTAGCAACATCTTGCTCAACCATGCCACTTTCCTGCAACATGGCGGGCTTGGTATCCTGTTCAAGTAACCTCTAGCTCCGGCTTTGTTTCACGGCGAGCGCAACATGTCATCACCGCTGCATCGAATAGTCATAAAGGTCGGCACGATCCTTCTCACGCATGGTGGCAAGGAACTCAACCGGGAGCGCATGGCCGACCTTGTGCGCCAAATTGCCGTAATACGCGAGCAAGGCCTGCAGGTAGTGTTGGTCTCCTCGGGCGCGGTAGCCGCGGGCGCAAACGCGGGCGTGCCCTATCCAAGCGGAAAAGGCATTCCGGTTCGTCAAATACTGGCAGCCATCGGCCAGCCGCTGCTCATGCGCACGTATGCGGAATTATTCGCTCCCTATGGCGTAGCCGTGGCCCAGGCGCTCTTTACACGGACCGAGTTGGAACGAGACGGCTACCTGAACGCCCGCAATACGTTGCTTGGCCTGTTGGAAGCCGGCGTTCTGCCCATCTGCAACGAGAATGACGTGGTCGCGGTGGCCGAACTTCAACAGATTGGCGACAACGATACCTTGTCCGCTCTTGTCGCGAACTTGGTGGATGCCGACCTGCTCGCAATTTTGACGGACATCAAGGGTCTCTATACGTCTGATCCGCGCAACAACGCTTCCGCCACCCACGTGCCGGTCGTTGAAAGCATCACCCGCGAAGTTGAAAACATGGCAGGCGGCGCCGGTTCGTCCGCCAGTATCGGCGGTATGGCTACCAAGATCAAAGCCGCGCGCATGGCAACCGCCGCGGGCACTAACGTGGTCATAGGTCAAGGCACTGTCCCCGACGTGATTCTCGCTATTGCCGCAGGTGAGCAGGTGGGCACGCGCTTCGCGAGCAAAATCAGCCGCACGAAGAGTCTCCGGGACGCCTGGATGGCCTCCGACCTCGCGCGCGGCCATCGCATCATCGTCGATGCCGGCGCAGCCAGCGCGCTCTTGAAGAACGGACGCAGCCTGCTGCCTGCCGGTATCATCGCCGTAGAGGGCACGTTCAGCCGGGGCGATACGGTAGAAATCCGTGCCGCAAACGGCGATGCCTTTGCCTGCGGACTTGTGAACTATCCTTCCGACGACTTGAGGAAGATAATGGGCAAGAATTCAAGCAAGATCGCCACGCTGCTGCCCGAGTCGTTTGGCGATGAAGCCGTCCACCGCAACAACATGGTGTTTCTATAGCTGCCCAGCGCGTACCAATCGCCTACACTGCGGCGCGTTACTCCGAGGGTTGAACGACCTGAACGACCCGCGCCCAACTTAGGCAGGAATAACCGCTGCGCAATGACTTCTAAAGCACAGATTTGCTACCCGATGCGCGGCGGTCTTCGCAGTTGGTTGTCGAGTTGAAAGACGTCACTTCCCTGCTGCCATTGTTCTCGCAGCAGCCATAGGAGCGCCCCTATGCAGACCGGCAGAGTTGTAGTGTTTCCTCGCGTATTCGCGGCCACCCTTGAGGAAATCCCCATACCATGCCCCGGACCCGGTGAAGTCCTGGTGAAGTCCGAGTTTTCCTGCATCAGCGCGGGCACGGAACGCAAGCGCTACATGAACGTCTACGCAGACTCCGGCGTGCCCCAACGACCGTTTCCCGTGCGACCGGGCTACGCGAATGTCGGCACTATCGCGGCGCTCGGGCCGGACGTCGATTCTTACCAGCCGGGCGAACGCGTGCTCACCATGGCGAACCATACCAGCCACTATCTGCGCACCGTAGGCGAGGACGCCATCGATCGCATTCCCGCCGGTGTGCAATCAGATCAGGCGGCGCTCGGCGTGCTCGCGCAAGTAGCGCTGGCCGGCGTGCGCCGCGCTCCGCCGGAAATCGGACAAGCGGCGTTGGTAGCGGGACAGGGTGTGGTCGGGCAAATGGTCGTGCAGTTCTTGAAGGCTGCCGGCTGCACACCGGTAATTGCCACCGACGTGGCGGATTTTCGGCTGGAGCTGTCAAGGCGCAGCGGCGCAGATCTGACAATCAATGCCGCGCGCGAGGACGTGTATGCCGCCGTGACGGCGGCTACCAATGGCAACGGCGTCGAGCGCGTCTATGACGCCACACCTGTGCCCGACGCGCTGCCGACAAGCCTGCGGGTGGCAGCGACGCGCGGCATCATCGTCATGCTGGGCGGCCCCATGGGCAAGGCGGAGCTGAACCTCTACGCGGACTTCTTTAGACGCGACCTCACACTGATGGGCGTCTTTCAACCGCTCACGCCCACGGAAAGAACGCCCCACACGCCTTGGACACAGCAGCGCCACCGTCAATTCTACTTGGAGATGCTTGAGAGCGGGGCTGTAAACGTCGCGCACTTGCTCACGCACGTTGCGTCCCCACTGGAAGCGCCGGCAATCTACGTCATGCTTGCTGAAGGTGGGGAAGACTCACTCGGCGTGTTGTTTGACTGGCGCTAGCGGACTGGCACAAACGTAAGGAGACCGGTCTACCACTCCAAGATGACACCCAGGTACGACGTGCGGTCCTGAAGAAGCTTGGGATAGATGTCCGGTGCGCTCTGGGCCGGTATGCGGTGCGTGATGAGATCACGTACGTTTACTCGCTCCTGCGCCAAGAGATCCATGAAGAGCGCCGTGTGCGCGCCGCGCGTCCACCGCACTTCCTTTGAATCTCCGCTGGGGTGATTGCCGATAGCGCCAATAACGTTTAGCGGCTTTATGTGCACCTGTTGCATGTCCACAGGCGCCGGGTAGCGCGGCGATCCCAGGCCAACCACCCTCCCATGTGGGCGCGTGAGCGCGAATGCCAAGTCATAGGTTTCCGTCAGGCCGGTGGCCTCGAAAACAATGTCGGCGCCGCGTCCTGTCGTTAGGTCTAAGACTGACCCGACCACGTCGTCCGCCTTGGGGCTCGCAAAGTGGGTCGCGGACCCAATGCGCCGCGTCAGCGCCAGCCGCTTGGCATCGGGGTCAACCGCTACTACCGGGTTGCAGCCTCCCAGTCGCAGCAACTGGACCGCGAGCTGGCCGAGCAGGCCCTGCCCTACAACCACCGCACTCTCGCCAAGCTGCGGCGCCCCGCGGCGGTACGCGTTGAGCACGGTTGCGCCCAAAGTGCAAAACGTCGCCGCTTCATCGGTCACGGATGTGGCAATCTTAGCCGGCCCATCAAGATTGCCCACAATCTCACGCGTTGCGTGCCGGGCGGCGCTGGCGATGCGGTCTCCCGGCTGCCAAGGGCTAGTATCGTCACCGCCTGCTACTACAATTCCGGCATTGGAGTACCCGGGATAGGCCGGGTACTTCGGCAAGGTCCCTGTGCCGGGATTCGTCCACTGCCGACCTGCAAAGAATGCCAATTCGGTGCCGATACTAATCAATGAACGGCGAGTTTCAACCAGCAACTCGCCACGCTGCGGCGGTGCTACTCGCAACTCATCCCAGGCAACCTGCTGCGGGCCCGGAAATACCAGACGACGGCTAACAGTTTTCACGGTTGCACCTCGCAGTCCTGGCATTACTCTTAAGAGCTAGAGGCATGCCGTAAGATGTCTTACACGTCTCCAGAGCAACTCTTGGTAAAGCCAAGAAACTGAATTGAGAGACACTTAAAGCGCAGATTGCTCGCCCTTATACTGCACTCCAGTGTACGCGATGTGCTTTAGGCGCAGTAATCGCAACCGGAGTGGAGGCGAAGCCAAGGGTGACAAAACTAATCTGAGGATTTGATTGCTAAGGTCACAAGCCCACTTGTCGCGATCCAGCAATATGAAAGGTGGTAAGAAAAGCCAAAATGATCTCGGCGTGCGAACCGGGAAGACGGGGAAAAGCAGCAGGCAAGAAACTCAAAGGGGGAATTGGAATGAGCTACGCGTTCGCATCCCGCAAAGCGCTGCTACGCTTCCTGCCGCAACTTCAGGCTATGGGGTTTTCGCACGACTGTGCTTAGGGGCCGTCGTAAGGCTGTTGCTCAAAAGGAGGCTCCGGCTTGTCCCAGTCGATCCAGAGCTTCTTCCGACGAAATTGGAACACCCAAAAGTCCAAGGCTGCCAACAGGATAGCCAGCGTGCCTAGCATAACGGCGGCAAAGACCAGGTAGTTCGTGGAGATCGCCACTGCGCTCATGAATGGTGAGGACTCGATTCCCCACTTGATGAACGGCGGCACTTGGAAGAATATGTCTAAACGCGGCATCGTATCCCTCTCATAGTATTCGTTCGCCCCTATTATTGCATGGGGACTCGGTTCTCGCAACTACGGCTGGAGTCACACTGCGAGGCATGAAAGAGGCGGAGGTAATGATGGGAATACTTGCAAGCAGAGACTTACCTTCTAAGGAACCGCCATACTCAAACAATCACCCTCGAGACTACCCGTGCCGCACTGAATGAATGTACGAGAATTCGTGACAATTAGGCGGCCAGCCCTGGGCTCAGACGCGGGACCAGCGGATGTCCGGACGACAGGTGCGTGGTGGGAAATGCTGTCGTCACACCGAGCATGCCGGCGGCGGCGTTGCCTCTCCGCGTCACAGGCGTCGGTTTAAGGTAATCAGGGCGCGCAACCCAGAGAGAATCAGTCATCGCAGAACAGCGCCGCGAACCTATCCATGACGCGGCCGTACAAGGGTGCGACGTCCATCTCACCTCCGGCCCACCGACCAACGTCGCCGTGGAGCGCCTCGCCTAGCTCGAAGCGCAGATCGCCGAGCAACTCAATTGCTCCCGGCAGTTCTACCTGCAGTTCTGCCAAAAAGATATCGAGCTCGGGACTGGCGCGCCCCAATTCCGCGGTGCGTTTGCCGAGTAGAAACCGCAGTACGAGTTCCTTTTCCGCTACCGTTGCCTGTTCCAGACGGTCGCGCAATGACGCTGGCTCCACACTCATGTTCGCACCTCAATGACTGCCGCGAGCATACGTGAGAGGCCCGGCGGCGTAGACGATGCCTCGCACCTCCATCAGCGCGAGCAGACTGCTTACTTGCTGCACCGGGATACCGGATTGGGCGCTAATTTCGTCCACGTGTACCGGATCACCCGCAAGGAGTTCGAATATCCGCTCTTCTTCAACACTCAATGGCATAGCGGCTGTGAGCTCCGGCTGCCGACCGGCGAGATGGATGTTCAGTTCGCTAAGAATGTCGTCGACGCTTGCTACGAGCTTTGCGCCATCCTGGATCAGCCGGTGGGGTCCCACGCTGGTCTGGGTCAGTATGCTGCCTGGCACGGCAAACACGTCGCGTCCCTGCTGTCCAGCAAACTCAGCGGTGATCAGCGCACCGCTTTTTTCTCGCGATTCCGTGATCACCACCCCTAGCGAAAGGCCGCTGATTATGCGATTGCGCACTGGAAACTGTTCCGCTGCCGGTTTTCTTCCCAGAGGATACTCAGAGATGAGGGCTCCTCTCTCCGCAACCTGTTGGGCGAGCCGCCGATGCTCGGCCGGATAGATTATGTCCAGCCCACAACCAAAGACTGCCAAGGTGCGGCCTCCTGTTGCAAGCGCGGCGCGGTGCGCTTCAGCGTCAATACCCCGTGCCAAGCCGCTCACCACCGTGACACCATTGGCAGCAAGATCTGCAGCGATTCGGCGCGTGACACTGCGCCCATAGGAAGTGGCATTGCGCGTCCCCACAATCGCCACCGCAAGTTGATCGGTCGCTTCCAGGCTGCCGCGCACGTAGAGGAGAATTGGCGGGCTTGGGATCTGACGCAGGAGCGGTGGAAACCCGCTATCCTCCCACGTCAACACTGACACCTCGGCCTTGGCAAGTTTCACCAACTCCTGTGCAGGATCAATCTGATTTCGCGCTTGTTCCAGTCCGGCGGCAACAGCCGGCTCAAGGCCAGCATCCCGCCAGGCGGCCGCGGTCCCGTGCCATGCAGCCGCCATGGTGCCGAAGTGCCGCAACAAACGGTGCATGCGACCGGGTCCCATGTCCGGAACAGTGCTTAGGGCTACGTAGTAGGCACGATCTTCGTGCTGTCTCATAGGCATAGTGCAGATTTGCAGCTTGCAGGAATTCGTCCAAGTTTACATGTTTCTGGCAGAATGCGGGTACTAGACAATGGCACCCGGCATTTGAACCCAATTCCAAGGTACTATGCTTAGTGCACGTAAACTCGTTAGAATAGCGTGTATACTCTTAGCGCAACCAATAGTGTATTATAGTGTCAAGGCTAATCGGATAGAAGGAGCGATGAAATGCGTTTACGTCCTCTCATCATCTTAGGCTTCTTGTTGTTGGCACTCTGGCCGGCGGCAACAGTGTACGCTGATGAATTTGTGAGAGATGACATTGAGAAAGACACCGTCTGGACAGCCAAGAGATCCCCATACATCGTAACCCGAGACATCACGATCGAAAGAGACATCGGGCTTACAATTGATCCCGGTGTCACAGTGAAGGTTGCGTCTGGTGTGGTAATTGAAGTTCGCGGACGGCTGCGGGCAGAAGCAACTTCTGAAAAACCCATTGTAATTACGTGGGATAGAGCCGGTCGGCGCTGGGGCTCTATTACCGTAGATGGCGGACAGGCCCGGCTAAATCAAGTGACCATCAGCAACGCAAACGTCGGTCTCTTGACGACCGGGTGGGGCTTCGGCACAACCATCTATTCGAGTGTATTCCGTGACAATGGGATTGGGATACACATCGATCAGATCAGCCCGGATTTTGGTGAAGACGAAAGGCCAAAGTACACCTTAGTTGCAGAAAATAACCTGATCACAAAAAACTCCATAGGTGTGCTCTTCACCAAAGGCAATAGTCGGCTGATCGGCAATAACATCAGTGAGAATGAAGAGCAAGGCATCGGTGCGTTTGCCAAGGTGGAAATCGCCTATAACACCGTTTATGCCAACGGTACAGATGGGATTGAATCGGTCACACGAGGTGGCAGCCCTGATCTTGACATTCACGATAACACCATCAACTTCAACGGCTTTGGTGGGCTGAGCCTGCGCGAGGGTACGTACAGTGTCCAATTCAACAATATTTTCGGCAACGGCCGCTTTGACATCCGCTGGCTGGGTACTGAACCACTGGATGCCCGCTGGAATTACTGGAATACGAGCGACCCTGCAGTACTCGCCACGCGCATTCTTGACGGCAACTATCAGTCCGCTTTGAGCACGGTGAATGAAGAGCCCTTGCAGTTTGCGCTTTCTGAAAATGCCCCGGCGCCTATCGGTGGGCCACCCGGCCCTGCAGCGCCGCCGGCTGCTGCTCCTGCTCCCGCCCCTGCGCCGGCGCCCGCGCCAGTGATCCCGCGCGGACCGCGCATCACCGATCCGGTAGCAGCCAAGCCAGGAGCAATCTACTTTGGCGAGACCGGTCACAATATTGAAGGCGTCTTCCTTGCGCACTTCCAGAATAACGGCGGTCTCGCCCGGTTCGGTTATCCGCGCACCGAGGCCATCATTGAGAACGGTCAGTTGGTGCAGTGGTTCCAGCGGGGGCGGATGGAGCACCATCCGCAGCATGCCGGTACCCGGTATGAAGTGCAGCTCGCGCTGCTCGGCGACCTGCTGACAACCGTATTTCGTCCGTACCCGATTGCTCCGGTACCGTGCGAAACGTCAAGCGAGTGCCGTTACTTCCCCGAAACTCAGCATCTTGTGTACGGGGCATTCTTGAAGTACTTCGAGGCGAACGGTGGTTTGGAAGCTTTTGGCTTCCCAATCTCCGAGCGCACAAGAGAACTCAATGACGACGGCACCGGTAGGGCCTACACCATGCAGTGGTTCCAGCGCGCGCGCTTCGAACTACATCCTGAAATTGGCCCTGACGTTGTGCAGCACGGCCTGCTCGGTGATGAACAATTGAAGAACCTGGGCTTGCTTGATAGGTAAGCTCCAGCAGTTACCCGGACACACCGACTCACTAGTGAGTCGGTGTGTCCGGGAACTTAGTTCATTAGGCCAGCGGTCGTTTCAGGGCTGACTCGCTTATGTTGCCGCACCTCCAATAGTTTGCGTCTTAGCGAGCGCATGCGCTCGCGTCGGCATTGTTGGGAACGGAGAATTCGCCCGCAGGAGGAATCACACCAAAGCCTCTGCAAACACTCTCGGCGGCGATTCTTCAATCCAAGTTGTCCAGAGCGTCATCAAGACGCCAGTATGAGACCCAGGCATCATCGACAGAGACCGGCCAAAGCCATGCGGCCTTCCTTGCCAAACAAAGTGCCATGAACACTGATCTCTCAAATGCATCCGTGTCTGAACAACAGACGCCACACGCGCGAATTCTCATCGTCGATGATGAGTCGATTATTCGCCTGGATCTAAGCGAGCGCCTGAGCGGTCTGGGATATACGGTTGTAGGAGAAGCGGTAGATGGCGAAATGGCGGTAGCGCTGGCGCGACGCCTAGCGCCCGATCTGGTGCTGATGGACATCAAGATGCCGAAGATGGACGGCATTGCCGCCGCGCGCATCTTGCTGCAGGAGCGAATAGCGCCAGTAGTGCTGCTGACGGCTTTCAGCGATCGCGATCTCATCGAAGATGCCCGTGACGCCGGTGTCCTTGGCTACATTTCAAAGCCCTTTCGTGAAGCCGACCTGGTGCCCACGCTTGAGGTGGCAATTGCGCGTTTCGAAGAGATGCGCGCCATCGAAAAGGAGAACGTCAGCCTTAAGGATGCGTTGGAAACCAGGCGCCTGGTGGAGCGCGCCAAGGGGCTGTTGATGGATACGCACGGACTATCGGAAAGCGCCGCGTTCCGACGCATTCAAAAGCTCGCGATGGACCGCCGCAAGTCAATGAAAGAAATAGCGGAGGCGATTATTCTGGCACGCGAGATCACGTGAGTACCTGGAGCGCCCGGCAGTCGCTCCCTGCATGCTGCATTGAACGGCAATCCTGACTTGATTTCGCGGTTTCATGGAGGCGGCGAGACTATTCGCACATCCGCGCAGACGCTAAGAATACCGCTCTGCCACCTCGGTAACTCATGCCTATGGCATGGGCTTTCTTGAAGCGGTACCTCACCTCGGGCGCACTGAGCAAAGGCCAGCCGCTTGCCGCCGATCAACGCCCCCGCCCAACATCAACTGAGTAGTCAGCACGCCACTCAACCAAGTCCTTACACATGGCATCAGCCTCCCAATTTCCCTTCACAAATTCGCGGTTGGGTCGTCACGGCCCGTGGCTGGGCGCTGCAGTCTTGCTTGCAGCGCTCGTAACCACTTTCTTTTGGAAGGCACTGCTCACCGATCGAGTGCTGGCAGGCTACGACCTTTCTACATACTTCTATCCCTATCGCCAGTACGCGGCAGAGGCGCTGCGGCAAGCCAACCTGCCGCTCTGGAACCCCTATCTGTTCCAGGGAGTGCCGTTTCTTGCCAATCAACAGACTGCCGTGCTCTATCCGCCAAACCTACTCTACCTTCTTGTATCGACCGAGATGGGCTTGGCGCTCTCAATCGCGCTGCATCTCGTCTGGGGTGCGCTCGGCGTTTACGTATTCACCCGACAGGCGACCAAACTCGTCTGGCCGGCGGCGTTTGGCGCGGCCATAACCTTCGGCCTCAGCGGGTACCTGGGAGCTCAGGTCGGGCACGTCAATCAAGTAAACGCCGCCGTTTGGTTGCCCTGGGCATTCGTTGCGACGCACCATCTCTACAGCGGACGCAGTTTGCGGTGGACGGTTGTCCTCAGCCTCATCCTTGCGGTCCAGTTTCTTGCCGGACATGCGCAACCATCCTACATGACCCTTTTCGCCCTGATGCTTTATTGGCTGGGACACGCGGTATGGGACTGGCTTGGCGTTACGAACTACCGACCTGCATTTTTCGCTGCAGCAGGTGCTCCTGAAGCAGATCCCAGCCAGACATTGCCTACAGCCGCAGCAGGACAATCGCCCGCGCCCACCATGTTCACCTACCTTAGAAACTGGTGCTCACAATTGCTGTGGCGCCCGGTCGTTGGGTTGATCTTGCTGGGCAGCGCATTCGCGGGAACGGCAGCCCTCACCGCGCCACAGGTGCTGCCCATGCTCCAACTCACCCGCCACTCCATCCGCCAGGGAGGTTTGAGCTTCAATGAGGCAACTGCTTTCTCGCTCTCGCCACGGGAGCTTCTCGCCGGCATGCTCCCCACACCGGACGGGTTCGTAAGCACCGCCGAATACTTTGGCTTCATCGGGATCCTGGCCGTTGCCCTGGCGCTGCTCGCCTTAGTTACAACCTACCGCCGCCGCGCCACTTTGGGCTTCGCCGGTCTGGCATTGATTGCGCTGTTCCTTGCGCTGGGCGTTGCCAACCCACTTTATCCGATCCTCTTTGAGATCTTGCCCGGGCTGGACCTCTTTCGCGTACCCGCTCGTTGGCTTCTGCTCTATACGTTCGCGGCCAGCGTACTCGCGGGCATCGGACTGGATTGGCTCGCAGGCCGCGCCGGGGATGGCAGACAATTGTGGCAACCGTTGCTGCGTTTCGGCATTGGCGTTCTGCTGGTGGGGCTTGTCGCCGCCGCCCTTGCGCCGCTGCAACAAACTGTGACCCCCGAACTTCTCATTATTTGGGTTGGTCTCACACTGGCAAGCGTCGCGCTGATACTGTTGACGACACGCGTGCCCATGCTGGTTTGGCTCTTACCCCTCTTGGTTGCGTTGGAGCTCTTTTGGGCAACGCGGCATCTGGAATACAACCAAGCGCCGCCGCCAATTGCCTATACTGACCCCGGACCCGTCACTGCCGCCCTACGCGACTCGTACCAAGGAGGGCGCATCCTCAGCCTTGCCGGCACTGCCTACGCGCCCGGAGTCGAGCCGCAATTGCGGGAACAATTCGCCCACCTGGGAGATGGCAGCACCTACAATCTGCTCGTGACCCAGAAGTACTTCGAAGTCATGACGCCAAACGTCCCGCAGAGTTTTCGGATCGCTACCATCGACGGCTATGACGGTGGCGTACTGCCCATGGACGGATACGTGCGCATGAAGGAAGTGCTGCAGCCTGGCGCGTCCGCGCAACCGGACACGATTCTCCGCGACCAAGTGCGTTCAGTGCCCCCAGCGCGTATCCTCGATCTCTTTGGCGTTGCCTATCTGCTCAAAGACAAGATTCGCGATCCCTGGGTAGACGGCGTGTTCTACGACACCACGTTCACTCAAGTCGTCAGCCCCGATAGCCCAACCGCTGCTATCCCTAACGTACCAACTATGGCGACCGACCGCATCGGAATTATCTCGTATCTCACCGACGCGTCCCCGCTCCCGCAAGCAAGTTCCATAGCCGCGATTCGGGTTACAACCACTGACAACCGTGTGCTTGAGCACGCGATACTGGCCGGCGTGCATACCGCTGAGGGTGAGTATGAGAAGTCTGCGCCCGCCCACCAAGCCGTAACCATTGTTGGCGCGTGGCCGGACAACCCCCAAGGTCGTCACTATCACGCCATCATCGATCTCGGGGAGACAGTATTCCTGAAGGAAGTCGCTATAGACTACCAGGCCGCCGGTGGAGCGCTGCATCTGATCGCCATGAGCGCCGTAGGGCCGGAGGACCACGCGCCGGTCATCCTCACCACCGAACCGGTTTCCCTCCTCTTCAGCGGCGACATCAAGCTCTATCGTCGCGATCAGGCGCTGGGGCTCGTGTATGCGGCAAGCACCGTACTCATTGCCGACAGCACAGACCACGCACGCGCCGCCATAATGAATCCAGAGTTTCACGTGGGCGAGCAGGTCGTCCTCGAGCGAGAGGCCGAATTTCGTGAGCTGCCGCCGCGCAATGCGTTGACGGGATTTGCGCGGCCCCTGAAGCACTGGCTCCAACAACGAGACTTGTGGGGTGGCGGCCCGCCGTTCGGCGTAGTCTCTGCGCAGGGGGAAGCCCGTCTTGGCGAGAGTACCGGTCCTAATGAGTTGGACCTGGCGCGGTACGAGCTTGCGAGTGACGCCGCAGCGGTCACCCTCACTACGGAACGGCCGCGGCCTGAGCACCTTGTAGTGCGGTTGGAATCCCCCTCGCCCCAAATTCTCGTCTTTGCAGAGACCTTTATCCCCGGCTGGGAGGCTACTATTGACGGCCGGCCCACCGAGATCTGGCGCGCAAATGCGTACTACCAGGCGGTTTTTGTCCCCGCAGGGGCCCACGAAATCGTGTTCCGTTACCAGCCGGCAGCGCTGCGCCTTGGCTTGATCGTCGCGTTCATTGCTTTGCCGGCTTTGGCGATGCTCTGGTTGCTCCCCACTCTTGCAAGAAGGCTAGGGTGGACGTAGCGTTCACGCCGCACTGAAAATGGGAGAACTTTGCATAACTCCGTCATTCCGGCGAAAAGCCGGCCCCGCACCTGATACGGGGCCGGAATCCAGAGGCGGCATCACATCTAAAGATAGGAGAGGTCAATACATTTTACCCTCATCTCAACCTTCCCCTTCAAGGTGAAAGAGGTTTCGCAAGGGTCTCAAATGAGGTGTAGAGTCAGACACTCCTTCGCAGCAGCAAGCCCTTCCGTCGCTTGCCGTTGGCTCTAGACCACTCTACACGGACATGAAAATCACGCTGCTCGCGCCCTTTGCCATGCAACCAAAAGGCACCACCCGCGTGCGGGTGCTGCCCTTGGCACGCGCGCTGGCGCGGCGCGGTCACACGGCAACTGTGCTCATCCCGCCGTACGACCATCCCCAGGACAGCGCCGTCCACTGGGAAGACCAAGGGGTGCTGGTACGCAACCTGTCGTCCGAACCCAACCCTAGCAATGCCTCATTAGTCTGGCTCGGCCTGTCCCTCACGCGTACGGCGCGCCGCACCGCTCCGGACGTCGTCCACGTCTTCAAGCCGAAAGGCGTAACGGGCATAGCGCAACTCGCCTTGTGGGGCCTGCGACAGCACAATCTGGTCCTCGATATTGACGATTGGGAAGGTCGCGGCGGCTGGAACGAGCGCGGAGAATACACCGCCCTGCGGCAGCGCGTGTTCGCCTGGCAGGAGCAATGGGGTATCCGCCGCGCCCGCGCAGTCACTGCGGCAAGTCGGGAACTCCTCACGCGGGCCCGCGAGCTTGGTGTGCACGAAGACCGTCTCACCTACCTCCCCAATGGTGTGGATGAAGCCCTCTACGCGTCGTGGCGGGAGGCAAGCCGCCGGGAAATCCGCACCCTCTACGGTCTGGCCGACCGGCCGGTCGTGCTGCTCTACTCGCGGTTTCTCGAGTTTAGCGCAGCGCGCGTTGCCGCCGTTTTCACGCGCATCGCGCACTCCGTGCCGGCGAGCATGCTCTTGGTTGTGGGATCAGGACCGCGAGGTGAAGAGCATGAACTAGCCGCACTCTTGGAGAATAACGGCCTTGGCGACCGCATGGTACTTGCCGGCTGGCAGGAACCGGCAAGCTTGCCCGCCCACGTGGCCGCGGCTGACGTTGCCCTCTATCCCCTGGACGACACACTGCTCAATCGCGCCAAGTGCCCGGCAAAGCTCGTCGAACTCATGGCAGCAGGCCGCCCTGTAGTGGCAGAGAGCGTGGGGGAAGCCGCGGGATACATCGACCACGAAGCAAACGGCCTCCTCGTGGAGCCCGGCGACACGGAGGCTTTCGCTGCGGCCGCGACACGCGTGCTCCAAGATTCGACATTGGCCCAGCAACTCGGCGCAGCCGCCCAGCACCACGTCTGGACGCGCTACCACTGGGACGTTCTTGCACAGCAGGCGGAATCGGCCTACGCCGCAGTGTTGGAATAGAGGCTTGCGCAATACCCGGTAACACGTCGCGGCTTCTTACTCTCACTGCCAAGCTCGTCAATTGAAGAGTGTCACTACCAAAGACTTATGTAAAACCACTAGCCGCCGTGTCCGCTCGTCTGCTCGCGCTTGCGCCAGATGTGATAGAGCAGCAGCGAACCCGCCACGGCAGCATTGAGGGATGCCACCTTGCCTGTCATGGGAATACGCACACGATAGTCGCACGCGCGCTTCACCAGCGGGCGCAGGCCTTTGTCCTCGCTTCCTACCACCACCGCCACCGGCCAATCGTAGTCCAGCGTATCGTACCTCGTCTCGCCGGCGGGATCGAGGCCCACCACCCAGACGCCACGCTCCTTATACTGTGCCAGCGCGCGCACAAGATTCGGTACAGCGCACACCGCCAAGTGTTCCACCGCGCCGCTCGAGGCCCGCGCCACGGTGGTGTTCACGGCGGCGCTGCGGTCTTTGGGCAGCGCCACCCCATGGACACCGACCGCCTCCGCGGTGCGCAGCAACGACCCGAGATTCTGAGGATCCTGCAAGTGATCGAGTGCCAGCAGGAAGGGAGTTTCCGCGCGCTGTTCCGCGAGCGCGAGGGGATAGTCTAGCGCATGCAGAGCGCGGTCGGGAAAGCGCGCGGCTACATTCTGGTGACGGCTACTACCGCAAATATTGCCCAGTTCCTGTCGCGAGACCGCCCGGACGTTCACGCCGCTCGCGCGCGTGACCGCCGCGATCTCGTCCAAGCCCTTCGCACCCGCTACCGTCCACACGGCTTCCGGCACACGCCCGGCGCGCAGTGCCTCCCGAACCGGATGAATTCCGAACAATAATTCCATGTGGAGTCCTTAGGCGCCTCTCATGCTTTCGCTACGGCATAGTATAGAATGAGAGAAGGGACACGGCTACGCGACCGGTCCCGCGCCGACAACGACACAGCCGCAAATCAGCGCCGGCTCGCAGCTTGGGACTCGCTTTTGTGGCAATGAACTGATGCTTCCTTTCGCGCTGAGCCTGTCGAAACGCACATTCATGGCGGACTGCGGCTCTTTTTTGGCAAGGAAAGACTCTAGCCGTTCGCCCTACGGCCCTTAAACAAGCACACAAGAGGCCATCTGAGGGCGGAAGGGGAAACTCTACAGTCTTAGTGTGAAGCGGCTCAGTCTGTGGAAAGAACTGTGCGATCAAACCGAACGGCATGGCGCAGAGTGAAATACCATGATAATCGACGTGCACGTGCACATTCGTTCAATGCCGATGCTGGAGCGCGCGCTGCGCCAAGCCGAGCAACTCAACATGATCCTCTGCCTCAACAGCATTAACCTGGAGGACAGTAGTTCGCCCAACTTCCCTTCGCGGCAGTTTGTGACGCTCTGCAATGATCGTACCGCTGCGTTAGCCGCCGCTCATCCCAGTCGCGTCATTCCCATGTGGTACCTCAATCCCGCCCACGGCCATTACGCCGTTGCTGAGTTAGAGCGGCGAGTCAAGCAACATCACGGCCCTCAGGGCGTGAAACTCTGGACGGCGGTTAAGGCAGACGATGCGCGCCTCGATGCGGTATTTGCGGTGTGCGCCGACAACCGGCTGCCGGTATTGCAGCATTCCTGGATGGAAGTAACGGGCAATCTACCCGGTGAAACCGATCCATTCGCAATGCGTGCCGCCGCCTTGCGTCACCCGAATGTGAGTTTCTTCTGGGGGCATGCCAGCGGCGATATTGAGTACACTGTGAAACTCGCAGGCGGCCTGCCCAACATCTTTCTGGACATCGGCGGCTGTGAAGCCACGAACGGCTACACGGAAACGCTGGTCAAGTACGTCGGCGCCAACCACATTGTCCAGGGAAGCGACGGTACCGGTAGGTCGTTCGTATCGCAGCTTGCGAAAGTCTACGGCGCCGACATCTCGGCGGAGGAGAAGGCGCAGATACTTTACAAGAATGCGTCGGCATTATTCACTCAGCAGAACCTTAGCCACCCGCTCTTCGCATAGATATTACACCTCCCATGGCCGATCTCGCAATCACCACCCACCAGCTACGCAAAGTCTATGGCGACACGCCTGCCGTCGCGAGCCTTGATCTCGCGGTGCCGCAGGGAGAAATCTTTGGCTTTCTCGGACCCAACGGCGCGGGCAAGAGCACGTGCGTAAAGATGCTCTTGGGCTTGGTCTTTCCGACGGGCGGCAACGGCACGTTGTTAGGCGCTCCCTTGGGCGACCGTCACGTCAAAGCACGAATTGGCTTTCTGCCGGAGCTCTTTCGCTTTCACGAGTGGTTTACTGCGAGGGAGTTTCTCAACTTTCACGGCAAGCTCTACGGCATGAGCGCCAGGCAACGTAAGGAGCGTATCTCGGCAGTCCTGGCACTCGTCAATCTAGAGCACACCGCCGGCCAACAACTGCGCACCTTCTCCAAAGGCATGCTCCAACGCATTGGCATTGCCCAGGCGCTGCTCCATGATCCGGAGTTGATCTTCCTCGACGAGCCCACCAGCGCCCTGGACCCAATCGGCCGCCGTCTCGTGCGGGACATTATCCGCAAACTCAAAGCCGAGCAGAAAACCGTCTTCCTCAATTCTCACCTGCTCTCGGAGGTAGAAGCGGTTTGCGACCGCGTGGCAATCATCCAGCGCGGCGAAGTGGTGCGCGACGGCACGTTGGACGAACTCCTCGCTGCCCGCCGGCTGCTGGACATTCATGTAGAGAGTATGAGCGCCGCTGTCTTGGAGCGCGTGAAGTCGCAGTGGACCGTCGCGACAAGCGAGGGCAATCAGTTTACGCTGGCCCTGGATGACCCCGCAGACGTGCCGCGCGTCGTGGAGTTGCTCGTCACCGGCGGCGCCGACGTACACCATGTGGCGCTCCGCCATGAGAGCCTGGAAGACCTATTCGTGCGCACCGTGGATGACACCGGCTCATGACCGCCCCATGCGAACACAGGAGCACTCTAGCTTGACCGGTCCCATACTCATCATCGCCCACATAACCCTGCAGGAAGGCGTGCGGAAGAAGGCCGTGCTCGGGGGCGTGTTGCTCGCTGCCGCCTTCCTCGCCCTCTATGGCTTGGGCATGTATTTTGTCATGCGCGACCTACGGGTACCCGAAGGCTTTGTGGACCCGGATGTGTTTCGCGACGCCGTTGCGGGGCAGCTCTTGGCTTCTGCGCTCAACGTCGCGGGCATGCTGACGGCGCTGGTAGCTATCTTCACGTCTGCCGGCGCGATTGCCACCGAAGTTGAGCAGAACACGCTCCATGCCATCATTCCCAAACCGCTCATGCGGTGGCAGGTACTGGTCGGCAAGTGCTGCGGCTTAGGCGCGATGTCCGCTGCGTTCGCCATAGTGACAACCCTAGCCCTGCTCAGCTTGACCTGGATTTTCGCGGGGTTCTTCTCGTGGTCGAGCTGGCAGTCCGCGCTCTTACTCGGATTGCTTGGAATTCTGCTCACGTGCGTAACCGTGTGCGCGAGCACGCTCCTCTCCAGCCTTACGGCGGGAGTTACCGTAATCATGCTGTACGGCTTGGCCTTGGTGGGCGGCATGGTGGAGCAACTCGGCGTGCTTCTGCAAATCCAAGTGATGCAGAATATTGGCGTTATCTCCAGTCTCGTGCTGCCGTCCGATGCGCTGTGGCGCATGGCTGCGCAGCGGCTGGACGTGCAAAAGTTCGCCGGCCTCGCGGGCGGCCCGTTCGAAGGCTTCAGTCAACCCTCTATCTTCATGCTCGCCTGGGCGCTCATGTACATCATCCTTGCCGTGCTGCTCGGCGTGCGGGTATTCGGGCGTAGAGACCTATAGTTTACCCAGCAATGTCGCGGCAATTGGGTGAGGCGAGGAGCGACGAGCGGCAATGCACGCCAAGAAGAAGGGGTTGCACTGCCGGCAGTTCCCTTACACTTTCCGCGCGATCATCCTGCTCATCGCGTGTTGATGCAGAACGCCGCCGGACATACAGTCGAAGATCTCTTCAGTGCAGTACTCGATCTTCCAGTCATGGTAGAGCGTCAGGAGCTCGCCCGACAGCCAGGGCTCCGCGCCCGGACGCCATCGGGTGCTTTGCCGATGAAAGGCTTGCGCACAAAGACTGAGAAGCAATGCAAGCCCCCACTGTTGGTACGCGCTTTGTAATGCCCGAATATTTCCCGGCGCAATTCTTGGGGAATGATGTGGAATACGCCGGTAGAGAACAGAATATCGAAGCTTTTCTCTAGCCTGTATTCGTTCACATCTGCTTTAAAGACCGAGATTGGTATGCCTGCCGTCGCGGCAAGGCGTTCTGTCTTGCTACGCCCGCCGCCGAGAGGTCGAACGCCGTAACCCCATAGCCGCGGTGCGCGAAGTAAACGGCATTCCTGCCCTCGCCGCAGCCAATATCAAGCAGCGTCACTGTTTGATCCGGCGGCAAGAGCTGCAAGACTTGCTGGCAAATTGCGGAAGGTTTCGTGCCCCAGTAATAGTCCTCAGCCTGGTATCGCTGTGCGTAGGAATCCTGTTGCATGGTTTTTTTCAACTCGCGTTAACTCAGAGAGGCAGCTATCCGCGTTGACCAAGTCCCAACCCCGTGCGCCGCATGCCCTTAGGAGTGCACTGCACACTTACTCGTAGCGCAGCGCCTGGATGGGGTCCAAGCGAGCCGCGCGATTGGCGGGATAGATGCCAAAGAAGATGCCCACAGAGGCCGCCACGCTTACGGCAAGGAAGATGATGTCCAGCGTAACCGCGGTCTGCAAACTCTCGCCATCACCTCCAAACGGAATCTGCGCAATTCCGAACGAGATCAACGTGCCGAGCAGAATTCCCAGCACGCCCCCTAGCACACTCACCACCACGCTTTCCACGAGAAACTGAATGAGAATGTCGCGCCGCTTTGCCCCCACTGCCTTGCGAATGCCGATCTCGCGGGTGCGTTCGGTCACGGAGACGAGCATGATATTCATGATGCCAATGCCGCCTACCAGCAAGGAGATTCCCGCAATCGCGCCCAAGAAGAGGGTAAAGACGCCAAGGGCCGCGCTGACGGCCTCGATGAGGTCCTTGGGACTCATGATGATGAAGTCGTCGTCCGCTTCTTCAGGGATTTCATGGCGTTCCCGCAGAATCTGCCTGATCCCCGCCGCGCCCGCGTCGATCGTCTCTTCCTGTTCATCCAACAGCTCTATGCTGATAGAATTGACGGGCCGTTCACCTCGCGCGGTCACCCACCTACTGAGGCGCGCTTGCGCGGTAGTAATCGGTATCAAGATCGCGTTGTCGCTGCTGTTGCCGAAACCGCCGCTACCGCCCTGCTCCTCCAACACCCCAATTACGCGCAAGCGCAGGTTTTCCGCGCGGACGGTCTGGTCGATTGGATCATCGTCCGGAAACAGGTCTGCCGCGGCTTTGGAGCCCAAGACAGCCACGGAAGCGCGCGAATCTACGTCGATTTCAGAGATAGGCTGACCGTAGGCCAGCGTAAGATTGTTCACCGATATGTAACTAGCGGTCACGCCCTGCACTGAGACATGCGTATCGTTGCCTTGCGCTACTACGCTGAGGCTGCGGCTGCTTCCTTCCGCAGCCACACCGACAACGGTCCCATCCCACGTCAACTCCTCCAGCGCCAGCGCATCTTCGTACGTGAGTTGCTGTGGGGGTTCCTCGCTTGGAGAACCGCCCGGCCGGCCGCTGAAGATGAAGAGGACGTTCGTGCCGGCCGCCTGCAACTCCGTAGTAATCTGCCTCTCCACGCCGCGACCGATTGACATGAGCGCAGTGACTGAGGCCACGCCAATAATCATGCCCAGCAAAGTCAGGCTCGTGCGCAGCTTATTTGCAGCCAGGGCGCTGATGGCTACTTTCAATGTCGCGAAATTCACGGGGCAACCTCACTAGACCGTGCTGGTGTTGCTGGGGAAGATCCGGCTTGCGAGGGAGTCTCCTCACCATCGTCAATTGAGGACTCGCTTGGAGCCTGGCCTGCCTCTGCACCGGAATTGGAGGATTCACCACCGGCAAAGTCGCCGCGCTCCTCGTCCGCAATGCGACCGTCGCGCATGCGGATGATGCGGTTAGTGCGGCGGGCGATCTCTTCCTCATGCGTAATGAAGAGCACCGTAATGCCTCGATCGGCATTGAGTCGCAAGAGGAGCGCCATAAGCTCTTCGCTCGTGCGTGAATCCAAGTTGCCGGTGGGCTCGTCCGCCAGGATGATGGCAGGGTCGGTTACCAGGGCGCGGGCAATGGCGACGCGCTGCTGTTGACCGCCGGACAGCTCGGTTGGCTTGTGAGACATGCGGTCTTCCAGGCCGACGGCAATCAACGCCTCGCGTGCGCGGTCGCGCCAGCCGGCGCCGCCTTTCTGCAGCATGAGGTCTCTCGCCACACCGGCCCGTTGCTCCGCATCGGATAGTTCGTTCGGCGCCTTGCCCGCGCCAACCGGTGCGCCCGCAGCCGCCGGAGCGCTCTTCGCAGGTCTCTTCTGTCTATTCCCGCCGCCGTAGAGCAATGGCAGTTCCACTTGCTCCAATGCGCTCACTCGCGGCAGCAGGTTGAAGGACTGAAATACGAACCCTATCTTGCGGTTGCGAATTTCCGCCAAGCGATTGTCATCGAGCGTGGCAACGTCTTCGCCGTCCAGCAAGTAGTCGCCGTCATCGGGACGGTCCAGACAGCCAAGGATGTTCATAAGCGTGGACTTGCCCGAACCCGAAGGTCCCGTGATGGCCAACAGGTCGCCCCGCTCCACGTTGAGCGAAACCCCGTCGAGGGCATGAATCTCAGAGCCACCCATCACGTAGGTCTTTCTGAGGTCGGACGTTTCGATCACAGAATCCCGCATGGACGTCCCCAATGTCTCAATTCATGCAAAGCCCGCAGGCTCTTTCTTTACCCAAACTTCGTTTAGCGTGTGCGAATATCAATGCCACCGCCGCCGATGCTCCCGCCCACTCGTGACGGTATGGCGACCTCTTCCCCTTCGCTGATGCCGCTCAGGATTTCCGAAACTTCGCTGTCCCGTACGCCAACCTCAACGACACGCCGTTCCAGCTCGTCCCCTGCTTGCCGCACGTAGACGACGCGCTCGTCACCTTCCCGTCGGATTGCCCTATTAGGCAGCAGCAGGACGTTTGCAAGGCTTGAAACTTCGATCACGGCGTTTGCGGAGAGACCTCCCCGCAGGTCTTGGTTACCCGGTTCCAGCCGAATTGTGATGGGATAGAGCACCACGCCCTGTTGTTCAACAGCGGTTGGGGAGATTGTCTCTACCGTGCCGGCGATCTTCTCATCGGGAGACGCATACGTGGTCACTACAACCGGCTGCCCGACTTGAATGGACGAAACATCTGCCTCGTCCACTCTTGCCTGCATTTCGATCCGGTCCGCGCGCACCAGTGTGACAACCTTATTGCCTGCCTTCTGACCGACATAGCCCTCCACGGCAGCCACCACACCGGCAAACGGCGCCCGCAACACGGCTTGGGTCAAGTCGCGTTTCGCTTTCTCAAGATTCAATTGCGCGCGCTCGACCTGAAGCTGCTGCAGCTCCACCTCCTGCGAATTGGCGCCGGCGCGGACTGTGTCCAAGTCGAGGCGGGCACGTTCAATATCGTTGTCCGCCTTTCGCTGCGCCTCTTCGAGCTCGGTTTGGGCAGTCTGCACCTTATCCCTGGCTTCTTCTACTTTCTCCGTGCTCGGCTGCACCAGCGCATTTTGTTCGTCAATAGCGATTGCCAGCGCATCCCTCGCGCTCTGGACCTCTCGTTCGGCTGCTTGCAGATCACTGTCCGCCGACACGCGCACGCTCTCTAGGTTGAACTCCGCCTCTAGCACCTTATCCGTAAGCTCGCCAACAATGGTGCCTGGAGGTGGATTGTCGGACAATTCGGCCTGTCGAATGCTAATCTCCGGGTCGACGCGATCCTTCACCTCGTTGAAATTCCTCTCAGCGTCTTCCAATTCGGCACGGTGTGATTCATTATCATCCTTGCGCACTCTCTCCGCCGCATCGTCGAGACGCTTCTGAGCTTCTTCCAACTCGCTGGTGTATTCCTCGATGTCTTTACGTACGCGTACCTTCTCCACATCAACTCTGTTTTGCGCGGCCTGACGTGCGTTTTTTGCCGCTTTGATTTTTGCAGCGCCACCGCCGGCGCGCAGCGCAGCCAGCCTCTCTTCCGCTTGTAGCAGGGCGCTTCTGGCGTCGGCCACTTTCTTATCGGCTGCCTTTACGCCGCTCTCTTCAGGATTAAGCAAGTCCGCCAGCGCTTTTTCGGCATCTTCCAAGGTAGTTCTGGCATTTCTCAGATTTGCTTCCGCCTGGGACTGCGCAGATTCCAAAGCGAGTTCCGCCTTGCGCACATCCTCTGAAGCGCTCGGCGCCAGGAGCTTTTCCAGGTTAATTTCAGCGGTACGCAAATTCGACTCTTCCCGCAGCACCGCATCCCGTAGTTCCAGGTCGTCCAGAGAGGCAAGCTGGTCGTCTTTCTCCACGGCATCCCCTACGGCAACAAAGACCTCAAGGATGTCTCCCATCACAGGAAAGGCGAGCTCCACTTGCTCCGGATACACAATGTTTCCTGAGGCGTTCACCGTAGTCATAATCGTCCCGCGAGTGACCGTGACAAACTCAGTTTCCGCAACGACCTGGCCTTCGTCGTCATCGCCGCCGAGAAACTGCAAAACGGCAAATCTTGCACCAACAATGAAGGCTGCCAAGATAACTATCAGGACGATGATTTTCTGCCATCTAGCCACCGCTCTGTCTCCAAACTGTGCTGAATTGGTGTCCTACTGACTCTTGCGGCTTCTTCTTGCGCTATCTCGCCCGTGCCTGTGGACGAAACAGGTACGTCAAGCAGTAGAATAGAATAGTCTATCTATACTAAAGTATACCAGCCTGACTTGAAGAGCCGCTGGTCGGAGTTTCAATTGTTGTTCCCGCATCCGATTTGCCCATCAACGTTAGCCGTAGTTCAAATCTCAAACTAACGACGTCCAGATATTATAATATATAGTTTGCAAACTTACAAATACGGTTTACATTTCATCATAGCATTGTAACTTGAACAACTACGATCATTAACATGTATATAGAATAGCCATTAGAGATTACCGCGCTATTGTTTGGCGCTGTGCAGGAGGAGCATCACGATGGTAACTCAACGCTTGGCAGGCCGCGCTGCCCTTGTCACGGGCGGTAGCCGCGGCATCGGCAGAGCAATCGGTCGGGGGCTGGCAGCAGAGGGCGCAGACGTGGCCCTGGCGGCGCGCACGTCCGACGACTTGAGCGAAGCCGCACACTCGATTGCGCAAGAGACAGGCAGCAGGTCACTTGGCATTGCCGCGGACGTAACGAGCCTTGATGCAATTCAAGAAGCGCTGCACACAGCCAACGCGGAATTTGGCCGGCTCGACATTTTGGTAGCATGTGCAGGTGGCGGCGTGGTCGGCGGCAACTTTGACGTGCCGGATTCGGCCTGGGAAGAGCAAATTCGCCTAAAGTTGCTGGGCTACATTCGCTCAGCGCGGGAAGCCGTGCCGTTCCTGCGGCAGAGCGGCGGCGGCGCGATAGTCCTGATTGGCGGCGGCTCTGCGCACGATCCTTCTACACATCTGGCCATTGCGAGTGTGATGAACGCCGGTCTGCTCGCATTCACCAAGACATTCGCGGATGAAGTAGCGTCAGACGGCATCCGCATCGTCATGGTGAATCCCGGCCTCACGGAAACCGGCTTGATCGATGACATGGCGCGGCAGAACGAGCGCCTGCGGGGCGTGCCGGCACAGCAGGCGGCCGACGAGATGCGCGCTCCCAACCCGTTAGGACGCATGACGATGCCGGAGGATGTCGCCAACTTGGTAGCCTTTCTGGTCTCGGACCGCGCCGCCATGATAACGGGCACGTCTATCGACATCGATGCCGGCGCGCGCCGGGGGCTGGCATGAACGCTGAACGCTACCTGATGCAACGCGCCGTGTCCGGAGTTTTGGCGCCACACACAACCGACAGACACCAAACATTTGGACCTCCAGTGGAGCATCTATGGATACCGTTTCTCTAGTTGTGGGCGGCATCGCCGGGCTGGTGCTCGGCCTTGCCCTTGCCGCGCTCATTGGCCTATGGCGCAGGCAGACCGCCGAGGCCATCGGCGCGCGCATACGCGAACAATCCGAACGCGCGCAGCAAGAACACGTGCAAACTCTCTTGCAGTCTATGTCCGACCAGTTCCGCAGCCTTTCCCTGCAGGCGCTCAACCAGAGCACGAGCCAACTGGTTGAGATTGCCAAGAGCCAACTCGGCGCACAGCAGACCCAGAACACCCAGGAATTCGAGGGCAAGAAGCGTCTCATCGATCAGCAACTCAATCAAATGGGCGCGACGTTGGAGCAAGTGCGCACGCTCATGACCGACGTACAGGCGCAGAGCGGCGAGCGCTTGAGCGCGCTTACCACAGAAATCCGCAATACCGCCGACCAGACCAAGCGCCTCACGGAAACCACCAATACGCTGCGCGAGACCCTCGCCAACAGCCGCGCGCGCGGCGCCTGGGGCGAGCGCATGGCCGAGGATGTGCTGCGGGCAGCGGGCTTGTTGCCCAACATCCACTACACAAAGCAGGAAACCACTGCGGCAGGCACACGACCCGATTTCACCTTCAAGCTGCCCAAAGACCTGTTCCTAAACATGGACGTCAAGTTTCCGCTCGATAACTACCTCCGGGCGCTGGAAACGGAATCCGATACGGAACAAGCACAATTTGAGCAACAGTTCTTTCGCGACGTGCGCGCGCACGTGAAAGCAGTCACCTCGCGGGAATACATCGACCCTGCCGCCAACACCGTGGATTGCGTACTGCTCTTCATCCCTCTTGAACAAGTGTACAGCTTCATCATGCAGCGTGACAGCACACTCTTGGAGAATAGTCTCGCAAGCCGTGTCGTCCTTTGCTCGCCTTTCAGCCTCTTTGGCGTCCTTAGCGTCATTCGCCAGGCTGCCGAGTTCTTCTCACTCCAGCAGGCTGCGGGCGAGATGCTCACGCTCCTAGGCGCGTTCTCTAAAGAGTGGAACCGCTACGTTGACGCGATCAACCGGGTAGAAAGTGACATCCAAAAGCTCTCCAAGGACTTCGATGCGCTCACCGGCACCCGCCGCCGCGCGATGGAACGGCAACTCCACAAAGTAGAGACTCTGCGCACGCAGCAAGCTGACGGTATTGCCGAGCTAGCGGACGGGGAGCAGTCTAAGCCTGAGACTGCATGACTCTTGCGGGCAGACGCCTCTGATCGAGAATCTCATGCCCTGTGTAATGCTGATTCGGTTGCGCGCTCGTCAAGTCAGGAGGGCGCAGCACACACGCCAGCGTTGGCAATCCATCCGGCAGGCATCCGAGGCTGCGTCCTTTACTCCGAATCCGGTCGACAAAGACGAGGGTACGGGGCTTCGTTTCGCAGATGACATCGTGGGCCGGCGCGGCGGCTAAGTGGCGCCTGTATCCGAATTAGGCGAGAACACAGAGATGATTTTCTCAGCCCAGTAGCTTGAAACTAAGGCGCGAGAGGCGTGCGCAGCGCCAGCAAGCGAGTCCAGATAGAAGAAGGCAGCAATCGATTATTCCGCAGCACCGACCGCCATCGACACCGATTCTAGCCGCAATCGGGGAGAGGCTGTGAAATGGGCGCGCTTTCCAGCGCACCCAGCCGCTTCGCATGCTACCCTGGCAACACCAAGACCCGTGCGGCGCGCCGGCTAGTCGCCCGCCACTTCCGCCGGTTCCTTGGCAGGCGCTTTTTCAGCCGAGTCTTTGCGAGCAGCAGGCGGACGCGAACTCGCGTATTCGCAGTCGGGATATCGGGAGCAACTGTAGAATACGTTGCGGCGTTTGTTGAGCTTCCGCACGATCTCCCCTTGACCGCACTGCGGGCAGCCGACGCCAATCGTATCTAAGTAAGGCTTGGTATTGCGGCATTGCGGAAAGCCGCTGCACCCGATGAATTTGCCAAAGCGACCGCTGCGCAGGAGCAATGGTTTCCCGCACTCTTCGCACATCTCGCCGGTCTCTTCCACTGGCGGCTTGACACGCTCAGCTTCTTGGTCTGCCTTCTCCAGTGCTTCGCTGAAGCCGCCGTAGAACTCTTCGAGAACGGGCGTCCACTGCTTTTCCCCGCGGGAGATTGCGTCCAGGTCTTCCTCCATAGCCGCCGTAAATTCAGGTTTGATGATGTCCGGGAAGTGTTTCACGAGCATGTCCCGCACCACCATCCCCAGTTCCGTAGGCTTGAGGGTGCGGCGTTCGCGCTCCACGTAGGTGCGCTCCTGAATCACCGACAAGATAGGCGCATAGGTGCTCGGCCTGCCAATTCCCTCCTCTTCCAACGCTCGAATGAGGCTCGCCTCGGAAAAGCGCGGCGGGGGCTGGGTGAAGTGCTGCTCCGGCCAGAGTTTATTGAGATCCAACTCCTCGCGCTCCGCCAATGGCGGCAGGGACTTCTTCTCGTCCGCTTGTTCTTCGTCTGCGCGGTAGACCTGATAGAAACCGGGAATCTTCACTTTCGTTGCCGACGTTCTAAAACGGTACTTCAGGTCGGTCCCGTCTCGTTGCGGCACGATGTCTACCGATGTTGTCTGCAGCACGGCCGGGCGCATCTGGCTGGAAACGAAACGCCGCCAAATGAGCGTATAGAGCTTGAGTTGGTTGGTATCCAAGAACTCCTGCATCTGTTCCGGCGTGCGCGAGACGCTGGTGGGGCGGATTGCCTCGTGGGCCTCCTGGGCATTCTTCACTCGCGACGTGTAGCGATTTGGCTTCTCGGGCACTTCATCCGGACCGAACGTCTGACCGATGAATTGCCGCACCTGCGCAATCGCCTCATTGCTGACCTGCACGGAGTCGGTGCGCATGTAGGTGATGAGACCCACTTGGCCTTCGCCGCCAATATCAATGCCCTCATAGAGCTGTTGTGCCAAGCGCATGGTGCGGGCGGCGCCAAAGTTCAAACGGCCGGAAGCGTCCTGCTGCATGGTGCTCGTAGTGTACGGCGCGCTTGGCCGTCGCCGTCTTTCTCGCACTGAAATCTTCTGCACCGGCCAGGCGGCGCCGTCAAGCTCCGCAACGATGTTCTCCGCGGTCTCTCCATCGTTGATTTCAGGCTTCTTGCCGCTCACCTGCACAAGCTCAGCGTCGAATTGGTCCTGAGCGCGCTTGGCCGGCCGCTTCGCCAGACTAGCGTGAAGCGACCAGTATTCCTGCGGCGCAAACGCTTCGATTTCGCGTTCGCGGTCCACGATGAGACGGAGGGCGACGGATTGCACCCGTCCGGCGGACAGACCCCGTTGGACCTTACGCCAGAGAAATGGGCTCATTTTGTACCCGACCAGGCGATCGAGCACCCGCCGCGCTTGCTGCGCGTCCACCAGGTCGGCGTTAATGTCGCGCGGCTCGTCCAGAGCGTGTCTTACCGCATCTTCGGTTATCTCATGAAAGACGACACGCTTCGCGCTCAAGTCCGGGTTCTTCATTCTCCGCTTGAGCGCCTCGAGCAGATGCCACGCTATGGCTTCGCCTTCCCGGTCCGGGTCGGTGGCAAGCAGGACTTCACTCGCTTTCCGCGCGTGCTCAGTGAGTTTCTTTACGGTGGCGCTCTTGTCGCGCGGCACGACATACGACGGCGTAAAGTCTTTCTCCACCTCCACCCCAAGTTTGCTCTTGGGAAGGTCTCGCACGTGGCCCATAGAGGACTCAACCGCGTAGTTGCGGCCAAGAAATTTCTTGATTGTCCGCGCCTTCGTAGGCGATTCAACGACGATCAGTTTTCGTTTAGCCAATGTTTCCTACCTACATAGTTTGCTGTGAGCACGCCTATACTACCTATGCGCTACGGCAAGAAAATGAGAACATCCCACGTATGATCCAGGAACCGGGGCGCCACCCATCCTCCATACCCATTCAAGTCGAACACACTACAACAAGAACCCGCGCTTTGTCACGCAGGCGATCCGTCAGCGTGTGCCTGTTCCCAGGCATGAAGTTCAGCGACATTCTCCCTAATCTTGCGCACGGCGTCAAGAATTTGGTCCATGTCTTGCCGTGGCCCCAAGAAGAGCGTGTGCGAAAAGGCCAGCGCTTCCGTGGCCGCGATGCGCTCAGTTTCAGGGCAGGTGTTGCCGGCATAGTCCAGCATCCGCCCATACACGCGCGCATTGAAGGGAAAGTTGGTGCGCCCGCAGTCCATCTCCGTTAACGCGGCATGCTTGTAAAGTGGCGCAGTTTGGCCCGTACTCGTCGGCACGCCCTCCGCCTTGAGCGCCGCGAGGAATGTGTCGCGTTGAATATTCTCGAATTCGGACTGCACAAAACGCCAGTGCCAGATATAGAAACTCCAGCGGGTCACTCGTGAATCCCACACGAGACTGTCTACACCGGGAATTTCGGCAAGACCTTGCCTGAGATAGCGGGCGTTGGCTTCACGCGTGGCGATCTGGTCCGGCAAGCGCTCCAGTCCGACCAGCCCCAACGCGCCAACCCATTCGGTCATGCGCAGATTCGTGGCGGGCAACGAACGTTCCGGCTTGGGGCGCCCTACAATTCCGTTCACGTGGTGGTAGCCGAAAAGGCGCGCTTGGATCTCTTCCGATTCTGTGAGCACCATGCCGCCCTCGCCCAACGGCAGCACCTTGCTGCCTTGAAAGCTAAAGACGCCTGCGTCCTCGATGGCTCCCACGCCGCGGCCCCGCCACTGGCTGCCGTGCGCGTGGGCGCAATCGCCCACGAGGGCAACGCCATGCCGGTCGGCCAGCGCGCGCAGGGCATCCATATCCGCCGGCATGCCTCCGTTGTGGACGCAGAAGATGGCGCGGGTCTTGGGCGTAATTGCTGCGGCCACCTTGCGAGCGTCTAGGTTGTAGGCGCCGGGGTCGATATCCACAAATACCGGCGCAGCCCCAACGGTGATTACTGCGGTGGCCACGGTAATCCACGTTGCCGCCGGGATGATGACTTCATCACCGGGCTCTACCCCTACCGCCTTCAGCACAAGCTCCATGCCACTTGACCCCGTGGCAACCGCTACGCCATGTCGCGCATCCTGAAAGGCGGCGAAGGCGTCTTCAAACCGCCAAACCCACGACTCGGCGCCCTGCGACCTAGTGCGCGTCCATGCTCCGCTCTGCAAGACCGCCAGCAGCGCCCGCTCATCCCGCTCATCATGCACGGGCCAGGTACTGTCCAATGGCTTACTGACGATCGGTGTCCCGCCAGTTAGGGCTAATCTTCCCATTCTTACACGATCCTTCTGTAGATTCTGCAATTCCCATTGTGGGTTCAACCCCTATTGGAGTGCCGCCCACTCATACTCAATTGAACCGACCAACGGTCGCTATGTGTAGAACGCATTCACAAATTCGCGAAACAAAGTACCACCATCAACCAAGTGTAGCCTATTACTCCGACCTCTTCTCTTGCACCAGCACGCGGAAGCCTCCCATGCCATCGGGCCAGACGAGATCGGTAATCGCCCGTTTGGCGCGCTGCGTTTCCGCCGTAGGAGGCCGGGCCGACAGGGCAACCAGCTCCTCGCCGATGCCGAGTCCAATCAGGTATTCGGCCTGGGACTCATAGTCTGCCGTGCGCAGGCCGGATTCCTCGCCAACGTCCATGAGCGCAGAAAAATTCACGTGGGCAGTGATGTCCTGGGCGCCAATTCTCGCATAGGGATCATTGCTCACACGGTGCCGATAGTAACAGGACAGCGTACCGCCGGCATGCCGCGGGCAGCAGAGTTCTTCCCAGGTTGCGCCGTAGTCGATGGTGATTACTGTACCCCTTGTCAGCAATTGCGCCACGTGCGCAAGCCATGCCGTTGCCTGGAGGCCTATCTCGCCCCGCCAGCCCTCCGGCGGCATGCCAAGCCGCTCCACGTACACCACGAGATCCTCCGAGGATGGCCTGTCTATAACCTCGCACAGGCGGCCGGCACGCAGCGTTACGTAGACCTCTTGCAGCTCCTTGCCTTGAACGCACACCCGATGTACCGGCAGCGCATCCAGCAGTTCGTTGGATAGAATCACACCGCTCACAGGCGCGACGAGTTCGCGGTCGCTGTGCACGGGATGCGCCGCGACTTCAGCGAGGGCTTCCTGTTCTCTCACGCTCGGTCCGGGGCCGCGATCAATCAAGCGGCAATGCACGCGCTCCCAGCAGCGCGGCGCTGTTCTGCGCAAGCCACGGAGAATGTCCCAGGCGAGGATTCCGCGCCCCGCACCCATCTCCACTACGTCGAAGTGTTCCGGCTCGCCTAGTTCTTGCCAAGTATGGGCGACGTGTCGGGCAAGATAAGCGCCAAAGACAGCGTGGAGTTGCGGCGCGGTGTAGTAGTCGTGCGGCGGACCGGATCGCGACTGGCGCTGTGGATTCCCGCTTTCGCGGGAATGACGGTCTGATTTGCGGGAGAGACGGCCTGTGGGAGTACTGCTCTCATTGCATGAACCAGGGGATGCCGTATAGTACCCCGCGCCCGGGGCATAGAGCGCGATCTCCATAAACTCAGCAAAGGTAATCTTACCCTTTTCCGCGATCGCTGCCTGCACCAGGCCCGTAGGAGAAGGAAGACTCATGCGTTTCCCTTTGCCGCCGGAATTTGCAGCCATCCAACTATCATCACTACCTTCACAGACTCTCTATAGCACGTGGAGGAATGTCCACAGCCGCCGTCAACCTCACGCAACACTGGCGTAGGCAGAGTGGGGATGGAGCATTTTGCCGCAAGCTGCCTGCCAAGACTGATAATCTTCCCGACCAGCAGCCTGTCGACATAGCCCTTCCTACAACTAGCAGCCAACTCCTACCGTCCTCTACGCGTTCACTCTGCACACTATTCTGTACAATAGAGTGCAAGACGACACCACACAACCCATGAATTGACCGAGGGAGGCGAGGGAATGGCGTTGCGGAGTCAGAAGTTGCGCGACCTCAACCGCCAGGGCGATGCCCTGCGCATGGGCATGGACTGGACGGTAGACGATCTGGGCAAGCCGCAGGTGCTGGTGGAGAGCGTGACAGGCTGCTCACACCCCTCCAGCGTGCATCTCGGCGACCTGGTCGAGCAAGCCAAGTTTGGCGTCTACACGCGCGGCGGGAAGCCCGCAGAATTCTACTGCACCGACATCTGCGACGGCGTGGCCCAAGCCCATGCCGGCATGCGCTTTAGCCTGCCCTCGCGGGATATCATCAGCTATATGACCGAGATCCACGCGCTGGCCCATCCCCATGACGCCATGGTGTGCATTTCCACTGCTGATAAGGCCGTGCCCGGCCATCTGATGGCGATGGCGCGCGTAAATCTCCCGGCCATTCACATTCCCGGCGGCACGCAGACCAACGGTCCCTGCAACATGTCGTCAGAACTTATGTATCCGCTCGGTATCATGCGGGACAAAGGGCAGATTACCGAGGAAGAACTGATTGCCAAGCAGAAGCACGCGTGCCCCACGCCGGGTGCGTGCCAGTTCATGGGCACCGCCAGCAGCAACCAGGTGATTGCGGAGGCGTTAGGGCTAGCGCTGCCAGGCAGCGCGCTCATTCCGGCTGCTCTGCGCGAACTCACCCGCATGGCCAGGGATGCCGGTGAACAAGTGATGACCCTGCTGGAACGAAATATCCGGCCCCGCGACATCCTGACGCCGGAAGCGTTCCATAATGCCCTCGTTCTTCACGCCGCCGTGGGCGGGTCCACCAATCTCCTTCTCCACCTGCCCGCTATCGCCGCAGAGGTGGGCATTGAGGTCCTCCCGCAGCAATTCGACGAAATCGGCCGCAAAGTCCCGGTGCTGACCGATGTGAAGACGTACGGCACGCATCCCGTGGAGTACATCTGGTATTGCGGCGGCGTGCCGGCCCTGATGAATGAGGTCAAAGACTTTCTTTACCTTGACTGCCTCACGGTTACGGGCAAGACCATCGGTGAGAATCTGGAAGACCTGGAAGAGTCCGGTTGGTTCGACGAGATCGCAGGCTACCTGGACAACCACGGCCTGCGCAAAGAGGAAGTGCTCTATCCCATTGAACGGCCCTATAAGACCGGCGGCACAATTGCGGTGCTCACCGGCAACCTGGCGCCGGAGGGAGCCGTGATGAAGCACGTGGCCGCCGACCCGCGCACGCACCAGATGGTCGGGCGTGCCGTGCCCTATGACTGCGAAGAAGACGCCATCGCCGGCGTAAAGAACGATGAGATCAAGCCGGGCGACGCCATGGTCATTCGCTACGAGGGCCTGCGTTCCTCCGGCATGCCGGAGATGTACTTTTGCACCACCGTCATCTCGGCACGGCCTGACCTTGAAGCCAGCACCGCCATCATCACCGACGGCCGCTACTCCGGCGCTGCCAAAGGTCCCAACATCGGCCACGTGATGCCGGAAGCAGCGCTTGGCGGGCCGCTCGCGCTGGTGGAAAGAGACGACTTGATCGAGATAGACGTGCCCGCTCGGTCGCTCGCCATCGTGGGCGTGAAAGGCGAACGCAAGTCTCCGGCAGAGATCGAGCAAATATTGGCGGAGCGCCGCAGCCGCTGGCAGCCGCCGGCGCTCCGGCATGAGCCTGGAGTCCTGTCGCTCTACCGGCGAGACGCTGCTGTTTCCACGAACGGCCTCCCAGAAGACGTGCCGGCGCGTTCACTGCCGGAATCACTCCCACGTCCATGAGCGCGCGGTCGCCCTACCCGCTGTATGCCGTGCTCACAGTCGCGGTGCATGCCCAGGGACTAGGCAGATCGCCGGGAGAACCCACCCGCCCGGGAATAGAGGACATTTACGCGGCGATCGAACGCGTCGGCTGGGTGCAGATCGATACGCTCCAAGTAGTCAACAGAGCGCAATACCTCACGCTCTGGAGTCGGCTGGGCACCTATGACACCTCCTTGCTCGACAAGCTCCTCTTCGACGACGGCAACACGTCACCCGACAACAACCGCCGCCTGTTCGAGTACTGGGCACATGCGGCCTGCATCATTCCTCTAAGTCTCTATCCGTATTTCCTGCCGCGCATGCGCAGCTACCGGCAAGGCGATAACAAATGGTACAGGAATTGGGTGAAGAATCCTGAGAAGCAGCAATTGGCAAGTGACATCTTCGCAACTGTACGGGAACGCGGGGGCTCCCGGCCGGCGGACTTTCGCACCGGCGAGCGCGCGCCGGGCACATGGTGGAACTGGGATGACGCGAAGGTAGTTCTGGAACATCTCTATAACATTGGCGAACTCGCGATCGCCAACCGCATCAACTTTCAGCGCATCTACGACGTTCGCGACCGCGTGCTACCCTCCTGGGTCGATAGAGAGGAGCCAACGGAGAAAGCAGCGCTGAAACACTTGCTGGAAATCTCCATGCGTGCCTTCGGGGTGTGCGCGCCAGAGCAGGTCGGCAACTACCTTAAGCTAAAGTCTACCGACGCAAGACCGCTGGTGGCGGCGCTGATCGCGGACGGCACGTTCGCCACCATCCAAGCCCAACTTGCAGATGGGGAAACGCATCAACTCCTGGTGCATCGTGACAATCTGCCGCTGCTCGATGCCGCGGCGGATGGCGCCCTCCGCGTCCGCCGCACGACGTTTCTCAATCCATTCGATAGCCTCTTCTGGGCCAGAGGACGCGACCGCGCCATGTGGAACTTCAATCAGACGCTCGAGTGCTACAAACGAGCGCCGGACCGAATCTGGGGTTACTTCTGCCTGCCAATCCTGGACAAGCGGCGGCTGGTCGGCCGTTTCGATCCGAAGCTGGAACGAAAGACCGGCCTGCTCAGGCTAAAAGCGCTCTACCTCGAACCGGGCGTAAAACCGAGCGAGCGGCTGGCTGGCTCGGTCGCCCGCGCTATGCGTGACTTCATGCGGTTCCATGACGCAACCGACCTGGTGATTGAACGGAGCGACCCGGCAGAATTCGGCCGTAAACTCATGTCTGCCTTATAGACCGCTGCTAGACTCAAGCCAAGGTCAGGTTTTCAGCCACTGGGATGCGCCAATTACCACGGGAGGTTTCGCGATGCAGTCGGTAGTAATCAGAAGCCACGAGCGGCTTCAGCACGTCGTCGCCACGGACACACACGCGCTGGTCGCAGACGAGCCGCCGCCTGAGGGAGAAGGTCTCGGACCCAATCCCTATGAACTCCTGCTGGCCGCGCTCGGCGCCTGAACGGCAATGACGCTGCGGCTGTATGCCGACAGGAAAGAGTGGGATCTCCGAGCGGTCAAGGTAGAACTCAGCCACGAGCGCGTGCACGCCCGCGACTGCGCCGAGTGCGAAGACCAGAGCAAGTCCAAGATCGACCTCATCCGCCGCTACATTGTGGTGACCGGCGCGCTCGACGCAGCCCAGCGCAAGCGGCTCCTGCAGATTGCCGAACGCTGCCCCGTGCATCGCACGCTGGACGGCGGCCCGACAATCCTGACGGAGTTAGATGTAGTGTCGGGCTAAAGGTAATCTCATTGCGTAGGTCATCTAAGCCGGAGGAGAAGCCGAGAATCGAAAGGTGGCAAACCTCCACTCGACGGCAACTACGACTGGAGAAGATCGGATGGATTCCCGCTTTCGCGGGAATGACAGAGTGATGTATTCCCCTCTTTGTAGCGCGGGGGCTTGTCCCCCGCTAGAGACCGTGGGTTCAGGGATAGACGATACAGCCCTGCTGCGTGCGCCTGCAAACCCTTCCCAGTCGAGAAGAAAGAGAATTAGCGCATGTTGCCCAGCAACTCCAGCGTGGTCTCCTGCACACTCTCACCTGCGGCGGCGGTAAAGCGGCTCCAGCGGCCCATTCTCACCTCGTAGCCGCCTTCCTCGTAGGCAATCGGCGTGGGAAAGTATCCCTGGTAGCAGTTCGCGTAGCCAACAATGTACGTATTGGCAAAAGGCGACTGCTCCTTTATGTCTAGTCCAATCCGGCAGAATAACTCACCGGGCACGCCGACCCACGCGCTCTCCCCAATCTTCAGTATCTGAATCTCGCCCTCTTCTTGGCGCGCGTCATTGCGTGTGAGTTCGTACTGTTCGCGCACTACGCTGTGCTTGTTTGCCTCAGCGCGCACTTCCGCCGCCGACGCGCCGCTGCCTTCCAAGAGTTGGAATTGCGCCCTCGCAGCGGCGTAGGCGCGTTCAGCCTCGTCCTTCGTCGGCAAGTCCGCCCGGTAGTCCCAGTTCACGCGTTTGGACGCCACCTGGACGCGGCGTTCTACCGTTGGCACTTCATCGGGCAACAGTGACGCTGCCGTCCGCAGCACCTCTCCGGCAAGTTGCAACCCAACTTCGCGGGCATCACGAGGGTTGCGCCGCACCTGCGGCGGATTGACGTCACCGCACGCGCCCTGCGTAAACAGCGCCGTAACTTTCGGTCCCAATGCCGCCTCCACCGCGGCCATGGCAAAGCCCGGATAGTCCGCCGAAACGAGCGCCTGGCTCATGGCGCAGATGGGATGTGCCGTGAAGTTGCAGAGCACCGCCAAGGGCGATCCATCCGGGCGCTGGGCCAGCAGCACACCCACCTCTGGGTCTGTCGGGCCGCGCCGCACCTCTTCGCTGGAAGCCGTGCGATCCCAATTGCGGTACACGTTGCCGTCGCCGCGGATCACCCGCCGGTTCTCCGAGATGCCAAGGATCTCACCGGACGAAACTTTGATAACTGCCGGCTGACGCCGCTGCCACGCGCCAATCGCTGCGCCTGCCAGACTGTGTATAAGGTCCTGCACCCACGGCCAGTCCAGATCAAGGGTGGAAAGGTCAATGGACGCGTGGCTGCTGTGCGAGTGGCTCGCACTGAGCATTACATGTTCGCCTTGGATGGATGTATGCGTTGCTACTTGCTCGCGAACCAAAGCGGCAAAAGGCGCCGGGGGAAAACCGATCATGTCGCAGGCGACCAGTGCGACCGCCTGCTCGCCATCGTCGATAACGAGCGCCTTGGCCCAGAGTTCGTCGTGGACCCCCAAGAACGGGTCCTGACGGTCCCAGCCGTAGCCTAGATAGGGCATGCCCGCCGCGGGCGTGATGCGGGCACGCGCTGTCCCCACCTGAAAGAACCGCGTGCTGTCAGAGCTGGCTGCCGGCATGGTGCTCTCCTCGTTTGGCACTGGCGCCTACCGTGCTTGATCATCTGCAAAGAGGATACTCAGTTAAGGCTGTATCTGTCTAAGGAGAGGGGCGCAAAAGAGTAGAAGAGGAGTCTGCATGAATCCACGAGACCAAGCCTCAGGTCGCCGCCCTGGAATGAACACTACGTCTGCAAGTCGCTTTGGCAGAAGCATCATTGCTGCTCCAGCCGTGCGCTCGCAATCAATGCCGGCAGCAGCACATTCTGTACGCATGCAAATACCTGGGCTGCTCTCTTGTATAATCAATGCAATGTGCGCCACGCCATAGTCGGAATAGTAGGATGGAGGCATCCATGCGCGAAATCCCGCACCTCTTTGACGCCAACGCTCTCCTGGGTCCCATATTTCTCCGCCACGACGATACCCCTGATGACGTGCCGCGCCTGCTCGCGGCGCTGGACGAGAACGGCATCAGCCGCGCGCTCGTCACGCACGGCCGGGCCAAGTGGCAGCATCCCGCCATTGGCAACCGGCTCGTCATCGAACAAACCAAGGGGATTGACCGCCTCGTGCCGTGCTGGGTCGTCCTGCCGTCCATCACCGGAGAAGTGCCGCCGGAGCGCGAACTCGTCGCGCAGTTGCTGGAATCCGGCGCGCGGGCGGCGCGCCTGTGCACCGGCATGAACCGGCTTACGCTGGAACCTTTTGAAATAGACACGCTGCTCGAAGCCCTGGCCGAGCGCCGTGTGCCGCTGTTCCTGGACACCAACAACCGGCACTGGAGCGAAGACCGGCCGTGGGCGTTTATCGAGTGGGCCGTCCGTACGTTTCCCACGCTGCCGCTCGTGCTCCTGCGCGAGCCGCCGGCGAACTACCGAACGCTCTTTACGCTCATGGAGCGGCACTCCAACCTGTATATCGAGACCTCCTATTTCCAGGGCCACGATGCCATTGCCCATGTTGCGGGACGGTGGGGTGCGGACCGCTTGGTCTTTGGCACCGGCATACCGGAGTGGGATCCCGGCATGGCCATTACGGGGCTTACTTACGCCAGCTTCTCCGTGGAGGATCGTGATGCCGTAGCCGGCGGCAGCCTGCAACGCCTGCTCGACAACTGTGTCGTCTGACCGCATGCGATAAGACACGCGTGGATTCCCAAGAACTATGAACAGAAAGACGTGAAGACATGGCACAGACAACAACAGCGACTGACTCCTCTACACTGACCATCCGCGAGGCGGCCCTGCGCGGCGAACCGCTCACCGATACGTTCATCGTGAACAATCACTCCCACCTCGGCCTTTACTACGGATTCGCGCAGCCCGCGCCGGACGCCGATTCGCTGGTGCGGACGATGGACCGCGTGGGCATCGATCAATCGTGCGTCTTCCCCAGCCTGGCGATAACGGCTGACATGCGCGCTGGCAACGACATGAGCCTGGAGGCGGCCCAGCGGCATCCCGGCCGCATCTTGGCATACGCCGTACCGGACCCGAACCTGGCCAGCCAGGTGCGGGACGAGATGCAACGCTGCATTGACGCCGGAGTGCGCGGCATCAAATTCCATACCGGACTGCATGAGTACCCCTTTGCGGGTCCGGGATATGTCCCGGCGTTTGAACTGGCGGACAGACACCGGTTGCCGCTCATCAGCCACGGCGTGGACTCGCCTGACGTGCTGCGCCGCACCGCCCGCGCCTATCCCAACGCCCACTTCATCGTGGCCCATGCCGGCGCAGGCAGAAGACACCCGGAAGCGGACCCGATTTACGACGTTGCGCTTGAGGAGCCGAACGTCTATCTGGATACCGCCGGTTCCGTTGCGTACTACGGAATATTCGCGCAATTGGTCAAGCACGTGGGAGCCGGCAGGATTCTCTACGGTGACGACTTCCCGTGGATGTGTCCCACGCACCAGATCGGCCGCATTCTCTTGGCTCCCATCACCGACGATGAGAAGAAGCAAATCCTCGGCGGCACCATGCAGCGGTTGCTAAGCACGCGGCAGTGACCGGGTTGGTGGTCAGGATGCTACATCGCGTCGTTGCCTGCTCCACAGCCCATAGTGAACTCTCGAATTCCTTGAAGTGCAAGTGCTCTTCCGTTTCTCCAAAGTGCAGGCGCTCTTCTGTCACTACGCAGGCGCCCTTCTGTCATTTCGAGCGCAGCGAGAAATCTAGAATGGTTGAACTATGAATCGTTGCTTGGTAACAGCACTACAGGCACTTCACACTGCTCATGATCTAAACGAGGCCGGGAAAACAACGCGGGGTGCCTTTCCCCGCATAGAATGGGGTTCCTGCGGTGCAATGAAGATGGATTCTCTAGACTCACAAACGAAGTGCAACACTTTGCTAAGGTGTTGCCATGGGAAAGAGATACACGCATTTTACCATTGAAGAGCGGTGTGAAGTGGCCAGACTTCTCGCCGCGGGGCAGTCGCAGCGGAAAATTGCTACAGCTCTGGATCGCGCGCCATCGACCATTACGCGGGAGGTAATACGCAATGGGTCCGGGAAGCAGGGGTATCAGGCGAGATATGCCCAGGAACAGGCGTTGGCGCGGCGTTGGGGCGGCGGCAAGCTGGAGCGAGATGCTGCCTTGCGGGAGGTGGTGCTGGGATACTTGCGAGCTGGCTGGTCGCCGGAGCAGGTATCCGGACGCTTGGCGCGGGACGCCAGCGGCCCGGTCATCTCCCACGAGACCATCTATCGCTTTATCTACGCGCAAATGGCACGCACCAAGGACTACACGTGGCGGCACTACCTGCCGCGGGGCAAGTCCAAACGCGGCTGGCGGGGCGCAGAGGCGGCAGTCCGGCCTCGTTCATTGCCCAGCGCCGACCGCTGGCAGAACGGCCCCAGACGGCGGCAGACCGCCAATCCCCCGGTCATTGGGAGGTGGACCTGATGCTCTTTCGCACCTACGGCCAAGCCGTCTTGACCTTGCACGAGCGCCACTCGCGCTTGCTCATCGCCACGCGACCGCCCGGCAAGGCCGCCGAACCTATCGCCACTGCCATGCACGACCTGTTCGCTTCCTTGCCTCCAGAGTGGCGTCAAACCGCCACCTTCGACAACGGCACCGAGTTCGCGCGCCACTACCGCCTCCATGACCTGGGGATGCAGACCTTCTTCTGCGACACCCACTCTCCCTGGCAAAAAGGCGGCATCGAAAATGCTATCGGGCGCCTGCGGCGCGGGCTGCCGCGCAAGACCGATCTGGCGACCGTAACCGAGGAACGCTTTGCGCAACTCGTGCAGGCCTACAACCACACCCCGCGCAAGTGTCTTGACTACCAAACGCCAGCAGAAGTATTCATGAACCAAGTGTTGCACTTGAAATGTGAGTCCATCTTCCCGCCTGCGCGGGCATGACGGAGTGTGAACGCCACTATGCCGGTTCGATTACTAGAATGACGGTCAATGCGCTACCCTGATCGTATAAAAGGGCTAAGAGTCCAATTGTGTAGCGCGGGGGCTTGTCCCCCGCTCCGATGCGGCAACAGGAGCAATCGGCGATGGACTTCCGCATGTGGGGAAACGCCGGAGCGTGGGCAGTTACCAGTAGCTATGGTCTCCTACTCACGGGTAGCAGCCACTGGTAAAATCCCACTAAGCTTTGTGCTCAAACAGCCGAGTCTACCTAGTAAAAGGTGATCCATGAAATACCTAATGCTCTCAAAGCCCCTAGAGTATCTATCCTATCCGGAACTCGCCGACACGGTAGCCGACCTTGGTATGGATGGTGTAGACCTCACGGTGCGCTCGCCGGGCCACGTTCTGCCGGAGCGGGTGAAGACCGATTTGCCCAAAGCGGCCGCGGCGATGCGCAGTCGAGGCTTGGTAATCGGCTGGTTGACCACGGCTATTGAGAGCGCAGAATCGCCCCACGCTGAAGACATCCTGGCGACTGCAAGCGATCTTGGCATCAAGCAATTCAAGCTGGGCTACTACCGTTACGCCGGCTTTGGCGCCATGCACCGGCAAATCAGGGAAGTCCGTGAACAGTTGCGCGGCATTGAGCGCCTCTGTCAGAAGTACGCCATCCAGGCCGGCATTCACGCGCACTATGGACCCACCCTCTCCGCCACCACCCACGTGGTCTCGTTACTCTTGGAGGACTACGACGCCGCCGCCCTTTGCTACTATCCCGATCTCGGACACATGGGGGTCGAGGGGAGTTTCGGCGGTTGGATCCACGGTCTCGACCTGCTTGCGGACCGCATAGACATGCTTGCCCTGGAAAACGTCGCCCAGTTTCGTGAAGAAGACCCGGAGACGGGCGCCGCGCTCTGGCGCACGAAAGTGGTGCCGTTCGACCAGGGGTTCATCCCCTTCCCTGAAGCCTTTCAGTACCTGAAGCACATCGGCTACACGGGCTATGCGTCGTTCCAAGCCGAGTATCGGGGCGCTAACAGTTTCAAGGACATGGCCCAAGCCGAACTGCTGGCCCAGGTACAGCAGGACCTGCGGTACACAAAAGAGCTAGCGAACGCAGTTGGGCTGTAGGCGCGGCCGAACCGTCCTTAATCCCTCTTGGTGCATCTGCGACAAACTCCGCTCCTCGTTTGCTCTACTTTGCAGTGCTACAATGTGCATGCAGGTGCGCTCTTGCAGGTCGCCATTGTGCCGAGCGCTGGATTGCATGTGAACCAACTGGCAGCAATTACCTACGCACACCAGAAACAGGGGGCAGCAGCACATGGACCGCCCAAACATCATCCTGATTACAACCGATGAACAGCGTTGGGACACGCTCGGTTGCTACGGCAATCAGAAGGTCAAGACGCCGACGCTGGATGCGCTGGCGGCGAAGGGTACCCTCTTCGCCAAAGCCTACAACCAGAATCCCGTCTGCATTCCGGCCCGCGCCTGTCTCCAAACCGGACGTTACACCCACCAGCACGGCGTCAGCTACATGGAAGCCGCCGTGGACAGCACGCCCGGCCTCCCGCCGTGGGAGCGCACCTTCATGGAGCACCTGCAGGACGCGGGCTACGTTACTGCCGCCTTTGGCAAGATCCACATGATGCCGCCGAAAGGGTATAACGAGACGCAACTCACCGGCGGCAAGGGCTCGCGTTGGACGCAATCGTACGGTTCGCCGCTCGGGCCCGGGCCGTTAGGCCCTGTGTACGCCCGGTGGCTGGACTCGGTACATCCCGGCGGCTATGAGCTCATCTACGAACAGCGCCGCGAACCCGAATATCGCAAGTACATGACGGCGATAACGAACGTGCTGCCGCTGGAAGAATACATTGACACGTGGATCACGGAGAACACCCGCGAGTTTGTCGCCCGCGACCACGACCAACCCTTTTTCGCCTGGTGCGGCATTTGCGGGCCGCACGGGCCGTTCGATCCGCCAAGACCTTACGACAGCATGTATCCCTCGGATTACGTGGACGTCTCGCCAACGTACCTCGCGGACGACAGCGACAAGCCCAAGCACTTGCAGAATGGGGGTGGCCGCTTCGCCAAACTGCCGGACGACAGCCTGATCCGGCGCGTGACAGCCTTCTACTGGGGCCTGTGCACGTACATTGACGACATGATGGAACGGCTGTTCCAGACGCTTGAAGAGTGCGGCAAAGCGGACAACACCCTCATCATCTTCACCAGCGATCACGGCGACCACATGGGCGATTGGTCGCGGGGCGGCAAGGGCACGTTCTGGGAAGGTTCAGCGCGGGTGCCATTCATCGTGGCGCCGCCGGCCGACATGCCCCGTGTGCCCCACGTGGACGGCGTCATTGGCTCCTTCCAGGTCGCGCCGACCATCCTCGACTATGCCGGTGTTGAGATACCAAAGGAAATGCAGGCTACCAGCCTCAAGTCCGTGGTGGAAGGCGCCGAGGACGCCCCGGGCTTTGCGCTCTGCGAGTACGAAGACAACAACCAGGCCGTGCGCGGCAAGTCCATCACGACAAACCGCTACAAGTACGCTTTCTGGAACACCGAAGACGGCCAAGAACTCTACGACATGGAGAACGATCCCTTGGAGAAGCGCAACCTCGCCCGCGACCCAGGTTCGCAGGACCTCGTACGCCAGCACAAGGAAATGCTGCTCCAGCACCTGCTCGATAGCGAGAAGCCGATACGCCGCTGGTAAGTGATGGGTGCGCCAAGAATAGGCGCCGCTGCAAACCGGCATCCAATCGGCCGCAATTGATGCCGCAGCGATCAAACCAGATGCAGAATCTAAGAGGGGCGCACGATTGTGCGCCCCTCTTGCCTTGCGGCTATTGCCGAATTCTACGTTCCGCCTAGAAGAACATCACCCCTCTATGCGGAAGACGCTGTAGCCACTAAGGCGATTACTCCGCTGCCAAGGCGGCGGCAATCTTCTCAGCGGCGTCGGCGGTTACCCACTCGCGCCAAGAGTCATTGTTCTGCAGCCACCAGATCGCGACATCGGCGTACTCAGCGCCCGTCTCCGAGAAGTAGGTCTCGGCCTGGCGTTGGTTATCGAAGTTCCAATTCCACTTCCCGAGCAGTTCGACCACGTCGGGAGCGGACTCCTTGATCTCTGTATTGACAGCGATCACGACTTCGGCCACGGGATAGGCGCAGGCATTACCAGCCGCCCAGCATTCCTCGTTATACTCCGGCTCTTCAAGGAAGTAGTAGCCGCCGAGTTCGGTCTCCATCTCAAATGAAAACGTCGTCGGGCCCCAGTAGTAGAAGAGCACGGGCTCTTTCTTAAGGAATGACGCGCGAATCTCGCTCTGCAAAGTCGAATCCGCGCCGGGATTGACCAATTCGACCACGTCCGACAGACCATAGGCCTCGACCTGCCTCGCGTTCACTCCCTCGCACGCCCAGCCAGGCGGGCACGTAATCAGACGCGCCTTACCATTCGAATCCGGCGTAACGAAGATCTCCATGTGGTCTCTAAGATCTTCTACCTTGCGCAAGTTGGGGTTTTCGTCCGCAACATACTGTGGAATGATGAAGGCAGACTGCCAGTTGTCCTCCAGGCTCTTACCCACGACTTCAACGGTGCCTTCTTCTAGCGCCAGCAAGAAAGGCTCTTCCTGGTTTGGCAGCCAGATCTCCATCGTGACGTTCACGTCGCCGGCACGCAAGGCGACCAGCATCGGCAGAGTGTCGCCATAGATCGCGTCGGTCTCGTAGCCATACCCATTCTCAATAAGGTAGCGCACTACCGCGTTCTGGATTTGCGCGCTATCCCAACTCAGGTCGGAAAAGATGATGGTCGGCTTCTCCATCATCTCCGCGTCTTCAGCCTTTTCCTCCATCTTCGCTTCGCCGTCGGCAGGCGCCACCTCTGCAGTGGCGCAGGCGCTCAGCGTAAGCATCAAGGCGAGCATCAAGGCCAGCATGCCGCCTAGTATCTTCCACGATCGTATTCTCATAACGTTGGGAACCTCCCAATTCCTCTTGTAACGTCCTAAAACACTAATGACAGAATACACTTGATCTGTCAATCTACCGCTAAACAATGAGACACACTACATCCGCAACGCCTCTTGGCGACTCTTGGCCCAAGCTTGCGTTATGCGGTCGATAATAATTGCCAGGAATACAATCCCCAGCCCGCCCAGCAGCGCTTCCCCTGGCCGCGCTCGCGCAAGCGCCCGCTGCACGTCTTCGCCCAGACCGCCGGCGCCGACGAGCGAGGCGATGACCATCATCGCCAGCGCCATCATCGTAGTCTGATTGATGCCGGCCATGATCGTCGGCAGCGCCATTGGCAACTGCACCTTGAAGAGAAGCTGGCGTGGTGTCGTGCCAAACGAGCGTGCGGCCTCGACCACCTGCGGGCTCACCTCACGGATGCCAAGGCTGGTAAACCGAATCGTCGGCGGCACCGCATAGATGATTGTGGCAAAGACGGCGGGCACATTGCCGATGCCGAAGAACATGACCACGGGTACCAGGTAGACGAATGACGGCATGGTCTGCATGCCGTCGAGCAGCGGCTTTAGTACCGCATCGAAGTTGTTGCTGCGCGCGGATAGCACTCCGATAGGGATACCGACGACGATGGAGAGAATGACCGAGACGACGATCAGCGCCATCGTCTCCATCGCGCTCTCCCACAGTCCGAACACGCCGGTAGTAAGCAGAGCAACCACGGCAAAGGCCGAAAACTTCCAACCGACCGTGATCCAGGCAAGCAGAGCCGCACCGACGATCACCACCGGCCACGGCGTCCATAGAAACGCCGTCTCGATCCAAAGCAAGAACCGCAGCACCGCATCGGAGACGAGATCGAACACCGGCCCCCAAGCGACGGTGATGGCTTCCACCCCCTCATTGATCCAGCGGCTGATGCCGCGACTCCAGTCGAGGGGAAACTCGGTCCTGGGACCCCACACCAACACCATCACGAGGAAGAACGCAAGAAATCCGCCAAGAACGAGCATGGCCTTGGAAGGCCCAGCCGCGCCGTTGCGTGTCGCCTCCCGAATCTCTGCGGTCGTTTCTTTCAAACGCGTCATTACTGCCATATTGCGTTCCGGCTACACGCCGGCCTCCACGCGCTCTTCTGAGAAAACTGTTCGCGCCAGCGCATCGCGTTCGACGTTCCCAACCAGTCTTCCCCCTTCGTCCACCACGGGAATCCAACCATCGTTGGACCAGGCTTGGGAAAGTGCGTCTTCAATACACAAGCTGGCAAGCACCGGCTCACACCGGCGGGACACAGCGCGCTCGATGGTGGCATCACCGCTGTCAGCAGCCTGTCGTGTGGCGGCGCGGGTGATTTCGCCCGCATAGACGCCCTCCGCCAATGCGACAAAGGCCCGATCGGCCCCATCTGCATCCAACGCCGCCAGCGCATCGTTAGGATTTGTCGCCACGCTCAACTGGACCGCGCATGACTCCATGATGTAGCCCACGGTAACAATCGAACAGGTTCGGACGTCCTGGGTGAAGTCGGCCACGTAATCGTCGGCCGGATTCGCCAAAATCTCTTCGGGCGTCCCGATCTGCACGATTGCGCCGTCGCGCATGATGGCGATGCGGCTGCCCAGCTTGGTGGCTTCGGCGAGATCGTGGGTGATGAAGATGATGGTCTTGTGCATCTGCTCTTGCAGGCGGATGAGCTCATCCTGCATATCCCGCCGAATGAGGGGGTCCAACGCACTGAAGGGCTCATCCATGAGCAGAATCTCGGGATCGCAGGCCAGCGCGCGCGCAAGTCCGACACGCTGTTGCATGCCGCCGCTGAGGGCCGAAGCGTGGTATTCTTCCCAGCCGTCCAGCCCGACAACGCGCAGCAATTCGGCCGCTCGCGCCCGCCGATCTTCCCGGGGCACCCCTTGCACTTCCAGGCCCCAGGCCACGTTATCGATCACCGTACGGTGCGGCAACAGGCCGAAGTACTGGAAGACCATGCCCGTCTTCTGACGGCGCGCTTCCGTAAGCTCTTCCTCAGTGAGACTGAGAAGGTCCTCGCCGTCTATGATGACCTGGCCGGTCGTCGGCTCGATGAGGCGAATGAGACAGCGCACCAGCGTGGACTTGCCACTGCCGGAGAGTCCCATCACCACGAAGGTCTCGCCCTGGTGGACGTCGAAGCTCACGTCGTGCAACGCCAGCACGGAGTCCAGCTCGTCCTGGACCTCGTCCTTGGTCTTGCCCTTAAGCGTTTCCCCCACGTCAGAGTCGGCGGCCGGGCCGAACACCTTCCACAGACCACGCACGCTTACGCGCACCTGGCCGTTGGTAGAAGCGGAGAGCTTCTGCCCATCTTCTATAGCTTGGCTCATGACTACTCTTCATCCTCCCCTGAAGGTACCGGCAGCAAATTGCCGCGGATCGAAGCAATGCAGCTTCAGGATCGCAACATCCTACCCCACAGTAGCCATAGTCAGGGTACCAAGCTGGTATGCCCCTTGCAAGCCTTTTGCGCGAGAAATCACCCACTAAGGGCGCCGTCAATGGCTGAGGCAACGAATTCTCCATTGACCATGAGGCGCGGAAAGAGTAATACTGATGATTACGAAACGATACACTCATACGACAGCAAAAGGAGCACATCCATGGCCGAGAAGCAGCGGCTCAGCATCGAATACTGCACTTCGTGAGGCTATCTCCCGAAAGCCGTCAGTTTGACGGAGCAAATACTGGATAAATACGAACAGAACCTGGCAAGCCTCGAGCTCATCCCCTCCGGCGGCGGCGCCTTCGAGGTGACCCTCAACAACAACGTCATCTTCTCCAAACACCAAGAAGGCCGCTTCCCCGAACACGACGAGGTGCTCAAACACCTGGGATAGTAGTCGGCAGCAAGTCCTCTCTATTCCACATGACTCCATGGACCTGAATGGTGCTCTTCGGCGTCAACATAAGCAGTGCCAGCCCCGCAGATGCGGGAGTTGGCACTTGTCTTTCATGCTACTTTAGACATCTGCTGGAGGCAAGATTAATTGCCGCCCTAACTCCTAGCAAAACCTACGGTGTGGTAGGAATCATTGAGCAAAATGAGTTGCACATGTAACCACAAATTATGAAAGAACTCCTTCAACATAGTCAGGTACTACAACGCAGATGGGCCTTTAGGCGAACTTGGAAGGCTCAGGCGCCAAATCTTCTGAAATCCATGAGGCAGAGGGATCCTGAAGAAAATGCAAGAACCACGCCTCCGCAGGATGAGTCAATTAATCTATGCTGTGTTTGGGCAGTGGAATTCTATACTCCTGTACACATGGATCGCCTAGTTGGGAGATTTAGGGACCTAGGGTGGGATACAGAATACAATCGCGATCCTATGATGAATCCTGTCAATTTGCTCAACGGATTGCGCCGGTTTCAAAGTGGAGGAGCTTGGCTAAATATTGGATTCCTGCACCCTCCAGACTCGAGATCAACATTCGGCAATTCCAGACGCAAGTCAGAGCTGCCAACTGACATTGAGTATGCAAATGCCTGGATGTATGCTGTTACTCCTTCCCTAATCAGCATCGTTGTATGCTTTGTTCTAAATGAAGACAGGTCCGGTATGTTTGACAGATCCCTAAGGGTGGATCGGCAGACTTTTACATCCCAGGCCGGAAGTGGAACTCAATATCATGAGCCATGGAAACAGAAGTCTGATGAAATTGGCGAGTTGCGTGAAAAAGTATTAAGCGAACTGCAAACTTGGTTTATTACAAATCTTCCAGGGCTGTTTTCGTCCGGACTGCTTGATGGCAACATCCCGACCTGCGAGCTTGTCACGTTACAAGAAGGTAACCCTTTTCCATCTCTAACGGAGGAAGAGGGAATTCCACCAGAATACCTTAGGTTACTGGGCCTGAGCCATGACCTAGAAGCTTGGAAAAGCAAGAGCATTCCGAGCTTGAAATTCAGTGTCGCTCAAGACTGGAGTAACAGCCCTCAACATCATTCGATTCTAGCCGCAAACGTCAATAGGCTGACTGAATCTATCCCAGATGGATACAGTGGAGAGTGTAGACGGAATAGAATCCTCTTCGTGGACTCTATGATGTGGAAATTGATTGCCATTTGGGCAATTCTGCCCATGTTTGAAGGATATACGCAACACCTTAGCCGAGTGCGGAGTTCGACCACACTTAGCAACACAACTCTTCAGCCTCCTATTAAAGTACTCAAGAATCTTGGACATCACATCTCATACAGCGTCGACATTGCAGCTGTAACGGTTGAATTGGCGAACCATGCTGAAAGGCAGTTTGCTCGTTCTCACGATATTGACCCATTCGAGCCTTGTAATCCCGAAATATATAGGGAAAAGCTCTCTCTGAGCGACTATCTAAATCAGGTCATAGGTAGACAGGCAAGCTGGCTTCATGAAACGGATGCATCCATTCGTAGCCATTTGACGCAATATGGCACATTGATCGGGGCAACAGAAAGTGTCCGAGTCCAGAAGACAGTGACTCTCTTAACTTGGGTGTTGGTAATGCTTGCCCTTGCAACTCTAGTGGCTCCCCTCTTGCCAGCGATCGTCTCAGTCGTGTTGCATAGATTCCTTTCATTATTGGGAGAACTTTGGCTTTGAAGGGTACGGAATTATAGGAAGTTGGCTCTATGCTGCCAGCTGTTAGTGCGGATTAAACACTACCTGTCAGACCAATCCACCAATCGGATAGTGATTAGCGAAATGCAGTTGGCGCATTCGCTTGTGCCAACTGCGCCATCAGGTATTCCATCGGCCTATCGCCTTTGATACGGTTGCACGAGGAGCACAGCAGTTGCAGGTTACCTATGTGATCGGTACCGCCCCGAGACTGTGGCACTACGTGGTCTACGTCGAATATCTTGAAGGGGAAGTCCATTTTGCAGCCGTTGCAGACACCCTCTTGCCGTCCGAATAGCACGTGCTTGTTCTGGCGGTAGTGGATAGGCGCATCAATGTCTGTGCGCTTTGGTATGTCTTCGCGGGAAGTTACGAAGCCGTAGTGGTAGAGACTACCTAGCGCGCTTTTCAAGCGGAAGTTGACCAATTCCACGGCCTTAGGCGAGAGGTCGATTCCTACCCACTGTCGTCCCAGCGACTCTGCTGCAGCGCAAGCGGTTGCGCATCCAGCGAAGGGATCTAGGACCACATCCCCACGGTTGCTGGACGCCAATATGACACGCTCCAAGAGCTTTAGGGGCTTCTGGGTCGGAAAGCCTATACGCTCTTTGGCTTGTGAATTGACCGCACTAATGTCTGTCCAGTTGTTGCTTGGCACTTGACCTGGGTTAGCGTCCAAGTAACGCTTGAGCTGTGGCACCGCCCCCTTAGTCGCATGGATGAGCATGTCTGCCTCTTCCAATGAGTCTAAGCGCGCCAATACGCTCTCAATCTCCAAGTATCCCGGTATGATGTTTTGGTCAATCCACTCAGCATACTTGCCGGATTTCGGAGCTGACCAGCATCGCCCAATGTCTGAAGGGTCATAGTCTCGCCAGATATGCCCACTCTCGCCCGCTGATAGGCCGGGACCCGTTAGGTTATCCGTCCTATAGCGTCCTCTCTTATCTGAAAAGCTATAGTGACTTTTCACATACGAAGCGGCTAGAGGGGTGCGGATGGCATCAGCATTGATAGGCGACACGCCGTAAAAGAGGATCTTGTCACATACATTGCCAAACGTGCGTGAGTCGCTATGCGCGGTCGTTCTTTGCCAATTAATTTCCGCCTTGAATAGTTTCGCTCCGAATGTCGCGTCCATGAGCATTTTGAGGTAGTGGGACGCTGTAGTATCACAATGTAGGTAAATGCTCCCGGCCTTCTTCAATACCCTCCGCATTTCAAGCAAGCGAATTGCCATCATGCACAAGTATGACTGCATGCCCTTGCCGTGTGTCAGTCTGGCCGCCTCCAACAGCTTGTAGATGGCAGGTTCTTGGTCGGCAATGAGACCCATCCAAGCCACGTCTAGGTCGGATAGAGTCCACGTATCCTTAAAGGCCGCGCCCGCAGCTTTGGAACCTACCGGAGCAGCATAGTTGCGATTGGAGTTGAAAGGAGGGTCGAGGTAGATGAGGTCAACAGTCTCGCTATTCATGCCGCGCATGATGTCGAGATTGTCGCCAGTGAAGATGGTGCGGTTAGACCAATTCGGAGTGCCCATATTACCTACGAGGGTAAGCAAGCTATAGAGAAGGGAATAGTCATTGTGTACTGTGGCATTTCTATCCGGTGTACTTTGCCAGCCTCTAGAGATATAGTCTACATTAAACTGTAGAGACAGAATTACAGGGAGTCTGCATGTGAAAGAATCGGCTACCCAGCGTGTTTGGACCGTGGCGGAGGCCAAGGCGCGGCTTTCTGAAATCCTGCGGCTCGCGGAATCCGAAGGGCCGCAGCAAATCGGCATCCGCAATCCCTGTGTCGTTGTGCCCGCCGACGCCTGGCACGCAAAGACCCCGCCGCGCAAACCGCTGGGCCAATGGCTAGTAGAAAACACCCCGCGCGGCGCGAATCTTGAGATTCCCAGGCGGCGCGGATCTCAACGAGAGATTCCGTTCGCTAACGGAGACACGGAGTGAACAGCTTTCCCCTGGATACCACCATGCGCTCAGGGTTGATGTGAGACGCTCCCTACTACCGACCTGTTCTTGTCCGCTTTTCAACAACGCCGGCCGTTTACTCCCGCCGTGCGGCGCGTGACGCAGCACCGGTTCTACGTGTGGTATGCTATATTAATCCCCTTGGTTGAACGCCTTAGCCTATCCCGCTCTCTTAATTGCCGAACCGCGGTAATTCCACCGAAAACGACCCTATTTTTCCTTGACACCCTATATCTTGTTATCTATAATCTCCACTACAACAAGATATACTATGTACGCAGCACATTGAGTAGCGCAGCTACGCCGCATAGCGTATACGTTAGTCTCTAGTGCATTCCATTTCTTCCAGCAATTCGCGCAGTCTGCCACATCCACGAACCCAAGGAGATTCCAGCCATGGCACTCATTCATACCAACGGCAGAAGCACCAATGGGCGGTCCCTGCCGGAATCCAAAACCGGCACTATGCTCGAAGGCATTCGGCAGAAAGTCTTTGCCGACCGGTACTCCAACAAAGACGAGACTGGCGCCGCCTTGGAGCACTATCCGGAGCAGATGTGGCGGCGCGTGGCGCGCGGCATTGCCGCCGTGGAAGAAGAGCAGAATCGCGCCGCGTGGGAAGAAGAATTCTACCAGGCTCTGCGGGACTTCAAGTTCGTCCCCGGCGGCCGCATTCTGGCCGGCGCGGGCACGGGCCACGAGGTCACCTTCTACAACTGCTATGTAATCCCGTCGCCCCAAGACAGCCGCGGCGGCATTCTGGAGAATCTGAGCGTCATGACGGAGATCATGGCGCGCGGCGGCGGCGTGGGCATCAATCTTTCCAGTCTACGGCCGCGCGGCTCTTACATTCGCTCAGTCAACGGCACCGCCAGCGGCCCGTGCTCGTGGGGTGAGTTGTACTCGGTGGCCACCGGCGACGTCATTCAACAGGGCGGCTCGCGCCGCGGCGCGCTCATGCTCATGCTGGACGATTGGCATCCGGACATCGAGGAGTTCATCACGGTCAAGACCGATCTCTCCCGCATCAACCACGCCAACCTTTCCATCTGCGCTTCGGATTCCTTCATGGAAGCCGTCAAGCGCGATGGCAATTGGGACCTCGTCTTCCCGGACACGACCGATCCGGAATACGACGAAATCTGGAACGGCGACCTCTCCGCATGGCGCGCCCTGGGTAAGGGCGTCACTGTTCACCGCACGGTCAAGGCCCGCGAAATTTGGGAGAAGATCTGCGAAGCGGCCTGGCGCTCGGCGGAGCCCGGCCTGGTCTTCATGGAGCGCTACCAGAAACGCTCCAATACCTGGTACTTCGAGCAGATCCGCTGCGTGAACCCTTGCGGCGAGCAAGGTCTGCCGGAATGGGGCGTGTGCAACCTCGGCGCGCTCAATCTCGCGGCGTTCGTGGAGAACGGCGAGATGGACTACACTCTCCTCACGAAAACTTCGAAAATCGCCATTCGTTTTCTCGATAACGTAATTGACGCGACGCCGTACTTCATTGAAGATAACGAGCGCCAGCAGCGCGAAGGCACACGGCGCACGGGCTTGGGCACAATGGGACTCGCCGACGCCCTCATTAAGATGAAAGTGCGCTACGGCAGCAGAGAGTCCCTGCCGGTAATTGAACGCATCTATCGGACGATTCGGGATGCTTCCTATAGCGCTTCGGTCGACATTGCCAAGGAGAAAGGCGCGTTTCCGCAATTTGAAGCCGAAAAGTTCATGCGGGGTTCGTTCATCAAGCAGCTACCCGAGGCACTGCGGGATCAGATTGCCACCTACGGCGTCCGTAACGGGGTTCTGCTCACGCAAGCGCCTACCGGCACAACGTCACTGCTCTCCGGCGTATCCAGCGGCATTGAGCCCGTGTTCGACTTCGCCATGAAGCGCGTCGACCGCACCGGCGAGCACATCCTCTACCACCCGCTCTTCAAAGAGTGGAAAGACGCGCACGACGGCGAGCCCGTGCCCGACTATTTTGCCGCCAGCAACGACCTGGGGCCGGAGGACCACGTGCGCGTGCAGGCGGTAGTGCAGGAATATACCGACTCCAGCATTTCGAAAACCGTGAATGCGCCGAATTCCTATGAGGTAGCAGACGTCGATGAACTCTATACCCTTGCCTACGACCTGGGTTGCAAGGGCATTACCTTCTTCCGCGACGGCTCCCGCACGCCGGTGCTCTCCCGCGTGGAGGAGAAGAAGGAAGAGGAAAATAAGAAGAGTGCTGATAGCGAGCAAGCCAAAGGCGCGGCGGTACCGATAGAGATGCACCCCCGTAAACGTCCGGCGGTGGTTTCCGGCGTGACCGTAGAGAAAGTCACCGCACGCGGCGACCTCTACGTGACCATCAATTCCACCGGCGAAGGCGAAGATCGCCGTCCCATCGAGATCTTCTTGACGCTTGGCAAAGCCGGTACGGCGGACCAGGCATACCTGGAGGCGTTAGCGCGCTCGATCACGCTCGGCCTGCGGAGCGGCGTGCCAATCAAGCAGTATCACAAGCACCTGCGCGGCATCGGCTCGGTGGACGTGATGGGCATCGGCCCCAACCGCGTCCTGTCGATACCCGACGCCATCGCGCAAGTAATTGCCGAAATCTATGACATCCCTACAGCCGCAAACGGCATGAACGGCGCCACTACTGACGATGAGGCGTCGGTGGTACAGCTCGGCTTGGCTGGACCTAAGACTGAGCACCAGAAGCACGAGTCTCGACATGGCGAGATCTGCCCGGACTGCGGTGCGGCCGGCGTGGTCTACGAGGAGGGCTGCGAAAAGTGTCTCGTCTGTGGGTACTCACGCTGCTGACAGTGGTTTAAACGCGAGGCGCTGGAATCTGGACCGGAGTTAACCAAGCTTCCAGCGCCGGTGTCGCGCCAGAGCCTGACTGCCAAAGCAAACCGCATTCTTGACGACAGGCGTGCGCCAGGCATGGGCAATCGTGCCGGGGATGGCCGCACCCAAGCACAGATACGCAGTGTCTCTCATCCTTGAGGGGGGTAGTCCCGGTGGACATGGTGAGGAAATTGCTTGCGGCATTTCACTTTGCAGTCGCGCTGCTGGTGGCAGTGCACTTTGTGTTCAATTCTTTCTACCGAGACTCGTTAGACACTGTCGATGTTTGGGGAATCTTGGATTGGCCGATCGCGCTTGCCATTGTGACTGCATTTCTCGTCCACTTCCAACGCAAGCGCGCCTTGGACCGGCAGCGAACGGAACAGGCCATTACCCAAGAGTACGTGGAAGCCAATGCAGCGACGTACGTGACCGCAGTCTTGGCGCTGTGGTTTTTCTCTAACTGGTTCAACTTCCTCAACTACGGCGCCGAAGGGGAGTCGACCGTCAATGCGATCATATGGGCGCTAGTCGATGTACTTGTAGTCCTGGTTTCAAGTGCCACCGGCCGCTATCTCTGGCGTAGCGCCGGCAACCAATGAGCCGAATCCGGCCTCTATGCGGTCACAGAGTACATCCTACGACGAATGTATGCAGGTCATAGAGTGAAAGGCATCTAAGTAATCTAGAGATCCCTTCTCAAGACAGCAGTGCGTTTCCGCCGCAGCACGCCAGCCTCCAGCACTGTGGCAGAGGTGCCCTGCCCCTCTCGCCGGCACGCCCTGTAAGCATTGCGGGGCGTGTTGGTTTCTGTGCGCCGCGCAGAGCCCCGGCGGGCGGGTGTGTGGCATTCGCCGGAATCTCTACCCGGCGGCCAGTTCCGCAAGCGCGAACGAAAGGGCGAGGTAAACGGATAAGCCGGTGTAGCCTAGCGTGGCAGTATAAGCGGAGTCAGCGCGCATCCTTACTACTACCAGGTAGATGCCCATTACGACCAAAGCCACCGCCGGCTGCCAGTACACACCCTGAATCGCAAGCTGCGGCAGTGCGAAGAATAGCGCGCAGACGAGCCCGCCTACCCAGACTCCCAAGCGCGCCACCAGTAATGGGTAACTAAAGCCAAACATCAGCATTCCCACCAGCAGCGCCGTGAGCGGCACGCTTACGCAATACAGAATTATGTCGATAGGCGAGAAGAATCCCGCGGGCGGCTCCAAGAGCGGCAGCGGATAGTTGGACCAACCAAGGGCAAACCGCAGCAAGAATGTCAACAAGACCGCGGCAAGCACCACCACTGCCAGTACCCATACAGGATTCTGACGAGTGAAGGCCAGCGCCTCCAGCGGTGCGCCGCGGTAGCGTTTTGCCACTATGCGGAACGCGATTGCCGCGGCAACCAGTATGGGGATTAGCAGCGCTACCGCAACCATAGCGCCAGGGGCGAAACTTGTGCCGCGTAACGTTGGGGGAGTCACCGCGCCCAGAAAGCGGAGCGGAGATATTGCCGTATAAAGGTCGAGGAGCACCCGGCTGAATTGCGCTAAGACCAGCCAAACCAACCAAATCAGCACAACCGCTAGGCTTCCCCAGGGAAGTTGAATTTCACCGCGATCTTGATCCTTCGGCCTCACCGTCTGCTCCTTGCTGCCTAGACGCCGCGTATGCGGCGTTCGATTGTAGTCTGTATCATGCGGGGCAAGCGCGTCACGTCCGGCACCACTACCGTCTGCAAACAACGCAGAAACTTGCCATCCGCTTCCACCACGTAAGACTCACTCAGCGCATCCCCGGGTACACCGATCCCAAAGACAATTATGCCCAACCCATCGCCGGCGCCGACCATGCCGTTGCGTCGCTCCACCTGAAACAGCACCTCCTGCAGTTTGCGGCGATTGGACGAGATCCCGTCCGTCAAGACTAATACCGTCTTGAATCCCTTCTGCTCTTGTATGTCCTGTACCGCTTGGCGCATGGCGCCGGCGTCGTCCGTCTTCTTGTGCGGATACTCAAACATTGTCCGAAAGAGGCCGCTCAGGTCTCTAGGTGTGTACGTGCGTTCGTTGGCGACAACCTGGGTCGTGAACGTGCACTCCTCAAACGTGCGCAGCCGCCATACGTCCTCCGAGAACGCCATCATCTGATATGGGATGCGCAAACGCTCATGGATCTCCGCAAAGATCACGGCGGCATCGACCGTATGGTCGAACTTGCGGGTCGAGTACCCCTTCGCGACCATACTTCCACTCACGTCCATCAGGATAATAGCAGCAAAGTCCTTCTGATGGTCGGCGCGCGGCGTACGCACACCCTTCAGGAAGGCTTGTTCGGGAGAGACCACCAGCCGCTCCACGTGGTCGGTGTCGATTTCGCCGCTATCGCCGCCGCGACGGCGGCGGGGGCGCCGACCCGGCTCCACAGTGCCAAAGCGGCGGCGCATCATGATCTCCCTGAGGCCCTTGCTTCCGGCCTCGCCATTGAGCGACCGCCGGATCGCGGGCTCTAAGCGCCTCACGGCGGTCCGGTAGTCGAAGGTCGTGTAATCCGTCTTGGGCGCCGCTGGTCTTTCGCCCAGGCCCTGCATGATCGTCCGCGGCATCGGGTTTAGCCCCCCCGGCTGCGGCTTGAACATACGTGGATCGATCAATTGAGGAGGGCCCTGACGATCCAGTCTCTGCCGCTTCATTGGGTCCCCATCACGGCGGAGCTCGGCACGCTCGTCCGGACTGCTCTCCACCTTGGCCGGGCCACCCTCTTCATTGGCCGGCGCCGGCAAGGGTTCGTCGTCGTTCTGCTGGGTCGGAGAATTCTCCATCTCTGCGTCATCACGTGCGCTTGGCGACGTGCCGGCCTCCGCATCGACATCTAATTCAATGTGCAATTCGCCCACGGCCTCCGCAACGTCCTCCGGCGCAGCAGCTTCGTCCGCAGCAGGGCGGTCGTTCTCCGGTCGATTCTGCGTACGACGGCTGTCATCTTCGATCAGTTCGTTGAGAATTGGCAGCATGCGCCGCGCGAGCACATCCAGCATTTGGGGCAGAGCGTCCCGTTGCAGCGCGTCCCGGACACCAGGCCACAGCACGTCAACGTAGCGGTTAGCGGTGCTCCCAATGTGCATAGGACGCACGCCCTCCGGCCACGTCTCGTAGAGCCAACACTCCATGAGGCCCTGCTGCACCTGTTCACGCAGAGGAGTGCTGCGCCGCCTGGCGGACGTCCATTGCGGGTTATCCGCATACAAAGCCCGCAGGAATCGTGCGGAGCCCGGATGCCGCTGAAGATGCATGCGGTTCACGCGCAATTCGTTCACTAAGCGCGCAAACGGCATCACGGCGGCAAACGCTACCGGCGCAATGCGCGAGAAGCTCTGCAACGCACGTTCTCCCATCACACCTGTGTGTTCTGCTTCAGCCATTTGCTGGCAAATTGCGCCCACTACGCTCGTACCGTTCCAAGTGTCCAGCACCCGCACGGGATAGGTCAGCGTGTGCGCGCGGGCGATGTAGGCCCATTCGCTGCCGGCAACCACGTTCAGGCGCGAATCCCGGAGTATGAGCCGGGCCAGTGCCACAACTTCCCCTTGCGCGTAGCGCGTATTGCGTACGCGCGTCTCAAACTGGGTTGCCGAGTTCGGTGTGATGGTTGTCGCCATAGCTACTCTGCCGTTACGTTGTACTGCAAGAGGAGGGCTTCCAGTACGCGCCGCGCGGTTGGCGTCGCCGCCGAGAGCACACCCTCTTGAAAGCGTCCCACTAGGCCCGCGCCGTCATCTGCATTCTGCGCAATTGCCACAAGCTCGGCGGTGCTCCAGTTTCCCGCAGCCGCCACGGCTGCGATCAATTCGGGCGAGACGGCATCCTGCCAAATGCCTTCTTGTTCCAGGTCGGCGGGCACCGCGCCGGCCGCCCAGCGTCGACACTGACCGACGAAATCAACCACCGAGCGCAGCGCCGGCGCCGGCAGGCTGCGCCCGACACTGCGGAGAATGGCGAGTTCCTCTCCGGGAGCGGGATACGCAAGCTCGAGAATCGCCCCAAAGCGATTCTCGACGCCCTCATTGAGCGGCTTCACACCCGGCCCCTCGGGCTGACCGGTTGCGATCAAACGAAATTGCGGATGCGCGGTTACGGTTCTCCCATCCGGCAGTGTGAGCCGCCGGCCCTTGTCGAAGAGACTGTTCAGCAAAGAGTGAACGTCCGAGTAGGCGAGATTGTAGTCGTTTACCAACACCATGTAGCCTTTGATGATGGCTTCAAGGAAGGCCTGCACCGTCCATTGCGTCTCTCCGGTGCGCAAGCGGCGGCTGACTAACAGGTCGTGCTTTGACGTTTCACCCGTGAACGAGAGCTCAACCAACGGCACCTGGCGCAGGCGTGCGAGCGAGCGCACGAGCGCGGACTTTCCGCTCCCTGGCGGGCCCTTAATGTAAACGGGCCGATCGAGTACGAGCGCTGCCTCCAACAGCCGCAATGCCGTCCAACTCGAGCGTGTAAAGCACGGCAACGCCACTTCTGCCGCCGGCAGGTTGCCGATGGGTCGGGGCACTGTAATGCCAAACTCAGCGCCCAAGGTAGCCTCCAGTTCGTCCAGGCGCGCCGGATCAGTAATCTCAAATCCATTGGCGTCCCACGCTTGCAGACGCAGGCCCAGCGCCATGGGGTTGCCCGCCCAGCTATAGAGCGGCTCGCGCAGCAGCAGACGGGTGCCGTCCGGCAAGGTGCAATCGTAGCGCGCCAGCGCCGGCTGTGCGCCGGGCGCATCGTCCGCAAGCGGCTGATAGACCTCGTTCTCCAGACCACCCGCGCGACTCTCAGTCGCTTCGCCCTGCGCCAACGGCAGGGAAGTGTGCACAATACTCGCAAGGGGAACGACACTTTCCTCAGGCACCGTAATTTCAGGGAGCAGCACGCCGCTCACGCGACGGCGGGTGCGCGCCGGCCAAGAAACATTGCGGAGCGACTTCTCGACAATTTCGGCAGCCTCCTGCCGCGCTTCCGGCGGCGCTAGCGTCAGGATGGCATCTCGCGCAACCGCGGCCAAGCTGAAACCGGTCAGGCTGCACACGCTGAGCCAGTGCACCAGCGAGCGGGTGGACACGCGGTCGCGCATGATCCCGCCCACTTCCGGATGGCTCCGCAACTCTGCCGCTGCCGCCGCGACCGCCGCACACGCCTCCTGCGGCGGCATGGCATCCACTTGCGCCAACACGGCAACCCGCTGTAACTCGTGAAATACCGCCTCAGCCTCCTCTGCCGGCGGCAAGAAGTCCATAGCCACGTTGCCGGTGCCGTGACCGAAACGCCGTTCCCACGTGACGCCGATCTCAAGCGTGCCGGTATAGTTGGGGTTAGCGGTGGCAATGACGCCGAACTGCGGGTGCACGGGCACGGTCACGTTGCCCCACTCGCTCCCCGAGAGCACCACCTGGCGGGCGTCCAGCGCCTGCGTGAAGACGCTTAGCAGGTCCTGGGGGATTATGTTCACCTCATTCAACAACAGCTTCTTACCGGTGAGCATGGCATCCACCGCCGGGCCGAGCAGGGTTGCCGTGCTGTGCGCCTGGCTGCCGGCCTGAGTGACCACCTCCACCGACTGATAGAAGTCGCTCAGCGCGGTATCGCCACTGAACGTAATCTCGACACACGGCTCGTTCGCAAGGAAACAGAAGGTCTTAGCCAGCGTCGTCTTGCCGCATCCGGTGGGCCCGGTAAGCAGAATAGAAGGGTTTGTCTGCTTTGTGGAAGTAGCCAAACTCGACGAAGACGCGGAGTCCGTGCTCATTACGTGTGCCATCTGCCTGAGCGTTGCCGTCATGCTCGCGGTGCAGTAGCGAAACACCTCATGTTCGCGGGGAACTGCGCTTGCAAAGCTGCGCGCGCCGTCCCACCCGTCAAACTGGCTGGGAATCTCGTCGTGCGCCGAATCTTCGGTGCGCCCTAAGGCGAGCGAGAGCGGGGGCATGCGGCGCCGGTACGTTTCGTTGCCCAGGGCAAACGCGTCCTCGTAGAGCAGGACTCCGCCGCCAAGATCATGCAGCGGCCTGCCGGAGTCTGAGGGGTCGCGCTGTGCCGAACGCACCGCGGGCTCAATCTCCTCTTCCTCGCGACTGCCCAGGAGCCCGCTCAAAATATTCCGCATGCGTCCGTAACTCTCTTCCGTCTACTTGACGCTCACGCAGTAGCGCGCCTGCCGCCTACGCCATCAGCAACTCGGACGGCCGTCTCTCCCCCGCCGTAAACGCGGGGGACAAGCAAGACCGTTATTCCACATTATAGCGTCATCACAGATGTCCTAGCGGCCTGGGCAAGGTTCGCTCCACCCGCGCCGAGCGGCAGCGTCAAGCGTAGCTGCGGCGGGACGCTGGAGTGCCTTGGTTTGATTGAGTCTGCCACCGCTGGAGGAAGCTGGGAGAAAAAGAGAAGGGACGCGGTTTATCGCGTCCCTTCCCATCCCTCTTGTGCTCAAAGAGCGAAGCCAAGCCAACGAGAGGGCATGAGGGCGGCCCTCTCTTAGCGGCGCTTAGGGCGCAGTCCGCTCGCTGGCCGGCGGCAGCTTGAACTGCGCCGGCACCGGCCCCACCTTTTCAAACTCAGATGACGACGGCAAAATCTGATGCGCTATTGCCGCGCGAAAGCGCTCTACCTCGCGCGTCCGCGCTGCCGTATCTTCGACCATCACATTCCCATAACCCTGGGCAACGATGCCGTACCAGTTGTCGTCTGTCCCGTACTCTGTGGCCAGCAGGTAGGTCTTGCCAACCTGCAAGAGTGAATCTCCCTCCAGGTCTACGATAATGCTGTCACCATCTGCGCCACCGATCTGATCTACGATCACGGTTCCGGACAACTCGCCCTTGACGTTCTCCAACACTTCCACGGAAAACTGCGTCCGCGGAATGGATACATTTCCTGGCCCTGACGTCGGTATCCCTTCATTGCCCGCCACTGCCACCACCCGACCGACAAAGATATGGGTGGAAACGCCTACCACCTTGCGGATGTCCTCGTGCTGGAACGACGGCGCGCCAGTCATCTGCCCGCCGGCCGCGCCACAACCCGCGACAGCGAGAACGCAGAGGAGTGTCCCCAAGAGCAGAAGTGTCCTTCGTATAGAGGCTTTCATTGCGTCTACTCCCTTTCACGCTAAACGTAGTACCTGTTGCGGCGCGCTACGCCGCATTCTCCCCAAAAACAGCCTTTCTATGGCCACAGCGCGTGATAGTCTTCAAGGTCATGCGCCTGTGGCGTGGTGTGGCCTGTTGACGAGGGATACTCATACATTATCTGGTCATCATTCGGATTATGCGCCAGCCCCAGGGCATGGCCCTGCTCGTGCACCGCCACGGCCCGCTTCTGCGCCGCCGTCTTGCTGTTCAGCTTGCACGTATTCAAGTATACCTTGTCTATGCCAAACCGATGGTATTGATAGTACGCAAGGTAGGCCTTCTTCCTACAGTCACTGTAGTCACGCCATTCGAGGTCTACGATGTGCCCGGCGGCTTGGGGCAGAATCGCCACCTTGCCCTCCGCGTGCCACTGGTCAATCGCCCATTGACGCGCATCGTCGTACTGGGTATAGTCCAGCCAGCGGATCTCGCGTCCGTCGGCCCCATCGTCCACGGCGCTATAGCCCAGAAAATAGTGGGCGAACAGTGACGTGGCGAGGAAGAACATGCCCACCGCTACGAGCGCAGCACCTGCTCCCGTTCGTCCTAGAAGCTGTCGGCTAAACATTGTACTCCTCCTTCATGCATGCACACTCGTCGTACTGCACGCCGCCATCAGCCAGCACATGCGGCCGGCGCGGCGGCAAGAGCAAGTGAGGCCAGCGTCATCACGACTGTCAGCATGGCGCGCTGGCCTCGCCGAAACCGTTCCATCTCGCCTCTCCTTTCGCTGCCAAGAGTACGTTCTCCCACCTTAATTCCAGTGCCCTACTGCGTCTGCGATTTGTCAATAGCTTTTTCTAAGAATAAGGTAAGAATTGCTAGGTTGTGTTGACTCTCAACACAGATACTCCCGCGAATGCGGGAATCCATCCCCTCCGCACTAACGCGCGCTGTCTCAAGCGGGGGACAAGCCCCCGCGCTACGCTTTAGATTCCTCGCTGCGCTCGGAATGACATGAAATGTCAACACTGCCTAGGCGGGGAGTAGGAGGCGCGCGGCACGCTTGGCAGCACGCGCACCGGCCACTCGCTTTGGTATAATGTTCGCAGCCCGTTTCCTGACCGCTCCCCCCTCCAATAACGCTCACGAAGGGATATACTAATGAAACTTGGCGCCCACGTGCGCACCACCGGCGGCATCGCCACCTCCTTTGCCCGGGCCGCAGACCTCGGGTGCGAATGCATGCAGATTTTCAGTTCAAATCCGCGCGGCTGGCAGCGCGCACTGCCCAAGGACGAGAACATCACCGCCTTTACTGCTGCCCAAGTGGAATCGCCGCTGCCTGTCTTTTGCCATACCCAGTATCTCATCAACACCGGCTCGCCCAAGCCGGAAAACTACGAAAAGTCGGTGATGACGCTGACGTTCCAACTGCAAACGGGCGACTTGCTCAACGCCGCCGGTGTCGTCACGCACGTCGGCAGTCATATGGGCGCGGGTCTCGAATCGGCGTTGCCTCGAATCGCGGCCGCGATTGGCGAGGCGCTTGCCGCCTCCGACACGGTACCGCTCCTGCTGGAAAACAGCGCCGGCTCCGGCGGCAACATTGGCTCGAGCTTTGCGGACTTGGGCACCATTCTCCGCGCCTGCGACAACCACGAGCGCATCAAGCTCTGCGTGGATACGGCCCACGCCTTCGCTTCCGGCTACCATGTGGAGACGGCAGAGGGGTTCGACGCCATGCTGGCGGAGATCGACGAGCATTTTGGTCTCGACCGGCTTGCCGCCTTTCATCTCAATGACTCGAAAGTGCCGTTCAACTCCCAAAAGGACCGTCACGAGAATATCGGCGAAGGCTACATCGGGCTGGAAGCATTCCGTTACATCGTGAATCATGCGGCGCTTGCGGACACATGCGCCGTGCTGGAAGTGCCCGGTTTCGACGACAAGGGGCCCGACCAAGCCAACATGGACATTGTGCGAGGTCTGCAAGCATGAGCCCGGAACGCGACTTTCGGCTCATTGCCATCGATCTGGACGGCACGCTCATCGACCATGGTCTCACGATTGCGCCCCGCGTGAAGGAGGCCATCGCGGCCGCCCAAGCGCAGGGTGTCACCGTTACGCTCGCGAGCGGCCGGATGTTCGCCGCAATGGTCCCGTTTGCGCAAGAACTCAACATTGCGGCGCCGCTCATCTGCTACCAAGGCGGTTTGGTGCGCCATGCGGTATCGCGTGAGACCATCTTTCATTTGGCGGTGCCGACAGACATGGCACAGGAGGTCGTCACCTTGGCGCGGACGCGCGGCATTCAGGTAAATGCCTTCGCGGATGACCGCCTGCACGTGGAAACTATGACCGCTGAAGCCGAAGCGTATATGCGGCTGGCGCGGGTGGAGGCCACGGTCGTGAATGACCTGGTAGTCTTCTTACAGGACAACCCTTCGACGAAGCTTGTGCTGGTCAACCTGGACGAGAATAAGACGAACCGCCTTGTCGAAGAATTAACCGCCCATTTCGGTAATCGACTAGGCATTACGAAGTCCCACCCTTACTACACGGAGGCGATCCATCCGGAAGTCTCCAAAGGACGCGCGCTCACACAGCTCGCGCGCGTCCTCGATGTCTCTCTCGATCAGGTAGTGGGCATCGGCGACAATCTTAACGACCTGAGTCTTGTCGAGACGGCCGGTTTTGGGGTAGCCATGGGGAACGGCGACCCGCGTGTAAAGGCGGCCGCGGACTTTGTAACAAGCAGCTTCGAAGAGGACGGCGTCGCCGTGGCGATTGAGCAGCACGTGCTGCATGCGTGAGCGTACGATTGTGCGGCATTCGCGCACGTTCAGGACCTAGAGACTCCGTTGCCCTTGTCAATTGCCTCAGTTCCTTCGCCCACTCCGGACAGCGTCCATGCTTGACTGTCTATAACGAACCTAACTTTGAGAAAATGAACGAAAGAATCCTATCTGCGTCCGATCCCGCCGCCGTCACGCGGGCCGCGGCAGCGCTCCGCGCCGGCGGCATTGTCGCCTATCCTACCGATACGGTGTATGGGCTGGGCGCCAATGTCTTTCTGCCGCACGCACTTGAGAAGGTAATGGAGGCAAAGCGGCGGCCGGAAGAGAAGTCCCTGCCGGTCTTGATTGCCGCGCTTGACCAATTGCAGGAGCTCGTGACGCGAATTCCCGCGGATGCAGAACGCCTCATGGCAGCATTTTGGCCGGGAGCGCTCACCATCGTCTTGCCAAAACAACCGGGCCTCTCGCCGCTCCTAGGGGAAACAACGCTGGCAGTGCGCCAGCCGAATAACCCGGCAATCATCGCTTTGCTGGCTGCGGCAGGCAGTCCGCTCACGGGCACGAGCGCCAACCGCAGCGGTTGGTCTGCGGCCACCACCGCGCAGGAGGCTTGGGCGCAACTGGGGGACTCAGTAGACTACATTCTGGATGGGGGAGCCGCGCCCGGCGCCACGCCTTCCACCGTCATCGACTGCACGGTGCGGCCTCGGCGAATTCTCCGCGAGGGCGCGCTCACGCAGAACGCGCTAGCTGCTGTTCTAGAAGACCTTGCGCTTTAGCCCACAAACCGGCTTCATTCGCAAAGGTCAACGTGCGTTTCACCTCGCCTTTCGGCACCCAGAGCACTGCGCGCACTTCAGGACTCTCGTCGTTGGTCGTGCCGCCGACATATTCCATCAGGTAGAAGAGCGCGGTCTTTGCAACCTGTCGACCGCGCGCGCGAAAGACATAGCGAATGGCGCCGACACGCTCTAGGATTCTTGCATCTACGCCGGTCTCTTCCTTGACCTCTCGCAGCGCGGCGTCGCTTGACGTCTCACCGTGCTCCAAATGGCCCTTAGGGAATATCCAGCCGTCATGGGCGCTGCTCTGCGTGACAAGTATCGTCACCTGGCCGTTTTCTCGTCGGAAAACGATGCCGCCGGCAGAGTGCTCTTTCTGCGTGTGGCGGGTACGCTTCCGATTGGGGTTGGGTGGATTACTCGCGCGGGGACGCTGCTTTTTATGTTTGCGATTCATAACTTTTGCAGAGAACCGCTCCACGTAACTATACTGAAACTATATGCTCAGTGCGCTGAGCGACTCACAACACGAATATTCGTGAAATGTGGAACAAGCATACCACGATTCAAACGCAGTTAGTGGAGAACTTACGATGAGTGTCACTATCGACGTGTTGGCAGAAAAGCTAATGCACGCGCGCCAGGCATCCCGCCTCGTGGCGCAGCTTTCGAAAAAAGCCAAGGATTCAGTGCTCGCGGCCGTTGCCGATGCTCTTGAGACGGAAGCCGAGTATCTCATTGCGGAGAACCGTAAAGACGTTGCCAACGCGACCCAGGCGGGGATCGATGCGGCAACAATCGATCGTCTCACGCTTTCAGCGATAGTGCTGGCAGGCATTGCCGGTGACGTGCGCAAGGTGGCTTCCCTGGAAGACCCGGTGGGTGAGGTGACTGAAATGCGCACAGTCGAGAGTGGGATTACGGTGGGGCGGATTCAAGTGCCCTTCGGCGTGGTTGGCGCCATTTATGAATCGCGTCCCAACGTCACGGTGGACATTGCCTGCCTGTGCTTCAAGTCCGGCAATGCCGTCGTGCTGCGCGGAGGATCGGAGGCGATATATTCCAATATTGCCCTGGCGCGGGTAATTCATGACGCCGGTGTATCCGCCGGCGCGCCGGAACATTGGGTGCAACTCATCGAAGACACCGACCGCGCCCTCGTGCACCGGTTGCTCCAGGCAAAGGGAGAGATCGACCTGGTGATTCCGCGCGGCGGGGCCGGTCTTATCAACTTTGTCGTTGAGAACGCAACCGTGCCCGTCATCGAGACCGGCGCGGGCGTCTGCCATACGTACGTGGATGCGGATGCTGACTTGGAGAAAGCGCACCGCATCGTTGTGAACGCCAAGACACGTCGGCATACGATATGCAACGCGCTGGATACGCTGCTCGTGCATGAAGCCGTTGCGTCCCGGTTTCTCCCGGCGGTTTTTCCCGATCTTGCCGCTGCCGGTGTGGAGATTCACGGCTGCCCCCGCACTCAAGACATCCTGGGAGAATCGCCCCGCGTGCTACCGGCAATCGATGACGACTGGGGCCAGGAATTTCTGTCGCTCACGCTGGCGGTGAAAGTGATCGCTGACTTCGACACCGCCATGGAGCATCTGCACACCTACACGTCCGGTCATTCTGAAGCGATCGTGACGCAGGACTATTCCGTGGGTCAGCGCTTCATGCGTGAAGTGGATGCCGCCGCCGTCTATTGGAACGCCTCAACCCAGTTCACCGACGGGGCGCAGTTTGGTCTTGGCGCCGAGGTGGGCATCAGCACGCAAAAGCTCCATGCCCGCGGTCCTATGGCCCTGCAAGAAATGACCACGTACAAGTGGATTGTCTACGGCGACGGCGCCATCCGGCCCCTCTAGCAGCCCTTTGGCCCGTCGCATCTCTTCTAGTTCTTCGGCACAGGCGTCTGCACCACCGTGGGACCGGCGGGTGTCGGCGTTGGCTCCTGGCCCGGCGGCGGCGGAATGATCAGTTCTTGGCCGACAGAAAGTGGGTACGGGTCCTGCAGATTGTTTGCTTTCGCGATGTCTTGCCACGTTACGCCGGGATACTTGTCGGCGATTGTGCTAAGGAAGTCTCCAGACTGAACCACATACGTAGATTCTGAAGCAGGCGGCGCCTTCGGCTCTGCCACCGCCGTAGGACTTGGCCGGATAATTGTGATCGTCGGCGACGGCGTGGGGGACACGCCGTCTTGCTCGTCATCCCCCAAGAAGGGAATGCACCCTCCTAGGAGCACGGCCATGGATACTCCCAGTAGCACTGAGTAAATGGCAACAATTCGTCCACGCTTCATGCTGTTCTTCTCCGCGGTGAAGCAGCGCCACACGCCGCACAACTACAGCCTCTGCCAATAAAGACTCCGTGGTCTGCCAGACGCACTTTGTGGCTGCGCTACCACACGCTTCGCGGGTTGGAATACTTGAACGCTAGCCCCACCAATCGCTGAAGCTCGGAGATGAGCCCAGCAGGCGAGCCAGGATGCGCTCAAACACAGCTTGCGCCACTCGCATCGCCCCGCTCTTGCCAACCAGCGCCAGCAGAAGTCCACTGCCTTGATCGGCGTCGCCCGCTCACAAGCGCTCACAGTTAATGTAGTACACCTGTGCGGGCCATGACAAGCTCACAAGGTTGGAGCGGCCAGGCGCGGCTGGACCGGCAGATTCAGTGGCGGCGAGTAGCGCTCAGGGCACGCGGCGCACACCACTCTTTGAGAGCCCTTGATATGTCTATGATCCCGTCAGCATGTCGTCCGGCAGGTGCTCTACACGGTTTTGGTAGCGCAGGGCAGTCTCATTTTCTCCCAGAGTCAGACTCGTAATGCCCGTATGGGCATGATTGAAATAGAGTCTCTCTTGGTCTTCGCTGCCCAACAAGGCATGCAACAAGAAACTGGCCGCTGTCCCGTGTGTCACAACTGCAATGTGCTCATCCGAATTCACTGCCATTGCTCGCAGGGTCTGCGCCACACGCCCAAGGCGGGCAAGATACTGGTCTCCTTCAGGCGGAGGATTCCACCAGCCGGCATCCGGAAAGTCCCCAGGTATGACGTACTCGGGAAAATACTTTTCCACCTCTGCGCGGGTAAGCCCCGGAAAGTTGCGCGCGCCCCGCCCGTCACCTTCGTCATGCTTTACACCGTTCACTTCGTGCAAGTCCAGCCATATTTTGGGGCGCAGACCGAGTGCGGTTGCTATGGGCTGCGCCGTCTGCAACGCGCGCCGCATAGGGCTGCTAAAAAGGCGCGTAATCGCAAAGCCTGAGCGATCGTTGGGCACTGGCTCGGCTTGGTCGTCCGGCACTGCTCTCCTCTGCAAGCGCTCGCCAAGCAGCGCAGCCTGTTTGCGGCCCAATTCGGTGAGCGCGGGGTCAGGCAAGTAACTCCGTTCCGCCGGCGGCACACTGTCCAAGGATGTACCCCGGCGATACGTCACGTGGCCGTGGCGGATGATATAAAGTCTCACAATTGTTTCAATCCTTGTCTACGCGACCGTGGCGTTTTTCCCCGTCGGCCTCGTGTCTCGTCTTTGCGAAATCTCGAACGCGAGGACTCGAATGCACCTCTAGAGGTTTCTCCCCTAGGCCGGCGCCTGATTGTAAACGCTCTGCGCGCGCCGCATCATCGGTCGTCACGCCGTCCGAAGTCCTCATGCACCTTGCTCTCGGTGGGTTTGTCCTGGTCTTGGTACTTGCTGCCCAGGCCGGGAAAACCGTAAGGCCGCTCAACCGGTGTCGTCAGCGTGAGAAAAGAGATCTGCCCGATGAACATGCCCGGATAGAGCGGGATGGGCAGCTTGGCGACATTGGAGAGCTCCAGGGTGATCGTGCCGGAGAAACCGGGATCGATGTAGCCCGCCGTCGAGTGGATGATGAGACCGAGACGCCCCAGCGAACTTTTGCCCTCCAACCGGCCCACCAGATCATCCGGCAACCCTACGCGCTCCAGCGTTGTGCCGAGCGCGAACTCCCCCGGATGGAGCACAAACGGTTCGTTTTCCTCTACCGCTATGCTCTGCGTCAGATCAGGCTGGGGTTCACGCACGTCAATATGTGTATAGCGACTGTGCTGGAAGATGCGAAAGTGCCTGCCCAGCCGCACGTCAACGCTGGACGGCTGCACATGCGCTTCAAAAAACGGCTCAATGCGCAAGCGGCCGGCGGCTATCAACTTGGAAATTGTGCGGTCGCTGAGTACTGACATAGCTAGGTCTCTGTAACAGTCGGCACGAGATCTCTCCGGCTCCCCTGCAAGTATAGAGGAGTAGGCTTCTGTGTGCGAAAGCTCGCCTCAGGCGCCTCGGGTATGCGCCGCGGCGCATACAAAGACAATGAGGTTCAGCCCGTCTTGCAGGTAGCTTGACCTCACCAACATGCTAACGGCTGCTTGTTCGTGCTATCCTACCGTGTAAGAACCTTCCCCAATACCCATTAGCTATACGTATTGAGTGACAGGAAAGGAAACGGTGGCATGCAAGTAAAGTCGAAGCTGGCATTGCTGGGCGGTCCCAAGTCGGTGCAGAGCGATCCCGGAGACATTTTCACCTGGCCAATCGTCACGCCGGAACACGAAGAAGCCGTGTTAGAAGTATTGCGCCGCGGCGGCATGTCCGGCACGGACGTGACCCGGCAGTTTGAAGCAGAATACGCGGACTGGGTCGGGACGACCTTTGCGCTCGGCGCCAATACGGGCACCGAGGCGCTGCGCGCCGCGATGTACGGCTGCGGCGTGGGCGTCGGCGATGAACTCATCTCTCCCAGCGTGACGTATTGGGCATCCTGCCTGCAGGCGCTTTCCTTGGGAGCCAGCGTTGTCTTTGCCGATATCGACCCTGATTCTCTCTGCATCGATCCCAACGACATCGAGCACCGCATCACCGATCGCACAAAGGCCATCGTGGCCGTGCACTACTGCGGCCATCCCGCCGACATGGATGCCATCTTGGAGATCGCGCGCAAGCATAACATTAAGGTCATTGAGGATGTGTCCCACGCGCAGGGCGGGCGTTACCAGGGACGAACTGTAGGCGCGATTGGCGACGTTGGCGGCATGTCACTTATGAGCGGCAAGTCATTTGCTACCGGTGAAGCGGGCATTATGACCACCAACGACCGCGAAATCTACGACCGCGCCTTGGCCTTCGGCCATTACGACATGTACTCAGAAGAGAACATCGAGACCGAGTACCTCAAACCTTGGGCCGGTCTGCCGCTCGGTGGGTACAAGTACCGCGTAAACCAGCTCAGTTCCGCCATGGGACGCGTGACTCTCAAGTACTACGACGGCTACATTGCGGAAATCCAGCAAGCCATGAACTACTTCTGGGACCTCTTGGAAGGCGTCCCCGGCCTTGCGCCGCATCGGCCTGACAAAGATTCCGGCAGCACCATGGGCGGCTGGTACGCGGCCCGCGGACTCTACCGTCCGGAAGAGGTCGGCGGTCTCTCGATATCCAGGTTTGCGCAGGCAGTCTCGGCCGAGGGCGCGCGCTGCGGGCCGGGCACCAATAAGCCCCTTCATCCGCATCCGCTCTTTCATGAGGCGGACGTTTACGGCCACGGCAAGCCCACCGCCATTGCCAACGCCAGCCGGGACGTGCGCCAACCGTTGGGCAGCCTGCCGGTGAGCGAAGGCATTAGCGCGCGGACCTACAGCATCCCGTGGTTCAAGAAGTTCCGTCCGCATATTATCGAAGAGTATGCAGCCGCGTACCGCAAGGCTGCCGAGAGCTATGAAGAGCTGCTCGAAGACGACGAGGGTTCGCCGGAAGACATCGGCACGTGGCGGTTCTACTCACCGGCGTAACGATCTTGAGTCTCACTAAAAGCTGTCCGCCAGGTTGAACGCTGCTTGACGTACTTGCAGCCAATTTACCGCTGGGCGGCTGTCTCGCGAAGAGATGCCTCGCCAAGATAAATTGAATTGCATTACGCGCCTGTCGTGCGAAAGTGCGACAGACGCGTGCTTTTGGTCGCACCCATGCATTTGATGGACTAATAGCCTTAGAGTCCCAAGCTCCGTAGCCCAGGGGGTTCGTCCCCCGCCTCTGTGAGTCCACCGAGTGAAAGAGTCGCCGGCACTCACCCGGCAGCCACTGCGCCACCTGCGCAGTAGAGGTTTGCTGGATTTCTTGTGCTGGCGGCAACCAATGGGAGCCCCAACAAAACGATTCTGTGGGAGCGTCCGCACGCTCCTATCGCGCTGCGCTCTATCGGAAAACCACACCTTTGGCTTACACTGTGAGTAAGAGGGTGTTCCGGTACGTGGAGAGAGGTAGCAACTATGGACCAACTGGGAATTGTCTTAATCGTTGGCGTGCTTGTCATTAGTGCCTGGATCCTCATTCCCCGCATCTTTCCCCATCCGCAAATGGTCTGCACCCGGTGCGAGGGCACCGGCGCCGTGGACGAAAAGTGGCCGAACCCGGACGAACCGAGCGGCTGGCATGAGCTCAAGGGGCAATGCCCCAAGTGCGACGGCAAGGGCAAGGTGAAAGCGGCGTAACGACGGCGAACCGGGTTGGGGTAGCCGTCCGGCAATGTGCGCCTCTTTTCTTGCGGAGAATCAAAAAGGACGACCCGCATCGTCCCTAGGCTATAACCGGCTCGCTCAGGCTAGAGAGGCCAAGTTTGCTCCTTATACCCATCGACGCCGCGCCTGAAGAGGAGCGAAAACGGCAGCCGTTCGTCACCATCGCGCTGGTGGCGATTAATGTTGGCATGTTTGTGGCGGCGCACAGCCTGGGGTGGAGCGCGCAAGAGTACGGCCTGAAGCCTGCCGGACTTTGGTCCGGCGAGACCGTCCAACTCCGCAATCTGCTGCTCTCAGCCTTCCTCCACTTCGGTGTGCTCCACCTGGCCGGCAACATGCTCTTTCTCTGGGTCTTTGGCGCCAACGTTGAAGACGAGATGGGGCACGTGGGATTTGCCGCCTTCTTCGTCGCATGCGGTCTCGGCGCGGGCATCATCGAGACTGCTATTTTCGCCAGCGATACGATTCCACGCATCGGCGCCAGCGGGGCGATTGCCGGTGTGCTCGGCGCTTACCTGGTGCTCTTCCCGCTCTCGCCTATTGGCATCATGCCCATCCACCTTCTCGGCTTCTGGATTATAGGCCGCCTCATCGGAGAGGCAGAGCAGCGCCCGCCGACGTTCGACGTATCGGCCCTGATTGTCATTGGCGTCTGGCTGGCACTACAGATTATTGGATCGATAGGTTCGGCGTCGGGGCAAGGTGGCGGCATCGCGTACACCGCCCACCTCGGCGGGTTTGCCGTCGGCTTCGTGATCGTCCAAGCGCTGCGGCGGGGGTTTGGCTTTGCGCCCGATGCAGTACAGAGCGATCTCAATGCGCCTAGGCAGGAAGGCGGGCAGGTAGTAGTGGCAAAGCGTCCGCTGCCAGCCGGCTATACGCTTACAGCGGACGACGTGGAACCCTACATTTGGCGCCACGCTTTGCCTGAGGGTCATTTCAAACCGGATCAGATAGACTGCCTCAGCGGCAAACGCCTGCGGCGCACGCGCTATCGTTACCAAGCTATCCTTGCGGAAGACTTAGAAGAAGAGGATCCCCGTAGGAAAGAGTGAGCGCAAATCGCCTCAACGCTCCACGCATCTCCGGAGGGTGTGGCGCTACGCTACGAAATTGCCGTTCGTGCGACAATACAACAAGCTTGACGCGCGTTAACCCTCAAAGCAAACATTGCTACATCTTCTGCAAGATATTCGCCTTGAGAGTCTCGTATTCAGCCTCAGAAATCAGCTCCTTGTCGAACATTTCTTTGGCTTTTGCCAGCTTTTCTACCGGGTCTTCGGCCGCATGCGCAGGTCCAACATCACCGCCTTCCGGCATCGTAATCTGGGTGCCGCCTGCCTTGGCGCGCTCCTCTTCCATCTTGCGGACACGCCGGCGCTCCCGCCATTCCTGTTCCTTCTGTTGGCAAATGGTATAGAGCGTCCGCGCCTGGTCCTTTACGAGGCTGCTAGTCTGATACGATTCCCCGTTTGTCAGCGTACACTCGAGAGAGGAAGACAGCATGTTCTGATTTATCTTCACATTTGCCACGTCTTCCCATAGAAAGTCATGGAAATCGAATCCCCTAAACCGGTGCCGCTGAAATATGATCATGCGATTGTTAGTAGCCGCCACTGCGTCATACTTCTGGCCCAGTACGGTCCAAGCCTGGTAGGCAATGTACGAGATGCTCTCATTGGCCGTGAGCACGGAACTAACCTCTTCGGCAATCGAACGCAGGACGTCTAATTTCTGGGTTTCGTCAATTCGCTCTATGGAAAGCTCTTGGCGAACACTTTCGCTGGTGTCTGCCATGACAGTTTCTCCTCCTCTGGAGCATGCGGGGGCTCTACTTTGGCGGCAACCTGACGATCGCGAACCAAAAGTCTTCCAGAGACTGCACCACAGTCGAGAACTGCTCTAAGCCGACCGGCTTAGTAATGTAGCAGTTTGCGTGCAGCTCATAGCTCTTCAGGATGTCTTCATCCTGTGACGACGTTGTGAGCACCGCTACCGGAATTGTCTTAAGGTCCGGGTCCTGTTTTATGTCTGCGAGCACTTCGCGGCCGTCCTTGCGGGGCATGTTGAGATCGAGCAAGATGAGATCCGGGCGGGGCACACCTTGATATGTTCCCTCTCTGCGCAAGAACGCAAGCGCCTCTACCCCATCGCTTACCACGTGTAAGTTTGTCCGAATCTTGCTGCCGAGAAGTGTTTCCTGGGTGAGGAGCACGTCACCCGGGTCATCCTCAACCAGCAAGACATCAACCGGCTTCGCCGTGGGTTGTACCTGCATTTGCGATTACTCCGGCACTTGGGGAAGGGTGAAGCGGAAGGTTGCGCCGGCGCCTTCCGCAGATTCAACCCAGATGCGGCCGCCGTGTCGCTCGACGATCTTCTTGCACACCGCCAGACCAATACCGGTCCCCCCATATTCCTCACGGGTGTGCAGCCGCTGAAAAATAACAAAGATGCGCTCGGCGTATTCCGGGGCGATGCCGATGCCGTTGTCTCGCACGGAGAAGACCCACTCGTCGCGCTCTTTGGCCGCGGCGAGGTGGACTTGCGGCGGCGCCTCGCCGCGATACTTGATGGCGTTGCCGATGAGGTTTTGCAGCAAGCGCACAAGCTGTGTCCCATCGCCAAAGACGGCAGGCAGCGCGTCGCAAGAGACCTGTGCCTCGCACTCTGCAATGGCCACGTCAAGATTAGCCTGGGCCTCCTGCAGAATCTCATCCATGTTTGCAGGCGCGAATTCTTGGCCCCGCGTCGTTACCCGCGAATAGAGCAGGAGATCGTTTACAAGCGCCTGCATCCGCATGGCGCCGTCCACGATGTAGTGAAGGTAGGTGCTGGCCCGATCGTCCAACTGGTCGGCGTACCGCGACTCGAGCAAATTGCAAAAGCTCGCGATCTTGCGCAGCGGTTCCTGAAGGTCATGCGAGGCGACGTAGGCGAATTGCTCGAGCTCTTGATTAGACCGGCGCAGTTCCGCTGCGGTCTTTTCAAGTTCGCCCTGGGCGGCTTCCAGCTTCTCGTAGGCGAAGGAATTGGCGATGGTACCGGCGATCTGGGCGCCAATCCGTTCGGCCTGTGCCAACTGGCTTTCATCGTACGCATACGGCTGCAGCGAACGGATATTCAGGGCGCCGACGAACACGCTGCGCGCGATGAGGGGCACGGCAATCCGGGTCTGGAAATCGCCGCCCAGGTCGCGGGCCGGCTGCTGACCGGCCTCTTCCTCCTCGGCCGGCGTCTTAAATAAAATCCCGCGGCGTTCACCTTCCAAAATATCACTTATACCGCCGGGCACGATGGCGTGCACGACACCCCGTTCCCAGCCCGGAATCTCGCCGCCCACCGCATACACCGCCTGCACCGTATGGGCTTCCATATCGACAGCCGAGATTGAGAGACGGTCAAACGGAATGAGCAACGACACCTGGTGGGCAAACTGCTCGTAGATTTCGTCGATATTGAGAGTGGAGCTGATAATGCGGCTGATCTCCGCCAAGACTGCATATTCGGCGACTTGCTGCTCGGGCGAAGGCGGCCGCGGCACGCGGACCTGTTCCGTGGCATCACTCATCTGCTGCTCCCAGCGGCGTTCGCATCTCTCGCATGGATTGAAGCGGCGCAGTGCCCCCTCAATTCTCCCCACAGGCACACTTGCAGCGCGAGTATGCTAGAGTGGAACATACATTTACGTGGCAAGTTTACCACACCAATCGATCAGGGGAGCCTACGACGGTATGGACACGAATATCTTCGAAATCCTCCTCGTGGAAGACGATAGCGGCGACGCCGAACTGCTCTACGAGTTGCTTGAACAGGTTCCAAACATGCAGTTCGACGTGACGCACGTGACACGACTGGCGGAAGCAAGTGAGCAGACGAAAATTGAGCCCTACGACATCATCCTGCTCGACTTGGCTCTGCCCGACAGCCAGGGCATGGATACCATTCGCTCAATGGTCAGCGCCGCCCCCACCATCCCCATCGTGGTTCTGACTGGCAATAACGATGAAGAGACCGGTCTCGCGGCGCTCAGAAACGGCGCGCAAGACTACCTCGTGAAGGGGCAGGTGGACAGCGGCGCGGTCACACGCGCCATGCGCTTCGCGATCCAGCGGCACAACGAGCCGCAAGCCTAACGAGGCCGGCGCATCGAGCGTTAGACCGACAGGGTCTAACCGGAGGGCGGCATTCGTCGCTGCCGCAACTTAGAGTTGCTTCTCTTCCATGATTTTCACGACGATCCGCACGGCTGTGTCGCTGTCGGTGCGCGCCGAATTTATGACTATGTCATAGAGTGTCGGATCATCCCAGTCCACATTGAACATGCGGCGAATGTAACTGCGGCGTTCGGAATCGGTGCGCTGCACTTCTGCCTCAGCCTCGCCGAGGTTCATGCCAATAGTCCTGGCCTGATAACGGGCACGATGCTCCACCGGAGCAACTAGGCGCAGCTTGAGCACGCCGCGCATGTCGCCGAGGATGATGCCGGCGCCGCGTCCGACGATGATGGCGTCATCGCGCCGGGCGATTTCGCGGACCACCGAGCGCAACGCGGTACGGACGATTTCCGGCCGCACGCCACCCTCTTCTCGGCGTGTCGAAGGCTGGCGCCGCACGCTTCCTCCCGTGATTCTGGCTAGTACACTTTGAATCGCGGTGGGCTCCAACCGTTCATCATAGGCCCGCACCACGCCGGTGTGCACTTCCAACTCCGCGGCAACTTGCTGGATGAGCCTGTCATCATAGAGGGGATAGCCGAGCGTGTAGGTTAGCTTGTCTGTGAATTCGACTTCACTGGTGCCAAGTTGCCGTGAGATGGTGATAATCGCCATACAAACCTCCTAAGCTACCGCGTACCCCACTGCGGCGAGCGTGTCTTCCAAGAAGTGTCGCGCGCGCACGGCCTCGTGATTGACCTCGTCTAGGGTCTCGCCGCTCAGGCACTCCACGACGCACGGGCCGGCAAACCCCGCGTCCTTGAGCGCCGTGAACACGGCGGCAAAGTCAACCAAACCGTCGCCCGGGGTGACCATTACGTCGCCCTTCTGGCCGCCCACCTCGTCCTTGATGCACATCCCGCCTACGATTGGCGCGATCTCGCGAATGTGCGCCATTGGGTCTTCACCAGCGTAGAAGAGCAAATTGCCCGCGTCGTAGCAGATCTTGAAATTCTGGTGATTGACCTTCTTCCAGGAATCGATAGTTTCCCGGGTCGTATTGCTCAGGCCGCCGTGAGGCTTGAGCATGAGCGTGATACCTTTGTGCAACGCGTACTCGGAACACTCGCGCATTATGGCGTAATAGGTGTCATATTGAGCGGGGTCGGACGCGCCGCCGGTCATGACGTGGTTGAAGCCAAGCTGTTCCACATGATCGAGCTCGCGATTGAGCGCAGCCACGCCCTCTTCCACACTGGTCAGTGGGTACGTCGCCATCATGATGGCGAACTTGAGGCCGGCGCCCTTCACCGTCTGCTCAATCGCCGCCACCTCTTCGGGGGTCGAGTCGTAGTCGATAAGCCGTGTCGGCCCCATGCTCATCGGGCCAAAGTACTTGAATCCGGCTGCCCGCATCCCTGCGGCGGCGGCTTCAATTCCAAATTCTCGCCACGGGCGGGTGAAACAACCAAGTTTTATTTCCATGACAGGCAATTCTCCTCACTACGCTCCGCTAACACTCTGTGCAATTATGTTACGACTCCGCCGGCATCGAACCGGCCGGCCGCGCCGCGCTGGGCCGGAAGTCGGGCACTGAAAGCAGTTTTGAATTCTGCGCAATTGACTCCGCAGCCAGAATGGCCGGCGCGGCAGTATCCATGGCGCGGTAAACGTCAAATTCCAGCGGCTTCGTGCCCATGACCGCATCGCGAAATGCCGCGTGCACGTAATAGTCCGCGTCACCGTGACCGCTGCCCCGGGCTTCAGCGGGGGCATCCGTACGCTGAAATTGCCAATCCACCTCAGCCATATCGTGCATTTGCGCGCTGGCAAGCCACATCTTGGGGCGGTCGCGGGCCGAACGGCGCCACTCCACGGAACCGCGTGTGCCCATGATTTGGTACCAGTGGTAGTCGCGCGGCGGCTGCGGCTGCGCAAAACTCGCTGCCAACCGCAGGATGGCATCCTTTTCGGTCTTCATCAGGCTGACCTGCATGTCGGGTTGGGGAATCTCAGGGTGCGCAGAACTCGGGCCCTGCGTGCTCATGCCGGTCACCGACACCACCCGGTCGTCGAGCACGTAGAGCAGCGGACTGAGCTCGTGGGGCAGATAGTGGATAGACGGCATCAGCGCGCTCCAGGTAGGCTCAGCCTCCGGGTGCTCCGCTAATTCAGTGGGACCGTAGAACGTACCGGTCGCCTTCTCCCAAAAAAACTGGGAGACGTAGTAGTGGAAGTACTGTCCTTCTACGAACGTCACGCGGCCGAGTTGCCCCTCGGCAACCATATCGTGCCAAGCCTGCATCACTCCCAAGTAGCGCGTCTGCTCTGCCAACTGGTAGACCTTGCCGGTGCGTTCCGCGGCAACGACGATGCGCCAGCAGTCGTCGATGAAGTGCGCCGCGGGCACCTCCTGATTGACGTGCTTCCCTGCCTCCAGCGCCTGCGCCGCCAGCGCGCCCTGGCGCGGACTGCGCACGGTTAGGGCAACAGCTTCTACATTTGAATCGGCAAGAAAATCCTCGTACGCAGCATAGGTGGCGACACCACCGCTATCTTTGAGAGCGGCGAGCGCTCGCTCATGTGTGGCAGTGATTGGATCGCAGAGCGCAACAATACGGTAGCCCGGCACGCTCTGCAGCAAGCGCATCCAGTGAATACCGCGGCCTCCCAGTCCTGCCACACCTATGCGGATTTCTTCCATTGTCGTGTCCTTTGCCAACCCCAGTCTTGCACTTGCACTGTCTTTCAAAGCACTGCAAGCCGCCTACGAATTATTTCAGCACCGCCCGCCGCACGAGCGACACTGCGTCACGGCGTATCGAGTGGGCGTGTACTTATTCCGCTTCTACGCCAATTGCCGCGCCTGTTCGCAGCGGCTGCGCGGCAGCCAAGAATTCGTCCGACGTAATGGTTCCCGCGATGTCCCGCAACTCGTAGTCGTGGATCGCAATAGTGGTGCAGAGGAGACCGTCAATCGTCTCGCTCGTTTCAATGCCGGTTGTGCAGTCGCGCAGCAGAACAAGCCCATAGCCGCGGTCGCGCATGGCAAGCATGCCGTAATCCCGATGCGGCACGCACAAGTTGGTGGCAAAGCCCACGTAGAACAAATAGAGAATTTTGCGGTGAGCGCAAAGTCGGTGGAGTTGGTGTCCGTTGGCAATCACAAAGTCGTCCGGCTGCGGAAAGACCGACTCGTCGATGTAGCGGTCCTGGTTGATTTGTTCGATCTCGTCTTCCCAGGTACCGGTACGGTCTACCTTCAAATGCGCCCACTCTCCTCTGCGTTTGGCAAAGTCCTCTGGCGGCCAAGACGGCGAGGCTTGCGGTTCGGACGCTAGTTCGCTGTCGCCCGCATAGCGGAGCCACTGGGGGAATTTGTGTGCCACGCCTGGCGAAGGCGCATGAATCACCGTAATGCCAAGGTCGCGGCAGGCGTCCAGCACCGGCGCGATGCGCTCACGGCAAATCCGGCCGGTCCGTTCCACGTGGCTGGCGGTTATGTGGATATCCCAGCAATCGACAAGGACAATCCCGGCCTGCTCCGGCGGCACTGAGAGATCATTGAAGCGATAGCCGAAGTTCTCTTCACGAAACGCAAGGCCGGGCGCGGTGGGTTCGTGGACGATATGCCGTGTTGAAATCGTTAGTGCTGCCATAACGCTCCCTCACTTTTCCAGCCAAGCCTTACACCAAGCGGCAGGTTAGCACTCAGCAAACCCACGCTTACCAAGACTATGGTGCAGCCGCCGCGTTGTCAAGAAAAAGGCCGCTGCGCCAGAGGATAGCCCGCTGTGCTCCGTTCTCGGTCGGGCGCACTGACAGCCATCGCCTTTGCTTTCGCTCTGATGGGAACACCTCACGGCAGCACGCCTATCAGCGCAGGCCTGGACTCTTTCGTCTTGGAGGGGAATTCGGTATACTAATGAAGAACGCTCCAGGCGGTAAAGTGCCTTTCTTGCTCTTCCTCATCTGACTTTCGCGGCCGCGACGACCTATTTCCTCTCAGTTTATTTGGTTCAGTCATCCCGTATATCGGGGAAAGCACACCCCATGAGTCTCCGACCCGCATCGCTCCAGCTTCCCGCGCAAGCCTCGCAGGACTTCCAGTTGTTGGCGTTGCATCGCCGCCTCCATCAGTCCAATCGCAATTTTGAGCTAGGGCTGGGGCAGGGACAGGAGTTGATTAGGCTTGGCTTGACGGACCGTCCCGCGGCGGCGATGGCCTACCGGCTGATGCACCGCATTACCGTGAACCCCGGCATGCTCGGCCCCGATGGCTTAGTCACCGGCGCATTGGCCGCTGACACAACAGCCGGTACATTCTTGGAGCGCAGGCGCGCGGAAATTCTCGGTGAGCTCACCGATGCCAACCTCTACGGCCTGCGCCGGGAAGTTACCCAACTCGAACGCTGGCAAAAGCACCTTGTCGTGCCCATCCCTGAGGACATCGGCGCGGACGCATTCGGACGCTACCTAAGCAATCTTACCCAGGAATTCGAGCCCAGTGCGATCATCATCGGCAACGAAGAAAACCTGCACGACATTTACGCCGAAGATCTTCAACGCATGCAGTGGTACGTAGATCAATTTGTGGCCGGCCACCGCGCCGTGAAGCAACGCGATCCTCTGGTGAACGTCTATATGTACGGCGAGGCGTACCGCACCTGGCTTGACGCACGGTCGTTCCTCCAGGTGGTCTTGAGCATACTGGTGGGTCGTAATGTGCTGCCGGATGCGCTGTTGGTGCACTTCTACGACCACCCCGATCTCCTCCAGCCGTGGCTTGCGGAAATCAGTGTGGCTGTCAGCAACGTCACGCAGCATCACCTGCCGATCATCATTGGCGAACTGGGTCACTACGGCGACGTGACCGGAGACGGGACCATTCTGCGTCAAGGCGCTGAAGACGAACAACGCATAACGCCCGCTGAACAGTCACGCTCCGTCGCACAGCTCCTTACCTCAGCAACCGCCAGCATTGCGAGACAAGCATTCTACTTTGGCGCAATCGACACCATTGGTGCCGGTGGCTTCGAGAGCAGGAAAGGCTTGACCGAGTACGTTGACAACATCGGCGGCATTCTTCCTCGCCCGGCTCTGACAGCTTTTCGTTTCATTGACAATCTTCTGGCGGGGGCCAATGCTTGGTCGACTATTAGCCGGGAGAGCGGGCTCACCTCCGTACGCTTCGTCCGGCCGCCGCTCATGCCTGATGAGGAACAAGACTTGGAAGGCTGGATTGTCTGGGCAAACGACCAGCGCGGGGAACCGCGCGAGCTAACGCTGCCCGCCGGCTTTGTGGGCTACGATGTTTACGGCAGACTGCAATTCGACGCTCGGGACGAGCCGGTAGTTATTCGGCTACAAGAATCCCTTAATCCCCACCTCGGCGGCGAAACGGTCATCGCCTTCCGGCTCTCCGGCAACGAGTGGTTTGCGCTGACGTAGCCGCGCGGTCAAGATTCAAGGGATGCAATCAGTTTTCTTCGGGGTGAAGCACTGACGGCTAGGCCGGTGGCGCAAACCAAGAATAGCCGCTTGCCTCCAAGTACGGGGGCCTGAGGATTGGCGCTCGCCGCCCGAATTCTCCCGGTCTACTCCTGCGCCCGCCGCTTGAGTTCGTACAGCGTATTGATTGCCTCAAGCGGAGTCATGCCATCAACGTCGAGGTCCTGCAGTTGCGTGAGCACGGGGTGGGGACCGCTAAAGAGCGGAAGCTGATCGGCGCCATTCTGGCGCGGTATTGGTCCCGCCTCACCCCGCAGATGCCGTTCTTCCAGTTCGTGCAACACCTGCTCTGCCCGGCGCAGCACCGGCCGCGGCAACCCTGCCAGCTTCGCCACGTTGACGCCGTACGAACGGTCCGCGCCGCCCGGCACGACTTTGTGAAGAAAGACCACGTTGCCCTGCTCTTCCAACACGTCCACGCGCGAGTTCTTGACGCGGGGCAGCGTCCCCTCCAATTCGGCCAACTCGTGAAAGTGCGTGGCAAACAGCGTCTTTGACTGCAGCCCTGCGTGATTGTGCAGGTATTCCAGCACGGCACGTGCGATTGCCAGCCCATCGTAGGTACTGGTGCCGCGCCCGACTTCGTCGAAGACCACGAGCGACCGCGGCGTGGCGTGGGTCAGAATGTAGCTCGTCTCCGTCATTTCCACCATAAACGTGCTGGCGCCGGAGGCTATCTCATCCTGCGCGCCCACCCGCGTGAAAATGCGGTCCACCATGCCGACGCGCGCGGACCGCGCAGCCACGAAACTACCCACCTGGGCCATGAGCACGGTGAGCGCAACTTGCCGGAGATAGGTGGACTTGCCGGCCATATTCGGCCCTGTGAGCACGATAATCTGTTGGTCGGTATCCAGCCGCACGTCGTTGGGAATGAAGGGCGCTCCCGCCATCGTCGCCTCCACCACCGGATGCCGCCCCTCGACGATCTCGATACAATCGCCGTGATCTACGCGAGGACGTACATAGTTGCGACGCCCGGCCACCCGGGCGAATCCGGCAAACACATCGATCGCGGCAAGACCGTGCGCCAGCTTGCGGAGCCTGCGTTCCTCCGCCGCGACGCTCTGCACGATGCCCTCAAATATCCGCTGCTCCAACGCGCCCTGCGCCTCTTCGGCGTTCAGGATAAGCGATTCGGCGTCCTGCAACTCCGTCGTGCTGTACCGCTCCCCCGTTGTCAGCGTTTGCTTGCGCATGTAGCGTTCCGGCACGTCTGAGAGGGCGCCTTTACTCACTTCCAAGTAATAGCCATAGACCTTGTTGTGGCCCACTCTCAGAGACTTGATGCCGGTGGCGTGCCGCTCCTTGGCCTCAAGATTAGCAATGTACGTCCGCGCCTCGTGGGCGCGCCGCACCAATTCATCGAGTTCCGGGCTATAGCCCTGCTTGATGGGCGATTGTCCCGGCTCCGGGGCAACCGAAGACTCGATCAACGCCGCCACTTCCGGCGCCGGATCAAGGCTGGCGGCGTGCTCGCGAACGACAGCCGCTGCCGTAGCTGAACCCATCAGCGCTTGAATTTGCGCTGCCGCGGCCAGCGACCGGCCCAGCCGCGTTAAGTCCGGCGGCGTTGCCAGCCGCTGCAAGGCGCGGTGCGCAAGCCGTTCGATATCGGCGAGCTTCCCAAGCTGCTCGCGCAGTCGCTCCAGGAGCACCGGACTCTCGGTTAGCGCTGCGACCATCGCCAGGCGCGCCTCAACCGCACCCACGTCTACCAGCGGTTGGGTAAGCCACTGCCGGAGCAGGCGTCCTCCCATGGCGGAGCGCGTCTCGTCGAGGACACCAATCAGCGAGCCGTCTTCCTGCTGCGTACGGTTGTTACGCAGGATTTCCAGATTGCGCAGTGTGGCGGGATCCAAGCCCATGAAAGAGTCGAGGGAGTAGGTGCGCAGCCCGTCGAGTCCGCCGAGGAACGACTTCTGAGTCTCTTCCAAGTACGCCAACAACCCGCCGGCGGCGCGTGTCGCCAGCGGCAGGTCCGCGCAGCCAAATCCGTCAAGCGTGCCAACCGCGAGCACCCGCAGCAGCGTGCTCGTCGCCTCCCGCAATTCAAAGTGCCAGGACTCGTAGGGCGTGTGCGCGGTAGCGGGGAGTTGCACGTTCCTTCCCTCGGGGAACACACATTCCGCCGGCTGCAGGCGGCCCAATTCAGCAGCAAGCACTGCTTCCGTATCTTCCCGGATCTCTGTGGCGGCGAACTCCCCCGTGCTGACATCCGCGTATGCAAGCCCCACGCCCTGCTTGTCCTGCACTATCGCCGCGACGTATGTGTTCTCCTTTGCCGCGAGCAAATCGGGGTCCACTATTGTGCCCGGTGTAGCTACGCGCACCACCGCCCGCTCCACCAGGCCCTTTCCCGGCTCCGAGACCTGTTCGCAAATCGCGACGCGGTGTCCCGCCGCGAGCAATCGCCCCAGGTACCTTTCCGCCGCGTGAGCAGGCACGCCGCACATGGGCATCTTCTGACTCTTGCCGAATTCTCGCGCAGTCAATACGATCTGCAGAGTTTCAGAAGCTACCTTGGCATCGTCACCAAAAAGCTCGTAGAAGTCGCCGAGGCGGAAGAAGAGCAACGCATCGGGGTAGTTTTGCTTAATGCGATAGTACTGCTCTTGTATCGGCGTCAGACGCCGTGGGGAAGACGTAGGCATCGGCACAGTGCTTTCAAAGCGCGGGACAGTCGCGAAGTCCCGACCGTGGGAATTGGGACGGCTTTTTCCCCATTCTAGGTTGGGCGGGAGTCCCATTCAAGCGGTGCCGGCCACGGTGACTGCCGGAGAGTGCGGTTTGCTCAGGTGTCGGGCGACGCCTATTCTTCTTGAAGAATCGCCGGCCAGCGGCTGACAAACGAAAACATCAGGGTTGTAAGGTTCGTCAGCGAGTCAAGATGGACCATCTCGAACCCGTGAGTATTCTCGCACGGGAAAGCGAGCGCCGCGATCCGGCCGATTGCGGCTACCTTGCGGGCTATGGATGCGTTCGTGCCGTAGGACTCCAGCGCAGCGTACTGAATCTCAAGATCGAGCTCCCCGGCCAGGGCGGCAAAGCGACGGAGCATTGTCTCGTCGTAGACGTTGTACGCGTCTTTGTACACCAACACAGGCGCGCCACCGGCCACAATGCCATACTCTTTCGCGACCGGAGCAACCTCCAAGGCAATGTACGTATCTCCCGGGAGGGTGCGCGCCGCAAATGGGCCACCGCCGCCGGCGTTCTCTTCCGTGCTTGAAAACACCAGGTACACGTCCTGCGGCGGCGGGCTGCTGACGAGCAGCGCGGCCAGTGAGACCAATATCGCCACCGCGCCTTTGTCGTCCAGGGCATATGTGCCCACGTAGTCGCCAATGCGCAAGGGCTGCTTGCGTTCGCGAGCAACCACTGCCTTGGAACCGGGGTGCACGCCCCGTGCCAGGAGTTCCTCCCTGCCAAGCTTGGCATCGAGGTAACAGTCGGACCACTTGAGCGATCGACCCCCCTCCGAGCGAATAGCATGGATTGGGCTCTCTTCCGTGACGTGCATCGCGCCAAAGCAAAGCACCGCCGGTACGGTGCCCACGTCTGCTAGGATGTCCATGGGGCCTTCGCCGTACTTCCAAGGATACGTACCGCCCAGGCTTGCGACGCGTATCTTGCCGTCGTCCTCAATGCGCTTGATGACAAGACCGAGTTCATCTTTGTGGGCGTCCAAGATCAACGGGCAATCGCTCGCCGCTCCCGCTACCTTGACGATAAGGTTGCCGGCAGAATCTTGCCACACGTCGCACGGCAACGGATCAAGATGCGCGCGCAAGACCGCGTCTATTTCCCGTTCATTGCCCACGGGAGAATGCGCGGTCGTGAGTTCGGCGATGAGGTCAAACATTATTCAATTTCGTAGTGATTGATGATTTACTGTGTACACTCTAGCTACTCGTTACCAGCAAGGCTACCAAACACCGCAAAGTGCAAATCCAAACTAAACGGCCCCACTGCGCCAGATTTGCAGCCTGTTGCACATCTGAAAGGTGTGAGAGCCATGGAGACCTGCTTCAGCCACGCTAACGCAAGTTACAGCAACCACCAGAACGACCAAGTGCCAAGTAAGCTTCCTGTAATCGCTGTGTGTAAGAACCGGGAAAGAAAGCCGCAAGCGCGTATTGGGTAGACAGCTAGAAGAGCGGCAGCTTGACTGTGATAAAGCGGCGGTGGATACTTCCCAGCGCATGCACGGGAATGCGGTTCTCCGCTCTGCTATTCGTGAGCCTACCGGCCACTTTCAAGCTTTGCAGCTTGTGCGTGAACGGGTCCACGCGCATTTCGTCCCAGTGCCCCACTTTGGCATAGACATCGCGCACGAAGGTGTTGCCGTCAAGTTCGGCGTCCGGCACAAACGTATCCGGGAGTGCGGCCGCCTCCGCATGTACGCTGCCGTCAGCGCGACGCTGGAGCACGAGCGGTACACCGGCAATTGCGTCTACGTCAGGAAACGCCGACAGCGCCTGGCGCAGGTCCGACGCGGCAATTGTTAAGGCAATAGCCTGGCCGCTCACTCCGCGCACAAGCATGAGCGGCGCCTGGACGCGCACGATACCTTCCGCCGCCGTTGAGGGTGTTGTTGCCCGCCCCTCGCGGACCGCAGCTACCTCCACCGGCGCCGGGACGACAAGGGCCTGATCGAGGTGCAAGACTATGGCTTTTACGGTTCGCGACAGCGGATCGATGACAATGCCGCCGAGCGTGCCAAGCGCTTCCCCATCATCTGCAGTGATAGGTGCGCCAAGCGCTAGATCCATCAGTTTCCTCCATTCAGACAGGCGCCAGACTGAAGTCATTGTAGCGGATAGGCCGTTTGCTGGCTAGCAGCGAGAGCTAGGAACTCCGCAGGTGCTCAGCCCTGCTTTGGGCACGATTCCACTATCAGCCCGGCACGGTGAGTGCCAAGCTCAGACCAAATCCTGCGAGCAGTCCCCACCAGCGCCAGTCCGGCGGCTGCCAGCGTCCTTCGCTGCGCGTCTCGGTCCAAGCGAACGCGGCAAAGTGGGTGAGGCCCATCAGGAGCAGCGCCAGCCACGCCCACCAATGGCCGTCCCGGATACCCCAAAAGGTCAGTCCCCACCACGCCACACCCATGATGAAGACGTGCATGGCGATATGGCGCGAAAATGCCCGCAACTCCGGGGCGTCATTCGCACCTAACCGTGGCGCTAGACACTTTCCGTATGGCCCAAGTCCAGCCAGGGTGGCCACCGTGAGCGCAAAATGGATTGCCGCTCCCAAGAGAAGCAGAAGCCAACCGGCGGTGAAGAGGTCGAGGCCTAATGACACGTTCCGTTACCGCACTTGAAGCTCGTGCATGTGAATTCAGTTCGCATTTCGGACATCGGCCTCGTTGGCCTCCAATTAGTCTTCTGCCAGCCGACCCCCCCGAAGACGCAGTGTCAGGTCAAAGCGCGCCGCTCGCGCTGATTGCGGGTCTCCGGCACGAACCAGGCCAAGTTGCTTGCCGCCAGCGCGCCAACGCCTGCCAGGACGATTGCGGCAAGGCCGAGTCCCGTGAGGTCCGCTACCGCGCCTACGACCAGCGGCCCCCCGGTATTCCCGCCGTCCCCAATTAGCCGCCACAGCCCGAGGAACTCACCCATCGCGTCCCGGGGTGCGAGATCGCTGCCGAGAGTCATCATGGTGCCGGAGCCGAGACCGTTTCCAAGACCCATGATAGCAGCCGCCGCGAGCAACGAGGCGTAGCCTACGGTCAGGGGCACCATTGCCATGCCCGTGCCAAGGATGATCATGGAAGGCACCGAAGCCCACTTGCGCCCCATGCGGTCCTGCAGCAGGCCGGCGATGCCGAAGAGCGACATGTCTATTGCGGCTGAGACTGTGAGAATGACACCCACTGCCGCCACGTCTAGCCCCAAGACCGTCGCACCGTACAACGGCACGATGAGTTCGCGCCCCGCGCGAATCATCTGCGCGAGGATTTGGGCGCTCCCGGCCGCAAACAGATCGCGACGGTACGTTCTTACAATCTGCGCCATTGTCCGCCAGTGCGGGCGGCGATGCCCAGCCTGAGCCCGCTCACGCGACTCCGGCACATAGATGAGAGTGATGACGAGGGCAACGCCGGCCAAGGCAGCGGCTAACAGGAAAGGCGTTTGCAACCCAAGTCTTGCACCGACGAAACCGCCAATGGCGGGACTGGCAAACACGCCGATGCGGCTTACACCCCCGAAGGCCGATAGGGCCCGTCCCCGTACATCCAAAGGGATGACTTCTGAGATAAATGCCATGCGGGAGAGCATCCACATGGCCGTGCCCGCGCCGGAGACCAACCGCAGCAACACCAGTACGTAGTAGTTTTCAATTAGCCCCATCAGCAATAGTGAGAGGCACGCCACGCCCACGCCAACCAGCATCACTTTGCGGCTGCCAAAGCGCTCAAGCATCACGCCGGAGGGAAGGTCCGTAACCAGAGTGCCGATGCCTTTTGCGGCAACCGCCAGGCTCACCAAGCTGAACGAAACGCCAAATGTGGTGGCATAGAGGGGCAGCGTTGGGATCAAGAGGCCCTGCGTAAATGCCATTAAGAAGCTAGGCACATACACCGGTAGCAAGAGCGCCAAGACGCGACGGCTCATGGGACGAATTGCATAGAAGGCGGCACACTAAGGCGGCCGCTCCCATAGTCAACAGGAGAAGCACAGTGAACCGGCCCGGCTACGGCAATCGTGGCGCCGGCTGCGCCCGGCGCGCGCACGTGAAATCGACAGGGAGAACTAAACGTCGGCATCTCTAAGTAAAAGACACGTCAAGGAGGCAACAAACGGCGCTGGCGCATCTACTATAGCATAAGCCGGTGGGCGGTTTGGCAGCCGGTATACGCTTGCATCTTGAGCGTCTTTCATTCAAGTAACAGCGCGTCACAGAGCCAAACTAAGGCAATCGCGCGCTGATTCATCAATGGTGCTTGCATCAATATGATTAGTCTCGTATACTTGGTCAATCAATGCACATCATGTATGCCGCATGCATGAATGAGCAATATGCGACAGTGGTGCTTCACGCGCAGAATCGTAGTATTGCGCGGTTGTGATTGATGTAGAGGTGCAGGCGGTGAGAACCAGTGCAAGGAGATGTCCATAGTGTCAGCCGAGGATCGCTCGATAATCTGTGTGGAGTGCAACCAGCCGTTTGCTTTCACTGCCGGAGAGCAAGCGTTCTATCAGGAAAAGGGCCTTATGCATGAACCGCGCCGCTGTCCGGAGTGTCGCACGGCACGACGGCGGGAACGCCACGGCGAGCGCCAGATGCACGAGGGGGTGTGCGCAGATTGCGGCAGCGTTGCTCGCGTACCGTTTGTACCGCGCGATGACCGGCCTATCTACTGCAGCGATTGTTTTACAAACCGCCGCGCCGAATAACATGGGCTGATATTGGAACCAATTCGAGCCTGAGAGTCCCTTGCTTGGCCCTACCAGCCGTGGGTCTATAGGGGCCAGCCCATCTACTCATATCCTTCGCATACATCGCATCGAAACGAAGGAGCGCAACGGCCTCATTGAGGCGAGCCAAGGCGCTCCGGAGAATTCGCCAGTTAGCCGGCATTTCTCGTGAGAGAATGGTTGACAAGGATATTATCTTTTGGTAGCCTTGACTGTGAAGCGTGATCTCTATATAATCCTTCCATACATCCGCACGACCTTCTCTTTAGAATAACTATAGAAGTATCTGCTTCGACACGCTGTTCTTTCCACAGGCCTACCAAGTTACCCTTCACTGCTTATCAGCGCCCAGACACTTCGAGACCGCACTGGCTCTGAATCTTCCACTTTTCGATGCTCACTAGTTGGCGCAAAGCACGCATACAACTCGCGGCAGGGTAACTTACCGAAGGCGAAGGTCGTATCCAGCACAATACGCCAAGCCTACCAAGCTCTATACAGCCTTGGTTCGTTGTATTGGAATTGTAAGGAGGACAAATCTGTCAACAGTTATACCCTCTCGCAAACGTGGCAATCGTCGTCGCAAACGTTCTACCCGCCATTGGATGCAACGCAATGGATCGGACCATGCATCCAAGCCAACCAAGCAAAGGAGTGATCCCGGAGTGCAATACGCAGATCTAGACGCGAAACCTCTGGCCGAGTTGCGAGAGCGCGCTAGAGAACTGGGAATCAGCGGTTATTCAGTTCTTAAAAAGCACGAGCTCGTCAATCGGCTACTGCAGGCACAATCTGAAGAACAAGGCAACCTCTATCGCACCGGGCTCCTTGAGACCATTGACGATGGGTATGGCTTCCTACGCCTTCACCGCTATTGGAATACCGGCTGGGCCGAGGACGTCTATGTTGCACCCACGCAGATTCGCCGCTTGAGTCTGCGCACCGGTGACATGATCGCCGGCCAAGTGCGTCCCCCTAAAGAAGGGGAAAAGTATTACGGCCTCTTGCGGGTCGAAACCGTAAACAACCTTGATCCCGAAGAAGCCAAGCGCCGCCCGCATTTCGAATCCTTCAAGGCGGTGTTCCCCAATGAACGCCTTGATCTGGAGACGCCCACCCCCAGCATCACCGGCCGCCTGGTCAACCTCGTCTCTCCAATCGGCCGCGGCCAGCGTGGTTTAATTGTCGCGCCTCCCAAGACCGGTAAGACTATGCTCATGCAGAGCATTGCAAACTCTGTCATGACGAATTACCCCGATATTCACGTCATGGTGGTGCTTATCGGTGAGCGTCCTGAGGAAGTGACCGACTGGGAACGCAGCGTCGGCGCGGAAGTTGTCGCCTCTACGTTTGACGAAATGCCGGAGAACCAGACTCGCATCGCCGAACTGGCGCTGGAACGCGCCAAACGGATGGTAGAGGGCGGCCAAGACGTAATGTTGCTGCTCGATTCAATCACCCGTCTCACGCGCGCGTACAATCAAGCGATCCCACCGAGCGGACGCACCCTCTCAGGCGGCATCGACCCCGCTGCTATCTACCCGCCGAAGCGTTTCTTCGGTGCAGCACGCAACGTCGACGACGGCGGCAGCCTGACGATGCTTGCAACGTGCTTGGTCGAGACCGAAAGCCGCATGGACGACGTCATCTACGAGGAATTCAAGGGTACCGGCAATATGGAATTGCGGCTCGACCGCAAGTTCGCCGAGCGCCGCATCTACCCCGCGATCGACGTGGAACGTTCCGGTACCAGACGTGAGGAACTCCTGCTCGAGTCGGAGATACTACAGAAGGTGGTTACGCTCCGTCGCATGCTCGCCGCCCTCGGCAACACCGAAGGGTTCGAAGCCATGCTCAAACGGCTGGAACGCACGAAGTCGAATGCAGACTTCCTCTCGCGGCTGAGCCGAGACGCAGTGTAGTCGGGCGATCGCGTTTCGCGTTGCCCGCGATTCTGTAACCAATGAATGCCTGCGGTTGGCATAAGGCGCTTTCGGGCACTGCTGGGGCCTGCCTCGCAGGTATTCTTTGGCTCTCCCTGTTCCTGTTAGCGTGCGCCTCGACTGATACCTCGCGTGCGCTTGTCGAACTTGACGTGCAACCGGCCACGCTGCAAGCCGACGGCGCCGGCGCGGTTTCCATACGGTATCACCTTGCGCGCCAGTCGATCGTGTCGGTAGCATTACGCTCCACGGACGGCGAAACGTACGTCTTGCGCGACCGCGTCGCTCGCGGACCGGGGACGTTCTCTTTCAGCTTTCGTGGAGCCATTGCCGGCCGCGTCCTGCCAAACGGCCGCTATGAAGTCGTCGCCACGGCCCAGGGCTCTGAGGCTGAGGCGGCCATTGAGCGGCGTCAACCGCTCACGATTGTGAATGCCGATACCGAGCCCCCTGTCATCGCGGACCTCCACGTCACTCCTGCTGTGGTTTCACCCAACCAAGACGGTGTAGACGACCGCTTGACGATTAGCTTCACCGTGGCTGAGCCTGTATCCGTGGACGTGCGCCTCCTGGTTGGCGACGATCCCCTCTGGCTGATTGAGGACGGCGCCGCGGCACCGGGCTTGGTGCAGGTGTCCTGGCCGCCTCCCCTACGCCACGCGCCGCAACTCAATCAAGCGATTGAGCGCCTACCCGCGGGACCGGCGGACTTGGAAGTCGCGGTCACAGACCTCGCTGGCAATCGCAGTGTGGAGCACCTCAGCATTGTGCTGGGTGAGTCTGGCACACCCCAGGCACAGTTGTCGGATGTGGAAATTACGCCCGCGGTCGTCAAGACCGGCGGCACGATTTCTGTGTCTGCCACAATCACCAACACCGGCGCGGTCACGCTGCGCGCGGCGCCGCCAGGCCCGACGGTCTACGCTTGGGACGAGGATGCCCCAACCCGCGGCTACAGTGCCGGCACGGGCACGGTACGTTGGGGTGTGGAGTTCTCGCTCAATCGCAGCGGCATTGCCTATCCCTTTCGCTGGGGTCTGGGCCGCGATCTCGCACCCGGCGAGAGCGTTGCGGTATCTGGAGAGATCCAGGTAACTGACGACTTCCCCTATGAGCCGGTGCAACTCTGGGTGGGCATCATCCACGAAAACAACCGTGTCCTTGCCGACAAACGCGGCATCACGCGCTTAGAACGAAACAGCGGCGCAGACGCGGATTCGCGCTAAACGCGAGCGGGATCTCGCGCGAACTCCATATGGAAGCCCTGCGCGCCCAGTCGGTATCACGCGCTCTCAGTGCCTCTACAGACTGGTCGATGGCCACGCCCACCATGTGCCCGAGAGAGACCACTTCGTCCTGAAGCGTACGGAGTTCCCCCGCAAATCTGGCTCGCGGCGCCATGGTCACGCCTGCTCTTGCTCATCGGCCAACGTATAATGCTGAGTTAAGCAATGGATCGCGCGCAGTAGCCAGCGCATTGGCGCTTGCTGTGCAGGTATCGCCGGTAGCAGGCCGTTGCGGGCTTGGACCAAACCACTTTGGCGTCACTGCAAGCCCTCTTGTCACCAGCAGTAATAGGATTTCAGCATTTTCACATGACAAACACAGTCTTGCTAGTTCGACGGGCGCTGGATTTCGTTCGTTGCTATGGCAGCACGGCATCATTGCCGGGGCGGAAGTTACCAACCACCAATAACTCCCATGAGTGTTGACTGCTCCTCCTATAAACGCTTCATCGAGACCTGCTTCCCCGATTTTGAGGTCGCGGACATTCGGTTTATTGGCGGCGGCACCTGCCGCGTGTTTGCCGTTAACCATACGCTGATCTTTCGCTTTCCCCACGGCGAGAGCGGGCCCATTGGACGCGAAGACTCAGATGAAGACGGCAATGTTGCAGAAGACAGCCCCGTTGAAGGTAGCAACCCCGTTGAGGAAATCGGCGCGTTCCTTTGGCATGAAAAGCGCGTCTACGAGGCCCTGGCGCCGCTGCTCCCGTTGCCGATTCCCCAGTTCAGTTACTTTAGCGCAGGCTGCGCGCAGTTTCCCTTTCCGATAGCGGGCTACAAAATGCTGCCCGGCCGCAGCCTGAGCGAGTGTGTCCTGAGTGCGCGCGAGCGCCACCATGCCGCCGCCCAGATCGGCGAATTCCTCTCCGCGCTGCATGCCGTGCCGCTCGCCGCACTGCCTGCGGAGCTGCGGCCCCCGCCACCTGCGCGCATCGGACATTCCAACGCGCGAAGACTGTTCGGTGAGATTGAGGCCCACGCCTTGCCATTCCTGAGCGCGGCGGAACAAGCCTGGACGAGCCGCTTATTTCAGGAGATGATTGACGACCATTCGCTACGGGAACTCACGCCCGCCTTTACTCACGGCGACTTCGACGGCTCGAACATATTGTATGACCCGGCACAAGGCGCGGTCAATGCAATTATAGATTTCGAGGAGGCGGGGCAGAAAGGCGATCCGGCAGTTGACTTCTGCGCCCTGCTCGCGGGCTTTGGCAGGGAGTTCCTGGAGGCTGCGCTCGCTGCCTATACCCATGAGGTCTCTGAAGCTATGCGCCGCCGCATCGATCTTCTCTCCAAGCGTATCCTCTTCATCGAGTTGCTCTACGGCATTCAAGTTGACGACCGGCGTTTCATCGACAACGCGCTCCGTCGCCTCCACCGCGCGCGGCATGACATCGACCCCATCGGTGACTGGCTAGACGTCTCCACCAGCGAGACAAGACCTTAGCTGGGAATCCGCCAAGTTTGCCGACATCGTTGCTGCCGGTACACAAGACCGGCGTTTCTGGGGTAAGGTGGAATTAGGAGTACACAATCGACCGCTGCCCCGGCGGAGAAGTGAGCCACTTTAGACAGGAGCGTTTGCAGAACATGACAAGAAGAAGCCTATTCGGCGTTGGCTTGGCCTGCGTCAGCGCACATTTGATTGCGGCGTGCGGCGGGGAATCCGAAACACTCATAGAAGCGGATCCCGGCACCGCTGCGCCGACGCCGGCGGCCGCGGCAACCCCGTTGCCAACGACGGAACCGCTGCAGGCGCCCGCGGCGGAAGACGTGACGCTGCAGGAGTTCTCGGTCCCCAACGGCGCGCATCCTCACGACGTCGCGCCCGCGGCAGAGGCCGATGGCATTGTCTGGTATACCGCGCAGCACCAAGAAGCACTGGGAATACTGGACCCAACGACAGGTCAGACCCGCCACATTCACCTCGGCAGCGGTGCGCGTCCCCACGGCGTGATCGTGGGGCCGGACAACGCGCCTTGGATCACCGACGGCGGCCTGAACGCCATCGTGCACGTCGATCCGTCCACGGAGGCCGTTACGCCATTCCCCCTGCCGGAGGACACCGGCTATGCCAACCTCAATACGGCCGCATTCGACCTCCAAGGCATCTGCTGGTTCACCGGCCAAAGCGGTATCTATGGACGGGTCGACCCGCAGAGCGGAGAAGTGACCGTATATAACGCGCCACGGGGACGCGGCCCCTACGGCATCTGCACCACGCCCGACGGCAACGTGTACTACGCCTCGCTGGCGGGGAGCTACGTCGGCCATATCGACACAGCAACTGGTACGGTTACGGAACTCAATCCGCCCACAGCCAGCCAGGGCGCGCGGCGCGTCTGGTCGGACTCACAGAGCCGCATCTGGGTCGCGGAGTGGAACTCCGGGCAGGTGAGTCTCTACGATCCCGCGAGTCAGAGCTGGCGGGAGTGGCAACTCCCCGGCACGGCCCGCACGTACGCCGTCTATGTGGACGAGCACGATCTGGTCTGGCTCACGGACTTTGGCGCGAATGCGTTGGTCCGCTTTGACCCAACTTCAGAGTCATTCACTGCCTATCCCTGGCCCAGTCCCGGTGCGGCCGTGCGCCAACTCCTGGGTAGGCCCGGCGAAGTCTGGGGCGCAGAATCCGGCGTCGATGCCCTGGTCGTCGCCCGCACCGGCTAGCCATCTACGCGGTAACCCAGACGATATCGCCGTTTTTGAATTTTGAATGAAAGAGAGGTCAGCGGCAATTAATACAGCGTCGCGCCGGTCAGCTCCCGCCGAGTCCACTGTCCTTATCATCGGCGGCGGAATCGGCGGACTGGCGTCAGCCATCGCCTCGCAGCAGGTTGGTGTACCCGCTGTAGTCTTTGAACGCGCCCCCGTCCTGCAAGAGGTTGGGGCCGGCATTGGCCTCGGCGCAAACGGCATGTATGCGCTGGCCAAGCTCGGCATCGCTGATGCGGTTAAGGCGGTAGGGTCGAGCGTTGAGCGCATAGAGATTCGTGGGCAAGCCGGTGACGTACTAAGCGTGTTGTCGACCGGTCCGCTGGAGCGAGAACGTGGCGTGGCAACCACGCTGGTGCACCGCGCCGACCTGCACGCAGCGCTAGCCGAGAGATTGGACGCAGACTCAATCCGGCTGAACGGCGAGTGCATCGGGTTTGATCAAGACGAAACCGGCGTTACGGTCCGGCTCGGAACCGGCAAAGAAGTGCGCGGAGCATTGCTAATCGGCGCTGACGGCATGTCTAGTGCCGTGCGCAGACAGTTGTGGGGCAACCAACCGCCGCGCTACGCAGGCTACACGTCTTGCCGGGGAATCTTAGAGTCTGGTTTCGTGTCTCTTCAAGAAGACACGGGGTTCGAAGCCTGGGGCAGCGGCCGGCGGTTCGGCCTCTTTCATATCAATAGCGGTCAAGCCTATTGGTACGCCACCTGGAATGCACCCGCAGGCGGCGCCGAATCCGGCGAGCCGCTCAAGCAACGGCTACAAAGCCTCTTTCAAGGTTGGGCCTCACCGGTTCCCCAAGCGCTCGCCAATACTCCTGCGGAAACACTCATTCTCACCGACATTTGCGATCGTCCGCCACTGCCCCAATGGGGACGCGGCCGGGTGACGCTGGTCGGCGACGCGGCACATCCCACGACGCCAAACCTTGGTCAAGGCGCGTGCATGGCAATTGAAGACGCCGTCGTTCTCGCCCAGTGTCTTGGCGGCCGGAGCGACCGCATGACGGCGTTACGCGCGTACGAGGACCGCAGACGCAGACGCACGGCCGGCATCGTGAGCGCATCCAGGCGCATGGGTTGGATCGGACAGTGGGAAAACCCCTTCGCCTGTGCCCTGCGCAATACTGCCCTCAAACTCACTCCGCAGCGTCTAGCCCGCAGGCGCAACGATGCGCTGTTGCGGGAGGCCGTAGCGCAACTGGACGGGTAAAGTCTGCTTCAGCATTGCTGCGAGCGCTCGCAATGTCCATCAATCCAAATTGCGCGCGTTTGCAGACAAATTCGCAGCCACGGTCGGTGGTATGACGCCGACACGGAGCTCCGCCTACCTGGCTTTCGTTGCGGCAGACTTCTCATACTCTTCGTCTACCCGCAAGTCACTGCCCCGGGCCGCCGTGTTTGCCAGCGCATCGCCGCGTTCGTTCTCCGGTATGCCGCTGTGGGCCCGCACCCACTTGAACGAAACACTGTGCCTACAGGATAGGTCGAGCAGCCGCTCCCAAAGGTCGGGGTTCAGGGCCTTGCCGCGTTTCCCGCGCTGCCACCCCTGCGCTTGCCACGCTTTCGCCCAGCCCTTCGTCATCGCGTCCACGAGGTACTTCGAGTCGCTATGCAAGATTACCTCGCACGTTTCGGTGAGCTCTTCCAGCGCTTTAATGGCTGCCTTGAGTTCCATTCGATTGTTCGTCGTCGCGCGGTATCCGCCGGCAATCTCTTTGCGAATCTGTTTGAAGAGGATCACAGCGCCGTAGCCGCCGGGGCCCGGGTTCCCGATGCAGGCGCCGTCCGTGTAGATCGTGACACGCTTCATATTCAATTCCCGTAGCTGGGCATGCAATCGGAGTAATTCAACCCGGCACTCTCAGAGCACGCGCCCAGACTTAGGTGCGTGAAACTTCGCCCGGCAGAGCGGATCCAATTGCCCCCTCTCCCGCATCGGAGACCTCTGCGAATCCCTTGCCGAGGCGAGAAAGTCCCCTCTCCCGGCGGGAGAGGGTTAGGGTGAGGGGAGTCTTCCCATCACACGGCCCAAGTTGTGCAAGAGTCTCCGTATCGGGGGAGGGCCTGGGTGAGGGTGAACCGCTCTGCAAACTGCAAACTCACTCCCCGTGTACACGTGCAAAGTCCGCCCTGCAAGGATCGGATAGACGAGATCAGGCACACAAGCTCGTCATACCCGCAGGAGTGTCCTCAGCGGTTGCATCTTTCGTGCGGGCCGTCCAAGCCAGCGCGCGAGCACCCACTGCACTATCAAGAGTCATTCGAGAAGCAAAGCAAAAGGAGCGCTCTGCTTCCCTGCATCGTCGGGAAGAGCAGAATGCTCCTCTAAGTCCGTCGTTCACCTTGATGAAAGCCGACACGGGCTTTCTATTCGCCGCCGCCTCAGCCAGCGGTATCAACACCGCTTATCATAAACCCGCGCCGCGCGCCCTCATTCACGTACTCGACGGAAGCGCCGTCCAACGCTGCAAACGCTTGCTGGTCCATCACTACACCAACGCCGGCGGAATCCACCACCTGGTCGTTGTCTTCCACTTCCTGGTCGAAGCCCATGCCGAAATTCACCTTGCCGCAGCCGCACTCGCTTTGCACGAAGATGCGCAGCTTGGCATCCGCCAAGTCATTATCCGTCATGAGCCGCTGCAACTCTGCCGCCGCCGTATCCGTAACCGTAATCACGTTATCGCTCTCTTTCTTCCAGCCAGCCGCGAAAGGTCCTCAAATTAACTCTTCGCAACGGCATTATAGCATAGATTCCTGCAACCATAGTCTGCCACTGCCTCGTGCCGAACCACGAGCGGTGGCTTCACCATGCGCACAAATTCCCACGCCCCCAAGAGGGTCAAGCTGGCGCCGATCGGCCTTGGCATCCCGAGGGGAAGTGTCTCGCGCAAGGTGATTCCGCGCCGCCTTGCACAACGTCGTCCTGGTGGAGATGGGGGAGAGTCGAACTCCCCGTCCAAAGCTGTTCTTCCGGCAACCTCTACGAGCGTAGTCAGCTTTTATGTGTCATTCCCAGAGCACGAGCGGACGAAAACCTCTGAGAACTAGCCTCCGTTTGTCTTTCGCAGTCCCCGAAGGCGGCGGATGCTATCCGCATGGACTGCGGCACTCCGGCTGGTAGGTCGCCCAAGCTGCGCTCACCGGAGGAAGAGCAGGTGGACGTCACAGCTTTAGTTAAGCTGCGAGAGCAAAATCGTGCTTGTTGGCACTTAAAAAAGTTGCTACCTGTTTAACGAGGGTGATAGCACCTCGGCTCGCAGTTACGGGCCTCCCAACCCTGTCGAATCCACTCATCCCCATGTACATTTCCAGTATATCACGCTTTGGGCCCGATTCTTCCACTGGAATCCGAAAAACTCTTGGCGGTCTTCGAAGTCCAACGGCACGTCCGACAAGGCTAGCGCGCTGCCCCAATATGCAACAAAAGTAAGCGGGCAAGGCGGACTTTCCAAAAAGGCCATGCAACCGAATGCTATCGGGAGACTGTAGTGGCGGCTGCTTAGGCGCTCCGGGGTTGGTGGAGCAGCCCGTCGTCGACCAGATTGCCTCTGGCGTCAAAGTCCCAGGCGTAAGGCACGTCAAGGACTTCCAAGGCCGGATTTTCTCTTGCCGCTGGAATAAGCGCTTCGGAGAAGAGAAGATACTCCAGGTGGAGCGTGCTGTAGATGCGCACTACCCTTGGCTCTGCCACACCGGTGCAGGCAGACTTGAAGGCGGTGTCGATAGCAGCTTTGTCGGTTTCCAGTGTGATGGGAATCTTGGCAACGGCCGGATTGTTGGCCGTAAGGGCGTTCATGTAGAGGTCGTAGTAGTTGATCTTGTCGGCCAGGCGTTTCGTCACAAAGTCGGCGTGGCCGATGCCCACCGCGTTGCCGTGTGATTCCGCTGTCAAATCGCGCACAAGCACGCGCTTATAGTTGGGGTGCCGGTCCATGGTCATGCCACGGTTGAGCCCAATGATGTTCGGGTCCATGCCGGCGCCGGAGATGTTCTTGCCCATCACGTCTACAATCAGCAAGTCCAGTTCATCAAACGGCACGCGCGGCAACAAGGACTTTGAGAGCGTCTGCAGTTCCCGATCGGTTTCGTAGATATCTCCCGCCAGCGCAGCACCAATGGTGTGGGGTTGGTCGTAGCCGTTTTCAACAACGCCCAGCCCCAGCACGATGTTCGAATTCTCGATTGCATGGGCGGCGGCCTGGGGAATTGTCTCCGCTAGGCCGTGGGCGTGCATCTGCTCCGCGCCCTTTTGTTTGCCGAGACCCACAGTAATCATCTTGCAGAGGCCGCTCTCCACCGGGCCGCGGAAGCTGGTATGGGGTTTTACTCGGGCCACCACAATAACCGCATCGGCATTGTAGGCGTTCTGATCGAAGTAGACCGTCGCCCCATTGTCCGTAGTGCCTAGGTTGACCACGTCCATCGTGGCTCGGACTGACGCGCCCGTGGACTCCTCGGAAATGCCGTAGTCGCGCAGCACTGAGGCCTGGCCCTCAGCAATGGCGCCCCCGTGACTGCCCATTGCGGGCACAATGAAGGGAGTGGCTCCCGCCGCCTTCACGGCGTCGGCTACTGTTCGGATTATCTCCGGGATGCGGGTGATGCCGCGGCTACCGGCCGTTATCGCGACCTCCATGCCGGGTCGAACGACCTTTTCAAGTCCCGCACGCGAGAGTTCGGAGTGGATGGCGCCCGGCAGGTCTTCAATCTGGTCCGTTGAGAAGCGTTGACGCACGTGTACCATACGGGGAAGCGCTGCCATAAATTCTCCTCAATGCACCTGCGAGTCTGATCTACTCATGGCGCCCCAGCCCAACTGCAGAACGCAGATGTCTCATGTCGAAAGCGGCTGCGAGCCCAAGTCGCGCTGCCCTGGCGGTGCGGCTTACCACAGCACTCGCCTCTGGCGCTATCGCTGTTGCTTGCGCGCCTAAATAGTCTCCCAGAACGGTGTGTCGCCGCTATCCAACGTAAAGATGACCAACTGATCGTTGGGGGCCCTCACGTCGGTAAGGTTTTCTGCCGTAATCAGCACCCGATTGTACTGCCGCATACCCTTAGTCTCGGGCGGCTGCGTCATTACTATTTGGGAATCTCCATTGGGTGTAACCGTGAGCCAAGAGCCGTTATAGGTAATCGGTTCTTGGCTGAGCGTATCCAAAACCCACAATAGCAGGAACTTATCGCCGTATTCCTTGGGCTGCTTGAGGCCGGCAAACGTGATGGATAGTCCGCCATTGATGCCTAAACGCACGACAGTTTCAACGTCGCCGCCAAGTTCAGTTGGTTGCAGCTCAAACTTCCTGCCCGGCCGCATGATCATCGATCTGGACAAGATGATATGAAACGGCGCATCTTCAAGGGCGATGGACGGCTGCTCTACCAAAGCGTGATCTTCGGCAGTCACGTAAATCGTCTTTACCGCGTCAAACGTCGTATACGTCCACAGGGTGGCGACACGTGAAACGTCGGAGATGAGTGCCCCACCATTCTCGTACTCAATCGTGCCGTTACGCTCGCTGCCAAGCCAGACCACGAAAATATTGCCGCCTAACGTGGCAGGTTCAGGCATCCGGCGTCCGTTTACGAATACGGAGCCCTTGTAGGAGTTCAGTGCCACACCAACCTCGGCGTTGCCGGCTGATTCATCAACTTCCATGCGCAGCGGCAGGTCACGCCGGCTCTCTTCCGCCTCAGCAATTGCCCGGGCTTGCGCCGTTGCCACAAGGCTTGGGTTAGAACTAATCGGCGTCTCTTCTACGTCAAAGTCCTCCTCAACGCCGCAAGCTGCCGCCGTAATGAGCAAAACAAAACTGAGAATAGCAACTCGGTAAATGAATGGCACCTTCAGCCGTCTCATGGTTCCTCCTGTAATATCGGGTGCAGCGTTGCCGGCACGGCACGCTCAATCGGGCGCGTGTGAATTCGTTTCCATTGAATCGTGTATACCAATGGTATGCCAACAATTTGATTACTACAAGTCGGAGGCCGACTTGTCTGTCGGAGGCCGACTTGTCTGTCGGAGGCCGACTTGTCTGTCGGAGGCCGACTTGTCTGTCGGAGGCCGACTTGTGAAAAACTCTCTTGTTAGCAGCCACGCATCTCAGAGGAAACGCCGTTCGTGCCCATTACCCCTTTAATTGCTCATTATCAATCCGTACACAGATCACTCTATCAGCCCGTTTCTTCGCTCCATTAATGATCACACGTCGGTCAATATTACTATTGTGATCCCTTGAAATCAAAGAAACTGTGGCCGGGTCGCATCTACTGCAAGAGAGCATAGCATACTCCACGTGGGATGAGAATTGTATAATGGCATGAAAGACGAATTTTCGCCTAGGACTGACGCAATGCCTCCCATTGATTTTGCGCGATTACAGGACCTGCAGGAGATCGACCTGCTGCTGGACGCGCTTCGCGCCGAGGTTGCAGCCATAGAGTCTGCGCTTGCCGACCATGCGGAAATCGAGACGGCGCGGCGAAACTTGGCCGCTCTCACGAAGACCCAGGTCCAGGCGAACGCTGCTCTTCAAGACGCCGAACTCGCCCTGGCGGCCTTGACCGCTGAAGTCGAGAACAAATCAAAGCGTCTCTACAGCGGCGCCGTGGTAAATCCCCGCGAGCTGGAAGCGTTGCAAGCTGACATCGCGCAACTTATGCAACAGCGCGCCGTACGGGAAGAGAGTGCCCTCCAAGCCATGGTTGCCTCAGAAGAAGCCGAGACTGCACGAGACTTGCAACAACAGCATCTCGATGCTCTCGAAGCGACGTTTGCCACACGAGAGAAAGAATTCGGTGTGCGGCTCAAGGAACTTGAGACGGATATTCCAAGACGGGAAGCTGAACGCAAGGCGCTTCTGGAGCAGAACGATCGCACGCTGGTCGTGACTTACGATTCTATGCGCAAGCGCTTGGGCGGCCGCGTACTCGTCGTCGTTGCGCAAGGGCGCTGTACGTACTGCAACATCTCCCTCCCCGACACGCAGTTGCGCCGTACACAGCACAACCAGGAGGTCGTCTACTGCGACAGTTGCGGCCGCCTGCTGTACTCAGCTTCGTAGGTCGATGCGCGCGGGTTTCGCTAGAGTACGCGCATTGGAATGATCGCCTGCATTGCATCAGCAATTCTCTCGCATGTTGCTCCTGCAGACCTGTGGTGACAGACTGACCAAGACTGGTCGCTTTTGCGCGCGGAACCTTGCGCTCTATCCGCTCTAAGCTGTGCGCCTTCCACGGAATTATGCTTGGACAGGTCGCTGGGAAGCACGCCAAAGGGAGCTCAGGCCGGGCAGAGCGCAGGCTGGAATTGAGCACACCACTTGGGCGAAAAGGCACAGAAAAAAATAGAAGCCACCTAGGTGGCTTCTATCAAAATGACACGTGGTGCCGAAGAAGGGACTCGAACCCTTACGAGCGTAATGCCCACTAGCCCCTCAAGCTAGCGCGTCTTCCAATTCCGCCACTTCGGCGTGGGTGCTGCCTGACTCTGATTATAGGCAAGCGAGAAATCAGCCGTCAACGCACGACTCAGTTCCGGCGGCCCACGCCGCCTGCTCGCCTCTCCACGCAGCGGCTAGTTTTAGGTAAGTCTCACGTACTTGGTGAGATCGGCGCGCCGCTTTTGTTGCCAAGCCCTATATGAACGAACGGCGGCGCTGCTATCTAGATCGATTGCACGGAGAAGCCGCCGTCAATCACGAAGGCAAGTCCGGTGGTGAAGGCACTGGCGCTGGAAGCAAGGTAAACGGCCGCGCCGCCAATTTCAGTGGGATCTCCGAAGCGGCCCATGGGCGTGTGCGCCACGATCTGTTCGCCGCGCTCGCTCAGCGCGCCGTTCGGATTGCGGAGCAGCGAGCGATTCTGGGTTGTCTCGAAGAATCCGGGGACGATCATGTTGACGCGCACGCTGCCCTGCCACTCCCGTGCCAAAAAGTACGTGAGGGTTGCCACGCCGGACTTGGCAATGGCGTATACCGGTACGCGCGAGAGAGGCCGCTCACCGCCCGCCATCGAACCAATGTTGATCACGCTCCCGCGTCCATTCGCCAGCATTGCCGGTCCGAATTCCTGGCACGCGATCCACGCCGACGTAAGATTGAGATCAAGATTGTCGCGCACTGCGTCCAAACTGATTTCCTGAAAAGCTTGATCTGTGCTGACAACCGCCGTTGGTTGGTTGCCGCCCACCGCATTTACCGCCACGGTCACTGCGCCGAACGCGTCCTGCACACGCGTATGCGCTTCCTTGACAGAACTCGCATCTGTCGCCACGTACGACACGAAGATTGCCTCGCCGCCGGCGTTCTTGATTGTCTCAACCCGGCGTTGGCCTTGTTCCTGGTTGCGCCCAAGCACTGCGACCTTGGCTCCGGCTGCGCCGAGGTATTCTGCCATCACGCCGCCCAAAATTCCCGTGCCGCCGCCAACGACCGCCACTTCGCCGCTGAGGCCGAAGAGCTCGTCGAGAAACTCGCTGCGCCGTCCGTCCCCTGTGCTATCTGCCGCCATCGGATGAGTCTCCTAGAAAGATTCGTGAGGTCGACTGCATTGCTTCATGCAGGCGGATAAAGATTCTTAGCCCGATGCCGCCCTTTCAATAGTCTCGGCCAGCCAAGCATTAAGACTTTTGCCTTCTGCCCGCGCTGCGGTCGTAGCTGCACGATGGATCTCTGGCGCTAAACGCAGCGGAATCCGCCCTGAGAACGGTCGATCCGGTGTCCGGCCTCGCTCAGCACATGCAGCCAAGTAGTCATCTATGGAGAACTGGAACTCTCTCTCAAGTTGCGCCACGGAGTCGCCTTCAAAAACGATCACGTCACGCGTGTCCACCACCTCACCTTGAAAGACCCCCGCCTCGTAATCGAAGCTAACTGCCGCGCTATAGCCTTTGTACTTCATCATGGATCAGCCCGTCCTTCCCCAAGAATCAATGCAGAAACTAACGGTTCAGCACGTTTGTATCAATGGGCAAGAGCGTCAGTAGCGCAGGTTTGCAACCTGCGCCCACCTGCCGTTAGAGGCAATCCTTGTTGCTTGCCATGTTAGACTGACAGCATTGAGACGGCCCACACGCTACGAGGAACTGCGATCCCTGGATTCCGGCTTTCGCCGGAATGACGGAGCAAGCCACCTGCGCTCCAGTGTCTTCCCGATAGGTAGGAGAGCAACGGCAAATTGTGTTAACTACGTTCACACGCTCAGCCCTCGCGTGTGCTTACGCTCAAGTCCGCCACTAGGATCGGCGGCGCGGAGAAGCCGCCGCCCACCCACTCCGGCTCGCTCCCGATTGCAGCAATGTCCTTGAGCGCTTCATAGACATTTCCTGCCACCATCGTATCCTTCACACGGCCGGCAAGCTTGCCGTTTTCGATCTTGTAGCCCAAGTGCACGTTGCCGGAGAAGTCACCGGCAAAGAGGTTGCCCATCCCCGCGCCCATCGTAAATTCAACCAGAACTCCCTCAGCGACGCTGCCGATAAGGTCTTGGAGACTACCGCCGCTGCCAGGCGCGACAACCACATTGTGATAGCCGGGCGCCGGCAGGGAACTCGGCGAGCGTTCGCCGTTGCCGGTCGGCTCGGCGCCGGCCAACCCTGCGGTCTGCAGATCGTAAATGAAGGTACGCACGTAGCCGTCTTCCACCAGCGGCGTGCGCCGCAACGGCATACCTTCGTCGTCGGTAGGAGAGGAGCCAACGGCAAAGTCTATCGTACCGTCATCGTAGATGCTCAACTTCTCGTCAAACACCTGCTCTCCCAGCTTATCGCTCAAGGGCGACGCGCCCTGCAACACGGTCTTGCCGCTGAATGCCTGCCTGAGCGGTTGCATGAGCGTATTGCCGAGTCCCTGTGGTGTGAAGAGGACCGGCATGTGCTTGGTGGACACATCCGCATTGTGGCGCGCGTCCTCAACTCGCTGGATGACTCGCTGCGCTACCGTCTTCGGGTCAATGTCCGCCCGGCAAGAAACCGCATAGTGCCAAACGTCCAAGAGGTCTTCGCCTCGCGTCAGGTTAACACTGCCGCTCAAGGACACCACAGACTTAACGTAGTCGGTGCCGCCACCCAGCGAATTGAGCAGCCGCACGCGTGTGACCCGTTTCGCAGCGCCTACGTCGCACAAGAACTGGTCGTCGTGATTGCGCAGCAAATCCAGGGCTTCCGTGCCGAGAGACACAAGGTTTTCCAGGGAAAGGGCCTCAACCGCCGGATCAAACGTCGCGACTCCATTCGCCGTGAAGGCGCCGGGGAGCGAAAACTGCGCCTGGGCGCCGAACTGCGCGGACTCAACCGCGCTTGCAACGAGTGCGTCCAGATCGCCCGGATTACCAAGCTTGGACGAATAGCCCAGACCGATGCGGCCGTCTTTGATGATACGCAATGCCATGCCGCTCGACTCACGGGCGTTGATGGACTTCATCCGATTGGCTTCAAAGGAGATAGGGAGCTCCGTCGACTCATAGAAGAAGGCCTCGGCCACCTCCGCCTCTTTCTTGGCTTTCTCCAACAATGCATCGAGCATATGACTACTGACCTCCCACCAAGCACTTGCTGATGAGTACGTGGGGGCTGCCGTCGCCAACCGGCGCCGACTGGCCATTCTTGCCGCACGTGCCACCCGCCGGGTCCCAGGCGAAGTCGTTGCCGACGGCGATGATGTTTTCCAGGGTGGTAAAGACGTTTCCGGAGAGATTCACTCCCCGCAGCGGCTCGGCCAGCTTGCCGTCGCGAATGGCATAGGCTTCCATGCAAGAGAACGTGAACATTTCCATGCTCGTCTGGCCGCCGTACCAATTCTTGCAGTACACGCCGTCCTTGACCTCCGCCAGCATTTCGTCAAAGGGCGTATCCCCCGGCTCGATGGCCGTATTGCGCATACGCACCAAGGGCGGCACGCGGTAGCTCTCAGCGCGCGCATTGCCCGTGGGCGCTTCGTTCATCTTGCCTGCCGTTTCCCGTGAGTGCAGCCGTCCCACCAGTTCGCCTTCCCTAATCAAGTACTGTTTGCCAGTGGGCACGCCCTCATCATCGTATGAAAAGGAACCGGTAAGACCGCGCACTTGTCCGCTGTCTGCGATGTTGAGCTGCTTACTGCCGAAAGTACGACCCAAGACCATGATCTCTTTCAGTTTCTCATTCTCGTAGACGTGGTCGGCTTCCGAGAGATGCCCGAATGCCTCATGGGCAAAGACTCCCGCCAACGTAGAGTCGAGTATCACCATGAATTCCCCGCCTTTGGGCGGTGTCGCGTCGAGCATGCCTACCGCTTTCGCGGCGGCCTCGCGTACCTCCGCATGGCGATTCTCCACTACGCTGTAGTCGTCGCTGCTGGCAAAGCCCGTCCGCGCCTGTTGCACATTGCCGTTGTCGCGCGCCACGACGCCAAAGTGAGCGGTCAGCCTGCCGCGCTCTTGCTCGATATAGGTACCCGTCGAGTTGCCGTAGTACTGCTTGCGGTAGCCGTCACCGTAGCGCACCGTAGAGGTCTGAATCTTTGGCGTCCGCCAGATTTCCTCTACGTAGGAGTCCATGAGGCGCTTCTTGTCCGCCAGCGCAATCTCTCGCGGGTCGCGCACCATCGCGACGCGCACGACGTCGTCAACCGGCGGCACGTCCACCAACTCGGTCTTTTCATTGCCAACCAAGCGTGCCTGGCTAACCGCCTGGGTTACCTTTTCCTTCAGGTCGGACAATTGATTGAAGGAGACGAATCCCCAGCCGCCGTTTACCACCGCGCGCACGCAACCGCCAAGTTGTGTGGTTGTGCCAACCTCCTCCAAGTCCTGGCCGCGGTAGGTGATGCTGGTAGACTTCGTCTCCTCGATGCGAATTTCTACGTAATCTGCCGTATGGTGTTTGAGCGCGTCTTCAATGCGTTCGCGCATGGATGCGACTCACTCCTTGTGAAAAGTAATGCCCACGGCGCCCGGCCCTGCGTGGGTGCCGATTGCCGGTCCAATTGTGCCTTTGATTACGACCTTTGCTGACACGCGGCTCAGAATTGCTTCCTGCAATTCAGCCGCAAATTCCGGTGAATTCGCATGCATAACGCCTAAGTGTGTGAGCTCGCCCTCAGCGCCGGCCACACTCTCCACGTACAGCGCCATGCGTTCGATAACGCGCGACCGGGTGCGCACCTTATCCAGTACGTCGATTGCGCCATCCTTGAGGATAAGCACCGGCTTGATCCGAAGCAGAGAGCCAAGCAGGTGCGACGCAGCCCCGAGCCGGCCGCCGCGACGCAAGTATTCCAGGGTTTCGGGTGTGAAAGCGACGTGCATAAGGTCGGCAACATATTTGATGTGGTTTACGATGCGATCAGCTTCCATATCCTCGGCAGCCAGCCGCGCGGCTTCTCGCGCCATGTAGGCCACCCCCAATGAAGCCGATTGCGTATCAATCACGTGAATCTTGCAGGACGACTCTTCCTGCATCTGTTGGGTAGCCGTCAGTGCCGACTGCACCGTGCCGCTCAGCTTGCCGGAGACGTGAAGGGAGACGATGTGTTCATGATCCTGCGCCAAACGCTGATAGACCTCCACAAACTCCCCTGCCGAGGGCTGCGAGGTCTGCGGCAACTCCTTGGCCTCCGTGAGCATGGAGTAAAACTGCTCACCCTTGATGTCCACGCCATCCTTGTAATCGATATCGCCAAAACGAACGTGAGCCGGCACAACGGTAATGTGCTGCTCAGCGGCAATGGTGGGATCGAGGTCGCTCGTGCTATCAGTAACGATGGCAATCGTACTCATGCAGTCTCCTCTCTCTACTCTTCCTTGAGCATTTCGTCTCGGTTGCGCCTTCAACGAATTCTTGCATGCCTGCGCAAGCGGTAACAATCCACGTACCTTCACACCCATTCTTCCAGAATTCGTCTCTCACGCTATACTAACGCACACGTGGCAGTCAACCGCTAATTTTGAACAGGAAGAGGGCGCCGGTAGCTGGGGATAGCGTAACACGATTCTTGCCCAAGTTCTTGAAGAAGACTTGAAGGGCTGAAGGCAATACCATGCCAAAGTACGTGGAGTGTGCGCGAGGCCTGCCTAGCACACGCTTGCTATGCCTTGCGCACCCAGGTGCTGGGAGCCGCCGTTACCAGAGGCTGTACAACGGCATGCCGTTAGAACGCTTAGAATAGTGAACAAGGACTGGGAGAAAGCGGTCGCGTGCCCGTGGAATGTCCCGGTCGCAGAGCTATTGAGGCATCATCCATACGCTATAGGAGAAGGTTGGCATGAAAGTGGTTGTGACGGGTGGCAGCGGCAACATCGGGCAGTACGTAGTGAGAGAGCTCTTGCGCGCCGGGCACGAGATCGTCTCCTTTGACCGGGTGGCGCCGCGGGAGCCGGAACCGGGCGTGCACTATCGCGTCGGCGATCATGAGGACGAGGGCACGATTTTCGAATTGCTCGCCCCTGCCGAGGCCGTGGTGCACCTCTCTGCCATCCCCTCGCCGGGTACCCACGCCAACGCGTTTGTCTTCCGCACGAACGTGATGGGGACGTATAACGTGTGCGAGGCCGCCGCCACCTTAGGACTAAAGAAAATCGTGGCTACGAGCAGCATCAATGTACTCGGCATGAGCTTCCGCTACCGGGACTTTGCTCCAAGTTACCTACCGGTGGACGAAAACCACCCCGATCTGCCGCAAGACCCATACGGTCTTTCCAAAGTCGTGGGAGAAGACATCGTGGACATGGCCCATCGGCGGACCGGCATACCCGCGGTGTCCATTCGCCCGTCGCATGTGGTCATGCCGGAGACGTGGCCGGACCGCCTGGCAGCAATGGATGCCGACTTCAATGTCTTCTATAGCGGCATCTGGGGGTATGCGGACGTGCGCGACTTGGCGGTAGGCTTCCGATTGGCTCTTGAAACAGAATCCGCCGTGCAGGGCGCATACTATATCGTCGCCGACGACGCCTTTTGCCCCATGCCCCTTGCCGAAGCCGCGCCGCTGGCCTTTCCCGGCATTGGGGACATAGCAGCCCACCTTACTGGCACGGAATCGGGCATCACCAATGCCAAGGCAAAACGCGATCTCGGCTTTCAGGCACAGCACTCCTGGCGGGACTTTGCGTAGAGCATTAATGTGCTGCCGCATTGGCAACGCTTCCTATGGACCAAATGCGCCGGCCGAATGCCCCACAAACTGCTTGGTGACTTGCTAGCGCAAGACTGCGACTGCGCCGTCTTCTCCTTTCTGGGCATTGGTTCCACGCGGAGTTGCTATACTGAGTGTGAGTTTGAAGCGCCAGCGGAAAGTGTCCGTGCTGAGCCCGCCAGCCGTTCGTGCTGAGGGCTGCGCGAAGCCCCTGTCGAAGCACGGACGGCGAATTGTGCGCAGCTATTTTGACTATCCAGATTCTCAGTGCCGGCCTTCGACAAGCTCAGGCCGAACAGGGACAGAGCTCCGTGCGAGGTGAAAGTTGCCCACGGTTTCACTTTTACAGACAGTTACATGCGGGTGTCCAATTTGAGCATAAGGACTACTGTAGTGTCATCACCAATTAAGTTGACCAGCCTGGCCGCTTGCGCAGGCTGAGCGGGAAAACTCGGCCCCGCCGAGCTCGCGCAGGTGCTGCGCGCCTTCCCTTCACAAGCGAATAGCAATCTACTGGTGGGCTTAACCGCGCCGGATGACGCCGCCGTCTACCGCATGAGCGACGAACAGGCCATCATCAGTACTGCGGATTTCTTTCCTCCCGTCGTAGACGATCCGTATGCCTACGGGCAGATCGCCGCCGCCAACGCGCTGAGCGACGTCTACGCCATGGGTGGCGAGCCGCTCTTTGCCCTGAATCTCGCGGGCTTTCCGGACGACCTTGACCTGGAAATCCTGAGCCGCATTTTTCAGGGCGGCGCCGAAAAGGTGATCGAAGCGGGCGCCGTCATTGCCGGCGGACATACGGTGACTGATGAGGAGCCAAAATACGGCTTAGCCGTAACCGGCCAGGTGCATCCCGACCGCATCTTTACCAAGGCCGGCGCGCAACCGGGCGACCTGCTGGTGCTCACGAAACCCATCGGCACGGGCGTCATTACCACGGCCCACAAACGCGATTGCGTCGAACCCGCGCATCTCGATGAGGCCGTTGCCAGCATGTGCCGTCTCAATGGCTCTGCCGCACGGCTATTCCAAGATTTCACCATCCACGCCTGCACCGACGTCACCGGCTACGGCTTGCTCGGCCACGCGATGGAGATGGCGCGCCACGGCAACGTGCGCTTCAATATCGCTGCTAATGCTGTCCCGCTGCTGAGCGGCGCGCTGGGATACTCCCAGGATGACGTGGTGCCCGGCGGTCTCGACCGCAACCGCGCGCATCTGCTGGATGAGGGGTTGCTTGCGCTAGACAAGTACATTCCCCCTGCCCTCGCCGCACTCCTCTTCGACCCCCAGACCAGCGGCGGCCTACTCGCAGCCGTGCCTCCACGGGAACAAGCCCAGCTTGAAGAAGCCTTCCGCGCCGCCAATGAGCCCTGTTGGGTCCTCGGCTCGGTGAGCGAGGGCACGGGCATAACCGTTACTACGGCATAGACCGCGATACAAACGTCAAGACACGTCAATCGCCGCGCGCAAGGCTCACAGGTCGTTCCCGCCATGCGGCGGCAATTACTCGCCCGCGCCGGCGGCTTCATGCTCGTTCCGCCACACCACCAGATCGGTGTTCACCCTACCGTCCGGCTCCTGGATGCGGGCGTGGCAGGTGAAGCCGTTCTTTTGGAAGGCGCGCTGGCTGCGGTGGTTGTCCGCCATGACGGGAGCGAAGATAGCGTCTGCCTTCGCCACGTTGAAACCATATGCGACGAGCAACCCAATCGCCTCGGTGCCGTAGCCGCGGCCCCACAGCTCCCTCTCGCCGATCATCAGATCAATGCGGCGCAGGTCTTGATCGGGAAATTGTGCGACGATCCGCTGCAGGTTCATGCGCTGCAGCCAACACTCGCCGATGGGACTTTCCTCTACCTCCATGATGAAACAGTAGGCATGCGTTGAAATCCAGCGGTAGATGAGTTGCAGTTCCTCCAGCGTGCTCTCTGTGAATTCGTTGTGGTCTGCCATTTCCATGACGTTAGGGTCGTTATTCCACTTGAGGAGCACGTCCCAATCATCTTCATTCATTGGACGCAAAGTGACCGTAGCGCCACGCAGCGTGACGTCATGGCTCAGGAGGGCCGTGGTACGGCGTTCAGGGGTGGGCTGAAGTTCCGGGACGACAGTATTCATAGGAGTAGTATACTAGCAGAAGAAGCAAGAGAGACGCGGCAGCGCGCGACTAGTCAATGGAAAACTGCGCGCCCCACGTGCCGCCATTAAACCATAAGGAGCATTGAGAATGAGTCAGGTGCAAGACATAGTTGCCGGTGCAGAGATCGATGAACGTTGGCTGCCGCCCTCGCCGCACCGCGAGAAGATACTGGAGAAGATCGCGCTGGGCCGCGCCCACATCGAGGAGACCGGCCACAACCAACCGCCGCTCGTCTACTTCGAGGATGGCGGCATGATGGAATTGCCGCGCGTGCGCTGGGCCGGCGCCAATCAGTTCGTGCCCGATATGTCGGCAGAAGGCGCCGCGCGCCAGACCCACTACACCGACGTGTGCGGCAGCATTGACGAACTCAAGCGCATTGAAGCGGAAGAGCCCGCACGAGTGCAGAGCGACGTCGCGCACATCACCGAGCTTCTCGACGACATCCAGCACATGATGGAGCGCATGCACCGCCGCTGGGACGTGTACAAAGAAGCTGCGGACGCGCTCATGGCGGCGGCGCAGCAGATGCAGGCCATCACCGGGCCGGACGTGCCCGGCGGTCTTGCCAAGCTGGAAGAGATGCGCCGCTTCCTGCTCGAGCATCCGGAAGAAGTCGCCGCCAACGTGCCGTGGCTGCACCAGACCGCTGAAGAGGTGCGCTCAGTCGCCGGCCGCAACGAGCAAACCCTCTATGCCTACCGCGAAGCCTGGATCGAGGCGGGCGCCAGCTATTTGCACGTTAAAGGCAGCCGCGCTTGGAACCCTGATAACGGTCAATCTTCCTGAACACTCCTAACGGGGTTGCCGCACAGGTATACAGGTTGCCGGTGTGGAGTAAGTTTGAGGAGGTATTTGGGTAGAGACCCAGTACCGATCACAGCAAGTTACGCTTTCATCTTGATTGCCCGGGAAGTCACGCCTGCAATAACGATTTGACTACGCTAGTGCTGAAGAGCAGTAGTCAGAGAAACCCCAATCGGACCAATTGATGGCGAACGTCAACCTTACGCAAGCCGAAGCCGACGAACTAATCGCTCTCGAGAAGTACAGGGTCGACGCGCAGGAGTGGCTCTATCCACACATGGGTGGGAAGGTCATCATCCCGCTAGTTTCACAGGATGGTCGTGAGCAGTTCCGGTTGGATCTATATCGGAGCAAGATCGCCCTCTCCCGCAGAACCTATCAGAATCGCGCCCGGGGCGTCGTGGTTTTGGTCAGACTGGATGCAAGCGGTCCGCCACACCGTAACCCTGATGATGAAGAAGTGCCCGCACCACACCTACACATTTACCGGGAAGGCTATGGCGATAGATGGGCAATCCCGGTGCCGTCAGTGCGCTTCTCAAACTTAATCGACACTTGGCAAACGCTTCAGGATTTCATGGAGTACTGCAGTATAACGGAGCCACCCAATATCAGAAAAGAGTTGTTTCCATGACTAGCGAAGTGCAGGCACTCTTAGACCAATACTGGGAGTGGCTGAAGGAAAAGACGACATTGCGCCAAATCAATGAATGGGTCGAGATAACCACGCCGCACTTGGACCGTCATAATGACTATCTCCAGATATTTGCCATGAAAGACAACAGCGGATTCATCCTAAGCGATGACGGGTACGTATTGGATGACCTGGAGATGTCTGGCTGCGGTGTCGATACTTCCAGGCCGTCCAAGCGACGCGCGTTGCTCGACATGACTCTTAACGGGTTCGGCGTAAAACGAAACGGCAATAGACTAGAAGTCAATACGTCTCCGGAAAACTTCCCAATTCGCAAGCACAACCTCGTGCAGGCAATGCTTGCTGTTAACGATCTGTTTTACTTAGCGACTCCTGTGCCACGACTATTCCGTGAAGAGGTCGTAACTTGGCTTGATCATGCCGACGTTAGATACACGCCTACCGTTAAGTTTTCGGGGAGAAGCGGCTATGATCACGTGTTTGACTTTGTGATTCCCAAGTCCAGATCGCAGCCGGAACGAGTTGTAAAGGCAATCAATCAGCCGAACCGGCAGACTGTTCAGTCACTGGTGTTCGCCTGGGGCGACACCAAAGAGAATCGCACACCCGACTCACGCGCTTACGCGCTACTGAACGATGCGGAACGGCAAGTAGCGGAAAACGCGATGGCGGCCTTGCGGGAGTACAACGTGCACGGAATCTCATGGTCCAATCGTGAACTCGCGCTTCCTGAACTTGCAGCCTGAGGCGGTATTGTTCAAAGAACATGAGCAAATCGTACTCACTGCCAGAGTCTGCGGCGATGAAGGGGAGGAATTGCACCCAGGGGACATCGGCACAATCATGCATGTCTATGCCGAAGAAGAAGCCTTTGTGGTCGAATCCATGGCCGTCGGGGGCGAAACCGTAGCCATTGCTACGGTATTACCGTCGCAGGCGCGTCCGGTGACCAGCGCGGACCCTACGCTTGCCCGCATTCTGAATACTGCCGTGTGAAACGGTAGGCAAGCTCGCCCTGTGGACCTCAACCGAACGATGGTTCCTTCTGGTTTCCGGCGATGGACGACCGCCTATCCTGAGTTTGTCTTGGGCAGGTGCGGAATCAGCCAGGCGAGGAAGGCGTCGGTGCTGCGCGATTGGATCGTCACCATGCCGGGGCCGGTCAACTCCACCACTAGGCCCTCGCCGCTAAAGAGCGTGGACTTCATGCCGCCGACGCGCCGCACGTTGTAGCCGACGCCTTCGGCGAACGAGACCATGTGACCCGTGTCCACGGTGTACGACTGTCCTGCCCCCAGCATGACTTCCTGGATTGCACCGTAGCTGGAGAGGAATACCGTGCCGCTGCCGCTTATCTTGAGGAGGAAAAGACCCTCGCCGGAGAAGAACGTCTTCGCGCCGCCCCACGACGTATCCACGTCGATACCGGCGGTCGAGGAGATGAAAGAGCCCGATTGAGCATACATCACCTCATTGTTGAGCTCCACCGCGTAAATGTCGCCGGGGAGACTAGGGGCAAAGTTAATTTCGCCGGCCTGCGAGGCATTAAATGTGTTGATGAAGAACGACTCGCCGCCCAGGACCTTGCGTCGCAACCCACCCAACAGGCCGCCGCGCATGCTGGTCTCTATTTCAATGCCATTGGACATGCTGACCATTGCCCCGGCTTCGGCGCTCACGCTCTCACCGGCAGCTAATTCCATCCTGAGCAACGCGTACGACGGACGATGCAGAATTTCGTACTCCATCAAGTCCCCCTGTTGAGATCAGCAACTACTGCACACTAGATTTAGCCTACCCTACTGCGCGCGTGCGGCGCATCCGAAGCCACGCGCGCACTCGCTCAGTCCGCAAGCGGCGCCCCTCCGGCTGCGGAAAACTGCTTTAAGTGAACACTAGCGGCGCCAAAGCGCGGCCAACCAGAGCGTCTACATGGCACATGCCGATGAATTCCAGCCGTAGGTTGGCAAAGGTCGGAAACACTTCACGGGTGCCACTCGCGAAGTCTGCTCGCAGCGCGCGGAAGCGTACAACCAGGCCTGGGCGGCATTGCGAGATTCGCACCGCAACCATCAGGAACTACCTGATGTTCTCCGCCAGCGCCTTCAGATCGAGATCAGGCACGTTGGTCCCCAGCACGTATATGCGGCCCTCGGACACCCAGACGAGCATGCGATCGCCGGCTTCCTCACCAAAGAAGCGCACGGCGGTCGCCGAACCAATGTTCACTTCCTCCGACATGCCTTCCACCAGCGGGAGCAGGAGTGTCTGTTCCCAATCATCTATCGCCCGCAGTTGCTCCGCCAATTCGGGAGGCAGAATCGGCAGGGCGAGCATTTCTTCCCGAATCGCATCCATATCTAATTCTTCAGGTGCAGACAGCGTGGGACTGGTGGTTTGAATGAAGACCAATTCTTCCTCGTCTTCGCCCGTGCCGCTGTATACCACCATCCCAACCTGCGGCATTGAAACCCGGAACACCGCTCCCTCTAACGAATCAGGCAGAATAGCGCCGTCACCGCCCAGGGCCCAGATGTAGTTGCGTGCCGCAGGCAGGTTTACCGTAAATGTCGCTTCTTCTGTCTCCGTAATCATGACCTTGGGTTCCGGCTGGAAAGCCTCCGGCACCGAAGTGAGCTGCGCCAGACGGAAGCCCAACGCCTCCTCCGCCTCGGCAAGCGTAACCTCTCGCGGCTCTTCATCCAGCGAAGGTTCTTCCACCCACTCAATCAAGCCGGCCTCCGGCTCCGGCAGCGAATCCAGAAACTCCTGCGTGATCTGCACTGTCTGCGCTTCTTGTACACGGAAGAGGTTGAGGAACTGCTGACCCGCGTCGCGGACGGAGGAGAAAATGACAAGGAGCAGCACAACCACTCCCACCGCCAGCGCGGATAAACCAACCCATGCGCGTCTATCAAGTGCTCCCATTGCGTCGTCCTCCGTTGCCGTGGTTTGCTCTGAGTTTGCGAAAGTGGACGCAGCCCGCCTGCTCCCGGTCCAGTTTTTGGCCTAGCCGCACCCTATTGTACCCGGCATGCCTGAGAAGCACCTAAGAAACTGGACCGACCGGACAGAATCACTTGCTCCTGTACGTCGTGTTTGGACGTCCGATTGAGATGGAATACAGGTGGAACGACCTGCCAAGGGTTGGTCGCTAATCGGGTCTGAGAGCGCGACGTTCAGGCGGCTCTTCCCCTAGTGTGGAATTCCTTTTCCAGGTAACGCAGATGTGCTACGTTGAAAGCAGGAGGGTAGGGAACAAATCTCGGTTGTCGGCCTGCACTAGCGCGTATGAATTCACATGTGAATTCATACGCATGCCGTGAAAGCCCAACTTCCTTGCAGACTGCGAATATGACGATAGCCGGCCGGGGCGAAACCGAGCTAGGACCATGCCACCTTGAATGTGTGGCAGCTCTAGTCGCAGCTCAAACGGTGAATAGCGCACGGCCAACCAATCACGCAAGTTGCGCCCCTTCCCGACTTCTACAGCAAGGGGCCAAACAGAGAGGATACCAACTTTGGAGCCAGAACTGGCGATAGAATCGCACCAGCTTACGAAGTTCTACGGCAAGAATCGCGGCGTCGAAGACCTTGATCTCGACGTGCGCCGGGGGGAAATCTACGGCTTTGTGGGCCCCAACGGGGCGGGGAAGTCGACTACGGTCCGGCTTCTTCTGAACCTCATCCGTCCCACGCGCGGCTCCGCGACCATACTCGGTATGGATGCCCAACGCAACGCGAAGGACGTCCGTGCCCGTCTCGGTTACCTGCCTGGAGAGTTGCGGATGTACGAGAATCTCACCGGGCAGCAACTGCTGCGCTTCTTCGGCAACGTGCGCGGTGTGACCGACACCACATACATGTATGAAATAGCGGAACGCCTCAGTGCGGAACTCGGTAGACGCATCGGCACGCTATCGCGGGGCAATAAACAGAAACTCGGGGTCGTCCAGGCACTCATGCACCGCCCCGATCTCATCCTCTTCGATGAGGCAACGAGCGGACTTGACCCGCTGATGCAACAGGAACTCTACGCAATCTTGGATGAATACCGCGGACAAGGCGGCACGGTCTTCTTCTCCAGCCACTATCTGGACGAGGTGGAACGCATCTGCGACCGCGTGGGTGTCATTCGTGACGGCACGCTCATACTAAGCGACACCTTGGAAGCGATCCAGGAAAAGCAAGTGCGCCGGTTGCGCCTGGAGTTTGCCGAACCGCCGCCAGCGGACATCCTTACCGGTCTGTCCGGAGTGCAAAAGGAATCCCAAGACGGAACAACCGTGCTGGCGCTCGTGCAGGATAATCTCGCCGGCGCGCTCAAGGAAGCGGCCCGCTACACCGTCGTGGACATCGAGTATGAGGAACGACGCCTCGAAGACATCTTTCTCCAGTACTATGACACCCGTGAGGAAACCCATGCTGCGGAATCTTCTGCTTAAGACTCTGCGCGACCAGCGCATTCCCGTTCTTGCCTATGGCCTCGGCCTCGGCGCGCTTGCGTTGCTCATCATTGCAATTTATCCCAGTTTCGCGGAGAGCGGCGCCGAGCTTGAGGAAGCTATGAAGAATTTGCCGGACGCCTATAAGGCGTTTACCGGCGGGGTGCTTTCGCTTACTGAATTTGACGGCTACCTGGTATCACAGTACTTGATCATCCTGCCGCTGATTCTGGCTATTTTCGCAATCATCGAGGGCACCGGGGCGCTGCGGGGTGAAGAGGAACGCGGCACGATGGATACGCTCCTCTCCCTGCCGATCGCGCGCGGCCAGGTGGTCCTGCAAAAGGCGGTTGCCACGCTGCTGAGCCTCATCTTCGTTGTCATCATCATAGGCGCGGTGCTCATGGTGAGCACGAGTTTTGTGGACGAAGCCACGCTGGCGGTCGATCGGCTGTCGGCAGTCATGCTCAACACCTTTGCCATGGGCGCGCTTTTCTATTGTTTCTCGCTCTTCCTGTCCGCTTCATTGCCGTCGCGCCGCCTTGCGGGCGTGCTCGGCGCCGTCTTCACCGTAGGCGCGTACTTCTTCGATGCTATGACCGACATCGTAGCCGGGCTCTACGACTACCGTGTCTTGGGGCCGTTCAACTACTTCGAACCATTGACCATCTTGCGCGAGGATCTCTCATTCCAGAATTCCGGGGTGCTCCTGCTTGCCAGTCTCGTCTTCCTAGTCGCAGCGGCAGTGATATTTCAACGGCGGGACGTCGCCGGCATCTAGGGTTTGGCGCCACGCCAGCCCCTGCAGCAAGTAGCCGCAGAGGAGAGTGGACTCAGTTATCCCCCGCAGGGGTTATTGAGTATACTAGAGGGTAGGCAATTCACATCCCACCTACATACACCGCAGTTTTCACGCTGGGCAGGGCTAGATAAATGGCAAGCAAGAAGGCGAAGAAAGACAAGGCAACGACAACGGAAGCGGAACCCAAGAGCGAGGCAGCAGCCGCTGACGCGAGCGACGGCGCTTCCGATTCTGCGGATTCTGCAGCGCAAGACGCAACGGAGCTCACCGCCGATTTGGCTGCGGTCCAGGAAGCGCTTGCGGCGAAGGATGAAGAGCTCCAGCAAGTTCGTGAAGCGCTTGCCCGCGCGCGGGCAGACTTCTCAAACTACCGGCGGCGCACCCAGCAGGAGCAGGAAGAGCAGGGGAAGTTTGCCACCGCGCTCCTCGTGGCGGAGTTTCTCCCCATCCTCGACAACTTCGAACGGGCGTTGGATACTATTCCCCGCGAACTCCGTTTCTTTTCCTGGCTGCAGGGCATTGATCTGGTCCACCAAATGGCGCGCAGCGTGCTGGAGAAACGTGGGCTTGAACCGATCGACACGCATGAAAAGCCGTTCGATCCCAATTACCACGAAGTCGTAATGCGCGAGGGCGAGGACGACGGCAGCGACGTGGTAGTGCTCGAAGAACTGCAAAAGGGCTACGTAATGCACAGCCGTGTGCTGCGCCCCAGCCTCGTCAAAGTGGGACCACCTCCGCAAGCAGCGGAAGCAGCCCCGGAACAAGACGAAGTAACCACTATAGATGCAGAGACAACCTCGGAATCCGAGACTCAAGCCGAATCCGCATCCGAGCAATCCTAGGCCAAGCTGGTGAACTGAGAATAGATGAGCACTAAAGCCGATTACTACGAGACGCTCGGCGTCAGCCGTGACGCATCTGAGGCAGAGATCAAGCAGGCATTTCGCGCGCTGGCCCGGCAGTATCATCCCGACGTGAACAAGGCGCCGGATGCCGAGGGCCGTTTCAAGGAAATCAATGAGGCCTACGAAACCCTGCGCGATCCGCAAAAGCGGCGCGCCTACGACCTCTTTGGCCACAGCAACGGGCGCGCCGGGGGCATCCCTCGCGGCGTCGATCCCGCGGACATGGGCGGTATCGGCGATATCTTCGAAGCCTTCTTCGGCGTTGGCGCCCGTCCCTCGGCGCGGTCCGGCCCGGAGACCGGCGCCGACTTGCGCTTTGACCTGACACTCGACTTTGCGGAAGCGGTATTTGGCGCGGAAAAGGACATCGAAGTCGCTCGGCTCGAGGCATGTGGGGGCTGCTCCGGCAGCGGCGCGGAGCCGGGAAGCAAGATCAGTACCTGTCCCTCCTGCAAAGGGCAGGGCCAAGTGCGGCGCATGCAGTCGAACTTCTTCGGCCAGTTCACTACCGTTGCCACGTGCTCCCGCTGCGACGGCCGGGGCAAGGTGCCCACCGTGCGCTGCGGCTCCTGCAACGGCAGCGGCCGCACCAAGCAAAATCGCACCATATCCGTCAAGATTCCGGCCGGCGTCGATACGGGGCTGCGCATACGCCTGGGCGGACAGGGCGAAGCCGGCCCGAGGAACGGGCCGCGCGGCGACCTCTACGTTTTCGTAACGGTGCGCCCCGATGAACGCTTCCAGCGTGAAGACGACGACATTCACCTGGACTACGGCATCAACTTTGCGCAGGCAGCGATGGGCGATACGGTTGCGGTACCGACGCTGGAAGGCGACGAGAGCATGGATATTCCTCCCGGCACCCAGTCCGGGTCGGTGTTCACATTGCGCCGACGCGGTGTGCCTCACTTGAACGGCGGCGGGCGCGGGGATCAGCATGTCCACGTGCACGTGGAGGTGCCGAAACGCCTCTCAGTGCAGCAAAAGGAATTGCTCGAAGCGCTGTCCAAGACCTTTGGCCGCACAACCAGCACGCCGGGAGACAAAGGGTTCTTCGACAAGATGAAGGATGCGCTGGGGTGAACCAGGTCTGGTTCGGTGATAACCTGCCAATCCTCGAACAATTCCCTGACGAATCATTCCCACTTATCTATATTGACCCACCGTTCAACACAGGGAAAGAACGCAATTATACACGATTGCGCACCGTCTCCGACGAAGAGGGCGATCGAGTTGGATTCAAGGGAAAGAGATATCGCACAATCAGTCTTGGTAGCCAGTCCTACCAAGATGATTTTGACGACTACCTGGAGTTCTTGGAACCGCGCCTGCGCGAAGCCTTCCGTCTCCTAACACTCAACGGCACACTGTACTTTCACATAGACTATCGGGAAGTTCATTACTGTAAGGTGCTGCTCGACCAGATCTTTGGCAGAGATAGGTTCATAAACGAGATTATTTGGGCCTATGACTACGGCGCACGCACCAAACGGAAGTGGCCAGCTAAGCACGACAATATTCTTGTTTATGTAAAGGATCCTGAAAACTACACTTTCAATTCTGATGCTATCGACCGCATACCCTACATGGCTCCGGGTCTGGTGGGGCCTGAGAAGGCGGCCCGCGGCAAGCTCCCCACAGATGTCTGGTGGCACACTATCGTCCCAACGAATGGTAAAGAGCGCACAGGTTACCCCACACAGAAGCCGCTCGGCATCCTTCGCCGCATAATCCAGGCTTCCTCAAATTCAGGGGATACAGTACTCGATTTCTATGCTGGCAGCGGCACTACCGGAATGGCGGCCTATGAAAGTGGACGCTCATTTGTCTTGATTGACAGCAATCCCGAAGCCATTGAAGTAATGGTAACGCGTCTGTCAGACTGCAACGTGGAATTTGTGAACTTTGACCCAACTCCGCATTTGGATCATCCACGTGAACCCTCTCTATTTGACTATCGCGCATCGCAAGGATAGTTGGCTACATGCGACGACAGATCGATGACCCAAATGTCAAGCTTTTGGCGTCAATTGCTCAGGGTCTACGTGAAGACTACGTTGATGTTGAGGAGGAGGAAGCATGGCGAGGCAGCCCATTTGGCTGGATCAGAGAAAGACCGTCAAGGCAAGTCGGTAAGATAGGCGAGCAGCTTGTCGCAGGCTGGTGTGCTGCAAGAGATCTAGATGTAGTTAGAAGTCCTGATGCGGAAGCAGATCGCATCATAGAGGGAAGACGAGTAGAGATCAAGTATTCCAGATTGTGGAAAAGTGGCAGGTTCGTATTCCAGCAGTTCCGAGACCAGAACTACGACTACGCGATCTGCCTTGGTTTGGCGCCCTTCACCGCTCGTTGCTGGGTAATTTCGAAACCCATTTTGAGACAGTATGTAATTGGTCACCGTCCACAACATAGAGGTCGCGAAGGAGGGGACACGTTTTGGTTGCACGTCTTACCAGAATCGCCAGAAACGTGGTTGCAACAATGTGGTGGTAGTTTGGCTGATGCGTTCGGCATTTTGCGTTCGTTTCGATAAACCGATGTTAGACTCGATTCGTTCATGACTAGCGAAAAGCGCTGGTTGGAACTTTCCGTGCGGGCGCATCAGGAAGCGGCGGAAACGGTGGCGGCGCTCCTCCACAAATGGGGCGAGGGCGGGGTCGCGATCTTCCAAGAGCACGCGCAAGAATCCCTCGACCACGCGCCGCAGCCGGTCGGCACACGGCTTACGCTCACCACCTATCTTCCCGAAACTGCCGCACTGGCAGCACGGCGCGACGGCCTGGAGAAGGACCTCTGGCACCTGCACGCCTTTCACGGCGACTTGGTTGGTGAACTCGCCACCCAGTGGGTTGCGGAAGAGGACTGGGCCAATGCGTGGAAGCAATTCTATACCGTGCTCCACGTTGGCGAACGAATCGTCATACGGCCGCGCTGGCAAGCGTATACTCCCAAGCCGGATGAAATCGTCATCGCGCTCGACCCGGGCATGGCCTTTGGCACCGGCACCCACCCGACTACTCAGCTCTGCCTGGAAGCCCTCGAAGGACTGCCGGTAGCCGGCACGCAAGTGCTGGACGTGGGCACGGGTTCGGCCATCTTGGCCATCGCCGCCGCCAAGCTCGGCGCGGCCCACGTTGCCGCGCTGGATACGGATCCCGTCGCCGTGGCCGCTGCCCGCGACAACGTGGCGCAAGCAGGGCTCGACGACAGCATTTCTGTACATCAGGGTTCGCTCCCGTTGCCCGATTCCCCATCCACCTATGACATCGTGCTCGCTAATATTACGGCTTGGACTCTCTGCACGTTGGCGGCAGAGCTGCGGGCGGCGCTTGCGCCGCGCAGTCGCCTGCTCGCCTGTGGCATCATTGATCAGAAGGCGGATGAAGTTATCGCAGCCTTCGCTGCGGTGGGGCTTGAGGTCTTGGGCCGCCAAGAGGCGAGCGATTGGGTGCTCTTGGAAGTGGGCGTGGGTTAGCGGGGTTCGGGGTTGTCGCGGCGTGCCGCTGCCAACCTGCTATCGAGCAAGCTCCGCAAGGATTTTCCTGTCTTGGCTCTGAAGCCTTGCTGCGTTATGCATAGACCGATATGCTTCGCCCTCGTCCGGTAGCGCAGGTTTGAAACCTGCGCACTTCGAGTACTGGGAAAACCCTACTGTCCACCACGCGCTTACTGTAACAATGTCGGTTGTCGGTCTTTCGCGACGCACTCCGCGCTCGTGCAGAGCATGCGACGAGAACCAAGAACAAGCATCTCCATCACTATTCCCTAGTAGAAAGGACCACGCACTATGTCAGGACAGGCGCAGCGAGTGTACGTCATCGGCCTCGACGGCATGATGTTTCCCATGTACGAACGATTTGCGAACGAGGGATTGCTGCCGAACCTCAAGAAGCTGGCGGACGCCGGCATCGTAGGCGAAGCCTACCCTTCTATGCCGGTGTGGACGCCCACAAACTGGACCACTCTGGCTACGGGCGCGCACACCGGCACCCACAGCGTTTCGCGCTGGTTTCTCAACTTGCCCAATCCCCGGGGTGAGGAGCAGACCCTTTCCGCGTTCATCCGCCCGGCGGCGGCGGCGGAAAACGTCTTTGAGGCAGCCGCGAAAGCGGGGCGCAAGAGCGTTGCCATTCACTACCCGGCGGCGTCACCCAGCCAATCGCCGCTTGCCCACGTCATAGACGGCTTCGGCCATCCCAGCTATGGCACCACGCCGTTCGAGGTCACGCCCGCATGGGGCTACACCAATATGGAAGATGTCACCAACAGCACGCGCATTGCCCTGCAGCCTGCCCAGACATCGTCAGAGCCGCAAGCCAGCGTGCAAGGCACCCTCTTGGCAACCGCCAGCCAGCCGCCGCTTGCTCAAGAAACGTGGCAGCACCTGCCGGAAAGCGCCGCGGGAGGAAACCCACCGCTGGAGTTTCCCATCGAAATCATCACGAAGCGCGCTGGGGAGAATCAGACCCTCTGGGGTCTGGTGCTGGACACGCAAGGCGCCGGCTACGACACCATCGCCATTTGCGCTGAGCGTGACGGACAATCGGAGCTTGGGCGCACGCGCGTTGGCGGCTGGAGCTCGTGGATCTACCGCTCATTCACGGTCGAGGGCAAAGAACAAAAAGCTGCCTTTCGCTGCAAGGCCATCGAGCTAACCCCCGATGCCAGCCGTCTTCTCCTCTATCGCTCTCAAGTCATGCACACTAATGATTTCTGCGAACCGCCGGAATTGAGCCAAAGCCTGGTCGAACGCTTTGGGCCGTATCTCGAACATGCGTCGGTTTTCCCATACGTATGGGGAATTGCCGATCTGGACACCTGCCTTGAGGAGATTGAGTACCAATGCCAATGGATCGCTCGTGTCGGAAAATGTCTCCTCGAGGAGCAAGACTACGCGTTGCTCTATACGCACATCCACATATTCGACTACATTAACCATCACTTCCTGCCGCTCGTTGATCCGGAGTGTCCCGGGTATCGTGAAGAAGACGCCGCGGAAGGTTGGCGCGCGTATCGCGAGTCATACAGAGTTGCCGACCGTCTCTTCGGCACACTGCTGGAAGATTCGCCGGAAGACACGGCGGTTATTGTCGTCTCAGACCACGCCGCTATTCCCCAGTTCCGGGCCACCGACATACCGCGCTTGCTCCACGACAACGGCTACTTGGCTTACACGGAGCCGGTGGCACACTTTGACCCCAACGAAGACTTCGCCAAGATTGATATGGAACGCACCCAGGTCTTCATCACGCCTGTACGCAACTACGAACTCTTCATCAATGCGCCGGAAGGGTCTGCTGAATACGTGCGCATACAGCGCGAGGTAATTACGCTGCTGCGCTCGTGGGTGGATCAAGAGACCGGACAATGTCCCGTGGCCGTTGTGCTGCCCAAGTACCATGCCGCCCTCTTTGGCAGTTGGGGCGATCAGTGCGGTGACATTGTGTACGCCATGGAAGACGGCTTTGTGAGCGGCTATCCCGGCGGCGACGCGGCCGGGCAAGACCCGTACGTCTTCAAGCCGTCTGAATACGGCGCGCATCACGGACCGTATCTGCCGACCGCGCGTACTGCTCAATCCTCCAACATGGCATTCCTCTTGTCGCATGGTCCCGGCTTGAAAGAAGGCTACCGGCGTCCGGTGGATAGGTTGGGCTACGTGCACCTTACGAGCGTGGTGCCGGTTGTCTGTCACCTGCTCGGCATCGAACCGCCTGCCCAGTGCCAGGGCGCGCTGCCGCGTGACTATCTGGAAGGCATTGCGCCCACCGCCGATCGCGCCTCACATCTGCCAACCTGGGAGTGGGGCACGGGGGTGGACGGCTGGGGCGAACGTGTGTGGACGCAAAAGCGCGACATGTTTGAGGGATTCATGCCGGGCTACGAGCGCAAGGACTGAAGCGGCCGTGAATCACAAGAGCCGTGCAGGTTCTGCACGGCTCTTTTTGATGTTCCAGCTTTGTCGCCGCTTGCCTGCGCTCTCATGGAGGCACGGCAGGGCTCCGACCGGGGGAGAGTCTAAATTGAGTTGGGAATGTTCGCCGTAATGACGCCCCGCAATTCATCGCCGCCGCCGGTTATCATGAATTCATAGATTCCCGGTACAAGAACGAGTTCCAAAGTGTAACTCTGTCCGGCAGAGACCGACACGGTCTCTTCATCAAGAGTTTCGCCGGAAATCGTGAACATCCGTGACTGCTGGGCCTTGTTTTCAATTACAAGGTGCACCGGTCCCCGCGGCACGGCAATGGCGGTCGGCGACACGCCCTCACTGCTGATGGTCACAACAACATTTGCCGGTTCCTGCTCCGACACTTCTAGTTCACCAAGAACCAACGCCTCATCCAGTGGTCTATCTGATGCCGTAGGACCAATACGGCATCCGCCAAAACCAATGACCATCAGCACAAGCAGTATGCTTGTCGCTCTTCTCATGAAACCCTCCACGTCTCGTAATTGTCGGCCGCGACCGCCCGCACGCCAAATTGCTCAGAAGCGCGCGCCACCCTCTCGTACGTCTATTGCACCATAGAGTATCACTTTGCGTGAGATTCTGCATCCCCTTCCCCCGCGACAATCAGGGGCTCGTTTTAGAAGCAGGCGGCGCCGCCGCGTCAGCCACAGCCAGCAGCGAACGCGGTAACTCTCGCAGTGCCGAATGATTGCCTTTGCCGTGACGCTTCACGCTTACGATTTCCGCCATGACGGCCACAGCGATTTCTTGCGGCGTTTGCGCATTAATGGCCAGCCCAACCGGCGCGTAGACGCGCCCAAGCTGCTCCGGTGTCACCCCTTCTTCCAAGAGTCTACGGTAGACGGTGATGACACGCCGCTTGCTTCCAATCATACCAATGTACGGCGCCGGCGAGTCCGCGACTTGCTTGAGCACCTCTTCATCATGCTCATGCGCGCGCGTCACCAACACCAAGTAGGTGGTGCGGTCAATTGCTACCTGGGTGGGCACTGCCCCAAACGGGATGCAACGCACTTCATCAGCCTGAGGAAAGCGCTCGCGCGTGGCGAAGTCCGTCCGGTCGTCCACCACGATAACCTCGAATCCCAGCAACTTACCGATTTCATGCAGAGGCACGGCAATGTGCCCGGCCCCGATTACTAGCAACCTGTCGGGCGGCAAAAGCGGCTCGAAGAGCAGTTCGACGTACGCGCGGCTGCGCCGCGGCGCCGGCGTACCATCCGGCAAGTACCGCTCGAGGCGAGGCTCACCCCGGTCGATCACAGTGTCTGCCAGATCGCTTGCGATGCGGTCCAGCACTTCATAGCCCAACGAGCCCTGGCAAGTGCCACCGGTGACGAGCAGTTTGGACCCCAGCGTTGCCGCCTCGTCCCAGCCTCGGGCACGCACCACGGTAACCATGACTGCCGATTCACGCCGCCGCAGCGTCTCAGTCGCCTGTCGAGCCAAGTCTAGCACTGGCGACCACCATAGAAATCCATACGGTTACTCACGTTCATAGTCAACTGTAGAAGCGTCCTTACATCGTACGTGTGTGTTCGCGAGAGAGGAGCTTCCTGGCACTGCGGTCTTGAACCGGCCCCGGATTGCGAGGTGAAACGGACCTGGGGGTTTGCGCACACTACAAGGCTATGGCACGTCGCGTGAAAGCAAGACCACCTATGCGCCGGCCGCGCTCGTGCCGTTCTCTGTCGCGCTCTCCGGTTGCCAAACGTCAACAAAGACGGTGAGGGTACCACCGCAAACGTCGCCCATCACGTCGTCGTTCAGGTCCACCTCGACGATGCGGGAAGCGCGCAGGCGCAGCGCGGCGATAGCTTCTTTCCACACCTCAGCTTCGACGCACCCGCCGCCAATTGTGCCCTGGGTCCGCCCGTCCTCATGCACCAAGAGCTTCGCGCCCACCTTTTGCGGGGTGGAACCGCGTGTCTGTATGACGGTGGCTACCGCCAAGCACTCCGCTCGCTCCAAACGCTTGACGACGTCGTCATAAACTGTGCGCATGCGCCGCATTTCTCCCGTTTGCTCAGGCCATCTTCATGATAGTGAAGCGCCTGGCGGCGGTCAAAGCAACAAAACGCCGCCTATGCGCGGCGATGCAGAATGTTCGCAGCGCATTTGGCGAATTTCACGGACTCCCGGCGAACCTTAACCTGGAGGCCAACCCAGTTTTCGTCCGCCGAGGAGATGAAGGTGGAGGTGGTCTACGGACTGTCCTGCCGCGCGGCCGCAGTTGAAAACAAGCCGGTAGCCGGAACTCCCAATGCCTTCCTGCTCTGCGATCGCATTTGCAGCGAGGAACATCTCGCCCAACAGCGGCGTGTGTTCCTCATCGAGTGCGGCGACCGATTCAATGTGCTCGCGCGGGACGATGAGGACATGCGTCGGCGCCTGTGGCGTAATGTCGCGAAATGCCACTATCTGGTCGCTCTCGTAGACCAATTCTGTAGGCAGGCTACGGTCGACAATTCCGCAAAAGATGCAGTCCATCGCATCACCTCACTTCCCTGCTATGGCTACTCTGCTGCGCCGGTTACGTCCCAATTGACTGAAAGAGGTGTGCAAAGTGGGGTTTGCTCTCCTGTAGCCGCAACGCCTTCGCGTTACACTTCGCCTTCCAGTGGGCTTGGGACAGACGGCTTGGTATTTCAAGCGAGCGCACGGCGCGGCTCATCTTCAAGTATTTCTCCGAGAGTGCCGTCCTTGTAAACTCCCACAATCCGCGTTCTTTGTAAGGTGCCCGTAGTAATCGTATCACTCTTGACGTACACGCGCAGGTAGTTATCAGTGCAACCCCGCCAGTATCCTTCTGACTTTCCCTCCCACACCACGTCCAGCGCCGTGCCAAGAAATCGCTCAATGTAGGCCCGGCGGAGCCCCGGCACCTTGGCAATGAGACTCTGCACCCGCTGCTTGCGCACGCCAAACGGCACCTGAGCATCGAAGTGCGCAGCGCTCGTCCGCGGGCGAATTGAATAAGGAAAGACGTGGAGATCGGCGAATCCGATTTCATCGATAAAGGCGGCGGTCTCGCCAAAGTGCTCCGCGGTCTCGCCCGGGAAACCAACGAGCACGTCAGTCGTAAGCGCGATGTCCGGACACACTTCGCGCGCACGTCGCACGATTCTACGGTATTCAGCGAGGGTGTGACGCCGATTCATGCGCTGCAAGATGTGCGGACTGCCGCTCTGTAACGGCAGGTGCAGGTGCCGGCAGATGCGCGGCAGTGCAAACAACCCCAGGAAAGTATAGTCGAAGTGCATCGGGTTGATGGAACTGATGCGTATCCGGGGAATGTCGGTTTCCGCAAGAAGCATACGGATGAGCGCCGTCAACGCGCTACCTGTAGCCGGGTCTTCATAGTCGCCAATGCAGACACCGGTGAGCACCACCTCCGCCACATCTTGGGCGTGGAGGTCCCGCACACGCTGCACGACCTCGGTCGCAGGCCGCGATACCGAACGGCCCCGCGCGCGGGGCACGATGCAGTACGCGCACGCATGCCAGCAGCCATCCTGTACCTTCACAAAAACCCGGCTGCGCGAGCGCTTAGCCGTGGGTTGCACTAGCGCCGCATACGCCAGTTCCTCCGGTGAGAGCGGCTCGGGAATGGGCACACCGCGCTCGCGCAGCGCCTCGGAAACGATGTCTACTAACTCTCTATGCCGGTCTCGCTGGACCACGAGGGCGCCGGGCACCACTGCCTCCGCTTCCGCGGGCGACACCGCAGCATAGCATCCGGTGACCACCACGATACCAACGGGAACAGCAGTCTGAGCGCGGCGGATCATTTGGCGCGACTTGCGGTCGGCCACATGCGTCACCGTGCAGGTATTCACGACGCTCACTTCCGCCGCTTCGCCAAACGGCACCGTCGTGAAGCCCGCCTGCGCAAAGCGCTCGCGTATCTCTTCAGATTCGGCCTGGTTGACCTTGCAGCCCAACGTCAGCACCGCGCAGCGGGGAGCGCTCGCAAGGCCCTGCGCGGGTTCAATTTGCTCATGTTCTACGAAAGTGACTGACATGCTACGGCCTGTGCAAAGTGTTGCTACGCCACCAAGGCGCTAAGCAGAATTCAAAGACGACACGCTATTCGCCGTTCCTACTACTCATACTACACCGCTCTGCCGCAATGGGTTCCAGCAGAACTCCAGCGGAATTTGAAGCGCCTTGCCCGGGTAGGCGTTCACTGCTGAAGCCAGGAATTGAGGAAAGAACCCAATTCTCTCGCATCTAAGGAAAACTTGAGGAACTCGGGATGTAGTCAGAGTCCGCATCCCCGGTAGCGCAGGTTTGTAACCTGCGTCCGCTGCCGCGCGCCCAACGCAAAATCTCAACCGTATCGCTTACCTGACGGGAATCCGACGACGAGCGGGGGACAAGCCCCCGCGCTGCGGTGTCCAGAAGGCGCGCGCACATTGATAAAGCCATGCTATCCGACTCAAGTGCTCATTGATCGTTTCATCAAGGACTTACACACACACACGGACGGTAGGCGAGTGACCTCTGAGTAATCCCTTCTGCACAGGTTTGGGAACAGCAGCGGGGAATTCTCAAGTCGCCGTAACACGTGTGACCTTCTGCTATTTCTCAATCGAGTGTCCCTCACGCCATGAGCGACCCGCCATTCACGTCCAGACAGGCGCCGGTAACGTAGCTGGATTCGTCGCTCACGAGAAAGACCACCACACTCGCCAACTCTTCAGGATCCGGCAGACGGCGCAACGGTGTGGCCTCAATCATGGTGGTGCGCTCCTCGTCGGTCATTTTTTCCCACGCAGCTTGCAGTGCCGGTCCGCTGACCGTGAAGCTGGGTACGAGACAGTTGACGTTGATGCCGTCGGGGCCAAGTTCCTTGGCAAGCTGGCGCGTCAGGCCGATGACGCCAATCTTGGCGCAGATATACTCCGGCGTGACCTGGCCGAACCACGCCGTGCCGCGGGCGGCCCGCGAAGAGATATTTACGATCTTGCCGCTCTGCTGCCGCTTCATATGAGGCGCAACGTACTTGATGCTGAGCATGGTAGAAGTGAGGTTGATTGCGATGATCTCGTCCCAGTGCTCCCGATCGATCTTCTCAATTTCAGACTCCGCAGGCCGCTGACCCGCACCGCCCGCATTATTGACAAGAATATCAATCCGGCCGTATTCGGCCATCACAGCTTCCATCAAGCGTTTCACTTCGTCCTCGTCTGTCAGGTCTGCCTGCAGCGCCAACGCCCGGTGGCCCTGCGCCCGGATCGCGGCCTCCGTCCCCTCGCCATTCGCCACATCGACCACGACCACGTGACCGCCCTCCCGGGCAATAGCGTGGGCATACGTCGCCCCCAGCCCGCCCGCGGCGCCAGTGACAATGGCAACTTTGTCTTGTAAGCGCATCCTTGTTCCCTCTCCGGTTGGACGCTCAGACCATTATTCGGATTTCAATGCTGCCAACCGTTTGCGCAGATCGAGCTCCGGCGTCTGCCAAGGATCGACCTGCACGTCAAGCAGCACCGGGCACTTGGCGGCAAAAGCCGTTTCCAGCGCGGGCGCAAGCTCACTGGGCTCACTTACCGACACGCCTTCACAACCAAAGCCCTTGGCGATAAGCGCGAAGTCGGTATCCGGAAAGTCCACCTCTTCATAGTCGGCGCTGTAATTGAGCATCTCCGAAATTTTGCTATAGCCGAGGCAGCTATTGTTCAAGACCACCACGATTATGTCTAAGCCGTATTTCGCCAGCACGGCCAGTTCGCCAATAGCGTACGTCACGCTGCCGTCGCCAACGACGACAACCACTTTGCCTTCCGGCTGGGCAAACCGGGCGCCAATCGCCGCCGGTATGCCGAATCCCATGGTCGCCAGTCCGCGCGGGAACAGGAATCGCTGTCCGCCCCGCAAAGCTCGTAAGTAGGAACCCACCCAACCTACGGAAAAACTGGCGTCGGAGACCACAATGTCCTCACGGCTGAGCCGCGCCTGTATCTGTGCCATGAGGTGCTGGGGACGAATCGGCGTGCCGGTATCGTTCAACTCCGCGCTAATCACTGCATGCCACTGCGCCTTGTACGCGGCCACCTGGCTGAGCCAGGCGCTCCGCTCCGTGTCGAGGTCCGCGCATGCTGCAGTCAGCGCTTCCAGGCCGGCCCGCGCATCGGCCACCATGCCCGCTTCAACCTGAAAGACTTTGCCGACCTCAGCCGGATCAACGTCCAAGTGGACAATCCTTTGTGTTCGCGACGGCTGCGTCCACGCCGACGTCACCTGCTGCGACGACTTCATACCGACCAAGAAGACCACGTCGGCTGCCGCGACCACCTGGTTTGCCGCCTCCGAGCCGTACTGACCGCCCATCACCCCAATGGCGAGGGGATGGTCGTCAGGAAAGACGCCCTTGCCGGAGATAGTGGTCGCAACGGGCATTTGCAGCCTCTCAGCGAAAGCGCGAAGAGCATCCCAGGCTTGGGCAATTGCCACGCCGCCGCCTGCCACGACGACCGGTCGTTCGGCGCTGCCGAGCACGCGCGCCACGGACGCCACGTCTGCCGGATCCGGGTGCGCCCGCCAGGCGGGAAAGCGGCCGGCGCGCGGATTGCCCGCGATGTCTGCCGCGTTTGCGTCCCAGTCCTCCTTGAAGACATCTGCCGGAATGTCGAACACCACCGGCCCCGGCCGTCCCGCCGTCGCAAGGTTGAAACTATACCGCACCGTATCGGACACCGTCGCCTGGCTGGCGACTCGAAACGTCCCTTTCGTAATGGGCGTAAAGGGCGAGACCTGCTCCACGCCCTGTGCCGTGCTGCCGCGCTCATTCCACACCATCCAGTCGCGCGGGGCGTTGCTGAGGATGCCCAACACGGGAATGGAGGAGTTGTACGCTTCGGCCAAGCCGGAAGGGAGCTTGAGCACGCCCACGCCAAAGGCGGCGTCGCACACGCCCACTTTGCCGCTCACCCGCGCGTAGCCGTCGGCCGCATACGCGCTGGAGCGCTCGTCGCGCACGGCGATATGGCGCGCAACACTGCGGCGGCGGTGCAACGCGTCATTGAGCGGGTAGCCCTGACCGCCAATCGCCCCAAAGACGTACTCCACGCCATGAGCAATGAGGAGTTCCGCAAGCAGGTCACCGGTATTCATTCATGCAATCCTGTTCGCTTGAAAGTCGCATCCAGGCTACCTGACGCATTCTGCCTCGTACGGTGCACATTTCCGTGCGATCCACATTTTCGTATAGTGCAAATTCTCGTGAAAAGTACACCCTCGTACAGTGTACATTGCCAATCCGTTCGTGCTGAGCCTGTCGAAGCATGAATGGATTGGCGCGAAAGCTGAAAAACCTGCAAGGGCCATACACAAGCATTCACTGCATTGCCTTGCAGTTTCCAAACTCAACCACCTAGTGAGAAGATACCGCATTTGCTCAGGCCCCGGCGACCTGCGCTGCGCAGCCATCAATCTCGACCTCCCATCCGGTGGCGAAACCCCAAGACCCGGCTGAATTCTCCGCTGGTTAGTCTAGCGCAAAGGCGATACTATACGGTCTGGAGAGCAGACATCCGCACACATTTCGATCCCTCGGCAAGCTTAGGTGAGGCAAGCTCAGTGTGAACGAGAGCTGTGCGCCACGACCCTTGGATATTACCCGCAGGCCTTCCTCATACCCATGACATAATTAGGAGCACTGCCACCATGAAGATCACCGCCGTCAAAGCGCTGCCGATCGACCGCTACCTCTTTGTGCAGATTGAGACCGACGCGGGCATTGCCGGCCTGGGAGAATCCGGCACGTGGGGACACCTGGAAGCATCGCAAGCGGCATTGGAGAAGTTCGCCGCTTACCTGGTCGGTGAGGACCCCGGCCGGATCGAGCATCACTGGAACGTTATGTACCGCACCGCTCACTTCCGAGGTTCCGCCATCATGGGCGCGCTATCCGCCATCGACATTGCCCTCTGGGACATCAAGGGTAAGCAGCATGGCGTACCGGTCTACGATCTGCTAGGCGGCAAGTGCCGCGACAAAGCCAGGGTCTACTATCACGTGTATGGCCGCACCATCGCGGAGCAAGTGAGGGGCTGCGTGGAGGCCCGTGACCTGGGCTTTACGGCCGTTGGACATCTGAATCCGTTGCTCGACGAGGGACGCGACGTGCCCTTCTTCATGACCCACGCCGCCAGGATTGGCGAAGCCGCCGACCACGTGCGCCAGTATCGCGAGGCGGTCGGCACCGACGTTGACCTCTGCATCGAGATTCACCGGCAGTTGACGCCCGCCGAGGCGGTTGTGCTCGCCCGCAGCATCGAGCCTTACCACCCGTACTTCTACGAAGACCCCACGCTGCCCGATAGCTTTGACGCAATGGCGCAGATCGCGGACAAGATCAGCATCCCGATTGCCACCGGCGAGCGGCTGCACACGCTCCACGAATTCCAGATGCTGCTCACGCGTGGAGCCGTGCAGTACGTGCGCCCTGACGTGTGCCTGGTCGGCGGCATCTCGGGCACCAAGAAGATTGCGGCGCTGGCCGAGGCGCACTACGTGGGCGTGGTGCCCCACAATCCGCTGTCGCCGGTGAGCACCGCCGCCTGCCTGCAGGTCGCCGCCTGCATTCCCAACTTTGCCATCCAGGAGTATCCCATTGGCGAAAACCGGCCGCCGAAGAGCGAAATCGTGCAGACCGCTGCGCAGTGCGAGCAGGGCTTCCTTATCATTCCGGACGCCCCCGGCATCGGTATCGAGTTGCTGCCCGACGCCGCCGAGCGCTATCCGCCCGTGGCCCGCCCGACGGGCGCCCGGCTGCACGTTGATGGCAGCGTGGTAGACCAGTAGTCCCGCGCTTGTTCCGCACCTACGCAGCGTCTTAGGAAATGCGAGGATGAAACCCGGACATGGCAACAGCGCGGTACGATATGTGGTCGGCGTTGCCTGTGTCGTCGCTCTCGTGTTCTTGAATTTGAGCGCACTGTCAGCCTGTGGGTCAGGGAGTTCAGCCGAGATCGAAGTCCGCATCAACAACATTTCTCAATTCGACTTCACCGAGGTCAGCGTGGCCGATCAGCCCTTTGACGACCTCGCCGCCGGCACGCGCAGCGACTATGTGAAAGTCAGAACCCGCCTGGGCTACGCGGTCGTCAAACTGACGGCAGACGGCCGCAAAGTGACCGGACAGACCCTTAACTATGGGGCAAAACGCTTCACCTACGAAATAGACGTCGTAGATCTCCTGGCAAGCCAGTTGGCCATCAACGTGGTTCCGGAGGAAGACCCTTAGGCAGGTGAGGACCCTGTGCAGCAATCTCTAGCGCTACTAAGTACAAAAGCGAATGATCCCAAGTCGAAAACTTGCACTCACTCGAAGAATAACTAGCGGAGGTGGACAAGCATCTTAACCTTCAGTTCGCCGAATCCCCACTTTGTAAGCTTGGTTGACTCATGCGGCTTCTTTGAATCTCTCGTGTGTCGATCTTTGCTAGTTCCTTGAAATGGACGTCAATCTCATCTCTCATACTGCAACCAACGACTTCAAAGCAGTCAAGCAAGTCCGTGTAAACATCCTGACCCCCTGCTAGGAAATTCCAGAATTCATCTCCTACCATCAATTGGCTTTGATTCTCAATCTCAAGCATTCCTTTCATCGTCCACCGGTTGTATCGCTTAGGCTCATAGGGATTGTAAGGGATTGCAATTCTTGTCCTTACATCCGCATCTGGATCTTGATATAGAATTGCTGCTGCCCACTCCAGCATGTCCTGTTTGTGCTTCTCAAAGCTAGCAATATTAGGTTTGGCGGTTTTTAGATCAATCAAGAATCTCGTTTTTTCTTTGGATAGGTAGATGTCAACATTGCGTAGCTTCTTCCTTGCCGCCCGCCCAACACGGCAAGCTGCGCGGATCTGCTTAATCTCACAAGAGTGATTTGGGTTGCGACTTCCTTCACTAAGACCGTTCATGATCTCCGTGATGGCTTCTTGAGCACCAGAAGAGAATTCACCTTTAACTTCATACTGCGGCTCTACATAGTCAAATGAACCATCCGCGATCTCCTTCGCTACTTTCTCGAAAATCGCAGTTCCGAAGTTAGTGCTAAGCGAGTGGATAAATGAATAGAGTGCCATCCGATCTCGGCCAAGTAGGCGAGCATGAAATGGCATGTGCGAAGGTTCGGGATTGTAATTTTGCAGTTTTCTACGCAGTGCCAACTCAATAGTATTCTCAATCCGCTTGCTGTTAAACATATTGCCTTATCTATTCTTCATGTGAAATATCGTCTCACCGTATGCGCCTTTGTCGCCCTCTGAGCGATTGAGTACCGGCCGTTTGTACTCTTTCTTGATTTTCAAATTGGAGAGTTCTGCAATTTGCGGGTACAATTCGAACTTGTCATTTGCTACAAGAAACACGTCAAAGTCCTCGATCATGTATTGTCGGCAATTCGTTAAGACTTTGGCGACCCCTTTGACATATGCTTCTCTAGCATGTCGTCCACGGCCTTGACTCAGCGGACCAATTTCCGATTGGTCGTTTCGAGTAAGGTCAAACAGCTCATAGGCATAGGCATGTTGCTCATGATAGTCAATCAAGCCCACGTAGGGAGGACTGGAGAATACCCCCCGAATCTTCTCTCGCTTCAACAGAGCAGAAAACTCAGTGTCTTCACTCTCGAGTTCTGCAACTATGTCTATTTTGCGAGAGTCTCCCGTCAAGCAAAGTTGTCTTGTGCTAGTTCGAAGATCATTGAATTGCGCCAATCTCTTAATGGTATCGTCAGCGTAGCGACGCCACCAACCCAATATCGAAAAAAGTGGCTTGCAAATCTTGTTGTGCTTTCCACAATAATACGTCTCTGTAACCGGTCGGATCAGTGTTGCAAGATCTGAGTGTGTAGTTGCTCTAGACGAACGGACCGTACGGCTAAGGATTAGACGAAGTACATCCCGGAGCAGCGGGTCAGAATATCCGTCTATATAGCTCCTGGCACTCTCAATCTCACTTTGAACTGTTGGTAGGAACCACTTGTGAAGAAACTCATTGCGGGTGGGGTCGATATTGTTTCGGACTCCACACTTGTCCAGCAATTCATAGTATTTTGGCAGGAATTCAGCAGCATTTTCAGCTCCGTATCGGTCTTCTTCAATCTCTCCACTTCGCACTTGCTTACGAAATTGTGGCGCGGGGAAGAACTCCCCATTGAAGACTCTCAATTCCTCGAGCAACTCTCCCTCGAATCTACGTGCGTCTTTCCCTTCTATGTTGGACGCGATACAATTGCTCACAACCATCGTCGCTGTAAGTAGATCACTTAGTCCTACCCTACATAACTTAAGGTTGCTGATCATTGAATTGAATTGGGAAACATCAATGCCTATAGCATGCATTCCCAGTTCACTTGCCTGAACCAGTGTTGTGCCACTGCCACAGAACGGGTCAAGAATTATGTCTCCTGGTTCAAAGCACGCCTCGTCTTTGAATTCGTCGGTGTGAGAATCTAGAAAGTACTCCACTAACTGTGGGATGAACTTCCCTTTGTATGGGTGCAATCGATGCACATGCTTGGTGGTTTCTGACTCCTTGAATTGGTCAAAGGAGAGATGCCAGTTCAAGTCTTCGCCGAGTTTGCTCCTAAAGGAGCGCTCTTTCCACCGTGCATTTGACTGAAAATAGCTCAACAGATCGGAGACGTTGACCATCTGCATACCATTTCTGTCAACTGCCGCTATGCGACCGTACTTTATTAGATAGGAAATGTTCGACGATGAGACTCTACGACCTGTGTGCCTCGTCGCCCAATCGCTGGCTTGAGCGACTGTCATCAATTCAGCTTGATCCGGCAGCAACTCGTAATTGTGCTCTAGCATTTGTGAGGTTTACCTCTTTGATAGGAGTCTTCAACGAAGGCGAGTGACAAATTAAGCAATATGCTACACCGCTTCGTTTAACCTCTAGCAGGTTCTCGAAAGGCCGCCTTCCATATAATACACACTCCCGTCGTGGCGAGTGAAAACTTTGCATCTCTACAAGTCAGATGTACTAAATCAGAGGGCGCTACTGACAACGTCTTCAAACTTTGACAATTTCCTTGGACTAGAGCAAGTATCTACCTCAAGCGCGAACGCAGTTTCGTCAAACGCGTTGAGGCGTGCACGAGCCAGGAACTGCGCCGCTTGACTAGACGGCCTTCCCGCAGTGACTCCAGGAAAGTCTGGGGTGAATCGAAGTCCGCCATCTCGACGTACGCGCGGCCCAGTTCGTGCGCCGTGTGGGAGTCGCTGCCCGCCACCGGTATCAGGCCTTGCTCAGCGGCCAGCAACTCGGCGCGCCGGTTGTCACGGGCAAAGGCCGTGCGCGCATTGAATACCTCCATTATGTCCACCTGCGGCAACACGCGCATTAGGGCCTCTTCCGAGAGGCGCGAGCGGCGGAAGCGATCAAACGGGTGGGGAATCATTACCAGCCCTTCCTGGTCGCGGATGTGCCGGATGGTCTCCTCCGGCGTGAGGCCGCGCGCGATCTCATCCTGGAGAAAGAGACCGATTATCTCGCCTTCGCAGGTCCTCACCTCGTTCCCCACAATCACCCGCAGCGGCGCCCACTCGCGCAGCGCCAGCGCCCCGGCGCTGGTGTTGTGATCGGTCACTGCCACACAATCAATGCCCGCGCGCTGCCAGCCCGCAACGGCATCTGCCAACGCGAGTTCGGAGTCCGATGAGTAGACCGTATGTGTATGTAGATCGACGCGCACCAAGTAATTCTTCCTGATCCATCCCGTCACTGCCGCGCAAGCGGGAATTCATCATCTGTGTTGAGCCTCAAACTCATTGCCGCGGGGAAACCAGACCCTCACCCTAACCCTCTCCCAGCGGTGACCTGTGCGTAGCTCCGTCATTCCGGCGAAAAGCCTGCCCCGTACTCGATACGGGGCCGGAATCCAGAGGGGGTGTGGGTGATTAGAGATTATTTGCCGTGAGGCCGCTATTCACCCCTATCCCGACCTTCCCCCATCAAGGTGGCAGGGGATTCGCAAAGGTCTCCAGCAGGAGAGGCGACTGATCCGTAGCCCTGCGGATGCCGCTGCAGCCAGTGCCACGCGTTGCTGATGATCGTCTCTAGGTCCGATGCTGCAGGTTCCCAGCCCAACTCCCGGCGAATTTTGCCCGCGCTCGCCAGGGACGCGGGGGCATCGCCGGGACGCCGGGGACACTCTCGCACAGGAATGGCATGGCCCGTGACGCGCCGCGCCATCTCTATGACTTCCAGATTGGTCGCGCCGTGCTCGCTGCCGATGTTGTAGACAGTCACGCCACCGCCGCCTTCATACTCTTTGGTCCCATTGCTGTCCTTGTCCTTCCTGCCGGCCCTTTGATTGCCCCCGTCATTCCCGCGAAAGCGGGAATCCATCCCCTCTATCGCCAGCAGGTGGGCATGAGCAAGATCGCTTACGTGGATGTAGTCGCGGCTCGCGGTGCCGTCGTGGGTCGCGTAGTCCGTGCCGTAAAGGTCCAGATGGGAGCGCCTGCCCTGTGCCACCTGAAGCACGATGGGGATGAGATGACTCTCCGGCCGGTGGTCTTCACCATAGTTGAGCGTAGCGCCCGCGGCGTTGAAGAAGCGAAAGATCGTCGCTGTCATTCCGTGCGCCTGAGCGTACCATTGGAGTACGCTCTCCACCTGGCGCTTGCTCTCACTGTAGGGATTCAGCGGGTCTAGGGGACAATTTTCCTCAATGGGCAGCATGTCCGGCGTGCCATAGACCCCGGCTGTGGATGAAAACACGATATGCGCAACCTTTGCTGCCACCATGGCATCGAGGACGTTCAGGGTGTTGGCGACATTGTTGCGGAAGTACTTGCCGGGATCGGTCATCGATTCGCCCATTTGAATATAGGCCGCCATGTGCACAACCACGTCGGGCGCGGCAGCTACCACTGCCTCACACACACCGGCAGCATCGTTCGTATCGCCTTCTATAAGCGTCGCGCGCGGGTCTACTGCTGGCCGATATCCCGTCTCGAAGTTATCGAACACATGAACAGCATGCCCGCTATTCAACAGCAGTTCAGTCACAACGCTGCCGATGTAACCGGCGCCGCCGGTAACGAAAACCTTCAACTGACTACTTCCTAACCACAACTCTACTTACTTCTATTGGACTGCACATACTGCAGCCAATGCAAAACGAAACTTGCGAAATGCGCCAAACCAATCACCGCCGACTCGTCACACTTTCGGATTCCTTACTTTGCTCACGTCCGGAATACCCGCCGGAGCCGGAATCACCACATGTTCTATCTGCACCCCTCGATTCAATGCTAGCGTGATTTGCACTTCTTCTTCAAACCGGCGCAGACTTCACGCGCTGCTCTTCGTCCGCCTGCGGGATACGGGAAGCGGCGCCGCAGTGCCGAATAGAGACCAAACCCACCCAGGAGAAGTATGCCATCCACAACGAAGACACCGGAAAGGGAGAGCGAGGCAAACATGCCGCTGGCGACGCGTCCGACAGCCGTGCCGCCCAAGCCCACGCTCGTCAGAAGTCCAAACCCTGCACCGCGCCGTTCCGGCGGCACGAAGGGCTCCGCCGCCGTATAGACCAGCGCCGGAATCGTACCCGTAAACAGCGACAGCAGCGGGCGAAAGACGAGCAGGTGCCAAAGTTGGCTCGCAAAGAAGAGCGGCACGCACACGATGGCGGCGCCGATGAGACCCGGCAGTACGGCAAGGTGCGCCAGACGGGGCGGGACAAAACGTCCGACAAACGCGTTCGCCGCGACATAGCTCGCCGCGCTGAGCGCGGTGACCAGTCCAACGGTAGCCGCGACCTGGTCCGCCGCGACGCCCAGCACCCGCAGGTAGAGCGGGATAATCGGCAGCGTGCTGCCCTCGGCATAGAACGAGACCAGCAGCACGATGGAGAGCATGCCCATTTGCGGCTGCGCGATGATCATCTGCCAGGGCGAGCCGGTTCCGGCTCCGGAGCGTTGCGGCTTCAGCCCTTCCCCGCCGGAATACATGAGCGCAACGATCCCGGTGGCAATCCAGAACATCACTCCACCCAGCACAAAGGCCGCTTTCAAGCCCCACACTAACGCGACAGCGCCCCCCATTGCCGGCGCCACGATGGGCGCGCCAAAGTTCACCATCTGCAGCCAGCCAAATGCCCGCACCATGTCATCGCGCGGCGCATGCTCGGCAATGGCGGCGGCGAAAAACGTCCAGTAGACTCCGCAAATGCCAAAAAGCATGCGACCGATCAGGAGGTGCCACGGGCTCGTCGCCAACGCCAGGAGCGAAATGGTAATCCCACCGACTCCAAGCCCGATCAGGGCCAAGGGCTTCAGCCCGATGCGATCGCCGACCAAGCCGAGGTAAGGCACCGCTAGGGTTGAGGTGAGCGGTGTGATCGCCACCAGCACACCGCTCCAGCGGGCAGCCTCGCCAATGTCGTCAATGCCCAACTCTTCCATATAGAGCGGTATGAATGGCAGGAATGCCGGAACGCCGAGTTGGGCGGTGAATGCCGCGAGGAGGACGGGAAAGAGACGCCGCTGCCAGGGTGTCACTAGCGAGGGCATCCCCAGGGATTGCTCGTGGCAAGCTTGGCCTCTTCCCAAAGGGAGTCAAGTTTCTCAAATGAATAGTCGCTTAAGTCGCGGCCCGCTTGCCGGGCGACTTCTTCCATATAGGCGAATCGGCGGCGGAACTTGGCATTGGATGCCCGCAAGGCCTCTTCCGCATCCACCTGCATCCATTTGGCAACTTGCGCCAAGACAAAGAGCACGTCACCGAATTCTTCGAAGCGCTCGTCTGCGGATTCGGCGGCTACCAATTCATCTATCTCTTCCCGCAGTTTTGCCACGACGCCCTGGACGTCCGGCCAATCAAACCCCACCTTGACCACGGTGTTGCCAATTGCCTGCGCCGTTGCGAGACCGGAAAGAGAACGGGGAACCCGATCCAGGAGCGACTGCCGCTCTTTGCCCTGAGACGCGTGTTCTTCTTGCTTGATTTGTTCCCAGTTGGCCAGCGCCTGCGCGGCGCTGCCCACTGGGCGGTCGCCAAACACGTGGGGATGGCGGCGCACAAGCTTCTCGCTGATACCGCGCACCACGTCGTCAAACGAAAAGTCCCCCTGCTCTTCCGCAACTTGCGCTTGAAAGTACACCTGCAGCAGCAAGTCGCCAAGCTCTTCGCGCAGGGCAATCATGTCCTCTTCATCGAGCGCATCGATGACCTCGGCAGTCTCCTCGAGCAAATGCCGCTTCAGCGTCTGATGGGTCTGTTCCTGGTCCCATGGACAACCGTCAGGAGCGCGCAAGCGCGCCATGATCCAACGGAGAGTCTCAGGCGCGTGCAACCGCTCCAGGGGAGCGAGCGGCGGGAAATAGAGCACGTCGGCCTGTTGTGCCATCACCTCGCTCAGCGGCAATGTTTGCGCCGCAGGCGCCGAACGCCCACGAAGCGAGAGCACGTCAACGCGATGCGCCCCCGGATACTGCCGGACCAGCTTTTGCAGCCCGCGCTTAGGCACATTTGCCGCGACAACCAGCAGCGCCGTATTCGGATGGTTAATCGGCTGCGCGGGTCCGCTTACCACCGTGTGCACAACACTGCCAAGCGAAAGAGTTGCATACGCCCGCTCCAAGAGGCTGGGCGCACCCACCACGTGCACTTGCCACGCCGCCGCGGTGGCCTTCTGATGCAATTCACGCGCCAACCCGTCATCCAGGAGTGGATGTCCCACGCTGACATAAGCCACGTCATCCTCGCTCATGAGCGCCGCACGAACTCTGTCTGCGCTCGCTTCCAAGACGCGCCCAGCAAAGTGCTGCTCCAGCAGAGGATTGCCAGGATTGCCGGCAAGAACCAACGTGGAATCCGCCAGGAATAGAGCCGCTTCATCGGGAATACCGGAAGCGCCGCTCGGGTCTAGACCGAGGAGAAGCAACTTGGGCATGGGAGGTTCCTTTCCTATCTGCGCCATTGTAACACGCCAAACTTCGCTGCCCCCGACTGGCTGGGACCGTCGTAGACTTCAACGGTCAAGCACAGATTTGCAGGGCAGGCACATGCCCATGTAGCCACGAACCACGCGTTGAAGTCGCTCCTGGGAGCGGGTAGAATGAGCACAGTGATCGTGTGTCTGATTCTTGTGAAACGCTCCGACTTACAACCATGAAAAACGATGCAACTCAAGCGAACTTCTCTCTTTGAGTCCCATGTCGCAGCAGGCGCCAGAATAGTGCCTTTTGCGGGTTGGGAGATGCCCGTCCAATATGCGGGCGTGATTGCGGAACACGTGGCTGTGCGCAGCGCAATCGGCCTTTTTGACATTAGCCACATGGGCATCCTCGACTTTGCCGGTGACGGTGTCCGCGAATTCTTGGACGGCATCTTGACGAACAAAGTATCCGACCTCGCCGAGAACCAGATTCGCTATAGCCTGATATGCCGACCGGACGGCGGCATCCTGGACGACGTGCTGATTTACCGGTTGCCAACGCACTACCGGCTGGTGGTGAATGCCTCCAACACCGACAAGATCGTCGACTGGCTAGAACACCAGAACACGAGCCAGCATTGGTCAATTGACATCAGCGTGCAAAACAGTGCGCTCGCGCTCCTAGCCGTGCAAGGTCCAGAGGCCACCGCGCTCCTGCAGAACATGGTAGGAGACGCCGCCGATCTTGCCGCAGTGCGCTATTACCGCGGCACGCAGGCGCCGTTTCTTGGCAATACTATTACGATCACTCGCACCGGCTATACCGGAGAGGACGGCTTCGAACTCTTTGTCCCTGCCGACGACGCGGCAGAGGCTTGGGCGACGATACTCGATCAGGGAGCCCCGCACGGCATCGCGCCGGTCGGGCTCGGCGCCCGCGATACTTTGCGCTTGGAAGCCGGGCTGCCGCTGTACGGGCACGAGTTGGATGACGCGACGTCTCCCTTTGACGCGGGACTGCAGAAGTTCGTTCGTTTCAAGAATCGTCACTTCATTGGCAAAGAGGCCCTCTTGGAGGAGCGGCAATTGGGCCCTGACCGGGAGTTGATCGGCCTAGAACTCATAGATCGCGGCATCGCGCGAGACGGCTGTCTCATCGTCGTGGCTGGCGAAGATGTCGGCGTCGTAACCAGCGGCACGTTCAGCCCAACGCTGCAGAAGGCGATTGCGATCGCGAACGTAGAGACCGGGACTGCATTGGCGGGCACGACGGTCCACGTGCGCATTCGCGCGGACCTGCGCGCAGCCAGAGTGGTCGCGCTTCCGTTCTATCAACGTCCGCGCTAAACGGCTCCTTGCCCAAGAGTTCGTACCCGATGCTATCGGTCTCGCGTGCAATTCATGCGAAGAACTACAGTTGACATCTGCATTGAATGAGAACAGTTGCAAATCTTGGAAACTGTGAGAATCCATTAGAGGAAATGCGGTACCATTTGGCGGTACACAGGGAATTCTCTCGTACTGCAGCGCCGCGAGGAATGCACTTCAACGGAGAAGAATATGAACATACCGGATGAGTTGTGCTATACCAAGGAACACGAGTGGGCCCGCATGGAGGACGACCTCTGCGTGATTGGCATTACCGATTTCGCACAAGGCGAACTCGGCGACATAGTTTATGTTGAGTTGCCGCAGCCGGGCACCCACGTGGACATGATGGGCGAGTTTGGGGTAGTGGAATCGGTGAAGACCGCTTCCGACCTTTTCTCGCCGCTTGCCGGGGAAATCGTAGAGGTCAATGACGAGCTCACCGATAATCCGGAACTCGTCAATGACTCTCCCTACGAGGAAGGGTGGATGATCAAGCTCCGGCCCTCGAACCTCGATGAGGACTGGCCAACGCTCCTCGACGCCGCCGGCTATGAAGCGGTGCTCGCAGAGTCCGGCGCGCATTAGAGTGCTTGCTACTAGCGCTAACGGGCGGCGCCTTGGCTACAGAGAGAGTATTTGTCAATCTAGTATGATTAACTGTGCACCTCAGATTGATAAATTGCTAGTTTCCTCGCTGTCTTTGGGACAATACGGGTTGGCTTGAGTAGTTGAACTAGACGTACCCCCCCCCTCTAGATGTCATTCCGAACGCAGCGAAGCGAAGTGAGGAATCTAAGAAATCTGCCTGTGATTCAAAACAGACACTACTACGTTTATATTTTGACTGATAGAGTCAGGACGCTCTATGTTGGCGTTACTAACAAATTGGAGCGGCGTATCCACGAGCATAAGCAGAAACTCGTACCTGGTTTTACGATGAAGTACAATCTGACCTGGCTGGCCTACTATGAAGAAACCTCAGATGTAAGATCCGCGATCAAGCGTGAAAAGCAAATCAAGAGTTGGCGGAGAAGCAAGAAGATTGAGCTCATAGAGTCAGTGAATCCTCAGTGGATGGACTTAGCACTGGATTGGTAGGGGAGTGCTTTTGGATGACTCTAGATTTCTCGCTACGCTCGAAATGACATGTTGTGAAGGACGATATAGAACGAAAGCAATAGCCCGGGTTGGGGACTTCCACCGCCTCGGTATAGCTCTAACGTAGTTCCGCACAGTGCCCGGAGACTTAATAGACGGTATTAGAACTGCGGGAGGAGCGTTCAGGACAGCTCTAGACGACTTGCTTTCTAGCGAAACTAGCGAAGACCCTATCAGCTTGTGAATCAAAAAGAAGGTGCAATGGATTACGTACCACACAGTAGCGAAGACCGTGAGGCAATGCTGCGCGCCATCGGTGTCGCCGGCACTGAAGACCTCTTTCACGACATACCGGCAGACGTGCGTCATCCGACCCTCAACCTGCCGCCGGGGATGGCGGAACCGGAAGTCATCCGGCACCTCAACGCCCTGGGCCGGCAGAACCAGAACGTGCAGGATATGCCGAGTTTCCTGGGCGCCGGCTGCTATAACCACTTTATCCCGAGCATCGTAAGCGCCCTGATTCTGCGGGGCGAGTTTCTCACCAGCTACACGCCCTATCAACCTGAACTCTCCCAGGGCACCCTGCAGGCCATGTACGAATTTCAAAGCCTCGTTTGCCTGCTCACCGACATGGACGTAGCGAATGCGAGCATGTACGACGAGGCAACGGCTACCGCCGAAGCGGTATTGACGGCGTGCAGCATTACGAGACGGTCGAAGGTCATCGTGCCCGACACTTTCCATCCGACCACACTCGAGGTGCTGGAGACCTACGCCGAGGGACGTGAACTCACCCTCGTGCGCGTGCCGGCGTTTACGCTCGCTGATGACGGTACGTTTCACGATTGCTGGGAAGCCGTCAGCGCCGCCATCGACGCCGACACGGCCTGCGTGGCGGTGCAGGTGCCGAACTTCTTCGGCTGGGTGCACGAGTGCCAGCAGATTGCGGACGTCGTGCATGCCAACGGCGCAATGCTAGTAGTAAGCGCGGACCCGGTGGCACTGGGTATCCTCACGCCGCCGGGGGCATACGGCGCCGATATTGTGACCGGCGAAGGACACAGTTTGGCGTTGCCGCCCGCGTTCGGCGGTCCGCGCCTCGGGCTCTACGCCACACAGAAACGGTTCATGCGACAGATGCCCGGCAGGGTCTCAGGCATGACAAAAGACCTTGATGGCAAGCGCGGCTTCGTGATGACACTCCAAGCCCGCGAGCAACATATTCGCCGTGAGAAAGCCACCTCGAATATCTGTACGAATGAAGCGCTGGCGGCACTGGCGTTTACGATCAACGTCAGTTGGCTTGGGCCGGCGGGCATGCGCAAAAAGGCCGAGCTTTGCCTCAGCAAGTCCCACTACGCCGCAGCGCAAATCGACGCCCTGCCCGGCTTCACTGTCACGTCACCCGGTCCCTATATCAAGGAGTTCGTCGTGCATTGCCCCGCTGCGGTACGCAGCGTGAACGAGCATCTCCTCGAACAGGGCGTGCTGGGCGGCTACGATTTGGGACGCGTGCGAGCCGAGCTCAATCATCACATGCTGGTCTGCGTCACCGAACTCACCACTCGCCAAGATATCGACCGCCTCGTGGCAGCCCTGAAAGCACTGGGATAGTCTCATCAGATATCACGCTCCCTAAGCGAAAACTAAACTTGCAGCTCCTTTCGCGACGAGAGAGCGCCCTTACAACTAGGAACACTACGATGGAAAACACAGAGCCCCTCATCTTCGAACGCAGCTCACCCGGCCGCCACGGCTACTCGTTACCGGAGAGCGACGTTCCGGCAGTAGCTGGCGGAGACACCATTCCCGCGCACTGGCAGCGCGACTCGCTGCCCTTACCCGAAGCATCGGAACTTGACGTCGTGCGCCACTTTACGCGTCTCTCGCAGCGCAACTACAGCATCGAGCACGGCTTCTACCCGCTTGGCTCCTGCACGATGAAGTACAACCCCAAGGTGAATGACGCAACCGCAGGACTGCCGGGCTTTTCATTCATTCATCCCGACCAGCCTGAGAGCACCATTCAGGGCGCACTGGCGCTGATGCACAATCTCTCCCAAGCGCTTATGAAAATAACCGGTTATGCGAATTGCTCTCTCCAACCGGCCGCGGGCGCGCACGGCGAACTCTGCGGCGTGCTGATGATCCGGGCGCATCACGTCAAACAAGGGAACCCGCGCCGCAAGATGATCATTCCCGATTCTGCCCACGGCACGAATCCGGCCACCGCCGCCATGTGCGGCTATACCGCCATCGAGGTGCCCTCCAACACGCAGGGAACTGTGGATATGGATGCGCTGGCCGCGTTGCTCGATGAAGACGTGGCCGGCTTGATGCTCACGGTGCCGAATACGCTCGGCCTCTTCGAGCAGGACATCGTAGAGATCTGCCGCATGGCGCACGAGGTCGGCGCGCTCGTCTATTGCGACGGCGCCAATATGAACGCGCTCCTAGGCACGGTGCAACCCGCCGCCTTAGGCTTGGACGTGCTCCACCTCAATCTGCACAAGACATTCACAACCCCCCACGGGGGTGGTGGACCGGGAGCCGGGGCCATCTGCGTCAACGAAACGCTGGAGCCGTACCTGCCGGTGCCGCTGGTAAGCGAAGATGATGGCGTGTATGCGTGGGACTACGACCGTCCTGACAGCATCGGCCGCATCCACTCGTTCTACGGCAATTTTCTCAATCAAGTGCGTGCGTACACCTATATTTGCACGCTCGGCCTTGAAGGCATCAAACGTGCCGGCGAATACGCCGTACTCAATGCCAATTACCTAAAGGAACGCTTGCGTGATGCCTACGCCTTGCGCTACGACCGCACCTGCATGCACGAGGTCGTCTTTGCCGGATTGAAAGAAAAGGCCGAGGGTGTGCGCACGCTTGACGTCGCCAAGCGCATGATCGATTACGGCTTTCATCCCTCCACGGTGTACTTCCCACTCATCGTGCCGGAAGCCCTCATGATCGAGCCGACGGAAACCGAGAACAAGGACACACTCGACACCTTTATCGCTGCCTTGCTCGCCATCGCCGAGGAAGCCCAATCGGAGCCGGACAAGCTCAAGGATGCCCCCGTCTCCGCGCCCGTGCGGCGCCTCGACGAGACTACCGCCGCCCGCCGACCTAACCTGCGCTGGCAACCGCCGGAGTAGTCTGGCGCTTTCACCGGTGCCTCGCTTGTTTCCCGCAAGAAGCGGGCAGCATACCGTCATTCCTGTAAGTGTTGACTATTCCGTTGACAGAATCCTCTCCCCAATTGGCAGTGTTGACAGTTCATGTCATTCCGAGCGGAGCGAGAAATCTGGGGTGCTCGTGAAGCGGTTAATGGCGGCATACAAGTCAAGCATTTCAGCCCGGTTGCCGGATCCCCTCACCCTAGCCCTCTACCTCCGGAGAGGGTGCTTCTTAGCAAGTGTACGGCCCGTTCTAATTCTTTCGGACTTCCCGCCGGGCCTGCCACTTGCGCCGCTGTTCCACCCGCACTTCCTCAGATGCGGGCGTATACTGGGCAAGAAACTCTTCCTTGAAGGTCGCGAACCGCTGCTCCCTAATGGCCGTGCGCGCATCATCCAAGAGGCGGAAGATGAAGCGCAGATTGTGGAGCGTGGCGAGGCGGTGGTAGAGCAATTCGCCGCTGCGGCACAGATGGTGCAGATAGGCGGCGCTGTAGTGCGCGCAGGTTGGGCAATCGCACGTCGGGTCGACGGGTGATTCCTGGGTGCGATAGGCGGCCTTGCGGATGTTCACGCGGCCGGTGGGTGTAAACAGCGCGCCGTGCCGCGCCAAGCGCGTGGGCAGCACGCAGTCGAAGAGGTCCACGCCGTTGTCAATGGCTTCCAAGAGATCTTCCGGCGACCCTACGCCCATCAGGTATCTGGGCTTCTGTTGCGGCAGCAAGTCGTGAAGACGCGCGAGCATCCCGTACATATCCGCTTTCGACTCGCCAACGCTCAGACCGCCGATCCCATAGCCTGGGAATCCGATATCCTCCAACGCTTTCAGCGACCGCTCCCGCAGGTCGAGGTGCAGACCCCCTTGCACGATGCCGAAGAGCGCCTGGTCGCCGCGCCGTTTCGCATCGCGGCAGCGGGCCGCCCAGGCGAGCGTGCGCGTCAAGGCCGCTTCGTCCTCGGCATAGGCGGCAGGCTGCGGTGTGAGATGGTCGAGCGCCATGATGATGTCCGCGCCGAGCGCTTCTTGCACCGCGACCGCCCGCTCGGGACTGAGCACGTGCCTGCTGCCGTCGAGATGCGAACGAAAAGTAACCGACTCATCGGTTATGTCAACGCGATGGCCCAGGCTATAGATTTGATACCCGCCGCTGTCGGTAAGCATGGGCCCCGGCCAGCGCATGAAGCGATGGAGGCCGCCCAGTTGCCGCATCACGTCCGGTCCAGGCCTTAGCAACAGGTGATAGGTATTGGCCAGCAGCATTTCCGCGCCAAGCGCACCGACCTCGTCGCCGGTGAGCGCCTTCACGCTCGCTTGCGTCGCCACCGGCATGAATGCGGGCGTCGTCACCTCGCCATGCGGCGTGGTCAAGGTTCCGACCCGGGCAGCGCCGGCGGTGGCCTCGATGCTGAATTTTAGGACGTCTGCCATCGCGTGCTCACCGCCTATAACCGCCACTGCCGGCTGATCTCAATTGAACCCGTATTGAAGCCTATCCCGCTCGCTCCGGCGTACCCTCCGTACGTGCTTCGACAGGGGCTTCGCGCAGCCCTCAGCACGAACGGAGGGGAGGTATCTCAGTGGGACTTGCCCGGCCCTAGGCCAAGATAAGGACTCCGTTCGAACTTCGATGTAGCACGGGGGCTTGTCCCCCGTTCTTCCACTCTAACCAAGGCATAACCCGGCTTGATCTCCACTGCAGCCAATTATTGCCCAGTCCTGTATTCACCGTAGCGCGGGGGCTTGCCCCCCGCTCTTCCACTCTAGCGCGTTGCTTGGGGCCGCGCACATAGCGCAGCCTCCGCATGCTTATTCACTCCGGCAGAGTATGCGAACCGGCTGCGCGCGCGGTACCATATCTGCAAGTTACACTAGGCAAAGGACCTCGCACAGCGCATTCGTGCGCGCGTGCGACCGCCGCTGAGGAGCAAATTCTATGCGCGCAATTCGCTTTCACTCGTTTGGGGGGCCTGAGACCCTGCAGCTCGATACCGTACCCGTGCCAGAACCCGGCGCTGATGAAGTTCTCGTCAAAATTTACGCGTCCGGCGTCAACCACCTCGACATTTGGCTACGCACCGGCGCCCGCCCCAGCATTGAGACGCCGCATGCCCCCGGCTCCGAGGTTGCCGGCGAGATCGTGCAGGCCGGCGCCGCGGTGCGCAACGTAGCCGTCGGCCAGAGGGTAGCAATCTCGCCGTGGGCATTCTGCGGCGTGTGCGAATTCTGCTTGCGGGGCGAAGAGAGCCTCTGTGTTGACGGCCACATCATCGGCACGGCTCCCAACCAGGGCGGCTACGCGGAGTACATCGCTGTGCCGGCGTCCATCGCCGTATCCATCCCGGATTCCCTCACCTATGATGACGCGGCGGCGCTGACGCTCGCCGCCATCACCTCCTGGCATATGCTCTACCGGCGCACCCGCGTTCAGCCGGGGGAATGGGTGCTGGTGCAAGCGGCAGGCAGCGGCGTCGGCGTGTATGCCGTGCAGATAGCGCGCTTCCTCGGCGCGCGCGTCATCGCCACTGCCGGTAGCAATGAGAAACTCAACCGTGCCCGCGAGCTTGGCGCGGACGCTACGATCAACTATAGCGAGCAGGATGTGGCAAGCGCGGTGAAAGACATCACGAACGGCCGCGGCGTAGACGTGGTCTTTGAGCACGTGGGTGAAGCCACGTGGGAGCAAAGCATTCGCTCGCTGGCGCGGAACGGACGGCTGGTTACGTGCGGCGCTACCACGGGGCGCGGCGGCAAGGTGGACATCGGTCTGCTCTACACCCGCCAGCAGAGCCTGCTCGGCAGCATGGGCGGCAACCGCCTGGACCTGCAGCAGGTACTCTCGCTTGCCGACCGGGGAATTCTCAATCCTGTGCTCGACACCGTCTTTCCACTGGCGGAAGCCCAGGAGGCGCACCGGCGCATGGCTGCAAGAGCGCAGTTCGGCAAAATGCTGCTGCATCCAACCGAGTAAATCAGCAATTCCAAAAACGGCCTCCCAAACCTCTGTAACTCAGCGGGAGAACGCGAAGGAATCTGATTGCGGTGGGTGGCTGCCGGAAGTCCAAGACTGAAGAGGGTTTGCCGTAAAGCCGACGCAGAATTCAGTTTCCGGACCGCGTCGATATGAAGGGCTCGAACGAGAAGGAACGGCCTGTTTGCAGCCGAGCGGCGTGCTCGTAAGAGAGCAGAACCAGGCCTTATTCGCTTCTAATCTAGTTCCCACATCGAAAGATAGCGTTCGCCGGCATCCGGAATGATGGTAACCACGGTCTTGCCGGCGCCCAACTCTTGGGCCACCGCGAGCGCAGCCACCACTGCCCCGCCGGCGGAGATGCCGGCCAGGATGCCTTCCGACTTAGCCAAGCGCTCGGCCATGGCAATCGCGTCTTCATCAGCCACCGTCATCACGTCCGCGAGCACACTGCGGTCCAATATACCGGGCACGAAACCCGCTCCGGTCCCTTGAATGCGGGTGATGCCGGGACGGCCGCCGGAAAGAACTGCGGACTTGGCCGGCTCTACGGCAATCACGCGTACATGAGGGGCTTCATCACGCATTACCTGGCCGATACCGGTGATCGTGCCCCCGGTGCCGACCATAGCCACCACCGCATCGAGCTTGCCGGCAGTGTCGTGAAGAATCTCCCGCGCCGTCGTCGCACGGTGAACGGCCGGATTCGCCGGATTCATGAACTGCTGCGGCATGAAGTAGCCGTGGTTTCGCACTAATTCCTGAGCCGCGTAGACGGCGCCGGACATGCCTTCGATGGCGGGCGTCAGAACAAGCTCCGCGCCAAGCAACGCGAGCAGTTTGCGCCGTTCCACGCTCATGTCTTCCGGCATGGTGAGCATGAGCTTATAGCCCTTCACGGCGCAGACAATTGCCAGGCCGATGCCGGTGTTGCCGCTGGTCGGCTCCACCACCGTGTCGCCGGCTTTGAGCGTGCCCTCCCGCTCCGCCGTTTCAATCATGGCGAGGCCGATCCGGTCCTTCACACTGCCGCCCGGGTTTCGCGATTCGATTTTGGCGAGAACCGTAGCCGATTCAGGCCCGGGCAGACGGTTGAGACGCACCAGCGGCGTGCGCCCTATCATCTGCAACACGTCGTCATAGACCATGGGCGGCAATCCGGCATCTTCTGACATCATTACCTCTTGTTTCAAAGAAACTCAGCGCAATTCTCTTGAATCCGGGCATGGCCCAAAGCATCTAACCGCACCGCAAACCAGGCAAGGCCAATGCTCTCAGCGCGGCACTGCGCTCCGCAGTGAGAAGTCGCACCGACACATTTCCAAGATTCTGCACACTGCAAGACTGCAACAGGACCACGTCACTCTCTCACCCGATTGCACTAGAGCCGCCCAGGTGCCCGCGGCACTGCTGGCTCTGCCCAGACCGGCGGTTTTCGTAAGCGCACGAGCGCTCGCCACGACCGTCTAGGGTTCTACATCCGCTTGCTGCACAGAGACTTCCTGTCCGGCGAGCGGTTGCAATTGGCCCATCGCTGCCATGCTCTCCGACATCATGCTGCGCACGGCAGTCACGTTGGGCATCAACACCACAGCACCCGATTCCAGCACAGCATCGGAAACCAAGTTTCCTTCATAGTCAATTACCTCGCTATACATGCGTTCACGGGGAATCGCAAGACCGAGTCTTGCCAGAGCCACCACGCGCTGGGGTTGGAGAGGGAAGTTGGTGTCCACCATACCGTACAGATCGTCAAAGAGCAGGGGGATTTTCACGAGGCTTTGGAACGTAAGCAACTGGGACTTTAGTTCAACCAGCGCCTGCTGTTGCCGATCGATACGACCAAAGTCTCCTCGCAGATCGTCGAAGCGCGTACGTACGTAACGGAGCAGCGTATCCCCACTCATGTGGTGCAGCCCGCGTCTTATGACAAAGGGCTCGAAACCGGTGTCGTCTTCATTGGGGAAGCTGTAGTCGTTTATGTCGTATTTTACGTCGATCTCAATCCCACCCAATTCATCGATGATGCGCCGGAAGCCATCAAAGTCGATCGTAATATAATATTGGATTGGAATGCCCAGCAGTATCTCAGCCGACTCCATCAAGAGCTCTGCGCCCCCGACACTGAACAGCTCATTGATCCGCCGATTTTGATACCCGGGAACCAATGACACGACGTCGCGCGGTATCGAAACTAGCATCGCAGCCTTCTTCACAGGGTCGATGGTCACGACGATGATGGTGTCCGCACGGCCTACGTCGTTTGTACGCGTATCCACGCCAATGATGACGACGCTAAATGGCTCTGTATCCGTCCAATCCGGAATTGGGGGGTCTTCAACCGTGGGGGCAACTTCCAAAACCTTCTTTTCAACCGCGGAGTCGCCGCCAGGCTTTCCGTCCGTCGCAGAGCTAGCAGTTTCGGCCCGGCTTGCCGCGGAATCATCGTCCCGACTGAGTAACCAAGCTGTGCCCCCAAGAAATGAGAGCAAGAGGACTACAGCCAATCCCAAGCCGACAACCACACGCAGCCACGATAGCCGGCGCGAAGAATAGTGAATCCGTCCCTGCATTTACCGCCTCAGCCCAGTCCCTTCATCCGTTGCGACTGTCTGCCGACAAGGATTTGTAGAAGCTGCAATCTTCTTTCATTATGCCACTCAGCATTCTCAGGGACAATCTCAGCGATTGCGGCGGGCCCAGACACCGCCAACCACAATATCTTGCGCAGACTTACCTTATTCTAGCGCTGGGATTCGGCATCGGCAACCCATGGCAAACCCGGGTGTTTCGGCAAAGGAATCTAGACTAAATCCGCTATGCCTTACGAAGCGTGTATACTCGACTAGCAAAAGGAGTAAAGGGCCATGGGTATCTTGGCGCAGTTCCAGTTGGACGATCAGGTCGCCATTGTGACCGGCGCCGGCAGCGGCATCGGCAGAGCAATCGCCGGTGCGCTGGCTGAGGCCGGCGCCAAAGTTGCCTGCGTGGATAACCAGGCGGCGCGCGCCGACGAGGCCGCACATGCACTCGCCGCGGCGGGGCATACGTCGCTTGCCATCCAGGCTGACATCACTAGCGAGCACGACATGCGGCAGATGGTAGCGATCACCGAATCACAGCTCGGGCCGCTCGCCGTGTGCTTTGCGAACGCCGGCGTCGCCGAGCGGCGCAGTAATCTCGTAGACGCGCCGCTGGAAGAGTGGCAGCATGTGCTGGACGTTGATCTGACCGGACCGTTCCTCACCGTCCGCGAAGCCGCGAGAGTGATGATTCCGCGTCAGAGAGGGAAGATCGTCGTAACCGCCAGTGCGGTGGGTTTTGTGGCCTCATTTCACCACGGCCTCTCCCGCGCCTACGGCTCGGCCAAAGGCGGCGTGATCAACCTCATCCGTTCGGTGGCGGTTGAACTCGCACCCCATAACATTCAAGTAAACGGCTTTGCCCCCGGCTACACGCGTACGCAGATCGGCGGTGGTCGCTACCTGGCGGAAACTCCCGAGACCGCAGCGTTCGTGGAAGCCGTGCAGGAGCGCTGCCCGGCGGGTCGTTTGGCGGAACCGGAAGACTACACCGGCGTCGCGGTGTTCCTTGCCTCCCAGGCCTCCAACTTCATGGTCGGCCACACCGTGGTCGTTGACGGCGGCTGGTTAATCGTGTAGCGGCAAGCCACTCCTCAATCACCATTAACTGGGCAACATGAGAATTCTCACTGCCCCGGTAGCGCAGGTTTGCAACCTGCGCCCCATGCGCGGCAGGATGCGGCTAATCCGCCAAGGCTTTCATGTGATACCCTAAGACCAATCTTGCGTCCATTCAGAGACGGAGAAGAGTCCCTTGGCAAACGAACCGTGGGTCGCACTTGTCGGCCCCTTTCCCGCGGAACTCCGCCCCAGTACGCGGTGGCGCGACCGCTACCAGCGTGTGCCCCGCACAATCCAAACGAATGAGCTCGAAGCAGCACTCGCGGATCCGACGCTCGACAGCGTGATACTGTACTGGAATCTGCCTGACCGGCTCACCCTCGCTGAGCGCGTGTTGGCAACAGATCGGCCCCTCTGTCTCCCCGGACCGCTGACGCCGGACGAATTACAGCTTCTCCAGGCTTCTTCGACCTCACCATTTCTTGGCGCCGCGAGCCTGGTACTGCCTGCCGTGCGCGCGATGAAGCTGGCGCTCGACCCGGAGAAGACAGGCCCTGCGCGCTACGTTGCCGTGAGACGGCTCACCAAAACCGCTCCCACAGCCCCGCACTTTGCGCCGTTAACGGTTGCCTTAGTCACTGCAGCTTCATTTATAGACGACACGCCGGACTGGATCTTTGCCAGTCGCGCCGCGCACAAGGAGACTACAACCATCATCGTCAATCTGCACTTCCCGTCTGCTGAGGTGATGGCAACCTGGGTGCAGATGCCGGACGGCCCGGTGCAAGATGATTGGATGGTGTACGGCACGAAAGGAATGCTGCACCAACGCGACGAGGCTGCCGACCACACGCTCGCCGCGCATCTCCTGGACCACTGGCTCAGCGTGCGCAGCGGACGCGACGAACCGCTCATGTGCGCAGAGCAGGCTCTCATTGCCGCGAGCCTCGCTCAAGCAATCGACCGTTCGCTCGAAGAACGACGCCGTGTGGCGTGGCAGGAGGTGGCAAATGTCTGAGAAATTGCGGGTGGGCTTAGTGAGCGGCGTTCGCCATCAAGAGGACTACGCCACGGTCTTTGCGCACCACCCTGACGTAACTTTGGTTGGCATAGCCGACGACGCCGACATCCCGGATGACTACCACGCCCTCAACCGCGCCATCGCGTCAGATCATGGACTGGAATACTCGACTGACCTCGATGCGTTTCTCGCCCGTGACGACATCGATGCGGTTTGCGTAGCGCCGGAGTACGCCCGGCACACACCGCTCGCTCTGCGTGCGCTCGCGGCCGACAAGCACGTGCTTGTGGACAAACCCGTCGGCATTACGTTGGAGCAGTGCGATGCACTGATCGCGGCAGCGCGTCGGAGCACGCGCACGTTCGCCTGGATCGCCCGCGTCGGTCACCCCTCGCTCCAGCGGGCGCGCGACGCTATCGCTTCCGGTGAACTCGGCGAAATTGTAAATGTGCACGCCCACTTCCTCGTCACTTACGGCAACGGCGAGAAGTGGGACGAAGAAGAGCGCATTTTCTTCGACCCGGTCGCCAACGGCGGCGGCGAACTCCTGAATTTTGGGCTCTATCCCCTCTCGGCCATATTGGACGTCACCGGACTGGCCGCCACTGCTGTGCACTGCGTCACCGGCGCGTACTACAACCGCGCCCATCGCGAACTCGACCTTGAGGACATGGCGCTACTCAATTTACAGATGGAGAGTGGCATCATCGCCTCGGTCTGCGTTGGGCGGGCACACGTGCCGGGCAATGTGCACAACGGCGATCTCTGGCTCGAAGTTTCCGGTACGCGCGGTACGCTGATTGCCGATGAACTGGTACCCGATGCCGTGCTCGCCGGCGCAACCTCCGGCTACGTCGAACGCTGCTACCGGTCATCGAATGGCAGTCAGGCGCACTTCGAAGCCGTCATCGACAACTTCGTCTGGGCCGTCCAAACCGGCGGCACTCCCTTCCTCGGCGCCGACGAAGCGGAAAAGGTGATGCACACGGTGTTTGCTGCCTACGAATCCGCTGAGACCGGCGAAATCGTGAACGTAGAGTAGCCGAATGAAGAGACTGCTTGCCGGAGTCGTCTTCGGCTTCTGCCTAGCTCTTTTCTCCGCTTCGACTGGCCTTGCCGCCGATTGCCAGTTCGTCCTCGGCTTCAAGACGATACGCGACCTCATCGGTCACGATATCGTGGGTGAGTGTCTGGACAGCGAACACTACAATGCCATCGGCGATAGCGTACAGCACACCACCGGCGGCCTGCTCGCGTGGCGTAAAGCAGACAATTGGACCGCCTTCACCGACGGCTACCGCACCTGGGTCAACGGCCCCAACGGGCTGCAACAAAGACTCAATACCGAGCGTTTTGAGTGGGAGGCCGATTATGCCGAGATTACTGGGCAGGCGACAGCGAGTGCGCTCACTCGCGACGCGTTGCGCAATGCCGAGTACGCAGCCAACTTTCCAAGCTACGGAACGCTACAGAGAGATCGTATTGACGCGCAGGACCCGCTCGCTTTTGGTGACCTCAATGGAGACGGCGTAGACGATGCCGCCGTAGTGCTGTTGCTGGTGGACGGCAACGCTGGGCTTCGCTACCTCGCCGCAGTCCTTAATGAAAACGGCGCGCCGCGGCACGTTGCCTCCGCCTTCTTGGGACTCAACATTTGGATTGACTCGGTCACAATCGCAGACGGGATTTTGACACTGCAGACAAAGCAACTCGGCCCTAACGACCCGACTTGCTGCCCGACGAAAGAGGTCGTGGTTACTTTCCGGTTGACTGACAATGCGTGGCAGTTGCTTGCTGAAACGCCGTTGGGTTCAGTCACATCCAATTTTCGCCCACGCGTATCCACGCCAGCACCCGCGCCTACCGACGCTGCTCTCATCGTGGCGGCCCTGCAAGAACTACGATCTACGGAGGTTGGGGAAACAGTTGCTGCATGGTTCTTGGAATCGGGAGGTGGGGTGACGTTTGATGACGCGCCATTCCAGGACCTGCCTGTTGTTCCCGAAATACCGATCGCTATCGCTTTAGACTTGCAGGAAAACCGCATTGTCATTGGAACCGCCCATCGCGGCGAAAGCGCGGAGACGTTGGCCGCCTGGATGGCGGGAAGCATGACCCAAAGCATTTCACTTACGCTGGATGGGGAACCCCGTTCAACGGCCGCGTGCTATGACATGATCCAACTCGCCTATCACGCGCGGGCCGCCGTTTGGTACGAATTCCACGGCAGCGAAGGCAAGCCGAATGCAAACTCCCAGGAAGCGTTTCTCAACCGGAACATGCAACGCGCGATGAGCGGCATTCTCGCCGATTGGGTGCGCGGAATCTCCTTCTACCGGCAACTCTGCGTGCAATTCGCCGCGCCGACTTCGGCGACACCGACGATCGTCCCAGCGCCAATTCCGCCGACGCCTATCCCCGCGCCTTCGCCCACGCCGACTCCACACGCTCCTGCAGCGCCAGAGTCCTGCCTTACGCCCGCTGAGTTCGACTTTGTACGCGCCTTTGACACAGACTTCTGGAATTCAACTCGATCGCGCAGAAATGCGTGGTTCGCAGCGGCAAATGCTGCAGCCGCGGCATACTCTGGATTGAATGATATCCCCACTGGAAATACGGAACTTAGGCTTGTCCGTTTGGCAAACCAGGCAATAGAAGCACTAAGACTGTACGGTCTTGCAGTACACGAGGCAATATTAGCGCTGCCCTCACCGCCGTCAGTACAAACGGCGGAGCTACACAGGCACGCAGTCCAGCACTACAAATCTATCGAAGTCGAATATCTAGGGCTCTTAGAGCACCTTGATCGGCCTCGATGGATGCAAGCTCGAATCTTGCCACAGCAACTGAGTCGCATAGGCGATGGGACATTTGAGGAAATCCTTGACGTCGCCGCTCAAATCGATGCACTAGCGGCCAAGGGCCGCTGCCAATAGCGGCGCGGAAAACCGAGGAATCGTATCGCCTCACAGTAGCGTAGGGTCGAATGCTGCGCCCTTCAGCGAAGGGGAACGGAGCCTGGCAGCGAAAGAGCGCTCACGGAATCCACTTCAAAATCGCCACCGCTACGCCGAGCGCCGCGACGAAGAGCATTGCCAATTGCATGGTCTGGCGGTTGAGGCGCTGTTCCAGTTCGGCGCGCAAGCGTAGCTCTAGCGCCTGCAATTCTGTGCGCAGACCTGCCTGACTTACGAGGTCGCAGTTATTCGCCTATCACACCAACTAAGTGCCTTGCCTAAGTGGGTGATTACTTTTCGCGCCAAGCATGCTCTGTTCCCCGAAACGGGGAGGCGGGGGACAAGCCCCCGCGCTACGGCAAGAGCTTTACCAAGGCCACGATCATCACGCCCTGCAAGATTTGGAGCGCGGCAAGCTGGAGAAACAGATAGTCCAGCCGCCGTTGCAGGCTGTCTCCAAATTCCCTTACGTCGGTTTTCCGGGCAGGAGATTCCAACTTACTAGGCGTTGCCGGAGCCCTTTGCCCACCTAAAAAACGCACAGTGTTATCTCCTTTCACGGCAATGTGGGGAGATGCGCTTGACCAAACCCTCCTACTCGCAAACCGCCCCGCGGGCCGCAGAGGTGACCAGCTTGGCGTATTTTGCGAGGACGCCTCTTGTGTAGCGGGGTTCCAGCGGTTGCCAGTGCTTGCGGCGTTCTGCTAGTTCAACCTCGTCCACGTGCAGCGTGAGTTCCTGGTTGTCGCCGTCGATGGTGATTTGATCGCCTTCTTTAATCAGACCGATGGGGCCGCCCATGGCCGCTTCCGGCGCCACGTGGCCTACCATCATGCCGTGGGTCGCGCCGGAAAAACGTCCATCGGTGATGAGTCCCACCGAATCGCCTAGGCCGCGGCCAAAGACCGCGCCCGTCACGGCCAGCATCTCGCGCATGCCTGGCCCGCCCTTCGGTCCCTCGTTGCGGATGACGATCACGTCGCCTGCGTTGATGCGGCCTTTCACCACCGCGGTAAAGGCGTCGTCCTCGATCTCAAAGACCCGCGCCGGACCGGAGTGCACACGGTTTGCGACACCCGCCACTTTCACCACCGCGCCATCCGGAGCTAGGTTGCCGCGCAGAATGACCATCGTGCCGCCGGCAAATATCGGATCGTCCGCCGAGCGCACGATGTCCTGTCCGTTTTCCGACACCTGTGCGCCTGCCACGTCTTCCGCCAGCGTATTGCCCGTCACCGTGAGGCAGTCACCGTGGAGCAGACCGGCTCGCAACATCTCCTGCATGATGAGCGGCACACCGCCCACCTTGTCGAGGTCGGCCATCACGTACCGACCGCCGGGTCGCATGTCGGCAATATGGGGCACACGCTTGCTCACGCGGTCAATGTCGTCGAGATCGAACGGCACGCCCGCTTCCCACGCAATGGCGGGCAGATGGAGCGCCGCGTTCGTTGAACCGCCGGCTGCCAGCGCGACAGCTACCGAATTCTCCATCGACTCCTTTGTAATGATGTCGGACGGCCTCCGGTTGTTGCGCACGCAGTCCATCACCAGATGGCCCGCGTCCACGCACACCTGATCGCGGCGTTCGTCCATGGCCGGCGGCGAGGCGCTGCCGGGTACCGAGAGACCCATCGCCTCCAGCGCGCTCGACATGGTGTTGGCCGTGTACATGCCGCCGCACGAGCCCGGCCCCGGACAGGCGTGCAACTCAAGGTCGGTCAGTTCATCATCGCTCAGATTTCCGGCGGCGTGGGCGCCGACCGCCTCGAACACGTCCTGAATGGTCACGTCCTTGCCCTGCCAGCGCCCCGGCATAATGCTGCCGCCGTAAACGAAAACGCTGGGGATATCGAGGCGCGCCATGGCCATGGCGCAGCCCGGCAGGCTCTTATCGCACCCGGCAATGGTGACCACGCCGTCTAAGCGCTCGCCGATGGCAACCGCCTCAATCGAGTCCGCAATGATCTCCCGCGTCACCAGGCTGGTGCGCATACCTTCCGTGCCCATGGCAATGCCGTCGCTGACCGTGATTGCAACGAACTCAATCGGCGTGCCGCCGGCTTCGCGAATACCTTTCTTGACCTTCTGCGCCAGCCGGTCCAGGTGGTAGTTGCAGGGCGTGACCTCGTTCCACGTGCTGGCGACGCCGATGAGAGGCTTCGCCAGGTCTTCGCTGCTAAAGCCCATGGCGTGGAACATCGAACGTGCGGGCGCGCTCTTTGGACCCACGGTGATGTCTTTGCTAAACGGTTTAATGTCGACGTTAGCGTCTTCGCTCATAGGACCTACTCTCCTTGTCAAATGCCTCGCAGCTTACCCAACTTTGATAACTGGTGTTTTCGTGCGGAGTACAGCCATGCGCCTTGCACGGTTCTCTCCCAGCACTCTTCGCACGCGTGCGCTGTCCAAGTTGCTAACCCGGAGCACCCTGGCGTCAACTTTGGCGCACGTCGCGCGATCATATAGTAGAAGGATACCACCCCGCCGTGATGCATGCCGCCGGAAACGGGCATCCCGTGCACGACGCGCCACAAACCCAATCATCCCTAATGGAAACTGCAGTATTCGCCTCTTCGCGGATCTGCGCTCACTGGACTATTCGGCGCGTTTCACAGCTCTTGCCAAGTGTCCTCGCATTCTGCTTCGGCTGCTAGCTGCCTCCGGCGATCTCCGCCCATTCGCGCTCCGGCAAGGCGCGCAGCGATTGCGTGACACAACCGGAGCTACGCAGGGCAAACTTGCCCCGGGCGCAAGCGACATCATCGGGAAACCCGACCATCAGCGCGCCGTCGAATTGACCTTTTGTAAAGTAGGTCTCCTTGAGCCAGCCGCCGTGTCATTCGCTTGTGCGGCGCGTTGCAGGCGCGCCGTGGGCAAAGGCCTCCTCAATCGGCCCTTCAAGATTGGCCAATTCCACGCTCGTCATCATGAGCAGCACAATTCGTGTCTGCATTGAGCCCGTCCTTGGAATACTCCTTGGTCTATCGGACCGTTCTGCCGAAGTTGTGCGTGGAGTGAGAAAGCCATTTATCGCAAGTTTTTTGAAGCCGCAAGCGACTGTCAGAGCAACCTCGTCGCAGATTGCTGCTGTGCCCGGCGCCACCCTTCATCGAGCGCAGGTTACATACGTGTCCTGAGCCTGTCGAAGTGCCTGCGCTACTGGAGAAACCGGCCTCGCCCTGTACTCGCCATCTTGCTACAATCTCAGTGTTCACTCTTGGAGTAAGGTCACTACAATGACACCGCGCATACATGCTTCGGTCACACCAACGGTAGGAACCGCCGGCGAATACGGCACGTGGATCGTGCGCTGCATTGTTGAAGAAGGGGAGTTAGGTTCCGGTGACACGCTTGCCGTGGCACTGCCGAACTCCTGGCACGCATGGCTGCGCAACTCGGCCAAAGGGGTGCACAGCCTCGATCCCACCAGGCCCAACTACGTCTCTGCGTGCGCTTCCCGCGACGACGTTGAAATTCGCTGCACCGTGCCCGACGGCTCCACCGACGAGTACGAGAAGCGCACCCGTGACGCCCTTGCCGGGCCGCCCAATCGCTGCGCGTATCACACTGAGGTCACGGTCACGCAGGGAACACTGCGACCCGGCGACTGGATCGACATCACCTATGGGGACACCAGCGGCGGCAGCCCGGGCTTCACTGCCGCGCTCCATCCCAACGGGCCTGAGCCCGTGCGCATTGCCGTGCTGACGGAAGGAAACGGCGGAAAGAGGGACCTTCTCCCCGTGGATGCAAGTCCCCTCCTCATGACCAAAGCAGCAGAGCCCGTAGAGATTGCCGCCTACGCGCCCTCCCACGCTCGTGTCGGCACAGAAGCGGCCTGCCACGTCGTTGCGCTGGACGCTTGGCAGAATCCCGCTACGTCTGCACAACTCACGTTCAGGGTGACGATCGCCGAAGGCCACGCGACACATCCCGCTATCATTGCCCTCAATCCGGAAACCGGTCAGTGCGTGGTGCCGTTTACACCTACCGCACCGGGGATACTGCGACTAAATGTCACCGCGCAATCGGATAATTTCTCGGCACAGTCGAACCCAATTCTCAGCGTTGCGGAGCTACCAGACGAGCGTGTATTTTGGGGCGATCTCCACTCCCACGCGCGGCGCAGCTTTGACGCCACCGGCGATCTCCCCTTCCATTACGCCCGCGACGTCGCGTACCTAAACTTCTACGCTCTCACCGACCACGTCGAGGGACTGTCGGACGAGATGTGGCGGGACATTCGACTTGCGTCGCAAGACTGGTACAATCCCGGTCACTTCGCCACGATCCTCGGCTACGAGGCTACTTTTCAAGCGCCCTGGGCGCACCACAATGTCTACTTCCGCGATGACGGCGACGTGCGTATCGGCAGACACAACGGCACGGTAAGAGACCTCTGGCAGCAGCTCTGCGCCGGTGAGGCCATGACCATCCCCCACCATACGGGGGTACGATTCTCCCCGAAGGCGAGCAATCTGCCTGGGGGCACCGACCCAAACATCGATTGGCAGTACGCAGACGATGCCTTCCGCCGCGTCGTCGAGGTGTATTCGGGTCACGGTCTCTGCGAATACTACGACCCGGAGCATCCGCTGGCATACCAGCACTGCGATTTTTCGCTCAATGACTCGGCCCGAGGCCCCCATTATGCGCAGGACGGCTGGCTGACGGGACAGCGCATGGGAACGATCTGTTCGTCGGACAACCATCAGGCGCAGCCGGGCAAGCGCCAGACCGGCCTGGCTGCGGTGTGGGCGCCCGCGCTCACGCGCACCGGCATCTTTGATAGCATCCACAACCGCCAGACCTACGGCACCACCGGCTCCCGAATTCTGCTGAAAGCCTGGGTAAACGATACGTTTATGGGACAAGAAACCGCCAGCGGCAATGGGTTGAGCGTGCGCGTCTGGGCGGTTGGCACAGATGACATCGCCTGGGTGGAGATCCTGAGAGGCGATCTGGACGCGCAGCGCTTCGACGTGGTCTACCGGGGGGAGCCCCAGGCAGCGGATTGCGCGTTCACGTGGGACGATCCCCGGCCGGTCGCTAATGCGCTCTACTACGTGCGGCTGCGGCAGCAAGCCCCCGTGGCCGGCCGCGTGGTGCAAGCGTGGTCAAGCCCGGTGTGGGTCGTGCAGGGCCATGAAAATGAATAAGAGACTTTGGATGCTATCGCGGTTTTCCGCTCACCTTGCGACAGGCTCAAGGCGAACGGAAAGCTCACTTCCTCGCACACATACCATACTGCCGCCTCAGTGCGCTTGGCATTGCAGATTCCTGCCGTAGTGTTTCAAGTATTCTCAGGCTCCCGCGCACATTGATTCAAAGTGTGTCGAGAAAATGCGTAAAGACCTTACGTCCCCGATATACGCCGTACGCCCCCAACTCTTCCTCGATGCGCAGGAGTTGGTTGTACTTTGCCAGCCTTTCGGAGCGCGTAATCGAACCGATTTTGATCTGCCCTGCGTTGGCGCCAACCGCCAAATCGGCAATAGTCGCGTCCTCGGTCTCACCGGAGCGCGCGGAGACCACGGGCAAGTAGCCATGGGCGCGGGCCAGACGGAGCGTCGCGATGGCAGCCGTGAGAGTGCCGACTTGATTCACTTTGACGAGCACCGCATTCGCTGCCCCACGCGCAATGCCCATTTGCAACCGCCGCACATTCGTAACAAAGAGATCGTCACCGATGAGCTGCACGCGATTGCCCACCTGCGCCGTGAGCGCCTGCCAGCCGTCCCAATCGTCTTCCGCCAAGCCGTCCTCAATTGAGATTATGGGATAGTCGTCAACCCAGCGCGTGAGCAGCGCCACCATCTCTTCGCTGGAAAGCGTGCGACTCTCTGCGCTCAAGCGATACCGGCCGTCTTGATAGAAGTGCGTTGCCGCCACGTCGAGTCCAAGCGCCGCATCCTCTCCGGGGTGATAGCCGGCCTGCTCAATGGCTTCGATGAGTAGCCGCACCGCAGACTCATTCGCGTAGAACTCAGTCCTATTGACACCGGTTCTCGACTCGCTCCCACCACTTGCCGGAGCCAATCCCCCCTCATCCGCGACTAGGGTGCTCGCGCCCCGCGCCGTCAGAATTTTACCCATTGCGTGGTAGACATTGCGCACCATCACCAGGGCGTCGCTGAAGCTTTGAGCGCCTACAGGTATGAGAAGAAAGTCCTGAAAGTCGACAATGCCCCGCGCGTGCAGGCCGCCGCTGAGGATGTTCACCATCGGCACCGGCAACTCTCGGCCCAGGCTGCCACCAAGATAGCGGTAGAGCGGGAGCCCAACGCACGCAGCCGCTGCATGCGCCGCCGCCAGGGAAACGCCAAGCACGGCATTGCCCCCAAGCCGGGTCAGGTTTGCCGTGCCGTCAGTATCAACCAGAATGGCGTCAACTTCGTGCTGACATCCCGCGTCAACTCCAAGCACCGCGGGACCCAGCACTTCATTCACGTGGCGCACCGCATGGCGCACGCCTTTGCCTTGGTAGCGGTCGGGGTCGCCGTCGCGAAATTCCAGGGCCTCGTGGCGTCCGGTGGAAGCCCCCGACGGCACGATGGCGCGGCCGCGCGCGCCGCTCGCTACGGTAACGTCCACTTCGACCGTGGGCACACCCCGCGAGTCGAGCACCTCTCGCGCGTGCACACGCCTAATCGTCGTCGAGGGTTCAGCATTGTCATTCACGCGTTGAGTTCCGTCACTCCCGCGTTTGGTTCCGTCACTTACGCGTTGAGTTCCGTCTTTCCCGCGTTTGGTTCCGTCATTCCCGCGAAAGCGGGAATCCATCCGTTCTGATTGCATTAATCCACCGTCTCCATGGCAATGCGCGTATAAATGTCTTCCATCGCGGAAGGCTGCTCCTGCAAGACAAAGCGACTCACACGCCGCACGGTCTCTTTGGTCGGTCCGTCCTTAATGTACTCGACCGGAGACTTACCATCGATGCGCGCCAGCATGAGACAACCAAGCTGCAGGCGGGTTTCGGCCTGCAACTCTCCCCAGTCCACTCCCGGCTGTTCGTCACGATAGCCATCCATGAGCGCCGTAACCGCCCGAAAATACTCCTGCTGAACATGAGAATTGACGATCGACTTGATGAGCAGGTGATTGATACAGAACGCAATATCAAACGCCGGATCGCCCCAGTGCACGACCTCAAAATCGAGCAAGAGCAGGGGATTTGTGGGGGTTGCCTCGCTTCCTCCCTCAAGACCGGACGGCGCTCCCACTCCGTCATTCCCGCTTTCGCGGGAATCCATCTTCTCTTTGCCGCTGTCGTATCCAGGCGAATCGCGCTCTGAATTGGAGGCGGCGCGGGAATCCACTTTCTCGCGCACAACAAACATGTTCTTCGGGCTATAGTCCCCGTGCACGAGCGCCAGCTTCCGGGACTTCATTTGTGCAATTGCCTGTTCATACACCGGCTTCAGAGCCGGGTGCTTTTCTGCGGTGGTGTTGTAGTAGGGATCGACCCGCAACTGCCAGAACACCTCATCATCGCTGAACCGCTGCGTTACGGCCGGATCCTGAATGGCGTGCGTCTGCGCCAGCAGACGACCCGCTGCCTCAGCCACCGGCGCCTCTACCACTCCGGCGAGCAGGTCTTCCTTCCACAGCTTCGCCGACGGGGGCGCGCAGGACATGCCGTAGATGAAGTTCTCCTCGTCGATGAAGTAGATCTCCGGCACGGCGCCACCTGGCAAGTGATCCGCTACAATACGCAGCGCCTCGGCCTCCCGCAGCGCGCGGTCGATGCGTGACGGCCAGTACGCCTCTACCCGCAATTCGGGCAGCGCCTGCTTAAGCACCAGGCACTGTGAGGGAGTCCTGACCATGAGCACGATGTTCGAGACGCCGCCGCCCAGGGGTGCTACCGTCAGTTGAGCGTCAATAGGCAGCACACCCTGCGCCGCCAGATAACGCCCAATCTCCGCACTATCCATCTTATCGAGAGCAAGCATCGTAACTGCGCCGATCCATTGCGACGACCAGCAGTAAGAGACTGGCAAATTGCATCTATAGTGGTTCCGCCCCTATCGCCCCAGCGACAGTGGCGCGTTCCATGTCCTCTAAGGACACCGCCGGGCTGTCATGCCGCAGCACGCCGTACAAGCGGCCGATAGATCGCACCTTGACGATGCGCACTTCACCGTCCTCAATGACATAGCGAATGCGGTCTCCGGCCTGCACGCCGAGACTATCGCGCACAGCCTTAGGCAGCGTCGTTCGACCGCCGGTAGAGATTTTGGATTCAAGCAAAATTGAGTCACTCTTTGTCCTGCGAAAGCAACATACTCTTGCATTTATAGCATGCAAAGTGAACAGCCGTTGTGCAACTCTCACGAGTTATGCGAAGGGGAGGCTGTGTTTCCAGTCGGTTGAGTTCCAAGAAGAGACGAGGAGACAGCCCCCTTGCCTCCTTAAGACAGCAAGCTACCTGAAGGTATCCGGCCCAAGCGGCCGATAAACTCTATCGTGCCTCCCAGGACCCCACTCATCCGGGCCAAGCCCTTCTTCGTCGAACAGCGGATAGATGTCCGAGAGCCCGAACGTATAGGCTGACAGCCTCAGTTGGAGCCGCTGCGTATATACCATGAAATTGAAGAGACCCGCGGGATACCGCCCAATCAGGAGCACGGGAATCCAGGTAAGCCAGTACACAAGCATTACCAGAAGTCCAATTACAAACAAGAAGATGAAGAAAGGGACGAGTACGGCAAACCGGAATAATCCACCGGCGAGCGGCAGCGCCAATAAGCGGTTCGGCTGGGCCGGTATTGCAAATTCAAGCCGTACGCCATCGCTAGACTTGAGCGAAAACCCGGGGTACGTATCGCTGAGGCCGAGTGCAAAGCAGTTGGCTTTGGCTGTCAGCCGCATCGAACCAACGGCGAGGGCGTAGGCAGGCTCCCAATACTTGCCCGTCAAGAGCACGACAAACGCGTTAATGATGCTAAGGAAGATCGCGCCGAAGTCTACGAACAAGAGCCAGATACTTACCGGAATCACAATCACGAGCTTGACTGCGCCGCCAATCACCGGCAACGCCCACAGACGATTTGGATTTTGTGGGTATTCTATGGTCAGCGATGAGTGGTCTCTTGCTTGTGTGGGAGTGCCGCTGTTCATGGGCAAATCTCCTGTTCTCTTCACCACCCGCGTCCAAGCGAATACCAATGCACAGAGTCTTGTGAATATTGAGCATGAATTACGCGGGACAAGACTACTCTACCGGCTCAATGCAACCATGACAAACCAGGTTGCAATCGCATTGGACAACTGTCTTGGCGCGCTTCTCGATCCGTTGGGTCACTCTTCACCGTGGCACGTGGTTTGCCGCCCACAATTTGACGTACACTGATTGGAGCCATGTTTCGCTACTGACCACGCACCAGGCAGTAACCTGCGCAAAGGAACATCACATGATCCGAATCACGAGCGATATCGAGTGCGGCAACGGCAAGGAAATCGAGCAAGTGGCGGCGGACCACTTCCGCCTCCAGGTCGACGGCGACAAGCAGAGCGGCTACTGCGCCTATTTCTGCTTCGATGTGATCAACGAGGGGCCGGCGGCAGACGTGACCATCGAATTGTGGGAGGATGCGAAGTTCGAGAAGCCCACCGGTTTTCGCACGCTCTTCCCCACGACAATCTGGTTCAAGCCGGTTGACTTTCATCGCTACCGGCCCTTGCCCGGCACGCCGCCCACCAGCAGCGAGGGTCGCATAACCTTCACGGTGCCTATAGAGCAAGACCAGAGCGTGCGCGTCGCCATGACGTACGTGGCGCCGTACAGCGAGGTCGCCGCGCTGCTGCGCGAATATGCAGAAAGACGCGCCGACCGCTGTAAACTCTTCTCGGTGGGGACGACCGTGCAGGGACGGGAAATCCTGGGGCTGCGCGCGGGCACGCCGGGCAAGCCGAAACTCTTCTGCGTGGCCGGCCAGCATCCCCACGAACACGCCGGTGTGTGGGGCGTATTCGGCATTGCCGACTTCATCTCTTCAGCGTTGCCGGAGGCAGAGGCGCTGCGCAATGAGCTTGAAGTGTTTGTCGTGCCCACGGTGAATCCGGACGGCAATGTGCTGGGCAGGAACGCCTTCAATGCGGAGGGCTACGATATGTACCAAGCCTTTGGCGATACCCCCGATGCCCCCCTGCCGGAAGCGCACGAAAGCCGCCTGCTCTGGAACTGGGTAGCCACGGAACAGCCTGCGCTCTGGCTGAACTTTCACTGCTTTACCGGCTGGCGGCTCAACAGCGAATTTCCCTACGACGGCTGGTATGAGGTAGAAGACTACGGCCTGTTCAGCGATCCCGTGCAGCGCCGGCTCTATAGCGCCATCTGCGACACGATGCGCTTGGAAACTGACGGTCCCTCAACCCACGAGCGCGCCAGCATCCACCAGCCCAACACGCTTTGCTACCAATTCGCTAAACGCCTTGGCCTTCCCCATGCCTTTTATGAAATAAACAACGGCACGGCGGGCAAGCACCTGGGCGCGCAGCGGGCGATTCATGTCTTCAAGCGGGTGACGAGTACATTGCTACACTACGTCCAAGACAGCGAATAGTTAGAGGGAGAATCTTTCTTTACTTCCTCTGCAAATTCATCCACCCAAAGGATTTCATCTGCTCTGCACTGAATTTCAGTTGACACCCCATTCCGAAACACTAAGAGCACGATTCTCTTTCCCTGTTCAGAAAGAAACTCAATGGCATCAAGAAGATCACTGTCGCCTGAAGACAGCAGCAGAGCGTCATATTTTTCTAGATGGGTAAGTGCGAGAGTAGCAAGTCCAACGTCAACGCCCTTTTGCTGTTGCCTGACGATTTGACGATGGCTACACTGCGAGCATTCCACATCCACCATTCTCTGACAGCCTTCACAAAACGCTCTACTTGCTTCGCTCGTCTTCAGTTCATAGAGCTTTGTGATGATCTTGGGCCCATCCGGCGGCCCAGACCTCAGCCAATTGTGAAAGTTGTCTAGTCCTTCGGACCGCTCGCTAGGTGTAGAGTTCAAATAGTACGCGCGCCAGATCGCGTTGGTCTCTTCAATCTTGTTTCTGAGCTTTAGGTAATCTAGGTTATAGTTTTGCCTTATTGACCGCTGCGAATTATAGATGTATCCACCATCAATCAACCAAAGACATTTCTTACTCTTCATATCAGACTCCTTTGGTATTTCCCATATAATCAGTTTTAAAAAAAGACTCCTGTTGCGACAATCGAAGAAAGACAAAGGCACATTTAGCAACTGTAATCGTCCAAAACATGAAGTCTTCACGGCGATGCAAACAACCATTGAATACGAATAGGAAAAACGGTTCGGGTCTTGTGGAAGTTGCTACAAATCCAACGAAAAAACCACTTTGGGTAGACGGGACTACTTGACGTACAGCGAGAATTCCCTGAGCTACGCCGTGGCCTTGACCCGCTTCTTCTGGGGATGGAGGGCAAGCGCCAGGACTTCGCTCACATTCTCAACCGGGTGGAACGTTATGTCCTCCCGCACGTGCTCCGGAATGTCAACCAAGTCTTTCGTATTCTCCTTCGGCAAGATGATTGTGCGGATACCGGCGCGGTGCGCGGCGAGTACTTTTTCCTTGAGTCCGCCGATAGGCAACACGCGGCCGCGCAGAGTCATTTCCCCCGTCATTGCCACGTCACGCCGCACTGCCCGCTCGGTAAGGGCCGATATAAGCGCCGTCGTGAGCGTAATGCCCGCGCTCGGGCCTTCTTTCGGCACGCCGCCCGCGGGTACGTGAATGTGCACGTCCAGCTTTTCCCAATTGAAGTCCTGCAAGCGCAGCCGCTTTGCGTGCACGCGCGCGTAACTCAGCGCCGCGCGCCCGGATTCCTTCATCACCTCGCCGAGCTTGCCGGTGAGGATGAGTTTGCCTTTCCCCGGCACCAAGGTTACTTCCACAGCGATGATGTCACCACCGAATACCGTCCATACGAGACCTGTGGCTGTGCCGACCTGGTCCACGTCTTCCGCCATGCCGTAGAAGAACTGGGGCGCGCCCAGAAACGTATTCAGATTGCGCGTGCTTACTGAGACCGTTGCGTTCTCGCCTTCCGCATGCTTGCGCGCGACCTTGCGGCAGACCGTCGCCACCTGTCGTTCCAGATTGCGCACGCCCGCCTCCCGCGTGTACTGACGCACCATGCGGCGCAACGCGCCTTCGGTAAAACGCACGTTGCTCTTCTTCAAGCCGTGCTCGGCCCGCTGCTTCGGCACAATGTAGCGGGTAGCGATGGGCAGCTTGTCTTCCTCGGTATAACCGGGAAGCTCGATCACTTCCATCCGGTCCCGCAGCGCCACTGCCAGCGTATCCACCGTGTTGCCGGTAGTAATGAAGATCACATGTGAGAGATCGTAAGGCACCTCGAGGTAATGGTCCGAGAAGGCGTAGTTTTGCTCCGGGTCCAGCACCTCCAGCAAGGCCGCTGACGGGTCCCCGCGAAAGTCGGCGCCCATCTTCTCGATCTCGTCCAGCATGAAGACGGGATTCACAGTGCCCACTTGGCGCATGGCCTGCAGGATTCGCCCCGGCAGTGCCCCCACGTAGGTGCGCCGATGGCCGCGTATCTCGGCCTCGTCACGAATTCCGCCCAGAGACATACGCACGAATTTTCTGCCCAATGCTTGCGCAATCGAGAGGCCGAGGGACGTCTTACCCACTCCCGGCGGCCCCACGAAGCAGAGTATCGGCGTGCGCACGCCGGGCGCGAGCTTGCGCACCGCGATGTATTCGAGGATACGCTCCTTGACCTTGGGCAGGCCGAAGTGATTCTTGTCTAAGACCTTAGCCGCGTGCTCGATGTCGAGATCGTCTTGGCTCGGCTCTCCCCACGGCAGCGCCAGCAGCCAATCGAGATACGTCTGGATAACGCTCACTTCCGGGCTGGCCGTGGGCATCGCTTCCAACCGGTCGAGCTCTTTGTACGCTTTTTCTTTAACATCCTCAGGGAGCGGTGTTTCCTCCACGCGCTCCCGCAGCGCGGCAATGTCGCTGCTGACCTGATCGGTCTCTCCCAGCTCTTTATGGATGAGCTTAAGCTGCTCGCGCAAGAAGCGCTCGTGCTCTTCAGCGTCCGTGGCGGTGGGCGCGGCATCCTCGTCGATCTTCTGTTGCAACGCCAGAATCTCTAACTCGCGCCGCAAGTGGGAGATCACCTTTTCCACACGAGCGGTCACGTCGAGCTCTTCCAGCAACTCTTGCTGCACCGGCGTGGTCAGATCGATAGTGTACGCAATGAGGTCTGCCAGGGCGCCTGCGTCATTTGTGTTGATGGCTTGCACGTACGCCTCTTCGGGCAGGTCCTTGCTGAGTTCTACCGCTTCCTTGAAGAGCGCAAGCATGGCCTGCATCTGAGCCGCGAATTCATCGCCTTCCCCGGCCGGTGGCTCAACGACAATCGCCTGCACGCGTATATGCGGGTCTAGCTGAAGAAAATGCGTTATGGCAAGTCGGCGTTTTCCATCAACCAGGATGCTCACGCTGCCGTCCGGCATCTTGAGCGTCCGGCGTATCGAGACCTCAACACCCACAAGGTAGAAGTCTTCTGGATTAATGTCATCGATTGTTGCGTCGCGCTGTGTGACCACAAAGAGGCGCCGGTCGCTGTCGAGCGCATTGCTCACGGCCTCCAAGGACCGTTCGCGCGCCACGATCAGCGGCACCGTCATGCCTGGGAACACCACCTGGTCGCGAATGGCCAGCACCGGCAATTCAACCGGATGCAGCATGGCCTCCATCAAGTCCACCTGCTGGTCGCGGCGGCCCCCGGATCGCGACTTCCGCCGCTTGGTTCCGTCTCCGTTCGCGGTCGCCGCCTCAGAGCGCTCTTTCGTAGATTTCTTTTTTTTCTCTGCCACTGCCTCGTTCTCTCTTGCCATACACTTTAATTCATCTACGTGGTCGCAAGACCACACCGTTTCAACAAAGCCGCGGGGTTCTCCCGGCTAATTGCCTCGATCTGCGCTCGCTCCAGTCCCGCGCCAAGTATGATATTGGCCACCACAGAATCCGTGAGCAAGTCTCCCGGCGCGTGCGTATCGCTGTTCACGATCATGGTGGCGCCGGCTTGCTGACAGACCCGCGCCACGCAACCGTTAGCCGCGCTGTGTCCCTTGCGTGCGCTGAGCTCAAATGCCAGGCCGCGCTCACAGCCAACGCGGGCATCAGCCGCCGTCAGCAGACCGGGATGCGCCAGGACATCCACCGCCGCGCACTCCGCCGCCGCGGCGTTTGTGCCCGGCGGTACGGGTTCCGAAATCGTCTCGCCGTGGACCGCTACCACTTGGGCCCCCGCCACTTTGCAGCGCTCTGCGAGCGCGCCGAGCGCCCGCGGCGCCACGTGCGTAATCTCTACGCCGGCAAGCGCGGTGATAGGCAACTCCCGGTTTATGACTTCACATTCACGCAGCAAGGCTTCGCAGACGTACTGATAGTTAGCGTACCCCACGTGATCGGTGATAGCTATTGCCCGGTAGCCGGCGGCAACGGCGCGCTGCACAAGCTCCGCGGGAGAGAGCACGCCATCGCTAAGGAACGTGTGGGAGTGAAAATCAATAATCATTCGTGCAACGCATCAGTGACTGCCTAGCCTCAAGAGAAGTCCTACACTCAGTGTACCTAAGGGGAAGGAAAGGCTACAAACCGCCGCGAGCGCACGGTCTATTTGACAAATGCCCCCAACTCTTTCGCAATCTCCCCGCTGTTCACCACGGTTACTTCCCCCGCGTTGGCAAAGTCAGTATCGACCCGCCACCACTGGAAGGCAGCCCGCTGCGCGCGCACAACGATGACGTTGCCATAGTCCTGCACGCCCATGGGCAGTCCATAGCGCTCCAACCAATTGGGCGTTCCCAATACAAAACTGGAAATCGCGGGTGCGCTGTCCATCAGGGCAACGTGCCGGGCAACTATCTCTTCCCAATCAAGCCCGTCATCGCCGGACGTATCTGCCGGCCGCGGGATGAGATATTTGGTAGCCAGCACTGAATCGAAGCCCTTGGCGCTAAGGATGTCAAAAACATTCAGGTAGGCGAACGTCTGGGATTCCGGTTGCCATTGCAGCACACCCTTTTGGAAGAACTGGGTCGGCTTGCCCTCGAAGGTAATGGCGCGAGTGAGGGGATACCCCAGCGCTCCGATTCCTCCCACCCGCCGAAACTCCGCGAGAAACGGCACCGCGTAATACCAGTCCGAATCATCCACAACGTCGTAACACGGTATCGTCACTCTGTTGCCGGCTAGCGTGGGCGTCTGCCCCGTTGTCTGACTGTAGCATGCAAACTCTTCAGCAACGTATTCGGTGAGCAAGCGCGGCGTCCCCTTTACAAAGCGCAACTGGATTGTGCGCGGCACGTACGCAGACTGCGTTGAAAACGACCACGAGCGCGCAAACGAGCCAACTCTGCTCCCGGCGGCGTTTCCCGAAACGCTTACGGTAAATGTCTGCCCCGCGCCGAGAGGAAGCTGGGTCATAAAGTAAGCCCAACCATCATCATCAACCCGGAGGTAGGGCAAAGACACTCCCGCTTGGTCAACGATCTCAATGTCCGTAATCTCGATCGGCTCCTTCTCCCAGGGCGACGTGCCGATGCTGATGGGACTGCCGACGAAGCCGTCGCGGCCCGGCAATGGGTTCGGCCGTTCCGTCCGCGGCAGGAATTCAGGCGGCACCGCCGTTTGCCCATTCCCCGGATAGGTGTAGAGGCGGTCCACGTCCGGCGTGCCGACAAGACATCCACCTAGATTGAAAACACTGCCGTTATCGCTCTGCCCAAACCCCACGAGCGTGAGGGCCGGGTGCAACATGACTGTGCGGTGATAGACGCTGTTTATCAGGGCCTCCACCGCCGCTATCGGATCCTTACCAATAGTGGAGGCAGACTCGCCCGAGCATCTTCCGGTAAACCCCGCAGCCTTCATGCGGTCTGCGGGCGTCACGCCGGTAAAACCGAAACTCAGTGGATCTTGCGCATGCCCGGTGAAGCCGTTGACGGCATAATACGCCGCGTGTCCCGCTGCCGCTCGCTGCAACGCGGAGTCGACTTGCACAAGCGGCACCTGCGCATGCGCCCGCAGTTCGTTCAGCCGCGCGACGGCTTGCGCTTGGGGCGTGGTTCCCGCCGCCTGGATAGGCGCCAGCGGTGCGAATAGCACGCATAAGACGACAAGCGTGAATGCCGCCAAGGACTGCCTGAAGCTCCAGCCAGGACAAGCTGTCGCCGTGGATGGGGAATAGTTCCCTGAGGATTGCCGATCCATGAAAACTTGACGATTCTACAAGCTCAACACAGCAAAGCGGGCACACTGCCTACTTCTAGGATAAACCCACACCGCACATTTCGTCAGCTATTGCTGCTGGGTAAGCCAGATCGGACTTGCCCACGCGGTCTGGCGATTGCCCTGCGTGACGCGGAGGTAATAGAAAACGAACGGCCGGTCGTCAGGATACGAAGGTGCGAGCGCCAACGCTGCCAGGGGTTCAGCGTCCGTCCACTCACCTTCCCAGACATCACAGCCGGGTTGCTCAGTGAGAACAACTTGGTTGTTGCGGAGTAACTCTATCCGGTCGATGCGGTACGTGCCTGCCACCCGCATGGCGAAATGGCGGGGTGGGTATCGATCCATGTCCACGGCTAGGTCGGTGCCCATAGGCGCGTTATTCATTGTAAAGTCTAAGAGAATGCGGTCGCCGGTGGTAGCATAGCAGCGTCGTTCGTTGAGCGCTTGCCAGATGGCATCGCGCGTCAGCTCATGGGCCATAACGCAGGCGAGACCGTTGCCGTCGTCCACGAAAAAGCTGCCCTGGTTCGCCAAGCCGTGATGGGAATCCGTGCCGCCAATGAAGCCGAGACGGTGTCCCATAGCCAGCGCCCGTTGCACGCTGTAGGGGCCACCCGTTTCCGAGATACCCCAGCTTGAGCAAATCTCCACCAGCCGTTGGTGCGTATCGTTGCGATATTCCCAGTTGGTGACGTTACCGAACTTGGTGTGATGCGGGATCGTCAGGGCTTCCCGGCCCTTGAGAATCTCCCAAAGCTCGTCCGGCGTCATGCCGCCGGGGCCGAACGAACAGATGAATTCGGCGCTATCGCCGCGGTGGTAGATGTTCTTGTGGCCGTTGGGATTGCCCGTGCCCCACTCGTGGCTGACCAACGTAACGAAGCGATGGGAATCGTTGAAGGAGTTTGAAGTGTCCACCACCTCTTGCCAGACGTCGTCGACGATTTCAAAGCGCATCTTGTAGTGGTTCGCCGGCGCACAGAAATCGAGACCGGCCACGTCGCGCCCCCACTCGAAGAATTCCGTCGTAGTACCCGTACCCTGGCTGTGCCACATCTGGCTGTGCATCTCGCCAAAGTAGATTCCTCGATCTGGCAAGAAACCCGCGCCGATGGGATTGCTCTTGCCCGCGATGCCGGTAGCCGGGTCAACTACTGCGACACGTTGAATGCCTTCTTGTGTGGCTCTTGCAGTGAGAGTTGCTCCGGTGAGCGAATTCGCCTGATCGACCGCCACACTATCCGGTAGGTCCAAACCATCAGTGGCGATGGTCTGTACATGCCCCCGATAGCCGGTCGCGGCATTGTAGCTGTAGCCGTCGACCGGCAGCACGCGGATGGAAAACTCCTCACCCGGTCGCACGACAGCAGGTGCAAACACCTTGAAGCGTTCGGCATGTGCGCCCACCACGCGCACGGTTGGATGGGTCGCGGCCCGGCGATACGTGCCGTCGCCTGCGCAATCCACGCCCACCGTGAAGATCGCCACCTGCGCGTAGCGCTGGGCTTGTACCAGATTGCCGTCGGGCGGCCCCAGGATAATTCGCACTGAGTCTCCAGGACCCAACTCGCCTTTCTGCACCACCACGTCTACCAGGTCCATGTGCCGCCCCCATGAGGCCGCATGGGCCAGCTTTACATCCGAGCGGGAGCACTCAGCATCAGTGAACGCACCGTATCCTACCTTGCGAATCTGATCCTTGTCGCGGCTGCCGACGGTCTTGAGCCCACGCGGATAGGGATTGCCCAAATGACACTCCCAGGTGCTGGGCACTTCCATAGTAATGTGCGCACCGGTGGGAAGCGTGAGGTCCGGACCCAGTGTGAGAGTCGCCACAAAGGTATGCCCGCTGGCGGCCTCCACTTCATTGGGCGTCATCTCCCCATGGAGGTCAGCCGGCGGCTCGAATTGCCAGGAGCGGTTGATCGGGAACCAGTCGGAGGTGTTATCAAAGTGACGCGGCGTTGGCGGTTTGTTCGGCATTTGAAGACCTTTGTGTCACGGCGCCTTGCAGGCTGCGCAAGGATGAGGTTTTGAGGCTCTCGCCCTTACCTCCGTATCAGGGTTCGGGGCAGGCTATAGCTTTCTCCCAGGAGAGGAAATCAATTGTTGCGCGGGGGCTTGTCCCCCGCCTCTGGAATGAATTGCGGCGCGCGGGCGTATACTTACCTCGACCCTGCGCCGTGCGTGGGATAGAGTAGTACATATTCATGGTCGCCACAAGTGGTTGTTCCCTTCCAAGGCTGAGAATTCTATGGATGTAGAAACAGACACCGCGCAATTCAGCGACCTCGCCGCCGGCATCTTGCGGCGGCACGATAACCGCGAGCAAGAGGCAAACATCACCAGCGCCGTGCACCGCTTCTTGACTGACACCGGGCTAGTCCGCCATGAAGACATTCAGGAAGAGAACCCGCCCGCGCAAGGCTCCCGTCAGGCGGTTGATCTGCGCGCGCTCGATACCTTCATCGAATTCAAACGCCGCGTAGGTTCGAGCGGCATCACGCCCAATCCGGACTACGTGCAGCAACTCGACGACTACCTGGCCCAGTCTGCGACCGAGGGCAGGGGCGTGCGCATGGGCATCCTGACGGACGGCAAGCACTGGCTGCTGCGTTGGCCCGGCGCGGGGGCAGTCAGGACTACGCGCCCTTACGCCTTCATTCTCGAATCAGGTGACAGCGGCGCCGATCTCTACAAGTGGCTGCGTGATGAGGCCCTCGCCGCGACGCAACAGACACAACCCGACCGCCAGAGCATCAAGGCGCGTTTCGGCCCTGACAGCCTTTTGTATCAACGTGACATCGACACGCTGCGACAACTCTACCAGTCTACCGCCAACAGCGAGACCATCGCCGTCAAGCGCCGGCTCTGGCACAACCTACTCATGGCGGCCCTGGGCGAAATCGCCCGCGGTCGGCAGCAGATGGACGATTTGTTCGTTCGTCACACCTATTTGAGCATGACCATCGGCATGGTCGTGCAGGCGTCGTTTGGCATCGACATTGCCGAGGTTGCGGAAAGCGAACCGTCCGCCCTGCTCAACGGTCACCGCTTTCACAATGCTACGGGCTTGCACGGCATTGTAGAATCTGACTTCTTTGCCTGGCCCGCCGAGGTGGAAGGCGGGTTGTCGCTGGTCAAGACCCTGGCGCGCCGCGTGGCGCGGTTTGAGTGGAGCAATGCTCCGGCCGACGTGGGCGCGATTCTCTACGAGACCGTGATTCCGCCGGATGAGCGCCGCCAGCTTGGCGAGTACTACACGCCGGACTGGCTCGCGCGCGCAATGGTGAGTGAACTCGTGGATGATCCCCTGAACCAGCGCGTGCTCGATCCGGCCTGCGGCTCCGGCACCTTCCTTGTGGAAGCCGTCGCGCATTACCTGGAAGCGGCTCACCACGCAAAGCTGACTCCCATAGCAGTTATAGAGAGTCTGCGGGTGGCGGTGACCGGCATCGACGTGCATCCGGTGGCCGTGCACCTGGCCCGCGCCGCCTGGACGCTGGCGGCGCGACCGGCAATCGTAGCCGCGGCTAACGCCGGGTTTAGCGACCCAATCTCCGTGCCGGTCTACCTCGGCGACGCGCTGCAACTGCGCTTCCACACTGGCGATCTCTTTGCCCAGCACACGGTGACCATCGAGGTGGAGGATGAGGAGAACACGACCTTGATCTTCCCCACGTCTCTGGTCGCCCGCGCCGATACGTTCGATCCGCTGCTGAGCGACATAGCCGACGCCATCGAACGCGGCGCCGATCCCCACGTGGCCCTGGACGATCATGCCGTCACCGACGCCTACGAGCGCGAAACCCTAGAAAAAACTATCGCCGTCATGCAGCGTCTCCACGCCGCCGGCCGCGACCACATCTGGGCCTACTACACCCGCAACCTCGTGCGCCCGGTCGTCCTCAGTCGCGAAAAGGTGGACGTAATCATCGGCAACCCGCCGTGGCTGAACTACAACCAGACCGTGAGCACGCTGCGCACGGCCTTGGAGGACCTCAGCAAGGACCGCTACGGCATCTGGGCCGGCGGCCGCTACGCCACGCACCAGGACGTGGCCGGCCTCTTCTTCACCCGCTGCGTTGACCTCTACCTGAAGGACGGCGGCGTCATCGGAATGGTGCTGCCCCATAGCGCGTTGCAAACGGGACAATACACCAAGTGGCGCACGGGTCTTTGGCGCTCCAAACAACGGGGCCGGGGGCGCAACCGCTCGCCCGACTTCACCTTGTCGGTGGAATTCGATTACAAGCGTGCCTGGGACTTGGAACGGCTGGAACCCAATACCTTCTTTCCCATCCCTGCCTGCGTCGTCTTTGCGCAAAGCAGTGGCGACAGCGGCGTGGCAAACCCCCTGCGGGGAAAAGTGGAGCGGTGGCGCGGTAAAGCTGGAGCGTCCGACAACCAGCGGGAGCTTGTGCCAATAACTGACACTTCGGCGGGGAGCGTTTCTCCGTACGCCGCACATACGCGGGAAGGCGCTACGGTGGTTCCACGCTGCCTATTCTTCGTGCACGAGACCGAAAATCCCGCCATTATCCAAACTAGCCAGACCGTTACCGTGAACCCGCGACGGGGAACCTATGACAAAGAGCCGTGGAGCGACCTTGATCTCGCACCAATCACAGGCCAGACCATTGAGGAACGACACTGCTTCAAAGTCCACTTAGGTGAGACGTTGGCCCCCTATGTCACTCTCGACCCTCTGAGTGCAATTCTGCCTCTAAATCGCCGTGTGCCCCAGATACCTACCGAATCCGATGTCACGAGGGGTATCAATCTTGGCAGCTTGGAGCGACGAATGCGTGAACGCTGGCAGACCGTTACCGGCTTGTGGGAGAAGAACAAGGCGTCCGCCAATAGGCTAAGCCTACTGGGAAGGCTAGACTATCACCGTGAACTGTCTACGCAACTGGACTGGCAGCAGAACCCGGGTAATAGACCGGTGCGTGTGGTGTACAACCAATCAGGCGCACCGACAGCGGCGTTGCTTCAAGACAATGACGCCTTAGTTGATTACACATTGTTTTGGATCGCCTGCGTCAATGTACAGGAGGCCAATTACCTGCTGGCCATCATCAACAGCGAAACGCTGGCAACCGCAGTCAACAAGTTCACCACCGCAAACTGGGCCGGCAAGACCCGCCATTTACACAAGCACCTCTGGAAACTCCCCATCCCCGAGTTCGACCCCGCCGTCCCGCTGCACGCCGCCATCGCCGACGCGGGTCAAGCCGCCGCCACCGGCGCGGCCCAACAACTCGCCGCCCTCCGCGCCCAACGCTCAACATCCAGCGGCACAGCCAAACGCGGCAGCCCCCGCCCCCTCACCGTCACCATCGCCCGCCGCGAACTCCGCAAGTGGCTCCGCACCTCCCCCGAAGGCAAGACGGTAGAGGGCTTGGTGGGACGGTTACTGGGTTAGTGCTATCTGTAACGCTCAATGTGAGAGTGAAAGCGGAACAACTGGCAAAACTATCGCAGTCGCAGTACATTTCTTGGTGGGCAATCAGTCAATCGCAGTGGGCGGCGAATGATGAATCTTCCCTATCCAGAACCTACGAGTGCTACCGCGACGAAGAAGATGCGTTCCAATCGTCGGGTAGACACGAAGCCGGAAGTCGCGCTCAGGTCGTTGCTGCACCGCAGAGGGCTGCGCTTCAGGAAAGACTACGCCATTCGCTTGCCGAACGGCAAGACGGTACATCCGGACATCGCATTCACACGGAAGAAGATCGCTATATTCGTCGACGGCTGCTTCTGGCACTCATGCCCAGAGCACGGCACGACGCCAAAGACCAACCAAAACTACTGGATTCCAAAGCTGCAACAGAACGTCGAAAGGGACAGGAACACCGACGAGGGCTTGAGAGCCAACGGCTGGCAGGTCATACGTATCTGGGAGCACGTTAGTCTGGATGAAGCGGAGAGACGCATCCTGAACTGTCTTGAGTCCGAGTCCACTCTTGACTAGCCGGGTTGTGGGCTCATTGCGTGGAAGTCTTCAGCCTCTATGCTAGTGATGAGGCGGTACACTCTTCCGGCATCCTGCTCCCGGTCCACATATTCCTGATATGCTTCTAGCGCGTTCTCAATGAGTTCATCGTACATGACGACTCGAGCGTACGATCCAGCGAGGGTGTCTCTGGACACCTTTCTTCCATCGGGGGCGCTCCAGTCCTGCAGCGGCTTACCAACCACACAGATTATCTCTAAAGATTCATCTGTTTTTCCAAGCGATTCTAGAACCTTGGAAACTGCAGTACGATACCCATTTATTTGATCGACGAGTTCGCCAGTTCGGAGCAATCGTGATGCTCTTTTGAGTTCGATTATGACATGCTTCTTACCGGTAGTTGTATAGCGAATGTCAATTCGCGAAAGCTTCTCCTTATCTGTGAGGCTCCCGTCCGGCCCGCGCAAAACTGTATTGATTCTGGTTTCCATATGCGGGGTATGGCTTGCCCGCTCCCATGATGGGTCCAACAACCACAGGTGCTTATAAAGATGCTCTGTCAATGCTCTTTCTTTAGCATCGTCATCAACAAGACTGGTTAGCTTACGTATAACTCCGAGGCGGTCTTTCGCAATCTGATAATACGCACTCGCCTCAAGGTCGTCCAACTGCAAAAAGACCTCATTGAGCGCCCCAAGATTCTCCGCTGACACTTCATCAAGCCGATGCAATAGGTTGCGAAGCTTTAGACTCTCGAATGCCAATATACCGCTGACGAGCAGTTGTCGCTTTTGGCTAGCGTCATCAATCAGCAGTTGGTTAATCTTTCCAAAGAGCCTCTCTGCGGCCCTCTTGTGATCAGGACTGAGACTTCTATACCACTCTTCAATCTGTGGAATAGAAACTGCAACGTCCCGTCCCCGCTTGTTTCTCAGATCAGTCCACTTGTTCGCTATGACTCTCAGTTCGGCTTGGAGTTTCACCTTTAAAGCTTGGTACCTTGGATCTTCCTCTATGATTCGCTGTCTGCTAGTGGTAGCAATATCATCTGCATGGTCTTGGTCTAGGAAGTCCGCGTGGATTTCTCCGAACACGTACTTAGTATAGAGTCCACCGTCGCTAAACTCCTCCAGCACATCTTCCTGGGCCAACTTGCCTCGAACCATCAAGACAATCTTGTTTATGCTCTCGCCTGTATCCGAGTCTTTCAGTTGCCCAGCCTTTTCAACTGTTCCAATCCATCCTCCAATTTCCCAAGCTTTGGCGTCCCCTTCGACTTCTACAGGGCGTGCCTCACACTCAACTACGTTTCGGGCAACAGAACGACAGTCTTCACCACGTTCGCCAAATTTCAACATATACTGAATCTTGCTGTAGTAATCACGATCTTCGATTCCTATGAAAGAGCCATCAAGTTTGATCTGAAAGCTGTGCGTTTCGCCAATGATGCTAAACCTGCGAGCAAGCCGTCGTCTTAAGGCGGCGCTAGACAGATTGAGGCGCCGCTTCATGTTGGTGAGGGTTATCTTAGTGCCCCTGCTGTGCAGAACTTCCTTTGGGTCGATTGGCTCCGGGCTGTAGTCACCCTCTCCGCCATCCTCTATGGCCCCTTCTATCTTTTCAAGGTTCATTCTGAAGCCGTGGCGCTCATCTCCTTTCACGCTGTGGACTTCGACGGTCTTGGCAATTGAAAAGAGAGACAGCTTGCCAATGCCCTTTCGACCCATCGCCGGTCTATCGAATCTAGGGGTTCTGGCTCCATTAGGTTGATTTCGGCGCTCGTATCCAACACTGAGATATCTTTCGTTTGTGTCGTTCACGCTCATGCCATGACCGTCATCTTGAATGGTAATCATGTCGCCCTGCGCGTCTATCTCTATGGTTACATGCTCGGCGTCAGCGTCCCAAGCGTTGGCGACCACTTCTGAAAGGACTGCGGGTACGTTGCTGTAAAGCCCTAGTCCCAAGTGCTTTAGGACGTTCAGGCTCAACGTCATCCTATACTTGTGCTCGCTGTCGTCAGTCATGAAATCTCTCTATGTGAGTGACTATGGATTTGCCGATTGCTTCGCCGAGCTTCACGGGTACTGCATTGCCGATCAACCGAGCGGCTGAGGAGATATGAATGGTTCCTCTGTCTGGGGCGAATGAGTAGCCCTTGGGAAATGTTTGCAGCAGGGCGCCTTCCCGCAATGAGATGGCTCTATCCTGTACTGGGTGGCCGAACCGGCCGTTGCCGTAGCCATGAAACTGGGTGGTGATGGTTGGGCCAAGCTGGTCCCATTCCATGCGGCCGTAGACGCTGGGATACGTCTTGCCGGACTGCTTGACGTGGCAGTCGGCGCGGAGATCTTCATCCCAATCACGCCAGGTTCCACCGGGCTTGGATTGCTGGATGCGCGCCAGGTTCTGCGCAGACAGAGCGCTTGATCTATGCAACGGGTCTGACGGGGAGGCTCGTCCTGCTTCGATAGGCGGCAGGTGCTGGATCGAGTTTCTGACGGTCGCAAAGTCGCTTTCAGTGTGGGTAGGCAGGATCATCTGGATAGGGCCGAGTCTAGAGGCCAGCAGCACCAAGCGCCTCCTGGATTGTGGAACGCCATATTCGGCACAGCGAACTATAGCGTAGTCATAGTAATAGCCTGCTTGGCGCAGGGCACCTTGGAATTCATCGAAGACGGCATATCCTCGCAAGCGTGGGACATTCTCCATCGTGACGATCTCGGGCCGCAGCGCGGTAACCATTTCGCCAAACTTGGGCAGCAATTGCCACTGAGCATTGTGTCGAGGACTCTCATTGGAGTAGGAAGAAAACGGCTGGCAGGGAGCGCAGCCTGCGAGAATCCTGACACTATTCGCCGGAAATAGCGACTCCAAGAACTGCGGCGATAATTCAGCGACATCCTTCTCACAGAATTCAGCTTCGACATTCGCTTGGAAGGGGTGTCTACAAGCAGGATCGATGTCGATCCCGGCGCTGATCGCGATGCCAGCGCGCTTCATGCCGTAGGAAAGTCCACCGGCGCCACAGAAGAGATCGACGGCAATCGGCTGAGAAGTGGGTCTAGAATTGTCTATGGAATCGTCGAGCCGCATGTCTCTGCCGCCAGCTACTAATTGCGGTTCTGAAACTGCTTCACCCCTATCAACTCTATTCTAGTCTCGCCTCTAGAGTTGCGGGATGCAGACCTTACCGTCGCGGGCTACCGGCAGGCCGGCGTAGGCGCAACGGTTGCCCCATTGGTCGATGGCTGCTTTGGACTTGTACTCGTTGATGACCTTGTGGCGGGACGTGTTGCTGTAATTGTTGCCGGCGGTGTGCAGCACCATCACGTGGATGAAAAGCACGTCGCCGGGCTTGGCAAGCATCGGCACCGGATCGTATTCTGCCACGTTCTCGTCGGCTACGGTGCGGCCGTCCTGGGTCTCCCACTCGCCCATCAAGTGGCTACCGGGCAGCACGGTGGTGGAACCCTGATCGACGTCGTTGGCGTCCAGATAGATAATCGCCGCCGCCAAGTCGGACGTGCTGTGGCGCTCGTAGGGCCAGTCCTGGTGCCAGCCCTGGGTGTTCGTGAAGCCCGGCGGATTGTTGCGCACCTTGCCGTTGTGAAAGTCGATGTCCGGGCCGAAGAGGTCGATGAAGACGTTCACGATGCGGGGATCGGTGACGTTGTTGAACCAGTAATCGCTCGCCAGCGGCTGGTCCATGATGCCCTGTACGTTCTTGGGGTTATAGGGGTCGATGGGATACCCCTCCACCTGCGCCATGAAGTTGTATTTCAAGGCTTCGGGGCGTCCGTCGGTATTCGAAATGAGGTCGTGGAACTCCGCCCGCATGACCTCCATCTCAGCGGCGTCGTACATGCCCTCCATCACCAGATAGCCGTTGTCAGCAAAGAATTGCTTCTGCTCCGGCGCCAAAGTCACCAACTGCGCGGTCGCCATTGAATTCGCTCCTTCTCAAGCCTCGCACTATTCCACTAAAGGACAACCTTATCTCCGGTGATTATACAATCTTTCCGGTCAAACAGGCGCAGGTTGCAAACCTGCGCTACCAGAGCCATTGCCTTGCAGCATCTCCCAAGCCTAATACCCTAGGACGAAATAGCGAAGCCGTAGCGCGGGGGGCTTGTCCCCCGCTCTTTGATCGACACCAAACCGGCGCGGCCAGAGCCTGCGGAAGCCTCTCAGGATAAGACATGCTTACATTCACCGGAAAGACTAATTCAATGTCTCGTAGCGCTTACTGCTCCACCAAGACACGGCCGCCGCCGTGGGAGCTTTCATACACCGCCTCGCCGAACGTGAGCGACTTGTAGCTATCCCAGAGGTCGGGGCCGCTGGTTTCCAGGCCTAGGCAGCGCCGCGCGAAGTGGCGCACCTCGCCGGTGTAGCCGTAGTTCATCTGGCTGCGCCCTAGACCGGTCCAGGAGGGGTCGAGCGTGTAGTTATAGCGGCCGAAGCCCGGCGCTTCTTGCGTCCACTCCTCGCGGGGCTGGTACGTGACCTTCATCATGTCTTCGCACACTACGTGATTTTCAAACCCAATCAGCTCCAGCGTCTCGATGATGTCGCGGAAAGCTACCTTAGAATCGAGCGTATTAATGTCCATCTGGCCGACCGTGCCGTTCACAAACTCCAGATTGATGAGATACGAAAAATTCTGCGGTCCCACCTCGTAGTAGAGGGCGTTCACGGCGCGCACGTCCCCGCCAAAGAAGCGCACCAAGTCGAAGATGTGCACGCACTGGCCGATGAGGAACGCCCGCTTGGCAGAGTCGATGCCCCATATCTGCGGGTACTTGCCCTGCCCGAACTTGACCTTGAGCACGTGCAGCCCGCCAAACTCCGGCCGCGCCACAATCTCCTTGGCGATGGTGTACACGTCGGCGAAACGCTTCATGAAGCCCACCTGGCCCCACGTGTTATTTGCCTCTGCGAGTTCGGCCAGTTCCTTGGCCTCCGCCGAGGTATTGGCCGACGGCTTTTCGGTGTATACCGGCAGACCGCGGTTAAGCACCACCGGCGCCAGCTTGTATTGCTGAGGCGCCGGGCCGATGGTAAAGACACCGTCCAGCTCTTCGGTATCGAGCATCTTCTCCATGTCGGTGTAGACGCGCCGCGCGCCAAAATTGCGGGCATTGCGCTGCGCTTTCTCCTCGTCGAGGTCGCACACAGCGACAAGATCGATCTCAGGAATGAGTTGAATCTGCGGAAAGATCGAGGCGGTGGCAAACGAACCACAACCGATAAAGGCTAGTCTGGCCCGACGCTCAGTACTCATGGGACAATTCACTCCTTGCGATGGGGGACACGGTGCAAGCGCACTAGTGGGAAGTTTTCGAGGGCTGCCTCATTGCACCGTCAAGAGTATTACGGCAATTATATTCTCAGGACGCGAGCGCATCAATGCCGAGCTGACCCTCGCATATGCCCAGTCATGGCAGCATTAAGGATCAGTCGCCCTCGTCTTGCAGTGTCTCTCCCCTAGGAGACCTTTGCATAACCCCACCTTCAGGCAGGGGCACTCCCTCTCCCTGAGGAGTGTACAGACCGGGTTCATAGGTAACAGGTGTTCGGATAGATAGGTTACACAAGGTTCTCGACGGCGCCTACTGTTCCACCAGCACCCGGCCGCCGCCGTGAGAGCTTTTATACACCGCTTCTCCGAACGTGAGCGCTTTGTAGCTGTCCCAGAGGTCGGGGCCGCTGGATTCCAGTCCCAAGCAGCGGCGGGCGAAATGCTCCACCTCGCCGGTATAGCCGAAGTTGCGCTTGCTGATCGACAGGCCGGTCCACGAGGGCTCCAGAGTGAAGTTGTACCGGCCGAGGCGCGGCGCTTCTGCCGACCACGCCTCTTGGGGCTGGTACTTGACCTTCATCATGTCTTCGCAAACCACGTGGGTCTCCATGCCGATGAGTTCCAGCGTCTCGATGATGTCGCGGGTCCCCACCTTGGAATCGAGCGTATTGATGTCCATGTGGCCGACCGTGCCGTTCACAAACTCCAAGTTGATGAGATAGGAGAAATTCTGCGGGCCGACCTCGTAGTAGAGTGCGTTCACGGCGCGCACGTCGCCGCCAAAGAAGCGCACCAGGTCGAAGATGTGCACGCACTGGCCGATGAGAAACGCCCGCTTGGCGGAATCGATGCCCCAGATCTGTGGATACTTGCCCTGCCCGAACTTGACCTTGAGCACGTGCAGGCCGCCGAATTCGGGACGGGCAATGACCTCCTTGGCAATGCGATAGACGTCGGCGAAGCGCTTCATGAAGCCCACCTGGCCCCATGTGCCGTTCGCCTCGGCCAATTCGGCCAACTCCTTGGCTTCCGCCGAGGTATTGGCCGACGGCTTCTCCACGTACACCGGCAGACCACGCCTGAGCACCACCGGCGCAAGCCGGTACTGCTGCGGGGCCGGGCCGATGGTGAATACGCCGTCCAACTCTTCGGTATCGAGCATCTTTTCCATGTCGGTGTAAACGCGCCGCGCGCCGAAGTTGCGGGCGTTGCGCTGCGCTTTGTCTTCGTCGAGGTCGCACACGGCGACAAGGTCGATCTCGGGGATGAGCTGAATTTGCGGAAAAATCGAAGCCGTGGCAAAAGAGCCACAACCGAGAAAGGCGAGTCTGGCACGACGCTCAGAACTCATGGAAGATTTCACTCCTTGCATGCTTTCGTGGTGCAGACATTTGCCGATCGGGCTGTCTCTGGCTGCTGGTCCACGCCTAGAAGGGTATTACGGCAATTATATTCCCACGCTGCGGAAGCATCAATGCTGCGTGGATTTGGCAAAGTCCCATCAGGAAATAAGAGGATAGCTCGATCGGTCATTCCGGCGAATGCCGTAATCCACTGCCCTGGCTTCCGGCGGAAGAGCAGAGACGAACTTCTTTTTCAAGGCGTGAGACATTCGGAGCGATTTCCGCAGCAGGTATACTCTGTAACAGGCGGTCAGTTGTATTCAAGGCCTGACACTAACGTGAAAGATGTTGCCAGCCACACCACGTCAAGCAAGCACGTGAGAACGCGAAGATTTCAAAAAGGAGCACCCCCATGGGCGAGCGACCGAATTTCCTAATCATCCTCACCGACCAGATGCGCGGCGACAACATGCGCTGCGCCTGGCGCGACTGGCGCGACGACACGCCGCTGCAGACGCCCAACCTCGATCGGCTGGCGGCCGGCGGGGCGCTGTTCAAGCGGGCGTATGTGAACAACCCGCTCTGCATGCCCTCGCGTTCCACACTGCTCACCGGGCTGACCCCGCGCGGGCACAACGTGCGCACCAACGGCATCGATCTGGACCCCGCCTTTCCCACGGTGACCGGCACGCTCGCAGACGTGGGCTACCGCACCCACAGCATCGGTAAGATTCACGTGCGCGTGGCCGGCGAGCCCATCGGCGTGGACCCCGAAACGCTCGATCCGCTCGACTTTCCCGAGACCCGCTGGATGTGGCGGAATCGCAAAGTCTCCGCGTTGCCCACGCCCTACTATGGCTTCGCAAGCACGGAGTTGACCATCGGCCACGGGCCCGGCAATTTTGACAATCACTACCTGTGGCTGGAACGCGAGCATCCGGAAGTGCTTCCCCATTGGAACCGCCAAGCCTCCACGCCCGCTGCGAGCGGCGCCGAGCAGTCCTACCGCATCAACGTGCCGCCGGAGTACCACTACAACACTTGGATCGCCGACCGCAGCATCGCGTACATGCAGGATGCGGCCGCGCGGGAGCAGCCGTTCATGCTCTGGGCCTCGTTTCCCGATCCGCATCATCCCTATGCCGCGCCAGACCCCTGGTTTTCCATGTACGACCGCGATTCGATTCCCGCGCCGACCCGGCGTGAAAACGAGTTCGACGACCTCCCTCCGCACATGCGCCTGATGTACGAGACCGATCAATGGACGTCCGGCCGGCGCATTGCCACCAAGATGCCGGATGAGCAGATGCGCGAAATCACGGCAATCACGTTTGGCATGGTCTCGTTCATTGATGACCAGGTGGGGCGCATACTGGACTCCCTCGACGAGCTTGGCCTGGCGGACAACACCGTCGTCGTCTTTACCGCCGACCACGGCGATTTGCTCGGCGATCACTGGCTGCTCAATAAGGGACCGTTCCACTTCGACGGCATGCTCAATATTCCTTCAATCTGGCGCTGGCCCGCGCAGTTCCCGGCGGGCCAAGTTTCACGGAGTCTCGTTTCGCACTTAGACATCCCGCCTACGCTGCTCAACCTGGCGGGCGTGGAAGCGCCTGAATACGGCCCGCCGTTCATGAAGGGCGTGCCGCAGCCGGAAGCGGAACGGCAAATGGCAGCGTGGCCGGGACGCTCGCTCACGCCGTTGCTCACGGGCGCGGCGGATTCCGTGCAGGACGCCATCATCATCGAGAACGACGAGGACTACATCGGATTGCGCCTGCGCACCCTCGTCACCGATACCCACCAACTCACGGTCTACGTCGGCGACGACGGCGAGCAGGAGTACGGCGAGCTATTCGATACCCAGAGCGACCCCGGCCAACTTCACAATCTCTGGCACGTTGCCAGTGTGCAAGGCCTGAAACGCGAACTGAAGGTACGGTTGACGGAGGAACTCATTCGCACAGACAACCGGATGCCGAGACGGCAAAGCCATGCGTGATTCTTAGAGTCTTTACTGGCTTTATGTGCAACCTGCTACACTAGCAAAAATGGCATTGGTCGCTGCATCAACGACTGAAAGTGTCCCGATATGATGCCTCCCGGCCACTGGATACTTTAGGGGCCAGTCAAACACATGCAAACCCCTCGTGAATCTCTGCCGTCACTCATGAGAGCATTCTTAACCGAGCTATTCCGAGAGCGCCTTCCCAATGCTGTCAATAGGGTGATGATTGCGCTGCGTTGTACGTACCCCGAAGAGAAAGAGACAGCGTATTCACTGGACTTGAGAATGAGCGGCAGGGTGCGCTACGCCGTGCGCCGCGAACTGATCCTCGCCAATGGGTCAAAAGCGGTGCTGTACCAACTGGAAAGTGATGTCCGAACCCCTGAGATTCATTGAGGCCGGCGCTAGCCCGCGACGGCGAGACTTGCCGTTTGGCTGGCACGCTGCATGCGTCCAGAATCTGGCATCTGAAACCAGGCCTAATCCAGTACAATTGGCACGAGGCAAGGCTCGTTGAACCGAAGCGCATCCCCATCGGCGCGTAGAAATGTCGTAAGAAAACCTCCCCGCAGTCACCGGCTTACACTGATCAAACCGCCACGACGTGATTGCGGGGAATAGTTGGGAATAGCCGGCATAGGGTTGCGCTCACCGGATTCGACGATAAGCGTGGACAAACGTCGCGGACTATCGTGCCAGAGCGCAGCAAGCCACCTCCCCGGACTTTATGTCACCTTGCATTGAGTGTTATGCATACCGGCATTGGGCGGAGGGGATTGAATAGTCTCGCGAATGGTTTTGCAGCGTCTCATTGAGAAGCACCGACAGTCGTAAGAGAGCACTGCGAAGGGCGTGCACGCGTACAGCGCGTGGCCACGCAGTAAAAGGAGCGCAGGCCTCAGGCCTGCGCTCCTTTTGACTATGGCGCTTCTTCGCCGGCACCGGGCCGAATTCAGTTCCTCTATGGAGGCTCGGCCAGAGCTTCCAATATCAGTTCTGCGACCTATACCCGATAGTACTCCGCCACCTTCGCGAACATCGTGGCCATGTCCTCGATGTCTGCGGCAGAGTGCTTGTCGGTCCACGTCCAGCGGATGGTGGTATCCACGTGCTCCTTGGCCTGGGGGCACATAGCCGCGCTGTACTCGATGTCTTTGGCAAACTCGTTCATGGGGTGGTCCCACGGCCAGCCGGACCTGCCCGCCACGTGCGCCTTGTCTTGCATGAATTTATGGCTGTCGGGCACGAGGTAGTACGGCGCCGGACCGGCGCCCGGCGTGAGGCCTTCAGCCAAGAGCGCTTCCGAAAACTCCCAAATGGAGCACCGGAACTGGTCAAGATCGAGACGTACGTGGTGGAGCCAGTGGATGTGGTCGCTGCCCGGAGGTGTGTAGGGCGGCGTGAGACCGTCAATTTCATCAATCAGAGAGTTAAGATGCGCGGCTCCCTGCCGCCGCCGCTCGTTCTGCTCCTCGAGCACTTCAAGCTCGGCCAACGCCAGCCCCGCTTGGAATTGACCGAAGCGGTAGTTCAGGCCGAACGTTTCGTGCTTGCGGCCGTAATTCGGGTGCGAAACGGCGCCGCGCGTGAGCGCAAAGCTCCGCACCTTCGCTGCGACTTCCTCGCTGTCCGTGGTTACCGCGCCGCCGTGGTCCGCCGTCAGGTGCTTCTCCGCGTCGAAGGAAAAGCCGCCGACATCGCCCAGCGATCCCGCTTTTCCTTTTACATTCTGCCCTGAATAGTTCGCGAGCGGCGCTTGGCAGACATCCTCCACGACGGTGATGTTCTTGCTCTTCCCCAGCGCCACGATCTCTTCCATGGGACAGAGCAGACCGTAGAAGTGGACGGCAACGATTGCTGCCGTACGCGGCGACAGCACTTTTGCGATGGTCTCGGCAGTGACGTTCCCCGTGCGCACGTCCACGTCTGGGAAAATTGGGATCGCGCCCTGCGCGATGATGCCTGCGATTGTGCCAAAGTCGGTGATGGGACTCACGGCGACTTCGTCTCCAGGCCCGATTCCCAGTCCGGCATAGAGTGAGTGCAGCGCAGCCGTACAATTCGCAATGGATACGCAATACTTCGTGCCCGTGGCCTCGGCAAATGCATCCTCGAACCGGCTGAGCAAGTTGCTTGCAACACCGCCGTCCAACACCTCTCGCACGTTGTCATAGGCGCTGTCCGGCACGTAACGGGGAAATACCTGAGGTAACGGATTATCGGCGCTCCGCACCGGCGTGCCCCCTTCGACCGCTAAGCTGACATCCGCAGGACTCTTGATTGCCATGCCGCACTCCTTTCCAAAGTTAATTTATTGAATTATACACAGTTGTACGGTACAAGACACACTCCCCGCTGTCTTTGGCAGCACACTTCTAAAGTTCTTGATGAGTAACTTCCGCGCACTCTTCCTTTTCGTCCATGGTTCGAATCTTCGACGAGCTCAGGACAAGCAACCTCACCACGAACGGAAAGTGCTAACTCTCGGTTGCACCCACGCCGCTCCCGTCCAGGAGGAATGCAATGGCTCCTTCCCACTAGGCCTGAGGTTGTCGAAGGCCATCCTGTGCTTGTGGCGAGGTCAGCGTCCTGAAGCCCAGGCACGATCGCTAGACTTGCATCACAAGGACGGAACCACTATTCCACACAGGCCGATCGTTTAATCACACCTGCGGGATCGCCACCAGCGTATCCGAATCCCCTGCCTCTTTGGCCGTGAGCGCTACCTGCATGGACTGCAAGGCACTGGCCGTATCCACCAGCGGCTCTTGCCCTGCGCACGCCTTCAGGGCGAAATTGGCAAACACGTTTTGGGCCGCTGAGAGATCTGTCACTTGACCCGCGTGGTCGCTATTGTAAAGAATCACCTCGCCCTTCGCGGTGATCTCCACCTGTCCGTCGGTGCCCAAGACCCTCATGCGGCAGTCCATACCGGCAAAGGCCGGGCTCACCAGACGGTGGTGCTCCATGATTGCGGTCGCGTTCTGTTCCTGCAGGAAGTAAAGCTGGCCGGCATTGCGGTAGTAGGGATCGTCGGGCCGGGCAAAGTTTGATTCCCGCGCCAGTACGTGCGTGTACTCCAGTCCCGTAATCCAACGGAGCGCATCGATGTCGTGGATGAGCAGGTCGGGAATGGGACCCCCGGAAAGCCGCTCGTCGAAGAACCACGGCGCGCGGGTCTCGCGCTTTTCCATGGCCGAGCGCATGCCGTAGCTCTGCACGACGTCGCCGATAGCGCCGCTGCGCACGATCTCATGCAGTTTGGCGTAGCCCGGCGTGCCGCGCAAGGTAAAAAGCTGCCCGACTTTGCGGCCAGGATTTTGGCGCACAAGCGCCACCGTGGCGTCGAGCTCCTCCTGCGTGATCATCAATGGTTTGTCGGCCGTTACGTGCAGTCCCGCCTGCAATGCATCAATGACAACCCGTCCTTGATGGGCAGGAATCAGGCAGACCGCCGCCACGTCGACTTGCTCTTGCGCGAACAGCGTCGCATGGTCGTCATAGAGCCTCGCGCCGTACTTGTCTTGTATCTCGTCGGCGCGTGCGCCCGCTTGGGCCACCGCAACCAGTTCAATTTCATCCGATTCGTCTATGCCGGCAAACACGTGCGGTGCATGCTGTTCCACCCCCACCATGCCTACTCTAATTGCCATCAGTTACCGTATTCCTTTCTCAAGAAGCGTGTGTTTCCGCCGCGATTCCGCTCTTTTGACCCCGCTTACCCCTATCGAGGCGATGTTCCTTGAGAGATAGTACCGCAGGCGTGAGTTTGACGCACGGACGGACGCAGCCGAGGGACGCAGATCAGTTGCTACAAATTCTGTCGCTGGCATCGTGTGACCGGTATTAGGGCAATCATTACCTATCTCCTTGCCGCAAGGACACGATGTCTCGCCCGCAACAGTGCTCTCTGCGCCTTCTCCCAATTGTCTCGGCGCAGCCGAGCGAGGCAAGACTCGCAGCCGCAAAGTCTAACTAGCGGGTAGCACAAGGTTGCAACGTGCGCCCATCCGTGGGCAACCCTTAAAGAGAGGAGGGATACGGCATCCCGTATCCCTCCTGATCATTCGCTAACAATCGCGGCGTCAACCGCAACTTAGCAGATGCAACCGCCCTCTTCCAGGGCAATCGTAGCCACTTGCTGCAGTTCGTCCTGCACTTCCTGGACGGTGCGCGCGCCGTCCTCGATGTCCTTCCAGCCCTGGCTCCAAGCGCCATTGACCTCAGATTGCTTCACAATCTGCTTGGCGCCCTCGCTGAGCTCCGCCATCTGGGCGTAGACATTGGCATCCTCATAGGGCCACAGAGTCACCGGGCTCTGCTTGCGGCTGGCCGTGTAGCGGCGGCCGCCGAGCTGAGCAATCTGCTGGTCGGACTCCGGACCAATGAGAATCTTATAGAGTTCCCAGGCCAGATCCGCTTGTGGCGCCGATGAACTCAGATAGTTCGCGTTCAACGCCTGAATGGTGGTGCGTCCGCCGGGACCCTCGGGCAGCAGCGTGTGCCCAATGTTGAAGGGAGTATCCTTGGACATGATGTTCGCTTGGAAGCTGCGCGTATTGGCGCCGCTTGCCAGGCGCGCAGAGAGGGTCTCCTCTTCAAAGGACGCCGAAGCGTCATTCTCACGCGGCGTGCTGATACGGGGTGAGACCTCGTGCTTCGTGACCAGGTCCTGCGCGGCCTGCACGGCAGCCGCGAATTCCGGCGTAGTCATCGTCGCTGCGGTGATGTCGGCGTTCCACCAGTCCGCGCCCCAGGCCTTGAGATGATGCCCAAACCAGCCGGTGGAGTGGTAGGCATAGAAGAAGCCCCAGCGCGTGGTGTTCGCGCCTTCCTTCTTGGTAAGTTTCTGCGCAAACTCAAGCGCAGCGTCCCACGTCCATTTGCCGTCCGCCGCCAGCTCGGCAGGCGACGTCAGACCGGCCTCGGTGACCTGGTCCGCGTTGTACCAGAACTCCTTGCCCTGGTTGAACCAGGCAATGCCGTAGATCTGGCCCTGGATCTTCTCCAGCGCGTGATCGTAAAAGTCATCGCGGGACACGTCGCCGTCTTTGGCGATGAACGGGTCCAGCGGCTGGATCATCTCGTTCTGCGCGAATTGGCTGATATAGGAGAAGTGGCCGTAGTACATGTCAATCGGCACGTTACCCGCAAACGAACTCACGGCCTTCTCGATGAGTACCGCAAAACCGCCGGTTACCGGGTCTACCTCAAGTTCCACTTCGGGGAACTGTGCCCGATAGTTATCGAAGATCTGGCCGAAGTTATCCTCCCACACCTCCTGTGTGGTGGTGTAGTGGAGGTAACGGACCGTCTTCGGCTCCATAGCCTTGGTTTCCTCAGCCGGTTTGGCCTCTGCCTCTGCCGCCGGGGCCTCGCCCTCCGCCGGCATAGTAGTTACGGCCTGCCCGCACGCGGCCGCCAGCAAGCCTGCGCCAGCCACCAAGCTGCCGCCAAGCAATGTTCGTCGCGTCACTGTCGCTCTCACGTTCTCTTCCTCCGGGTACATAAAGCTAAAATCTTCACCGTTCATAGTACGCACACCATGTAGATGGTGCGCTCTCGGGCACGTGCGCTGCCGTCTCGCCCTTTAAAGAAACCGCCAATTCTCCTTTCTCAATTCATCCAATACGCGCCGTAGCGCGAAACGCCGTCATTGCACAACCAATTGCCCGTACAGGTTGAAATGTCGCTGAAAGTAGTATACCAGCGTGACAACCATTAGCAAGCCGACTGTCACTTTGACCTCGTGCAATCGCTCGCAATAGAGACTATTCGGTGACTGCCTCCTACATCTCCCTATGCTCCTGCGCAGCAGCGGCACGGTTCATCTTTGCCGCCACATCCCTTGCCCACAATTGCTCCAATCTTGATTACTTTGCTGGGAGAGCCGGAATTTCGGTTTCATTCACGCCAGGTTGGTTCGCCGCTGGCGATGGCGATGCCCTCGGCTGCCGCATAGAGGTAGCGCTCGGCCCAGGCTGTGGTGGCTTGCAGATCGTAGTTCCACGACTGCACGGCGTAGAACATGCAGTGGGAGTGGAGCCTGGCGAGGTTGGGCGTGAAGAACGCCGCCGGTTTCCACCACAGGCCGATGGGGCGGTGGTCGTTGTGGTCGCCCAGCCGCTGGCGCATGACCGCATTGAAGCGGTCGACATATTCGGGATCAGTATCCGGCGGATAGATATCCGCCATGCCGGGATTGAGCAAGTGCAGCTTGCGCACGCCCAGGTGATCTTCCTCTCCCGGGGGAATCGTGCGGTAGTGGGCATGAAACTCCAGATAGGCCTGAGTTGGGGCCAACCCAACGTAGTCGGCCAAGGCCTTGCTCTCCACCGGGCACGGCTCGCCGGACACCGCCGCCTTGTAGCCCCCGGCCACCACCTCGCCGCTGCCGTTGAGCAAACTGTGTCCCTCCGCCGCGCCGTCGGGATTGATCATCGGCACCAGGCAGACCTGGTAGTTGCCCAGCAGCCAGCGCGAATCCGTGAGATCGACCGTGAGCCGCCGCGCCAACTCCACCAGACGCTCCGCCACCGGCTCCGCGCCCTGGGACGTGCCCGCCACCACGATGCGCTTGTCCCGGGGCGCAGTCTCCAGCGCCCAAATCTTCCGCCCCCTGCCCGTCTCGCCCAGCACGCGCGTCGACCAGACGTGACTTTCCGTGCGCATGAGCGCGTCAAGCTGCGTCTCCAACTCTGAAGGAGCGATGAACGGCATACTGCCCAGGACGACGGATTCTCCCGCCTGCAGCGAGAGGGTGATGAGCACGTCGCTGGTGTCCGGCACGTTCGTGGCGTGCTCCAGCGGAATCGGCTCCCAGCCCGCGGCGCGCTTGACAAAGCCGCCAAATTGGATATACCAGCCGCCCAATTCCCTATCTGTGTGGACGTGGATGCGCAGGGCAGGCGTCTCCCGCTGCGCCGTGACGCGCACGCTGTAGCGATACTGTGTCGGCACGCCTTTGAAGTGTTCGTCGAAGCCCGTGGGCTTGGGGTCTACCCGCGTAGCGAGATGAACGGTGCCGTCATCGTCCAACGACACGTCTTCCGCCGCGGCCGCCTCGAATTCCGTGTCGAAAGTCACGCCAATCTCGTCAATCGTCTTTCTCACAGGGCAATCTCCTCAGAATTACGTGCGAATAGTCCTATGGTTCTGTCTCTGCCGTGGGCCGTACACTCACTGTGGAATGAGCCATTTGGTAAGAGTATGGCACGTAGGGGCACGACATGTCGTGCCCCTTCACCTTTGCGCACCTGGCAGAAGCAGGCACTCCTCACTCAATTTCCATCTCCGAAAGGTGTAACCTCACGCCGCCCGATTAGGATGCGCTTGACACCGGCGCGGGGGACAAGCCCCCGCGCTACAATGGTCTTTCGAATGGAGTATGCTGCACTTCCGGCCAGAATTCGGCATCTATGCGACATTTGGCACGACATGTTCGCAAACCTCATCGTTCGTGGCGACCCAGCAACCGCCGGGCTTTGCCAGGGCATAGGGCAAGACCGTTTCTAGCACGTCGCAATGGGGGTCTCTGGCGGCCAAAACCGGCGGATGAAAGGTCATGGTCAACACCTGCCCCCTGTCATGGGCGTGGTCGATGCCGTGTTTGAGCACATCGATAAACTCCCAGCGGTCAAGGTCCAAGTAACGGAAGCCCCAGATATCGGTGATGCCCGTGGGCGGGAGCTCGGGCAGACCATTGGGATAGCGGTAAGGTTGCAATGAATCGAGACTCTCCCGCATGGCCGATTCCAAGCGCCCTTGCGGCGGCCGCTTCTGCGTGGGATCTACCGGAAAGCGGTAGTGTGATGACGCGTAGCCAAACCCTTCATCTTTCAACAGCTCTTGAACGGCGGGCACGGCGTGCAGACCGTCCACAAACCCACCCGGCGTGCGGAAGCCAACGGGATCTACGCCGAGCGTCTCGCGCATGGCGCTGCTGGTCTGGCGCAACTCATCGCGGATGCACGTGAGCGCAGAACGGCCGTGCGCCCGCCAGGGGGCCGCCGCGTAGGTCACTTGAAGCTGCGGGATCTCTTGCGCCCGCACGTTGACGTGGCTGTAGGTGTGGTTGCCGAGCGCGTGTCCCGCGTCCACGGCTTCTCTCAAGTAATCGAGGTCGGGGTCCTCAAGCGCACTTCCTACCAGGAAGTAATGCAGCTTGACCCCGTACTTCGCGGCCACCGCGTTCAGCTTTTGAATGTACTGCTTGCTGTCCGCATCGATGGCGCCTTTGCGCTGGTCCCATACCGACGTCCAGTACGGAAAGTTGGTGCACATCTCTACGTCGAACGTCAGGCTCAGACAGAACTGTGCGCCGTTCGGATACATGTTTGCTTTCTCCTTACGCACGTAGAACTAGCGACTCCCAGCGGCGACGAAATCTACACCAACCCAGCGGCTGCGCTCAACTTTACTCTCAGCTACAACAATTGCACAAACCAAGTGCCCATACCGCGTTATCCCTCACAAAAGCCGCTGCAATGCCGATCTTGCGCAGGGGTCAGCGGGCCTTCTTCACTGCTACCACAACCGCGAAGATCACTGTAGCCACCAGCGCCATCGAAGGCCCGGACGGCAAGTTGTAATGGTAGGAAAGGTAAAGCCCGGACACAGCCGAGATCAATCCCAAGAGCGACCCGGTAAACATCGCTTTGGGAAAGTTGCGCACCAGCAGGAACGACGTGGCCGCCGGCGTGATGAGCATTGCCAGCACGAGCACAATCCCCACTGCTTGAATGGCAAGCACAATCACTATTGCCAATAGGGCTAGAAGAAGATAGTCCAACGCTTGCGTGGGCAAGCCGATGACGGTAGCGCCCGCCGGGTCGAAGCTGGCGAAGACCAGTTCTTTATGGAGCAGGTAGAGGACCGCCAATACCAGGGCGGCCAGTACCAGCGTCAAGAGCACGTCCTGGGTGGTTACGCCGAGCACCTGGCCGAGCAGAATGTCTTCCAGGCTCACGCGCAGTCCCCGGGTGAAAGACAACATGACCACGCCCAGGGCAAAGAGCCCCGCGAAGAGTATGCCTACGGAGGTATCGGCGCTGATACCGGCGCGCCGAATGAGGTAGCCGCTGAGCAGCGCCACCACGATACCCATGGGCATTGCGCCCAAGAACGGATTGACGCCAATCACGAACGCCGCCACCATACCGGGCAACACGGCGTGGGAGAGCGCGTCGCCCATGAAGCCCAAGCCTTTGGTGACCACATAGGCGCCCAGCATGGGGCACATCACCCCCACCAGCACCGAAACGATCAGCGCCCGCAGCATGAAGCCGTACTGAAAAGGAGCAATGAAGATGTCGGCAAGGACATCCATCTAGCGCTGCTCGCTCTCGTAGGCCCGGTAGATGTCCACCGAGCGGTACAGCTCGTCCATGACTTCCGGTACCAGCACCTCCGACGTGAGCCCACAGGCGATGACGCTGCGGTTGAGGCAGAGGCAATCATCGGTCAACCGCCGGATGTAGCTGATGTTGTGCGAAGCGAGGAGGATGGTCTTCCCCCCGTCGCGCATCTCCTGCAGCACCAGGGTCATGACCTCTTGGGAGGTGAAGTCTACTCCCCGAAAGGCTTCATCCAGAATCAACACCTGCACATCCTGCGCCAGGGCGCGGGCCACGAAGACCCGTTGCTGCTGCCCGCCGGAGAGTTCCGCAATCAGCGCGTCGCGCCTGTCCCACATCCAAACTTGGTTGAGGGCGTCCTCCACGGCTTGCTTGTCGGCGCTCCCCGGCCGGCGAATCCACCCGATCTGCCGCGTTCGGCCCAGCATCACCATGTCCCACACCGTCATGGGCAGGTCCCAGTTGATATTCTGGCGCTGCGGCACGAACGCAACCTGCCCCCGCGACTCACCAATCGACTTACCATTTATGCGCACGCGGCCGTCTCTGGCCGGGATGAGCCCGGTGAGCGTATTGAAGAGCGTGCTCTTGCCGGCGCCATTGGGTCCAATGACGCCCATGATGCGAGAACTGTTCGCGGAGAAGGTGACACCGTTGAGCACCTGGACCTCGCCGCGATCCACGAAGAGGTCTTCCACGGCGAGTGACGGCGAGGCCGCGTCGCTAGACTGCTCCTGCGCGCCGTCAGCGGCCACGTTCATCGCAACGCCTCGACGACGAGCCGGACGTTGGACTGCACCATCGTGATGTAGGTATCCGCTCCGCTGCCCTCGGGTCCGAGCGAATCCGAGTAGAGCCGCACGAGCGTTGCGCCGGCCTCATTCGCCAGGGCGCTTGCGAGGCGCTCCCGCGCAATCTTCTCGCCGAACACTGCCTGCACGTCACGCTCTCTCATCAGATCGACGAGATGCGCCAGGTGCTCGGCTGACGGTTCGGCGTCTTCGGCAATCGACAGAATTATCCCCACAACCTCGAAGTCATAGCGCACCGCGAAGTAGCGGTAATAGTCGTGGGAGCCGAGGATCAATCGCTTTTCGATCGGCACCGCGCTGACCTGCTCCACCGTCCACGCGTGGAGCGCCAGGACTTCCGCGTTGTAGGCGGCGGCATTGGCCCGGTATTCGTCCGCATTATCCGGATCGAGTTCCGCGAAGCGGGCGGCAATCGCGTCGATCGCGACCACAACGCGCAGCGGGTCGAACCAGAAGTGGGGGTTATGCGCCCCGTGGTCGTGCCCGTGTTCGGCTTCTTCGTCGTCCTCATGGCCGTTCTCATCTTCGTCGTGGCCTTCATCCTCGTCGTCCTCATGGCCGTTCTCGTCTTCGTCGTGGCCTTCATCCTCGTCGTCCTCATGGCCATTCTCGTCTTCGTCGTGGCCATCTTCTTCGTCTTCAGCGTGGCCGCCCTCATCCTCCGTATCGTCCAGGATGGGATCGACGAGTTCACCCAACGTCAGCACAATCGACGAATCCCGCGCCACATTGCGCAAGAGCTCTTCAAGCCAGAAGCCCTCCATGCCCAATCCGATGGCAATGATCAAGTCGGCTTCTGCGATTTTGGCCGCGTCGCGGGGTCCGGGTTGGAATCCGTGCGGGTCCACGTCGGTTGGAATGAGGCTAGACACTTCCACGCGGTCGCCGCCGACTGCCGTGGCCCAGTCCGCAAGGACATTCGTGACGGCAATGACACGAATCGCCGGCGCCTCAGAGGGCGCGGGCTCAGCGCTTGGCTCGTCGCCTCCGCACGCGGCAACAGTTACGAGCACAAGTGTCACGAACGCCGTCCACAGACTTTGCCGCAGACGGCGGAACTGGGCCATGCTCCTGCCGAAAACTCGTCTCATTTTCCTGAAACCTCTTTGTTTCTATGCAACACACCTGCCGTTTGGGATAAAAGCCTCATGCCAGCGCGCCTAACTCAACCGAAGCTAGCGTTGCGTCGCCGCGACCTCCTGGCAGGCCTCGATGAACTGATCGTACCCGATCGTGTCCCCCACTGCCTGTTGAAAGTACTTTAGCGCCGAACGAGTCATGAGCCGTTCAGGGAACGTATCCGGGTACTCCACCGCCAGCGTGGCTTCGCGGATGAGAAAGACTTTGTACCCGTAACCGAGCATGGGTTGGGTAGCGCCGGCGGAGCCCAAGATGCACATATTCGTCGCGAATCCCGAATAGATGAGGTTCTTGATGCCCTTGCTCCGGCAAATGCGGTCGAACTGGGCGCTGGTGAGAATTACCTGGTCGCCGGGCTCGGCATCACACGACTGAATGATGCGCAACTGTTGCCAGCCCTCCCAGTCCTGGTAGCCGGCGCCGTGGGAGCGTTCCGCGCGCTCCAGGTTCCAACCCGGATTGGCTTCCGGGGGACGCGCCGGGCCGGGCGGCGGGGTCGTATCTTCTTCTTCCAGCATGTAGTGGACCGAGTCGTACTTCATGGCAATATTCCCCGGCTCCACGTGGAAGATCTGCATGCCGGCATCGCGAGCGGCTGCGATTGCCGGGCGAATATAATTGTCGGCAATCCGCACCGACTCCAGTTGGCCCTCGGTCGTACCCATGTCCACAAAGTAGTCTGCCGGTACCGCGGGCCCGTTCACGTCGCCCACATTCCACAGATGGAGAGCCACGAATCCGGTCTCCGCCGGATCGAGGTCGAATGCTTCTTCGACCCAGCCTGCATCCCGTGCGTTCGGCGTAGACCAGTGCGTGCCCAGAATACGCAAAGCTACCTTAGTCTCAGTTGCCACAGTACTCTTCCCTCCGCGTTACTAACGGCGCAGCAATAGAAAGCCTCAACTCACATGCCGTGTCCATAGTACAACGTAGGGGCACGACATGTCGTGCCCCTACGTCCGTCAATCCTCAATTGCCATAGCCGCCGATTAGGAATCAGCAACCAAGAAAGCTAGCAGAGGCAGCCGCCCTCGCGGAGCGCGTTCTCGGCAACCCTTTGCATCTCTTCCTGGACCTCTTGGACCGTCTTGGTTTCCAGCTCCAAGGCTTCCCAGTTTTCGGTCCACGCAGCGTTGACGTCAGACTGCTTCACCACCTGGCGCTGTTCCACGCTGATCTCGGCAGAGCGCGCGTAGACTTCCGGATCCTCATAGTCGTAGACCGTGAAGCCCTGGAAGTTCTTGTTCGACACGTAGCGTCCGCCGCCCAGCGGCACGATGAAGCTCTGACCTTCCTGGCTCAGCCAGAATTTGTAGAAGTCCCACGCGCCATCGGGATTCTCAGAAGAGCTGGAGATCCAGTTCGCGTTGATGGACTGCACGATCTGGCGTCCCGCCGGACCATTCGGCAGCATTTCCATCTCTACCGTGAACGGTTCCTCCTGGGACATGATCTGCTCTTCGATTGTACGCGTGCCGTACGATCCCCAGGTGCGGCCCGCCAGCAATTGCGTGTTGAAGTCCGCTGCCACGTCGTTTTCACTTGGGGCGGCCCGACTCGGCATGACGCGGTGCTTCGTCACCAAGTCAGCGGCAAACTGTGTACCTTCGGCAAACTCTTGCGAGAGCATAGACGGCGCCGAAAAGTCTTCATTCCACCACGTTGCGCCATACGCCATCAGGTGGATCCAGTGCCAACCAAATGAGTAGGAGGGCGTCCAGAAGCCCCACTGCGTCACATTATTGCCCTCTACCGTGGTCAGTTTCTTCGCGCCTTCCAGCAACGCATCCCAGGTCCACGTGCCCTCGGCTTCATGCTCCTTGGGAGTCTTGAGACCGGCCTCGGCGTAGAGATCGGCGTTGTACCAATACTCTTTGCCGTTCGTGAACCAAGCAATGCTGTACACCTGGCCTTCGATACGCTCAGTCGCCCAGACGTGGTAGTCGTCCTTGCTGACCTCAGCGTCTGCCGACAAGAACGGCTCCAGCGACTGGATCATTTCTGCAGTGGCAAACTGGCTGATGTAAGAAAAGTGGCCGTAGTACACGTCGTAGGAGATGCCTCCGGCAAACGACGCTAAGGCCTTATCAATCGTCTCCGCGAAACAGCAGACTGTTGGATCGACCTCCAGGTTGTACTCCGGATATCGCTCGCCAAAGGCTTCAAAGAACGCGCCGAATGACTCGTCCCACACTGCTTGATTTGTAGTTACGTGCATGTACTTGACCAGCTTCTGCTCGGCAGGCGCGGGCACATCGGTAGTTTTCTCTTCTTGAGGCGCATCAGCCGATGCAGGCGCATCGCCAGCGGGCGCAGTTGCCACCTGGCCGCAAGCGGCGAGCAACAGCCCGGTACCGGCTACCGCACTGCCGCCAAGGAACGTACGTCGTGTCAAATCTTTACGCATGACCTGTCTCCTGGAATAATGGTTTCTCTCACTGAAGTTTATCCGCGGGCGGAACACCCTTAGGCTAAAACTCCAAATCAAATCGCGAACCGATCAACCCTCTCTCGCGATCTTGTCTTCACCGCACAACTGCTGCCCCCACATGCGAGAGTGCTCTCTCCTGCTGAGCGTCCTTCTTGAAACCCCTCCTTATAGTGACCCCTCAGCGTACGCAACATCCGCTCGCCGAACCGGCGAAGACTGCAAGGCAGTTATAGCACGATTAAAAGCGGTTGTCATCCATTTGCACAGGATTGGCGGTCAGGTTATCTGCGCAAGGAGCCAGGCAAAGAGCGCCGCTTTGTTTTAACACCGGCGATGTTTTCCCTTGAACATAGTTGACAGACGACAACTGCCGCATTAGAATGCCCCCAGCTACAAGGGGTGGCTTGGCAGGATCGTGGCGAATCCTGCCAGAATCTGAATTGACAGCAGAGAAGGAGGCAACGCCATGCTCGAGAGTACGTCTCTATCCCGACGTCGCCTACTAGCGGGATCGGCCATGCTGGGGGCAACGTCTATAGTGTTCGCCGCCTGCGGCAGCGGAGCTGCGCCTGCCGATACCGGCACGATGGAGGACGCTCCGGATGAACCGGAAGCAAAGGAAGCGGCGCCTGCAATGGAAGGCGAGAGCGTCAATATCGTCGCATACCTTAAGGTGCCGACAGAGCTCGAACTGGACTTTATGCAGAACATGGCCGATCCGTACATCGCCGAGAACCCGGGCACGACGGTCGAGCTCGTTTCTCAAGTGGGCGGCACGGCCGACCGCGTGGCCAAGATCAAGACCATGCAAGCCGGTGGCATCCCGCCTGACCTCTCCGAGTTTCCGCGCCGCGCCTTTGCGCAGGTGATGCAGGACCTCGCAGAGAACATGGACGATCTCGTCAGGGCGGCGCAACTCGACCTGAGCGTCTACAACCCCAACCTCCTGGAGCGCGACGCCATGTTCCAAGGGCAAATCTATTTGCTGCCCATGGGTCATGGTGGTAACGCCCACGTGGTCATGATCAACCCCACGTACTTCGAAGCGGCCGGCCTTGAGTATCCATCGGCTGACGTCAATGACTCGTGGACATGGGACGAGTGGCTTGAGGTCATGGTCCAACTGCGAGAATTCAGTGGTGAAGAGGTTAGTCAGTGGGCAATTGGCAACCACGCTCACGACTGGGGTTCTTGGAACCTGCTGTGGAAAACGGACTGGATATCCGATGACCTCACCACGGCTACCTGTGATGCACCGGAGATGATCGACTGCTTCACACGGTTCTTTGATTTGGTGCACAAGCATCAAGTGCTGCCGCCTCAGGCAGACCGCAATGCAGCGTACTTCGGCGGACAGAATCCGTTCCTGACCGGCCAAGTACCACTCATGATCTCCGCGCCGCGCAGCTTGCCGCTCACGTATGCAGACCAGGCACTCGAGGCAGGGGTAGACTTTGTCATGGCCCCCATGCCGAGAGTGGAAATTTCTACGGCAGACGCCAATCAGCACAAGCTTGGTATCGTCTATGGCAGCCAACAGCGTGAAGCCACGTTTAACTACATGACCTGGCTCCTTCACGAAGGCCGTTTAGGCAAGTTCGTCCGCCGTATTCCGGCTTGGATTCCTGAGATTGAGCCATTCATAGAAGATGCGTTCCAAGGATATAGCAACCCGCGCCTTTCTGTGGCATCAGACGCGCTCGCGACGGCCGTGCCGCAGTACAACGTAGGCACTCTGCCGACGGGCGATCAGATTCTTACACTGCTCAATGACATCGGCGACCAGCAGCTCTGGACCGGCAACCAGGACGCCGCGACGTTCCTCAAGGAAATCCAGCCGACCGTTCAGGCAATTGTCGACGACGGTCTGGCTATTATCCGCGAGAAGGTCGGTTCCTGGCCGTAAATCGATTGCAGCGCTGAGTCACTGCGCGTGACACATAAGTCGCTTGCGAATCGCAGAAGGCTGGAACGAAACGGCCGCGAACCCGTGGGTTCGCGGCCGTTTCCGCTTTTCTTGGCCGAGAGGCGACTCTTGGCCGAGAGGCCATGTCTTCCTCTGGCGCGCCTTCCGCCGTTACCCGACAACCGGTTGAAGACCGGCTGCGGCTCATTGCCGGCTGTGCCCATTTCTGCTCCTCCGCGAAAGCGGGTCAGGGCAGCATCAGCCGTTGCGGACTGCTCTTCGGTACACGCACAACCTCGCCACGCGCCTCTAGGTCGAGCTTTACTGTAGTTACATACCAGGAGATGGACCCCGAAAACGTGCCTGCCAGCATGTTGCGCACGTCCGCCGTCAAGTCATTAAACGTCAGCGTGCCGCCCACGCGCAGCGCTTGGAGAATCGCCTCGCGCACTGTATCGTACTTGTGTTTATCGATGTTCACGCCGGTTTTGCCTGCGGGATGCAGTGTCATAATTCTGTCTGTCATACGCTGCGCTCGCTTTCTGCCGAGATTCAGTTCGGGCGTCCTTCTTCAATAAGAAGGCGCCTCGGGAAGAACCAGGTTGTTCCTTGGTCTCTTGCTACTCGCATACCTACAGACCGGCTCGCCGAGCGCGGCCCTTACTGCCGTTGACGAGAGCGCCCTGCCAGTGGTACCGTTCCAAAGTAATCCCAAGGTGTGGAGTCAATAGTGAGCAGACCACAGGCGCCTAGAGGCTTCAACAACTCCCTTTCGCGTCGCCACCTCCTCCTTTGCAGTGCCCTGCTGGCTGCTGCCTGCAACCGTACCGAGACCTTCGGCAACGAGCAAGACCCGCTAAGCCTGCGCCTCGTCTACTGGGGCTATGAACCGCAATTGCTCGCCTGGAATTTGGACCGGTTTTCCACGCAATACCCCGGTTTGCGGGTCACGCCGGAGGCATTCAGTTCAGACTACTTTCAGACCGTTAGTCTCCTGTTGAATGAGGGTCAACCCCTAGACACCGTCTACGTGCGGGAGACCGATCTTGCGGCGTGGGCGGAGGCCGGCTGGCTCGAACCGCTCGATGAATTCAACGGCATCGATCGGTATCGCGACTCCATGATTTCCCAGGCGGCAGAGGGCATTCAATACAAGGGCGAAACGTACGGCTTGCCCTATTATACGGAGTGCGCGCACTGGGTCTACGATGAAAGCATCCTCCAAAGCGCCGGGATCACACTGCCCCCGGCGACCTGGGATGAAGTAGTGCAGCAGGCGCGCGAAATCAAGCGGCGCGGCTTGGTAGAGTACCCCATTCGTCTAACCTACCGCACTCACACCAGCACCAACATTGACTGGTGGTCGATGGTGTATTCACGCGGTGGGACGTTCTTCGACGAAGTGCTCAATCCCATATTCCATCTCGCCGGCTCCGCTGCAGAGCAAACACTTACTTGGCTCCTAGACGGCATCTACAGCACCGAAATCATCCATGCCGACGTCCTTGGTAGTAGCTACGAAGCGGCTCTACGCAACCCAACCGCATTCACTATCCAGCCCGGCTATAACTTCCTCTTCAACGTACAGGAGGGCGCCAACGTTCCCGGAACCCGCCGGGTCGCGCTCTTTCCAGGCAATGATCCTACGCAAAGCGGGTCGGTAATGTGGACTCGGCTCTACGCGATCCCAAGAGGGAGTCGAAATAAGGACGCGGCTTGGGAACTCCTGCAGTACCTCGGCGGCCTCGATCGTGAGAACCGCTACTTCACGCCGCTCTTTTGGTTTGTAAACCGCTCCTTGGGCAGCGCATACGAATCTCTTTACTCGGAACCGCAGGTAAAGTCCCTGGCGGAAGAGCGTGGTTTGGGGGATTTGAGCGCCTATCTGCAGCAACGACAGCTTGCTCGCCCGCATGAAGGGCGTGAGGTGCCGTGGTTCCAAGAGTGGGAACACTTTTCACAGCTCGAGATCCAACGAGTGTTGCTCCGCCAAGTGTCGCCGCGAGAGGCGCTGCAACTAATGGCTGATAAATTCTATGAACTGCGCATTGAGTGGAGCGCGGTGACTTCGCGCCTCGCGGCGACTGCGCGCGGCGCGGCGACTGCGCGCAGTTAGCTGCGGCGAGGCGACGCAGGCCGCGCATTCTGACACGTGCTTTGCAGCTTCTGCAAAATAAATCAAGAGCGCTGCGACCAAATGGTCGCAGCGCCTAATTTTTTATGCTATTAGGTAGCTTAGCCGCGCAGGCCAAGATCCTCGATGAGCGAACGATACCGCTCAGGATCGCGGCGGTGGAGATACCGCAAGAGACGCCGTCGACGCCCGACCAGCCTGAGCAAACCCATCTCCGAATGCTTGTCGTGCTTGTTTTCACCCATATGGGCCGAAAGTTGCTGAATGCGATTGGTCAGCAACGCAATTTGCACCGCGGACGAACCTGTGTCGTTCGCGCTCTCGCCATGCTTCGCCACAATACTCTTCTTCTGCTCTGTCGTCAGCACACCGCTCTTACCTCATCATGAATAGTAAACTCTATGGAATCGATCGTGTCCACTATAGTCGCACGTTCACTCCATCAGTGCAACCAAATGGACGGACAGTTTCGCTGGAATACCCTAGCAAAGAGCATAATGTCATGCAGTTTAGCATTAGAAACGTTCGACCGCAGGTTCGCCAGACATGACTTAATGAGGACGATAGAGTAAATTGAAGATTGCAAAGAGCTAGGGCAATCAAGAGGGGAGTGGTGCAAGGACGCTGCATGATCAAGGACGAACCTGCAGCCAAACGCGATTAGTATAACACGTTTGTTTTTGTAGGTAAAGTGCTTACGGCGTCCTTAGGCTCATTCCCCTCTGATTGTTGAGTACAAAGGTCGGCGGCGGCCAATCCAGGCCGCACCGAGCGCGGTTCCCTCAACACCGTCTCATGGCGCTGCAGGACGGACAAGAGCGCACGGCGTCTCCTCATTCGTTGACTTCACGCAAATTCGCCACGTAGACTGAAGGCAGGTGAAGAGTCTGATTCGTTGCTACTACTGTCTTCACGTAGCCCAAAGCTAGGCCATGTTTGGCGCACTCCAACGTTTCTTCGACCATTCAGAGCGCGAAATCTCCCGTCAGAAGCCGGTTGTCGAGCAAATCGCGGCGCTGGAAGCCGAATTTGAAGCACTTTCTACTGCAGAGCTTGCCGGCAAGACCGCTGCCTTCCGCAGCCGCTTGCAAGCTGGCGAATCGTTAGATTCTCTATTACCGGAAGCATTTGCGACCGTGCGTGAAGGAATCAAGCGCATGGTCGGTCACCGCCTCTTCGACGTGCAGATGCATGGCGGCATTGTCCTTCACTCCAGCCAGATTGCCGAAATGAAGACCGGCGAAGGCAAGACCTATGTCGCCGCGCTCAGCGCGTACCTCAACGCGCTCACCGGGAAAGGCGTGCACGTGGTTACCGTGAACGACTACCTTTCTCGCCGTGACACCGAATGGCTGGGGCCGGTCTACCACGGGCTCGGCCTCACCGTCGCTTGTCTGAACCACGATACCGCCTATCTCTTCAATCCCAAGGAGGAAGGGCGCGAAACACACCACGGCAGCGGCGAGGAACTGCAATCGGTATCCCGCAATGAAGCGTACGGCGCAGACATTACGTACGGTACGAACAACGAGTTCGGCTTTGACTATCTGCGCGACAACATGGTCGTCGATCTCAATGAAATGGTGCAGGGCGCCCACCACTACGCCATCATCGACGAGGTGGACAACATCCTCATCGATGAAGCGCGCACGCCACTCATCATTTCGGGCCAAGCCGATGCCCCCGGTGAGACTTTCGGCACGTTTACGCGCCTCGTGCCACGGCTGCGGGAAGAACAGGACTATACGATCGATCACAAGCTGCGCGCGGTGAGCATCTCCGAAGAAGGCATCGGGAAGATGGAGAAGTGGCTGGGCGTCGGCAACCTGTACGAGGAAGGCGCTTTCGAGCTTGTGCACCATATGGAACAAGCGCTGCGGGCACAGGCGCTGTACCAACGCGGACGCGACTACGTGCTTATGAAAGAAGGCCGCGTCATCGAGCACCACGATCCCAACGCTGAGGTGGTAATCGTCGATGAATTTACGGGCCGCCTCATGGCCGGACGGCGCTACAGTGAAGGCTTGCACCAAGCCATCGAAGCCAAAGAGGGTGTGAAAATTCAGCGGGAGAGCAAGACGCTGGCAACAATCACCTTCCAAAACTATTTCCGTATGTACGACAAGCTGGCCGGCATGACCGGTACGGCGGCCACGGAAGCCGATGAATTTCGCAAGATCTACGGACTGGACGTAGTGGTTGTTCCCACCAATATGCCGATGGTGCGCCAAGACGAGCCTGACCTCGTCTATCGTACGGAGGGAGGGAAATTCAATGCAGTCGCGGACACTATAGAAGGGTGGCACCGGGAAGGCGCGCCGGTGCTGGCGGGCACCACCTCTATCGAGACTTCGGAAGCGCTGAGCACGCTGCTCAAGCGACGCGGTGTCCCGCATCAGGTGCTCAACGCAAAATACCATGAACAAGAGGCGCAGATCGTCGCGCAAGCCGGCAGCAAGGGCGGTGTAACTATTGCCACGAATATGGCCGGACGCGGCACCGACATCGTGCTCGGTGGCAATCCGCCCGCTGCGGCGGCGGCGGAAGCAGTGCGGGCTGCAGGCGGCCTCCACGTTATCGGCACGGAGCGCCACGAGTCCCGGCGCATCGACAACCAGTTGCGCGGGCGGTCCGGTCGCCAGGGCGATCGGGGCTTTTCGCGCTTCTACGTCTCGCTCGAGGACGAACTCCTCAAACGCGCCGGCAGCGACCGTATCTCCGGCATCATGGACCGCTTGGGCATGGACGACAATGCGCCCATAGAGCACAACCTCATCAGCAAGGCGCTGGAACAGGCCCAGACCAAGCTCGAGGCTTACAACTTCGACCTGCGCAAGCACACGGTCGAATACGACGATGTGCTCAACACGCAGCGCAACACCATCTACAGCGAGCGGCGCAAGGTGTTGGAGTTGGACCAGATCACCGATCAAATTCAGGGCATGGTGCACGACGAGATCGCGCAAATGGTGACCGCCCATACGGCGGCGCCACAAGAAGAATGGGATGTCGCTGCTCTCGTAGAATCCTGTCGCCAACTAGTCAATCAGCCCACCTCACCACCGGCGGATGAACTGGCAACGCTCACTCCGGAAGGTATCACCGACAGCTTCATCGCGTGGGCAGATGAAGTCTACGCCGAGCGCATGGAAGCCATGACCCCGGAAATTATGCACAAAATTGAGCGTTGGGTGTTGCTACGCACCATCGACGCACTCTGGACGGAGCACTTGACCGCGATGGAGGACCTGCGGACCGGAATCGGTTTGCGCGCCGTCGGCCAGCGCAATCCCCTCTCCGAATACAAAGCGGAAGCCTACCGCATGTTCCAAACGCTTACGGAAAGCATCCAGCGCCAAACCGCCCAAATCATCTACCGCGTCCAAGCGGCACCGGAAGCGCAGCCGCAGCAACCGCAGCAACCGCAAGCCATGGTCACCAACCGCGATGGAGAACGCGCCAGCCGCCCCCAGGCGCGCTCCCGCCAGAAGCAGGGCGGCCGCAAGCTGGGACGCAATGCGCCCTGTTGGTGCGGCAGCGGCAAGAAGTATAAGCGCTGCCACGGACGCTAGCGCACCGAAGCACCCGGAATTGGGTGGATCTCGCGAATCAGTGAACGCTTGAGCCCAATTGGCAATTAGCGCGGAGCTTATGCCCTGCCTCTTGACGCAAGCAGGAAACACAGTCTCGGGCCAAGCGCCTAGGCTCCAGTTCCCAGACGATTGCGGAGGTACGTCTGTGATAATCGATGCCCACTGCTACCTCGGCCATAACCCCATCTGGGAAGCCCAGGGCATGCCTGCCACCATGCACGGCAAGGACATGGTTGCGTACATGGACCGGGGCGGCGTGGAGCGGGCGCTGTGCGCGCCGCCCGGCGTGGGCGCCGCCGACGATTTTGCCGCCGACCACGAGCGCATCGCGCAGGCAATCGCCGACTATCCCGACCGCATCTACGGCTTTGTACGCGTCAAGCCGCCGCGCGGCCGGCAAGCCATCGACGAGATGCACTATTGGCTGCAGGAGCGCGGCTTCCACGCCGTGAAATTCAACACAATCGATGCTTCCACCTACGGCGCAGGCACCTACACGCTCGCCGACCGCGCGCTGATGGGGCCGGTCTTGGAAGCAATCGCGGCGCTTGAGGTTCCGGTCATGATCCACACGGGCGAGGAGCATGGCCACACGTGCACGCCGGCGCTGGTGGCCGATCTCGCCCTCGACTTTCCCGACATTACCTTCATTATCGCCCACGCGGGCGTGCCGGGATTTCTCCCGGAAGTTATCCCCTTCATGCGCAGAGCTGAGAATACGCTCGTCGACCTCGCCGGCGTACTCCGTCCCATCTTTGTGCAGAACCTCGTGGACGCCATTGGCGCCGAGCGCGTGCTCAACGCCACCAACGCCCCGCATATGCCCATCGAATTCGGCCCCCAACTCATCCAGCGCCACTGCCGCAAGCTCACTGCCGCGCAACAAGAGGCCATTCTATGGGGGAATGCCACGAGTCTGCTCAGCATAGCTACGTAGGCGGATACCGCTCCAGAAGGTAAAGAAGGCGTTTATCGTCTACAAGTTCTACGCGGCTGTCCCGGAACTCTTGCCAAGCACTCTTTGAAAACGTCCCGTTCGTCACGACAACTGCGTTCGTGGCGTCCGGTTTACTGCCAAGCACACCCGCAAGCTGACGTACAACTGGTACACCAACGACACTTTCACTCTCGGTATGCTTGCACTGGATAAGACGCTTCTCCCGAGCCCCGATTGCCTGTCGCTCTGCGACAACGTCTACGCCTCCGTCACGACTATCGCGTGTCTTGTCTGCCCGATAGCCCATTGCCTGATAGAGCCGCGCAACAAGCTCTTCAAACTCAGACGGACTAAGCTCCCGCAGTCGTTGCTTGTCCCAAGGACCCGACCATCGGGGTGCGCGCGACGCACCCAGTCCCTCGTCAGCTCTATGAGAGTGACCCAAACGCGATCCGTCATTCCCGCTTTCGCGGGAATCCATCTTCTCTTGGCGAGCGCGCTGTTCCGGCAACGGCAGGCCCATTACCTCAAGCAAGTCTTCTAGTGTGAGCTTTTCTTCAACCTCGCTCTGGGCTTCACTAGGGTCCTCTACATACGCCTTGAAAAGCGCTTCCTTACCTTGAAGATTCTCGTAGATGCCCTCCTCGACCGTGTCTATAGTGAAGAGAGACGTATTGAAGACTGTTTTCCCCTGGCCAATGCGCAACACTCGTCCCAACGCCTGCTTGTGCGTCGCTGGGTTCCACCAGTGATCAAACAGAATGACATGGTTCGCTTTCTGCAGATTCAAGCCCACGCCTCCCGCTTTCAGACCCATCAACAGCACTCGGAAGCTAGAATCGTCCTCAAAGGTCTTCAGTAATTCTTCGCGCCGCCCGGTGCCCAGCTTGCCATCATAGATATCCAACATCTGGAAGTCACGCTCCAGTCCTTCTTTGAGAGAAGGCAAAGAGACCCCTGGGTACTGCGAAAAGATCAGGATTTTATCTTCGGGCGCAATTTCACGGAGGTGCTCTGTCAGGTAATCGGCCTTTGCGCTGCTGCCTGTCTCCGGGTCGAAATTGCAGAGTTGTTTGAGCTTTTGAAACCGCGCAAAGACATGCACCTTCGTCACGTTCTCTCCCAAGTCGCGTATCTCCTCCTGCGCTTCATTGAGCGCAGCATTATAGGCAACGCGCTGCTCCGGCGTAAGCCTCAACCATCGCTCTTCTTCAACCACTGGCGGGAGATCAAGCACATCTTCCTGTCGCCGCCGCAGCATGAGAGGCCGCATGAGTTCCTCCCTTTCTTCAGGTGAGCGCCATTCCCATAGCGCAAGTGCATCAATGCATCTCTTTACGTGTGCTGCCACTGTGGCGTCTACGGCAACAAGTTTCAGTATGCTCGCAAGGTCATCCGGTTTGTTTTCCAAGGGTGTTGCCGTCAGCGCCCAACAGCGTCTACGCGGTAGGCCTCGCACCGCCCGCGTTACCCTTGCGTTGGGATTCTTGACCTTGGCGGCTTCATCCAGAATCACGAGCTCGAATTCCGCCAGTTGCTGCACTTTCGGCAAGTCTTCTCGTAGCGTCTCGTACGACACAACCCAGACGTGCGCTGGCACTTCCCACTGTTGCGCCCGCTGTTCCTTGGTGCCGTCAACCACCTGAACCCGCACTTCGCGCTGCGCCCATAGATCCCATTCTCGCTGCCAGTTTATGAGCACAGACTTCGGCGCTACCGTCAAGATGCGGATCACACTTGCCTTCCTAAGCAAGACACGGGCCGCCACAATCGCCTGCGCCGTCTTGCCTAGACCCATTTCGTCCGCCAGCAACGCGCCGCGCCGTTCTACAAGGAATTCAATGCCTTGAACTTGATAAGGCACAAGCTTCTTACCGTCGGGAAACGGGAATACGCTCGTAAAGGTCTTTGGGTCAAGTGGCGGCTGCAAATAGAGCCACAAGAGTTCAAGCACATCCGCGATCGAGACGCCCTTTTCCTTTGTCGGCGGCTTCTTCTGCTTTGCGGTGCGCTCGCGGCGGCAGGTTTCGCAAGAACCGCGCGGCAAGCCATGCTTGCATGCAGTGGCAGCAGCACTCCCCAGCGACGGCAGTAAGGAGGGTTGCTCGGAAGCAGCGTCGTCAGCAGCGGTTCGCCCTACGATTCTCACGTTCTTGCCGAGCAAGTCAATCATATCGTGTACAGCAGGAAAGGGCATTGTCGTGACAGACTGAAGCAATGCCAGCGCGTCGAAGACCTCCACGTCCGCCTCTATGCCGACCTCCATAGACAGTACACTCGGCGCGTCAATATGCGCAGGCACCACGTAGGTGCTCACTGCCGCCAAAGCGAGATCATCGCTGCAGTGAGGCTCCGCCAGCATTGGAACATCTACTGCCTCCGACGAAAGCGGCACAAACTTCTGCAACGTGTGATGAGGGAAAACCTTGTGGATTTCGTTCAAAGCACGAGGCGTAAGTCCGGTGTCAAGCCGGTCAACCTCAAGCAACTGCGGCAGTGAAAACGGCGCTGCCCGTTTTGCGGCATTGAGGCGAAGTTCTCCCAACATGGCAAATCTCCCAGTTAGCGAAAGCGTTCGTCCTCTATTTGGAGCACGCTCACCGCCTTCTCAATCCGCTCAAACGGCTCAAAGAGGTCAATGCTATCGGCTATATGACGAAAAAGCTCTTCTGCTTCACGAATGTCATCCTTGTATTGAGGATCGGCCTCTAGTGAAACGGGTTGGGTTCGTTTCGACTCTACGGTAACGCCGGACGAGTCGCTACCGACCGATAGAGTTTCACCGACTCGACGCAGAAAGATGACAGGCCAGTTTGCCGCATCCCGCAGCCCTACGAGAAAGGGTTTGTCGACTAAGAGAATCTCCGGTTTCACTTCAACCTTATCTAGAAGCGGTCTCCCGATTATGTCAATCCCCACGTGGGGCTCAAGTGAAGCTCCGTAGATCACTCTCTGCACTTGCGAGATTCTCACCGGTGCCGTTACGCGAAATTCCTGCGGCACGCCCCGTTCATCCGTAATGAGTACCGCCCCCAAACGCCCTCCTTCTTGGTTGATAGCAAGCAGTGTGAGGAATCCTATTGCCAGCGCTTGCCCATTCCCGTCAGCCATCAGTATTCTCCTTGTAGACGCAAACTGCTACCGTAACGGTAATGTATTCAGTGACTGGCAAGCAAGAACGCACATATGCTCGCTAGCGAGTCTTGCCAACCGTTGAGTCCGCAGCGTAGCGTAAAGATTGATTTCGGCTTTCGCCGGCATGACGGCCTAGCTGCTGTCTATCTTCATAGCAACAACGTGGTGGGCGCAGGTTGCAAACCTGCGCTACCGGAGCAAACCACCTAAAACCCACTTTCATGGTAATGACGGATTTGTCAGGACGTTTGTAGGAGAGCCAGCCATGACTTCTTCGTATGACGCCATCATCATCGGCGCGGGCCACAACGGACTCGTCACGGCCGGCTACCTGGCGCGCGCCGGTTGGAAGGTGCTGGTGTTGGAACGCCGACCCGTCGTCGGCGGGGCCTGTGTGACCGAGGCGGTATTCCCCGGCTATCGCGTCTCCACCGCTTCCTACCTGGTAAGCCTGCTCCAGGAAAAAGTGGTGCGCGAACTGGAGCTACCTCGTTATGGTTATAAGGTGTTCCCTAAGGATCCCGCGTACTTTGCGCCTTATCCCGACGGCCGCCACATGTTCATGTACCAAGACATGGCGCGCACCTGCCGGGAGATTGCCAAATTCTCAGCCCAAGATGCCGAGCGCTATCCCAACTACGAGACGTACATCGAGCGCATCGCGAAACTCATCGAACCGCTCTTGCTGCAGCCGCCGCCCCAGTTCCCGCCCCAACGGCTCAACGACTGGCTCGACCCGCTGCGCGCGGGACGTACGCTGTTAGGTCTCTCTCCGAAACAGTTGGCGGATGCCGTCAAACTCATGACGCGCAGCGTACAGGCTATTCTGGACGAGTGGTTCGAATCCGACGCTCTCAAAGTCGCCCTTGCCACCGACGGCGTGATCGGCACGAACGGCGGGCCCCGCACACCGGGCACCGCCTATGTACTTCTGCATCACGTCATGGGCGGCGTCGGCGGGGTGCGCGGCCTTTGGGGTTTTGTCGAGGGCGGCATGGGCGCGATCACCCAGGCGCTCGCGGCCTCGGCGCAAGCCCACGGTGCGCAGATCCTCACAGACGCGCCGGTGGCCAAAGTGCGCACGCGCAACGACAGCGCCACAGGCGTGGTGCTCGCCGACGGGTCCGAATACGCGGGTAAAGTTGTCATTTCGAACGCCGACCCCAAGCGCACCTTCCTGAATCTCGTCGAGCGGAGCGCCCTGCCGGAGGAGTTCGTTGCGCAGATCGAGTCCTACCAGTGTGAAGGGTCGTCATTCAAGCTCAACCTCGCCCTGGGCGAGTTGCCGGACTATTCAGCCTTTCCCGGCACAACCCTCGGACCGCAACATAAAGGCACGACCCATATCTGCCCCACCATGGAGTATCTGGAGCGGGCGTGGGACGATGCCAAATTTGGCAAGCCATCTGAACGACCACTGCTGGAGATCACCATTCCAACCGCGTATGATTCCTCGCTCGCGCCCGCCGGCAAACACACAATGGGTGTTTTCGTGCAGTACGCGCCGTACACGCTGAGGGACAGCACGTGGCCGGAGGAGAAAGAGAGCTTTATTCGACGCATCATCGATACCCTTGCAGAATATGCGCCCAATCTGCCTGGCGTCATCGAGCACGTGCACGCCCTCTCTCCGCTGGACCTGGAGCAGGAATACGGGCTCACCGGCGGCAACATATTCCACGGCGAGCTCAGTCTCGACCAACTCTTCTTCATGCGGCCCGTGCTGGGTTGGGCGCGTTACGCCACACCGGTCCGCAACCTCTATCTCTGCGGCTCCGGCACCCATCCCGGCGGCGGCGTTACCGGCGCTCCCGGTCACAACGCGGCCATGGAGCTACTGCGAAAGCAGTAATTGCAGAAATTATCATTATCACTCCAGTCCTGACGTGATGGCAGGCGGGAATCCTGTTCCTGCTGTCATTTCACACGGAGCGCAGCGTGTGAGGCATCATTAGTGTCGGGTTTTCATTAATAACGACTAGGCGCAATTGGCCCTGAACATATTTTTGGTTCAAGAAGACAATCATTCAACCTGACTTGGTTGCCGTCTCGGATCGGATGTGAGCCTAAGTAACCGGTGAATCAAATGAGGAACTAGCCCAGCCAAGGGCGTGGGCGGGAAGAGAGACTTCAAAAATGAATTCCCGCTTGCGCGGGCGTGTCGGACAGGATCAAGGCTTCATCTCGAGCAACATGGGCACAGTCGAAGAGGCTACCAGCAAAGTTGTACCCAATAGCCCAAACTGTTACCATAGAAATAGTGTACCTTGGCGTAATTTGCGCTACGGACAGATATCTAATGTTGAGAGAGGAAAGACACTATGGCCATAAGCGGTAAAGCATTGCAGCAGCGCAACTATGGTAAGTTGCCGGAGATATTACCGCTACCTGACCTGATAGAACTACAAATGCGGTCATTCCGTTGGTTTCAGACCGAAGGGCTGCGCGAAGTCTTCGCGGAGATTTCTCCTATCGAAGACTTTACCGGCAAGAACTTCGAGTTGAGCTTCGAAGTGCCGGAGAACCCTTTTGATAGGCCGCCTTACGATGAGAACGAGTGCCGAAAACGCGACCTCACATACCAGTCGCCGCTGCGTGTGCGGGCAAAGCTGCTCATAAAGCAGACAGGCGAGATCAAAGAGATGACCGTCTTCATGGGCGACTTTCCGCTCATGAGCACGTCCGGCACGTTCATCTATAACGGCACGGAGCGTGTGGTGGTGAGCCAGTTGGTGCGCTCGCCGGGTGTCTACTACACCCGCCGGGAAGACCCGTCCGGCAGCCGTTATCTCTACAGCGCCAAGCTCATTCCCAATCGTGGCGCATGGCTGGAATTCGAGACCAGCGCCAAGGACATTTTGACCGTGAAGGTAGACAAGCGTCGCACCATTCCGGTAACAGCGCTCTTGCGCGCGGTCGGTTACGGGTCTGATTCAGAATTGTTCGGCCTCTTCCACGAAGTCGATACGAATGACAGTCATCCCTATGTTGCCACCACCATCGGCGGGCAGGACGGTGCCCAGCGGCGCGATCCTTCGGACTCCCACGAGACCGGCTTGCGCGAAGTTTACAAGCGCATTCGGCCCGGCGATCCGGTCACGCTCGATAACGCCAAGAACCTCATCGAGTCAACATTCTTCAATAGTCGCCGCTACGACTTGGGCCGTGTGGGACGGTACAAGCTTAACAAGCGCTTGCAGATGCCCACGCCGCCTGAAGTACGCACGCTCACGCCGGAAGACCTCGTATACATCGTGCGGCGGCTCATCGAGCTCAACAATTCGCAGAATCCCCCGGACGACATCGATCACCTGGGGAACCGGCGCGTGCGCGCGGTGGGTGAGCTCTTGCAGAACCAGTTTCGCATCGGCCTGCTGCGCATGGAGCGTGTTATCAAGGAACGCATGACGCTCCAGGACCCGGCAACGGTAACGCCGGCAGCCCTGATCAACACCCGTCCGGTGGTTGCCGCAGTCCGCGAGTTCTTTGGCGGCAGCCAGCTTTCGCAGTTTATGGACCAGACCAACCCGCTTTCTGAGCTGGGGCACAAGCGCCGCCTCTCGGCCATGGGGCCGGGCGGTCTCTCGCGTGACCGCGCGGGCTTTGACGTGCGCGACGTGCATCACTCGCACTATGGCAGAATCTGCCCCATCGAGACTCCCGAAGGCCCGAACATCGGCCTGATCGGCAGTCTGGCCAGCTATGGGCGCGTCAACGATTACGGTTTTATAGAGACTCCCTATCGGCAAGTCTTCAAGTCTCTTACGTTCGCAGGCGATGGCGCCAATCTTATCGGCCACACGGTCGCTGAGGACGTTTCCAAAGGAAAGTCGGCGATCATTTCTGCCGGCACCGTGATATCCGACAAAGAGATTGCGGCATTGAAGAAAGCCAGACTGCAAGGGACCGACATTGCCTTGCGGCCCTTTGCCAGCATGGACGCCGACGGGGTCTCCTATCTCTCCGCGGACGAGGAAGACCTGTACATCGTCTCCCAGGCAAATGCCCGCGTGAACGACGTGGGTGAGTTTGTGGAGGACCGTGTCGCTTGCCGCGCCGGCGGGCAATTCCTGCAAGAGGTCCCGGAACGCATCGACTTCATGGACGTGTCGCCCAAGCAGATCGTGAGCGTGCCGACGTCGCTCATACCCTTCTTGGAGCATGACGACGCAAACCGGGCGCTGATGGGCGCGAACATGCAACGCCAAGCGGTGCCGCTCCTCACACCGGAAGCGCCGTTGGTAGCCACCGGTATGGAGTGGAAAGCGGCGGAAGACTCCGGTCAGGTGCTCTGCGCTGACGTTGACGGCATTGTCAGCAGCGCTACCGCCCGCGAAATCCGGCTGCTGGGCGATGACGGCGAGGAACACGTCTATCCTCTCAAGAAATTCGAGCGCACGAACGCTGCCACCTGTTTCAACCAGCGCGCAATTGTGCGCAAGGGTGAACGCGTGGTTGCGGGCCAACCGCTTGCGGATAGCTCTTCCACGGACAACGGCCAGCTTGCCCTCGGACAAAACGTGCTCTGCGCCTTCATGTTCTGGGAAGGCGGCAACTACGAGGACGCCATCATCATCAGCGACCGCGTGGTGCAGGACGACCTCTTCACTTCCGTTCACGTTGAGAAGTACGAATGCGAAGCGCGCGACACCAAGTTGGGACCCGAAGAGATTACGCGCGACATTCCCAACGTTGCTGAAGAAGCCCTGCACAATTTGGATGAGAACGGCGTCATCTACGTGGGCGCGGAAGTCCACCCCGATGACATTTTGGTGGGCAAGGTCACGCCCAAGGGCGAAACGGACCTGACCGGTGAAGACCGGCTCCTGCGCGCCATCTTTGGCAAAGACGCCCGTGACGTCAAGGATACGTCGAAGCGCATGCCGGCCGGCGAGCACGGCAAAGTGGTAGACGTGCACATTTTCAACAAGGAAATGGGCGACGAACTTTCCAGCGGCGTCAATGAGATGGTCCGAGTATCGGTGGCCTCGAAGCGCAAGCTCATGGCCGGCGACAAAATGGCAGGCCGGCACGGCAACAAGGGCGTGGTGGCACGCATCATGGCGGTAGAAGACATGCCGCACCTTGCCGATGGCACGCCGGTTGACATTGTGCTCAGTCCGCTGGGCGCGCCCTCACGCATGAATCTCGGTCAAATACTTGAGGCGCATTTGGGCTGGGCGGCCCACGAACTGGGTTTCCAGGCCGTGGTGCCGGTCTTTGACAGCGCGGGCGAAGGTGAGATCGAGAGTGCATTGAATTCAGCGGGTCTGCCCAGCAACGGCAAAGACACGCTTTACGACGGCCGCTCCGGCGAAGCCTTCGACCAAGTAGTAACGGTGGGCTGGGTGTACATGCTCAAGCTTGCCCACTTGGTAGAGAATAAAGTGCACGCGCGGTCCACCGGCCCCTACTCTCTGATTACGCAGCAGCCCTTGGGCGGCAAAGCCCAGTTTGGCGGCCAGCGTTTCGGTGAAATGGAGGTTTGGGCGTTGGAAGCCTATGGCGCCGCCTACACGTTGCAAGAGATGCTCACGGTAAAGTCCGATGACGTGCATGGCCGTGTGAAAACGTATGAGGCGATTGTCAAAGGGGAAGAAGTCCTCCAGCCGGGAATTCCGGAGTCTTTCAAAGTTCTCGTGAAGGAACTGCAGAGTCTCGCGCTGGCTGTTGAGGTGCTCAATGAGAATGAAGAAGAGATCCGCTTCCCCGAAGAAGGCGACTCAGACGGCCTGCCCGATCTTGGCGGCATCAACCTGCAAGGTCGCGAGCATCACGAATAGCTCAGGCTTGAAGCCTATACCCGCCCGCAAGCAGATGGATTCCCGCTTGCCCGGGCGCCACGTAGCGCGGGGGCTAGTGCCTCGTTCGCGCGAAGTGACAACAAGAAACACTACCGACGAGACTTCCCCTCAGCACAGTAGTGCAGGATTGAATCCTGCGGCCACAGGAGGCGTATTGTTCTATGCTCGACGTTAACGAGTTTAACGCCCTGCGCATCGGTCTCGCGTCACCGGAACTCATCAAGAGCTGGTCCTATGGCGAGGTGACCAAGCCGGAAACGATTAACTATCGCACGCTCAAGCCGGAGCGCGACGGACTATTCTGCGAACGCATTTTTGGTCCGACCAAAGACTACGAATGCTATTGCGGCAAGTACAAGCGCTACCGCTACAAGGGCATCATTTGCGATAAGTGCGGTGTCGAAGTAGCCCGCTCCCGCGTGCGCCGCGAGCGCATGGGACACATCGAGCTTGCGGCCGCAGTTAGTCACATCTGGTACTTCAAGGGCACTCCGAGCCGCCTGGGACAGTTGCTCGACATATCGCCGCGCAATTTGGAACGCGTCCTCTATTTTGCTGCCTACATCATCAGCAAGGTTGAGACAGAAGCTGTGGAAGAAGCGCTCGCAAACCTGGAGGAAGAAGAGAAGGACCGGCGCACACAACTCGAAGCGCGGACTCAGGAGCGCATCCAGGAAATCGAGGAGAAGCTGGTCACCGACCTGCAAGACCTCGACGACGCCATCTCCAAAGATGACGATCAAATGGACGAGTTGATCGAGCAGGCGACCGTTGCGGAAGAGCATCATGTCACGGAACTCCGCGATCAGCTTGCCGATTGGGTGGGCGTCGCTGCCGAATTCGACCTCATCGTTCCCTGGCAAGAAGAGCCATTTATAACCGAAGATGAGGTGGTCGAACGAAAGCTCTTGACTGACTTTGAAAAGGCCAGCGACGAGTACATCACAAGCATCGCCGACCGGGTCCAAGTGGAGCAAGAGCAACTCAGGGAAGCCCTACCCGCAAGTCAGGAAGCCCTACGCGAAAAGGCGGATAGCGAAATCGCCGACGTGCAAGAGCAGATGGAGAAAGAACTCGCAGCGCTGCCGGACTTCATGGCGCAAAAGGCCGAAGATCTCAAGCTGCTGCAACCGCTGCTGATTCTCGATGAGACCCTCTACGTGCGCCTCACGCAAACGTGCGAAGGCATGTTTGAAGCGGCTATGGGCGCCGATGGGCTGCTGGATGTTTTGCGCGGCGTCGATCTCGACGCGCTCGCGGCTCACCTGCGAGATGAGGTGCGCTCAAACTCCAGTCAAAAGCGCAAGCGAGCCATCAAGCGGATGCGCATCGTGGAGTCATTCCGACGCTCCGGCAACCGGCCGGAGTGGATGGTGCTGTCGGTGCTGCCGGTGCTGCCGCCCGATCTGCGCCCCATGGTGCAACTGGACGGCGGGCGTTTCGCCACGAGCGATCTCAACGACCTCTACCGGCGCGTCATCAACCGCAACAACCGGTTGAAGAAACTCTTAGACCTGGGCGCGCCGGAAATCATCATCCGCAATGAAAAGCGAATGCTTCAAGAAGCAGTCGACGCGCTCGTCGACAATGGACGACGCGGACGAGCGGTAGCAGGCTCCACCGGCCACAAGCTGAAGAGCCTCTCGGACTTGCTACGCGGCAAGCAGGGGCGTTTCCGCCAGAATCTGCTAGGCAAGCGCGTAGACTACTCCGGTCGTTCCGTCATCGTCGTCGGCCCCGACTTGAAACTTCACCAGTGCGGTCTGCCGAAACGCATGGCGTTGGAGCTGTTCAAGCCTTTCGTCATGCGCACTTTGGTGGATAGCGGCCATGCTGCAACCGTGAAGATGGCAAAACGCATGGTAGAACGCGGCGCATCGGAGGTCTGGGATGCCCTGGAAGAAGTGACCACCAATCATCCGGTGTTGCTGAATCGCGCGCCTACCCTGCACCGCCTTGGCATACAGGCGTTTGAGGTGGTGCTGGTGGAAGGAAACGCGGTACAGCTTCATCCGCTCGTCTGCCAAGCATTCAATGCGGACTTTGACGGCGATCAGATGGCAGTGCACGTGCCCCTTTCCCGCCAAGCGCGGGAGGAGGCTTACGATCTCATGCTCTCGTCACGAAACTTGCTCCTGCCCGCCGATGGTTCACCCGTTGTCAGTCCCACGAAAGACATGGTCCTGGGGTGCTACTACCTCACCAGTTTCGAGACTCAGACCAATGGCAACGGCAGTGCGGGCCTGGATGCGGCAGAGCTCAAGTCACGCGTTTTCAATGACTTCGATGAAGTCATGCTCGCGCACGATATGGGCATGGTCGGCCTGCGTGAAGTCATCAGGATTCGGGCCAATCCCGTCGACGTGCCGGATAGCACGGAGAACCCTGACAATTCGCTTCAGTATGGCGAGCTCTATGCTGCCACGCCGGGGCAAGTGATCTTCAACCGTATTCTGCCCCGTGCATTGCGCTTCCGACAGGAGGTCATGGACAAGGGCAACCTGAAGGATGTGGTGGATGACGCTCTGCGGAGAGCCGGGCCGGACGAAGCGATTCGGCTAGTGGACGATATCAAGGAAATCGGCTTCCACTACGCCACCCTCTCCGGCTCGACAATTGCCATGTCCGACATTGAAATGCCGAGCGAGAAGACGGAAATCCTCGCTGATGCTGAAAAGCGCGTGGCACTCATCGAGCAGCAGTATAGCCGGGGGATCATCACCGATCAGGAGCAGCGGGACCTGGTAATCCGCACTTGGAAACAGGCGCAAGATGATGTCACCGACGCAGTGAAGGTAAACCTGAGCGAAGGCGGCAACGTCTTCATGATGTCGGTTTCCGGCGCGGCCAAAGGCGGCTTCGAGCAGGTGCGCCAGTTGGCTGGCATGCGCGGCTTGATGGCCGACCCGCAGGGACGCGTCATTCCATTGCCGGTGCGTTCGAACCTCCGCGAAGGCCTGAGCGTGCTCGAGTACTTCATCTCCACCCACGGGGCGCGGAAGGGTCTGGCCGATACGGCGCTGCGTACCGCAGACTCCGGCTACTTGACCCGCCGTCTCATAGACGTGGCGCAAGACGTAATCATCCGTGAGGACGACTGCGGCGCCGCTATCGGCATTACGACGCACGCCCCGCAAGACCGCGATGTTGCCGACACCCTCGGCGAGCGCGTAACCGGTCGCTTTGCCCTGCATCCCATCATCGATCAGCGCACCGGCGAGATCATCGTGGATGCCGGACAACTCATCGATGACGAAGAAGCCAGGGCAATTGACGACGCGGGCCTGGAGAGCATACAGGTGCGCAGCCCCGTTACCTGCCAGGCGCGGGTAGGTGTCTGCGCCAAGTGCTACGGTCGGGACCTGGCCCGCAATGCGGTAGTGGCCGAGGGCGCTGCGGTGGGCATCATCGCCGCCCAGTCTATCGGCGAACCGGGCACCCAGCTTACCATGCGTACTTTTCACACCGGCGGTGTCGCCACCGAAGACATCACACGCGGCCTGCCGCGCGTGGAAGAGCTCTTCGAGGCGCGCCTGCCAAAGGGTGTCGCCACGATCAGCGACATTGACGGCGAGGTCGCAGTCGAACGCGCTGATGACCACCTACAGGTTACTGTGACTTCGGTCCAGACATTTGCCGAACGCATCGACGTGCCGGATGGCTTTACGCTGCTCGTTGAAGAAGGCGATGAGGTGCCGTACGGCCATGTCCTCGCCCGCCAAGAAGCAGAGGCTGAGGGACAACCGGAGGATGCCGCAGATAAAGGTGCCGAGATAGTTGAGCGGGAAATCTTCGCCCACGTCGCAGGTCGCGTGGCCTTGGAGGACGGTTTCGTTACTGTCAACTTCGAAGAAACCGAAGAGCGCGAATACGCCGTGCCGCTCTCTGCGTACTTGCTCGTCAAAGCCGGGAACACCATTCGCGCGGGTGACCAACTCACAGAAGGTTCGAAGAACCCGCAGGATGTTCTGCGCATCCTGGGTCGTGAGGCTGTCCAGCGCTACCTCGTGGACGAAGTCCAAAAGGTGTACCGCTCGCAGGGCGTGTACATCAACGACAAGCACATAGAGGTCATCGTCCGGCAAATGTTGCGGCGTGTCCGCATCGAACACGCCGGCGACACTGATTATCTCCCAGGAGAGCTCGTGGATAGGCTCAAGTTCGAGGAGTCCAACGAGCGCGTTCTGGCCGAAGGCGGGGAGGCGGTTACTGCCGAACAGATGCTGCTCGGCATTACCAAGTCCAGCCTGCAGACGGACTCGTTCCTGGCTGCAGCCTCGTTCCAGGAAACTACCCGCGTTCTTACCGACGCCGCGCTTGAAGGTACGGTAGACCGTTTGGTGAGCCTCAAAGAGAACGTCATTATCGGCAAGCTCATTCCGGCCGGTACCGGCATTCGCGCCCGCGAAGAGGCAGCCGCATTGCGTAGCCAACAGGCCGCGGAACAGGCGGCTGCAGCCCTCTTTACGGATGAGGACGAATCCGACGGTGATGAGAAAGAGGCGGTCGCCGCGTCTGCGGCGAAGTCGGCCGCGACGTTGCAGGAACAAGCTACGCGATTCTTTGAGAGCGGCGATGGCGAGGAACCTGCTGCGGAGGCTAGCCAGGAAGTCCCGGCCGCGGAGATATCTCGCGAAGAACCCGACGGCGATGCATCTTCACACGAACCTACCGCGGAAGCATCGTCCGAAGAACCCGCGACGTAGTTCGCATCCGGCTGACTGCGTAGAGGGGTTGTTTGTACGCTTTGAGAGCAGGGCAGGGGTGAGTACTTAGCGCTCGCTCCTGCCCTGCTCGCTTTCTCACAACTGCGACGTCGCGCTCCCGAAGGACGAGCTATGCCTGGCGGCGAGGTGTCTCCCGGTCCTCTGAATTGAGGATGATGGTCACCGGCCCGTCGTTGACAAGCGATAGTTGCATCATCGCGCCGAACTCGCCGCAGGCGACGGCAATCCCCCGCTCGCGCAGACTGCTGACAACCTGCGCAAGCAGTGGTTCCGCTTCCGTCGGCCGGGCGGACTTGGTAAAGCTCGGCCGGCGGCCCTTTCGGGTCTCGCCGTAGAGCGTGAACTGGGACACCACGAGCAGGGCGCCCCCCACGTCTTGCACGGAGAGATTCATCTTGTCCGCAGCATCGCTAAAGATGCGCAACGTGGCAAGCTTTGTTGCAATGTAGGCCGCGTCATCCTCGGTATCGCCCGTTTTCACCGCGATGAGGACAACAAGCCCTTGCTCGATGCGGGCGACAAGTCTCTCTTCAACGTCGACGCGTGCTTCGCGCACGCGTTGCACCACAGCCAACATAAAGTTATCCTAAAGGGGCTTTAACGTAGTGACAGTGCTCTTGCAGAGTATACCATGCGCTTGGGTGCGCCTTGGCATGCCACAACGGCTATTGCTGGGGTATAATGGGGACTAGGAGTGCGCCATACCTAAGACGGTGTGTGCGGATCGATTGAGTGCGGATGACGCCTCCCCGGTTCGGTTCGCGCTCGCAACAAAGCGCACAAGAGTGTGCGGAAATCATGCAACAATAGGCGGCACAGTGTGGCATGCCCTTGGGGGGCGCAGGCTTTACGCTGTTATTTGCGCGCGATGTGATTTCTCGCAAGAGGCTTCCAGCCTGCGGTGCCAAAGGAGGTAACACGGGAATGGGTCAAAGCCAGAAACCAACCGACCGGATCTCGGACGCGGAACTTCCGGTACGCGAAGCCGGCGATCTCGGCAACTACGAAAACGACCAACTTCTCGACTTCTATGCCAGCATGCTATTCGTGCGGCGCTTTGAAGAGCGGGTCGCCGAAATGTATCTGCGCGCCAAGATTGGCGGCTACTGTCACCTCAATATTGGCGAAGAGGCCACGGTCGTGGGCACGCTCAAGGCCTTGCGCGAGGACGATTACTTCTTTGGTAGTTACCGTACTCATGGTTTTGCCATTGTCCGAGACCTAGCGCCCGGCGCGGTCATGGCGGAGCTCTTTGGCAAGCGGGATGGCTGCGCGCGCGGCCGCGGCGGTTCGATGCACCTGGTCGACCCCGATCGGCGTTTCATGGGTGGGTATGGCATCGTTGGCGGCAGCATTCCCCTTTCCACTGGGGTCGCATTCGCAAGCAAGTACCGCAGCACGGACGAGATTGTCATGTCGGTCTTTGGCGACGGCGCGACCAATATCGGCGCCTTCCACGAAGCCCTCAATATGGCCTCTTTGTGGAAGTTGCCCAATCTTTTCATTTGCACCAACAATCAATACGGCATGGGCACCAGCGTTGCGCGCGCCTCCGCAGTCACCGAACTATGGAAGAAGGGCGTCGCTTACGATATCCCCGGGTACAAGGTCAACGGCATGGATGTGCTGGCGGTCTATCAGCTCACGAAGAAGCTAGTGGAAGAAGTGCGCCGCACAAAAGAGCCGATATTCGTCGAGTGCGTAACCTACCGCTACCGGGGCCACTCAATGGCCGACGCGGGCAAGAATTACCGCACCGATGAGGAAATGGCAGCATGGCGCAAACGCGACCCGGTGGAGAACTTTCGCAAGCGTCTGCTCGAGGGCGAGATCTTCACGCAAAAGGACGCCGACGCCATTGAGGAAGAGGTGCTTGCCAAGGTGCAAGACGCGGTAGACTATGCCGAAGCGAGCCCCTTCCCTGACGTAGCCGATCTTCAACAGTTCGTCTACGCGGAGAATGCGTAGGCATGGCAGTGTACGATACTCACCGAGCCGTGAAGACGCTCACTGCCGCCGGCTTCAGTGAGGCAAAGGCGGAAGCCATGATTGATGCTATGGGCGACTCCCATGATGCACTCGCCACTAAAGCCGACCTGAATAAATTGGCTCAGTCTACCAAAGCCGACTTGCGAGAGCTAGAGTTGCGCATGCGCTTACATCTGGGGGCATACGTGTTTGCAGCGGCCGGCCTTGTAATAGCAGTGCTGCTCGCATTGGAGTGGTTGCCGCGCTAAGCACTATTGGCTGGTGGCTCCATTTTGCCACCAACTAGCTCAGGGAGCACAAGACCAATGGCCGAAATCACGTATCGTGAAGCCTTGCGCGATGCCCTCATTGAGGAAATGGACCAAGACCCGGATGTCTTCATCATGGGTGAAGAGGTGGGTGTCTTCCAAGGCGCATACAAGGTCACTGAAGGCTTGCTCGACCGTTTTGGCGAAAAGCGGGTCGTCGATACACCGATTGCCGAGGAAGGCTTTATCGGTATTGGCGCCGGCGCCGCGATGACGGGTTTACGCCCCGTCGTAGAGTTGATGACGATCAACTTCGGCATGGTTGCAATGGACCAGATCGCGAACCATGCCGCCAAGATCAGCTATATGTTCGGCGGCAGACTCAAGTGCCCCATGGTCATTCGCGCTCCCGGCGGCGGCGGTCAGCAGCTTACGGCCCAACACTCGCACAGCCTGGACGTGTGGTTTGCGTACATTCCCGGCCTAAAGGTGGTCGCACCGGCGGTGCCGGCCGATGCCAAGGGCATGCTCAAGACCGCCATTCGCGACGATAATCCTGTGATGTTCTTGGAACATCTCTGGCTCTACAACACCAAGGGCGTGGTGCCGGAAGGCGAGCATACGGTGCCCTTTGGGGAAGCTGACGTGAAACGCGTGGGCAGCGATGTCACCCTCATCGCGCACTCGCGGATGGTCCTCTTCGCGTTGCAAGCTGCCGCGCAGTTGAGCGAAGAAGGCATAAGCGTGGAAGTCATAGACCTGCGCAGCATTCGCCCATTGGACGCGGAGACTCTCGTCCACTCGGTGCAGAAGACGAATCACTGTGTCATAGCCGAAGAAGAGCACCGCTCTTTTGGCGTCAATGCCGAAGTGGCCGCGACCATCTATGAAGAAGCGTTTGACTACCTGGATGCCCCCATCGAGCGCGTAGGCGGCGTGGAAGTGCCCATGCCGTATTCCAAACCCTTGGAGCAAGAAGTGATTCCCAGCCCGGCAAAGATCGTGGACGCCGTCAAGCGAACCCTCGGCAGCTAAGCCGGTAGGAGAGGATATTCGGCAGATATGGCACGCGAAATTCCCATGCCGCGGCTGAGCGACACGATGGAGGAAGGCAGAGTCCTGCAGTGGTATAAGCAGGTGGGCGATAGCGTCAAGAAAGGCGAGTTGCTCGCTGAAATCGAAACCGACAAGGCCGTGATGGACCTCGAGTCGGTGGAGGATGGAATTCTGCTGCAACTTATCGTTGCAGAGGGTGGCGCGGCCGCCTTGGGTGCGCCGATAGCACTCGTGGGAGATGAGAGCGAATTAGGCAAGGAAATTGCCGCTGCCGCGCCCAGCGCGGCAGGCGAAGCAGCCCCTCAGCCAAGCACTGCCGGAACTGACGGCGCCACCGCTAGCACCGCTACTCCTCCCCCGCAGCCTGCCAGTGCAGCGGTCGCTGGAGACGCTGCCGGCCGCATCAAAGCGTCGCCGCTCGCGCGTCGCCTCGCTGCGGAGCAGGGCATTGATCTTACCAAGATAAAGGGCACTGGGCCCGGCGGTCGCATCGTCAAGGAAGATGTTGAGAACGCGGCGCACGTTGTCGCGGTAGCAGACGATCCTGCCGCTGAGCCAATTTCCTCTGAGGTAGCCTCGCTCTCCCGCATGCAGTCCACAATTGTCCGGCGTATGCTGGAAAGCAAGACGACGGTGCCGCACTTCTACGTGACGATGGAAGTGGACATGGGCGCGGCAAGGGAGATGCGCGCCCAAGTCAATGCGGCCTGGAATGAAGAAGAGCGCATTAGCTTCAACGACATCATTATCAGAGCATCCGCGCTCGCTCTAATGCGGCATCCGGAAGCCAACGGCTCCTATCGCGACGGTGGGTTTGTCTACCATCAAGAAGCAAACATCGGGATTGCCGTGGCCGTGCCGGACGGTTTGCTTGTCCCCGTGCTCAAGAACTGTGACACCAAGCCGCTCCGCCGCTTGACAGCGGAAGCCAAAGTGCTGGTGGAGCGTACCCGCGCCGGCAAGAATAGACCGGGCGACTTAGAAGGTGGCACCTTTACCGTCTCAAATCTCGGCATGTTCGGCGTGCGCGACTTCTACGCGATCGTGAACCCGCCCCAAGCAGCCATTATTGCCGTAGGGGCGATTGAGCCGCGGCCCGTCGTCCGCGAGGGTGAGATCGTAGTGGGCGACATCATGAACCTTAGTCTCTCCGCCGATCACCGCATTCTCTACGGCGCGCCTGCGGCTGAGTTCTTGCGCGACCTGAAGGACCTCTTGGAGAATCCCTATAATCTCCTCGGCTAAGCTGCCAGGCAACCAAACTCCTTGGCACATGCATAGGGCGAACCGGACGTTCGCCCTATTTGATTCTTACGCCGCGCTTTCGGCAAGATGGAGTCAGTACATCTGACGAGAAACTAAAGAAAAACTAGAGCAGGGATTGCCGCCCGCGGGCTGGCGCGATCACCTGAAGGAAAGGCGCAATGGCAGAATCCTCATACGATGTCGTGATTATCGGCGGTGGGCCGGGGGGCTATCCGGCCGCTATTCGCGGCACGCAGCTTGGGCTGAAGATAGCGGTGGTAGAGAAAGAAAAGCTCGGCGGCATTTGTCTCCACAAGGGCTGCATCCCAACGAAGGCGCTGCTCGAATCTGCCGAGCACTTGCACTATGCCCGCGACGAAAGCGAATCTTTCGGTATCATCGCCCCGGATGTCTCTTTCGACTACGCCAAGGTGCTCGCCCGCAAGTCCCACGTAATAGGGCAGCTCCACAAAGGCATCCAGGGCCTATTGAAAAGAAATAAGATAGATGTCTACTTCGGCACCGGATCCTTAACGTCGCCGCAATCGGTGCACGTAGCAAGCAGTGACGGCGGCCATGACCTCCGCGCGACAAACATCATCATCGCGACGGGCTCGCGCCCACGCAGCCTGCCTGGGCTGGCAATTGACGGCAAGGCCGTGATTAGCAGTGACCACGCACTCGAGCTAACGACACTGCCGGATTCCGCCATCATCCTGGGGGCGGGGGCGGTTGGCGTGGAGTGGGCCAGCCTGCTCCATGACTTCGGCGTGTCGGTGACGGTCGTTGAGGTCATGCCTACGCTGGTGCCGCTGGAAGACGCGGACATCGGCAAAGAACTCGGCCGCTCTTTCAAGCGGCGCGGCATCACGGTCAAGACCGACGCAAAACTAATCGTTGACAGTGTAAAATCCGCCAAGGATTCCGTTACAGTCGCCATTGAAACGCAAGGCAAGCTGGAGTCCCTGCAGGCAGACAAATTGCTGGTTGCAGTGGGGCGTGCCGGCAATATCGAAGACTTGGGACTGGAAACTGTCGGCGTGACCGCGGAGCGGGGCGTCATTCCAGTTGACGGATACGGCCGCACGAATGTACCGCACGTCTACGCGATTGGCGACGTCGCCGGCGGATACTTGCTGGCCCACAAAGCCACTGCCGAAGGGCACGCCGCCGTGGAACACATCGCCGGCGAGGAGGCTTTCCCGCTCGATCCTACGCGGGTGCCGCGGGCCACGTACTGCCGCCCTGAAATCGCCAGCATCGGTCTCACGGAGCAAGAGGCGAGCGAGCAAGACAAAGACGTGCAGATAGGTCGTTTTCCCTTTGCCGCGCTGGGTAAAGCGCTGATAAAGGGACAGACCGAGGGCTTTGTGAAGATGATTTGCGACGCGAAAACGGGTGAAATCCTGGGAACCCATGTCATCGGCCCCAATGCGACCGACATCGTCGCTGAGATGGGACTGGCCCAACTGTTGGAGGCAACTCCGTTGGAAGTCGGCCTCAACATGCATCCCCATCCAACGCTGGCGGAAGCAATCATGGAAGCATCTTGGGACGTGAACCGCCGTGCGGTCCACGTCTTTCGCAGACGCTAGCAGCTATGAAGCCTACCTGAAATCGCAATCTTGGAAACGCAGTCTTGGAGCAAATAACTATGGCGACAAGTTTCGACGTACGCGACCCAGCCTTCCTCAAGCTCGTGCCGCAAGACGCGGAACTCGAGCGCGTTGCGGGCGGCTTCAAGTTTACCGAAGGGCCGGTCTGGCGGGACGACACCTTGCTGTTTAGCGATATTCCTAACAACCGGACCGTGCGCTGGCAGGAGTCGGAAGAAGGCTTCTCTGTCTCCACTTATCGCACACCTTCGGGCAACGCGAACGGCCTGACGCTGGATCGTGAAAGCCGCCTCATCTCGTGCGAACACTCAGCGCGCCGCGTGAGCCGCCAAGAAGCTGACGGCACCTATGTGACTCTGGCCGATTCGTATCAAGGGAAAAGCCTCAACAGCCCCAACGACGTGGTTGTGCGTTCCGACGGCGCCATTTTCTTTACCGATCCTCCCTACGGCGTCGAGGACCTGGGGCTACAGCCGGACCTGGACTTCCGGGGTGTCTACATGATTACGACCGATGGCGCGCTACGGCTTTTGGTTGACGACTTCGACCGGCCGAACGGTCTCGCCTTCTCACCCGACGAGAAGACGCTCTATATCGACGACAGCCGGCGGCGCCACGTGCGCGCGTTCACGGTGCATGCTGACGGCGCGCTGACGGACGGGCGGCTCTGGACGGACATGAACTCCTCCGATGCCGGCAGTCCCGACGGCATGAAGGTAGACCGCAACGGCAACGTCTATTGCACCGGTCCGGGCGGCATCTGGGTGATGAATCCGGCAGGCCACGTGTTAGGCCGGATCATCGGTGACGAACAGCCCGCAAACCTGGCCTGGGGTGATGGTGATTGGAGCGCTCTCTACGTGACTGCCCGCACGAGCCTCTACCGCATTCGTCTCAACACGACCGGCATTCCCGTGCCAATCTCACAAAGCAGGAATTGATTGACGGCCGTCTGGTTACGCCTACTCCGCAAACGATCGCGAAAGACGCTCCCACTGCTTTGGGTCAATAACAGTCGAGGACGGCGCGGGCTGAACGCGGGCTTCTTCTAGCAAGTCAACAAACTGCTTCACTTGGTTGATGCCATCCTGTACCGAACCGTCCGGCTGCCAATTCTCATAGAAGTTCTGGTGTAGCGAGTGCGCCGCGTGGAAAAGCGAGCGCAGAACAGGAGTTTCCGCGTCGCGCGAGACTTGGTCTACGACATCGAAGAGCAGTCTATGCGAGTTGTGGTTCCAGCATCTGCTCGCGGCGACTGCCTTCACGGCATGCGCGGCTGCGCCCCAAGCTTTTTCTGAGGCCTGGAGCCGGTCGCCCTTATCGAATTCTTCCTGGGCCTGACGGACAAGCGACGGCTAAGCGCCGCATAGTCATCCGCATTCGCTTGCTTGTAGTTCTCCATTGAGTCATCTCCTTTTCTCACTATACCACTGAGCGTGTTACCATTCAGCGGCGCGCATCAGAAATTAGGAGAGAGATTACCGGTGTCTATGGGAGTAACACTCGTAACAGGAGCCACCGGACAACAGGGCGGTGCCGTGGCGCGCGCCTTGCTAGCCGCGGGACAGACCGTTCGCGCGCTCACGCGCGACTTTGCCCGCGCGGAGGCCCTCATCAACGCCGGGGCCCGCGTGGTGGTGGGCGACATGACCGACCCGCAGCAGATGAAGCGAGCATTCCAAGGGGCTGAGGCCGCCTTTCTCATGGGCACGCCGTACGCCGCGGGGCCGGAGGCAGAGCGGCAGCAACTTGAGACCTGCATTGAGGCAGCGCGGGCGGCAGACATTACGCACGTCGTTTACTCGTCAGTGCAGCGCGCAGACGACCTAACCGGCGTGGCGCACTACGCGCAGAAACATCATGCCGAGCAGTGCCTCCAGGCAAGCGGGATTCCCTGGACGATCCTGCGGCCGGTCTTTTTCATGGACATCTTTGGCGCGGATGCGCTCGCGGGCAATCTGCTCGCGGGTCGGCTCCACGCCCCCATGCCGCCCCACATCAGCACGCAACTGGTCGCCGTGGACGACATCGGCCGCGCCGCCGCCGCCGTGCTCGCCGCGCCGGAATTGTGGGCGGGGAAAACCCTCGATCTCGCGGGCGACACGCGCACGTGGGCAGAAATCGCCCAGGACATCGGCGCAGCCATCGGGTGTACGGTTGAGTTCCTGCCGCTGCCGCCGGAGTGGGTAGCCGAGAGTATGGGCGCAGACTACGCAGCCTATTACGATTGGCTGTGGCAGGAAGGCTTCACGGCGAACGTTGCGGGGATGGAGGAGGCTCTTGGCTTTCGGCCGAAAGAATTTGCTGCGTACCTTAGCGAAGCACATTGGGTGGTCGACCTGCGCATTGAGTTAGAGGTGCAACCGCCCAGCTCTTTCACCTAGCGCACAACTTGCCAAGGAGTTGTCTCACTTGAGACAATATTGCGCTCATCTTACCGTTACTGCTTAAGCAAGTCCTGTACTTAGCTTGTCGAAGTGCTCAGTACAAACGGTAGGAAGGCCTGAATTGCGCTGGAATTAGAATACGAGACACCAAGCCACCGGCATAGACGGCCTTATATTCTTTCGTTCCCGCTGGCGCGGGAATCAATCTCTGCAGTGTCTCAGGATCCGGCCTGAATTGAGGAAGACGAGCGTGCGTCCTTGGCGCTAAACGTGTAGGGGCACGGCATGCCGTGCCCCTACGTGTGACGCACACTTTCCGCAAGCAAACTCAGCTTCATAGACTCTCCATATGGGATTTTCGGCTTATTGGCATACCTGTTGGCGCCAACCGGTCCGCCACAGAGGGATTTTACCCGCCTACTGCGAACTCTTCCGCCACCACGCGCGCATCGATGGACGCCTGCAACGCACCGATTTGAGCCTGAGCGTGTGCAACGGCTTCTGCCAGCGGCACGAGGGTAAACTCCTTGTCGGTGCGAAGCTTGAGTTCCACTGATTCGTTCTTCAGCGTGCGGCGGCTGACCGTGAGGCGCAGCGGCATGCCCAAGAGATCCGCGTCGGTGAACTTAACCCCAGGGCTCTCGTTGCGGTCGTCGAATAGCACCGTAATCCCAGCCGCACCGAGATCGGCATACAATTGCTCCGCTGCCTGCATAACGGATTCGTCATTTTGATTCAGCACCACCAGATAGACCTGGAACGGCGCCACGGCAACCGGCCAGATCATGCCTCTCTCGTCGTGTGAGGCCTCGACAATCGCCGCCATGAGCCGTTCAACGCCAATGCCGTAGCAGCCCATCACCATGGGGTGCTGATCTCCGGCCTCGTCGCGGTATTGCGCCTTGAGCGCTGCCGCATACTTCGTGCCCAACTTGAAGATATTCCCCACCTCGATCGCGCGTTCCAAACGCACCGGCCCGCCACAATCCGGGCAAGGCGCGCCGTCATACGCGCTGGCAATATCAACCACCACGTCCGCTTCATAGTCACGGCCATGATTCACGTTGTACAGGTGGTAGCCCGCCTTATTTGCCCCGGCCACCAAGTTCGTAGATTGTGCCACCAGGTCGTCCACGACCACCTGCACGCCGCTTACGCCAAGCGGCGAGGCATAGCCGGGCACAATGCCGGCTTCATGTAGTTCAGCCTCGGTCGCGGGCCGCAGCGCCGTGGACTTCGTAGCGTTCGTGAGCTTGGTCTCGTTGACTTCCATGTCGCCGCGCACTACCGCAAAGATCAGGCCCGCATCGCCCACGAAGAAGGCTGCTTTCGCGGTGCTGCTCTCCGGTATGTCCAGCAAGTCCGCCAACTCTGCGATTGTCTTCGTGTCAGGCGTTGCCACTTCCGCGAGCGGCTGTGGTTCCCCGCCGTCAATGACATCTTTGCGGAAAGTTGCGATCTGGCGGTTCGCGCTGAGACCGCACGCATCACAGAGCACCAGCGTATCCTCTCCGACCGGGGTGAGTGACATGAACTCGTGAGCCATCGTGCCGCCCATCATGCCCACGTCGGAGTCCACTGAGATCACATCCAGCCCGCAGCGGCGGAAGATGTTGAAGTACGCCTGGTAGACCTCAGGATAGTAGCGGTCAAGGTCTTCCTGAGAAATGTGGGCGCTATACGCATCTTTCATGGTGAACTCGCGTAAACGAATGGCCCCGGCCCGGGGGCGGGGCTCATCGCGGAATTTTGTCTGGATTTGGTAGAGCATGACCGGCAGTTGGCGGTACGAGTGGACGTTGTAGCCGATGAGGCTGGTAATGACCTCCTCGTGGGTCATGGCCAGCACCAAATCGTGCTCCGCGCGGTCCTTGAGCCGCAGCAAGTCATCGCCGATGTCGTACCAGCGGCCTGACTGTTGCCAAATCTCGGCAGGCTGTACGACCGGCATTGTGAGCTCCTGCCCGCCGATGGCGTCCATTTCCTCGCGCAAGACCTGCTCGATCTTGGCTGCCACCCGCGTCCCGAGCGGGAGCAAGCTGTAGATGCCGGATGCGAGCTGGCGGATGAAGCAGCCGCGCACCAGCAGTATGTGGTTGGGCACGTCTGCTTCCGCGGGATCGTCCCGCAATGTCTCACAAAGTAGCGTTGAACGTCTCATGATAGGGATAATGCTCCGCAGTCAGTTCAAATGGTTGGATAGGTCAATGACAATGCTGTCTCGGCGAGTGCTTTCAGTGTAGCAGAATCCGAGTGGCACGAACGTCAGGGCGTCTCTAGTCATGCAGCGCGGGGGGCTTGTCCCTCGCTTGGGGGGTGGGAGTTTGGCGGCGAAGAGAAGATGGATTCCGCGCCCCCGCGCGGGGGCGAACTTTCGCGAGAATGACGGAGGCTGCTGGCCAATTTCTATGGTAATGGCGGAAGCGGTTCGTCATCTTCATAACAAGAGGGAGATCGCAAAGCTGATTGCTACGGCCGGCGCCAGGAGCGGCCGTCCATGGCGATCAGAGCATCGGCTTCCGGCGGCCCCCAGCTCCCGGCCTCGTAGTTCGGGAAGTTGCTCGCGGGGCTGGATTCCCACGCCTCGATGATGGGCGTGATCAAAGCCCAGGCGTATTCGATCCACTCTTTGTGGGCAAAGAGTGTGCGGTCACCCCGCAGTATGTCCAGCAGCAACGTTTCGTAGGCCGGCGGCGCCTCGCCGTTGAAGAGGGATTCATAGTCGAAATTCATGCTGACCTGATGCACCCGGATGGTCTGACCGGGAGACTTCACGCGGAATTGGAGCGAAAAACCTTCGTTAGGCTGCACGCGAATGACAATTGCATTGGGATTCAGGGCATCGGCAGGGGTTAGCCCGAAGAGCAAGTGGGGCACGCGCTTGAACTGAATGGCAATCTCGGTCACCTTCTTCGTCATGCTCTTGCCAGAGCGCAGATAGAATGGCACGCCCTCCCAGCGCCAGTTGTCAATATAGAGCTTCAGCGCGGCAAAAGTCTCGCGGTTAGAGTGCGGGTCGGTATTCTCCTCTTCGCGATACCCTTTGACGTATTCCCCACGGGCCCAGCCCGGACCGTATTGTCCGCGCACCGCCCACTGATCGATTTGCGTCAGTGGGATAGGGCGGGTTGCGCGCAAGACCTTGATCTTCTCCGCCCCGACCTCCTCGGCGTCGAACACCACCGGCGGATCCATAGCAACCAATGAATAGAGCTGCAGGAGATGATTTTGAAACATGTCGCGCATGGCGCCGGATTCTTCGTAGTACCCGGCGCGGTGCTCTATGCCAATGCTTTCGGATGCCGTAATTTGCACGTGGTCCACGTAGCGGCGGTTCCAGAGCGGCTCGAAAATGTGGTTCGCCAACCGGAAGACCAGGATGTTCTGCACCGTCTCCTTGCCGAGGTAATGGTCGATACGGTAGGTCTGAGTTTCGGCAAAGACGTTTGCGATCTGCGCGTTCAAAGTTTGGGCGGTGGCGAGATCGCGGCCAAACGGTTTCTCGATTACGACGCGCCGCCACGAGGAATTTTCCCCATTCGCTTGATGCAGGCCCACCGCGCCAAGTTGCTGAATAACGTCGGAATACACACTGGGCGGCGTGGAAAGATAGAAGACGTAGTTGCCGCCGCAGCTATGTTCGTCGGAGACCCTGCCCAGCAGCTCCGCAAGCTGCTCAAAGTCTTCCCGGCTGCCGTAGTTGCCGGAGATGTAGTGCAGACGTTGCGCGAAGTCCGCCCATGCTGTTCCATCAATTGTCATCGCGCCCGCGTATTCGCGTACGGCGGTTTCCATCTCTTCGCGAAAGACCGCGGTATTCCACTTGCTGCGGGAAAACCCGACGATGGCAAAGTCGTCAGGCAGGAGCCCACGTTGCTGCAAACTAAAGAGCGCGGGCACAATCATACGGCCCGTCAGATCGCCGGTAGCGCCAAAGATGACAATGGCGCACCCCTCCGGCACCCGCATTTGGGGCGATCTGTCCTCTAATTCGAAGGGTTGGGCGGCAAATTGCATTTGAGTCTCTTGCTCTTCAGCGCTTCAATCCACTTCTGCGCCACATTATACCGTGTGGCGCGAGGCGACCACCGGATCAGCCCGCAACGTGCGCGCTGCGGCACTTAACCTAAGTAGGATAGCAAATCTGGCGACAAATACAAGAGGAATGCCCTGCCATACCCTTGACTACGCCGGCCAACGATTACAAGTCAGCCAGCGCCTGTTCGAGTGCAGCAAGCCCTTGCGCGTAGTCTGCACCCAGATGCACGCGCAAGACGCGTCGCCCGTGGCCCTGCAGCGAACGCACGTCGCCGATCGCCTGCGCTTGGATGAACGTGCCGAACGAGTACGGCGACCCGGGAATCGACACGTCGCCGCCAACGTCGGCCGTGATTTGCAGGCAGACCGCGGTATTGGGGCCGCCTTTGTGCAGTTGTCCCGTCGAGTGGAGGAACCGCGGGCCGTAGCCGACGGTAGTGGCCGCCTGTGTCGCGGCACGGACGGCATGGCGAATAGCAGTCAAACGGCCTTGGGTCGCGCTTTCCTGCGGCAAGTACGCCATTAGGACGACGTAGTCGCCAGTCCCAACCTGGTTGAGAAAACTACGCAGCGCCTCTGCAACCGTCTGGCCTTGGCACTCGCCGTAAAGAGAGAGAATCTCTTCCTCCACGGCCGGTGATTCAGCAGGCAGCGTGCCTACCTCTTGGTACGTTTGCAGGAGCGCGGTTGTGTTGTCCTTGCTCTCCTGAACGTTCGGTTCGTCAAAGGGGTTTACGCCAAGCAAGTGTCCCGCAATTGCCGTTGCCACTTCCCAGCGGAAGAATTCTTGCCCCAGGTCTCTCCGATCTGCCACCTGTAGACGAACTACCGGGTGCCCCAGCGCAGCCAAACTCCGCAGCCGCTCCGTTTCCTCACCTTCACTCGAACCCGGCAGCGCGAGGTGCACGAATACCCGGTCTGAGCCGTAGGCCTCCGGCTCACCAACCCGCTCGCCTTCGACCGGAACGACACCGATGCCCTGCTTGCCGAGACTCTCAGCCACAAGCTGCTCCAGCCACCACCCCAGTGTCGCGATTTCCGGCGCGCACACCAGCGTGAGCTTGTCGCGTCCCTGCCGGGCATGGGTCGCGAGTTGTGCTCCCAAGACAAGACCGGGATTGTCGCCTGCCGCGACCTCCGATCCGCAGCGCTGCGCCATGGCCGCGGCCCGTGACAGGAAGTCAGCCACGTCCATGCCGATGAGGGCCATAGGCGCCAAACCAAAGAACGAGAGCGCCGAGTACCGGCCGCCAATATCTGCCGGGTTGCGAAACACGTGACGAAACCCGCGCGCAGTGGCCTCCTCATCTAAGGGCGTACCGGGATCGGTTATGGCAATGAAGTGCGCCCCGGGCGCCGCGATCCCTGCCTGCGCGACTTGGTCCCAGAAGTAGTGGAAGAAGGCGTTTGACTCGCCGGTAGTGCCGGACTTGCTCGAGACGATAAAGAGGGTGCGCTTTACGTCTACGGCATCGTGCACGGCTCGCACGGCATGCGGGTGCGTACTATCCAGAACATGAAGCCGCAGCCAGCCGGGAGCGGCGCCGAACGTAGCGCGACAGACGTCAGGGCAGAGGCTGCTGCCGCCCATGCCGAGGACCACGGCGTCGGTATAACCCTCTGCCCTCACCGCGCTCGCAACGGCACTAATCTCGGCTATCCCGGAGCGGCGCATGTCTGCGACCACATTCAGCCAGCCGAGGCGGTTGCGGATCGCCGCCTGAACCTCCGGCTTGTCTGTCCAAAGGCCGGGGTCTCTCTGCCAGAGCCGTCTGCCTACTTCCGCTCGTGTGAGACCGGCTAACGCGCTCGCAATGGCATCGCCACACTTGTCAGCGTCTGCTGCCATTGCTACCTGGCGGCGACGAGCTCTGCGCACACCTGTTCGATGCGGTTGAGCAGATCTTGGTAGGGCTGCACGAACTTATCGACGCCTTCCTGCTGCAGTTGCCGCGTCATCGCAGCGTAATCAACACCGACCGCAGCGAGGGCATCCAGTACCGCTTGCGCCTCTTCAACGCCGGTATCAACCGTTTGGGCGAGCGTGCCGTGGTCGCGGAACGCGTCCATGGTGTCATCCGGCAGGGTATTCACGGTGTGCGGCCCAATCAGGTTATCTACGTACATCACGTCGGAGTAGTCCGGATTCTTCGTGCTGGTGCTTGCCCACAGCACGCGCTGCACGCGGGCGCCCTGTGCTTCAAGTTTCGCGAATCGCTCCGACTTGAAGAAGTCGAGGAAATGTCGGTAGGCGATCTTCGCGTTGGCGATCGCCACCTTGCCCAAGAGCTCCTGCGCACCCGCTTCACCGGCCTGCACACGCGCCTCGAGCAACTCGTCAGCCAACGTGTCGATGCGACTCACGAAGAAGCTCGCGACCGACGCGATGCGGCTTATCGGCTTGCCCGCCGCCGCACGCGCCTCCAGCGCCGAAATATAGGCTTCCGCCACGTTGTCGTAGTCGGTGAGCGAGAACATCAGTGTAATGTTGACATTGTATCCCTCGGTAAGCATCTGCTGCACCGCGGGTATGCCCTCGTCCGTCGCCGGAATCTTGATCATCAGGTTCGGGCGGCCCACCTGCTGCCAGAGGCGGCGCACCTCGCCAATCGTGCCTTCGGTATCGAAAGCGAGTTCCGGCGACACCTCGAGACTGACCAAGCCGTGCTCACCGTCGCTGGCGTCGTACACCGGCCGCAGCACGTCACACGCCGACTGAATGTCCGTGATGGCGACCTCTTCGTAGATCTCCACCGTACTCTTGCCGCCGGCATGGAGTGCGCGCAATTGGTCGCGATAGTCATCGCTGCCGCTGATCGCCTTTTCGAAAATGGCGGGATTCGACGTCATACCCCGCAGCCCATCGTTGTCCACCAGGGCTTGCAGTTGTCCCGACTGGATCAGACCGCGACTGATGCTATCCAGCCACACGCTCTGGTCAAAGTCCTGCAATTGCACGAGCTTGTTCTTTTCTTCCACAGTTACCTCCTATTTGCTGTAAGCCTTGCGATTGAGTCTTGCGGTTCCGTTCTGAAGTTGCTGAGCCGACAAACATCCGGCCCACGTATCAAAGCTACATCCATCGCCCATCCCTACGAAGTCTCGATCTCCTCCGCGCTGCCCACGGCGACGTCCCCTTCAGCTTGCTCCAGCGCCGTTACCTTGGCAAGGCGACGCGCATGCCGTTCTTCACCAGTGAAGCTGGCGCCCAAGAAAGCGGTCACCAACTCCTCCATCAGCGCCGGACCCACCACACGAGGGCCCAGGCACAGCACGTTGACGTTATCATGCTCAACGGCCTGGTGTGCGGAATAGACATCGTGACAGAGGCCCGCGCGAATGCCGCGCAGCTTATTGGCCGCAATGCTTGCGCCCACGCCGCTTCCGCAGAGCAGTATGCCGCGGTCGGCCTCGCCGCGCTGCAACGTCTCACCTACGAGGCGGGCGAAGTCCGGGTAGTCGTCGTCCGGATCGAGCTGATGCGGCCCAACGTCGATCACGGTGTGACCGGCGGCTTCAAGCCACTGTCGCACGTCGTCCTTGCTGGCAAGTCCGTTGTGGTCGGCGCCAATTACAATACGCATCAGCATTCTCCCGCTTTATCCTACCGGATTTGGCGAAAAAGGTGCGAGACTCTCGTTTAACTTCCTCAGAAACTACAGCTTGCGCTCGTTACTTACGCTTGTCGCTTGCGCTTGTAACTTGCGGAGGTCATATGCGCTTGTCATATGCGCTCGTCAATAGTTGAAAAACTCCGCTCACTGCGACTTGATCCCTCGCCCTTACGCCCGTTCGTACTGAGCCTGTCGAAGTATGAACGGACGTATGGGCAACCACTCGATTTTGACTAAACCTCGTTTGCCCTTCGCTAAGCTCACAGCGAACCCGGCTTGCGCTCGGGAACGAAATAGTGTCCGCAAACTAACGAATGCCAGTGAGCAGTGACTTCGCCGTACAAAAGCCGCTGCGGCCTGGAGTCAGTTTATTGCTTGGGCCTGCTCCAACGTGCAAGGCGGCGCCCAGCGCGTCCTTGCCAGCCATGTGTTACCAGTCACCGGCTTCAAGCCGATCCCTGCCAACGCAGCGAGTGTTCGCCGGCTGCGAGAGAATGGGTAACCGCCTGGAACCGAAAGCCGTAGCGTTCCACGCTCCGGGAGGCCGCGGGCCGACCATCAATCCGAAATTCACACTCTTGCTCGCCAACCTGCAGCACGAGGAGCGTTGCGTCCTCGAGGGGGACGCCAACGTGAACAGTTGCGGCGGCATCGCCTACGTCGGCGAATTCAACTCTACGGCGGCTGCGCTCCCACGCATTGATCTGCTGCGCGGTCCACCAGGGCATGCCCTGCTCCCGCGCGTAACGCACTACGTCTGCCATGGCCGCCGGCACGCCGGGCCGCACGCAGTGGTGGGGATGAAAGAGGTAGTGCGCAACACCGTAGTGCTGCTTGACCCTGTCAACCAGCGGCTCTGCAATGCTATAGGGTACGTACTCTTTTACCGGCGCATCGGGTTGGCCGCGCGATTGCACCATGTCCTGGGTCAGGAAATTTATTTCCAGCACGTCATAGATGCGACCGGAATCAGGTTCCATTGGGAACCAGGGATGGGTGCTGCCAAAGAGATGGCCGGTATTGCCGAACTTTGAAGGTCCCTTCGTCTGGTCGTGAGGAATGCCAAGTTGCTCCAGCCAGCCAAAGAACTCCAGATAGCCCTCCCAGCGGGTGTAATGGTTCTTATTGCTCGCAATGTGGTCGAGTCTCGCCTCTTTGCGCAGGAATTCCCATTGAACGACAAGATCGCCATAGTCCCAGCGGTTGGGCTCCTTACCCGAGAGCGCATCATAGTGGAGGCAGATTTCGCTGCCGTAGTCAGCCACAGCCGCGTAGAGTTCGGGCGTGTAGCCCGGATATTGTATACACCACGTGGAGTGCACTTCGAGCTCGCGGGTGTTCTCCAAGAGTTGGAACGCGCGGTCAAGCACATTGTTGTCAGAGTCGTGGGAGAGATGCGCCACGGCCTCTAGGTCACCCGGCCAGTACCACAGCAGCGGCAGCGCGGTAGCCGTGTGCAGTGCGCCAAGAAAGACGCTGCGCAGCAAAACGGCACGGAGTTCATCACCGATGGCCTCACGAAAGAACGGCACCTCAGTGCCGGAGGTGCGGTCCGTCTCCCAATCCAGGACAATCCCGTCGTCACACTTGAGGATGCCTTCGTCAATCGAGGCCGTGCCGTCCGAGGCAGGTACACCGTCCCGATGCACAGGCATTCCTTGCAGCATGTGCAGGATGCACCACGGCAGGTCCGCCGCGCAAAAGACGCTCAGTCCCTGTTGGAGCCGGTAGACGCTTAGACCGACGCCAAGGCGCTTCTCTTCCCGGTTGCAGAGGTTGGCCAGCACCGTCGCCCCGGCTGCTCGTGCCGTTACCGCGTCCCAGACGTGCAATGACGACTGGAGATCGCGCACCAGGGCATGCTCCGGCTGTGTGACCTGCAGATAAGCCTCATGCGTACCCGTCTGTGTGCGCACGCCGAAGAGGTCGTCCAAACCGCTCGTACCGCCCAGCCCAATCAAGGCGCCGCCTGAGGCCACAAAGCCATAGAGCCTCCCCATCTCCGGGGTGGTCACGCCATGGTGGGGCAGGATGAGCACCTTGAGGGTCGCCAGCGCCTCCGGCAGCGTAGCGGCGTCCACGCGCGTAAAGGGAATTCCGGCATGGGCCAGGATTTCCAGCACGTATTGGCTGCGCGGCTGATGGCAACCTTCGTGCAGATAGACGCCAAGCGGTTGATTGCCGGGTTGCATGTTTCATCTCCGTACTATGGGTATGAGGATTCTCAACTACAAACCCAAAGCAATACTATCGTTCCAGCGGCTGTGACGCCGACGCCCAGCGGTCAGGGCGTGACTTGGTATTCCACCGCGGCCACCTTGCGCTCGCCCGCGTACACGTAAACCCAATAGCGCCCAGGCGCCCATCTTTGCACAGGCGGCGGCCCGATCGAAAACCACCCCGTCCCGCCGACGTACTTGGCCTCTGCGGTCAACTCCCCGCTCCGGCGGCTGTATTCGAAACCGTCCTCGTAGTACTCTACGATCTTCAGGGGTATGCTATGCGAGCCTCCCGCTACATTGTACGAGTATTTCAAGACGAGATACACCCAATCATTTACATCCTGCGCGGAAAAGGCGGACACTCCAGGACCGTTCTTGTTGGTAGTCACATACGCCTCATCGATGCGCCCATTGATGCTGGTCAGGCTAGGATCAATTGGGCTCGCGTCGAGACGGGAGCGGTCATAGGGCTCGGTGCCGTCGTACCAGCGGTGGATAGGGGTGTGTTCCGCTCCGTCCTCCGAGCGAAAAGCCGCTCTGACCTGGCCGATCCCCACCGATGTGCCACGGCGGTTATCGGCACCATTTTCGAGTTCCGACGCCAGGTAGAGGGCACGGAATCCTTGGCGAAACTTTCCTTGTCCCAGCGTACGGCGCAGGTCTGCGAAGAGCCGCACCCCCAGTGAGTAGTTGCAAGAAAATTCAACGTCAACTCGCGCGACTTCCAGACTTTCCAATTCGGCGATAGAGTCGGCATAGGCGCAGGGAAACCTGGCAGCGCCTGTCGGTCGATCGGGCCGCGCCCCATCGATGACGAAGGCCATGAATTCCGCCGCGCCCTCATCTACCCAATCCTCGTTGCCGCTCCAGTAGTAATGCGCTACTTCATGAGCGTTGATATGGCCTGCGTAAGCCGCTTCATGGCTGTCGTCTTCGACGTCATACTGGGGCAGGATGGCAATGTGCGTGCCAAAATTCGTCCCTGCTTTGGAAGAGAAAACGGCGTTCTCGTAGAGCACCCCGACGTAACCGGTCGGCAGCGGCGCGCCCATGTACTCTTCCGCGCCGCGCACAGAGTGCTCCAGCAGATCCATCGATCGCGCCGTGCCCGGACCCGTGCGGATGATAGAGAGGACGACCTCGCCCGCTAACGGCAGCGTGATGGTTCGCTGTTCCAGGGAAACCTTGGTGGGATCGAGTAAGACATCGATTAGATCGGGGTTCGTTCTTGCTACGCCATACAGCGTAGCGACAATGTGTGCAGTATCGTTCGATATGCCATCTCGCAGTGCAGGGTGGAACATCAATCTCGCGAATGCCTCCGGCTCTAAGGCCGCAAGCCGGCGCAGCGACATGACGGCCGCTATATCGGGCGGCTCAATGGTTGCGAGAAATGGCATGCTCACAATGCGCAATGCCGCCTCCGTGTCCCTTGCTAGCACAGCGAGACTCTCGATTAGGTCAACTTCCGCTTCCGCGATACCGTCCTGCACCCACGGCAGGGAGACGACCGACGCTGCAACCTGCGCGTCACTATACGCTATATAAGACAATCGTTCAATGCTTTTAATCTCAACATTGTCAATGCCGTCCTGAATCCAATCCAAGGAGACGAGCAATGAAGCGACGGGAATGCTTACGACCGCGATGTAGAGCAGGTCCTGAATTGCCTCGGCCTCCGTGCCGTCGATTCCGTCGCGTAACCAGCCAAGCTCCTTTATGGCGGAAGCCAAGCGGGGGCCTTGTTGCTCCAGCCAGGGACCGTTCGTGAAGTCCCGCAGAGTAGAAACTTCAACTGATTGGGTAGGAGAGGCAGAAGCAGTTGGCAAAACAGAAGTAACGGCGGTCGCAGTCGGCGCAGGAGAACGGGTTGCCGCTACTACGGGAGAGGCAGTCACAGAGGGAGGACGGGACTGAGCGAATTCTTGCGCGAATGAGGCAGCCGCGGCGCGCGCATCGGCAATGACCGAAGCAACGTCATCCCACCCTATCCCAAGACTGCCCCAGAGTAATACGTTGCCGTATATGAGTGCCGCGAGTATGACGATGTCCCACAGACATCCCCACCTACTGCCGGACTGGATGGGCGAACGTCTAGGCAGCCTAATCCCCTTTGAGGCTGAGCGGTTTGCCAATCTCATGGATACGGATGAGGTTGGTCGTGCCGCCCACGCCAAAGGGCATGCCGGCCGTGAATACCACCGTATCGCCATCCTGCACATGGCCTGCGCCCTTTGCCAACGCAACCGCCTCGCGCAAGGCCATGTCGGTGTCCGTTTCCCCAGTCGCCAGCAATGGCACGGTACCCCAGCTAAGCGCAAGCTGGCGCCACACGGACTTGTCCGGCGTTACCGCGAGCAGTTGCACGTGCGGGCGTATGCGCGCAAGCATGCGGGCGGTGTAGCCCGATTGCGTAAGGGCAAAGATTGCGACGGCGCCAAGTTCTTCCGCAATGCGGTGTGTTGCCGTTGCAATGGCATCCGTGGCGTCGCTTACGTCAATAGCGGAGAAGCTCACCACATGGGGATCGACGCTGTTGGCAATGCGCGCCATCACCGCTACCGCCTCTACCGGATACGGGCCGATGGCAGTCTCGCCGGAGAGCATCACGGCATCGCTGCCATCCAGAATTGCGTTTGCCACGTCGCTGGCCTCCGCCCGCGTCGGCACCGAGTGCTGCATCATCGATTCAAGCATCTGCGTTGCCGTGATGACCGGCTTGCCCTGTGTGCGTGCTTTCTGAATGATCGCCTTCTGGTGCAGCGGGACTTCCTCAGGCGGCACCTGCACGCCCAGATCGCCCCGAGCCACCATGATGCCGTCTGCCGCCGCGAGAATCTCATCGAAATGCTCAAGCGCTTCCTGGGTCTCGATTTTCGCGATTATTGGGATTGTGGCGCCGTGATTCAGCATCAACTGCCGCAGTATCTCAACGTCAGTTGCCGAGCGTACATAAGAGAGCGCTACCCAATCCACCTCTTGTTCCACGGCAAACCGCACGTCCTCCCAATCTTTCGCAGTGAGGCTTGGCAAGTTGAGACTTCGTCCCCGCACGACGACTGCCTTGCCGCTCACAAGCGCGCCGCCGCGAACCACGCGCGTGACAACAGCAGCTTGCCCGGCCTTCACGTGGGTCGCAACCACCTCGACCGCGATCAATCCGTCGTCAAGCATGATTGTGTCGCCGGGGCGCGTCTCGGTAGCGAGCCCCGCCAACCTGACCGGCGCCATATCAACCTGGGACGCACCGGGGTCGATCGACTTGGCGTAGTCCAACAACTCCTGACGTGACGCGGCATCGACTCCATCGCCCTCTATAGTGAGAATGAGCTGGCCGCCCGGGGAGAGGTGCAAGGGCTCGTCAGGAAGAGTGCCTACACGCACTTTTGGCCCTTGAAGATCGGCCATAATGGGGAGGTTTGCATTTTCCGCAGCAGCCAACTGGCGCAGCAACCTGATGGATCGCGCCTGCGCTTCATGGTTGCCGTGGGAGAAGTTAATGCGCGCCACGTCGAGGCCCGCATGCAGCATGGCACGGAGCATGTCCTCGTTCGCTGACTCCGGGCCGATGGTAGCAACGATACGAGTACGGCGCATAGGCCTTACTGTAACCAGCCTTTCTGGGTCAAGTACTCATCGCCAATCAACCCCATGAGGATGGGCGACTCCGCTCCAGGATGGTGTTCGAGCCGTGCAAATTCAAAGTATTGCGTATACAGCGTGGCCCCATTGACTTGCTCCTCATCGGCTGCCGGAGCGATTGGGCTGCCAAGAGACTCGCGCCCGTTATTGCTTGCATAGAAGTTAATGAACACCTGATCCACGGCATACTGCGTTTGCGCGGAGCTCGCAGTCGATTGCGAGGAACCGGCGGATGGATCGGCTCCCGTTCGCAAGATCGTGCCAAGTGGAGACTGCACCACGCGCTCACCACTTTCATCCGAGGCTATTTCCAACCTGCTACGTTGGAAGTATTGCACAGTCTTGCCGTCCTCGTCGATAGCATCCGTTCGCGGGTAGCCAAAGCGCGCCACCCCTCCGTTGGCGTTGAAGAACGCAAGAAAAGGCTCCCTGATAGTGTGTCCCGTAACGACGACATACGATTCTGTATCCGACTCCGATTGGGGAGGCGACTGTGGCGAGACCGGAGTAATTCGCTGCCAATAGGATCCGCCTGCACCGGCTACGAAAAGATACGTGTAGTTCCCTCCCCTCGTAAACAAGGCGTCGCTGATCGGCGCCATTTCGGCCGGTATGTCCAACTCCACCCACGATACACCCCCGTTCGTCGAACGGAAGAGCGCACTTTCGGCCACGAGGAGCAGCGAATTCAATGTGTTGGGCTCGAGGAGCAACTCCTGCGATGTCTCTATGGGAGATGCACCAACCAGCGACCACTGGTCCGCGCGGTTGCTGGAGAGAAAAAGACTACTGGACGTAACTGCATAGAGCCGAACCGGTCCGCTCGCGGAGACATCAAGGCCAAGAACCGGCTCTTCCGGCAAATCGCTGTTCGCCAGGTGCCACGAGGCCCCTTCATCTTGCGAGCGGTAGAGTCCGCCCGCAGTCGTCGTAGCGGCAAAAAGTGTGCCGGAAACAATGGGGTCCGTAGCCAGCGCTACGGCGCCTGCCACGTTACCCAGCCGGTCTCTCGGCAGACCCGTGTCGATGCTCCCCCAGTAAAGGCCCCCGTCTTCACTGCGATAGGTGCCGGCCAATTCGGTACCGGCGAAGACAATCTGCGGATTCTGCGCGTTGTACGCCATTGCGATGACCGGGTCTACGATCCCTGGAAGGCGGGTCCAGGTCTCTCCTCCATCGACGGTCCGGTACACACCCAGGGGACCTGCCGTCAAGGCGGCATTCGCGTTGGTAGGATGCGGCGACACCAGCCAGGGGGTGCTATCGGTCACCCACGATTGCTGCACGCTTTCCCATGTTTGGGACGCAAAGGCGTTGCGCCAGAGTTCCCAAACAGGCAGCACTTCTCCCGGAAGGGAGTCGGTCTGAGTATGCCAAGGCGTACCCGATGCCGCGCGTGCTACGTCAGTATCAGAGAGCCAGAGCGCAAGGACGATGGAAAGTACGATAAGGCCGATAACAATGAATCGTTCGGCGCTATCCCACTTTGCCCGCCCCTCACTGCTTTTCAGGCACAAGTCGTAGTCGTTGCCCAACCCTGATCTCGTTAACATCCTCAATTTCATTGAGTTCAGCCAAGGCCGCCACAGTAGTATTATACTTGCTCGCAATCGCACTTAGCACCTCGCCGGTCTGCACGACGTGGAATTCCGGCGCGGCAGGCGCCACAGGAGTGGGGGCCGCGGCGGCTGGGTTGGGGGTTGAAACTACCGGGGTTATGCGCGCAACTTCGCCTACTTGCGCGATAGGCTCGCGATCGGAGCCGGCTCCGTAACTGCTTGCAAACCATAGTGTGCCGCCGCCTGCCAAAAGGACAGCAATCGCAAGGCTGACGGTGAGAAGCATCTTATGGCTGCGGCTCTGGGAGAGTGGGCGCAAGTCGCTACGCCTACTGACTGAGTGCCAGCGTTGCACAGGAGCACGAGGGAAGAGCGACGTATCTAGGGGAGGAAGTGACTCTTCTTGCATGTCCATACGGAGATTACCTGCCGTTTGCTGCGGGGAGTGTCGAGGTTGGACTAGAGGATTGGCGCGGGCAGAAGCGGTCGAAAAACCTATTGGAAGGCGTAGACCAAAATCAGATCGTTCACGTTGGTATTGGTAGGACCGGTAACCAGGAGGGCGTCGGTCTGCTGCAAGAAATGGTACGAGTCATTGTTATCGAGGTAAACGAGCGGATCCAAATCGAGAACTCGCGCCCGCGCGTGTACCGTACCGTCCGCAATGCCGCCGGCCGCATCGGTGGGACCGTCCGTGCCGTCTGTTCCCACCGCCATCACCGCAACGTTTTCCCAGCCATCCAGGGCCAGCGCTGCGGCAAGCGCCATTTCTTGGTTGCGCCCGCCTTTTCCTTCACCTCGCACCGTCACTGTGGTTTCACCGCCAAAGATAAGGCACGCCGGAGGAGAGAGGGGGGAGTGGTGGCGAATCAGACCTTTCGCGACACCAGCCATCACCTTGGCCACCTCACGCGCCTCGCCTTCCACCCAGGTGGTGACTAATAACGAATTATACCCCAATTGCGTTGCTGCGTCCAGAGCTGCGCGGGCGGCGATTTCGTTGCTGCCCACCAGCACACTCGCTGTACGCGCGAAAATGGGGTCTCCCTCCTTGGGCGTATCCGGAATTTCGTGGCTGAGACCGCGTTCAAGCTGCGCGCGGACGGTCTGGGGAATCGCATCCTGCAGGCGATATTTGCTCAAGAGATCCCACGCGTCTTGGAATGTAGTAGTGTCAGGCACCGTCGGCCCGGAGGCAATGAAGTCGAGTGGGTTCCCCACCACGTCCGAGAGAATGAGGGCAATCAGGGTGGCAGGCGCGGCGGCCCGCGCCAGTCCACCGCCTTTCACTTGCGAAATGTGCTTGCGGATTGTATTCACCTCGTTGATGGTGGCGCCGCTGCGCAAAAGCAGGTCCGTGAGTTGCTGGAGATCGTTCAGCGAAATGTCGCCCACCGGTAGCTCCATGAGCGCCGAGCCCCCGCCGGAAATCAAGCAGAACACCAGATCGTCCGCGCCTGCCGCTTCCGCCAATTGCAGGATACGTTCGGTACCGCGCACGCCGCTCTCATCCGGCACGGGGTGTGCCGCCTCGATCAGTTCGATCCGTTGGGTAGGAACCGCATAGCCCTCCTTCACGTTCACGACGCCGCCGGCCAAGCGGTCGCCGAGGATGTCCTCAAGCGCCTGCGCCATGGGTCCGCTGGCCTTGCCCGCACCCACCACGAGTATCCTCCGATAGGAATCCAGGTCGTACGAGCTTTCCCCAACCAGTAAGCGCGAGCCATCGCAACGTACGCAGTTCCGCACCGCTTGCGCCGGGTCAACCGCTTTCAAGGCCGCCGTCAGCACACTCATCATGTCTTCACGCTGCCGCGCTGTGATGCCAGCCATTGCCGTGCCTATTCCTCTTGCATACGCTTGCCGCTATTCATTCTAGTGTAACCAAGCAGTTGCGGGGATGCGAGCAAACCAGGTTCGCGGCTACAATGGTATGGTGCTCAAATCATACCGACTTTCTTCCTGGCAAGAATGCTCTCTGCACAGAGAGGTCATACCACCTCACAGGGCAACGAAAGGACAACTTCATGGGCGGCATCTGGCGGGCAGGCACGATTGTCTTCATAGCGAGCTTCTGCACTCTGGTTGTTGAGCTTACGGCAGGGCGGATGATCGCGCCCTACCTCGGCGTCTCCCTCTACACCTGGACCAGCGTCATTGGGGTCATGTTGGCCGGCATCAGCCTGGGGAACTACGTGGGCGGCCGCATCGGCGACCGCTTTCCGGCGGTTTCCACGCTGGGTGTGCTCTTCCTGCTCTCCAGTATCCTTACCCTGACCATCCTGCCGCTCACGGCGATCTTCTCCGGCATAGCGCAAGACCTGCCGGTGCACTTGATGCTGAAAATTCTATTCTTTACTGCGGTTGTCTTCTTTCTGCCGAGCCTCTTCATGGGCACCATCACGCCGGTGGTCGTCAGGCTCACGCTGGAAGACCTGACCCGCACCGGCGGTGTGGTGGGACGCATCTACGCCCTTTCCACGGTGGGCGCGATTGCCGGCACCTTTGCCACGGGGTTCTTCCTGGTATCGTGGTTCGGCACGCGCACGATCATTCTGCTCGTGGCCTTGCTGCTCCTGCTTGTGGCGGTGATTTTCGGCAATCTGTGGAATCGCCGCCTGCTCCTCGCGGGTGGGGCAGTGCTCCTCGTGGGGATTACCGTTTACAGCTACGGACGCAACGCGTATAACCTGCCCTTAGGCTTTTCGTACGTCCGGCAACTCGCCGGTGACGCCCTGGCGCTGCAACCGCGCGGCGCGTTCGCCGCGCCCTGCAACGTAGAGACGAATTACTTCTGCATCCGCGTCACAGAGAAGAAGCTGGCGGAAAACGTCACCCAGCGCCGGCTCGTGCTCGACCACCTCATCCACAGCTATAGCATCCTGGAAGACCCCACACGCTTAGACTACGATTATGTAAAGATTTATGCTGAGCTTGTGAAGTATATTGCCGGGGACCGCACCGGCATCCGCACGTTCTCAATTGGCGGCGGCGGCTACACCTTCCCCCGCTACCTGGAGGTCGTTTACCCCGACGCCGTGATCGAGGTGGCGGAGATCGACCCCGCGGTCACCGAGATCGCGCACGAGAGGATGGGTCTCCCCCGCGACACGAGCGTAATAACCTATAACGAAGACGCGCGCCTGGTGGTGAAGCGCTTAGGGGCCGGACAGTACGATGCCATCATTGGCGACGCGTTCAACGACCTCTCGGTGCCCTATCACTTGACGACGCGAGAGTTCGCTGAGATCGTGCACGATCTCCTGGCTCCCAACGGGTACTACATGTTGAACGTGGTGGACACGTTCAAGCACGGCGTCTTTCTGCCGTCGCTCATTCTGACCCTGGAACAAGTGTTTCCGCACGTGTATTTGTTGGCGGACGGCCCCGGCTGGGAACAAGATGGCCGCAATACATTCGTTTTGGTGGCTGGCAAGCAACCGTTAACGGAAGACGCCCTGCATAGTGCAGTGGGCAGTCTGCTGCCGGATGGACCGGTGAGCACCTTCTTGGAACCTGAGCGCCTGCGGGAGTACGTGGATAGCCGACCGGCGGTGATCCTGACCGACAGCTTCGCGCCGGTGGACAACATGCTCGCCCCGGTCTTCGCCGAACGGGGGTAGGAAGCCCAGAGAGAATTGTAGGTCTATATCTTGTCCTTTCCAGGCATGACTTTGTAGAAAACTTGGGTCCAGCCAGCCTTGGTGCATGTGGTGATAGAATAGTTGCATAATTCTGTTTCCAAAGGAGCATAGGTTTGGACAGTCGGTTCGTCCTTCAAAAGCAGATTGGAAACGGCAGAATGAGTTCTGTCTATCTTGCTCTGGATAGCGCGTCTGGAAACGCACAAGTCGCCGTAAAAGTACTGAATACTGCCCATCCTGACGAGATCAAACGAGAGCTATTCAAGCGCGAAACTAGCGCCTTAAAGAGGCTAAGACACCCCAATATCGTAAGGCTTTTACATAGTGGGTGGTCCGATACAGAGGAATCGTTCTATCTCGTCCTCGAATATCTGCCTTATTCTCTCGATCGTTACTTAACAGGTGCGTTGCAAACGCAACTCAGCAGTTTTGAGAAGTATCGAGCCATGCGAGAGCTTGCGGAGGCCCTAACTTACGCCCACTCGCAGAATGTAGTCCATCGCGATGTTAAACCCTCTAACATATTGCTCGACGTGAACGGCCGTCCAAAGCTGACGGACTTTGGCATCAGCAAACTCCTAACACATTTGACAGTGGGAGAAACACTGGCAGATTTTTGGAGTGGGGGATATGCATCACCCGAGCAAAGGGCAAGCGAACCGACCGACATCAGAGCAGATATCTATTCTTTGGGTGCTGTGTTTTTCCACCTCCTATCTGGTCAAGAGCCCCCTCCTGAAGGACCATCTCCGTCGCTGGTAGACAATCATGTGAAGGAGTCCCCTCCGCTCAGGAACTTACTGAAGAGAATGTTAGCACCATATCCAGAAGAGCGGCTGAACAAGGGATCGGAGTTGCTAACAGCACTTGAAAGCACCTGGCGCAATGAATTAGTGCCAAGTCACTTCCTTGAATTGACGCGTACAGCCATGAGTAACGTTGTAGCTTCAGGGTATACCACGAGCGAAGACTTCCAGGCTGTCGCAGACGCTCTCGTAGAAGACCTTGGTGGTCTGGAGTCCAATGATGTATATATTCACCGTGACACGCGAAACCAGGAGGATCTCATTATTCTTGGGGATTCTCTTCGCCTGATATGCACCTCCGGTGAGAAGGGCGATGCGCTTGTCGTAAAGGCAGTGCAAACTCCCTATCACCCCAACCTTGAGCGTGAGCGGGAACGTTCAATGCAATGCCGAGCGATGTGGGTCCCGGTCAAATTAGATTTTCGATCCGGAGAATGCGATTCCTCTCTGACAATAGCAGCCGAAGAGCTAGACCATCTGTTGGCGGCACTTGACACCTATGAAAACGTTGGGGCTGTTTCACAGGAGCGCCGGCGCTCCCGCCGCGATTTCATAGAACGCTGGGACACTGAGTTGAGAAAGAGCCGGAATCGGATTGAGAGAGAAGCATTAGGTTACTCGAACGTGAGTGAAGATCCAGACTACTTGCGGTTCACCCTAGCCGGGGCGCCGCGAGACAATCTTGACTGGGAAAACGAAGCCCCTCTTGCAGTTAGAAAGTCGCACCAGTCGCGAATACAGCCTGTTGGCAACTTAGTTGAAATCCGCGGACGCATTGTCGAAGTGGCCAAAGACAGTCGTCACTTTCATAGAGATGATACAGCTATTCCCAAAGCCGGCCTCTTGATGATCAATACTATAGAAGCCTCGACTGCCATCACGCGCCAGCAATATGCAGTGAGAGCATTCCTCCATGGTCAGATGGCTAACCCACACCTATCCAACGTCATCGTAGACCCATCCAACGCAACCCGTAGTTCGGAAAGAGATCTCGATTACTTCCAAGACTGGCTGTCGGATGATAAGAAGGAAGCGGTTAGAAGAGCCGTATCCAGCAACGAGCTGTTCCTTATTCAAGGGCCGCCTGGAACAGGCAAGACCGCCGTAATCGCTGAGATCATCCTGCAGATTCTGCAGCAGAATCCAGACGCCCGCATCCTGCTCACATCCCAGTCAAACATTGCCGTTGATCACGCGCTCACGCAGATATCGAAAGCTGCCGGTGATGCTCTTCCTGAGATGATCCGACTCGGTCGCGGCGAGAAGATCGGGCACGGCGGTGAACGCTGGACTTTGGAAGAGCGTGCGCGTGAATGGCGAAAGAAAGTTTTGGATGAATGCAATCCGGTGCTTGGTGATCTGCGTCAGGAAGAACGCGAAGCAAAATCTGCCGTCAAAGCAATGAATATAACAGCGGATGCAGTATCGGCAGATACAGAAGCGATAGGAGAGTGGGTAACAGAGGTGGAGGATGACGTGGCGCAACTTCAGGAATATCAACAAGAGTACGATGCACTCCCATCCGATGCCTCCGCTACCACCAAGAGTGAAATGGCAGAAATGGTTGAGCAAACTCGCGCCCGGATAAAGAGCGACCTGGAAACACTGAATGAACTGCTACCTCAGCCAATTGACATGCAGGTCATGAGTGAAAAGGAGGCTTTGGCGGCAATCGTCAAAGCCTCTGTGTCACCTAGTATAAGCGAATCGGACATGAAAGACCCTTCGAAACGAAAGCTCCACAAGATTCAAGAGTTGCGCAAGATACTCACGGAGTGGACAAAAGTTGCTGGTCTCACGCCGGACTTTCAGGAACTCATTGGTCGGTCGTCGCGCGTTGTGGCAGCGACATGTCTTATCAGCGGCAAGCGAAGAACCGCATCACCGGAAGAAGAGGTCGGTTTCGATTGGGCTATCGTTGACGAAGCAGGTCGGGCTACAGTTCCCGAGGTCCTTATTCCAATTGTCCAGTCCGAACGAGCAATTCTGGTGGGGGATGAACGTCAACTGCCACCAATGGTGGACGACGAGATGCTTGGCCAAGAGTCGGATAGCCCATCCGACGAGAATAGGCTCGACACTAGCCTATTCCAAAGCCTAGTCGAACAGGCGGAAGAGTCAGGCCATGACCATCTTGCCAGTCTCCGCACTCAGTATCGTATGCGCCCAGCTATTGGGAACCTGATCAGCGCAGTATTCTACGAGGGGAATTTGGAAAACGGAGAGGAGAAGCGCTCGCGAAGGCGCACGTTTGACTGGATGCCCGCTCCTGTAACTTGGGTATCCACATCCTCTCTGCCGGATCGTACAGAGAGTCGATATGGAGAATCATACGCCAATTCCACCGAAGCCGATATAGTGCTCAAGCTACTCGATACAATAGAGACGAAATGCCGGGAACGTAGAGAAAAGCCATCGTTAGGTGTAATCAGTGGCTATTTAGCCCAGGTACAAGAACTCATCACGCGCATCGACCCGGAAGACTCTAGTCGATGGCAGAACCTCCGTATAGAAATTGCAACTGTGGATTCATTCCAGGGGCGCGAGTGTGACATAGTAGTGTATTCAACGGTTCGCTCTAACCCAGAACGAAAAATCGGTTTCTTAAGAGACCGTCGACGGATCAATGTCGCCCTATCTCGTGCCCGTGACCTGCTTGTGATCGTTGGTGACCATCACATGATGGACACGGCTACTATTGGCGCCGATCCCAACCCGTTTGCTGCCGTGCTCGAGCATATCCGCCAGCATGGGAACGAATGCAGAGTCATTCCGCCTGACTTGGTGAATTTACTATGAACTATCCTCAAAATGAGCCTGTTGCAGTTCACGCGCGGGCAAAACGTCGTTTTCCCGACTACACGGTGGAAGCCGCTTTCCCCGTATGCTTGCCGGTCTATGAGGTTCGACTGACGGTTACCGTCATAGATGAACATAAGCTCTCTACCACTGCCCTCTTTATTCTGCGGCTGTTGTCAGTTGGCATCTCACAACCTGCCGAACTCGGCAGGTTGCTGGGCATAGCAGACAGCTTTGTGACAGGCGCTGCCGCCGAACTCCTTAGTGCAAACTTGATACGCCAACGACTTGATCAGAGAATTGAGATGACTGATCAGGGACGTACAGTGCTCAGTGATGGCGGAAAATCATTTCGTCCTCGGAATCGATCAATAAAGGTTCCTTATGATCACTTAACCAAGAAGGTCATTGACATTGACATTGATCGTCTGTTGGACAGGGAAGTCGTTCGAAAGGATGGCGCATTTATCGTTCCCGCCAGGCCTCGAAAGCCTCGTCAAGGCAATATCAGCATTGCCCAAGTAAGAAACTATGCTCGCGGAAATATCTCAAAGGAGACAGAGGTTTTCGACGTTTCTGCTCTGAAAGACACGAGACTCCGCTACCGGGATGATGTCATTTTGGTCAAGATGACTGCACCCAACGCGAGCACGCCAATTTTCGCAGCCTACCGCGCCCAACAGTATCTTGAAGAAGAGACTGCCTCAATACAGAGATTGGCAGATAATGGCGCGGACCTAGTGCCGGAGGAATGGAAGGCAGAATCGCCTGCGTCTCGGCCAGGATCCGTAGTTGCTTCTAGTGAGGAGACGGATCTTCTTGCCACTATTGAGGAGCTCAACCTTGAATCCAGCGAAAAGGCCCAGGCTGCTATAGAGGCAAAACTGATTAAGGGAGAAACTCAGAATGCTCAAGAACGTGCTGACCTCGAGGCTCGCATCAAAAATCTAGAGCTAGAAAAGCTGGAACTGAATAACAGGCTAGCCAAGCGTGAACATAAGCTGCATGAATTGACAAAAGGGGGAATTCGCTTGATCAAGACTGAAGAACACCGGCCACTCCTGCTTCAAGCGATAGACAAGGCATCCTTGGAACTTACGCTTGTTTCAGCATGGATAGATCCGTATGCATTTGATAGTGAAGTATGTCACAAGCTAGCCGCTGCAATAGACAGAGGAGCAACGGTACGAATTGCCTGGGGAATGGGTGTGAATCGCCGATATGGACAAGATGGACAGCGTAACAAGATAAAAGGGGAAAAGGCACTTGCAGAATTGAAGAAGCTGATTCCAAAGGAAAGAGATCATCAGCTAATTGACAAGGTTACAGAAACTCATGAAAAGTTCATCATCTGTGATGATATATTCTGTGCGTGGGGAAGCCTTAACTGGCTCTCCTACCGTGGAGAACTTGATCGAGGATACCGTCGAGAAACTAGCTCCTACTCAGAAAGACCTAGCGACATCATTCTATGGCAGACTAATGCCGCGACTCTCTTTAAACCAATGAGTTAGGAACCTTGCCCAAGATGATGTTAACCATCCGCCCAAGGAGCATGGGAAAAGTTCCCACGCTTACAGTTTATTAGCGATAATTGGCCGTCATTCCCGCGCACGCGGAAATCCATCTTCACGTGACGTTGCCTGTGCGGCTACGCTTCTAGCGTGGAACAGGCTTCCCTCACCACCGTGGCAACGTCATCGCCCCGCGCGAGGCCCTCCACGATAGCATTCATGGCGCGCTGCATGAGCAGGTTCTGGGGTAGCCCGCGTCCATGTTCCAGCGATTGCTGTATTGCCGCGATCTCTGCGGGGAGAAGGTTCTCGTCGAAGTCGCCAAGGCGCGCTACCGCATCTCTCCGCGCGGGCACTTTCGCGAGCGGCTGCATGACGTCGACGAGACCCTTGAGCGCCGTATAGGCCGTCTCCATGTTCTGCGAGCGCGCGGCAATGGCAATGCCCATATTGCCAGCCACCGGAACGCTGCGCACTTTGCCCTGTGGCAACGCCGCCCAGCGATAACCGGCTCTCGAGAAGTACTGTTGTGGTAGGTACAGCATTGCCGGCCACAACCTTGATGCCGATTCAGAATCCTGCCACTCAAACACACTCGTCACAGGCGGGGCAACCCGATGGGTATGCAGCAGGTCGCGGCAGAAGTGCAGAGCCTCCGCGGCCGCCGGATCCTGCAGCAGGCAACTCATTGTCGTCGGATCGGCCAACTCTGCCTCATTTTGCCACAACGCCCACCAGTATCCGCTCTCTTGTGTAAACAGTCCCCAGCGCTGCGCCTCGCCTTTTTCATTGCGTTGCGTCAATTTGACTGAGTTCTCCACTAAGTCATCCCAGCCCCAACTATCGTCCACCGCAGGCACGCCCCGCTCCGCGAAGTACGCAGAATCATAGTGAACCATCAATGGGTTTGCGTCGACCGGCAAAGCGAACAGCCCGCCCTCCGACCGAAACTGATCGACCAGGTACGGGAAGTGCCCTTGGATGAGCGTCGGTTCATCAGCGGCGATGAACTGGTCCAAGGGCGCTAGCACGCCCTGCTCTCCCAGCCATTGCGCCAAGAAGGGATTCACGGTGAATAAGTCCGCATCGAGGCTCTGGTACCACGCCAGAAACTCCTCCTGATTTCTGGGGCGGGGATTAGCTTGCTCTGGGGAAACGAGGCCCGACTGCAAGGTGTAGCCCCCCATAGTGGGACCATTGGGGTTTTCCGTGTCAGCCAGCAATGCCGCCATTACCTTTTCAAGCGTATTGGGCATACGCCGCGCAAAACCGGTCGATACACGCAGTTCGCTAAACCACGTGGATGCCCAGATTAGCTCTCCCTCTTTACTTCGGGTCGGCAGCGACGTTGCAGACCCGGGGGCGCCGCAGGCGGCCGCTAGCGCTGCTGTGCCTGCCAACAATGTTCGGCGTGTTAGCATCTTTTCTTGTTCCTTTCAACGCTTTCGTTGATCTCACGTTTCGGCTCGTTCTCTAGAGATCGTTACACCTTTCCCGCATATGGTCGCTCCACCAGGAATACAATCCAGTGCCTGTCAGCGAAATTATCCCAGCGAGCGTCCTCCCGAAATGTCAAATTGCGGGAAGAACCGTCATTTGCCGATAACCCCCTAAATGTAATCCTCTCCTCAAGCCCGCCGTTAATCTTCTATCCAAGAACAAGCTGCGTTTACGAGTGTCGACACCCGGTCGCCGCGCACCAGACCTTCTGTGATTTTCTGCATGGCGCCGGACGTCAACTCGTCCCACGGCAGCGGGCGCCCATATTCCAAAGAATTCTGAACGGCCGTCACCTCTTCGGGCAGGAGGCCCGGCCGCATCTCTGCCAGCCGCGCGACCGCCTCTCTCTGCGCAGGCACCGCGACAAACCGCTGCATGGCTTGCAGCAGGCCCTGTAAGGCCACATATGCCGTCTCTGTGTGCTCCCGTCCGCGCGACAATCGCAAGTCCGATAACTTGGGGCTGGCTCGGCGCGGAGAATGAAGACTCGAGAGTACTACACCCGGCCGCCAGCGCCGTTGTGCTCGCAATCAATGCGCGACGGGTAAGCATTGTTCTGCTCCCTTCAGGCTGCCTTCAGTCTCGATTCTCGGCGTATTCCCTGCACCGTGAATCTTTCCTCGCTCACACGCGGGCACAGGCCCTGCTCGTAATGGCCTCAACATGGTCACCGCGTACGAGCGCCGCCAAAATTCGGTCCAACCCCGGCGCGGCCTCTCGCGTGAGCTGGAAGGCCGCATCTCCCATGCTGAGCGCCTGCGCCAGCGTAGGAATTCCGTCGTTCATTGGGACTCCTTGCGGCAGCATGCGGCCGTGCTCCAGGGACGCCTGCACGGCCGCGACTTCGGCGGGACGGAGGTTGCGGCGGAACTTGGCAAGCTGCGCGACCGCTTCCCTCTTCGCCGGCACGCTCACGTACTGCTGCATGATGCCGACCAGACCCTTGAGCGCCGTCGCTGCCGCTTCGAGGTCTTCCGTCCAGTCCGTAATCGCAATGCTCATGTCGCTGTACACCGGCACACTGCGCACCTTGCCGTGGGGCAATTTCGCCCAGCGGTAATCTCCATTCCACATGTGTTGGCGTGGGGTATAGAACATGGCGGGCCACGAGTCTGCGGTAACCTCGTACAACTTCGCTGCATCATCGCTCATCAGCGGTGGTGATACGCGATGGTTGTGCAGCAGATTGCTATAGAACTCCAAGGCTTCGCCAGCGGCCGGATCCTGCAAGCAGCACTCCCCCGTCTCGGGATCGCGAAGCTCCGCCTCGTTTTGCCACAGCATCCACCACAGCCCGTAGCGGTGGGCCTCAAATCCCCAGTGCTCGGTAGCGCCGCTTTCATCACGCCGTGTCAACGTCACCGCGCTCTCCACCAGGGCATCCCAGTTCCAGCCACTATCGACAGGCGGCACCCCGGCGGCCGCAAAATAGCGGGCGTCGTAGTAGAGCATCAGTGGCAGCGCGTTCACCGGCAATGCGTAGAGTGAGCCTTCGAAGCGGTACGGATCGAGCAGGTAGGGGTAGAATTCCTGGGTAAGGAGCTTGCTGTCGGCGCTCAGCACACGGTCTATGGGCAGGAGCACGCGCTGGTCTGCCAAAGCCCGCACCATCGGGGCAGGCAGCGACAGGAGGTCAACTTCCAAGGAGCCTAGCCAATCAACAAGCTGACCCCAACTTGCGGGATAGGGATGCCAGTTCTCGATGAGGCGCGGAGTCACGCGGTAGTTGCCGCGCACTGGGCCGTTGGGGTTTTCCTTATCTTCCCCCAACGCCGCGACCGCGCTTTGGAGTTTCGCGAGGAGGTCCTGCTCACGCGCAGCAGGTTCGTACAATCCGCCAAAGGTCAGGGAGAACCAGGTGAGTTCGGCCGGTTTCGGCAGACTTGGAACTAACAGAAAAGACCTCATAGGCCCACAACCGGCGCCAAGCGCGGCCGCACCTATCACTAAAGCTCGGCGTGAAAGCATCGCGCCCTGCCTCTGCAATGACGCTACGTAGTTGCGTACGTGCTCTCAGCCCCCTCACCGCATACCCACACTCTTGGAAGCAGATATGCCACTCTCTTTAATTATGGTAGCACAATCTGTCAATCATTTTAGCCGGAAGATTCCGTGCTGCGGCGAAGACTTGACTGAACGGCGGGCTTGGCCCTGTTACACAGGAAGTTGCGATTTTGTGATGAGTACTCCCCACTAGACCGAAAGTAACGGGTGCAGTCTGGAGTCCTAAAGGTGAGTAGAAGCTATCTCATTAATCGGTTCGACGGCCAATTTGTGCTTCGACAAGGGCTTCGCGCAGCACTCAGCACGAACGGATTCTTGCCTCTTCCATTCCCCTGAGCCTGTCGCAGGGCAGGTCTACACCGAGCGCTGCATTTGTGAGACAAGCTCCAGACAAGGTCACGCCGGGCGTGTTCTGTGCCCGCCGTTACTTCAGCGTCGCAGCCAGCAGTTCACGCCGTGCCTTGCGCCGTCCACAGACAGCCACTCCGGCCAGGAGGCCTGCTGTGTGAATCCGTGTGCCTGCAGGAGATCGTTCTTTGGCGAATCCTGGTCGGCATACGCAAAGATCGGCTTTGAGGGAAGAGGCAGGGCCGCGAGCAAGTCTGAAGCCGCGTGCCACGCCACCGGATGCATGAGGAAATCGAGCAACGCCGCCGCTCCTCCCCAGATCGGGTCGTCCTCAAGGCTCGCCCAACCCACCACCAGACCCGCTTCGTTTTCCAACACCCGTGCCACGATGGACGAATCCTCAGCCTCCAGGTCCCGCATGTACTTGGTGTAGTCGCCTTCAAAGTTGCGCAGACCCCAGAGGCGGCGGGCGGTGTGCCGGAGGCGGTCGCCTTGGGGCTGTATGCACAGCAAATTCACCAGCGGCCAGTGCTGCCAACGCGGCGACGCGATGCCGGTGATCTCAGCCTGCCAGAGTCCCTCAGCCTGTTCCGGCCGCGCCCAATACCACATGGCGCCGCTGCCCTCGACAATGCTGCGAAAGCCATAGCCGTGGTAGATCCAGTAGGGCGGCGAATCGAACCCGGTGCCGAGGGTGAGTGTCCGTCCGCCGCGCTCCTGGAAATCCTTCATCTGCGCGGCCATGATGCGGCTCGCGATGCCCTTGCGCCGCTGCTCGGGAAGCGTATAGACGTGGCCCAGAATGCCGATGCCGCCGTACTCCACTGTCATAATGTTCCCAACTGCCTCGCCCTTGATGATGCCAAGGTAAAAGCGCGTTTCGAGTTCATCGAGCGGCCCCGCAATGCTCCGCGCGATATGCCAGTGTACATGGTCACGCTTGTGGACGAGCAAGCGTTGCACGCCATTGGCCCAACTCTCCTCCGGCTGCTTTACCAGCAGACACTGCATCCGCTCTCCGGTCTTGAGGGTAACTCTCGCCAGTTGGTGCACCATAGTTGAAACGCAACTCCTTACGCTGCCCAAATTTCCGTAGCAAGCACAACACATTCACGTTGATTGGGTCAAATACCGCACTACCCGACGCCTAGCGGCGTCACGCTTACTATCCCCGGCGCTCGCCCACGAGTGTCGCGACGGGTGGATAGCAGGCCGGTACTCCCTTGTCCATTCGCTTGGAATTACCGCTTGCCCTCAACCTGTTGAACGGCTAACCGGAATCTCTTGCTAGCCTCTCCCCAAAAATCCACATTGTACTATCATAGGGAGAAACGTAGCTGCACAGAGTAGGTGAGCCTGCAATGAGTGAATCCGCACAGCACGATGCGCCGAAACAACGTGAAAACCCGCTGCTCAGCATATTGATGAACATCGTAATCCCCGTGATTATTCTGATGCGCTTCAGCGGAGAAGAGTGGTTGGGGCCGGTGAACGGTCTGCTGGTCGCGCTGGCGTTTCCTCTCGTCTACGGGGTTTTCGATTTCTCCCAGCGGCGCACGTTCAACTTTCTTCCTATAGTCGGCATTGTCGGTATTTTGCTCACGGGCGGCATCGGGCTGCTCAAGCTCGATCCAAAGTGGATTGCCGTAAAGGAAGCGGCAATTCCGCTTGTGATTGGGCTGGTGGTGCTTGGCTCGCTCAAGACCCGCTTCTCGCTGCTCACCATGCTGCTGAACCAGGTAATCGACAGCGCGGCGGTGAACGCCGCCCTCGATGCCCGCGGCACACGGCCGGAATACAGCAAACGTCTCGTTACCGCCACGTACATCGTGGCGTCGTCCTTCTTTCTTTCCGCTACCCTCAATTATTTCCTGGCACGCCTCGTCGTAGTAAGCCAGCCCGGCTCCACGGCCTTCAACGAAGAGTTGGGGAAGATGACGGCACTGAGTTTTCCGGTAATTTCGGTGCCCGCAATCATCATCCTCACAATCGCCATAGTCTACACTGTCGTCGGCATTCGAAATCTTACCGGCATGGAGATGGAGCGCATCTTTCGCCAGCGCTAGGGCTGGCGTAGGCCGGCTTTGGCTGCCTATCTTCCTTGCTAATTGACAGATAGTGGTATTTGAACCTATACTCGCCTCAGTGCGTCGGTTTCGCATGTACGGCATGAAGGGATGATCACACGATGGCAACGTCCACCGCACCAAGTTCTGCTGACATAGTCCCCTCGGACATGCTCCATGACTATCTCATCCAGCAGGCTCAATTGCTCTTCGACCATGCTGAAACAGCACGCGCGGCTGTGCGGACTCCGGAGCAATGGGAGCAACGCCGCGCACACTTGATGTCTGCCTTCGAACAGGCCATTGGACCCTTTCCAGAGAGAACCCCAGTGAATGCGCGGATTGTGGGGACGCTGGACCGTGAAAACTACACCATTCAAAAGATTGTCTTCGAGAGTCAGCCTCTCTTCTATGTATCCGCGCTTGCGTATGTGCCCAAACAGCATGCCGCGCCATTTCCAGGCATTCTCTTCCCGCCCGGCCACAGCCGCAACGGCAAGGCAGCCGAGAGCTACCAGCGAACGCCGGCGGGCTTTGCCGAAAAAGGCTATCTGGTGCTGGTCTACGACCCCCTCGGCCAGGGCGAGCGCTGGCAGTATTGGGACCCAATTAAGCGGGATTCCGCGTTTACCGCATCCACGCGCGAGCACAGCAACGTCGGCGCGCAGTGTCTGCTGCTTGGTATCAACCTTGCGCAATACATGATCTGGGATAGTGTCCGCGCCTTGGACTATCTGCTCTCGCGGGATGACGTCGATCCGGAGCGCATCGGTTGTACCGGCGTTTCCGGCGGCGGCACAAATACGGCTTATTACGTTCCTTTCGACGACCGTGTGACCGCGGCCATGCCGACGTGCTACATCGCGGGCTTTCCCGCGCTATTGGATTCGGTCGGCCCCCAAGATGCCGAACAGAACCTCTTCGGTCAGCTTGCCGTAGGCCTTGACCATGAGGACTACCTGGCGCTTGTCGCGCCGCGCCCCTTGTGTGTGGGTGCAGCCACCGGAGACTACTTTCCGCTTGCGGGAGCCCGACGCTGTGTCGAGAGCGCGAAACGGGTCTATGAAGTGCTCAATGTACCCGACAAACTCACGCTGGCCGTGGCCGAGCAAGGTCACGGGTATAACTTGCCCATGCGGCAAGCAGCGTATGAGTGGTTCAACGGCGAGTTTGACAAGAAAGAAGAAGGCAACAACGAGACCGAGATTGCGGTCGAACCCGATGAAACTCTCTGGTGCACGGAATCCGGCAATGTGCATGAACTGGGCAGTGAGACCGTCTACACGCTCAATTGCAAGCTGTTGGAGGAAATAGACCCGGCGCTGCCCCCGGTTGGCTCTGAGAATGAGGTAGCGCTCTATCAGCAGGCCGTACGTGAACGCGTGCGCCGTGTGCTGTCTGCGTTCCCCCTCGCAGGCGACCTTGGACTCACGAGCATTGCACTTGACGCCAGCGACCACGTGCGGCGCGAACGCATCGTATTTGAATCTGAGCCCGGCATCCTGGTGCCCGGCGTGCTGCGCAGACCGGTCGGCGCAGAGGAAAACAGTGTGCTGCTCTGGATTGACGACGCGGGCAAGGACAGCGAGCGCAGCGAGGTGCTGCTCGATGCGCTGGCAGTGCGCGGTGTGGCATCGCTGACGGTCGATCCACGGGGCATGGGTGAAACGGGATACCCCGCGGCAGACAATCCTCAAACGAGCGACAACGGGCACACCAGCCACAAAGTGGCCTACCTGGGCTTCTTGCAGGCGCGACCGCTACTGGGAATGCGCGTGCAGGACGTGTTGCGCGGGCTTGACGCGCTCGCGTCGCATCCGGCCACGGCCGCAAAACACATCGTCCTCGGAGGACGGGGCGGCGGCGCCTTGCTGGCGCTGTTTGCTGCCGCCTTGGACCAGCGCGCGGAAGGAGTGATCGCCCACGAGTGCCTCGGATCCTACCGCTGGCTGGTTGAGAACGAATTCTATGCATACGATGCGTCGTGGTTCCTGTTTGGGGCACTGCGTGAATTCGACATCTGCGACGTGGCGGCACTGATCGCGCCGCGCAAATTGGTGGTCTGGACACCCCACAACCACCGGCGCGAGCCGGTTGGCATGGCAACTTTCTTGCCTTCGTTTGAGCGTGCGACCGCCGCCTATCGCGCCTATGCGTCGCCGCAGGCATTGCAGTACCGCCAGGATATCTTGACTTCCGAAAGACTAGCGCGCGAACTGGCAGTGTAGCGCTTGCGCGTGAGTCATCTCACTACCATGAGGCGAGGCCGCACTCCCGTCTTCCGTTTCCGCAAGGACGACGACTATCATCCCACCTTGCGCGAAAGCAGCGTTTAGTCGTGCAAATTTCGCCCTACGCGGTCGCGGTGGCCGCGGCAGAGGATACCGGAGCGTACCTGCGGGAAAACCTTGCCAATTCTGCCATTGTGGCAAGGAAGGGCCGGGGCGACTTCGTAACCGGCCTCGACCTCGCGGCAAACGACCGCATCCAAGCGCACATCCGTGCCGCTTTTCCCGACCATCGCTTCCTTACCGAAGAGACGGCGAACGAGCCGCTCACTGACGCCCCGACGTGGATCATCGATCCCATCGACGGCACGCTCAACATTGCAAACCGCTTCCCGCTCTTCACGGTGAGCATTGCGCTGGTGGAGCACAAACGTCCGGTCGTGGGCGTGGTCTACGATCCTCTATTGGGGGACCTCTTTGCGGCGGAGGCTGGCAAGGGTGCTCTGTGGAACACCGAGCCCATTGCCGTGCGCGGCGACGTTGCCTGGCACGACGCGCTGCTGGGGTTTGACCTGGGGCACAATGAACAGGCCGCCCGGGACAGTCTGGCGCTCGCCGTTGCGGTGCGGCCTCAGGTTGCGGGGCTGCGTCTGATTGGATCGGCAGCCCTCGCGTTATGTTATGTCGCCGCCGGCCGCCTGAGCGGGTTCTTTCATCACCGGCTCGAGCCCTGGGATATGGCTGCCGCGCTTCTGATCGTGCGCGAAGCCGGAGGCCACGTCGCCACGTTCGACGGCGACCCGGTGATGGGACCGCAGATTGGTTCCGTGGTCGCGGGAAGCCCCGCAATTGTGGCAAGGATCGGGAAGCTGGAGCAGAATCGGTGCAAGGCCTAGGCGCTGTGATCGGTTCTCGTGTCCCGCAGCATTCGCCGAAGCAACACCACAGTCGGCTAGTAAAGACAATGACGAGTAATTGATGCCACAGAATCTCATACCCATTACCGCGCTAGGGCCAGCCTGGTGGGACGGCGACGTCACCGCCGCCGCGATTCTGGGAGTTGTACAGGGGATCACTGAATTCCTGCCGATTTCCAGTTCCGGCCACCTCGCCATTCTGCCGTGGGCGTTCCAATGGTCGTCGCCGGTTCTGAACAGCCTGCCGTTTGCGGTAGCGCTGCACGTCGGCACGCTCCTCGCCGTGTTGCTCGTGTTCTGGCGGGACGTCCTGTCGCTGGCCGGAGCCTTTTTCGATTCAATTCGCGAACGGGACCTGCAAGCCGACTCCCAGCGGCGCCTCGCCTGGCTGCTCGTGCTCGCCACACTCCCGGGAGTGGCCGCCGGCCTCCTGCTCGAAAACGCTGCCGCTACTGTCTTCCGCGCTCCCTGGATCATCGCCGCGACCCTTGCCGGACTCGGCATCATCCTCTTGCTTGTGGACGTGCGGCATACCGGCGAGCGCGCGTGCGCCAGCCTGGGGTGGCAGGAAGCGTTGCTCATCGGTTTCGCCCAAGCCCTGGCGATCGTACCTGGGGTCTCGCGCTCCGGCAGCACCATTACTATGGGCATGTTGCTCGGTTTGAGCCGGGTGCAGGCCGCTCGCTTCTCATTCTTGCTCATGGCGCCAATCATCTTTGGCGCCGGCGTGTGGGAGGCCCGTCATCTCGACCGCACGGCGTTGAGTGGAAACGGCGGCGCAGTCTTCCTCGTAGGGTTCGTCTGCGCCCTCGCGGTAGGCTACCTCTGTATTCGCGTTTTCCTACGCTACTTGCAGCGTGGCCACCTCTGGCCGCTGGCGCTTTATCGCATTGGTCTGGCGGCAGTGATAGTCGTGTTGCTCGCCACACGCTAGCATTTACGCGGGCACAGTGTTTCGTTATACTGGGTGTCTATCCCCCAGCGCGAGCAGGACGTTCTAAGATTCAGCCAAGCGGGAACGGGCAGGCATCGCCTTTCGCGGGCGGACTCTTGAGGTCAACTCGCAAGATGCGATTGGGATTGGCTTTGTAAGACAACGCAGCAATTGCAAGCAGACTAACTCCTCTCGTCGCACCCATTGATTGCGCGCGCGCTTGGAAACTAATCATATTTTAGACTTGCAGATAGAGTGTGGAGAATGAGGATGCGCGTTGGCATTTTGAACGTTACCGGCTATGCCGGACTGGAACTCGTCCGGCTGCTGGCCTGGCATCCGGAACTGCAGCTCGCGGCCGTCACGGGCCGCAGTCAAGCCGGCAAGACCCTGGCAGAGGTTTTTCCGTTCAGCGGCCTCTTTCCCAAGAGCGACCTCGGGGCGATGATGATTACGGAAGAGATAACCACCAAGGTGGACGTCGTCTTTTCCGGGCTGCCGCACAAGGCCTCGGCGGAAGCCCTGCTGCCTTTCATACAAGACGGCATACCCGTCGTAGACATTGCCGCGGACTTTCGCCTGCATGACACCGATACCTACAAGGAATGGTACCAGGAGCACCCGTGTCCCGAGTATCTGGAAAGCGCCGTCTACGGCCTCACCGAGCTCCACCGTGAGGAGGTCCAGAAAGCCAAGATCGTGGCAAATCCCGGTTGCTATCCCACCGGCGCCATACTTGGACTTGCCCCGGCCCTGGCGGCAGGGCTAGTCCCACCTGCAGTGATCGTGGACGCAAAGTCCGGCATATCGGGGGGCGGGCGCAGTCTCACGCTCACGAACCACTATTCGGAAGTCAACGAGAGTGTGGAAGCGTACGCGCTGCAGGGCCATCGGCACATGCCCGAAATCGTCCAGGAACTCAGCGAAGTGGCGGCTGCCAACGTGCAGGTGACTTTCATCCCGCACCTCATACCCATGACGCGCGGCATCTTGACCACGTGCTACGCCGCGCTCTCCAGACCCACTAACCAGCAGGAAGTGGCTGAACTCTACCAGTCCCGCTACGCCGACGAGCCGTTTGTAGAGGCGCTCACCGTCTCGCCCAAGACCAAGTGGACGTACGGCAGCAACCATTGCCTCATTCATCCGGTTGTGCATGAACGCACGGGGCACCTCATAGTCACCACCGCCATCGATAACCTCGTCAAAGGCGCTTCCGGCCAGGCGCTGCAGAATGCCAACGCTATGCTCGGCCTGCCCGAAACCATGGGACTGGAAGCCAAGCCGCTCTATCCATAGTGCGGGCCAACATCGCTTCTTCCGAGAATAACTCTTGCTCGACTTAGCTAATCGCATCCAGGCTGCTGGACAAGAGTGACTCGACCGTGAGGTCACACGCCAGTTGAAAGTAGGGGCACGACATGTCGTGCCCCTACATCTGTTCTGTCTAAGTCTTCAGTGCGTCTGCTGCCGACGGCACAGGCACGACGAGGATCCGAATTTTCCTTCATGCGAGCTCTAGGCCATCTAAATAGAAGAGCAGGAGCCGTCCGTACTTCGACAAGCTCAGCACGAACGGCTCTTGGGCCTGTCACTCACTCGTCTCGTTAACGTCGCTAAGTCGCTGTGCAGTCACGGCTCAAGCATTTTGGCCAATCTGGCAAGTTCCGCGAGCGGCAATCATACTGCCTAAGCAACTAGAGCCCGCGCACTGCCTGCTCCAGCGTCTCCGTGGCTTTCATGTAGTCGGTGCCGGGAGCAAAGACCAACGGCGCACCGAATTGCACTTCCACCTTGCCGCGAGCTGGAAACGTTCCGCCCTCAAACACACCCGGTTTCGTGAGCCGGACTCGAATCGGCACCACAGGGGTCCTCGACTCCATTGCAACGAAGCCGGTGCCGGGTTTGAACTCCTTAATCTCCCCATCGGTCCGGTCTCCCTCCGGGAAAATGAGCACCGACCACTCGGAATCCAGCAGATTCCCCAGATTCTCCAAGCTGCGGCGCACCGGGCCCTGGCGCGCAAAGGGAAAAGTGTGGCCCAGTAGCGGACTCATGAACCACCACGCAAACGACGAGTGGTAGTTATCGGCAGCCGCCGCGATTGCGAGCCGCCTGCGAACGGACGTTGGGAGACTCTTCAGAATCATGCCGGCATCCAACCTTAGATTGTGGTTCGCGGCATAGAGCACCGGCCCCGCTAGACCGTCCAGGTTTTCTTTCCCCGCAACCTGCACCTGATAGAGCATGCCTACGCCGGGTTTGACGACGAGATAGTGCAGCACCGCGCGCGCAGCCCCGCACCACGCCGATCGGCTCCAGATGGGAAACCGCTCGTCCTCGCTTGCGCTGCCCTGTGCCAGTAGTGTCTCAAGGTCTCCGACCGTCGTCTCAGGATGCACCTGGGATTCGTCGATGTAGACCCCCAGTTCCTGTTCAATTGCCGAGAGCAGCTCGACCCGCCCCAACGAATCCAGGCCGATATCGGCGCTCAGGCTGCTGCCGGCATGAACGTCCGCTGTGGAGACTTCACAGGTGCGCACAATTAGCTCTTCTAAGGGCGTCTGCTCGTCCTTGAGTTCCTCCGCCGCAGGAGCGGCGTCAACTTCCGACTTGCCCTGCGCATCCGCGATGAGCCGCTCCAGCACCAGATTCTTCTTCACCTTCAGGGTATGGGTGCGGGGGAATTCTTCCTCCGGCCAGAGGCTGAAACCTCTAATCTGCTGATGGGCGGCAAGCTGCGGGTTCACCTCAGCGACAATGCCGCTGCCATCGGAACCATCGTTTGTAAGCAAGACCGCGTGTACGTCCTCACCGCCGCTGGGGCTTGGCATGCCCACAACGACCGCATCTTCCACTGCCGGGTGGTTCTGGAGTAGTGGTTCGATATCTTCGGGGTAGACGTTTTGGCCGTTGGCAAGCACAATCAGGTCTTTCTTGCGGCCCTTGAAGTAGAGGAACCCATCCTCATCGATGTAGCCCAAGTCACCGGTCTTGTACCACTCGTCCTGGAAGGATGACTGCGTAATCTCCGGCGCCTTCCAATAGCCGGGCGTCACATTCGGCCCTCGGGTCAGTATTTCGCCGTCCGGCTCGATCTTGACCTCCTGGCCCGGCAGCACCTTGCCCAAGGCGTCCAGCTTCTTGTAGCGGAAACTGTTGCAGGCAACGATCGGCGCCGCTTCCGTCGTCCCGTATCCCTGGAGCACTAAGACGCCGAGCGCCTCCCACTTCTCGGCGAGAGGAGGGTCTAAGCGCGCGCCGCCGCACATGACAAACTGCAGTTTGCCCCCAAAGCGACGATGCACTTTGCCGAAGAGCTTGCGGCGCACCCATACCGGCAGGCGCGGCGCAATGCCGAGTATTTTCGCGAGTTGCTCTTTCTTGCCGGTGCGTTCCGCCTCCCGCTCGATGGCGTTCATGAAGAGTTCCAACGCCTGCGGCACGAGCACAATGCTGGTGATACCGTTCTCTTGCATTGTGCGCACCAAAATGCTTGGCTGACGGCTGGCGGGATACACAACCCGGCCGCCGCCAAGAAGCACTGCATAGAGGCCCACGGTTTGCTCCAACATGTGGCTCAGCGGCAGGAGGGATAACAAGCGCCAGTGTGGTTGCGGGACGACCTCCCGGCAGCCGGCAACCACGTTAGCGATGATGTTCCCGTGGGTAAGAATCACTCCTTTGGGCGCGCCGGTGGTACCGGAGGTGAACATGATCTCGGCAATGTCATCTGCCGCCACGTCAACTCGCGGCGGCGCGGCAGCGCTGGCATGCAGCAGGTCTTCTATATCTTCAAGTTTCAGGTGCGGCAGGGCCTCCACCTCGGCGTTCGGCGGCGTGAATTGGGAGACGAACGCAAACTTTGGCTCCGTCTGACCCAGTACCCCGGCAACGAACTCCGGCGCGCTCCGTATGTCAAATGGGACCGCGATAGCCCCTAAACGGAGGCAGCCAAAAAGGGCAACTACCCACTCCGGCCGGTTCGGCGCCCAAATAACGACTCTGTCACCTTTTTCGATGCCCTGGTCCCGGAGATATGCGGCCACGTGGCCGGAGGCCTCCCAAAGCTCGCGATACGGCCAAGCACGTACACGAATGCCCGGCTTGATGAGCAGGGCAGGCGAATCACCGAAACGGTTGGCCGCAGTCTCCAGGAGGTCGTTAAGCGTCTGCATACGCCGCTCCTTGCGTCTTTGTTGGGGGAAAGACTACGAGTATTATACGCGCCGCTCGGAATTCTGAAAACCGGTCGCATTATGGTACCGTAAAGAAGAGAGCAACAAAGCGCGAGAAAGACGGGCCCCTATTGACCCGCGCGCAGCCCGCTGGCTTACCACTTCGCCCATGGATCGCAAATTCTCGGTGCCGGAAATCCCATTGTTAGGTCCCATTAGGATCGCGCCCAATGTTCATCAGGTGCGTGCGCTCATAGCGCGTGTTACGGTGCTCACCGCGCGAGACGGTGTTGTGTTGATAGATGCGGGTAGCCGGGGCAGTCTTCCCGCCATCAAAGCGGGCTTGAGCTTGCTCGGCGTATCCTTGGAGCAGGTGCGGCTCATTGCGTTGACGCACTCCCACCCCGATCATGCCGGTGGGCTGGCGGAACTAGCGGAAGCGACACCTGCCCAGGTGGCGATACATCACACTGAGGCGGACATTGTCAGTGGCGACAAGCCCGCGCCGAGCTTTCTGCGCCGCGAAAGGCTGCCGCAAGTACCTTCTGCAGTCTCCTTCATCAATAGCCCCCCGGTAGAAGTAAGCCATCCACTGAAAGACGGCGACTATCTGCCCGAAATTGACGGGGTCCGCGCCATCCACACTCCCGGCCACACGCCGGGGAGCACCTGTTACTACGTGGAATCCGCGAAGGCCATCGTTGTTGGCGACGCCCTTCAGTATCGGTTTCGCAAGCTGCAGCAATCCTCGTGGTTCTTTACACGAGACCCCGAGCAGGCGCGCCAGTCCCTAGCCAAGCTGCTCGACGTCGACTTTACGACCATCTGCTTCAGCCACTTTCCGCCAATCAAAGAAAACGGGCGTGAACTGCTCGCAGAGTTCCTGCAGAACTGGCAGACGTAAGCCCGCACTCCGCCGTGTTCGCTTGGCGAATCCCCAATGCGCCGCATAGGCCGCGCACCGTCCAACCGTCTCGTGTATCATCATTAGGAATCTACGTGCATGACTCATGTGCGTACGCCGCACCGGTCGTTGAGTGTAGCGCTACGGATTGCAGAGAATTTGACTGTTTAGGCAAGAGATTGCGCCAAATTCAAACGCGGCCATTTCGGCGCGCAATTACACGTCAAGTAAGGAAAGAGTTTCATGTCAGAAGAACTTGCGGAAGGACTGGTTGCCGGGGGCGCAACACGACCCGCCGGTTTTCTTGCAGACGGAGTATTCTGCGGCATAAAGGAGCACGATCCGGCAGGTGAGAAACGTGACGTAGGCTGCCTGGTCTCGGAATTGCACGCAACTGTGGCCGGCGTATTCACGGAAAATAAAGTAAAAGCCGCGCCGGTGCTCGTCGACCAGGAACGCATGCAGCTTGGCGTGACCTGCGGCATCGTCTACTGCAGCGGCAATGCGAACGCTTGCACTGGCAACCAAGGCCTGGCAAACGCTCGGGAAATGACGGCGCTGCTCGCAAATCAAGTCGGTGTGGCCGCCGATGAGATTCTGGTCTGCTCCACCGGCGTAATCGGCAAGCAACTTCCCATGGATATTGTCCGTGACGGCATCAGCCGGCTAGCGCCGGCAAGAGAGCGGCACCTGGAAGCAGCCGTGGCTATGTTGACCACCGATGAGTGGCCCAAGGAAGCCGCGGCCGAGTTCGAAGCCAACGGCCACACCTATGCAGTCGGCGGTATGGCCAAAGGCGCCGCCATGATCCATCCCAACATGGCCACCATGCTCGCATACCTCACCACCGACGCGCCGGTCGCCCGGTCCTTTCTTCAAACAACCTTGAAGCGCGCCGTAGATGACTCTTTTCACATGATCAGCGTGGACGGCGATACCTCAACCAACGATACGGTGCTGGCGCTGGCAAACGGCGCGGTTGGTGGACCGGAAATCAACGGCGGCGCGGCGGGTGAAGCATTGGAAACGGCGCTGCGCGCAGTGGCCGTCCATCTCGCGAAAGAGATTGTGCGGAACGCGGAAGGCGCGACGAAGATGTTCGGCGTGGAGGTGCGCGGCGCCGCATCGGTGGCTGCCGCCCGCCTTGTCGGCCGCAGCGTTGCCAGCTCCAGCTTAGTCAAGACCGCGTTCCTCGGCTCCGACCCGAACTGGGGCCGCATTATGTGCGCGGCAGGGTACAGCGGCGTGGACTTCGATCCTGACAAGGCATCCCTCTGGCTGGAAGACATGCTGCTCTTCCAGAACGGCACGCCCACCGACTTTGACGAGGACGCCGCTTCCACTCTGTTAGACAGGAAGCAGTCGCTGTTCATTCTCGACCTGGCGGACGGCAACGCCACCGCCACCGCCTGGGGTTGCGACCTGACCACCGAGTACGTCATCTTCAACAGCGACTACCGCACGTAGAGACTGGGCAATGCCGGCTATCACATCCAGTTCTTTTTGCTAGCATGGGTCGCGCAGAGCCTCCGCTGGAAGCGTTACTTCCGTTCATGGGGGAGAGGGCGGAAGAACCACAAGGAATTGGGGCCTTTCACTCGTGGAAGCAGGTTAGAGGCGGAAGGGTCTGGGACGTTCCCTGTCCCGAGGCGAGGATTACGTCCAGTGGCTCGTCCATGTTCCCTCTCCCAGGGACGAGGCCCAAGTCTGGACGGCTCGTCGATGTTCCCTCTCCTGGGGGAGAGGGTTAGGGTGAGGGCGAATTCTGTGAACGTCCACGGAACGCACCGGTTTCAACACGTTTTATACAGGCCTCTTAAGTAGGGTCGCCCAACAGTCACCTATTCTCAAGTGATGTAAAGGACCTGCCCCAATGCGCTGGCACTCTGGCGAAGACTTGCTCCCTTTCCTGCGCGGCGCGCCCTTTGTGGACGTGGCGGAGGGGCGCTTACACGTTACACGCCTCGACCCGGCAGACTCGCTTAGCTACCCGGTAGGCGCGTGGCAGCATGCCCTCTCCACGGCTGGGGTACGCCTGGTGTTTTCCACCACGGCCAACAAGATCTCTTTCCGCGCCTGGGATCCCGGACTTCAACCGGAGGAAGAGGGCATCGTCAGTCTTTGGTTGGAGGACTCGCGGCTGGCCGCGAGCAATCAGCGCAATCCGGGCGACGAGGTGCAGGTTGAGCTTGCGCTGCCGGCGCAGGGCGAGCAGACATATTCGCTTTACCTTCCCTACATCTCCCGCTTGGAGCCGATGGCGCTCGGAGTACCGGACGGCGCAACCCTCTCTTCTGTCGATCCCCCGCCGCACGTCTGGGCTGCTTACGGGGATTCCATTACGCAGGGCCGTACGGCTTCCGATCCGGGTCTGACGTATGTGGCGCAGGCGGCGCGTCTCGCGGGGGTCGAACCCCTCAATCTCGGCTATCGCGGTTGGGCGCGCGGCGAGCCGGGCGCGGCGCACATGCTGGCCGCCATGAATTTTGACATTCTCAGCATTCTCATGGGCGTCAACGTGCGCGTTTCGTCGTGGCTCGACGCCGCCGCCTGGCGTGAAACCTTTCGCAACTTCATCGAACTCGTGCGGCTGGGACATCCAACCACACCCATCCTTGTAATGAGCATCCTGAGTTGCCACGGGGAGTTTGCGGATGCGACGCCTAATGCGCGCGGCGTCACCATGAATGCGCTGCGCGAGGCCGAGCATGACGTCGTGTCGCAGCGCATTGCCGGCGGCGATGCGCACATTCGCCTGATCGACGGTTCCTCCATCCTCGGCCCCAACGACGCAGCCTTGATACCCGACGGCACGCACCCAAATGATACCGGTATGAACCTCATCGCCACACGCATCGCGCCGGTGTTGCGAGAGATGTTGGAGCTGTAGCCACCGAGTAGCACGTTATCGTCTCGCAATGAGACTGTAAGCAGGCTGCAAGTTCACCGACCGCAATCCGCCAGTATAGGGTACGCGAAGCTGCTGTAAGAACATCGGCCAGACCCAAATGTGACATACTTTGGGAAAAGCCGATCTCTATTGCAGCACTACTCGCTGGAGGGGCAGCATGGCAACCGAGACCAACCTGAGCACAAATGGTGTGGAGCCTGTGGTTACCGGACCCGTGATGCAAGCCCGGCGCGTTGGCAGAGGCCCCGCCATCTGGCTGGCGGGCGATCCTGAAGACCTCAAGCCCTGGATGGACCGCGGCGCCGCCGGTATTGTTACCAACACAGTCGTCCTCAACGACATGGTGAAGAAGTACGGTCAGATTAAGGACGTCGTGCAGCGCTACCTCGACATCACAGACAGGCCCGTGGTGGTCGAGGTGGACGGCCACTCGACCGACGAGTTGCTCGACGTGAGCCACTATTTCACAAGGCTGTCGGATCAGATCATCATCAAGATTCCCTGCACCGTGCATGGCCTTGGGGCCTTCCGCCGCTTGGCGGAAGAGGGCATCGAGACTTATTGCACCACGGTCTTTTCACTGCCCCAGGCTGCCGCCGTCGCCCAGGCGGGCGCTACCCACGTGCTCCCTTTCTGCGAGCCGGTGAAGCAGATGGGCGGCGACCCGACCAAGCTCGTACGCGAGTGCGTGCAGATGTTCGCGGGCTGGGAGAACCGCCCCTACATCACCGCCGCCCTGGTCAGGAGCGTTGAGACTGCCTACGCCGCCCTGCGCGACGGCGCCGACGGCATCATCATCTTTTGGCCTATCTTCCAAGAGATGATGGAGCATCCCCTCACCGACACCTGGAACGAGACCTTCATGGGCGAGTGGGTAGCCATGCACGAAGCCGGCCTGCTGGAAGGTGTTCCCGTCCGACTCGATTAGCTCTCTTTCCGGGTGAAGGGAATGGGCGAAATTGCGTTTGAAACGCTAAAGTAAGCAGCACGCTCAAACCGCCGGCAACTCTAACCCTCTAGCTGAACCGTAGAGCGGGGGCTTGTCCCCCGCTCTTTAGTACGAGCGTGGCGAAGGCACTTGGCAGACAGTCTTGCAGTGGACCGCTCTAAGTCTTTATGGCGCAGGCCGTAGTGTATGATAGGAAAAGCGCAATAGAGCTGTCCCATTTGACGGCAACGCAGCAATTCGACGAATAGGCATTCTCTCATGCCCGGCATTGATCTACACCTGCACACCACAGCCTCCGACGGCGCGTTTGCGCCTGCCAACCTCGTGCGCATGGCGCATGAAGCCAGCCTTGATTGCATCGCCATCACCGACCATGACAGTACCGATGGCGTCGCCGCCGCGCAGGAGGCCGGACAGAATTGCGGCGTGCGGGTGATCGCGGGTATTGAGTTCAACACCATGTGGCACGGTCAGTCCGTACACATCCTCGGCTATTTTGTCGACATGGAACACCCGGAACTGCAGACAGTTGTTGCCCGGCAACGCGACGGGCGGCTCTACCGCGCGCAGAAAATGGTGGAGAAGCTGGCCGTGCTGGATTTGCCGCTTTCGTGGGAAGACATTCTCGAACGTGCTGACGGCGGCGCGGTGGGACGTCCCCACATCGCCAAAGCCATGATGGAGCAGGGGTACGTGCGTGATTCGAACGAAGCCTTCGCCAAGTACCTGGGTCACGGCATGCCCGCTTATGTGGAGCAGCCAAAGCTCACGCCGGGTGACGCGGTCACGCTCCTGCACCAGGCAGGGGGCGCGGCCGGACTCGCCCACCCGTACAACGTCGAAGGCGCGGACCAAGTGGACTTGGATACGCTCGTGCCCGAGCTTGCCGATGCCGGCCTCGACGCCATCGAAACGTACTACACCGGCTACACAGCGGGCCAACAGGCGGAAATTCTAGACATCGCAGAGCGATTAGACTTGATTCCCACCGGCGGCAGCGACTTTCACGGCGGCGGCATTTTAACCCAAGCTAGACTTGGCGCTATCAGCGTGCCCCCGGAGTCTCTGGCGCGGCTGGAAGCGGCAGTGAGGCAACACGCAACTCTCTAAGAGTCGGTGGCGGCCACTCCTACATAGCCGGAAGGTACGGCTACTTAGTTCTCACTCCGTATGAGTGAAAGCGGGTTGCAGGATGCGAAAGAGGACTGCAATTTCGGACATGGACAGAATCGAGAACCCTAGTGTTGCGCAAGTGTTCGACGGTTACCCGGAGGCTATGCGCAAGCAAGTGCTGCGGCTGAGGCAGATTGTCTTCGAAGCGGCAGCAGAAACAGAGGGCGTTGCTGCCGTGGAAGAAACCCTAAAGTGGGGAGAGCCGAGCTACCTCACCAAAGGCGGCAGCACGATTAGAATGGACTGGAAGCAGAAGTCACCCCACCAGTACGCGCTGTATTTCAACTGCAACACTTCGTTGGTTGCTACGTTCAAGGCACTTTATGGGGGCCTCTTTACGTTCGCGGGGAACAGGGCCATTGTATTTCGCGAAACCGACGAGCTACCGGTAGCTGCTCTGAAGCACTGTGTCTCACTCGCTTTGCGGTATCATCGCTTGAAACACCTGCCGTTGCTGGGCGTTCGACTTCTTCTGGGGCCACTTGGCGCTGCGCACGGGCTTCAATGGGCAATCCGGGCCGGACTTTTGTGCAGCCCTACCCCGCAGCTCTCAGCAGGAGCGGTACAATTTCCAGGTGTCGTAGAACATTGGGCGACGAAGGACACAACTGCGGTGAGTTGGGTAATACGTGATCTTGAAGAGCCTTCGCGGCAATAATATAAGGGGGCTGTCATGGCGAATGAAATAAAAAACCGGCGAGTCACAATGGACGATCTTGAGCTAAGTCCTGGCAAGTATGTCCGCTTGCAGCGCTTGCTCTATGGCTACGGTCCCGGCAACGGCACCATGATGCTTCTGCCCGTGGACCACGGCATGGAGCATGGGCCGGTGGACTTCTTCGACAATCCGGCTGCCCTCGATACCGATTACATCTGGCGACTGGCGGTGGAGGGCGGTTTTTCCGGCGTGGCCTTGCAGTTTGGCAATGCCCTTAAGTATATGCGGCCGTATGCCGGCAGGGTGCCGCTGGTGGTGAAGCTCAACGGCAAGACGAATATTCCGCCCGACGACGACCCGCTCAATCCGCTCAATGCCACGGTCGAGGATGCCGTGCGTGTGGGCGCCGACGCTATTGGCTACACGCTCTACATGGGGTCGTCGCGTCAAGACGAGGATTTTGCCCAGTGGCGGCAGGTGCGTCAGGACGCCGAGCGCTTCGGCATGCCGACCATCATGTGGGCCTACCCGCGCGGCCGGCACATGGAAGCCAAGGGCGGCCGCGACAGTTTCTACGCCATCGATTACGCCGCGCGCGTGGCCTGCGAATTGGGCGCGGACGTGGTCAAGATCAACGTGCCGAAGATCGACCCGGACAAGGACAAGCTCGCGCCCGCGCCTTATGACACCATGCAAGTCACCCCCGATGAGGCGCTGGCAAAAGCGGTGCAGTCCGCGGGCAAGACGCTGGTACTAATTTCTGGCAGCTCGCGCGCCAGCGACGAAGAAGCACTGGAGAAGGCCCGCCTTGGCGTCCAAGCCGGCGCGGCGGGCTTTATCTTTGGACGCAACTGCTTCCAACGACCCTGGGATGAGGGACTCGCCCTAGTGCAACGCATGCGCGACGTGCTGCGTTCGGCAGCCGTGGAATAGCGAACAATTGGTTGGGTCAATCCACTTTTGCGGCAAGGATTGACTAGCAGGATCAGAATCGACTCATTTGTCTGCTGAAGCTCTTTGTGTGCTGAAACTCATAGCCGTTCGCCCTGAGCCTGTAGAAGGGTGACCGGCGCGGGTGCGCTGCGGGCATTGGTCTCGAGCGCACGCTCGTGCGAAGACGAGCGCACTCTCGCGCGAAGAACGGAGGAGCGCGCTCTTCAAACTCCCCGTACACGCTCCGGCCATGCATCGACAAGGGCTTCGCGCAGCACTCAGCACGAACGGCTAGATACGCGAACAGGGAGAAACCACAATCTAGCCTACGCGCGTCAGCGCTGACCGACACAGGAGGCAACACATCCAATGCCCATCTACACTGGCGGCGGTGACGACGGCACCACATCGCTCTTTGGCGGCGAGCGAGTTGCCAAACACGCCCTCCGCATGGAACTCATCGGCACCATCGACGAACTCAGCGCAGCCCTGGGCATGGCAGCAACCCACCTGTTAGGTGGGAATGTGAAGCTCGTCACGAGAGAATGGGCGAGACGTACGTTGGACGTTCACCAACCCGGTGAAGACCCAACACTTGCGGCACTGCTCCAACGCATCCAGGGCGAACTCTTCATCATGGGCGCGGACGTGGCCACGCCGCACGAGGCACGGGCCTATACAATACCCCGCATTACGAAGGAGCACACCACAGCCTTAGAAACAGCCATTGATGCAGCCGACGCCAAGCTCTCGCCGCTCACCGACTTCGTCCTCCCCGGGGGCACGCACGCCGCCGCCGCGCTTCATCTTGCCCGCGCCGTCTGCCGCCGTGCCGAACGGATCGCCGTTGCCCTGGCACAAGAGGAAGAACTCTCCAAACCCATCTTGGTCTACCTCAATCGCCTCTCCGACTTGCTCTTCACTCTCGCCCGCCTCGCCAACCATCAGGCCGGCGTCAAGGATGTGCTATCGAAAGATGTCCTGACCTCGGAATAGGCGCAGACCGTGCCGCTCAATTCGCCGCAGCTTCCGGTAGCGCGGGTTTGCAACCTGCGCCTGACTTGCTTGGGGGTGCCCGCGGCGGTAGATCAACTATCGAAGCGATCGAAATTGCATCTTGCCAGAGCGCACTCGATCAGCCGCCATTGCCAGGTGTGGGCGTTCCATCGGTGCAGAGCGCTATCCGGTCGCCGACGGTGATTCCGAGGCGGTCCGCCGAGCCGGCCGACAACTCCAATACGTGGGTAATCGGTTCATCTGGCCGGTAGCGCGGGAGTTGGTCGTCGGGTGTATCCTTGGGTGCGGGCGGGACGGAGGCATCGATCTGCACCACCCTGCCGTCCGCAATCCATATTATGTCGAGCGCAAACTCCATTCCTTTCATCCAGAACGACGGCTGCCGCGGCTCCGGGAAAACGAAAAGCATGCCCGTATCCTCCGGCAGACCGGGATAACCGCTCAGCCCCGCCGCCCGTTCTTGCGGCGTATCGGCCACCAGCACACGGATGCGGGCCTCGTTGCTGCAGAGTTCTGCTTCGTAGGCAGAAGGCGTTTGCTCGTCTGAGGAGACGCGCGTGGCCACGCCCTCGAGCAATTCCGCAGTGGGGTCCCCGCAGCCGGCTATGCAGAGAACCACAACCGCAAGCACGGCGCCGGCAACCACATTTCTTGCAACCAGTCTTGCGCGCTTCATGTCAAGACCGCGCCACCTCAGTAGTTTCTACCGACCTGCTCGCATTCTAACCCAACGAGGCATTTCCCAACTCGCGCAGGAAAATTCAGACCGATTGTCTATACCCAGTATTCAGATTTGTAGCCCGACAAACTACTCAATTGTCCTACCAGTAGTTCAATTATCCCGCGAGCCGCGCATCGCATCCGTTCACGCTTCGACAAGCTCAGCGCGAACGGATGCGCATCTCGACTATTACCTGTGTCGCGCCATTGGAGAACCCATAATGTCCGTTTAACTGACCGGCAGCAGGATCGGATGCGCATAAAGGGCACTATACTTGCGCGCAAGTGCAGCGAACACAGTCAAGTGCGAATTCCACCTTCATCGCAAACGCGGCAGCCAGCCGGGCACGGCCTGCCTGTAGCCTTGGTATGCCTCGCCGTGAGCACGTTCCAAATTGCAATCTTCCGCGGCTGCCAAACGGACGTAGGCTGCCAGCAGGACCGGGAACATCAGCAGCGTGATCAGCGTCGGCCATTGAACCAGAAACCCAATCATGACCAGCGCAAAGCCCACGTACTGCGGGTGGCGCACCCGCCCGTAGAGGCCCGCTGTCACCAGCGCGTCCTGGGCGCGATACACGTGCCACCAGCCCCAGCCCATGAGCACCAGTCCAGCCACAACTACCGCGCTTCCGCCCCACTTCAGCACGGGCACGCCCACGCTCATTCGCACCCAGCCCAGCCGGTCGAGCAATACCGCCCAGAGGTGCCCTTCGCTGCCGTCCAGCCCGATCGAGAAGCCGAAGGCACTGCTCAGCAAGTAGATGGTGAAAGGAATGCCAAACATCTCGGTGAAGAGCGCGATGAGAAACGCCGGGCCCAAGGCCGCCTGCCGCCAGTCGCGGCGCGGGAGCGCCGCGAGAAAGCCCACGATGAAGAACGAAAAGAAGACAACCGACGACACAACCGCCGGCCAGTTGCCGTACCACGGCCGCTCATCTACGTAGAGAAACCACACCAGCAGCGCCGTGGTCGCCGCCAGCGCGACCAGGTAAAGAATGACACCCTTCTGCTGTACACGAAACCCGCGGCCACGCTCTGGCGCGCTCTCACTCGCGTCCGCTTGCTGTCCAGCCAGAGTATGCCTCCCCGTCTCGACTCCCGCGCTGACACTTGTCGGCACCGCCGGTTGCCATGGTCACTCCCCAAGGACATTCTTGCATAATCCTGGCTTATCAGTAGGATGTAGTTGGGTGAAACGAAGATAGCCGTCACCCTCGTATCAAGTACGGGGCAGGCTCTAGCCTTCTCCCTCGGGAGAGCTTTGCGTGACTCTGACGACCACGCGAAACTAGGCTGGTACGGTAAAGATTCACCCTCACCCCGGCCCTCTCCCTCGAGGGAGAGGGTGCAGAATGCAAAAAAGTGAAAGCGGAGCGGCTCCGGTTCCCTCTTCTGGGGAGGCCGTCTCATAATTGCCCTTATCGTGGTATTCTGCCGTGCAGAGGAGCTAAGTGAGGTTTTGCGTTAGACTTGTGTTGCTTTCTGGGCGTCGCATCAAGCCTTCAAAATGCCGCTTCCATTATATTTACAACTCTGTCAATACAATCCACCACTCGGCTGCGTTCCTCATTTTACCTACCGTGCTCTGTAGCGGAATTATGAGACAGCCTCCGAGGGAGAGGGTGCAGAATGCAAAAAAGTGAGAGCGGAGCGGCTCCGGTTCCCTCTCCCCCAGGAGAGGGCTAGGGTGAGGGGAATCTTCTCGCCTGCCGCCCTGAGTTGTGCAAAGGTCTCCTCGGGGAGAAGAAACTCGGAGCCTTTCGCTGGAGCAGGGCGCGGGTCACTCGCGGCCTAGGAGATTTCTCGCTCTTTGACCAGTCTATGCGGATTACTTTAAAGGCTTGGGCCGGCGCTACCGTTCACTATATTCGCCCGCAATTCTTGGCTGGCGCGGGAGCACTACTTTTGGATTACCAAGGATCACGCCGCAAGTTAAGATCATGGTTATCAGCTCATTACCAATAGAGGACCACACCCGTGAAGATAATTGACGTCGAAGCGTTCATCCCCCATTTACCGCCTGAGCCGCCCAGTTGGCTCTCGCACATTCGGGTGGCCAATCCCATGTCGCGCTATGCGGAGTATGGCGAACGGCGGGCGCTGTGGCAGGGGCCCTTGGGACCCATCATCGTGCGTATCAAGACGGATGACGGGCTGGAGGGTCTTGGACTTGGCGGCGGCGGCAACCCGGCGTGCTTTATCGTCGAGCAACACCTCAAGCGTCTGCTCGTCGGCCAAGATCCACGAGATACCGAACGCCTCTGGGACCAGATGTTTCGCGCTTCGCTGCCATACGGGCGCAAAGGACTGCCGCTCATGGCCATCAGCGGCATTGACAACGCCCTTTGGGACATCAAGGGCAAGGCCGCCGGTCAGCCGGTCTACAAACTCCTGGGCGGCGCTACCAAGCCGTCGATACCGGTCTACGCCACCGGCAACCAGTCTGCGGTGTATAAGTCCCTGGGTTTCGTGGGCAACAAAGTCGCCATGCCCTACGGCCCGTGGGACGGCATCGAGGGCATGAAACTGAACGAAAAGCACGTGGCGGACGCACGTGAGGCGTTGGGGCCCGACATGCTCTTGATGCTCGATTGCTACATGGCCTGGGACGTCACCTACACGCTGCGCATGGCTGAACGCCTGCGGCCGTACCACGTGTACTGGATCGAGGAAGCGCTGCCCCCTGACGACTACGAGGGCTACGCCGAACTGCGCCGCCGCATCTCCTGGACGCGCATCACCACCGGCGAACATGAATATACCCGCTTCGGCTTTCACGAACTCATTCAACGCGGCTGCGCCGACATCCTACAGCCCGATCTCGCCTGGTGCGGCGGCATCACCGAGGCCCACCGCGCCGCGCAGATGGCCGAACCCCACGGCATCGACGTCATTCCCCACGTGGGGGCAACGGCCAGCTATCATTTCTGTCTTGCACATGCGAATGCGCCTCTGGTTGAATTCATTTTCCGCGCGGGCGACGGCAGCGAACTCGTACCCGTGCAGCCCTTCTTTAGCGGCGAGCCGCTGCCGGAGAACGGACGCGTACGCCCGCCGGAAGTCCCAGGTTGGGGCTACGAGATTGCGCCGGAAGTTACCCTGGAACGCCCACATCCGACATCCGAAAGCAAAGGGGATGCCGCGCCCGGTTCGGCAGGCTTGGGAACAGGGGAATAATGACGGTAGGGTCGCGCAGGCTGCGACTGTGGGCGCAACTGGGAGACCCAAGGGTCCGTGATGACTCCGGGGAAGAGTCCGTTGCGAAACGCCATCCCTCTTGTTAGCGATGAGGCCGCGATAGGGAGGCGGGACGCGTTATGCGGATAGGCGCCGCAAATCCCCTGGATTCCGGCTCTCGCCGGAAAGACGCATTCATGCAAGGATTCATGTGCAGCGATGGGAGCGCCATGAGAATTGTCGATATCGAAGCCCTCATGCCCGCCGCGCCCGCGCGCAGTAGCTGGCTCGTGGCGGAGCGCATGGCGAGCCCTATGTCCGCCTACCCGGAATACGCCGAGACCCGCAGTTCATGGCAAGGCATGGTGCCCAGAACTGTAGTCCGGGTAACTACTGATGAAGGTATTGTCGGCATCGGTGTGGGAGGCGGGGGCGTACCCAGTTGCCACATTATCGAACACCACCTCAAGCCGTTGCTCCTGGACAGAGATCCCCGCGATACGGAATTACTCTGGGACCTCATGTTTCGCGCCACGCTGCCCTATGGGCGCAAGGGACTGCCCATAATGGCCGTCAGCGCTATCGACAATGCCCTCTGGGACATCAAGGGCCGGGCGGCAGAGCTGCCGGTCTATGTGCTGCTCGGCGGAAAGTCCAAGGGGCCTTCGCATAAGCCGCCGCGTGTGCAGCTCTACGCCAGCGGCAACCGCACGGACGCCTACCCGTCGCTGGGGTTTAGCCGAAACAAAGTCTTCATGCGCTATGGCCCACATGACGGACCTGAAGGAGTGCGCAAGAACGAAGCGCAGGTTGCCGCGGCCCGGCAGGCGCTGGGACCGGATAGGCTTCTCATGGTGGACGCCTGGATGGGCTGGGATGTTCCCTATGCCATCGCCATGGCCGAGCGATTGCGCCAGTACGACATCTACTGGCTGGAGGAACCGCTGCTTCCCGATGATTACGACGGCTATGCCACACTACGCCGGCGTCTGCCTTGGCTGCGAATTGCTTGCGGCGAGCATGAATATACCCGCTATGGGTTCCACGAACTCATCCAACGGGGCTGCGCCGACGTGCTGCAGCCGGATCTCGCCTGGTGCGGCGGCATCTCCGAAGCACGCCGCATCGCTGCTATGGCTGAGACTCACGGTCTGCAAGTGATCCCCCACATTGGCGGCGCGCTGAGCTATGCCTTTGTCACAGCGCATGCGGTCTGTCCCATGGCCGAATTCATCTTTGGCAGCGGCGACGGCACGGCAATCGCGCCTATTCATCCCTTCTTTGAGGGTGAGCCATTGCCTGAGCGCGGTGAGGTAGTCCTGCCTAATACCCCGGGCTGGGGACTGGATCTCTCGCCGGAGGCCACGTTTACCCGTCCCCATCCGACATAGCCACTGCCGTTTACACTCCATTCGTGCATGTGCAGGCAAGAGACACGAGCATACAGTCGGGCCAGGCTAGATTCCAGCATGGGGCGGGTTTGGTGGGACTCCGCCGGACGGACTCTCCAATTGCGATCTATGCCGGTGATAGCCAGCAGTCGCCAGCAGGAATCCAAGTTTTTCTACTCAAAACCACTGCTCTACGATCCACTCTTGAATGAGCGTAAAGAGCTGGCTTTCGCTGAGGATCAGGCTCACCACCAGCAAGCCGGTCCAGCCAATGAAACTGGCAAGGAGTGCCTTGGCGATCGATCCTCTCAACGCCGGACGCAGCGCCAAGACGCCGTATTCAATCAGCGCCAAGTAGGTAAGTGCGGCCAGCGTGACGCCGTACAGCGGAATTACCTGAAAGAACAAGAAGATGGCGGGCACGTATGCAAAGGCGAGGGTGCGAAACACCTGCATAAGACCGGCCCGGCTGCGGAAGAGCACTTTGCACAGTACGTATGCGACAAACAGCCAAATGAACCAGGACACCAGCGCGTCGCTCATCGCTCTGGCGACAAATCCGATTGAGCCCAGAAGTCCAAACCAGAACAACCCTACCAGGAACAGGCTGATGTTCTGCACCACGATGACGATCAAGAGGGCCGTGAGCGCTTGCAGGTTCGCAGAATCGTCCTCGTGTACTTCCTTGAAGACATCGGTGTTTAGCATCACGCCGTGCACCATGCGTTCGAGGAGTTCCCACCACCGGACATAGGGGTCGACGCGCCGAATTGGGACCATCACGGCCCGGCCCCAAGCAGATTCCTGCCAAGGCCGCCGCTTGGGCTCCGGTAGCGGCTTGGCCTTATAGTCGTCATCGAGCGGTTTCATCCACGCTCGCGGTACGCGGCTCATGTATTCTCCCAAGTACGTGGCAACTGCCGTTTGGCCCTGCGGGCACGCCGGACTCTAGGCTTGATGCTTCAGAAGACCACTTGGCATTCCAAGTAAACTGGCAAGCTCAGACACACCAACCTTCACTTTCCCATACAGAGCCCCGATTCGCAACGACGAGCACACCAAGCAAGTGCTATACTCGCGTGGGAATATTTAGCTCTCTAGGCCAAGGCAAGTGCGGGTTCAACCAATACTCGCTAGGATGTTAGAAAATCGCCATCTAATGTTGCTGCGGGCAGCCCATTATCCGTTGTCACGGCGCATTACATCCGCTAGCATAGAGGGTACTGTTATTAACACTGTACCAAAACCAAGGCTATGCAAAAGCAACACATTCGCCTCTTCGGCAGCATTACTCTCGCAATCCTCATTTGGTTTGCCTCAGCAATTCCGGCCCACGCTCAAGCAGTCGGCGACCCGGATTACGCGATAGAAAACGGCTGGTACTATACGCAGACCGGCAGCAATACCGGCAGAGGTTATGCCATCCTGGACAGTGGCGGCATTGCCTTCTGGAGCGGCTTCCAGCAGCTTGGCGGCGTGCCGGAATTGGGGTACCCGGTATCTGGGCGATTTGTCATCGACGGCTTTGTCTACCAAGCCACCCAGAAGGCCTTGCTACAGTGGGATCAGGCAACGAGCAGCGTGAACATTGCGAATACGTTCGATTTACTCTCCGCTGCCAACTACGACGCCTGGCTTGAAGCGTTCCGTCAGATTCCCGGGAGTTTCGACTGGTCGGCTGACGATCCAATTAATGACTGGCCGGGCACGGTACAGAATCACCTCAGCCGCATCTTTGACGCGCAGCCGGGCGATACGCCGGAGTTAACCGCCGCCCGCGCCGCATTGCGAGAGCGCTTTCTCAGCAATCCCAATTGGCTGCAACTCTCCGGACTGCCGCTTGCCATCCAGGATTTTGGGCCGATGGTAGTAATGCGCGCCCAGCGCGTGGCGTTGCAGTACTGGAAAATCAAGGTGCCCTGGGCTAACCCGGGCGATGTTACAGTAGTTCTTGGCGGCGACCTCGCCAAGGAAGCCGGCCTCATTCCGGAAGCCGCGACGGTTCCGTTGGACGCTGCCGCAGCCAGCTTGGCGGCAGCCACGCCGCCCAGTGCGACGCTCCCTCCCGCAGGACAGCAGACTACTCAGCCGCCACCACCTCCACCGCCAGTCACTGCGCCGGGACTCCCAATTGAACGTATTGCGACTGACGGCCCCGCGGATCAACTGTCCATCGTCGGACCTGCTGGAGTAATATCTTCACCTCACGGCAATCTGCGCGTCTATCTGCGCCTGCGGAATGACGCCAATTTCACGCTCACTAGCGGCATCGACGTGCTCGTACTCAATGCCGGCGGCGGCGTCATCGGTCATGCCAGCGGCGATGTCGTCGCGCTCTTGCCGGGGTTTACGCGCACGGTTCAATTGCTTTCCAGCGATCCGTTCGCAGAACCTGCAAAGCTAGAACTCCGCTTTACCGGCGCGCTGGTCGGAGGAGCGGAACATGAGCGGACGATCGGCTTCAGTGGCGTGCAATACGCGCAGGAAGGTTTCGCCCACGTGCTGCGCGGGTCGGTGACGAACAATGGCCCGCGTCCGTTTAGCCTCGACCTCGGCGGCGCCTTTCTCGATGCCGGCGGCGGCGTGCTGGGCATGGCTACCGGCCAGGTCAGCAACCTGCTTCCAGGCGAAAGCCGTGTGTTCACGCTGACTACCACGGAGAATGTTCTCGGTGTGGTCTCCTACGAAGTTGCCGTAAACGTGATCATTCCCAGATAATTCCGCCACTCTTGGCAGAATTCCGCTGCGGCAAGCCTTGTGCAAGGCTTTCTCCCAGTCTATCTGCAGGCCGGCATCCCACTCTGTAGCTTCGGTTAGGCGCTTAACTTCACTCTTGCTTGCGGAGCACGCTCCGGCCGCGACCCCTTGGCAAACTTGGCCTCATCAGGATAGTAGCTGCCATTGCGCAGCGGCTGAACAGTGAGCAACGAAAGAGATTCGACTGAATTCCAACTCAATCTCTTTCACCGAATCCTCAGCTCCGCTAGTCCTGGGCCAGCCCCATTGGAATGCCTATGCAATTCATGATTTCGACATGGCTAATGGAGCCATTTGTTCTCCTCCGGGCAACGACGGCACGAATCGCATTTGTTATCGGCCTCGTAATCAAGGAGGTCCCAGTCGCCGGGTTCCTGCTTGCGGTACAGAGCCTTGCCTCCGGCGCCACCATACCGCTTGTCGTGTGGGCCATTAGCGGACTCATCGACACTTTGCAGGGCTCAGTCGCCGACCGGTCCGACGCATGGTCTGCCATCGTCCCCTGGTTGCTCGTGCTGCTTGCGGCTCTTGCCGTGCGCAGCCTTGACGGCGCACTAGGCGATTTCCTAAGTCAGCAGACAGGCTTACGTCTTGGCGCCGTTGTGCAACATATGGTGTGCGAAAAAGCTATCTCACTGCCGCTGCGCACCTTTGAACAGGAAGATTACTACACCAAGCTGGAAGTTGCCGGGAAGGCAGATGGCAGCAACCTAAGTTCCTTCCTGGAGAACGTATCGTGGCTGGTCGCGTCGCTCATCGGCGCTGTCGGATTGATGGCATTGTACTTCCGTGCCCACTGGCTCATTGGAATCGCATTGGTAGCGGTGATGGGGTTGCGCGCCGTCGTGCAATCCTATATCGAAAACAGCTTCTTGGAGGTCTCCTACCAAAACTCTCCCCGCAGGCGGGAGATGGTCTACTGGTCGCGCCTCCTCACTAGCCGCGACGCCTCCTCCGAACTACGGCTGACTGCTCTTGCCGACCACGCCCTGCTGCGTCGCCGCGGCGCCTTCCGGCGCTTCTTGCGCGAGATCATGGCTGCCCAGCGCAGAATGGGCGTGCCAGATCTGGCAAGCGTCGCCGTCCAGGAAGTGGTGACACTGGTCATAGTCTTCATCCTGCTGATTGCACTCGGCGGGAGTATCAGTCTTGGCAGCATGGTAGCGCTCCTGTACGGTCTTAGCCGATTCCGCAACCTCACCGACAGTATTTCCGCCGCCTTGGGGAACGTCTATTCGGACCTGCAATACGTGGAGTACCTGCGCGAATTTCTTGCGCAGGAAGCAGAGGCCCCTGCGCCGCAAATTGCCGAGCAGACGCTCCACCGACCCTTGCGCGAGGGGATTCAGTTCCATGAGGTTAGCTTCACGTACCCGGGCGCAAAGCGACCGGCCCTTTCTGGCATTGACCTGTCACTCCGACCGGGAGAACGGATTGCGCTCGTGGGAGAGAACGGAGCAGGCAAGACCACGCTGGTGCGCTTGCTCCTGGGTCTATACCGGCCTACCCGGGGAACTATCACCGTGGACGGCATGGACTTGGCTGCAATTCACCCCGACACATGGCGGCGCGAGGCGACGGCCGTCTTTCAGGACTTCGTCCGCTACCCCACGACGGTGGGCGAGAACATCGCATACGGTGACCCATCCTTGCTTGCGGCAGCCGCCCAAAACTCTGAAAACACCCACCTCCGCGTCGCCGTCGCCGCGGCTCAGAGCGGCGCCGCTACGTTCATCGCTGATCTGCCGGCAGGGTACGCAACAAAGCTTGGCAAAGAGTGGTCGGACGGCATGGAACTCTCTTCCGGTCAGTGGCAGCGGCTGGCGCTCGCCCGGGCTTACCTGCGCGACGCCCAGATTATCGCCCTGGATGAGCCGACCGCTGCCTTGGACCCCCGGGTCGAGGTAGAGTTCTACCGGCAATTCACCCGGATCACGGCTGAGCGCACCGCGGTCCTCGTCTCGCACCGGCTGGGGGCGGCCCGCCTGGCGGACCGGATTGTCGTGCTGGCAGACGGTCGCATCGTGGAGGAAGGCGACCATGAGGCGCTATTGCGCCGTGATGGCGTGTACGCCCGGATGTACAACCTGCAAGCGCGCTGGTACACCGATACCCCAAACACGGAGCAGGGCTGATGAGCCAGGCAAAGCCCACGAGCGCACGATCTTGGCAAAGCCTGCGACAACTGCCGCGCGCAGTAGGCTTGCTGCTGTCCGCCGATGCCGGAGGCACAATCCTCCTGGCCGTTCTGAGCGCAGGCATGGGGCTGTTTGCCGTGGCAGACGTGCACGTCTTGCGCCGGTTCATCGAGACAGCCGAGCAGATAGTTGAGGGCAGTGCGCCGGCAAGCGCAGGTCTCCTGTGGGGACTGGCCCTTGCGTTGCTCGCGCTGCTGCAAGCTGCAGTCCATTACGGGAAGGAATTATTCACCCGCCACCATCAGGAAATACTAGGTGCGCACGTGGAGGAGCAGTGCCTGCAACAGGCCCAGGCCATGCCCCTGGAATGGTACGAGCACGACGAGCACTATGATCTGCTGCACCGGGTGCGGCTGAGAACGGCCGGACGCCTGAGGTCAGCCATGCGCCTCACTATGGAATCTTTGACACTCTTCGTAGCGTTGGTATCGCTGCTCGTCTATTTATGGCAATTCCACTGGGGACTACCGGTACTCATCGCAATCGGGACGACGCCAGGAGTGATTCTCCGCACGCGACTCTTGCGCGAGCAGTATCTCTTGGAACACGCGCAGACACCGCGAGAACGACGATTCGGGGTCTATACGGGCTTGCTGACGGGTCGACATGCGGCCGCTGAGATTCGGCTCTTCGGCTTGGGGCGGTGGCTCCTCGCTCAGGCTGGAGAGCTCCGCCGCGGCCTGCTCGGAGAGCGTCTGCACCTGGCGGCGCGCGTAGCGAGACGCGAGGTGATCGCTTACGGACTTAACGGCGTCGTGCATATTGCGGCGCTTGGCTTGAGTATTGGGCTGCTCGTCAACGGCCACATCAGTATCGGCGCCGCGGCAGCGCTCTTCGCGGCGATCGAGAGCTTTCAAAGATATTACGCCGACATCCTTTGGGAGGGCTCTTTGCTCCATAGCCACTTCCGCTTTCTTCAGGACTACTTTACGCTGATGGATAGCCCGCGGGTGGACCTGAATGCCGGGCGGCGGCTGGAGGCGCCGCTGACCTCACCAATCGTCTTGGAAAACGTCTCATTCACCTATCCGGGCGCCGCGGCTCCGGCTCTTTCCCGCATAAGCCTGTCTATTCAACCCGGTGAAAGGATAGCGCTCGTCGGGGAGAACGGCGCGGGCAAGACCACGCTCGTCAAGCTCTTGATGGGTCTCTATCGGCCCACGTCGGGACGCATCATGGCTGAAGGCAGCGACCTGAATCAAATTGCTCTCGCCGACTGGTACACAAAGTTCGGCGCCGTCTTCCAATCCTTCCTGCGCTATCAGACCAACGTGAAGGAAAACGTCACCTTCGGTTGGCTGGATGGCGCGGAAGCTAGCGCACACCTGGAATCAGTGCTCGCGCGCAGCGGCGCGGACGAGGTAGCAGCAGCGCTGCCAGAGGGCCTCGACACGCCATTGGGCAAGGAATTCCATGCCGGCGCGGAGCTTTCGGTAGGACAGTGGCAAAAACTCGCGATTGCCCGAGCCTATTTTCGTCCCGCCGAAATCCTCATCCTGGACGAACCGGCCTCTGCCCTCGACGCCAAAGCCGAAGCGGCCGTCTATGCGCACTTTGCCGGCATGGCCCAAGACCGCACCGCCGTGCTCATTTCTCATCGTCTGGCATCTTGCCAGATTGCCGATCGCATCCTAGTGCTGCGGGAAGGCCGCTTGGTCGAGCAGGGCACCCACGACGCGTTGCTGTCCGCCAACGGCGAGTACGCCGAACTCTACCGGCTCCAGGCGGCTGCATACAACTAAGCACCATACCCAAGACCGCGTTTGCTCTTGGCGCCAAGAGGCGGGGGGCAAGCCCCCGCGCTACGGCGCTCTTGACGCGGCTCGCTCTTGTAAGGCACGCGCGCAGCAGGCAAGTTAATCGAGTCCAAGTGCTCAGCACCCACGGAGAGTATCAACATCGTCCTTTGGAGCTAACCCCGAAAACAGGTCTATGTTCAAGGATGACGTCCGGCCAGGGTTTACACGGTATCGTCAAATGTAGCATCATAAGGCGGTACGAATTGCGCTCATGGGCTAATCAGGAGGTCGGTTGTGGGAGAACCGTACGCGTTTTTCGAGGGAAATGTGGTGCCGCTTAGCGCAGCCAAAGTAGGCATCATGACTCACGCGTTGAACTACGGCACCGGCTGCTTTGAAGGCATTCGGGGCTACTGGGTGCCGGAGGATGAGCAGGTCTATCTCTTCAGGGCGCGCGAGCACTTTGAACGACTGCATCGCTCTGCGCACATCTTGCGCATGAAGCTGCGCTTTAGCCCTGAAGATCTGACGCAACTTGCCTGCGGCCTCATTGCGAAGTCCGGTTTTCGCGAGGACGTGTACGTGCGTCCGCTTGTCTACAAAAGCGCCGAGCAGGTCGGCCTTTCGTTGGTGCGCGCGTCAGCCGACGGCGGTTTGGAAGACGTGCCCGACGACTTCTTCATGTTCACCGTGCCTTTTGGGGCGTATCTGGACCTGGACAAGCCGATCCGCGTCACAATCTCCCCCTGGCGGCGCATCGACGACAACGTGATCCCGCCGCGCGCGAAAGTCACCGGATTGTACATCAATTCGGCCCTGGCGACCTCCCAAGCCAAAGAACTGGGATTCGACGAAGCGATCATGCTGAATGGCGACGGCACGGTATCGGAAGGCCCTGGCGAGAATATCTTCTTGCTGCGCGACGGCAAGCTCATTACCACCGGCCCGGACTCCAACATCCTGGAAGGCATCACGCGTCACGCGGTGATGACCCTGGCACGGGAGGAACTCGGCATTGAAGTGATTGAGCGGCGGGTCGCGCGCACCGAACTCTACATCGCCGACGAGCTTTTCTTTACCGGCACCGCCGCCCAAATTTCGGCCATCGGCGAGGTGGACGGCAGAACTATCGGCAATGGTGAGATCGGCCCCGTCACCGCACAGTTGCAGAAGGTCTTCTTCGATGCGGTGCGCAACCGCAGTCCGAAATACAGCGACTGGTGTGCAGCCGTCTACCCCATCGGCGCCGTAGTCCCGTAGAAAACTGTCGGCCTGCGGTAGACAATAGGCGCCCGTTTCCCCAGCCGCGGGCGTGACCGGGTCGGGCTTTCGGGCTGCATGCGTAGCTGTGTTAGACAGAGAGACCCACTGGCGCGCGTGACATGCACGCCACTGTCGAGGTAGAAGGATGGCAGAGCAGACACGCGGCAACGGAGGCTCGGAACTCGCGCCCCACTACCGGCTTTGGACGGATAAGGCATTCTACCTATTGCTCTTGCTCGCCGTGCTCATCAACCTGGGACTGCTCTGGGCAACATACACTGTCTTTCCTCAACTCCCGGAGCGGCTGCCCATTCTCTTCAATGCCCAGGGCCAGGCCGATCTCGTCGTGAATAAATTCTCTCTCTATCGCCTGCCACTCGGCGTAGCCTTAATAGTTCTCTTCAACAGTGTGGCTACCGCTCGTATCATGGGAAACAACACCTTTGCCTGCCGCATGCTCATGTTGGCAACCTGTTGGATAGGACTGCTGGCCTTTGCAGGCCTCTGGTTTATCATTCGCTAAGGAGGATACACATATGCAATTGGAAGGAAAGTGTGCCATCGTAACCGGCGGCGCAACCGGCATCGGTCGGGCCGTCTGTCTCTGGCTCGCGCGTGAGGGAGCGAACGTGGTCGTCAACTACTCCAGATCTGAGCGTGAGGCTGAACAAACTGCCAGCGACGCCACCGCGGCCGGCGGACACGGCGTGACCTTCAAGGCCGACGTGGCCGATGAAGATAAGGTCAAAGAGATGGTGGCATTCGCCCATGACTCATTTGGGCGCGTGGACGCCCTGGTAAACAACGCAGGCTACACGCAATTCATCGACCATACCGAACTCGATAAACTGACGGACGAGCTCTGGGACCGCATTTTCGCCGTAAACGTAAAAGGCGCACTCTATGGCATACGCGCCGTAGCGCCGATCATGAAGGCGCAGGGCGCCGGCTACATCGTCAACATTTCCTCGGTTGCGGGCATCACCGGCGGCGGTAGTTCGGTGCCGTATGCCGCGTCCAAGGCCGCAATGATTGCCCTCACCAAGTCTATGGCCGCCGCCCTCGGTCCGGAAATTCGCGTGAATAGTGTTGCGCCCGGTCTCATCTACACGCGCTGGACGGAAGATCACCCGGTGCGAAACGAGGAGATCCGCCAGTCTACGATTACCCAACGATTGGGCACGCCCGATGACATCGCAGGCGCGACACACTACCTCATTTGCAACGGTGAATGGGTCACCGGCCAAACTCTCGTCATCGACGGGGGCCGAAGGATTGGCTAGATTCTCGTCCTGCTGCCTGCGGTCGGGCCGGTCGGTGCGGTGCGCCACCCTGGAATGGAATGCTACCTAAGCGCCGCATGTCGACCCGAGTTAACACCAAGTGCTCCACAGCCGGGGTACCTGACCTGAGGACAAGTGATGTTTTCCCAGAAAGCAACTGAAGGACGGTCCACATGCCAGTCGACGAGAAATTCCTAGACGAAATGAACATCCGCGTCTATCAGCCTGCAGATGAGGCGCGGGTGAAAGAGCTCACCATCGCCGCATTCAACGGCGTCAGCATCGAGCATAATATCGAGAACTCCTGGCCGGGACTCCTGCCGGTCCCATGGGGTGAGCGCAAGTGGCCCATGGTAGCCGGGGACCTCACCGCGCACCCTGAGGACTGCTTCGTTGCCGAATATGAAGGCGAAGTCATCGCGTTCGCGACGACGCGCATTAATCGCGCCAATAGCGTCGGGCAACTTCCCGATATGGCAGTGGATGCGAAATTTCGCGGCAAGGGCATCGGCCGCAAGTTGATCGAGCACTGTCTTCAGTATTTCCGCGACCAGCAACTCGTCATGGCACGCATCGAGACCCTAACCCAAAATCCCATCGGCCGTCACCTGTACCCCGATCTAGGCTTCGAGGAAGTGGCGCAACAAATCTTCTACGCCATGCCGTTGGCGCAGGAGGACGAGTAGCGTCGGTTCGCTTGGCCGTTTCTACATTTCAGTGCCCTGTGATCCAGTGCCACCTGGGTCAAGCTTCACGGTACGAGAACCATAGTAATGGCCGGTTTCGCGGTGGGTATTTGCATTTCTGCAAGATCCTGAGTCCATCCGGTCCGCGTTTTCCGAACTCCGGCCTTCACCGCGCTGCGCACAAGTTTGGCCGGCGTTGCCTGGGCGTGTCTCACATCCCCCATTCGCACGCGTAATGCTTTTTGGTATGCTTTAAGGAAAGACTTCCCCGCACACGCACACTTCCGCGAAAGAGCAGATTCATACTATGGCAAGTGATAGACCCTCTTTGGCAACCCGGCTGGGTAGCTGGATTCGCACCATCACGCTGGCGCTGGCCCTAGCCGGCATTGTGATTGGAATCGCCGCCTTGGCGCTGGGGTACATTCTCTGGCGCGACCGACCCACAGTACAGACCGCGGCCGACCAGGCCCAGAACGCGGCGCAGGTCACGAGCGCAATTGACTCCCGCGTGACCGGCGTGGAAGAGCGCGCGGACGCTTTGGCTGAAAACGTCAAAGTGCTTCGGTTTCAGAATCACCTCTTGCGGGCATCGGTCCGCATCAACCGCGCGCGCCTGCACCTCCGCGAACGCAACAGTGGGCTTGCCGTGCGCGAACTGGCTGAGATCGATCGTTCCCTCAATGCCGCGGCTGAGCTAGGCTCTATCGGGCAGCAAGAGCAGATTATTGAGATTAAGACTCTGCTCGCCGATCTCAAGAATGTCGTCGAGACAGGCACCTTTCCCATACAAACATTGGAAGTAATCGGCGACCGCATCGATGCTATGATCCGGTGATGTCCACTCCGGTTCGTACTTCTCCAGTAATCTCCAGCGAAAGTGCGCTCAAACCGATTTCGCGCAGTCGCGCCGTGGGTTTCCGAGGCAGAGACCAATGAAAATCGGCGTAATTGGGCCCGGACGGGTGGGGACCGGCCTGGCAAGACTCCTCTCGGATCGCGGGTTCGCCGTCAGCGCGGTAGCCGGGAGATCCGCGGTACACGCCCAAGCGCTTGCCGCTGACGTGCCGGACTGCAAAGCTACCACCGCCCAATCCGCCGCAGACATCTGCGATCTCGTCTTCATCACCACGCCGGATGACGCAATTACCTCCGTGGCTGGCGCCATTGCATGGAGTCGCGGACAGGGGGTCGTGCATTGCAGCGGCGCGCTGCCTGCCGCCGTCCTTGCGTCTGTAACGCGTTACGGAGCGCTGCCCGGCGCATTCCATCCGCTGCAAACCCTGCCCGATGCCCAGGCGGCATTTGAAAACCTGCCCGGCTCGTTCATTGCCATCGAGGCGGAAGCGCCGCTAGAAGAGCGACTGGTGGCAATCGCTGATGCCTTGGGGTGCAGGTGGGGCCATGTGCCGCCGGAAGCGCGGCCGGCCTATCATGCCGCGGCCGTGCTGGTCTCCAACTACACCGTGGCGCTCACCCATGCTGGCGTCGATCTCTGGCGCGCGCTGGGAAAGACAGACGAGGAAGCGCTGCACGCCCTGGCGCCGTTGCTGCAAGGCGCCGTCACCAATCTGCGACGACTGGGCCCGGTAGCTGCGCTCACCGGTCCGGCTGCGCGTGGGGACTGGGCAACTGTTGAAAAAAACCTGGCAGCAATAGCCGCTACCGCGCCGCAACACACGTTCACGTACGCTGCAATGGCACTCGCAATGATATACAATAATCTCGCGTCGCCAACCGGTGACGCTGCACCCGGTACTGATGCCGCCGTCGGCAAGGATAGTGCTGTTGGCAGAGATTCCGCCGGTGGCAAAGAAGCAATCGAGAGAGAGTTGCGGTCCCTCCTGGAAGCGTCACTGAGGAACCGAGGAGCACTATGAGCACCGCGCGCGTGACCGTCGCCGATCTCAAGCAAATGAAGGTGGAGCGACGCAAGATTGTGATGCTCACGGCGTATGACGCGCCGTTCGCGTACTTCGTTGAAGCCGCCGGCGTGCCTGCGATTTTGGTAGGCGACAGCGTGGGCAATACGGTGCTGGGCTACGAAAACACGCTGCCGGTCACCGTACAGGATATACTGCGCCATACCCAGGCGGTTGTGCGCGGTACACGCCAGGCCATGGTGATTGCCGACATGCCCTTCCTCTCGTATCAGGTGTCAAACGAGCGTGCGTTGCGCAATGCCGGACAGTTGCTTCAGGAGGGTGGGGCGCAAGGCGTCAAACTGGAAGGCGGCAAGCAGACCGTTACCGTAACGGCGCATCTGGTGGATGCCGGCATCCCGGTGATGGGGCACCTGGGCCTCACCCCCCAGTCGGTCCACCAACTGGGGGGCTATCGCGCGCAGGGACGGACGTTGGCCGAGGCGGAGGAACTTCAGAGCGACGCGCTTGCCCTGGAACGCGCGGGCGCGTTTGCCCTCGTTCTTGAGAGCATACCGGCCACACTTGCACAGAAGATTACGGAGTCTCTTACTATCCCCACCATCGGCATCGGCGCCGGCGTCCATTGCGATGGGCAAATTCAAGTCCTGCACGATGTCCTTGGGCTAAACCCGCGCGCAGGCCACCCACGCCATGCGAAGGCATACGCAAACCTGGGTGAGAAAATCCGCGCCGCCGTGAACACCTACGTGCAGGAAGTCGAGAATGAATCGTTTCCCACCCGCGAACACAGTTTCAAGCTGCCCAATGAGTTAGCCCGCGCCTTGCGCAAAGAGACCGCGGTTCCAGCCCAAGACCAGAGCTAGCTGATGCGTAGTAATAGCGCGAGACGAAGCATCCTTTCGCCCTGAACGCGTCGATGGGCGATAAGACGCAAGATGAAAGCTCCGTTCGCCCTGAGCGTGTCGAAGGGCAATAACGGCACGATAGGCGGTTGAGACGAAGAGCACGACACGCCGCCAAGCAGCAACCAACCACGCACACATGCAGATTCTGCGCACGATCCCGGAAGTACGCGCCGCCCGACAGCAAGTCCAAGGCAGCATCGGACTTGTGCCCACAATGGGGTATTTGCACGAGGGCCATCTGGCGCTCGTGCGCGCCGCCCGCACTCAGAACGATCACTGCTGGGCGACGCTATTCGTTAATTCCCTGCAATTTGGGTCCAATAAGGACTTCACCACGTACCCGCGCGACCTGCCCCGCGACCTTGCCATGTTTGAAGCGTGGGGTGCGGACGTTGTATTCGTGCCGGAAGCAGGGACAATGTACGCGCAAGATTTCAGCTCATTCGTTGAGGTCGAGAATCTTACTGAGCGCTTGGAGGGGGCGGCGCGGCCCGGCCACTTCCGGGGCGTCACCACGGTTGTCTGCAAGCTGCTCAACATCACGCAGCCTCACCGCGCTTACTTTGGCCGCAAGGACGCCCAGCAACTGCGGGTCATCCAACGGATGGTGCGCGATCTCGCAATGCCCACCACCATCGTGCCAATTGAAACGGTGCGGGAGGCGGACGGCCTCGCGCTTGCCAGCCGCAACGTCCACCTGCAGCCGGACGAGCGCCAAGCGGCGCAAGCTCTCCATCAGGCGCTCCAAGCAGCGCAGCAGCGTTACGCCGCCGGCGAGCGCAACGCGGATGTCCTGCGCGCCGCCATGCATGCGGTGCTCGCAAACGAACCCCTCATCAACGTGGACTACGTAAGCATCGCCGACGATGAATCCTTGGCAGAACTGACCACCGTTGCGGGCCCGGCACTCGCATCACTCGCCGTGCATATCGGCACCACACGCCTCATCGATGCGATGGAGTTGCGTTGCGAGATTACCACACTTTAGATAGTCCTGCAGGCAGGGCGTCTCGCGCTCTCTAGTTCGTCTCTCCCAAAAGGCTACTCTAGACATCCATGCCAGCCACCGAAACCGCCAGTGGCTTGCGTCCAAAGGCGGAGAATCCGGCGGAGAGAACGCAAATCCCCGGTTTCAATCAACCAGGTTTCCGACAACTTGATCGGTCTCAAACTGTTCGAGCGCGTCGGCGAATTCGCTCAAAGGGACAGCCTCGCCAACACCGCGCGACTGCCGGTCTGTGCCGCCGTAAACGACAAGCTTGGCAGTAATGTCCGGTACAAGCAGTGCCACTCGTTTGAGGGAATCGAAGTAGTCGGATGCAAGCGTAGCGCCGGACTTAATCTCGATGGCGCCGATGCCGCGACCGGTCTCGTAGAAGAGATCACACTCAAGACCTCGTTGATTGCGGAAGAAGGACACGTTTGCTCGCTGACCTTGATTGAATCTGTGTTTGAGCGCCTCCATAACAACTGCATTCTCGAAAAGGTGTCCGCGCAACGGATGCGTAGCAATCTGTTTGGCGTTTTCAATGCCAATGAGATAGCTCGCCAAACCGACGTCGTAGAAGTACAGCTTTGGCGATTTGATGAGACGTTTCCGCACATTGGAGTCGAATGGTTGCAACTGGAAGACGATGTAGCTCGCTTCCAATATCGTGAGCCATTCGCGGGCGGTGGTATGGGAAACGCCGGCATCGGCGCCAAGGGAAGAGAGATTCACCAATTGCCCCACACGCCCGGCGCACAGGCGCACGAATCTTTGAAAGCTTGACAGGTTGCGGATCTCGCCCAATTGTCGCACATCGCGCTCCACGTATGCCTCAAAGTAGTCGCCGAGCGCTTGACGCGGGTCTAGTCTTTGGTCGTGAATACGAGGATAGAACCCCGAAAAGAGGATGTCGTCCACCTCGTTGCTTGCCCCAGCCTGTTGCCTCTCCGCCAATGTAAACGGCAAGAGCCGCAGCAACGCCGTCCGCCCTGCCAGCGACTGGCTGATTGCGTTTGAAAGCCGGAACTGCTCGCTGCCCGTCAGCACAAAAAGGCTATTGGTCCGCTTCTCATCGGCGATGACTTGCAGATACGAAAGGAGGTTCGGTACCCGCTGTATTTCATCGAGAATGGCGCCGCCGCCGAGACGTACCAAGAAAGACCTGGGATCAGATTCGGCAAACTCCCGCTGATCAGGCGCTTCTAAATTTACATATGCCAACTCAGGAAATACCTCGCGGCACAACGTCGTCTTACCTGATTGCCGCGGCCCGGTCACAGTCACAAAGGGGTACTGCCTGAACAAGCTGACGAGAGGGGTAGTGATTTCGCGCCTAACCATGGGCTCAGTATACTGAGAGTGTGTAAGATTGCAAGTACTACTTGCAATCTTACACACAGGAGCCAACCAGTTGTGCTGTTTACAGCGCGTTCCGAGGCCCGCGTCAAGAAGCTGTAATGGCCGATGCGCCTAACCCGCCCAGATGTGACGATCATGCCGCTGTTGCGCTACTATTGAAGACGTGCGCCAGCGTACATTCCCAATTCCCAGAGCGGACAAAGGGCACCGATACGACGGTGCCTTATTTGTGTGCTGACCCCTTGGTCCCAGATGGGGCCTTTGACTTAGACTGCTGAAGGATGCCTAGATGTTCGGAACGTTAAATTCGCCGGTTCTTTGGATTGGCTTCACTCTGGCCGTCGTCGTGCTTCTGCTGCTCGACCTCACGGTGTTCCACCGGAATGCCCACGAGATAAAGCCCCGCGAAGCTGCTTTGTGGTCGGTAATCTGGATTGTGCTCGCCCTGCTATTTGGGGCCGGCATGTATATCTTTGCCGGGGCCGAACGCGGCACCGAGTATCTCACCGGCTATCTAATCGAGAAGATGCTGAGCGTGGACAACCTCTTCGTCTTCTTGATCATCTTCACGTATTTTGCCGTACCCAAAGAGCACCGCTATGGCGTCCTCTTCTGGGGCATACTCGCCGCCATCGTGTTGCGCGGCGCGTTCATTCTCGTGGGCGCGGCGCTCCTCGCCACGTTCAGTTGGATGATCTACGTTTTTGGCGGGTTCCTGATCTACACCGGTTTTCGCATCCTGGTCTCGGGCGACGAAGAAACCGATCCCGAACGCAATATCGCCGTCCGCGTCTTTAGCAAGATCCTGCCCACTACCGCCACTTACCATGGCGGCAAATATGTCGTGAAGCTTGACGGCCGCTTGTTGGCCACGCCGCTGCTGCTCGTGCTGCTCGTCGTGAACGTCACCGACGTGGTATTTGCCCTGGATTCGGTGCCGGCCATCTTCGCCATCACCCGCGAGCCATTCATCGTGTATTCCTCCAACATCTTCGCCATACTCGGCTTGCGCGCCCTCTATTTCCTGCTCGAGAACCTCATGGGCAGTTTTCGCTACCTCGGCGTGGGCCTCGGTCTCGTGCTCGTCTTTGTGGGCGTCAAGATGGTGGTGGGCGACTTTCACGATTTTCCCAAAGGCGACCACATGCTCACCCCCGTTCTCAAGGGAATCGAGGTAGTGGCATCTGCGTTCCACGAGCAACCGGTCTACTCTCTGGCTGTGGTTGGGGTGTTGCTTTCTGGGTCAATCATCGCGTCGGTATTGCGGCCCCATGAAGTCGAGTAATCTACCTTTCGCAGTATCACTTCTAGCGGAGCGGGGACCTAGGGCCTTCTCCATAGGATCGCAATAGTCTCCACCGCAAAGCTTCTGCTAGTCCCACCTGCACAGGATTAACGAAAAGACCGCACCAGAACTCCGGTGCGGTCTTATGCATTATCTTACGTCGTTTCGCGAGTTTTCTCGATCAGAAAACAGTCAACCAATTCGGGCGCTTTGCTTCGAATGCAGTGATGGCATCTACCTGCTGCAACGTGAGGCCGACCGCGTCCAGGCCGTTGAGCAGGCGGTGTTGAACAGTGGCATCAACCGCGAACGACGTTGCAAAGCCGTGGTTATCCTGGACTATGGTGTTGGCGAGGTCAACCGTAATCTGATAGTCGTCAATGTTCTGCGCCCGCTGAGTCAGTTCAGCCACGTCTGCCGGTGGCAGCACCACCGTCAGCATGCCGTTCTCCACGGCGTTATTGGCAAAGATATCGGCAAAACTGGGGGCGATGATTGCGATAAAACCGTACTCTTTCAGCGCCCACGCCGCATGCTCGCGCGAAGAGCCGCAGCCAAAGTTGCGGCCGGTGACGAGGATCGTCGCGCCCGCGTAGCGATCGTCATTGAGTTCAAACGCCGGGTTTAGGGTTGTGCCGTCCTCAAAGTAGCGCCAGTCGAAGAACGCAAAGGGGCCGTAGCCCGTCCGCTCGATCCGCTTGAGAAACTGCTTCGGAATGATCTGGTCGGTATCGACGTTAACCCGATCGAGCGCGGCTACTCTGCCTGTATGCTTTACCAGTGGTTCCATCCTTGCTTCCTTACGCAATGCACGTTGGTTAAGCGTTTATCTCGGTTTCAACCACTACCGGATTTCTTCCCACACTTGCCCATCCCCTTGGTAGCTTCACGCAACGGGGATGTTCTCACCACTCCCGCACATCTACAAAGCGGCCGGCAATCGCGGCGGCGGCGGCCATCTGCGGGCTGACAAGATGGGTGCGTCCGCCTTTGCCCTGGCGGCCCTCGAAGTTGCGGTTAGAGGTAGAAGCGCAACGCTCGCCCGGCGCCAAAATGTCGGGGTTCATGCCCAAGCACATGGAGCAACCGGCCTCACGCCATTCGAAGCCTGCGGCCTGGAAAACCTCGTTGAGGCCCTCTGACTCCGCTTTCTGCTTGAGCAGCGTTGAACCCGGCACCACCATAGCATGGACATCGGGATGCACTTGCCTGCCGCGTACGACTCCCGCGGCCGCGCGCAGGTCTTCCAGCCGGGCGTTGGTGCAAGACCCGAGAAAGACGCGGTCCACGGCAATATCTTGGATGGGCGTGCCGCCCTCCAGACCCATATAGGTCAGCGCGCGCTCGGTGGCTGCCTGCTCGTCCGACGTGAGCATCTCCGCAGGACTGGGCACTCTGCCGGTTACGGGGACCACTTGTCCCGGATTTGTGCCCCACGTAACGTGCGGCGCCAGCGAGGCAGCATCGATCTTCACCACGCTATCGTATTCAGCATCAGCGTCAGTCGTCAGTGTGCGCCAATGGGCGAGCGCTGCTTCCCAGTCGCTGCCCTGCGGCGCATACTTCCGGTCCTTGAGATAGGCAAACGTCTTCTCGTCAGGTGCGATCATGCCGGCCCGCGCGCCGCCCTCGATGGACATGTTGCAGACGGTCATGCGCCCTTCCATGGAGAGTGAACGAATAGCCTCACCGGTATACTCGATGACGTGGCCCACGCCGCCGTCTACGCCAATGTGCCCGATGATGCCGAGAATGATGTCCTTAGCCGTCACGCCCTGGGGCAGGACGCCGTCCACGCGCACTTCCATCGTCTTGGGTTTCTTCTGTATAAGGCATTGGGTAGCGAGCACGTGTTCCACCTCGGACGTGCCGATGCCCAGAGCAAAAGCGCCAAACGCGCCGTGCGTCGACGTGTGGCTGTCACCGCAGACAATTACCTTGCCGGGTTGTGTATAGCCCAATTCCGGTCCAATCACGTGCACGATGCCCTGATTTGGACTCCGGTAGCCATAGAACGTCAGGCCGAACTCTGCGGCATTCTGCTCCATGGTCTCGATTTGGCGGCGGGAAATGTCGTCGGCAATCGTCTCCGAGCGCCCCGTCGTGGGGACGTTGTGGTCTACGGTCGCTACGGTCAGAGCAGGCTGCCGCACGGAACGACCGCTCAAGCGCAAGCCCTCAAACGCTTGCGCCGAAGTAACCTCATGCACCAAATGTAAATCAACGTAGAGGAGCGCGGGACCACCCGGGTCCTCATGCACCAAGTGACTCTCCCAGACCTTTTCAAAGAGCGTTTTACCAGCCATTCCTGTCTCTCACTTTACAGCGACCAAAATTTCATTGAGCCGGGCCCGATAGAGACCCGTCCTCATCGAATCTATTCTAACCTACCTGTCACGGACTGTTGTAGCGACTAGCTTCTCTGATTTACGTAGACCGGTATACGTACGCAAGCGGTCGCGTGTGTCGCCGCTTTCTCAATTTGGGGGAAAGCGTGGCAAACTGCGAACGCACCTTAGAAGTGGCAGCGCAGGCTTGCAGTCCGCACACTTGACGTAGGGGCAGCCCTAGTGGCTGCCCCAATCTTAAATCCAACTGCAACGCCGCTCATCCGCCATGCTTCTCAGGCAAACATGCGGCAGGCCACACCATCCGCTCAGCCATAGCCCCCGTTCCCCAAGACATCACACCTCGCCAGCTTCGGCATCGGCGTACACAGCCTCACCCCGGTGGAGACGGCGGGCGATGGTGTAGGTCTGCGTGGTGGCGCGCCGCGTGGGGCCGTGCGCGGCTTGCCAACGGGCAATCGCGACCAGTGTCTGGTAGGAGGCTTCTGCATGCCCGGCTGCGGCCAGGTCTTGGGACAAGCGCACGCCTTCCTCCAGCATTTGAAAATCGTGGAACCCGGGGTCTTCGCGGAGCACGGCATGCCCGAGCGTAGCCAACAAGGCCGATGGATCGTGGCCGAGGGTCAAATAGCGATACGTGACCGCGCCGGCCTCATCCACGCCTCCTTGACTCTCGCAGAACTCCAGGAGTTGCTGCTGCAAGGCCTCAGGATCGGTCGGCAGTGCCGCCAGCGCCTTGGCATGAGGCAAGCGCGCGGCGGGCATGTTGAGGAAACGCGCCTGGTACACCACCATCGCGCCATGCAGCACCCCCCGTGCCAGTTCGACTGACGGCGCGCGCTTGGCCACTTGGGCGAGGGATGCGCAGTAGGTGAAGTGGTGCAATGCCGTATCCCAATCGCCGAATTCGTTGCTGATCGGAAACCGCGCGAGGCGCAGCGCGGACGCATACGCCAGCGCCTGCGCCGCGTCGGCCAAGGCCAACCCCGCCCGGAACGCGGTCATGAGCATGTCGATACTCTGCTGCGGGTCTTCACCCAGTAATGCCGCGATAAGGTCCTCGTTCCAGCCTCCCGTGGGCCGCGCAGTTAGGTCGATGGCGTCATCCAGCTCGGCCACTGCCGCCTCTACAATCTCCACGAGATTCTCCGGTCGCAGCCAGGCGTTCCGTTCTTCCTCGCGCGTCGCCTGCGCCCACTGGCTCGTGAGGGCCGGCAGCACCGCCGGCGCGTGCTCCCACCCCATGATGTCCAGGAGTTCGGCCGCCTTGGCGAGGGTATCCATCACGTGGGAGAAATCGCGGTAGTAGTGGTCGGTGGCGGCAGCCGCCAGCATGTCGAGCAACTGATCGGGCGTCCAGCCCACCGCTATTGCGGTACGCAACGTCCGCTCCGCGGCATCCGCGTCCCGCACCTCCACGTAGTCACGAAACCACCGTTTCAACCGTGCCTCCGGGATCGCCGCCGTAGGCAGGGGATCGAGCATGATGCGCTCCTGCCGGTTCATGGCGTCGGAACTCACCCGCCGTGTGCCGTGGTAAAGGGAGAGCGGCCGATCATCCGCAGCCAGATGCGGCTGCAAATTCGCCATCGCCGTAAGGATGGTGAGGCCGTCGCCCCAACCGCCCGGATTGCGGCTGGAACCGCGCCGCACACCGAATTCGGCCGTGGTAGCGACAATCTGCCCCGTTGCGTCCGCCGGCTTCAGATCGCGCATTGCCAGAATGGACTTCGCTTGGTTGAGGGAAATTCCTTGCTCCAAGGCCTTCGCCAACCGCAGACCTTCTTCGGCGTACAGCTCGTCCGCGTTTTGCGTGGCGCGCAAGTCAATCCATACGTCATCGTCTCGCACGGTGACTGGAAACGTGCGCAGGTCGCCGGCCCAGATGTCGAACGCCCCGCCCGAATCCAAGTCGAATCGCGCGTAGTGCCAGTAGCAAGTCAGCACCCCGTCTTCGCAAATGCCCTGCGCAAGCGGGAAGCCCATGTGCGGACAGCGGTTATCCACCGCATAGGCACGCTCGTTATGCCAAAAGACCGCGACGGTGTGCCCATTTCCCGTGGCCGTCACCACGCCCTTTGCCTGCAATTCAGCCAAAGTGCACACACGGAGCAGCCCGTTCTCACCAACAAAATCGTGCTCGACCGGGGCACTATGCGGCGTTTTCGTAGCCATCGGCAGTCCTTTCAGGTTGGCCGTTTGTAGTCTGTGAATAATTCCCGTGCAGCTTCTGAGTCGCTAGTCGCCTTGGACCGCGGCCTCTAGACGTCGAGCAAGTGAGTCGAAGTCATCGGGACACTTTTCCCGAATCAAACCAACCTGATGTGCGGCCTCTTCACCCAAGTGCTTTCGACCGCCGCCGAGCGTCTCGGACAAGCCGCGCTGCTCCGCAAGGAGCTCAAAGTATCGCTCTTTGACGTCTTTCTCCGCACGGACTTCCTTCCAAATCCAATCAGCGGGCAATTCCAGTCCCGCCAGGAGCCAGGTCTCGATTTCTTCCCATGCATTTTCAGCCAGTAGAACCCATTGACCGCCATAATTCGACTCGAGCGCGTCAAGCTTGCGACGCCTGTGCTCATTATTGTCCCTATCCACACAAAGTATGAATATGTCCATCATGCCTCTGTAGCGCTCTAAGATTTCTGACACTTGCTGAGGATCCAGTGCTTGGTCGACTCCACGAAGCCTCGGTTCTTGACAAACCCGAACCTTCGCTCTTGTCTTTCCGAACGACTGAATCAACCGCACAAATATGGGCTTAAGGATGAACTGGTCTTTGAGAAAGTCTTCCGGGATGATGAGGATGTTCACACTCCGCGCTCTCCATCTTCATCATCCACCTGCGAGAACGCTAGAATATCTTCCATCCAACCGGCCGTGTGAAGTCTCCCCAAGCCCTGGGACTTTCGCAATTCTCTTGCGTTTGGCAACTCCGCCACTCGGCGGATTACGGCATCTGCCGAGTCCTCGTCACGGTATACAACTGAAGTATTCTCAAAGGTCGTGTCATTGATGAGATTCAGCACGTCAGGCGAATGCGTGGTGGCGACTACCTGAATCTTCCCCTTTGCGGTTTGGCGTTCGATGAGGTCTAACAAGAGGTGCAGCCGCGCGGGATGTATGCCGTTGTCGATCTCCTCAATGAAATAGAGGCCGTCAGCATCCTCGTTCAGCAGCGCAGCCAGCATACCGAGAAAACGCAGCGTGCCATCGGACGCACTGTAGGCCGAAATCCTTCTCCCGTCGGCCTCTCGGATTTGGAGGTTTACCCTGCCGTTGAGGTCGACTGGAAACTCCAAGTCACTAACGTCCATTGGCGTAAGTTCGTGTATCCATGAAAGAAGAACATCTTTGCGCTTTGGATCGGCGCAGATTGCCTCAAGCACTGTGGGAAGATTATCGCCTGAGTCTCCTAGTTTGATTGCGCCCGGGAGGGATGGCTCTCGCAGTCGTTCAGGCGAGATTTCCAGAAATCTCAACTTTGCGAATTTCAAGATAAATTCTAGCCATCCCCAACTGGCCTTCGTGTTATTCCAGCGGTTGTCAGTCAATTCGGTACCATCAATTAGAGACCGTCCCACTTCCTCCAATGGTCCGAGAAGCCGCCTTGGAAGCTGGTTGAAGACTGGCTGATCCGCTGAAACCTCTACTGATTCCCCAATGTCCGGTAGGTCGATCAGTAGCTTAGAGTCTCGCGGGTGTTGGTGTTTGTCGCCATGCAGAGATGGGCTGGTTGTATACAATGTGCCGGAAACCAGCGAATCAGATGTTCTTGGATCAGCGGTGAGCGATTCGGCTGCAACCCGAAACCGGCCGCCGCTTTGCCCATCGCGATGGATTCGAATTGAATAGCGCAGTCGATCCACTTCGTAAAGGGGAAATCTAAACGACTTAATCTCGAATTCAAGAGAAAAGTCACTGCGTCCAAAGCGCACAATTTCATTGGGAGCGCCGCGTATCGGCTGCCATTCAGCCCCATACTTGCCACCAAATATCTCAGCTAGGGTATAGCCGAGACCAATTCCGTGCAAGAGTCGGAACGCATCCCGAATGTTGCTCTTGCCGCTGGCATTTGCGCCCACGATCAACGTAAACGGACCGAGATGGAGTGTCTCATCGGCGAAGTTCTTGAAGTCGACCAGGCGGAGGGAGGTAATCATGATGATGCTCTACTGGCAGGGACGTTATCCCGCTTACACGTCAAAGGCCGCCGAGTTGCTAGTAACTCTTAGCCAACGCAATTACTTTTCTACCGTTCATGCAGCTTGGCGGGCTAGGCAGAAGCGAATCGTCCGTCATTCTCACTACTTCAATGGTACCAGAGCAAGCGCGACATGCGGGAATACCATGCCTAGAAGGGATTCCACACCTGGCGCAAGCAATTGGATGTAGGCTACCCAATACCCAGATTCCCCAATTAGGCGAGTACTTACTTCCACTAAGAAATACCGTATACTGCGCTGTGTGCGGGAACCTTGTAGACTAGCGCCTCAGTGCGCTTTCAAGAGCACAAGTATCCTTTAGTCAATGCCCGATCTACCAAATTGCAGTTCGCCTATTCATCTTTACGAGGAGCAGTGCCCATGGCAATCCTGTCGTTTTCTATGCCCACTGAGATTCACCTTGGGAACGGCGCGTTAGACATACTGCCATCGTTGTGCGGCCAGCGGGTGCTGGTGGTGGCGGACCCGGCGATGACGCAGTTAGGGTTCACCGAGCGCGTATGCGCGTTAGCGCAGCAAGCGGGCGCGGCAACGACCGTATTCGACGCTATTGAACCCGACCCCTCGCAAGAACTCTGCGCCGCCGGCGTGGAGCTGGCTGAAGACTTCGCGCTGGATACGATCATTGGTGTGGGCGGCGGCTCCACGCTTGACGTCACCAAGACCATGCGTGCCGCGTGCGAGACGCCCGCTGTCACCGTGGCGGAACTCATGGCCGCGGGCTTCAGTCCCCCGCCGCGCCAGACCGGCCAAATCTCGTGCATTGCCATTCCCTCGACCAGCGGCACGGGATCTGAAGTCTCGCGCGGTGCGGTGATTACGGACAGCAGCGCAGGAGCGCCCGTCAAGCGCGTCCTCTTCACGGGCGCCCCTGACGCCGCCATCATAGACCCGGCATTTCCCGCGACCATGCCGCCTCACGTGGCGGCAGATACCGGCTACGACGCCTTGGCGCACGCCGTGGAATCTTACGCTAGCGCAGAAACCCATCGCCTAACTCAAGCGCTGGCAAGCGATGCCATTGCCACCGTCTTGGCGCAATTGCCCGCTTCCGTGCAAGAGTTTGGGAACACACCGGCCCGCTACGCGATGCACGTGGCGGCGACCATGGCCGGGGCGACAATGCGGGCCGGGCTGGGTCTGTGCCACGCGCTCTCGCACCAGATCACGCCGGCGTTCGGCATCTCCCACGGACGCGCGAATGCCCTGCTCTTGCCTCATATTGTCGCCTATAACGCAGGCGTTGCCGGAGACAGCTACAGTGAATTGGCGGCGCGCCTCGGCATTGGGGGCAGCAATCCGGTAGCCGCGCTCGTCGGCACTCTAGCAGAACTCCGCACGCGGGCGGGTATGCCCGCCTCCCTGCGCGAGGCCGGTGTAACCAAAGAGCAACTAACCCAGGCCCTGCCGCAAATGGTTGCCAACGGCTCCCGGGACCCCAACGTCGCCAGCAATCCCCGTCAGCCGACGCCGGAAGACATCGAGGCCCTCTACTGGGACGCCTGGGAGGACAGGCGCGCAGAAGTGTAGGCGGGGTTGGTTGCCAATACCCTAGCGACACCGGCCTTAGAGGCGGCGGCAACCCGGCGCGTCATTCATGCGAACGCGGGAATTCGTCTGCTCTGCACCACGGGCACATCGTGCCAAGCGGAGAACAGGCTCCCGAACTGCACGCTAATTGTCATCCTGAAGGAGCTAAGAGGTGGAGGGAATGGCGTATAGCTCTTGTTGTGAGGAGACAAGTGTTGCGGGCTCAACCAAAGCCCCGATTGAAGTACACAGGCGTGACAGGTTGCCGGCCGCGCCAGCGAATTGATCGAGGTGTGCCCTCACCCTTGCGCTCTCCCACCAGAGACCTTTGCATAGCCCTTGCCGAGGCGAGAAAGTCCCCTCTCCCGGCGGGAGAGGGAGTATTTCTTGCGCCGCTGGCTGAGGTTACGCAAAGGTCTCCACCAGGAGAGGGAGCTTCACACTTCACGCTAAGCTTGGTTAGGCGCTAATTGGCGGGAAACGCAGAGCTTTCATGGCGTGGACTTGCAAGCGCATCCCACGTCCGACCTAGCTGCTGGCGAGCCGGGTGTATTGCTCGCGGCCGGCGTTGAAGATCTCCAGCATGCGTTGCCGTTGGTCGTCGTGGTCGAAGCGGCCCTTCGTCGTAATCCACGTGATAGCGCGCTCCAGCTCTGCCACAAAGAACTCGGCAGACGGTCTGGTCGCCGGGTTCTTGCCGCTTGAATTCACGTAGACCGGACTGGTGTGCGCCCATTGGGCGTGGCCGTAGCTATCACGCTGGCGTCCCCAGCAGCGGGCGGCGATCCAACTATCGTTGGGCACCGTCAAGCGAGTGCGCAAAACGCCCTCGCGCAGACCCTCGCTGTACTCCTCGCGCGCCACCACTTCGCCGTTGCACACGATCTCGATGCGCTGCACGGGACGCAACGCTTGCCAGCGCACGAAAGTATTCACCTGCTTGCGACGGCTCGCGCGCAGATCCACCACCTGCCCCGGCGGTTGACCGGCAACACGCAGCGTGAGCGCGGGGCCGTTGGTTATGAACGTCGCGCCGCTCTTAAGGCCGTCAAGCCACGTATCGTACGAGAACGATTCCTCAAGCTGGACGTATACGCGATTCGCAGAACAGACGAACCAGTCCGAGCCCGTACTCACCGGCAAATTGAAGCCGCAGTTCAGCAGATGGTACCAGAGGTCGTATTCGGGGTCCGACCAATAGGGATCAAAGAGATTCAGGGCGTCCAGACGCCCCAGACCGGCGGCAATGGGCGCCTCCATTCCCTGGCCGTTGTGACACCAAATCGTCACGCCGCCCTGTTCCTGCGCCGCGGCGCAGGCATCGATCAACGGCGGATAGTCCGGCGCCGATTCGTCCACCAGCACGCCGCGGCTGAGCGGCTCCACCTGCTCCTGCAGCCGCACCAGCATCACGTGGCCGTAACCGATATCCCATGGTGAGGCATTGTGACGTGTCTCTTCACCGACGTCCAGCACGTGGCCCGGCGTGGTGGGGTGATCCATCCGTCCCACCGGAAAGCGATTAGTGGCGTACTCAAGCTCCTGGCGCTGCAGCACGCTAACGATGGTAACGGTGAGGTCCTCCACCGAGGAATCGAAGCGCAAACGCTCCTCGGGACGGGTCTCGAATTCGCGGTAGTGAATGTGGGTGTTGCCGGGATAGAGCCCCTGGTTAGGCAGACTTATCCAACGCTGGAGCGGCAATTCGATATTTACAGAGCCGTGCAGCGGCAGGTCTACGGTCATGTGGAGCGGCGCGTACTCCGTGCCCCGTTCCACAGTCACGTCCACCTGCCCACGGGTGCCTTCCAGCGAGAATGTCTCATCCGCATAGAAGAACGGATTGGTGGTGCCTACGGTCTCCAGGCTGCCCTCAGGCGCCAGAAATCTGCCCTGACTGCTCTGTACCGAGACCTTAGCCGCCAGCGGGCTGCCGGTAGCCGCATCGCGAATTGTTCCAGTGAGCGTTGCCAAGTCTACTGTTTCTCCTCAATGAGCAATTAGCCGTGGCCTTCAAGGCGAGTGTGCCTGCCTCCACACACTACCACGCCTCCGCACCGTCAAGTGCCAACCGGACGCGCATCCAGTGCAGTGCGCCGAGCGACATTTAATCTTCTGCAAACGGAAACTTCCGTCTTGCGGACTCCAAATCTATTTCCACGCCCAGACCCGGCCCGGTCGGAACTGTCACGTGGCCTTCGCCATCGATGGCGGGCGCCGGCGTGATCAGATCGTCGAAGAGCGGATTGGCGCCCTGGCGAAACTCGATTACCGGACAGTTGGGCAACGCCGCTGCGAGTTGCAGGCTCGCGTAGAAGAGGAGGGCCGAGCCCCAGATGTGTGGGGCTACCTGCAAGTTCGCGGCGTGAGCCAGCACGCCAATGCGGCGCGCCGCCGTGAACCCGCCCACCACCGCCAGATCAGGCTGCAGAATGTCCGCCGCCTCATGGGCTATTATGTCGCGGAAGTCAAAGTGGGTAAAATCGTTCTCACCGGTCGAAATGGGAATTGCCGTCGCATCTCGCACCCGCCGCATGCCCTGCCAGTTGTCGCTGCTCACCGGCTCCTCGAACCAATTTATGTCGTATTCCTCGGCTGCCTGTGCCAAGCGAATTGCTTGGGACTCATTGAGCGAACCGTGGGCATCGAGCATCAAGTCAGCATTGGGCCCGATAGCGTCCCGGACCGCCTGAATGCGGGCAATGCCGTCTCTAACGATTCGCGGCGCATCCATCGCGCCCACACGCATCTTAACGGCGCGGAAGCCGCGCGCGATGTAGGCCAGCGCTTCTTCGCCGGCCTCGTCCGCGGCTGCATGACCGCCGCTTGCGTACGTCGGCAAACGCGACCGGTAGCCGCCGCCCAGGAGCGTATAGATGGGCACACCGAGCGACCGGGCGAAAATATCCCACAGCGCCATGTCTATGCCGCCCATGGCGCAGACGGTCACGCCGCGGCGGCCCATGCGCGGCGCGCTCTGGCCGTACGTAAGCGCAATTCCCAAGCGCGGACCGTTATATAGCTTCTCCCAGACGTACTCAGGCTGGGTGGGGTCCTCGCCGACGATCTCCGGCCCGAGTTCCTGCTCGACGATGGCCTTGAGAGACCGGCAGGCGCCGCGGGTATACCCGTAGCCGGGATGCACCTCGCCATGGCCCACCAGCCCATCGTCGGTTTCCACCTTCACAATGACGGCATGGCTTTCGTCATGCGGCCCATAGTCTGACGTCCGCTCGCGTCCACTCTTCTTTACCGGCCACCGCAGCGGAACGGCCTCTACCGTGCGGATTTTCATAGTCTCAATCCTCTGTGCCCGCCATTCCCTAATTCATGCCTCACGTGCCGAGCCAATTGCCCTGCTTCGTACAATGTGTCAGTCTTTCGCTGCCAAGTGGTGCGGCAAGGGCCGGAATCTGCCCCTGTTTGCGCACGCTCACCCACCCATTGTAGCATTGCATTTCAGGCCGGTCTGCTCAATACCTCAACCATGTCCGCGCGAGATTGACGACGAGCAAACCCTGCACTTGAAAAACCCGTATAATTAGAACACAATTGCGTCCTGGTTCCGGCAGCGTGAACACAAGCCCAGGTTGGCGCGCATTCCAAGAGGCCGGCGCCAGTGACTTGCGCCAAGAGCCGAGTTGAGGGTAGTCACTAAAGAGAGTGAAGAGTCCCGCGGCGCTCCAGGATAGTGGGGGCGCACGTGTCGGATTGAGGAAGGTCTTCTAATGAGTACAACCGCTGGAACTGATCACTCTTTCGAGCCATTTGCTCGGCATGACTTCTACCGCGAAACCAACACGCATCTCGTAGACTCTGCATTGAGCTTCCTTGAGCGACTCGATCCGAACGTACAGCGGCGCATTGTGGACCTGGGTTGCGGCACCGGGGCCATCACCCGCCTTGTCCTCGCGAAAGTGCAAGATCTCGGACTGAAGGCGCAGATACTTGCCCTCGACCCTTCGCCATTGGCCTTGGAAAAGGCACGGCAGAGCGTGGCGAGCGCAATGGTCGAGTTTCTCAGCGGCAGTGCGGAAAACGTCTCGCAGCTCGTCTCATCTGCCGATGCGCTCTTCTTCTGCAATGCCATTCACCTCATCGAGGACAAACACACCGTCTTCAAGGAGATCGGCAAAGCGCTCAACCCCGGCGGCGTCGTGGCCTTCAACACGACGTTCTTCGATGGCGCGTATCTCCCAATCACTGAGAAGACAAACCGCCTCTGGATCGTTCGCGCAGTGCAAAAAATGCGGCGTGAATACCCCAATGTCAAGATCGTGAAGGATGCCAAGACTACCGCCATGCGCTGGCTTTCGCCGGAACAATATGAGGCGCTGCTTGATGAGTGTGGGTTTTCCGTCACCCGCCTAGAGTGCCAGCAGGTCGAAATGACCTTGGAGAGCATGGAAGACATCAGCGATTACTCGCTTTTCATTGAAGGAGTCCTGCCTGGTGTGCCGCTGGACGTAGGGGCCGATGTGCTCAAGCACGGCGTTCGGGAAGCAGTAAAAGAGTTGAATCTTTCCACGGTCCCCCGTTACTGGCTGCAGGTCGTCGCCGAAAAGACGTAGTCTCGCGCAAGCGGCGTTGACCGGTCACGCCGTACAGAGCAACCTACACCCATACACGTGCCGGACTACACCCATTAGCGCGGCCCGTGCCCACACTTCAAGAGAGCTGGGCGCCTACAACGCATAGAGGCCATGGAAAAACACCTCACCGGCAAGACAGCACTCGTGACCGGCGCCTCGCGGGGCATTGGCCGCACCATCGCGCTGTATCTTGCCGCTCAGGGTGCAAGGGTAGCAATCAATTACCAAGTCAACGAAGAGGCCGCCCACGAGGCCGTGGCGCAGATCAAAAGTGACGGCGGCGAGGCGCTCGCAGTCAGCGGCGACGTGCGGGACGCCGCGGCGGTGAAGTCCGTCGTTGACCGCACCTTGGCAGAGTTCGGCGAGTTGCACGTTCTCGTTAACAACGCCGGCATTACCAAGGATACGCTGGTGCTCAAGATGAGCGAGGACGACTGGGACCTCGTCGTTGACACCAATTTGCGCGGCGCCTTTCTCTGCACGCGGGCCGCGTTGCGACCCATGCTGGCACAGCGCTGGGGCCGCATCGTCAATATTACGTCAGTCGGCTGGTTGGTCGGGAATCCCGGCCAGGCCAACTATACTGCCGCCAAGGCCGGTGTCGTCGCGTTCACCCGCTCTACCGCCGTTGAGATGGGCAGCAGAGGCATCACGGTAAATGCCATAGCGCCGGGCTACATCCCCACCGACCTGACCCACGACATTCCGCCCCATCTCATGGACCGCCTGATGCAGAAGTTGCCCATCAAGCGCGCCGGCACGCCGGAGGAGATCGCCGTGCTCGTCTCGTACCTCACGAGCGATGCCGCCTCCTATGTCACCGGCCAGGTCATCCACATCGACGGCGGGCTAACCGCAGGCTTGCTCTAGGTGTGAGCCGTGCAGCGTACTAGCGAAATCGTCACACATACGCCTGTCGCCGCACACTGATAAGTTGCACTGCGCATTGCCTGAAAATGGCCCCAAAGGCTTGCTATCACTTGCATCGTGTGCTATACACTCTGCGTTGACGATACCAGCCCCATTTCCGCAAGTCGTTGTTTACCCTTTTCGTCTTTCTCCCCTGAGTGGAAGTCACATTCACGCCGAGCGGTCCGCGGGACTCGGACCTTAGCATAAATATCGAGTTCGCGTTGCGGGGAACGTCAGTAGATGAATCGGGAACGGCGCAGATATCCCTTGGGACCAGCGAGGGTATTACGAGTATCAGTATCCCTATAGGTGCAAGCGAGCAACAAGTGCCAGGGACTACCCTCACCGTCAGCATTCTGGGTGGGGAAGGCTATACCGTCGGTTCACCCTCTTCAGTAAGTATCCGCATTGCCGGGCAGCCCTCGGCAGAACGTCAGTCCGACCCGCAGACCGCGCCAAATGCCGCACCAACCTCAAGTCCCGTAATTGGCAATACAAGCGTTGCTACGGCCACCGTACTGTCCAGCGATAAGCTCCGCATCGACGTGCACGGCCAGCCCGATAACTCCTTGAAATTCGGCATCGGCTGGACCTCCACAGATGGTTCAGGCATCATCCTCGCCGGCGTCAACCGTGACCAAGTCCTCAGTCAAACTTACATCATCGTCCGCCACTAAGGCTTCAATGCGGTCGTCCGCCGCTGGATTCCTCCCACCAGCCTCCTCATCTACGCTATATCCTGGGATGTCGTCAATTCCCAGTTCTCCGTGCCTGTGCACGTCTTGACCGCCATATCCTTGAATACCCACGTGCCCGAACACTACATGCTCGCCCGCCGCTTCGACGGGGCTGATGACCGCATCTTCGCCTATGACGCCAACCTGCAGCAGTGGCGCCACATCCCGAATTACAAGACCTTCCTGGCCATGGGCTTCCTCTGGCGCAACGTCACCGCCGCCGACTCCACCTTCTTCGACCGTGTAAACATCGGTCCGCCCTTCCCTGATCTCAGTTCCCCTTAACCGGCTGTCTACCGCTGCCGCTAGGCGCAATGCCGGGTTCGAGATCTTCCCATTTTCCCCATATAAAGAGTCTGTACGATGGAGTCTCGAGAGTGAGGTTACCCGCCTCCCGGCCTCCAGGCGAGCACGCTTTATCGAGTGAATCATTGCCTGCGATGGTATACTGGCGGCACACAACGACTACTCGCCGCCGCCACCAAACCACCACAAACCGAAACGAGCACGTGCATCGATCATGTCAGGTTCCGTCACAGAGCGAATTCAAGAACTCCTACGCGCCAGCGGCATCGCCTTCACATTTAAAGAGCATGCCCCGGTGAAGACCAGCCAGGAGGCGGCAGCGGTACGGGGGACGCCCCTGCACGAGGGGGCAAAGGCGCTCGTCTTCGCCGCCGACGAAACCACGGTGCTGGCAGTAGTGCCTGCGAACAAACGTGTCGGCACGCGGGCGTTCAAGCGCGCCTTTGGCATCAAGAACCTGCGCATGGTTACGCCGGACGAGTTGCGCGAGTTGACCGGCCTGCCGGTCGGCGCGGTGCCGCCGTTCGGGAGCGTGCTCAGTCTCCCCACCTACGTGGACAGCGGCCTGCTGGAAAACGAGCGCATCTCGTTCAACGCGGGCAGCCAGACTGCCTCCATCGTCATGGCCTGTCGCGACTACATAGCCGTGGAACAACCTACTCTCGGCGAATTCGCCGCCGAATAAGCCCAGGCCGCTATCGCGTTCTTCCGTCTAAGGGCATCGGGGGAAACCGCGAACGAGTCTACCACCCCCAAAAGACGCCCCGACCTAGGCTTCACGCGGCAAGCGGCCGGCGGGAGACCCGCCGGAACGCGCTATCAAGCTGGCAGCTTCAATGTATGGCATGAACCCGCTCTCGTCCGCGGCGCCGCCAGCGGTTCGTGGCGCAGACAAGAGTTTTTCCAGCAGGATTGCGACCTGAGCACCCTCAACCCGCCGCAGCCCGGCGCCGCGTCCAGGCGCTCCCAGCGGCGGAAACGTGCACTCCCAGACAATTCGGTCATCCACAATTACAAGATTCGCCGCGAGCGCGCTGCGTTCCTCGACCACCACGCCCTCTTGTTCGCAAGTCTGCCGCGCTACTGCCAAGGGCACCTGCTGTGCTGCGCGCTGTCCTTGGGGTACCGTGACGACCCGCACTGCGCCACGCTCTCGCAGCGCTGACGGCAGCCAGCCCAACACTCGCTCCACAGTAGCTACCGCCAACTGGGGACTCCACACGGCGACGCTCCGCTCCGCGGCCTGCACGTCCTGCAGCAGCAGTTGCCAGCCATTCGCGGACTGAGACTGCCGATCATTCGTCAACCTGGTGCGCGTCGATGACGCTGCCAGTGGCGGTATCGTTCCCGCACGTTCGCTTGGCACGAGTTCAGCAGCCGATACGACGGCCTCTGCGTGCGCGGCTTCGCCCAGCATGCGCCGCAAGAGTGCGCGCGTGCCGAATGAATCGCGCACGTGCTTCCAGTGCCCGACGAGCACCAGTCTTTGCCTCGCAAAAGCGCAAACGCAACTAAACAGGGCCTGCGCCTGGGAATCCGGGCGAGAGTCATCCAGCGCGGACCACGTGAAACCTCCCGGTGTCTCCACCGTGTCCAGAATTACCACATCAACCGTGTGCGTGGGCAGGCTGGGAGGCGCATAGACATCGATTGCGGTGACCTCGCGGTCACGCGCCAACTGCCGCAGCAGACGCGCTTGCGCGGCGTAGGGCGTGATGAGCGCAATTGAGGCCGCAGGATCGGCGGCGTGGAGCCGTTGCGCCAGCCCAACCGCCGCCAGCGCGCTTCCCAGGCTCACGCGCCCCTCACTCGCAATCGGCTCGCTCCATGGTTTCAGGGCGCCGGTATCGACAAACACCAGCGGGCCGCCCTGCGCCAGCGCCTCGCGGAGCGGCGCCGCGCGGACCCGCGCGGGCAGTTGCCTCGTCACCGTGCGCCGAGGACCTTGTAACTGCTGTGGTTCTTGTGAGGCAGGCGTTCTCATCGCAGCGCCCCCCGGGACGAACCAGCGCGAAACGGCCTCAGCAAACTGCGGATCAATGGAGTGTCGTTCGCTAAGCAGAGCTATCCACGGCGCGGCGCGCGCACCCTTGCCGGCCAGATGGTCCACCAGGGAACGTCCCAGCCAGCGCCCGGCAACAGTCTGAGTCGCACAGTGCCATGGCTGCAGTGTGGATGTATCGGTGGCAAGAACGACGCGGGACTTCGCGAGCGCGGCCGCCCAGAATAACTGCGGCAGGTGAATACAGTGGGCGTCGTCTATCAGCACCACGTCAAAGGACCCAATCTCGTATTCCTCATCCACGAGCGCGTGCGCTACCGTGCTCGCCACCAACCGCGCTCGTGCCCGGGCCGCCTGTGCCACACCTTCCAAGGAGCGGCAGACCTCCCCGCGCTTCTCTTGAAGCGCACCTAGTTGTGTAGCCGATTGGGCGCATTCTGCGTCAACTTGTGCGCTGCGTAGTCCATACTCCTTGAGTTGACTGTCAAGGCTTGACGCTAAGCTCATCGCCGCTGCCTGCTTCTCTGCAAGCCGGCGTTGCGCCTCAGCAAGCTGCTGCGCCAATCTGTAGGCCTCCTGCCGTTGGCGCTCAGAATTCTCGCGATAGAAGCGACGGCCGCGGTCGGAGCGCCCGGCGAGACGTCTGGCGCGTTGCCAGACTCGCTCCCACCGCTCCTTCAAGACGTGCACGCCCCCGTGCTTCATGTCCTGCGGGGAACTCTCCTCCTGCCGGGCCGCCAATGCGTCGACCTCTGCCTGCAACGAGTCGCGTTCCTCCAGCGTCCGCTGGGCAAGCGCTACGGCTTTCTGCAGAACGCTGAGCGCCTGGTTTCGCTCAACCGCCGCCACCAGTTCCGCATCGATAGCCCCCACCTCTTGCTCTAGATCTGCGCGGACGCGGTTCTCTACGTGTTCAGGCAGGAGCTGTAGGTGGGCATCCTGGAAGGCCGGATCAGCACTGCGGCCACAGCGGAGCAGATCACCATCGGCATAGGCGGCAGGAGCGCTCGCAGCGAAAAGCGCGGTGAGAAAGGCATCTATCCCGCTGTTGGTTGACGCAAGCAGCAGTATCCGGCGACCGGCAGCCAGGTGGGCTGCGGCAACTCGGCTTAGCAAGAGAGTTTTCCCCGAGTCCACCGGGCCGGCAATTACCGACACCGTCCATTGGAGCGCCGCTGCCAACGCGTGCTGCTGTCCCTCGGTGAGCGGCGCAGCTTCCACGCCAACCGCAGGTTCAGTAACGTGCTGCGCCCCAGAAGATTCCCCGGCAAAGAGCGCCGCACTCAAGCCCGCATCGCCGGCGCCATCCTTACCGGCGCAGCGGTCGAGCGCCTCGCTGAGCCGCTCCAGCGCCATCCACGGCTGCGCGACCAGCGTGGCCCGTTCGATAACTTGGGCGGGAGCGGTTGCCAGCGCCACCGTGACCTGCAAACCCGCCACCACGCTGACGCGACACGGGTACACCTGACTCCCGATGTGAAGTTCGCCCGGCGTATCGTCCAAGACCGGCAGCACTGTACTGAGCTGAAACGCATACGTATGGAAGCTGTCCGCTTTGGCGAGCAGCGCACCGGAAAGCACCTCCACCCGAAATATCGCCGCTTTGGCCCGGGTCGCCGCGATCTCGGCGCTAACCGCCTGCTGCACTTCCGGGAGCAAGCGGGGTGCATGCGGTGCGTCTGTGGCATTGTGGGGCAAGTGCACGTTCAACGGTCAGTCTCCACTGCACACGGTACTTACTGTACCGCCCATGATACTCCCTTGAACCGGCATTGCTCCCAGTTTACCGCGTTCAAGCGCGCTGCCACGCACTCAATGGCAGTGAGTTGGCAAGTGACCGAGAGGTGAGTAGCATTGAAAAGAAGTAAAAAATCTGAGTACTTGAAACTGCATGGTGGTCGCAAGGCAACGCCAGATGCACGTACACCTGCATCCGGCACCCGCCGCATTCAACAACCACATCAATGCCGGGCCATCACAACCACAGTTGTAATCTGAGCACACACTCTAGGAATTTTAGCGGGGAGAAGAATTCAATGGCAGCAGCAGGCCCGAAACGCATTCTCATCGACAATCATCTTGGGCCGTACGGCGCGCATACACTGTCACAGGTGGATCCCGTTGCACAAATGTCAGCGCTGCGCGACATTGGCGCCGACGCGGTCTTGCTGCAAGCGAAGTGCCACTGGGGTCATAGCTACTATGACACCGCCGTCGGCAAGCGACACCCATCGCTGGACTTCGACCTGATCGCCGCTCAGACCGATGCGGCGCGCGAGCATGGTATCGACCCCGCGCTCTACTACTCCGTTCGCTGGGACGAGCACGCGTATCGCTCGCATCCTGAGTGGCGGAGCCACGACGCCGAGGGCAATCCGCAGCCCGGCCCGCACACGCGGTGGCGCTGGCTCTGCCTCAACTCGCCGTACCGCGAATACACGTACACAATGCTCGCTGAGTTGCTGGCTGAGTACACCTTCTCGCGGCTCTTCCTCGACATCGTGCATTACCGGATGCTGTGCTATTGCGAACACTGCCGCGCAGCGTGGCAAGAACACTTTGGCGAGCCCTTTCCCAGCGTGCCTACGTTCCCGCGGGGCTCTCGATCCCGTGGGCGAAGGCGGCAGGCGTGGCGCTGGCATCGGCGCCGCTTTGGGCCCGAGCACCGGGTACGCCTCGCAGAGTTCGGCAGTCACGCGGTGGACACGTATCTCGCAGGCGTGAGGGAGCGCATTCGCGCCAGCGGCAAGAGTATCCAGCTCACTCACAATGCCTTCTGGCCACACACACACGACGACTATCTCTTCAGCGAATCTGACGCTACCGGCGCGAATTTCTTTGCACCCGCGCTCAATACACACCGCCAGCGGGCACTGGCAAAGGGGCGGCCCGTCGAAATCGCATTTTGCTGGGATAACGTCATGTACGCGGGAGTCAGTGAAAGCCAACTGACCTCCCAGGCGGCCAGCGCCCTTATTGCCGGGGCCGACGCCACGATGATCTGGGGCGCACCCGACGTGCGCACGGGCTTCTTTGGCAAACCGGTGCTCAACAAAGTGGCAACTACATTCAGGAAGATCGGCCCGCTCGCCGAGGAACGCGCCCACGCAACCGCGTATGCAGATATCGGCCTGCTCTTTTCAGAGAAGCAGGTGTCATTGGGGAACGTGCCGACGGAGTCCGGCTTCAGCCGCGACACGGCCGGGGCCTACAAATATCTGAGCGAGCAGCATTTTCCCTTCCGGCTCGTGTGCGACGACCTGCTGGAGGCTGACGACCTCGCCGGACTGAAGGCCATAATTGTCGCCCACCCCGGCGATCTCCGTCCGGAGTCGATCACTCTCCTGCGAGAGTTCGTGGAGAACGGCGGACGGATGCTCGTCACCGGCGCGAACAACCTGCAACGCGAACTCGACATCATTCTCGCCGATCGAAAAGACTCTCGGGGTGCACGCCAGGATGGTTGGTACATTCATGCACCTTCAGACTGGCAAATCCCAGATTGGGAGTTGGCCTGCTCCCTCGGCCACTGGCCACTGCGGAATTTTCCCGGCTTTGGGGAACTTGCTTACTCTCTAAAGCCCGTTGTCGAGCCCCATGGCGAGGTCTGGGACAGCCACGGTACGCGCTGGGGCACGGAGACCGGCATGCCCGCAGTCGTCTTCGGTCGCTTCGGCGCCGGCCAGATTGCCTATTGCAACCATGAGCCGTTTGCCGAATACATGCTGCGGGGCGCGCGGGCGTTCGGCCGCATGGCTATGCGCATCCTGATGTTTATTGGCTATGCCGCCGAGTTGCGCGTACAGGGCGTGCCCAACGTCGAGGCCGCTTATACCAAAGACGGCAACGTGCTCAAGGTATTTCTTGTCAATTGCCCGGTCACCCGGCCCTTAGGCCAAGGCGCTGGACGTGGACGGCGCGCCGGCCCTTGGGTAGATGTGCCGGAAGCGGTTCCTCTGGCAGACGTGACCATAAAGTCGGTGCTGGGAATTCAGTCGGCAAGCGCCGCCAGCGGCCAGCCAGTGAACCTCCGCCAGCGCGGCAAGCATACATTCGTGACGTTGTCGCGCTTGTTGGAGACTGACATAGTTTCGCTGGAAATCGCTGAGTAGCGCGAGCCTCAACGTGCGGCACTGACTAGGGTGTGTTTATACTATGACCGTCATTCCCGCGAAAGCGGGAATCCATCTGCTAGAGGCACCAGGTTGTGGCGGCATGCAGGGAAAACAAGCGGTCGCATACGCACACAATGCGCTTGTCAACCGTTTTCGTGCACTCTGCGGCGCAAAGCGCGCTAGAATTCTGCGCTAAACCCTTGAGATTCCTCGCTGTCGCTCGGAATGACATTAAGATTAAACAGACCCTAGCTGTATTTACGCCCACTCGAATGAGTGTCGCTCAGTCGAACACGACACAGTCTCTCCGTACACCGTCCCCTTCCAGGTCCTGACCGGGCATCCGGTAGCGCAGGTTTGCTATCTGCGCGGGCGCTGCTACCTGCGACTATTGCGATAGGCCAACGCAATCTGTTCTTCGATCTCCGACAGCGTTGTCCCTGCCCAGAGCGCTTGGTCCGGCGCAACCGGATTCACACGGGCGGGCTCTTGCGCCAAATCAACGGTAGCGAGTGTCTGCTGCGGGCATACCACCTGCCAAGGCCAAGGGTCGCTGTGGAGCACGAGCAGGTATTCGGCTCCCTTGGCACGTGGTGACTCCCGGGCAGTGTCTTGCAGAAGCGTTATCATCCTACCCACGCTCGCGTGCTCCCGGTAGACCGAGTAGGGATAGAGGTTCCGCGACACACGTACGCTCTGCCACGCCCACCGGCCGCTCGCAGCCACGGCGCTGCTCTCGACGCGACCGGCGATGACAAGTCTATCCAGTCGCACGATCTCACCGATGTTTTCACACGAATGACCATCCCCGCTTACGGACCGCAGCGGCACAAAGATCACGAACCGCAACAGGCTGTTTTTGGCGCGGACCTCTATCTCCCAGGATCCGGCGGATAGGATGATCATTCTGCTCGATTGAAAATCACCGACATAGCCTTCAGATATGTCGGCCCACAGCGGCGCGGCGTCGCCATCCAAGCGGCGTCCTTGCACGGTCAACGTCGAACCTCCCGGCTTGATCCATCCTACCTTTCGGCTCCCCAGCTCCCACACGCCCGTAGCCGTCCAGATTCCCCGATCTGCACTAACAAAAATACGCTCCGGTAGGCAGCGGGGAACGATATCGTGAGTCCGGCGGCGTAGCGATGGTGGGCGTGCTGACCGGACAATTCTCACCTTGGTCGGTGCGCGCTCCCGCGTTGACGTCAACCCCTTCTCCCGAAACAGTCTTCGCAGTCGGCAAGCTGCCACAGCCCGCAAGCGCCAACAACAGCAAGAGCAACGGAAAGAGCTTTGCTGACCTATAGCTGCGCATGACGGTTTCTTCCTCGCTGACCTTCGCAAGAACTATTGCTCGAAGGCAATCCGCTCAGGATACACTTTACACCCCATTCCATAGTCAGTCAATCTTATACCACATTTGCCATCCGTCCCTGGTCTGTATACATGGTGGACGGACTAAGTCTTGCAGCGGCCCAAATGGTTCTTCCCCCACAAATAAGAGAATCCAAGTGAAAGATCATCCACTTGGAAATCCACGACTTCAGCCAGGTTAGCGCGACTGTGCGGCGATAATTGCGCCGTCGGGCAGGCGCAGCCATTTAGGATCAGGTATTCCACTCGCACCCAGCTTGCCGTCGGGTTGCATATACTGGAAGACAACTGCAACGAGTTGCTTCTGGCCGTTTGGCAGACGCGCATAGTAAGCTACCAGTTGTGATACGGTGCCAGTTACTTGCTGTGCCCTGGCGGGTGTGAGGTACTCGGCGCGCAAGACCTGAGCCAATTCGCCTCTTGCGGCCTTGGCATCCAATTGCATACTATTGAAGTGAGCGCGAATCTCAGTAGGCGTAACGAAGCGATGCGGCTTCTCAGTGTTCCGGTGTCTGGCAGGAGGTTCTGACATGGATTCGTCCGCAGAGTTGATTGGCCGCGTAAGAGGGTACCTAGATAACCAGCTTTCACATGGTGAGCTATCGGAATGGCTTCTTGAACATGCGGACTACTTCCTAATGAAACCTGAGAACGCATGCGAAGTGCAACTGTGGTCACGCGCTCTTAATCTGCTTTGTCTCCTAAACGACAAAGCCATCGACGAATTGCTCGTCCGCCAAGAAATCGAGTCGCTCCTTGCTCGTCATCAAGCTGTTGCAGGAATCGTTTAGGCCGGCCTAAGGGATCTTGTCTTTGGCACCCGCCGAAGTCTGTCTCACAAGCAGGGGTTGCTGTTCTCACTCAGATTGCAGCGCGTAGCAACTGTCGCATGAGCGTGTATGCTGGACACGCAACCTTGACCGCTTCAGTCCCTCAAGAGACTCACAGCGCAAGTGCTTATCCCCCACATTTGGCGCCAAGCGTGTGAACCTCCCTTGAAAAGCTGCGTCAATACTACACCTGCTGACGACTGAGAACGGCAGACCCACGCTATTGCGCCAATCCCACTACGTTGCTGAGAGACGTTCCACGCCCATGGTGTCCATAGCCTCTTGCCCATCGTACGTTGGCATAGATTGCCTTGGACTCTCAGTCCAACGAAGTCACTCAGCCCAAGCAATATCTACCCGACTGATCGGAATCTCGAGACGCCATGTGTCCGTGAGCAGCCGGACACAATTTTCCCCTACAATATGGGGTACCATTAAAAGCACGCTCTCGACCAAGAACAACGACATAGGAGCTATGGACTGATGATTGAAGTAGCAGATCGGGTGTTGCCCGTTTCCGCGGAAGTATCTGATACTGGCGTACTTGCGATAGGCGGGATGCCTGTCACGGAACTAGCGAGAGAGTTCGGCACGCCGCTCTATATTTACGATGAAGCGACCCTGCGCGCGAACATGCGCCGCTACGTCGATGCCCTCAATGCCGGCTATCCCGATGCCCTGCCCCTTTACGCCAGCAAGGCCTATTCCGATCCGCACGTGGTCAAGATTGCCGCAGAAGAGGGCATGGGGCTGGACGTGGTATCGGCGGGCGAGATCGCGGTCGCTCTCGCTGCCGGATTCCCCTTGGAGCGCATTTATTTCCATGGCAACAACAAGCTGCCGGAAGAATTGGCCTATGCGCTGGAAGTCGGCGTGGGCCGCATTGTGGTCGACAATTTCAACGAAATCGACCTGCTTGATGCCATCGCGGGCGAAGCCGGCAAGCGCGCCAAGATTCTCCTGCGCATCGGTCCCGGCGTCGAAGCGCACACGCATGATTACATCAAGACCGGCGCGCTCGATTCCAAATTCGGCTTTGCCCTGCCCATCGGCCAAGCGGAAGAGGCCGTTAAGCGCGCACAGGCCGCACCCAACCTGGACCTCATCGGCATCCACGCCCACATCGGGAGTCAGATCTTCGATATCGAGCCCTACGTGGACACCCTCGATCTGCTCATCCAGTTCGCGCGAGAGATGACTGACAAGTACGGCCTTGACCTCCAAGAGCTGTCACCCGGCGGCGGCTGGGGCATTCGTTACACAGGCGCCGACGACCCACCGCCCATTGAAGACCTGGCGAATACCGTAACCGCTACCGTGAAAGACCGCATGGCCGCGCTGGATTGGGACCTGCCGCGCCTGGTGGTGGAACCGGGTCGCTCCATCGTGGGGCAAGCCGGTGTCGGCCTCTACTCGGTCGGATCGAGCAAGACAATCCCGGGCGTGCGCAAGTACGTGGCCGTGGACGGCGGCATGGCGGACAATATCCGTCCGGCGTTGTACGACGCGCTCTACACAGTGCTCGTGGGCAACCGCATGCACGACCCGGCGGAAGAGACGGTGACTATCGCCGGACGCTACTGCGAAAGCGGCGACGTGCTCTTCAAAGACATCGAGATGCCAAAACTCAACCCGGGCGATCTGATCGCCGTGCCCAGTTCCGGCGCGTATTGTCTGGCCATGTCCAGCAATTACAACCTGGTGCCCCGTCCGGCGGTGGTGCTGGTAAATGACGGCAACGCCCGTCTCATCCGCCGCCGTGAGACGTTGGACGATCTCATCCAGCCGCACCTGGACGTGTAGTGGCCGCGACTGTGTCCACTCACCTTGGATACACACACCTGTTTGGGCGGCAGATCAGCGCGGGCTTCCTCGCCTACCGGTGTTGACATTGCTACCGTTGGGCGGCTATAGTTATTCCGATATTGTAAGATGTGTTGTGTTCAAAACTCGCTGCCTTAGCGCAGCGTTCAAGGAGGAATTGTGATGGCAGATGCATTGGTACCCCTGATTGGTTCTAGTGAAGCCGGCCCCCTGGGCGCGGTGCACTTGCCGCGTCTGTGGCTCAAGGTCTCACTCGCGGCGGCCGGCAGGCTGCCCGACGACTACGACGAGTGCGGGGCGGGCTTCGACCAGATGGTGCTGGACGGTCTGGGAATTGACCGCGATGCGGCCCTTGGTTACTTGCGCTCCAACCGCCCAAGCTACCTGGAGTTCGAGCAGTGGGTCGTGGACCAGAATGGCGGCAGCATTTCCGCCGACACCATCAAGGCGAGCAACGACGCCATTCTCGGCTACAATCATGACGGTGACACCATCGCCGGCATTTGCGACGCCACCGGCCTCGCCAACGACGGCAATGTCACCGATGCCGCATCCCTCAACGCCCTTGAGGACTGGCAAGAGTTGCACAGTTCGCTATCCGGCTAACGAACGTATTCGGAACAAATGCAGGTGCCGTTCGGCCTAACCATAGCGGAAGGCCGAACGGCGCTTTATTAGTACGAAAGGGAGATTGTCATGGCAGGAGATAACACCGTTGGCGTCGTCGGCGTGGGCCGGATGGGCGCGAATATTGCCCGTCACTTGCATGACGAGGGCTATGCCGTCACCGCCGTCTACGACGTGAATGCAGCCATTGCCCAGGAGCTTGCCGGAGAGATAGGCGCCCAGGCGTGCGCCTCGCTGGCGCAGGTCACCGGCCTCGCCGCTACTGTCATTACCGTTGTCACCGACGATCAGGCGATGTACGCAATTTTCGCGGAAGACGGCGACAGCCTGCTGCAAGGCGCGGCCGGCAAACTCTTCGTCAACTGCGCCACCATCACGCCGCAGGTCCACGTGGACGTGGAGCAGCGCGCGGAAGCGGCGGGCGCGCAGAGCCTGGAAGCATGCATGGCGAGCAGCATCACGCAAGCGCGCGACGGCACGCTGTATCTCATGTGCGGCGGCAACGAGGATGCCTTTAACCGCGCGCAGCCAATGCTGGATACGATGAGCATCTCGCTGCGCTACATCGGCTCCGCGGGCAAGGCCGCTCAGGTCAAGGCGCTCGTGAACATGGTGATGAATATTAACACGGCAGGTCTGGCTGAGGGCCTGGGCCTAGGCGAAGCGCTGGGACTCGACAGCGGACTGCTGCGCGAGGTATTTGCGCAAACCGGCGCCAACTCGCGCGTCCTGGAGACCGACGGCGAGGACATGGAAGCCCGCGACCACGAGTGCTACTTCTCCGCCGCCCACGCTTCCAAGGACTCCGGCATTGCGCTGGATCTCGCGGATGATGCCGGGCTCTCCCTGCCGCTTGCAAACGCGACCAAGGCCCAGTACGACAAGATGATTGACATGGGCCTGGGCGAGCTCGACAAGTCCGGCGTGGCAGAACTCACCTACCCCGGCAGAGGGGGTTCGTAATTCAAGACTGATAGGTGTTGGCTGTTCGCACCTCGACAAATCCAGGGCGAATGGTTATGTGCTAGCTCAGTGCAACGGCGACCGCCTCTTTTCCGCCGACAAGATCCGGAAAGGTGAGCGCAGGCTAGAACGGGCAAGTTGAAGACATTCGAATACTCAATTTCCGTCCGTGCCGAGCCTGTCGATGTACGCTCGCAGCGCCTGCCGTTCGTACTGAGTAAAGTACGTTCGGAGCGAGCCGTTCTTGCTGAGCTTGTCGAAACACACACGGAGCGCCTGCCGTTCGTGCTGAGCCCGTCGAAGCATGGACGGTCTTGGTGGTCAAGAGTTACTCAAACAGCATCCGGAATCTACGAACTGGCGGCGAGCAAAGTGAGGTGCTTGCCCCCAAGATTAGCCTTCCGTAGCCAACTCCTGTGACGTGAGAGCCAATGGTCGCACAGATCAAGAGCAACTTGCTTATCGTCCTCGGAGTCGTTGTCCTGCTCTGGGCAGTGGCATTTGGGAACCTCCTGACGGGGCATCGCCTCAACACCTGGGGCATCCTGCCGCGCACACTTTCGGGACTGCGCGGCATCCCGTTGAGCCCGTTCCTGCACGCCAACCTCAGCCATCTGCTCGTGAACACCGTGCCGTTCTTGGTGCTCGGCGGACTTGTCGCCTTGCAGGGCAGGCGGGCGTTTCTCAGTGTTTCGCTCATCGTCATCCTCTGCGGGGGGATCGCACTGTGGCTCTTCGGCCGCACAGCCCCTTATCACATTGGCGCGAGCGGGCTCATCTTCGGATACTTCGGCTACCTCGTCGCCCGCGCCTGGTATGACCGCAGTCTCCCATCGATCCTCATTGCGCTGGCAACCCTGTTCTTATACGGCGGTCTCATCTGGGGCGTGCTGCCCACTACCACCTACATCTCTTGGGAAGGTCATCTGTTCGGCCTGCTGGCCGGCGTTCTCTCCGCACGCATACAAGGTCAAAGCGCGGGCGCGAAAAACCAGCCGATCTAATCGCATCCGAACTGGGCGCTAATCTACGTAGGGGCAACCACAAGGGTTGACCCTACGTGACGCGAATGCGGGCAAGGACAATTATTGGACGGACCCCGCACTCAAACCCGCAGCGCGCCTTCACGGAGATGCTATGGCTGCGGGCACAGTGCCTCGTGCAGCGAAGACTACACTGGCACCCCTTTGCGCTTGCACGCTTCCACCACGTGATCCTTCAGCCACTCGCCCTGGTGCGTTACGAAGTATTCCAGCAGGGCGCGGCCCGCCTCAGCGGTGGCCACGTCCGCGTCACTCTCAGCGTATGCTCCCCAACTGCCGTCCGGCGTGAGCTTGTCCCACGTCATGTAGTCCATGTAGGCCTGTTCGTCTTCCGCCACCGCGCTGCCGAACGGGCCGGGGAGCACACAGTCCGGCGCGAGATAGAGCGCAAGCGCGCGGGACTCCGCCCCGCCGTGCACCTCACCGCGACCGGCGAGACCGGCGTGTTTCCGCGCCTCTTCCCAGACGCGGGCGCCGCCCTGATGGGCGTTGACGACCACAATGTCCGCAAACTGCCGGTTGATATGCTTGATGAAAGCAGTGAGCCAGTACGAGCCGCCGTGACCGCAGGTGAGCACCTGCTTGCGGAAGCCCTGCGTCCGCAGACCGGCCACAATCTCTTCCAACACGAGCATCACGGTAGCCGGCCGCAGCGTAACCGTGCCTGTGAACGAAGCGTGCTCTTCAGCGGTGTTGAAAGGCAAGGTCGGCAGCACGTAGGCGTTGAGCCGTTCGCCAAACGCGCGCGCAAAGTACTCCGCGACAAGCGTATCAACATGCAAGGGCAAGCACGGGCCGCACTGCTCGGTGGAGCCGACACTGATCACGGCCGTGTCAATGCCGGAATCTGAGAGTTGCTTCGTCGAGTTATCGAATGAAAGCACGTTCCAAATCCTAACTAAATCGCAACAGTGAACAGTTAATTCAGACGAGATATTCTTGTGGCACACTCAAGCACATTTAGCTAGAGTGTAGCGGGACAGGAGGTAACGTTGATGGAGCGCTATGAGTTCATTGGATCTCTCGCCGTAACGGCAATGGCGGTTGCGGCACTCATTTGGCGCTTTGAGACCCGCATCACCAGTGTTGAAACACGCATCTCGGACTTGTCCGCTCGCGTTTCTCGCATTGAGGGCCTGCTTAAAGGCTATTTTCTACAAGCGAGCAAGAGTGAGGATTAAACACCGCCACTGACGGCACTGCAGTCTACCAAGTACGAAGAATCTGGTAAGCCCGCCTTGCATGAAGCAGGCGGGTTTCTTTTACGCTAGGACCGGGTAGAGGAGTTCATCGAAAGTCACCGCGCGGTTGTTGTGGTCGATACTCAGACGCACGGCCTCGGCGATGGCGGTGCCGACGACGGCCTGTTGCGGCAGGGGGCGGGACTTGGCGAATTCAGCCAGCATTCCGCGCCGCGCTTGGAGGGCCTGCGCCGCGTCCATGCCCTCGGTCTCGCGCAGGATACGCCGCGCGTCGTGCACGCCCTGCATCACGCTATCGTAGCCGTAGCCCACGTATTCGGTGCCCTCGCCGTCCCACGGCTCATACTGCTTGAAGAAGTTGGGGTTGAAGTGCTCGAAGCCCTTGTCCTGGGTCACGAAGTGCAGCTTGCGGTCTTTGTGGTCGGCCCAGTATTCGCCCTGCGTGCCCGAAAGCTGCAGGCCCTGGTTCGTGAGCGAGCTATTTGCTTCCGCGCACACCCATGAGGTCTGCACCCAGAGCACCGAGCCGTCGGTCCATTCGATCACGCCTTGCACCGCGTCAAATGCATCCTGGCCCTGCGTCGGCAGGAATTTCTTCTGTCCGAAGCCCCACACGCGGGCGGGCTTGAGACCGGTAATGAAGTAGTAGGCGTCGGCATAGTGCACGCCAATATACTCAAAGGGAGAGCTCTCTTCCGCCCACAAAGAAAAAATATCCAGCGGCATCTCGCGCCGCTCTTCGATCCACGCGTGCCCGTGCAGCATCTCGCCCAAGTGTCCCCGGTGGTAATAGCGCTGGGCGGCGCGGATAGCGCGGTCGTGGCGTTTGTGATAGTCGGTGTAGACGTAGATGCCCTTATTCTCGGCGGCGGTCAGAATGGTGTAAACATCAGAGACCTTCAAGCAGAGCGGCTTCTGGACCACTACGTGGTGTCCGCGTTCGATAGCGGCCAGGATCATCTCGGTGTGCAGATGGTCGGGTGTCGCCACCATCACCACGCCGTGGGGGCCCAGATCGTCCAGAGCCGCCTTGTAGGAATCGGGGAACGAAGCTTCAGGGTCGCATGTGTCCGGGTCGGGGTAGCCCTGAAACTGGTAGCCGGGAAAGAGTTCGCGTACTTTATGCAGGGTACTTGCCCGCCGTGACGCGATGCTCACGTCACCCACCACGCCCCGGTCTTGTTCTTGAAAGAGCGTCGGCAAGATCACGTCCTGGCTGATCATGCCGCCGCCGATGAGAAGTACGGGTACTCTACCATCCCACGCCATCAGGTTTTCACCTCGGATTCTGTGACTGCTATCTGCAAATCGTGCTAATTGTCACCTGTATACGCACAACTCCGCGCGAATAGTCCACTTGCCGCGCAGCGGCAGTCTACCATAGCGCCGCCATGTCCTCAATGAAGTACGCCTACCGCTCAGTGTATTCACTTACAATCCATTTTCTCCGGTAGCGCAGGTTTGCAACCTGCACGGGCCTGCGAATGGGCGCGGCCTGCCGTGCCCCTACAATCTGCCGGTGCGCCGGCAGGATTCTCTCTCATTGGCAGAGGTGCGTAGTCGGGAGAAGCCGGCTGCCCGCTCTCGTGGAGAACCCGGTGTCTTGGCGGTCCGTCTATGAATTGAGAAACCTCCTTCTCGCTTGACAGTCTCACTCTGCCAGTATCATACTTGTCATCAATAGCAGTCTGGTCAAACCCGTAGGAGGCAGAGCAATGCAAAGTGAACGCGGTCGACTGACACGCCGATTCCTGCTCAAGGGGGCCGCAGGCAGCGCGGGCATGCTGGCATTGGCGGCATGCGGCACTGTCACAACGATGCCTGAGGAAGGCGAAGCTCCCGCAGAAGAAGAATCCAAGGCGGAAGAAGCGCCCAAGGCGATGGAACCGACCATCGTCAATGCGCTCATGGTGCTGCAGGGCCAGAACGAGACGTGGATCAACTCGTGGAACACCATCTTCGCCAACTTCGAAGCCGCCAATCCCGAATACAAGCTGGAAATCACCGATTCAACCTTCGGCGAAGTTACCACCAAGGCTGGCGCATCCCTGGCGGCCGGCATCTCCTTTGACGACATCTACGGCTACTTCGGCTGGCTGGGGCCGTTCGTCGACGGCGGGATCATTCAGCCTGTCACCCCGTTGCTGGCGAAGGACACCGAAGTCTCCCCGGATGACTTCTACGAGTCCGGCATTCTCAAATATAAGGGCGTGGCCTACGGTCTCGCCTGGCTGCTCACCGCGCATCCCATTTGGTCGAACAACGACAAATTCGTGGAAGCAGGATTGAAGACACCTGCCGAGCTGGAAGCCGAAGGTAACTGGACGTGGGACGCGGCGCTGGAAGCGGCGACCAGGCTCACCCAGCGCGACGGCGATGAAATCACGTTCGGTGGTCTGCGGATCTATCCCATGTTCACCTCTTATCTACCCTACTACGCCTGGGCATGGGGCGCGGACTTGTGGAACGAAGGCTGCACCCAGGCCACGTTCAATACGCCCGCGTTCGCCGACGCCGTGCAGTTCTGCGTGGACCTCTTTGCCAAGCACAATGTCGTCGGCGGCAACTTCCTCGAGGGCACCATGGGCATGTTCGAGCGTGCCACCGGCGGCGTACGCCAATTCGAGGAGCAGATCGTCGCCAACGATCTCTTCGAGATCGGCATGGCGGGACGGCCCAAGGGGCCCAACGGCGACAGCGGCACGGTGATGACTCCCATCGGCATCTTCATCGGCGAAGGCGCCAAGAATCCCGATGGTGGCTGGGCCTTCCTCAAGTACACGGTGAGTGCCGACGCCTTGCCGGAGGTCGCTGCCACCGGCCAGGGCCGCTTCACCGCCAATAAGCATCTGGAGCCGTTGACGCTCTTCCCGTATGAAGACCCCGAAGTCTACAAGCAGATGGCGAGCGAGGGCCGGCCGGTGCCGCAACTGTTGAAGCAGGGCGACTTCAACACCGAGTGGCGCGCCACCTGGGACGCCATGGTGGAGGGCTCGCTCACGGTCGCCGAGGGTATGGCAAAGACCCAAGACCAGGTGCAGGGCTGGATCAACGAAGGCGGTTGCCTGCGGTAGAAACGTCTTAGGCAACTCAGCAGACCGCTACTGCTGCAACAGACCGAGAACGCCGGTAGGGGTACGACATGTCGTACCCCTACTTTTGCGTCGATGCGGCGAAACGCCCGCCCATCTTTCCCCTACAACAAGATGTGCTCAAGGAAAGGTGGATTCCGCGCCTCCGCGCGGGGACACGCTTACGCGCTAATGACGGCCTGCTGACGGGATACGCCGGGGACGATTGTTGTCTTGTTCACTTGACCTTCTCGCCAATCCAGCACCATACTCGATACCGGTTGCAGACTGACCATGCACCGAGGAGGCAGCGCATTGATAGGCAACCGCAGGCGAATGACACGCCGGGATCTGCTCAGCGGAGCGGCCAGCGTTACGGGCTTGACGGTCTTGGCAGCGTGCGGCACTGATACCAACACGCAAGAAGCCGGTGAAGCGCCGCAGGCAGAGACTACACCTGAGGTATCGCCTAAGACGATGGCGCCAACCACCGTCAGCATGCTCATGGTGCTGCGGGGCCAGAACGAGACGTGGGTCAACTCGTGGAACAGCACCTTCGCGAACTTTGAGGCAAGGCACCCCGAATACAAGCTGGCAGTCAGTGATACTGCGTTCGGCAGTGTTACCTCCAGGGCCTTGACGTTCATGGCTGCCGGTTTCACATTTGATGCAGTCTATGGCTTCATTGACTGGCTGGGGCTGTTTGCCGACGCCAGCATCATTCAGTCGATCAATCCCTTTTTGACGACAGACAAGGAAGTCTCTCTCGATGACTTTCATTCATTCGGCATCCTCAAACACAAAGACACTGTCTATGGACTCGCCTGGCAACTTACTGCGCATCCAATCTGGTTCAATGCCGATAAGTTTCGAGAAGCTGGCTTGAAGACGCCTGCGGCACTGGAAGCCGAGGGCAATTGGACCTGGGAGGCCGTGCTGGATGCCGCCTTAAAGCTAACCAAACGCGCAGGCAATGGCATTTCATTTGGCGGCTTGCAGGTTTTTCCCATGTTCACGTCGTTTCTGCCGTACTACGCCTGGGCGTGGGGCACGGATCTGTGGGATCCGAGCTGCACCCAGGCCATGTTCACTGCCCCTGAATTTGCGGACGCGCTGCAGTATTGCGTTGACCTCTTTGCAAAGCACAAAGTCATCGGCGGAAGCTTCCTGAACGGCACGCAAGGTATGGTAGAGCGTGCACCAGACGTCGCACGCCAATTCAACGAGAGGATCGCGGCGCGTGACCAGTTCAGTATTGGCATGGCGCCACGGCCGCGGGGCCCAAACGGCGACCGCGGCACGGTCATGACGCCCAGCGCAATCCTCCTCGGCAACGGCGCCAAGAACGCCGACGGCGCGTGGGCCTTCCTCAAATTCACTGTGAGCGCCCCGGCCCGATCGGAGTTCGCCGCCTTCGGCCAGGGCCGCTTCTCGGCCAACAGACAGCTCGAGCCATTAACGCTATACCCTTTCGAGAACCCCACAGTCTACGAGCAGATGACGAATGAGGGAAGGCCCGAACCACAATTGCTGCAGCAAAGGGACTTCTATGCAGAATGGCGCGTGACGTGGGACGATATGGTGGAAGGTTCGCTAACGGTGCCTCAAGGCATGGCAAGAACCCAAGAGCAGGTACAGGGCTGGATCGACGCAGGCGGATGCCTGGGGTAACACCTTGTCCTGCACTGCGTAGCTTAGATCTAGCTCTTTAGCGCACTTACGCCGGTTTGGGTACGATCTGCCGTACCGCTACGGCACTCCACCGCCTCTCGCAACAGCGTATTGGCGCTGCTCCACCACTGACGCATACAAGAGATGCGGCGCAGTTACGCTGGTTTCTCGTTCTTGCCGCTAGGGCTGGACAGCAGCCAGACACGTGCAGTGGCTTTGCACTGGTTTCCGTTGTATGTAGTTGATTTCTGCCACTCTTGCAAATCGAAGCTCAATAAGTCTAGAATTACTACCAAGCATTCTAAGAGAGTTGCGCTTCAGCGGTAGAGAAAACCGCCAAGAACAGCGCTGGCATCTCAGTAGGGTGCAGGAAGTTTTCGGTTGTAGTTTTTACCCAGGAGGGGTGAACACGATGGCATCACTGTCCAGACGACATTTCCTTGGCACGGCTGCCTTGACGGGCGCCGGTGCGCTGCTCGCAGCGTGCGGCGCGCAAGCAGGCACCGGGGCCATGGAGGAAGCAGCCGCGCCTGAGGGCGACGGCGACGCCGGCGAGGCGATGATGGAGAAGTCGCCGGTCGTATTTTGGTACACCGGCATTGCGCCATGGAATTTCGATACTGAGGAGATTCCCCAGCAGATTCGCGCGGAGTTCGACGAGACCACCAACTACACGCTGGTCCCACTCGTACGCGGCAACGGCGGTTTCAATGATCTTCCGACCGTGGTTGCAGCCGGTGTCGCGCCGGATAACTCAAAGACGCAGTCCTACATCCAGCCCCAGTGGGGTCTGATTGAGCTCGTGCGGCCGCTCGATGCCTACATCGCTGCCTCCGCCAACGTGCCACTTGACGACCTCTGGCCGGGAAAATACGAGGCCATGCAGTGGGCGGGGAAGACCTACGGCATCAGCTATAGCATCGACGCTCGCATCATCTATCTGAACGTCGACCACTCGCTGGAAGCCGGCCTCGATCCCGAAACTCCGCCGGCAACCCGGGAAGAGATGGACGAGGCGCTGCTGAAAGTGCACAAGGTCGAGGGCGACAACATCACCCGTCTCGGTTGGGACCCGTTCCGCGGCTCCGGCGGCATCCACACCTGGATGGTGGGCTACTGGCAGCAGGGCGGCGAGATGCTTAGCGCCGACCGGACGAAGATCCAGGTCAACAATGATCTGGCCATCAATACCGTGGAATGGCTTAAGAAGGTCCTGGACGGCCAGGGCGGGTATGATAAGGTCCGCGAGTTCCACGGCACGTTTGAGAACCGCCTGCAAGAGTACGGCAGCGGCGGCAACACGTACATGTACCTTACCAACGCTACCCGCACGTCGATGGCCCCTTACGCGGAAGGCCTCAACTACGACTTTGCGCCCTACCCGCAGGCTAACGCCGAAGGCGGCCTGCCGGCCACCTACTCCGGCGACTGGGCGTTCTGCTTGCCGAACGGCAGCAACAATCCCGACGGCGGCTTTGCCTGGGCCGACTTCATGTATGGCGCCGACGTGAACCTGCGCTGGTCGCTGGCCATGGACCGCATCCCGGTGCGCCAAGGTGTCGCACAGAGCGATGCCTACATTGGTGACGACAAGCTCCGCAAGCTCGCCATCGATGAGATGGTTGGCGCGCGCTTTGTCGTGAGTGTGCCCGGCGCGGGCGACATTCTGCCGATCACGAGCAGGAACCTGCAGGCAATCATGCGCAATGAGGTCACGGTTGCCGAAGGTATGCGCAACTTCGAGGAGCAAGCCCAGACGGCGATGGACGAGTTCATCGCAGAGTTTGGTGGCTAGACACCGCTTGGTGACGTGAGGATGTTGCGCTGCCAGTATTCGAGCGCGATTTCTCACAACGCCGGTAAGAGTCTGACAAGAACTAGCGTATCTACAGGCTACTGGACCTGTAGATACGCTAGTTCAGCTTTTCACTTGAGACTACCTGCTTGGATGCCATACTTAGCCGCCAAAACGTAGGGGCACGGCATGCCGTGCCCGTGCATGCTATTGAGAGTCCCTCCGACTGAATTAGCTATTACCGCAGGGGGCTCATCCGGGTCAAAGGGATGACTACGCCACAGCCTTCTCCCACCTAACGTTCATCGCTTAGCGCAACCTGCGCCAAGACGGTATCCTTAAAGCCAAACATGTCGGGAAGTACTAAGGAGCCAGGACTATGGAGTATCGCAATCTGGGAACCGCCGGTGTCAAGGTCTCGCCGTTGTGGCTGGGGACCGCCTACTTTAATACGCGTATCGCCGAAGAGGATGGGGCGGCGTTGATTCACGCCGCGCTCGACGCAGGCATCAACGTGGTGGACACGGCGAATGCCTACTCGGAACCCCGCGGCTACGCCGAAACGATTGTGGGCAAAGCCATCAAAGACTGCCGCGACAACGTGGTGCTGGCCACGAAAGTCTTCCACCCCATGGGCGACGGTCCCAACGACCGCGGCACCAGCCGCTACCACATCATGGAGCAGGTGCATGCGAGCCTGCGGCGGCTCAACACCGACCGCATCGACCTCTACCAACTTCACCGGCCTGATCCGGAAGTGCCGATCGAGGAGACAATGCGGACGCTCGAAGATTTGCGGCGTCAGGGCAAGATTCTCTATTTCGGCACCTCGAAGTTTGCCGGCTGGCAACTCTGCGAAGCCATGTGGACTGCCGATCGCCTCGGGCTCGCGCCCATCGTCTCGGAACAGCCCCCTTACAGTATCTTCAACCGCGCCATCGAGGCGGAAGTGCTGCCGTTCACCCGCAAGTACGGCATCGGTGTCGTGCCCTTCAGCCCTTTGGCCGGCGGCTGGCTCACCGGCAAGTACCGCCGCGACGAAGCCGCTCCTGCCGATTCGCGCTTCGCGGACCGCAGCATGGATTTTGGCACTGCAACGTACGCGCCGCACTTCGATGCGCTCGAAGCCTTGGAAGCAATGTCCGCGGCGAGAGGCGTCACCTTGAGTCAGTTTGGTCTTGCCTGGCTGCTGGCTCAACCCGGCATCACCGCGCCCATTATCGGCCCGCGCACCTTGGCGCAACTGCAAGACAATCTTGGCGCGCTTGAGATCGAGTTGACCGCCGACGAATGCGCTGCCGTTGACGACATCGTTCCTCCGGCTAGCGAACTCGTAAGCTGACGGCACTGCACAAAGCTATGCAGCTCGCACGAGGACGTTGCGAGGGCGAGCGGGAAAGGACGCTGCCTGTGGGGTCAACTGACAGCGCGAAACGTGCCGCCCAACGGCAGAAGTCTGCGGTGGAGGTCGAAGCGGCAGCGGGCGGTTACATGGACCACGAGCCGGGCGATCCTTCAATTCACGTTACGCGGAAAGGCGTGGCTGCCGCCTTGCGTGCAACCGGCCTGGGCCCAGGCGATACGGTGCTGTTCCATAGCTCCCTAAGCAGCATGGGCACTGTGGTGGGTGGCGCGGACGCCGTCATCGATGGCTTCCTAGATGCGGTGGGTCCCGCAGGCACCGTCGCGGCGCCGACGTTGAGTTCATGGCGCGAACTGCGTGAAAAGCGCCGGGTTTGGGACCTGTGGAGCATCTCGGATACGCCCACCTATTGCGGACTGATACCGGAGACTTTCCGCCGCCGGCCGGAAGCGTACCGCAGTAACCACTATTCCCACTCGGTAAGCGCAATCGGCCCGCGGGCTGAAGAGCTCACCGCAAACCACGGCCAATCCGGCCTGCGCGAGAGTCCCTGGGGCTCAGGCGCATTCGCCGTGCAGAGTCCCTGGCAGCGTTTCTACGATTGGAATGTCTTCTATTGCCTCATAGGTGTCAACTGCCAGCGCCTCACGATGGTGCACTTTGTTGAGACCCACCTGGTACACCGGACGCTGGCGCGCGCTGCTCCTGACCGCCGCCAGGCGTTGCTCGCGCAGGTGCGCGGCTGGACGAGCGACGGCATCTGGGCCAGTATCGGCACCGATAAGCGCTTGGTTGCGGAAGAGATCTTCAGGGAAAAGGGGTTGCTGCACTTCGGCAGTATCGGCTCCGCCCGCCTGCGCTACATGCGCATTCAGCCGGTCGTGGCTGCATGGATTGCGCTGGCGGAAAATGATCCGGCCTACTGGTGTTCGGAGGGATTCGTACGCTGGTTGGACAACACTTAGCTAGAGTCTAATCCCTAGTCACTCTTAGCTAATCGCCGGAAGTTGATCCAGTAGACGGTCGGCGCGTCTCGCTGGGCTATCCGAACGACCATCCGTCACCCCTCTCCGGGCCGGACGTGACACTCTCTAGCCATAGGGCCCTCTAGGTTCTTTTACAAGAGGCAGAGATTGGCAATTACGGGCTTCCAGGAGTCAGCCGACTCTTTGGGGGGTGCGAGCTACACTTCATAGTCCAGCATCATGTCGTGCTCCTCGCCATGCCCAGCAGAAAATCCGCCGGTACCCGAAATCCCGGCGAGCTCGTTGGTACCCGATCCCGGGACGACCTCGTACTCCACATTGGCCTTTTCTCCGTCGTACGTCCCCGTGTGGCGCAGCACGAAGCTGCCGTTCCGCCCATCTAGGGTGCCCACAACCTTCTCAAAACCTGTGAACGATACGATCCCACTGTCGAGATGCGTCATAACGTACATTAGATTGCCTGTCCCGGACAGATCACCGTGGAAAGACTTCCTTATGTGCGCCCGGGTCAGCTTTGGTCCGTCCTCCGGTTCGTCGAATGACTCCTCGTCCCAGCTAATGTGCTTGAACGTGGCTTTTGTGAGCATCTTCTTCTCCTCAATTGGATGGAAATGAGCGTCACTGCCATGCACGCTACCTTGTGTCTGCAGTCGTTGTCACTTGCTAGACGCATACGCTCTGCTCAATCAGGCGTCCGACACAGATGTCCATAAGGCATGGCGGTCAGACGACGGCAGAGTACGCAACACTTACGCCAAACCATAGCCGTTCATGCTTCGGCTAGAGCTTTGCAAATACCACCCGGCACGAACGGCTTCTATTCTCACATGCCCTCGAGGGCAGCCAAGAACGCATCCGACGCAATCGTCCCCGCAATGTCGCGCAATTCAAACTGGTGAATCATCACACTAGTAGCCGCAAGCGTCGGATACGTGTCACTCGCCTCCACGCCGGTGGTAGCGTCACGCAATAGCACCAGCGCGTAGCCGCGTTCGCGCATTGCCCGCATGCCGTAATTGCGGTCCGGCACGCAGATGTTGGTGGCAAAGCCAACGTAGAAGAGGTAGCGGATGCCCCGCGCACGGCAAAGCCGGTGGAGTTGGTCGCCCGTGGCAATCACATAGTCATCGGTCTGCGGCAAGACAGACGGATGGATGGAACGGCCGCGGTCGATGCGGTCGAGCTGCTCCTGGTGCAGGCCGCTGCGCCGTGCCTGCAAGTGCGCCCACTCCCCTCGTCGTTGCGCAAAATCCGGAGGCGGCCAGTCCGGCGCCGCCGGAGTTGCCGGCTCCTCCTCGTCCGCCGCCTCTGCCGGCCAGAACTGCCGAAACTTCTCAGCCACCGGCGGTGACGGCGCATGCACCACCACCATGTCCGCCATGCGGGCCGCTTCCAGCACCGGCCGTATCGTCTCCGCGCAGATGCGCTCGGCGCGCTCCTGAAAACTCTCGACGATGATCCGGTCCCAGCAGTCCACGAGCACCAGCGCCGCCTGTTCCGGCCGAATGCTCACGGGTAAATTGACATAGCCGAAGTGCTCTTCCCGGTAGGGCAAGTGCGGCGGATTTGGCTCGTGAACAATGTGGCGGACTGAGAAGTGTATCGAAGATTCGCTCATGACGCGCGCGTCCTTAGAAAGACCTACACAACTAATCGGCTAAAGGTGACGTATCCCTTCTCCATTGAAGGAGAGGGCTAGAGCCTGCCCCGTACGTGATACGGGGGTGAGTGTGGGAACCGCAATAAATTCAGCCTGGCTAACTAACTTGGAGGTTTTACTTGGGAAAGTCTTCAAGCATAGTACCCCCTAAAACGGCGTATGTACCCCTAGTTCTCGACCTAGTCCCTGGAGGGCCTCCGCGTGCTCAGGGCCGATAGGCACACCCTCTTTGCGCCACTGCCGTTCGCGCCGGGCCTCCATGCCGCCGGCGACTTCCGTGTCCGACTGGTTGGTTATCGGCGCAAGTTGGCGCACCTGGCGAATGTAGTCGTCAACCTCGCTCTTGAACTGAGCGAGCGGCAGGTAGTGGGAGACGTCGTGGGCAGTCATGAACGAGCCCTGATTGGCGCCGGGCCATGTCCGTTTGGCCCGCTCCGGGGCGGAAGGAACGCCGCAGAGAAACCCGCCGAGAATCTGGCAGAACGAACCCAGCCCGATGCTGCGATACGTGGCGCTGGGCGCCAGCATCTCTATCGCTTTCACATGGGGCTCGCCGTCGTAAAGGTCATGAACAGCGCCAAAGTCGGCAATAATCGGCGGTTCTTCACCTGCAGGCGCGGCAAAACTCATGGGCGAACCACCGGCGGCGTGACGATGGGGCGCGCCCGGCCGCATCTGCAATTGCGCGCCGGAGGTTACGTAAGCTATCAGGTCCGCGTTTACAATCACCCGCGACCATAACCCCGCCGCACCAAAGTGTCCATGGTTGCGCGTAGTCACGTTGGCTACACCGTGCTCTTTCGCCTTTTGCACTGCTAAGTTAGCCGCCGCGAACGAAGGGAAATAACCTAGGCCGCCGTCGCCATCGACGGTCGCCGTAACCGCGGTCTCGCTCACCACCCGGACATCCGGCGTTACGTTGAGGTCCTTATTCTGGAAATGCCGCACGTAGGCCACGGTCTGGCGCGTACCGTGGCTAAAGACACCGCGCAGGTCGTTGGCCGTCAGCCACCCGGCCATCTGCTGCGCGTGCGCATCCGACATACCAACCGCGAGAAAGCAGCCCTTTACAAACGCCTCCATCGGCGCGGCTTGGACGCGGATGAAGGTTTCAGGCGGTGTGTTCATTGGTAGCTCCTCTGGGTGGACTGATCGTGCAATTGAACACTATGCCTCCTCATTTTGAGGAGACTTGAAGGTGACAGCCTTTACATGCAGGGCTGATTGGCATCAGCTTGTTCCTTCTTTCGCAAACACTACAGCCGTATTTGCCAAAGATCCACAATGCCGGGTCCAACGCCGCGCAGGTGCCGGCTATGCCTGGCGGACCGCCAATACGTGCTGCTGCAATGGCCTCGCGCCATGCCGAGTGGATGATTGGCTTCGCCTTTCCAACACTTAATTCGCCTGTATCCGTCACCCCAAGGTTTTCGGTGACGCGCTTAATGTGAACATCAACGGCGACGGGGATTGTGTCAATGTTGCTGATTGTAGCGCCGCCGGGAGCTGCGAGAATTCGGACCCACATCGGCCCAATTTTTGGACCTCTTAACTGCGGGAACCGGTTCTTACCGGCGCTCTTGCTCTGCAACTCACGTAGCAATTCATGAGCATCACCAACACCGCCCTCAATTGCCCGGGATACCGGGCCATCCCCAGATGCCAAGCTGGAGGCAATTGTGCTCCATGCCTCAGAATCCGGCCCGTGGCGCTGGCTAACCCTGTAGCTTGCTAGTGTTTCCCGTATTATGTCAATTGGGATGGCTGCCATTCTAGCAGGTTCGAACATTTCCGGTCTCGACCGAAACATCCTCAAACCGTTGTGCCACAAACTCATGGCGTCTCTTGCACGGTCCAGCGCCGTAATGAAGGTAAGGAACAACCGTATATCCCGATCCGGTACTTCTGAAGCTCGCAGTTGCTCTGTGCACTCTACTTCGGGCATTCGTGACCACGTGCCACTCTGTTCCATGCCTCGTGACGATAGATCCAACCCAGCGCCATAGAATTCGTTGGCTACTTTCTCGGCTAGTTGTGCGGCGCGCGAAACGTCCAATTCACTCGATGTAGAGCCTCTTTCACTCTTGCTGGAACCCAATGTCAACTGCTCACTGTACCATCTGGGTTGCTGAAACAACCCAACATGTGCGAGCGGTCGGTGAACAACTGCGCGAGCCTCACTCAGCCCATCCACCAATCCATACTTGACATACTCTTTGCCCGCATGGATCTCGACAATCTTTCCCGCCAATGCCGAGCTTGTCGACTCAATATCTCTCAAGACACGCTGCGACCACGCGCGGCGTTCGGCAACCGTCAGATCGGATAGGGCCAAGTCATACGGAGCAATCTCGACATCTGGAGCCAAAAGCCCGTGCTTTGCGCTGAGAATGTACCAGAGACAGCCAGACGCCTCTGCGTACCCGCGTCGCCAACGCCAGAGCGTCGAGTCATAGAGGTCTCTTGCCGGAGCTCCATGGCTGCGCTTTTTCTTCAAGCATCCGACCAGAATGAGATCCGGCCTCGGGAGTTGATTGCTCATTAGTTAAGCCTGATTGTTCTTGCACGCACATCCGTGCCATCTCAGGGAATCCATTGCGTGCTCAAGATCTAAGTCTTCACTGCAGCCAGCCGTTCCATGGCCTCTTGCAGCCGGTCGGTGGGGCAGGCCAGCGAGATGCGGAAGTAGCCTTCGCCGGCGTCCCCGAAGCCGACGCCGGGAGTGATCACCAATCCGGCCTCGTCGAGCAGCCGCACCGAGAAGTCGATGGCGGAGATGCCCGCCGGTGTGGGCGACCACACGTAGAGGCTGGCTTTTGGCGTCTGCGCATTCAGACCCATGCCTGCCAGGGCGCTGAGGATCAGGTCGCGGCGTTCCTGATAGATGGCATTACGCTCATCGATCCACGACTGCGGCGTCTCGTTCAGGGCCACCACGCCGGCCTCTTGGACCGCGCGGAAGATGCCGGAGTCTATGTTCGTTTTCACGCGGCCCAGCGCCTCGATGATGTCGGTGTTGCCCACGGCCATGCCGATGCGCCAGCCGGTCATGTTGTACGTCTTGGAGAGCGAGTGGAACTCGATGCCCACGTCCATGGCGCCGTCCACTTCCAGGAAGCTCAGCGGCTTGTAGCCATCGAAGCAGACCTCGGTGTAGGCCGCATCATGGGCGATGATCAGGTCGTGCTCCTTGCCGAACGCCACACATTCCTCGAAGAACGAGCGCGGGGCCACCGCCGCCGTGGGGTTATTCGGGTAGCAAATCCAGAGCAGTTTGGCGCGTTTTATCACATCTTTGGGGATCGCCCCAAGGTCGGGCAAGAAATCGTTCTCCGCCCGCAACGGCACGTAGTAGGTCTCGCCATCGGAAAAGAGCGTGCCGGTGTGGTAGACCGGATAGCCGGGGTCGGTTGCCAGCACCACGTCGCCGGGGTCCACCACCGCCACGGGAAAGTGGGCGATGCCCTCCTTGGAGCCGATCAGCGAGACCACTTGGGTCTCAGGGTCGAGCTTCACGCCAAACCGCTGTCCGTACCACGCCGCCACCGCCTCGCGAAAGGCCGGCAGACCCTCGTATTCCGGGTACTGGTGGGTATAAGGCTTGGCCGCGCCGGCAGCCAGCGCGTCGATCACGTGCTGCGGCGTGGGCAGATCGGGATCGCCGATGCCCAGCGAGATTACGTCCACGCCTTCTTTCCGCTTGGCGGCAATCCGCCGATCGACCTCGGCAAACAGATACGGCGGTAGTTTGGCAATCCGATTCGCAAAACGCATGTGTGCATCCTCTTTCGTGTGAGCGCGTGCTCAGCATGACCTCAAAGCAGACTCATGAGTGCCTTTGCGTAACCCGCCGAATTGGCTTACAGTCGGACAGAAGGTGCCCTCACCCTAACCCTCTCCCTCGGGGAGAGGGAACTTTCAGAGTTGTGGCGTTGATTCGCTGTCCGCGGGGCTTGGTTCAAGCAAGAGTCTCCTCGAGGAAGATTGGGGTTTTCCCAAGTGCAAAACAGTCGCAGTATACGGTATCACGAAATTGAAGGAGAGGGGTAGTTCCAGTGCTGTGCACGTGCCGTCAAGCTGAAGTGAAGAGTTGAATTTGTCTTTGTGGTGGAATCTTGAGAAATGGTATCCATGCTTCGACAAGCTCAGCACGAACGGACGAGAAATGCTCTCGCAGTTGGCGACACTTGCCCCGGCACATGGCAACGTCTTACTGGCCTCTGCCCACGAATGCACCGTCCTCTACGGCGACCATGACGGATCGGCGTCGAGGGCCGGATTGTCGGTGAGGCGGGTGACGTTGCCGGTAGCAATGTCCATCACGTAGACTTCGTAATTTAACTCCCTGATGCTGTAGAAAGCCAAGCTCTGGCCGTCCGCCGACCACGCGGCGCCGAAGTCATCGGCCGGGTGGGTCGTCAGCCGGGTCAGGTCAGTGCCGTCGGCGTTTATCACGTAGATTTCCCAGTTGCCGTTACGTTTGCTGGTAAAGGCCAGTCTGCGCCCGTCCGGCGACCACGTCGGCGCGGTGTCCGCGGCGCGGTCGGTAGTAAGCCTCACTTGCTCACTGCCGTCGGCATTCATCACAAAGATATCGAAGTTTCGTTCGCGGTCGCTGGTATACGCAATTTTCACGCCGTCGGGCGACCAGGACGGAGCCAGTTCACGCCCGCGGTCGAACGTAAGCCGCGTCTGTGCGCTGCCGTCGGCGTTCATCACGTAGACATCGACGTTATTGTCACGTTCGCTATAGAACACCAGCTTGCGTCCATCCGGCGACCAGCGGGGAGCGAAGTCGTCACCGGTATGAGTCGTCAGTTGTGTTACCTCGCTGCCGACTTCGTCGAAGACGCCGGCGGCGTTCATCACGTAAATGTCGAAGTTTCCGGCACGATTACTCGCGAACGCGATGCGCCGCGCGTCCGGTGACCAGGTCGGCGCAACGTCGTTTGCCGGATCGTCCGTCAGGCGCGTCAAACCGCTGCCGTCGGCATTCATCACATAGATTTCCCAGTTTTCATCGCGCAGACTGGCAAACGCAATCTGCGCCAGACGCTCCTCTTCACCGCCGGATACGACGACGAACTGCTTGTTACCGGCATACGCGCTATTGTCAAAGATCATGCGAAAGGCAACATCCTCGGCGGAGACTTCCGCCACCACCACTTTGAAGAGCAAACCGAAATTCCCGAACGGCAAGGGCGATGGACCAGTGACCTGCCAGTAGCCCACATCGTCCGGTTGGGAAAGTTCCCAGCCGTCCAGCAGTCCCCCTTCATGGGCCGGGACGAGCGAGACCGTAACCGGCCGGTCAATGTCGAGTGTAAAGCGCAAGTGCTGAATGTTGCGCGGCACATGGAGCGCGCGCACGAAAGTTGTCGCGGTCTGCTCTTCCAGGTCAATCGTGGGTGGATCTACCGCGATGCGTCCCTGCGTATCGGGACTGTAAATCTCGCCGAACGGCAGCGCCCCAGTGGCGAATTCGCCCGTGACGCCGTCCAGGGTCGACTCGATGCGTATCGCATACTCCCCATCGCGGCGCAGCGTGGTGTAGCTCAGCTTATATTGACCGGCAAAATCATTCACCAATGCAACGAACTGGTCTTCAAGATGCGCCAATTCCGCCGCCGCGTAGTAAGCGCCGTTCGTTGCCGTTGCGAGCGTGCGCAATTCCGATTCTTGATAAACGTCGCCCAGACCGAGCGGATAGAGTTGCACGCCTCTCGCCCGTGCCAGTTGCACCACCTCGTCGCGCGTGCGGATGCTGCTGGTATCCTTGCCGTCCGAGAGAAAGACCAGCGCGCGGCTGGCGTCGGCAACCATGCTCGCTTGCGCAGAAAACAGGTCGAGACCACGTTCTACGGCATCCCAGAGGCGGCTGGAACCCGAATCAAAACCGGATTCCGCAAAACGAGTGACGTCCGCGCGGATTTGGTCTCTATCCGTAGTTGGAAAAGCGATGATCACCGGTTCTGCGGAGCGATCGTGAAAGGCCACGACACCGACGCGATGTGCGGCGGGCAAGCGGTCGAGGGCGCTATCAAGCGCATGACGCATGAGCGTACTGCCGGCGGTGCCGTCCGGCAACTGCCAGGTTGTCATGCTGCGCGTAAAGTCAAGCACGAACACCACTTCCAAGGCAAAGCGCTCGGCGGAGTACACGAAGAAATTGGTCTCCGTGTAGTCCACTTCTTCCCAGGCGTCCGTGCCGGCGCCGCGCTCGAATATGCGCGTCGCGGCTTGCAGGTCCGCCGCCGGCAAGATTATGGGGTTGCCGTCTTCGTCACGGAGAGAGAAGATCGCCTGCACCTGGCTCGGCTCGCGCAGCAAGACGCGCACGCCCGCAAAGTTTACCGCCGATTCCGCGGCCGGCGCGGGAGTACCTACCGGCGTGGGCGAAATCTCAGGGGCAGGCGTCGCCGTAGGCGGGGGAACCGGGCTTGGCGTGGGCGAAGGTACCTGAGTTGGACGCGGACGTGGCGTCGCGGTCGGTGCGGGCGTAACCTCCGGCGTGGCCGTCGGCGGCGTGATAGTGACCGTCGGCGTCGGGGGGACTGGGGTCGCAGTCGGCACGACTAAAGTCGCAGTCGGCGCAACTGTCTGAGTTACCTGCGGCGATGGGACCGGGCTGGCTTCCTCAACGGTGGCGTCCGCATCCGGCTCATCCCCGCCGCATGCTGCCAACAACAGGCAGAAACAGCCGAACAATACGGCGACGAAATAGCGTTTCGTCATCTGCAATTGCCGTCCTGCATCGGTCGCTTGCCTCCGCCGCTGGTGGCGCTTGACGTATAATAGGCCAATGTGAGGATTGATAAGCGAGAGTATCTGTCCACAGTATTTGCGAAACTACATGATTCGTCAAACGCAACGCCATACACCTTCGTCGGCGCGGTCAGTTGGGGCGTTCGCCGCGCTGGCAGTGCTGCTCTTGGGCGCGCCTGCGCTCCGGGCGGTCGAATCCCAGCAATATCTATACGAATCCGAAGTAACACGCCATAGCACTATCACCACTATAGCGGGCAACGGCATCGCAAGTGCCAGCGGCGACGACGGCCCGGCCACGGAAGCCACGCTCAACACTCCCGCCGCCCTGGTCGTAGACCCTCTGGGCAACGTGTACATTGCCGATGCCTTCAACCACCGCATTCGGCAAATTGCGCCCGACGGCACTATCACTACCATCGCGGGCACGGGAGAAGCCGGGGACGCAGGGGACGGTGGGGAAGCCGGGGACGCCCGATTGCGCTCCCCGCTGGGCATCGCGATAGGCGGCGACGGCTCGATTTACATTGCCGACACCTACAATCACCGCATCCGCAAGGTTTCGCCGGACGGCGTCATCAGCACGATAGCGGGCACCGGCGAGTCCGGTTTCGGCGGTGACGGCGGCCCGGCAACACAGGCCGCGTTGGCCTACCCGACCAGCGTTGCGGTTGCGGCTGACGGCGCAATCTACATTGCCGACACGCGCAATCATAGAGTGCGTAAACTGGCGGCGGACGGTGCCATCACCTCCGTGGCGGGTACCGGCGCGCCCGGTTTCAGCGGCGATGGCGGTCCTGCGAAACTGGCGCGGTTGAATAGCCCGCGCGGCGTGGCCGTATCTCCTGATGGGAAGCTCTACATCGTGGATCGGGAAAACCGGCGCATTCGCATGGTGGCGACCGACGGCCTCATCACGACCATTGCGGGTACGGGCAGTTCCGGCTTCAACGGCGATCGGGGCGATGCCACCCGCGCCACGTTACGCGCCCCCTACGGCGTTGCCGTGGACAGCCGGGGCAACCTCTTCATTGCCGATACCTTCAACCATCGTGTGCGGAAAGTCTCACCTGACGGCAACCTCGATACGGTGGCCGGCAGCGACCGCTTTGGCTTTAGCGGAGACGGCTGGGCGGCCGGTTTCGCCACGCTTCACTACCCGCTCGGCGTGGCGGTGGACATTGCCGGCAACCTCTACGTCGCCGACAGCATCAACCATCGCATTCGAAAAGTGTGGGCCACCGCGAATACGGTGCCCACGCCCAATCTGTTCTTCTAGTCAACTGCTTCTGACGGACTTCCTTACCCGTTGCGTTGGTTCGGATCAGAAACTATCGCCAGATTCTGCACTTCCTTCTCTAGGCTGCGCTACTAAAACCGCAATCACCACAGCGCCGCTTGCCCCTCAACGCCCTGGTTAGGCTGGCGCGGGCGGAGAGCTAGCTTTCTCGCCGGAAAACGTAGGCATAGGCACTTCGCGTATACGCCACGCCGCGCTGGGTACGCTCCAGTTCCTCCCGCGTGACCGTCCGATCCCGCTTTGGCACAAAGTAGAAAGCAAGGTTGGTCTCAACCAAGCTAAATCGCTCGGCGCGGCGATTGATAGCCGCTACCAGCGCGAAATCCTGGTCCAACCACGCCATGCTTGCGTCGCCGTGGCTGTTGTTGGCCAGGAGCACGCCGCCAACTTTGAGGTACTGCTTGCAGTGCTGCGAGACGAAACCCGCGTACTGCGAAATGAGCAAATCGTAGCTCTCCTCAGCTTCCGGGAATTCCTGCACATAGTCAGCTCTGTGAAAGCGGATGCACGGCTCTTGGGAATACACCTTCCGCTCGTTCACATAGTCACGCACAGCCGGATCTGCAAAGAAGCGCGCAGCGCGCTTGTCCGTATCCACAAAACACGTGTGCGGATAGACGAAGGCCGGAGTAAGGTGCGCAAAGCTGCCCGGATAGAGCGCGCGTCGGCTCGCAAAACTGGCGGCCATGAGCTTGAACAGCTCCAGCCGCTCAAAGCTGTGAGCCACGTAGTGTTTTGAATAGAGAGCCAACGCGTCCTGGCTCATGGCGGTTCCGGACCCTGAAGCACGCTCTGTCGCATAGCGGGCATTTCATCTGTCATGTTGCTCCATTCGTCGGTCGCCACCTCGCGCGCTAGCTGGGCTACTCTTGCGGTTTCACCGTTAGAGGAATGGGAATCCGAATCACGGTAACGGTCTGGGTCTCGGCATCGATGAAGTAGACGGTCTCCACGCCTTCCTGCGTGCAGATAATCTTGATCTGCGTGATGGTGTCACGGAATGACAGGTACTCCTGGTACCCAAGACAGGTCTGCTCCGGTTCCTCCAGTTCATAGAAGAGCACGCCTTCTTGGGGCGGCCATGGCGCCGGGGTCGGTTGTGCAGTCGCGGGCACCGGCGTAGGCGTCGCTGTAGGTACGGGTGTTGGCGTCGGCTGCCGCAGCGGACCGCATCCTGCCACTACCATCAAGAGACTGAGTAGTAGGATCCCCCGGCGCAGCAGCTTTTCCATTGGCTTAGGGCATCCCCGGCACTGGCGCCAGCTTGCGGGTAACGGTGATCGTCTGGTTCTGTACGTCTACAAAGTAGACGGTGCCCTTTTCATCGTTTGTGCATACCACCCGGACTTGCCGCACCACCCCCAGAGAGTCATGGGTAATCTGCTCAGGGGATACCTCAATCGGTCCTATGATCTCAGCAAAGCCGGGGCACACCTGCTCACTCTGGGTGAGATCGTGAAAGACTATCCCTTGCTTGCGCACGCCAAGGGCAAGAACGGGAGACGGCGTTGGCTGAGGAGCGGAAGTGGGCACAGACGACGGTGTTGCTTCAGCTTCCGGCTGTTGACCGCAGCCGCTGAGCATCACCGCACACACCAAAAACAAGAGACTGCACCGCAGCTTCACAACACGTCCCGTATCGCGACTGCGCCCTCGATCCCAGGCCGGGCCCCGGCAAGCTAGGGTATCTCCGGCTCAAGCAACGGGACGCGTATGCCTGTCACTACCAAGTTATCCAAGTCAACGAAATACACGGTTTCCACGCCGGGACCGGTGCACGTAATCTTGACCTGAGAAACAGTCTGCCGAAAACCGGTAAACTCCTGATATCCCGGGCAGGTCTTCTCGATTTCCGTGAGGTCGTAGAAGAGAATACTCTGCGTCTGCGTGGGCGGAACCGGCGTGGCCTCTTCCGGCACTGCGTCAGCCGCAGGCGTCGCAGCGACCGCAGTTGGCGTCGGCGTTGTGGTGGGTTCCGCTTCGGCAACCGGTTGCGCAGTTGGCGATGGCTGTGCCGTGGCAGCAACCGTCGGAGTCGTCGCGTCCTCGTCCTCCGCGGACTCACCGCAGCCAAGCAGGGCAAGCGACAGCGCGCAGACCGCAAGAGCCCGGCTCCACACTCTCATGTGCGCACACTCCTCCCTGCCTTCAACCCTAGATTGCGGCGCCAAAGGCGTTGGCGCCGCGCCTGCCTATACTGTAGCGAATTGCTCTACGACCTGCCATTGCGAACTGAGGTCACCGCAGACTGCGGCGACGGCCAGACCACTCCGCGATTTAACATAGCACATGGCGCCTGCCGCGAGTTTGCCAGATTCCGGTCCGGATATGTCCACATGCCGCCCTTGGGCAGGTCTTTGCTCTTCGCTGCAACGCAACCACGCCAGAAATCTGCCATGATGCCGTAGGGGCACGGCATGCCGTGCCCCTACACCCAATTGCAGCTCTTGTTACGGTAAATTCAATCTTGCGTTCTCATCCATCGCTCCACCATATGGAACTTGCTCTCCGACTCTTGCTGCACTTGGCGCTGCCGAGTCATTGCCAGCCCATTTGAGTTATAGCCTAGAATTAGCGCTCCGCTTGGCATGACGGCCTTGTGCATCTCTTGCGGGATTGGGGGCAGCCCAAGCTATTCGCCCGAATCAGCCGTCTCATTTTTGCGGCCCCGGGCGCGCAGGCCGCGCGTGGCGCGTGCATCCACCACCCACGCTTCCGGGTCAATGGCAACGCCGTACTCTTTGGCCGCAGTTGCGCGGTCGTAGTAGCCACGCCGCACGTCTTGGAGCACCAGCGCCGGCGGCCGTTCGAAAGGATCGCCGTAGCCGCCGCCTCCGGGTGTCCGCAAGCTGAGCACGTCGCCCGGTTCCATGTGTACGCCCTCGTCTTTGCTGATGTGTTCCGGGCGGTATTCTTCACCCCGCAGGGTAAATACGTGCTCAGCCGTGCGTGCCGACTGGCCACCCAGTATGCCAAACGGGGCGAACCGGCCGCGCTCCCCGAGCAACGAAGCGCTCGCGTCGCCGCTCCGTATCTGGAATTCGAAGATCACGCCGTAGCCGCCGCGCCGTTTGCCGGCGCCCCCGGAACCCTCGCGAATAGCGTACCGCGTGAAGAGCACCGGATAGCGGAACTCGAAGATTTCCAGCGCCTGTGTGCGCGCCACGGCAATGGTGGGGTTGCCGTTGATCAACCCATCGGTGAGGAAGTTGCCGCCGTAGCCGCCGCCTATGAATGAGTAGAAGACGTAATAGCCCTTGCCTGGATTCTCACCGCCGACCGAGAGGTTTGTCACCGTGCCCATCGGCGCGGCGTAGGCATTGTCCGGTATTGCCTGGCCCAATGCGCCCAGCATGACGTCAATCACACGCTGGCACACTTCCGCCGCGCAACCGGCCACGGGACGCGGCGGCTGGGCATGCAGAAACGTCGTCGTCGGAATGTCTACGGTGAAAGGCGCAAAGCAACCCGCGTTGATGGGCACGTCGGGGAACGTGTGCTTGAATGCAATGAAGACTCCCGCAAGCGTCGTACTGAAGACGCTGTTGAGCGGCCCCCGGCAGGGAGGGCTGCTTTCCGAGAAATCCACGTGGACGTCACTGCCGCTTACCGTCAACTTCAAGCGGAGCGCAAGCGGCTCCCAGTCTACGCCGTCGCTGTCTATGTAGTCGGTAAACTTGTAGGCGCCATCGGGAATAGTCTCGATATGGCTGCGCATAAGCCGCTCTGAACGCGCTTTCATCTCGTCAACCGCCGCGAACACCGTTGCCTCGCCGTAGCGGTCAAGGAGTTTCGTGAGCCGGTCGGCGCCGAGATTGAGCGCGGTGATCTTCGCAATTATGTCGCCTTGGCGTTCGGCCGACACCCGCACATTCTGCAGGATGATATCAAGCACGTCTTGGTTCAGCGCGCCCTTGTCCATAATGCGCACCGGCGGCAGGCGCAAGCCCTCCTGATAGATCTCCGTGGCCCGCGTGGAAAATCCCCCCGGAACACGCCCGCCAATGTCCGGCCAGTGTCCGCTATTCGCCAGGAATGCCGTGAGCTTACCCTTGTAGAAGAACGGCCTCACCATCTTCACATCCATGAGGTGCGTGCCGCCAAGGTACGGATCGTTGATGATATAGACGTCGCCGTCCGCGATGTTCTTGACCAGCTTAATCACGGAACGCACGGTGAACTCCATCACGCAAATGAAGTTCGGGAGGCCGCGCGGCCCCTGCATGATCACTTCACCGTCGCGTACGTGGTAGATGCCGCTGGCGCGGTCGAAACCGTCCGAGATGACGGGCGAGAACGCCATCCGCTCCAGGGTGGCGTCCATTTCGTCGGCGATCTGTTCCAGGCCGCCGCGAATTACCGCGAGGGTGATCGGATCGATAGTCATCTCACGTCACCTCTATCAGCAGGCTGCCGCCCGCAGCGACTGTGGCGCGGCACCACGGCTCCAGCCAGACCGTCGTATCCGGTTGCTCGATGAGGGCCGGGCCGTGAAGCATCGCGCCCCACGGGAGCTTGGCACGTTCAAAGACGGGACAGGAAACGAACTCGCCATCGGCGTACACGGCCCGTTCTTCTTTGCACGCTGCCGCTACCGTGGAATCCGGCGCCTTCACGTAGTCTTTCAAGGCCACGTCCGCACGGACGCCAATCACTGCGGTCCGAAGATTGAGGAGTCGAATGGGAATTTGCGCCAGCAGTTCTTCCAAGCCGCCGAATCCTTCTTCGACGCGACCGTAATGCTGCAGATACGCCTTGCGAAAGCTCTCGGCGATGGTCTCGTGGCTGAGTTTGCCGGCAGGCAAGGACGTGCGGATGACGTGGGTCTGCCCTTCGTAGGATATGTCGGCTTCGCGGATAACGCTGACACGTTCCAAGGGCACGCGTTCGCCGGCCAGCATCTCTTCGCCTGCCGCGAGATGGTCGGCGAAGATGCGCTCCACCTCAGCCAGGTCAAGCGCATCCAGGAGGCAGTTCTGCATTGTGACAAAGTCATGTTGGCGGTCGGCGATCACGCAGCCCCACGCCGACGCAATGCCCGGAAAGTAGGGCACAATGCCCTGCCCAATGCTCAGCTCTTTTAGGAGAAATCCCGCATGCAAGGGTCCGCTGCCGCCAAAGGAGAAGAGCGCGAACTCGCGCGGGTCATGGCCTTTGTCAATCGAAACGCGTCGAAGGCTGCCGGCAATCCGGTTGTTCGCAACCGTCACAATCGCCTGCGCGGCCTCTTCAGTGGAGAGCCCAAGCGGCCTGCCGATGGTTTCCGCAATCACCGACCGCGCGCCTGCTACGTCGAACGACGCGCCTGCCACGCCGGCTATCGGGTACCTGGGATTGATCCTGCCGAGAATTAGATTAGCATCGGTCAAGGTCGGCGCCGTGCCGTTCTTCCCGTAGCAGACTGGTCCCGGTTCGGCGCCTGCACTTTGCGGTCCAACTTGCAGCAGACCGCCCTGATCGATGCGCGCAATACTACCGCCGCCCGCGCCAATCGTGTGAATGTCGATCATCGAGACCATTAGGGGAATGCCAAATTCCAGGTCCATGCCGCTTGACGGCAAGGGCTTGCCTGCCTGCACGAGCGAAACGTCGAGGCTCGTGCCGCCCATATCGTAGGTAATGAGATTGGCGAAACCGTCTTCAGCGGCAATCCTGGTTGCGGCAATCACACCGGCCGCCGGCCCGGAAAGCACTGTGTTGAGCGGCAAATTGCGCACGGCCGCAGAGGACATCATGCCGCCGTTTGACTGCATGATGAAGAGGTCGCTCCCGTACCCACGCGCATGGAGCCGCTCCTCCAAACGTTCCAGGTACTGGCCGACATTAGGTTGAACGTAGGCGTTGACGACTGCGGTACTGGTGCGCTCGAATTCGCGGAATACCGGCAGCGTCTCGCTGGACGTGACCACGTAGAGGTCCGGCCATTCGGCCTGCAGGATTTCCTTCGCGCGCAGTTCGTGCTCGGGATTGGCGTAGGAATTCATGAAACTGACGACAATGGCCTCAGACCATTGCGCCAGCAACAGCCGTCCTGCCTCCAAGACCTCATCCTCGCACAGAGGAGTCAGCACGGCGCCTTCGGCGGCGATGCGCTCGGTTACTTCGAGGCGGCGGTCCCGGGGAATGAGCGGTTCGTACGTCCCGGTCAGGCCGTACATGTGGGGACGGTCGCGGCGGCGCAACTCCAGAATGTCCCGGAAGCCGCGGGTTGCAATGAGACCGCAGCGGCCGCCATCGCGCTCAAGAACGGCGTTGGTCGCTACCGTGGTGCCGTGGGTGACGAGATCGATGTCGGAGTACGAAACGTGCAGATCGTCCAAAGCGGTGATGAAGCCGCTAGACTGATCATCGGGCGTGGAGGCAACTTTGCCGATGCGAAGCTCACGACGCCCCTCATCGAGCACGACTACATCAGTGAATGTGCCGCCGACATCTACGCCAACGAGCATTCCCATGCGCTAAGACTCTTACTGTGACGAATATTAAGACGTTTCGTAGAGTGAATGGTTAAGTGATAAGGCCGAGGCGCTTACCGATCTGATAGAAGTTTACGCTCCAGCCCCAGCCGAAAATGTGCGGCGTGAAAACGCGCGCATCTTCCGCATTCCACAGCCGCGCTTTCAAGCGGTCGATTGTCGGAGGACTAAAGCTATAGGGAATTCCCAGTAGCTCTCCCTCGGTCTCGCGGCGCATAAAGGCAACCAGACCGACTACGGCGGTGGCGAAAGCGGCAATGAAACCGGCTCGTTCGCTGCGGTTGACTCTGCCGAATGGAGCAATCGAGATGATGCCCAGAATGAGCGCAAGGATAATTATGAGTGTGCGTTTGGTACCGTCTGACATTCTTAGTCTCCCTGCAGCCAGGTACCGGCAAAGACGGTCTGGGCCGCGCCCCGCATGAGGACGTTGCCAGTGCCGTCCCACGAGATGGTCAGGTCGCCGCCGGGCAGACCCACGTTGACGGTCTCATCCGTCAAACCGTGTAAACGGGCGGCCACAGCCGTGGCGCAAGCGCCGGTGCCGCACGCCAGCGTCGGGCCGGCGCCGCGTTCCCACACACGCACCTCAATCCGGTCGCGTCCCACCACCTGCGCTATCTCGAAGTTCGTGCGCTTTGGAAACGCCGCATGGTGCTCTACTTCGGGTCCGATAGTGGTAAGGGGAAAGGACTCGATGTCATCGAGGAACGTCACGGCGTGGGGGTTCCCCATAGAGACCGCGGTAATGGCAAGCTCCGTGCCATTGACGTGCAGCGGCATGTCCTTGACAGGCATGGAATCAGCCTGTACTGGAATCTCCGCCGGCGCAAGCAAGGGCGGGCCCATGTCCACGGAGACGGAGAAATTCTGGTTGTCTCCCGGATGTACGTTGACTTTGAGCACTCCCGCCAGCGTATCTACCTCCAGCCAGCCTTCGCGGATTTCGCCGGTATCGTAGAGGTACTTGGCAAAGCAGCGGATGCCGTTGCCGCACATCTCAGCCTCGCTGCCATCGGGATTGAACATGCGGAATTTATAGCCGTGCTGCTGATCTGTATCGATTAGCAAGAGGCCGTCGCTGCCAATGCCGAAGTTGCGGTCACAGAGCTTGTGCGCAAGGTCTTTCCAAGCTCTCTGTCCATGCGCGCGGGCATCCACCACGACAAAGTCATTGCCTGTGCCGTGCATCTTGATGAATTCCAGGTCTTGTGCCATCGTGTGCCTCTACTCGTTGCAAGAGTGCTCTTAATCTACATTACTTTCGCGATAGCAAGCATTCGCGGTTTTCCCGCCTTGGTGCTCTCTAGCAGGAGTGCCCAACTCTCTACACGCTATTCGGGCACTCCTCTCTCATCCTGGGGCTAACCTAACGCGGTATCAGTTCCAGCGCGGCCAAGACGCCAATGACTACAATTGCCACGGCGTAGAGATGCAGCCGCATACGCAGTTCGAGCTCGCGCGTATCAGTTCTAAGCGCAGTCTCCAATGCCTTTAGGCCCGACTTGGTCTCATTCTCCAGAGCCTTCAGGTCGGCCTTTGATTCTTTCTTATTTGCCTCTAGGTCGCCCCTCACAGCCTCTATGTCCAATTTGATCGCTGCTTCCAAAGCCTTTACGTCGCCCCTCACAGCTTCTATGTCCGCTTTGGTCGCTGCTTCCAGAGCCTTTACGTCGCCCCTCACAGCTTCTATGTCCGCTTTGGTCGCTGCTTCCAGAGCCTTTACGTCGCCCCTCACAGCTTCTATGTCCGCTTTGGTCGCTGCTTCCAAAGCCTTTACGTCGCCCCTCGCAGCTTCTATGTCCGCTTTGGTCGCCAGCGTATCCCATGATTCGCTCAAGGTCTCCAGCAAGGCTTCCGCCATCTCCTTGCTGTACCCCGCATCCTTGAGGCGTTCAAACGCCTTATGCGTATCCTTCACGGCCACCGTTCGCTTCTCCTTCACCCGCCTGGCACCTGCGCCGCCGCTCGCACTCCCTATAGAAGCTTTCTATTCGTTCTCGTGCAATTTCCACGGCGTCTGAGCCTATTTCTATCCATTGTATGCCCTTTTGTTTGCGGAACCAAGTCTCCTGGCGTTTAGCGAGTTGGTGGGTCGCGTATTTGGCCCGTTGAACGGCTTCCGCCAAGGTGCACGTGCCCTGCACGTACGCGGCAAGCTGCCGGTACCCGGCGCTCTGCATACTTGGCAGTTCGGCCGTTACACCCGCCGCTAGCAGGCCTGCAACCTCCTCCACAAAGCCGGCGGCAATCATGCGGTCCACCCGGGCGTCGATGCGCTGATAGAGCGTTTCGCGCGCAACGCATAAGCCGAGTTGCAGTATTGGATACGGCGGTGGCCGCTGGGTCCGCTGCGCCGAGAACGGCATGCCGGAGACGATACAGACCTCCAAAGCGCGAATGAGTCGCCGGGGGTTGCGTTGATCGATTTGCGCGGCAGCCACCGGGTCCAAGCGCTGCAGACGTGCGCTCAAGGCAGCTACGCCCTCCGACTCCAGTTGGCTTTGGAGTTCGGCGCGTAGTTTTGGTTGCGGCGGCACCGACGGGAATTCAAGGCCGTCTACGATGGACTGCACGTAGAGTCCGGTCCCACCTATGAGCCACGGCCGCTTCCGGCGGGCGGCAATGTCAGCCAGAGCATTTTCTGCCTGGGCACGCCACACCGCAACCGAAAAGGACGCGCAATCCGCGGCAGCCACATCTATCACGTAATGTGGCGCCTGCGCGCGTTCCGCTGCCGTAGGTTTTGCCGTGCCGATGTCCAGGCCGCAGTAGACCTGGCGCGAATCAGCGCTGACGATTTCCGCGTTGCATTCGGTCGCGAGCGCTACCGCTAAGGCAGTCTTGCCCAAGGCCGTAGGGCCGACGATGGCAACAAGGGAAGACGAGGCATCTGACTTTGACATGAAGCTAGTCCCTGAATGCGCTGGGCATGCCTAGCCCTGCTTTCAATGAACCGGCAGGATTCATGTCGCGCAAGCACAGCAATGAAGCGATGCGGCCATGTAACCAACCTACATGAGACTGGCACCAAGCACGAGTTCCGGTACGTAGGCGCGGGGCGGCAGTGACGCGATGAAGAGCGCAGCCTCCGCCACGTCTTCCGGTTCCAGCATTTTGGCGAACGCTTCCGGCGGCGGCGGCTCGGGCCTTTTCTCCAGCAACGGTGTGTTGCAGGGGCCAGGGTAGACCACGGAGACGCGAATCCCATGCTCGCGTTCCTCCATCATCGTGCCGTGCGCCAACCCGCGCACACCGTGTTTGGTAGCTTGGTACGCAATGCCGGAGACGACGTTGGGCTTTTGCACGGCATCCGACGAATAATGGATGATTGTGCCCGCTCCCTGTATTCGCATGACGGGCAAGACCGCGTCCACGAGATTGTAGGCGACGGTAAGGTTGTGGGCGATCATCATGTCCCAGTCTTCAGGCCGCATTTCCACAAAGGCGCGGTTCTTGATATTAGTACCCACACTATTGACCAAGACATCGATTCTGCCAAACTGACTGCGCGTACGCTCGACCATGCCGGCCACGGCGCCACGGTCGTTTGCATCGAGCGGCACAGCCAGCGCCGTGCCGCCGTTCACTCTGATATCCTGCACCAACGTTGAGAGTTTATCTCTACTCCGCGCCGCAACCACAACGGTTGCGCCTTCTTGTCCGAAAAGCCTCGCCGTTGCCGCGCCCATGCCGGTGCTGGCGCCGCCGACAATGGCCACCATGTTATCCAGTTTCCCCACGCGTCCCACTACTCCTTCCAGCACACGCACGTGCTGCGTTCGTTTCGGATTCCCAATTGGTCAAGCGCTGTCGCTATTCCACATCGGCGCCGAGTTCGTCAAAGAGACCCAGCAGATACTCGCGGCCGCGCACCGCTTCGTGGTGAACCTCCGCGATGGTGTTGCCGCCGAGTTGCTCGATCATACAGGGGCCGGCAAAGTCGTGGTCGCGCAGGATCGTAAAGAGCGCCTTGAAGTCTACGTCTCCGTCGCCGGGGGTCACGTCCACCGAACCGTTGACGCCGCCGGTCTCATCTTTGATGGACATGCCCGCGACGTACGGCGCAAGTTCCTCAAAGTCGTCTTCCGGTCGTTCGCCGGTATAGAAGAGCACGTTGCCGGGGTCGTAGAAGACTTTTAGATTATCTGACTGGATTCGCTGCATCAGCGCCACCAGTCCCCGCGCCGTTGCCGTCACGCCGCCATGGGGCTTCATCATAACTACAATGCCCTTGCTCTTGGCATACTCGGCGGCCTCTTCCATGAGTTGCAGGAATTGATCGTAGAGTTCCTCGTCATTGGTGCCGCTATTGTGCATGAAGCGCGCACCCAGCGTATGGCTGTTGTCCACATAGCTGTGCAGCGCCGAGCGCGCTACGCTTTCATCGCCCCAGGGAATGCTCGTATAGTTCTCCAGGTTTTTTAGGTTGTACTTTTCCAGCAAGCGAGCGAGGTTCGCCACCTGGTCTTGGGAGGCGTTCGGCGGCAAAGGCGCGCCATCCCTCGCCGTCATAAAGCCAAAGTTATTGAATCCCGCCTGCGCCGTGCCTTCCATGGATACTTCCAGCGCGTACTTGGTCCACGGACGGCTGAAACAGCCTAGCTGAATTTTCATGAGTTTCCTCTCTGATGGGGAGACGTCCAATGTAGCGAGCAACTAACACTAACGGGCAGAACGTAGCATGGGGTTATGGACGCTGTCAACGCGGAGAGTTGTGCTGTTGGAGACAGCGGACATGTTTCGGAGTGGGTTTAGCTCACGTTCGCACAGCCTGCCCGCACCCGCACACGTTCCGCGCAGGTACCGAATCTGCAGCCACCGGCGGCGCAATAAGACCCTGTATACTTAAGCACATGCAAGAACGCCTTCAAAAATACCTCGCCCGGTGTGGGGTTGCGTCCCGACGCCGCGCAGAAGCTTTGATTTCTCAGGGGCGCATTTCTGTAAACGGCAATACGATTACCAAGCTCGGCACCAAGGTGGATTCAGAGCGCGACACCGTAGCGCTGGACGGCAAGGTAGTTGGGCCGCCTGACGCACTCACGTACCTGGCTCTGCACAAGCCCGCCGGCTTCCTGACCACCCGTGACGATCCCCACGGCCGGCCCACTGTCTATGACGTGCTGCCCGCCGCCTACGCGCGCCTGGCGCCTGTGGGGCGCTTGGACGGCCGGAGTGAAGGTCTGCTCTTCTTCTCCAACGACGGCGGCTGGGCAAATCGCGTTACACACCCGCGCTACGGTGGCGAAAAAGAATATGCGGTGCTGGTGAACGGCAACCTGACTTCCCAGCAGCTTGCAACGCTGCGCGCGCCCATGGTGTTGGACGGCTACCGGCTCAATCCGGTAACCGTGCGTATCATTGACCGCGAGGACGGGGACACGTGGACCGCTATGACACTCACGGAAGGACGCAAGCGGCAGATACGCCACATGCTGGCCGTAATCGGCAAGCAGGCCATGCGCCTGGTTCGTACTCGCATCGGCCCGGTGGGCTTGGAGAATCTTGCACCGGGGAAAGTGCGACCGCTCACGGAAGCCGAGGTCGGCCATTGGCAGAAGCCGCCGGAGCGCCCACAACCTGAAGACGTCGAGGCTCGGCCCATTCACTCGCAACGCAATGTAGAAAGCACAGCCTCGCCCGGAGTGGGAGACACTGATACCGCTCTTGCGGGAAGTGCAGCCGAGGCGCGTCGCCGTGACAATGAATGAACCTCGCATTACGATCGCCATCGACGGCACCGCGGGATCGGGCAAGAGCGCGTTGGGCAGCCACCTCGCCGCGAAACTCGGCTATCTGTTTGTGGACACCGGCGCTTTCTACCGAGCCCTGACCCTAGCCGCCCTGCGTGCGGATATATCCGTGGACAATGGGCCGGCGCTGGCTGCGCTCGCGCAGACACTGGACATAACTATAGCGCCCCCTGCGGTGGCCGACGGCCGTCAGTTTACGCTCATGCTTGGTGAGGAAGATGTGACCTGGGACATTCGCAGTCCCGCGGTGGACGCGGGCGTTTCGCCAGTTGCAGCCCAACCGGAGGCGCGCGCCGCACTGCTGCCCCTGCAAAAGGACCTCGCTGCGCGGAGAGCCGTGGTAATGGTGGGGCGGGACGTTGGTACCGTGGTCTGTCCGGATGCCGAGGTAAAGGTCTTTCTGGTCGCCGACTTGGAGACCCGCGCGCAGCGGCGCCGGCAGGAACTCGCAGCCAGGGGCACTGACGTTTCATCCATCCACATCGCGCAGAACCTCGCGGACCGTGACCGCATTGACAGTAGCCGCGCCACCGCGCCCCTCACGCAGGCCCCTGAAGCCATCGTTTTGGACACGAGCAAACTTACGCTTGCGCAAGAAGCAGCCAAAGTCCTCACCAAAGTTGAAGCAATCAAGAACACTCTTTCCAAAGAGTAGGCGCTGTTTGCAAGGTTACTATGGTTTCAGATGCATTTCTTTAAAGAATATCTTTGACATCTCTTGCCACCTATCACTAGATAAGTTTATAATTGAAATCAGAGATTTGATAAACAGTTGCGATCGGGGGAAGTAGCGCGACCGAGAACGCCGAGGCCTCACCTGCGCCTCCGCCACTTGCAGCGCTTGGCAACCGTGAGCAACGACAAGAAAGGACTACATCATTATGGAAAACTCACCTAACAATGGTAACGGAGATGCCCGTAAGGCCCAAACGGAGCAGCCGTTCTTCCGCGTTACCATCGAAGTGCGCAACTCGCCCGGCGATGCGTTTGAGAACCTGCAAGAGAAGCTGAGCGAAAAGGCGAATGCGATCCTCGACTTCATCCGCCGCGGCGTGGAAATCCGCGTCGAGACCGGCGCCAAGGGCAAGGAGAACAAAGCCGAACGCATCACCATCGAATAGTCTTCAGCCACTACCCTGTAGCGCGGGGAACTGTCCTAGTAGTGACGAACGCGCGCATCGGTACACAGCCAGTGTGAACACAGAGCAGGCTTCCGCCATTGGAGGCCTGCTCTGTGTCTAAGCCCAATTCGCTGTCCCTGCCCGCAGAAACTCAACCCACGCTTGCTACCGGTCCGTGGCTTCGCGGCCACTCTTAACGCTGAGCAGAGGAAGAGTTAAGGGAAACAATGCGGCCTTCACCACCCTCTGGATAACGCGCGGCCGTCACGACGCCGTCAAGTCCCTCGGCAATGTAATTGGCAATCGCCTGCTGGTAGGTGACGCCCAGCGCAACGAACGGCGCGCCGCGGAAGGGGTATTCGTCGCCGCCGCGCGCGAGGAAGTCGAGCGTCGCGACGTGCACCGGTCCGGCGCCTGCCACCACCTCGCCGTCACGCACCAGCCACGTGCCGTCGGCAAGCCGCACGTCGCGCACACGTGAGCCGGGCGTAACCACCCGCCCTTCATCATCGAGCGCTTGCGCGGCGCCGTTGGGATCCCAGGTCATGGTGAACCCGGCAATCTGCGGAAAGCGGCCGTCACCGCGCTCGGCGCGGGAAACGGCGTTTTCGAGGATCTCTTTGAACTGCTCCGCAGATATATCCGGGACAATGGCTAAGAGATTTGAAAACGGCGCCATGCTGAAGATGTCGAGTTCGTACAGCGCGCCTGCCGGTATCACGTTGTCGTTGCGAATCCCCCCGCCATTCTGCAGAGCCACGTGCGGCGCCGGCGCATTGAAGCGCTCCGCCAGTGCGTGCGCCTGCCAGAGCAGCGCGTCGGCAATGAGATTGCCCTGATTGGTCTCGCGCGCGCGCACCGCACGCCGTTCACCGTTTAAGGGGACTTCCGTCGAGCCGACGACGGTACGCGCGAGCGTTTCGATGAAGTCCGCTACCGGCGCGACGACCTGCTCTTGGACCGCCGGATTGGGCGCCACGGCATCCGGCCGGTCCCCGCCGACCACCCGCACCGGCCCGCTCGCGGGATCGATCGCTGCTACCGTTCCACTGGCATCGAATTCAACGATCAAGCGACCCACGTACGTGTACCGGCCGGGTGCAACCACCACCGGCACGTCAATGCCGTCGGCATCCGGGGCGAGCAGCGGGTAGGCGCCGAAAATGCTCCCTTCATCGCCGGGCAGCAGCAGGTCGCCCTCGTTTGCCAGCAATTCGTCACCGCCCCCGGCAATCATTATGTCAACACCTCGCAACGCGGCGACTAGCGCGAGATCGCCTGCCACACCTTGCAGATGACTGACGACGATGATTTTGTTCACACCCGTCGCCAGGAGCGCGTCGATTTCCTGCTGGACCACCGCCGCCACGTCCTGCAACACTCGCACATTGCGCGGGCTGGAAAGATAGGGCAGACCCGGCGTCGTGGCGCCGATCACGCCCACCCGCTCGCCGTTGACCTCAAGGGCGGCGCTGCGGGCGATGCGTCCCGCCGCTGCGAGCGCAGCCAGCCGCGGCTCGCCGCTGAAGTCAAGATTGGCGCTCAAGAAGGGAGCCGTTGACGTAGAACCGCCGATGGCGTCCGCCAGTACGTCCGGGCCAAAGTCGAACTCATGGTTGCCCAGGACAATTGCGTCGTAGCCGATGAGGTCGAGCGCAATTATGTCGAAGAAGGGCGCAGGCCGGCGGGCCAGGCTGGCGCTGAACTCCGGTCCCGCCCGGTAGTTGTCGCCGGCAGAAAGCACCAGCACACCGCTGCCGCGGTCGCGCGCCTCTTGCCGCAGCTTGGCGACGAGCGCCGCAAAGCGCGCCGCGCCGCCGACATCCTCACGCTCTCTTCCGGCATGGATCAACTGCGATTCACCGTCATTATTGTGCAGGATCGTAAGGCGAAACGCCCGAGGCGCGGCAGTGGGCGCCGGTGTCGCGGTCGCGGCGACTGCGACGGTCGGCTCGGTTGGTTGGCCTGGCGCGGGCGGCGCCTCGACAGTTGCGCAGGCGGACAGCGCCAGCGCCAAGAAAATTGCGGGCAAAGAAACACGTGCGCGTCCGGATTGCAGCAGGGTCATGGGGGATCCTCAATAGTGTGAAAGCGCCGATTCCACATCATATGATACTACCGCACGCTACGACCGGCTCTGCGGGGACACAATAATTTGATTGCCGCAACGCGCACATGCTGCGCGCCTGCCCCGGGAATTGTGCTTGTTCCCTACAGTTCTCGGCTCATTTCAGTGTGCGGCAATGTGCGGAATGCGTCACGGCTGCGGCCGGCGGAACGCAAGACGATTGAGCAGAACTTCTTGCCGCGCATACCATCGCTTAGGTGCGTGCATGCGGATGAGCGACCGACACTTATCCAGAGTGCAGCCAGCCGCTATTGAGTGGACGTCTGCGACACCTCAGCCTGCGCAGCCGCGGGCCGGTCAATGCCGGACACACGCCGGATATCGCGCACCCGCAGCGCCAGCGCAGCGACCATTAGGACAATCGAAGCAACCGAAAAGAATGGCTGAATTGGCTCGAAATACGTCAGCGCGCCGCTTGCGCCCACCACAGCCAGCACCACCTTATTGCACACCGGACAGCCAATGCCAATGAAGAGCAGCAGGCCGCTGCCAAGCGCCTTGGAGTCCTGGGTGGAGCACGTAGCCGGCACGCCGTAGGTCGCTCCAAGCACAACCGCCAAGACCGTAATGATCCCTAAGAAGACAAAGTCGGTTGGCCGTGCGTCAAGCGGGCGCACGAAGAACGGGTTCGGGATCACGCCGCTGGGGATGCCCACGAGCAGCAAGACCGCCAGCCCCATGCCGCCGCCGCTTGCGAGTGCTTTCCATGTCATTGCCCGCTGCATTTGCTGTCTCCCGCTCGCCGCCATGTTTCTTTTATAGTTTTGCCGTCTCATTTAATCAAGACTGTCGCAAAAACCGCACCCGGCAACGGCGCATCACCAAGGCCGTCACATCGGCTCGGATTGCCGCTCCAGCACAACCCTACCCGTCGCCGTCACCTTCTCCGTCTGGCGGTAAGGATCAGGCGGTTGCTCTCCGGCGCCAGCCGCTCACCCGCCAGGCTGCCAAAGAAATCGAGCCGTTCCATCCCCGCGAGGTTCAGCATGCGTTCCAATTCGTGGGGCAGGTAGACCCGCATTTTCAATTCCCGCTCGATGCGCTCGCCCTCAGGCGTGATGATGACGCGGCTGGTGTGTTGGCTGCCCGTCTCGTAGTTCATGTAGTTTCTATTCACCATGGCGTAACCGGTGGACGCCAGCTCCGAGTCCTCCCAGGCCTGCTTCTGATAGGTCTGGATGGGATTTGGCATCTCCATGACAAAGCGACCGCCGGGACGCAGCACCGCCGCCACGTCGTTCAGCACCTTCTGGTCTTCCTCATCGCTTTCCAGATAGCCGAGGGCCGTAAACCAGTTGACTACGCCATCAAACGCGCAGTCGAACGGCAGGGCGCGCATGTCGCCCTGCACCAGGTTGACGTCGAGCCCGCGTATCTGCCCGTCCTTGTACGCCTGGCGCATGAGCACGTCCGAGCGGTCGAGCCCGATCACCGTGTAGCCTTGGATTGCGAGCTGCACGAGATGGCGGCCCTGGCCGCAGGCCAGGTCGAGCAACGACGACCCCGGCCGCAACTCCAGCAACCGCTCGATAGCCTCCACCTCCGGCACCGTATAGCGATCGCTGGTCAAGTCGGCATACGTCGCCAGATAGAGTTCATCAAAACGGTCGCGGTACGACGGGCCTTGTCCACCCATGCAATCTTCCCTTTTCCTCATCGGCACTGTTCTTTTAGGATACTACGCCACCACCGCGTGCGTCTTTTACTAGCTAGTCTGCATTGACGATTGGGGCGATTCTGCGCCCCGGCCGCGTCCATCCGCTAGGAGTTCTACAAGTGCAATCTGAACCATTTCTTAGCCGAACTTCACATTGTTCTAATGTACTTATGCTTTTCCCCTTGACAAATCGAAGAACAGTGCAATACTTAAGGTAATGAAACGGAGTGCGGGTTGGGTGAAGGTAAGGAAAGGTGCTCACAGAAGAGCCTACATAGTGCGGTGGGAGTTAGCCCGATGCTTGAAAATAGCGTTCTTTTCCTTCAACTGCTGATAGGCGGCGTTTTTCTCCTTGCTGCCGCCGCTAAGTTACTGCACCTGTCCGATTTCAAAGCGGCCGTGCAGGGATTTGGTCTCGTGCCGGCGCGTGCGCTCCAGCCGGTGAGTGGTGCGATCCCCGTATTGGAACTCCTCTGTGGCACATTGCTCATCACGGGTATTGCCGTGGCATGGGGTGTGTGGTTAAGCGTCAGCCTAGTGGTAGCTTTCATTGTAGCCTCGTCCGTGGCGTTAGCACAGGGACGGGGTGGGATCGACTGCTATTGCTTCGGCGCGGGTCGTCAGCCGCTAGGCAAAGCCACCATAATCAAGCAGATCGTCATCCTGACATTGCTTGTAGTCCTGGCGCCCACTGCCGGCTCAACTTGGTTAGTGGATGTCGGTCTCACTGGGGACGCCAGCGGCGTGGCGGGGGCTGCGGTGTTCGTGATCGGGGCGTGGGCGGTGGCCTTCGTCGCTGCCGAACTGCTGCGGCTGCGCACTATTTCCCAGTCGCACTGAATTACGGAAACGCACTCCATAGGGAGTGAAAGAGACTGCCATTCCGGCGAAAGCCGCAATCCAGGAGGGGTGGGGGTCCAGCTTGTCGGATTGAGCATTTGCTCTTCCGTTCATGCTTCGACAGGGACTTAGTGTAGACCACTCAGCATCAACGGCAACCGGTCGCCAAAGTGGACCAGAAGGCAGAAGTCTTGGAAGGCATATGGCTGGCATCGTACCTCCTGCAGTGGGCCCTCATCGGCCTGCTCGCCTTCGTCGTCATCGGCCTCATGCGGCAGATCGGCGAGTTGCGCCTACGCGTTGGGGAAGAACGGGAAGTCGGCATCTCCGTCGGAAGCAAGGCGCCGCTCTTTCAGGGAGAGGGAATCAACGGGACTGTGGACCTGGAAACCATGGTTGGCGAACGGCTGCTGGTGCTTTTCGTGCATCCGACCTGCCCGCCCTGTAAGGAACTGTTCGCGAGCCTAAATGGAGAGCCGGAGCAAATAGAACAACAAGGCGCGCGCTTGGTGCTCGTGAGTGGAGGCAGTCAGGAACAGAACCGAGATATGGTTGACGAATTCAAGCTCTCGTGGCCGCTGGTGATCCAGCAGGAGCATGAGATTGCCGACCTCTACGGCAGTAGCTGGACGCCGTTCGGCTTTGTCGTGGATGAAGAAGGGAACGTAGCCGGAAAGGGGGTGGTGAACGATGTGCATGTGCTAGGCGAGCTGCTCGCTAGAGATGCGACGACCGGCAGCTTGCCAGAGAATAAGAGCGGGTAACGTCCGCGCACGAAGTGTGACGACGCCCCGCGCATGAGTCGCATCACAAGACGCAATGCATGCAACACATGGGAGGTAAAACCCATGGATAAGCTGATTGCGCAAGCGAGCGAGAGCCTAGCGAAAGCTAGCATGAAACGTCGCGGCTTTCTGGGCAGGCTGGTGAGCGCCACTACAGGCGCTGCCGTGCTCACTGCCGGTCTTGCCACTGTAGCGCGTGCCGATCACTGCGAAGGCAGTCACCACTGCGTAACTTGCAGGGCACCTTACACCGGGAGTTGTGGTCATCCCTGTTCGATGAGGGAGAAAAACAGATGGCAGGAATGCAGGGTTGTTGATTGCTACGAGCGAACACCCTGCAGTGGCTGGTATCTAGTCCATGTTGGCTGCACTGGTACATGCCCGTCATGACAGTGGGTGCAGTTTTGCTTAGTGGTTAGGCCTTGTGGCGAACCTTAAGTAAAGGCGAACCTTAAGTAAATAGGAAGTGCGTACAGAGCGCCTTTGTAGGGAAGACTCTCTCAGGGGTGCTCTGCGTACTTCTTGGCTGTTGAGGGCGCGCCGGGGCTTGCTACTGGAGCGCTGAAATATTGAGCGGACAAGGAGGACCGTCATGCTAACTCGCCGAGTGTTGATAGGAAGTACGGCAGTGCTTGCGGCCGGCTGCGGCGGGTTGGACATCCCGTTCCCAGAGCTAGGCGCTCCGCAGATCGCTCCATTGACCTGGCTCTCGCGCCCGTTTACCGGGCTTAGCACTGGTAGCCGTATCGCATCGTTCGAGGAAAAGCTCCGACGGATAGAGCAAGAGCTGGCGGCGTCCACTGAAGGCCCCTTCAGCCCTGCGGGCGGACGGTACACCTTATCTTTGCGCTACGTGGAACGCTATGCGGAGGGTTACGCGGAGCAGTATCCTACACCGCAGCAGTTGGCGGCATGGTTGGAAGAGTTGAGCGAAGACGAAAAAGGCGCCGACCTTGTGACCCTGTGGCCTGATGAGGCACGGGCATTAGGGGAAATGGGCGCACTGCTGCCCCTAGACCAGTTCGGCGGCCCAGGTGGCGTAGACTTCGAGAAGGAGTTCTATGCGCCGGTGCTTGAGCCCTTTCGCGCGAACGGAGCGCTCTACGCCCTGCCGGCAGACGCCTTTCCACTCATGCTCTACTACGATGTTGACTACTTTGCCCAGGCGGGAGTAGCGCCGCCGGACGGTACTTGGGACTGGGACGTCCTGGTGGAGAACGCGCTGAAGCTGACCCAGCGGGAGCAGGACGGCACGGTGACGCGCTGGGGGCTGGCAACGCACACCGCGCCCATCTGGTGGGCCCTGTGGCAGAACGCAGCGGAGTTGGCGGACGCGCTGACGTCGCAGTGTCGACTGCAGGAACCGGCCGCCATCGCAGCGCTAGAGTTCTTTCACGGCTTGATTCATAAGCACGGCGTTTCCCCAGTGGCATTCGATATGGATCTATGGAGAATCATTGATGATCCGGCGGGTTTGCCGCCGGCGATGGTGTACACTACTCTCCCGCTCGGTGCTTCACGTTTCAACTATCGTCGGGCAGAGTTGCCCCGCGGCAAAGCGCGCAGCGTGCCGTTCGATAGCCATATAGGCATCGCGATTCTCGCGCAGACCGCCAAGCCGGAGGCAGCCTACACGGCGCTCCGAGGTCTCGTGCATACTATGCGACCGTACGTCGATGTTCCAACCGAGCGAGAGGCGGTGGCTCGGCTGGGGCAGATGCGGACAGACCTTGAGCCGGAGGAAGCCGCGGCGATTCAGAATTCCATGGAACACGCGCGCCTCTTGCCACAGGATGTGGCCCAGCATCGGGCTATGTACGGCCTGGTCGAGGCGTTGGTGCGCGGCGACGACGTAGCTTCCGCAGTCAACCAAGGCTGCTCGATACTCTACGAGAACCAGCGGACGTGAGAGGCTGCGAGCGAGTAAAACGTCTGGCTATGACTACGTTCGCTATTAGTGAAGTCTCTAGGCCCGCCAACTTTCTCTAAACGCGAAATGGCGTGGGACAAGCCCCAGCGCTACGCATTCGCTGGCATTGCCTTCTTGAAGAAACACTCTCAAGATTTCTCGCTTCGCTCGGCATGCCAATATCTGTCAGTCCAACCAAGTCCTGTGGGAGACCGCCCTGCCGTTATGCATACTCCAGCCCCACGCCGAGGGCTTCTGCCGATAGGTTGATGGCAACTTCTGCCGCCTCCGGGGCTTGGTGGAAGGGGAAGCGGTGGGTGAGGAGCGGCCCGACGCGCACCTTGCCGGCGGCTTGGAGGTCTAGGAGAGCTTGCAGATTGCGCTCCTGGTCCCAGGGCACGAAGCGTTCCGGATAGTCTGCTTCGCCGCGCAGGTAGTCGCGCTCGCGGCTGCCGGGGCCGCGGCCGTTGACCCAATGGATATTGAGTTCTTTCGTATGGGGATCGGCGTCCGGGTGGGTGGGGGTAAAGTCCCAGATCACGCGCCCGATGAACAGCAAACGCCCGCTCTCCCGCACGAGCCGCACGGCCAGCGAGGCCGGACCGCGCACACGGGCCGAGGTCGCCACAAAGACCGCGTCCGCACCCCTTCCCTCGGTGTATTCGTCCACCGCGGCGGCAATCTCGTCGTCCGTGCCGCCGGCCGTCGCCGCGGCGCCGAGTTCGCGGGCTTTCTGCAGCCGGAACTCATGCAGGTCTACGCCGATGGCCTGCCCGCCCACCATGCCGACGAGTTGCGCCGTGATCTGCCCCACCATGCCGAGACCGAGCACCACCGCCGTTTCGCCCGGCTGCAATACCGCCCGGCGCATGGCATGAAACGCCGTAAGCCCAACGTTGGTCGTCGCAGCCTCAAGCGGCGATAGACCCGGCGGAATCTTGGCAAACGAATGCTTGTGCACGAACCCCTGCTCGGCGTGGAAGCCGAAGCCGCCGCCTGCCGCAGCCACCAGGTCGCCCGGCTGGAAGCGGTCTTGCAAGTCTTCCGAAACCTGTAGGACTTCGCCCGCAGACTGGTAGCTGTGGGCTTTCTCTGAGAACGGGCCGGGGTCTTTGCCGTCTGCCAACGCCTGGCGCCGGCGCCCGACGCCCGCCATTTCGGAACCGGCCCCAAATACCGAGGCCAGCGTGCGAATTACCACACCTGAGCCCTGCAACGTGGGTTCCGGCGCCTCTTTGATGTACATTTCACCGCGATTGTTGCTGTATAGGGCGCGCATTGTTTGATGTGCCTCCGCTTTCACTTCAAAATTATAGGTTGGATGTCTGCCGAGACGACTGAATTGTGCTTTTTCCGTTCACCCTTCGCCAGGCTCAGGGCGAACGGAATCCCTTACGGCTTGCCTTTGCCGTTCGTGCTGAGCTTGTCGAAGCATGAGCGGCAAAGGCGGGTTCACCATGCGAGGCTCATTCGAAATCTACGAAACACCCTCTCAGGGTATCACCGGCAGCGTCAAGTGGGATGGCCTTGAATGGTCGTGAAAGATGGTCTGCCGAGCGGTGATCAGAGTAGCGTCAGCGTAGTCGTTCAGGCCGGTGTTGTGATTACGGTCGAAATTGGGAAAGTCGCTACTGGAAACATCCACGCGGATTTGGTGGCCTTCCCTAAAGAGATTGCTCGTCGGATTCACCTGGATTGTGTACTGGTACACCGCATCCGGTTCGATGAGCGTGGGTTCCGTATAGGAATCCCGGTAGCGGGCGCGCACAATGCCGTGGCACAGCTCTTGCGTGAAACCGTTCGGCCACACGTCCATCAACTTGACCACAAAGTCCGTATCGCGGGCCGATGACGCCGCCCAGAGCGTGACCGTGATCGGACCCGTTACCTCGAGGGGTTTCTCCAGCGGCTGCGTGGCGTAAGACAAAATATCCTGCCGGTGCGCCAGCGCGCTCTGGTCGTGAGGTTCCTGCTGACCGGGGCCGGTATACAGGGTCATCACGGGATCGCGGGGATCGTAGGAGTATTCATCCGGCGGCTCGTCTGTGGGCGCTTCCCGCGAGAGCAGACCATCGCCAAACGGCGTATTCGCCTCGCCGCCGCTGTGAAAAAAGAAGTCGGTGTACTGCGTGCGCGCCAGCGGCCACTCGTTCTCACCGCGCCACGTGTTCGCACCCATCACGAAGAGCTGAATCGGCGGCCAGTCGGCGATACCGCTGGGGTCGTCCTTGAGCCAGGCGCGGAACCAGGCATCGGAAATTGCGTAGTAGTCCCGCACCGCCTTCGGGCCGAAGTCTACCGAACCCACCGTACGGTGAAGATCCACGGCGGTGTGCGTCCACGGGCCGACGATGAGCTTTTGGTTCTCGCGCGCAGGTTGGGTCATGCCGTTCGCGGTCATGCCGGTGAAGTGCTTGATGGTGCCGATCTGCTGGTCGTACCAGCCGGTAACGCTCAGCACCGGCACGTTCACATCCTGGTGCTTCTGCAGGAAGCCGAAGTGGTCGAGCGTGTGGTCTTCCAGCCAGTAACGAAAGTGCGGCGCGACATCTGACAGAACGTGGTCGGGAATATCCAACAACGGTAGGAACCACAGCCACTTGGAGCGGTCCTGCTCTTCCCAGATACGCTGGGCCTCCTCAGTGGTGATGGGCTCAGCGGTTTTCCCTGCGCGCAGTCGCAAGTCCGGCGCCAGCGTGTTGACCGACCACCACAGCACACGCCCGAGTCGCAGCACAGCGGAGAGCTCGCGGTCAAGCAAGTTGGCGGCAATACCGCTGGCGTACATGGTCTTGAGACTTGGCGGCCGGGTGGGGGCAAGTTCCCACTGCGTCCAGCCATTGTACGAGTTGCCAAAGGTGCCGACCTTGCCGGTGGAACCCGGCAGCCGCGCCGACCACTCCACGGTATCGTAGCCGTCCGCGGCGTCATAGGTGTCGCCGCGATAGAAACCGGGGCGAAACTCGCCATCGGACGCGTACCGCCCCCGCACGTCCTGCACCACGGCGATATACCCACGCGCGGCAAGCCCTTCGCTGAGACCGTGAGGGCTCTTATTGTACGGCGTGCGGCACAGCAGCACGGGAAATTCGCCCGGCGCGTCGGGACGATACACGTCGGCACGGAGAATGGTGCCGTCCCGCATGGGTACGGGGACGTTTTCTTCCAGTGTTACGTCGAAAGTGCTGTCAGTTTGTGCCAATGGGACACCTCATTTTCCAGCGAGCCCTGCCGCTTGCCCTGCTCCGAAAGAGGAGTTCGCGACACCCTCTCCGGTAACGCAGGTTTGCAACCTGCGCCCTCTAAAGTCATTCCGGCTTCCACCAGTATCCAGCCCCTTTATGGGCGGCCTACTGTGCAATGGCGGGAGAGATTTGACCGATTTCAAGAGTTAGAAACTGCGCCGACTTTACACCTACTGTCATTCCGAGCGCAGCGAGGAATCTAGATTGCCATGCATACAAGATTAAATCCTGAGGTCTCCAGCCCTGTCACTCACCTAGCCAACCGCGCTAGGCATCAATTCTGAAACTGACTTACCGGTAAGCTGCAAATAGAGCGCATCAGGGCAAAGCTCAATGTCTTGCCCCCAAGCCACTCCGCCATCTAGCGCGATATGCACCGACTCGAAGTAAGAGCGACTCAACCACGCCTCGAACACACCGCGTCCTGTCAAATGCGCTAGATCGACCACACCGGCAGTCCCATCAGAGAACTGAATCCAAAGCCGATAGCCCTCGCGTGGCTCAACTACCGTTGGTCGAATCATGCCAATTCTCCAATTCATTCCCTCGCAGGCTGTGCCGCCGTTCCGATACCCATGCCAGTCAGTCGAAGCGCACCGCGAACTTCGCCGGGTCCTGTCCGACGTGCTTGATAACAATGCGAGCATTCTCAGTATGATCGTGCGCGCTGTAATTCCCTTCAGAAAAGACATTTCCTGCTAGTTGGGGGTTTTTGAATGGCTTGCCAGATGGATGTGTGGGGTTCTTGGCAACGAGATAACGGCTGTTTCGTCGAATGGGTAGAGAGTCTGCGTGGAGAAAATTCTTCCGCATGAGCCAGCCTGTGACTTCGACCATTACATGACTCCAGCTCTTGATGGGACGATGGGATTCGTCCGGGAACCGTATCTCCACAGGCTTGGGAGAAACTCCGTTCACGGCTACCGGTTTCAGGGTTGCGAGCGATTGCCAACCGCTCGAATGCAGAGCGGTAGGCTCGGGACTAGCAATGACAGGTTTCTTCTGTGGCGGAGCATCTTGTGGTGGGGCCATCTGCTTAGGACGGACTTCCTGTGCAAAGGGCGACTGCTCATGTACAAACTGGGAGAATGCGCGCCGAACGTGAGCACGAAACTGCTCTCGGGCATCTTGTGTTGCGCGGCCCTTATAGAAACGTCCCATAATGAAGTGAACGAAATCGTCAGTGGGCCGCTCGAACTCCTGGGCAAGCATATCCTTGATTGACTTCGTGTATTTAAGATCTCTTGCGAAGCTAACATTCGTCTCATCGTTGAAGTTTGCCTTCGAAAACCGTTCTAGCACCTGGACCTGTGTCTCAGTAGGGTCAAGCATGTTGATTTCAAAGAAGGGCTCTTCATCCATTTTGGCGGTGCCATTGAGGTTTGTGAAGAACCGGTACAAGGTGCCGTCCGTAAGAACCCCAAAGCTAACTTCGGTGGTAAGGAAATAGCGCCATAGTTGAATCACCGCCTTTTCGTTGAGGTTCGTGCCAAAGGACTTGCACTCAATCAGAATAACGGGATTGCCGTCTTGAATCAGGGCGTAGTCGACTTTCTCGTCTCTCTTCATGCCCACGTCAGCGACGTATTCTGGTCTGACCTCGGTTGGATTGTGGGTATCGTAACCTAACATATCGATGAACGGCAGAACGAGGGCATGCTTGGTAGCTTCTTCGGATTTGAGGTACTCAGTTCGCTCAGCGAACTTGCGCGACAGGGCATGCACTTCATCGAAAAAGGCCATTAGTCCAGCCACCTCATTGTCAAGCTCTCTGACGGTCTCATGTTGATAATTCAAGAAATCGAACGATGCGAGCCGCAAGGGCATGATGTGTAGGTTACATATTAGGCAATCTAGATTTAAGCGTCAAAGCGCTGTCGCCACTGCATAACGCCACCGCTAGTGGAGAGGCTGGAAAGTGAGACAACTCGCGCCGGGGAGTAGCGCTGCCCCGGAGGTACTCCGCTACCCCACTACTTCCACCACCGGTGGGGTGATGAAGTCGTGGTAGCGTGCTTTGACCATCGCGTCTTGGGTGTTGCCGGTGTGGAGGTAGACGCGGAAATTGCAGTTTAGGCGCGCGCCTTCGGGGAGGACATAGCTGCCGTCCACGCCGGGGTGGCCGAGGAATTCGCGCCAGGCAAAGCAATTCGCGTGCATCAGGCCGTAGTTGCGCACGTGCCAGTACGTGGGATAGCGGAAGCTGGAGGGGTGGTCGCACACCGCAAGGCCCACGGTAGCGCCGTCCACCGGCCCCACGTAGTCCATCCACTGGGCGCGGCTGCCGAAGCATTCGTCCTCGCCCTTGCCGCCGTAGGCGTTCTCGATGTGCCCGGCGTTGTCCGCATCCATGCTGCTGGCGACCCGCACGGAGAGCATGGCGCCCTCCTTCGTATCGCCAAAGCGCACGGGGCCTTCCGTGGCGTGCAGGGTCACGGAGATATCCAAGATGCGCGCGTCCGGCGCCGGGGCATACGCCACCACGTGTTTCTCCTCCGCCACCACCGGCTGCTCGCTGCGGCTCACCCAATAGCTCCGGGAGCGAAACGCGCCGCAGACCGGACCACTGACATAGGCACTTCCAACACCAAAGGCGGGGGAGAAGGAGTCGTGGCGCTGGTAGCCGTGGTCGTCGAGCTCGCTCCAGAGGTCCACGCCGTTCACGTCGCCATGGGCCACGTGAATCGACTTGTGATGCGGGTGGTCGTGCTTCTCGCCGGGTATGTCCGACACCATCGGATACCCGCGCGTCATGCCCTTGCCGGTGGGACCGATCACGGGATAGAGAAACTGCTTGTTGTGTTTCGCAGCGTGGTGATAGGTGGTGAAAACTTCGCCGTTGAGGTGTATATCCAGGCCGTGCGTGCCGTCCGCGACGGTCACGACTTCGTCATTCCCGCTTTCGCGGGAATCCAGACTGCGTTTCGCGCCTTCCTCCAACGTAAACAGTCGACTGGAGTTCACAGCTAGATTGGGCACAATCCAGACCAAGCGCACGCCGTCAGCAGTCTGCACCGCCTGTGCGGGCAGGGCTTCTTTGCTCTCGTCTGAAACTACAACGTAGTCTCTGCTTGGATCGAGCCCGTCTCCATCGACCCAGACCGGACAGTGCCTGCGTGTGTGATTGCCGGCGTGGACAGTGAACCGCATGCGTGCCATGGACCTATCTTTCATTGGTTGGAAGGTAGTAGCCGGTACTCGTCAACTCAAGTGCTACGTTCTAGGCCGTAGAGTGGTGTTCTCCTCTCGCACTTTACGCGGCCCACGTCTGGAACACGCAGCGCGGGACCTTGCCTTCCGCTTCATGTGTCAGATCCGATCTTTGCCTGAGCGGGGCAACAGGTTAGCCGGAGGGCCCCCGTGGGTCAAGGGCTTTAGGAAAGAACATAGGCGGTGGCGGAAGCATTGTCAACCAAAGATCGCTTAAGCAAATCTCGTGTGGTCCCGCGAGCGCGGTCACGGCAGGGGTAATCCCCTCGGCAATGCATGCAGCGCTCGCTAGAGGACAGAGCTACCTCAGAACAAGCCCGGGAAGAATTTTCCAGCATTAAGAGTTATTGACATAGGAATATCCACATTTCCGTGGTACAATACCGTATTGATAGCACTGAGATAGGGAATATTTCGGTGAAAGGAGGCTACACAAGCGGCGCTTGCAAGAGAGCCGTGACGCCTGAGCAGGTCTTCCTCATCATTTCACAGTGTCTGGGCAACGCACGGCTCCAGTGTACGTACGCCATTGACCTAAAGGAGGTCATTTGCAATGAAGACACGATCGAATTTGCTTACTCGTCGACGCCTGTTCATTGGCGCCGGCGGCATGGCAAGTGTGCTGGCACTCGCCGCCTGCGGTGCGATGCCGGCTGCCACGACTGCGCCTGCGGCGGAAGAGGAAACCGAGACTAAGGCCGAAGAGAAGACGGAGATGATGGAGACGCCGGTCATCAACATCGACGAGTACTTCACCGAGACCGACGGCCGTCATGCACCGTACCTGGCCACGTTAGAGATGGCTGAAGAGGCCTTGAACGTCAAGTTCAACGTCATCCCCGGTGAGTACAGCGGTATCTGGGACCGCCGCAAGACCGCGTTTGCCGCCGGCGAGGCCGACGTGGACATCTCGATGAACCAGGTAAACTGGGTCTTCTTCGGCGGGTTCAACGGCATGTTTGTCGACCACATCCCGTTGATGCAGCGAGACAACGTCGACATCGCCCGCTACTATCCCGCGGATATCAAAGCCTGGAGTTGGGCTGGCAAGCTGTACGCCATCCCCACCCAGTCCGGCGGCGAGTTGGTGCTTTTCAACAAGCAATTCTTCGATGAAGCCGGTCTAAATTACCCCGGCGGCGACTGGACCTACGACGACATGATCGACATGTGCCAGAAAGTCAATAAACCCGAGGACAACCGCTGGGCGGTGCAGGTCGGACAGAATAGTCTTTTCTATATGGCCAGCACTTTCATGCTCAATTTTGGCGGCTCGGAACTGACCGAGGACGGCAACAGGGTGCTCTACGGCGAGGATCCCAAGTCGCATGCCGGTGCCCAGTTCAACGTGGACCTGCACCTGAAGCACGAGTTCACGCCGCCAAGGGAGGTTGTCAGTGAATTGCTGGCCGGACGTTCCGGCATCGGCATTCTGGAACTGGGGCACATCGCCATCGAGTTTAATGGCGTATTTCGCTACAATGCCTCCCAGCAGCACTTGGGCGAAAAGCTCAGCGTGACCCGACCGCCGCGTGGCGAACGCGGCACGGCAACCGTGGTCGGCAACGCCCACTCCATCATGGGTCTCTCTAAAGTGCAGGACTCGGTCTGGGACTTGCTGAAGTGGCTCGGCTCGGATGAGGGCGCTACCCAATCCGAGTACTTCGGCTGGACGTCCTGGCCGTCCATCATCGAGCACGCTTCCCACCCCGGGTGGGCATCGCGCTTCGAAGGGACAAACGTGGATGACGCAATTCAAGCATGGGCTGAGGAAGGCCACAACTTCCTGCGCCTGCCTGAGTTCAACGAGGCCTGGGGTCCGCTGCAGCAGCCGTGGTACAGCGCGCTCCGAGGCGAAATTACGGTGCCCGAGGGCCTGCGCGAGTCGGCACAGATTCTCCAAGAGATCATCGACCGGCGACCGGACGAGCACCGGGAGTAACTCTCGGTTGAAGGCCTGACACCTTCTCATTGGATTTGATAGAAGGTGTGAGTAAAGAGTATCCGTTCATCCTTCGACAGGCTCAGGATGAACGGATACTCGACTCTCCAATAGCTTGTTTGTTCTTTCGCTCATGGCAAAGCCTCCTCACATCTGCTGATTGCCACAGACCCGGGGCATTCTGCAGTACTGTCTAAGGAACATCTGCGCATACTCTGAATCAGGAGTAGCTTTCACCGTCAATCGGTTTAGGGGACTCTCTGCTTTCCATACCACACTGTCCTCGAATTGCAGCCATTCCTGTGTGCGATATATTCACCCTCACGCAGTGTTCTCGCTCTCGCCAATAGGATAGATTCTAAGTCAGAGTGATAGAATCAGGTTGCAAAGTCTCAATCCCGATACGGTAGTTTGTATGTCTCCAGCAGGAAGCGAGGCAAACAGTAGCGCTATGGATGCAGCTAACGCCGGCAGGTTGGTGACTATGCTGGTTGAGGATTTTAGCCAGCAGCGGTTTGATCTCTCGGCGCGAGACGTAGTGACGGACGAGCCCGCGCCGGGTGTAGAAGAAGTAGAAGAAATGCGGGAGCACGGTGTTTCAGACCGAACCGTGCGGCTGTTTTCCACCTTCATTATGGCTATGAACTATCAGCGAAAGTCTGCGCCCCTGTGGCGCAATGGGCACGTGCTCTTCAAGGCGCGTCCAGATCTCTATGATCCAGGTTACATCTCAACTCTCTCGCATGGCTCGCTGCGCCGGACACTTGCCGATTTCAGAGTCAGCCAGAAACACGAGCGAGATACACGCGCCTGGAATGGCATTGCCCAAAGCCTGAGAGAAGAGGGGCCGGTACGGCGCCTCATCGATGAAGGGGCGGGTGACGCCACGGAGTTGCTTGGCGATCTCCGCAGCAGAGGGAAGGGACGAAACCGTTTTCCACACCTTAGGGGAGCCAAACTCGCGCCGATGTGGATACGTGTTGTTGCGGAGTTTGGCCGAGTTGAGATTGCCGGCATCGATACGGTTCTTCCGGTCGCGGTGGACGTTCACGTGCGCCGAGCTACGGAGAACCTAGGCGTAACGGACACACGCAATCTTACGCTCGACAAGGCTACTCCAGAGATCCAGGACGCTTGGCGCGAAGCCGTTATGGCTGCAAGGGAGTCGGGAACATACGTGACCTGCTCAATGTTAGACCCAATTTTGTGGTACTTTGGCAAATACGGTTGTAGTCATTGTGAAGTGGTGGGCCGACGCATCCCCATAAGCCTAGGCCGAGCGTGCGCAGGCTGCCGGCTGCCAGTCAAAGAGGAGAAGCAATAATGGAGCGACTTGCCCTGCATGGCGGGACACCGGTACGGGACGGCTCGAAGCACTGGCCGAAGTGGCCGCAATTCGATGAGACCGAACTGCAGAACGTGCGCGAGGTATTTGAAAGCAACCTCTGGGGCGGCACGTCGCATGGTCCCATGAAAATGGCGGCGCAGGAGAAATTCGCTTCCTACCACGACGCAAAGTTTGGCATCGGCCTCATCAGTTGCACCGCCGGTCTGGAAATCGGACTCAAGGCGTTCGGCGTGGGCGCGGGCGACGAGGTGATTGTGCCCTCATTCACGTTCATCGCCACCGCCTTCGCGCCCATGTATCTCGGCGCGACGCCGGTTATGGCGGACATCAACCCGGATTCGCTCTGCCTCGATCCCGACCGCACCGAGGAAGCCATCACGCCGCGCACGCGGGCCATCAGCCCCGTGCACTACGGCGGCTATCCGGCGGATATGGAGCGTTTTGCAGAGATCGCGCGCAAGCACGATCTGGCGATCATCGTGGATGCCGCCCACGCCCACGGCGCGGAGTGGAAGGGCACAAAACTCGGCGGAATGGGCGACGCCAGTTCCTACAGTCTGGGCGGCGGCAAGAACATGAGCACGGGCGAGGGCGGCATGCTCACCACCGACAACGAGGAGCTTGCCGAACGCTGGCTCTACACGCTTTCCAGCTTCGGCCGCGCCAAAGGCGAACCGGGCTACGTCCACTACGAGTTGGGCGGCCACTATCCCATGAATGAGTTCCAAGCGGCGATCCTGCTGGGGCAACTGGAACGCTTCGACGAGCAGACCAAGAAGCGCAACCGCAACGCGAAATACCTCTCCAGCCTGTTGGCGCAGATAGACGGCATCGAGCCGCCGCATTTTCCGCCTGAGGTGACCCAGCACGGCATGCACATCTACACGTTCCGCATCAAGCCGGAGCAGTTCGGCACCGACAAACGGACGTTTCTGGACGCCGCGCACGCCGAGGGTGTGCCCGTCTCCGGCGGGCACCCGCGACCGATCTATGACAACCCCATGCTCGACCTGGACTCCGGCGACATCGCGGGCGGCGCGGGCAAGTTCCGCATCATGGACTGCCCGGAGGCCGAGCTACTCACCCGCGACGAGGGCATCGCCATGGGCCACGTGACGCTGCTGGCCGAAGAATCGGACATGGACGACATTGCCGAGGGCATCGCCAAAGTGCGCCGCAACGTGGACCAACTGCAGCGGGTGGCGGTCTAAGGTACGTATGCGCCCTCAGGCGGAACCGCTCTGGCGCCACGAATCATGGCGCGTGCCAGCACGATAACCAGGGGAAAGAGCGAAGACGGATCCCCGGTTTCGAGAGAATGACGGTAAGCTGGCTCTGTCGCGTGATTCGCCCTTCGATAGTGCCCGGTAGTTGAGCTTTTCAAGACCTTAACCATGTTTTCACTCCCTCTCCCGCTGGAGACTTTTTTGGAACTACGGCCGAGTGAGAAAGTCCCCTCTCCCTCGACGGGTGTATAGACTGGGTACAAGGGTTGCACATGTTCGGGGACATTAGGTGACACTCGTTCGGGGACATGGGTTAAAGGATGTTGGGCGAATCAGCCTCTGCCGGAGTCCTCGTCTTCGATCAGCGTGCTCAGCGACGCGTCGAGGGCGGCGGCGATTCTTGCGGCCGCCGCGATAGTGATGTTCTGCTTGCCTTTTTCCACAGTGCTGAGGTAGGCGCGGTCGAGGCCGGCTTTCGCAGCCAGCGCTTGCTGGCTCCAGCCACGCTCTTTGCGCAGTTGCTGCACGCGCTGCCCCAAGGAGCTTAGGTAATCTGACGCGGTCCTTTGTTCAACGCCCACGTTGAGCAAACGATTGGCGGCGCGAATTGCCGCCAAAGGATCAGTGGAAATGAGATCTGCGGGGATTTCGTCTTGCAGCGCAGGATCGGAGAGTCCCACACCGCCGACAAACACTACCGGCGGCTTTTCAAGAGACTTGAGGACTTTTGCAGCATCTCTCGCGACGGGAATGCGATCGGGCTGAGAGAGTGATAGCAACACGAGGTCCGGCTGCCGCTGCCGCACCCAGTCTACGAGATCCTTGGTAGGAGTGTTCTGTCCCAAGAACGCGACGTCCCACCCTTCCAAGAAGAAGAGATCGGCGATCAGGCGCGCGCCCACCGCGTGCATCTCCCCCTCTACCGCCGTTATCGCTGCCTCGGCCCCAATGCGCCGGCGCCGGCGCGCGCGACCTCGTATGTATGCGCTCTGTTGGAGCGTGATCTGAATGGCAAGATGTTCGGCGGCAATGTTCAGGTCGCCGCGATGCCAGGCATTGCCTACCTCAGCCAAAGCCGGCGTAATTACATCCACGTAGACCAACAGTGGATTAATGCCGCGATCCAAGGCGTCCTTGATCACGCGGAACGCCTCCTCTTGATCGCCGGACAGCAGGGAGGCGGTGTACCGCTCCCGCAGAGATTCTAGTGCTGGGCCCACTTCCATTGGTATTTCACCGACACTCTAGCAAGAATTGTTGGATATAGTTGACACAGTATAGTGTATATTATAAACTACATTTGTTGGACATATGCCGCACCCGGGTAAGCATATGCTAGGCATATCCAGCATATTCGTCAAGACGCCTGAGCACAAGGAGAAGAAAATGCTTAGGAACATAGTGAGAAAGACCGGGCGGAGTGTTGGGCCCTGGAGACAGCACTTTCGCAAACTGGGCGTGGCAGCCGCGTTGGGCCTCGCGCTAGCGCTGCTGGCGGCCTGCGGCTCCGATGCCGAGGCCACGCCGACGGCGGAGCCGGAAGCCCAGCCCGCCACCATCGTAGACATTGCAGTCGGCGACGATCGGTTCGAGACTCTCGTAGCCGCGCTGCAGGCAGCCGGCATGGTGGAGACCCTGCAGGGCGAAGGCCCCTTCACAGTCTTCGCGCCCACAGACGATGCCTTCGCCAAGCTGCCTGAGGGGACCGTCGCCGCGCTCTTGGAGGACATTCCTACCCTCACCAGCATTCTCTTGTACCACGTAGTATCCGGTAACGTCAAAGCCGCCGATGTCGTAAAACTCGATATGGCGACCACGGTGCAAGGCGAGGCAGTGTCAATCACGGTAGACGGTGACACCGTGCGCATCAATGACGCCCAGGTCATCATCACCGATATCGAAGCATCCAACGGCACCATCCACGTCATCGACACCGTCCTGCTGCCGCCGGAGCCGGAAGCTGAGCCGGGCACCATTGTCGATATTGCCGTCGGCGACGATAGATTCGAGACTCTGGTAGCCGCGCTGCAGGCAGCCGGCCTGGTGGAGACCCTGCAAGGTGAAGGTCCGTTCACCGTCTTCGCGCCCACGGACGACGCCTTTGCCAAGCTCCCTGAAGGTACGGTGGCTGCGCTCCTGGAGGACGTTCCCACCTTGACGGGCATCCTGCTCTACCACGTGGTCGTCGGTAACGTGATGGCGGCTGACGTCGTCAAGCTCGACGCCGCGACCACCGTGCAGGGCAGCGACGTCACGATCACGGTCGACGGCGACACGGTGCGAATCAATGACGCTCAGGTCATCATCACCGACATCCAGGCTGCCAACGGCACCATTCACGTCATCGACACCGTCCTGTTGCCGCCTGAGAATTAGAGAGGTATGTAACGCAGGTACAACGGTCTCTTGCGGAGCGTGGTTCCAGACCGGTCACCGTGCGCGCGCAGACGAGGGCTCTTCACACATCGAGAACTCTCGTCTGCGCGGGGCATGGGCCCGCTGATAGGCATTGACTTGACTCAATAGTCAATAGTCTTTAGTCTTTAGTCTACGCAAGGAGGATAGCACATGCTATTTCTCAAGAAGTCCATCAGTATGGGGACGCTTCCTGTATCGCCGGAATAACCAAAGCAAATGCTAACGCTACCTGCCTAACTGGTTGGCGACGGGCAGTCCTCACGAGCCGACCGCGTCGGTGGAAGGAGGATGAATGCGTTCGGAGAGTAGATGTCAAGCAGGATTTGAAGGAGAAGACTTGTGGAAGCACTACAGCTCATAGCCCTCATCGTAGCCGGTATCGGCGCCATTAACTGGGGGCTCGTCGGTTTGGCAAAGATCGACCTCGTAGCTCTCATTGCCGGCGGTCTCAAGTTTGGTGAGGTCAACTCCATATCCCGCGTACTTTACATCGTAGTAGGTATTGCCGGAGTGCTCGCGATAGTCTTGGAATTTACAGGCGGCAATGGCGCATAATTCGTTTGCGGGGCTCGCAGGGCCGGCGGCCCTGTTTCAGTGTGGAAGTCCCGCAATTTGTATCAGCTAGAGCAATAATTAAGAATCGAGGACACGCGGAAACCCAGGTGTCCTCGATTCTCTTTTCGTCCATAGGCAATTGACGTTCCGCGCCATGCCCGCCATATCCCTGACCGGCCATCTGCGACTGCGGCAACCAATCAGGCGCATGCCACACCGCAGCCGCTATGCGGGCCGGAGTTCAGAACTCAACAATAGGCAAGCTCCGGCCTACGTACACTGCCAGGCCGGACCGATGTTCACGACGCCAATATTCCAGTTCTGCATCACCCAGGCATCGCCTTGGCGGGCAAATGTGTACTCCTGGCCGGGGTAGGTCACGAGTTCACGCGACGTCTGTTCATTGTCGGAAGCAGTGCAGTTCAGAACTGCATCGTACGTCCACACCTCTTGGGTCTCGACGACCACTTCGCTCTCGTCTGCGGAGACACTTCCCACCGTGCAAGTATTCAACTGTGGGACTATCGCCGTAATGCGTACCACGCTGTACGTATCGGTGCTCTTCGCGAGCAAGGATTCAGCGGATGCTTGGGCGCGGGCCGCCATTGCGCCCCAGATTGCACTGAGTTGCGCCGCATCAATTTCACCCCGCATCAGCGCGGACTGGCTCTCATTGGCCGCAGCAATCGCCGCGCTGAGATCAGGCGTGCACGGCTCGCCCGCCGCCAGTGCGGGAACCGCCGTAGGTTGCGGGGCAAGTGTTGCCGTTGGCAACGGTCTTGGCGCGGGCGTCGGCAATTGTGCCGTAGGCGCGGCAGTCGGCGTCGCCGGCATCTCCGCTGCTTCCTGCGCAGTTGGCGTGGCTTCTTCAACCTCTTCGCTGCCGGGGTCTGTCAACCGCAGCGCAACCACCGTGCCGGCTATGACAAGCAATAAAACTACAAGAATGACGAGCATTCGGATGACCCACGTCCAACTCATTCTACACCCTCCTTTGCACTACGGCCTGCCTACATACTACCCCTATTCGCCGCATCATGCACCCAATGGATCCAACAGGCAGGGCACAAGATGCTATAATGGGATTGTTTGCGGAAGTGGGGGTAGCCCACTTTTTCTTAACTGGTGGCTGCCCCAGTAAGATTCAGGCAGCGGGGGAAGGTATCGCAAATGAAGAGCGATTTTGGTTCGGCGATCGCGCAGATTGCCAGTGAAAAAGGCTTGAATCAAGAAGACGTCATTAGCGCGCTAGAGACTGCGATCCTCTCTGCATACCGAAAAGTCAGCGGCGACCCGGCGCCGAATGCAATCGCCTACTTCGATCCACAGTCCGGCGAATCTAAGATATACATACCCAAATTGGTTGTAGAAGAAGTGACGGACGCAGAAGCCGAGATCAGCCTCGCCGAGGCGCGAAAAATCGATTCCGATTCGGAAATCGGCGACGAAATTGAAGTGGAGATTACGCCGCCTAACGTGGGGCGCATTGCCGCGCAAGCCGCGCGTCAGGTTCTGCTCCAGTCGTTGCGTGAAAAAGAACGCGACCACGTCTACGATGACTTCATCGACCGTGTCGGTGAAGTTGTGAGCGGACGGGTACAACGGGTGGATAGCAGGGGTGTAGTGTTGGACTTCGGCCGCGCGGAAGCGCTGATGTCGTCAGCAGACATGGTGCCCGGCGAACGTGATCGCTACCGCTTGGGTCAACGTCTCCGCGCGTACATTTCCGACGTCCGCAAGGACCTCAAAGGTCCCGTGGTTCGGGTTTCGCGCGCGCACAAGGACTTCATCCGCCGTCTCGTCGAGCAGGAAGTTCCCGAAGTCCAGACCGGAACCGTCGAGATCAAGGCGATTGCCCGCGACCCGGGCTCGCGCACAAAAGTGGCCGTTGCCGCCGCGCAGGAAGGACTTGACCCCGTGGGGTCATGCGTCGGCATGCGGGGCACGCGCATTCAGAACGTGCTGCGGGAGTTGGGCAACGAGAAGGTTGAAATAATCGAGTGGAGCGATGACACTGCCACCTTCATTAAGAATGCTCTGTCGCCAGCGGAGATTCAGCGGGTGGAACTCATCGAGGAAGACGACCAGCAAGTAGCATCCGTCCACGTTGATGCGGATATGGTCTCACTGGCTATTGGCCGCGAAGGCCAAAACACCCGGCTCGCCAACAGACTAACCGGGTGGAAAATCAACATTCGTTCGCTGGAAGAAGAGAAGGAAGCTGGCGACGGGGAGGCCGCCGCAGAGGTCTCGGCCGCAAGCGCGGAAGCACCGGCGGAAGAAGACTCTGCGCAGGAGGATGCGGCGCAATCTCTGTCTGCGGAGGAGTCGACGCCCGGCGCCGGCTAGGCGTTGCAGCTTGATCTTGGCAGAGAGCCGCAGTGCCCACGCCAATTGTGCCGCATGCGCGGCCCGCCTGGTGGGCGCACGGAGGCTCCCCTGGGCGACATAGGAGACGAATGTAAGTATTAGGAGGGTGTGGTGACTCGAACTGCCGCGCCACACGGAAAGCACATACCACTGCGCACGTGCGTGGGGTGCCGGGCAACGAAGCCCAAGCGGACCCTGGCGCGCATTGTACGCACAGCGGAAGGACGCATCGCAATAGACACAACTGGCAAAGCACGAGGCCGCGGGGCATACTTGTGCCCCGAATCGGCTTGTGCACGACGAGCCCTCAAAGCGGGTACACTCAACCGGGCATTGCGCAGCAACGTAGATGATGCGGCGCTCGCAGAACTGAGAGCTTGGGCCGAGCAACTGTCCGCTCCTACCAACCTGCCCGCTGATCCACCAAAAGCCAATCTTGCTTTCCCAGTTCACCGCGACGGGGCACACCCCCGCAAGAGGAGGGACAAGAGTGAGATCACGATCTAGATATGGCGGTGGCCCGCGCCCGCGTCGACGATCCTCCGGTCGTAACCGGTCGGATCAGCAGGACCGCAATGCGAGCGCGTCGCGTGGTTTAGCAACCAGCTTGGCAGCGCCGTCGCGCAAGATTAAGCTGCCACAGGATATAACGGTCGCGCAACTCGCGGAGCGCCTTGAAGAGAGCCCCGCTGCCGTCATCAAAGAGCTCTTTACGCGCGGTACTGCCGTTACCATCAACCAAACATTGGACTATGCCACCGCGTCACAGGTTGTCGAAGCCCTGGGCCATACCGTTGCCAAAGAGGAGACCAAGCCTGCGGCGGCGAAGCCAAAGGAAGACGTGGTGCTGGAGGTTGCCAAGCAAACGGGCACCACCGAACGGCGACGGCGGCGCTTTGAGAAGCGGTCACCGGTCATCACCGTTATGGGCCACGTCGACCACGGCAAGACGTCACTGCTTGACGCTCTCCGCGAAACAAGCGTGGCGGCGGGTGAATCCGGCGGCATTACCCAACGAATTGGCGCCTATCAAGTAGCCAGTAACGGCGACACCCTCACCTTCATAGACACGCCGGGTCATGAGGCGTTCACGGCCATGCGCGCGCGCGGAGCGAAAGTAACCGACTTGGCAGTGATTGTGGTAGCAGCGGATGACGGCGTAATGCCCCAAACCGTCGAGGCCATCAATCACGCGCGGGCGGCGAAAGTGCCGTTCTTGATTGCGCTCAATAAGATCGACCTGCCGAGCGCCAACCCCGATCGTGTCAAGCAACAGCTCACGGAACATGAAATCCTCATCGAAGAGTATGGCGGCGAAACGGTGCTGGTGCCGGTTTCTGCCGAGACCAAAGAGGGACTGGACGATCTCTTGGAAATGATAGCGCTCCTCTCAGAATTGGAGGGCGTACGCGCCGACCCCCGCATTCCGGCGCGGGGCGTCGTTATCGAAAGCAATATCGACAAGAGTCGCGGCCCCGTGGCCACCATTCTCGTACAGGAAGGTACGCTGCGTGTGGGCGAAACCGTGGTCTGCGGCAAGACATCCGGTCGTGTGCGCGCCCTCTTCAATGAGTTTGGCGCCCCCATGGCCGAGGCCGGACCCTCTGTGCCTGCCGAAATTCTCGGTCTCAGCGCCTTGCCTGCTCCCGGCGATACCCTCGTGGTCGTCGTCGACGAAAAGGCGGCGAAAGTCCTGCTCCAGGGGCTAATCGACCGGGAACGCGATGAGACGGAGCGTGTGTCGCTGGATACGCTCAGCGCTACCGCCGGAGAAGGCGTGGAAGAACTGGACATTGTCGTCAAGGCGGACAACCGTGGTTCGGTTGAGGCGATCCAACAATCGTTGGAGCAACTCTCCACTGATGAAACTCGCGTGCGTGTTATTTACAGCGGCGTAGGCCCCGTGAGCGAATCGGATGTGCAGTTAGCCATCGCCGGCAACGCGATGATTACGGCATTCAACGTGCGCCCCGATGTCGCCGCGCGTTCACTGGCGGATTCGGAGAGTGTCGAGATCCGCCATTACAACGTGATCTATACCCTCATCGAGGAGATGCAGAAGGCACTGCTTGGCTTGCTAGACCCCGAGATCGTGGAGGTTGTGGACGGACAGGCGGAGGTCCGGGAGGTCTACAATCAGGTTCGCGGGCAGAGCGTACTCGGCACCATCGTGCGCGAGGGCACGTTGCGGCGCGGCGCACAGGCGCGCATTCTGCGCGATAGGCGGCAGCTAGTCAAGACGACAATCACCAGCTTGCGCCGCTTCAAAGACGCCGTGCGCGAGGTAGCAAGCGGCTATGAGTGCGGTATCGCCATCGGAGAAGTGTACGAAGCCCGCGAGGGCGACATCTTAGAGACCTTCCATATAGAAGAAAAGGCACGCGTCTAGCGCACGTGTTGCAACGCTTGCCCTCCCCGCGAGAGGAGCAAGCAAAGGGCTGCGAGCCGCTGGGCTCGCAGCTTTACGTTACTCAGTAGCAGGCAGCTCTCCAAAGCCCTGCGCGCTCCGCGTGAGGGTGCCAAGGCGGTACCGCGGAACGTGAACGTTGCGTGGGCGCGACTGCGACTGAACTGCATTGCGAAATGGTGAAGGGAGCAGCACATGGATCTACGAAAGCTGGAGCGCTCTACCGCATTGCTGCGGGAGGAGCTAGCCGACATCCTGCGCTCGGAAATTCGCGATCCCCGTCTGAACGCGGTAACAGTGTCGGCTGTGCGTCTCTCCCGCGATCGGCGCCACGCCCGGGTCTACGTGAACCTGGCGGAACAAACGCAAGACGAGGATCAGGTACTTCTCGCTGCCCTGGGCCGTGCTGCGGGCTTTGTGCGGCGCTGCCTTGCGCAACGACTCACGTGGTACAAGGCGCCGGAGATTTCGTTTCAACTGGACGAAGGGATGAAACAGGGCGACCGCGTGCTTGCCATATTTCGCGACCTCGAATCAGATGAGCGGACCGAGGCGAACCATGCGGAACCTAACGCTCAGCAGACGAACACCGAGCACACTGAAGAGCTTCCCCACCAGTAATGGATACGCGCATGGTAGTGACGCCCTCTTCCACCACCCAAGAAGACCGCCACGCCGCAATCCCGGCCGGTGAGTGGGAGAAGGCCTGTGCGCTTGTGCTCCAGGCACAACGCATCGTTCTCACAACGCATGCCGGTCCTGACGGCGACGGCATCGGCAGCATGGTTAGCCTCTACATCGCGTTACACGCCATGGACAAGCTGGTGGCGATGGTCTGCAGCGATCCCGTCCCGCAGGACCTAACCTACCTGCCGTACGCGGGTCACGTCCAAGACATTCACCAACTTACTGCGCTACCCTTTACGCCCGATCTCATAGTCGTGTGCGACTCAGCCAGCTTGTCGCGGCTGGGCGCAGTGTACACCGAGAGCCGGTCCAGCTTTGCAACGATTCCTCTCCTCAATCTGGACCACCATCAAACGAATTCGCGGTTCGGCCTCGTCAATCTGGTAGACACCACGGCGTCTGCGACCGCCGAAATCGCACACGCATTGAGGGAACGCCTGCGCGTGGCACCCACATTGGAAACGGCCACGGCCTTGATGACCGGTCTCGTCACTGACACGTTGGGTTTCCGCACGGATAGCGTTACGCCGCGTACGCTCGCCCTTGCCGCTGAATTGCTGGCAGCGGGCGCGCCGCTCACCGAGATTTGTTACCGAACGTTTCACGCCACACGCTACGAGAAACTAAGGCTCTGGGGGTACGCCCTCTCCAACCTGCAACGGAGTGAGGATGGACGCATTGCGTGGTTGCAGCTCCCTCGTGAAGTCCGCGCGGAACTAGGGGCCAAGGAGACCGACCTGATGGGACTGGCCTCCTTAGTCGAGGGTATTGAAGGCGCGGACATTGTCATCCTCGCTTGGGACAAAAGGAAGGACCCACTGCGTACGGGTATTTCTCTGCGGTCGCGCACCGTGAACGTTGCCACTATTGCGCAGATGCTGGGCGGCGGCGGTCACGCCAATGCTGCCGGCGCGCTGCTTGCAGAACCACTGGACGTGGGATTGCGCAAAGCGGTAGCGGCGGCAGAGGCACATCTCGACTGATTAGTGCGAGACCCACGTTGACCTGCGCGAGGCGAATGCTCCCTGCTCCAAGCCCGATTCATGCCTCCTGCAACGGATTTGTGTGCATGCTGCGTCTTGTTGTGGCGGTGTCGTAGGGGCATGACATGTCGTGCCCCTGCGTAGAGTACGCCATTCGGTTCTAATGGAATACTGAACGTGCTTCACGGCTTCCTCAACATCGCGAAGCCTGCCGACGTCACTTCCCATGACGTCGTGAACGTCATTCGCCGACTCGCGCGACAGCGCCGCGTAGGGCATGCCGGAACGCTGGACCCACTTGCCTGCGGTGTGCTGGCAATCGGCCTGGGGCACGCAACGCGCCTTATCGAATACCTCGCCGACACACGAAAAACGTACCGCGCCGGCATTCTGTTGGGACGCACGACGACAACCGACGACAGCGCGGGCGACGTGCTGGTAGAACGCCCCGTCACCACAGACGGATCTGAGATCCGTGCCGCTTTGACCCACTTTTCCGGCGCCATCGCGCAAGTGCCGCCCGCCTACGCCGCTGTCCACGTGGCAGGCACACGCGCCTACGTGCGGGCGCGGCGCGGCGAGACCGTTGCATTGGCGCCGCGACAGGTGACAATCCATCGCCTCAACATCCTGGAAATGGACATTCCGCGGCTCACCCTCGAGGTAGAGTGTTCCACCGGCACATATGTTCGTGCCTTGGCGCGTGATTTGGGCGAGGCGCTTGGCAGCGGCGCTCATCTGGAAGCCCTGACACGCACTCAGGTGGGTCCATTTGCGCTGGCAGACGCCATCCCGCTGCACGCGTTGGCAGACCGTGTCGCAGAATCTGGCTGGGAAGCGGTTTTGCTGCCAATGGAATACCCACTTCGCCAATGGGCTACTCGCCAGCTCAGCGCTGAGGAGACAGCGCAGGTGCTGAATGGCATGCGTGTTACGGCACCCGACGTTGCGCGGGAGGGAGGATTCGCTCGCGCCTACGATCCGGCGGGACGACTGATTGCGGTGTTAAGAGCGGTGAACGCCGCCGGACCACTCTGGCAGCCGGTGAAAGTGTTTCGCTATAATCCATGATGGTGCACGCAGTGACGGCCTGCCGTGTGTGGAATCAGACAGGGCAAGGATAGGAATCCGCAGTGCAGGTGTATTCTAGAGACCCAGAGTCTCTTATTCCAGACCGTCCCACCGTGCTCACCATCGGTAAGTTCGACGGCATCCACCGGGGACACCGGCACGTGCTGGCGGCAGTCGCGGCGCGCGCCCGCGCCAACAACTGGCAGTCCGCCGTCATCATCCTCTGGCCGCCCCCGCCCGAAGTGCTGCGACCGGGCGCGCAGATTCCCCGCCTCTCCACGCTGGCCGACAGGGAAACAGCTATCGCCGCCAGCGGCATCGATCTCTTCATCCTCTGGCCGTTTACCTTGGAGCTCTCTCGCCTTGCCCCGCGCGAGTTCATGCAGGTGCTGCGTGACCGCCTCGATCTGCGCGTGCTTGTCATTGGCAGCGACTTTGCCCTGGGCCACCGGCGCAGCGGCACGCCTGACGTCTTGCAGGAGATGGGGAGAGAAATGGGCTTTGAGGTCGTCGTTTCGCCGCCCTATGTGCACGAGGGGCAGGTAGTCAGCAGTTCCCGGATACGCGAGCACCTCGCCGTGGGCGAAGTGGCGCAGGCGGCGCAACTCCTCGGACGCTGGCCGACCCTCACCGGTACCGTGGTGCGCGGCGCCGGACGGGGGAGGCTCTTGGGCTTCCCGACGGCAAACCTGCACCTCGCCGAGCCGCTGGCCGTGCCCGGCCACGGCATTTACGCCACCATCGCGACGTTTCCAGCGGCGAGCGGCGCCACTGCGCATCCGGCAGTCACCAGCATCGGCGTGCGCCCCACCTTTGACGACACGAACGAGCGGACCATCGAAACCTTTCTCCTGGACTATACCGGCGACCTCTACGACCAGGTGCTCCGCTTGCACTTTGTGGAAAAGCTGCGCGATGAGGAGAAATTCGATTCGGTAGAGGCCCTGATCGCGCAGATGAAGCGGGACGTCACCCATGCTCGCGCCGTCCTTGCCCTGCACCCGCTGCCACAGGAACCCTGATTGGCCGACTCCCGGCTTGCTGCAGTAGAAATGCAGTACGGCAGTAGGGAACGCGCGAGACCGTTCATGTTTCGACAGGCCCAGCACGAACGGTCTCAGTCTCTGGCGAGCCGTCTTGGTCTCCAGGGAACGACTCTGCTCTGCAGCGGCAGTGTGCGTTGCCGTTCGCGCTGAGCCTGTCGCAGCGCACCTGGATGAGGCTTACCGACGCGCGCGCCGCCAAGGTGCCTGGCCTCAATCCGGCTCACCGCCGGGAAACGGCCTTGAACTTTGAAAGCCGGTCCCTCTCATGCCGCCCGGCCTGCCGCGGCCGAACGGCGGCCCGGATGGGCCGGCCTCGGCGCTTTCAACGGCCGCGGGTTCCGGCTCGGTGCGGAACTGGATGCTGTGCAGCTTGGCGTAGAGACCGCCTCTTGCCAGCAATTCCTCGTGTGTGCCGGCCTCGACGGCGCGGCCCTCCTCGAGCACCAAGATGCGGTCCGCGGCCCGTACGGTGGAGAGACGGTGGGCGATGACAAAACTGGTGCGGCCTTGGCGCAGCGTGTTTAGTGCCTGCTGAATTAGCTCTTCGGACTGCGAATCGAGCGAGGACGTGGCTTCATCCAGGATGATGATGCGTGGGTTCTTGAGGAAGACGCGGGCGATGGCCACGCGTTGCTTCTCGCCGCCGGAGAGCCGGAAGCCCCGCTCGCCCACCACCGTCTCGTACTTTTCCGGCAGGCCCTCGATGAAGTCGTGAATCTGCGCTGCCTTGGCGGCCTCAACTACATCCGCTTCCGTTGCTTCCGGATTCGCGTAGAGCAAATTTTCCCGCAGCGACGTGTGAAACAAGAACGGCTCTTGCGTTACCACGCCGACGTGCCGCATGAGCGACAAGTATTGCAGGTCGCGCAGGTCATAGTCATCTAACCGCACCTGTCCGTTCACCGGATCGTAGAGGCGCGGGATGAGATACGTCAGCGTCGTCTTGCCCGCGCCGCTGGGGCCAACGAGAGCAATCATCTCGCCCGGCTCGGCTGTAAACGAGATACCCGCGAGTGCCCAGGCTGCCTCGTCGTTGTAGCGGAACCAGACATCATCGAAGGAGATCCGCCCCTGCACAGTGGAGACCTCACGCGCACCCGGCGTATCGAAAATCTCCGGCTCCATGTCCAAGTAACCAAAGATCCGGTCGAACAACGCCATCGCGCCCTGCACGTCCACGTAGACATTCGCCAGTTGGGACGACGGACCGTAAAGATTCCGCAGAAACGCGACAAAGGCGACAATGGTGCCAAGGGTTAGTTCCTCTTGCATCACCTGGCGGCCGCCGAACCAGTAGATTGCCGCGGGGCCAATGGAGGCGAACAGCCCCAGGAACATGAAGAACCAGCGCCCGACCATGGCTTGCTTGATGTTCAAGCGCAGCAGGTCCCGCCCGATGCCGCGAAAACGCGAGTCCGCGCGCTGTTCGCCGGAGAACGTGCGCATGAGCAGGTAGCCGCTGATGTTCATCATCTCGTGGAGGAAGGCGCTGAGATCAGCCTGTTTCTCCTGCGTCTCCCGCGAGACCTGACGCCGGTAGCGCCCCACGCGCCGCGTCGGCAGCACAAAGGCCGGTGTGACGATGAGGGCAATTATCGCTAGTTGCCAGTTCATAAGAAAGAGCACGACGATCGTAAACAGCACCGTAAAGATGTTCGTGATGATTGAGATGATGGTGCCGGCGATGACGCTCTGCACGCCGGCGACGTCGTTGTTGATGCGGGAGATGATCTCGCCGCTGCGAGTCTTGGTGAAGAAGCGCAGCGACATGCGCTGCATGTGCCGGAAGAGCTGCTTGCGCAGGTCGTAGACGATGCGCTGGCCGACCAAGGCGTTTAGGTAGCTCTGCAACACGCTGATCAGGCCGGAGAGGAACGGCAAGGCAACCATGCCGAAGACGAGCAGGTTGAGCAGGCCGAAGTCTTTATCCGGTAGGGCGGTGTCGATAACGCTGCGTATGAGGAGCGGCGGAATCAAGCCAAGTCCGGTGACGGCCAGCACGCAGATCAGTATCACGATTTCGTGGGGCCAGTACGGCGCCAAGTAGCCGAAAACACGGCGCACGCCGGCAGCAGTCAGCGCCACCTTGGGCTGACCCTCGTTATCGCGATACGCCCGATGCATGCCCCAGCCACCGCCGCCGTACATCATGCGCAGTGCTCTACAGTGTTCATGTATCTACCTGTCTAGATGCTTCGTTCCAAGTATCCCATCGCAGGTCCACCGCACGTCCCCAACGCCTCTGCCTGCCGGTAGCGCAGGTTTATAACCTGCGTCTGTTCTGCTGAAATGCTGCAGTGATTGGCCGCCAGTCGCTTCCGCCTTGCAACGAATGCAATCACTTGCATCCACACTTGCCCCCCTGCAGTTCGTGCAGCCGTGCAATCCCCTCACGCTCCTTGCTCGCCGAGCATGCGGACGGGCAACAATTCGGACAATTGCCAAGTCTATATTAACCATAACGTGAATGTTACACAATGACAGGGCAGTGCGGCAAGAAATGGAGAGAGGCAGCCCGAGTGAGCGGAGAAGACAACGGCAACAGACATAGTAGGGTGTGGCGAAGTCCGTTCGCAGAATTCTGATGATCAGGGCGAGCAAGGCTTGCGGCGCGCATTCTGCTACGGAGAGCGTAGAGGCACGGCATGCCGTGCCTCTACGGGTTGGCGCAGCTTTTCTGATCGCCGCGTCGGTTCGCCCGATATCCAGCCCGGCGCGGCCCCTAGCGCCAGTTGCGTCTATGCGTCGCTTTCTTCTCACCAATGAACAGTATGGTCTCTCATCCGCGCACGATTTTTCAAACGCACACCTGGCACTTTTCCGAAACGAGCGCAACGACGAGAGTGCTTAGGACTCAGGTTCACGGTTTCTCAAGTTGCTCGCACCATCAAGAGTCTTACTCCAATCGGAGACCAGATGGAGCCGATTGACTCGTGCTAGAAGATATCGCTGATCTTCTTGCCGGAGTAGAAGACATTGACGGCGACTATCGCTGCCCAGACGAGACCAACTCCCAGAATTCCCGCACCGTAATCAAGCACGATCCCGGTCGCCGGAATTGCGAAGACGAGCGAGCTAATTGGAACGGCGGGCGACACGCTCTTCGGTTTGACGTCCTGCAAGCGTGCTTCCACGCGGCGGTCAATCACGGTATCCAAACGCTCGATGAGCATGTCGGTCAGTTCCTCGTTGTATTCCGCCCCGAGTTCCTGCCGCGCCGAGAGGATAGCGTCCAGATCCTCCCGGGTGCCGTCCGCTCTTTCACGCTCTTCTTTGTCTCGCCCTGCTCCACTGCTGCTCATGCTCTTTGTCCCATTTTTTCGCTACCGAAGTGCTCACTATGGCACTCTCTTTGTTCAATTTCCTAACTGCCCAACTTACAGACGTGACACGGAAGTAGCTTGGGGAATGCCGCGCTTGTGCCGGAACCGCTAGAAGATATCGCCAAGCTTCTTACCCGAATACAGAACATTGACAATGATCAACGCGGCCCAGACGATGAGAACTCCCCTAATGCCAAGCATAGCGGCCGCAATCGCGGTCAAGGGAATTGCAAGAGCAAGAGTCGTAATCGGCACGGCCGGTGAAAGAGAACTCTTTGGGGACTTATCCAGACGCGCTTCCACCCGGCGGTCAATCACGCCGTCCAGGCGCTCCATCAGCATGTCGGCGAGTTCTTCGTTGTACTCGGTGCCGAGTTCTTGCCGCGCGGAAAGGATGGCGTCCAACTCCTCGCGGGTGCTCTTAGCCTCTTTGCGTTCTTTCTTGTCCTTGTCTTTCCCGCTCTTGCTCATGGTTTGCTTCCCTCTGGCCTGGACTAATCGTTTTCGTTTTGGCAGGCATCCCGCCAATTGCCAATCGCGGTAAGCCCTGAATTTCTGTCGGCGCGGACGAGTGCTCGCTGTATTAGTTGCCCTGCCGTCGTGCCGGCGCATCGATGCGTCTGGCAGTGTCAGCCCTAGTCTCGTCTGTTTACGGCCCAGATAACGTTGAGAATGATAATGGCGATCCAGGGAGAAAAAATTACAAAAGAGGAAAAAGGACCCACAAAGGCGCCAGCTATGGCCATGGCTGGCAGACCGGCAATGAGCGACATGACCGGCAGGACCAGGGGAGAGACGCTGCCCTTACGGTTCTTGATTCGCGCCTCGATGCGTTGGTCGATGGTGGCGTGCAAGCGCTCGACAAATGAGTCGGCCAGTTCAGTGCCGAAGCGCTCCCCCAACTCCTGGTGCGCGGCAACCATGGCTTGCAACTCCCGCCGCAACTGCGCGTCAGTCGGAACGCCTTTCTTTTCCTGCTCTACCTCAGCCATAGACCACCCTTTCAAATCTTTAACTGCTATCGTCTGTTTATTCCAATTTCAGACGTTGCAACTTGAAATGTTAGAAGAGTATTGCAAGCCTCTTAAGTTAAGGGATATACCACACACTGTCTGACAGTGCAAGTCATAGGGAGGCTCTTCGCGATGGGCGAGGCAACAAAGTGCTTGAACGCCAATGGGCGGTGCTTGCGCAGGCTACAGCTCTATCACGCTGCCGGTGCGGCTAGCCTCGTAGGCTGCCAGGATGATGCGGAGGTTCATCAAGCCGTCCTCGGCGGGGGTCGGCACCGGCCCGTTGTCGTCCAGGGCGTCGCAGAAGGCGCTGAAGACCCGTGCGAAGGCGCCCGGTTCGGCGGCCCACGGCGCGGGATACTCGCAGTGCTCACCTTTCCACAGCTCGATTGCGTGTTCGCCCCCGCCCAGCACAAGCGAGCCCGCCGATCCCTGAATCTCGCGGGCCGGCATGCTCCGGTCAGCACCCCAACCGTTTTGAATGGAGGTGATGGCGCCGTTTTCGTGACGCAGGATGGCGAGGGCCGTATCTTCCACCTCGAAATCGCGGGCAAAGGTGCCCACCGCGCCGAAGACCTCCCGCACCTCGGATTGCATGAGATTCCGCGCCAGATAGATACTGTGATAGCCGTTGTCGAGCAAGGCGCCGCCGCCGCCGCGCCCGGCCTTGGCGCGCCAGCCCGGGTCATACGCCGCCGTGCCCTGGTAGTGATAGTTGCCGAAACCTTCAAATCGCACCAGGTACGGCGTGCCGATTGCGCCAGCGTGCACCAGTTCCAAGACGCGGCCGGGCACTGCTTGGCGCGAGTAGTTGTGAATGAGCGAAAAGACCACATCGGCCTGCTCGACGGCAGCGATAATCTCCAGGGCCTCAGCCTCATTCGCGGCGATGGGCTTTTCCAGAAGGATGTTGTGTCCCGCTTCAGCGGCGGCAATCGTGGCCGCATGGTGCAAGTGGTGGGGCAGACAGATGTCTACGTAATCAAGGTCGTCACGGGCAAGCAGATCGCGATACTCCACATAGCGGGAGGCCGATGGTATGTGTAAGCGGTCACCGAGCAGGTCGCGCCGCTCCGCCGCCGGATCCGCCACCGCCACCACGTCAATGCGGTCCGCCAACTCCACATAGCCCGGCAGGTGACCTTGTTCTGCAATCCGTCCACAACCGATGATGCCAACACGTTTCATAATGCAGGTTCCTTCATGGTGTCATTGGGTTTGCCGACCACAACACAGATTGTGATCGCGCCAGTGAGACTCTGCAAACACGGCCGCCACACTCTCCGAATTCATCTATCTGTCGGCGACTCTTGAATCGGTGACGTCCATCTTCAGTAGCGCGGGGGCTTGTCCCCCGCCTCTTCGCGCGAACAATAGACTTCAGAGCCATTCGCTCAAATCGTATACCAGCGAGCCGGAGAAAGCATAGTCTTGCCAATACTTGACGAGGCCCTGTCGGACTGGATTATTAAGCACATACCTTACAACCTCATCGAGGTTCTCTTCCTCGCGCAAGAAACGGTCCCAGAAACTCGCTTGCCAAATTCGACCGATCTCACCGAGTTTTCAGACCTGCCGCTGTGCAAGGTTCTTGAACTGACCAACGAAAGTTATGATGTCACACGTGGAAGACGGCCCAAGCACAAGATGTGCATGGTTGGGCATCAGACAGTAGGCGTATATTGGTGCTTCAGTTTTGTGCGCGTGCCCACGCAGCACGTCGCATGTCGCTTGTGCGAACCTCGGATCTACAAAGAGTGGACGTCGCGCAAGCGTGCCAATAGTCACGGAGCAGATCGCTCCTAGTTGACCGTAGAGTTCCCGGTCAAGGCGAATGCGTTTGTGGCGGTATTGTCTTGATAGAGGATTTGAAGCCACGTTCTTTCTTTTACAAGTTTGCGGGGAATATGCCGCCGCTCTAGGGGGATTCGGTACTCAAACTACACTTGGCATTTAGATGTCCCGCGTTACGTCAGGTGAAGGGCGGGGGACGAGCCCCCGCGCTACTGAGGAAAGAGTCTCTGTTGTCTTGGGGCGAGAAACAACCTACGGCGGCTGGACCCCAGATTTGTTCCAGCCTGGGGACCTCTGTGCCACGTCAGACAAAGTGCGGCCGACAAGCATACGCGCTAGTCATGTGAGCTTTCACTCTACTTCAGACAAAGAGCGGGGGACAAGCCCCCGCGCTACTGAGGAGCACTAAATAAACGGCAACTCTCTACCGCCTGCGCATCCAACTACTCTATCTACCCTACCGTCAGGCCCAACTCCCGCTCCACGTACGCCTTGTTCGTCGCCGCGCTGGCTTTGGGGGTGGAACGGGAACGGTCGAGCTCGATCATAAGCCAGCCCGCATAGCCGTTCTCCTGCAGCACCTCCACGCACTCTTTCACGTGCACCACACCGCTGCCGAGTTCCACGAAGTCGGGCAGAATGGCCGTCGCGGCATCTGCGCCCTGGGCCTGGACCGACTGGGCGTCGGTGAAGGCTTGGGGGTCCCAGTCTTTCAGATGGACGTACTTCACGCGGTCGGCGTAGTCGCGCACTACTGACAGTTCGTCACCGCCGCCTTTGCGCAGGTGCGCCGTGTCCGGGCAGAGAAAGACGTAGCGCGGGTCGGTATAGTCCATCATTATCTCAATCTCTTCCTCCGTCTCCACCGTGGTCGCGTAGTGCGGGTGGTAGCAGGCGAGCACGCCAAAGTCCAGGCAGCGGCGGCCGATCTCGTCCATGCAGTGGGCCTGGTTGAGCAGCTCCTGGTCGGTAGGGCCGCCCGACGCGCGGGACCCGCCGCCGAGCACCAGCCGGTCGGCGCCGTGAGCAGCCAGAAACTTGGCAAAGCCCACGTTGCGGGCAACCATCTCGTCCATGCGGTGGGCCTCATTCATGGGTCCCCCGCCGTAGACTGTGACGAGCTCCAAACCCCGTTGCGCGATGATGTCCTGAAATTCGCTGACCTTATCGCCGTAGGTGTCGACCACCGCCGCGAAGGTCTCAAAGCCCTTAAATCCCAGCGCGGCAATCTCGTCCAACGCCTGCTCGAACCCGTCCATGCCCCACGTAATCGTATGGTACCCAACGCGAATGTCTGTCACGGTTGTGCTCCTCTCGGTTGCTTGCGTGCCCAGAGATGGTACACATCAACATGCTTCAACTAGTCCAAGAACGACTAAGCACCATTATAGTCGCAGCACGTCGGCTGCGGTACGCATGAACCGCGGCGAGCGCCCACGACCGGGACCGTGCGCTGCTTTTTGCCAGGCACTACGTGCCGACTGCTAAGCGCCTAGCCGCGGATCGTGTGTACGATGGCATCGTCTTCTCCCTCCGGTAGCGCAGGTTTGCAACCTGCGTCTCTTTCGCTCGACGCATGCGCTCAGAGGCCGGCAGTAGCACACGCGTAGCCGTCACCATCGCCTTAAGCAGAATGCTTAGAAGCCCGACATCACCGTGAGGATAGCTGTGTGTGGCGCCGCTGCCTGCAACACGGGGAAACAGCAAAGGTTGTAAGCCAAGACCCGGCGCAGGTTGTAAACCCATGCCCAGCGCCGGTTGTAAACCCATGTCCAGCGCAGGTTACAAACCTGCGAAACCGCTAGGTGTCCGCTTCGGTATAGGCGTCCGCTTCCGTGTAAGCCTCTTCCAACTTGGTGCGGAAGGGTTCTTGGGGACGAGAAACGGCGGCGCTCTGGTAAGCGTGGTTTTGGAGGCTATGCTCAACGAGCAGACCGCGCAGGTGGGCGATCACGTCCGCGTGCGCGCGGCTGCCTGCTAGATTCTGAATTTCGTCGGAGTCGGTTGCCAGATCGTAGAGTTCGCTCTCGCCCGTGGCGTAGTGGACGTATTTGTAGCGCGCGTCACGCACCATTTGGCTGCCCATGTTCTCGCTGAAGACCGTGTCGCGATGGAGCGCCGTGGAGTCTGCCAGCAATGGCCCAAGGCTTGTGCCTTGGAGCGTTGCCGGCGGCTCCACGCCGCAGGTGGTGTAGAAGAGCGGAACATAGTCGAGGGAGCTCACGAGCGCTGGGCTCCGCGCACCTGCGCGAACTTCCGGTCCCCGGATGATGAGCGGCACGTGTGCCATTGACTCGTAGAAGAAGCCCTTGTAAGGCAGGCCGTGATCGCCAAGCGCGTCACCGTGGTCCGCGGTGTAGATAATGAGCGTTTCGTCGAGCACGCCGTTCGCTTCCAGCGCAGCCAGCATCTTGCCGACTTCCTCATCAATGAGCGATATGTTGGCGTAGTAGTGGGCACGCCACATGCGGTGCTGCTCCGGCGTTGCCTCCGCAGGGCTCATGCGGTACATAGAGTTCGTAATATTCTCTTTGCCCGCCTGCTGTTGCGCGCGGGGCTTGTTGACCAGCTCCGCCCGCGAGCCGACGGGCGCGGGAATCGGCGCGTCGTAGTACATGTCCGCCATCTCTTCCGGCGGGTCGTACGGGTCATGGGGACCGGCGAAACTCACCCACGCGGCGAAAGGCTCTTTACCGTTACGCGCCAGCCAAGCAGCGGCCTGATCGCCGATGAAGCCGTCCACGTGAAAGCGCTTGGGCAGCGGCGTGACCGAGGCGTTCAGCGTGTCAAAGTAGCCGGGGTTTTGGGTAGGGTGCGCACGCTTGTGGCCGTGGGCGCGCAGAAACTTGCTATGGTCGTCGGGCAGGTAGGTATGCCGCTTGTCTTCGGCGCTGATGCGCTCCCCAAAGCCATTGCGCGCGTCCCAGGGAAAGAAGTGCATCTTGCCGATGGCGGCAGTATTATACCCTGCGTCGGTCAGCACTTGGGGCCAGACTGGCAGCTTGCCCTCGTCGAGCCAGTGCGAGTTGCCGAGTACGCCGGTGGCGGACGGCCACTGTCCACCCAGCAACGCCGCGCGCGTAGGTACACAGAGCGGCGCGGGCACGTAGCAGCGCTCGAACACCGTGCCCTCGCGCGCCAGGCGGTCGAGGTTGGGGGTCTGCATGAAGTCCAGACCGTAGCACGGCAAGCTGTCCCAGCGCTGCTGGTCCGCGGTGATGAAGAGAAGATTCATAGATTGCCCCTCGACTGTGTCCTAATGCTCTTGGTTACGGAGATTATTCCCAATGTCTGCCCCTGCTTGTCAGCGTAAATGGCACCTTTCTTCTCGGCGCGTACAGAGAGAGAAGCTTTGAGACCGAAACAAGACTATGCATGAGTCACTAAAGGGCGAGACTACTCCCTGTGCGCGCGGCTTCTCTGGCGATGAGCACCGCGCGAGTCGAATCAATCGCATCCCGCGCGGTTGCGATTATTGGTGACTGACCCCTGATGCGGCGCACGAGGTCCTGGCCGCTGGAATCCGGGCGGTTGCGGCCAAACTGCACGTGCACGCGCGGTTCCTCGTGCCGCCAGTAGAGCAAGTCGCTGAAGTGCAGGCTGCGGACTTCGGCAGCGCCCTCGGTGCCCGTGAGAAAGAAGCGGCAGTCCCATGGCGTCGCGCGGGGCGTCAGCCAGTCGGCTTCGATGGTGGCGACGATGCCCGAATCCATGAGGAACATGGCGTGGGCGACGTCGTTGAACCCCGGATATTCCTGCCAGCGGCGCTGCGCGTGATGGGCCGTCACCGACTGCACACTCGCGCCGAAATACCAGCGCGCCAGGTCGATGTCGTGAATCATGAGGTCAACGATGGGGCCGCCTTCTTTGCTTTCCTCCAGCATCCAGGGCTCGCGCTCGGCCAGGGCGAATTCATGGGGCCGCGTGGCGACACACCCGGCAATCTCGCCCAGAAACCCGGAATCCACCAACTCTTTGAGACGCACGAACGGCGGAGCGAAGCGCTCGGTCACCATCATCTGCAATTCGGACGTGCTCGTCGCCAGGGCCTGCTCGACGCGCGCCAAGTCCGCCAATTCAATGACCATCGGCTTATCGACGAGGACGTGCACGTTGCGCTCCAGACAGGCCAAGATTGCTTCCGCCTTTTCATGGTGCGCATTGCAAATGGTGGCGAGGTCCGGTTTCAGTGCATCCAGCATCTCCTCATAGCCGGCGTAGATCGGCACGTCGTACTGAAGGGAAACTTCGGCGCGCCGCTCCGGGTCGCTCTCGGCGATGGCGACGAGTTCCGTGTCCCCCGCGGCGAGGATTTCCTTGATCGAACCGGGACCGTGAATGTGAATGCCGATGGCGGCAAAGCGCAGTCGCATGTCTTTTCTCCAAGTCTACTTCTGGCGTGTGGGCACTATTTTTGATGCGGGGGAAGAGCCCCACATGCTACGGTGTCGCAATTTCACGCGGTGAGTTGCTTCTCCTGCGGGCGGGGGACAAGCCCCCGCGCTACACCGATATGAGCCGCTCTGTCCGTCATTCCTACGAATGTGGGAACCTGCCTTTGCCTTCTTCCCGCGGAGAGTTGCTTCTCCTGCGGGCGAGTGCCCGTCCCCGCCCGACGTCTGGAGGAGCCGCACTATCCGTCATTTCCACAATTGCCAAGAGAGCCTCTCTATCCGTCATTCCCGCTTTCGCGGGAATCCATCTTCTCTTCGTTTGACGAGTGTCCACTATTGTTGTGTTGGCTTGAAGCCTGCGCCGGCCCGAGCGTAGTCCTGCTTTCTGTTCTAGTCTCATTGATGCAAAGGCGCCCTGTGAATCACCCTCACCCTAGCCCTCTCCCTCAAGGGCGAGGGAAGAAGAAGCGGTCGCTGGTGTGATATCAACTACTTGGCACTCCGGACTGCTGTTGCGAAACACGTCATTGGCCCTGCGGTGTGCGCGGGCGAATTGCTCGTCCCTCGGAGATCGAATCATAGGCCGCTTCTACCAAATACAGAGTACGCAAGTTGTCGGCTCCGCTATTCATAGGCTCGCGGTCTTCATGGATTGCGGTGAATAGTTCGGCCATTGGGCCCACCAGCGCATCCGGAATCCACTTGCCTTGGAGTTCCGGCGCAATCCACGCAGCGTCGTACCGCTCGCTGCGGTATGCAAGCGTATCCTCGCGACCGTAGGGGAAATTGTAGAAGACCCCAAGCTCGCCTTTCGCTACGCCTGCCGTGCCTTCGAAGCGGTACGTGGCGTGGGTATCGTCGTCCCAGATGCCCGCGTGGTTGAGCAGTAAACCGTGCGCGCCGTCGGGCCAGGCCAACGTGATCACCGCCGAGGTCTCGCCCTTGATGCGTTCGTCACCCGCGTGAAAACCGGCAGCAAAAAGCCATTCCGGCTCCCCCAAGATGAAACGCACGACGTCGAGGAAATGAATCGCGTCTTCGACGATCAGCACGCGCGGACGATCCCATAGCCAGGGCCACAATTCCCAGCGCAAAGGACCGACCCGATCGATCTGCACGTACGTCAGATCGCCCAAGTCGCCGCGTTGCTTGAGGGCGTAGACCGAACGGAAGGCCTGGTCCCAGCGGCCGTTCTGGTTAACCGCGAGGCGCACCCCGGCGTCGGCTGCGTCCCGCACCATAGATTCCGCTTTGGCAATGTCATAGGTGAGGGGTTTCTGGCAAAGCACGTGCTTACCGGCGGCAACGGCCGCCTCGACGAGCGGCGGATGGCTGATCGTGGGCGTGGCAATATCCACCACTGCCACGTCCGGTGATTCTAACAGCGCCTCCAGGGAAGGAAAGGACACCGTGCTAAACTCTGCCGCCAGCGCCTCTGACTTGGCCGTATCGGCATCGTAGATACCTACCACGTTGAAGCCGGCGCTGCGGTAGGCCGGCAGGTGACCGGCCCGCGCAATACTGCCCGCGCCGACCACACCGATGCCATAGTCGCGTTTCGGCGGGAGATGCGGCAGGTAGTCAAGCGGCTGGGGTGTGGGAGGCATGGTGTTGTCCTTTGGCACGAATCACGGCAGCGGCGTCACGCTGTGCACGTAGCCGCCGTCGACGCAGAGAATCTGTCCGGTGATATAGTCTGCCTGGGGTGAGGCGAGAAACACGACCGCATCGGCAATATCTTCCGCTCTGCCCATGCGGGCGCGGGGCGCACGGCGCATCCATGCGTCTCTGCCCTGCGGTGAAGCCGGCCACCCCGGGGTTGAGACTGCGCCGGCGGCAATGCAATTGACCGTAATCCCCTGCGGCCCGAACTCGACCGCCAAGGCTTGCGTCAATGTGTTGAGCGCGCCTTTGGCAACGGTATAGGGGGTTGTGTGCCGCTGAAAGACGAGGCTGTGCGATGAACTGATATTGACGATACGGCCTCCCGTTTCCTGCAAAAGCATGGTCTGCAACGCTGCCTGTGTGCAGTGTACGACGCCATCCAGATTCACCGCAAAGACCCGCTGCCAAGCGCTGAAGGGGTAGTCGGCAAACGACCCTGCGTGGCGGCTGCCGATAGCGGCGTTATTGACCAGTATGTCCAACCTGCCGAAGTGCGTCTGCAATTCCTGGATCATGCCTTGCACTGCGGACGGGTCGCTTACGTCGGCGTGGAGCGGCTGCCCCTCGCGACCGGTCGCCGCGACAGCCTCGCAGGTGGCCTCAGCCCCCGCTTGGTCGGTGAGGTAATTGACACCCACGTCCGCTCCAGCGGTTGCCAGCGCGACGGCGATCGCTTGGCCGATGCCTTTGGATGCCCCGGTCACTAGGGCAACGGTACCGTCCAGCGCTATCATCCCCTTGCTTCTCTCCTGCCGTGACGCATTCACCCGCGACGCAGTGTGCGACACTGTAGACGGGCGCGGATTCTGCAGTCTTTCGCGCGGTTGATGTGCACTTTTCGCTGGTGCCACGTAGGTTACAAACCTGCGCTACCCGTCTACTCTCTTCAAGTCTGTTCCGCCGTCGCCGGGTGCCTGCCGCTGCCGCAACGCAGGTCTGTGACCTGCGTTACCGGTCATCAAGCCGCTGCTTGGCTTACTACCGTTGGGCCTCTTCCGCTGCCGCGACGCAGGTTACAAACCTGCACTACCGGTCAGCGGGCTGCTGCTTGGCCTATAGCCAGTGGGTGACCGGCCATAGGGTTGCCGACCGCGTAAACGGCGCGTCAAGCAGGGCATCTGTCTCCGCAATTGGATCGTGGCCGTAGCGCCGCAGAAACTCTGCCTCGATCTGTTCCTCCACTGCCGTTGGCGCGCCCAGCGGCAAATCGACCCACGTGTTGCCGCGGTCGGCGCTCTCGCGCACCGCCAGGCAGAGCTCGTAGTCCCGCAATCCGCCGGCCACGCCGTATTGGGGCTGCGCACCTTCCGTGATCGCAGTGTGGAAGCTGGTTAAGATGTCCGCCTTGGAAGCGTCATCTTGCGAGCCGATCCCGTATTGTGCGTAAGGATTCCGCCACACTACGGGCGGATCGGTGGCGACGGAGAGGGAATGAACCACCGTCTCACCGCTGTTTTCTGAACAATGCTCCTCAAACGGGTACGTGAGCGACTGCCCCTCTGTGTATCGCACCAAGACCTCGCGGCTCAGGTTGCCCTTAGTCCCCTCGATCTCCCAGCCGATGGGGAATGTGATGTGCGTAGCAGGAAACACACGCGGCGGCTTTTCAAAGAGGCATGCGACGCCGTTCGCGAATTCGATCACTCCCGAATCCCATTTCAAGGAACGTTCCGGCTCGCCGCCGTAGGCCGTATAGGGCTCGGTCGGTACCTCGCCGCAGTAGCCGAGCACGCGCGCGGCCGGCGCGTCGATCAGAGCGCGAATGCCGCTAAAGCCATGGTATTGACCCGTCTGGTACCAGAGCCGGGCGTGGGTCACGTCGCCAATCAGGCCGGCGTCGATTATCTGCCGCTTCAGCCGCTCTTTGGGCCAGAGCCACACCTGTTCCGCCACTTCCCACAGGACGCCGTTTTCCCGGCAGGTCTCCGCGATGGCATTGGCATGCCGACGCGTGAGCGCGACCGGTATCTCGGTAAGAACGTGGCAGCCGTGACGGGCCGCGGTGAGCGCCATGACGACGTGGGAGTCTTTCGGCGTCAGACTGAGGACCACGTCAGGCTTTTCGTTGGCAAAAAGCGTACGCACGTCGGCATAGCGCCCGGCAACACCATATTGCGCACCCACTTGGTCAAGGGTGTCAGCATTGCGGTCGCAGATCGCGGCCAACACATAGTGGTCGGTGAGGCGGGCGATGGTCGCCAAGAACTGCCGTGCCCGCGAACCGGGGTCCGCGCCGACGCCCAGCACGGCAATGCGAAGTTTACCCTCTTTGCCCGAAGGTGCGCGCACTGTCATTCGCCGCCCGTCTCAGCCAGAAATGCCGCGTAGTGCTCCAAGGGTTGCGAGAACGTCTCGTCAAGCTCGGTGACCACCAGCCGCGCCCGCGCTGTGCGTTCAACACCCGGTTCCAGCGTGCCGCCGAAGAGCGACAGATAGAGCGGATTGTGCTTGTGGAAGCGGTCCCGCGCGTCGGGACTGTCGTAGCCGCTCGACACCGCAAAGCAATCATCAGGCCGGGACATGAGCACGGCGGCCACGCGCTGCTGGCGGTCGGCCTGGAAGCACACCGGCAGCTTGTACCGTCGCATCGGCGAGAAGCGGGCAATATCCCGCCAACGGCCGTCCACGCTGATGCCCACGGCGTCTTCATCGCGCGGATAGGCCAGCACGCCGCCGCGAAAGACCGGGTTCACGTTTACGGGCGCAAGCTCCGGTTCATCGGCATAGAGGCCCGGCTCATCCTCAAGCTCGAATCTATCGCGGGCCAAGTAGACGTGGGGTACGTGCACGGGATCGAAGTAGCACGCCAGCAAGGCCTCGAAATCATGGGCGATTGCGTTAGGCGTAACAGTCACGGTCATGTCAATCGTGGCCGGTTCCACGATCTCGTAGCGAATGGCCATCTCAGGATGCGTCGGCGCTTGCAGTGCCCAGCGCAGCGTCACGCTGCTTGCGTCCGCTTCCACGTGGCGCTCGCCCTGGCGCGGATTGCCGAGGTCGCTATCCATGCCGGTCGCGGCCCCGCCCGCCGGATCGCGGTGCATGAAGCGGTACAGGTTCAGTATGGCGTACAACGGGTGCACGAATTCAATGCCGGTGGCCTTATGCACTAAGTGCGTCAGGCCGTGATGCGGGAATTCATTGCCGGGGCGCAGAACGCCCTGAATCTCGTCCGTCTCGAAGGCATAGACTTTTTCTTCTGCGCGGTAGTCCAGAGTGGCCATCTGCCAGTTTTCCTTTCGCGGTCAGGCATGCCGGCGAGCGCGCTCGTCTGGCAGCACGCTGCGGTTCAACAGTAGCACATCCCTGTGGCGCCACTCCCAAGCCGCAACCTGGGCGTGCCACAAGGTAAGGGCAAGAAATCCTCCAACTCAAGCGCTCACTTGAGGGACGTTCCAAACTTACACAAGCTGTCTTTCAGTCAAGATTGGCGCCCCAAGTGTCGTCCCGGAGCTACGGGGTACTCTCCCGTAGCTCCGGAAACTCGCCCCAGAGTAGTGGTGTACGGGATGAACCTTGGGGAAGAGTTCTGCGCTGCCGGTCTATGACGTTGCGGTTTCTACGAAGTAGCGGCGTCGAAGAGCGCATTCGTCTCCGCCGCCATGTTTTTCAGGCCTTCCTCCACGCCAACGGTTCCGGCAAAGATCTCAGGCGCCCAAACGCCCATGGGACCAAGCATCTCGCCCCACGAGACGACGTCGTGCGTGGGCAAGTTGGTAGTCCACTGGAACATCTCGAACGCGGCTATCCGGTTCGCGGGCCCGTCGGTGACCTCGGGATCGTAGTAGAGTTGCGCGGAGTCATCGCGCGCCGGCCGCAACACGTCTGCCCTAGCCAGGATGTCCTGGGAATCCTTGGTCATCATATTGGCGAAAACGCCCCACGCCTGGTCGGGGGACTTGGAGTTGGTGTTCATACACCAGCCGACAATGTTGGTGGTGCCGCCCGGGTTGCCGGTGTTGGGCGAAGCAGCCACGTAGCCGTAGTCCCAGGTGAAACCGGAGCCGGGCCACGCCTCGTTCAGGAACTTGACGTTATTTGATGCCGCCGTCCAAAGGACGACTTGGCCGCTGCCAAAGAGGGCAAAACGACCGCCGCGGCCCGCCATGCCTTGGCTCAGGTCAGCAATCTGGTCGCGGGACGGCGAAACGCGATGCTTGAGCGCCAAGTCTACGCAGAAGTGCCACGCCTCCGCCGATTCCGGGCTGTCGATGACGCAGCGCAAATCGTCGCTCAAGAAGTCGCCGCCGTTGGCGCGCACGTAGTTCAGCCAGCCTTGTTCGAGGGCATCGGCCGCGAACATGCCGTAGCGCGTGACATTGTCGCCCTCACTCTCCGTGAGCTTGATGGCGTACTCCTGCAGCAAGTCCCAATTCCAGTCCGTGCCCAGCTCGGACGGCACCGCGAAGCCGCCTTCGTTTACGGCGTCCTCGTTGAAGAGCGTGATGATGCTCGTCATCATGCCTGGCACGCCGTACATCTTCTCACCCTTGTAGGTGTAGAAGTCGATGCCGGTCTTCCAGGCGTTGGCGGCAAAATCCTGGGCGATGGGGTCGGCCTTGAATTGCGCGGTAATGTCGGCAGGAATCTCCTTGTTGGACCACGCGAAGTAGTTCACGCTGTTCATCAAGTAGATGTCCGGGCCCGTGCCACCAACAAAGGCCGCCTGCAAATTGTCCCAGTAACCGGAAACCGCTTCCGCAGTCACGCTGACGTTGGGATTGGCTTCCGAGTAATTCGCGCCCATCTGCTCCACGGATGCCACCGGATCAGGCCACCAGACCCAGATTTTGATGTCGGCGGCCTCGGCCTGCGGTTCCGCGGCAGGCTTTGCTTCTTCTTGCTCTGCGGGCGCATCCTCGGCCGGCATGGCCGTGCCCGCTTGTCCGCAGGCGACAAGCAAGATTGCGCTTAGTGCGGCGCCGCCACCGGCCATGAACTGGCGGCGTGTCGGTTGAAGTCGAACGAAACGATCATTTGTAGCCACGATACAGCTCTCTCCTCTTGCTTTAAGAGTCATCTCTGCACGGGGTATTTGCGCGTTCGCGACACCACGGTACCGCACCGGATGCCTGTCCTCGGTGCCCGGCCTCCTTTCCTACACTGAATAACGCCAGCCTTGTGGAAGCAACCCTGCCTTCTCGGCGTCACCCCATCAAGGCGCGAGCTTGCAGGTTTCGCGTTAGAATCCCGCAAGGTGTTGCCAAACCAACAGACTACGGTAATAGTATTGCCCAACTCTGCGATTGTCAACCGCTTCACTCGCGATTGACAGAATTCTTCGCTGCTTAAGGGACGCTAGTGATGCCGTGCGGAAGGAAGTGGCTACGCCAGAATCTAACTCAGGGCATAGTGGAACGACCCTGTTTCGCGCTCACGGCAAATGACGGCAGAGGCTTTCAAGCCAATGGGCAAGAAGCTCTGTATAACGGAGGTACGTCAGAAAACGCGGGACTACGTGCGCGGCCAGCGCGCCGACAGCGGCGGCATGGCGGGGAACGGCGCGTGCGGCGCGGTCTGGTACCAATACGCAACGGACGCTATGTCGTCGGTGAGCGGCTCGAACTTGCGGTTCAGCCACCAACCGAGGGCTTGCACGGTAACTTTCAGGTCCTGCTTGAACCGGATCGGGTCCATGATATGCCAGCGGTACATGCCGTGCAGCGGCACTTCCACCGGCTCCTGGCGATAGAGCGGATAGCCGAGGAAGGGCGTTGAGAACGTCCGGTCGCCGAAATTCCACGCCCCGCCGAAGTAGTCCTCCGTGCCCGTGCCGCAGATCGTGGGATGGTCGGTGTCGCCGTCCATGTAGAACTTGACCTCGCCCTCGCCCCACCAGCCGTTGGAGAATTGCGACCACGCAATGAAGGTGCCAACGTACTGCCCCTGTCCGCTGACCCCATCCAGGAGGACATGCTCGGGATACTCACGGGTGGTCATGGACCGCCGCCATTGCGCATGGAAGTATGCCGCATTGTCCGGCACCGGCGCCAGCGCGTAGGTGATTTGATAGTAAAAACCCGGAATTTCCTCCCAGTAGTCGTTCTCGATAGTAATACGCGCGCTGCGGCGGAAAGGCATCGGCCAGTAGGAGTTAAAGCCGCCGGTAGGGTTCACCGTAATCGGCAGGGAGTTTACGTCGTAGCGCAGAGCGTGACCGTTACAGAAGAAATCACCCAGCGGCACCTCGACGGAGGGGGTCTCTTCACCGTCCCAGTAGCAGCGCAAGACCGTGCTGCGGTACGCTTGCGGCCGCACCGTGAGCCAGATGTGCTGGATCGTCCCCGGTCCCTCTATCTCTGCCAACGTGGTGGTCGATTGCGGCGGCAGCTCAATCTTGGGCCGCACTTTCCAGCCGGGTCCCAGCAGCGAGGCCGCGCTGTTTTCATTGGGTTCGGCTTTCGCGCCGCCGCCCCGTTCACCATTCGGATTTTCCGCAGAAATCGAACGTGTCTCGGCATCCGAGAGCAGCGCAATGCTGTGTAGGCCCATCTGCAGTCCGTCGAACATGATTTGTGGTCTCCCTCTATGCGCAGGCCGTTTATTGAGACTGTGTGCCCATCAAGGCATTGACAGAAGAATTGCAAGTTAATCCGTCGTTCCCGCGTACGCGAAAATCCATCCTATCAACGCCGAGGGACTCCCGCTTTCGCAGGAGTGACGAGATGAGCGCCGCAAGTTCTCGATTATCATGAGCGCCACAGGTTCTCGACTGTCGCAACTTTGGTCCTACTCACACAACTAGCGATTTGCTCGATGGAGGTCCTTAGGCGACGGTTGCCAAGACTCCTATCAGTCTGTCAGCGACTCTAGCAATGATAGCGCCGTGCTTTCCATAGCTTGCGCGGTGCCGGGGCCGCCGATGGCCGAACGTGAGGGCCACGTTTCGTACGCGCCCAGCGCAAGCTGCTCGTCGGTCGCAACATACCCAAGATAATCGTTCGCAAGGCTCATGACGAACTGCGGCGCGAAAGGAGAGCCTGCTTTCACGGCGAGGCCGATTTCCACGAAGATTTCGCCCGGCAACGCGGCGAAGCCGGCGGGGCCGACCCGCAGCGCCTGAATGGTCGAGGTGAGAATCTGCGGCATGGTGTACAGCACCTTGATTTCACGGGCATACGCAGGCGCCCAGCCCGGATAGATCGGCTGGCCGGTGACTGCCGAGAACGGTCCTGCGGTATAGGCGTAGTCGCCGCTCAGCACCCTATCCGCGATTGCCACGTCTTCAGCGGTGGTCTGCTTGCGCGGGAACGTGAACTCCCCAACCGCAGCGCCCAGGCTCACGTGGTCGTGCATTTCCGCCAATTGAATTTCCGTAAGCACGTGGCCTGCAAGTACGTTTGCCATGCGCTTTGCCTGGGCATGGCCCCGGTGTGGCCAAGGTTTGGTGACATTTACGTTATTGATATTGCCGGAAGCGCCGTTGAACAACAGTCCCACCGCTTGCGGTCCAAGCAGGCGCTGGATCGCGCGGAAGAAGTGTCCAAAATAGTCGGCGGAGATCTCCGCACCCGTATCCGTGCCCACATAGTGCAGGGCGTAGTTTGCCAGCACCGCGAGCGGCTCACCAGCGCTGCTCTCGACGTAGCAGAGCGTAAACTCAGGATCGGTCGTCCCAGCAGGACGTAAGACGTCCGGATTGCCGACACCGGGGTTGAAGTGAACCTGGCCGTTACGCATGTGATAGCGGCGGTTGAAGACGATGCGCGGTTCTTGGACGCTGGCGAACCCGATACGGGCGGGCTGCAACCGCCGCACGGCGATTTCAACCGCATCGGCAATCTTGCGCGTCGCCCACGCGGTGTACTCTTTCTGCTCCTCCATGAACCCGACGGTCACCGTGGCTGGCGCGGAGTGAGTATGCGTCGACGCAATCAGCACGTGGTCCGGCGGGATGCTGCAACGCTCGGCGATGCGCTCTTTCACCGCAGCCATCATGTGGCGCGGCATCATAGTAAAGTCGCAGAGCACGAACGCGATTTGGCGCGCGCCGTCGTCCAGCACCAGCGCCTTGACCAGGAGTTCGTCATGGACGGCATCGGCACGGTGCACGTCGCGAAACGCGCCGCGCATGGCAATGCCCAGCCAGGGCGTAATATTGGCCGTAGCCGCACCTGCACGCAGTTGCTCGCTCATTTCAGCTCTTCTCCACCAGCGCTACCCGATTACATTGTGATGTTCCCAACGAGGCGACTCTTGACTTTGTAGCGCGGGGGTTTGTCCCCCCGCTCTTGAGAATCAGCAAAACTCAAACCCAAACGCCCATCATAATGCCGGCGACAGTCTCAACGTCTCTCCCTTTGCCGCTAGAGCGCAGGTTGCAAACCTGCGCTACGAGAGCAAGAGAAGGTTTGAACACCACTCACCGGGCCGCGGCGGTCGACGGGACGCCATGAAATTACGCCCTCAAATGGGCTTCATTCGCTCGCCGCTCACGGCAAGGAATAGGATACCATGAACGCCGTTTGCCACGGCCGGACACGGAATAAATGGTCTATCCACCGTTCCGTGTATAGCGGCAGGTTGGTGGGTTTGGTACTCTGAAAGAGTAGGGTTCCGCACGGCGGTGTGCCCTGCAATTCACAGGTGAATATCGTCAAGAACGCAAAGAAGCGCGGCCTGCGCGACGAGTACGCGTCATACACGACGATTACGCATCACTCGCGATGCGTTCGCATCACTCGCAACGCGTTCGCGACACGGGCCGGATGTACGACTGAAAGGAATGACGACACGCATGGCAGTTTCATATCACGATGTCATCGTAATCGGCGCCGGCCCGGCCGGACTGTGCGCTGGGCTCTATACGGCGCGGGCGATGCTCGACACCGTAATCCTCGAAAAGATGGCGCCCGGCGGCCAGCTCATCAATACTTCGCTGATCGAAGACTACCCCGGCTTTGAGTCCATAGACGCCGCCGACCTCATTGAAAAAATGGTGTCCCACACCCAGGCCTTTGGCGCGCAAATCCTCACTGCGGAGGTCGAGGAAGTGACCTCAGACGGCTGGCAGAAGGTTGTGCGCACGACCGACGGCGACGAATACCGCGCCGGCGCGGTCATCATCTCGTCCGGCGGCTCGCCGACTCCGTTGAACATTCCCGGCGAATTCGAGTTTGCCGGTCGGGGCGTTTCGTACTGCGCCGTGTGCGACGGAGCGTTCTTCCGCGACCGTGTCATTACCGTAGTTGGCGGCGGCGACTCGGCAGTGGAGGAAGGGCTCTTTCTCACCCGCTTTGCCAGTAAACTCTACCTGGTGCACCGGCGCGACAAACTGCGCGCCCAGCAGATCATCCAAGACCGCTTCATGGCTGCGCCAAATACCGAGATCATCTGGGACACGGTGGCTGACGAGATTGTGGGCGAGGACGGCGGCGTCACCGGCATGCGCCTGCGGAACGTGAAGACAGGCGAAGAGTGGGTACATGAGACCGACGGCGTCTTCATCTTCATCGGGTTTGATCCTAACACCGAGTTCATCAAGGAAGCTGTGGAGCGCGACGAGAACGGCTACCTGATTGCCGGCTTGCACATGGAGACCGGCGTGCCGGGCCTCTTCATCGCCGGGGACGTGCGCACCCAATTGACAAAGCAGATCACTACCGCCGTGGGCGATGCGACCACGGCTGCCGTGGCCGCGACGCACTATCTGGAAGACCTCTACGCCACCGTGGAACGCCCGCAGACGGCAGCGACGGAAGTCACTGCGTAGGCTTTGCACTGGCTTTGGAGTCGAGGAAAGCTGCACGTCACGCGCAGCCAGGCAATTGCCGTCGGCGGCTGAAAAGCCTGGGCAAAGTGGCTGAGGCGTGGAGAGCGGTCTATAATAATGGAGTAAGTTACCGTAAGTACCGTGATACGTCCCAAGCCGTTCGGCACGTGAGTGCAGCGGACACAGGGGCGTTACCGCAAAGTGAAGGCTTAGCCCAGCATTAACAAGGCACTTTTGCGCATACCAGACAACGCAATTCCATTTACACGCTAGAATTCTATTCGATAAGAGGAGATCAGGATGCTCATTCCGTACGTCATCGAGACAACGAACCGCGGCGAACGCGGCATGGACATTTTCTCACGGCTCCTGCGCGATCGCATCATTTTTCTGGGCACACCGGTTGACGACAACGTGGCAAACATCATCATCGCGCAGATGCTCTTGCTTTCCAGCGAGGACGGTGACGCCGACATCGGCCTTTACATCAACTCGCCCGGCGGCAGTGTGCATTCAGGCCTGGCAATCTATGATGCTATGCAGTACATCAAGAATGACGTGGCGACCTATTGCATGGGCCTCTCGGCGAGCATTGCCGCCCTGCTTCTTGCCGGCGGCGAGTCGGGCAAGCGCTACTCTCTGCCCAACTCACGTATGCTCATTCATCAACCGTGGACGCAGTCCTCGCGGCCTTTGCAGGCGTCCGATCTCGAGATCGAGGCGCGTGAAATCCTGCGCACCAAGAACCAGGTGAACTCGATTATTGCGCAGCACACGGGGCAGGACATTGCCAAGGTCGAACGCGACAGCGAGCGTGACTACTGGATGGATGCCACCGAGGCCAAGGAGTACGGGCTTATCGATGATGTCTTGCCGTCCACTGTAAAGACACCGCAAACGGATGGGGTGCAGGTCTAGCAGGCCAACCCCAACGTCATACCACCAAGGAGCTTAGCATTGCCAAGTCGTCGCGACTCACGGGGTCAGTACCGCTGCTCTTTCTGCAATAAAGCGCAGGAGGAAGTGCGTCGGCTGATTTCCGGGCAAAACGGAGTGTACATCTGCGACGAGTGCGTTGAACTCTGTCGAGAACTCATCCAGGAAGAGCAGGAGCCCGCGCCCCAGCGCAAGGGCAGTACCGGGCCCGCGCGGCTATTGAGTCCCAAAGAAATCCACGAGTTTCTAAACCAATATGTGGTGGGCCAAGAGCACGCCAAGAAGGTGCTCGCGGTAGCGGTCTACAACCACTACAAGCGCGTTGCCAGCGGCGAGACCAATAACGACGTGGAGTTGGGCAAGAGCAATGTGCTCCTGATCGGACCCACCGGCTGCGGCAAAACGCTGCTGGCGCGTACCTTGGCGCGAATTCTTGGGGTGCCCTTCTGCATTGCCGACGCCACGTCATTGACGGAAGCCGGCTATGTCGGCGAGGACGTGGAAAATATTCTTCTCCGTCTCATTCAGGCGGCGGACTACGACACGGCTGCGGCTGAGCGGGGCATCGTCTTCATTGACGAAATCGATAAGATAGCGCGCAAGGCGGATAACCCGTCAATAACGCGGGACGTCTCAGGAGAGGGCGTGCAGCAAGCCCTGCTGAAAATCATCGAGGGCACGGTGGCCAACGTGCCGCCCCAGGGCGGCCGCAAGCATCCGCATCAGGAGTTCATCCAGATCGACACCACAGACATTCTCTTTGTCTGCGGCGGCGCCTTCGAGGGGTTGGACGAAGTCATCGCGAAGCGCGTGGGCAGCAACCAGCGCATTGGTTTTGGCGCCATGGACGCCGCGGCGCGCGCCGAAGAGGAAAAGAACCTGCTCCGTCAGATATCACCGGACGATCTTCTCAAGTACGGCCTCATTCCCGAATTCGTCGGCCGTCTGCCGGTAACTGTTGCCCTGGATGCGCTCTCGCATGATGAGTTGATCCAGGTACTTACCGAGCCGCGCGATGCGCCCGTTCGTCAGTATCAACGCCTGTTTGCCATCGATGACGTTGATCTCGTGTTCCAGGACGACGCCCTGGAGGAAGCGGCGCAGATGGCGCAGAATCTCAAGACCGGCGCCCGTGCACTGCAGACGATTATGGAAGAGGCGCTCTTGGACGTCATGTACGACCTGCCCTCGCGGAACGACATCAGCGAGGTGATCGTGACCGCCGACGTTGTAGCCAAACGCGCCCAGCCAATGCTGGTGGCGTCGGACAGTAAACGCTCTGCGCCGTCCGGCGAGCACGACGCGACGCTCCTCGATGAGGATACGTCGGCGACGGCTTAAGCGTTCTAGCTCCGCATCAATCTGCAATCCGCTTACTCGGCCGCCCGGCTGAAGTGAACTTCCCGACCGTTTAAGGGCTGGATTGGTCGTGCATTCATCGAGAACAGCGACCCAAACCGTGCGACTTGCTCTTTGGAGACCTCCACCGGCGCGCTCAGAACAAACCAGCGCACGCCTTCAGTATATGGCGGAGTTGTTAGCGAACCGACGTAACTGTAGTAATTGAGGTCAGCGGGCAGGAGACTCGCGGCGTTGAATTCGACTCCCTCAACCAAGCGGTTCTCGTTTTTCTGTGGCGGCAAGTTTACCCACACGCTCTGCAACGCCTCATGTTGCCGTCCCGCGGTCAAAAAGACCCCCACGACGGCGATGTTTCCCGCGGAGTCTAGGTGCAAGAGGTGCAATTCCATGTCGGCGGGTTTGCCGTTAACCGTGTGCTCGCTCTGGCGGTGAAAGTGAAATTGCTGCAGCGCATACTGTACGCCTCCCGTCATGAGTACGCTGCCGGGCGCTACGTTCACCTGCGCCGTGTAGCCGTTGTTCACGACTTCTAGCGGCGCGGGAATGTATTGCAACGCAAGGTCATGCCTTGCCGGTAATGTGTTGCTTGTCAAGTCAATGGGTGACTGCTGGATGCCTTCCATGCGCGGCGCAAACTCCTCCCCAGGCTGTTTTCTGGGCACTTACTCCGCTTACAGCGGGGCGGACATCCTCTTCGAAGGTACGGTCTGTTCCTCGTCTTCATCCCGCTGGCGCAGGGCGGGCACTGCCAACGACATCCCCAGGATGAAGAGCAGCAGGACTGCGCCCGCCACGGTGAAGACTTGAGGCGCTCCCCAGCGATCTACCAGCATGCCCATAGGAAATCCTGCAAACATCATAAGCGAAAACGTCATCATGTAAATGCTCATCACCCGGCCGTAATAGGCCTGGTCCGTATGCAGCATCACCAGCGTGTTGTTTAGAGACATATAGGCATTTGCCGTAAGTCCGACGAACCCGACCAGCACGAGGCTCAAGGGCAGCCAAGAGGTGTTGGCAAAGAGAACCAGCGAGATACCAAATAACCCGCCGAAGACGGTCTGCAGCAACTTTGCGCGCTGGCCTGCCGAAAAGAAGGCCACGACCAGCGAACCCAGCAGACCGCCCACGCCGGAGGCGGCATTCAGGAATCCGAGCCAGCGCGCGTCAACGCCCAATACGTCGGCCTGGAAGACGGGGAGCAGCGCCTGGTAGGGTCGGCCCAGCAGAATCGGCACGAAGGCCAACACCAAGAGCAAGAGCAATGTACGCTCGGAGAACAAGTACCTGAAACCGGCAAACATCTGTGAGGAGAATTTGCCGGGCGCTGCTTTCTTATCGCCGCCCGCTTCCTTGGGCAGTCGCAAAAGGAAAAGCGTCGCCGCACCATAGCACAGCGCCGTAATGTCAAAAGCTCCGGCTGTACCCAACCCCGGGGTGACGATGACAATTCCCGCCAGGGCAGGCCCGACAATGGTCATCAGATTCCGGCCGGAGTTATGTAAGGCAATGGCGTTGCCGAGCCGCTCGCGCCCCACTAACGACGGAATCAGCGAGGACCGCGTGGGCATGCCGAGTGTAAACGCAATTCCCTGCAAGAAGCCGAACACAATCAACTGCCAGACGGCAATCAGGCCCGTGTGGATGAGCAGCGCCAGCAGAGCGGCCACCGTGAGCATGAAGAGCTGCGAGCCGATCAAGAGACGGCGCTTGTCGACGCGGTCGGCCAGTACGCCGGCAAAAGGTGAAAAGAAGAGCATGGGCAGGCCCGTCGCCAAACCGACCAGCCCAAGCATGCCGGCGGACCCGCTGAGGTCGTATGCCAGGAATCCGCGCGAGACCAGCGCAATTTGCAGGCCGCCAAAGGAGACCACCATGCCCAGCCACATGTCGCGGTAGGCAGGGACCGCCATGGCTTCAAACGTGCGACTGATGAACCCGAGCTTCGTGCCCGAGCTGCCGCCGGCTTCCTCAGGATCCGTCACCCCAGAGTCTGCTTGTTCCGTCTGAGGCGTATTGGCGCTCACGCGGGCAGGGCCTTTCCAGCTATGATTCCACGCTCAGGAGCAATGCCCGCCGGCTGGCAGCCACCTCTCTCGTTCACGTCCCCCAAACCGGGAGCTTCCCGCATGAGAGCAAGAAGCGCAGTTCACATTCGTCTGAACACGCGCTGCGCTGCGCTCTTTTGACGTGCACGTTAAGGTGCATTCTACGCTCTTGCAGCTATCCTTACAAGATTCACGAACTCTTCGCGAATGCGAAAGTGCGCTGCAGGCTGGAGAAGATTGTGTGCGCCAAGCGCGCCGCTACCGTCGTCGAGAGAAAGGAAACGGTACCGGCCGGGTTCAGGTCAACCCCCGGTGCGGTCGTGCTCCCCACTGCCCCGCTCACGCTTGAGAGGTGTGGCTTTGCCACCCAACTCGCGCGAAAGCTCGAGGAAGCGCGTAATGTCACTCCGGCTGAGGACACCGCGCAGCGCGCCCCCTTCCATCACGAGCACCTGGTGGATGGCGTGTTCGTCGAACAGTTGCAGAACGTCAAGGATGGGTTCGCCGGGACGCACAGTGATGAGGGGCGAGGGTGTCATCACATCGCGCACGGTTGTCACGGGCCAGGCGGCCTGCGGTACTCCCCGCGCGTTGTTGATGGTGACGATGCCTACCACTTGGCCGTCCTGCGCAACCGGCAAGGCGCGGACCCCGTCGCCCATGAGCATCGTCAATACGACACGGTCGATAGTCTCGTCGGGAATGACAACGGTGGGGTTGGCGCGCATGAGGCTGGAGGCGGGAATCTTCCGGAGGGTCTCATCCAGCGTCACTTGACGGCGGTTGGCCGACGCTGCCCCATTGAGAAACCAGCCGATGAAGACGAGCCAGATACCCGAGAAGAATCCGCCGTTGAAGAGTAGGAATATGCCCAATGCGATGAGGCCGAAGGCGAAGACCTGCCCAACAATCGTGGCAACGGTAGTCCCCTTGCGCATGCTGCCGGTGATAGCCCAGACGATGGCGCGGAAAACCCTGCCGCCGTCCAGCGGAAAGCCGGGCAGCAGATTGAAGATGGCAAGGACGGCATTGATGAGCGCCAATTGGGTCACAAGGGCGCGCGCCGGTAGCTCCCACGGTATCAGGCTGCTCGCTATCAAGAAGACGACGGCAAGGAGTAGGCTGCTCGCCGGTCCCACAATCGCGATGAGGAATTCATCGCTGGGCCGGCGCGGTTCGGACTTTAGCGCGGCGGCGCCCCCAAAGACGAAGAGCGTAATGTTGTCAACCTTCAAACCGCGCGCGAGCGCCATGAAGGAGTGCGCAAACTCGTGAACCAGCACCGACCCAAAGACCAGGAGCGCGGCCACGCTGCCCGCGATCAAATAGGTGGTGTTGCTCCACCCTGGGTACTCTACTGGAAAGAGGCCGCGTCCCAGCGACCACGCGATCAAGAAGAACGCCAGAAACCACGTGTAGTGGATGCGCACGGAAATGCCCGCCAACCGAAAGAGCGGCAGTGCCCCTTGGTTCATCTGCTTCCTGCCTTTGTTGCGCCAATTCTCTTGAGTCCACTGTACCGCAACTCTTGCATCAGAGAGGAACTTAGCCATCTGGAAAGTTGGGGAGCGTAAACGGAATGTTCAACGGCAGAAACGAAAAAGGCCTACTTTCGTCATACAAGGCTATTGGTCAGATAGGTGTAAGAAATCAGTACAGTTTCAACCCACGATTGAGTCAGCTAAATCATAGACGAAGACACAGGTTTTAAACCTGTGCTACTGACTCTATTCACGTATTGAGGGAGGTTCCGTTGCGACTGTGCTGGCGCCGTTGAATCAGAGTCTTGCATGCTCCATCCATTCAGAGCCCAACCGAGACCGCGAGATAACGGAACTGTCCATACTGCTCCTCCGTAAAGTCTGAGTAATCTTGCCAGCGCATGTCGTAGGTGCCCTTTAGACGTACTGGCGCTTCTCCCTCATAAGGGAGGTCGCCCTTTAGCCATATCAATTCGCCAGCAATGTGTCTTCCTTCATGTACACGAAAGTTAATGTCGTTGGTTTTTCTCTTCGCGCGCTGTGGATCCCATAGGCGCGGGTCATTGGTTAGGACTATTGCTATTCCCGACTTAACAGGGATTTCTTCATCCGCCATGACACGCTCGATTCTTTGCACATCCAGGATGAAGTGTTTTCGTGCCAGGTTACTCGCAGCGTGCTCTTTCAGATCAAATATCTCACCGCCACAGTTCAGCCTCAGCCTCTTATTGAAGTACTTCAACTCAATTGCGAGTCTCTCCTTTGGGAGCCAGATATCCAAGTGTATCGTCTTTTGATCATCCGCAGAAACCGGATATTCCAAACGAACCTCGCAATCAGGCGTCAATTCGTGAATGTACCATGCGAGGGCATGCTGAAAGTCCGCTTCCGAATGAAAGACTGGGCGATATGCGGATAAGGACGCCATGAGTTTGTGTACATCAAGCATGGTACTGCTTTACAAATCAGTAGGGACTAGCAGAGGGGATGAAGAGGCCCCAAGGTCCCAAACGTGCGCCTGAACACCGCCACTTACAGTTGCTGGAGCAGATTCGCCATCTCGATTGCGGCCATGGCGGCGTCGAAGCCCTTGTTGCCAAGTTTCGCGCCTGCGCGTTCCATGGCCTGTTCGAGGGATTCGGCTGCGATCAGGCCGTTGATGACGGGAATATCATGGGCTAAGGCTACCTGGGCGATGCCGCTGGCAGCGCCGTCGGAAACGTGCTCGAAGTGCACCGTCGCGCCGCGAATCACAACGCCCAGACAGATGATGGCGCTGTATTCTTGCTTTGCGGCCAGACGCTGGGCAGCGATGGGAATTTCAAGCGAACCGGGCACGCGCACCACGTCGATGGCATCGTCACTTACACCATGGCGGGTGAGACCGTCCACCGCGCCCTGGACGAGTTGGTCTACGAAGAGGGCGTTGAAACGCGCGGCGACAATCGCGAAACGATAGTCTCCGCCCACAAGCGTGCCTTCGATAGTCCGTGCCACAGCTACGCTTACTCCGTGTCCTGGGTGACCAACGAAAGATCGTGACCCAGTCTATCACGTTTAGTCTGCAAGTAACGCAGATTCTCGCTATTGGGCGCCACGCTCAGCGGCACACGCTCGACCATTTCCAGACCGTAGACGCTCAGCGCCGCCGCCTTGATGGGACTGTTCGTAAGCAACCGCACCTTGTAAGCGCCGAGGTCCTTGAGCACCTGGCAGCCAAAGCCGTAGTTACGCTGGTCCGCCCCCAGTCCGAGGCGATGATTGGCTTCCACGGTATCCAACCCACCATCCTGCAGTTCATAGGCGCGCATCTTATTCATCAGCCCGATGCCGCGGCCTTCTTGATTCAGGTAGAGGATTACGCCTGCGCCCTCCTCTTGCACCATCTGCATGGCCAAGCGCAGTTGCATACCGCAATCGCAGCGTAACGAGCCGAGCGCGTCGCCTGTGGCGCACTGGGAGTGGACGCGGACAAGCACCGGCTCGTCCGGCGTGATGGTGCCCACGACTAGTGCGATCCCCTCCTGCCAGTCGGCGGTGCTCTCGTAGGCAAGCGCCGTGAACTCGCCATAATCCGTAGGAATGCGGCTGCGGGCCACGCGGCGGGCGATCGTTTCCATACGATAGCGGTACTCGATGAGGTCGGCGATGCTGATGAGTATTATGCCGTGCCTGGCGGCAAACTCTTCGAGCTGCGGCAAACGCATCATCGTGCCGTCTTCGTCCATAATCTCGCAGACTACCGCGCCGGGATATAGTCCGGCCAGCTTGGCAAGATCGATGCTCGCCTCAGTATGACCCGCCCGCACGAGCACGCCGCCGTCGCAGGCGCGCAACGGAAACGTATGTCCGGGCATGATGAGGTCGCTCGGCGTAGTACTGGGGTCCACCAACGCCTTGATCGTCGTCGCCCGGTCGGAGGCCGAGATGCCGCTGGCGACGCCATGGCGCGATTCTACGGAAACCGTGAAGGCCGTGCCGTACATGGTGTCGTTGTTCGACACCATGAGCGGGATGCGCAATTCATCCAGACGTTGGCCCGTAAGCGGCGCGCAAATGAGGCCGCGCCCAAACTTCGCCATGAAGTTGATTTTTTCGGAGGTGATCTTCTCCGCCGCAATGCAGAGATCGCCCTCATTCTCCCGGTCTTTGTCATCGATGATGATGACGAAGTTCCCGCGACGGTACTCTTCAATGGCCTCTTCAACCGTTGCCAGTGGCATATGTATGCTCTTTCGGCTAATTTCGCCTACTACTTGGAAGACGGCAACAAGCGCTCAACGTACTTTGCAAAGAGGTCTACCTCCAGATTCACGCGGGCGCCACGCGGCTTCTGCATGAGATTGGTATGCGCCTGTGTATATTGTACCAGGGAGACGGCAAATTCCCGCGAGTCTACCTCGGTAATGGTAAGGCTCACGCCATCTACGGCAACTGAACCTTTCACGATCGCATAGCGAATCACCTCCGGCGGTGCGCTGAAGCGCATCACCACCGAATCGCCGACCGCGGTTTGCGCGAGTACCGAACCGGTTGCGTCCACGTGTCCCTGCACCATATGACCGCCCAGGCTATCGCCTACGCGCAACGCAGGTTCGAGATTGACGCGGTCACCCACCGCAAGGTCGCCGAGGGAAGTGCGGGAGAGAGTTTCCGGCGTGAGTTGAAAGTTAAAGGTGGGCGGATTGACTGTCGCCACAGTAAGACACGTGCCGTTTACGGCAACACTCTCGCCAAGGGTGAGGGATTCAGCGATGTCCGGAGCCGCAATGCTGAGGTTCGCGCCGTCAGCCGTTACCGCAATGTCGGCAACGGTCCCAAGCGCTTTGATGATGCCGGTAAACATGGTGGTCCCTTTGCCTTTCTTGGATTATAACGGCTCGGGGCCACCTTGGGACCAGTCAGCTATGCGCCTTCTGCTTTTCCCACGTAAGCGGTCAAGAGCACGTCAGCGCCAACACATTGCACAGACGAGAAACGAAATCGTCGCATGGCGGCACGTCCGGCGCTGCCGCGACCTGAGATCAGGGCGGGCGCATCGTCGCTCCCAACGAGGAGAGGGGCTATAAAGAGCATTAGCTTCTGCACGCTGTTGGCGTTCAGGAAGGTCGCAGCCAAGGTGGGGCCGCCTTCCAACAACAGCGATCGGACACCCTCTGCCCCTAGCCGCCGCAAGAAGTGTGCCAGGTCAACCCGTCCACTTGCGGAGGGCAGTATCCAAACGGTCGCGCCGCGCTCGCGATACTTTTGCAGCCGGGCCGCCGTCGCGGCTTCCGTGGTGACAATGGTGGTCCGACCGGGGAGTTCCGCGCCAAGAATCCGGGCACCCAGGGGCGTCCTACCCCGGCTGTCGAGCACGAAGCGCCGGGGATGATGAACTTCCGGCTGCGGGAGGCGCGTTGTCAGGAGCGGGTCATCAGCGCTAACGGTGCCGACGCCGACAACAATCGCGTCACTGCGGTCACGCAGTTCATGTACGTTGGTGCGCGCCGCATCTCCGGTCAGGTAGGGCGAATCACCTTCAAGCGCCGCCACCTTGCCGTCAACGCTCATGGCCATCTTTAGGGTTACAAACGGGAGGCCGGTCTCGATGCTGTGGAGATATGCCTCGTGGCAGCGCCGCGCCTGTGCTTCCTCCACACCAACGCTCACCCGGATGCCGGCATCCCGGAGTCGGGCCACGCCCTTCCCGTTGACTTGCGGGTGCGGGTCCAGCACTCCAATGCTGACCTGCCGAATGCCCGCGGCAATGATGGCGTCCGTACAGGGCGGCGTGCGGCCCTGGAAAGCACAGGGCTCAAGGGTCACGTAGAGGTCAGCGCCTTGAGCGGCGGCGGCGGCCTGCGTGAGCGCCACGACTTCAGCATGGGCCTGGCCGGGAGGCTGTGTGGCTCCCTCGCCAACTACCGCACCATCGCGCGCAATAACGGCGCCCACGGCGGGATTCGGCGACGTGCGGCCTTGCGCCCGCTCGGCCAATGCGAGGGCGCGTGTCATGAAGCGCGTAGACATGCTCTCACGCTACGGACGCTCAGGGGCAGGTATGGGCGCCACTGCGTCGTCCGGTATCAGGCCGGATTCCTTATAGACATCGCCGCCCAGCACCTTGGTCACCTGGCCCGCCGCGGCCCACGGCACGTTTTCCTTCCAGTACTGGAATGCGGCCCGCTGCCCGCGTACGACAATCACGTTGCCATACTCTTTGATGCCCATCGGCAAGCCGTATTGCAGGAGCCATTGGGGATTCGCCAGATAGGTTGCGCGCAATGCCGGCCGCGCGGCGCGCATGGCTTCGCTGTCGTCGGACCGCGGGTTGAAGATGACGTTGAAGTGATTCTCAACAATGCCGTCGGTACCCTCGAACGGCCTGCCGTCGTCGCTCGACCAATCGAAGCTCCGAGGAATCTGACTCTTCACTTCCAAGTGGTCGTCAAAACCGTTTGCCGAGAGAATGTCAAAGACATTGGCAATATTCATCACGCCGGCTGCCGGATTCCACTGCAGCAGAACGCCCTGGGTAGCCTGGTAGACGAACGCGCCCTCCCTATAGGGCTGCGAGGCGGGATAGCCCAATGCCCCGACACCGCCCAACGCAACGAACTGTGTGTAGCACGGACAGAGATCGTCATCGAGAATGGTGTAGCCGAAACTCAGCGGGCGGTCGCCCCGGGCTTGGGGATAGAAGTGCCCGTTGGCAATGCTGAAGTCATCACCTTGGCTGGGGACACTAACCTCAGGGGCCGGCGCGGCGACTTCTGCTGCAATGTCGGTGTCGGTAGCCAGCTTGGGAGCAAGCGGTTCGGCGTCCGTCGGGCCGTACTCAATCAAGAAAACCGGCGCGCCGCCAATGTAGAAGTAATCGGCCGGGTCGCCGCCAAATAGCGAAAAGTGTCGCGTAGCTTTGCCCAAGTTCACCAACCAGTAAGCGCCGGACTGCGTAAGCGGAAGTTCATTGCCAAACATGTCGAGCAAGCGAGCTGATGCCGCGCTACGCTGCACCGCTACCAAAACGTCCTCCGGACCGGAATTCCACAGCACGAAGGTGCGTTCGCCACCGCGATCAAATGTCACCTGCTGCACGTGCCACTCGAAGCGCGGGGCAAACTGGCGGGGATTCGGATTGTACGTGCCGTTCGGGTCGGTGGTCTGGTTGGGCCGGTCGAGCGTGTGCAGCCGAGTGTTCGTGGCGTGAGCCATGTAGCGGGCCGCCATGAGGTAGGCGCAGGCAGCCGGCCGCAGGCGGCCGGTATCCGCGTTCTCAAGATGCGGGTTGAAGCGCGCCATGCCCCAGAGTTCATCCGGCGGCGGCGGCGGGTCGTCGCTCATGGCGTGCCAGAAGACCTTATCCCAGCCGGCGGCAAAGGCCAGCGCATACGCCTGCACCAAGGCTGCCGCTTGTTCCTGCATGGTGATGCGAAAACCGTCGTTGCGTGCCTCGGGATCCCAGCCCTCCGCCTGTGCGTCATCGTAGGCCATGAAGTTCATTTCCGTGATCCACCACTCGAAGCGATTGGGGTCGATGCCCGCAGCTTCAAGCCGGCTCTTGATGCTCGTGCGGTCCGGCGGGCGCACCGACCACGGAATGCTGCCGGCAATCCTATCGTAAATGTCGTGGGGATTGCGGTAGATATTCATGGCAAAGACGTCAAAGTAGTAGTTGTTTGCTTCAGCCTCCGGATCGGCCAGGAGAGCCGCGATAAAGGCGTCGAGCCAAGGCAGAGATTGCTCGCCGCCCTCCTGCAGATCGAAGTGATAGCTATAGGGCGCAACAATGATCTTGGCATCAGGATTGGCAGACTTGGCTACTCTGTACGCTACCTTCAGTATCTCCAGGTAATCGGCCGCAGTGCCAACGAGGGTGTTGTACCTTGCATTTGGGCCCCCGGGAGAGATTTCAACTTCATTCCAGATTGCCCAATAGTCGATGTCGCCTTTGAAATGACTGACCATCACGCGGACGAAGTGTCCCCACTTGTCAAGGTCCGGTTTGCTGCGCACACCATGCGTGGGCTCAAGCTGGGCAAAGGGCGGGGTGTTCTTGATGAGTCCGTACGTCCTGAAGCCGTTGCCGAGCTCGCGGTTTAGTGTGCCGGGGCCAAGATAGAATTGATGCGAGAGCTTTTGATAGTTGCCCTCTTCCTCTTCCACCTGGCTCCACTCGAAAACAAAGCGCGACCACTTCGCGCCGATGTTTTTCGCGATTTCGGTCGCGCGGAAGGACTCGTTCACACCGAATTTCTCGTCTGCAAAGGCGGCGGGGTTCCAAGGCGCCTTGCAGTCTGCCCACTGCCACGAATCGGCAGGAGCGCTCTGAGCGGGAGTTGCCGCCGCAATCTGTCCCGGCAGCGCGGCAAACAAGACCAACCACACCACCGCAGCGGCCGCTAGACGCTGCGACCTCCGAAACCACGCCACCGGCAATCGCTCTCTCGTCATGAAATGCTCGCCATGGGCATGCCCACTTCCTTGTACTCTCAACGCGTCTTGATACAGAAATCTCACAAGAGCAACCGCTCTGTGAGCGAAGCCATAATACGGTACCGCCTTCACAGGCGTCAAGTGAGCCGCTCGCTGGCAAAAGGAATCGCGTCGTGCCTGTGGGTGCACGGCCGGCGCCCAACTGGACGCAAGGCAGAGAAATAGCACGGCACGACGCGCGTTATGGGACACCGGAGCGCGGAACCACAGCTATGCGAGACTCGAGGCCCTGTCGCAAGGACTAGACAACAGCCATTGCGCGCAACTGGTTCACGATGCCGGGCAGAATCTCCAACACGTGCTCCACCTGAGCCGCCGTGGTGCCGTGGCCGACGCTCAAGCGCAGCGCGCCCCTAGCCCGATGCGGGGGAATGCCCATCGCCTGCAGCACGTGCGAGGGTTCCAGCGAGGTGGCCGAACACGCGGAGCCGGCGGACGCGCAGACGTTGTGCATATCGAGATTGAGGAGAATGCTCTCGCCTTCGATGTTGGCGAAGGTGACGCTGGCGACGTGCGGGAGCCGCTGGGTGGGATGACCGGTGCGTTCCGCAATCTCGATTTGCCCGCAGATGCCGTCACTGAGACGGTCACGCAGCGCAGCGCAATGGGCACTGCGCGCATCGCGGTAGGTTTGGGACAGCGTCAAGGCTTTCGCCATGCCGATGGCATACGGGACGTTCTCCGTACCTGAGCGCCGGTTGCGTTCCTGTCCGCCCCCTTGCACCAAGGGAATCATCGGTGTGCCGCGCCGCATGAAGAGCGCGCCGATGCCTTTGGGGCCATAGAACTTGTGGGCGGCAATAGAGATGAGGTCTATGTCCAGCACTTCCACGTCCAGTTCCATGCAACCGGCGGCCTGCACTGCATCGGTGTGCACGACGATGTCCTCATTCTGCTGCCGAGCAAGGACTATTGCCTCCCGCAGCGGCTGGATGGTGCCGACCTCATTATTGGCCGCCATGATACTGAGCAGGATCGTGTCCGATCGCACTGCCTCACGCAATGCATCCAAGTCCAGGCTGCCAAGCTCGTCAACCGGGAGATACGTGACTTCGAACCCTTCCTTCTCGAGACGATGGCACGTGTGCAGCACCGCGTGATGCTCGATCTGGGTGGTGATGATGTGCCTGCCCTCATCGCGCCGGGCATACGCCACGCCCTTCAAGGCGAGATTCGCCCCCTCGCTGCCGCTGCCGGTGAAGATGATTTCGTTCGGGCTGCACAAGAAAACGTCCGCGATGTCCTCCCGCGCCTCTTCCAATGCCTGCTTTGCCTGGCGCGCAATGCTGTAGATGCCGGAAGGATTGCCCCACTGCTCTGTGAGATAGGGCAGCATGGCGTCCAGCACCGCCGGATCAACCGGAGTGGTGGCGGCATGGTCGAGATAGATCAAGTCGCTCATTTGGAAAATACCTACAAAACTGTCAGCAGTCTATGCTGTACATACTCAGAATTCGACTGCACTGGCCGTGCGATTCGTGCTTACAACTATTGCCAGCACAAGTCGCAATAGTATTACGCACTACTGCTCAAGTATAATACTGCGAAATACCGCTGCCAACCCACAAAGTGGCAAGCCGCATCGGACTTTTACCAGGCATGCCATAGCTGAACCGGAGGACCGCCATGCCAGAATCGAGCGCGCCTGCGCTGTATGCCCCTTTGTCTCATGTGCAGGAAGTCTACGGCCAGACTGTTCCCAACCACGACTACGGCGCTCTGGGACAGGACGGCTTTGCCCAGTGGCAAGCTGAATTGCGGGCCAAGGTAGCAACCCTGCTGGGCGGGTTCAGCTCGCCCCGGGGCGAGCTTGCGCCCCAGGTGCTCGCAACTGCGCACAAGGATGGCTACACCCAGCAGAAGGTTGAAATCATCAGCGAACCCGGTGTGCGCTTTCCCGTATACGTGCTGACGCCAAGCACGGGAGAACCGCCCTATCCCGTCGTAATTGCGCTGCACGGCCACGGCTCCGGCGTGCAGGAAGTCATTGGCGAGCCCCAGGACGCCCAGGTCGCCGAGCACATGCGGCGCTGCAACCATGACTACGGCCGTCAGCTCGCGCAGCAGGGCTTCATGGTGTTTGCGCCGGAGCAGCGCGCCTTCGGTGAACGCCGCGAGCCGGAGGATATTGCGCAGGCCCCCGGCCAGTCATCCTGCCGCCAAGCGAGCATGAACGCGCTGCTGCTGGGACGAACCATGGTCGGTATGCGCGTGTGGGATGTAATGCGCGTGATTGACTACGCGCAACAATGCGCCGACCAATCCGGCCTTGTGGATTTAGGCACGCTCGCGTGTGTCGGTCTCTCAGGCGGCGGCACGGTGACGACGTTCGCTACGGCGATGGACCTCCGCATTACAACGGCAGTCATCAGCGGCTACTTCTGCACGTGGCAGTGGTCGATCATGGCCATGCGCCACTGTGAGGACAACTACATCCCAGGTATTCTGCAGCACGCGGAAATGGCCGATATCGGCGCCCTGATTGCGCCCCGCCCGCTCCTCATCGAAGCGGGCACGGAAGACCCTATCTTCCCCCTGCCGGGCGTGCACGATGCGTACGACAAGCTCGCGGAAGTCTACGCGCTGCTCGAGACGCCGGAACGGCTGGCCCTAGACGTATTCGAGGGCGAGCACCAGTGGCACGGCACCGTGGCCGTGGACTGGCTCAAGCGCTGGCTGTAAGGAGTAATTGCATGGCCGAGGGTCACTGCATGGGTGTGGGGCAAGGCATGCAATGAGGTTTCCGGACTGTACGCACTTCGGTCCGTTCATGCTTTGCCAGGCTCAGCACGAACGGCTCCGTACACGCGCAATACGCGCCGCCATAATCGAGGTTCCCGTTCTCTACTCGCTACGTTCCGTTCATACTTCGACAGGCTCAGCATGAACGGCTCCATACACGCGCAATACGCGCCGAAATACTAGCGCCATTTCTACACTGCGCGGTGCCGCCCAGCCCGGAGGCCGCAACCGGCTGCAATGCACAGCAAGCAGTTGGCCGGTCCCGCCCTAATCGGATTTGCCCGCATCCGGCGCGGCGAGTTCCTGCGAACGGCGATAGGCAGCCATGACGGCCGCTTGCACGGCGGCGCGGACACTGCCTTCTTCAAGCGCCTGCAGTCCTGCAGCCGTGGTGCCGCCGGGAGAAGTCACCAAGTTGCGGAGTTCCGCGACGTGCTTATCCTCGTTCTGTGCCATGAGCGCAGACCCTTTGACCGTCTGCACGATGAGGGCTGCTGCTGTATCCCGGGGCAAACCGACGCGTACGGCGCCATCGATGAGGGCCTCGAGAAGCAGAAACACGAAACCCGGGCCGCTGCCGTTCACGGCCGTTGCCATATCCAGATAGTGCTCGTCCGGCACAAAGAGCTCAAGGCCCGCCGCCTGAAAGAGCGCCTGAGCCTGAGCGCGTTGCTCGGCGGTAGTCGCTCCGGTCGCGGTCCAAACAGTCGCGGCTTCACTGATAGTAGCCAGGATGCTGGGCATGGCCCGCACCAGCCGCCGGTGATCAAGCAGCGAACCGATGGCGCCCAGCGGCACGCCGGCCATAATTGAAATTACGAGTGCATCCTGAGATAGCGCGCTTTGCAGGGGTGGCAACGCCGCCTGAATTTGCTGCGGTTTTACCGCAAGGATGGCAACATCGGCTGCCGCAACTACTGCAGAATTGTCGGCATCTACCCCGATACCGTGCGCTTCCGCCAAGTGCGCGCGGCGGCTTGCCACGGGCTCACCGACCACAATCGCGCCGGCGCGGCAGACGTCTTGTGCAATTGCCGCGGCCAAAAGCGCCTCGCCCATCGCGCCGCCGCCGACAATTGCTAGCTTCCGGATCATAGCGCTTCCCTTTCAGATGGATCTACCTGCCACGCCGCACCGTCCCAGCGTAGCGTCACGTAGCCGCTCGTCGGCGGCCGGATTACGGTCACTCCCTGCGCCCGCCACCGGCTGTCGCTTTCATCCAACCAGGGCTCGTCCAGCAGCAGCAGGCGGGGCTGGAGCGTTGCGATAAAGTGCGCCAGTCGCGCCGGTGAGATTGCTCCTTGCACGATGAGCACCTCGACCGGTTGCGTCTGCCGCAAGACTGCATTTGCTTGTATGATAGCAAGTTGCCGTCCCCCAAGCCTGGCGAGCATTACTTCCGGTGTGCCGTCGGCGCGAATCTCAAGGATGTCAGACGCGCTCAGCGCAATGCGATACCGGTCGCCGCTTGGCAAGGCCTCACTCCCTGCGGGCCCACGCATTGTCCAGCGCTCGCTGTCACCTTGCAGCGCACTCCCAACATGCTCCCGCGGCAGCAGCGTCCCACTGCCGCCGACCCAGAATGTGTTATCACGTTGCCAGAGCGGCAGCAGGCGGTCCAAGTCATGCTGACTTGGCGGCTCGCGATAGCCGAGCAGCAGCGGCGGCTGGTTTCCCGCCGCAATCAATACCGTGCTGCCGAGCGACCGTTCCAGGAGCGTTATACTGGGTTGCCGGTTGAGCTCAGATGCCACGCTGCCTGCGAGCACGATGAGAATGCTGCCCACCGTGCCCAAGCTGAAGACGGTAGTCCATGAGAGACTCAGGCTTGCAAACCGGTCGCCGCCACTTGGTAAAAGCACCCTGCGCCGCGTCCAAACAACAATCAGCAACGTCAGCACACCGGCCAGTGCGGCCGGCAAAAAACTGCCGGTGGAAATAGTGAGCGACGGCCAGCGGCTTACCTCCGTGGCGATGCGGATGAACGCCTCCAGCGGCAGGTAGGCGCTCCAAGCCAAGACCTGCCCGATGCCGGTATGGACGAGGCTTGCAGCCGTAGCCACGGCCCCGCTCAACATGATCCACGGGATAAGCGGCATCGCCAGGACATTGCTGATCAGGAAGAATGGTGACACCCGACCGAAAACATATATCAACAACGGCAGCACAAAGAGCTGGGCAGCGAGTGTCGGCGCGACGATAGCCGCCAAGGGTTGCGGCAGCCAGCGCAGCCGGGCGTGCAAGGGATCGGAGAGTACGAGCAAGCCCGCCGTGGCGGCCACGGAAAGCTGGAAGCCCACGTCCCACAAGAACCTCGGGTCCCAGGCACACATGACCACCGCCGCCAACGCGAGCGCCGACCAGGGATCGCGGTCCCGTCCCAGCGTGGCGGCAAAAAGCAGCAAAATCGCCATGATTGCCGCGCGCACCACCGCCGGGTTCGCGCCAACCAAGATAGTATAGAGCGCCACGCCGCCCATGCTCAACCAGAGCGAGCGCCTGCCAAAGAACTGGCGGGTGACGCTCTGCAGCATGATGGCAACGATGGTCATGTTGAAGCCGGAAATGGCGATGAGATGCGTGGTGCCGGACAGATCGAACGCCTGTCGCAGCGTGGCGGGTATGCCCGCGCGGGCGCCGAGCAAAATCCCTTGCAGCAGGGGCGCGTGGGGACGCGGCAGGATGTCTGCCATTGTGTCAAGCAGCCGTTCCTTCACTCCGAAAAGAGTGCGCAGGAACGGCTGACCGCGTGCGCCCGGCAGGAATTCCACCTGCGGAAAGGCCAGCAATGCCTGCGCGCCCAGACGCTCCAGATAGCGTTGGTAGCCGGGACTATTAACGCTCGCCACTGCCTCCAGGCGGCCGCTTACTTCCCAAGCCATACCGTAGCGCGCAGGAAACCTGGGAGAAAGCGTGACCCACACCTGGCCGGCAACCGGCTGCCAGGCGTCGTCTATTCGCAGGGCCTCGGCACGCAGCTTCACCCGCGTGCTGCGCTCTGAGCGGACCGGCTCAGACGCCACCCAGCCGCGCAGCGTGACGCTCTGCTCAAGATAGGGTTCAAGAGGATTCACAGCCGCCACTGTGGCTTGCCCGTGATAGCGGCTCATACCCAGCACAGCGGCAACGAGGATCAGCGCGCCCAGCGCAACCGGCCGCGTCCCCACCGCCGCCAACCCCAGACTGCTTGCCAGCAAGAGGGCAAGCGCCGCTAGCGGAAACGGCGGCAGCAAAGTACCCAACACGATGCCGACGAGAAACGCCGGTCCAAGGATGCGAGTCACGAACTGGTCAACTCAGAATCAAAACTTATTCTTGACAAGAAGCAGTCGATCGCTAGGAACTTAGGGATATGGCAATCGCGAAGTGAGATTCGGTCTCTAGTGAAGAGGCAGTCGCTGGCACCATTGCGGTCCGTATCCCTTAGCCATAATACCAGCGATGGATGATGGACCTGGCGATCGCGGCAGCTTCCGGGGGAGCGTTTTTCGCTTGGGCAGTTCCCGCGTGACTGTTGACCGCAGTCGGCTATTCACGCGCTTCACTGTACGTGCCATCGCGTTGCTGCTGGAATCCTGTCCCAGCGTTCCACACCGGCGAGCTCAAGCCACAATTGGCTATACTGAAAGGCATGTACGACGCGCTCACGAGTTTTCTGCAAGAATTCAGCAGCCGGTCGCCGCTGCTATGGGCCCTGTTGGTCATGGCGGTGGTGGCGGGTACGGCACTGGGCCTCTACACCCTTTGGGAACTGGTCCTGCGGTGGGTCGTTTCCGTCTGGGGCAGGGGCCGTGCCCGGGCCAACGGGCGAGGGTAAGCATGTTTTTCCCCAACGCCGGCGTGGTGGTCGATCCCGTGCTCCTCGTGCTGCTGGGGCTAATTGTCGGCACCCTGGGCGGCTTCTTCGGCGTGGGCGGCGGGTTCCTGATTACCGGGGGACTGCTGGTATTCGGCGTGCCGCCCATCTTCGCGGTGGGCACCGGCCTCACCCTGGTTATGGGTTCCTCCATCATCAACATGCTGAAACACAAGGGCCTGGGCAACGTGGACTTCAGGCTGGGGCTGCTGATGGTCTGCGGCACCGTGCCCGGGGAGATCCTGGCGGAGCGACTGAACGTGGCCTTGCTGGAGGCGGGCATCATCGGCCCGGTGATCCGTTACGTCTACGTCATCTTCCTGGGTGTCCTGGGGTCGTTCATCGTCTACGACTACTTCAAGGTGCGCCGCCGCGCCGGAACAACCGGCGACGCGGTTTCCACCGCAAGCCTGGCGCGGATGGTGCAGTCGCTGCGCATACCGCCCCATGCCATCTGGCTGCCGGGGCGAGGAATCACACCAACACGCGTTTCGTTGCCTCTGTCGGAGATTCCGAGCATCTCCGTATTCGTGCCCTTTAGCGTCGGATTCGGTGTGGGCTTCATGGCCGGGCTGCTAGGAGCGGGCGGCGGCTTCATCCTGATGCCCCTTCTGGTCTACGTTGTGGGAGTGCCCACCATCATCGCCATCGGCACCGACCTGTTCCAGATAATCATCACCGGCTCGGTGGGCACCTTCATTTACGCCTTGGGCAACCACGTGGACTTGCTCATGGCCGTAATCATGCTGACCGCCGCCTCGGCGGGAGCGCAGGTCGGGGCCACGGCAACCCGCTTCGTTGAGCCCGGTCGGATACGCGGGTTGTTCGGCGTGACAGTGCTCAGCGGCGGCGTGGCCGTGGCGCTGAAGGAGCTGTCCGAGAGCGTGAGCCACCTGCACTTCCTGGACACGGCGGCATCGGTGCTGCTGCTGGGCGTATCCGGGGCTATCTGTCTTGTGATTGCCGGGTTGTTGCTACGGGGGATCCGAAAGAAGCCGGCTCCTGATGAGGTGAGCGCCTGACGCGACAGAACGCCGACTGCACCTCCTTTTATGGGGCAAGGGCTCGTCGCGTGCTATCCGCCATGAACCTCTCGGCCCGGACGGGCAGTCCGTTCCGACTGAAAACGTTGCGCCGCCACCCCACCGCCTCACGCGGAGTCGTGCCCAGCCTCACCCTCACCACCGATTTCGTTACAAGAGCCATGCACAGCCGCGCGCACGTCGTGCAGCGGTAAGGAGTGCTATACTAGCAAGGCAGTGTGTTTCCCTTCTTGCGCTCCCTGGTAGATACGCACTCGCCAAGAGAACAAATCCGTTAGTCACCGTCTTTTTCCGCTGCCGCGTGATCTCTGTCAGAGCCCTCGTACTTTTCGTCTCGCTGCTAAGCCTAACCGCGTGCGGGGTGGGCGTTCGCAGTGTTGAACGTGCGCCTGTAGACCGGACCCAGGCCTGCACGGAACCGGGTCACGTCCTCAATGTAGGCTTCTACGCCTACTTTGCGCCCGTCAGTTACAGCGCCGATGAAGATCCGAATGCCGCAGGTTTCAACTCGCATCGCGGCTATGAAGCCGACCTGCTCAGCGCGTTGGAAGCCATGGAAGGCGCTGGTATGACCTTTTCTCGCCGGGGCATCGCGCAGTGGGACGGTATTTGGTTGCGGTCTGCCGGGCCGGAGTACGACATCATTGGCGGCGGCATCACGATACTGGAATCGCGCACCCGCGACGCGGCGGGCAATCAGGCGGTTGTCTTTACCGATGGGCACATCACGTTTCGCCAGTCGCTGCTGGTGCGCGCTCCGGACGCGGCGCGCCTTGCCAGCCACGCCGCCCTGACGAATGACGTGCGCGTGGGCGCGCTGGCCGGCACTACGGGTGAATTCCGTCTGCTGGAGTTGACGGGTCTCGTGAACGCAAACGGCGTGCTGGTTGCCGGTGTACGCGTGGAAACCGCGCGAGGCACCGTAGTCGCGGACGGCAGCCCAGACTACCGCATCACGCCTGCGGAATCGACGGAAAATCTAGCCGGCAGGCGGCACCTCTACCCGCCGGATGAGAGTATGCCGCAGGTGGTCTACCTCGGGGATGAATTGGGCGAGGTTGAGCTTATTGCGGCCCTCCGCGCGGGTGAGATCGACGCCTTGGCCCGGGGCGAGATCGGCAACCGCGACGCCGTGCACACTGCCGACGGCGTCCTGGCGGTTACGGCCCTCGATGAGGCCGTAGAACTCGGCGGTTTTGCGCTTGCCGTGGAGGATGCCTCGCTGGCCGCCTGCATCGATGAAAAGATCAACTGGCTGACAAATAACCGGCGCATCGGCTATGCGGAATGGGTGAGCAATCCGCAGGTTTTCATGCGTCGCGCTGAGCTGTGGAATGACGGCACACGCTGAGCCGGTCTGTGCGTGCGCAGCGCGCGCATCTAAGGTGGGTTATCGCTTTGAACTTAGGAGAAGGAGACTAATCCATGTCCGCTGAAGCTGGCAATGTCCGCGTCCCGGCCACAGTAATGGAAGAGTTCGATACGGAGGCGTTCTGCAAAGTCGGCATGCTGCCGGGGGAAGCGTCTCTCGTGGCGCAGTCCTTGGTGCACGCCGATCTCACTGGCGTCTTCACCCACGGCAGCAACTTTCTGCCGCTCTACACCAACTGGATTCAGGTGGGGTCGATTGACCCGACGGCAACGCCGGAAGTGGTCTCGGACAACGGCGCTATGGCCGTCATCAGCGCGCGCAACGCCATGGGGCAAGTGGCGGGCGTGCAGGCCATGGACCTGGCAATCGCGAAAGCCAAGGAGTTTGGTATTGGCGCGGTGGGCGTGCGCGAGAGCAACCACTTTGGCGCGGCGGCCTACTACACCATGCGCGCCATCGACCACGACGCCATCGGCTTTTGTTCAACGAACGGCATCCAGGTCATGGCGCCCTACGGCGGCGTTACGCCCAGCTTGAGCAACACGCCGATCGCTTACGCTATTCCCGCAGAAGAAGAACGTCCGCTTATGCTCGACATGGCGGTGAGCGTGGTCGCGGCGGGCAAGGTGGCGCTGGCAAAGCGCAAGGGCGAGTCTATTCCGCGCGACTGGGCCCTGACCGACGAAGGCATACCCACGGACGACCCCAGCATCGCCACGCTCATGGCGCCGGTGGGCGGACCCAAAGGCTACGGCTTGGCGGTAGTGCTCGACGCACTCTGCGGTGTGCTCACGGGCGCGTTGTTCGGGCAGGACGTGCGCCGGGGCGGCATTCCCAACACGCCGCAGGCCATGGGCCAGCTCTTCATGGCGCTGGACATCGGCCACATGCTGCCGGTGGACGAATTCAAGCAGCGCATGGACGTGCAAATCCGCCAGATGCGCAACTCCGATAGAGCCAAAGGGATCGAACGGATCTACCTGCCCGGCGAGATCGAGTTGGAGCGCAAAGAGAACTTCCTGCGCGACGGCATCGCTTTCGCGACCCAAATCGTGGAGGACCTCGATAGCATGGCGGAGACATTGGGCATCCCAACGCTCTCGGGTCGGCTCTAATTATCTGGTCGGTGGACTGCAGAGCTCTGGTGATTCACGCCAGGATCCCGCTAGGCTACGACCGAGTCGGTAATTCGTACTGTATAGTGAAAAACCTCATTGAGGAAGCGAGTCCAAGGCTGGCCATCGTGCGCCAGTTCATCAAGCAAGAATACCTTCACGACGCCCATAGCATTCAGCCTTGATCTCATTTCCTCAGTTACTACCCCTACAACTAGGAAGTTGACGCAGTTTGGTGGCGTTGCTTCGAAACTCTTCTGCATAGCACCCAGACGTTCCAGTGCCCCTGCAGGATCCTTGCCACCCTTAATCTCTATCGTTGCGACATCATCACTCTGTCTCTCAGTCAAATGTCGGAACAGTACGTCGGGCTCCGAACCGAAACGCATCCAGTAGCCACGTGGTAGGTCGAATTGTGTCCCAGAATCATCTTCTTTCAGAATCAGCCCTTCACTCTTGAGCCAGTTCTTAATCCTGGTTTTCACCAGGTTCTCAGCATCCTGACCGATGATATTGCGAAACGTCCCATCTAGCCCAATGCCCATATTGGCGATTATGTTCCTATAACCGTTCTCCAATGTCCAATTGGTCGTGCCTTCGATGATCGAGGAGATAACTGCGTTATAGAGCCGAGCTACTTTCAGGCTTTGTAGTTCGCCAATAGGCGACTTGCGCGTCCCGTCTTCCCAGGAAGTCACGGGTACAGCGATATCTGCTACTCGCTTTTGTGGCAATAGCGCTATACCACGGTAATATTGGGATGCTTGCGGGTGCTCTTGGAGAAGTCTAGGATGGGCAAAGACCAGCTTGGGCTCAATTCTTGAACCAACGATGAGCTTCCAGGCTTGCTCACTAATCATTAGTTCATCTAACGGAGAGAATACTAACCTTGCGGAAAAGCTCTCCACGAGCTTTCTCAGTGCCTGATCTGTCCGATGCCGAATTCTCTCCGACATCAGGGTTGATCTAATGAGTGCATCCTCGAGACTTGTCACTCGCGCACCCACCTATAGACGCACTTTCTAATTTCACGCCTACCAAACCTACCCATCTGCTGGCTTGAGTTTCCTTTGCCACGGGGCAGCATCCAAATATTCTCGCAATTGAACCCCGATTGCTCCGCAAAGTCGGACAGAATTAGGTCTACGGGCACTTCCTCGCCATGATATTGGACATTGTCGTTCACCATAATCACAGTTCCGCCGGGGCGGATTAGTCGACCTAACTCCGCGACAACTATCGCCATCTCCTGAAAATATCCCTCCAGTAACCTGATTACATGTCTGTTGCTTAGTTCTCCAACATGCTTGTTGAGAATAGCGAGCACTTCGTGGATAGCTGCCTGATTCTGATACATTCCAATCGCATTGTTCAACAGGCCTGGTTCCCTCTTGTATACTTGGCGAAGCCACAAGAGTTTTGTCTTGTTTTCCACTGTCGCGGACAGCATCTGCTGTCTGAGATCTGCGAATCTCGCTTGGTCGAACCCAAGCCATGCGAGTTCTAGTGCGTAAGTGCGAGTGTAGTCGTACCTGTTGGCGTAGGGAGGCGACGTTATTGCCATGTCAAAGCTCGCATTATTCAGCTCTTGCATCGAATCTAGGCACGATCCGACAACCAAGTCAGGACTAATCCCTCCATACTCTCGCTTGAGTACTTCAATGTCTTGGGTCATTTCAAATAGCCGCGCTCCCAGTGCGTGCTCAAACGGAGGAATTGGCCCTTTGTTCATCCTTGCCCTAAGCGCTCTACCAGATCGATAGTCCCACCTTAGGTATTGACCATCTTTTCGCGTATAGCTGACATCTTCCAGTACCGTCATACATGCCACGTTCAATAGGGCTCGAAGTGCATAATCGCCGACTGTAGAATTGAACTGTCGAGCTTTGGCAATAGCTAGCTCAGTCTCTTCCGAAAAAGCTGCTCTAGTTATGTCGACATGTGAAAATGTGAATTCCGCCGGGGCATGCACATTGGAAGACAATCTGCCAAGTAAGTCGCCACTCACAGCTTCGAACGCTGACTTCGATACACCGTTGGCAGCATGGGTAATCGCTTTGCCTACTAAAACGCCAACAGGCATTATTTCAATGCCTGTCGCCTGAATCCCCTTGCTCCCAGCAATTAAGGGAGTGGTACCGATGCCGGCAAATGGATCGAGTACCGCTCTTGGTCTATGTTCCTCAATTAGTCGCTCGACAAGTCCGCGCGAGAATCCCTCTTTGTACTTCATCCAACGAAGACCAGGAACTCTCCGATTACCTTGATAGGAGACTGCCTTACGGGTAAGCTCGGTGTTTACCGTAATGCGGTTGCTAAAGCGTTCGTGAAGAGCATGACGCCCTTGAACGCTGCCTCCATTAGGAGACGTTACCGGTTCCATGGATATAGTCTCCTATCTGTGCTGAAGACATGGCGGCCAGCTATCAGATGTTGCCTGCTTGGGTGCGTGTCCAACTATCTCAACTATCGGAAGCAATGCCTCAAGTTCTTTGCATCAGGCCCCATGGTAAACTGGAATCGACTTCTTAACTATTAGATTTCTCTTTTGAGGAACTAGTGCCAATCTGGTCAGCTTTATGATAGTTAGGCTCTTCGAACCCGGTCAAGCCTGCAACTTCACTCAAGGTTTCTCGGTTCAGGTTTGGTCCATATTTGGGCCCAACTTGATTAGTCGATCGCAGGCATTTGGCAACCCTACTCATCGGTCTACAGTCTGAAATCCATTAGAGGGGTGAATTCCTGCCTTAAAGCGTAGCTTCTGGGTCACAGTGATGGTGTAACCCAGAAGCTACCTCGAAAAAGCGTGCAACTCTTAGAGTAGGGACCTCTCAGTGGTGAGCAGTCGCTCAAGCGCGCACGCCTCTTCTACAAGTGTGAGGGCGTCGCCTTGCCGGTAGCCAGAGGCGCCGGCGTTTGAAGTTAGCGTGCTACCATGCTAATTCTGCCCGTCGCTAATGCCGCTGATGCGCGAACTAATGGTGTGCCAGCCGGAAGCGCCATTGGGCGCGGGGGCAAGCTCGGTCTCATCCTGCAATTCGCCGGTACCATCGGTGGCGCGCACCCGAATTGTATAGCCAGCCGAAACCGGCGGTTCCCACGTGGTCTTCCACTGCACCCACGAGAGCAGGCTGAGCACCTTGCCAAGCTCCGCTTCTTTCCACTCGCCCTCGTCGATGCGGACTTCCACCTTGCTAATGCCGCGGTTGCCGGCAAAGGCGATGCCGCCGATTAACACTTCTCGATCCACTTTGGCGCTTACTGTTGCGCCGTTACGCGGCGCATCGATGCGAGACATTGTCTTGTAAATGGCTTCATCGCTCCAGCCCCGCTGCTGCCAGAAGCCCTTGAAGTCGTGGTCCACCGGCTCGATCCGCGTCAGCCACTTCACGTTTTTCATGCCGTAGATGTTGGGCACAATCAAGCGCGCCGGAAAACCGTGGTTGTTCGGCAGTATCGCGCCGTTCATGCGGAATGCCAGAAGTACTTGCGGGTCCTGCGCCTTCTCCAGCGGGATGCTCTCCTGGTAGCCGTCTGCCGCGTGTAAGACGATGTCCTTCACGCCCGGCTGAATGCCCGCTTGGAGCAGCAGATTCCATAACGGCACGCCTTCCCACAGCGCACAGCCGATGAGGTCGCCGCCAACCGCGTTGCTGATGCACTGCAAAGTCGCGTATTGCTGCTGGGTGGGCATGGCCGTCAGCGCATCGTAATCCAGGACCATCTTGTTGTCCACCATGCCGGTGATGGTAAGACTCCAGTCATTCACATCCACGGTGGGATCGATAGTGTTCTTGGAGATTACGTAGAACTCGTCGTTGGGCGTGACCAATGGCTCCAGCCCCTCAAAGCCTTGCTGGAATATGGGGAGCGATTCGCCGCTGGCGGAGAGGGTAGTTTCTTTCGCCGGTTCGTTGAAAATGGCCTGCGCCTGCGCAGCAAACGAGCGCTTGAGCGCGTAGGCGCCGCCCAAAGCCAGCCCGGAAGCAGCCAACGGCGCCAGCGACCGGCGGGACAACACACTCTCAGAGGCCGTGTCGCTCATCTCCACGACGAAAGGCTGCCGGACGTATGCAAGCACAAACCCAAATGCCAAATAGGCAATGATGTCGATGGCTACGGCAGCAATGACCGGTGAGGGTGCATCCAGGCCGAAGAAGCCGCGTTCCGCAAACGGCGAAATCGTCACTCCGTGGATCAGCCACAGCAACCCGCCGTAGCCAAGGCCGTACAGCAGCGCCGTTGGCGTCCCGCCGCTGCTGTTTTCGACCGCGCCAAGTAGCTTCAGCAGACGGCCGTAGAGCAGCCCCAATAGGCCGCCAGCGCCGACAATTCCTAAGAGTATTGCGTAGAAGTTCAGGGTCTTCGCCAAGGAGCCGAAGAGCTGAATCACCGCCTCGAATAGGGCAGGCGGAATAAAGTTAAGAATGCCCTCAATCACCGCCTCCGGCAAAGCGGGAATCTGCCAGATGAAGCGCGCCACAAAGTAGATTGCGAGAAATGCCACAGCGGCAATTGCGCCGGACAAGAATTCTCTGCGCCAAGGTACCGTCGACTGCATGTACGTCCTCTCCTCACTTCTTTCATTCGGATGCGTTGACATTATCAACTGCTTTGAGTTGACTTTTTCAACTTCTACGAGTTGACTTCATCAGCTGCTGCGAGTTGACTTCATCGTAACATAGCGTTATTGAGCGTACACAGCCACCAGTTAAGAACTTCATAAGAAAAGAACTCTAGGAACGCGGCCGTCGGGTGGCAAATCTGCGGCAAACAGCGTAGACTTGTTAGGAATAGTTAGGGTATGCTATTCGCTTAAGTTGTTATCGCCATTTGTAACGCTTGCAAGGTATGCACTACGCTTGAAAATTCCTGCAGGACGGAGGGACGCTCCTCATGAAAACTGAATCTCGCAAACCTGAAATCTCACGTCGGGGTGTGCTCCGCACGTTGGGCACTGTGGGTCTGGGCGCCGCGGCAACATCGCTCTTTACCGCGTGCGCCGGGCTGAACCGCCGTCGTTGCGACGGCCCGTGTGTTCCCACGCCTACCCCAATAATTCCAATTACGCCGACGCCGGTTGAGGGTCCAAGGCCGATTATTCGCAGTCCCGGGCTTGTCACGTTTTGGACATGGGCATCCGGCCCTACCCAGCAGTGGCTTACCGACGTACATGACCTTTTTGCCGCTCGCACCGGCAACACGCTACAGCCGGTCTTCTTGGGAAGCCAGCGCGAGGTTGAAAACCGCCTGGCGCAAACCACCGCCGCCGGTGATGGCGGCCCCGATGCGGTACATGTGCCGATGGGCGCGCTGCCGAGCTGGGCAGAAGCATCATTGGTGCGAGACCTTACCACCTATCTGGGGTGGCCGCGCACGGTCAACTTGCAGCAATTCGTCAAGGGTGTGCTGCCGTACGGGACTATAGATGAAAAGATCTACGCCATCCCGTATGACGATCCGCAGGCCATTGGCTTGGCGCTCAATGCCAAGCACATGGAAGATGCAGGCATTAACGTAGATGTTGAAGCGTTCAAGAATTGGGGCTGGGAGAACCTGCAAGAAGCAGCGCTCCAACTCACCCAGCGCAACGGCGATACCATTACGCGCTCGGGAATGCACGTGAGTTCCAATTGGCTCCAGGTTCTGACGTGGCTCTACAGCAACAACTCCGGATTTTTCCAGGGCAACGCCGATGGCGGCTCGGTGGTGGTGAACAACGCCGATACCCAGGCGGCGCTGCAATTCCTGGCGGACCTGGTTACCAAAGACAAAGTAAGCGGCGACCCGTCGCCATTCGTTGACTCCGCCAATTTGTTCGTGAGCGGGCGCACCTCGATGGCAGTCGTAGACGCTGATGCCATCAACTACGCCGTGCGCGTGCACACGGCGGAACAATCAGAAGATCCGGACTTGCGGTTCCATTGGCTGCCGGTGCCGAAAGGGCCGAGCGGCAGCGCCGGCGCGACACAGGTCTGGTCGCATCACATTGCTATTCCCGAAGTTGCGGCCAATCCGACCTCCGGTTGGGACTTGCTCACATTCCTTTACACCCGGGAAACGCTGCAGGACTACTTGGGCAACACCAGCATGACGCTGCCCTTCAAGCCGCAGTGGAAGTATCCAATGGCAAAACTGGTGACGAATTTTACCCCTACCTATTTGGAGTATCTGGACTTGCTCGATCAAGAGAGTCCGTCGCCGGTGCTGGGTCGCCAGGCGCTTGGGCGCAATTTGGCGCTGCCGCTGCGCCAGGCGCTTTCCGGCGAGAAGCCCGTGGCAGACGCGATGCCCGACATCGAGCGCGCCGTGCGCACGGCGGTATCGTAGGCAGGGCTCCGGCGTTCAGCGCCAGGTTACCGGTACCACGCGTAAGCGCCTGCCATCCGGTCGGTAGCTTGCACTAGTCGATACGATGAAGACAAAGAGAGAACGGCGTCAACGCAACGGTTGACGCCGTTCTCTCTTGCATATCAGGTGGCGGAGGGGGAGGGATTCGAACCCTCGGTGGAGCTATTAACCCCACAATCGCTTAGCAGGCGACCGCACTAGACCAACTATGCGACCCCTCCCTGTGCTCCGGTGCGCTCTCCGAATTCCTAATGAAGGGCGTCGGAAAGCTGCACAGAGACATTTTCATTATAGCCTATCCCGCAAGCAATTCTGCACACGTGCCTGCAAACACTCAGGAATGCACGGCGTCACAGGCAGACTACCAGGGTTGTGGCTTTGGTTTCTATTCGCTCCGCTCATCCGCGGTGGCATGTTGCTGCACCGGGACACTTCTGCCACAGGATGGAGCCACAGAACTTTGCTACAGGAGGACCCCTGCAGCGCCTCTTCCCTCCCGGTGGCAGAAGATCGGGGCGGGGATGATAGACTGCCTGGCGTCCAGCAACTAAGCGACACCCAGGCACCTCTGGATTCCGGCGTTCGCCGGAATGACGGAACTATGCCAAGGTCTCGTCGCTGGAGAGGAAAAGACGCGCCCCCGACTTTGAGTGAGCAAGGGTCTCAACCCGCAAGGGGAGTTTGCGCCTGCGCCACCCCGCAGTAGTTTCTCGGCATCATTGGCGGAGGGGGAGGGATTCGAACCCCCGGACCTTTCGGTCAATGGTTTTCAAGACCATCTCCATAAACCACTCGGACACCCCTCCGAAGGGCGCACACCTTAAAGTATACCGCAGCGCTGAGTGCCTGAGAGAGCTCAGTTAGGCAGAATATCTTGCCGAACAGAATAGGTCGCAGCGGGCGCTACATCCCTGCATCCAACGCCCTTCCGCGCTAATGCAACCAGCGATTCCACCAGTTCACCCATCACGTCAGAATCTTTCCCAAAGGGTCGCACCGTGTAGGCCGTGGCCCCTCAATCGTCACGGGTTGCGGCTTCGACAGACCCTCCTGGCGCTAGACATCCATCACTGCGCCGGTGTCGTCGCGGAGGTTCTTGAAATACGCGAAGCTGCGGGGCGGATTGGCGGCGATGACGTCTTCGTCCAAGTCTACGCCCAGGCCCGGGCGATCAGGCACGTGCAGGTAGCCGTCTTTGATCTGCCACGGCTCTTTTACCACCTTATCGCGGTAAGGCTGGCTGGGCACGTATTCCAGCATGAGGTAGTTGGGGACGCTCATGCCGATGTGGGCTGCGGCGGCCGTAGAGAGCGGCCCCTGGGGGTTGTGGGGCGCGACGAGCACATGATGCACTTCGGCGAGCGCGGCGATCTTCTTGACCTCGGTGATGCCGCCCGCGTGGCAAAGGTCCGGCTGGATTACGTCCACATACTGGCCCGCCAGCAGCGGCGCGTACTGCCACTTGGTGAAGTACCGCTCGCCGGTGGCCAGGTCGATGCCCAGCTCGCGGGCGGTCTCGCGCACGGGTCGAAAGGCCTCGATGTTGTCCGGTGGCACCGGCTCCTCGAAGAAGGTGATGCGGCTATCCTTGACGGCGTGCAGTTGGCGGATGGCTTGCGCCGGTCGGCTCTTACCGTGGTTGTCTATCATGAGGTCCACGTCTTGACCGACGGCTTGTCGCAAGACGGCGATGCGTTCGCCCAAGAGTGCCGCGTGCTGATAGTCGCCCATATGCTCATCCGTTGCCCACGCGCCGGTTTTCAAGGCAGTGAAGCCGGCCGCCACATGTCGCTGCGCCTCCGTTGCAATGCGGTGCGCCTCGTAGATGCCAACGTGCGTGTAGAGCCGAATGCGGTCGCGGGCGGGCCCGCCGAGCAGTTGGTAGACCGGCGCGCCGAAGTGCTTGCCCTTAATGTCCCACAGAGCTTGGTCAATGCCCGCGATGGCAGTGTTGATGACCACCCCGCCCTTCCAGAAGCCGTCCTTGTAGAGCGACTGCCACAGGCGCTCGGTCTCCAACGGGTCCTTGCCGATCAGCGCCTCGCCAAGCTGCCCGACTGCCGTGCGCACCGTGGCATCTTTGCCTTCCAGCGTGGCCTCGCCCCAGCCGTAAATTTCCGGCTCGTCGGTGGAGATCTTCACGAAGACCCAATTACGGGGATTTCCCCACATGATGAAAGTGTCAACAGCGGTTATGCGCATGGGCGATCTCCTTCTGTTATCAAAGTATTCTATTGACTTTTCACTAACACTAGCGCCATAGAGCCGGCAGTCCGTCATTCCCGCGAAAACGGGAATCCAGCTTCACGCCTTGCCAATGAACGCCGTGACGCGGCGTAGTGCACGGTCCCAAAGCCAGCACTCTAGTTCTCAACCGCTCTCCTTGTCACTCCGTGGCGCAAAGTGACAGGTAAGAACCTACACACATTTGAGATTCCTCGCTGCGCTCGGAATGGCAATTGATGTCTTAAAGTCCTAACGCCAATAGATGGCTTTACAGAAGATGAACAATCTCTTGCACTACCAGAAAGTTATTGGTTGTCATGCTTACCTGGCCGGAATGCTCACCCACTCACCGCTCTCTGCCGCGGCTTTCGCGTGCAGCGTCACCTCCATCGTGCGGAGCACCTCTGCGGCGCTGCCGTAGGGTTCACGGTCATTGACAAGCGCCTCCAGGAAATCGCTGGTAGGCGTGTGTTGCAGAGGCGGGATTTCTAGATCAAAGGGCTCTTTGTCGTTCAGCACCACGCGCACGCCGCCCTGTTTATTGGGGCCCGAGGGCTCCAGTGTGCCGGCGGTCGCAATCTCCGCCGTGCCGCGCGTGCCGGTGATGTAGAGCCGGTAATCGCCGTGGTAGGGCGCGGCGTCAGGCGTGAGCCAGTCGGCGACTACGATGCCTTTCATGCCGCCGTCGAAGTCCATGAGCGCGTGGGCGTGGTCGTAGAGCTGCGGCAATTCCGGAAAGCGCGTATTGCCCTGCGCGGCTGCCACGCGCACCGGCTCCTGGCCGGAGAACCAACGCAGCGAATCGAAGTAGTGCACGCCCAGGTCCACCAGCACGCCGCCGTTTTGCGCCGCGTCAAGCTCCCAGGGATTGCGCGTGTGAGGACGTAGCTTGTGCGGGCCGAAGCCGTACATGTGCACGATTTCGCCAAATTCTCCCGCGTCCACCCGCGCTTTCAGGGCCCGATGGGGCGCGGAAAAGCGCTGGCTCAGCATCATGCCCAGGCGCGCCTTGCTCTGGGCGTTCGCCGCCTGCACTTGCCGGAGCTGCGCCATCTCCGTGAGCAGCGGTTTGTCGGCGATTACATGAATGCCGCGTTCCAAGCAGGCGGTGAGCGCCAGATACTTCGTGGCATTCGTCCGCGCCACGCCGACGACCTGCGGCTGCTCTTTGTCGAGCAGTTCGTCAAAGTCCGCGTACACCGGCACGCTGTGTTCGGCTGCAACTCTGACGCGTACCGTCGGCTCGTCTTCGGCAATGCCGACGAGCGATACCGCCGGATTCTCCTCTACGGCCCGCACAAACTCGCTGATGTGTCCGTGCCGCATGCCCATCACTGCTGCGCGCATGATGCTGTATTCTCCTTTGATTCAATTCTTCCCATTGCCCAATTGCATGTCTGTGGAAACCGAATTCCCACTTGCTTCCTACCCAAGAGGCGGGGGACAAGCCCCCGCGCTACACGGATGCGCATCTCTGAAAGTAACAAGTACCAAGGCAATCCCCTGTCTTTTCCGGTAGCACAGGTTTGTAACCTGTGCATCGCAATTGCAGGGCGCGGCTACGTGTGCTGTCGCTGCTTCCCCCAATTTGCTCTTATGTAGCACAATCCTTTTCGCAGAGCGAGCAGGTTTCGCCCCCCTGTCTCCTGAAGAGGCGGGGGACAAGCCCCCGCGCTACACGGACTAGCCCAGATTCTATTATCCGCTTGCGAAACGTAGCTCAATCCACTTCGATAGCGTAGGTTTGCAACCTGCGCTCCACTCTGAACGGACATTGTCCCACACGCCGCCGGCCCCAATGCGAATACAACTCAAGCAAGCCACATACCCCGCCAAGCAGTGCCAAGACTCCTGCCCCTGCCACACAGGTGGGACTCCCAGCCGAATTGCTCGCTGCACTCTCCGTGCACCCAGCACCTATTCTACTGTCCCGTATCTCCTTTTGCAGCGGGCATGCCCGCCAGCACCTGAGCCGGCTTCAGTTCTTCCATGCATTCGACCGTACCGTAGCGACAGATTGCCGGTCGGCCGGTTTCCGGTCGGTAGCAGGGACTGCAAAAGATGGGATGCCGCCGCACGGCGTCCGGCTGTCCGAACGGCCCGTAGCGCACCCAACTCGTGGCGCCGTACAGTCCCACAACGCGCGTCCCCAGCGCCACTGCGAGATGCAAAGGCCCGCTATCGCTGCCAACCATGAGGGCGCACTGCTCGAGGACTGCAGCGAGTTGTGCCAGCGTCGTCTTGCCGGTGAGCACCAGGGGCGGCTCCGCGCAAGCCCGGGCAATCTGCGCCGCCTCACTTGCTTCATCCGGGCCGCCCACCAGCACGGCGCGATAACCGGCCTGGTGGAGTTGATCTATGCACGCGACCCAATGACGCCGGGGCCATATTTTCGCATAGCCATTGCGCGCGCCGTGACCGCAGGCAACCCACCGCGCCCGCCCCGTGGGGGCTAGGGCCGCTTCCGCCCAAGCGCGGTCGGCCGTGCTCACCCAGGCTTCCATGCGGTCGGGTGCGGCGGCGGCGCCGGCGGCTTGCGCCACCGCGAGCGCGCAATGCACCTCATGGCGGTCCTGCGGCAGACGACTGCCTGCTGCCAGCAGGGAAAAAGAGCCCGGCGGGGCCTCGTCGGCGAATCCCGCCCGGTGCGTGGCCCCGGTCAGCAGGCCGATGGTGGCCCCAGGCACACCGTAGAGACTAAGGCAAAGGTGGTAACGCTGTGCGCGCAAGGTTTGGACTGTCTGCCAAGCCTGCCGCCAAAGGCCGAGGGAAAAGACACCGGGAACGTGGGCGAGCGTGTGCACATCAAGCGTGCAGATGTTATCAACGTATGGACATTCGGCTAAGAGCGGCGCCGTATTGGGCGCCACGAGCACATCCAAGCGCGCGTTGGGAAAACGCTGCCGCGTGTTGCGGATTGCCGGCACCGAAAAGAGCACGTCGCCGATGAGATCGAGCCGGATGATGAGGATGCGCTCTACGATTTCCGGTCGGAAGGGCTGCCGTCCGTGCCGCAAACGCGCAGTCAAGGCCAGCGCGGCGCAGACCAGCCACAACGCCACACCGGCGGCGCGACGGGCGACGTGCTTGATTGCCGTATTCATGTGGGCGCGCTCGCTACGGCCTGCGCCAGCAGTTTCTGTGCCTCGGCTGTCACCGCGGCAGGATCTATGAGTTGCATGCATGGGTGCTGTGACAGGGCCGATTCGGGCAACGCCAGGTACCCGCAGTGTCGGCAGGGAATTGAAGATATTACCGTGCGGTGCCGCGCATTGGGCCCCCAAGGTCCGAATCTCACGGGATCACTCGCACCATAGAGAGTCACCGAAGGGGTACCCACGGCAACCGCGAGATGCAGCGGGCCGGAATCGGGGCCCAGCACCAGCGCGCAGCGGGCGTATAACGCTGCCAATGTGCCAAGGGAGGTCTGCCCCGCCACTATGGTCCGCTCGTGCGGCAGACCCGCGGCGACTGCCCGCGCCAGTTCCTGCTCGCCGGGCCCGGCGGTCACGACGAAGTGCACGCAGTTGTCCTGCGCCAGCGCATTGCCGACGGTGTGCCAACCGGTAGCGGACCAATTCTTGATAGCCGCGCCGGAACCGGGGTGGATGGCGACAAGTGTAGCATCCGCAGGTATCCCGGCAGCGCGCAGGAGCGCAGCGGCCGCCCGCTCGTCATCGCCCGTGAAATCAAACTGCAGCTCCGTGCCAACATCCTCAACGGGACTGCCCACGGCGGCGACGGCCTGCACCAGTCGCAGGTTGGTAACTGCCTGATGTTCGTCATGTGCCACGGGCTGTGCATGGGTCAGAAACGGCGCGCACTCCGGCACATCGTATCCCCAGACGTACGGGATGCCGGCAAAGGCGGCAAGAGCCGCGCCCCACCAGAAATCCGGTCGTAAGTTGAGCGCAACCTGGTAGTCTTCTTTGCGCAAATGCGCGGCTTCTTCCCACAATTGCGTGTAAGCCCGCACGCCCTGCCGCGGCCGGCTGCGATCGAAGCCCGGAAAGCGGCAGGTGCGAATGCGGTCGACGTGCGGGTTATTTGCCAGCGCCCTCTCAGACCAGGGGCCAACCAGCACGGTGATCTCGCTCTCAGGAAACGCCTGGCGCAGCAGCCGCAAGGCAGGTGTGATGAGCAGCACGTCGCCAATGTGGTCGGGGCGGATTACCAGGATGCGCGCGACGTGGGGAGTAGGGAAACGATACGGACGCAAGAGCGCCAGTGTCCGCAGCCACCCGCGCCGCACCCACCGCTTTGCCGCTGACTCACGGGGCAACAGCGTGCTGGGCAAGGGGCTAGGGGGGACTGAGGTTAGCTTATCCGAGGGTTCCTCCTTACCCATAACCACCCCTCAGTCACAGTGCTTGCAGAAAGCTCTTCAGTGGATCGAATACCGGCGAATCCAATTGCCAGTGCCCGGCCTGTGCCGCTTCGCCTACGCGCAGAACAGGATTAGTACGGGAGGCCAAGAAAGTATGGGCACGGGCTTTGTCGGGGTTCTTTGGAGGCATGTATGCAGTGTCTTCAAGACAGCGAATATACTCATCCACACAAGGCATAGCCGGATCACACTCTACTGCAGAGAGACAGAGAGTCTCTAGCATTCCTGGATTAGAACAGTCAGGGAGAATGAACACGGAAACACGTGGTCTACCTTGCGTTGCCAACATTGTTTGATCCGGTACGCCGAGTTTAGCATTGTCGAGTGAACCGCAGACCGATTGAAACGCGGTGGCGGCGAATTGGTCGGCGTCGCGCGTGACGCCGAGCGAATCTAAAGCAGCGTAGCCGCGAAGAGTTGGCAACATACGCAGATGCTCTCGCAGCCGGTCTTTTCCCTGGTAGTTGATGATCTGGATAGCATCGTGAGCGCCAAGGCGATCAAGCAAAGCGTGAAAGAACCGCCGCTCGTTCTCCCCTTCCACCAGGAGGACTTTGCTCAGTGTGATCGTCTGCTGGCCGGGACGAGGGCCGCCTGGCTCAGGCATCAGCGCACCTCGAAACCGAACTCGACGGAGGTCGCCAGTTGCTCCTGGTCGTACGTTATCGCGACAATGTCGCCATCTCTACGCTCCAGGCGGTGCAAGCGAAATTCATCTTCACCGCTCTCAGCAAAGGCGTTATGAGCCGCTAGGACGCACTCCCAGCTATGCGTCGTTGCAATCACCTGCACGTCCGACTGTCTTGCCGCCGCGCCCACTGCCTTCCAAACGTCCACAAGCGCCGCGTAGTACAGTCCATTCTCAAACTCATCGATGAGCACCGTGCCGTTCTCATAGGTCTTGATTACAAGAAGCCAAGAGAGTACGTGAGTAATCCCTTCTCCCATATGAAAGAGCGGCATCAATGGGACGTTGCCGATGTCAACGTGGAATACTGGCAGGTTCCCACGATAGAGCAACTCCAGACGGCGGATTCGCAGATCTAGAGCCCGTAATGCAGGCAGCAGCTCCGACTCCCGTTCTGCTTCTACCAAGGCACTATAGAGTTCCGCGTAAGCCTCGGGGAACCGCAGATGCTTAAGCACGCGCAAAGCGCGCCCAAATGGTTCGATACTTGACGAAGAAAATTTGATTTCCAATGGATCAATATTAGACGAATACGAAATTGATTCCACTGGGACCAACCGGGCGCGGGAAGTGTATTCCTCTCCTTTTCGATCCTTATAGACCATTGTTAGTTCATTGAGTCCAGCGGTGGTCGCACCTACATTCAGGTCGGATTGGGAATCCCCATTTGCTTTGGCAGGCAAGAGCGAACGCTCCTCAGGTTGGACAAGCCGAACTTGTAACTCGCTCTTTCCGGCCGCGTCGTGGACGCTCTGCAACTCAATCTCATCTTTGATCCGTTTTGCGTAGAACAGCCAATCCAATTCTCTCCAAATAGCTGAGTTGCTCCCACTAGCACCTCTGAGGAAGTTCGCGCCAAATGCATTTTCCGTCACGCTTGGCAAACAATGCAGATTCAGTGCCTCTAGTAGCGCTGTCTTGCCGACATTGTTTTCACCCACGATAAGGTTGACACGCGCAAGCGGTTCGATTTTGAACTCTTGGAAGCAGCGAAAGTTTCTCGCTGAAAAACTGCGGAACATCACGTCTTCTCCAGCTTGGACTCGACATGTCTTTTCATTCCAATGATCCCTTGCTACTGGGCACGGATTGCTGGCGGCGGGGATCAGGCTGGACTGCCTGCGCAAGCGCGCGGGCGAGAGCTTTGAAAACCGCCTCGGCCTTGTGGTGGTCGTTTGCGCCGGCCAGCAGCCGGGCGTGAAGGGTGAAATGCCCCTGGACGGCGAACGTATCCAGGAAGTGGGCGATCATCTCACTCTGTAAGGCGCCGAGCTTATAGCCGGAGAGCGGCACGTCAACTGCAGCGGCGCCGCGTCCGCTCAGGTCCACTGAGACCAGCGCCAAGGCTTCATCCAAGGGCACGATAGCCCAGCCCATGCGGTTTATGCCGGCCTTGTCGCCCAAGGCAGCGTCAAGCGCGCGCCCCAGGCAAATTGCCACGTCCTCGACAGTGTGATGCGAGTCGACCTCCAGGTCGCCGCCGGCGCGCACGTCCAGATCAAAGAGGCCGTGGGTGCTAAGCTGACGCAACATGTGGTCCAACATGCCGATACCGGTCGCGATCTCCGCCTGACCGGTGCCGTCCAGCGTGATCGCCACGGCGACATCGGTCTCTTGCGTCTGCCGACTGTGTTGTCCCGTGCGTGTCATTGAGATGCTTTCTCTTAGACTGTTCCCCAGGCAAGTACCGGAAGGCTTAATGGTCTCGAATACAGCAAGAGTTCGTGTCATTCCGAGCGGAGCGAGGAATCTAATGTGCTCACCCGCATTAGAGGGGTGATGACGATAAGAGAATAGGCAAACCAATCTTCCTCTAGTAGCCCCGCAAACGTAGAAACTGCTGCTTTCCTGTCCCTATTGCGCTACCAGGCTTCATGGAAAGATGGATTCCCGCCTTCGCGGGAATGACGGGCTCAACCCCTACTCAGCCCGTTCGCCGTGATGCAAGTCCTAAACGGTCCAAACTCCGCTGCTTTAGCTCAGGTCGAACTGAAATACCAGGTCGTCGCGTTCCTTAAAGTCGTACCCGTCGGTGTAGTGACGCACTTTGTCGCCCTGAATATTGATGTAGTCGATCGGTTCGCTCACGGCAAAGGGCGCGACGTGCCACGTGCCAACGTGCATCCGTATCGCACAACTGCCCGGAAAGTGAAAGAGCGCTACTTTCTCAGGATCGAACGACTCCGGAGTCTCGCTGGGTGGCCCTACAAAGAACAGGCCGTCCTTGCCGCCCAGGGGCACGAAGACTTGTGTCTCCTCCATATGACGGTTGAGGAAGTGCGGCCGCTCCTCAGTGAGATCGCGCAAGGGAGCGTGCGTAATGCGCGCCGTGAGAACGCCGTCCGTGCAGACGATCTCGGAACGGTCCAGATTCAGGATATTTCCGAATGGCGCAAAGCTCTCGTCAGTGAGCGGCTGGGGCTTAAGGGTAATCACGCGCATGGGAGACCTCATTTCAATTGCCTGGCGGTTTTATTGCTTGTTCCTATGATACGTATTCCGTAGGCGCGCCCACAAGTAGGGGCACGACATGTCGTGCCCCTACGCGGGACGGCAGCTCAAGCCCGATGTGCCCGCCTGCGCGCCGCTTGGGCATGGGCAAAGAAGCCTTCCGCTTCAGCTAACGCGGCGGCGGGGCCGGCGATGGCCGCGGCAGTCGCTGGATCAAGCGCTACGATGCTGGTGCTCTTATAAAATTCCTGAACGGTGATTGGTGAAGAGAATCTGGCCGTGCCGCCTACCGGCATGACGTGGCTGGGGCCGGCTATGTAGTCGCCCAGTACCTCCGGCGAGGCGCTGCCCACGAAGATGCCGCCGGCATTGCGGACTTTGCCCACCCACTGCCACGGCTCCTGCGTGAGCAGGCAGAGATGCTCCGGCGCAAATTCACTGGCTTCTTCTATGGCCGTTTCCAGACTATCAACCACCACGATGCCGCCGTTGTGCAACAACGAATAGGCGGCTTCTTCCCGGCGGGGCAGCGCTGTGAGTTGCGCCGCGAGTTCCTTTTCAACGCGCGCTGCAAGTTCGGCCGAATTCGTGATGAGCAGCGGTGTCGCGAGAAAGTCATGCTCGGCTTGAGCGAGCAAGTCAGCCGCCACCTCCGCCGGGTCGGCCGCCGCATCGGCCACGATGAGCGTCTCAGTAGGTCCGGGAAGCTGGTCGATTCCCACCTGTCCGTAGACTTTCTGTTTCGCAAGAATTACAAAGATATTTCCCGGGCCGAGGATCTTATCCACCTTGGGCACTTGAGCGGTGCCGAATGCCAGCGCGGCAACGGCCTGCGCACCGCTGACCTTGAACACCCGGTGCACGCCTGATACGGCGGCAGCAGCCAGTTTGAGCGGATGCACGCTGCCGTCGGCGCGGCACGGCGTCGCCAGTATGATTTCTTCCACACCGGCCACGCGCGCCGGTACCACGGACATCAATACCGACGACGGGTATACGCGCTCCGTGCCCGGCGAGTAGATGCCCACGCGCTGGAGCGGTCGCACCATTTCCCCGAGACCTGATTCAAAGTCCAGCCACGAGTTACGCCGCTGGCGCTCGTGATACGCGGCGATGCGTGCCTCCGAGATTTGCAGAACACCCAAAAGCGAATCGTCAGTTTCGTCAACTGCCGCAGCTATCTCCTCAGCGGAAACCTCCAACGGCTCCGGTACGACGCCGTCGAAGTGTTGAATGTAGCGCTTTAGCGCGGTGTCGCCCTCAGCCTGCACGTCCGCCAGAATGCGGTCGACCACCTCACCGGCAGTTAATTCAGTTCCGAAGACCTCGCGAATGCGTGCTGCGACGTGCGTCGGCAACTCTTCGTCTCCAAGCGGCGTGCGCTTGAGGACGGTGCTCCGTGCTTCTGTGAGGTCAGTGATTATGCGGGTAACGGGCATGGTTGGCGCCTTGGCAGAGATTACGATTGTGCTTATCGATCGAGAGGCGGGAGAACTACCCCCCGTGGTCCGTCATTACCTCGTGTCCGTCATTCCCGCGCACGCGGGAAGGTGGACTCACATTTCAAGTGCAACACTTGGTTCATGAATACTTCTGCTGGCGTTTGGTAGTCAAGACACTTGCGCGGGGTGTGGTTGTAGGCCTGCACGAGTTGCGCAAAGCGTTCCTCGGTTACGGTCGCCAGATCGGTCTTGCGCGGCAGCCCGCGCCGCAGGCGCCCGATAGCATTTTCGATGCCGCCTTTCTGCCAGGGAGAGTGGGTGTCGCAGAAGAAGGTCTGCATCCCCAGGTCATGGAGGCGGTAGTGGCGCGCGAACTCGGTGCCGTTGTCGAAGGTGGCGGTTTGACGCCACTCTGGAGGCAAGGAAGCGAACAGGTCGTGCATGGCAGTGGCGATAGGTTCGGCGGCCTTGCCGGGCGGTCGCGTGGCGATGAGCAAGCGCGAGTGGCGCTCGTGCAAGGTCAAGACGGCTTGGCCGTAGGTGCGAAAGAGCATCAGGTCCACCTCCCAATGACCGGGGGATTGGCGGTCTGCCGCCGTCTGGGGCCGTTCTGCCAGCGGTCGGCGCTGGGCAATGAACGAGGCCGGACTGCCGCCTCTGCGCCCCCGCCAGCCGCGTTTGGACTTGCCCCGCGGCAGGTAGTGCCGCCACGTGTAGTCCTTGGTGCGTGCCATTTGCGCGTAGATAAAGCGATAGATGGTCTCGTGGGAGATGACCGGGCCGCTGGCGTCCCGCGCCAAGCGTCCGGATACCTGCTCCGGCGACCAGCCAGCTCGCAAGTATCCCAGCACCACCTCCCGCAAGGCAGCATCTCGCTCCAGCTTGCCGCCGCCCCAACGCCGCGCCAACGCCTGTTCCTGGGCATATCTCGCCTGATACCCCTGCTTCCCGGACCCATTGCGTATTACCTCCCGCGTAATGGTCGATGGCGCGCGATCCAGAGCTGTAGCAATTTTCCGCTGCGACTGCCCCGCGGCGAGAAGTCTGGCCACTTCACACCGCTCTTCAATGGTAAAATGCGTGTATCTCTTTCCCATGGCAACACCTTAGCAAAGTGTTGCACTTCGTTTGTGAGTCTAGAGAATCCATCTGCTCAGCCTGGCGCGGACTGGAGACCGGCCCTGTATCAAGCCGTTCACGATGAAGAGCGGGGGACAAGCCCCCGCGCTACAGCGGACTGTCAACAATGGCGTACGCATTTGGCGAGAGACTGCCAATGCAAATCGAAAACCGAGATGACGCTTACTATCTCGCCCCTCACCTCTACGTGAAGCATCACCGACCTCGCTGGGCTGAGCGCTCAGACTACGTATTCTGCAATGCGTTCCAGGTAGCGGCGCGCGCTTTCAGCACTCTGCGGCACGGCTGCGAACATTTCCCGCACCGCCCGCTCCCCATCATAGGGCGCCAAACGAAATTCCACGTCCCATCCGCCGCGCTGATGCGTCAAAATCGCGTAGCAGGCGCGGGGATCGTGTTTGCGCTCGTAGGTGTGGCCCACCGCGCCGGGATTGACTACCAGTATTCCATTATAGCGGCGTTCGACCCGCCGGTGGGTATGCGCGCAAAGCACAAGATTCGCGGTCACGCCTCGCAACTTGGCTTGGAGTTCGTCTGCAGACGTGCTCGGTTGGTCGGGGCCGGGCGGCGTGGCCCCGGGCGCGGGATAGATTGCCTCGGTGAGATGCCCGGGTGAGCCGTGACAGAGCAGCGTGTCATTTTTTGCTACCAGAGACAACGTGCGCTCGGCAGGCAGTTTGCGAAACTGTGCCACTCGCTCTGGGCCAAGCTCTCTGAGCGCCTGCTGCTTGAGGTACATCGCCCCTTTGCCGGAGTCGTACTGGGAGAGGTCGACACACTCATCGCCAACCAGCGTCTGCAAACCTCGCTCCATGTTCCCGGCAATCCCCACGTGGGGAAGGTCGTCCAACGCAGCCAAAACAGCGCGATTTTGCGGAAATTTTATGACGCTATCGCCTAAGACTACGACTTGGTCCGGCATTTGCCGCTTCAGGTCTGCAAGGACCGCTTCGAGGGCATGGATATTACCGTGTATGTCGGCTAATACAGCAAGACGCATGAGTGATTCCGGTGAGGTTACTTTGGGAAGTGAGGAAGCGCTTTATCTATTTCGTGTCAGTGGTACGAATGGTCTGATATGGAAACGCTGAATCTACCTTGGGCACAGCTCTGTGTTAGTTCAAAGCGGCCTCCCATGAAGCGGAATAGCCTAGCGAAGTGGCCAGAAAATCCCTGTCGATGGGTACTTGGCAGAGTCAGCTTCCATCCTCACCCAGTATTAAATCGTCCCAATTGGGAATGTGCCCATCACGAATAATTCTAAGGATTGACTCCAAGCACAGGCATTGAGCTCGTTCAATGAAGTCTGACTGGGAAATCGACTTTCCAGGGACTCTTGGCCTCTTGGGGAGAATGCCTTTATGCACAGCATCGGAGCGCCACTTATATATTTCCTTGAACTCAGCTAGCAGCTTTTTTCTCTCTGTGTTGTTTTCCCCCATGTGCCAGGCAGCGCGAAGGCGCAATGGAAACGACAACTGACCTGGATTGTCCGACAAATAGAGGGACTCAAGAGCTATTCCCAAGTCGATCATCTTATTGACAGTGTCCCGGCTTGTTCTCGACCTTATCCATCTATCAATGGGAATCTGTAGTGCTTCATGGACGCAGGGATCAAGATTGTCCCAGCACTCATACAGTCCCTTTGCCTTATGGATATCGGCTTCAGAAACTTCGACGTATTTGTCAATAGCATATGATGGCTTAGGAGATCCCCAATATGTACGATGCCCTCCCGTCTGACTCAGCATAGATATCTCATTCTCGTCGAAGTATTCCCACTCAAATTCAGACCGAATTGCCGAATTAGCTGCCAAAGATAGGGCTTGGCAAAACCTATCCAAGTCAAAACTCGGAGCACCCTTGCTGTTTAGCACCTCTTGAAACTGTTCAGTCCCATCTCTGCCGGGCTTGCAAAAGAGAGGTGTTACAGTGTAGTCCATTACAACAACCGTTACCGAAGTAAACGCTCTTTCCGTTACGCCAAACATAGTTGGGTCAGGCATAAAGGTTGGGAAGTCGCTTGATGTAGATGGAAGTGGAACGAATTGCACTCCGTCGTACAACTGTATCTCGTGTTCTACACTTGCACCTCTGAGTAGTGCGATTCTTAAGAATGAACCGCAGCTGGCTTCCACACATCTACAAAAGTCTCGCACTGTTCTTTCAACGTCCCAGGCAATTGTGTTCCTCAGAAGATTCCATAGCAATTGTTCCAGAGGATCGTGTCCAGGGAATGCATCTCCTGAAAAGGTAGCAGTGTGCATGTTGTCTTTGTGTATGTATTCAGCTAGTTCCTCTCGTGTGAAGTCGAGAAGTCTTGCTTTTGCAGCGCTATCTTGAATATCAGGATAGATGCGCGGCAATGTGAGTTCGAATAAGTCAGGTCTATATGTCGTACGCCGAGACCGCAGAGCTTCTCTATATTTGTTCAGGGATAGAGGTTCATCGCTTAAGGTGTGTCTAATGACGACAGTTTCCATTGCTGCCTGTAGCAACTGGGTAAGTTCTTGAGTTCTTTCCCGATCCACTTGCGCTTATTCTCTCAATATGATTCTGGCACAGGCTGAAGCATGTCTGTACTTCTGGTCGCCTGGACACTGAGGTTTGCTATACGTGACAAACTGGCCTAGCGGCTGTAGTCCATCAGGCAGCAGTTCCTCTTCCAGTTTAGCTCCATCCTGACTATGGCCCCATCTGTAATGCAATCAGTTAACCAAACCGCACTTTGAACTGCGCCGTGTCCTGGCCCACATGGTTGATGATAGAGCGAGCGTTTTCCACAAGTTCGGGGATGATATAGTCCTTCTCAACCCATATAGTTTCCACTTGTTCGCGATTGTAGAAGTCTTTGCCTGTCGGATGTTTGTGCTCCTTGTGTACCAAGTACCGTGCGCGACTGTTTGTCTGGGGAATCGGGCAATGGTCAATTCTCAGATATTTGCTGTTTACAAGCCATCGAGCAACTTCAACCACTACTCTATTCCAATACTTGATGGGGCGAAGCGAACCGTCCGGGAACTGGATCTCAACAGGTGAAGGAGTGCGTTGCTTTGGTCTAAGTTCTGACAGAGACTGCCATGCACGGTCGTCTTGAACGGGCGACGCAGGCTCAGGAGCAATCGGATCCGACTCTGGTGTGTCAGACGGCCTTGCCTCCGGTTGAATGAGTGTTACTTGCCCTGCGGCGGCTCTACCCAATTCCATGCTCGGTCGCCACAATGCAAGTGCCTGAAGGCAGACCTCGGCCGCTGGCTGCCTGCTCAAGTCGAATTCGACGACACGCTTTTCATCTATGGGTACGGGCCGGTGCGTTTCGTATATCTCCCAGCTATTGCCATCTGTCAGGGCAAAGTGCTTTGTGCCCTTTTCAAGGCAATACTGTATTCCCTGTGTCAGCGCAGTATCGCGGAGCGAAGAGTCCAGACTCTTCGCTTCAACCATCATCGCCGGACTGCCATCGCTGCCAAGAAGGGCGTAATCCGCTCGGCCATTACCTGACTTGTACTCTGGAATGACCAGTACTGGATCTGTTGTGTCCCAGCCAAGTTCGCGCAGTAGCGGGTCAATCAGGGCGTAGCGGGTTAGCGCTTCGCTCGCTCTGAGCGCGGCGCCATGTAACTCGATACGCTCTTTGAGCGTTTCGACCAGTGAGTGCAATTCCTCTAAGGGCATAGGTGCGACATTCCTCCCACGGTACCTGAGGCAGCTAAATTGCCGTTACCATGAAAGCAGTAAGACCCAATACATGCAAGTAGGCGGGGGACAAGCCCCCGCGCTACAGTTTATTCACATTAAGAATAGTGTTGGAGTGGAGATTCGAGCTCGCAGACTCTAGATTCCTCGCTCCGCTCGGAATGACATGAAGAGCCGCTGAAGGATTTGCGCTGCCACTCCACGGCACACACGCGCATAAAACTCAGCAAAGAACGCCGGATGACATTCGTAGGGTCATCAACTTACAGCATGGGACCTACGCGTCATTCTCCTTCAGGTATTCGATCGCACCGCGCACAATGCCGAAGCGGCCTTCGCCGACTTTTGCGAGGCGCACGTCGCCCTGGCGGTCGATGAGGTAGAGGGTCGGCCAGGCGCGGTTGCCGAAGGCCCGCCATATTTTGAAGTCGTTATCGATGGCGACGGGATACGGCAGGCCGAGCCGCTCGACGGCGTTGCGCACGTTGTCCACCACCTTCTCGTGGCTGAATTCCGGCGTATGAATGCTGATCAGCGTGAACTTATCGTCCGCATAAGTGTTATGTAAATCCACCAGACCGGGGATATCGTTCAGGCAATTAATTCAGCCATAGGTCCAGAAGGCTAACCCAACGGCCGACTTGCCCTGAAAGCCCGCGAGCGTGAGCGGTTCCGAGTTGATCCATGTCGTGTCAATGAGTTCCGGCGCTTTGCCGAGCACCGGAAGGTCCTCAACATTCACAGTCCCGGTGCCTGTGCTCTGTTGTCCGACCAAGGTCTGGCCGCACGCGCTCAGCCCCACGGCGGCAGCGCCGGCAGCCATGCCGTAGAGTATTCCTCGTCTTTGCATCGCTTCGCTCCTTTATCAAACCGAAACTGTGTACGGTTTCGCGGACGTTGCTTACTCAGAAACCCGCCCTCCGACAAGCTCAGGGTGAACGGACTGTGCAATCAACTAGTCTTCCGCGTCTTCTGGCTTCCCAACATCCCTCAAGCTTCCTATAGCCCGCAAGCGATAATACGCCAGATAATCCGGCTCAGGTACTTACCGACCTAGTTTCAAAATACAGGGGTACACGGAAAAGGAAAAAGTACGCAAGACTACAAGTTTCGGAAAGCGCGAATGTTGGGAGGGCGTACCTGACAGTTTCACGTCTATACCTACGCGGGAGCATACTAGCCCGCCACCACGTTTATCAGGCGACCGGGAACATATTTGACCAGCTTTACGTCCTTGCCGGCCATGAACTGCTGCACGCGCTCGCTTGCCAGCGCGAGTTCGCGGGCGCCGTCCTCGTCCAGCGAGACGCTGGCCTCGATGGTGTCCCGCACCTTGCCGTTCACTTGCACCACGAGCGTAAACGTCTCTTCGTGGGTCAATTCCTCAGCGAATTCCGGCCAATCCTGCTGGTGGACGGAGTACTCGCGCCCCCAGCGCTCCCAGATTTCCTCCGCCAGGTGGGGCGCAGTCGGCGCCAGCACCAGGAGAAATTGCTCCATGGACCGCTTCCAGGTCTCCGTGGCTGCCAATTCCGGCGTGTAGACCTTGTAGAGCCAGTTTGTGAACTCCATGAAGTAGGCGACCATGGTGTTGAACTTCATCGCGTCGATGTCCTCACCGGCGCGCTTGATGACGCGGTTGATCCAGCGTGAAAGTTCAGCCTCGGCCTTGTCTACCGGCATGGGCTCGCTGCCCTGCTCAACGCGTCCCAGCAGCATGTTCCACACCCGCACCAACCAGCGGCGCGCGCCGGGAATACCCTCGCTGTTCCAGCTCGTGTTCTGGTCGAAAGGGCCCATGAAGAGTTCATACACACGCAGCGAATCAACGCCGAACTTATCTACCATTTCATCCGGGCCGATGACGTTGCCGCGACTCTTGGACATTCTGCTCCCGTCCGGGGCCAGGACGACGCCTTGATGCCGCAGCTTCGCAAACGGCTCGTTGAAGTCGATGAGCATGGCGTCCTTGATGACCTTCGTCCAGAAACGCGCGTAGATCAGATGCATAGTGGCGTGTTCGGCGCCGCCGACGTACAGGTCTACCGGCAACCAATGGCGCGCCTTATCGAGGCCGAACGGCAACTCGTCGTTTTGCGGATCGGCAAAACGCAGGAAATACCACGACGAGCACGCGAAGGTATCCATGGTATCGGTCTCGCGCTCGGCGGGGCCGCCGCAGTCGGGGCACGTGGTGGCCATAAAAGAGCCCACCTTGGCCAGCGGCGAGCGGCCGTCGCCGGTTGGTTGAAAGTCTTCAATTTCGGGCAGCAGCACCGGCAGCTTGGGCGTGGGCATCTCGACCCAGCCGCACTTCGGGCACTTGATCATGGGAATGGGCGCGCCCCAGTAGCGCTGGCGCGAAATCAGCCAGTCGCGCATGCGGAACTGCACCTTGGGACCGCCCAGGTCGCGCTCATTCAGCCACTCCGTGATGTTTTCCCCGCCTTCAGCGGACGTTTCGCCAACGAACGTCCCGGAGTTGACCAACGTTCCCTCACCCTCGTAGGCGTCGGAAACGTCCCAATCGACCTCATAAGGCGGTTGCACGACCACGCGCACGTCCAAGCCGAACTTCTGCGCAAACTCGAAGTCGCGCTGGTCGTGCGCGGGCACGGCCATGATGGCGCCGGTACCGTACGTCACCAATACGTAGTCGGCAATCCAGATGGGAATGTGCTCGTCGTTCACCGGATTGATGGCATAGGAACCGGTGAACACGCCGGTCTTCTCGCGCTCGGCGGACTGACGCTCGGTCTCCTCCGTGCGCGCGGCAGCGGCCACGTAGCGGTCCACGGCCTCTTTCTGCTCCGGCTTGGTGAGCTTGTCTACCAGTTCGTGCTCCGGCGCCAGCACCATGAAGGTTGCGCCGAACAGCGTGTCCGCCCGCGTGGTAAAGACCCGCAGCTCGTCACCGATTTCCGTCAGAAAGACGGCTTCCGTACCCTCACTGCGGCCGATCCAGTTGCGCTGCATCTCTTTGGTGGATTCCGGCCAGTCGATTTTTTCCAGATCATTGAGCAAGCGGTCGGCGTAGTCCGTAATTTTGAAATACCACTGCTCCAGGCTCTTCTTCTCAACTAAGGAGTCGCAGCGCCAGCAGCGGCCGTCATGCACCTGCTCGTTTGCCAGGATAGTCTGGCACGACGGACACCACCACTGTTGGCCCTTGGCCTTATACGCCAAGCCACGGCGGTGGATCAACAGGAAGAGCCACTGCGTGAACCTGTAGTATTCCGGCGCACTGGAGTCGATCTCCCGATCCCAGTCGTACGAGCAACCGATGAGGTCGAGTTGGCGTTTGTAGTTGGCGGTGTTCTGGTCAACGGTCAGCCGGGGCGCAATGCCCGTATCGCGGGCGCGGTTTTCGGCGGGCAAGCCAAAGGCATCCCAGCCCATGGGGTGCAGCACGTTATAGCCGCGCATGCGCATCTGACGGGAGATTACATCCGTGGGGATATAGTTATGGCAGTGACCGACGGAGAGACCGTCACCTGAGGGATAAGGAAAGAAGTCGAGACAGTAGTAGGTCTTACGACTGTCCTCGGTTTCTTCGGTCTTGTAGAGTTTCGTCTCGCGCCAGCGCGCCTGCCAATCTTGCTCGAATTCCTGCGGCTGGTAGTCGAGCGAGACCTGCTTCTCTTCCTCTGGGGCGACAGCCGCTGCGGCCTCTGCTTCAGCGACGTCTACCGCAGCCTCGGTTGCAGCGGCTTCCGCTGGCGCATCCGCAGGTGTCTCTACGTCACTTGTCGTTTCTTGCTCCGCAGCTTCCGACCTTGTCGCAGCCTCCGACCTTGTCGCAGCCGTCGGCTCCTCCGCTTGGCTCATATTCTCCAACGCCTCCGCGTGCAATGTATGTCAAAAGGTGTAGTTTGCTGCTTGATACACCCCATTGTAGCACAGCGAGAGGCGCTCTCCCGCTGTGCTTTGGAGGCTTTGCGCGGTAGGGCCATCCGGCCGGTCGGATGCAACACCGACATGGAATCGGATGCGATGGCAGCGCATGGTGAAGACCATTAAGAAAAGCTGGTACCCTACTATCAAACTAAGAGAGATCAGCCGGCAGCAAGGAGCGGAGTAACATGGGCGCAGCGCCGAAGATTACGCGCATAGTGGTGATGCATTACGCGCACGAAATCGAAAACCTCACGCTTGAGGATATGTACGGCTTTGACATGGTCTACAAGGAGGGCGCGCGCTTGGGCGGCGGCGCCAGTATCTTGACAGTCGAAACGGATGCCGGTGTGCGCGCGGAAGTACCCGGCGGCATCGACAGCCGCACCGCCAACTATCTGCTGGGGCGCAACCCGCTGGAACGCGAAATTATCTGGCAAGACCTCAAGCGCCTCTTTCGCGGCAGCACGTCCACGCCGCCCGGCGACCATGACGTGGCGCTGTGGGACATCGCCGGCAAGCTGGCGGGTGTGCCCATTTCTGCTCTGCTCGGCGGCTGGCGCACGCGTTTGCCCTGCTACGCCAGCACCTACCACGGCGACGAGAACGGCGGCCTAAGCACGCCGGAAGACTATGGCGAGTTCGCTCTGCATTGTAAGGAAGAGTACGGCTATCCCGCATTTAAAATACACGGCTGGATCGGCGCGCCCATCACCCGCGAGGTCGCGGCGGTGCTTGCCATCCGCGACGCCGTCGGCGACGACATGGACATCATGCTCGATCCCGCCGGCGCCTTCGGCACCTTCGACGACGTTCTGAAAGTCGGCCGCGCCTGCGATGAGGCAAAGTACTTCTGGTATGAGGACGCCTTTCGCGGCGGCGGCGTCTCCCAGTTTGTGCACGCCAAAATGCGCCAGTTCATCAAGACGCCGTTGCTCATGGGCGAGCACATCCGCGGACTGGAGACGAAAGCGGACGCCATTCACGCCGGCGCCGTTGACTATCTGCGCGCCGGCAGCGGGCGTGACGGCGGCATCACGGGCGTGATGAAGCTGGCGGTGCTGGCGGAAGCCTATGGGCTGGACGTGGAGTTGCACGGCGGCGGACTAGCGCACCGGCATTGCATGGCCGCCATCCGCAATACCAACTACTACGAACTCGGCCTGGTGCACCCCAACGTGAAGCACACCAAAGCGCCCATCTACGCCGATCCGAAGTGGCGGGACGAACTCTATTCCGTGGACTCCGAGGGCTGCGTGGCCGTGCCGGACGGACCCGGCCTCGGCGTAGAACTCGATTGGGACTTCATCAACACCAACAAGATTGGTGAGACAGTATACGAATAAGACCCGCTAAAGGTAGGTGCTGACCATTAGCACGCAATGCCGGTAGGGGCGGTTCGCGAACCGCCCCTACCGCTAGTTCTGCACATCAGCCTAATTTAGACATTTGCTGAAGCCGTGAATACTCATTTCGGACGACGCACGTCCGACCCGAGCCAAACACAAAGGCATCCAATGCAAGAAACTGCTGCCGGCGGCGCTCCTGAGGATTGCCCGAGACCTGCAATAGGGGAATCTTCGCATAACCCTGAAGGCGACGCGCTCGAAATCTCATTGCGCATTGCCGCGCCGCCGGCGCGCGTCTTTGCGCTGCTGACAGAGCCGGATGAGATCGCTCTCTGGTTTGCGCAAGTCGCGGGCATCGAGCCCCACGCGGGCGGTACCGTAGAGTTTGCCTTCTTCAATGACAATGGCACGGTCAGCGTGTTCTCCGGGGAGGTTACCGATTTCGTCGCCAACGCCCGCTTTGGCTTCACGTGGCGCAACCGGCAGTGGACGTTTCCGCCGTTCCACGTGCTCATCACGCTTGAGGACGTTGGCGGCAGCACGGTATTGAATCTGCGACAGACCGGTTTTGCCGCTGCGCCTCCCCTCGAACGTGACATACATGACGAAGGCTGGTGGCGCTACCTCGAGCGGCTGGCGGCAGTCGCCAGCGGCTCGCGTCCTGAAGGCTGGAACGAGTAATGGACAAGTGGGGCAAGCTGGTAGAGGAGCGGCTGCAAGCGGCATTTGCCGCCGGGGATTTCTCAAACCTCCCAGGCAAAGGGAAACCACTTGACTTGGACGAGGACCCGCTGGCGGACCCGGCCCTCTGGATGGCCCGCCGTGTGCTCCGCAACAGCGGCATGGACCTGCCCTGGGTCGAAGAACGCCGGCGGATCGAGGAAACTCTTGCTCAGGCCACAAAACAATTGGCGCGCGCGTGGTTGGTGTATGCAGAAAACCGCAGTGAAGGGCAGCCGAGTCCAGCCGCTGCCGCACGCTGGCAAGTCGCATTAGCAGCGTTTCGCGAACAGGTCTCCGCGCTCAACCGGCGCATTCGCACCTACAACCTGACGGTCCCTCATGTGCGCTTGCAACGCTGCCTGATCGAGGCGGAGCGTGAGGTCGCGCGAGCGCGGCAAAACAACGCCTCACGTCCTCGGTAGCGCAGGTTTGCAACCTGCGCCGTGCAGCGTCCATGCGGGCGCGCCCTTTCTTCCTGAAAAACCGTTGGAGACCACCCTCAAGCCCCCTTACTCCAGGAAGGGACAAGTCCCCGTGCTACGGCTTGTCGGCATGGAGCAAGCGCGTCTGCGGCAAGAGATTTTTCGACCGAGTTCGGACGCTGAGGTGATAGACGTGCTACAGTGCAAAGTGTATCTATCTACGTCGAACAGGGCAGAAAGAGAACGCGAGGCGCACCGTGGCTACGCGCGTTAACGGCAGAGATCCTAAGGTTGAAGAACACCTGCGCATCAGCCGCCAATTCCTGCGCCAAGCGCAAGCGGAGTTTGCAGAAGGCGACCGGCTCCAAGCTTCCGAAAAGGCCTGGGGCGCGGCTGCGCACGCCGTGAAGGCCGTTGCTGAGCAGAGAGGGTGGCAGCACAACGGGCACCGGTACCTATTTGAGGCAATCGATAGAATCTTTCGCGAGACGGACGACTCTCAAATTCGTGACCTCTTCAGAACAGCCAATTCGTTGCACATGAACTTCTATGAAAACTGGCAAACGGATGATTTCGTACAAGATGGTATCGAGCGGGTAGAGGTACTGGTGGAGAAGCTGGAGCCGCTGGCGGCATGAACTGCCGCGCTTGCGCGCCTACACCAAAACCCCCGGTAAGGCGTTCGCGACGGCGCGCGTGGCGCGCTCGGTGGCGTCGGCCACGTCGAGTTCGTCAGTATAGAGCGGCTGGATCATGTTCCTCTGCAATATTGTCCCGACTTCCGTCCAGGGCAGCGTTGTCGTGCCCCGTCCGTTGCGCAGCGCTTCCAAGACCACCGGCACGCGCTCTTCCACCATCGCCAGTTCCGGTCGTTCGCCGGAGGGATTCTCGACGTGTGTAAGGGCCGGTATCCAGGCGGGCACCATCGAGCGCAACGCCACGTACGGCGCGAGCGCCTTGATCGCCTCGTATGCAAGCTCGGTCTGCACCGACTTGCCGTGGATGCCCATGACGTCCATTACATAGAGGGAGCTGTTGGCATTCCCGGCAAAGGACGGCGAATGCTGCACCTTCCAGCCTCCGCCGATGTTCTCGCCAGAATAGACCATGTGGTGGTGGAGCGCGGCATTCTTGCGCGGCACCAGGCGTGTCATGTCGAAGTAAGACATATCGGCGCCCGTCGGCATGATGCGGTGAGTGTAGGCCAGATCGCGCCACCACTGGAGTGCGGCACGGGTCTTCTCCGACGTGAGGCTCAGCCGGCCCTCGCTCATATCAATCACGCCGCCGCCGGATTGCGCCATGAGGTGCGACCAAAGCGCCGTGTAGACTCCCTCGCCAATTGCCCACCAGTCCTGCTTATTGCGCGCGCGCGCCGCGGTCATGAAGTCTTGCCCCATAGCCGCGAGGTCGTTCCACGTCCAGGCCGCGGGCGGCGGCGGCAGCTTCGCATCGTCGAAGCGGTCCGGCCGCCAGGCCATGACACCGGCGCCGAGCACCACCGGCACCGCTTGGATGCGCCCGCCAAACGTTGTCGTGTCCACCGCCTGCGGGACAAATTCGTTGAGAAAGCTGCGATCGCGCTGGACGTAGTCGTTGAGCGGCCCAAAGAACGGGCTGGCAATGCCCGGCAGCGTAAAGATGCCGCCGGTCAGCATGGCGATGTCCGCGGGACGCCCGGCAGCCGCTTCAGCATCGATGCCGCGCCGAAAGTACGACCACGTCGGCGGACTGCCGCTGGCGGTCACGCCGCCGTCGTCACGCGCCTTGATGATTTGCAGAGAGATACGGAAGCGAGTATTGGGTCCGTCCGAATCGATCTCACCGCCGTTCCAGGCTTGGATGGCGCGGATAAGGTTGGTGGCGGAGATGAGTGTGATGTTGGGCGCCACTACGTGCACCGTCGGCACGTCGGAGTCGCCGCCAGGCCGGATAGAATCGGGCAGGCTGTTGCCGCACGCCGCCAGCAACGGCAGCGCCGACAACGTTCCCGCCGCCTTCAGCAATTTTCGGCGTGAGAGACTCATCGCTTATCGCCTATCCCTAAAACGAAAGTCGGCATTCATGGCAATCGTCACCACCAAGATAGTTAACAAGCCGCTCAATCCGTCGGTCCCGCGAAAGCGGGAATCTATCTTCTCTGATTCCCTCACAATAGCCTTCTGCGGGTACAATGCGAGCATCCTGAACTCCGGCATTCGCAAGATTGGCGGATTCTGCGCTTGGCTTAACTCTCCCGGCGATTAGGTCTGCGGGGGCAAGCCCCCGCGCTACATTGCTTTGTGTCGCGAGACACGTCACAATTCTCGCAACGCGGCACAACCACGCCACGCCAGTGTTCACCCTCTATTCTAAACTTTGTCCGGGCGCTGAGAAACCCGCTTTTTGCACCATGAACCACAAGGCAGGCTCCGCATAAGGCGGGCCTGCGTAAAATGATCACTTAGTAGTGCCAGCCACGCTGGTTGCAATGAACGGCAGCGAGACCACCGCCGGAGCGACACCAAATTCCTCCACGCTGTCGGCAGCGTTCAGGTGACGGAATGTCCTCGACCATGCCGGCGGCGTGCTCGTGCTTTCGTTCTCTTGCGCCTTCCACGGCGCAAACGTCCACGATTCGAGGCTGCATAGGCACGCGCGTTATGCGTTGCCGCCAACTGCAGCAGAGGCGCTACGGCGCAACCTGAGCGAGCAGCGCAAGAGAGAAGCCAGCACCTCTCACGTTCGCGCTGAGCCCGTCGAAGTGCGAATGGAAGATGCTGACCAGTGCCTTGCGAATTCCCTTCCTGTCCCCGGGGAGCGGAGACACAGGCCGCCGCTGCGTCTACACCTGCACTACCAGTCCATCGTACGCAGGCTCGATGCCGTGGGGCGCAAAGAAGTCCACGCATTCCAGATAGGGCGGCGTGCGGTTATGGGAGAAGTGGGTGGCGAAGCGTCTTGCACCAGGCTGCAGCAAACCCTCGCTCTCCAGCTTCAGTTGGTGCTCAACGCATTGGTGCATGGAGAGGTGGTGGGTCCCCGGCGGGCCGATCCCCATAGTGGACTCGACAATGGCGCAGTCAAATTTGAACTCACGGAGTTGCAGCCACGTTTCCTCCGGGAAAGGGCCGGTATCGGACGCATAGAGCAGCGTGCGGCCGCCTTCCTCAATGGCGAAGAAAACCGGTTCCAATTCTTCCGCGTGCATCGCCCGCAACGCGGTAACGCGGTACCGTCCCGCCTGCCAGGAATCGCCCGGTTGGATGGTATTTAGGCGCAGGTGAAACCCCTCTTCGGATAAGTTTCGCTCATTGGCCGCAGTCATGATCGCCCCAGTAGTGGGAGGAGTGCCATAGACCTCCATCTGCGCGGGTGTCGTGGCGCAAAAATTGCTCCGGCGCATATAGAGATTGGCCGGGTGGAAGTGATCACCGTGGCTGTGGGTGATGAGCATAGTGGAAACCCGCCCGAAGTTCGCGCCCGTGCCGTGCATGCTCGCCATCAGATCGGGCCCCATGTCTATCAGGAGGTCGTCGTTCACCATGAGCGCGGAGCGGCGGCGCAGGTTGCGCCCGCCGCGCGCACGCGCCGTCGTACAGTGCGCGCATTCGCAGAAGATCGCCGGATAGCCTTCGGCGGCGCCGGTTCCGAGAAAGAGCACTCGCATCGGCTCACCTCACCTATTCATTTCGCGGAGAATGTGCGCTAACTCCGGTATGAGAATTTCGCTCAGCGCCAAACGCACGGCGCCTGACGACCCAGGGCAGCAGACGACGAACTTATTCCCAATGCGGCCGGCCGTGGCCCGGCTCAGGATGGTGGCCGCGCCAATCTCCTCATAGCTCAAAATGCGGAAAAGCTCGCCGAATCCAGTAAGCTCTTTTTCCAGCAGCGATTGCACGGTCTCGACCGTGATGTCCCGCGTGCCGGGACCCGTGCCGCCGGTGAGCATGACAAAGCGCGCGCGTCCCGCCAGCATGTGGGTGAGCGCCTGCGTGATCTGCTGGGCGTCGTTCTTGACCAGCCGGTAGCCCACTGTCTCGTGCCCGGCCTCCTGCAGCATGCTTTGGATGAGCGCGCCGGACTTGTCGTCAAGTTCCGTGCGCGTGTCGCTCACCGTAACCACGGCGCACTCGATAGTGGGGAATTGCTGCGCGCCGGCCTGACGATGCTCGTCGGGGGAGGACATTGCGGCCGCCTCGCCATGCGCGTGGGCATCGTGGTCATGCTCTTCGGCTGGGGACGCATGCTGGTGCTCGTCGTGTGCGTGGTCCTCGCCTTCTCCGGCATGGCCGTGAGCGTCGGCATGGCCGCGGTCGTCGGCGTGGCCGCGCTCGCCCGCTTGGGCGTGTGCCTCATCTTGCCGGCGTGCCGCTGCTTCCGCCTCATTGTCATCGGCCTCGCACGGCGGCGGCCGATACGGCTGCCGGGCAATGAGCGAGCGCCCCTCGTTATGCTCGTGGTCGTGATCGTGAGTCTTCTCATCACTCATGCTACAAGTTCCTCCAAGAATCCGAGTGCTGTCACAGTATTTTTCCATTCTACGCGGAGTTGCGCCAGTTCATTGCGCGCCGCCAGCGCCCATAGCGCACACTTGACACTAACCCTGGAACTAGCTTTCACCCACACTTTCGCTTGACGGCCGGTACGTACTATTGTACCGCGAATGGGTTGCCGTTCCTGCGCGCACAGGCGCGCTAGCTGACGAATTGCTAGTATGTACATCCGAGAATCGACGACCGTTCATGCTTCGACAGGCTCAGCACGAACGGTACATGGCTATCTCAGCTTCATCGGCCTCATCGTACGCCGTCATTCGGCCTTGTGGCCCTGCGCCATTCCTGGGTTACGCCGCCGTTCGGCCTGCGCTCCCGCGACATTCCTAGGTGAAGCAAGCTCAGTACGTTCATTGGTAGCGGCTCTGGATTTCTCAGATCCAATAACTCCCACCGTTCGGCCTGAGCTTGACGAAGGGTGGAAAGCTGAACGGATTGCGCGATTCTCGTCCTGCACTGGGCTGTAAAGCAGTGCCAGAACCTGCCCATCCCCGCACGGACCATGCGCCTGGGTGCTTACCCAATAAGCCCTTGCAGGAAGGGATTTGTGGCTCGCTCCGTGCCGATGGTCGTGCGGTCGCCGTGGCCCGGCAACACGTGGGTCGCATCGGGCAGCGGCAGGATCTCTTCCGCAATGGCCTTTAGGAGTGCCGCACTATCACTATCCGGGAAATCGCTCCTGCCGATCGATCCGGCAAAGAGCGTATCGCCCGCAAACAGGTGGTCATCCACCAAGAAGCACATCCCGCCTGCAGAGTGACCGGGTGTGTGGAGCGTCCGTATGGTGAGACTACCTAACGCTAACTCCTCGCCACCATGCAGGAGTATGTCCGGGGAAATACCAAACTCTGTTGCGAGCATTGCCGCATCGTCGTGGTGCAACACGATGGGAGCGCCCGTCTGCTCGCGGTAGAATCCATCGTTATCTACGTGATCGAAGTGGCGGTGGGTGTTGAGAATGTAGCGCAGGCGGAGTTGCAGGTCCTGGATGTGCTTGAGCAGATCGTCGCTGCCAATACCGGGATCGATAATTGCCGCTTCGTTGCTGTGCTCGTCCCACAGCAGGTAGACGTTATTGAGGAGCGGCCCCCGGACGAAGGTCTCCACCCTCATGGGGCGGTCTCTTTTTTGGTTACTTCGGCATTGCCGGCGACCTCGGCATTGCCGGCGACTTCGGCGTTGCCGGCAATGCCGAGGTCGCCGGCAGGCTCGTCAGTACCATCCGCGTCGCCGTCTTCCGACGCTTCAGCAGCCGCCGCTTCCGTATCGGCCGCCTGCGCGGAAGCAACGCCGGATCCCGCTGCTTCGACCCCTGGAGCTGGATCAACCGCGACCGGTGTTTCCGCAGCGGCAGGCTCAGGCGAGTCCGCAGCTTCCGTCGCACTACCATAGGACTGCGCGAGAGAACCAAACTCCGAGCCCGCAGTGGCGGAGTCGACTGCGCCAGCCACCGCTTCCTGCGGCGCCGAAGACTGCGCTGCGTCTTCAGGAGCTGCCGCTCCTTTGCCATTGGCGGTTGCGGTAGGCTCTGCTTCGGCTGCTACAGGCTCCGGCTTTGGCGGTGGCGGCGGTTTGGCGAAGACCAACTCGCACCAGGGATCGCCAGCCGTGAGATGGGCCCCCCACTTCACGTCGGCGGCGCGCTCCTGCAGGAATGCCAGGTCGTATGCCCCGCACGACTCGCACAAAGCCACGTCGTCAGTCTCGGCGAAGCTAAACGGACACTGGCGCATGCGGACACGGTAGTCTCTGCCGGTCTCGATGATTTGCAGGCTGCCGTCGGGCAGTGAATTCCGATGCATGTCCGCCCAGGTGCGCACAAGCGCCGCAATATCCTGATCTTCGCCGGCCCTTCTCTCAGCGGCGCGTGTGCCCAGGTCGCGGTAGATTTCCGCCTGTTCGATGAGCCAGTCGTCGCCGAGCCGCGCCTTGAGACTGCGCATCAGCCCGGCGAAGAGGTCTTGCTGCACCGGTGAACCGCCGCCGGCCTGGGCGCCCTGGGGCGTCCATGCGGGGCCGCGCTCGCTCAGATTAGGGCGCGCCGTCGTCTCGGCTGCGGCGGCCGGCGCCGGGGCTTCGGCTTCCGCGCCGACCTGGTCGGGGCGCGTCGCAGCAGCTTCCGCGGCCGTTGCTTGGAGACCTTTCTCTATTTCCGTACCGGCGGTCTTTACCTCGCCCTGCACTTCCTCCACGTCCTTCTGGACGTCTTCCGCAGTGGAGCGCACTTCGCCCTGAATGGATGAGATTTCACCCCGAATAGCGTCGATGTCACCTTGAACGTCGCCAAGCTGGTCCTTAAATGTAGCGATGGCATCGCCATAGCTGGACCGGAGTTGTCGTATCACCCCCGTCACCTGTCGAATCACCCCGGGCAATCGGTCCGGCCCCAAGAGGACCAGGCCAAGCACCAGGATGATCATAAGTTCCGGCAGGCCGATGTCAAACATATTTGCTCTTTTCCTACGTCAATCGCGCATACCATTGCACAGTGCGCGCACGCCTTGGCGTGGCTCGCGCAGTCTGCGCGCCCACTGCGCACGGTCTTTGCGCTTCCTGCGCAAGCTTCCGCGCACAGCACGAATCGCTTCTTCGCTTTATTCTATCCCGCACGGCGTGTCGGGGCAAAAGCTGTACGTAGCATGTACCGCACAGTATCATGTCTGATGAGTATCCTGTGTTCACCTTCACCCCCGATTCAAGCATGGGGCAAGCTCTTACCCTCGTCCAATGTGGAGAGGGGACAAGAGAACGGAGCATGGCCGATGGCGATACAACAGAAGGTCTGGCAACCCGAGCAACCGTGGCGCGCTTTTCGCAAGGAGCTGCCCAATGACTGGTGCCTACGCATCAATGAGCGCTACACGATACCGTTTGCCAATGGGTATGTTCTTCAGATCACGCGCGCCGAACATAACGATGATGGCTGGGAGTGCGCGCTCCAACGCGGTGGGCGTGTTGCCAAGCACGCGGATTTCCCACATGGACCGCAACTAATCATGGAAGAAGCTGCGGTAGACGCGCTGGTGGAGCGTGTTGCTCGCTATCCCACCACCGGGTAGACCTATGCAGGGCAGTCGCGTAGGAGTTTGTCTCCCGCCTGAAAAGACTTTGTACCGCAGCGACGCTTGGCAGGCTGATCCGATTCCCTGCCTTCTTGACTCGCCGTTTGGCTCGCAATCCACTAAGCCGTAGTACCTGTGCCGATACGTCTCTTGTGATGCCCAAAGGAGCCGCTCTTGCCTACAATCACCGCAGACGCTCTGCGCTGCATCGGCCAAGACTTCTTCACTGCACTAGGCTGTTGTCCTGACGACGCGCAGATTGTGGCCGACCACCTGGTGCAATCAAGTCTCTACGGCCATGATTCTCACGGCATACTGCGCATGTACGAGTATGCGCATGCCGTGAGCGAAGAGCGCGTCCATCCTCAGCATGCGCCTGAAATCGTGAGGGAAAGCCCCTGCACGGCGGTTATAGACGCCAACAACGGGTTTGGGCAGGTGGGGGCGGCCCTTGCCACGAACCTGGCAATTCAGAAAGCACAGCAACATGGCATGGCGAGCGTGTCGCTGCGCAGGGCGAGTCACATTGGCAGGGCAGGCGCATATCCCATTATGATGGCCCAGGCCGGCCTGATTGGCACGGCCTTCGTCAATTACGGTCGCTTGGGAATTCAAGTTGCGCCGTTCGGCGGCCTTGACGGCCGCCTGGCGACAAATCCGTTAGCTTTTGCCGCGCCGCGCCGGGCCGACCCGCCCATCATGGTGGACATGACAACGAGCACCGTCGCCGACGGCAAGATCCGCCTTGCCACCAACCTCGGCAAGTCACTGCCGGAAGGGTGGATCATCGATGCGGCCGGCAATCCCAGCACCGATCCACAGGACTACTGGGCCGAACCTCGCGGCGCCATTTTACCGCTGGGCGGTCCGCTCGGCCACAAAGGCTATGCGCTGGCTATGATGATGGAACTCTGCGCCGGCGGACTGAGCGGTCAGGGCATGGCTGCCGGCGACAGTCGTGCGCCCGCTAACGCGGTCCTGTTTACGGCCTACAATATCGGGCACTTCACGGACATGGACTCCTACTACGACGAGGTGGAGGCCCTGGTCAGGCACGTCAAATCCAGCCGTACGGCGCCCGGTGTCGCTGAGATTCTGGTTCCCGGCGAACCGGAATTCCGCACTGAGCGCGAGCGCGAACGGACGGGCATTCCCATTGACGACACCACGTGGGAGAGAGTTTGCGCCTCCGCGCGCGACATCGGTCTCGATCCAACCGCCTGGGAACTTGCCTAGCGCGGTCCCACAGGTCAGCCCTGGGTAGACGAGGCGGGTGGCTGCAGGGTTCTAGGTGCGATCCCACCTGCACTTGTGGCACGATAATTGCGTCAGATGTCGTTGCTGGCGGATCGCTCCCTCGAACAGGATGAGACTTTCAGTACGTACGTGAAGCCGAAAGGAGCCGTCTGTGCCTTCCGTTACCGCGGACGCTTTGCGCCGTATTGGCTACGAATTCTTCACCGCCGTGGGCTGTCGTGCCGCTGATGCCCGCACTGTCACCGATCATTTGGTGCAGTCCAACCTCTACGGGCATGACTCCCATGGCGTGGTGCATATGGAAAGGTATGGGCGCGCCGTATGGGACGAACATCGCGTTGACCCGCGTGCCGTACCGGAAATCGTGCGCGAACATCCCTGCACAGCGGTGGTGGACGCGCACAATGGCTTTGGTCAGGTGGGCGCGACCTTCGCAACCCAGCTCTTGCTGCGGAAGGCGCAGCAATTCGGGGTGGCCAGTGTCTCACTGCGCAATACGAGCCACATTGGCAGGTTGGCCGCATACCCACTCATGGTGGCGCAGGCCGGCATGATCGGCCTGGTCTTCGTCAACGCCGGTCGGATGGGCTTTCAGGTAGCGCCCTTTGGCGGCATCGACGGTCGCCTGGGCACGAATCCGCTGGCCTTTGCCGCCCCCCGCCGCGCCGACCCACCGATTTTTGTGGACATGAGCTCCTCCACTGTCGCCGACGGCAAGATTTACATCGCCGCCAACCAGGGAAAGCCGGTGCCTGAGGGCTGGTTCGTCGATGCGGAGGGCAAGCCCAGCACAAACCCCCATGACTACTTTGGCGAACCGCGCGGGGCCGTGCTCCCGCTGGGCGGCCCCCTGGGGCATAAGGGCTTTGCGCTGAGTCTCATGATGGAGATTTGCGGAGGCGGGCTGAGCGGTCAGGGCATGTCCCAAGGCGACATGCGCTTTAGCAGCAACGGCGTCCACATTACGGCCTACGATATCGCACAGTTCACCGAGCCAGAGTCCTTCTACGCTGAAGTTGAAGCCCTGGTCGGCCACGTAAAGTCGAGCCGCACGGCGCCGGGCGTCGCGGACATACTCATTCCCGGCGAGCCGGAGTACCGCGTCGAACGCGAGCGCGCGCAGACGGGCATCCCTATTGACGACACCACTTGGGAGAAGCTCTGCCAGGCAGCGCGAGAAATCGGTCTCGATCCAACCGCCTGGAAATTCGCCTAGCGTGAGTCCGCAAACCTGAACGGTAAGCCGACCGGCTTACGCAAAACCAAACCGAAGTTACAGCTCAGATACGACTAGCAAAGTGCCGCAAGGAGCCGCCTGTGCCTACCGTTACTGCAAACGCCCTCCGCCGCGTTGGCTACGATTTTTTCACCGCTCTGGGCTGTCGCCCCGCTGACGCCCGGATCGTCACCGATCACTTGGTGCAGTCCAACCTCTACGGGCATGACTCCCACGGCGTGGTGCGCATGGAGCAGTATTGGCATGCCGTGCGGGAGGAAGGTGTCGTAGACCCGCAAGCGGTACCGGAGATTGTGCGCGACAACCCGTGCACCGCGGTCGTCGACGCCAACAACGGGTTCGGTCAGGTGGGCGCGGTCTTTGCCACGAAGCTCTTGATCGAAAAAGCCCAGAAATACGGCATCGCCAGCGTTTCGCTGCGCAATACGAGCCACATTGGCAGAGTGGGAGAGTATCCCCGCATGGTGGCGCAGGCCGGCATGATCGGCCTGATTTTCGTCAACGCCGGCCGGCTGGGCTTTCAGGTAGCGCCTTTTGGCGGCATCGACGGCCGTTTGGGCACCAATCCGCTGGCATTTGCCGCGCCCCGCCGCAACGACCTACCATTTTTCGTAGACATGACCACGTCTACCGTCGCCGACGGCAAAATCAAAGTTGCCGCCAACCAGGGCAAACCGCTGCCGGAGGGTTGGATCGTCGACGCGAAGGGCAATCCGAGCACCAATCCGGCAGACTACTGGGACGAACCCCGCGGCGCTGTGCTGCCGCTCGGCGGCCCTCTCGGGCATAAAGGCACTGCGCTGAGCATGCTGAATGAAATCTGCGGCGGCGGGCTGAGCGGTCAGGGCATGTCCGCCGGCGACATGCGGGTGGACAGCAACGGCGTCCACCTGACAGCCTATGACATCGGTCAGTTTGTAGACCCCGATTTCTTCTACGATGAAATCGATACACTCATCAACCACGTAAAGACAAGCCGCCCTGCTCCCGGCGTTAATGAGGTCTTGGTCGCCAGTGAGCCGGAGTACCGCGCCCAGCGCGAGCGAGAACAGACGGGTATCCCCATCGACGAGACCACCTGGGGCAAGCTCTGCGATTCGGCCCGTGACCTGGGCTTGGACCCAGAAGTCTGGAAACTCGCGTAGCAAACTGTCTAAAGGAGCGAACTGTGCCTACCATCACCGCTGATGCCTTGCGCCGCATCGGCCAAGAGTTCATTACTGCGCTGGGCTGTCGTCCCGACGACGCACAGATTGTGGCCGATCATTTGGTCCAATCTAATCTCTTTGGACATGATTCCCACGGCGTCTTGCGTCTGTATGAGTATGCGCGCGCCGTGAACGAAGGACGCGTCAACCCGTTGGGCTCGCCGGAAATAGTGCGTGAACACGCCTGCACCGCGGTTGTGGACGCGAATAATGGGTTTGGGCAGGTGGGCGCCGTACTCGCCACGAACCTGGCAATGCAGAAGGCGCGGCAATACGGCCTGGCGAGCGTGTCGCTGCGCAGGGCGAGCCACATTGGCCGGGCGGGCGCATACCCCATCATGATTGCCCAGGCCGGCTTGATCGGTGTCGCTTTCGTCAATTCCGGCCGCACGGGCACTCAGGTAGCGCCGTTCGGCGGCATTGACGGCCGTCTGGGCACAAATCCACTGGCTTTCGCCGCGCCCCGCCGCGCCAACCCGCCCATTATGGTGGACATGACGACCTGCACGGTCGCTGACGGCAAGATCCGCGTTGCCACCAATCTCGGCAAACCGCTGCCGGAAGGTTGGATCATCGATACGGAAGGTAGACCCACCACGGACCCGCAAGTGTACTGGAACGAACCGCGCGGGGCGATTTTGCCTCTGGGCGGCCCGCTCGGCCACAAGGGCTATGCGCTGAGCATGATGATGGAGCTCTGCGCCGGCGGGCTGAGCGGCCAGGGCATGTCTGCCGGCGACAGGAGTTCGCCCGGCAACGGCGTGCTGTTCACCGTCTACGACATCGCGCACTTTGGGGACTTGGAATCATACTATGACGAGGTGGAGGCCCTGGTAAGACACGTCAAATCAAGCCGCACCGCGCCCGGCGTGGCTGAGGTGCTCGTGCCCGGTGAACCGGAATTCCGCGCCGAGCGCGAGCGTGCCCAGTCGGGTATCCCCATCGACGAGACCACCTGGGGCAAAATCTGCGCTTCAGCCCGCGACGTGGGCCTAGACCCCAACGCCTGGAAGACTAGCTAGCAAGCAATTCTTGTTGCAAGCGCGACCCAACGTCCTTTCACAAATGGACGACTAAACCGCCCTTCTCTAGAGAAAGACGCGCAGAGGGACAATATGCCTGGCGAATGGCCAGTTAGCTCCCTCTCCTGTGGAGACTCTTCCTAACCCCCGTCTTTCCGACGCAAGCCGGAATCCAGAGGGATGTGGGCGGTTGGAGTTGCCAGTCGTGAAGCCATTCTTCATCCCCATCCCAACTTACACCCCGTCTAGGAGAAAGTGGTTTCGCCAGGGCCTTCTGAAGGAGAGGGTTTGGATGAGGGTGGCTCTAGGACGAGTCAAGTCCAAATGGGCGAGCTTGCCGGCAAAGCGCAGAGCAGCTTTTGTCAACTCTGGCCGAGGAGAGGCACGCAACCGGAACCGAGCACCCGCTAGCCGCAGTATAAGCCCTCTCCTGGGGGAGAGGGTTTGGGTGAGGGCGAATCTTTGCCAATGCCAATCCCACGGGGCACATCAGCCTAGGTAGCCTGAGAATTCCGGTTGCCTACTCACTAGGCGCGCGCAGGCAGTAAGGGAGCCCCCAAGTCTAACGCCTCACGGCTACACGCTGGCCTCGGCGGCGATGTCATCGATCTCCCGCATCTGCTGCGAGGTGAGTTCCCAGTCGCCCGCGCCCAGCCAGCCATCCACCTGCGCGGGACTCTTCGCGCCGACCAACGCCGTGGTCATCGCCGGATGCGCCAGTACCCATGCGATGTCGAGTTCGATGAGCGTATGCCCGTGGTCGGCGGCGTAGGCCGCGAGCTTCTTGGCCATGCGAATAGTCCGCCTGAACTGCTCGCCCGTAAAGCGCGCATTCTCGCTGCGGATGTCGTTTGCGTTGAAGACGTGGTCTTCTTCGTAACTGCCGGTGAGCAGACCCTGACCCAGCGGCGCATAGGCCAGCACACCGATGCCCTGTTCCTGACAAAACGGCAGCACGTCCGCCTCGATTTCGCGATCAAGCAAATTGTAGCGCGGTTGGTCCGAATCCACGTGCCGCACCTGCAAGCATTCCTGCATTTGCTCTGCCGAGAAATTCGAAACTCCCGCGTAGCGCACCTTGCCCTGCTGGATCAAATCAGCGATAGCCTGCATGCTCTCGCCAAAGTCCATCTCGTCGAGCGGCCAGTGGATCTGGTAGAGGTCGATATAGTCGGTGTGCAGGTGGCGCAGGCTGCGCTCGGCGGCGGTCAGCAAGTCATCGCGGCGCCAATTCTCGGGCAAGACCTTGGTGGCAATGAATACCCGGTCGCGCCGGTCGCCCACAGCCTTGGCGACCAACTCCTCTGAGACACCGAACCCATAGGCCTCCGCCGTATCGATGAGCGTCACGCCGCCGTCAACCGCCCGCTGAATTGCCGTCACCGCGTCCTGCTCTGCCACCGGTCCCAGCTTGCCCGCAATCGGCCACGCGCCAAAGCCGAGCACCGAGACTTCCGGGCCGTTCTTGCCTAGTTTCCGTGTGCGCACACTCTTGCCTCCTGCCGTACATGCGTTTTTCCTAGCTTACCCCATTTGACACATGGATATGGGAATTGCTCCAGCCGGCGGAGTCGGAGTCTGCGTAATACGGAGGCGGTTGCGGTATCTCTAGGCTCCCACAGGAGACTCGTGTTGTATCCGATTAGGCGCGTGTTCGCGCGGGCACCAGCGGCTCTCTCAAAGCATGCTATGTATAGGTTCTTCGCACTCCCCCTGCTATAATCGGGGTGCCATACCGCAGTTCTGGGTTTCCTCGTTTTCCACTTGCAGATAAAGGGCAACAGCAGCATGGCCGCAAACACGCAAATTCCAAATTACTGGGACGATGCTGAAGCCGCGCGGCATACCGGCGTGGGCGAGGTAGTCTACCGTTCGCGGATGCTGGGCAAAGACCCGTCAATCGTGAACTGGGGCGGCGGCAATACGTCTATGAAGCTCGTCGAGACGGACTTTCGCGGGCGTGAGTTGCAGGTGCTGCGGGTGAAGGGCAGCGGCTACGACCTGGCTACCATCGTGCCCGAGGGCTTTACCGGACTCTATCAAGACGCCCTGGAAGACATGCTCCGCTTCGACGACATGACCGACGCAGCCATGGCGACGTACTTGGCGCATAGCTACGTCGATCTCGATCCGCCCCGGCCCTCGGTGGAGACCACCATGCACGCGTTCCTGCCGTTCGCCCACATCGACCACACGCACCCGGATGCGGTTGTGTCGCTCTGCTGCACGGAGGACGCGGTAGCGCTGGTGGAGCGCATCTATGGGATGGAGGCCATCTGGATGCCGTTCTTCCGGCCCAGTTTCCGCAGCGCCAAAGAGATGATGCGCCTGGTGGCGGAGAGTCCCAAGGCCCGCTGCGTTCTCATGCAGAAACACGGGTTGGTGACCTGGGGGGAAACGTCGCAAGAGTGCTATGCCAACACCCTGGAGATGGTGGCACGGGCCCAGAGCGCGGTGGATGACGCCGCCCGGGGCAAGCGCGTCTTTGGCGCAGTTGCGGTCGAGATGCCGAGCGCAGACGAACGCCGCCGGATCGCCCGGCAGGTCCTGCCCGTGCTGCGGGGCGCGGTAAGCCAGCAACAGCGCATGCTCCTGCGCTACGACGATTCGGCTGAGGTGCTCGACTTTGTGAACAGCGCCCACGCGCCGGAGCTCTCGCAACGCGGCGCGGCCTGTCCCGATCATCTCGTGCACACCAAGCATCGCCCGCTCTTTGTGGACTGGGACCCGGCCGGCCAGAGCGTGGCAGAACTCTGCGCCCGCGCGCGCAGCGGTGTTGACGACTATGCCAAGGACTACACGCAGTACTTCACCGCCAACGCTCAGGACGGCGAGACCATGCTCGATCCTTACCCGCGCATTGTCCTCATTCCGGGTCTGGGTATGGTGACTACGGGCAAGGACCTCAAGTCCGCGGTCGTCGCGGGCGGTCTCTATCATCGGGCCATCGCCGACATTGCCAGCGCCGAAGCGCTCGACCGCTATACCTCCATGACTGATCCGGAAGCATTCAGCATAGAGTACTGGCCGCTGGAGTTGCTCAAGTTGACGCTCGCGCCGCCGGAAGCGGAGTTTTCCCGCCGCGTGGCGCTAGTGACCGGCGCTGCCGGCGGCATCGGGAAGGCCATTGCCGAGCGCTTAGCGGCGGCGGGCGCCCACGTGGTGATTCTCGATATCGATGAGGAAGGCGCCGCACAGACCGCTGCCGCGCTCAACGAGGCGCACGGTAAAGGCTGTGCGCTGGCCGTGCCAGCCGACGTACGTGATGAGGCGAGCGTGCAGGCTGCCTTTGACTCCGCGGTGTTGGCGCACGGCGGCGTGGATGCGGTAGTGTTTTGCCCCGGCCTGGCAGTCGCCCATGCAGTGGAAGAGACGACGCTCGCGGAATGGGACCACACCTACGCGCCTCTCATTCGCGGCTACTTCATTCTGGCGCGGGAGGCGTCGCGCCTCATGCGGCAGCAAGCGCTGGGCGGATCATTGCTCTTCATCGCCTCCAAGCACGCGCTCGCGGCAGAAATCGACACCAGCGCTTTCAGCGCTGCCATGGCGGCGCAATTGCATCTGGCCCGCTGCATTGCCGAAGAAGGCGGCGCGAACGGTATCCGTGTCAATACAATCTGTCCTGAAGCGGTCATGCCGGATTCTGACCTTTGGACACCGGCATTCCGCGAATCCCGGGCCCGCGACCACGGCATTTCCCCGGACAAGCTTGAAGTCTTCTACCGCGACCGCACCGCCCTCAAGGTCAACGTCACACCCGCCGACGTTGCCGAAGCCGCCGCCTTTCTGCTCTCCGACCGCGCCGCCAAGACCACCGGCGCCACCCTCACCGTGGACGGCGGCATTGCCACCGCCTACGTGCGGTAAGCGCGTAGTACTCTTGCCTGAATTGCCGAAGGCCATCCTGAGATTTGCTTTGTCCTCACCGCCACAGGCCGAGCTGCGCTCGCTTTGCTCTGAGAAGGGTACAAGGCACGACAGGTCCCACGATACTAGCTGACCGTGGCAATCAGGCACACTGGCAACATCTCGCTCCAATCTTCTTCTACCAAATCTACTACGGCGTTGCCGGAACCCGTCAGTGACCATTACACCAAAGTTAAACAGTGCTTGACACTGGCATGTTAGTATGCTGCGTAAGTATTCACGATTCAGTGCTGAAGACTCTTGCATGATCGTTGCCGCATTCTGTTTGTAATGGTGCAGTTTGGCGCGGCGTTTTCCAGTTAGCAGACCATGCAAGTAGCTAAAAGGACCTCCATGCCCGCCAGGCGAATGGCTCACACACCTTGGGGCGGAAAGGGCCCAAACCTTGGGCTGCGTCTCGTAACCGTAGTAGTGGTGCTCCTCGCCTTACTGCTGGCAAACGCTGGCGCGGCCCTGGCGCAGGGCAGCCACGGTTGCGCCACGCGGGGCGCAGTTTCCGATCCGGCCAGAAACCCCGGCTTGGTTGCCGACTGCGAAACGCTGCTGGGGTTGAAAGACACGCTGCGCGGCGCCGCCCCGCTGAATTGGAGCGCGGACCTGCCGATCTCGAACTGGGACGGCGTCGAAATAAAATTCATGTTCACGGACGGCACGACGAGAGTGACTGGGATAGGGCTTACCGAGAGAGGTTTGAACGGCAGCCTTCCCAGCGATTTGGCCAAGTTAGATCACTTGGAGGGCCTCGTGTTCGACTTCAACCACCTCAACGGCACAATTCCCTATCAATTGGGCGACCTTGGAAAACTGGAAACACTGAGTCTGGCCCTAAATCAACTTAGTGGCACAATTCCAAATTCCCTTGGTAACCTCACGGAGCTTAAGAGTATCTCTTTGTTCAGCAACCGGTTGAACGGACCAATTCCTGCCAGCCTCGGCAACCTTACCCAACTGGAGTACATGAGCCTTACGGGAAACATGCTGAGCGGCAGTATTCCCGGCACGTTTGGCAACCTCACTAAACTGAAAGAGTTGCGTCTTAGTTACAACCAACTTGGCGGCAACATTCCCTCCGAGTTAGGCCGCATGTCTGGCCTAAATTTCCTTGAATTGAGCCGTAATCAGCTCACCGGCGGCATACCAAGCACGCTTGGCAGTCTCACTAACTTGAGCTACTTGGCGATGCACGAAAACCAGCTCAGTGGGGCGATACCGCCTGCGCTGGGCTACCTCTTCTATCTGGAGGACCTCAGGTTAGGCAACAACCAATTGACTGGGGCCATACCCGCTGAAATGGGCAATCTCATTTACTTGAATAATCTGCAACTTGGGGGCAACCAGCTAAGCGGCGGAATCCCAAGCACTTTCGGCAATCTTACAAGTCTCAGTCGGCTATCCCTTGCTGGCAACAATCTAAACGGAGCTATTCCAGTCTCATTTGGCAATTTTCTCAGCTTAGAATCCTTGGATTTGAGTGGCAATGAATTCAGCGGGATCATACCCAGCGAACTGGGCAACCTTACTCTTCTGGGAAGTCTTAACCTGGGGAACAACCAACTTAGTGGCACTATTCCGGTCACTCTCGGCAATCTCACCGGCTTGGAAAGTCTCTATCTCCACGATAATCAACTCAGCGGCGCCATACCCTCTGATCTTGGCAATCTCACTAAGCTAGAGGCACTCTGGCTCCAAGACAATCAACTCATCGGCACGATACCAACCACCCTCGTCAACCTTACAAAACTAAACCAATTCATCACGTTCGGAAACCAACTTTCCGGCGACATCCCTACCGCTCTCGCCGTCGCCATCGAACTGCCGGGCGACAAAATCCGCATCCAGCGCAACGACAGGCCCGAGGCATCGTTCGAACTCGGCATCGGCTGGGTCTCCAGGGACGGCTCTCAGGTCGTCCTCGCCGGCGTCATTCGCGACCAAACCCGCGGCCAGACCTACTACATCGCACGCCTGGAGGGCAGCCCCCGCGTCGTCCGCCGCTGGATCTCGCCCACCAGTCCATTGGTCTACTCCGTCAACTGGCCCCTCGTCAACTCCCAGTTCACCGTGCCGGTGGAGATCGTCCGCGTGATCCCCTTGGACGAGCGCCTGCCGGAGCACAATATGCTCGTGCGCCGCTTCGATGGGGGCGACGAGCGCATCTTCGCCTACGATGCCACAATCCAACAATGGCGCCACATACCCAACTGGTCGACCTTTCAAGCCCTCGGCTTCTTCTGGTGCGACGTGACCGCCGCGGACTCCGACTTCTTCAACCGCATCACCGAGGGGCCGCCCTACCCCGTCACGACCGCACCGGCGCGCGACGACTATCCCAATTGCCGGACGTAAGGAGTAAGCGCTTGCAACCTCTAAACACATCGCGGCTTGGCATAGTCAAATGGTTTGCAGCGAGCGCGCTGCGTTTCATTCGCAACGGTTTCATGCTCGTCGCCCTTTTGCTTGCATGCCCGCAAGCCGCACTGGGGCAGAGCACCCATGGCTGTGCTACAAGGGGAGCTGTTTCCAATCCTGCTAACAATCCCGGCCTGGTGTGGGACTGCGAAACACTGCTGGGGCTGAAAGACACCTTGCGCGGCACCGTCCCGCTGAACTGGAGTGCAACTCTCCCTATCTCTCAGTGGCAGGGCATCACCGTGTCCACAGTCAGCGGCGCGCAGAGGGTTACAGTCTTGGAACTCGATGAAGAGCGACTAAACGGCACAATACCGCCGGCATTGGGCAGGCTTAACAAACTTCGCAGACTAAGCTTCGACTACCATAACTTTGGTGGATTCATTCCGCCGGAACTGGGCAACCTCCAAGATCTGCAAGAGTTACACTTGCCCGGAAATCTGCTTACCGGCAGTATTCCCGCTACGCTCGGCAACCTCACTAAGCTGGAGGTCTTGTATCTCGGGGACAACAACCTCAAAGGAAACATCCCAGCCTCGCTGGGCAGACTTGCCCATCTGAAGAGGCTGGGTCTATTCGACAATCAGCTAAGCGGGGCTATCCCGCCGGAGTTGGGCAAGCTTGGCAACTTGCAGACCCTAAGCTTGGGATACAACCGTCTCAGCGGCGGCATTCCCAGCTCATTGGGGAATCTTGCCGCATTGGAAGACCTGGTTCTCAGCAACAATCAGCTCAGCGGCGGCATTCCGCCGGAGTTGGGCAACCTCAGCCGACTGCAGAGTTTGTCCATATACGATAATAATCTCTCCGGCACCATCCCGCCCAGTCTTGGCAACCTCACACGCCTGCGATCGCTCGACCTGAGAGGCAACCGGCTAAGCGGCCGCATTCCCGCCACACTTGGCAATCTTACCTCTCTCACGCACATGGCATTCCATGACAATCAGCTCGGCGGTCAGATTCCTGGCGAACTAGGAAAGCTAGGGAGCATTTACAGCCTGGATCTGTCCAAGAATAGACTCGCCGGCAGCATTCCCAGTGAATTGGGAGACCTCTCCAGCCTGCAATGGCTAAACCTCGATGAAAACCATCTCAGCGGGTCTATTCCACCGGAACTAAGCAATCTCCCAATCTTGCTTGGGCTGAATCTGTCAGAGAACCAACTCAGTGGCCACATCCCGGTCGAACTCGGAAACCTCACAACGTTGGGCATTCTGTATCTTTACGATAATCAGCTCAGCGGCGCTATTCCCGAATCATTAGGCAATATCACTCGTCTGGCAGAGCTGCGCCTGCAGAACAACCAATTGACCGGCGCCATTCCCGCCGCCCTGAGCAGACTCACTAACCTGCAGGTATTGTATTTGCAGAACAACCGGCTTACCGGCACCGTCCCGCCCACGCTTATCAATCTCACAAGCCTGCATGACATTCGGCTCGAAGGCAACCAGCTTTCCGATGGTTTCCCCGCGGCGTTCGCCACCCTTATCGAACTGCCAGGCGACAAAATCCGCATCCAGCGCAACGACAGGCCCGAGGCATCGTTCGAACTCGGCATCGGCTGGGTCTCCAGGGACGGCTCTCAGGTCGTCCTCGCCGGCGTCATTCGCGACCAAACCCGCGGCCAAACCTACTACATCGCACGCCTGGAGGGCAGCCCCCGCGTCGTCCGCCGCTGGATCTCGCCCACCAGTCCATTGGTCTACTCCGTCAACTGGCCCCTCGTCAACTCCCAGTTCACCGTGCCGGTGGAGATCGTCCGCGTGATCCCCTTGGACGAGCGCCTGCCGGAGCACAATATGCTCGTGCGCCGCTTCGATGGGGGCGACGAGCGCATCTTCGCCTACGATGCCGCAATCCAACAATGGCGCCACATACCCAACTGGTCGACCTTTCAAGCCCTCGGCTTCTTCTGGTGCGACGTGACCGCCGCGGACTCCGACTTCTTCAACCGCATCACCGAGGGGCCGCCCTACCCCGTCACGACCGCACCGGCGCGCGACGACTATCCCAATTGCCGGACGGGCTGACACCAATAGTCTTCCTTTGCGGCGAGACACCTGTCTATGGCCGCCCTGCCGCGGCGACGATTTGCTCACAGAGCTTGATGTCCGCCAGGCCTTCCGCTGCATTGGGGGTGGGCGCGACGCCCTGCTGTACGCAGCGGAGGAAGTAGCGGATTTCTTCGGTGAACCCTTCACGGGAGGGCACATGCAGGCGCGTGGCGCCGGCCGGCGTGTGCAGGGTTACGGCGGAGGGTTGGCGGAAGAGCAGCGGCGGCGCGTGCACCAGGTCAATGCGCCCGTGGGTGCCGTAGATGGTCGCTGCCTGGTCCCAGGGCGCGTTCGCGTACGTCAACTGCCCAACTTCCAGCACCGTTTCGTGCCCGCCATAGTCGAGGACGGCCAAGCGCGGCGGCCCCAGCGAGGCGTAGCACACACCGGTTGGGTCGCCCAGCAAGTGACGCATGAGATTGACGTCATGCACCCACACTTCGATCCACTCCAGCAACGTCCGTGCGCGTGACTCCTGCGGGGGAGCCGGAGCGCCTGAATTCGTGGATGTTGCCGCCGGTTCGGGAGTGATGGGCAGCGAGTGAAGCGTGGCCGCGCCCATCTGCCAGTTGCCGCCAAAATCGCGGACCTGGGCAAAGCGCACCTCGCCGATGCTGCCTTCCGCGAGCAGCTTCTTGGCAGCCTGCACGCCGGGATCGAACTGGCGCATGTAGCCCACCATAACCGGCGTGCCCGTGCGGTCACTGGCCGCGCAAATCTTCTCCGCATCTGCGCGCGTGGCAGCCAGCGGTTTCTCGGTAAAGACCGGGACACCGGCTTCCAACAGCGGGATGATGGCAGCCGCGTGCACTTCCTTTTGCGTTACGACCACCGCGCAGTCGAGCTCATGCGCATGGGCGGCGAGCTCTTGAGCGCTACTAAAGATGTGCGGTATCCGGTACGCCGCCGCCAGCTCTTCGGCGCGGGCACGATCAAGTTCGGCGACGGCAACGAGCTCAACCTCCGCTATCTGCAAGAGTGACGGCAGATGCGTGATCTGCATCATGTGTCCTGCGCCAACCAGACCGACCCGCATAGTTCCCTCCTTGACGACTGATCCGTGCCCCTACTACAAGGTCAAATGAGTCTTCAGCAACACTTGCCGCCATGGTGCGACCTAGACCTTGCAGTTCCAGTGGGGCGAAAGATTTTAGTCTCCTGTTCAGGTCCCTGGAGCTCGAAGCCTTGTACGCCACTATTGACTTGACCGAAACTCGTCTATCCCCGCAAGCAAGCGGTCGATGTCCTCACGGTTATTGAAGATGTGCGGGTCAACCCGGAAAAGGTTGCGAAGGAAATACGTATCCACGCCGATGGAGGTGAGAAACGGCTGCAGCGCGCCGGCTTCTTCGATCTCAGCCGCAATCACACCCGCCCGTTGCGTGGGATTGCGCGGCGTGCGCACCGTAATGCCCCGTTTCTGCAAACCATCGATGCAGTAGCCGGTCAGATCGAGCATGTGCGCTTCCACCGTATCCATGCCGGTTTCCAGGAGGATTTCGATGCCCGGCAACGTGGCGGCGACGCCCATCAGGTTCGGCATGCCGAGCTGGAAACGCTCCGCGCTGGGGAGCAGCCTAAGCTGTTCCATGTCCGTCTGCACCGTGCTCACCCAGCCTGCCGTCGGCGGCTGCCGCTCCAGGTGGCGCTTGGCCACGTAGAGAAAGCCCACACCGGCGGGGCCTAACAGCCACTTCATGGCCGTGGTGGCAAAGAAGTCGATATCGGTCGCGTGGAGATCGATGTTCAGGCCGCCGGCCGACTGCGCGCCGTCTATCAGAAGCAACGCGCCATGGTCATGCGCAATTCTTGCCAGTGCGGCAATATCGTGGCGAAAGCCCTGGGCAGGAGTTACGTGGGAGACGCTCACGGCGACGGTGTTGTCGTCGATGGCCCGCTCCATGTCTTCCAAGTGGATAAGACCGGCACGCGGCTGCACGAAACGGCGTTCCAGCATGTCGCGCGGCGGCAGCATCCAGGGATAGACGCTGGAGGGGTACGGAAAGCCGTCGAACACGACGTTGCCGCCGGGTTTGGGCGCGATCAAGCTGACGGCGAGACTCGACCCGGTCGACGTGCTGTCGTTGACGACAATCTCATCCTCAGCGGTGCCCAGCAACGCCGCAACACGTTCGCGCAGTGTGCGGGTTTCGTCCATGAACCGCGGATACAGATCGCCGGTGTTGTAGGTTAGCGCGGCAAGATGGTGTTCGAGCGCAGTCCGCATCGGCGTGGACGCAGGGGCGATGCCGCCGCTGAAGAGATACGCCCGCTCGTTGAGTATGGGAAAGAGGCTGCGTACGTCCGCCGGCGTCATATGTTGCTCCTCGGATTGCGCTAATGGGGCCACCAACACCCTCAAAACCTTAGACTAGCTATTCATCTGCTACCAGACACTTCCAACAGACAAGAGAGACACACCTAACCTACATGCTGCCAAGCCCTCTGTGCCAGCTACCTTCAGCCTCTAAGCGTGCGGCTTCGTTATCCCAAACGCCGGCATGCGAATGCGCTTGTGCAATGCCGGTTGGCCGGCGCCAGAGTAACAGCAGCGCGGGCTACGTGGATCGGCTTCCCTAAGTTCTTACTCGTCCGCGGCCTCAGCCGCGGTCGGGTCGGTGAATACGATGCCCGCTTCCTGCACCTCCTGGTAGGGCAGCAGCCACACCAGCGACTCATCGTGCAGATCCACCACCTGGATGCGGTTGCCCCACGGGTCGCGAAAGTCGCAGCGAATATAGTCATTCGACATTACGTCGAGATTGTACTTCGTGCGCAGCTTGTCGCGTACACTCGCGAGTTGCTCCTCATCGCGCACCATGATGCCGATATGACGAGACCGCTCCGGCTGCAACTCTTCCACCTCGAAGATGGCGAGAAACTGGTGATTACCCAACTGGCACCAAGCGGCTCCTTCTCCCCCGCGCAACATCGCAAGATTGAAGACATCTTCGTAGAAGGCCACCGCTTTCTCTACGTCATCTACCTCAATGCCGACGTGATTGACGCCGTATACTTGGACATCCATGTATGGGTTCTCCTCTAATGCGTTGTTTGCAGGCAACTCTGAATCTCACTATATCCCAACGCTATACATAACGTTTAAAGTGAGGAGCGCAGTTGCTCCCATTCAGATTGACTGACATAACGGCAGACTCTACAACGTAAATGGGATTGAGTTGAAGTCTCTGTCTATTTCTGAGATTCACATACGCGTCATTCCGAGCGTAGCGAGGAATATAGAGCTCCAGCCAAGAAATAGCTCTGGACACAGTGTCCGGTATGGATGACTGCCAGCGGAGGACAAGCCCCAACGCTGTCGCACCAAACAATGAAAAGGGCAACCAGATGGTTTTCCCCGTGCCCGGTAGCGCGGGTTCATGTCCTTGTTGCCACTCATTAGTCACCGCAGATGCACTTCTTTGGGCGGACGCAGGTTGCAAACCTGCGCTACCGGAGGATGACGCCACACTGCTCCTTGTGTCTTGGGCGCAGCGGCTAATGTGACAACATCAAGGACACGCCCCCGCGCTTCGCCCGGCTGTTGCACATGTCGTGCCAGCGAGTGCAGTGTGAAAAGTAACGAAAAGCCTGAGGATGAATCTCCTGGACTACGGTTGCATTGGCGAATAAGGGCCGCGCTAGTCTCAATCCCTCGGGGAACGCAGTTAGCAGTGGCGAATCAGGCCTCAAGAGGTTGAACTATTGAAGCTCAAGCGAGTCTTCCAGCCCTGTTGCCGCTCTGCGTACTTCATCCTCAGCGTCGCCCCGTAGGGTGATGTGACCCAACTTGCGGCCGGGGCGCGGTTCTTTGGCGTACAGATGGGCATGGGCGCTGGGCAAGGCAAGGACAGCGGCAAGCTCGGGGATCTCGCCGATGAGGTTGAGCATCACCGCGTGGCCGCGCGGAGCGGTCGCGCCGAGCGGGAGACCGAGCACGGCGCGCAGGTGGTTCTCGAATTGGCTGGTCTCCGCTCCTTCTATGGTCCAATGGCCGGAGTTGTGTACGCGGGGCGCCATCTCATTGGCGAGCAGACGGTCGCCCTGCTGGAAGAATTCAATTGCCAGCACGCCCACGTAGTCCAGCGCCTCCAGCACCTGCCTTCCGTACTCTTCCGCTTGCGCCTGCAATGCGGGCGGAGTAGACGGAGCGGGGGCGATAGACCGCCGCAGGATTCCCTCGTGGTGGTAGTTCTCAATCAAAGGGTAGAAGGCGGTGCTGCCGTCGCGCCCCCGCACGGAAAGCAACGAGACCTCGCGGTCAAACGGCACGAAAGACTCAAGGATAAGTGTTTGGCCGTGTAACGCCTCCCAGGCAGGCTGCACGTCAGCCGCGCTGCACAAAATGCGCTGTCCCTTGCCGTCGTAGCCCAGCCGCCGCGTCTTGAGCACGGCGGGACTCCCGAGCTCGTGTAGTGCGAATTCAAGCGCTTCTCGGGAATCTACCGCTTGAAATCCTGGTGTAGGGACACCGAGTTCGTTGAAGAAGGTTTTCTCCGTCAGGCGGTCCTGAGACGCGGCAAGCGCCTGGGGCGGCGGCAAGACCGGCACCTGCGCGGCCAGGAATTCAGCCGCAGCTACCGGCACGTTCTCGAACTCGTAGGTGACGAGTTCCAAACCTTCAGCGAAACGCGCCAACGCCTCCCTAGCGTCGAAGCTATCACCGACAACGAGCTCTGCCATCGCGCCGGCCGGTGCATCGGCATACGTGTCGAGCACACGAAACCGCAGACCCAGCGGATGCCCCGCCAGCGCCAGCATGCGACCGAGCTGTCCGCCGCCCAGAATGCCGACTCTCATTCCGACTCTCGCGGGTCGGGATGGGCAAGCACGGCGCCGGTCTGCCGCTCGCGATATTTCTCATAGGCAGAGCGGAACTGAGGGTGCTTGCTGCCCAGAATCGCAGTAGCAAGCAGCGCCGCGTTCACGGCGCCGGCGCGGCCGATTGCCAATGTGCCCACCGGTATGCCTGCCGGCATCTGTGCGATGGAGAGGAGCGAATCCATGCCGTTGAGGGCCCGTGACTGCACCGGCACGCCGAGCACCGGCAGGCTCGTCTTGGCAGCCGTCATGCCGGGCAGATGCGCCGCGCCACCAGCGCCGGCGATAATTACTTGAATGCCGCGCGCCGCTGCCGTTTCCGCATAGGCAAACATCTGATCCGGCGTCCGATGGGCGGAGACGACGCGCACCTCATGCGGCACACCCAGTTCGTGTAGGGTCGCCACCGCGTGGCGCATGGTGTCCCAATCTGACTTGGAGCCCATGATGATACCGACAAGAGGTTGACTAACTTCGGTCATTTCTTGAAAACCACTCCGCGCAAAACGCGGCTAATCTGGGGCTACGCCAACAAGGATAAGTGGAACAGCAGGCACTCCGCGTCCCTCACGGATTAGATTGTAGAGTTCGCGTTCAAAGTATGATGGTCCTGATGACATATTGGATTGCAGTTCTTTCATCGGGAGAATCTCGACTCCCACGTCAATTATGTCTCCCACAAAGAACGCCATATGCTTTACAAAGAGATCATAGGCTACAAAGGAGTACTTTCCAAACTGCACCTCAACAGCGACTCGCTCTTTTACAAAATCAGTCTGATTGTAGGAGCGAAAAGGCGTTAGATTTGCCTCTTCAATAACTCTCTTCTGTTCGTCTGGTGTCATGTGCATCGTCTTTCGGATAAGACGAGCGTCCTCTGTAACCCAGTAGTTCGTCCTTCTTTCTTCCCAACGCGCTTTCTCGAACTGATCTTTCATTTTCTTGTTCATCTCGATCGGCGCGAACAGCACCTTTCCCCGCATCGGCTTTTCGGCAGAGACCTTTGTTCGACACTCCTCAGCATCAACAGCAGCGATTGCTGCTTCTATCTCATTCCAAAGCTGAGGTTTGTGGACGAGCAAAAACTCAAGCCCATTGAGGTGTGAGTATGAGGTAACGATTCTCACTTGGTTTCCACCGAAGAACACCAGAATGCAAGACTGCAATGGCAATCGCCAGATAAACTATTCATTCGACGAAGGGTGTTGTTCAGAATCACTGTAGCCAACGGGCCTTTCAAACAATCTGTCTTGAGAGGATAGGTTATTAAGATTCACACTTTGTGGTGGAACTTGGTTGCCAGGATTGGCTGGATCGTAGACGGCTCTTTCCAGTGGACGAATGCGCAGTTTTCCTCTCTCTGCTTCCCGAATGCGGTCTTTGGCAATGCCTACATAAACGGGTTGTATTTCTGCGCCAATGGCTTTGCGCCCGTGCATGAGCGTTGCAATAGCCGCTGTGCCGACGCCCATGAACGGATCAAGTACCCAGTCTCTTTCATCCGTCATGCAAAGTACCAAACGTTCAATAAGCTCAACTGGGAATTGGCAGGGGTGAGTGGTCTTTTCAACATGATTGGCCTTGACGTTTGGAATGCTCCATAGGTCACCTGGGTTTTTCCCCAAAGGATTGCCAGAATACTGACCCTTCTTAGGGCCCTTGAAATGCTTCTTCCTCGGATATTTCTGCGGTACGCGAACTGCATCTAGATTGAATGTGTACTCATCACCTTTGGTGAACCACAAGATAACCTCATATCGCCCTGAGAATCTCTTGGAGGAGTGGAGGCCATGTTCAAAATGCCACACAACTCGGTTTCGCAAGTGTAGTCCCAACGAGTCGAAAATTGGATACAGCGCAATATCCAGTGGGGTGATCTTCCCCTTGTCCACGTAGTTTCCAACCTGCCAGCAGAGACTACCTTGCTCGTGGAGAACCCGTACACACTCTTCGATAACTCTGCGCTGTTGCTCCACGTAGGCATCCAATTCCAGGCGTCTCTCATAAGATTTCCCCAAGTTATACGGGGGTGAGGTAACAATCAGTTTTGCAAGACCAGAGGGAAGTCCTCTAAGGAGATCCAGGCAGTCACCCTCGTGAAGAACGAAGTCTGCATTGTAATCAAACTCTGAGGCAATGTTGACAGTGCTCACAGGCTGTCCTTTCCAGACCTAAGGGCGTTGGGATTTATTCAATCACCCACGAATGCATTGTACCTGACATTAAATCACTTGCCACATAACCGCGTTTTGTCGCCGACATCACGCTCCTGTGAGTGGCGAACGTGGCTCACGCTCATTCGCAGTGCTGAAAGGATTCGCCCAGCACTTGGCGTGGGGCTACCAAGCGTGTACAGTAGGTAGTTGGCGCGCTTTTTGGATCATGGAATTGCATTGCATACAGCGTGCCTTTCTTTATCGTAAGCAAACGGTGAACAACAAGCGATAGGTCGCGCAAAGCGACTCAGGAGTTTAGTGGGCGCATGGCCAGACAACATGAACAACTACAGGCAGACAGGCGCGAAGTCTTAGGCAAGAAAGTGCGGCAGCTCCGCCGCGAGGGTATGGTGCCGGGAAACGTCTACGGCCTCTCCTTGGCTTCAATCCCCCTAACCCTGGACGGACGCGAATTCATCGCTGTCCATCAACGCGTGGGAGCCACCGGCGTTATTGACTTGGCGGTGAACGGCGGGGATACGGTGCCGGTGCTGGTGCAAGAGGTACAGCACGATCCGCCAACCAGTCGCGTGCTGCACGTGAGTTTCGTGCAGGTTGACTTGACGAAACCCGTAAGCGCGTTGGTTCCGGTTTTCCTGACTGGAGAAGCGCCGGCTGTGGAGCTCGGCGCCATCGTCATCCAGCACATCAATGAGGTGTCGGTTTCTGCTTTGCCTGATGATATTCCGGAAAACTTCGTCGTTGACATCAGTTCGCTTGCCGATTATGACCATTCACTGATCGTCAGCGACCTCGACGTTCCCGCAGAGGTGACCGTCCAGGCAGACCCCGACGACCTTGTCGTGCGGGCGGAACGGCCGCGCGTGATCGAGGAAGAGACTCCGGAAGAGGATGAAGAATTAGAAGGTGAAGAGGGCGCTGAAGAAGGCGAAGAGGGCGCCGCGGAAGAAGAGAGCGAAGAGTAAGAGCGGGTGCCGCTGCCGCGTGATGGACTTTGGCAGCGTTGTCCATTGCGGCCGGTCTTCCCGCACAGGCACTTTGGTAACCCCGCCGGATAGGCGCTGGTTGGCTGGAAAGACAGAGCACATCCCCACTCTCTTCTGGAGAGCTTTGCGTAACTCTGCCGAGCACGCATAATTAGGCTGGCACGGTAAAGTCTCACCCTCACCCCGGCCCTCTCCCTCGAGGGTAAGGGTGCAGAATGCGGAGCCAAGTATAAGCGGAGCGGCTTCGGTTCCCTCTCCTGGGAGAGAGGGTTAGAGCCTGCTCCGTACTTAATGCGGGGGTGAGGGGAATCTTCTCACCTGCCGGGCCTGAGTTGTGCAAAGGTCCCCTCTTCTGGGAGAGGGTTTTTTGTATCTGACCGCGGCACGTTTATTCCCCAACAATAGGACAAGGGTCTTCCTCTTGCTCATGTAGCGGCCCGCACGTGAGACTTGCCGGTACGCAGGACGCACCTCTCCTCAATCGGACTCACTCACCCGCGTGCAGTCTATCGTGCGCTTGGCTCCGCAACCGCCAATACCACCCCAGGTAAACATGCCAATCTCTTCCGCGATCATGGAAAGATTCCCGGGTTGTGCGGAGTATAATGAGAAAAGAGGACCTCTACGTCTGCACAGTCGTTGGTAAAGGAGCTCACTTCGTGGCAAGTGCGTTGACTGTTGACGGTGTTTCGAAAACCTTTGGCCGTACCACGGTTGTTGACGGGGTCTCCTTCACGTTAGAGCCGCAGGAGATCTTGGGCCTGGTAGGCCCCAACGGGGCCGGCAAGACGACCACCATCCGCATGGCCTTGGACATCATCCATCCCGATGCCGGCTCTGTCGCCTTGTTTGGCAGCGGGCCGACCCGCCGGGCTTTGCAACGGGTTGGCTATCTACCGGAGGAGCGCGGACTCTATCAGAAAGCAGTCTTGACCGACGTATTGCGGTACCTGGGGCGGCTCAAAGGCTTGAGCGCCAAGGATGCTCAGGCCAGAACAGACGCCATGCTGCAGCGCGTCGGCCTGTACGAGCACCGCGCCAAGAAGGTGCAAGCGCTGTCACGGGGCATGAACCAGCTTGCCCAGTTTGCGAGCGCGCTCCTGCACCTGCCCGATCTCGTCATCCTCGACGAACCGTTTTCCGGGCTCGACCCCATCAACGTGCAGGTGATGAAAGACATCATCCACGAACAACAGCAGCGCGGCGCCGCCATCATCTTTAGTTCGCACAACATGGAGGACGTTGAAGAAATGTGCGAACGAGTGGTGCTCGTCAGCGGCGGCAATGTCTTGCTCTACGGGGCGCTCGACGAATTAAAGCGGGCGCGCGGTATTCAGAACATCCGGGTAACTGCTCCGCAGCAACCTGCGGCTATGCCCGGTGTCAGCGACGCTACGATCGAGAATGGGCGTTTCGAGTATCTCTTGACGGAGGGTTCCGATCCGAATGCCGTGCTCCGAGCCTTCCTGGACAGCGGCATTCCGGTGGAACGGTTTGAAGTCGCTCTGCCCTCCCTGCGCGACATGTTCATCGAAGAGGTGAGCCGTGCCCGCAGCGCTTGACGGCACGCGCATCGTGTTTGCGCACGAGTTTCGCAAACAGATCGGCGGCAAGGGGTTCTTGATCGCCACCCTGGCGATTCCGGTCATACTTGTCCTCATCTGGATTGCCATACCGGTTATCAGAGGGGTCTTAGAAGATGACGTCGCCGATGCCGGCAGCGCCGCGAGCGCCGCGACCACCGACGCAGACCAGGCTGCGCGCCGTGTTCCCATCGGCATCGTCATGCAGGCGCGCGACATTGCCGTAGACTTCAGCCGGTTTCCGGAGTTTCGGGTCTATTCGGAGACAACGGCAGGCTTGGACGACCTGACGTCCGGGGAAATCAACGAACTCTTCGTCATTCAGCCGGACTACCTTGCCACCGGCAGCGTCGAGTACTATTTCACCGAGGAAGCCAGTGAGAGCCGCCAGCGACTGCGCCTCATCCTGAGAGGCGCACTCCTGGGTGAGACGCAATCCCCCGAGCTCAGGCAACGGGCGCTTGCCTTTCCGCAACTCCAGCGTTTCACGGTTGCGGAAGACGGGGAAATTGCCGCAGACAGCGGCGCAGCCGTTGCCGTGTCATTCATAGTGGGACAGGGATTCGCCATCGCGCTGATCTTTACCCTGATTGCCTACGGTACAATTCTGCTCCAGACCGTTTCGGAAGAGAAAGAGAACCGCATGGTGGAGGTCCTGCTCACCTCCGCCGCGCCACTGGCAATCATGACCGGCAAGGTGCTGGCGTTGGGCCTGGCCGGCCTCATTCAGATGTCGGTATGGATTGCTGCGGTAATCTTGATCGTGCCCCGTTTCGCGGGCGTGCTCCCGGATATAGGCGACATTCCCATCGACGCCGGCCTCTTGCTCCTCGTCCTGGCCTTCTTTCTCGCCGGTTACGCGATTGCGGCTGCGCTCATGGCGGGCATTGGCGCGGCAACGACCTCAGTCACGGAAGCGGGACCGCTTACTGCCTTGGTCATCATTCCGCTCGCCGCGCCCTTCTACGCCATGCCGCTCTTCCTCACTTCCACCGACCACTGGCTCACGCGTTTGCTCTCGTTGTTGCCGATTACGGCAGCGACGTCCATGATGTTACGCCTTGCGACCGGTCGTGTGGCGCCAGGCGAGATTGCGCTCAGCCTCGGCCTGATGATCGTGACCGCAGCCCTCCTGCTCTGGCTGGCAAGCCGTATCTTCCGGGCGGGCCTGCTGTTGTACGGCCAACGCATGAGCCTGCGAGCGGCCTGGACAGCCTTGCGATACGGTGGTTAGTAGGCTCCCCTATGACTCTTTGGAAGACCAAGTAGGTACAATGTGAATTGGCGGGAATTTAACTCGCGTGAAGCGAGGGAGCATTACCTATGGCTGTATTCGACACGCACAAGGCGTTTACAACGCTCGTTGAGGCTGGATTCACGGAGCGTCAAGCTCAAGCCCTGCTAGACGTAGGACGCGAGGGATTTGGGGCGTTAGTAACCAAGGACCATTTGGATGCGCGCTTGCGGGAACTGGAGTTGCGACTCACGCTGCGCCTGGGCGCTATGGTCGCGGCGGGTATTGCGATCCTTGCTGCGCTCGAGCTGCTTTCCAGCTAGGTTATGTGCGCAACTACCGTCCTGCAGAGTGTCCCGAGACTTACGCTCGAAGCCGGCGCAACAATCTTGGAATTACTTGCCAGCTCATCAATTCCCAATATGCTCCGCAGGTTGGCAGAAGGAAGAGCCAATTACCCCGTGAGGCAAACTGCCTTCACCCACCATCGGCACTAAGGCCAGCGCATGCGAAAACTCTGGTCAGAGATTCAAATCGTCCTATCGGAAGAGTTTCGCCGCGGTATTCGCCGCAAGCAGTTCCTCATCGTCACATTCACACCGGTGGTCATTCTGCTGGTGCTGGCGTTGGCGGTGCCGCTGGCGCGCGGCTTCTTTGCAGACGACGATCAAAGCGGAAGCGACGAAGCTGGCGGCAGGACAATCGCCGTGGTCAACCGCTCTCCCGACCTCAGCTTCGCGGCCCAGGACTCTGGCGCAGTGCAAGTGTTCGGTGACCGCGAGGCAGGCATCGCCGCACTGCAGGAAGGACGCGTGGACGATCTCTTCATTATTCCCGCGGAATATGTTCAGAGCGGCCGCATTGAATGGCTGCATGCTGACACCGGCTTGAGCAGCATCATTGCGGGGGACGAAAGTGAAGACCGCGTGCGCGCGCTTGTGCTGCAGGCGCTAACGTCCGCCGACCTCTCCGCAGCGCGCATCGAGCGCTTGCAGGACCCCCTGAACCTCACGCGCTACGAGGTGACGCCGGCTGGCGACGTGGCTGCGGAGGAAGAAGGGCAAATCCTCACGTTCTTTACGGTGCCGTTCTTGTCGGCGTGGATTATGATCATGGTGATCTACATGGTAAGCGGCAATCTGCTGCAGAGCGTCTCCGAGGAGAAAGAGAACCGCGTCGCCGAGGTGCTCATCACGTCGGTCTCGCCGTTGGCCTTGATGACGGGCAAGGTGCTGGGCCTGGGCGCAACCGGGCTTGTGCAAGTTGGCGTCTGGCTGGTCTCACTGGCCGTGCTTGTCCCGCGCATCGTGAGCGCATTCCCGGACATCGGCGATTTGGCGCTCGCGCCGGGGTTGGCGGCGGCCATCGTGGTGTTCTTCCTCGCCGGGTACTTCGTCTTTGCCGTTGTCATGGCGGGCATCAGCGCTGCTACGGTCTCGGCGCGTGAAGCATCCTCACTCTCTACGATCGTGCTGCTGCCCGCGCTGGCGCCGCTCATTCTCGCGGCGTTCATCTCGCTGGCGCCCAACGGCGTCTTTGCGCGGATCCTCACCTTCATCCCCTTCACCGCTCCCGCCACCATGATGATCCGGCTTGGGGTCACCGACGTGGCGCTCTGGGAGGTCGCACTCAGCCTGGGCGTGACCGTTGCGAGCGGCTTCGCGCTTCTGTGGCTTGCGGCACGCGTCTTCCGCGCCGGCATCCTCACCTACGGCCAGCGCATGAGCCTGCGCGGCCTGTGGACTGCCCTCCGCCACAGCGCCTAACCCGCTCCACCACATTTGCGACGATCGTTGCGCCCACGCTCGCAAGCTCTCCATCTTTCTCAGCCATGTGGACTAGCAGCTATCGCTCCACTCCATACATACGCCTCTTTTGGGCTATGGTTGTGTTGTTTCCCACTGTCTAACGCTAGGACAGCTCTACCTTGCGCTTGTATTCCTATTTGCGCGGCACGAGGCCGATTGCGACTTGAAGAACCAGTTGCTATTCAAAAGCCGCCTGCGGCCCAACGAGGTGAGGTTTGCAGCAGGGCCTAGGGGGACGAGTTGGAGTCTGGCGCAATCGTAAGGCCGGACCAGATGACCATTCTGGCGCTGTTACGGGTCTCACCCAGGGTAGTGAGCGTGAGCGTGAGGGTCTGACCGGCGTGGGCCGAGAGGTCGAGCGTCTGCGTGATGCGCTGGGGTTTCCCCTGAGCGTCAATGAGGGTCTCCTGCTCGTCCACAAGCGTGGCGCCGGCAACCGTCGCGGTGACCCGCACGTGAATGGGTCCGTCATCCATCGTCCAAAGGCCCTGATCCACCGCGGACGCCAGTGAGAGCGCGGCCGCCGGTGGGATGGTGGCGCCGCGCCATGTCACAGTCGTATTGACACTCGTACGCAGCGCTTGGTGACGCACCCCTTCTTCATCGGCCACCGGCTCCAGCGCAAAGGTGAGATGGCGGTCCCACGTTTGCCGCGGCGCAATCTCCCCGACCGCCTGCTTGCGCAACTCGTTGAGCAGGTCAACGTGTGCCGGCGCCGGTGTTTCCGTGCCGGGTGGGACTTCGCCAGCCTGTACGACAGGCCGGTGGAGCCGCGGGTCGCCCCAGTACACCGCAATACCTATGAGCGGGAGCAAAGTAAGCAGCGCGATGAGGTGGGGCGGAGAGCCCAGACGACCGCCCACAGCCCTTACCAGCAAGGTTGGCACGCCAACCAACACTATAGCGAGGCACAGCCACCACAGCCAGGCGGGAACTACACCGACCCGCAATCCCTGGAATCGCGCCACGACCGTTTGCACCGCGCCGCCCGCGCCGCGCTGATAGAGCGGCTGCATGAGCAGATCGCCGTGGGCAGGCTCGCCATCCACACGGAGTTCGCCGAAAGCGAACGATTCGCTCCAACACGACCACACAAAGGGCGCCGCGCCACGGCCGCCTCCTGGCTCATCTTCCCTACCGGCAGCGCGCACGAGCACGGCATAGTCCCTGTTTGACGAAAACGACTGCGGTGGAAAAACGACGTTGACCGTGTAAAAGGGATGGTTGGCGGGAAGTTGAATTACCGCCCCCGCCAGCGGAGCAACCTGATCCTCAGCGCCTACTTCATAGATGTGAACGCCAACCCGCGCGGCCCCGGTTGTGCGAAATGCCAACGAAACGCCGCTAAGCCCGTGTGACCGCCCTTGCAAGGTCTGTGTCACAGAGTGGCCCGGCAACAAAGGCAAGGCCGCGTGCAGGCAGCGTTGCGGCGGGTCGTAGGGAATCATATGGTCGTTGCGCAACACCTGCCAGCCAAGCCCTGCCCAGAGCGCGGCGGCGAGCAAGAAGCCAAGTAAGGTGAGAATGCGGTACGGCATCTACAGGTAATACGTCGGTACGGTATACGCAAAGAGACCAATGAGGTTCAGCACAAACAAGAACGCAAATGCGCACCCCTGCGCAAGCGGACGGATCACGCTGCCGAGCGGAAGCGCAGTGACGCCCAATGTGAGAAAGAGCACAAACGGCACGATGGCCGGATAGAGATAGCGCCCTTGCGTAGCAAACGACGTGGTCCACGTTTGCCAGTACACCAGCGCTACCATGCCAAGCGCCAGCAGAGCGAGCAGCAGGAGGGCACTCGGGAGAAACGCTGAACGCCGCGCGAGCGCTCGCTCCAACGCCGCGGCCGGCTCCTTTGCGCTAACTAACCACTGCAGCAGACCCCATGCCAAGCCCAATCCGGCAGCCAGGCTCATGAGACCGAGCAGGACATAGTAGGGCCAAAGAAAATACACTTCCAATTGCCCGAATGCACCCCAGAATGTACGGAAAATAGTATAGGGCGCGCCCCCCCGCGCGACATCGAGGAGAGAGAGCCCAACATCCCGCGGGGCGCGGCGAATCGGGGCAAGCGCGCGCCAGGCCTCCAGATTGGCCTGAAAGCCGATCGGATCGCCGGTCTGCAGGTAGCTGCGCACGAACCACCAGCCGGAGACAAGCGCGGCAAGCCCTCCCGTAACGAGCAGCCGCCCCAGCACGAAACCGAGGCTGCCGCGCAGCGAAACCAAAGCCACAAGGAAGGCGAAAGGAATGATCACGTAGCCGGTCAGCCTGCCCAGCAGCACCATCCCCAGCGCTACTCCCAGCCATGCGGCGCGGCCACGGGTCCAGCCCTCTTTCCAGCCGGCAAGCAGCAGATAGACCGCCCAACTGCACACCGCCATTGTATAGGCATCGTGGTTTACGTAGGCTCCTGTGAGACTCACCTGGGGAATGAGCACAAGCGCAAGCCCGGCGCCGAGCGCGAGGTGCGGCCGATCTGGAAACAACACGCGCACGGTGCGATACGCCAGGAAGACGGTCAGGAGTACGGCTACGGTCGACACCAGGCGCGCTGCGTAGAGCACCACGTACGGGTCGTCGCCGGGCGCCAGCCGCATGGCGAGCGCGGTCAGAATATAGCCGCCACCGGGAGTTGAGGCGTACGAAATGTAGGCTTCATTTGCGTTCACCACGTAGCCGTACATGTCGCCGTCAGGCGCGAACACGGGCAAACGGCCGTTGGTATAGATGAAGTGCGCAACGCGGTAATGCTCAGCCTCATCCGGGCCCCTGTCGAACGGCACCACCGCCATCCAGACGAGCATCAGCGCAAAGGCTGTGCCAAGGAGCAGCGCCAAGCCAAGCGGGCCTTCGCCATGGTAAAGACCCGGTTGGGGGACATCTACATCGGGTACGTCAGGAAGAGTCTCCGCCTGGGGGAATTCGCTCACACTCATGCGCTCGTTCACCCATACTGCGCGTTGAAGCTTGTTGCCATTATTATATGTCGTTGCGCCCTGCGCTACGTCTCCGTTCGGTCAGTCGCATGCTGTCCCTGAAGAAGCAACGAGCCCTCATCCGTTGCGATGTGCAATGCCGGCGTCAAGCGCTACGTAGATGATATTCCGGACCGGCAGGGGCGGTTACCAATAGCGTGATTGGCGCCTCTTCTTGGGCAGCAAGAGTCTGACTACGGCCCCCCGGCAGTCAAGGCGATGAGTTCCGGCATCTCTTGATACGTGGCGAAGAACACGCAATCGAAACAACTCGCCGGCGCGACAACCTCTGCGATCAGCGCCCTGTAATTGCTGCAGACCCATCGAACCGGCACGCCGCCATCTACTTGATTGATTGCTTCCCGCCCGCTGAAACCAGGCTTCTATAGAACGTCCTCAGTTAGAGGTTTGAATCAATGCCCCACCGGACGTGGCCAGCACATTAGCGCAGGCCGGTGCACCACCGCAACTGCGCCGCCTCTTGCGCGTGACGGCATTTACATTTGGCCGGTTCGCGGTGCTCACCGCACCGCAGCTTCTTGCCGTTGCCGATGGACGTGCACCATCAGCACGGCAATATCCGCCGGTGTTACCCCGGCGATGCGCCCGGCTTGGCCGATTGTGCGCGGCTGGAATTGGCTCAGTTTTTGACGCGCTTCCAACCGCAAAGAGGGAATCTGCGCATAGTCCAAATTCTCCGGCAATGACATAGATTCCATGCGAGCCATTTTGCGCACTTGGGCGTGTTGGCGTTCCACATAGCCCGCATAGCGCGCCTCAAGCTCAATTTGCGCAACAACCTCCGGATCCAACGCCTCCACCCGGTCGCCGCTGAGCGCGGCGACCACCGCGTAGCGCATGCGGGGTCGTTGCAGCAGGCTCAACGCCTTCGTTTGGCTGCTGAGAGGCTGCGCGCCCGCGCTTGTCAGCACCCTATTCGTGCCGGACGATGGCATAATCCAGTGGCGGCGCAACCGCTCGAGCGCATCCCCAATCTGCTCGCGCTTCGCCATGACTCTGTCATAGCGTTCACGACCTATCAGGCCGATCTCATAGCCCAGCGCCGTCAGCCGCAGGTCGGCGTTGTCGTGCCGCAACAGTAACCGGTATTCCGCGCGCGAGGTAAACAGGCGGTAGGGCTCGCTGTGCTCCTGGCTTACGAGATCGTCGAGCATTACGCCGATGTATGCTTGATCGCGCCCCAGCACGACAGCCGGCTTGTCCCGCGCGCGCCGGGCGGCGTTGATTCCGGCGATGAGTCCCTGCGCAGCCGCCTCCTCATAGCCGGAGGTGCCGTTGATCTGCCCGGCAAAGAAGAGCCCGGCGACCGACTTGGCCTCGAGCGTCACGGCGGTTTGGTCCGTAATCACATGGTCGTATTCAACCGCATATCCATGGCGCACTACCTCGGCGGCGCGGAGCGCCGGAATTGTGCGCAACATTGCCGTCTGCACGTCCTCGGGCAAGCTCGTGTTCGCGCCCTGCACGTACACCTCATGCGTCGTGAACCCTTCAGGTTCAAGGAAGAGTTGGTGCGACTCCTTCTGCGCAAAGCGCACGATCTTGTCCTCGATAGAAGGACAATAGCGCGGTCCCACGCCGCTAATGGCGCCGTTGAACATGGGGGCGCGGTGCAGGTTTTCACGAATGACGGCGTGGGTCGCGGGATTGGTGTGCACCAGGTAGCAGACCATCTGCCGCCGCCAGGGCGTATCGACCTGCAGGGGGTAAACCGGATCGGGCTCGTTGCGCAAGATGTCTTGGTCACCCAGGGGAGTGAAAGAGAATTGCAGCGGCCGCGGCGAGCCGGGTTGCGGCGTTGTGGGCGCAAAGTCGATGCTCTCGGCGAGGACGCGCGGCGGGGTGCCCGTTTTCAAGCGGCGCAGGCGGAAGCCCAGCTTGCGTAAGGCGTGGGAAAGGCCCTGCGCCGGCGCTTCGCCCGCGCGCCCGCCGCCAATGCGCCGCTCGCCTGTGATCAGCATGCCCTGCAGAAACGTGCCCGTGGTAAGCACAACCGTGTGCCCCTGCAACGTCTGCCCGCCCTTGGTCTGCACGCCGGTGACGCGGCGGCGGCCGTCAGGCGCTGGCACCGTGACCAAATCTTCAACCAGACCGTCGTGGATCGTCAGGTTCGCCTGGTTCTCCAGCACGTCGCGCATTGCCTGGGCGTACAGGTGCTTGTCGCACTGGGCACGCAGCGCCTGCACCGCGGGCCCCTTACTGCTGTTGAGCAGGCGAATCTGGATGAGGGTGCGGTCGGTGTTCCTGCCCATCTCACCGCCCAGCGCATCGATCTCGCGCACGAGATGACCCTTGGCCGGGCCGCCAATAGAAGGGTTGCACGGCATGAACGCGATGCGGTCGCGGTCGGCTGTGACGACCAGCGTGTCACACTCAATACGGGCTGCCGCCAACGCCGCTTCGCAACCGGCATGGCCGGCGCCAACGACAATTACGTCATACATTGTCTGAATGTGTTCATACAATGGGACTCTCGCCTGCAAAGTCTCTACAAAGGTAGTTTGTCGGACCTGAAGCCGGGGAACCATGCGCAGGACCAGATTCAGCAGAGCAGATTCCGGAGGAGCGCACGCGCCAGCGCGCATCAACCCTTGCAGCTACCTCTCGTGGACCTGACATCTTTTCGAGTATTTCCTCTTCTATCGTCTTCTCATCGAGCGTCTTCTCATCGAGCATAAACGACGCCCAAATAGAATCTCAAGTGATTACCGTGGTTAAGGGATTCTCACGCCAAAATGCAATTCGCATTCGCAGACCCATCCTTCACGGCTACAGCGCATTGCACTAAGGAACGGAGCAAGGTTGCGCGCAACTGGATGATGCCGCCCCCGACCGCGTGCTGCCGCCAAGCAAGCAATGCCCAAGGCAACTAACACTCGTCCTCACTACCGCCCAGGAGCGCGTGTAGCCTGCGGGTGGCGGCTTCAACGTCCGGTGCTGCCACTACGGCTGAGACCACGGCGATTCCGTCCGCGCCCGCTGCCATAACTGCCGCGGCATTGTCCGCCGTAATACCGCCGATGCCCACAAGTGGAACGGTTGGCGCGGCCTCACGCACCATGCGGACCATGGCGGGGCCCACCGGCTCGCCGGCATCGCCTTTCGTGCGCGTCGCAAACATTGGGCCAACGCCCAGATAATCGGGATTGTGTGGCAGCGCTGCCCTCAATTCTGCCAAACTGCCTGTAGACATGCCAACGATGGCGCCCGGTCCCAGCACCTCACGCGCGACGGCAGGGGGCAGGTCGTCTTGTCCTAGATGCACGCCGGCGGCGCCGCTTGCCCGGGCGATATCCACGCGGTCGTTCACGATGAAGGGAATGCGTGCAGACTTGCAGAGCTGCCCAAGCGCAATCGCCGCGGCCAATACGTCGCGATCAGCAGAATTCTTGTCCCGCAATTGGAGCATCGTGGCCCCGCCGGCGATTGCCTGCCGGGCAATATCCACCAGTGAGCGCCCCTTGGCAATTGCCGGATCGAGCACTACATAGATTCGGAGGTCGTGTACGCTGAGATTGCTCATGGTGAAGAGAAAACCGCGGCACACCGCTGCTGCCGTGATGCCGCTATCCCGCCCGGGAGAACAAGCAGCCGATGCACTGGGCGCCTGCTCACGCCTGCTTTCAGGTGGGCACAAGCAAAAGCCTTGCAACAAGAACCACAGTTCTGCCAATTCGCACCAATAATTATCATGCAAGAATAGTCCCAATGTGCCAAAGGCAAAGTAGTCGCCCTGTAGTATAGCAGTATGCGTGACCGACACGGGCGGCTAGCGCCAGTGTTGTAATACAACGCGGATGCGGCTCGTCAACCTGTTAGTTGTGGGTGGTAAAACGGTGTGCTACACTACGAGGATGTAGCAAAGTCTTGTTCGATAGAAGACTTAGAGCAAAAGGTATGGCTCTTATAATAGCCTGCGCCAACCAAAAGGGCGGGGTTGGCAAAACGACGACGACTGCCAATCTGGGTGCGACGCTCTCCCGGATGGGAAAGCACATATTGGCGGTAGACATGGATCCACAAGCCAATCTTACCGCGCACTTTGGCATGGAGCGAGAGTTGGAATCTTCAGTAGCGGGCGCTCTCCGAGACCGCAAGGCAGAGTTGCCCATATACCGCATTGAAGATGACTCCGGGGCTACGATTGACATTGTGCCTGCGTCATTGGAGCTTGCCAGTGTGGAGTTTCAATTGGCCGCAGTAATTGGACGCGAATTGCGCCTGCGCGAGCATTTGGAACGGGTGCGCGACAATTACGACTTTGTCTTCATAGATACGCCCCCTTCGCTCGGATTGCTTACTGTCAATGCGCTGGTTGCGGCGGACTGTGTGCTAATTCCTACCGAAGCGAGGTTCTTCTCCCTTCAAGGGCTGTACATGCTGCAAGAGACGATTTCTGAGGCAGCGGCGCTCAACCCGAAGATTGAGATATTGGGTGTGATGCTCAGCAAGTATGACCGTCGCCTTCGTGAAGAAAAGGCTGTATGGCAATACCTCCACGAACATTGGGGGGACCGCGTTTTTACGACAGAAATCGGGACAAACAGCAAGATTTTAGAAGCCGCGTCGGCAGGTGTTCCCGTTAACGCGTATACTGGTGCGAGAAAAGCTGTAAACGCGTATCAACTGCTAGCCAGAGAGGTGTTAGACCGTGTCGAAACGGCCCGGCTTTGATCCCGAACGGTTAGAGAACGCTAAAGACTCCACGCGGCCCCGACCCGTGGTGCCGGACATGGTATCCCCAACTCCAAGTTCCCGCGATGCACGAGGGCTCATCGAAATCCGCATTATTGGCGTCGGTGGGTGCGGCAGCAATGTAGTCAATCGTATGATCGACTCTCGGGTAGTCGGCGCTTCCTATGCGGTGATCAATACGGATGCGCAGGCGCTGCAGGTCTCACGCGCAGATGAGAAATTGGCAATTGGGGACCGCGTCACGCGTCTCCGCGGCACCGGCGGGGATCCCGATCTGGGACGGCGCGCCGCGGAAGAAAGCGTGCAGGATATCGAGCAGCTTGTCAGCGGTGCGGACATGGTCTTTATCACTTCGGGTATGGGCGGCGGCACCGGCACCGGCGCCGCGCCGATTGTCGCTGAGCTTGCCAAGCGGCATGGCGCGCTCACCGTAGGTGTCGTCACGCTGCCTTTTATATTCGAGGGCAGGCCCCGGCAGCGCAATGCGGCTTCCGGCTTGGAGGCGCTGCAGCCGAATGTCGATACGCTTATCGTAATTCACAATGACCGTCTTCTCGCTGCGGTGCCTGCTTCCGCGCCGATTACGGAAGCCTTTGCCCTGGCGGATGAAATGCTGGTGAACGGTGTGCGGTCCATCACCGAACTCGTGACCACCACGGGCATCATCAATGTCGACTTCGCCGACGTGCGTTCGGTAATGCAGAACGCGGGCACGGCCATGATGGGAGTGGGCATCGGCTCCGGCGAGAACCGCATGCTGCTCGCGGTGGAAGAGGCAATGAAAGACCCCTTGGCCAATGAGGCCGTCACCGGCGCGCGCGGCGTGCTGCTTAACTTCCGCGGCGGTCCCGACATGACCATTCAGGAGATCAGCGCTGCCGCTGAGACGGTGAGCGCCACGGTGGACCAGGAAGCAAATATAATCTTTGGCGCTTCTGTCGATTCCGCGAACCAGGAAGAGGTGCAGGTTACGTTGATTGCCACCGGCCTCCCTGACGAACAGCCACAGCGTGTCAGCCGACGCCGCCCCAGTCCGGAAGACGCGCCCGCCAGCGCACCGGACGACGAGGAGATTGAGGTCCAGGACTTGGACGTACCGGCATTTCTACGCCGCCGCCGCAGTCGGTAGCCAGCGGCATCGCACACCCCCCTCTTGCTTGCCCTTTCAGGCAGTTGAGAGTTCCCTGCGCCTAGGCATACTCCGCCTGCACAGTTCGTTGCGCTAATCCTATGCGCGCGGCTTGAGCGCCCGTATGGAAAACATCTGCGGGAAAGAGTCGTTATTCTCAGGGAAACGCCACCAGCCGTCTTTCCCCTGAACCATGTTGGGCAGGGCCTGAAAGTGGCAGAAGGGAAACTCGTGGAGGAACTCGATTCTAAGTCCAGCGCCGGCTAAGGCCGTGACGATCTCGCCAAGGCTATGCTGCCACTCGTAGTTGGGACTGGCGATAGGTGCGTCGCCGGCATAGGATGGCTCACCACCCGCAAAGAACAATTCATCGCAGAAGTAGCTATAGAATGGGCGCGCGCCGCCGCTTGCGGCGGGTTCCAGCGTTGTCAGGAACGGGTGGAATTCCACAATGTAGAACGTGCCGCCGGGTTTGAGGCAACGGCAAACCACGTCGGCCCAGCGGTCGAGGTCCGGTAACCAGACCAAGACGCCATACGACGTAAACACAATGTCGAATTCTTCATCGAGGACGATTGTCAGATCGTACACATTGGAATGGATGAAGCGCGCGTTCGTTCCGACCTCAGCATTCAACGCGCGTGCGAGTGCAATTGCTTCATCTGAAAAATCAACACCGGTCGCCCGCGCACCCAGCCGCGCCCACGACATGGTATCCAACCCAAAGTGGCATTGCAGATGGAGCAGCGTCTTACCGGACACGGGACCGACCTCTTCCCGCTCGATGTCTTTAAGGGTTATCTGGCCCGCTTTGAAGCCGGCCACGTCATAGAAGTTGGAAGCAGCGTGTACCGAGGTCTTTTCGTTCCAGTTGATGCGGTTCGTTTCGAGTCGTTTATCCATGGGGACGGCAAGTCTATTCTAATTCCTTAGTAGGTTTGCTTTCTTAACGCTTTGCCAAGAACGAGAGTATTTTCGTCACCGTCGTAGCCGCGCAAGCTTGCCCCTGCGGGGCGCGGAGTCCATCTTTTCTGTAATAACTGGACTCCGGCTTCCGCCGGAGTGACGGATGAATGGAAGTCGCGCGCGCTTTACGTCACGATGTTCTGCGGACGGCCCTCCAGGAATGCAATGGTATTCGAGACCGCGCCTTCGTTGAGCAACTCGATGCCTTCCGGTGTCTGATCGGCAAGGTGCGGCGTGAGGACGACCTGCTCGCATGCAAGGATGGGATGATCTGGCGGCAGCGGCTCCTGGTCGAACACATCGAGACCGGCGCCCGCCAGGTGTTCGGAGTGGAGCGCGTCAATTAGGGCAGGCGTATCCACCAAGCCACCCCGACCGGCGTTGATGAAGAGCGCGCCCGGCTTCATCAACTCAAATTCCCGTGCGCCCATGAGATTCTGGCTCTCGTCGCTCAGGCGTACGTGCAGGCTCACCACGTCGGACTCCCGCAGCAATTCATCGAATTCTACGAACTCGACCCCAAGGTCCTGCGCCCGCTGCGGGGACGGGTTGAATGTCCATGCCAGACAGCGCATGCCCAGCAGCTTGGCGACGCGCACGACCTCGCGACCTACGTTGCCTGTGCCGACGACGCCGAGCGTCTTGCCGCTGAGTGTCACGTTCTGCTTGAGGGTCCAGCGTCCGGCTTTCAGTTCGCCGGTCTGGAACGCCGTCCTCTTGGCGGTGGCGAACATGAGACCGATGATGTGCTCGGCGACCACCGCCGCAGTTCGACCCGGTTGATTGGTTATCGCCACACCGCATGCCCGCGCCGCTTCAATGTCGTACGAGTCGACGCCAATCGAACATGTAGCAATGAGACGCAGGTCCGGTAGGGCTTGGAGCGCAGGCGCGAACCATTTGACCGCGCCGCGCGTATTCAAGATGACGTGCGCGCCCTCCACCCGCTTCAGTTGCTCCGCCATGCTCTGCGGCCGGTCGAGATACAGGTCCAGGTCTCCGTACGGCTTGAGACGGTCGAGATGCGGCGACCCTTGAATTTGGGGCGGGTCATCGCCGGGTACGACAAATTTCAGGCGCTCTTCTACCATGGTAGTTTCCTCGGTTGGGACTTCGTCCTGTCTATGGGTAAGTGCTGCTCGCATGACGAAAGTGATGCGTTAGCGCGGTTCACTGGTGGTCGAATGCGTGGAGTTGGGGAGACTATTATCGCCAGCACTGGCAACATAACCAGTGCCGGGTGGCCGATTGGGCCTTGGCCGATCTCCGCACTTGGTCGGCATGTGTACCTTACCCAAGCCATCATACTGTCTGCAGAATACACCGTCGAATCTGGGACACTGTCGCAAACTCCGCCGCAGTCCAGGGCGAGACTTCTGCCGCGCCGAGATTCCACAGCGACCGTCGGCGCAGACTAGAATCCGATTTGGACGAGGCACGGCCCGAGCACGTGTATAATCACTGGTGTGAGGAGTCGCACGGCGAACCCCGCCCTGAATCCAACGACCATTAATCCCACACAAGCAGGAATCCACTTCATCCAACAAAATCGGGAGTGGCTAAGAACATGCGCGCCATTCTGAGCGTATTCGATAAGACCGGCATCGTCGAGTTTGCGGAAGGACTAGCCGCGCTTGGATGTGAGATCGTCTCCACCGGCGGCACCCAGGCAGCACTGGCAACAGCAGGCGTTCCGGTTACCGGCATCAGCGCGGTAACCGGCTTTCCCGAGATTCTCGACGGGCGGGTGAAGACCCTGCATCCGGTGGTGCATGCCGGCATTTTGGCGCGGCAGGATGTGCCGGAACACGTGCAAACCCTGCGCACCCACGGCATTGCTTCAATAGACGTGGTGGCCGTAAATCTCTATCCCTTTGTGGAAACCCTCAAGAGCGGCGCTGGACATGACGAGATTGTCGAGAACATCGACATCGGCGGCCCCACGTTGATACGCGCCGCCGCCAAGAACGCAGATTCCGTGCTCGTTGTCGTCGATCCGAGTGACTACACGATCGTGCTCAGCGCACTCGCCGATGGGCAGGCAGACGCCGCACTGCGCACGCGGCTGGCTGCCAAGGCCTTCCAGCACACGGCAGCCTACGACACGCACATCGCGAGGTACTTCAAAGAGATCACGTGAAACCCATCGCGCCCCAGAACGAGTCGACGGCCGGAGCGCAAAATTGAAATGAAGCTACCTTTTGTGATTGTGGAAGGACGTCGTGCTGAACCAGGTGATTAGCAATCGGGCTGCCGATTTGGAACAGCTCTGCCGCCGCTTCTCTGTCCGGCGGCTTGCCTTATTCGGCTCAGCCGCGACTGGCCGGGGCTTGACGGAGGCAAGCGACCTTGACTTTGTCGTGGAGTTCGAACCTCTGCCCCCAGGCGCCTACGCCGACACGTATTTTGGTTTGTTAGAAGCCCTACAGCAGCTTTTCGATAGACAAGTGGATCTTGTAGTCGAGTCGGCCATTAAGAACCCGTACTTCTTGGAAGCAGTCGAGGCCACAAGGATGCCCCTCTATGAGGCTTGAGGTCAAAAAGTACCTCTACGATATCCAACGTGCTGTCAATCTGCTCACAGAATTCACGCTTGGCAAAACATTTGCGGATTATGAGCGTGAAGCCATGCTACGCGCCGCTGTAGAGCGGGAGTTCGAAGTCATAGGTGAGGCCATGAATCGACTTGTCAAAGCCGACGCATTGGTGGCGGCCCGCATTAGCGAATACCAACGCATCATTGCTTTTCGCAACATCTTGATCCACCAGTACACTGACGTAGATGACCGCTTGGTTTGGGATGTAGTTGCGACGAAACTCCCAACTCTCGCCCAAGAAGTCGGCGCCCTGCTAGATGATGGGTGTGCTTAGACCTGTTAAGGAGTCTCCGAGTTTAGGCCTCGCGTCTCAAGCGGGCTCGTAGCACGGATTGTCTTCCTGCCGCCCCAGCCAGAAGACGTTTTCGCCGGCTTGCACCGATTGCTGCACCCGCGTGTACAAAATCGCGCCGTCGCGCGGGGCGCTGATTTCGCCGCACACGGTTCCCCAAAGGTCACGCACGCGCGCGAGGGATTCGCCGCCTTCCACTTCTTGGCCCAGCGTCACCAGGACCTCTAACAGACCGCCGCAGGGCGCGGTGACGTATTCTTGTGTCCACACCTTTGGCGGCATCGTGACCTCCAGCGGCGGGTCGAGCAGGCCGAGATGGCGCAGGCAGCGATGGATTCCCCCTTTGTAGAGGTCAATCTCCTCCCGTTCCGCCATGGCGCGGCCGCCTACTTCACAGCCGACGGCGGGAATGCCTTGCTGATTAGCCCAGGTGGAGAGTGTGCCGGGCGACCAGCGCATCATCCAGTCATATTCCAGCCCGAACGCCGCAGCCGCCAGCGCCGAGCGGCGCGCGCAGTCGTCGCGGGCCTCGCGGAAGCCACTGAGGGGCACCAAATCGCCTTCGCGGCCTGCGCTATGGAGGTCGATGACCAAGTCGGCGCCATCGGTAACCTGTTGGGTGAGGACATGGGCAATCCGTTCGCTCGCCGTGCCGCCTTTCTTGCCGGGAAAGATGCGGTTTAGGTCGAGATTATCGTCCGGCGCCTTGCGCCGACCGGCGGCGAATGCCAGCGGATTGGCGCGCGGTACCAGCACGACCGTACCGCGCAATTCGTTGGGCGGAAGCTCTTGCGCTAATTCGACCAGCGCTTGCGGCCCCACCAATTCGTCACCGTGGACACCCGCAACTATGACGACTCTAGGCTGTGGGCACTGCCCAAATATGCGGGTAAGCGGAATTTCTACTCTCGAACCGTCAGTAAGCGGGAAGCCGACCGTCGCCCGTTGCACGGTCTCGCGCTCGAATCTGTCAATGTCGCATGAAGGATTCTGCTGTTGGGCCATTGGGGGCGCTCCCAATTGAAGCAATCTCACAACTCGCGAAAGAGGCACAGAATCCCCTCTCCATTGAGGGAGATGATTAGGGTGAGGGTGTCTTTCCCACGCCGCACCAACCGACAAGCTGCAAAGCACATATCTCAATCGCACGTCCAAAGTCGGCCAGCGATACGTACTCATCCGGGCTATGCGCTTGCGCAATACCGCCGGGACCGAAGAGACAGCCGGGCATATCCGCTTGGGCGTACCAGGCCAGATCGCTCGCGGCGGAAAAACCCTTGATCTCAGGCTGCACACCGGCGCGCTGCGCGCTTTGCCTGAGTAGTTCAATGAAGGGGTGATCGGGTGGGGTCTCGAATGCCGGAAAGGTCACGTGGCGCAGGCCCCAAGTTAACTTTGGCGGGTGCTCCCGCAGCCATTCATCGGTCTGGCACACCGCGTGCACAAACTCCTCGAAGTCCGCCTTCACCTGCGCGCAGGGTTCGTCCGGGTAGTACCAGATGTTGTACTCGATGGCGCAGTAGTTCGCCATGGTGCCGGGATTGTTGACCACGTTGAGTTGGCCGTCCTGGCCGCCGCCGGGGCCTGCGATGAAGATGGCGGGCAGCACGGAATTATAGCCAGGCGGGAAAAGCGGATGTGACTTGCGATTTACCCACTGGCGTTCCAAGTCCTGGATTGCCGTAACCAGTTTCACGCCTTTCTCCACCGCATTGACGCCGGGGCCGTTCTCACCGGGAGCGAGGTTGCGCCAGCGGCTGCCGGCATGGGCCTCGCGCCCCTCGATCTCGATGCGCAGGTGTTCCAGCCCGCCCTCGGTGGGGATGATCGTCAAGTCGGTCGGCTCGGCGTCCAGCACGGCGTCGGTAGCCGGAAACTTCTCGATGCAGTCCCGCGTGCCGTGGCCTACCAACTCCTCATCGCTCACCACGTGGAACCAAACGTCGCCTGCCGGTCGGTAACCGGCCGCCAGCACGCTTTTCACCGCGTAGATCATGCTCACAAGACCCGCCTTCATGTCGGCGGTACCGCGGCCGTAGAGCTTGCCGTCAATGATCTCTCCCGCCCAGGGGTCCCGCGACCACGCCGACGTATCGCCCACCGGCACCACGTCGATGTGACCGTTGAACGTCAACGACCTGCCCTTCCCCGCACCGGCAAGCCGCGCGGCGAGGGTGGGGTATCCGTCCTCCGTCTCCCACTCATGCACCTTACAGCCAAGCGACTCGAGCATCGCTGCAACCAGACTGCGGCACTTAATTGTCTCAGCGAGAAACTCGGGGGTCACGGGGCTCCGCACTGCGGTCTCGCACGCCACGAGCTGCCGCAGGAATGCCGTGGCTTCGTCCTGGGCACCGGAGGCCTGGCGGGCAATCTCGGCGAGGGCTGCGGCAGACGGGTCCTGCGATGACATAGACTGGGCTCCTGCGGTGACTGCGCTTCGGCGATTTCTTTGGCTGCGTGGTCTTGAAATATGGTTAACAGCTACTGCCGTGCGTTAGATTCTTGGCGCAATTGTCACCCGCTGGCCGTCGTACACACGGTGGCTGTAGCGGATAGTCGTGTCGTCGAGCCGCTCGAAAGCGACCGGTTCACGTTCGCCTGCAAGCTCTACGTCTATACCAACTTCCGACCACTCACGCGGTATCGAACACGTAAACGTGACCGTATGCCATTGGATCCGGTCCGGTATGGCGGGCGCTGCCAAGCGATAGGTGATAGCGGACGGTGTGCGTTGTTCGTCAACGACCGTTGTTTCCCGCGCCATGATGAGGTAGTCCACCACCTCTTCGGGCACCGCGAGCCAGACCTCATCCCCGCCGACGCGCGTCACGGCTTCCAGGCGGCTGCCGAGTTCGGCGGGCGTCAATTCGCGATTGGGTATCACGAGTTCGTCCTGCACGGCGTGGGTGTAGTCCACTATCCACCCGCCGGTTTCGCGGGCGCGGTACACGAGCCGGTAGGGATCGTAGCCCCGGTTGTAGTCGTCCAACTTGTGGTAGACGACCGGGCGGCAGAGCTGCATCAGGTCGGTATCCGGGTAGTTGAGCTGGTCGCGCACGCCGAACATGCTCAGGTACCCGGCCTCTTCCGCCAGCGGCCAGGCATATTGCAGGCAGTGGTCGTTGCCGGGCGCGATGAACGTGGTCACGAGCGTACCAAGCCGCTCTTCCAGCAACTTTGCGGAGTCTACGACCTCAATGCGCGCGTTCTCCGGCACGGCCATGCTGCCGGGCAGCTTGTTGTGGGTCATGGAATGCGAGGAAACCGACCAGCCGTAGCGCTGCGCCAGCTTGCACTCTTCAACGGAGACGTGCATATAGGTGGCGTCGTAGCCGCTGTTGGGCACGTCGCGCGGCTCCCCCATCTGTCCCACGACCACGGTCAAATGACCCGGCGCGCCAAACTGCTCGTGGATGGGAAGCCCGTTTTCTACGGTCGAGGTGACCACCTCGTCATACGTGGTGGAATAGACCCAGCGTTTGCCAAATTTCCACTGCGTGATGTCTATCATCTTTACACTTCTCTGTTTGCGTAGTACCCGTTCGCCCTCACCCTAGCCCTTATATCTTGGAAGAGGGAGATAGAATGGGGGCAGGCGTGGCAGACCGGCTGGCCCTGGGTCACAGAAGACCGTGGGAGAGAATGGTCGTCACGCCTGCCGAGCTCCCCCAGAGCCCGAACAGTTACTCGGAGTGTTAAGTCCGAATGCGTAAGGCTGGGACTGCCGGGGGCACCACGCATAGTATAGCAGGAGGGTAGACATGGCACAGGCAGAGGTGTACGTGGGAATTGATGTTTCCAAAGACTGGTTGGACGTGAGTACAGGGGCAGGAGGAGCGGAGTGGCAAGTAGGGAATGATGCGGCAGGGATACGGGCGTTGGGGGAGCGGTTAGCGGTGGTGGCGCCGGAGAGGATCGTGGTAGAAGCGACAGGCGGGCTGGAGCGCGCGGTGGTGAGGGGGTTGGCTAAGACAGGGCTGCCGGTAGTGGTGGTGAACCCGCGGCAGGTGCGGGACTTTGCGCGGGCGACGGGACGACTAGCGAAGACGGACGTGATTGATGCCAGGGTATTGGCGTGGTTTGGGAAGGCACTGCAGCCGGCGGTGCGCCTGCGACCGGACGCGCAGGCAGAGGCGTTGCGAGCGGTAGTGACACGCAGGCGGCAGGTGGTGGAGATGCTAACGATGGAGCGCAATCGGGTAGGGCAGGCGACAGCATTGGTGCGCCGGCAAGTGAAAGGGCACATTGCCGGACTGCAGCGGCAGTTGGTTGCACTGGACCGCGCATTGGCGCAACTGCTCCAGGCCAACCCGGTGTGGCGAGCGCGGGACACGTTGTTGCGCAGTGTGCCGGGGATAGGCCCGGTCACTGCCAGCATGTTGGTGGCAGCCTTACCGGAGTTGGGGAGGCTGAACCGCAAGCAGATAGCCGCGCTGGTGGGGGTAGCGCCCCACAACCGGGACAGCGGCAGCTTCCGGGGCAAACGCAGCGTCTGGGGCGGCAGAGCGGCAGTGCGCACCTGCCTCTACATGGCGACGCTCGTAGCAACGCGGCGCAACTCAGTGATACAGCATTTCTATGCGCGGCTCTGCGCCGCCGGCAAGCCGAAGAAGGTGGCCTTGATTGCCTGCATGCGCAAGCTGCTTACCATCCTGAACCGCATGCTGTACACAAATTCGCCTTGGCAACCGGCCACCACTTGACAGCCAAGACAGTTTCTCTCCCGTTGTATAGACCGGGTACATGGGTTACACATGTTCGGGTTGATGGGTTACACCTAAAGGCATGGGAAATCTTGCAGCAGGAGGATGACCATGCCGTGGAAGGAGAGTACGGTTGTGTCTGAACGCAAGGAGTTCGTTGCCCTGGCACTGACGGACGGATCGAACATCAGTGAACTGTGCCGACGCATGAAGATCAGCCGCAAGACGGCGTACAAAACGCTGCGGCGGTATGCGTCGGGGGGAGCGCAGAACCTGCGTGACCGTTCGCACCGTACGCACAGCTGTCCGCACCGGACAGACCCGGAGCTGGAAGAGAGGATCATCGCGCTGCGCCTGGCGCATCCTACGAAGGGCGCGCATGTGCTGCACAGGCTGCTGCAAGACCAAGGCTGCACCGACGTGCCGGCCAAGAGCACCATCCAGGCCATTCTCAAGCGCCATGGGCTTATCGATCCCGTGGAGAGCGCCAAGCACACACCCCACGTGCGCTTCGAGCGACCCCAGCCCAACGCACTGTGGCAAATGGACTTCAAGGGGCACTTCAGCATGCACCATGACCGTTGCCATCCCCTCACCCTCCTGGATGATCCTTCCCGCTTCAACCTCGCCCTACAAGCCTGTGCCAACGAGCGCGGCGAGACAGTCCAAGACCGCCTCACCACTGTCTTCCGCCGCTACGGCCTGCCCCAGGCCATGCTCATGGACAACGGCTCCCCCTGGGGCAACGACAGCGGCCAGCCCTTCACGCCTCTCACCGTCTGGCTCTTGCAGTTGGGCATCAGCATCCGGCACAGCTGACCCTACCATCCCCAGACACTCGGCAAACTCGAACGCTTCCACCGCTCGCTCAAGAGCGAACTGCTGCAAAGCCGCGCCTTCACCGACCTGGACCACTGCCAGCTTGCCTTCAACACCTGGCGTGACTTCTACAACCTGGAACGTCCCCATCATGCCCTCGACCTGGACACCCCCATCACCAAATACACCCCCAGTGACCGCTCCTTCCCCGCAACCTTGCCTGCCCTCGACTACGGCCCTGACGACCACGTGCGCAGCGTCGATGTCAGCGGTCGCATCTCCTTCCAGGGCAAAACCCTCCCTGTGGGTAAGGCCTTTCGGCATAAGCAGGTCGCGCTCCGCCCCACCCAAACCGACGGCGTCTGGAACGTGCATTTCTCAATACAACGCATCAAATCCATAGACCTCAGAAAGCAACATGTGTAACCTATCAACCCGAACATCTGTTACCTATGTCCCCAGTCTGTACACGCCGGGAGAGGGAGTATTTCTCGTCTCGGCAAGGGTTACGCATAGGTCTCCCTTGATAGGGGAAGGTCGGGATGGGGGGTGAAGAATCGCTTCACGACAAGCAATTTCAGTCCACCCACGCCTCTTCTGGATTTCGGCCCCGAATCAGGTACGGGGCAGGCTTTTCGCCGGAATGACGAGGTTGTACAAAGGTTGCTGCTGGGAGAAGACTGGGGTGAGGGTGATTCCTCGCCCATTGCAACTGAGTACTGCCTTTTCGGCAGAGCTCCACGGAGATTGATCCCTGCCAGCTCCGGGTCTTAGCCCAAGGAGATGGTAGAAGTAGTGGATTTGGCTGCTACGAGGAAGTATTCACTGTGACTGCGAGGAGTTCGGCTTCGATCTGCTCCAGCCGTTCCCGCACGCGCAGGGAGCGCTCATGGTAACGGTCGCGCAATTCGGCGATTTGGCCCAGGCGGCCGTCCAGCACCTCGACCTGCTGCTCCAGAATTTCCAATCCCATCCGCAGCGAGTCTCGTTTCGTTTCCAGGTCGCCGGCTTGCCGGCTCTCCTGCCGCAAGAGCTTCAGCGACTCCATCGCCTCCACCACCTGCTTGATCTCAGCGAGTGAAAAGCCCAGCAGCCGCTTGAGCTGCACGATGTTTTCCAGGCGGTTGATATCCGCTGCCGAGTACAGCCGAAAGCCGCCTTCCATACGGGATGGTGGCTCTAGCAAGCCGATTTCCTCGTAATACCGGAGCGTACGGGGCGTAAGTTTCAGTTGCTCCGCTACCTCACCGATTTGAAGATAGCGTTCATCAGACATGGCAATCCCTTAGCGGTTCCCCCAAAAGACGCGCACCCAATCTGTTCGCACCATGCACCGTTTCCGGTTGCGTCCCGCGACGCTTGCCCGCGCCGCGCATCGTTTTCGGATACACCACGCATCGTATTCGATACGCCGCGCATCGTATCGGATGCACCGCGCATCGCTTACGGATTCGCCGTGCACCGTACAGGTGCGCCGCGCACCGGAATAGGTGCGCCTTAATCATAGGGTGCAGTTTCCGTTAAAGTCAACGACTTACGAGTCCAATCCACCCTGGTTGCGAAACGGCTGCGGCAAGCGCTGTATGGAGCCGTCCTCAAAGCGGGCTACCTCCGGGTCGCTGCCGTGGAGATAGACCGGCCAGACCTTGAAGAAATTGCCCCCCAAGAGCGCGGCGTCGCCAGCGGCAATCTGGTACACCAACGCGCGGCGGGGCGTATCGCTGTGGTTGGGATGCGTGTAGTGCAGCAGGTTGCCGTGGTGAATGGTCATGCTGCCGGCGGGGCCCACCAAGTCGTACAAGTTGCCGTTGGCAACATCGGATGCATAGTCGTCGGCATTGGTACAGCGGCCTACAAATTTGCCGTCCGTATCGTGGTGATTCATCGGTCCCCGCTTATGGCTGCCGGGGATCGCCTGCAACGCGCCGTTCTGCACAGACGTATCGTCGAGCAAAAACGTCACCGCGAGCACGTCGTAGTTGGTGAGAGGGTGAAAGGGATAGTCCTGATGCCAGGCCACGGCGCCTTCACCCTTGGCGATGGGCTTCCAGTGGACCCGCGCTTGAATGAGATGCAGGTTTTCGCCGATAAGCTGCACGGAGGCCCCGATAAGCGCCGGATGGCGCGCGGCTGCCATGAACGCTTCCTGCAAGAAGATCACGTCGTGGATAGCAACAGTGCGCTCCGCGCCGCCGCGACTAAGGCGCTCCTCATCCAGCGCGTCAGCGGCTGCCCGCACACCGGCGAGCTCCGGCGCTGACAACACATCAGGGAGCACCAGGTAGCCGTTCTCACGGTAGGAGGCTACTTGGTCATCGCTCAGAATTGGTTCGGCTGTGGCCGTTCGCTCCGCCATGAAATCCTCCCCTTCCTTTGACTAGCCCATGGGCTCTCTGTGTTGGGAATTGAGTTGGGGCTGGATTGCTGATTCACACTCCCACCATACGCCGCCAGTCTACACTAATCGCACGCCCACCGTAGGGGCACGATATATCGTGCCCCTACGGTGCAACAAGCGAGGTGCGCTGCCACAAATGTGGGTGACCGCCGGCCGGTGGCAGCCGGTACCCGCAGTGGTAGAACCAAAATTCGCCGCAATCGCAGAGGAATGCCGCCGCTCACAGCCGCCGACGGGTTCATGCCAATGCGACCGGAATTTACCGCAAACCTATTAGAGAACGACCGCTGAGACATGGGTGCGTGGCCCGTCACCTTTTGGATAATGCCCGCGCTGGGGGCTATAATGCTCACGGTAAGGCAAGAGTTGAATCACATGAATAGGAGCACCCACCATGAAGAAAGAACCCCTCCTCGGCGCAGGCATGTCCCAGCCTTCCGCGCCCTACTCGATGGCCCTGCGCGTGCAAGCCAATGAGATGCTCTACATTGCCGGTCAAGGGCCGACGGCCGGTGACGGCAGTATTGTCGGCGCCGGCGACATCGAAGCCCAGGTGCGCCAGGTCTTTGCCAATATCCAGTCGCTCCTCGAGGCCGGCGGCGCAACGTTCAATAACGTCGTCTTCATGAACATGTACGTCACCGACATTCGCTTCCGCGAGACCATCACCATGGTGCGCAACGAAATCCTGGAAGCGCCCTTCCCCGCCGCCACCATGGTCCAAATCGGCTCCCTGGCCTCCACCGACTGGCTGGTGGAGATCGACGCGATCGCCGCGCTGGATTAGGCGATTTTCGATTGCCATGTCTGAACGTAAGCAGGCGTTGCTGACGAATTACGCCTTGCCGCGGCTGAATAGTACCCTCTCCCGTCAAGGGAGAGGGATAGGGTGAGGGTGAACCGCCGGCCGCGGATGCATGAACTACACTCCCACTACCACGTCTCGTTTCTGCAGGGCAAACTCCCTTGAGCCAAACCGCCACTACCTTTTTTCCGCGACGCCTTGCCGTGTTGGCGGTGATCGCGGCGGCGTGTCTGATCTCGCTCGTTGGGTTCGGCATTCGTTCCAGCTTTGGGCTCTACTTGGAGCCGATCACGAGTGAGCGCGGCTGGACGCGGGAGACCTTTGCGCTGGCGCTGGCGATCCAGAACCTCCTGTGGGGCCTGGGCGTGCCGGTGGCGGGCGCGATAGCAGACCGGTTTGGCACTGCCAAGGTCGTGGCCCTGGGCGCGGCGGTATACGCCGCCGGCGTGGCCGGCATGGCGCTGTCGGACAGCGGGCTCACGCTCTACCTGACCGGTGGGCTTCTGGTTGGTGTGGGCGTCGCTTTCTGCTCATTCTCGCTCGTGCTGGCCTCCATTGCCCGCGTGATCGGCCCGGACCGGCGCTCCTTGGCGTTGGGACTCGGCACTGCTGCGGGCTCCATGGGCCAAGTCCTCTTTTCTCCCATCAACCAGACCTTGATAGCCCGTTACGGCTGGTTCGACTCCCTCTTGGTGATGTCTGTCGTCGCCTTGGTCTTGGTCCCGCTGGCGTTCAGCCTGCCGCGCGGCACGGCAGCCACAGGAGAACCGGCATCGGACCAGGGCTTGACCGCAGCCTTGGGCGAGGCCATGCGTCAGCGGAGCTACTTGCTGCTCACGGCGGGATTTTTCGTGTGCGGGTTCCACGTGGCGTTCATCACCGCGCATTTCCCCACGTACGTAACCGACCTTGGTCTCTCGGCGCGCGCAGGCGCATACGCGCTTTCGCTCGTAGGCCTCTTCAACATCTGCGGTTCGCTGCTGTCCGGGGCGTTTGGGCAACGTTATTCCAAGAAGCTCGGTCTTTCCGCTATTTATTCGGGCCGGGCGTTGATTATCCTCGGACTGCTGCTTGCCCCGGCTAACGAATTAACCATCTACATCTTTTCGGCGGCAATGGGACTGCTGTGGCTATCCACCGTGCCCTTGACCACGGGGATCGTGGCGCAGATGTTCGGGCTCAAGTTCATGGCCACTCTGTTCGGCATCGTCTATCTCAGCCATCAGGTCGGGAGCTTTCTCGGCGTGTGGTTGGGCGGGTTGCTCTACGACCAGACCGGCTCCTACGACGCCATGTGGTGGGCAGGCGTCGGCTTCGGCATCTTCGCCGCCCTCGTCCACCTGCCGATCAACGACACGCCTCTGGCCCGCCTGCGCACGGCTCAGGCTGAAGGATAACCGACACACCGATGTCTTCCTTCTCGTTCTGGCGGCCTAGATGCACTTGCCGTAGAGCGTATAGCTTGTGTCGAATGCGACGTTGTTCTTAAGAGTGCTAGTCTTGCGATCCTTGGAGGGTAAGCCGCATCAGAGCATCAGATCGCCCCACCCGATCAATTGGAATGTGGCACTCCTACTTGCGCCAACTTCCAAAAGTCGTAACGCGCCATTTGCGTCTGAGCCAGGAACGAAGTGTCTCACGCCTCGTTGTTGAGCTAAGCATGCGATCCCGCTCGATGTCCGCATACTCCGAATGGCGACCTGGATCGATCCTCTTCAACCAGATCACGGAATTGCTTCGTATTTTGTAGTGGCTGCCGCAGCCGGAATTAGCCCATACCGACCCACCCGTAGGGCCGTCCAGGGAGACCGACTTCCCATCGAAGTGAATGTGCCATCGACTGGGGTGGAGGGTTAGTACCGTCAGACTGCTACAACCACACGGACAGCGCAGGTTAACGGTCCGATGCTTGTGGCTGATCCAAAGCTCGCCCTCCTTAATTTCGTCGAACTCGGGCAGTACCTCTACGAAGATAGGACGCAGTTTCACGCGCGGGACTCCTGCGAATCAGTTCCCACAGACGCAATGTGCGGCTTCTCGAGTCGCAACTTATGGAGAAACGAAGACGACTCCGAAACATACTGCTCGGTGCGCCGCCGCCACTCCATCACGGCGAGCGATGCCGCCAGCGCGTTCACCTCCGGCAGTTGGACATTGCGATAGCCGGGGGCACGGCCTTCCAGTTTGGCGTTCGGTATGGCGCCCTTCCACGCGTCAGAACCTGCATCAAAGGCACTGGTTGTCACAGCGCCTCTAACAGCGCAGTCCTCTAGCGTTATGCTCACACCCGAATCAATGAATGGAACGCCAGCCTCCATGACAGCGCAGTAAACGGCATCCTGGCGCGCCGAGTCACCGTCAGTGAGCTGGTCAATACACACAAACGCGTAGTCGATAGGATGATCCGCCAGGAACCTGGCGAACATTGACGGGCTATCCACTTGGAAAGGATGCGGATGGATGCCGGACCGGAAGGCCGCAAACTTGGAATAATAGTAATCGACCTTGAGCAGCGACCCCGCACGAACGAGTTCAATCTCCTCGGCAGTAGGTGCGCCGGGGGCTCGATTGAGGGTGTGCCAGTCGACTCGATCAGAATCCAGTAAATGGATTTCCGAAACGGGCGTCTTGGCAATGAGGTCAAGAAGGTAGGCACCGGTTCCGCCCAAGCCGATAATCGCAATGCGCTGACCGCGGATACGATCCTGAACGGGGGCGATGGCGGCCCGTGCCTCAAACGTGTTGGGTATATGGAAGGGGTTGGATATCGCGAGAGCAGCAGGCTCAGTATTGCTGGCAGCCGACACGGCGCCTACTATGTGCTTTGCGTAGCGGTGGAGCAGATCGTGGGCCGTTTCGTCCGGCTCCGGATGGCCTTGGGCACCTCTCTTGATGGAGATGTTTGACCAGGTTTGGCCATCACCGCCAACTTGGTTCCCAATAGGCGTTCCGTCCGCATGATACACGCACCCGTCATACTTCCCGTCAGTGGTAATCAGCACCGCATGGAAGTCTCCGCCTATCCGTTTATCCGGTTTGCCACTGGCGGGGTCGTAGGACGTCTCAATTGTACAAGTGCCAATAGTTCCGTCCTTTAGGAGACAAGGAACCTCGACGGCCTGGACACTATCGGATTTGACATTGACGGTAAACCCGGCCTGCTCACCGAACGCAGTGAGGCGGTCCTTACGAGACATGTTCCGGGTCGACCGAGAAACTCGTGCCGTCCTTGACTTTGACGTCCTTTCCGGGCAGGAGAACACCGCTCTCGCCTTTCAAGTCGTCTTCATAGTCGATGCCAGGCGTGCCGATGATGTGCTTATTCTCAGGCGCATGTAGCTCGTTCCAGATTTTCACGATCTGCTCGTAGGTAACGAGATTGCCAGGAACTTTGTACTCTCGACCGCTCACGTAGATTTGCGTATCGCCATTCATGTGGTAAAATCCCTTCAATTGCTATTGCGATGTCTGGTTGCTAATCTATGATTCTATTATAGGTGGTCGGTTTGAGAAGTGCAACCCCTAAGGAGGCCCAAATGGACCAAAAGCACGGGAAATTCGACAGCAAGGGATTTTACGAGGCACTGGACGCAACGCGCAGGTCAAGGAACCTCAACTGGAAGGAAGTCGCCGCCCAGTCGGGGGTCAGCGCTTCGACTCTGACGAGAATGGCCCAAGGAAAGAGGCCGGATGTCGATGGACTAGCCGCGCTGGTGTCTTGGTCTGGGCTCAAGGCAGACGACTTTGTACGTTCTGAGAACCAGCAAGGCGAGCCCGAGCCCCTGGCGATGATTTCGACCTACCTCAGAAGCGATAAGAACCTGACGCCGGAAGCAGCGGCAACACTTGATGAGGTAGTAAAGCTGACCTATCAGCGACTGAGAAAACAGGAGTAGCTGGTGAAACTACGGAGGGGATTCAAGTCTGAAGCAACCAAATTGGCTTTGGAAGTCAGGGCTGAACTTGGGCTTGGGCCGCTCGATGGCCTCGACCCTCTCGGCCTTGCCCAACACCTAGAGATTCCTGTTGTGCCAGTAAGCAGTCTCGCACCTGATTCGGCCAAAATCCAGTACTTCCTTTCAGATGAGCGGGAGGCATTCTCCGCCCTAACCGCCTTTGATGGCTATCGAAGGATGATCGTCCACAACGATTCTCATTCCAAGGTGCGGCAGAATAGTAATTTGGCACATGAACTTGCCCACGCCCTCCTACTCCACGATCCTGAACCCGCTCTTGACCCGGCGACGGGGTGCAGGAATTGGAATGACGATAGAGAAAAGGAAGCACAATGGCTTGGTGGAGAGTTGCTTGTAACCTCTGACATGGCACTAGCCGTCGCGCGGGGCAAGTTCTCAGAAATAGATGCTCGGGAACGACTTGGCGTGAGTGAAGCGATGCTTAGGTGGCGTATCAACGCGACCGGTGCAAGCAAGCGAGTTCAACGTGAGCGGATGCGAAGGCGAGAATCGAAGATTAGCACCACCGCCGCCACGTAGTTTCGCTCTTTGGCTAGGTGCTAGGCTGGCCCTGCCCGTACGAGGTGAGGGCAAGTCTTCGTTGGCTTAGCTTGCAAACCATGTCGTAAGGCTTCGGGATATTTCTTCGGTCAAAGCCATCCGCAGAAGGCGTCCATTCAAACATGTGGCAACTTACTCATAGACGCGGTCTCTCGAAGAGTTGATCAACTTCTCCATCGTTCAGCGCGCGGTTGTAGAGCCGCACGTTGCTCAGGCTGCTGCTGAAGGGGCCGATTTGGGCGATGCCGATTTGTAGTGGATCCTCTAGCGAGAGGTCGTAGTTGGCGGTGGAAGGACGAGGATTCCGCTACCTGCGCGCCGTCTACGTGCATCCGTACAGCACCACTGCCGCGGACGGTCGCGGGGTGGTTGCCAGCCGCCGTGTTTCAGACTCCTCTGTTCTCTCACCAGCGAGCTTACGAGCAGTCCAATACCAGTGTTGCCGTTGCCCAGTGGGGGGCCAAGGCCGGTCATGGGAGCGCCTGCAGCGTTCAGACCTGCCCCCAGCCTGGCGACTGCTGCGCGCTGTCTGAGTCCACTGCCGAAGATTGCCTGTACGCTGAAACTTTCCCCTTGCAATACCACAACTCTCGCGTCAGAATGTATGCTAGTAGCGATTGAACCCAGTGGATTCTTCCCATGACAGCACAAAAGGAGATTCAATCATGGGCACAATATCCGTGAATCGGCTAGCGGGCCTGTCCCTCATATTCGGCCCGATAATCGCCTTCGTCCTCTTTCTCATAGAGCCGGGTGGACTACTGGTAGATAGCGCCAACGTGTCGGACGCCATTGGCTCCATTACGGCCAAGAGTACCAACGCCGCACTGACCAACGTAACCAACACCGGGATAATTATTGGCCTAGCGCTCATCCTCTCGGGCCTCTACGCGCTAATGCGAAACGTGACCCTGCAGGGCAACGGCAAGGCGCTTGCTCAGATGGGATTTTTCATGATCTTCGTCGGACTGACCGGTTGGATTCTGTCCGGCGGCATTGACTTCATTCTGGCCGATGCCCAGTCCAGTGACCAGATCATGGGGACCGTTCCAGTCTATTCCACTGGCTTAGCTCTCCTCTACGCCGGTGGAATCGCGCTCGGGTTTGGCGGCTTCATTTTCGCGTTGGGCCTCTCCACGAGAGACGACTTCAACCGGATTGTCTCCCTGTTGGCTGCCCTCGTCAGCCTGGCCGTGATGGTCTTTTTCGTGTTGGCCGTACTCAGCAACGACGGTCTCGACACCTTCATCTCCCTGGCCCGGAGTTTCTACGTGTTACTGGTTATCTGGTATGGATACCTGGGCTTCGGACTGATGAACCGCCCCGACCCCGAACTGTGGCAATAGACGGAATCTAGGATTTGCCGGCGGCCGACCTATAGTCAGGGGACGGTGGCTGCACACGAGCAACTGCTAAAGGGAGTCTGGAGCCAGGAAAACTCCGGCGGCTCCAGTCCGGAGCGTATCAATGTGAAGAGGCTGCGCCGCAAGCTGGGCGACGTCGCCGGCAGCCCGAAATAGTTCCTCGCAGAGCCGCGCGTTGGCTACCGCATGCCGAAGGAGAAGAAACCGCAGCACAAAAGTTGACTGCCGGTTGTGCTTGGATAGTCTGACCCAGAATCCTGTCTAGCCCCGGACGGTTCGCACTCACCGGCAGCAGATTGTTACTCAGCGACGGGCTTAGGTACCACCTACCGTGCACTATGCTATGGGAAGAGGACAGGGCGCAGTGGAACGGTCCAATTGGCGTTAATCGCCCGAATCCGAGAGCAGAATTTACCCCCGCGTTGGCCTCCTCGGGTTCATCCTAAATGTAGAGTGTATACGCCAGCTAGCATCAGTGGAGACGGTTCCGTGGACTTCGACCGGGATCACGACGCGCGAGTTAGATACGCGGCCTTTGACTGGCTTACCCGGCAAGTCTCCTTACATGACGACGTACTTCCGCGTGCCACCCTCGCCCAAGGGTTTCAGTTTGATGGGCAACGTGTGCCAGTAATTGGGCCGCAGGGCATCTTCAAACCACGCTTGATGCAAGTTCCGCTTTCGATCACAACAGCGCCCAAGGGACCGTATGACGATGCGATAGGCCCAGACAACCTCATCCAGTATCGATATCGTGGAACCGATCCGACCCATCGGGACAACGTAGGTTTGCGATTTGCAATGTCCAAGGGTCTCCCGCTCGTGTACCTCCATGGAATCGTCCCGGGTCGATACCTGGCAATGTGGCCCGTCTATGTGATCGGTGATGAACCCGAGACGCTCACCTTCTCGATCGCAATTGACGATGCAATCCATGCTGGTCTCTTTCCGCAGACTCAAGAGGCGGTTGGAGGAATTGCTGAAGTCCGACGAGAATACGTTACTTCATTGGCTCGGCACCGACTGCATCAGAGGGCGTTTCGCGAGCGCGTCCTCCTTGCCTATCGGAACCAGTGTGCTCTTTGTCGTTTGAGGCATAGTGAGTTGCTTGACGCAGCCCACATAGTGCCGGATGCAGATCCGGAGGGTGAACCTGTAGTGCGAAACGGCATTGCACTATGTCGATTGCACCATGCGGCCTTTGATCGGTACTTCCTGGCGGTGCGCCCCGATCGGATCATCGAGGTCCGCCAAGACATCCTCGAGGAAAGCGATGGCCCGACTTTACAACATGCAATACAGGGCCTCCACGGCCACTCAATCGTATTGCCGAGTAAATTGGCGGAACAGCCGGGCATCGAGTTTCTAGCCAAGCGGTACGAGCAATTCCTTGAAATAGTGAGGGCATGACATGCACGCGTGGGAGATCACCGCGCCCATGTCAGTGAGTATCTGAATGAGACGACATGATCGAGCGATGGGCATTCGTAGGGACTCTCGTCATGAAGAATGTGGTCAAGCCCGGCAAGGCCGCCATCATCAATCCCATACCCGGGCCGGATGACAGACCTATAGGGGGAACGGACTTCGCTAAGGTCACCTTGACCGCCGGAGTTCGCAGTTCAGTTTGTCAGGGTGGGCTTGCTTAGACTCGGAACCTCGCATCACATACGCTGTCTTTCAAAGATAGCGGTGACTTGCGTGTCGCTCAGCGCGCGGTTGTAGAGCCGTACGTCGGACAGGCTGCCGCTGAAGGGGCCGATTTGGCCGTTGCCGATGTGCAGTGGCTCAGTGGTTGAGAGATCGTAGTCGGCGGCGGTGAACGGCGCGGATTCTGACGCCAGTGCGCCGTCGACGTACAGGCGTAGCACGCCGTCGGCGCGGATGGCGGCGAGGTGGCGCCAGCCGCCCGGCAGGGCGTGGTCGTGGGTCACGTTCTTGCCGGCCTCCAGCGAGAGCACGTTGCCCGACGGCAGCGTGCCGCAGAACAGGCGGCCCTGGTAGACGGCCATGGTCCACGCGCGGCGGTATTTGACGTCCGGCGTGGTGTCGAGTTGGCCCGTGAACGCCCAATCACCGTCACCCTCGTAGCGATAGACTGAGCCGGTGGGCAGCGTGCCGGCGTAGAGCTTGCCGTTGTAGACCATCATGCCCATGACTTCCAGTTCCTCGCCCAAGCGGCCGCAATCAAGCCACGGCAGACCGTCGTCCTGGCGGTACACGGAGCCGCTGGGCCAGACGCCGGTATGCAGCCGGCCCTGGTATGAGGCGAACGAGTATAGCTGGGTCGAGTCGCTCGCATTGCCGCAGAACGACCAGCGTTTTTCTCCCTCATAGCGGAAGACACCGCCCACGTCGTAGCCGGTGGCGTACAGATCGCCTTGAAAGACGCCCAGCACCGCGACCCGCGTACCGGGATCGCCGCAGGGCAGCCAGGTCTTGCCGCCCGCGTACCGGAACATGCCCGCGGAGTACATGGCCGAGCCGTAGAGTTCGCCGTTGTAGACCGCCAGGCCGAACACGTCCTCGGCGTCACCGAGTTGACCGCAGTCCACCCACTCCGTGCCGCCGGCGTAACGGTAGACGTTCCCGCCCGGCCGGCGGTTTGGCGACTCCGGCAGACTGGAGCCTTGCGCGCGGTAGCAGCTTACTCCCGCGTAGAGGTCGCCGTCGTATACCGCCAGCGTGCTCACGGCATTGCAGCCGGCGGGAGACCCGCAGTCTTCCCAGGCGCTGCCGTCGAAACGATAGACGTGCCCGGTCTCGCCTGCGCAGCCCTCATAGGTGCCGGCGTACAGCGCGCCCGCATGCACGGCCAGGCCCATGACGCACTGCGCGTTGCCGGGCTGCCCGTGGTTAGTCCACTGCGGCTCCACCGTGCCGTCGTCTATGCCAAAGAAGACGTTGCGCCAATTGCTTTGGGAGGAAGCCACGCCCGCCGCGGACTGTATGCCAAAATTAAACCCGCGGCGCGTGGCGGGGTTGAACCTGCTCAGGATATCGCCGGGGACGTCGGCCGTGATCCGGTTCGTGTTCACCCACGCCGCCAGGGAAAAGTCGCCGGAGCCAAACGCCAGGGAATCGTTGTGCGGAACCGTGATGCTGGCGCTGCGGCCATCGAACAAGGCTGCGCCCGGCCCGCCGCCTAAAGGCAGCGGCGCAGTGTAGGAAACGCCACCGTCACTGCGACCGTGATTGCCGTTACCGGAGTGATCGTCGCAGTCGCCGTCCAGTATCCAGTGTCCAATCAAGCCGGAGTTTACGTCCACGCAGCTACCTCCCGCGTTTGCTATCCGAATGTCAGCGTTCTCACCGTATTCGCGCTTCCCAGCATACTACCTGCAATGGCAGGCCTGCACACCGCGCTGATTTCCAACGCCTTGAACCGACACCGCGTTTTGCACTATACTGCCTGCGACACATCAGGCGAATCCAAGCGCCAAAACCTGGGAGGTCAAGGGGTCAATGCGGTTTTCCGGCAAGCTCGTCATAATCGTCGCTTTCGCCGTCACTGTGCTGCTTGTCAGCAATGTGATCGCTGCCAAACCCCTTTCGCTCTTCGAACTCCCCTTCGAATTTCTCGGCAGCACCAGCTATATCGTATCCATTGCCGTCATTTGCTTTCCGTTGAGCTACATCATCAGTGACATACTGACGGAGGTATACGGCTTTCGGGTGGCGCGCGGCGTGATCTGGCTGGGGTTTGCCTGCAATTTGCTCATGGTTCTGCTCTTCTTGCTGGCCGGTGCCATTCCCGGCGCGAGCTTCTGGGAGAACCAGGACGCCTATCAGGTCATTCTCGGCACCACCGGTTGGGTCCTGGCGGGCTCATTTGTGGCCTACTTGATTGGCGAATTTGCCAACGCCATAGTGATGGTCGTCCTCAAGAACCGGACGGCGGGCCGCCACCTATGGCTCCGCACCATCTCGTCGACGTTTGTCGGCCAGGGCGTCGACTCGATCATGTTCTACGGCATTGCCTTTGGTATCTCCGGCATCTGGCCCATGACGGACGTGCTGCGCGCGATGGTGCTTGCGTGGATCGCCAAGACCGTTTATGAAATCATTGCCACGCCGGTGACGTACCTCGTGGTGGGCTGGCTCAAGCGCACCGAACGCATGGACATCTACGATGCGCCTCACTCCCTCAACCCGTTTGGCATTTTCGGCGGCGACCCGGAAACGATGGTCAACAAGGCTGAGACCGCCGAGGCATGATCGCGTGGTTTGGTCGCAAAGGGCGGCGGGTACGCCAACGGAGAATTCCCTCGAAGACTAGCCTCCGCCAGAGTTCGCCGGCGGATACCCTACGGTCACTACCGTATGCAGGCCGCCCCGCGGTGTGTAGTCCAGAGACACGGCCATGGAGCGGGGGTCGCAGGCTTGGACGAGATCATCCAGAATGCGGCTGGCCGCATGCTCCTGCACGATACCGACCTGCCGGAAGGTAAGTAAGTAGTACTTGAGCGACTTGAGCTCGATGCAGTGCGTGCCCGGCACGTAGGAAATGGTCAGGTCGCCGGTGTCCGGTAGGCCCGTCCACGGGCAGACCGCCGTGAACTCATGCGTGTCTATCACAATCTCGGCAGGATTGTCGGCGTAATCATAGGGGAAGGCCAGTAGGCTCGCTGCGTCGATAGCCTCAGGATCGGCGGCTTCCAGTTGCAGATCAAGCGCTGCGTAGCGATCCTTTATGTCATCGAGCGACTCAGGCACGGGCAGCTCCTTTTCGCGGACTTCATCCGTAGAGCGAAGTGTTGGCTCACTCTCTATTGTAGTATCTCGCGAGGCGCTGCACTTATAGGCCGACATCTTCTCCGCGATGCAAGAGTAGCATCTTCCGTCCGCAGGACTCCCAGTGTGCAGGTACCATGGACGCAAAGGACACGTTCGCGACAAGGCTGGTTATTCTCGTTGCCGCCAGGAATTATCGACGTTCACGTGCACTATCGGTCGGAGGCGCAGCTTAAGCAGGCGTTGCGCCAGGCCGCGCGGCTTGACATGGTGCTCTGTGTGAACACGATCAACTTGGAGGGCACGACCTCGCCGCATTTTCCGTCGGCGGAATTCGTGGCCGCCTGCAATGACCGTACGGAGGCGGCGGCACGGGAGCACCCGCAGCGCGTGATACCATTCTGGTATCTAAATCCGGCACATGGAGACGAAGCCTGCGCGGAGCTACGTCGAAGGGTCAAGCGCCACCCGGGCCCGCAAGGGGTCAAGCTCTGGATGGCGGTGAAGGGGAACGACCCGCGCCTCGATCCCGTGCTTGACCTCTGCGCGGAGTACGGCCTGCCGGTGCTCCAGCACACCAATATCGAGACTGGCGGCACGCTTCCCACCGAAACGACGCCGCAGGAAATGCGGGGAATGGCCTTAAGACACCCAGATGTCACGTTTCTGTGGGGTCACGCCGGCAGCGACATCGAGTACGGCGTGAAGTGCGCCCTGGGTGTACAAAACGTGCTCATGGACATTGGCGGCAACGAGGCGACAAACGGCTACACCGAATCACTCGTCCGCTACCTGGGCGCGGAACGAGTGGTGTACGGCAGCGACGCCACGGGCAGGTCGTTCGCCTCGCAGTTGGCGAAGGTCTACGGCGCGGACATTACGGAAGACGAGCGCGAGAAGATTCTTTACGGCAATGCCGCGGCGCTCTTTGACCAACAACGCTATGATTAGATCGTGTGTCGCGGGAGTCTTGCCCTGGCAGCCGCGTAGTTTGTTGCCTCGTCCAAGATGTCGTAGATCCTTAGCGCAAAGAGGCGGGGGACAAGCCCCCGCGCTACGACAGGACTCGAAGAGATGGACAATACGCAACCGCGCTATGGTCGATACCTTGTTCTATATAGGTCGTCATTCCCGCGGACGTGGGCATCCATCCCATCTGCGCAATGTAATTCAGCCCGGCGGGGGACAAGCCCCTGCGCTTGGATACATGGCGGCATCCGTAGGGGCGGTTCGCGAACCGCCCCTACCATGCGGGGCCGCTGTTGTCTCGCTTAGTCCTTGACCTATATATCCTTCTACAGTACGCTTACAAGGCCGCTCGCAAACCACAAGCCGGGTAGCGGCGCCATGGCTGGGTTCTGCGCGATATGGCCGCTGGCCCTTTTGCATGCAGCCGTAATTCTCCGCGCAAGCCGCTGCTACGTGAGAATTACGCGAAAACAAATGCCATGATCTACGATGCGCACGTGCACTTTCGCAGCGTGCCGATGATGCAGCGCGCGCTCGCGCAGGCGGAGCGCCTGGGCATGGTTCTGTGCACGAACAGCATCAATCTTGAGGGCAGCAGTTCCCCCAACTTCCCTTCACGCGAATTTGTAACTGCCTGCAACGACCGCACCTTGGGCCTCGCCCAGCAGCATCCGCAGCGCGTGATCCCTTTCTGGTACCTCAACCCGGTGCATGGGCAATACGCCTGCGATGAGTTGGAACGTCGCGTGAAAGGCTATCGCGGTCGGCAAGGGGTCAAGCTCTGGGAAGCGATCCGGGGCAACAGCCCGCAAGTAGACGGCATCATGCAGATTTGCGCGGAATATCGGCTGCCCGTGCTGCAGCACACGTTTAACGAGGTTACGGGCAACCTGCCCAGCGAGACCAGCGGCCCGGACATGCGCGAGATGGCGCTGCGCCACCCGGACGTCACCTTCTTCTTCGGCCATGCCGCCGGTGACATCGAGGTCGGCGCCAAGTGCGCGCTCGGCCTCCCGAACGTTCTCATGGACGTGGGCGGCAACGAGGCCGTCAACGGCTACACGGAAATTCTCGTCAAGCACGTCGGCGCCGCGCACGTCGTCTACGGCAGCGACGCTTCCGGCCGGTCGTTTACATCGCAACTTTCTAAGATTTGGGGCGCTGATCTCACTGCTGCGGAGCAAGAGCAGATTCTCTTTGCCAACGTGCAGCGCATCTTTGATCGGCAGCAGGAGCTGGACAGTGCTAGTATTTGAGGCGGAAGGCGGTTTGATGGACAAGAGACACCTTGACTGGGTGCCATGCAAGTGCCGGAAAGTAGCTTGCAGATCGGGTACTTGGGAGAGAAAGCGATATGCGCCAACCTGGGGTTAGGGAAGCGTGAAGCGTGCGGCCTACACGGATGGCGCCGGTTCACGCGGAGGATCAAGCGTAGTGCGCGACTCGTCACTTTGGCGAAAAGCCTACCCCAGACTTGATACGGGTCTGGAGTATGAGGCCAAGTCGAAGATGGATTTCCGCTTTCGCGAGAATGACGGAGAAGAGTCTCTCCATACTGATAGGATAACCACCGCATGCTAGACGCGAATGCCTTTCTCGGCGAGTGGCCGTTTCGCCGGTTGCCGTACGCCCAGCCAGAAGACCGTCTGCGCAAGATGGACGCCCTCGGCATCGAGAAAGCCGTCGTCTCGCGGTTGGAGAATATCTTTTACAAAGACCTCTTGGTGGGCAACGAAGAGTTAAGCGCCATCGTGCAGCGGCATCCCGATCGTTTTATCCCGGCCTACACCATCAATCCGGGCTTCCCCGGCTGGGAACACGACCTGGAGATCTGCCTAAACGACTTCGGCATGCGGAATCTGCGCCTCCATCCGAACTACCATCAGTACAGCCGCTTGAAAGGCAACGTGCCGCGCATGGCCGAGGCACGGGGATATCCCAATTACCAGCAGTACCACTTTCTCGACGACCAGGCGCAAGCACTGCTGGGCAAGGCCGAGGAGCATGACCTAGTGGTGCTGATCTCAATTGGTGTGGAAGACCCCCGCTTTGCGCATTGGTTGATGAAAGTACCCTCGGTAACGACAATCGACGCGGCGGAAGCGGTCAATGGCTTTCCAGGTGTGCGCTTCCTGGTCTGTGGAGCGACCTTCTCCGAGGTGCGCAGCCTCTGGTCGACCGCCTATCACCAGGACAATCTCTACTTCGAGAACTCCCGGGTGCAGGGGCCCATCGGCGATGTGGACGACCTCTGCGCGCTCATGGGTCCGGACCGCCTGCTCTTCGGCTCGAATCTGCCGATAAACTACGCCGAATCGGCCAAGCTCAGCATCGAATATGCTGAGGTAGACGCTGACGTGAAGCAGGCGCTCTTTAGGGGTAATGCAGAGCGGTTGTTTGGCGTCTAGCTGTGCTGCCAGAGGCTGGCGAGTATACGACAGCAAGCCTTTGGGCAGACACCGCATGGGCAAAGTGATAGTCTGCGTCTTGCCGGCTCAACGACTGTCGAAAGGATCATTAGACGTTTCCCAGAAGGAGGACCAGCTATGAGTTTCTTGCGCTCCTATGGCGGCTTGACCAACATTGCGTGGGTGAGCGCCCTTGTCTTTGTTGCCTCGATCACGGACGCTTGGCTCACCGATAGCGAAGTGGCTGCCCGGATGGCTTACGGCCTGGCGGCAGTCGCCGCCGCGGTTGTAGTGGTGCTGATAGTCGCGCTGCGCAGGCTGAAGAGCCGGGCTGAGCGCAAGGTCACGGCGTCGGAGCCAATTCTCCTGACGGACATCCAGGTCCTAGCGAAGTCCAACTCAGGATTGCTGGAGGATGCCCTCGCCCTGCACGTCTCTCAGAAGGGCGAGGCGGACTAACCGGTATGCTGCATTCGTTGGCCAGGTGAGAGCCGGCTTACGTTCCAGTTCTGACTTCGCTGCGCCGCCGCCCGTCTTGCCATCGCGCAAGAGTGGAGCTATTGGCGCAAGGGTGCAAACGATTAGAGTGTTGACGAACCCCATGGTGAGGCATATAGTATGAACAAGTGCAGCGAAGGGTAACAAAAAAGGAGGTGCCAACCCGAAATCCGCTCACTGCTCCGCATGTCTCAAATTTGCTGAACGTCCCAGACAATGCGCACGCACCAGAAGGTGCGAAGTAGCGGGCTGGAGAAGTCAAAAATCGCAGTGGTGCAAACCAAGGAGATGCAACGGATGTCTACGACGAAACTGACTCGACGCACGGTTCTCGGCGGCACACTCGGTGTTGCCGGCGTCGCATTGCTCGCCGCGTGCGGCACGGTGCAGACCGCAGCCCCGGCGGAGCAGCAGGAAGAAGTGGCCCCCAAGGAAGCCGCCCAAGAAGCGCCTGCCATGGAGCATACGCCCGTCTGGGCGGTGTGGATGGGCGATGAGACCAGCCAACTACGCTGGAACACCGCCATGGAACTCTTCGGGGAAGAAAATCCCGAGGTCACGTGGAGGATCACCTGGGAGCACTGGAAGCGCAGCCTGCCGCCGTTGTTGGCGGCCGGTGAAGTGCCGGACATCGCGAATACGTCGTCAGCCCCCCACATTCTGGTCGACAACTGGCTGGATGCCGGCCCCATCATGTCGGCCGCCGGCATCAATCAGGCCGACTACGCCGGGCGGCTCTTCGAGGCCGTTACCTGGCGCGGCAAGACCATGGGCGTTCCCACCGGCTCGAACACCACCGCGCTCTTCTATAGAGGCGACATGTTCGATGAAGCCGGCCAGAATCCGCCGACGAACGACATGTCCTGGGAAGAGACCATCGCGGTTTCCGCCGACATCGCCGGCCGCCTGAACCAAGGCGAGGAGCGTGCGCGCTGGGGTATCTCTACCATGAGCTACGCCTGGAGTTACTACCCGCTCCTCTACGCGGGCATGTTGGATACCGACGGCAACGTCGTGGTGAACCGCGACATCGCCGTGCACCTCGTGCAGTTGATCATGAAGGACTCGATTGAGAAGTTCCGCGCCGCCCCCACGCGGGAAGACCTTGCGGCCACGGAAGACTATTACGGCACCGGGGTCTTCCCCACCGGTAAGGTGGCCATGGTACCGGGCGGCACGTTCATCTTGAAGCCGTTCCGCGAAGCCGACCCGTTCGCGTTCTCCACGGTGGAAGTGCCCTATACGGAAGTAACGGGTACCAGGGTGCGCGGCGCCTTCAACGGGCACGAGCAGATGAGCCTGCTGGCCGGCGGCGCGGAAAACCCGGATGCGCAGGAGTTCGCAATCTGGACGATGGGGGAGAAGCACCAACGCTGGATGGGCGGCGAGGGCTGGTCGGTGCCAGCGCTGAATGCGGCGGCGGACACGTTCGCGCCGCCGGCGGACGATCCGCGGCCCGCCGACCAGAGCGCGTTCGTCAAGGCCATTAGCTACGCCACCAGCTACTTCGCGCACCCGGCCTCCAGCGCGATCGCCTCCGCGGGCACCGGCCCGCTCCGCGCCTTCGTGGAAGAAGGGGCGCTCACCGCCGAGGAGACCGTGGACCTGGCTATCGACCAGATGCAAGCCGCGGTGGACGAATGGGAGGGCAACCAGTAGCCCGCACAAAGGCCTGACAAAGGAAACGCTTGCCTTGCGCGAGAACATGGCAAGTTGATGGCGTAGAGCACAAGCCAATGCGCTATCTGCTCCCTCTCCCCGCGGGAGAGGGCTAGGGTGAGGGCACAAATCCGTAGGGGCACGATATATCGTGCCCCTACTGTTGTCTAGAGATCAAGGCGTCCCATTAGGGCAGTCACGTCTCATTCTTGCTGGATTTACGGTGTCTCTTCCTCAAAATACCGTTAGACGCGATTGCCTTGGGCGTCCCATTCGTCTCCACCGTATAGGCATCACGATCCACACATTTGTTCAACGCGTTTCTCGCCGACTGGGCCGCGCGCATACACTATAATGACACCAGCGAGACTCTGGCATAGATGAGCAATTCATGTGATGGCATAGGGCATTGAAGGAAAGACCAATGGATACTCAACTCACGCAATCCGAAACCGACACGAAGTCCGCCGCTCCCAGGCTCCGCAACTATGTGGGCGGCCAGTGGGTGACGCCCCAGACCGAGAACTACCTGGACGTGACGAACCCCGCCACGGGCGAGACTATCGCCCAAGTGCCGCTTTCCTCCAAAGAAGACACCGACGCGGCGGTGGCGGCGGCGCAGGCTGCCTTTCCCGCTTGGCGCGCCACGCCGCCCTTGGAGCGCGCGCGCCTGCTCTTTGCGGTCAAAGCGCGCATGGAAGAGCGGTTCGAGGACTTCGCCCAAGCCGTGACGCGGGAGCACGGCAAGACCCTGGAGGACGCGCGCGGCTCCGTGCGCCGCGCCATCGAGAACGTGGAAGTGGCCTGCGGCATTCCCTCGCTGCTCATGGGCTACGGCCTGGAGGACGGCGCCGCCAAAGGCATCGATGAAGACGTGGTGCGCCAGCCGTTGGGCGTCTTCGCGGCGGTGTGCCCCTTCAATTTTCCCCTGATGGTGCCGTTCTGGTTCTGGCCCTATGCCGTGGCGTGCGGCAATACGTACATAATCAAGCCTTCCGAGCAGGTGCCGACCAGCATGCAGCTCGTGTTCGAGGAGCTGGACGCCTGTGGCTTTCCGCCCGGCGTGATCAACGTGGTGAACGGGTCGAAAGAGGCCGTGGACGCCCTGCTCGACAATCCGCAGGTGCGCGGCGTCTCCTTTGTTGGTTCCACGCCGACGGCCCGCTATCTTTACGCCCGCGCCGGCGAACAGGGCAAGCGCGTGCAGGCCCAGGGCGGCGCGAAGAACGTGATCGTGGTCATGCCCGACGCCGCGCTGGACGAGACGGTGAGTAACGTGATCAACTCCGCGTTTGGCTCCGCCGGTCAGCGCTGCCTCGCCGGTTCGGTGGTGGTGACCGTGGGCGCGGGACACGAACGCGTGCGCGACGCCATCGTGGCAGCGGCGGGTTCTTTGACAGTTGGCAACGGCGCGGATGAGGGCGTCGAACTCGGCCCGGTCATCTCCCACTCCGCCAAAGAGCGCATACTTGGCTACATCGAGCGCGGCGAGGCTGAAGGCGCGGCGCTGCTCCTAGACGGTCGCGAGGCAGCGACAGAGCAGGACGCCAACGGCGCGTTCGTCGGCGCGACCATATTCGACGAGGTGCAGACCGACATGACGCTCTTTACCGATGAAATCTTCGGCCCGGTGTTGAGCATGCTTCACGTGGATACGCTCGATGACGCCATTACGCTGATCGAAAACCAGCGCTACGGCAATGCCGCGTCAATCTTTACGCAGGACGGCGCGGCGGCCCGCGAGTTTCGCTACCGCGCCCCCACCGGCAACATCGGCATCAACGTGGGCGTGGCCGCGCCCATGGCCTACTTCCCCTTCAGCGGCGCGAAAGAGTCCTTCTTCGGCACCCTCCACGGCCAAGGCCGGGATGCGATTGACTTCTTCACTGAGCGAAAAGTGGTGATAACGCGCTGGTTTTGAGGGTACCTCGTTCTGCCTTTTGTATCGTATCTGTTCACCGGATGCATACAGCATTGGATTAGCTTGATTGAGGAAACGAGGGCTAATAGGTGAAGAATTGGATACAAGCCAAAATATACTTTGACCGAGATGATTCTACGGTTATTTCGGTCTTTGTTGAAAGCAACGTGGAAGGCGAATCCAATGTCAGGAGTTTGGAGCAAGTGCTCTTAGTCGCATTCGCTTTTCGACAACTATCTAATGTTAGTCTTGGCAACCACGCCAAGGAACTCAGTGGTTGGCTTTCGGCGGTGGGTATGTCCTTAAACGCAGTATGGAGCAATGACAAAGACATTGCACAAAAGGCCAGAGGATTTTTGAACCATCTGTTAGACGATATTACACTTACAGATAGACTAGGCGAACCAAGCGGAAAGAGATTTGAGGTACGGCTACAAACCATAGAACTGGACAGCGGTCATAGACTCAAACTTGACTCGTGGCCGAAGGGATTTCCGCTCTTTGGCATGCTTGGGAATACTCCTTACCACGCTGCGTTGGCAGTGAAGGGCCTAGTAAAGTACCTTTGTGCGGGAAAGGATGTTATAGAGCTCTGGGGCTTAGGATTAGTCATCAAAGAGATTGCTGACGCGCGTCTCAGTGGAGAACTCAACATGATGAACCAATTGGAAATGGTAGACAGCGTCATGATCCGAGCACATGCGAGAGTAGCCCGGGTAATTGAGCGATTGGATAATGAGAATTGGGAATGATGTAGCTGACTAGCCAAAGAAATTAGCTAGCTGGTTCTTCTTCCCGTAGCATCGTTTATCTTGCCAACAATCTCACCATCACGTTTGAACGTGAGAACTGTAAATCAATCTACAATCTGCTCGCAAATTGTATCAGCTTCTGGCCTGATAGTTTCAGAGTTGGTCATCGTACGCACACAGGAAAAATCGAACCGGTGGAGATTCAGTTGTCGGTGTCATCTGGCTCCTCTTTCACTCGACTAAGACACTCGACTAGGATATCAATCATGAATCCTTGAAGACGAACCTTTTTCTCTGTAGCTTGCAACCGAGTTGGAGAGACGGGGGGATAGTCTGCTCGCTTGTTTAGGATGTCGTTGTCAAGATCTGCTATTTGTCTTTGGCAACGACTGAGCAGATCTTTTGCTTTGTTCTTATTGTAATGATTTGGTCTGTAAAGGAGATCGCCAACTTCTTCGACCAAACTACTCAGTTCTTCGCTGTCCATGTTTCTCTTCCTCTAACTTAGGTAAGGGGTACGCTAATTATGTCGTCCTCCTAGGAGTAACGGTTAGATTTGACAAGAACCCGCTCGCACAGGCTGGCTCTTACTTTAATCAGCTTGCCAGATTCCCGCAGTTTTGTCCGCCTTGACTACCCCTTTCTGGGTAGAACCATATAAAAAGCGGTAGCGGTTGCCGTCTTAGACGGCCGAGAGTCATTCAGGGAAAAACGGGCTCTCGGCCATTGGCTTAGCTGGTTAACAAGCCTACCATCAAAAAAGTAGAAGGAGAGCCACGAGAAGTCTTGCCGATAGCGTCCATGCTCAGTTGATATCGCAATCCCATTTAGCGCCGCGCAAATAGCTGTTGTGGTAGCTTATTTCGTGGCGGTATAATCAGTGCGTGGTTTAAGTAGCTGCTAATCAACAATGATGGATGCCCGTGAAAACGGGAATGACGGACTTGCCGATCCTCTTGCCGTAGTAGGGAGAAGTGGCCCAGATGCCGATACGGGATGAACAGGCGTTGTGGTGCGTGGAGTGGGGCAAGCGCGCCACCGAGGGACGGTACTATCCAGACGGGTACTCGCTGCACACGTCCTTGGCAGACGCCGAGGAGTACCAGCAGGTCAACCTGACGCGCTCCATGGCCGCCACCCAGTGGCAGGGCGAGCCGCGCGTGCTGCTGCGCAGGCCTTACCGCTGCCTGGTCCCCGATTGGCAGTACCACGAGACCCTGGCCAGCGACATCGGCGTCCACTACAGCGGCGCCTCCCCCGCGCCGCTAACGGAAGCGAGCTAGCCGTCCTAGCGACGCCCTGCGTTGGCTGAACATGCCGCACCGTGTGGTCGCAGTCCCAACGAGAGCGGAGAGCAACGGATAATCCGTATTCCAGGATAGGCCGCGTGCTTCCTCTTAAAGGGGGGTGACGGCTTTGGTTGGCGCCAGGTAGGTGAGATTTCCCCTATGCCGCTCGCTGAGGCAAGCATGGAAAGCCTAACCCCCTCTTGCGCCGGCTGAAAGTGTGCGCACTCCTTTCGCAGTCCCCGCTTGAGTTTCTGCGTTCCAGCTTGAATTCCAGAGCACAAGAGGTATCTGGGACTTCCGCCACTCTTCGGAGCTCCCTTGTCCCCTCTCCCCCAGAGGCCGTCTCACAATTGCCCTTACCGTGGTATTCTGCCGTGCAGAGGAGCTAAGTGAGGTTTTGCGTTAGACTTGTGTTGCTTTCTGGGCGTCGCATCAAGCCTTCAAAATGCCGCTTCCATTACATTTACAACTCTGTCAATACAATCCACCACTCGGCTGCGTTCCTCATTTTACCTACCGTGCTCTGTAGCGGAATTATGAGACAGCCTCCGAGGGAGAGGGGACATGACCTGCCTCTTCCTACTTTGCAATACGATCCGGACACGGTACCAGTTCAATCGTTGCGGAGTCATTTGCGTACCAATATGTGCGCCCTCCTGACAACCGCTAGGAGCGAAGGACTCCTACACCAGCGCCTGTTTCGCTGCCCTCAAGTTGGCCAGCCGCATTAGGCCGTAGTTGTAAACGCTCACGCGGTCCAGGCCGAGGGCGCGCACCTTCTCAATCTGCCCGGCCACGTCCGCCGAGGTGATGACCTGGGGCGGAATGAGGCGCAATCCTTCGCGGATGGGTACACGGTTGTTAACAAGCCGCTGTAAATCGTGAACGGCGCGGGCGAGGACGAGGCCATCGAGCGAATACCCTGCGCAGTCGAGCAGTTCGTTGGGAATGCCGGCGTCCAGGGCGCGGCCGATGTCAACCCCGTCCAGTGCCTGAATTATGGCGGCTTCATGCGGCATGCCGACGCCCATATTGACGATGGGGACAAAGTCCGATTTTCCGCCCAGCGCCTCTTTGCAGTCCGCCCACAGCGACATAACCGTATCGATGCGCATGCGCAGGTAGCCGTCGAGTGCGGGGAACGTCAGCGCGTGGCCGACAATGTTGTCGCCCACGCCGCCAAGCGCGGGCAGTTGATCACCCTCCAAGTAATCGATGAGATGTTCCCGCGCCCAAGCGCGCACGGCGCCACCGTCCACGCCTGCGTAGTGCGCGTTTTGCAAGCAATGCTCGCAAAAGCAAAGACCGAGCAAGTATTCGGTGAAGGGATCCAACTCCACGCTCGGTATGGCGTGGTGGACGTCGTGCTCAAAGCCGCCGAAGTGCAGGAATTCGAGTTCGACCTGCGCGGGGGCGAGGTTAGCGGCGATATCGCTCACGAGCGCCGTAATGTACGTGCGCACGTCGGGATTGCTCGGGCAGAGATAGTGGAGAATGCGGTCGCCCAGCGCGTTGAGGGTATTGATGCCGGGATAGATCGTGCCGAGCGCGCTATTGTGCAGGGTAACCGTCCAGGCGTGATACGCCAGCCCATGCTTCTCAACGGCGTCCCGTATGCGACGCAGCACGTCGTCTTCCTGGACGAGCGGCGCGACGATGGGCTTGATCGTGCCGTAGCGCGTGAGATCGGGCTGAAAGTAGATGGCCGAAGAGTTGGCGACAAAGAGCTTGCGGGTCGGATTGTGGGGCCGCAGGTGCTTGACGTTGTGGTAGCTGTGGCTCAGGGAAACCGCCTGCATGCCGCCTTCGTTGGCAATGCGGGCCAACGCGGTATCAATTCCTGCGTCGAGCACGTCCCAGGGATACGCCCAGATAACACCGTACATGGTTGCACCGATCCCTTCCGGCAACGCTCCGCATATTCGTTAGGAACTCTCCGCTCCCTCCGGTTCCCTCTCCTCCGGGGAGAGGGTTAGGGTGAGGGGAATTCCTCAATAAGCATGCTGAACCACTAACCCGCGCCGCTACAGTAGTAATGATCTGTGTGGTTGAATTCCTCGTAACGTCGACCGCTCCAGTTGACTATCATTATACTAGCATCGCAATGCGCCGTGTAGAATAGGCCGTGCAGTACCCGTAACAAGAGAGGAAGCCCCACATGGTGTCTGGCGCCTCCGATGCCGCTAACCACGTCTATCGTGCGGAGATTACCAATGCCCTGCTAGAAGGAGGTGTGCAGTGCGGCGACACGGTGATGTTCCATAGCTCAATGAGCAGCATGGGGTGGGTCGTGGGCGGCGCGGACACGGTGATCGATGGCTTCTTGGAAGCAGTGGGCTCCAGCGGCACGGTTGTCGTGCCCACGCTCTGCCGGATGCCGCCTGATGAGCGGCACCTGACGTTCGACCGCTGGAATATAGATACGTCCGTTTCTTGCGTCGGCCGTATTACGGAAGTGCTGCGGCACTGGCCCGATGCCGTGCGCAGCGATCATGGGACGCACTCAGTGGCGGCCATTGGCCCGCGCGCGCGGGAACTCACAGCAAATCACGGCGCGGCGGGACTGCGGCTGGGCCCGTGGGGTCCGCGCGCCTTTGCGCGGGAGAGCCCCTTGCAGAGATTTTATGACTGGAATGTAGCGTATTGCTTTCTGGGGGTGAATTTTCACTTCAATACTATGGTGCACCTGGTGGAATCTATGCTGGTAGGCCGCGCCCTGCAACGAGCGGCGCCGGAGCAGCGTGAGGGTTTGGCAGCGCAGATTACGGATTGGCAGCAGCCGGGCGTGTGGCCGAGCATCGGGATTGAAGCGCGGGAAGCAATTGAGTCGTTTCTCGCGGAGCAGGGGGTGCTAGAGTACGGCAAGATCGGCGCGGCAACTATCCGCTGCACCCGCGCCCGGCCCATGGTTGACCAGTGGTTGGAGCTTGCCGAGGCTGATCCGCCACGTTGGTGCTCGGGGCCGTTCGTGCAGTGGCTCGGGCAGATAGACGCGTAACGAGAGTTCGCGCTTATTCCTCTAGACGCAGCCTATGTACCGCCACGCCAAGTAGGCGGGTGTCGGGTGAGCCGAATACTTCCTGCGGCGACCACGGCGCGTCCCAGCGCATGCCAACGGTGACGATTCCACCGGCGAAAGCCGGCACGGTCAACGTGATATCTGCCCACTCACCGGCCGCTAAAGTGACTGAGTGCGCTGTCTCATCCACGTAGACGGTGCCGGTAACGCTGCGCCTCAAGTCGGCCGGTCCGGCGAAGAGCCGTAGAGATAGCTGTCGCTCATGCTGCCGTCTAAGGTAAGCAACGGCTTCGGGCCCGGTCCAGCGTACAGCCGGCGGCCAGTGCTCGGCGCTATACCATCCCCCGCCAAGCTGGCCCAATTCGGTGGTGCCCATGACAAGCGCTCCTTGTGTGACGTCTGCCTGTCTGGCAAGCTCGCCGGCATAGCGCAGAGGATAGGCGTGCCCCGCAAGCGGTTGTACATCGGGATGATCCGGCGCCAATGCCAAGGCGGACCCTATGGCTGTGAGCACGTCCGCAGTGTTCGCTGAGTCGTAGGCAACGCCATTGCGGACAAAGTCTACATATGATCGCAGCAGTTGGTCCTCATCTTCCGGCCGGTAGGCCGCCTTGCCAGCCTCCTCAACGATAATGTCAAAGGTGTCTTCCCAGTAGAATTGCGTATTGGTCACGTTGCGATAAGCCATTTCCCAGTGAAAGTACAACTCCGGGTCGGTGTGGAGCAGCCAGCGCAGGACGTTGCCAAAAGGGTGTTCGATGAAGGGGCGTGGCGTGAAGATGATCGTATCGTCCTCCGCTCGCACCAGCCAGCGATGCGTCGGATCGCCGACGAGGTATTCGCTCAGCGCATTCGGTGTTTCGACATAGCCACGCGCCGCCACACGCATCATTTCGGTGCACGCCGCCCTGGGATCGGCCGCGTGCTCGAGTACATGTCGGGAAAACGCAAAGTCGAAATTCCGGTCCGGGAATGGCAGAGCCTGCGCATCTGCGGCCACGTAACGCCGATCGAAATTCGCTCTGCGCCCCGCCCGCTGGACTGAATCGTTCAGTTCCTTTTCACAGACGACCGACGCGAGTTGGAACGGCTCCGCGCCGCCGCCAACGTCCAACACGCCGTCTTCCGGCGAAAGTTCCAGAGCGCGGGCAAGGAACTCATCGCCGCCTGGGAACGAGGGATAGTTGCGGCCTGCCCAGTTGCAAAGCGGAACGGTTCGCTCGGCTCCATTCCATGCGATCGCAATTGCTGTGTTCCAGTCCGGCGCGTTCACGGATGGTACTCTTTCTGACATTTGACCCAAAGTATGTCTTGGCAAAAGAATCGCCTTACACCGGCCATTATAGAGAGCGGGTCAGTAGGGGAGCAGTCCAAGCACCGCATCAAGGCGACAACAGGGGCCTCGAGTGAAAATGCAACAGGCTATACCAACCTGCGGGGCCGCTAACGAGCAATTTCAAACTCACGCTTGCGCGCCTATTGCTTGATGAGTTTGGCGATCAGACAGGCAAGTCCTCCTCCTACCTCCAGCCGCACTTAAGTGTAGCGCAGCGGGTTTGAATCAACTGGATTGGTGACCAACGGCTTCATCCACGAGGGGGGCAAGATCTTGCCATGCCTTGAGAATAGATTTCACTAGGCGATTGCGGTATTCCTTGAGGTTGTCACCCTCCCAGAACTTGCCAGCCGGAGGTTCCACGTTCTTATAAGCCGGCCACCAACTGTTTTGATGCGGATAAGCGGGACGCGCCTCTTTCGTGAACGGCATTCTGTACTCCTTCACATTAGTCACGACTCCGCAGATCAGAGGGCCGTGGGGAGGGAAGCTTGTCTTCTTGGCCTGCCATTGCAGTCTCACAGCCGGATCCTCAACGCCCTGGGGCCAGTCCTGTCGGCGCAGACCCAGTCCTGGCCACTGCGGCCATGTTTCATCGAGAAACGAGTCGACCCCGTCGTCGGCGATCTCTCCGCTCCTGATAGCCGCGTCGATATCGCCCTTGAGACTGCGATAGAATCGATCCGCGAGCTCAATGACTTCGGTCTCAAGGTCGGCCCACTCTCTGATCCGCTCTTCGTGCTGAAGAAAGAACCTGATTCGTTCGTTCTCGATCTGATTCATCCGAACTGCTCCTCGAGCGTACGTAGGTAATTCCAGGTGACATCAACGGCGTCCTCGACGCCGGTCGCAGGCCGCGACTCGTTCAAGGCCGCCTCCAACATCGCGCGGACCCCTGGCCACGAAAGAGTCCTGAAAGCGTGCTGCGCTGCCGGTGTGGCCGCCGTGAGGGGCGGGCGGCCGTCCGGGGTCAGGAAGAGGAACAGCGGCGCGGTCTCGGAATTGTAGTTCTCGTACAAATCGTCGCACTGGTCGGGTTGCTCTGACGCGTCCACCTTGTTCTCGATAATGAGCGTAAAATTCTGGCCCCACACAACGAGGTCGGCCTCTCTGTCATTCCGCCAGTGTGAGAAAACCACCCTGCTGACCGCCATGGTCGCCGGCACAGTCCCACCGGAGCAGTGTTCCACCAAGCGCCTGACAAGCCCACAACCAAGGCCATGACGTGCCGTCGGCGTCAAGAGCCACTTGAGCATGCGGGAATGAGTGTTTTCGTGGCGAGCGAGACCAATAATATCGAGGAAGTCCAACGGCCCAGTCACCCACCGTCCAGCGGAAACCAGACGGTCGTGCTGGCATCGCATCTCCGACATGGCTTCATTCCACTCGGTCAAGGGTGCCCTCGCTCGACGCGCGGAGATCTCTGTCCATTGGCGATCCATCGCACGCATGCAGACCTCCCACGAGTTGACTCGGTCAACTGGAGTGGCTTTAGAGGACGACGCGAATTTCGAGCGAATATCGACCTCAGTCATGTTCTGCCCTTCCCAATGTCGTGTTGCCCCGCGAGTACGACGGGCTTGCCGGATAGGCCTCGCATTTCCCGGTAATCACCCTAGCCTTGCTCACGCCACTCAAGGTAATGAGCGTGAACTCACCTCTTTCCGTTCATGCTGAGCTTGTCAAAGCATAAACAGTGAGTGGGACGATCACCTCAGTTGCGCGATGACATCGACAAAGAGGCGGGAGGTCAAGCCTCCCGCCTCTTTATTTGCCATCTTCAGAGCGACTGCTCATTCAATAGCGCTGGGAACAAACAGTCCCGCCCTCGCTACTCAGGAATGATGATCGCGTTCAGTAGATCGGTGGCAGCACGGCCATATTCCTCGGCGGTCATGTTGCCCGTGTTGAACTCTTCGTAGATTGGACCGATGGCGGCGCGCCATTCGCCCCAGGTCGTGTAGCGCAGCAAGCCCCAACCGGCCGGGCCGCTGTACGCCGACTGGTTGGCGTGTGCAACCGAATCGTAGCCCGTCTCTGCCTTCAACCTCTCTGCAGGCAACGTGGAAACTGCCGCGACGGGGCTGATCGTGTGGTTTACGGCCAGCGTGTAGCCGACGCTGTTCTCACCCGACATCATCCACTTCATCACGTTCCAGGCGTGGTCGACTTTCTCGCCGACGCCCATCAGGATAGCGGGATACCAGGCGCGGCCGGACTTGTTCGGCGCTTCGCCAGTGTAGGGCAGTGCAGCGCCGATCACCTCAAAATCGACCGCCGGCTTGTAGCCATTGGTGATGTGGAAGCCGACCTTGCCGGTCTGCCAAATGTGCTGTTCGCCGCTAAGTGCGGCAGACTGATCCGCGTTGGGAACTACGTTGTGCTTCTCGCGCAGGTCGTACCAGTACTGCAGCGCGTCGATGAAGACGGGGCTATCCATGTTCCCGCGCTTCTCTTCCTCGTTCCAGCAGAACTCGCCGAAGTAGGTGCCGGTTGCGATGCCGGAAACGTTGAACGCGGAGACGCCGCCGGTGTGGCCGAATTGCTCGTCGCCTTGGGTCATTGCCTGGGCGTAGTCGAGAAACTTATCCATCGTCCAGGAAGCATCCGCCGGGTCAGTAGACGGTGCGTCCAGACCAGCCGTGTCGAGCAACTGCTTATTCATGAGCAAGGCATCGCAATTGCCGGACGCCGGCATACCCCACAACACCCCTTTGTCGAGCCACTGCGTCAACGTGGCAGGCAGGAATATCTCCGTGGCTACCAGCCCATCGCGCTTGAAGAACTCATCCAACTGCGAGAGCACTTCGGCTTCCGCCAGGTCGAGATACGAGCCCCAACTGCAACGCAAGAAGTCGATGGGCACGCCAGCCGCCGCGGCTACCCTGAGCTTAGTCTCAGCCTCAGCTACGCTGGGCAGATTCTGCAGGTCGATCGTGACATTGGGGGTCTCGGCCTCATAGGTGTCAAAATACGCGCGCACCTTCTCCGTGGTTGAGGCTGAGTCGCGCGAGAGGTAGATGAGCTGCACCGGCTCCATTTCGGGAGCCGCCTCGGCTTGGGCCTCTTCTGCTTTTTCAGCCGGCATCTCTTCCGCCGGCATGGCGCCGGTCTGGGCGCCGCAGGCGGCCAGGAACGCTGCACCGCCAACTACCGTCGCCGAGCCCAGAATTGCTCGCCGTGAATAACGCTTTGCCATCATGAGAAATCGCTCCTCTCACTACTGAATCCCGTGGGTATCCGCTGCAAAAACACATTGATTTTGCCTTATTGGCGCACGCGGCATACCAAACTTACGCTCCTTTATAGGTTGCAGCGAAGAACCGCAGGTGTCAAGGAAAAAGGGGGAAACCCTTCGCGGAATACTTGAATCTCAAGTGTCCGCAACGGCGGCCCAACGGGACCGGTAGGGATACCAGCGTCCTAGCGCTGATCCAGCGGCACCCAGCGGCGGTCTGTGGGACCCGTGTACACCGAGGAGGGACGGATGAGCCGGTTGTGCGAGAGTTGCTCCAGGCAGTGCGCGGACCAGCCGCCCACGCGGCCCACGGCAAACGTGGGCGTGAAGAGTTCGGCGGACATGCCGACGCCGTGCAGCACGAGCGCCGTGTAGTATTCCAAGTTCGTCTGCAGGTTGCGCCCCGGCTTGTATTCCTCCAAGAGGCGCAGGGCCGTCTCCTCGACCGCTCGGGCGAGGTCGTAGAGGGTGCGGTCGCCGGCCTGTTCGTAGAGGCGTTCCGCTGCCTGGGAGAGCACGTCGGCGCGCGGATCGCGCACCTTGTAGACACGGTGGCCGAAGCCCATCAAGCGCTCGCCGCCTTCAAGGCGTTTACGTATGTTCTGTTCGGCACGGTCCGCCGTGCCAATCTCAAACACCATGTCGAGCGCCGGTCCGGGCGCGCCGCCGTGGGCAGGACCCTTCAGCGCGCCAATCGCGCCGGTAATTGCCGAATAGAGGTCGGATTCGGTCGAAACGATGACTCTTCCCGTAAAAGTAGAAGCATTCATGCCGTGATCCATGGCCGTAACAAGATAGGTGTCCATGGCGCGCACAAAGTCGGCATGGGGCGCTTCGCCGTTCAACATGTACAGGTAATTGGCGGCCTGACCGTAATCCTCCCGGGGCGCGACGACATCTTTGCCCTCTCTGAGACGAACGTAATTCGCCACAATCACGGGAAAGGCCGCACAAATCTTCTCCGCGCGGCTCAGTTGCGTGTCCGGGCTGGTGTCGTCGGGATTCTCATCGCCCAGGGATAGGGTGGCGCACGCCATACGCAGCGCGTCGATGACGGGAGCTTTTCTTGCTGCGGCAGCTTCGAGCACGTGCTGGGTGGTGCGCGGCAACTGCTGACCGCCCTGGAACCGGTCCTTCAGCGCCGCAAGCTCCTCTGCATCAGGAAGACGGTCGTGCCACAAGAGAAACGCGGCCTCTTCAAAGGTCGCGTTGGGAGCAAGCTCCATGAGTGGGTGGCCGCCAATGGTCAGCCGGCCGGCGAGACCGTCAACATAGCTAAGCCGCGTCTCTGCAGCAGCAATACCTTCAAGGCCGGGAACTACTTTGGTAGCCATGAAAAGGCCGCTCTCCCTTCACTATGCCGGGTGACGCCACCGCCACCCGCGAACACTCTCCGGTTCCAGCATGCTGGGCGCTTTTGCCTGCCGGTCTTGAACCGCGCGTGCGCTGGCTGGAACGGAGACTCCAGTTTCTCCTGATAAGGCGAATTCAAAGACAGGTGCAACTATCCGAAAGGTGGATAGCTCTCCTTAGTATAGCAAGGTGCCGGGGAAACTTCCGCCTACGGCGGACTTTCGGCGGCTTCACCTTACTCCGCAGCCTCGCTTGGTTGCGCGACTTCGCTTGGTTGCGCGACTTCGCTCGGTTGCGCGGCTTCGGTATTGCGAATCGTAAACGTCACCGTCTTCATTCTTTGCCGGCCCGCGGTGTCCTGCGCTAGGAGCCGCACCATGTATATGCCGTCGGGATTTTGAATCGTGTCCCAAGCGGCGAGCACGGCATTTGCCTTCGGCTCGGTGGAATGTGTAATTCGCACCCACATGTCGGGATTGTCGCGTCCAACGTAGGCGACCTCGTAGGACTCAAAACCGGGGAAGAACGCATTGCCGCGAATTTCCAGGATGCTCCGCACCGTGTCGCCGTCGCGCGGATGGAGAATTATGACCGGGTCGTCGGGCACGCCCGTTTGACCTGCCGTCGGCGCAATTGCAATACCCTCAGACCTCGCCCACTCCTGCGCTGCTTCCGGTACCACCATAAACACTCTGACTTCAGTCTGGGTTACCGGCGCATTGGGCCCGGCACGCAAGTCCGTACCCCTATACACACGGAAGGGCACAAAGATGCTATCTACCACCCGTGGCGTATTCTCATTGAGGAAGATCTCCTCATGGGTGTCACCGCAATAAGGCGTTGGCAGCATTCCTGTTTGCGTACACACCTCCACTTCCACCATGCCCCGCGGTCTGGCAAAGTCCAGCGCCCGTGTATCTGCGAGCGCGGCTTCCATGAACGCATTCCAAATCGGGGTGGCGCCGCGCATGCCGGTGAGGTTCAGAGTCGGCGACCCATCGGAATTACCCACCCATACGCCCGTGACAAGCTGAGGTGTGAAACCAATCGTCCAACCATCGCGGTTGTCGTCAGTGGTACCCGTCTTTGCCGCGGCGGGACGAGAGAGATCGAGCGGGGTATACGGCCCAAACTCGGCCGACCGGGTCTTGCTATCGGAGAGGATACTCGTGATCTGATAGGCAATGCGCGGATCGAACACCTCTTCGACAGCAGGCAGTTCAAAGCGCTGCAGCACGTTGCCCCGCGCGTCGACCACACGGCGGATCGAAGACACCGGAATGTAGGTGCCACCGCGCGCCAGGACCGAGTAGGCGTTCGTTATCTCAAGCAGCCTCACCTCGCCACCGCCGAGCACAATGCTGGGTCCAAAGCGGCTGCGGTCTGCAAACGTAGTCATCCCCACACTCTGCATCGTATCGATGGCCGTTTCCAGACCGAGAAAGGTGACCATGCGCACGGCAGCGACATTGAAAGAGTTGGCAAGGGCGTGGCGTGCCGTGACCGGTCCTCTGAATTGACCGCTGAAATTCCGCGGCACATAGTCGGGCTCGTTTTCAATCTCTATTGTCAAAGGGACGTCCCAGATTGTAGTAGCAGGCGTCCAGCCCTTGGTAAACGCGGCCGCGTAGAAGAGCGGCTTGAGGGCTGATCCCGGCTGACGCGGCGCCAACGCAACGTTTACCTGACCGTCGATGGATTCATCGTGGAAGTCCAAGCTGCCGACCATCGTGAGGATTTCGCCGCTCTTGGGCACTATGGCTACGACGGCAGCATTGGATACGTCAAAGCCTGCCAGCGAGGCGACGTGCTCCCGCGCAATCTGCTCAGCGAGGTTTTGCAAGCCCAGATCGAGCGTGGTATAGACATGCAGACCCCCTTGGCGCACGCGTTCGGTCCCGTACTGCGCCGCAAGTTCGTCACGGACATACTGCACGAAGTGCGGCGCCAGGACGGTACCTTCCTGGGCTTCGCTCTCCTCTGCAACGGTGGCCTCGCGTTCGAGACGCGCAAGCTCCACCTCTTGCTCCAGCGCCTGCTCCAAATCGGCTTGGGTGATATACCCGGCGACAACCATCTGATCCAGTACGTACCGCTGTCGTGCCTTCGCCCTTTCAAGGTTGGCGTAGGGGTTGTCACGCGATGGTGACGCGGTCAGGCCGGCCAGCATCGCCGCCTCCGCCAGGGTAAGCTCTTGCGCACCCTTGCCAAAGAACACCTTGGCCGCAGCTTCAATGCCATAGGCCTGCCTGCCGTAGTAGACCTTGTTGAGGTAGAACGCAAGAATGGACTCCCGGCTGAACTCTGCCGTTAGCCGGGCGGCAAGGTTGATCTCCCTTAGCTTGCGCTCGTAGGTCTGCTCGGAGGTGAGGCAGATAGTCTTGACGAGTTGTTGCGTAATCGTGCTGCCGCCGGAAACCACCTCTCCCGCTTGCTGGTTCTGCATGAAGGCGCGCGAAATAGCCCGCATGTCGTAGCCGGGATGCTGGTAGAAAAATCGGTCTTCGGCTGCGACAGTGGCCTGCTTGACGAGGAGCGGGATTTCGTCCGCGGTGAGGACAATGCGCAAGCCTTCGTCGGGATTGGTGATTGTTGCCAGCAGCGTGCCGTGGCGGTCGTAGATGTAGCTCACTTCCGGCAGCGCTTGATTGCGGATTTTGTCAAGACACGCAGCGTAGTCCGCGTCGGTTACGATATTGCCGCCCGGGGCTGCCTCCACCCCGCACGCAGCCACCAACACCCCTCCGATAAGGGCAAGGCCGAATAGCCCGGGCCAGCGCCCGCCTAACGGCAGCCACCGCATTGAAACGAATCGTCGCACCACCCTCAACATAGGACTCGCTCTGTTTCTCGGAAGCAGCACCCGAGAATGTTAGGTTATCCCCTAGACTGTCATTATATGCCTCACTGTGTCAATCTTGCATGAGAGCCGGCTGAATGAGATAGAAAACCTGAAAGTCTTGTGCGACTGCTCTTTAGAACACCACAACGCTCAGTTAGCAGCAGCGGGCAGTTTCCTTTCCGTTCCAAATGCGCCAACGGCGAATTTTCAAGCCACTGAGACCCCGCACCAGCTACAATAGAGCGTAGAATGGTGACTGTAGCAGTCCATTAGTGCAAGGCGCCGAGAGTACGCCAGTATGGTGAAGCGCTCGAGGACAACGCAACTGCGGGTCCAATCGCAATCGACCGGGAAAACGCGCCGCAAGGTTTTGCTCGGCCTGATTGGGGCAGCGGCAGCGCTTCCCGTTGCGTACCCGCTATCGGCACTCGCCCAATCCGATTCCGATGATGCGGATTCTCTCTTTGGTCTGGGTGGTGGAAATGGGGAGACGCCGGCGGAGCCGGACCTAACCACGCCGGTAGCCGCGCCAGGGGCCGTCCCCGCACCCTGGCAACCACCCTATCCACGCGAACCGCTGGTACCCGAGAACGCCGTGGTACTGCCAATCCTCATGTACCACCGCGCTACAGTGGCGAGCGTTTTCGAGGCGCAATTGGTAGGCATGCTTACTGCGGGATATAGTCCGCTCTCCCTGCACAGCGCGATACTGGGACTCACAGGCGAGCAGAAGCTCCCCGCAAATCCAATCGTGCTCACTTTCGATGATGGCTGGGCAATACAGTATGATGCGGTGTTTCCCGTGCTCAGGCAGTATCGAGTACCGGCGACGTTCTTTGTCATGCCCGGCTTCCATGAGCTACAGGAAGGCTACATGGACTGGGACCAACTCACCGAAATTGCGGACTTTGGCATGGAGGTGGAGTCCCATACCATAAATCACGCCGATCTGCCGCGGCTTGCAAGAACCGATTGGGGCGCGGTGCTGGCGGAAGTAGTACTTTCCAAACAGATTCTCGAGGATCGTCTCGGCCGGACCCTGCGGTATTTTGACTATCCGCTGGGCCGGCACGATGAGGAAATCGAACAGTTGGTGCAGGATGCCGGCTACGAAGCGGCCGTCATCATCGGACCCGGCGTACACCAGTCAGTCGAAACCATCTTTACGCTGCGCCGCATCCGGGTGGAAGCGTGGGACCTGTGGTCGCAAGTGGAACATAAGCTTAACTGGTACGGCGCGGGGATCAGCGATCCTGCCGAAGACCTGCAAGAAGATTTGCAGGAGAGTGAAGAAGCGCAACCGTAACGCTTGTCCCTCGCGAGCGCAAACTCTCGGCGCTTGCCTCCTCTTCCGCTTGATCACAGGCCAATCGCCCCTCAGAGGATTTGCCCGCGGCGCAATATGGTCTCCGGGCTCTCCGGATCGCCGTGGACGGTCTCTCGCGCCGGATAGTTGGCGAAGTGGGCGAGTTTCTCGCGGTTGAGGGTCGCGCCGAGGCCCGGCCCCTGCGGTAGACGCAAGGCGCCCCCGTCAAACTGCAATCGTTCTGTGATTACGTCATCCTGCTGGATCGGATAGTGGGTATCGTTTGCGAGCGCAAAGCTGCGCTGGCTGGCAATGAGGTGCGCCCCCGCCAGGGTGCCGATGCCGAGCTCGGCCCACGTGCCCAGCACGCACGTAATCCCCGCTTGATAGGCAATGTCGGCGATCTGCCGCGACTTGAGCAGCCCGCCGGCTTCCGACACGTAGATGACGAAGACGCCGCACGCCTGCTTCTGCGCCAATTGCAGCGCGTCGAGGACGGTCTTGCAGCTCTCATCGGCGGCGACCGGCGTCTCCACGGCGCGGGCGACCTGCGCCATGCCGTCGAAGTCCCGGTCCGTAACCGGCTGTTCCACGTATTCCAAGCCATACGGCTCCATGGCCCGGATCGCCTTGATCGCCGTCGGTACGCTCCAGCCCTGGTTGGCGTCGATGCGAATGCGCACGTCGGGGCCCACGGCATCACGGATGGCGGCGATGCTCGCCGCGTCCTGGTCTATGCTGCGCCCCACTTTTACTTTCAGGCTGCGGAAGCCCCGGTCGACGTAGGCCTTGGCCTTGGCGGCATTCCGTTCCGGGGTGTCAATGAAGAGGTAGCCCATGTAGTCCACAGAGTCCCGGTAGCGGCCGCCAAGCAGGTCGGCAACGCTGGCGCCCCAGTGTTTGGCCTTGATATCCAGCAGCGCCATTTCGATACCCGCAATCGCATGATTGCCGGTTCTGAACCAGTGTATGACGTGCTCATCCATGCGATGGAGCAGGAATTCGGTGCGCAAAGGGTCCTGACCGATGAGCAAAGGCTTGAGTTCCTCAGCGACGGCAGTACGGATAACAGGGATGTGGGGTCCGGCGCACTCGCCCAGACCGACAATGCCGGAGTCAGTCTCGATCTCGACTACGAGCGCCGGCGCCGTGCCCCGGGTGCCTCCCGACCACTTGACGGGTTCACTGAGCGGCACGCGGACGGCGGTGGTCTTGACGTCGGTGATCTTCATGAGCGCAACAATACTCTAATTTTTTTGGCGCGTTCAATAGTCTGATCGGCGCGGTTTCTGGCGTCATGTCCTCATCACTCTTAACACTTTTGTTGTCAACACTTCTCCCTAACAATCAGTCTAACACGCCAAAGCCCCCGCTTGCCATGTGCAGCGGGGGCTTTGCTATAGCGGGCTACGAGAGTTGTCACTGCTCTGCGGGTGGTTGTGGGAGCACTTCGCAGACAATCCCGTCGTCGTCGTCATCTTCTGCCGTCGGCACGGTTGCCTGGGCAAATCCTAGGCCTGGCCCGATAGCGCCCAGTTTATATATCACCCGAGCGCGAACGGCGTCTCGGCATGTCTCGTAGACCTCATCAGTCCACGGTGTCGGATGTGGCGCCGCCCTCGGCATATCAGGGACAAAGGGCGTTGCTACAGTTTCCGGCTGTTCTGCCGTGCTACATGCAGTCACAGCCAGCAGTAGGATTACGCCAACGACAAGCGAGCGGCACATCATTGTTCTGTACCTCCGTCATTGTCATCAGGATCGTCCTCTTCTTCGGGAGGGGGGCATTCAACGCCGCCGCAACTTCCATCGATGAGGCAAGCGAGGTTGATGCGCGTACGACTGCATATCTCCTCCGTTTCGCAGTTGTACTTGGTGATCACCTTGTACCACATGAACTCCCAATCGGTGTCGCAGTCCGCACCGCAGGGACCATCGTGCCAGGTGGTCCTTGAGCACCGGCACGGGTCGGACAACTGCGCATCGTCGTTCTCGATGTCGGCGGGGATGGTCGTTGCCGCTCCCGGCGCCATGGACATGGCGAGTGGCATACCACCTGTTGCGCCGGCGGCTGGAAGAAGGAACGCGGCAAATAACACTACAAGACCTAGCGCTACACTGAGCTTACGCATCACACACCTCCAAGTGTGCTAAGAGACGGCCTAATGGTTTTGCCGCCATTGAGGGCGGCAGGAACACGGACAAACCATGGCGCACCTCCTTAGCTTCACGCCAGCACATACCTCAATTGTATCACTACTCAGTCGATAGTCAAGAGCTTTATTGATTAAACTAAGAAACACCCGCGCCCGTTGCCAGGGCGGAGTGCTTTGAGGGCGCTCCCTTATCTTATTTCTACATTCCCTACTGCGAGAACAACTCCGCTTGCACGTACTCAGGCTGCGTGAAGGTACGCCTGGGGACACATAGGTCGTCTAGCATGAACGTACCAAGAGACTTGCCAGTCCAACCGCGTCAAAGATAGCCACTAAGCACTTGGCTCGGTTATTGTTCTCTTGCCACGTGTACACTTGATCCGCCCTAACACGCCGTAGCGCGGGGGCTTGGCAAAACGTGCACACCATCTCCGGCAGAGTCCTTAGCGTACATTGACGCGTGTTCCCGCACAGCCTACCATGATTCCCGTCGGCTTGTTGATAAGGACTCCCAGCCAAAACAGAAAGATGCAACCGCAATGGCAACTTACGACGTGGTGCTGAAGGGAGGTCGCGTTCTCGACCCGGCACAGGGCATTGACGCAATGCTGGATATCGGCACGAAGCACGGTCGTATTGCCGCCGTGGCAGAGAATCTCCCGACCGCTGACGCCTGGCTCGTACTCGACGTTGCCGATCACTTTGTGACGCCCGGCCTCATAGACTTGCACACCCACATCTACTGGGGCGGCACCGATCTTGGCGTATTGCCCGACCAAACCTGCTTGCCCGCCGGCGTTACCACGGCGGTGGATGCCGGGAGCGCGGGGTGGGCGAATTTCACCGGCTTCCGCCATTTTGTCATCGGTCAATCCCGCACGCGGGCCTTTGCGTTCGTCAATATATCCAGCATTGGGATTACCGACATGCGCGTTGGCGAGAACCTCAACCTCGCCTACTGTGGTGTGGAAGACGCGATCAAGGCTGTTGAAGCCAACCGGGACGTGGCGCTTGGCGTGAAGGTGCGGGTGGCTGAGAAAATCTGCGGGCCCAACGGTCTGGAACCGCTGCGCCGCGCGGCCGAGGTGCGCGATGCCACGAACACCCGCATGATGGTGCACATTTCGGACTGCGAGCAGCCGGTCGCGGAGATTCTGGCACACCTCAAGCCCGGCGACATCATCACCCACTGCTTCACCGGCAGAGGGCAGCTTATTCTCGACCAGCAGCGGGGCACAGTGTTGCCGGAGGTGCGTGCAGCCCAGCAGAGCGGCATCACCTTCGACGTCGGCCACGGCCAGGGTAGCTTCTCCTTTGCGGTGGCGCGGGCGGCTTTGGCAGATGGCTTCTTGCCGGATACGCTCAGCACCGATCTCCACAACTATTCGTCCCATTACACGGCACGGAGCCTGCCTGACGTGATGTCGAAGTTCCTCTTCCTCGGCCGGGATATTCCCGATGTCGTGGCAAGGACAACCCGGAACCCCGCGGCGGCGATCGGCCGCGCGGACTCTTTGGGTCACCTGCGCGTTGGCGGCACCGCCGATATTACAGCCCTGCGCCTTGTGTCCGGGCCGTATCACATGATGGATGCAGAGGAAGAGAAGTTCACCAACGACCGGTACCTCGCGGCTTCCTACACGCTAAGGGCCGGTGAAGTGTACAACCAGGCGGGGCGAGCAGCGCGCCGTTGGTACGGACCGCGCACTGAGGAAGGATGAGATGGGTCTTGCCTTGCTGCATACATGCTTACCGGCATTAGTCCGTCACTCCGGCGAAGAGCGTGCCCTATACGCTGCGCGGCGCCGGTGCATAAAAGAGACGGAGAAGATGGATTCCCGCGCAAGCGGGAATGACGAGACAGAAAGCCGGATGGATTCCTGCCTCATTTCACGTGCGGGGCGGGCTCTGCACAGGCACGGCGGAATGCTGAGAGGGAGGGATTTTCGCCCCCTATCCAGTACGGGGCAAGCCTATTGCCGGAACGACGCGGTTAGGGCCTCACCCTCCATCGAGAAATTCCGGCTCTTCGCGACCGGCGCGCGTCTTCGCTGCGGCGTCGGGCTGGTGGCGCTGCTGCTTGCGTTGTTGCTCACTGCCTGCGGTGATGACGCGGAAAGCGAACCGGCCCAGCCAGACGCAGCCGCGAGCCCCGCAGCATCCACGGCCGCGACTGAGGCAGATGGGTTCATAACCGCGGATTCAATGACGGGCGGCGGCGACACGGCTGACGCGCATATTACAAATATCCGGTTCGGCCGGCATGACACGTTCGAACGTTTGGTAATTGATTTCGCCACCGAGCAGTCCTCCGCGACCGCCCTGCCGCAGTGGCAGCTTGAGAAGGCGGCGGCTGCGGGCGTGCTGCGCGTTCATCTGCCTACGGTGGTGGCAACTGCCTTTACCGACGGTGACCTCGCCGGAGACTTGCTGACTCAGGTGTTTGTCGTGCGCGCTACGAACCGCAGCCTGTTCGTGGACGTGTTCATCCCGGCTTCCTTCCGGTATCGCGTGCTGGAGCTCAGCGATCCGCTGCGGCTGGTCATCGACGTGGCGGCGGAAGGCACGGCTGCGTTTGCGCTGCCGGCTACCGATAAGTCTATCGTGCTCAATTTCCCGCGGGCTGGGGCTACCCTGGAAGGCTCTGTGACGGTTTCCGGCTACTCGCGGCACTTCGAGGCGAACAACGTCATCATCCTGCAGGATAGCGAGGGCAGTGAAATAGCGCGAACTTTTGGCACGTCCGCGGATTACGTCGAGACGTGGGGCTACTTTTCTCTTGAGCTCGCGATCCCAAATCGCCCGGGCGCGGGCAGTCTGCACGTTGGTGATTTTGACGCGCAGGATGGATCATTCAAGGGCGTGACGGTTCTTGTGCAGATTGGCGGTTCATAATCAGTGCGTTGCTGTGAAGGACATCTCAAACAGCTATTCAGCAAACGAAAGAAGGTGACATGAGCGAACATCACTGGTTCGACGACTTGCAGGATGAGAAGTTTCTAAGTTGGGCTTCAACCTTTGAGGAAGTAGAAGAGAGTGGGTGCGACACCGCCCTCTTTTGCATTGGCGCCATCGAGCAGCATTCCTACCACATGCCGCTCGGCACCGACTGGCTGCTAGGGCTGTCCGGCAGCCGCCTGCTGGCGCGAGAGTTGGCGGAGCGCGGCCTGATCGTCTATCTTCTGCCGCCGATACCCATCGGCACCTCGAGCGAGTTCCTGAACTACAAAGGCACGCTGAGCCTCAAGCCCGCTACCGTTGCCGCCATTCTCGAAGACACCGTGGCCTGCCTCAAGCGCCAGGGCTTCAAGCGCATGATCGTGACCAGTTCTCACGGCGGTAACTGGATCCTGAAGCCCACCATCCGCGAGCTCAACATGTGGGACCCGGACTTCATGGTAATGTGGGGCGCGCCGGTCGGCGCGGGCGGCTCGGGTCCGGGCAAGGACCGCCACTCCGGCGAGAGCGAGACTTCCCGGCTCATGTACGCCTATCCCGAACTGATGCGCACCGAAAAGGTGGTCGACTCCTCGCCCGATTTGGGCTCCGAGTTCGTGGACATGATTCCAACCGAGTACTACACGCCCAGCGGCGTGTGGGGCTTCCCCAACAAAGCGGACCGAGACGCCGGCGAGGAACGCACGCAGCAAGGCGTACAACGCCAGGCCGACTACATTATCGAGACTATCGCAAAGCTTGACGAAATGCGCCGGGAGCATGAAGCGGAGTAATCTCAGTTCATTACCCAAACCGCTCGTGTGACGTTGACAACCCAGTGAAATCCGCGCTACCGTGAAATAGGCACCTCATTGGTCCTCCCACTGGAGCATCCTTTCCCATGGCACAACCCTCCCAGGTCTCCAAGGCCGTAATTCTCGTTGCCGGTTTGGGTACCCGACTCCTCCCTGCCACTAAGTCTCAGCCCAAAGAGATGTTGCCTGTCGGCCGCAAGCCGGTGGTGCAGTACGTGGTGGAAGAGATGGAGCAGGCCGGTATCAACCAGGTACTCTTTGTAACCGGCCGCAAGAAGAGCTCCATCGAAGACCACTTCGACCGCGATCCCGAACTGGAAGAACGCCTGGGCAGCGACGACCTGGAGTTGAGCGACAGGCTGCCAAACTTCGATACCTTGCTCCACGTCTTCTACACGCGCCAGAGCGAGCAGACCGGACAGGCGGACGCCGTGAATCTCGCGCAGGAGTTTGTCGGCGACGAGCCGTTTGTTGTGGCATTTGGCGACACGATCATTCGCGGAGGCAACCTGGTGCGCCGCATGGTGGCAAGCCACCGGCAGAGCGGCGCCGTGTGCACCATGGCCGTTGAGCAAGTAGCGCCTGAAGACGCACACCGCTACGGCGTCGTGATGCCGAAGGACGGTCTGGGAGCGGATTTTGCCATCGAGGGGATTGTGGAAAAGCCGTCGCGCGGCACCGAGCCCAGCAACTTCGCGGTGGTGCCGCGCTATGTGATGAATAGTGAGATCTTCGAGGCGATACGGCTGACGCTGCCCGGCAAGGGGAATGAGCTCTGGCTCGCCGACTCTATCGAAGTGCTCATCAAGCAACAGCAATTGGTCCGTTGCCTGGCGCTAGCGCCCGAGGAGGTCCGTTACGACATTGGCAATTTCGAGACCTACTTCAAAGCGTTCATAGACTTTGCGCTCTCAGACGAGAAATACGGCTATCTCGTGCGGCAACACTTGATGCGTAAAGCGGCATCGTTATGACACCTTCCGCTACTGGAGACACGCCGCGGGCAACGGTGGTTGCCTCCGCGCCCGGTCGCTGCGGCATCATCGGCAACCCCACGGATATGTACGGCGGCAATGTGCTCTCGTGCACCATTCCCGAGCGCGGCTATGTTGCAATTCGCCCCGCCGATCGGCTTACCCTTGAGTCCGACCAAGGCGTGGTAACCGTGCGCACCCGCGACGACTTGCAGCAGCGCGGCGATCACTTCGACATTTTACGCGCGGTGGTATCCCAACAGCAGTGCCTGGGCATGAATGCGCACTTCAAGTGCTGGAGCGACGTGCCCATCGGCTCCGGCCTCTCAAGTTCTTCGTCGCTGGTCGTTGCCGCGCTGTACGCGCTCTTGCGCTATCAGGGCCGCAGCATGAATCGGTACTTCTTCGCGGAGACTGCCCGCGGCATCGAACTCAACGATATGGGCGTTACCTGCGGCTACCATGACTTCTATATGCCGGCGTTCGGCGGGCTCAACTACATGGACTTCCGTGACAAAGAATTCTACCGGGAAGTGCACAGCGAACCGTATGCCTGTGTGGAACCGCTGGCGCCGCTGGTTGATGAGTTGCCCTTCGTGTTGGCGCACACCGGCGTCGAACACCGCGCGGGCGTCGTCCATACACCCCTCCGCGAACGCTGGCTGGAAGGTGAGCGTACGGTGGTGCAGGCATATGACACAATTGCGCGCCTGGCGCGAGAGGGCAAGAAGGCGCTGCTGGAAGCCGACTGGGTGCGCCTGGGCAAGCTGATGAACGAGAACCACGCCATTCAACGCGACCTTGGCGGCTCAGGTGAGGCTAACGAAGTGCTCATCAAGGCCGCGCTGGACAACGGCGCGCTGGGGGCCAAACTGGCCGGCGCCGGCGACGGCGGCACGATCATCGCGCTCCACCCGCAGCCGGAACACCTCGGTACTCTACTCAGAAATGCCGGAGCCTCCCGCATCCTTGAGATGCGTCCTGTCGAAGGCGCGCGGCTTGAAGAACCCACACAAATAGCTCGGTCTGATGTTGCCGGCTACTTTGCTGAAAGCGAGCGGTGAGGCTCCCGACCCAACTAGGGTTGCAGGGGGACAGGCTTTTCGCGTCAGTAGACTTCTAGCCTTATAAGGAATGCATAAGTTGAGCTATCCAAAGCGTCATCACTATATTCCAGCTATGTTGTCTAGACGATTTACTAATCAAGAGGGGAAGTTATACTTCTTCGATAGACGTTGCGCGGAACGTGGAGTCCTAGTGTCAACTCCGAAGAATCTCTTTGTAGAAAGCCATTTGTATACAACAGTTGACAGCAGTGGCAACAAGAACGTGGAAGTGGAGGAATCGCTTGCAATTCTTGACGGACAGGCTAGCAAACTCATCGCTAAGATCGTTAACGCTGCTCGGGAACTAAAGACACCCAATCTGACGCAGGATGATAAGACGGCTTGGTGGGAATACTTCTATATACAATGGTGCCGAGTGCCAGATGTAGGTGAGCAAATCGCCTCTGAAGTGGTTTATGAGGAATTGGTAAATCAGCATCTAAGAGAGTTAGTTGGGAAGAAAGAGCTGAACAGGATCACTAACAATGCTTGGGTAGAAAGCAAACTCAATCCGGGGAAGGAAGTACACCCTATTTTGATGAAGAAGGGACTAGGGGTTGTAGTCGCTCAGGACTTGCAAATCAACTTCATTGTTGGAAGCCATCCTATGGTGAAATTTGCGCACCCTGGTCGAGCACATCTTGCCAATCCAAGTGTTGAAATCTGGTTCCCACTTGCTTCCGATGTAGCAGTTTCCCCCTTTGCTGGCGAAACTGAGAAGCTGGTTCTAGTGGATGACAAAACCGTTCGATCCATCAACGAATCCATCTCGAAACAGAGCACCGTAATTGCTGGCTGCTCTCGTGAGTTGGTCTCATCATTCGCGAGCCTGGATACGCAGACGTCAATACAAGGCTAGTCACAGTCAAATGACCACCCTTACCTAAGCCGACGTTGAACGGTCCGCTCTTGATTGGTTTGCCGCACGCGGGCGGCGGACGGTGTAGAGTTTATCCAGAGCAATTAGCGTGCCAATTACCCGCCTATATTCTATAGGAGAGAGTAGCCGCATCCGGGGAGCGATACGACGATGGACTGGCATGAGCATATCTCGGTCGATCCGGCTGTTTGTCACGGGCAAGCCTGTATCGCCGGTACACGCGTGATGGTCACGGTCATCTTGGACGACCTTGCCGCGGGACTGACCGTGGCGGAGATTGTCGAGAGCTATCCGTCCGTCACCCCTCAGGCGGTCAAGGCTGCTTTACACTACGCCGCGGAATTAGCCAAGGAGCGGGTAGTGCCCTTTGGCGCATAGACCTTCCCTATGCAATTCAAGCGAGACGAAAACCTGCCGGTCCAGCTAAAGCGTCTGTTTACGGAAGCCGGCCATGATGTGGCCACAGTCCTCGACGAGGGGCTTGGCGGCGCGGCAGATGCAGATTTAGCGTCAGTCTGCCTGCTAGAGGAACGCGTGCTGGTGACGCAAGACGGGGACTTCGCCGACATCAGGATGTATCCGCCTGGGAGGTACCCTGGCATCGTGATATTGCGGCTGTCCGACCAAGCAAGGGACGCTATCTTGGCGGTCGGCGCTGACCTGCTTCAGATGCTTGCTACATCATCCCCCGTAGGCCAGCTTTGGATAGTGGAGGAATCGCGGGTGCGCATCAGGGAGTGACGCTGGCCGTCCTCACAGAAGCCGACGTACATCCCAACAGTAGCGCACTCTTAGCCAGTCTATGCTCCAAGATTCAACTGAAACTCTGTGGCAGGAAAGCGCAAGACCCGCCTATTTGCATAGACGGGCCGGTAGATTCGTGAAAGGGCTTAGACGCCTACCCACCCTGGATTCCGGCTTGCGCCGGAACGACGGATATTGACCCGCTTTGCGTACTCCTCATAGCGTCATAAAGGTCAGCAAAGCAGGGGAGTAGGCTCCGCCGTTATAGGTCCAGGTAGTCCTTCAGCTTCTGGCTGCGGGCGGGGTGGCGGAGTTTGCGCAGGGCCTTGGCCTCGATCTGGCGGATGCGCTCGCGGGTCACGTTGAATTCACGGCCCACCTCTTCCAGCGTGCGCGTGCGGCCGTCTTCCAGACCGAACCGCAGCCGCAGCACCTTGCGTTCGCGTTCGGAAAGCGAGTTGAGCACCGCTTCCACCTGTTCCCGCAGCATCTGGTACGACGCGGCATCCGCCGGGGACATGGTGGCCTCATCGGGAATGAACTCGCCCAGGTGGCTGTCCTCTTCCTCGCCGATGGGAGTCTCCAAGCTCACCGGTTCCTGCGAGACCTTGATGATTTCGCGCACCTTGGTCGACGGAATGCCCATTTCGCCGCCAATTTCCTCGGAGGTCGGCTCGCGGCCTTTCTCCTGGACGAGACGCCGGGAGATACGCACGAGCTTGTTGATGGTCTCCACCATGTGCACGGGAATGCGGATCGTGCGCGCCTGGTCGGCGATGGAACGAGTGATCGCTTGCCGGATCCACCACGTCGCATAGGTGCTGAATTTGAAGCCCTTGCGAAAATCGAATTTTTCCACCGCGCGGATCAGGCCGATGTTGCCTTCTTGAATCAGGTCCAGCAGCGACATGCCGCGTCCCACGTATTTCTTGGCCATGCTAACCACAAGACGCAGATTCGCCTCGGTCAAGCGTTTGCGCGCCTCTATGCCGACAACGACTTCGCGCTCGAGACGGCTAATCTCTTCCAGACTCTTACCCTCACGGTATTCCAGCTTCTCCTCGGCGAAGATTCGCTTCTCCATCTGCTTCGCCAGCATCACTTCCTGCGCGGCGGTAAGCAAAGGGACACGCCCAATCTCACGGAGGTACGTCCGCACCGGGTCGTCGAGCGTGCCTGCCTCCTCTTCGTTGCCTTTCGCCGCCTTAAGCGCTGCCCGCTCCAGTGCCACCATCTCAGGCACACTCGGAGTCGTTTCTTCCTCTTCCTCTAAATCGAGACTGTCAACCTCTTTGGCCGGCAGCACTTGCAGACCGAGTTCTGAAAACAACGAAAAGAGCTCGCGGGCTTCATCGCTTCTCGCCACGATGTCCGGGAATGCCTCCAGCAGTTCTTCCTGCGTGAGGTGGCCGCGCCGCTTCCCGCGGCTTACGAGCTTGCGAATGTCTTCCTCAGTAATTTCAAATTCCGCCGACTCGGCGCGGTCGGCCAGTGTCGACTCTGCTTGAGGCGCCTCTTTCTTCACTCTGTCTTTCACCACGGTGCCACTCGTTTTCGCTGCCATCATTCCTCCTTCACAGATCCCTCTGTGCTAGATATGCCGGCTTCCCATTTGGTTGCAAATTGCCATTGACTGACGGTTACGCAGTTCGGATGAAGCTCGTTTGCTTCAGCGCGAGATTTATCTGGCGCAGTTGCTCGCCGCTCATGCGTATCTCCTGCCGGATTTGCGATCCTAAGTGCTTGTTTTCGTTGGGACGCTCATTTGCCAAGAGTAGCTGCAGGTCTTCGTATTCCGCCTGCACGTTGCGTTGCTTGAGCCGCAAGGCCGCCACCACCACAGTGGGCGGCAAATACTCATCGTTGATTTTCGGCTCCTGGTTGCGCTCCCCGCCCAACCGGTCGATGAGCTCCCGCACGTTCTCTTCCTCCAACCCATCCAGCAAGTCGACTTTGCTGCCCCGCGCCGCCAGCAGGTGCTCGTAGGCTTGCCTATACAGCGGATGGTGAAAGTCATCGGCATCGATTACGTCTGCCGCAAGCTTATGCGCTCTGGGATGCACAACCAGCAATCCTAACAGATACTGCTCAAGCTTATCTACCGCGTCCTCCGGTTCGCTCTGCGACGGCTCAGCGCCACCATTCCCGCGGAACTGCGCCGCCTGCCGGGTCGGTCGCCGCGCATGCATCAGGTTCATCAGGACTTCGCTTTGGATGCCTAAATCCAGCACCTGGGCCAAGCGCTTGAGGTACTGTTGCCGTGCCACGGGATCGCTAATGTCGGTGATGAGCGGGGCCAACGCTTGCACGGCGGCGCGCTTACCCCCCGTGCTGCCCAAGTCATACTGCTGCGCAATTTGCCGAAACGCATAATCCACAAAGGGCACCGCCTTGTCGATGCAGCTCAGCCAAGCGGCGACGTCCTCGCGCAACACCTCGTCCGGGTCCTTGCCCTCCGGCAACACCGCGATGCGAATATCGGCTGCCAACGTGCTTTCCAGGCGCATGATGTCGCCGACCGAGACCTGGGTATCCACCCGATCGAATGCCCGGCGCGCCACTTCAAGTCCCCGCAACGTGGCCGCGCTGCCGGCGGCATCGGGATCGAGCGCCAAGACGAGGTTGGTGGTGAGGCCCTTGACGGCTTGTACGTGCTTTTCCGTGAGCGCGGTGCCCATGCTCGCGACGACGTTGGTCTCACCGTGTTGATGCGCCATCATCACGTCCGTGTAACCTTCCACGATGATGCACCGCTTTCGCTCCCGCAAAGACTGGTGCGCCAGATCGAGGCCGTAGAGCAGCGCGCTCTTATCGAAGATGGGCGTCTGCGGGGAATTCAGGTACTTCGGCTGAATTTCCGCGCTCAACGTCCGCGCGCCAAACCCGCAGAAACGACCGCGCGCGTCCCGAATGGGAAACATGATGCGACCGCGAAACCGGTCGTAGGGCCCGCGATTGCCCTCAGTAAGCAGTCCGGCAGCCAGCAGATCTTCCAACGAGAAGCCAATCTGCAGCAAGTGCGTGCGGACGGTATCGAAACGGCTGGGAGCAAACCCCAGCATGAAGCGTGCAATACTCTCTTTGTCTATGCCGCGTGCGGCGAGATAGCGCCGCGCCGGCTCGGCTTCCTGCGACTCGTTAAGCAAGCGCTGGTAGAGCTGCGCCGCCTCCAGATTAATTTGGGCGAGGACTTGGTTGCGGCTGCGCTTGCGCTCCTCTTGGCGCGAAAGGGCGATGCCGGCGTCCCGCGCTAACGATTCCACCGCCTCCACGAATGAGGATTTTTCGCGCTCCATGACAAAGGAGATCACGTCACCGCCGCGCCCGCAGCCAAAGCAGCGCCACGTCCCGCGCTCCGGGAAGACAAAGAACGATGGGGTTTTTTCTTCATGAAAAGGGCACAATCCCTTAAGGTAGCGGCCGCTCTGCTGCAGCCGCACCGCCGCGTTGACTATGTCTACTAAGGAGACCTGTGCTTTAACGTCCTCGACCGGCAACGGCATCCGTCAGTCGGTACCTTCCGCTATCTGGATTCGGTTAAATCAAGTATGCAGCCTCAAGAGCGCGCAAGCGTCACAAATTGACCACGGCGTATTTTTCGCCAGCTTTTACGGCGTTGGCTGAGCCCGCTTCCGACGGGCCACCCACACGCGGCCCCCAATCGCCGCATGCACGAAGAAGCACGCCCACCGCCCGCTTTCGCAGGCGCTTCCCTAAGGAAAGTCTTACCCACCTTATTGCGGGTTTTGGCCATCGCAACGCACGCGAGGCATACTGCCTCCAGTATACCATACAAATTGGAAAATATGGAGTGTCAAGAGGTTAATGTACGTTCTTTCATTCCTTATCTCCCAAAGAACTGAAGCCACTGAGAATTGCCATGCTCCACAATACCGATGCCAAACCGCCCTTGCGCGAAAACTTCCAGACCAATATCCAAATCATCTGGCAGCGGTCCCAATTCTTTGGGTTCCGTTCCAAGAAACCATCAATCCTTATGCCCGGCCTCACTGCCCTCCCGTAGCTGTGATATGCTCACACTGAACAAATACGTTGAGTGAACTATTGTCAGCGCGCAAGACAGCGCATTGTGATGGTGGCAGCGCGCGCACCCCAAAGGAGTGCAGAGTGGCGATGATTACTCTCGGTGTAATTGGGTGCGGCAACATGGCGCGCAACCACATGCGCAACGCGGTGGTCATGGATGGTGTCCGTCTGCACGGCTATGCCGATGTTTTCCCGGACGCCGCCACGGGCTTTCTCAACGAATTTGGCGGCGCGTACGCCACGGCGGACCCAAACGACCTCCTGGCGGACGACGCAATCGATGCCGTGCTCGTTTCCACGCACCACGATACCCACGTGACGCTGGGCGTCGCGGCGGCGCAGGCCGGCAAGCACATCCTCATGGAAAAACCCATGTCCATGACGGTGCCCCAGTGCGATGCGGTGGTGGCGGCCGTGGAAAAGGCCGGCGTACGCCTGATGACGGGCTTCAAGCTGCGTTTCGCGCCCTTGATCCAAGAGGCCAAGCGGCTGGCGCCGGAGCCGTTCCTGTTGGTGGGCCAGATGATGTGCAATCGCTGGCCCGATACGCTCTGGGCGGTTGATCCGGTCAAGGGCGGCGGCAATATTCTCTCCCAAGGCTGTCATACATTCGACTTGATCTGCTACCTGGCCGGGTCAAAACCGGTGGAGGTCTTCGCTGTCGGCGGCAACTACACCCATGAGAATAAGACGTATCCAGACAACATGGCCGGTCTCATTCGATTCGCAAACGGCGCGGCGGCGAGTGTCGTCCAGGGCGACGCGGCCGATTCGACTTCAGTCTCAAAATTCTTCTTCGAGGTCTTTGACAACGGCACCAGCGTGCAACTCTACGACCGGCTGCACCGGGCAACGGTCTCCGGCGCGAGCGTCGCGGACCCCGGCGAACGCCACGCGCCGGCTGACGCCGACCCGGAAGGACTTCAACAAGAGCTCACAGAGTTCATCCACGGCTTGAACACCGGCGCGCCCTGGGCAATCGGCGCCGATCACCATGCCGGCAGACGCGCGACGGCCCTGGCGCATGCTTTCTTTGCGGCAATCGCAACCGGCAATCCGCAGCGGCTCACTTAGTAGGTGCTGTGTATGCGTGAAGGGAGGTCAGGGCGCGCGCGAGGAGACTCTCTAGATGTGCGACCAATTTAGTGATGCTGGGCAGAAATGGCGAAGACTCACCCTCACCCCGACCCTCTCCCTCGAGGGAGAGGGTGCAGAATGCGGAACCAAGCAAGAGCGGAGCCTGCCCGTAATTGATACGGGGCGAGGGGAATCTTCTCATCTACCGGTCTGAGTCGTGCAAGGGTCTCCGTCAAGGGAGAGGGGCTTGCAGACTTCCAGCCTGGGTTGGTTAAGGGTTTTCACAGGATGCGGGCCAAACAGTCACTCTGAGAGGCGGCCTCGGTTGTGCTGGGTTGGTAAGCACGTTGCACAGACGAGGCTTGGTTAAGGTTGGTTAAGCGAAGCAGAACTGTAATGTAAGAAGAAAGGTGAAGGAAACATGCCAATTGACTTTCATCAACACATCATGGTGCCGACGGACTATGACGCCGGCAACCCGCGCATTGGCGAGCACGTGGTGGCGCACATCGAGGCACACGGCGGCGGCAAGGCGGTAGTGCTGCCGTTGGCCAAGGGCAACAGCACGGCTATGGCCAAAGAGAAGTGGGGCGTGGAGCAGACGGCCATGCGCACCGACTACGCGCTGCAGGCCTACGACCGCTTTCCCGATACCATCATTCCCTTCTGCCACGTAGACCCTCTGCGGCCCGACGCTTTGGATGAGATTCGACGGTTCCATGAACTGGGCTGTATGGGCTTTGGCGAACACAAGGTACGGCTGCCGGTAGACCACCCGGACAGCCTGGACATCTACGAACTCTGCGGCAAGCTGGGCTGGGTGGTGCTCCTCCACTTCGAGTACCGCAACTACAACTACAACTTCGAGCAGTTCGACCAGGTGCTGGAAGCCTTTCCCGATACGGTCTTCGTGGCGCACGCGCAGGCATGGTGGGCGAATGTGAGCGCTGAAGTGCCCCGCGACTGGCGCGCCGAAGGCTATACCAGCTATCCGCCGGGTCCGGTGGTGCGCGGCGGCCTGAGCGACCAATGGCTATCCAAGTACCCGAACCTCTATGGGGACATGTCGGCCGGTTCCGGCCTAAACGCGATTTCCCGCGACCCGGAATTTGGCGCGGAGTTCGTGAACCGCCACTGGAAGCAGTTGCTCTGGGCCACGGACTGCCACTGCCTGGACGGCAAAGGCAACTGGGAGAACGCGGGGCCTCGTCCCTGTTTTGCCTCGCAGACGCTGCCGTTGCTCAAAGAGTATTGCGACTCGGAAGAGAAATACCACGCGATCACGCAAGGCAACGCCGAGCGCGTGCTGGGGCTTTAGGCAGTCAACGCCGAGCGTGGTGTAGCCGTGCAAGTCTTGCGAGCACTGTGCCCTAACTGCCGGTCAACAAGGCGAGCGGCCATTCCCCAAGCGCAAATTCGCCCGGGTAACTTCGGCACGCGTTTGCTGCCAAGCTAGAGTCTTGCAAGAATTGCTGCCATTGACCCGTTCATACTTCGACAGGCTCAGTACGAACGGGGAGGGTGTCCACTTTGTGCGCTTCGTGATTGAAAAATCCAGAGTGATATCTGCCGGTCTCTAATAGAAGCTGGCAGGGCACTTCATCCTGCCCTGCCAGCTATTCTGATATCTCTTATTTCTCGCGCACAACCGTGAAGTCAATCTCCAAGCGAATTTCGTCCACCACGCTGACCACCACGGCCACGCGCGGCTTGGTCAAGCCGAATTGCTCAAAGGTGATGGTCGTCTTGGCGGTGCCTGTCGACTCGGGGGCGCCGGCCTGAATGACCGTTTCCCACGTCACCTCGCTCGTCTGTTCCTGAATGGTAAAGTCACCAACCATCTGCACTGTCACCTCGCCGGAGGTCGGCAGCGGCCAGGGCAGTCCCTGAATCTCTTTCACCACAAACGTGGCGTTGGGATACTGGTCGGTTTGGAGGGTGTTGCGCTTGACGTAACTGTCGCGCCGGCTGGAGTCACTGGTCAGACCGGCCAGACCGACCACGATTTGCGACTCTTCGCTCACCACGTTGCCGTCTGCATCCAGCACGATGGCGCCGGTGACGTCCATGGTCTCGCCGATGGCATCATTGGGCGAGGTCAAGTTGGCCAGTTGTTCTCTGATGAGATAGCGGGCGGTGGAGCGCGCCGGATCGATGGCGAAGACGACATTGGCTGGAGTGCTGCTGTCTTTTTGCTCCGGCGCCTGGGTTGCCGCCGGTTCCGCAGTCGCCGCGGGTGCTTCCGTCGCCGCTGGCGCCGCGGTTGGTTCCGCCTGCGGTTCATCACCGCCGCACGCCACCAATCCCAGCGTTACTGCAAATATGAGGGCTATTACAAGAAATCTCCGCATGCCTGGCTCCTTACGCTTCTCTCACTACCTAATGTCATAGTCCCCCTTAAGTATATGCGCTCAGACTTAGGACTGCCTGAGAATTCGTACGCTGTGCACGTCAATTTGCATCCCATTTCACGAGAAGACCTACGCCCGGTTCAGTTGGAATTTGTATGCGCTCATTGGTACGATGGGGCATAGCGTCACTTTGCGAGTAACGTCATGAAAGCACGCTCACAGTCAAAGAAGGAGCACACACCAGTGATGACCCCAGCGGAACTGCGCGAACGCTTGCGCACCGTGATCCCGTTTCCCGTAACCCCGTTTAATGATGATTATTCCCTCGATCTCGACGGCCTGCGCCGCAACATCGACTTTCTGGCGCGTGAAGGCTCCCCGGCCGTCCTTGCGGCCGGCGGCACCGGCGAGTTTTTCTCTTTGACGTTTACCGAGTGGCAGGACGTCGTCACCGCCACTATCGAGGCGGCAGCCGGCCGCTGCCTCCTGCTGGCGGGCGTGGGCGTGAATCCGGCCGTGGGCGCGGAAATGGCGCAATTCGCCGAGAGCGTCGGCGTGGACGGCCTGCTGATAATGCCGCCGTACTACGGTCAGTCGAGCGACGAAGGCTTCTACCAGTACTACAAGGCGATTGCGGACGCCACCAGCCTCGGCGTCTTCCCCTATGCGCGCGATCACGCGAAACTCGGCCCGGAATTAGTCGACCGTCTCGCTGACATTCCCAACATTGTGGCCTTCAAGGACGGCCAAGGCGACGTGCGCATGTTCCAGCGCGTTCGCTCCCACGTAGGCGATAGGTTGCTCTGGCTGGCGGGCGTGGGCGACGATCTGTTGCACGCCTATTTTGCGGCGGGCGCTGAGGGCTATACCTCCAGCAACGCCAACTACAATCCGAAATCAGCCATCGAGGCCCTCGACCTGGCGCGGGCGGGCCGCTTCAGCGAGCTACAGGCAAAGATCGAGCGCGAGACCCTGCCGATCTACAACATCCGCTACAAGGTGCGCGGCTACGAGGTCACCGTGATGAAGGAAGTCATGATGGCCATCGGCCTGGCCGGCGGTCCCGTGCGCCCGCCGCTGGCGGAACTGTCACCGCAAGACAAAGCCGAAGTGCACGCGGCAGTAGCCAAGATCGGACTGCGGGAGTTGGTCAGCGCCTAAGTGTATAGCCGCGATCAACCTGAATGAAGACCTAAGAAGCCCGGCCCTGCACCGGGCCAGATGGTGGCGCTTTGGCGCAGACCGGATGGATTCCCGCGCAAGCGGGAATGACGGATGACGCGCTCCTCGCGTTACCCTCTCGCATTCGGTCAATTGTACGTCTTCTTCAATATACAAAAGACGGATTGCACGGCCCATCTCAATTGACAAGGCCTAGGAACAGTCACTTGCGCTGGCCCAAGTGGGCACGGCAAGGGAGCGTCGCGACTCACCTATTTGTGCTCAACGCGGTAGATTGTTACTCGCTCGTTGCGGTAGACCGGGGCAATCCCAAATTCGCTCATCAGCTCAAACTTGCCCAGGCCCGGACCCTGATAGTAAGCGCGTTCCAAGTCACCCAGGTAGACATAGTCCACGCCGTACTGGCGGAGCAGTTTGAGCGTCAGGTCATAGTCCGCGGTCTCGTAGATCGTTTGGATATCCAGCTTCCGTTGCTCGATCATAGGGCGGTACTCCCAGCGCTGGAGCCATTCATGAGAATCCCAGCCCAGCACCGTAGGCAAGCCGGTGTGGATGCTCACGCGCGCTCCCCAACGAAAATACGGGATGGACGCCTCCAGCACCGTGGGCGTGCCGTCAATGTTGTCTTGCAGCCAGTGGATTGCCTCCAGGTCCCATTTGAGCGGGATTTCCCGGTCCTGATCGAATATCACGCCTTCCCGCATGAAGGCCGTGCCGTCCAACGTCACGAGATCCGGCACCAATCGCTGCTGGGCGCGGTGGGGAATTGCCGAGAGCGGATAGAGGAGGGCCAGCAGCACGAGCAGCGCCCCTACCGGCAAGAGAAAACGCCGGAGGCGCGCCTGTTGCCACAGCAACGGCAGCGTCGCCGCAGCCGCCAATGCCAGCAAATTCCAGGCTTGCAGGTAGAACTTGAACACGGTATTCATGCGCCCGACGTCGCCGTCGATGGCGAAGAACTCAGGGAAGATGCCCAATACCGCCGCCAGCGCCACCATGCCGGCCAGCAGGCGGGTGGGGAGCCTCGCGGGAGAACCCAACGCAACCAACAACGCCAGCAGGATGGTGATTTCCAGCAAGAGCACGATCGGCCGCTGCCACAGCACGCTGGCGAGTACAATCTGCAGCACTGACAGGATGGCAATTAGGCGGACATCGAACGCAGCCCGCCACCGGTACAACTCCCGCACCAGGAAGATGGCAACGAAGAAGAGCGACACCCCGTGAATTACGAGATATTGCCACAGCGGAGTTTGATCTTCAATGCTCCGCACGCCGAGGAAGAATGACTGGTAATTGTCGAGGTACGAACCGAAGGCCATTCGCCCGACAAGGTAGAGACCGACTGCGGCTGCGACCACACGTACCCTTGCCGGAATCTCAAAGCGGATAAGACCGCGGCGCTCAACTAAGATCACTGCCCCTCCGAGGAGCAGGGCATAGGTGGGATAGTCCCAGGTATTCGCGGTACGCAAAAAGCCCAGCACAAAGCCGCTAAGCAGCAGCAGGGGCAAGGTGGGAAAGCGCAGCAACGGGCGCAGCCACTCGAGAAGCGTCGGGCCGGAGCTCCGCACTCTCTCGATGGGATTGAGGTGGTAGCTCAAGACAAAGGCCAGGGCAAGCACCGGTATCACCATTGTGAAGGGCAACGCCAGCACGTGAGGATGCAAATCGCCGTAGAGAAATGTGAAAAACGGGAACTCATGGATTGCGCCTTCGATCAGGCGCGTGCTGTGCCAGTAATCGAAACCCGGCGGCGGTTCGGCTCGCAACAGGTTGCCCGCGGTTTGCCCCAGCCAGTCCCAACCGGCACGCAGGCGGTTCGGTCCCGCATTCGCCGCCAGCCGCGTGAACCATTGCACCGCGCCGTCCAGGTTGCCGAGAACGGTCACGAGGACGATGGCGCCGACGCCGGCGAGCAACCGCATGTTTCGCGACGCTGTGCGCCACACGGTGCACCCAAACGTGTAGACATTTGCCGCGAGCAGGGCCGCCACCAACGGCACGACCAGGTTGTAGGCCACCGACGGCACTATGCCCAGCAAGCGAATTAACGTGCCGAACACCTGGTGCCCCATGTAGTAGTAGTTGATGTAGCCTCCCGCAAACCACGGGTCGTACGGCGGGTACTGTCCGGCCTTGATGAGCGCGTTCATGTGGGCAAAATCCATGGGCTTCTCGCCGCCATAGAAAGGATGCCAGAGATCGGGATTCGTGAGGCGGACCCACAGAAAGAAGAGGAACGTACCGGTGAAGACCACCTCGCTGAGAACGATTTCGGTGCGCTGAACTTTCAGGAAGTGCACGAACCGCTGCCAGGTGCGGCGCAAGACCCAGGCGCTTGCCGCTGCCAGCAGCGCAATTGCAAGCCACGTGGACGCGCGGCCGGCCGCGAGTACGCCGCTGTTTGCCAGCCACCAGGAAATGTAGGCAACCGCCAAGAGCGCGATGCTCTTCGCAAGCAGGTAGCCACGGTCAGGAGCCATAGGTAAAATATGCCAGAGCAGCGGCCAGGCGAGCCAGCCCAGCATCAGCACCGCCAGCCACCAGACCAGCCACGGCACGGCGTTAACGATGCTGCCACGCTCAAAGTAGCCCGACCACGTGCCGCCTGACCGGACGCCGCTGCTTTGTGTTCCGTCGAGCAAGAGGCCGTTGTAAAGGAGTTGCCGCGGCGAGAGCGTTTGGGGCAGCGCGGACAGGTGCGGCTCAAGCAAGGCGCGCAGCCGTTCTTGGTCGTAGCGATCGGTCTTTACGAAGAGATGGACCGTCGGGTGGTCAAAGACGAGAAAGTTCTCTTCTGCTTTGCTATCGTCAATTTCCCAGCCAAAGAGCCGGGGGAAGTGCGTGAACGTGCGCACGGGGGCGAAGCCAAGTTCACCGGCAAAGAGGTGACGGTAATACTGCGACATCATGGGGAAGCGCGCCGGAAGCTGCTGTATCACACCATGCGTACGCCCGCTGCTCACGACGATGTAGTCCGTTTGGTGGAGCGCCGCCAGCAGTTGTTCTAGTTTTTCCGGTGTATCCGCGCCAAATACCTGAAGCTGCACGTATTGATAGCGCTCCGGCGCGCGTTCCTGTCCGGGCAGGCGCAGCGGCAGCGCGTCGTCCCAGTGCTCTTCCGCCAGCACCGCGCCGGCCGGGACGTTCTGATAGATCCACTCGCTGGCGCGCACCCGCGACACCGGCTCCGCGTAGATACGAGTAAACGCAAACGCCCACGCCAACGCGCCCAGCAACACGAATGCGGCGAGGCCCATTGCGGCAAGAGGCAGCACGCGCCCAACAAGTGGATTACCGCTTAGGTGGGAGACGCGGGCCAGCGGTCTTATGTGTCGCAGCCAGGCATGCGCGTCTCCCCGAGCGATCTGATAGACAAGCCAGCAGAGGAAGACTCCCCCCATCACGGCGAGGGCCGGATAGATCGGCAGAAAATAACGGCCGGGCCGCGCGAACTGCGCAGCCTGGTACAAATAGAGCGTTAGCACCCACAGCACGACAGGCGCGAAGACCAGATTGCTGTGCCGCACCAGTTGCCAGATGCCCCAAATCACTCCCAGCCACGCGACGGCAGCAAAGGCCCAACCCATTTCCCATCGAAACATCTGTTCTAAAGGAAACAGCGCGTAATTGACCGTGGACCAACTGTACGCAGGCGGAAACTCCGCATCTCCGCTCGCGAGAAAGCGCAGGGTCTCGATATCCTGCGCATAGCGCGGATTGAGCCGCGGATCCCACCAGGAAGCAGATGCGAAAACGTAGGGCACGCAGAGGCGGAGCACACCATACACGAGCACGCCGCCGATGATAAGGCGGCCGCCGAGGCGCGCGACTAGCTGGTGAGTGATGACAAAAGCTGGCGGCCGCATCTCCCGCCATGCCCGCAGCAAAAACGCAAAGCCGATCGGCACCGCCAGCGTCGCCACGCCCAGCTTGCTCGCCAGAGCCAAACCGGCAACAAGGCTCACGCCGGCCAGATCGTACCAACGACCCTCTTCCTGCCAGCGCAGCGCCCACCACAGCGCAAGGGCGGCAAAGAACGTTACCCAGGTGTCGGTAGTGTAGAAGTGCGCTTGCTGGATCGCCTGCACCGCACAGGCGTAGAATGCGGCGGCGAGGGCTCCTCCCCAGCGCCCGCCGAGTCGCCGTCCGATGAGAAAGACAAGCAGAATCGTAAGCACATCCAACGAGGCCGTAAGGTACCGGCCTACCAGGTCTATGCCGTCGTAGGCATCCTTGTCCACGATGCCGGCCGCGGCCTTGGTGATGAATACGGGCAGCGTGCCGTAGACGAACGAGCCAATGCCTTGGTTATAGGGATTGAGCGGCGAGGTTTCCGTGTCGAAATATTGCGATAGTGAGTCCGGCCACTGAATCTGTGCCGTCGTTATCGTGATATGGCGTTCATCCGGATGGAGGTGTGTGCTATTGTCCCAGTCCAAGCCGGTGAAGCGAAACCATGCGCCAACCAGTACGGCCAAGGCGAGCAGCAGCCACGGTCCGTGCCGTGCAACCTCAGCGAAGTGCAGTGAAGGTGTTCGCCGTGTGAGAGTCGGCTCCGGGGAGTGCTCACCTTCGGGTACTGTTGCAGTTGTCGTGGGATCGCTCATTCCGTCCCTAGCTCTTGGCTTCCTGCCTCAGTTGTAGCTGCCAATTCAAATGTGCGGTCGTCTGCGGCAAGCTTGTTCGAGCGATACAGTTCCTCGTGCAGATCGACGGTGCGCTCGTAGTCAAAGACACGGGCAATCTTGCCTCGAGACATTGCATACGAATTGGGGCTTTCCAGCACCGCTCGCAGCGCCTCCGCGAGTGCCGCGTTATCGCTGGGCGGCACAATGCGCCCCATGCCGGTCAGTCGCACCGCCTGCCGACAGCCGGGAATATCCGAGGCAACCACCGGCGTGCCCGAGAGCATTGCTTCTACCTGCACAATGCCAAATGACTCCATCGGGTTAACACTCGGCAACGTGAGGACGTCGCACGCAGCATAGAAACTGGCAAGCGCCCTCCCCTCCTGATGCCCGAGAAGCACAACGCGATCCCCAAATGCCTCCAGTTGGGGACGCAGGCGCCGGTAATAGCTCTCACCAATAACATTGCGGTACTCTCCCGCAATCGCGAGCCGCACATTGGGCATGCGGCGTTGCACAGCGGCAAAGGCTGCAAGGAGTACATGCAGTCCCTTTTGTTCGGCAAAGCGACCCGCAAACCCAATGAGCCGCCCATCGAGCGCGTACGCTTCGCGAAAACCAGCTATGTCTGACTCTGTGGCAGCCGCTACCGTGACCGGGGGATGGATGACAATTGCTTTATCTAGGAAGTCGGCTAACAGATACGAGTTTCGGGCAAAGTCCCACGTGTAAGAACACAGCCAATCAGCGCGTCGTGCCGCAAGGCCCTGCATCACGTTGACTACCGTGCCTGCAATGCGATTGATAAGTCCCGCAGGCAGATAGAGGTCGGTATGTACGGTGAGAATGAGCGGCCTGCGACCGCGATTCACAAGCGCCGCATACGCTGCCTCCAAGAACGGGAGATGAATGTGGACCACATCATGAGTCTTTAGGTACCGGCCGAGCACCCCAAAGAGTGCAGGCATCACCGGCCCTTTGCTGATGCGCAAGAGGACGGGCAAGCGTATGATGCGAACGCCTTCAAGCCATTCCTCCTCACTCAGTCCGGGTTGGTGGCGTGATGTCAATACCGTAACTGCATGCCCCCGCTGCACCAATCCCCGCGCGACCCGGTGCATGTACGCCGTAATGCCGCTGCTGTGCGGCAAGTAGTAGGTTGTGAGATAAAGTATGCGCATAATGACTGCTGGGATTGAGGCTTGCCCTGCACGCGTTCACTGTCACGTTGGAATCGTCTCACTACTCGCTGCCGCAGACAAGCGGTGCAGCCGCGGGGAACTTGCGTGCAGTGCGCTGAGCACATAGGATTGCGAGTGAAGATTCTTGGCAGGCGAGCCCGACTTGGTAGCCAGCATGTATGCTACTACGTATCAACCCGCATCGCTACGCGTAGAGTTTCGTTGGCGTCCGTTTCGCAGCGCGTCTAGAGTCAGCACTACGGTTTGGCAGCGCGCTCTGGGTAAATGCCCAAGCGTCGGCTAGTGGATCTGCAAGCGTTTGCACACAGTGCCGGACTAGTGCTGGATTGGCACGTTCATGACTACTCCTATTGACACATCCATCACCACCCTGATGTCCAGTGAGATCGATCCCGCGTTTGCGGTCAGGGCTTCCCTGATATTGCAGCAGCTTGGGTCCATTGAGGCTGGCAGAATCCTCGACTTGGGTTGCGGCCGCGGCTTCTATGCGAAAGCCATCACTACCCTCTATCCAGGCGCCGCGGTTGCTGGCGTGGACTACAACGCTGACTACCTTGCCGTAGCTAAGGCGCAGACACACGCCACAACCGTACGACTTGCGCGTGCCGATGCGCGTGCGCTGCCCTTCCCTTCAGAATCATTCGACGCAGTTGTGTGCTCGGAGGTGCTTGAGCATATTGTCGAGGACGGCGCGGCGCTTCTGGAGATCAATCGCGTACTCCGCGCTGGAGGTCTGCTGCTCATCTCGGTACCCCACCAGGACTACCCATTCTTGTGGGATCCCCTGAACTGGGTGCTTGAACGTGCCTTTGGTACGCACGTGCCTGCCCACATTTGGTGGCTCGCCGGCATCTGGGCCGATCACGTGCGCCTCTATACTGCCGCAGAACTTTCAAGCCGTATACGCGCAGCCGGGTTTGTAACCGGATCAACGTGGTTTACCACGCCGCGCTGCCTGCCATTCGCCCACTTCTTGCTGTATGGAATCGGCAAGAACATTATCGAAAGCGGACTCTGTCCCTCATTCAATCTATTTGGCCGAAAGTCAGGGCACTCTCGCTTTCTTGTGTGGGCACGGCGCCTCCTTTACGCATTCGACGACCCGGACCCGGCGCGTTCTGACGAAACCCCTTCCGTGGGTATTGTAATCAAAGCTTACAAGCAAGCATAAGAGGGTTTCTGCGTAAGCGTCTGTAGCTCTTTGCCAACACGATCTAATGCAGATCACCGCATACTACTACACTTGGAGCAGAACCCACTACGGCCAAGTTCGTGCACACTCGCTTGATAGCACGCCCCTCATACCAAACCATGGTCATCATATTTGACCATAGCGTATAATCAAGAGCGCCCTGGACGACGGTTCCGCTCAAAGTCGTGCCATTGTGGCTAGATTGGACAAACTGTGTATGAGAGCCGTCAATAGTGTCTAGAGTCTATTGCTAGCAAAACCTTCTATGAGGATCCCAGCAAACGAAGCAGTCGCCACACTCTTGCGCCACGAGATCGATCCCGCCTTTGTCATGAGGCTCACCATGCTCATGAACTGGCTTAGACCTGCTCGTTTCGGCACAATTCTCGACTTGGGCTGCGGACGCGGATTCTATACGGAGGCTATTACGCATATTTACCCACAAGCCACTGCGATTGGCGTAGACTACAACGAAAAGCCCCTTACTCTAGCGAGAGAGCACGAAAACGCTGCGAAGGCATCGCTCGCGCGGTCCGATGCGCGTATGCTTCCCTTTCCAGCGGAAACTTTCGATGCGGCTATCTGCCCCGATGTATTGGAACACATTGTAGAACATGACGTCGTGCTCTCTGAGGTTTTTCGTGTGCTGAAAGACGACGGCCTATTGCTCATCACGGTCCCTCACCAGAATTACCCGTTTGTGTGGGATCCGGTCAACTGGGTTTTGGAACGCGCTCTTGGAACACATGTGCCCTCGCATATCTGGTGGCTTGCCGGTATCTGGGCCGACCACGTAAGGCTATATACAACTGACGAACTCACTCAAACTTTGAATGCGGCCGGTTTCACAATTGAAGAGACCTGGTATACGACCCACCGTTGCTTTCCCTTCTCGCTGATGCTCTTTAGGATCGGCAGTAATATTGTCAAGCACACAGTATGCCCCTCATTGAATCGTTATAGTGAAGACTTGGGTGCCTCTCGCTGGTTAATGTGGGCACGACGCATACTCTATGCATTTCACGACACTGAGCCTTCAAGGGCAGCAGATGTTCCTTCAGCGGGAATTGTCCTCAAGGCGCGTAAGCGGCCGGAGACATCCAATCTCGGCGGCATGCAGGAGTGATGAAAGTTCAGCGCATACATAGACTTCGAAAATCAGGGGCAGACTACGCCTGATGCCCTGTCCGATCGGCATCCGGTCTGAAATTGAATTGGGTGGACGCTCCGCACTAACCCCTCGCAAACCCAGACATATAGTCGATTCCCGGCAAGACACGAGAGTCGCCACTCCGGTACGCCGGAAGCAAACAGTCGGTCGCCTTCGCTGAAAGCTATGACTTAGGACGAGTCTGTGGGATCAGGAGCAAGCTTGATTTCCCTCACGGTCCCGACCTCCAGCACCCCGAAGCGCTTCAACAGGGTGAATTGCAGTTCCACGCCCCCGTGGCTGGGTGTTGTCCACCGCATGAGATAGGTGTCCGGCTCAAGGGTTCCCTGCCACACGGCAATGGTCGCCTCTTCCTCCACCGCCAGCCGTCCCACCGCTCGTTGCGAGAAGCGCGCCAGCAACTGTTCTGAACTGTTGAAAACCTCGCCGCGGCCCTCAATTTCCTCGTCGCCTGAGAACAGTACATCTCCGACATTGCGCACCACGACCGCAATCTCCGTCTGTCCGGCGGAATTCAGACGCACGCTGCTTACGAATTCCAACCGTCGGTCCCCATCACCGCCGAGATTGCAGCCGACCGCGAGCACACACACAAGGAACATGAAGCCCAGCAAGGCCAACGTGACCACGATGCCGCGCTTCTGGACCGCAGAAGACACTACGCGCCTAGGTTTCACCGATCTCGCTAGCCTCCACAGTGGCTACAGAGGTCATTGCGTTGCAATTGGGAGTAGCTCCTGGCTGAGATCGCGCGGACCGATGACGGCGAGCTTTGCCGCGTTTGAGGAAAATATGCGAGCGGCGACCCGATGTATTTCATCTGCCGTCACTGCCTCCACGCGGGCCACTGCCTCATCAGCCGTGATGAGTTCGCCGTGAAGCAGTTCGCGCACGCCGCCCCAGCCGGCCACACTTTGCGTACTCTCCAAGCCGAGCAGGATGTGACCCTTGGTAAACTCCTTTGCCTTGCGCAGTTCAGTTTCCGGCACCGGCTCTTGCAAGCTGCCGACTTGGTCCATGATGCAGCGCAAAGCATCCGCCGCATTCTCCGGATCGACGCCGCCATACAACGTGAATATGCCGGTGTCGAGCTGATGACGCTGGTAGGAGCCCACACTGTACGCCAAACCACGCTTCTCGCGGACTTCCAGGAAGAGCCGCGAACTCATGCCTTCGCCAAGTACGGTATTCAGCAGGCCCAGTGCATACCGGTCCTCATCGAACATGGAAAGGCCCGGGAACGAGAGCAGGATCGTCATCTGCTCCACCGACTCCCGCGCCTCGCCAATGGCGGTTGGCTCTTGCGCGCCACCGCCCCAGGGAAGGTAGTCTGCCGGCGCGCCATTCGTCCACGCGCCGTAGAGGCGTGCCGCATCAGCCAGCACTTGCTCATGGGTGATGTTACCGGCTACCGCGAGCACGGTGTTCTGCGGGCTGTACATACGGCCGCGGTAGTCGTGGATCATCTCCGGCGTAATGCTCTGCACAGTCTCAGGGCTGCCGCCAATGTCCCGGCCCAGCGGGTGCTCCGGCCAGCAAATCTGATCGCTGAGAATGCTCACCCAACTGCGGGGATCGTCATGATACATGCGCAACTCTTCTAATATCACGCCCTGTTCCCGCTTGAGTTCTTCGTCCTCGAGGAGCGGATTCAAAAAGATGTCGGCAAGCAACTCCATGGCCAAGGTGTAGTGCGGCTGCGCGACCCGACACCAGTAGTCCACCACTTCCTTGTCAGTGCTGGCGTTCATAGACCCGCCCACGCCCTCGATGGACTCGCTCACGATCTGAGCCGTCGGCCATTTGTCGCTGCCCTTGAAGAGCATATGCTCAAACACGTGGGCAATGCCGGCCTCGGGGTCTTGTTCGTAGCGGGACCCGGCCCGCACGAGCACGAGCACCGATACCGAACGCGTGTGGGGCATTGTGGAAGTGACGACGCGCAAACCGTTTGACAGTGTAGACTTTTCGAACATAGATGTGCTACCTCTTGTGCTTCTCACTTTCGCAAGGAACGTATATTACTACCCTTACATGACGATTGTGACAGTGGTCGTTTGGGCCATTACAGGCCTCCACCGACAGCAAGCCTGTATGCTCACACTTCGGGGCCGCGTTTCCAAACCTGGCAAGAAGCCTCTGCGCAACCTACTCGTGCTAGCCTCGGCAATGGACATGCGAGGATCCAGGACACGCGCTTGCGCATCTCCCGTTCTGAGCACAGGGAGTCAGGCCGCTTTGCTCAGCATGAGCAGTCGAAACCCAATCCGGGTGGCCTCTCCAGACCACGTCACACGAACTCATTGTACTCTAGTCGGTAGTCCAGACGCCGATACGTGCTACGGCGGGCAGCAATTTAGAAACCAAGTTGCAAAAACCCGTAAGAACGACTGCGGAGAGAGGATTTCTGCTCACTTCCCCACTTGCCCGTCACTTTCAAGCCCTCGCTTAGCGTGTTGCAGTCCTCGCGACCGCTGCAGACGAACCGCACAGCGATGGTTGGCTGCCAAATGCTACATACTGAAGGAGGGCAGTTGCGTCCGGCTCATTCACGTAGCCGCTTTGAAGGTCTCGCCCAAATCTGGAGGACGGTCTTCATACTTTCTTGAATGGTGTAGTTCACACTAGCCGATACAGTTAGTATGGGAAGGGCGTCTTGGGCTTGCCTTCGCTTGTAGAATTCGTGCGGCGACTTTGCTCACCGCATTTGGACTGGACTGCCATCAATTGACCGTCGCAGCTAGCGGTGCAGGGCGCCCTGAAGCAGCCCGGACGAAATGAAAGAGAGGGAAACGTATGTCCAATTCATTCGCCGCGAGGGCGCTGGCGCTGCTGGTCGTCACGTGGTTGGCCGTCGGTTGCGGATCCGGCAACGGCGGCGCTGCCTCAGAAGCCGCTTCGCCCGCAATCACCGCCAAGGAACCAGCCTCCAGCCAAGACGCAGCGTCAGAGTTCAAAGCTGAGGTGTGGGCCGACAATTGGTTCGCCCTCTATGTCAACGGTGAATTAGTCGGCGAGGATTCCACGCCGATTACGACTGAGCGCTCTTTCAATGCCGAGACCATCACCTTTACTGCCACTTACCCACTGACCATCGCCATCGAGGCCAAAGACTTCAAAGAGACCGATTCGGGGCTGGAGTACATCGGTGAGCGCAACCAGCAGATGGGCGACGGCGGCATCATTGCACAATTCACCGACCTCAATACCGGCAAGATTGTGGCAGTCACCAATAGCGGGTGGAAAGTGCTGGTGATCCACCGTGCACCCTTGAACCCCGATTGCGAAAAAGCGTCAGATCCCAACACCGCCTGCCGCTTTGAGAAAACGGAAGCGCCGTCTGACTGGACCGGCGCCGACTTTGACGCGAGCCAATGGGCAATCGCAACCGAGTGGACCGAAGCCGCGGTGCGCCCTCGCGGCGGCTACAACGAAATCCAGTGGCATGAATCCGCCCGATTGATCTGGGGCAGCGACCTGGAAATAGACAACACCATCCTCCTGCGCCTGACCGTGCCTGCGCCATCTTGATCATTCAGCCCTCGGGAAGGTGGAAGAAGCCTCCATCTCGCTGCTCCGGTCACCTCGCTGATGCGGTGGGTTCCCAAGAGATTCGTCCGAAACTCATCTACCTGACGTTGCAACTGAACTTCCCCACGAATGAGATCAGTTTCGCTTGTGCCGACAGTAGAGTGAGAACGACTAAGAACGTGAACTATGGCGCAGCCGCAGCTTCAACCTGAGAAACTTGCAATTGGTCCCGCTCGGTGCCAGTCCGTTTCCAAGTCTTTCTTGCTCCCAAATGACCGGCTAACCCAGAATCACCGCAGTAACGCCGGTTCAGACGGTTTTTGGGTCTGGCACCCTTGCATATCGTGATAATGACACGTATACTTATATTTACTATACGTATACTAATTAGGAGGGTTGCCAGCCAGGATGAAACAGAAGCTCACCATCACAGTGGACGCCGACCTCCTGCCGGCGGCCAAACGCTATGCCCGTTCGCGGGGCGTGTCCCTTTCGTCGTTGGTAGAGCAGTCTCTCAGGGAAATGGCGGGCGAGCACGTAGCGTCCTTTTCCGAGCGGTGGCGCGGCAAGTTTCAGGCGGCAGAGCGGGACGATGACGCGCGCTACGCCGCGCTGGCCAAGAAGTACCTCCAATGATGCTGCTCGACACCGACGTACTCATCGACGTCGCACTCGACAGGCATCCCCATTCCGATTCAGCGTCGGAACTTCTGGACCGGATTGAGCACGGCGCTGAGGCGGCATTTGTCGCGTGGCACTCTCTCTCAAACCTCTATTACCTGGTGGCTCCCGCGGTGGGAGGCGTGAGCGCGCGCGACTTCATTGTCGAGCTTACGCGCTTTGTGGCGGTGGCAGCTACCGATACCGACAGCATCCGCTATGCCGCCGCGCTGCCAATGGCTGACTTCGAGGACGCCATGCAGGTGGCTGCCGCCCATGCCTGCGGGGCCAGGCACATCGTCACGCGGAACGTCAGGGACTACGCACGCTCTCCCATCCGTGCGGTCGCTCCCCAGGAAGCGCTCGGTGGCTTGTTCTGATACCCGGTGAATCGGTTTCAATTTCATGCTGCGTACTCCCACGCGCATTGCTGGCCGTATTCGCCTTCGGTTAGGAGCGGCGTCAAGTTGTGTAATCAATGTGCTATATTTGGAGTGCCACTCGCTTTCTGCGCAGGCGGTGCAGGTACGCTTTGTAACTGGCGGGAACTAGAGAATAGGAGCTTGCAGAAAGCTCTAATCCGGTACTCTCTAGTCGAGATTTACCCCACCAAGTCGTAGGCACATAAAAGCATAGGAAAGCCCATGGACCGAATTTGGCTGCGGTGGTGGGGGTGTGGGGCGTTTGACGTGCGGTTTGGTGATGTGAACATTGCCTTCGATCCCTATCTCTTTGGGGAGAACCTGGACAACGCGCAGCCGATTTACGACTACATCTTCATCAGTCACGAGCACTTCGACCACTGCCACCCCAAGACGCTGCGCAAGCTCTGTCAGGGCGATCGGTTCAAGAAGATGTTCGTGCCGCCGGGCGCGTTGTGGCCGGACGAGCCTATTGACGAGAAGTACGGCGACGCGGCGTTTTCACGCGACTTGCCGATTACAAAGCACGTGCCGGCCGACAAGATACAGGTAATGTATCCAAAGCATCAGAACGAAATGCAGCGGGGCAGACCGTGGGCGGGCACGCAGCACGTGCGGGAGTTTCCCGGTCCCGTCGAGCTGGACCTTGGCCCGCTCCTTGTAGAAACCATCGAGAGCGGCGAGAACCAGCGCCCTGATCTGCCAAACCTAGGCTTCTTAGTGACCCACAAAGCCTTGAATCTCTCTTTTCTGCACATTGGCGACGCTTGGGCTGCCTATCCGGCGATGCGGGAGTTGCGCGGACGGGTGGATTTCGCCATCCACATGAAGCTCGGTCTTATTCCGACGAGCGCGGCGCAGCAATCGACCGAACTCGAGGATTTTGTGGACTACATCCGGCCGTTTGCCCTGATCCCGGTGCATTACCGCACTGACCGCAAGTCGGACCCGGTGCCGGAGGGACATTGGCCGCCGAACGCGAGCGACGTCGGCGCGTTCATCGAGTATTACCGCGAGAAGGTCGGCGCGCAGACGCAGGTGCTGCCGTTCACCGCCGGCGTCGAGTATGCGCTCGAGCTGCCGGCAAAACGGATCGTGTGGGAGTGGGAATGGGTGAACACCTGGGACGTGCCGCCGTGGCGCGCAGGGTAGCGGGATGAACTGACATGAGTCGTACGGGCTGTCCGCCATGTTTCACGTGAAACACTTTGGAGGGCGCCTGCAATACCCAAGACCCATGGTGTGCCCTTTTGCGTTCACCCTCACCCACTGCCGTAGGTGTCGCTCCGTGCGCATAGCATGTTTCACGTGAAACATCCCTCGCAGTTCCGGTAGCAGCCAGAAGGAACGGCCGTGTATCTCGCCGCGCTCTCCCTTACTAACTTCCGCAACTACCGCGCGGCCACGCTTTCACTTGCCCAGGGGCTGACGGTTTTCGCCGGACCCAACGGCGCCGGCAAGTCAAACATCCTCGAGGCCGTTCATTGCCTGGCGACGGGACGTTCTTTTCGCACTCGCGCCGAAGCTGAAATGCGCAGTTTTGCCCCCGATCCCGAACGACCCTACACACAGGTGGCCGGAAAAGTAGCAGCAGGGGGACACGAGACCGAGTTGGAGGTGATTTGGGCCGCCGAACCCGATAGAGAAGCCGGCTTCAGCAAGCGTATCCGCATCGGCGGCGCGCCCCGGCGCGCATCAAGCCTCCTCCAGCACCTGCACGTGGTGCTGTTTACACCGCACGACATCGCCCTCGTCGATGGCTCCCCGAGCACGCGCCGCCGCTACCTGGACTACCTGCTGAGCCGTATCGATCCCAGCTATCTGCGAACGCTGCAGAGCTTTGAGCACGTGATGGCGGAGCGCAACGCCTTGTTGCGCGCCCTCCGGGAAGGTACTACCAGGGACCAGCGGCAACTGGAAGCCTGGAACCGTGAGCTGACCGGCCTGGCGGCGCCGCTCATCGCTCTGCGCCTCGCCTTCGTCCACCAGGCGGCAGCACCCCTCGCCACCTACTACGCCAAGCTGACGGGGTCTGCCAGCGAGCTTCACTTGCGCTATGAATCCACTGTGGATCTGCCGGCAGTGCCGCCGCTTCCTGCCGAACTCCGCATCAGCGCGCTACCGGATACCTGGCAAGCAGAGATACAAGCGGTGCTTGCGGCCGCTCTCACGGAAAACGCCCCCCGCGAGCAGGCCCAAGCCGTGACGGTGGTGGGCCCGCACCGGGATGACTTTACCTTTCTCAGCAGCGGGCACCCGCTTTCCGCCTACGGCTCGCGCGGCCAGCAGCGGCTCGCCGCTCTCACGCTGAAGCTTACCGAGATCTTCTTGCTTCATGCAGAATCCGGCGAATGGCCGGTGGTGCTCTTGGACGACTTTCTCTCCGAACTCGACGCGCAGCGCCGCCAAGACGTGCTGGCCTCCCTCGCCCCCGCCATCCAAGCGTTCGCCACCACCTCCGACCTCCAACAATACGAACGGAGTGTCCTAGAATCCGCCCACATCCTGCACGTGGCTGACAACACGATTGAGGCGGCGGGCTAGTCTCCGAATATAAGACACTGCCGCGGATTGCGGCCGCCAGGGCCTTAAAGTACATTGCGGGCAACGACTCAAGCGGCGCAGGCGGCCTTCAGCAACATCGGAGGCGCTAGGTTGGGGCAATTCAGCCTGGCTAGTAGGAACCGCAATAGTCCTGGTAGACTCTTGCCCCGCGAATGGCGTCGATCAACCCTCTTTGCAGATAGCTCATCAGGATGTAGTCCTGTGACTTAGAGTCTTCGTCCTGCTGTCCGCTGCCGTCCTTGCCGAAGTACTCCATCCACCACTGGGCTTGCCAGCTAAAGGCCTGCTCTTCATGCCGATAGCACTCTTCCTGAGAGTTGGGAAGCTCAGGCGCAATCGCGTGGACAATTTCGTGCACGAGCCACGCCGCGGCATTTGTGGGACGGTGGCGGTGATTCTCATTGATGGCAATGTAGTTTTCTGAGGGTGAATACACGCCGCCACGGTATTGAATGTGATCGAAGAACACGCTCACACCTGATTCTACGAACCATTGATACACACGACTACCAACGGTTGTCTGCCTCATCGTATCCAGCGCATGCTGGATATCGGGGTCGCGCGCGGTTTCTCTTGGCACAGCAGGGCAAAACGTCGAATCCCGATGAATGCGAAAGTGCACATTGCTGAGTGCCGTTTCGCTCCGCTCGGCCTCAGACACCACTGCGCGCCGGTTGAACTCCGCCAGCCAAACCTGCTTCGCGGTCTCAGCGCGATAATTGAGTTCAATGCACTGCACAACCGTCGTCGGCTCTCCCAGCTCATGCGACCACTTAGCATGCTCGGTCGCCTCCGCCAAGAGATAGGCAATAGTAGTGGCTGGCTCATGGGCATAGTTTCCGTAGAGCACGATGCGGTTGCTGGGCGCATCGAAGAGGTAAGCGCCCCACTTGGGATTGCCGCCGAACGTAATGCCCACACCCAGGCGCAGCAAGTCTTGATACGCGTTCTCGCCGCTTGCGGTCGTCCTCAGCAACTCAATCGCGGGCATCAAGATTGCCTCGGGATTTAGCTCGATTGTCGAAGGTGTCGGCGCCGCGGCCGGCGCGGGCGTCTCATCAGGATTTGACCTGGCAATGCCGCCATCCGGAGCGCCGCCGGATTCCCATTCAAACCGTTCCATGTTCAGCCGTTGCTCAAGGCCGTTCGGCCCATTGATCCACGTGCGGTAGCCGTCAGTAAACGCGGTCCAGTTATCGGCCTGGCGCCAGACCAAGAGGCCGCCTGTGGTCTGCTGTACGCCGTCACCGGAGTCGTTGCGGTGTTCGTTCTCCAGGCATTCGCCTACAATGTCGTGACCGATGAGGTCTCGCAGAGTCGCGAAGCCGAGAACGAATTCGCAGTCCGCGGCATGCGCCGGTGCTGTGGAGAATACGGCAAAGAGAAGCAGAAGGAAGGACGCAAGGAGAAACCGCACAACGGGTCTCCGGAGCAGGACGTAGAGTAAAACGATGCCGTATAGAGTAAATTGATCTCCAAGTACGACTGAAGCAGCCGGACTCAGGTGATTAGATTAATCGGCTCGTACTGGAACGTGTAGAGACCTATTATATGGAGAACATCTTGCAAATAAAACGATGGCCGTCGACTAAACCACGTGGCTGCCAACAACCGTCCCAATTATATGCACATCCGCGTTTGACGTGCAAGTCCCTGCTTGTATGTATTGGGAGCCGCCGCAATAGCCGGGTGTTTGGTGGGGTTTTTTGGGTCGCCTGCACGAGTAAGCCGCTCTCTTTATTCGCCCATGCCAAGACCCTGCTGCCCCCTGTTTCTAATCGGCGTTGAACAAGACTCTTCCCCTCAGATGGACTATGCATTTCCAGGCTGTGCTAGGCTGTGAGAGACTAGGGGAGAAGCATGTTCAAGTCGCTCAAAGACATTCTGCCCGGCACGATCGAAGAGCTTGGCATTGCGGAGCAGCTCAAGCGCACGGCGGTGTTTGCCGCGTGGCGCACTGTTGCTGCACGCCTGCCCGCGCACGCGCGCGCCGCACGTCCGCTCCGTTTCCAGCACGGCACGTTGGTGGTTGAGGCCCCGTCGTCCGCCGCCATACACGAATTGCACATGCGCGCGCCCCAACTCACCCGCGACGTGAATAAGATCGTGGGGCGCCTGCTGGTCACCAAACTTGAATTCCGCGTCCGCGGCCAGCGGCCTGCAACCCGCGCCGCAACCGGCACTCTACCCCAATCAGCAATTGAAAAGCCGCGCACCAAGCCCGCCTCCCCAGAGGACCCCGACCGCGAACGACGGCTGCGCCAAGCCATCGACTTAATCGAGAACCCGGCGGTGCGCGGGCAAGCGCTCGCGCGCCTGGCTGGAAGCGAGGAGCAAGAACCGGAACGCTGCACCGCCTGCGGCACCGAGGTCAGCACCCCCGGCCTCTGCCCCCTCTGCCAAGCGCACGAGCGCCAGGGTAGCGGAGAGTGAGGCGGGTTCGAGCGTGGCACGTAGGGGGTTGAAGTTCGCCAACGCCAGGCTATTCTTATGAGCATGTCTACCAACAATCACTCAACATTGATAAGGCGGCGCAGTTCCCAAAGGCATCCAGATGGCGAAACGCCCGGCGGTCGAGGTCTCGAACCTTACTAAGAGATACAGCGACGGTACATTAGCCAACCGAAAAATCTCGTTCACGGTTGAGACGGGTGAGTTTCTCGGCATACTGGGCCCCAATGGCGCGGGCAAGACCACCTTGGTTCGGCAGATCACCACCGAATTGGTACCGACAGAGGGCGGGGTACACGTGTTCGGCATTGACGGCCTGTCGCGGCCAAATGAGGTAAAGCTCTACCTTGGGGTAATGCCTCAGGAAGCGACCCTGTACTTCGGACTATCGGTCCGGCATCATCTCCGCATCTTCGGTAAGCTGCGCGGGCTAACGGCGACAACGGCGACACAACGCGCCGAAGAGCTTCTTGTCAGCCTAGGCTTGGAAGAACATAGGGACAAGCCGGCTGACAGGTTGTCGGGCGGTCTAAAGCGTCGCTTGCTCTTGGGCATTGCATCGGTAGCCGATCCGCCTTTGCTGGTTCTCGACGAACCAAGTGCAGGCCTTGATCCGGAAGCTCGGCACTATCTCTGGGATCTTCTCCGTAACGCGCATCGAAGAGGCGCAACGATTCTTTTGACGACACACAACATGTTGGAGGCTGAGGAGCTTTGTGACCGAGTGGGCATTTTCCAAAGTGGCTCGTTACTGGCGCACGACACGGTGGCTAATCTCAAGACCGCTCACGGCTATGAGTACAAAATTACGTTCGATGCCGAGGAAGGTGTCGAGACTGTCTACGGGAATGATGATAAGACGCTGGTCGAGCAAGTACAGGGTCGTGGCATTCGGCAGTACTCCGTTTCCAAAACGACACTCGAAGACGTTTACCTCGGACTCACGAGAAAAGAGAGTGCCTCGCCGGAAAGTGATGCCTGATGCCTGACACAGGCTCTCCGAGCCGAAACGCGGCGAATGAAAACCTACCGCCAGTAATCCGTCCCGACCGGTCTGGGGGTCTTGGAAAGTTCTTTCTTGACGCCGTGAGCGTCTTCGAGATCAACTTCATTCCATTCCTCAAGCATTGGTACATTACGATTCTTCTGGCGTCGGGGACATCCCTCCCCTGGTTCTATGTAACGAGGGCCATCGCCCCCGATGACCCGCAGGTTGTCCGCAGGCTGATGGCGGGCACGCTGGTATTTGGCGTGACCTTCTCTGTAGGGATGATTGTCGGCCAGAACGCCGTAGCCCAGCGTTTTATGGGCAATTTAAAACTACTCGTCACAATGCCAATGTCCAAGGGATCGTATGTACTTGGTTCATTGGTATTCTCTTCAATATCCGGCGTGATAACTGTCCTGGTGTTGCTGGGCTTCGGAGTGACCACCGGCATAGGCATTGATCCAACATGGGCCTTGGCGCCATCACTGATCCTGGCCGTACTGACCATGGCGGGTCTTACGATGTTTGTGGTGAGCTTTGCGCCATCGGCACAGGTGGGGAATATTTCAACAGGGCTGCTGTCCCTCGCCCTAGCGGGCTTGTCGCCAGTCTACTTCACGATAGAACAAGCGCCGTTGCTTTTGAAGTTTCTGGGGTACGTCTCCCCACTCCGGTATGCGGCAGATGCAATTGAGAAGTCGCTGTCGGGAAGGGTCGACGTCTGGTTCGAGATGGTAGTGTTGGCCGGCTTCGCAGCTATTACGATGTCGCTAGGCCTGTGGCGACTGCCGTGGAGAGAAAGATAGGCATTAAAACTCAATGCAATGGTTCTTGGTTTTGTCCCGTTCGATAGGCTAGTGGAGCCCCAAACGCGTCATTCTCGGTGACGGTGGTCCTGTACGCGCGTCCCCTCCTCAAGACTATTCACTCAATTTCTCACAAGGGTTTACAAGGTCTGCCGGCGGCCCATGGGGGTGCGTTGGCTCTGCCGTGCCGCTTGCTGCATAGTGTGATATTGACTTCCTTTTTCTTTGCCCAAAATCACCACGTCACTTGAGGAAGGGGTTTGCGGTCATGGCTGAATGGCTAGGTATCGGTCACCTTTTCGAGCTTTCCCGGACGGAAGCGCTATTGGGGTTTTCACCCCGCTGGCGATCTTCGCCCTGTTATTCCTGGCGCAGCTCATCCTGCCGGGCAGGCGGGTTACCGGCTACGTCATCAATCCGGAGACCGGCGAACCCCGCAATTATCGGCTGAACGGTATACTGGTGTTCGCCATCGCACTGATCGTGTAATCGCTCGAGCTTACCGGCATGCCGCGTGACTGGTTCTACCGGTCCGCCATCTACGCGTTGGCCGGCGGTACGGTCTTTGCCGCGATCTTCACACTCATAGCGGTGTTTAGCCAGCCCCAAGGCGAGACAAAGAACCTGATCGCGGCCTTGTGGCTGGGTCGGGCACAGGAACTGCAATTCTTCAACAACCGTGTTGACGTGAAAATGTGCTTCTACGTTGTCGGCGGCACGATGCTGTCGCTCAACGCCTTGTCCGGCGCCGCGTACCACTACGAACGCTTTGGCGACAACTTCAATCCGGGCGTGTTCCTATTCGCGGCATTCATGACTTTCTACATTTTGGATTACTTCATCTTTGAGCGCGTCCAACTCTATACCTACGACTTGATCCACGAGAAGCTGGGCTTCAAGATGTTCTGGGGTGCCCTCATCGTGTACGGGTGGCTGTATACCCTGCCGCTGTGGGGCATGGCCGTGCATCCGCATCCCGGCTTCTCGACGGCCTGGACGAATGTGTGGCTGATCGGTTCAGTAGCGCTGTTCTTTCTCGGCTGGACCATCACCCGCGGCGCCAACATGCAGAAGTACACGTTCAAACGCTGGCCCGACCGCAAGTTCCTCGGCCTTATCAAACCGGAGTACATCGAGGCCGGCGACCGCAAGATCCTGTGCAACGGTTTCTGGGGCCCTGCCCGCCACTTCAACTACCTGGGCGAAGGATTCCTTTCCTTCTCAATCGGCCTGGTGTTTGGCTACTTCACCAATCTCTGGGCGTGGACGTACTTCATCTTCATCGTCACCATCTTCACCCTGCGGCAACGTGAAGACGAAGAGCAGTGCGAGAAGAAATACGGCGCCGAAAAGTGGGCGGAATACCGGGCACGGGTGAATTACCGCATCTTTCCCGGCATCTATTGAGAGCATTCCCCACGGAGACCGGTTAGCGCGCCCATTCCCCGGGATCGTTAAGTGGCTCCCGCGGAGCCCGGAAGGGGCCTGTGACGCGCCGGCCGACTTGACGCGCCCTCCACAAGCCGCAGTGACAATCTACCTTAGCTATTGATACTCTCCTGTTCAGGTATAATCACACCACATGTCAAGCAAGGATGAGCCGTCGCCGCCTAGGTACATTCAGGGAGAGTCAGGTTATGAAAAATCAGGAAGTGGACGTTGGGAAGCTCAGACATCCGGTGGAGCGGTGGCTGTTGGGTCTATGCATAGCGGCGTCCGTGATGCTGTTTGCTATCTTCTTGCTGTTGGCGTTTGCCAGGGGTGAAGTAATTTCACTGTACACGGGTGAAGTCGTGGCAACCTACCGCCAAGCCAACCCGGTGGCGGCAAATCTGTCGGACGAAGCGATCAAGGAACTCCTGCCGGCGGAAGATAGGGAGACGCTCGAATTCCTCGATACCTATCTGTCTCCCGTAATCATCCTGCTGGCGCCGGTGGGCCTCGTGCTGCTGGTGGTGTGGACCTTCGGCAGGGAATACGGCAAGCTGCGCGCAAATGCCGTCCGCATCACGGCGCGGCAGTTTCCGGAGGTATACGCCCTGTGGGAAGACCTGACGCGACGGGTAGGGATTGAGGAGGTTCCCGACCTCTACACCATCAATGGCGATGGCTCCCTGAACGCCTTTGCGGGGTGCGTGCCGGGATCGCGGAATTTCAGCGCCATTTACTCGGATCTGCTGGAGACTTGCCTACGGAACGAGGACTGGGACAGCCTGAAGTTCATCCTGGGCCACGAGGCCGGTCATATCCGGCTGGGGCACGTCTCGTGGTGGTACATCATGTTCACGTTCATTTACCAAGTGGTGTTTCCCATCAGCTACCTCATCGGGCTGCCGCTGGGCCGGGCGAAAGAGTATGGCTGCGACAAAGTGGGCCACGCCGTCGCGCAAGACCTCGACTGCAAAGGCCTCCTTATGCTCACCGCGGGCAAGCATCTCTATGACGGCCTGGACCTGGCGGAGCACATCGCAGAAACGGTTGATCAAGGCAGCCACTGGGCGCGAATGGTCAACTTCACGTCAACCCATCCGGTCCTCGCCTGGCGCATCAACGCAATCCGCAAAGGCCACAACGGGGGCGTGATCTTCCGTAAGGCATAAAAGAGGAGCCGCCGAGCAAGCTGCATTCTGCACTGTCGATTCAGCCATTTGCATCAGCAGCGCGATCAACATGCACCAAAAACACTGTCGATGTGCATACGACTGCCAACTTCCGCAGCACGCAGGACGCCTTCCATGTCTCCCTAGACCTAAACGTCCGCATTAATGGCCTGCCGCACCACCAGAAGCGGTGGGCGGAGTCGTTCAAAAGGGGGTGCTATAGTAGACGGCTTTTCGAGGTGCTTGACCTCGCCATGGTATCGAATTTGCACCAAGTTCAGGCTAGTGCCCTATGTAATGCCTGTAAGTACTCGCAGCACACCTGGTCGAAATCTTCTAGGTATGGCAAACAGTGGTCATGGTGCGCAGTCTTTATTCCAGGAACTTCAAGGTCCTGCGACACTACACGCGAACCTGAGGCGTCTGTACCGCGGAACTGACCGCATCCAAAGGTCAGTCTTTCGAGGTCTGGGGGGCCCTCGTCATTCCATGACAATGCCATTGGCTGCCAAGACATTGCAGCAAAAGCATCAATGGGACTAGCCTTCTCGGATGGCATATGAGCGATGGCAATGTCCCTAATTGTGTGAATCTTGCAAACAAATGGAGTCTCATGGGGTGGCTTTTGATGCTTTAGTCTAATGCCTGAAAGATTATTCGCTCTGTTCAATTGGCTATAGAAATTCTTATAGGCATTGTCAGCAGAAACGAAGAAAAAAGCGTAGGAAAACAGGCTTTTCAACAAGAAAGGCTGTAACTCCATAAATCCCGATGAAAAGGTACCCCAATCAACTTGCTCCCCATCCCAGCTATCAAGTTTTACTTGATACGGTTCAACAGCTCGTAGCCAATCCTCTAACGCCTCCTCCAGGAATCGATGCAGCAAAGGGATGTTATTGAATAGGTTCGGGTAAGGCAGAATCTCACCGCAAACAGTCATTGACGACAGCTTTGAGAGTCCCGATGCCATGAATTCGCACTCCTCAAAAGAATCGGCTGGGCAAATCTCTACACAATACCTACAATAGCATCAGTTGATATGTTCGAATACAGTTGTCGGTTCGCACTTGACCAGCGCTTGCCCACCTTTCTATATTGAAGACGCAACACATGCTCGGACAAGTAGACACTCTTGCCTAGAACAAAGACATCGGCTGATATATTGAATTGCCAAGGTCGCATTTACTGTCCATCATCCATTGCTGGCATTACCCTAGGAGTGCGCAACCTTCGTGGCTACCACCAATCTCAAAACTGGTTTGAATTTTCTTAAGCTGCAAGGATTCTCGGCAAATAGACTTGAAACCTAACACTTGCTTAGTTCCATTACGAGCAGCATTGAAAGCTGACTTGAACTTCCACGGTACCAACGGAAGCTATGGCCCTCATGCTTGGCATCCTTTTCCAGCGAAGTTCCCTCCGCAACTGCCTAGATTCTTGATCGAGCGACTTTCGGCTCCGGGTGATGTAGTTCTCGATCCCATGCTCGGCTCGGGCACCACGCTTGTAGAAGCCGTGCGACTAGGAAGGCGAGCTATCGGTTGCGACATAGACCCACTCGCTCGGATGATTGCCGGGGCAAAGCTGACACCCATCGACCCGTCAGCAGCCTTGGAAGAGGGACTAACTGTCCTGAGCGCGGCGCAGAGGGACTGTTGGCAAGACGGCCATAGACTGCGACAGGACTTTCAGTTGCGCTTTGACGGGAAGACCGCGGACTTCATCGACTACTGGTTTCTGCCGCAACACCAGATTGAGTTGTTCTCGCTTCTGCAACGCATCGAAGCGCTGCCCCAAGGCAGTATACGAGAGTTTCTCAACGTGGTGTTCTCATCGACTATCATTGCCAAGTCCGGTGGCGTTTCGCTGGCGCGCGATCTGGCGCACACGCGTCCGCACAGGGACATGAAGAAGGCGCCGGCCTCGGCGTTCGTCGAGTTTTCCAAGCGGCTGGAACGCATTGTAGCCGCTATCGGCAAAAGCATGCCTCACGAGATCGAAGCGAATTCTTCTCCTGGTGCAAATGGCGCAATGGATTTGAGCGAGGGGCACTGTCAAGCGGAGATTCTCGCGGCCAGCGCGGCCGAAACCGGCCTGCCGCCGGAAAGCATAGACTTGATCATTACGTCTCCGCCCTACGCCAACAACGCGATTGACTACATGCGTGCTCATAAATTCTCGTTGGTTTGGTTCGGTTGGAAAATCGATGAACTCAGCAGGATCCGGGCTCAATACCTGGGACACGATGCGATGTCCAGCAGAGAGTACAAGAACCTGCCTGACCAATGCCAAGAAACGATAGCAACCCTCGCAGAACGGGATGCGAGAAAGGCGCAGACTCTGCGCCGCTATTTTGGTGAGATGGTTACCGTGATCGCCGAGATGAAACGGGTACTGAAGCGGGGCGGAGCGGCAGTGATCGTCGTCGCCACCTCAAATCTTAGAGGCATCGATGTACAAACGCACAAAGGATTGGCGTCCATAGGTGAAAGCGCCGGCTTTGATCTGGCGGGTATCGGCGTGCGCCGCCTCGACCGCGACAAGCGCATGATGCCGGCGCGTTGGGGCACTCAACAAAGCTCGCAGATCGAAGCCCGTATGCATGACGAATATGTCATTGGCCTGGTGAAGCCGTGATGCCGGGCAGGATTGAAGACCTTCGGCAAGACTACCATCGTCGCATTTGTCGTGACGTATTGCGACTGAAAGCGGATGGCACCCCAAACAATGCCGATAGCAGCAGCAAGGCAAGCGTCAGGCTTGGCAAGGGCATCGTCAAGAACATAGGCATGCAGATAGGAAAGAAGAAGCTGGCGGGGCAGACAGCGGGACATCAGTTCGAGGCGGCGACAAAAGACTTCTTGCGTGACACGTTCGGTTTACTCTCTCACTTGCGTCCCGGCGAATGGGATTTCTCATTGGGAGGAAACATACGAGACTACGAGCAATACTTGCATCTGTCTGAATTGCGACAGGTAGTCGAAGCGAATGAGGAACTTCGGATAATTTTCGGCGACTACATTGTTACACCTGACATTGTCGTTTGCAGAAAGCCGGTCGCAGATTCAGAGGTCAACAGGAAGGAATTCTTGGTGAACGATGAAGGAACGGCAAGCCATACTCCTCTACGGCAAGCGAATTCCCAGGCAGATATTTTGCACGCCAGTGTGTCCTGCAAATGGACGATTCGCAGCGACCGCTCGCAGAATGCACGCACCGAGGGCTTGAACCTAGTTCGCAACCGGAAAGGCAAGACGCCTCACATAGTCGTCGTTGTGGGAGAACCGCTCCCCAGTCGCATCGCGTCGCTGGCCTATGGGACAGGCGATATCGACTGCGTTTACCACTTTGCCCTAAGAGAATTGACGGCTGCCGCCTCCGACAATGATTCCGACGCGGACCTATTGAGGACACTCGTTAACGGTCGGAGGCTGCGTGATATCAGTGACTTGCCGTTCGATTTGGCGACTTAATTGGTCTCTGATCAGCATGTATAGCTATGGCGTCTTGACGGTAAAGCGGCCCAGGTTAGGCACGTCCCGTAAAGATCAAATGTCCCTCGCCAGCGATGTCTTTACCTCGCTGTTAGGCCGCCGTCTATTACTAGCTCCGTGCCGGTAATAAACTCCGCGGCGTCGGAGGCGAGGTAGAGGGCGGCTTTGGCGACCTCGTCGGGTTGGCCGAGGCGGCCCATGGGTTGGCGCAGGCGGAGGTTTTCCATAGCGGCGGCCGGATCGTCCTCGATTGCCAGGAGGCGTTGGACCCAGGGCGTTTCCACGGTGCCGGGGCAGACGCAGTTCACGCGGATGTTCTCAGCCACGTACTCGATGGCGACCTGTTTTGTGAGGGCAATCACCGCGCCTTTGGACGCGCTGTAAACGGCGCGCTTGGGCAGGCCGACCTGCCCCGCCACCGAGGCCGTATTCACGATGATGCCGCCGCCCTGCGCCAGCATGTAGGGCACGGCGTACTTGCAGCCCAGCCAGACGCCGCGCACGTTCACGGCCATCACCCGGTCCCACTCCTCGGGGGTGACCTCCAGCACGCTGCCCACGTGGCCGATGCCGGCGTTGTTGCAGAGGACGTCGATACTGCCAAAGGCTTCAACCGTCTCAGCCATCAGGTGTTCCACGGCGGTGGGATCGGTCACGTCGGCGATGAACGTCCGCATGGGCCGGCCGATCGCTTCCACAGCCGCCGCCGTAGTGGCTAAGCCGTCCGCGTCCACGTCCGCGCCCATGATGCGCGCGCCCTCCCGCGCGAAAAGGGTCGCCATTTCGTAGCCAATACCGGACCCGGCGCCGGTGATGACCGCTACTTTATCTGCCAACTCCATAGTCTACGGAATCCTTCTCTTTTGTTAGCGAGATTTGTGATGACAATTATACTGTATGCCGGACTGCCAACTTGCTAGTATTGTGTTTCACCCTCACCCTATTCCCTCTCCCTCAATGAGACCCTTGCATAACTCTCGTCTGGCTGTCGGCGTGGCTGCTGAGTGGGGTATGACAGTTCTTGGTCTCTGCCAGCGGCCTAGGGTCCCCGCTAGGGCAGTCTTATTCAGGGACTGTGCTGTCTTGGCGACCTCGTCCCTGCTGCGTTTACTCTAGCTTTACGCTCTATTCTGCCTATGCCGTCAGTGCCACCATCTTCCTCAGGTTGTAGGCCATCAACTTCAACCACATCTCTGCAACGTTCCGTGCCAGTCCGCAGTAGCCTACCCCCAGTAGCCATAGCTCCGTTTCAACGTCCCAAACACTTTCTCCACCAGCGCCCGCACCGACCCGATCTCCGCATTGCGCTCCTGCTGCCACGCCGGTAACCCGCGCTAGTTCTTGTGCGAGCGGTGCAGGATACAATCTTCAATCCCCTGTGACTGCGTCTTTGACGAGGTCAGCAGCCAGGCACGCCGCTGCTTGGACTCGTACGCCCGGTTGCCATACACGGCTAGTTCATCACCACACACTAGCCGGTCTGCGACCTCGACGGTCGGCCCATGTCCCCCTGCATCACGCCCTCCTCACTGCGCGCCGTTGTCTTACCCTATACTCCTCCCTACACTAGGAGATACGCAAAGGTCTCCATCGAGGGAGAGTGGGCTAGGGTGAGGGTGATTCCGGTCAGATCTGCTTCGCTCTACCGGCTGGATTGAGGTGCGAGTTCCTGCGCCGCGCCTGCTTCTGCTAGATGTTCGCGGCAGAAAGCGGCGGCCTTGTGGATGCGGTCCCGCACCTTTTCGTCGGAGCGGCCGGCGTGGAGCGCGTAAGGATGGAGTTCTACCACTACGATGCCTGCGTAGTCGCTGCGGCCAAGTTCGCCGAGAAAGTTTCCGAGCGGCAGCGTACCCTCGCCGGGAAAGAGGTGCTCCCGGCCGTTGTATTCGTCCGAGAGGTGGATGTGCTGCACCGTGGCACGCAATTGTTGCCACGCATCCAGAATGTTGATCTTCGAGACGCCAAAATGCGTGGTATCCATCGTCAGGGCTGCAAAAGGGCGCATGGCATCCGGGTGCCAGAAGTCGTGAAAGTCTCGCTGCAAAATGCCCAAGCGTTTGATCACCTTCCGCGGCAAGTTCTCGACAGTCAGCAGCACCGGCGTCTGTGCCTGCAAGTTGGCAAGGTTTTGCTCCAGCCAGTGCGTGAGGTCCGGCGTGCCCCGCGAAATTGGATGAATGACAACGGTGCGCGCGCCAACCTCTTCCGCGAGCGCAATCGTTGCCCTGAGTGTGCTGGGATAGTCCGCGCCCATCTCGGATATCGTTTGAAAGGGCGCGTGAATGCTGTGCACGGGAATGCCGCACTGCACGGCTACTCCCTTGATGTACTCCGTTTGGCGTGTGTCCCAGCGGCTGTCAATGATGATCTCCACACCGTCGAAGGCCGAGCCCTGCATCAGTTCGAACGTCCGTGCCAAACCATACGTGTAGAGCGAGCCGGTGGAGAGCGTTACCAGCGGAGCTTTTTTCGTGGAGTTGCTGTCATCAGACATATGTGCGCGCCTCATTTGGGATGATTGCTTGTGATTATTGTCGGTTCGCCTGGCCAGACCGCTTCGCTGCTCTGGGACTGACTGATCCGCGGTCGTAGCTATCGCGAATCGTGCGGCCCGCAGCAGAGACCTTAGTCGGGTTCTATGCCAATACCCTCATTATACCGACGCAGCCGCTGTGATGGATTCGGAGACGCGGCATTGCAGCCTGCCGCGCCCATGTCGGCACGCGCCCTCTTGCCGCTCGTCTCGTATCTCGCTATCCTGCCTACTGTTGTCGGCTCCCAGTCTTTGCAGCGCACGTGCAGCAAACAGCCATGTTACAGGGAGGACGTGCGCCCCAATTGGATACTCCGAGCGTGGTGTAAGTTAGATGGCAGGAGAGTAGGACGATGGGGACACTCGCTCTCAGCGCCGATAGGAAACGGCATATGCCACAACGCCTATGGATTGTGTCAGGATGCAGGGTTCGTCGAGACTCCGCGCAATATCTGTGCCTGTCCCGTGAAAGAGCGGAGCGATGAATAGCAGCATCTATGACCTGCCGCGGCTGCGCGCCTGGCACGCGCACATCGCCGCGCTTGCCGGCATGTCGACGCCCGAGGCGCGCGTAATTGTGGCTCCGCAAACAGAATCCCACGGTGACACGGCGGTAATTGCCGGGTCGTTCAATCCTGCCACCAACGCGCATCTCAGCCTATGCCACGGTGCGTTTCTACAGGCGCACATTGACGTTGTGTGGTTGCTGCTTGCAATTCACACTGTCGACAAAGAGGAGATCACCGGCGCGAGTTTGGAAGACCGGCTCTGCATGCTCGAAATGCTGGCAGCAGCGCAGCCCAACGTCGGCATAGTGCTTTGTAATCGCGGCCTCTACGTGGAGCAGGCCGCAGCGCTGCGCAGCTCTCTGGTGCCGTCCGGACGCGAGCTTGTGTTCGCCGTAGGGTACGATAAGATTCAGCAGATTCTCGACCCCCGCTACTATACGGATCGGGCAGCCAGCCTCGATCAGCTTTTCGCGCTGAGCCGCTTTCTTGTTGCGGATCGTGGGGCTCACGGCGCGGAAGACTTGGCTTCATTACTGGACCAAGAGGGCAATCGCACGTACCAGCGGCGGATCATGGCGCTGACCACCTTGCCCGCGAACCACGATCCGGCGCTGTCCTCAACCGGCGTACGCGCGGCAAATGCCCAGGGCGCCGGTCGTGCCGTGGGTGCGCAGTCGGTGCCCGGACCCGTGCAATCCTTTATCGAGACTACCGGCGTGTATGCAGCCCCGGTGACCCTGCCCAGCGGAGAGACCATCGACCGCTACGAGATGCGATTGAAGATTCTCAAGGCACTCTTTGCGGAACCGGAAAGCGAATTCTCGCCGGGTGAGTTCCGGGCGTCCGTCTTGCTCGCAACCAGTGAAACGGACTCCGGACGGGCGTTGCGACGCCTCCTGGCACAAGACTCCGTATCGCTGCGCGCAATTCGCCGTTGTATAGGGTTGTGAGCGGCTGCCGGTATAGGTCGAATTGAGCGGGGCGCCGCCATGCAGCCAGTTCCCACGCTTGCTTCCCAGCCGCTAAGATATTTCCCGTGTGGCAGGGCCGGGCAAGCCCTGAGAATCAATACACCCCGCGACCTCATGGCCGGGGGCGCAATCCCTCTCAGTTCTCCTCAATGATTGCGGCGCTGCGCCGCTCACTCCTTCTTCGGTTTATCCAGGTCGTCAATGTCCAGAGAGTTGATGAATTCGCGAAAGACGCCAAGCCGTTCCTCAAGCTCGGGATCGGGCGTGCGCTCCTCGTCAGATTCCCCTTCGCCGTCCTCCTTGACCGGTGTAACGCCGGCCGCATCCATGACGCTCTCCGCGACGAGAATTGGCGCGTCAACTCTCACCGCCAACGCAATGGCGTCGCTGGGTCGCGCGTCTATCTCCACGTGTCTGCCGTTGTGGTCGAGCACGATGCGCGCGTAGTAGGTGCGGTCCGCCAGATCGTTGATGAGAATACTGACCACGCTAGCGCCCAGGGCATCGATCACGTTGCTTAAGAGATCATGTGTCAGCGGGCGGGAAAACGATCGATTGTGAAGCTTGATGGCAATTGAATCGGCCTCGGCAATGCCGATGACGATGACGAGATAGCGCTGTTGTTCCTTCTCACGCAGCACGACTACCTGCGTGGGATGCGCCGGGTTTCTCTTTACGCTTTCAATTACCATCTCGACCATAAAAATGCCACCTACGGAGCGCCTCTACGCTGTACGCAACAGTTGCTCGCAGAAGCCACACATTGCTTGGATGGGCAAATACACGCGCCCCTCACACCTAAAGTTTACTCTTCCGGTTGGTCTAGCTCAAATGCGTGATGCAGCGCCCGGGCGGCCCGTTTGGCATCGTCCTCGTGCACAAGGCACGTTATCCTGATCTCGCTCGTTGTAATGCTCTCGATGTTGATGCCCGGCTCAGCCAGCGCGCCGAACATGCGCGCGGCAACGCCGGGGGTGCTCTGAATACCGGTGCCAACAATCGAAACCTTCGCCAAGTTGGCGAAGTGCAACACGTCGGCGACACCCAACGCCTGGGAGGCGCTCTCCATCAACTCAAGGGTCATCGCCAGATCGTCGCGGGAAACGGTGAATGAGATATCGGTAATGCCGTCATGGCTGATATTCTGCACGATCACGTCCACGTTGATGCCGTCGTCGGCGAGCGGCTGAAAAAGCCCGTGGGCAATGCCGGGACGGTCCGGGATGCCGAGCACAGAGATTTTGGCCACGTCGGTATCAACCGCAATGCCGCGAATGCGTTGGGCTTGTTTTTCCATATCCTCACCTCGCGTTATCACTGTACCGGGATCATTGTTGAAGGAAGAACGCACGACGATGGGCATATCAAAGAGCTCCGCAAGCTCAACCGCTCTGGCATGCATCACGCGCGCGCCGAGCTTTGCCAACTCCAACATCTCCTCATGGGCAATGTGGCTGAGCTTGCGCGCGGTAGGAATCACGCGCGGGTCGGCCGTATAGATGCCGTCCACGTCGGTATAGATCTCGCAGGCAGCCGCCCGGAGCGCAATCGCGATGGCCACTGCAGTTGTGTCCGAGCCGCCGCGCCCCAATGTGGTCACGTCCAGGTCGGGGGTTACGCCTTGAAAACCGGCAACGATTAGGATGCGGCCTTGCTCGAGTTCCTGTTCCATTCGCGAAATGTCTATATCAACAATGCGTGCGCGGGAATAGAATGAGTCCGTGCGTATACCCGCCTGCTGGCCCGTGAGCGCCACGGCATCGCAGCCCATGTCGCGCAGGCACATCGATAGCAGCGTGGAGGAGACAATCTCTCCGGTGGAAAGGAGCAAGTCCAGGTCCCGTCCGCCGGGTGCGCGCGTAACTTGGCGTGCAAGCGCGATAAGTTCGTCTGTCGTGTCGCCCATCGCCGAAACCACAACGATTACATCGCTGCCGGCATCTCGGGCAGCAATAAGCCGCGCAGCGACGGCCTGTATGCGCTCAGCCGTCGCTACCGAACTACCGCCGTACTTTTGTACGATTCGCGCCATGCGCGCTTTTTCTCCTTGCCGGTCAATGCACAAGCTCCGACCAGCTTTGCCTCCTCTATGCAAGCCGTGCAAGCCGAAACCCACGTACGCACTCTTGGCTATAAGGCAGCGATCTACGTGAACAGGCCGCACGTCCGGACAGATAGCGCCCGCGCAAACCCCAGCGACGCTGTTCCTAGCGGGAGACCTTTGCGTAACTTCGGCCAGCGGCGCAAGAATTACTCCCTCTCCCGGCGGGAGCGGTCCGGGGTGAGGGGATTACTGCTTGTCCTGTTCCTATCTACCTCTAAGACCTATACGAAAGAGTACAAAATCGGTGAAAATGGCCCGGATTGCGGGGATTCCCCCTCACCCTAACCCTCTCCCACCGGGAGAGGGGACTTTCTCGCCTCGCCAAAGGTTATACAAGGGCCTCCACCGGGAGAGGGGACTCTCGCGCCTCGGCAAGGGTTATTCAAAGTTCTCCTAGCAGGGAGTTGAAACTTCTGCTACATTATAGCATGCACTTAGCAGCGAATCCGCTTGAATACTGGGCTCCGGCGTCCCTTTGGACATGGTCAAATGGCGTACACTGTCGTCTTAGCAGATCCCATTCACGAGCAAGGAATCGCGATTCTTGAGCAGATCGCGACAGTGCGTCAAGCGAACCAGGGCGGCAATCTGCCCTTGGCGGAACAGGTCCGCGATGCCAATGCCATCGTCACCCGGCTTACGCAGGTAACGCCCGCACTCATCGATGCGGCGCCAAACCTGCGTGCCATTTCCCGCCACGGGGTGGGCGTGGATAGCGTCGACGTGCCGTACGCGAGCGCGCGCGGCATTCCGGTGCTCTATACACCGGCTGCCAATGCGGAATCGGTGGCGGAACACACCCTGGGCATGATGCTGGCCGTAAGCAAGATGGTCTTGCTCGGCGATCGCGCACAACGAAACGGCGATTTCCAATCGCGCACGCGGCTGATCGGCCTTGAACTCTATGGCAAGACCCTGGGCATTGTAGGCGCGGGCCGCGTCGGCAGCCGGGTGGCGCGCATGTGCCGCGCTGCGCTGGACATGCACGTGCTTGCCTACGATCCCTATCTCTCGCCGGATGATGCCCGGCTGCGCGGCGTGGAGCTGGTAACAGACCTCGCGGCGCTTCTGCAAGAGTCCGACTACATTTCGCTGCACGCGCCGCTCACGCCCGCGACGCGGGACCTCATCGGCGCCCGTGAGCTTAGCCTCATGAAGCCGACGGCAATCCTCATCAATTGCGCTCGCGGCGGCATCTTGGACGAGCAGGCGCTGGCGACTGCGCTGCTGGAAGGCCAAATCACCGGAGCGGCCGTCGATGTCTGGCAGCAGGAGCCGCCGCCCGCGGACCACCCGCTCTTCGACCTGGAGAATGTCATCGTCAGCCCGCACATGGCCGCCCACACTGAAGAAGCGATGATTCGTATGGCGACCACCTTGGCGCACGACGTAACACGAGTATTGCGGGGCGAGCACCCTCACTTCTGCGTTAACCCAGAAGTGCTTCAAGCATCCTTGAACTGAGAAGATGAAGGAGCAAGAGACGGTGACAGCGTTTCAGGAAGTAGTAGATTGTCTGTATGCACTGCACGACCTTGCCAATGAGGTCGTGGTCATCAAGATAGGCGGCAACGTGCTGCCGCATCACGAGGCATTCTGTGAAGACGTTGAATCGCTGTGGAAAGCCGGTGTGCTCCCCGTTATCGTGCACGGCGGCGGCAAGGCAGTGACGGAGTGGGAAAAAACGCTGGGTCGGGAAGCGTCTTTCGTTGAGGGTCTGCGCGTCACGGATGCCGATGCCCTTGAGTTGGTGCAGATGGTGCTTGCCGGCAAGGTGAACAGCGATTTGGTGGCCATGTTCAATGCGCGCACCATCAGAGCAATCGGTCTGACAGGCGCTGACGGAGAATTGCTGTTGGCGAAGCCGCGCAAGAAACCTGCTGGGCTTGGCTTTGTGGGTGAAATTGAAAAAGTGAATGTGACCACGTTGGTCACGTTGGCCGAAGGCGGCTTCATACCGGTAATCGCCCCGCTTGGCGTCACTGAAGAAGGACAACTTCTCAATATCAATGCCGACACTGTGGCAGGCGACATCGCCATGGCCCTTTCCGCTCGTCACTTCCTCCTGCTCACTGACGTGCCCGGTGTGCAGGACAAAGACGGCGCAGTGCTGCCCATGCTCACGGCTGCGAAGGCACGGCAATTCATCCGCAACGGCACCATCAGCGGGGGCATGATCCCGAAAGTTACCGCCTGTCTCGATGCGTTGGCGGGAATTCCGTCCGCCCATATTGTCGACGGCCGCGAGCCCCATGCCGTCCTGCGCCAATTGCTCACTTTGGAAACCGTCGGTACCCAGTTCAACGCCCAGGGCCGAAAGTCTTAGGTAAATGGCCGACACTCTTGCTTCGGCCGGATTGCCTGTCCCCTCCGGTAGCGCAGGTTTGTAACCTGCGTTCTTCTTCGCCTTGCGCCTGCCGTGTCGAGTAATGAGCCGTACGCAAGACCACACTCCACAACCATCAGAGTTGACCGCATCATTTCGGTTGGCCTGCGACAAGCTCGGTCCGAACGGAATTGGAGTTGAAAGGAACGCATGCTTGCGCGCGGCAACATCTCTTCAAAAGGACATGCGAAGAATCTGACCGGGCGCCTGCAGTCACCTATCAGAGGCCGAATAGGCGCGCGGCATTCCCTTGCGCAATCTTCCGGCGGTCTGCTGCGGATACCTTGGCATGCTCGATTGCCAACGCGGCGGCCTCGGGCACGTGCAGAGGCAGGTTCGTGCCAAAGAGCACGTGGTCCGCACCCATAGTTTCACAGAGTTTCTCAATGTCCCCCACCGGTCCTTGTACGCGGGAGATTTCGGCACAGATGTTCTCCGTATGGCTGGACTGCGTCCATATCCCCGTTATTCCGGCGAACTTTTCGGCCGCGATGAGAAACCGCAGGTTTGGGAATGCGGATACGGCCGCTGCGATCTGCGCGCCCGGCACGTCAGGAACCTTGACCAGCGGGTGGTGATGCCGCGTATCCTCAATACCTACCGTGAGAATCACGACGAAACCGTGCGCATGGGCCGCTTCCAGCACCGCCGTGCCTTCTGCTGTGTCAAGCGCGTACCCGTGGTAGTTCGGATGCAGCCGCATGACGCGCATGCCGAAGTCCCGTACGCAAATAGCGAGGTCTTCCTCCCAGCCGGGAAAGGTCGGATTTAGCGTAAACGCGGGGAGAAACCGATCGGAATGGTCTTTAATTGCTGTATGTAACGTGCGGTTGCCGGCAAGCATGTCTTTGTAGAAGACGTTTTCCAGCAACGACACCACCGCCTTCTCGATGCCGAGGTCGTCCATCTTGCCGAGCAGGGCAGCCGGCGTGGTGTAGCGCAACTGCCGGAACGGCCAATTGCCCAGGTACGCGTTCGCATCGATCATGACCCCGCTCCAGTCGTAGTTTCCTGCCGGGCGAAGAGAGCCTGCGCATTACGGTAGAGTATCTTCTCACGCTCCTCGTCATCGATATGCGCGCCGTACACTTTGGCGAGTTGAGAGCTGAGAGAGCGCCCCGGCGCATCACTGCCGAAAACGATATGATCGGCGGTCTCGTACTCCACCAGCAAGTCCACGTAGCCGTTCATTGCCTCGCCGCCGCCCAGATCCATGTAGACGTTGGGCAGGCCGCGGGCGCACTTGGCCCCGTATTCGTAGTCGCCGCCGCTGTGACCCCAGAAGAAGCTCACGTCCGGATGCCGCAGCGCCAGCTCGCGCAGGTCCATCGGTGTGGACTCCCCAGGCAGGTTGCCCGTCACTTTGAACCACGTGTGTTGCAGGACGGGCAGCTTGTGTTCTGCGCAGAGGCGCATGATCGGGTCGAGACGCGGGTCGTTGCAGCGTACCGCCACCCAGAGCTTGACGCCCTGGAGGCCTGAACAGGCCGCCACACGCTGCTCCAGTTCCCGGCAGGCAAAGTCCTCGTGCGCAGGATTGAGGTACCACATGGGAATGATCCGATCCGGATTGGCAACAGCCAATTCGGCGGTCCAATCATTGCACTGTTGTACCTCTTCCTCGGACGGGTCATACGGCATGCCGGCGGCACCCTCAGGACTCAAGCTGTTCACGCAGAGCGTCACGTCGAGCTCTGCCGCCTGCTCCAGCAGGTACTGAAACCCGTACGGATCCGGCCCCAGCCGCGTGTGTACGTGCACGTCAATGATCATATTCGACCGTTCTGTTTCTCTTCATGCAAGTTGACTGTCACTGATTATACACGCAGGACTGGGCAGGATGCCTGTCTCCCGACCCTGGCAATTGTCCGTCCAATCGGCCTTGGTTAGGCGAAATGGCTCCTATTCATCCAGACCGAATGTTCCCTCTCCCCCATTGGAAACCCTTGATTAAACCTTGCCGAGGCGAGAAAGTCCCCTCTCCCTGAGGAGACCTTTGCGTAACTCCTAGTGTAGGGGTGAAAATAGGGTAAAACAACCGCAAGCAGTGAGGAGGGCGCGCTGCAGCGGGAGATGGGCCGGCCGTCATTGGCGGAGTTCTTGTTGCCGGAGAAGCTGGGGCACAATGAGCGACTGGAGCGGATTGCGGAGGCGGTGGACTGGGAGCGGTTGGGACAGGTGGTAGCGGGCGTCTATGCGTCCGGTAAAGGCAGGCCGAGCTATCCGCCGTTGCTGCTGGTAAAGGTGCTGTTGCTGGAGCAATGGTACAACCTGTCGGACGTGCAGATGGAGGAGGCGTTGGGAGATCGGTTGTCGTTCCGGCGCTTTGTGGGCTTGGGTCTACAGGACGACACGCCGGATCATGCGACGATCAGCCGGTTTCGGACGGAGCTAGCGGAGCGGGGGTTGCGCGAGCGGTTGTTTGGGGAGTTGGCGGCGCAATTGGGGGAGCAGGGACTGCTGGTAAAGGCTGACTTCGTCAAAGACGCGGGGACGTTGCTGGACGCGACGTTGGTGGAGGCGCAGGTACGACGACCGTCGACCGCTGCGGGACTAGGCACGAAGAGTGAGCGAGACCCGGATGCGGACTGGACGCGCAGTGGCAGGCAGCGGCGGTCGCACTTTGGGTACAAGCTGCACGTGGGGATGGACTTGGGGACAGGGCTGGTGCGGCGGGCGGAACTGACGCCGGCGAAGGTAGCAGACCGTCTGGTCTGTGGCGATGAGTTGGCAGTGTACGGCGACCGGGCGTACGAGTCGAAGCGGCGGCGAGCCTGGCTGCTGACCTCGTCAAAGACGCAGTCGCAGGGGATCGACGACTGCATCATGCACCGTTCGCACAAGAACCAGCGCGGCTTACCGGCGTGGCAGCAGGAGCGCAATGCGGCGATCGGGCCGGTGCGGGCGCTGGTGGAAAAAGTGTTTGGGACTTTGAAACGGAGCTACGGCTACTGGGGGTAGGCTACTGCGGCCTGGAACGCAACGGCGTAGAGATGTGGATGAAGTTGCTGGCGTACAACCTGCGGAAGGTAGTGGCACTGACGGCATAAGCAGGATGGAGCGTAAAGAAAAAGCAAACACAGCGGGGACGAGGTCCCAAGACAGCACAGTTACAGACATGAGATTGACGTCACCGCAAGCATCAGCCGTGCCCTAAGAACGGGCACACGAGACTGACTTACTCAACCGGCGCTAGCGCCATCTGGGCGGTCGTGCCGCCATCCACGTAGACCACCTGGCCGGTAACAAAGTCTGCGCCGTCGGAGGCCAAGAAGGCCGCCACTTTCGCAATGTCCGCCGGACGTCCCACGCGTCCCCACGGCACTTGGCTCGCGCCCTTCTCGGTCGTATAATCCGGGTTGTCGAAGTAGCGGGGCACTTCGATGAGGCCCGGGCCAATCGTATTCACGCGGACATTGTGGGGCGCCAGTTCGATTGCCAACGTGCGGGTCAGCGCATTGACCGCGCCCTTTGTCCCAGCATAGGCCACGTGGGACGGATAGCCCGCATAGCCATGCACGGAAGATATATTGACAATGCTACCGCCGCCATGCGCCAGCATATGGGGCAATGCCTGCTGGGCGCAGAAGAAGTAGCCGCGCACGTTCAGGTCGAACATCAGGTTGTAATGCGCTTCAGTGGTCTCTTGAAACGGGGTCTCCACGGTAACGCCGGCATTATTGACGAGCACGTCAAGGCCGCCCAGGCCCGCCGCGGCCTCGTCCACAGCCCGGCGGCACTCCGCGACGTTGGTCAGGTCGGCTTCGATCGGCAGCGCACGGCCGCCGTTCTCCCTGATAGCTGCCACGGTTTCTTGTCCGCCGGCCACACTATCCGCATAGTAGTGCACTGCCACCGCCGCGCCTTGGCGGGCTAATTCTAACGCTATGCCCTGTCCAATACCTACTCCCGCGCCGGTAACCAACGCCCGCCGCCCCTCAAGTGCGCTCATTTGAGTCTCCTATGTCCGCATAAAAAGTTGAGCTAATCTCCAATTGCTAGTGTCGCCCCATTTGCCCCCCACCGCGCGGAATTCTCCACCGGATCACGACCGGAGACGAGGATCCTATCGTTGCGCTTAAGGGTACCATCCCAGCGCGCGGCGTAAGAGGTGCGGACTCATCTAGCCGGCGCCGTGGTGGTGCGAGGAGGCATGGCTGGGACGGGACGCGAGCCGGGCGATGAGTGGGGCCACATCACCGATGTCTTCCAGGTGCTCGAGTTCCGCAAATACGGTCTCTGCCGTGGCGGCGTCCAGCGGATAGTGCGCATAGTCTGCGCACGCGAGAAACTTTGCCAGGCGTTCGGACCGCGCCAGCGGCATGCTCGGTTCGCCTTTGATGTCGGCGTGACTGATCGTTGCCTGGCGTCCGTCCTGCAGCCGCACGGAGAGGCGTTCCAACGTCGTCGGTTCGGCGTTAGGCAAGCGGTGCACCTGAATAATCTCCGCCAGCTTTTGTACGTCCGTTGCTGCACGCACCGCCGCCGGCGCAAAGTCCGCCAGCGCCGGCGCGTCGTGGAGCAACGCAAATGCCACCGTCCACTGCGCGCTGAACTGCGCGTCCACTTGCGGATTCTGCCGGATTGCAAAGGGATGACCAATTAGCGCGTACCCGCGCGGCTGCAGCCAGACGTCCACGGCGGCGATCGCGTCCGCTGCAAACGGACCCAACTGCGCTTTGGCCGCCAGCGCCATGCCTATGGGCCGGTGCGCCGCCCGGCAGCACGGATAGGGCTTGAGCGCAATCTCCTCCACCGCGAACTGTTTGCCGAGACCAGAGGTGAGAATCAATTCGCCGCCGCTCCCGTTTCCAAAGAGCGCAAAGAGTCCGTAAGTGCCCGTGGTAAGCTCATGGGGGCCGGTGACATCAATTTCAGCCAGCGCTGCGGCGTGGACGCCCGCGCGGGCACCGAACGCCGGTGTCAGCCGTTTGGCGATATTCCCCTCCAGGAGTCCTTGCCGATTGCCTTGCGTCTGGGCATAGGCGAGCCCGATGGCGTTGGCCAGGCCTGCCGCGGTCAGGCCAAGCAGCTTGCCACTCGCTGCTGCCGCGCCCAAGCCGCCGAACACGGCAGTTGGCAGCCAGCCGACGTGCATATAGGGCAGTACAGCGAGGCCAAGGCGTATTTGCAGCTCTGCGGCGCCGGCCAGCGCCGTGATGAGGTCACGCCCTGAAATCGGCTCGCCCAAACTCTCAGCGGTCGCCAGCGCCGCGGGCAGCAGCGATACGTAGACGTGCTGATTTGAGGCGCGGTGGGAGTCGTCGAAGTCGTGGGCGTGGATCATAGCCGCGTTGAGCCACGCCGCCGTGGGCGCAGGCAGACGGTGGCCGTAAACGAGCACCGTCGCCTCAGGCGCACCGCCCCAGCGCACGTGACGCTCCACAATTTCCCGATTGAGCGGCGCCGCTGATCCCGCGAGGGCGCACGCCAAGGCATCAGCCACCCCCGCTTTAACGGCCGCTACCGTGGTTGGCGGCAAGTCCTCGTGCCGCAGGCCTGCGACAAAAGCCACCAGCGCATCTAGCGGTTCCATCGTTACGTTCACACTCCCCAGTCCGACATGCGGCAGTCCCGTCAGGAAGCAAGCTGCTTTTTCATAGCCGTACTACGGCATGCGTTGCTGTTATACGAGGTATGCCTCGATATTCTCAACCGTTTCGGCAGGTGGCAGCACTTGGGTGGCAAAGCCAAAGCCCTGTTCATCGTCAAAGTACTCGAGTTGCGCCGCTTCCGCGAGCGTAGCGACGCTCTGCACCACTTCACCATCCACCAAGAATACGAATTTTCCTGAATGGGTCTTGAGCAGCTCGTCACGCATTTCGAGGTATACGCGCGCCTGTGCGCGGGCAGCTTCGAGAATAGCTGCCGCTTTGGCATGGGTAAAGTCAGACTGCGGCCTCGTCTCGAATTGGAGACCGAAAGACTCCGGTGTTTCGCCCAGGATTTCAATCTCATCGAGCTGCGTTGTGCCAAGGCCGGCCGCGGCAGCAAGCTTGATATGGTTTTCGGCAATGAAGAAGGGCGGAGTACCAAAATCGGCCTGCGGGTCGAAGCCCATCACCTGCATGCCAACGGCGTCCGTAGCGATAGAATTGGCGCCTGCCATCACGAGCCCGGCCTCTTTCGGTTCGCCGCTCATCCCATGATTCGTGCCCACGATGCCGTCGATGACCTGGAACGATTGCGGAAAGGCCTGGTTCACCGTGACGAACACCCGCATCAGACGGTGGGCGTTTTGGTGCATGAACCCCCGATTGCCTGCGCCGTAATGCGCGCGCGGCAGCAGGCCAAACATGTTCTTCGTCGATAGCGTGAAGCCCGCGGTCTGGTGGCACTTGAGCTTTGCTAAAGAAACGTACGTATCGGCTTCCGCGATTTCGCGGCGCACCCAAAGATAGCGCAACATCACGCCGCCGGGCACGGGCACCTTCACAAACTCTCCTTCGTTACAGTCCAAAAGGGTCAGATCGTACTGTCTTGCCAGCGCAGTTGCCCCCATGAAGTTGAAGATGTCTTCTTGCGTGCGGTGCCCGTGCTGGATGTCCAGCCCGTCGCCGTAGTAGATCGTCGCGCTGGGGTTTGCCTCCCGAATCAGCTTGACGGCGGCGGCGCAGACGGCAGGTTCTGTATTGTGCGCGTGCCGCCCTTTGTGCATGCGTACGTCATCATTGCTGGCTCTGAACATTATGCCCACGTAATTGGGCTTGACCATGATGCTCTTCGCGTTCCGCACCGCCTGTGGCATGCCGCCGATAGCCGCTACCGCTCGTGCAACCGCCGCATCCACTTCCGCTTGACTGGCGCTTACCGCACAGCGTTCAATCGCGACTCTTGGTTTGGACATAGCATGCTGCCTCCTGAAGGAAAGGGAACTCTCTGTCATTATATAGTCATTGGCGCGTTGGGCCTTGCTACCGAGCCCTGGAGCAATCCTCATTCCCTGAGCGTGACCGCCGCGTGCACTTTTTCTCTGGTTGCATGCATTCTCCTCCGGTAGCGTGCTCCTTCCTCCACTAGCGTGCTGGTTTCTCCGCTAGCGTAGGTTTGCAACCTGCGCCGGGGATGGGAGGGGCTCAAACCCTCGCGCTCCAATGGCTAAAGACCTTTAAAAACAGAATCGCCGCAAGGGGGTGGCAAACTCCACAATGACGTGGTGAAATAGTGTTGAACCCGGCGTCCAGGAAGGGGATCGAGGCATGAAAGACAAACGGCCGTTACTTGGGCCGGTTCTGCTGTGGCTGCTCGTGCTTGCGGGCTGCAATTTCATGGGCGTGTCCGCACCTGAGTCGCAACGGCCGGTACTGGACTATAGCTGGGTGGCGACGACACCCTGGGCAGAACTGGCCGGGCACTACGACCGTGCCAACGTCTTTATCGCCAAGAATTACTACGAACGCCAAAAGGGGTACGCCAGCGGGGAGATTCCGCCTCCGCCTCACCTTCGCTCCGATGCCTACACCAGTCACCCGCTCGCCTATTACACCTTGAAGAGAGAGCCCCGGGTTCGAGCGCCGGCAGAGCCAAGCACTGCCTCAGCAACTTCAGAATCAAGCGCCGCACCGGCACAAGACCCGGCGGCGCGGCACTTCGCGCGCGGCCTTACGTATTACGATCTCGGCGACTTCGATAGCGCAATTAAAGAGTTCAGCCGCGCAATTCAACTCAACGAACGCCACGCCCGCGCCTTCGCCTTCCGCGCGCTCTCCTATAGCTACACCGGTAGCGCCGCCAGAGCGCAGTCAGACCTGCAGAACGCGATCCGCCTCAAGGCGGACCCCAAGCTGATTGCCGAGGTGCGGCGGGGGCTGGGGCAGTGACCCTTATTCCTAGAGCCGCCGGAAACCCTCGGCAAGGCTGCTCGTCTTGGGGGACACCCACAAACTTCGCCGTTAGACCTTCACGACCATTCACGGTTCGATAGGCTCACCGCGAACGGTCGTGGGTTATTCACCATGACGACAAGGCTGGCAAACGCTTCGCGCGAAAGCCATGCCGGAGAGGATTCGCGAAACAGCGCGGCGCGCTGCCGGGCCAATAATACGTAGTCAAGGAAGTAACGCTCAGGCTACCAGCGCGCCCAATGCCTCGAGCGCGGCACGCTCCTTGGCGTAGATTTCCAGGATGCGTTCTTTCAGTCCGGCGCGGAGGCTGGCGCTCTCTGCGTCAGAGAGCGGGAAGTCTTTGCTAATGGACTGCTCCAGCGCGGTAAGTTGCGTCCAGATACCTTCCAATTCCTCAGTTACCGCGGGGGCCCGGCCTAAGAAGAGTTCCTCCCGGCGGGCAAGCAGTTCCTTGGCCTCACGGAAGGGCGCCACGTCATTGGGCAACGCCGCATCGGCCAAGTCGCTCCAAAGCCGACCGAGTTCAGCGTACATCTCCGCCAACGGCACATATGCGTCGTCCTTCAAAGCCGCTGCCGCCTCGCGGAAGAACTCGGCATAGAGCGGGCGCATTAAGCCGCTGCCGGTATGGTAGTGCTCGACAAAGTCGTACACCGAGCGCAACCCCTGCAACAGGCGGTGCCCGGGTGGGAAGACCTGCTCCCAGCTATCCTTGCCTTTGCTGCCGTGGATGCGGTCCGCCCAGGTCTTGAAGGCCTCCAGGGTAAAGTTCTTCATGCGCTGGTTCAGCAGTCCGTCGTGGCACGCCGTGATGCCCGCCTGCACTGCGTCGCGCAGATCGGCTTCCTGCTGCGGAGCAGCCACGGTCATGACGCGATTCTTCTGCTTCTTGATGCGCGCGCGGGCTTCCGCCAGATCATTTAGCGTAATTGTGATCGGCTGATCGGTGAGATCGCCAATCAGTGCCTCGCCGTCCGTCATGCTATAGACCGTCACCACGTGATAGCCGCCGCCTTCCATGCCCGCCGGCGCGCCCCGATACGGCAAGAGTCCCATATCCACCCAGGCGATGGCGCAGCCGGTCGCGTCAACCGCATCGGCCAAGAGCGTGGCGGCCTTCTTCTTGGCGCCGGATTCGTGGACGGTCGGCGTGACGCCAAAGCGCGGGCAAGCGTTCTTCAGATACACGTCGCCTTCATGCCAGCTATGCCGACCGGCAACGTAGAAGCTGGCAAAATCCTCGGCAGCGTAGTAGAAGTGAAACACCCCGGCGCCAACGCCGCCGGCAATGCCGAAGACCATGGCCTCGGTAAAGGGTTCGCCTGTTTGCGGATTGGTCACGCCGGCGTGGGCCAACGCCGTGCGCAGGGCCGTTGTTTCAGGGTGAACACCGGGAAAATGCGGAGAATCTTGCATAGAGTCCTCGCCTTTTGTGCGGGTTGCAAGTACGTGGCGGCGAGCCGTGGTGTAGCTTTCGCCGGTCTTTGCCATGCAGGCGCGGACGCGTTGCTTGAAGTGCTTTTGCTGCGACATAATCGCTGAAACCTCTTCTCAAGTGGAGAGCAGCCAGTGCCCTGCGCGCTCAGGCTTCTCCCTATTGAGAAACGTCCCAACGATATCGCAATCCAAGACTGCAGCCCCTAGAGTGCAGCTCTAAAGCTGCACCTTCTAGAACGGCTACCATGGTTCCCGATGACACCAATCCCCTTTGCTCTCGCCACCGCCGGCTAGCGCAGGTAGCCGGTCAGAGAGTCCGGCGCAGGACTCGCCAGATTCGATACTAGCGCAGCGCGAGACCTGAAACAACCGACAGACAGACGTTTCTTCTCGGAACTACAATCAGTCCGCGTCTGGGATCGAGATGAACTGGGCCTAATCCAAGTAAGCCTGCCTCACCACCAGCCGTGATTACTCTAAGGTATTCAAGTCTGGTTTCGCTACTTGCCTTCATGGGCGAGAAATCCCTTGCTCCGAAAATCGACAGCGAAGGGCACAGTGCTATTTCGCCTTTGCAAAGATCGCTCCCGCCCTGTGGCTTGCGCATTGCCTGTATAATGGCTTCATAAGTAGCACACGACGGAGGCCAAAATGGACGTCAGAGAAGCAGTACAATCAGCGAAACAACACCTCTTGGAGTTATTTGATACCGAGCCGATCAGCTATGTTGGTCTTGAGGAAGTCGACTTTGATGACAAGTATGAGGAGTGGAATATCACAATCAGTTTTACCCGTGTCTGGGAAACGACGCCGCTGACGACAGCAATCAGCGGGAAGCCCCCAGAGAATCGTAATTACAAGGTCTTTCGGATCAGCGATCAAGATGGGCGAGTTAAGTCTGTCAAGGACCGTATTCTCATTGAGTCTGAGTGACCGAATGCCGATTTCGGGATGTTTCATCGATTCAAGCCTTCTTCTGCTACTTGTAGTGGGCAGGTCCAGTAGGGAAATCATCGCTAAGCATAGACGGTTGCGAAAAGAGTACTCAGCAGAAGATTTCGATATCCTGCTTGGTCTACTTGAACGGGTTGACCAAGTATGCGTAACCCCGCATACGCTCACGGAGACCTCAAATCTTCTTGCGCAACATGGAGAACCTGAACGTTCCCGCCTATTTGATCAACTTAGGCATTTGATCCATGAAAGCAAGGAAGTGGCCGTTAAGGGTACCAATGCTTCCAATAGCCGCGCGTTCAAGCGACTGGGGATCACAGATTCTGCACTCTTGGAAGTCGTTACGGAAGAGACCCCACTGTTAACTGTGGATTTCGACTTGTACCAAGAGGCGGTGATGAAAGGGCCAAGTGCTGCGGTGAATTTCACTCGTTACCGGAAGCTATAATCAGCCGTTGGCTCTTTCACCAACTAAAGGCAATTTCGCCTCGATGCTTCTGGCGTTGTCGGTAAAGTGTCGAAATTCTTCCGGCTTGAGGGGACAGTCGAATGCGGAAAATTCGTGGTAGGAGAGCCACTCTCCCTTAAGGACTCGCAATCAGCGGCTTGTTCAAAACAAGCTCAGTTGATCGGTGTTGGCTTCTTCAGTATCGGGTGCGGCATCCGCAGAGTCAGCCTCTTGCCGGTCGAAATGTCCTTGCGCTTGCAACTCCTTGAGGCGCTTCGCAATAGCCGGCAGCTTCTGAATGTCTTCGAAGAGCATCTGCTTGATGGCGGGAGAGCGCAGGCCGGCGGCGGGATGGTAGAAGGGCACGTAGGCGCGGCCGTCGGCGAATTTCGGCTCGCCGTGCACGGCGGATATCTTGGCGCCGGAGAAGAAACGCGCCAGTGAAAATCGGCCGAGCGTGATGACGATGCGGGGGTCAATGGCGGCAAGCTGGCGGTCTAGATACTCGTTGCAGGCGGCGATTTCGTCTGGCTGCGGATCGCGGTTGCCGGGCGGACGGCACTTGACGACGTTGGTGATGAACACCTGCTCGCGATGCAAGCCGACCGCGGCGAGCATCTCCTCCAGGAGCTTTCCAGCCGGACCTACGAAAGGCCGCCCCTGCTGGTCTTCATTGAAGCCCGGCCCCTCGCCGATGAGCATGATGCCACTCTTGAGCGCGCCCTCGCCCGGCACGGCCTTGGTGCGCTTTTCGCAGAGACGACACGCCGAGCACCGCCGCACCTCGGCGCCGATGTCTTCCAATACTTGCTCAGGGGTCTGCTCCGCCACCAGAGAACTCCGCAGCGACTTCACGCGATTGTAGGGACAGTCTGCACCTACAGTACAGAATCAGGCCAACGATGGGCAAGAATGAAGGAAAAAGAGGTTATAGTAGCGGCCAAGAATCGCACGGTGGGCCCCTAGTCAACAACCCCACCTAAGCATTGATACTGATAGCTCTCGCTAAGTAGGACCCATTCCCTCAGATCGTCGTTGAACCACGCCCACATGAGGTTATTTAATGAACGCTCCACGCCGTTGGGGCTTCGCTTGCCGTAGCGGCCGTAGCGGTCATACCACCATGAGGCTTGCAGTCGGAACGCGTCCACCTCCTCCTGGAGGCACTCCGCGGCAGTGGCTTGGGGCCGCCCTCCTCTGTACCGATGCGACTCGACGTGATAGGTTTCGTGAATAAGCACCACAGCCAGCACTTGCCGGCTGTAACCTCTCAGGGACTCGCTAATGGTGATGCGGTTGCGAGAGGGAGAGTAGACGCCCCATCCTTTTACCCGCCCAAATACCACCTCGGTACCGGCTTCAACCACCACATCTACCGCCGCCTCGCCGAGTTCGGATTGGCCCTGCATTGCCGTCACGTACGCCTGCGCCAGGTCGGGATCGATATACGGCCCCGCTCCAACCTCGTTGCACTCATCCCTCCAGTAGGAGTCCATCCAAACATACTTAAGATTGTCAGCAACTAGCCAGCTCAGATCATTGTTGGCCCATTGCTCCAATTGGGTAGGATTCCGCTTGCCGTTCGCGCCAAATGCTTCCAGCCAATACTGGGCGCCGAATCCCTCTCTGACGCCTTGTCTAAGCATGCACTCTTCCCAGGATTGCGCAGGGCCATCTTCAACCTCGAGCATTAGCGCCATCGTCGGCCAAATCAGCACATAGGCGAGCGCCTCGTTGCTCTCATAGCGGTACTTTTCACTGACGGTAATGCGGCGCGGTGAGACCTCATATTGGGACCGAAATTCTCCTATGTTTCCAAACACTGCGCTCATCCCCAATTGAACGAATTTATCCGCGATTTTATTCCCGGTCGGCGTATTGCGCATGACGTGATAGGCATGAGCAAGCGTTGGGTCAATCGTAGGTTGCGGCGCGACGGTAGGAGCCGGTGCAGGAGCCGGACCCGGTGTCGGTGGGGGCGTGTGAATGTGGTCGGCTTCCCACTCGAACCGCTCGGTGTTGAGGCGCTGGACGAGACCGTTGGGGCCGTTAATCCACGTGCGGTAGCCATCCGTGAACGCCGTCCAGTTATCTGCCTTGCGCCAGGCCATGAGGCCGCCGGTCGTGCGTTGATTACTATCGCCGATAGCGTTGTAGTATTCATTCTCCAGGCACGCGCCTACAGTGTCGTGCCCGATAAGGTCACGTAGCGTTTTGAAACCCAGGCGAAACTCACAGTCTGCGGCATGCAAGTTTCCTCCACTCATAACCATGAGTATGACGCCCAGCGTAATTCCCGCTATTATTCGCCCCACTTCTCCTCACTCCCCTCTACTCAAAGCCAATGAGCTTGACTCCATGCCATTCTTCTTTGATTGCTTGAGAAATTCACTCTATCCAAAAGAACATACCATATACTAGATTGCTAGTTCTCATATTCAAGAACTAGTCTTGAGTAGAGAATAAATCAAAGCGCCCGCGCGATATCGCGCGATAGGATGCTTTGGCCCACGCTCACTTTGCTCGAGGAGGCCAAGGATCCGGGAGACCTAATAGGGGACTATATACGTGACTAGCCAGCTTAGACACCAACCCACGTCCACGTGACCGCCCGATCGCAGAGGCTGCAGCGGGTGAACAGGTCGCCCACGTCGAAGCGGTGCGTGTGCCCGCACTCCCCCTCGTAGACCCCTGGCAGCCGGCATAGCTCTCCGGTCTTAGCCATCGCAAAAACACCCTTTCAGGCATGAAACACAAGTTGCTCAACTAGTTGAAGGTGTCCGAAATGTGTTCCGAAACTCAAGAAAGCTCTCCAGAATCTCGATCACATCTTCAATGTGCTCACGGGGAACATCAGGGCGAAGGTGACCAGCGGGAATGTCCGGGTGAGCAGAAAGCGTCTCGTAATCTTGAAGCTGTCGCCGAAAATGCCTTGCAGTCTCTTTTATGGCTGCTTCATCCATACAATGTTGAAAAGGCGGTTCGGGATCGCGATGCAGGCATGCGTCCAGAAGGATAGCAATCACCGCAGCGAGCATTTTGTTTGTTCTGATGCGATCACGCCTATCCTTTATGCCAAACATCACTACCTTCTCCCTTCGAATAAAGAGACTACAATCAAAACCACGTTCGTCACTGCGATTACCGCAGCGACGAACCAAATCACCAAGGCGAGCGTGGTGTTGAACGCCAGACCCACGCCAAAGCCGAGGTAGAAGAGGATGATTGCCGCCAGGAAAGCTGCAAGGTGTGTGGTGACCTTAACCCTAAGCGCTTTCCTCATGGCAGCGCCCCCCACAGTACGCGCCACCAGCAGTAGAAGCACGACGGCCGCGTGGAGAAGAACGTGCAGCCGCAGCCAGTGCAGAAATAGAGGGAATTACAAGATATAGGCTTGACTACCTGTAGAGCGTTTGTTACAATATATTTAGGAGGTTGAGATATGCTCTACTCAGAGTCAGGAATGTTGGGCGTTGGGTACGCCGATTCCACAACTTCCATTGACCAGTGGAGTGTTGCTGTTGCTCGTTCCTTCGCTTGTGCCACAGTGGTAATCTTCGGCTCTTTTGGGATGAAGCGGCTTGCGAGCTCCCACGCAATCTCCATCTTGCGCTTTTCGTATTCCCATCTGTCTCCCATGATCGCTCTCCCTGGAGGTGCTGCATGAATCTTATCGCCATTGTACAACAGTTCCCTACCCAGGAAGCCTGCATTGAGCACTTGGAACGCATCAAGTGGAACGGCACGCCGGTTTGCCCCTACTGCGACAGCGAGAAGGTCGCCCGCAAGAAAGAGCGCAACCATGTCGGCCGCTGGAATTGCCGTAACTGTCTCTCCAGCTTCAAGGTCACTTCCGGTACCATCTTCCAGGGCACGAAGATACCCCTACAAAAGTGGTTCGCGGCAATCGCTATTCTGCTGAACGCCAAGAAGTCAGTGAGTAGCTGCCAGCTTGCCCGTGACCTGGAGCTCACACAGCAAACGGCCTGGTACATGGCGATGCGCATCCGCAAGGCTATGACTGACGACGGTGCCCTGCTGCGCGGGATCGTTGAGGCGGATGAAACCTACATCGGCGGCAAGCCGCGCGGTCCGAGACTCCCCGGCCAACGCCGCGAGAGCAAGAAGACTCCCGTGATTGGCGCCGTCGAGCGCGGCGGCAAGGTCAGAGCCGAGCCAGCGCCCCGCGTGACCACCAAGCTCATCAACTACTTCCTGCGCCGCAACGTGGACCCGCGCTCGATGCTCGTGACCGACTACTTCTCCGGCTACAACGAAGCCCGCGACTGGATATACCACGAGCGCATCAATCACAGCATCGAGTACGTGGACGGCCACGTGCACACGAACACGATAGAGGGCTTCTGGGCGTTGGTGAAGCGGGCTATCTCCGGCCAGCACCACCACTACACGGTCGAACACGCCGGCATGTACATCGACGAAGCGAGCTACAAGTACAACACGCGCAAAAGCGAGACGCCCTGGAATGACTTCATGCTGCGGGCTTGCGGCGTGGGTTGATAGTGCCACGGACGCCGCGTTTTCATGACAAGCTCAAAGATAGGTGCGTCGAGAGCTGCGAGTTCAAGTCGGGCTTTAAGCTCCTGACGGCGCAGGCAGGCGTCACACTTGACGCACGAAGGACAAGACGGTACTGTAGACACAGCACGTGCCTTTCTACTCCTAACGGAGTGGTGGTTGGGCTGCCAGTTTCCGCTGGCAGCCCGTTTGCTTTAACTGCCCCTATTCTAACATGTATCAGCGACACAAAATGTCGTGCGAGTGTCCTTGGTCGAGGGGATGGCTGCCGTGTCTGTGGTACCCGCCTATTTGGACTACGCAGGTTCCGCCGCTGCCGGCATTCCCCATCTGCTGAATGCGGCGCTCCAGGGCTGCGATACGTCGTTCCAGTGCCGCAATGCGAGCATCCGCGCTCTGCTGCGGAGCGGGCGCAGGTGTGGGCGCTGGCTTGGGTGCGGGTGCTGCTGTCTGCCCTAGTCTGCAGTAGTCTTTGAGGAGCTCGCGCATGAAGTTGCTAAACCGATTGGCTTCTTTGCCGTTTTCAATGTCTCTATAGTCCTGACGAAACAACCAAGCAGTATAGTTGGCGTGTCCTATCCTGGGGTTGTCCGTGTCGGGGTGTCCTGCCTCCCCATACCTTTTGCTCCACCACCCCGCCGCCCTCTGTTCGGCCAAGTACTCATTCGTAAAGCAATAATCGAGGGCCCATCCCTCTGCATCCCTCGGCCTGGCCCCGTACTTCGTCCAGGGATAGCCCGCATGGAACAGCTCGTGCACCAGCAGGTAGGCGATCACTTCGAGCGGTTGGTGGCGCATGGATTCGTCAACCGTGATGGTGTTCGTGGGAATGTGGTACTGCGCCAGGTGCTCGATGTTGCCGAAGGTGAACTTTGTGCCTTTCGTGGTCACTGCACTATATTCACCATAGACGTGCCCCGGCCAGGTTTCCTCGATCATGTTCAGGGCACCTTGCAGGCGCGGGTCGATTTCATCGGCGTGTAGCGGAGTTGCGGAGAGGAGTAGAAGAATGAGTACGAGGAAGATTGCGGCGATGCGTGGCATAGAGCCCCCTTGTAGAGATGAGAAGGTGTAACTGCCTAGATTGCACCAGAGCGCAACCCCACAAGGGGACAGGAGCATACACCTGTCTCTCTCGCTGGCCGTGAGGCACACGGCACGGAGGTTGCGCTGCTCAATCTAGGCAGTTACCATCCTAACAAGCAGCTATCTATGCGTCAAGCCTATATCTTGTAATTCCCGAAATAGAGACGCTTGACGCGCCGAGGGCGTGGCGATAGAGTAGAAAAAGACATGTCTACAACTCCTTTTTGGAGTAAGGGCGGGCAGTTTTCACGAACTGTCCGCTTGGGCGTTAACTAACCACTTTCTGGCAGAGAATCAATCCACACAACCGTACCTCTCGATGGTCGCGTTTGGGTTGTCGTACAACTCGAGCGCGGCGTCCTCCAGCCCGCGATTGAACCCGTACCAGTTCCCCTCGCTCGACCCCGCCAGCGCCATGTACGCCCGCAGGCCGCCAGGCATATAGTTTTCGTTGCGTATGACCCAGTCGCGCGCCTCGGGCAAGGCGGCACAAGGGTTTGCTTCCAGGTTGTCCAACCACTGCCTTACTACGCGGACGTAATGCAGGTGGTCGCTGAAATACGCCAGCGCGAATTGGTCGACGTCGAGGAGCGGATGGCCGCTCTCCGTCCCACCCGTCACCCACACGTGCATCACGTATATCATGGGCAGAGCTTCAATCGCGTTGGCGAAATAGCGGGTCAAGTGGCGCGAGTTTCCCCCCGTGGGGTTCACGTCAAAGAGTTCGGCCAACGCATGCCGGCCAAAAGCGTCAGGGATTTGAAACAGCAGGTCTACCCGTTCCTGATCGTATATGCCTGGCCGCGGGGTAGGTGTCGGGGTGGGCGTAGCCACAATTGCCACTGGCCCGCACACGTCCCTGTAGACATCCCGAATGTGCGCGTCCCAGTCTCCTTCAATGTCGTTTACCCACAACCACAGCACATGGTTGAAATAGGTAATGAAGTCATTGCCGGCAGGATGAGGGTGCCCCGCATTTCCGTATGCGGATTGCCACCATGCCACCGCAAACCCCTCCGCCCCGAGCTCGCTGTTGTAGCACTCTTCACCGCGTTCAGTCCAGGGGAGATACGTGTGATAGGTCTCATGCGCCAGGATGAACGCGAGCACTTCCACCGGCTGGCTGCTCATGCCCTCATCGAACATGATCATGTTCGTGTTGGGGTTGTAGTGCGCTGCGTCGGAGATATTGCCATAGACAAGTCCGGCGCCGGATTCTGCGAGTGTATTGAGCACAATGTCTCCAGTTGACGTGCCCGCAATGAAATCCAGGACGGGTTGCAGGCGGGGGTCTATCGTGGGCCTGGGCGCAGGTGTGGGCGTCGGCGCAGGCGTGGGTGCAGGTGTCGCTGCGGGTGGTGGTGGGTCTTGCTCCCAGTCAAAACGCTCAGTATTCAACCGCTGCACAAGCCCATTCGGGCCGGCGATCCACGTGCGGTAGCCATCTGTGAACGCAGTCCAATTGTCTGCCTTGCGCCAAGCCATGAGTCCGCCGGTTGTGTGTTGATTGCTATCGCCTATCGCATTGTAGTGCTCATTTTCCAGGCACTCACCCACGATGTCGTGCCCGATAAGGTCACGGAGCGTCTTGAACCCCAAGCGAAACTCGCAGTCTACGGCGCTGGCTGGAGTCACGGTTAACATGGCCAAAGCTACACCCAAAACAATCACCGCAATCGCCCGCCTCATCCGCCCACTCCCTCCATGGCTAGAAGCCAGTTAGCTTAGGTAAACACAATTATTCGCCAAACGGCTGTTGTTGCCACTCTATTCTACGCCAAAATATTCTCATTAGAGAAATAGTCAATAAGAATGATAGTATCCACCTTTTAGAATAATGTAAAGCGCTCGTGCTTCCTTGCGAAGCACGAGCGCTTTTCTATTTCTGCCTATGACTTGAATGCAGTGAATTCGCGGATAGAACCTACGCCGTTGCCAGCACCGACAGATTAGGGTCCAACTCGTAGGTGCCCAGCAGTTCGCGGAGGGTGTGGGCGAAATCATCGGGGACTGGGATCAAGGGCAGGCGGTGGCCGCCGGCGTTGAAACCGGAAAGGTTGAGGCAGGCCTTGATAGCGGCCGGACTGGCGACCGGTGAGATCGGCGGGAAGATCGACGTGAACAGCGGCATCAGTTGCTGGTGCAGCGCGCCTGCTGCCGGGATGTCTGAATCTAGCGTCGCGTTGATCATCTTCTTGATCTGTAGGCCGATGACGTGGCTGGCCACGCTGATGATGCCGTAGCCGCCCATGCACATGATGTGGTACGTATCGGAATCGTTGCCGCTCCATACACGGAAGTCGTCGGGCGTCAGGCGCAGCACATCCGAAATTTGGCCCAGATCGCCGGAGGCCTCTTTCACGCCGATGATGTTGTCCACCTCGGCCAGGCGTGCCGTGGTTGTGGCGTCCATATTGCGCACGGTGCGGGTGGGTACGTTGTAGACGATGCACGGCAGCGAGGTGCTGTCCGCGATAGTCTTGAAGTGCTGATAGAGGCCCTCTTGGGGCGGATTATTGTAGTAGGGCACCACAAGCAGCAGGCCGTCCACGCCTAGCGCTTCGGCCTCCCGCGAGAATGACACGCTCTCACCCGTACTGTAGTTGCCCGTGCCCGCGATCACCGGCGCGCGTCCATCTGCCGCCGCCATGACGGTGCGGTAGCACTCCAGTTTCTCTTCGTGGGAGAGCGTAGGCGATTCACCGGTGGTACCGGTGACGAGCAGCGCGTCGGAGCCGCCCTCGATAAGCTGCCGGGCCAGGTTGCCGAGTTGATCGTAGTTCACCGCGCCATCGCGAGCAAAGGGCGTGACCATCGCCGTAATGAGTCTCCCCAGCTCTTTGCCTGCCATGAGTGCGCTCCTCCTCATTCTCAGTTAGCGGATCTTGCTTGACGGTCATTTGCCTCAGTGTACCGTACACTTTGCGCGCTGTCACACGCTTCGGCAACCGTGGACGGGAATCCAACAACGGAGAGAGACGCACGGCGGCAATGAATTCACCTGAGGATGCGCACCAGTGCGGAGAAAGCCCTGCCACCAGACCGGCGCAGGTTGCATACCTGCGCTACCGGAGAAGGGTGGGACAGGTCGCGACCTGTGCTGTTACTCCACTCCGTTTATACGCCGTCACCGGCGGAGGACAAGCCGAAGCGCTACGCGGTGATTCGTTGTGGTACGTCAGCGGTTGGGAGTAGCGGTTGCTCTAACCCGCGCCCCTGCTTGCCGCCGCTACGTTCGCGCCGTGTAGGAGGTCGCGCTCAATGAGCAACTCGGCTGTGCGCACCGCGTTGGTAGCCGCGCCGCAGCGCAGGTTGTCCGCCACCACCCACATAGCGACGCCGTTCTCATGGGAAACGTCATTGCGGATACGGCCGATGAGCACGTCATCGGTGCCAGCCGCGTCGGTGGCCACCGGGTAGAGCCCTTGGCTGGGATCGTCCACCACGCGTACGTCCGGCGTGCCGTCCAGCACGTCGCGGACTGCATTGGCAGTCATGGGTCGGCTGAGTTCCAGGTGCACCGCCTCAGAATGGCTGACGGCCACCGGTACCCGCACCGCCGTACACGTTATTTTCATATCCGGCGCGTGCATGATCTTACGGGTCTCATGGATGACTTTCCATTCTTCCTTGGTGTAGCCATCATCCAGGAATGAATCGACTTCCGGCAGCACGTTGCCGAGGATGTCGTGACGGAAAATCTCTCGCGGCAGGCTGTCGCCGTTGCCGGCGGCCTTGGCCTTGATCTGATCTTCCAACTCAACCACGGCGTCGCGCCCCCAACCCGAAACGGCCTGGTAAGTATCCACCACCATGCGCCGGATGGGATTGAGTTGATGAATGGGGTTGATTGCAATCACGAGCTGCATCGTGGTGCAATTCGGCCCGGCGATGATGCCGTTATGCTGCACCAAGTCATCATCGTTCACGCCCGCTATAACCAGCGGCACGTCGGGGTCCATGCGAAATGCCGAGGAGTCATCCACCACGGCCACCCCTGCGCGGGCAGCGATTGGCGAAAAGTGACGGTTGGCGCCGGTGGCCGCAGAGGCAAACAGGATGTCCATGCCGTCAAACGAGTCCTCGGTGGTCTCTTCCACGCTATATTCTTTACCGGCAAACGCCACTGTCTTGCCCCGTGAGTTTGCCGAGGCGAGCGGCCGCAACTCCTTCAAGGGAAATGCCCGCTCTTCAAGTATGTCGAGAAGAAGCCGCCCCACCACGCCGGTGGCGCCGAGAACACCCACACTGTAACCGCCGCTGTTTGCCATACCTTTGTCCTACGTCTTACTAACTCTTGCTTGTAACTGCCCAATTCTAGCGCGCTCACACTATCATACCAAGACCGGTAGCGACTCGGTAAATCAAGTGCGAAATTGCTTAGTGCAAGCGCTGATTCTGAAGATAAAGTCAGGCTTTATTGCACATTGAGAACGCAGAGGTGGCTGCACGCAGTGCCCAGATTCCTTGGCGCGAACAGATGAGCAGGGCAGTGGGCAACTCCAAGGCGCTAGTCGCGTGTGGGGGGAAGCAGGTCCTTGACTGCAACAGCACAATTGGGGAGCTGCGCAGGATTGACAGTGTCTCGTGCCGATAGGCGCAAGTGCTGGAGAAAGTGTGGCGCATCTTCAGCCGGACTTGTCGGTTCCCGGTACACTTCGACGAGGTCCTCGTGAAGATTGACGATCCAATACTCAACAATGCCGGCCGCCGCGTAAAGGGGAACTTTTACACGCCGATCATACTCTAAGCTGGACTGGGCGATTTCCACCACCAAGAGCACGTCTTGCGGGAGCGGATGGTGGTCGGCATAATCATCTTCCCGCTTCTGGGCCACAACAAGGTCGGGTTCCGGTTCTGAGTTGCTGGCTGGCAGCGTAATAGGGTCTTGCGCTCTCACACACGCATAATCACTTAAGGCGGCATTGAAAATGCGTAAGCCGCGCGTAAGGCAGGCAGCGTGACGCAGACCCTTAGGGCTCATCTCGTTCAGCACTCCTTCGATGAGCTCAACGCGCTCATCTTCACGAAAGAAGCCGTGTTCGATCAGCCAGTGATATTCCTCTAGACTGAAGCGCCGAAGAGTAATCTGACGTACGGTCGGCACCACAAGCGTCGCCACGTCCGCACTCCTCTACAGTCCCCAATCAGCACCGGGCATCTACCTAACCAAAAACCTCTTAACCGTAGGACCGCCCTCTCAAAGCAATCATCCTCTAAGTCGAATTGGCAACCAGAGTGGGGTCTTGGGCCATAATGCACTGTCAAAACCAAAGTAGCACAGGTTTGCAACCTGTGCTACCAGAATTCAACCTAAGAAAACTCCTACGCCAAGCCGAGCAGCGCATCCAGTCCATGGGTGAGGCCGCGAAGTTCCGGCACTGCCCGCACGGCCAGCAACACGCCGGGCACAAATGACTCGGTGCTGGTGGAGTCCTGGCGGATAGTGAGGGTCTGCCCCAGACCGCCAAAAATCACCTGCTGATGGGCCACCATCCCCGGCAACCGCGCCGCATGGACGTTGATGCCGCCATGCACACCGCCGCGGGTGCCGAAGAGCGTCTCTTTCTCCGTGGGCACGGAGATGAAGTCGCTGCCCCGCGCCTCCCGAATGTCGATGGCGCTCTGCAGCGCCGTACCGGAAGGGGCATCGATTTTGTTCTCGTGGTGATACTCCACGATGTCGCAGTAGTCCATGTGCTTACCGATGAGCTTGCTCACATGCATCATGAGCACGGCGCTCAGCGCAAAGTTCGGCGCCACCACCAAGCCAAGATCGTTGGCAGCGGCCAACTCACCCAGCTCTTCGAATTCGGAGATATCCATGCCGGTGGTGCCGACCACGGCATGCACACCGTGTTCAAGCGCGGTCCGGATGTTCACCCGCGCCGCGTCGGCGCGGGTGAAGTCAATGATGACGTTGGGGTCGGCGCTTGCAAGCACTGCCGGCAAATCCGTAGCGGTGGCAACTGTCTGGCCGTTCGTCGCGGCGAAGCCGTCAGCGGAAGTGATGACGTCGACGCCACCGACGAGCGTGAGGTCGTCCTCACGCGCCACCGCGTTGGCCACGGTCGCGCCCACGCGGCCAAAGATGCCGCAGACGGCAACTCGAAGGTGTTCTGCCTGCGTTGCTGCCATGACTCCTTACCACTTTCTGCCAGAGCTTCCGGACGAACCGCCGTCACCCTCACTCTGAGACGATTCACGGTCGCTGCCGCGATCGCGGTTTTGGTCCGCTGCCGCGGGCGCGCGATCACGGTCCCGGTCCGCAGGCGCCCGCTCGCGGTCGTAGCGGCGCGGACCCCGTCCCCCGCGGGGCGGCCCGCGCCGGTCGGATGAAGGCCCACGTCCTCTGTCACCGCCGCCGCGTTCGCCGCGGCTCGAGGGCGCGCGTTCGGAAGGATGCGTACCTTCCAGCACCGCGCGGCGCGAGAGGTTCACCCGGCCCTGGTAATCGATCTCGATCACCATGACCATGACTTCATCGCCTATGTCGGCAATGTCTTCGGCGCGTTCGACGTAGTCCTCGGCCAGTTCGCTCATGCGCACCAGGCCCTCGCGCCGCCCGTCCGGCAGGTTCACGAACACGCCGGCATTCATGATGCGCGACACCGTACCGGTAAAGATCGCGCCGACTTC